>NZ_JAIGNP010000001.1 GCF_019711535.1 Qipengyuania aestuarii
GGTGACCCGTACGGGAATCGAACCCGTGTTTCAGCCGTGAAAGGGCCGCGTCCTAACCGCTAGACGAACGGGCCACATGAGTGGCGCTTTGCGCGGATTGCGTATGCAATAACGCCACCGATGGTGACCCGTACGGGAATCGAACCCGTGTTTCAGCCGTGAAAGGGCCGCGTCCTAACCGCTAGACGAACGGGCCACACCCCTTGCGGGGTCGGTGGCGTGGCGGCGCAATTAGGCGCGCCTGTCAAAACCGTCAACCCACAATCGGGTGTCTTTTCCATCAATCTGCAAAAGCTGCGTCTTCCAGATGGAGTTCCGCTTGTGGGCGGCTACCCCAGTCGTCGATTTTCACGCGCCCGGCGAGCCACAGACGCCGCCCCTTCGACGCATGAAGCAAAGCTTGGCCCATGTCGCTTTCCGCAGCGCGAAACGCGATTCCCTTGAAGCTCTTGCCGTCATCACCGCTGGCGATAAGGCGAACGTGGTCTGTGCCGACGATATCGCATTTTACCAAGCGGACGGGACCAACCGCGACGCGAGGTCCGGGCCAGCCGACACCGTAGGGGCCGCCTGCTTCGAGCGCTTCGACCAATTCGGGAGTGAGGCCACCGGGAGCGACGGCGAGATCGAGGAGCATCTCGCGATTCTCGCCAGCGCGGGAAACAGGGCCTTCGAGATGAGCGTCAATCCAGTCGGAGAATGCTTCAAGCCTGTCTTCTGCCACCGTCAGGCCGGCGGCCATCGCATGGCCACCGCCTTTTACCAGCAGACCCTCCTCACGCGCCCGGATGATTGCGGCACCGAGGTCAACGCCGGGAATCGAACGCCCTGAGCCCTTACCTTCGCCGTTTTCGTCAAGCGCGATCACGAGAGACGGCTTGCCAGTCTTCTCCTTTATCCTGCCGGCCACGATCCCGATCACGCCGGGATGCCATCCTCGGGCGAAAACGACGTGCACGGCGCGGTTGTGCTGGCTTGCAAGCTGGTCTTCGGCTTGCTGCTGCACGTCGGCCTCGATGGTCCGGCGATCCTCGTTCAACGAAGAGAGCTGGGCGGCGATCTGGCGCGCTTCTTCGCTGTCCTGCGTAGTCAGTAGCCGCACGCCAAGGGTCGATTCGCCGACCCTTCCGCCTGCGTTGATGCGGGGGCCGAGCGCAAAACCCAGGTCGGAGCAGGCCGGCGCGCGCTTCAGCCGGCTTGCGTCTATCAAGGCGGCCATGCCGATATTGTCGCGCCGAGCCATGATCTTGAGGCCCTGCGCGACGAAGGCGCGATTGAGCCCGTGCAGCGCCGCAACGTCCGCGACCGTGCCGAGGGCCACCACGTCAAGCAACGCCATGAGGTCCGGCTCCTTGCGGGCGGCAAAATAGCCCTGCTTGCGGAGGGTTCGCACCAAGGCGATGGCCAGCAGAAACGCGACGCCGACTGCCGCGAGATGGCCGTGTGATGCGGCAAGGTCGTTCTCGTCGAGACGATTGGGGTTCACCAGCGCGGCGGCAAAGGGAAGATCGGGCGAGCATTTGTGATGATCGACCACAATGACATCGACACCGGCCTCGCTCGCCATGGCGAGCGCTTCATGAGCCATCGCGCCGCAATCGACGGTCACGATCAGGCTGGAGCCGCTTTCGGCAAGCTTTACCAAGGCTTCCCCCGAAGGACCGTATCCTTCGAGCAGCCGGTCGGGGATGTAGTAATCGGCCTCGACGCCGAGGTCGCGTAGCAAGCGGATCAGCAGGGCTGAACTTGTGGCGCCATCGACGTCGTAATCGCCGTAAATGGTTATGCGTTCTTTGCCGAGGACCGCTTGGGCGATCCGGTCAGCGGCGACGTCCATATCCCTGAACTCCGAAGGGTCGGGCAGGAATTCGCGCAGAGTGGGTGTCAAATGGCGCGAAAGGTCCTCCGGCGCGACGCCGCGGGCCAGCAGTATCTGGCGTGCGATCGCCTCTCCGTCGCCGAAATGGCCTTGGCCCAAATCCATATTGCCGCCACGCCAGCGCCAGGCGCGGCCGGTGAGGGATTGGGAAACGCCGAAAACCTTGGGGAGGGCAGTGGTAGCCATGGCGTGGTTCATACTCTCTTGCGTGCTGGCACGGCAACCGTGCCTGCGTTGACAATCGACAGCGGTGCCCCGAATCTGTGCCCATGACAGACGGACATCTGCTGATCGCATGGCATGGGCGCACCGGCACCAGCGAAGCGCTTGCCGCGAGCGCTGCCGCAGGTGCTGCCGCCAATGGCTCTCTGCTCCCCGCCGCAGATGTCTCGCCCGATGACCTGCTGGCAGCGGCGGGCTATCTGTTCGTCTGCCCCGAGAACCTCGCCAGCATGAGCGGCGAGATGAAGGAGATGTTCGACCGCTGCTATTACCCGGTGCTGGGCAAGCTGAACGGCCGACCCTTCGCCACGATCATCGCCGCTGGAAGCGACGGCGAGGGCGCCCAGCGACAGATCGACCGCATCGCTAAGGGCTGGCGATTGAAGCGCGTGGCGGAACCGTGGATCGTCAACACCGAGGCGCAATCTCCAGAGGCGATCCTTGCGGCCAAGACGCTAGAACCCTCCACCCTGCAAACCGCCCGCGAGATGGGCGAAGCGCTGGCCGAAGGGATCGCGTCGGGGATGTTCTGACCCGGCGCGGCCCGGATCAGCCGGTCTTTTACGTCAGCGCGGCCTTGGCTGCTTCGTATTCGTGTTCCAGCCGCGCGACCATGTCCGACACGGGGCCGATGGTCTTGACCGTGCCGATGCCCTGACCCGAACCCCAGATGTCCTTCCACGCCTTGACCTTGGTATTGCCGCCGCTGCCGAAGTTCATCTTGCTCGGGTCGCTTTCGGGCAGGTTCTCAGGGTCCAGACCGGCATTCTCGATGCTCGAGCGCAGGTAGTTGCCATGCACGCCGGTGAAGAGGTTCGAATAGACGATCCCGTCCGCGCTGCCTTCCACGATGCCCTGCTTGTAGCCATCGACGGCATTGGCTTCCTCGGTCGCGATCCAGGGGGAACCGATATAGGCGAAATCCGCCCCCAGCGCCTGCGCGGCGAGGATCGAGCGGCCGTGGGCGATCGATCCTGACAGCGCCACCAATCCATCGAACCATTCGCGGATTTCCTGCATCAGGGCGAAGGGGCTCAGCGTGCCGGCATGTCCGCCCGCACCGGCGGCGACGGGGATGAGACCGTCCGCGCCTTTTTCGATCGCCTTATGGGCAAAGCGGTTGTTGATCACGTCATGCAGGGTGATCCCGCCCCAGCCACGCACGGCCTGGAAGATCTCTTCCCGCGCGCCGAGCGAGGTGATGATCAGCGGTACCTGCCATTTGGCACAGGTCGCCATGTCGGCTTCGATCCGGTCGTTCGAACGATGGACGATCTGGTTGACAGCGAAGGGTGCTGCCGGGCGATCGGGATTGTCGCGATTATGAGTGGACAGTTCTTCGGTGATCTGGTGCAGCCATTCGTCGAGCTGGCTCTGCGGCCGCGCATTCAGCGCCGGGAAGCTGCCGACGATACCCGCCTTGCACTGCGCGATTACCAGTTCCGGTCCGGAGACGATGAACAGCGGCGAACCTATCACTGGGATACGCAGTTTGTCGAAGGGGGCAGGTAGGGTCATTCGCTAGGGTTCCTCTTCCAGTTAGCGAAGTGCGTATTGCGTGCCATCGCACTTGTCGAGCGTGACGTTACGTAAACGTCAAGCGGGGGCGTTTAAGAGCTGGTCACGAAAGGAGAATCCTACAGGATGGAGCACATGGAGCACGGTCCAGGGCCAAAACAATTCACCCAGCAGAACCCGCAGATTTCTGCGGTCGGAGAGGTTAAATGGAGCAGGCATGGGGCAGCGCTATCAGCCAGGCTGAATGTAGGAAAGGGGTTGTCGCGGCTTGCAGGCGAAGGCCGGATCAGCCCACTCTTTAGGCCGTCCCAAACGCTCGCCGGCGATGCAGCGCAGGCTCCGTATCGGCCCCCCTGGCAGGTCCCGCGATCAGGCCGGGGACTTGCGCATGACAGCCGAATTCGCCGCCGACAGAACGGCGCGTACGCTGGCCGTGGCAACGTCTTCATCGATCCCCACGCCCCAGATAGTCTGACCATCGGGCGTCCGGCATTCCAGATAAGCGGCAGCGCGGCTGTCACGCCCCGTGGTCAGCGCATGCTCCGTATAGTCGATCACTTCGAGGCTCAGCCCGAATGCATCCTCGATCGTGGCGAGGACAGAGGAAATCAGACCGTTGCCGCGACCGGATACGGTCTGCTCCTGGCCCTCGACCTCGATCGTTCCGCTGAACAGCCGGGTGCCGTCCGTGGCGCGGCGTTCCTCGTAATCGACCAGCTGGAAATGCTTCGGCGCTGTCTGCACGTGATAGGCCTGCTTGAAGCTTTCCCAGATGTCGTCTGCCGTCAGCTCGCGGCTCAGTTCGTCCGCCACCCGCTGGACATGCGGGCTGAAATCGGCCTGCATCTTCTTGGGCAGCCTGAGGCCCTGCGTCTGCTCCAGGATCCAGGCGAAGCCGCCCTTGCCGGACTGCGAATTGACGCGGATGACTGCTTCGTAGCTGCGGCCCAGATCGGCCGGGTCGATGGGGAGGTAAGGCACGCGCCAGTGCGGATCGTTCTGCACCTGATGCGCCGCGAACCCCTTCTTGATCGCATCCTGATGGCTGCCGGAAAAGGCGGTGTAGACCAGTTCGCCGCCATAGGGATGGCGCTGGTGCACGGGCAGTTCGTTGCAATATTCGACCGTCTCGATCACCCGGTCGATGTCCGAAAAGTCCAGCTGCGGATCGACGCCTTGCGTGTACATGTTGAGCGCCATGGTCACGAGGCAGCAATTGCCCGTGCGCTCACCATTGCCGAACAGGCACCCTTCCACGCGATCGGCACCGGCCATCAGTGCCAGTTCCGCCGCCGCAACGCCTGTACCGCGGTCGTTATGCGTGTGCAGGCTGATGACCGCGCTTTCGCGGTTGGGCAGGTTGCGAATGAAATATTCGACCTGGTCTGCATAGATATTGGGTGTGGCCGCTTCCACTGTGGCGGGCAGGTTCAGGATGATCGGATGTTCGGGCGTGGGCACGAGCACCCCCATCACCGCTTCGCAGACCTCGAGGCTGAAATCGAGTTCGGCGGTGGAGAAGGTTTCCGGGCTGTACTGGAAGTGCCAGTCCGTATCAGGCTGCTTCGCCGCTTCATCGCGCATGATTTTGGCGCCTTGGACCGCGATGTCACGCACCTGGTCCTTCGTCATGCCGAAGACCACTTCGCGCCAGGCGGGGCTGACGGCATTGTAAAGATGGACGATTGCTGCACGCGCGCCCGTCAGGCTGGCGAAGCTGGTGCGGATCAGATCTTCTCGGCTTTGCGTGAGAACCTGCACCAGCACGTCGTCAGGGATGCGGCCCGACTGGACGAGGCCCGAAATGAAATCGAATTCGGTTGCGCCAGCGCTGGGAAAGCCGACCTCGATTTCCTTCACGCCGACATCAACCAGCAGGTCGAAGAAGCGGTTCTTCTTATGCGCGTCCATCGGGTCGACGATGGCCTGATTGCCGTCACGAAGATCGGTCGACAGCCAGCGCGGCGGCGCGGTGATGGTGCGCGAGGGCCATTGCCGATCCGCCAGCGGGACCTGCGGAAAGGGCGAATATTTGACGCTCGGGTCGGTGAGCATGGGCATTGGGGAGTACTCGTGTCGGTTAAAGCTGCGGTCTGATCTGCCCTTGGGTGCGCGGCGCACCTACATGGCACGCACGGATCACGCCCAAGGGCGGCTAAGTCGCAGAATAAGTCCGATACGGTTCATCGGCTGGTGCATTGCGTATTATTGCCTCCAGTTCAACCGTTACTTTGCATAATCATCGCAGCCTGACCCTTTCGCGGCTCAATTGTTGCACGCTGATGACGCCCATCAGGCGCATGGCCCGCTCGATCTCTTCCTTCAGGATTTGCAGCGCGCGCTCCACGCCCTCCTGTCCCGCGGCGGCGAGGGCATAGAGATAGAGGCGTCCGCCCGATGCAGCAGTGGCGCCCATGGCAAGGCTCTTCAGGACATGCGTTCCGCGCCTAACGCCGCCATCGAGAATAATCTCTATCTCGCCCCCGACCGCGTCGACGATTTCCTCGAGCTGGTCGAAGGGCGCGCGGCTGCCGTCGAGCTGGCGGCCGCCGTGGTTGGAAATCCAGATGGCATCCGCCCCGATTTCGACCGCGCGGCGGGCGTCCGCCACGCTCATGATGCCCTTGAGCGCGAAAGTCCCGCCCCAGTCCTGCCGAATGCGGGCGGCGGTGTCCCAATCCATGCCGGTGTCGAGCATGGTGTTGAAGTAATCCTGGATGCTCACCGCCTTGCCGCTGCCTTCGCTGACATGGCCATCGAGATTGGGCAGGCGAAACTTCGGCCCGAAGACATAATCCAGCGTCCAGCGCGGGCGGGTGGCATAGCTCCACAGCGAACTGGCGGAAAAGCGGGGCGGGGTGGTGAAGCCCGACCGCAGGCAGCGTTCGCGCTTGCCCGATACGATGGTGTCCACGGTCAGCGCCAGCGCATCGAAACCGGCGGCCTTGCAGCGTTCGATCATGCTGGCATTGAGGCGCTTGTCCTTGTGGACATACAGCTGGAACAGCTTGGGCGCGTCGGTCAGCGCGGCGATGTCCTCGATCGAATGGGTGGCGAGGCTGGAGATGCCGAACCAGACGCCGAATTTCGATGCGGCCCGGGCCACGGCGCGTTCGCCATCCCGGTGGAAGGCGCGTTGCAGGGCCGTGGGGCTGAGCATCAGCGGCAATTCGCTGCGGCGGCCCATGATCGTGCAGCCCGTGTCGATCCTCTCCACGCCCGCCAGCACATCGGGAACGAGATCGACTTCGTCGAAAGCGGCGGTGTTGCGGCCCTTGGTCAGCTCGTCATCCGCTGCGCCGTCGATATAGTCGAAGACCGGCCACGGCAGTCGCCGTTTCGCCAATTGGCGAAAATCGTGGATGTTATGGCAGTCGGACAGTCTCACTCCGGCTGGGTGCCGTAGGCCCCGCGTGCTTGCAAGTCAGCGATAGTGAAGGTGAGGGCAAGGTCTTCTTTCGGCGCCGCGACATAGCGCCGGTCCTGCGCCAGGCAGCCTTCGCCGCACAGCTGCGTGGAGGTGCCTTCCTGCCAGTCATTATACCACAGGCGCCCGCCGGGAGTGGACACGAAGCCGCCGATCCGTGCATCCACATCGTTGGCGAGATCTTCCACCGAAGGCACTTCGCTGTCGTAATCGAAATCATATCCGCCGTGGGTGTGGAAGCTGGCGACGACATGGTTGCCGAGCGGCAGGCCCCAGTCGAATTCGCATTCCGCCCGTTCGCCTTCGTAAATTTCGGAAGTGTGCAGCGCCCCGGCCTCGTCTTCATAGATGACACCGCAATATTCCTGATTGCGCGCGATGGACTGCTCCTGCAGTCCGGACAGCGTGTCACGGGCGTAGCGCTGTATCTCGGGGAGGCTGGATTGCGGCTGAAAGGCAGGCGAACGGTCGCGGGCAAGCAGGCTGAACACGACGGCCGTGAAGGCCACCGCGCACAGAAAATAGATCAGCCTGGTTCGATACTCGTCCCCCATCGGCACGGCAGATGCCGCCATGCCGATGGGAAGTCGAGATTAAAGTGGCTTACTGCTGGCGTTCGAACGCCGCGCTGATTTCGAGGTCGACTTCGCTGCCGACCATCGGAGCGGCATAGTCGACACCCCACTGCGTGCGGTCGATCGTGGTGCGGGCTTGGAAACCGACCGTGGGCGCCTTGCTCATCGGGTTTTCGCCCGCGCCGGTGAAATCTACGAGCATGGTGACCGGGCCCGTCTGGCCGTTCATGGTCAGCTGTCCGGAAACGACTGCGCTGGTGTCGCCGGTGCGGCGGACCGAGGTGGAGACAAACCGTGCAGGCTCGGGATTGGCGCCGAAGAAGTCGGGATCGCCGCCGTCCTTGCCGGGACGCAGCAGGTGATCGCGCAGGCCTTCGCTGGCCACCGAGACGCTGGTAATCGGCACGGTGATGTCGAATTCGGTGGCGGAAATATTCGCCGGATCGAGCGTCATGGTGCCTTCGATATCGCCGAACAGGCCGAAGTAATCGTTGAAGCCGAAGTGATTGACCTGCCAGCTCACGAGCGTGTGCGACGGATCGAGCTGATAGGTGCCTCCGGCAACGCGCGAGGGATCCATCTGCCCCGGGATGCTTGCGTTCTGGGCCGACAGGAAGGCGGCGGGGGCGGCTAGCGTGCAGGCAGCGGCGGCGATTACGAGTTTTTTCATTGCGTCTTCTCCTCAGGAGAGTCGGTTGGTGTCTGATCCCGGCCGAATTGGCTTGGGACGATTATCCTTGCCCCGGTCCGCCGCAATGCTGCGACGGTCCATCCTGCGGCCCCTTGTGGCGATGACGGGCGGATAAATCCAGCTATCGGTTCGCGCCGAAGACAAATTCGCATCAGACCCGCTCGGCAATGAAGACGTGGTGGTCGCGCCCTGTTTGCATCCTTTCCCTAAGGATAGCGATCGGGCGCGACCCAGGGGTCAGTTCTTGTCCTTGTCGACCAGCTTGTTGGCGCCGATCCAGGGCATCATGGCGCGAAGCTGGGCGCCGGTCTTTTCGATCGGATGCGCGGCGGCGGCCTTCCGGCTGGCCTTCAGTTCGGGCTGGCCTGCCTGATTGTCGAGCACGAAATCCTTCACGAAGCGGCCCGACTGGATGTCCTTGAGCACGCGGCCCATTTCGGCCTTGGTTTCTTCGGTGATGATCCGCGGCCCAGTCTTGATGTCGCCGTATTCGGCGGTGTTCGAGATCGAATAACGCATGTTGGCGATCCCGCCTTCATAGAGCAGGTCGACGATCAGCTTGGTTTCGTGAAGGCATTCGAAATAGGCCATTTCCGGCGCGTAACCGGCCTCTACCAGCGTTTCGAACCCTGCCTGGATGAGATGGGTGATCCCGCCGCACAGCACCGCTTGCTCGCCGAAGAGGTCGGTTTCGCACTCTTCCTTGAAATCGGTTTCGATGATGCCGCTGCGCCCGCCGCCGACAGCGCTCGCATAGGAGAGCGCGAGCTGCTTGGCGAAGCCATTGCCGCCCGACTGGCTCGATTCCTGATGGACCGCGATGAGGCAGGGCACGCCGCCGCCCTTGATATACTCGCCGCGCACCGTGTGGCCTGGGCCCTTGGGCGCGATCATGATCACGTCGACATCGGCGGGCGGGTCGATCAGGCCGAAGTGGATGTTGAGGCCATGCGCGAAGGCCAGCGCGCTGCCGGGCTTCATCTTGCCCGTGACTTCATCGGCATAGATTGCCGCCTGATGCTCGTCGGGCGCGAGGATCATCAGCACGTCCGCCCACTTTGCCGCTTCGGCAACGGTCTTCACGGTGAAGCCGGCCCCTTCGGCTTTCTTCACCGTGGCCGAGCCTTCGCGCAGCGCGATGACGACCTCGCCAACCCCGCTGTCGCGCAGGTTCTGCGCATGGGCGTGGCCCTGGCTGCCATAACCGACGATGGCGACCTTCTTGTCCTTGATCAGCTGCTGGTCGCAATCGGCATCGTAATAGACTTGCATTGTATTCCTCACTTGTTCCGCGGCCACTATTCAGCAGATGGCCCGCGCATCATTCCCACGATCCCCGAGCGGCCAACCTCGACGAGGCCGAGTTCGCGCATCAGGGTGATGAAACTGTCCACCTTGTCGGGCGAGCCGGTCAGCTCGAAGACGAAGCTTTGGGTGGTGGTGTCGACGACATTGGCGCGGAACAGTTCGGCAATCCGCAGCGCCTCGACGCGCGCGTCGCCTTTTCCGGCCACCTTCACCAGCGCCAGCTCGCGTTCGACATGCGCGCCGCTTTCGGTAAGGTCGATCACGCGGTGGACCGGCACGAGACGCTCGAGCTGCGCGCGGATCTGGTCGATGACCGGCTCGGGTCCGCGGGTGACCACGGTGATGCGGCTGATGGCGTGGTCTTCGGAGATGTCGGCCACAGTCAGGCTGTCGATATTGTAACCGCGTGCAGTGAAGAGGCCGGATATCTTCGCGAGGATGCCCGCCTCGTTATCGACGATCACGTTCAGCACGTGCCGTTCGGAGGACTGCTCGGCGATTCTCATTCGCCGCGGTCCTGCCACACGGGCGCAAACATGCGGCCGGAGCCGTCATATTCGGCGATGAACTGGCGGCCGCGCCGTACGGCCTCGAAATTCTCCGTCTGGCGGCCTAGGTCCAGGCCCTCGTCGATCAGCAGCCAGCTATCGTCGGACTGCTCCTGCGCCACGTCGACGCCCAGAAAGCGCTGGCCGGTCTCTTCGATCCAGTCGAGCAGCTGTTCGGCATTTTCGCGGGTGTACCAGTTACGTCGCTGCGCCTTGGCGGCCAGCGCCGCCGGAAGTTCTTTCGAGATAACCATTATACAAGTGCCTTCGCTTCGTCGTCCATCGTGCCGCCGACCTTGTCGCCGTAGAGCAGCATGTCGGTGTGCGCCGCGCCGCTGGGGATCATCGGGAAGCAATTGGCTTCCTTGGCCACCATGCAATCGACAATCACCGGACCGTCATGCGCCAGCATGGCCTCGATACCTGCGTCGAGCTCGCTTTCATCCTCGATGCGGATGCCTTTCCAGCCATAGGCTTCGGCAAGTTTCACGAAATCGGGCAGGCTGTCCGAATAGCTGTTCGAATAGCGGCTTTCATAGGTCAGCTCCTGCCACTGGCGGACCATGCCCATATATTCGTTGTTGAGGATAAAGATCTTCACCGGCAGCCGGAACTGGCTCGCCGTGCCGAGCTCCTGAATATTCATTTGGATGCTGGCCTCTCCGGCGATGTCGATCACCAGCGCATCAGGGTTGCCGAGCTGGGCGCCGATGGCTGCGGGCAGTCCGTAGCCCATCGTGCCGAGGCCGCCGCTGGTGAGCCATTTGTTCGGTCTCATGAAGCCGAAATACTGAGCTGCCCACATCTGGTGCTGGCCGACCTCGGTGGTGATGATCGGATCGCGATCCTTCGTCAGGGCAAAGAGCCGCTCAATGCTCTTCTGCGGCATAATGAGGTCCGATTTTTCCGGATAGGCGAGACAGTCGCGTGCCTTCCAGCCCAGAACACGCGCCTTCCATTCGGACAGATCCCGGCCTTTGCGGTTGCCCCAGCCTTCCAGCAACTGTTCGAGCACGTGCCCACAGTCACCCACGATGCCGAGATCCACCGGCACGATCTTGTTGATCTGCGCCCGGTCGATATCGATGTGGATTTTCTTGGCCTCGGGAGCGAAGGCATCGAGCCGTCCAGTGACGCGATCATCGAAGCGCGAGCCGACCGCGATGATGAGATCGGCGCGATTCATCGCCATATTGGCTTCGTAAGTGCCATGCATGCCAAGCATGCCAAGCCAGTCCGGATGGTCGGCCGGGAAGGCCCCCAAACCCATCAGCGTGCTGGTAACCGGCGCGCCTGTCTTGTGCTGCAATTGCCGCAGCAGTTCGGAGGCGCGCGGCCCTGCGTTGATAGCGCCGCCACCGGTATAGAAGATCGGGCGTTCAGCCGCCGCCAGCATATCGACCGCCTCGGCGATTTCGTCCGCTGCGCCAACCATCCGCGGCTGATACCGATGCGAGGGAAGGGGCGCGGAATCCTGCTCTCCCCATTCGGCGAGCGCGATCTGCACGTCCTTCGGAATGTCGACCACCACTGGCCCAGGCCGCCCAGTCGTCGCGATCCGAAAGGCTTCCTCAATCGTGGAGCGGAGTTTGGCCGGATCCTTAACGAGATAATTATGCTTGGAGCAGTGGCGGGTTAGCCCGACCGTATCGGCTTCCTGGAAAGCGTCGGTCCCGATCAGACCTGTCGGAACCTGCCCGGTGATCACGACCATGGGAATGGAATCCATATAGGCATCGGCAATGCCGGTCACCGCATTGGTGGCGCCCGGACCGCTGGTCACCAGAACCACGCCGGGCTTTCCGGTCGAGCGGGCATAGCCTTCGGCCGCATGAGCCGCGCCGGCTTCGTGCCGGACGAGGATGTGCCGAATGCCGCCGTCTGCTTCGCCTTCTGCGAAGAGTTCGTCGTAGATCGGCAGTACCGCGCCGCCAGGATAGCCGAACACGAATTCGACACCTTGCCGCTTGAGGCACTCGATCAATATGGCAGCTCCGCTGCGCTCGTCAGACACGTTTTCCTCCGCTCAAATCGCAAGTCGGCCCGGCGCTTGGGGTCGTAGCGCCGGGCCAACAGGACCTCTCGTATGGGAAACGAAAGTACTGCTGTCAACTCAGCTGACGCAACAATGATACAAAAATATCGTATTCTTCGATAGATTTGTTATCAGCGCGCGTCCACGATCCCGGTGGCTGATGCCTGAACCACGTATATTGCCGCTTGGCGTACTGTCGTGTGGCGCGCTGGCCAGAGACGATGGCTTGATCCCGCGATAGATCGCCTTGCACCAGCCCCGCTATTTCCGGGACACCGATGGCCCGCATGACTGGCAGCGAAGGGTCGAGCCTCCGTGCCAGCAGCGCTTCGACCTCTCCGATCGCACCGCCTTCCAGCATTAAAATGAAACGGCGATCGCAGCGCTCGTACAGCCACTCGCGTTCCGGCAGGAGGAGCAGGGGATAGAGAGAGACTTCGTCGCCGATCCCGCCGGTCTTGCGATCTTGCCAAGCCCTGAGTGTCCGGCCGCTGGATCGCACGACCTCCAGAGCGCGCATGGTTCGCGCGACGTCTGCCGGAGCGAGCCGGGCCGCCGCCTCTGGGTCCTCGATTTCAAGTGCCGCGCGGGCCTCGGCTTGATCCAACGCGCGGACATCGGCACGGATCCGAGGATCGATTTCGGGGACCGGGGCAATCCCTTCGAGCAGTGTACGCATGTAAAGACCGGTCCCGCCGCACAGGATCGGTACTGCGCCTTCGGACTGAAGCCGGGCGATTTCACGCTTGGCCGCTGCGGCCCAATTCGCCGCGGAGCAGGGCGTGGCCCCGTCCCATGCTCCGAAAAGACGATGTTCGATCCCGCCCATTTCTTCAACGCTCGGACGGGCCGAAAGCACATGCAGGTCGGAATAGACCTGGGCACTGTCAGCATTGATCACGACCGCCCGCTTTCCCTGCGCTTCGATCCGCTTTCCCAAGCTTACAGCCAGATCGCTCTTGCCGCTGGCGGTCGGCCCTGCAATGAGCGCAAGTGGAGGCAAAACAGGGGAATTCTCTATGCTCATCGCCCGGCTGATAGCAGAGGCGACCAGTCTGGAAACCCGGCTCGATGCAGCGAGCGAAACGCTGGCGTCTGCAGGCATGCCGGTGGCCGAAGCGTCGATGCTCGATTTCTGCGGCGATGTACTGCAGATCGCGCTTCCCCATGGTGATACGAAGCGGGTTGCGGCCACGCTGCAAGAGCATTTCGGCGAATGCGACATGCTGGTGGTCGATCACGCAATCGAGATTCCGCGCCTGTTCGTTTCCGACATGGATTCGACCATGATCGGGCAAGAATGCATCGACGAATTGGCCGATTTCGCCGGTATCAAGGACAAGGTGGCCGACATTACCGAGCGGGCGATGCGGGGAGAGCTCGAATTCGAGACCGCGCTACGCGAGCGTGTAGGACTGCTCGAGGGGCTGGGCGAAAGGGCGATCGACAATTGCCTGGCAGAACGGATCACTCCCGTGGCCGGCGCTCGCGCGCTGGTCCAAACCCTTGCTTCGAAGGGCTGCCGCAGTGTTCTCGTGACCGGGGGATTCCATCATTTCGCCGACAGGATCGGCCAGCAGCTCGGTTTCGAACGGGTCGTCGGCAATCGCCTTGCGGTTCACGCGGGCGTGTTGACCGGCAAGCTGGCGGGCCCGATCAGCGATGCCTCGACCAAGCTGGCGACGCTTGAGGAAGAGCGCGGAACCTTGGGTGAGGGGGCGCGTGTTCTTGCCACGGGAGACGGTGCGAACGACATCCCGATGATCGAAGCGGCCGATTACGGCATTGCCTATCGGGCCAAGCCGAAGGCACGCGAAGCGGCGAACGGCAGGATTTCAAGCGAGAACCTGACAGTAATCCTCAAGCTCTTTGGCATTCCAGAGAGCGAGTGGGTACAGGGCTAACCCAAATTCGAACCGAGCCGAACGATTGCTGTTCCTCGATGCTCCAGGCAGCAGGGAACAGCAATCCGATCAGGCATCCATCCATTCGTCGAAGAACGAACGATGTGCGGCGCGCATCTCGTCTATCGATTTGCCGAACAGGGTGGTTCCGCCTGTCTTGCCGATGCGGCGGAACCCGATGGATGCGGTTTCATCGTTCTCCGTCCCGCTGGCGAGCGCTTCGTTAAGCGCCTGAGCATCGGGAACAGTCACGATGTAGCGGCCCTGATCTTCGCCAAACCACCACTGCGCCTGCGTGTAATCTTCATGCCATTCGACATCGGCACCGATGCCGCCAGCCATCGCCATTTCCGCCAACGCCACTGCCAAGCCGCCATCGGACACGTCGTGAACCGCGCTTACGAGGCCATCGGCAATAAGCTGCAGCACGATCTTGCCGGCATTCTTTTCCACCGTGAGATCGGTGGGCGGCGTGCGCCCTTCGTCGCGGCCGTGGATTTCGCTCAGCCATAGCGACTTGCCGAGATGGGAGCGTTCCGGGTCCGGAGTGGCCCAATGTTCGGCGCGGATCAGATAGATCGCCTCGCCCTCTGCCTTGAACGGCATGGTCATCATGCGATCATAGTCGTCGATGATCCCGACACCGCCGATCGCCGGGGTGGGCAGGATCGCGCTGCCGCCGCCGGTCGCCTTGCTTTCGTTATAGAGGCTGACGTTGCCGCTCACGATCGGGAAGTCGAGGACGCGGCAGGCGCGGCCCATGCCTTCCAGCGCGTGGACAAACTGGCTCATAATTTCGGGCCGCTGCGGATTCCCGAAGTTGAGGCAATTGGTCACCGCCAGCGGACGTGCGCCTACTGCGCAAAGGTTGCGATAGGCTTCGGCAATCGCCTGCTTGCCGCCTTCATACGGATCGGCATGGACATAGCGCGGCGTGCAGTCGGTGCTGATTGCCAGCGCTTTCTTCGTCCCGTGAACGCGGACCACGCCCGCGTCGCCGCCGGTCTGCAGCGTGTCCGCGCCAACCTGGCTGTCATACTGCTCGGAAATCCACCGCCGCGAGGACAGGTTCGGCGATGCAAGCAGCTTCATCAGATCGCCGCCGACGTCATTAGTGTCAGGACGCTCGGCCATCGGCTTGATGCCGGCCCAGGCGGTGTATTCTTCCTTCGAGAGATAGGGTCGATCGTATTCCGGAGCATCTGCGGCAAGGGGGCCCAGAGGAATGTCGCAGACCACTTCGCCGCCGAATTCCAGCACCATGTGCTGCGTGTCGGTGACTTCGCCGATGACGGCGAAATCCAGTTCCCATTTTTCGAAAATGGCCGCGGCCATCTTTTCCTTGCCGGGCTTCAGCACCATGAGCATGCGCTCCTGGCTTTCGCTCAGCATCATTTCATAGGGCGTCATGCCTTCTTCGCGGCATGGGACCTTGTCCATGTCGAGGCGGATGCCGGCCTTGCCGTTGGTTGCCATCTCGACACTCGAGGAGGTGAGGCCCGCCGCGCCCATATCCTGGATTGCGACGATGGCGTCGGTCGCCATCAGTTCAAGGCAGGCTTCGATCAGCAGCTTTTCGGTGAAAGGGTCGCCGACCTGCACCGTGGGGCGCTTGGCCTCCGCGTCTTCCTCGAAATCGGCACTGGCCATTGTCGCGCCATGGATCCCGTCGCGGCCCGTCTTAGAGCCGACATAGACGATCGGGTTTCCGACGCCCGTTGCTGCGCTGTAGAAAATCTTGTCCGCATCGGCGACGCCGACGGTCATCGCGTTAACGAGGATATTTCCGTCATAGGCCGGGTGAAAATTGGTCTCGCCAGCCACCGTTGGTACGCCGACGCAATTGCCATAGCCGCCGATTCCCGCGACCACGCCCTGCACGAGGTGCTTCATCTTCGGATGGTCGGGGCGGCCGAACCGCAGCGCATTGGCATTGGCCACCGGCCGCGCGCCCATGGTGAACACGTCGCGCAGGATGCCGCCGACCCCGGTAGCCGCGCCCTGATAGGGTTCGATGTAGGAGGGGTGGTTGTGGCTCTCCATCTTGAAGATCGCCGCCTGGCCGTCACCGATATCGATCACGCCGGCATTCTCGCCGGGGCCGCAGATCACCCAGGGCGCCTCGGTCGGCAGCTTCTTCAGATGGAGGCGGGAAGATTTGTAGGAGCAATGTTCGCTCCACATGACCGAAAAGATGCCCAGTTCAACCAGATTGGGCTCACGGCCCAGCGCATTCAGCACGCACTCGTATTCGTCTTCGGATAGGCCATGCTGGGCAACGATGTCGGGAGTGATTTCGCTCATGGATCGCGCCTTTAAAGGGGCAGGCGCGAAGGCGCAATAACCATGCGGGTCAGAGTGGCGGGCTGGCGACGCCGAGGCCGATTTCGCTTTTATGCCAGCGCGTCGTATCAGTCCAATAGGCGATCGCGGTGAGTATCGCGAAAACCGCCATGGCTGTCAGCGGCAGCGCAATCGAATATTCGGTGGGTTGCGGTGCGAGCCAATTGAGCAGCTGAAACCCCAGCATGCTTCCTATCAGGATGAGCGGCGGTACCGGCGGACCCTTTGTTGCCCGAACGTACCAGACGAAGGCGGCCAGTGTTATGCCCAGTTCCAGCGGAACCTCGATCCAGGGGTAATTCCAGAGGCCGAAGCCGAATTTTTCCTGTCCGCCAAACAAGGTCAAATCGGGGCGATGCACGAGCAGGTCGAGAAACCAGTGGCTCAGGACGACTATCGCGGCCCAGGTGCCCGCCACCAGATTGCGCGACCATCTGCCGACCAGTAGACCAAGGGCAAGCGCGAAAGCGGCGGTGCCGAGCAGGCTGTGCGTATATGGCATGGTGTGCAGGTCCAGCGGGCTCATCACGGTGATCCCAGGCACGATCTCGCCATCTTCCAGCCCGATCATAAACAGGGCCATGAACGCCCAGTCGGTCAGTTGGGCGGCGACGAACAGAGTGCCGAGTTTCGGCGCTTCACCGGTGATGGCGCGTGCGGCGAAAGCCGGGGCAAAATGACCGATGAACATTATCGGCCGCTCCTATGCCAGTTTCGATGCGGCGAGGGTCGCGGCGGTCGCCGCAAATGCTGTGGCCGCGGCGCCCCAGCAGATGTCCACGACCGTGACCGTGGTGGACCAGTGCCGCATAGTCGCCTGATTTGTCAGGTCGTAAGTCGCATAGCAAATTGCACCCAGCAGAGCGCCGTTGAGTGCCGCCGAACCCAAGCCACTCGCCAGCCCGGGGCGAACTGCGAACCATACGATAGCCACGATATAGGCAAGGTAGAAGACAAGCGCCGGCACGATGCGGAAATTCTCTGCGAGAATGTCGCGCAACCGCGCCCGGTAGAAGTTCGGGCCTGCCCATTTCAGCCAGACGGCGTCCAGCGTGCCGAACGCCACGGCGGCCGCTATGATAGCGACAATCCACGTCATATCCGCTTCCCGTGTTTTGACCTTCTTGACCGCGCGCCTGCGTCCCGTCAATGCTCGCCCATGATGACAGAAGGCCAAGACAAACCGATTGCGGATATGAGCTTCGAAGAGGCACTCCGCGCGCTCGAAATCACCGTGCGTGGCCTCGAAAGCGGCGATGTCCCGCTTGATGAAAGCATCGCGCTTTACGAACGCGGCGAAGAGTTGCGCAAGGCATGCCAGAAGCGGCTCGATGCGGCGCAGGCGAAGATCGACAAGATCGTGCAGGGTAGTGATGGCAAACCTGCTGGCACCGTGCCCTTCGATGCGGATAGCTGAGGCGTGAGTGCGGTGACCACGATGCCGGGTCTGCTCGCGGAAGCTTTCGAAGAGGTTCAGCGCGACGTTGATGCTGCCTTCGATGCCTTTCTTCCAGTGCCGCAGGACACCCGTGCCCAACTGGTAGAGGCGATGCGGTATGCGGCGATCGGTGGCGGGAAGCGTGTTCGTCCACTGCTGGTATGCGCCACCGCCAGGCTCTTCGGAGTAGATCGCGATGCGGCCGTCGCAGCAGGCTGCGCGGTCGAAGCCATTCATGCCTACTCGCTCATCCATGACGATCTGCCCTGCATGGATGACGACGATCTGCGCCACGGCAAGCCAACGCTGCACAATGTCTATGACGAGGCAACCGCTGTCCTAGCGGGCGATTGTCTCCATGCGCTGGCATTCGATATTCTCACCATGCCGGGGACAAGCAGCGACCCTTTCGTGCGCAGCGAACTGGTGACCACACTTGCCAAGGCAAGCGGCCATGAAGGTATGGCGGGCGGTCAGATGATGGATATCGTATCTGACGAGCAGTCTTACGATCTGCGGCAAGTCACCCGCCTGCAGCAACTGAAAACCGGCGCCCTGCTCGCCGCAAGCGTGGAGATGGGAGCGATCCTGGGCAGGGTCCCGCCAGAAGGTCGTACCCATCTACGTGCTTATGCCCGCGATATAGGCCTCGCATTCCAGATCGCGGATGACCTGCTCGATGTGGAAGGCGACGAGGCGAAAGCAGGTAAAGCGCTGCGGAAGGATGAAGAGCAAGGGAAGCAGACTTTCGTGACGCTGATGGGGCGTGACAAGGCCCGTGCGCAGGCGGAGATGCTGGTCGATCAGGCGGGCGACCATCTGGCTGGCTATGGTGATGAGGCGCGGGTCCTCATCGATCTGGCACATTTCGTGGTGAAGAGAGATCACTGATGACTGAACGGATCGGCATTTACCCGGGAACATTCGACCCGATCACACTTGGTCATGCCGATATCATCAGGCGTGGCAGCAAGCTTGTCGACAGGCTCATAATCGGTGTGACAACCAATCCCTCCAAGGATCCCATGTTCTCCACCGACGAACGTTTCGCCATGGTCGAGCGAGAGATAGCGGCCATGGGTCTTGGCAATGTCGAGGTGGTCGGTTTTAACGCGCTGCTGGTGAAATTCGCCCAGAAATTGGGGGCATCCGTCCTAATCCGGGGGCTGCGCGCCGTCGCCGATTTTGAATATGAATATCAGATGGCGGGGATGAACCAGCAGATCGACGACGACATCGAAACTGTTTTCCTCATGGCGGATGTGTCGCTTCAGCCAATCGCATCCCGGCTGGTAAAGGAGATCGCTTTATTCGGCGGTGATATCACCCCGTTCGTCAGCCAAGACGTGTGCGAAGATGTCATCGCGAGGGTGCAGGAAATGGGACAGCTGGGGGACTACTGATAATGTGCGCCAAACCATTCATTGAATGGACAGCGCCCGCCCGCTAGGGCGTCCTCCACATAGGACAATTCGACGGAAATATGATGCTCAAGTCTTCGTTCGCTCTCGCTGCTGCCGCGCTTGCGGCAATGGCCCCGATCGCTGCCACCGCTCAGGAGGCCGAAACCGCTGCGCCAGCTCGTAAGGTCTACGATCCGATCAATTACAATCTGAACGAAGATCTGGAAAACATCTTGTTTCTGGATCTCTCGAATGGCGAACGTGTGGGCGTGCGGCTCATGCCAAGCTGGGCGCCCAATCACGTCGAGCGGATCAAGACCCTGGCGCGTCAGGGGTTCTATGACGGTGTCATTTTTCACCGTGTGATCGATGGTTTCATGGCCCAGACCGGCGATCCGACGGGAACAGGGCAGGGGGGAAGCGAGCTTCCCGACCTTGAAGAAGAATTCAACCCGATGCCGCATGTGCGCGGTACCGTTTCCATGGCCCGCGCCGCGAGCGAGGACAGTGCGAACAGCCAGTTCTTCCTCGTATTCTATCCGCGCTTCAGCCTCGACAAGAAATATACCAATTTCGGCCGCGTGATTTCCAATATGGACGCTGTCGATGCCATCAATCGCGGAGAACCGCCTGCAAACCCGACGCGTATCCTGCAGGCTTCGCTGGCATCGGAAAACAAGATTAAGCCGGCCGCAGCCCCTGCCATCATGTCCGATGCGCCAGTAACAGCTGATGATTTGAACGCGCCGATCGAAAACTGAGTTTCCTAGTGCGCAGCCAGCGTTTAGAGGCGCTGCCATGCGTGTCGACCTCTTCGATTTCGATCTTCCGAATGAACGGATAGCTCTTCGTCCAGCGCGGCCGCGCGATGCGGCGCGAATGCTGGTAGTCCGGGGGGATGATCCTTTCGTGGATGCCCATGTGCGCGACCTTCCCGGCCTGCTCGAGCCCGGGGATGTCCTCGTGTTCAACGATACGCGGGTAATTCCCGCGCAGCTCCAAGGGCGTCGGGGCGATGCAAAGATCGGAGCGACGCTGCACAAGCGCGTGGATCTGAGGCGCTGGCAGGCTTTCATCCGCAACGCCAAGCGCCTGCGCGTGGGCGAGGTCGCCGAATTCGGCGGCGGAGTGACGGCAATCGCGGAAGAGAGGCTGGCTGATGGCAGCTTCATCCTGTTTTTCGAAGGCGAGGAGCCGGTCGAAGTTCTGCTGGAACGGGCGGGGACCATGCCCTTGCCGCCATATATCGCAGGCAAGCGCCCCACCGATGCGCAGGACCGCGAAGACTATCAGACGATGTTCGCGAAAGAGGATGGCGCCGTAGCGGCGCCTACAGCTGCGCTGCATTTCACCGATCGGCTGATGGGGGCATTGGCAGATCGCGGCATCGCAACTGAAACGCTGACACTGCACGTCGGCGCGGGCACTTTCCTTCCCGTGAAGGCAGAGGATACCGAAGATCACCAGATGCATTCGGAATGGGGCCGGATCGAGCAATATACCGCCGACCGCCTCAACGAGGCTCGCGCACGCGGAAATCGCGTGATCGCAGTGGGGACGACCAGCCTGCGTCTGCTCGAAAGCGCGACGGGCGAAGACCGCGTCATCCGTCCTTTCGCGGGCGACACGGACATCTTCATTACCCCAGGTTACACATTTCGCGCCATCGACGGCCTCATGACCAATTTCCATCTTCCCAAATCGACGCTTTTCATGCTGGTCGGCGCACTGATGGGACGTGAGCGCATGCAGGAAACCTACGCACACGCCATTGCGGAAGAATATCGCTTCTATTCCTATGGTGACTCCTCGCTCCTGCTGCCGTAACTGAGCGCGAATGCACGAACCCATCCTCGAGCTCGACGGTCTTTCCAAAACCTATCCCGGCGGGCTGAAAGCGCTGGACGATGTGAGCCTCACAATCCGCAAGGGCGAGATTTTCGCGCTTCTTGGCCCGAACGGGGCTGGCAAGACAACGCTGATCGGCGCGGTTTGCGGCCTGGTTCGGCCGACCGGTGGCACTATTCGGGCTTTCGGCAACGATCTGGCGACGGACTGGCGCAAGGCGAGGGCGAGGATCGGTCTCGTGCCGCAGGAACTGTCGACCGACATGTTCGAGCCGGTCATACACGCTGTGGCTTATTCGCGCGGGCTTTTCGGTCTCGCACCCGACCCGGCACGAATCGAGGAAATCCTACGAAGCCTCAGCCTGTGGGACAAGCGCGATACGCGCATCATGGCTCTATCGGGCGGGATGAAGCGTCGCGTTCTCATCGCCAAGGCGCTGGCGCACGAGCCCGACCTGCTTTTCCTCGACGAACCGACCGCCGGCGTCGATGTCGAACTGCGCAAGGGCATGTGGGCCATCATCGACCAGATGCGCGACAAGGGGGTCACCGTCATTCTGACCACACACTATATCGAAGAGGCGGAGCAAATGGCCGACCGTGTGGGCATCATCCGGAAGGGCCAGCTGATCATGGTCGATGAGAAGGATGCGATGATGGCGCGGCTTGGCCGGACCGAGGCGCATATCACACTGGAAGAGCCGCTGAAGGAACTGCCGCGTTCACTGGCGCAATATCCACTCGAACTGGAGCAGGATGGAATGGCACTCTGCTATCGCGGCGGCGACGGGACCGGGCGCGGGAAGGGCGAGGTGGCGGATATCACGAAGGCGCTCATAGCGAGCGGTATCGACTACAACGGGATCGACGTGCGCGAGAGCAGCCTGGAGGACATTTTCGTCTCTCTGCTGGGCGAGAAAGAGGAGCAGGCGGCATGATCGGCTGGCGCTCCACCTGGTCGATCTACACCCGCGAACTGTTTCGTTTCCTGCGCACCGCGTTTCAGTCAGTGCTGGCGCCCGTGCTGACGACTTCACTCTATTTCATCGTTTTCGGTGCGGCTATCGGCGGGCGGATGCCCGATCTGGGCGGAGTGGATTACGGTGCCTTCATTATCCCCGGCCTGCTCATGCTGACGCTGCTCGGCGAGACGACCAGTAATTCCAGCTTCGGCATCTACATGCCGCGCTTCACAGGTACGATATACGAATTGCTCAGCGCACCGATCGGAGTAGCCGAGACCTTGATCGGCTTCGTGGGGGCAGCGATGACGAAGAGCCTGATACTTGCCGCGATCATCCTGCTGACAGCGCGTCTGTTCGTCGATTATTCTATCGCACACCCGCTTCTCGCAGTGCTCTACATCATGTTGGTGGCTGCAGCGTTCAGCCTGTTTGGTTTCATCCTTGGCATCTGGGCCGACAGTTTCGAAAAGCTCGGCATCATTCCGTTGCTTTTTCTCACGCCGCTCACGTTCCTCGGTGGCACATTCTACTCAATCAATATGCTACCGAAGCCGTGGGATACGATCGCGCTGGCCAACCCGATCGTCTATCTCGTCAGCGGTTTGCGGTGGACCTTTTACGGCAGCAGCGACGTCAATATCTGGGTGAGCTTCGGCATCACTGTGGCATTTTTGGCGGCATGCATCGCGGTGATAGCCTATATTTTCAGAACCGGATGGCGCTTGCGAGCGTAACCTTTGACACAGGTTCGCACGCAGTTCATGGTTGTGTAGTAAAAATGCAACAGTGTTGCACAAATGATTTCTGACCCTTGAATGACCCTACCTGAGATTTCTATCTGCGCCGCGCTCGGATATCCGGGCGTGAATACAGGATAGAAATAATGAAAAAGATTGCACTCTTCGCAGGAATGGCCGCTGCAGCCGTCGCTCTTCCGACCGCCGCTCAGGCTCAGCAGGCTGAACCTTTCGTCGGCGTATCCGGCGGCTACCACGACCTCGGCGCAGACGATGTCGACGACGAATTCGACATCGATGTCGAAGATTCCAGCGCGATTCTCGGTATCTTCGCTGGCGCAGACTTTGCTGCCGGATCGAACGTTTTCGTTGGTGTCGAAGGTAACTACCACTTCGGATTCAGCGCGATCGACAGCGAATATGGCGCGTCTGCACGTCTCGGCTTCCGCGACGCCGGCGGTGCGAAGTATTACGTGCGCGGCGGCTACCAGTGGGTCGACCTCGACGTTGCTGAACTGACGGGCGTTGACGAAGATATCATCGACGATCTCGACATCGACGACACCGGTGGCGACTACCTCGTTGGCCTCGGCGCAGAATTCCCCATCGGTGGCGCATCGCTCCGCGTGAATCTCGACACAATCGCGTTCGACACCGTTCGCGCGACTACGGGTGTTGCTTTCAACTTCTGATTGCACGACTTGCCAATCGGGGCGGGCCTCTCACGAGGTCCGCCCTTTGTCGTGAAGGGCTGGCGATTCCCTGGCTCACTCGCTATTCGCTCGCCCATGCCTCGCCTCCGTTTCCTCACACTTCCCATAGCGCTTGCATTTCTGTCTACTCCCGCCGCAGCCGAATTGCCCGAGGGCGTGCGCGCGATGATCGACGCGGCGATCGCCACTGGCGATACCAACAAGGTTTCGACCGTCCTTGAACTGGCGCGCAGCACCAATCCCGATGAAGGCGAGACAATCGACGCCATCCAGGCTGCGTGGTCCGCTTCGCAGGCAAAGAAGCTGGCGGAAGCCCAGGCCCAAAAGGAAGAAGCGATTCGTCAGGCGGGTATCTTCGATCGCTGGAGCGGTGAAGGTGAGCTTGGAGGTTTCCATTCTTCCGGCAATACCAACAGCGTCGGTATCGCGGCATCTCTCAAGCTCGAACGTAAGGGTCTGGAATGGACCCACCTCTTGCGCGCTCGCGGGGATTATCAGCGCCAGAATGGCAGCACCAGTAGAGAGCAGTTCCTCGCCGCCTATGAACCGCGATGGCAGTTCAGCGACGACATGTTTATTTACGGACTGGCTCAATATGAAGGCGATCGACTGCAGGGTTTTGATGGCCGCTACGCCGTTTCAGGGGGGCTGGGTTACAAACTTCTCGATCGCGAGGGCCTCAAGCTCTCCATCAAGGCCGGGCCGGCCTGGCGGTTGACTGACTTCAGGGATGGAGGGAGTGCGAGCCGGATAGCAGGCTTGTTCGGTGCGGATTTCGACTGGCAAATCGTCGATGGGCTGACGTTTACCCAAGATGCCAATGCGGTTGCCGAGGGAGGCGGAGAGGTCCAGGTACTTGTCGATGGCAACAATACCAGCGTGAACCTCGTCACCGGTCTCGACTATCGGATAAGCTCGCACCTGCGATCACGCCTATCCTATGCGCTGGATTACAACAGCAATCCGCCCGCAAATTCGGTGTCCACCGATACCGCGACCCGTTTTACCGTTGTTTACGGCTTCTGATCATGCAGCGATTTACTTTCGACATTCACGCGCGCGATGGTGCGTCCCGAACCGGTACCATCCGGATGATGCGCGGTGATATCCGCACTCCGGCATTCATGCCGGTAGGAACCGCAGCCACCGTCAAGGCCCTGAAACCTGAGACTGTCCGCAAGACCGGCGCAGACATCATTTTGGGCAATACCTATCACCTCATGCTTCGCCCCGGAGCTGAACGGGTGGCCCGTTTGGGCGGCCTTCACAAGTTCATGAATTGGCATCGCCCGATCCTCACCGATAGCGGAGGGTATCAGGTGATGAGCCTGTCCGACCTCCGGAAGCTGACGGAGAAAGGCGTCGAGTTTCGTAGCCATATCGATGGTTCGAAGCATATGTTGACGCCCGAACGCAGTATGGAAATCCAGCGTTTGCTCGGAAGCGATATCGTCATGGCTTTCGATGAATGCCCGCGGGCAGACCGCCCTCGTGACGAGATTGCAGCGAGCATGGAAATGAGCATGCGCTGGGCGAAACGTAGCCGCGAAGGTTTCGAAAGCGGCGTCGAGCATGCAAAGCGCGCGGCCCTGTTCGGAATTCAACAGGGAGCGCTCGATCAGGAATTGAGGAAAATCAGCGCGGAAAAACTCAGCGAGATCGGATTTGACGGCTATGCGATCGGCGGCCTTGCCGTGGGCGAGGGGCAGGAGGCGATGTTCGCCACGCTCGATTTCGCGCCGGGGCAATTGCCGGATGAAAGCCCCCGTTATCTGATGGGTGTTGGCAAGCCCGACGATCTGGTCGGCGCTGTCGAGCGCGGTGTCGACATGTTCGATTGCGTATTGCCCAGTCGATCCGGCCGAAATGGGCAAGCATTTACGTGGAATGGCCCCATCAATTTGCGCAATGCGCGGTTTGCTGAGGATCAGGAGCCGCTCGATGCCCGATGCAAGTGTGATACCTGTTCGACCTATACCCGCGCCTATTTGCACCATCTGGTCAAATCGCAGGAAATCTTGGGTGCGATGCTCATGACGGAGCATAATATCGCATTCTATCAGCAACTGATGCAGACGATGCGTGATGCTATCGCGCAAGGACGTTTCGCCGATTTTGCCAGCGATTTTCGAAGCGATTATTTGCGAGATCGGTCGGCGTGAGTTGGACCCGTGCAGCGGTGATTGGCGCATCGGGCGGCATTGGCGCGGCGCTTGCTGATGCTCTTGAGGGCTGCGGCACCGAAGTAGTCCGCTTTTCCAGGGTCTCTGCCGGGCAAAATCATTTGGACCTTTCCGATGAGAGCAGCATTGCAGATGCTGCAAAACTAGCTGCTGGAGACGGACCGCTGGATCTCGTCCTTGTCGCGACTGGTTATCTTCATGGCGAAGCCGGTGGCCCAGAAAAGGACTGGCGCCAGATTACTGGCGATGAATTATCCCGCAACTTCGCCATCAATGCGACTGGCCCTGCATTGGTGGCCAAGCATTTCCTTCCCTTGCTGGCTGAAGATCGGCGAGCTGGTTTTGCTGCATTGAGTGCACGAGTTGGAAGTATTTCCGATAATGGCCTGGGGGGGTGGTATTCCTACAGGGCGAGCAAGGCTGCTCTGAACATGCTTGTTCGCACGCTATCTATTGAATTGGCACGCAAAAAGCCCGAGGCGTTCTGCGTCGGTCTGCATCCGGGCACTGTCGATACCCGTCTGAGCGAGCCGTTTCAAAGAGGGGTGCCTGAAGGCAAGCTCTTCACGCCGGATCTTGCTGCACACTATCTGCTCGGTGTGCTGGGTGAGCTGACTCATGAAGATAGCGGCCGATGCTTTGCTTGGGACGGCAAGGAGATTACGCCATGAGCCGGGGCCGGTCAGCCTTTCGGACCGAGGCCGATCGGCGGGAGGTAACTCTGCTGATCATGATCGGAGTAATCACGATCTTGCTCTGGCACTCCCCGTATGGTGCCTACCTGCTCTATCCCTTCAGTATACTGGCGACCTGGTTCCACGAAATGGGGCACGGTCTGGCAGCGATGGCCTTCGGCAGCCAGTTCGAGCGACTGGTCATCTTTTCCGATGGATCAGGCTACGCTCTCTACTACTCTGCGGAGCAGCAATCGCGTGTCGCCATGGCGAGCATAGCAGCAGCAGGTTTGCTTGGGCCGACGGTCGCTGGTTGCCTGCTCATCCTTGCATCGCGCAAGCAGAGCTTAACCCAGATTGCTCTCTTGGCGCTCGGTGCTGCGCTGATAGCATCGACCTTGATCTGGGTCCGCTCGACAACTGGATGGGTAATCCTGCCTTCGATCGGCGCGGCGCTGCTCATCATCGCGCTTAAAGGCCGCCCATCGCATAAACGTCTGGCGGTGCAGTTCCTCGGTGTTCAAGGATGCATTTCAATATACCGGGACTTCGGATATCTTTTCAGCGAGGGGGGCACCCTGGGCGGGCGGCAACAGCTTTCCGATACAGGTCATATCGAGAGAGCGCTTTTTCTTCCTTACTGGTTCTGGGGTATCGTTATCACCGCGCTCATAGCGATCATGGTCTTATACGCCCTGAAACGCGCCCATCTGCGTTGACGATCAGCCCGAAGCCTGTTCCCGCATCTCGAGGACAGTGCCGCGATAGGCAATGAACTGTCCCACAGCGTCGGTAAAACCGGCACCGATACGATTGGCCTGGCGCTGGGCCTCGGCGAGCGAACTGTACCATTTTCCCGTTCGGGAACGAGTGACAAATCGATACTGTGTCATAGCGTTATACAAACGCTGCCACAGGCGCGGAGTTTCCTCCAAGTGCCTGAAAATACGACGAACCGTTCGATAATGCGCCAAACAAAAAGGGCGGCCCCGAAGGACCGCCCCTGATGTTCGATTTTCGGCAGTCTTAGCGCGAATAGAACTCGACCACGAGGTTCGGTTCCATGGTGACCGGATAAGGAACTTCGTCGAGCTTCGGCACGCGAGTGAAGGTTACCTTGTCCGTGCCATCGGGCGCCACGTAGTCAGGAATTTCACGCTCGGGCAGGCTCTGTGCTTCGATCACAAGCGCCATATCCTTCGCCTTGCTGCCGAGGCTGACAACATCCCCGACCTTTACGCGGGCCGAAGCGATGTTGGTCTTCACGCCGTTGAGATAGATGTGGCCATGGCTCACGATCTGGCGCGCAGCGAAGATGGTCGGTGCGAACTTGGCGCGGTACACGACCATGTCGAGACGCTGTTCAAGCAGGCCGATCAGGTTCTGACCGGTGTCGCCTTTCATAGCCGACGCTTCCTTGTAGGTGCGCTTGAACTGCTTTTCGGTCACGTCGCCGTAGTAGCCCTTGAGCTTCTGCTTGGCGCGCAGCTGCAGGCCGAAGTCGGACATCTTGCCCTTGCGGCGTTGGCCGTGCTGGCCGGGGCCATACGAACGCTTGTTAACCGGAGAATTCGGACGACCCCAGATGTTTTCGCCCATCCGGCGGTCGAGTTTGTACTTGGCGCTCTTGCGCTTCGACATAAATCTTTCCTTCAATTTGCTGAGCCATCCCCCCGATCTCGACATGAAATCGGCGGTGGCCATCCAACCCGGTTTCGCACCGACACACTCATTGAAGAGTGCGGCGCGGCCACCGCTTCACCGGGGTGCGGGGCCAATTAGCGAAGGCGCGCGAATAGCAGGAAATTCGGCAGCGTCAAGCTTTGCGCACCGCTTCGCAGAACGCAGATATCCGGGAAGGATCCTTCAATCCTGGGCCAGTCTCTACGCCGCTCGACGTGTCGACCAGCGGAGCTCCGGTTTCCGAAAGCGCACGGCCGACATTTTCCGGTGTCAGCCCGCCGGCCAACCCCCAACCGGGCCGACCTCGCCAGGTTTCAAGCAGGGACCAATCGAACCGTAAGCCCATGCCGCCGGGAAGTGCAGCGTCTTTCGGTGTTTTTGCGTCAAAGAGAATGAGGTCAGCCGCATCGTTAAATGTTCCGGCCCCCGTGATGTCGCCCGCGCTCGCGACCGAGATCGCTTTCCAGACAGGCAGATTAAATCGTCTTCTGATCTGTGCCGCGCGGGCCGGGCTTTCCGATCCGTGAAGCTGTATTGCTTCAAGCCGAGCGGCCTTTACCGCATCCGCAATTGTTGCATCGTCAGCATCAACGAACAGACCGACCCGGCCGATCCGTGACCCCGCACGCATCGCCAGAGAGCTCGCTGCATAACTGTCGACATGACGAGGGGATGGCGGGAAGAAAACCATCCCGAAGAAGTCCGCGCGCGCCTCGATGCATGCGTCGAGCGCTTCAACGCTCGAAATACCGCAGATCTTTATCAAGGTCTGCACAGTTGAACCTTCAAAGCGTCGCTTCGATCGCGCGAGCGGCTTCGGCAGGGTCATCGGCCCGGCTGATCGGACGCCCGATGACAAGTACGCTTGCGCCATCATCACGGGCCTGCCGCGGCGTCACGACACGCTTCTGGTCCCCGACGACACTTCCTTCGGGGCGCAGGCCGGGCACAACGAAGAATCCGTCCTTCCACTGCTCGTGCACTGCCTTGATTTCGTGGCCCGAACACACGACCCCGTCCAGGCCCGCTGAGTGAGCAGCTTCGCTTAAGCGCATGACGTAGCCATACGGGGTTCCGGGAACTCCCATCGCTTGCAAGTCCCGTTCGTCAAGGCTGGTAAGCATGGTGACGCCAACGACCTTCGTATTTTCCCCAGCGGCAGCCTTGGCATCTTCCATCATGGCAACACCGCCACAGGCATGGACGGTAACGATGGATGGTTCCAAAACGTGAATGGCTTGCATGGCCCCGGCGACAGTGTTCGGGATGTCGTGCAACTTGAGGTCGAGGAAGATCGGAAGCCCAAGCTGGGTGAGCATGTGCACACCGTGAGCCCCATGAGCATTGAAAAATTCCAGCCCGAGCTTCACCCCGCCGATATGCGCTTTGGCTTTCTCCGCAAGTGAAACCGCATCATGAAGACGCGGCATATCGAGAGCGAGATAGATGGGGTTGCTCATGATTTCGGGGTCGGTTCAGGTTCTACAGGATTTGCAGGATCGGGCGGGAGATTCCGGTCGGAGTTTTCTGGCCGGACCGGTGCCGCCGGTCTTGCTTCGGTTTTGGGTGAGGTCATCTTTGTCGTTGCCGTTTCTAGGGCAGAAATTCGGCGCGATTGTCTCCAGTGAACCCCGCGATGATAAAGCCACATGGGAACGAGGCCGAACAGGAACGAGACGACTACAAGCGCGGGCACCCGGGTGTCCCAGACGATGCCAGGCCATATCCGCACATCGATCTGTTTATCCCAATTGCCGAATGAAAATGCCAGGATTCCCACGAGAAGCAGAACCCAGAGTATCGTGCGTACAAATTGCATGATCGCAAGTCTCCCCGATCTTATTGGCCAGCGATGCTAGGCGCGGAAATCGGCGGCGTCTAGCCGAACACCCGATCGAAAATCGTGTCTACCTGCTTGAAGTGATAGTCGAGGTCGAAGCGTTCCTCGAGCTGCTCTTCCGTTAGCGCTGCGCTCACTTCTTCGTCGGCTTTCAGAAGGTCCAAGAGCATGAGCTTCCCATCGGATTCCCAAACCTTCATCGCATTGCGTTGCACCAGACGATAGGCATCCTCACGGCTGACGCCATTTTGGGTCAGCGCGAGCAGAACGCGCTGGGAATGAATCAAGCCACCCATGCGGTCCATGTTCGCCTGCATCCGCTCGGGATAGATCAGAAGTTTGTCTACCACGCCCGTAAGCCGTGCGAGCGCAAAATCGAGTGTGATCGTCGCGTCCGGACCGATGAAGCGTTCGACCGAAGAGTGCGAGATGTCGCGTTCGTGCCAGAGCGCGACATTTTCCAGAGCAGGGAGTGCATAGGCGCGGATCATCCGAGCCTGACCCGTCAAATTCTCGGTAAGGATCGGATTGCGTTTGTGCGGCATCGCGCTCGAACCCTTCTGCCCCTTCGAGAAAAACTCTTCGGCTTCCAGGACTTCGGTACGCTGAAGGTGGCGAACCTCCACCGCCAGGCGCTCGATGCTTCCCGCAATGACTGCGAGAGTGGCAAAGTACATGGCATGCCTGTCGCGTGGGATCACTTGCGTTGAAACTGGTTCCGCTTTGAGGCCGAGCTTTTCGGCAACATATTCTTCGACGCTGGGATCGATGTTGGCGAATGTCCCGACAGCGCCCGATATCGCGCAGGTAGCGATCTCCTCCCGCGCCGCCAGCAAGCGAGTCTTGCAGCGATCGAACTCTGCGTAACCCTGCGCGAGTTTGAGACCGAATGTCACGGGTTCAGCGTGGATGCCGTGGCTGCGACCGATTGTCGGCGTGTATTTGTGCTCACGTGCGCGCCGTTCGATGGCAGCGAGCAGCTCATCGAGATCTTCGAGCAATAGATCTGTCGATTGAGTTAGCTGAACGGCGAGCGTGGTGTCGAGAACGTCGGAACTGGTCATGCCCTGATGCATGAACCGCGCTTCGTCGCCGACGTTTTCCGCTACCCAGGTCAAGAATGCGATGACGTCGTGTTTGGTTACAGCTTCGATTGCGTCGATCGCTTCGACGTCGATCTTCGGTTTGGTTTCCCACCAGTCCCAAAGCGCCTTGGCTGCGCTTTTCGGCACTACGCCCAAGTCGCCGAGCTTTTCAGTGGCGTGCGCTTCAATCTCAAACCAGATGCGATATTTCGCCTCCGGCTCCCAGATGGCGGTCATGGCAGGGCGGGCGTAGCGGGGGACCATAGCGGACTCCGAAATAGAGCGGGGATCTGTCGCGACCCGCTAGAGAGGAGGCGGCTCCATGACAAGGCTGCCTGTTCTTTTATAGCTTCATCTTTGCGGGGCTACGACAGCAAGCCTTTCGCTCTCAGCGACACATGACTTCCACGTCCGATTATGACGTGGTCGTGCACGGTAATGTTCACTAATCGACCAGCTTCGGCGATGCGATTGGTGATCTCAATGTCTGCGCGGCTCGGTTCCGGGTCGCCGCTGGGATGATTATGCACGAGGATCAATGCGCTTGCGCCGACATCGAAGGCGCGGCGGATGACTTCGCGCGGATGGATCGCAGCTTCATCGATCGATCCTTCTGAGGCGAGATGATCGTCGATCAGCCGATTGCGGGTATCGAGATAGAGGACCCTGACGCGTTCGTGTTTCAGTTCACCCATGTCGATCGACAGATAATCGAGCAATGCCTGCCAACTTCCGAGAACCGGCTTCTGCTGTATGGTCCCCCGGGCCATCCGGCGAGCCGACAGAGATACCGCATGGAGGCACGCCGCGCTCGCTTCGCCCATTCCTTGCACCTGGGCAAGCGCGCCTGGAGATGCGTTCAGCACAGCTGAAAAAGACCCGAATTGACTGATGAGCCGTTTTGCCACCGGCTTGGTATCACCCTGACGAATGGCTGCGAACAAGAGAAACTCGAGCAGTTCATAGTCGGCCAGCGCTTCCGCCCCGCCATTCAAAAGTCGTTGCCGCAGCCGTTCGCGATGTCCGGCGCCCGAATGGCTGGTCGATTTCTTCGCCCCTTCCGGCAACTCTTTACTCCACAAGTCCTTTGAATATCTTGCATTGCCTCCGCGGAATAAAGCGCGCAAGTGCTCGCTCTAATGGACGGCTCTGAGGGTCAATTCGTAAGTCAAAGGCCGCGCTGGCGCAAAAAGCGCTGGTTCGTGCCCGCGCTCGTTCTTGCGGCGCTCGTGGTGACGGCGATTCTGGCGTGGTCGAATCGCATTGCCATAGCCGACGACTTTATTGCGGATCAGCTGGAATCCAACGATTTGCCAGCGACATATACGATCGATCGGATCGGCGGCCGCAACCAGATCATCTCCGATCTCGTGATTGGTGATCCAGGCTCGCCCGATTTTACCGCGACGCGCGTAATTGTGCAGCTACGCCACCGTTTGGGGTTGCCGGTAATAGATAAAATCACGCTGGTTGAGCCACGTCTTTACGGCCGATTTGTGGATGGCACGCTGAGTTTCGGTGCGCTGGACACATTGCTTTTCGGCGAGAGCCAAAAAGACCCGGGACTTCCGGATATCGATTTGGCCATTCGCGACGGACGCGGTCTTATCGAATCTCAATTCGGGCCTGTGGGGATCAAGTTGGCAGGTTCCGGAAACGTCGCGGATGGTTTTGCAGGTACATTGGCTGCCGCCGCGCCAGACCTATCCGTGTCCGATTGCCGGGGAGATGGTGTCACACTTTATGGAAAGCTGACGACCGCTTCCGGTAAACCGACTTTTCGTGGTCCTCTGCGGATGACCAGTCTGGCCTGTAAAAAGGCTGAAGTCTTAGCAGCCAATCTGGTTGCGGAAGTTAAGCTGACTACCAACGACACGCTGGCGGATCCCGCCGTGGAAGCTCGGATTGCCTCCGACCTCACGCAATCCGGACAATACAGTGCCCAATCGATTGCTGGCACGGTTCGGGCTCAAATGCGGGGTGAGGATATCACGGCTCGGTATTCTTTAGCTTCCAGAGGGGTCGAAACCCCTCAAGCGATAGCGGCTCTCCTCACGGCGGAGGGGAGGGTGCTGGCTCGCCAGAATTTCGAAATGCTCGATATCGAAGGGGACGTCGAAGGTAATGGCCTGCGGCTGGGTCGCGAACTTGACGGGGCGTTTTCCCAACTTGCCACCTTCGGGGGCGGTACTCTGCTCGAGCCAATCGTCAGGCGCGTCAGCGCAGCGCTTCAGGCTCAGACCCGTGGCAGCGCGATCGAGTTGGGACTGAGGCTGCGCTCGGATAAGCGCGGGGTTGTGCTCTCTGTCCCGCAAGGGGAATTGCGCGGGGGCGGCGGCACGCGCCTGGTTTCGTTGTCTCGCCTCGAATATTCTGCAGCTCAGGGGCGACCGACGCGACTGTCGGGAAACATCTCGACCGGTGGGCCGGCATTGCCGCGGATCAGGGGGCGGATGGAGCGATCCGGTAGGGGAGATGCGCTGTTTTCGCTCAGCATGGCGCAATATGAAGCTGGTGGATCAAGCCTCGCAATCCCGAGGCTTTCCCTGACGCGGGGAGAAAGCGGCGCGCTAGTCTTTTCCGGGAATGTTGAAGCGACCGGCAAGCTGCCGGGCGGGGCTGTCGACCGGCTTGCACTTCCGATCGACGGTCGATGGACACCTGATTCATACTTCACGCTATGGCGCGATTGCACCAAAGTGTCCTTCCGCCGTCTTCGGTTTGCGCAGCTGAATATCGCGGGGCCCGGCATGACGCTCTGCCCGCCGCCCGGCACGCCAATGCTGCAATATGGTGCCGGGGGAATCCAGTTTGCGGCGGGTGCACCTTCTCTGGATCTGGCCGGTTCGCTGGGGACGACGCCCATCAGGCTGTCGAGCGGACCTGTCGGCTTTGCTTACCCCGGTGTGCTGAAAGCGCGAAACGTCGATGTATCCCTTGGTCCAGTCGCGACTGCGAGCAGATTCGCCGTCTCGGATATCGATGCCCGGATCGGCGAGAACATTGCAGGCACCTTCGCCGGTGCGGAAATTGCCCTTTCCTCAGTACCCATGAATTTGAAAGAGACTGCCGGTTCCTGGGACTATACCGATGGGCGGGTTTCCATCGCGGACGCGTCCTTCCGGCTGGTGGACCGGCAAAGCCCGGCACGCTTCGAGCCACTTGTGGCCCGCGGCGCATCGCTGACGCTGGTCGACAATATTATCGATGCGGTGGCTGAACTTAGAAACCCGCAATCGGACCGCATCGTGACCACTGCCGATATCAGGCACAATCTCGGCACTGGCGACGGCCAGGCGGATTTGCGAGTGGCCGGGCTGCAATTCGACGACCAGCTTCAGCCGGAAGATATCAGCAAGCTGGCGCGAGGAGTTGTTGCCAACGCACTAGGCGTCATCGATGGCACGGGCCGTATTCGATGGACCTCCGGCGGGGAAGTTAAGAGTACGGGCAGCTTCTCATCCGACGATCTCGATTTCGCCGCGGCATTCGGACCTGTCAAAGGCGCCAGCGGAACCGTGGTCTTCACGGATCTCCTCGGCCTGACCACTGCGCCGGGCCAGACGATCCGCGTGGCTTCGGTAAATCCAGGCATCGAGGTGACGGACGGGGAGGTGCAGTTCAGGCTTGAGCGCGGTGAACTGCTCGCCGTCCAGGGCGGACAGTGGCCCTTCATGGGTGGAACGCTCATCTTGCGGGACGTCGATCTCAATCTCGGCATCAGCGAGGAGCGACGCTATGTGTTCGAGATCGTGGGACTGGATGCGGCCCAGTTCATCGCTCAAATGGGGCTGGACAACATTTCGGCGACCGGAATTTTCGACGGCACTCTGCCCATAGTCTTCGACGCGGACGGCAATGGACGGATCGAAGAGGGCATTCTCGTCTCTCGGGACCCGGGCGGCAACATCTCCTATGTGGGGGAGCTGACTTACGAAGACCTGTCGGCAATCGCGAATTTCGCTTTCGACGCGCTGCGCAGCCTCGACTATTCTCAGATGCGCGTCGTGATGAACGGCCCGCTGACAGGCGAAATCGTGACGCAGGTACGCTTCGATGGGGTGCGCCAGGGCGAAGATGCAAAGACCAATTTCATCACGAAACAACTCGCCAAGCTACCGCTTCAGTTCCGGATCAACATTCGCGCACAGTTCTATCAGCTGATCAATTCCGTCAAAGCCATGTATGATCCTGCGTCGGTCCGCGACCCGCGCGAGCTTGGCCTTTTGAGCGATGACGGGACGCGTCTGCTGCGCCGATCGATAACGGGCGAAGAAGCCGCGTCCGAGGTCGATCCGGAGGATATCGTGCCCGAAGCTCCCGCCATTCAGGATCAGGAAAGCGAGTGAACGCTATGAGGATACCAAAATTGACCGGTGCAATCCGGCATGCGAATAGCTTCGCCATGCAGGAAAGAGAAACAGGCATGGGTCACAGAATTCTGGCGGTGAGCATCGGTTCACTTGTTCTGGGGGGCTGTGTCACTGTGGAAGCACCGACCGAGCCGATCGTGATCGAGCTTAACGTGAACATCCGCCAGGAGGTCATTTATCGTCTCGCGGAAGACGCGGGCAACACGATCGAAGAGAATGCAGATATTTTCTGATGGGGAACGCAATGAACAGATATGTCATCAAGGCCGCACTTGCGGGATCGGCTTTCGCTGTGGCGCTGGGCGGTGTCGCAGCGCCGGCCTATGCCCAGCGCGATCCTGCCTATGCTGCGGCCCGTTCTTCCGGCCAGGTCGGCGAGAAGATGGACGGCTATCTGGGGATAGTCGGCAGCGAGAGCGTCGAACTGCGGCGCATTGTGAACGACATCAACATCAAACGCCGCGCAGTCTATTCGGAGCGTGCCCAGGCGACTAATGCCACGCTCGAGGAGTATGCCCTTACGGCTGGCTGCCAGGCCATTCTCGCCACCAAACCGGGCGAAAAGTATCAGGCGCCGGATGGGAGCTGGCAAACACGCACAAGCGCAGCTCCGATGCGCGATTCGCGCTGCCCCTGATCTGCGCTCCGATAATTTGAAAGGCCTCCCCCGGCGACGCGCCGGGTGGAGGCTTTTTTGTTATATCGAGAGGCCTCGGCGGGGCTGCCTGTGTTGACTCAGGTATAGCCCCCATCTAAGGGGGCCGCGCCCTTGGCGGGCAAGTCCCTGCGCGTGCCGCGCAAACCCCTTGAAGGAGTAAGGCATGAGCGACGACGAGCCCGCACGGAAATCCATCGAGGAGGATGCGCGGATCGATGCGCTGGAAAAGCGGCTTAGTGCCGCCCAGCAGCGCGAAGAGCAGCGTAACCGCAAGACTGGTTCCGGGGCCGATGCGAATTATCGCAGCGGCAACCGCGTACTGGCCGATTTGCTCGGTGGACTTCTGGGAGGTTCGGTTATCGGCTATGCCATTGGCTATTTCACCGATACCAACCCTTGGGGTCTGTTGGTCGGCTTGTTCCTCGGAATCATCGTCGCCTTCAGGAATGTTATCCGCGCGGCAAACCAGGGCCCCGGCAAGTAATCCCACACCGGGGTTGGCGGGGCTTTCGTTACAGGATTTAAGGACTAGAGAGACGTGGCAGCCGAACAGGCCAAAGTCGATCCGATGTACCAGTTCACCATCCAGCCGCTTGGCGGCTCGGAAGGCTGGGAGCTGGCCGGATACAATATCGCCTTCACCAACTCAGCAATGTGGATGCTGATCACCACCGTGGCGTTGTTTGCGTTCATGATCGGCGGCATGAGGCGCGAACTCGTTCCGGGTCGTTGGCAAATGATGGTGGAAAGCTTCACCGGCTTCATCGACAATATGCTCGAAGCGAACATCGGCAAGGCGGGGCGCAAGTATGTGCCCTACGTCTTCAGCCTGTTCATGTTCATCCTTTTCGCCAACCTTCTCGGTCTGCTGCCGCTGGGTGTTTTCGGTGTCCATCCGTTCACCTTCACCAGCCATTTCACCGTGACTGGCGTTCTCGCGATCATCAGCTTCTCGATCGTGCTGCTCGTGGGCTTTTACAAGCATGGGTTGCATTTCTTCTCACTGTTCGTGCCCGAGGGTACGCCGTTGCCGATGATCCCCATCCTCGCGCCGATCGAATTCATTTCCTTCATGGTTCGCCCTTTCAGCCTCGGCCTGCGTCTTTTCGTGGCAATGATGGCTGGTCACGTGTTGCTCGAAGTCCTGTCGAGCTTTGTCATCGACGGAACGAATGCCGGCGCAACCTTCGGCCTTGTCGTCGGATTGCCTGCCTTCCTGCTGATGATCGGCATCTGCGCGCTGGAACTGCTCGTTGCAGGCATCCAGGCCTATGTTTTCGCTCTTTTGACGTCGCTGTACATCAACGACGCCGAGAATCTTCACTAAGTCTTTAACTATACACGTTTTTCCAAAGGAGTTTATCATGGAAGTAGAAGCTGCAAAGCTGCTCGGTGCTGGTCTTGCTGCAATCGGTGCAGGCCTTGCGTCGCTCGGTGTCGGCAACGTCTTCGCCAAGTATCTCGAAGGCGCGCTCCGCAACCCGGGCGCTGCTGACGGTCAGCAGGGACGTCTGTTCATCGGCTTCGCCGCTGCCGAACTTCTCGGCCTGCTGTCGTTCGTCGTTGCCATGATCCTGATCTTCGTCGCCTAACAGCGCGAAATCACGTTTTGAGCCGGTCGGGTTTGCCCGACCGGCCTTGCATATTCTGTCACCCGCTTTTCGAGAGCTGCAATGCCCCAGATAGCACAGCTTGCCGAAACATGGTCCAGTCAGGTTTTCTGGCTGCTGGTCTTTTTCGGCGTCACTTTTTTCGTCATCGGCAAGGGCATGGTGCCCAAGGTGATGGACACCGTTGCCCAGCGTGACGGCCAGATTGCCGCCGACCTCGCCGCTGCTAAGGCTGCGCGCGATGCTGCCGACGAGCAGGAAGAAGCCTGGCGGGTGAAGGAAAACGAAAATCGTGCCGCCGCGCAGGCCATCGTCGCCAAGGCGAAGGACGACGCGGCAGCCAAATCCGCAACCAAACTCAAGGCTGCTCAGACGCGCCTCGACAAGAAGCTGGCAGAAGCCGAGGCTCGGATTGCCGAAGCTCGCACAGCAGCGCTGACCGAGGTCGAGGCAGTGGCGGTCGAAGCGGCTCAGGACATCGTCAAGACGCTTGCGGGCGTCAAGGTGACCAAGCCTGTCGCAACCAAGGCGGTGAAGGAGCAGATGGCACATGGCTAATTCCACGACGGCCCAGGCGCCCGAAGTCTTTGCGACGGATTCGCCCGAAGTCTTCACCGAGGCTGGTCACGGTGGTGCCGGTGTCCATGCCGAGCCGGAATTGTGGGGTCTTGCGCCCTTTCAGGTCGTCTCGGTGTCGATGCTGGTGCTGTTTGCGATCGCCCTGTTCATCGGCAAGGCCCACAAGGGCATTGCGGGCGGTCTGGACAGCAAGATCGCTGCGATCAAGGAACAGCTTGAAGAAGCGAAAGAGCTTCGCGCTGAAGCTGAGGCCTTGCGCAAGGAATATGCCGACAAGATTGCGAGCGCCGAGAAGGATGCTGAAGCCATGCTCGTGAAGGCGCAGGCTGAGGCTGACAGTCTTCTTGAAAAGGCCGAAGCCGATACCAAGGACATGGTCGAACGCCGTAAGCGCATGGCGGAAGACAAGATCGCAGCGGCCGAGCGTGAAGCGGTTCAGGACGTGCGTAATCGTGCCGTTTCTGCCGCAACCGGCGCGAGCCGCAAGTTGATCGCCGAGAAGCACGATGCGGAGGCCGACAAGGCGCTTACTGACACCGTCATTGCGGGTATCTGAGCTCTTCCTGTAACGGAATGAAGAGGGCGGCCTGAAGGTCGCCCTTTTTTGTGCCTATGACGAAGCGCTTTTCAGAAACTATCTTTTGCCGCTCGTAGTGCAGCAAAGGTCTCTGCTGGCTTTTCTCCGCCCCAGCGCGCCTGCATCTCAGGGCTGTCGGCGCGCAGGAAGGGATTGGTCTTCAATTCTCGCTCCAAGCTGGTCGGGACTGTGGGTTCTCCGCGAGCACGCTTTGCATCGACCTCACGTGCGTAAGCGGCGAGTTCTGGATTCTCTGGATCCGCATGCAGCGCGAACTTCGCGTTCGCTTGGGTGTACTCGTGTGCGCAATATAGGGTCGTCTCAGGTGGAAGCTGCCTGATGCGATCGAGGCTGTCCCAGAACTGCGTCGGCTCTCCTTCGAACATCCTGCCGCAGCCCAGCGCGAATACGCTGTCGCCGACAAAGGCAATGTCGTCTGCGGGCAAATGGAAAGCGACGTGGCCGTTTGTGTGACCCGATACATCGATCACACGGGCGTCGTGCCGGCCGAGCTTTACGACGTCCCCATGGCTGACCAGAGTGTCGATGGGCGAGAGCTTTTCGACCTCCTGCGGTGCGATTACCTTGGCCCCCGTCGCCTCGACTATGGCTTTGTTCCCGCCTGCATGATCGGGATGCCAGTGCGTGTTCCAAATATGGCTGATGGTCCATCCTTTAGCCTTGGCTTGCCGGAGGTACTCGGCACCATCCGGGGTGTCGATGGCGGCGGTCTCTTCGCTGTCGGGATCGTGCAGCAGATATCCGTAATTATCGGACAGGCAGGGGAACTGGTGGATTTCGAGCATGGGTGTCGGCCGTCCTATCGCATCAAGGCTTGAGGACCGAAGCTAGGCATCCTTCACGGAATAGGAAAGGCCCGCCTGCTCAGATGAGCAAGCGGGCCCCGCCTGTTTCCCAGAAGGGAAGGGGAAGAGCTTAGTCTTCCTTCTTCTTCAGCGCTTCGCCGAGGATGTCGCCGAGCGATGCGCCCGAATCGGACGAACCGAACTGTGCAACCGCTTCCTTCTCTTCAGCGATCTGACGCGCCTTGATCGAGAAGGTAGGCTTCTTCGAACGATCGAAACCGGTGACCATGGCATCGACCTTGGCGCCGGGCTGGAAACGATCCGAACGCTGCTCGTCACGGTCACGGCCGAGATCCGAACGCTTGATGAAGCCGGTCGCGCCATCTTCGCCGACCTGAACTTCGAGGCCGCCATCGCGGACTTCGAGAACGGTGACGGTGACAACCTGGTTCTTGCGAACGTCGCTCGAAGCACCGGCTTCGCTCGGAGCACCCTTTTCAAGCTGCTTCATGCCGAGGCTGATGCGTTCCTTGTCGATATCGACGTCGAGAACCACGGCTTCGACTTCTTCACCCTTGCGGTGCAGGGCAAGGGCGTCTTCACCCGAGATGCCCCATGCGATGTCGGACATGTGAACCATGCCGTCGACGTCGCCCGGAAGGCCGATGAACAGACCGAATTCGGTGGCGTTCTTGACTTCGCCGGTGACCTTGGCGCCAACGGGGTGCGCTTCGGCGAATTCTTCCCACGGATTGCGCTGAGCCTGCTTGAGGCCGAGCGAAATGCGGCGCTTTTCGCTGTCCACTTCGAGGACCATGACTTCGACTTCCTGCGAGGTCGAGACGATCTTGCCGGGGTGGACGTTCTTTTTGGTCCAGCTCATTTCCGAAACGTGGACCAGGCCTTCGATGCCCGGCTCGATTTCGACGAATGCGCCGTATTCGGTGATGTTGGTGACGGTGCCCGTCATCTTCATACCGACCGGATACTTGGCAGCAACGCCATCCCACGGATCCGATTCCAGCTGCTTCATGCCGAGGCTGATGCGCTGGGTGTCTTCGTTGATGCGGATGATCTGGACGGTCACGGTCTGGCCGATTTCGATCATCTCGCTGGGGTGGTTGACGCGCTTGTAGCTCATGTCGGTGACATGCAGCAGGCCGTCGATACCGCCGAGATCGACGAAGGCGCCGTAATCGGTGATGTTCTTGACCACGCCGTCGATGACCTGACCTTCGGCCAGCTTGTCGATCAGTTCGCTGCGCTGTTCTGCACGGGTCTCTTCGAGAACCGCACGGCGCGAAACGACGATGTTACCGCGGCGGCGGTCCATCTTGAGGATCTGGAAGGGCTGGGCCATGTCCATCAGCGGAGCGACATCGCGCACGGGGCGGATGTCGACCTGCGAACCGGGTAGGAAGGCCACGGCGCCGTCGAGGTCGACGGTGAAGCCGCCCTTGACGCGGCCGAAGATGCGGCCTTCGACGCGCTTGCCTTCGCCGAACTCGCTTTCAAGCTTGTCCCAGGCGGCTTCGCGGCGGGCGCGGTCGCGCGACAGCATGGCTTCGCCGTCGGCGTTTTCGATGCGGTCGACGAACACTTCGACTTCCGAACCGACTTCGAGGCCGTGCTCGTCTTCGCCGCGCATGAATTCCTTGAGGTCGACGCGGCCTTCGCTCTTCAGGCCGACATCGATGTGGGCCATGCCATTTTCGATGGAAGTGACGGTGCCTTTGACGACGCGGCCTTCGAAGCCGCCGTCATCTGCGCCGCCGAGCTGCTCGTCGAGCATTGCCGCGAAATCGTCGCGGCTCGGATTGGCTGATGTTGCCATGTGTTGTGTAGTCCTAACTTACGTTTGCTACCGGCCACCGGTTGTCCGGGGTCTTTACCCGTCTCCGCCGCACCATCGCGGTGGCTAACGGGGCAAGAGGGCCGTGATCTCCGCGAGGCCGGGTGCCAGCGCGAAGGTTCCTGCGAATCCGATCGGTTTTGCGAGAACGGCCGCGCGCCTAGTCCAAAGTCGGCCGAAAAGCAAGGGAATTGCCGGGGCGAATCCTACAGGATGGAGCACATGGAGCACGGTCCAGAGCAGAAAAATCCGCCCCCCCCCCAGGGTGTCGAAATGCCCAGGATTTTCGCGGGTTTGAGAGGGGCTGGGGCGAGCATGGGACCTCGGCTTGCACACATGCCCCAAAGTAGGAAAGGGGAAAGGGGCGACCATCAAAAGAAAAGACCGGGGAGCGGCCTGGCCCCCGGTCTCGTCTCACGGTAACGATCTGATGATCAGCTGTCGGTATTGGCCGTCATACCGGTTTCCATGTTCTCATCCGAAGCCGAATTCTCGTCCTTCCAGATGCGCATGGCGTCCACGCTGACATCGGCCATCAGGCCTTCTGCGTTGAACACGTAGAGGACCGTCTGGTCGCCAGCGGTCTCGGTCGCTGCATTGGCGTCGGCATTGGCGATAACCAGCGCGCTTTCGGCACCGATGCTCCATTCGCCGTCATCTTCGAATTCGGCCAGTGCTTCCTGGTTCGGCATCTTGAAGACGTATGACGCTGCCGAAATACCGGCCTGAAGGCCAATGCTGGCTTCACCCATATTGTAGTAATCGACGACCTGGCCGTTGCGGATCAGCGCGCCTTCGCCGCCTTCGCCGCCCACACCCAGCGCAACGGACGTGACATCGGGGAAGACGAGGTAGCTTTCACCGTCCTGGCCGCAGGTCGGCTCGACCTGCTCGCACTGCTGGAGGGCGGCGAGGGCCTTATCGTCGAGAGTGGCCTCCTCGGTCATCTGGCCCCGTTCTTCAGGTGTCGTTTCCGCTTCGTCCGACGGGTTCGAACCACACGCTGCAAGTGCACCCGCAAGGGCTACGATCGATAGAAATCTCATTGGTTTTCCCTTTCCCATTTAAGGCACAGCCCCAGCTGCCCCAGGGAAGAAAACCTATCGCTGCAATGCATGTTCCGGAAAGTTTCGCTAGGTGGAGGCGGCAGCGCTTTCCACCGCGTGGATCGCGGCGGCGATAGCCTCTTCCTTGCCCAGCGCACTGGTGTCGATCACCATCGCATCGGGCGCAGGGACCAGCGGGGCCACATCCCGATTGCGGTCACGTTCGTCACGGCGCTGGAGATCATCCTCGATTGCGGCCAGCGTGACCTCCACGCCTCGCTCCCGCATTTCCAGAAAGCGCCGCCGGGCCCGCGCCTCGACGCTGGCGGTGACGAACAGCTTGGCCTGTGCCTCGGGCGCGATGACCGTACCGATATCGCGCCCGTCCAGCACGGCACCACCAGCCTGCGTCGCGAAACTGCGCTGGCGATCATACAGCGCCTGGCGGACGGGCGGGTGGATCGAAACCCGGCTTGCAAGTCCGCCGGTTTCTTCATTCCTGAGATGGGGATCGCCTAGCAGACTGTCGGGAAAGCTGACCGCGGCCAGCGCATCGCCCGCGTCATCGGGATCGCCCCCGTCGAGAAAGACCTGCCGCCCGACCGCGCGGTAGAGCAGGCCGGTGTCCAGATGTGGCAGCCCGAAATGGGCGGCCAGCGCCTTGGCAATAGTGCCCTTGCCGGAAGCAGTGGGGCCATCGACGGCGATGATCATGCTTCGCGCTCCTGTCCCTTGCGCCCGGTGCGAACGGCTTTTGCAATTCCGAAGATGGCTATGGCGGCCCAGAAACCTTCCAGCACCAGGCTGGGCCAGTTCGTATGGACGATCAGCGATACCGTCAGCAGAGCTGCCCCGGAAAGGTTCGTGCCGTGGAGGATGAAGGGATTGGGTTCATCCTTGAACGTGAGATAGGCATAGGCGCCGATGATGCAGGCGGTGCCGACGAAGCCGACGAGACTGGCCCAGTCCAGATTGATCACGAGGTCGCGTCTTTCAGAAGTTCGTTGAAATTAGGGAAGCTGGTGGCGATCGGTTCCGCGCTGTCGATTTCGACGCCGTCCCGGCTCGCATGGCCCGCGATCGCCATGCTCATGGCAATACGGTGATCGAGATGGGTGGCAACCGGGCCGCCGCCAGGCAGGGCGGTCCCGCCGGATCCGTGAATGACGAGGCCGTCTTCCCGTTCCTCTATATCCGCGCCCACCAGCGAAAGGCTTGCCGCCATGGCCGCGAGGCGATCGCTTTCCTTGACGCGCAATTCCTCAAGCCCGCTGGTGACCGTGGTGCCGTCCGCCACAGCTGCCGCCACGAACAGGACGGGAAATTCGTCGATCATGCGCGGAGCGATTGCGGGATCAACTTCCACACCCTTGAGCGGTGCGTGGCGCACGCGCAGATCGGCCACCGGCTCACCGCCAACTTCGCGCGCGTCTAGGTACTCGATACTGGCACCCATCTGGCCGAGTACCTCGAAGATACCGTTCCGGGTGGGATTGAGGCCGACATTCTCGATGATGAGATCGCTGCCCGGCACGATACTGGCCGCAACGGCGAAGAACGCCGCCGAGGAAGGGTCGCCCGGCACGGTGATATCGCAGGGGGTGAGATCGCACGGACCGGTTATGCTGATGACGCGCTCGCCATCGCGCTCTTCGACTTGCACATCGACGCCAAAGCCGCGCAGCATCCTTTCGGTGTGATCGCGGGTGGGTACGGGTTCGATGACAGTGGTAGTGCCCGGCGTGTTGAGGCCGGCAAGCAGGACCGCGCTCTTCACCTGGGCGCTGGCCACGGGCAGGCGATAGGTGATCGGCACGGCAGGCTGCATCCCTTCCATCATCAGCGGCAGGCGGCCGCCGGGGGAGGGGGTGAAGCCGGCACCCATCATCGACAGCGGATCGATCACCCGGCCCATCGGGCGTTTCGACAGGCTCTCGTCTCCAACGAAACTGGTGGTTATGCCATGGCTGGCGACAAGGCCCATGAGGAGCCGCGTCGACGTGCCGGAATTTCCCATGTCCAGCGCCTGTCCGGGCTGGAGCAGCGTTCCGACCCCGACACCGTCCACGATCCAGTCGTCGCCATCCTTCTCGATCACGGCGCCCATCGCGCGCAGGGCAGCGGCGGTGGCCAGCACATCCTCGCCTTCGAGCAGGCCCGAGATGCGGCTGCGGCCCACGGCCAGCGCGCCGAACATCAGCGAACGATGGCTGATGGATTTGTCGCCCGGCACGCGAATGCGTCCGGTCAGCGGGCCCTGGGCCGAGAAGCGGTGCGAAGTCACGAAAGCGTATCCATATCTTCGCCGCGCTTTGACAGCGCGCACCCACTCTGGCAAGGCGCGCGCGCTATCGATTCCTCCCCCTTTACTTTAGGGCGACGGAGTCCATCTTTATTCGAGAATTCCCGCCTCGCCTGCTCGGCGGGGCCAGCATCCAAGGATTACACATGGTCAAACCTGAATGGGGCACCAAGCGCACCTGCCCGAACTGCGGCACCCGCTTCTACGATCTGAACAAGGACGATCCCGTCACCTGCATCGAATGCGGTGAAGAGTGGTCGCCCGAACCCGTGCTCAAGTCCAAGCAGCCGATCCTCGCCGAGGAAGAGAAGAAGGACAAGAAGGGCGAAGCCGATTCCGATCTGGGCGGCGATGACGATGATGATCTGGATATCGACATCGACGAAGACGATGATTCGCCGGACAATGAAGTCGATCTCGGCGGCGACGACGACCTTGGCGTGGAAACGAAATCCAAGGGCGACGACGACGACGCGGATGAAAGCTGATTTAGCTTGAAATTAGCTGTTGCATTGCGGGAGGGCTGCTTATATTGGGCGCCTCCCGCAAGGGTGATGCACCTCCCAGGATGCATCGGTTGAAAATGGTTCGGGGCCTTAGCTCAGCTGGGAGAGCGCTACAATGGCATTGTAGAGGTCAGCGGTTCGATCCCGCTAGGCTCCACCATTTCACAAATGGCACTTCGGGTGCGATGGTAGCAGGTCGTGGCGACGGCCGCGGCTTGCTTCCACCACACCTGGATATACATTCGGGTTTCACAGGGGTCTGACCCCACGCTGGCTGACGAGTTTTCGTCCGCCGGCGTTTTTCGCGTTTAATCCGGCATGTCGTGTCGGCAAGGAGTAGAACACACATGTTCGACAATCTGTCCGACCGGCTCGGTACTGTCTTCGACAAGCTCAAGGGCCGTGGCTCGCTGTCGGAGAGCGACGTTCGCGAAGCCATGCGCGAAGTGCGCATCGCGCTGCTCGAAGCCGACGTCGCGCTGCCCGTCGTGCGCCGCTTCATCGATGCGGTCACCGAAAAGGCGATCGGGTCCGAAGTCCTCAAGTCGGTCACGCCCGGCCAGCAGGTCGTCAAGATCGTCAATGACGAGCTGGTCGAAATGCTCGGCGGCGACGGCGAGGATGCCGAACCGCGCGAACTGAACCTCAACGCCAAGCCGCCGGTCGTCATCATGATGGTCGGTTTGCAGGGTTCGGGTAAGACGACCACGACGGCCAAGCTCGGCAAGCTGCTGCGCGAAAAGCACGGCAAGAAGGCCATGATGGCCTCGCTCGACGTCAATCGCCCGGCCGCACAGGAACAGCTCAAGGTACTGGGCGAACAGGTCGATGTGGCGACGCTGCCCATCGTTGCGGGTCAGCAACCGGTCGACATCGCGCGCCGTGCAATGGAAAGCGCCAGGCTTCAGGCTGCCGACGTGCTGCTGCTCGACACTGCGGGCCGCCTGCATGTCGATGAAGCGCTGATGGCCGAGATGAAGGCGATCAATGCGGTCTCTTCGCCCACCGAAGTGCTGCTGGTGGTCGACAGCCTGACCGGCCAGGACGCAGTCAATGTCGCGCAGAGCTTTACCGGCGAAGTGCCGCTGACCGGCGTGGTGCTGACCCGTATGGACGGCGATGCCCGCGGCGGTGCGGCTCTGTCGATGCGCTATGTCACCGGCAAGCCGGTCAAGTTTGCCGGTACCGGGGAAAAGCTCGATGCGATCGAGGCCTTCGATCCCAAGCGCGTGGCCGGCCGCATCCTCGGCATGGGGGACGTCGTCTCGCTGGTCGAGCGGGCAGCAACCGCGATCAAGGAAGAAGAGGCCGAAGCGCTCGCCAAGAAGATGGCGAAGGGCGAATTCGACCTCGACGATTTGCGCATGCAGCTGAAGCAGATGCAGAGCATGGGCGGGCTTGGCGCACTGGCTGGAATGATGCCGGGCATGAAAAAAGCCAAGGCGGCGATGGCGTCGAGCGGGATGGACGACAAGGTTCTCGTCCACATGGATGCGATCATCGGCTCGATGACTCCCAAGGAACGCAAGCTTCCCAAGCTGCTCAACGCCAAGCGCAAGAAGCGCGTGGCGGCAGGTTCGGGCACGCAGGTCCAGGATGTGAACAAGGTGCTCAAGATGCACCAGGAAATGTCCAAGGCCATGAAGCAGATCAAGAAGATGGGCGGGCTCAAGGGGCTCGGCGCGCTGTTCGGCAAAGGCGGCCTGGGTGCCGCCATGCCGGGCCTCGGCGGTCCGGGCGGCCCCGGCCCGCTGGGCGGCCTTCCGGGCCTCGGCAGCGGCGGGAAAGGGCCTTCGGTCGATCCCGATACGCTGCCGCCAGAGCTGCGCGATATGTTGAACAAGAAATAACCGAATTACCGATATTTACATTCGAAAGGTGAAGTAAAATGGCAGTTGCAATTCGTCTGTCGCGCGGTGGCGCGAAGAAGCGTCCTTACTACCGCATCGTCGTGTCGGACTCGCGCAGCCCGCGTGACGGCAAGTATCTCGAGCAGATCGGCACCTACAACCCGATGCTGCCGAAGGATTCGGGCGAGCGCGTGAAGCTCGACGAAGATCGTGCACGTCACTGGCTGAGCGTCGGCGCGGTGCCTTCCGACCGTGTTCATCGTTTCTTCGACGCTGCCGGCATTCTGGAGCGCGCACCGAAGAACAACCCAAAGAAGGGCGAACCGGGCGAAGCTGCCAAGGAACGCGCTGAAGAAAAGGCTGCCAAGGTTGCTGAGGCCGAAGAAGCCGCCAAGGCTGCTGCCGAAGCACCGGCTGAAGAAGCTGCTGCTGAAGAAGCACCCGCCGAAGAAGCCACCGAAGAGCAGGCCGAAGGCTGAGCATTTCGATGCAGGACAAGCCCGTCACCCTTGCTGCCGTCACCGGTGCGCATGGCGTGGCGGGCGAAGTCCGTCTGAAGCTGCTGGGAGAGGGCTTCGAGGCCCTGAAACCGCACAAGAGCTTCAACGAGGGGGCATTGACCGTCTCCAAATTGCGGAGCGACAACAAGGGTGGCGCCATCGCGCGCTTCGCCGAGGTTGCCGACCGCACCGCCGCCGAGAAACTGCGCGGCACCGTCCTCACCGTTTCGCGTGATGCACTTCCCGAGCTGGAAGAGGGCGAATTCTATTATTCGGACCTGCTTGGACTGCCTGTCATGACCGACAAAGGTGAAGCGATCGGGCGCGTGTGCGCGGTCGAGAATTTCGGCGCGACCGAGATCATCGAGATCGAGCAGCCCGACGGCAAGAAGTTCATGGTCCCGTTAACCGAGCAGGCCGTTCCGGGCTGGGATACGGAAAAACTGACAGTTAGTTCCGATTTCGTCGATTAACGACGCAGCGGCATTTTCTCGGCCAGCCGATTACGGATCGCTGTCGAGGCAACGCCTGCCTGCCCCATGGCGTGGCTGATCTGATCGAGGCCCAGGACCACATCTCCTGCGGCAAAGAGGCCGTTTACGCTGGTTTCCAGATGGTCGCCGACCAGGACGCAGCCTTCGTCGCTCAACTTCGCGCCGCAGTTTTTGGCCAGTCCTGACCGGATGACCGAGCCGAGCGCGGGGTAGAAGGTATCGAACACCATTCTCCCTTCCGCCGTCGCGAAGCCGATCTGGCCGTTCTCGATCGCAAATTCGCCGCATGGCCCGGCGACCCGCTTGATCCCGGCATCGTCCAGCGCCTCGCTGCAGGCGTCGGACAGATCATGGTCTCCGTGCGGAGAAACCAGAGTGATGTCCTTGGTATATCCGCGCAGGAACTGCGCCTCGGCCGTGCCGTGATCTCCGGTGCCGATCACGGCGACTTTCTTGTCCGTCACTTCATAGCCATCGCAGACCGGGCAATAACGGATCAGGCCGCGCGACAGGGCTTCGTCATGCAACTGCTCTTCGATGCCTTCGGGCCGATTGTTGACGACGCCCGTCGCCAGCAACACTGTGCGGGCGCGGTACGTCTCATCGTCGCAAGTGACGGTAAAGCAATCGTCAGGTTTGGTCAGATCGGTCACCCGCTTTGGTTCGCGCAGCGCCCCGTACTTCGCAGCCTGTTCGCGCATTCTGTCGAGCAGCTCGGCGCCGTTGATACCATCAGGAAAACCGGCGTGGTTGTGGCTGGTCGGGATCCAGCTCGCCCGGCTCGTGCCGCAATCGAACATGCGGATGTCTAGGTGATATCGGGCGAGGTAGATTGCCGCCGTAAGGCCCGCCGGGCCGGCGCCGATGATGATGCAGTCATCCGTATCCATGGCTGCAATACGCTCGGCCTGGAAAGGTGTGCCGATGACCGGCTCATAAAGTCGTTCGCAGAGTGGTGTATTGCCAATCTAAGACGGATGACGTTAAGCGCCTGCTCGATCTGATCTAATAGCGGGGACCGATTATGCTCGATAATCCGATTTTACTGGCGGCAAGTTACATGGCGATGGCCGCGGCGTTGAGCGTGGGCGTTGCGACGATATCGACTGGCATCGGCCCTCGATTGCGGCATTTCTTTGCCAGTACGGCGCCCCTGGCGGTGCTTTTCGCCTCACTCCTCAGTGGAAAGGACACTGTGATATTGCACGGGCAGGACATCCTGGCTGGTTTCGGGCTGGCAGCCTTGGGAATCGCGACATCGTTAATGTTCGGTAAGTTCATACCGAACATTAACGATAAGGACGGGCATCTCACCTGAAGCAGGTGATACTCGTAACCGAAGTGGTATCGCCGCGTAACAGTCGCTAAGGCGCGCGCCATGACCTTCGCAGCCACCATCCTCACCCTCTATCCAGAGATGTTCCCCGGACCTTTGGGCATATCCCTGGCGGGCAAGGCGCTGGAGCGGGGAGACTGGTCTTGCGAGACGGTCCAGATCCGCGACTTTGCCACGGACAAGCATCGCACGGTCGATGATACGCCTGCCGGGGGCGGGGCGGGGATGGTGCTCAAGGCGGACGTCCTTGGCCCCGCGATTAAAAGCGTCGGTACCGGACGACCGATTCTCGCCATGACGCCGCGAGGGAAACCCATCACGCAAGCGCGCATTCGCGAGATTGCGGCCGGCCCCGGGGTCGCCTTCCTGTGCGGACGGTTCGAGGGCTTCGACGAGCGGATTTTCGACCATTACCCTGAGATCGAGCAGGTCAGCCTTGCCGATATCGTCCTGTCGGGCGGCGAGACTGCGGCCCTGGCCATCCTCGACGCTTGCATTCGCCTGCTTCCCGGAGTAATGGGCGCGCCCGATAGCGGAGTCGAAGAGAGCTACGAAAACGGCCTCATCGAATATCCGCAATACACCCGACCTCAGGAATGGGAAGGGCGCACGATCCCTGAAGTGCTGCGATCGGGGGATCATGCGAAAATCGCTGCCTGGCGCAAGGCCAGGAGCGAGGAAGATACTCGGTTACGCAGGCCGGACCTTTGGGAACGCTATTGTGGTGTTCGGGACCAGTCTGCCTCTGGCGCGCGGCAAAAGAAGTAGGAAGACCAGGACAATGAACCTGATCCAGCAGCTCGAAGCCGAAGCAATTGAAAACCTCGGCAAGGACATTCCCGAATTCCGCGCAGGCGACACCGTCCGCGTTGGTGTGAAGGTTGTCGAAGGCACCCGCGAGCGTGTCCAGAATTTCGAAGGCGTTGTCATTGCCCGCTCGAACCGCGGCATGGGCAGCAACTTCACCGTCCGCAAGCTTTCGTTCGGTGAAGGCGTGGAACGTGTGTTCCCGCTGTATTCGCCGATCGTCGACAGCGTCACCGTGGTTCGCCGCGGTATCGTGCGTCGTGCGAAGCTGTACTATCTGCGCGGCCGCACCGGCAAGCGCGCGCGTATCGCGGAACGCCGCGACAACGCGCCGAAGGCATAATGTTTCGGGCGTAGAGCCCGCACACGAAAAATATGGGAGGGCGGTCCTGCGGGGCCGCCCTTTCTTTTTGAGATCCGGTAAAGCCTAAACGAGTGAGGGCGGCGCTCCAAGGAAGCGCCGCCCTCATGACGTGGGGATCATAGCGAGCCATCGCTGGCCCAAATAGATGTCACCGGGAAGCTTGTGAGCCGGAAAGCGCCGCCCGGTGACAAGACCAGCTTCTGGCATCTGTGCCTTAAGCAAGTTTAAGGAAGCGCGCTTAACTTCAAATTAGGCATGAAAAGACGGCCGACCTCCTGCGCGCTTGCTTTCGGCTTTCGTGCTTGCGAGGAGGGCCCGGAAGATATTCCGGGAGAAACCATGAAGTCGCTTCGCCTTGCCACAGCTCTCGCGCTGGGCACCTGCCTTGCCACGCCGGCACTGGCCGATCACCACACTACCTCGCAGGAGACCGCCGCAATGGACCTCACCTTCGAGCGCGTTTTCGCCTCTCCCTCGCTGGATGGTCCGGCACCGCGTCAGGCGAAGCTTTCTCCCGATGGGCGCTATCTCACCGTCTTGCGTAACCGCGCCGACGATCTCTCGCGCTACGATCTGTGGGCGTTCGATCGCGACGCGGGCGAATGGTCGATGCTGGTCGACAGCGAAAAGGTGGGATCGGGCCGCGAACTGTCCGAGGATGAGAAGATGCAGCGCGAGCGTGCGCGCGTAGGGAACTTGACCGGAATAATCAGCTACGAATGGACGTCCAACGGTAAGGCGATCCTCGTACCTCTGGACGGCGACCTTTATCTCGCCAGCCTCGACGGACAGGTGGTCCAGGTTACCGATACCGAGGAAAGCGAACTGAACCCCGCGCTAAGCCCGCAGGGGAACTTCATCAGCTTCGTGCGCGATCGCCAGCTCTGGGTGGGCGAGGTGGAGGGCGAGGCCGCGCCGATCACGCCGAAAGAAGGCGCCGACATCCGCTGGGGCGAAGCCGAATTCGTCGCCCAAGAAGAGATGGCGCGCATCGACGGCTATTGGTGGAGCCCGGACGAGAGCCGCATCGCGGTCCAGCGTTTCGATGAGAGCGGGGTGGCCATCGTCACCCGCGCGGCCATCGGCGCGACCGGGACCAGGGTGTTCGATCAGCGCTACCCCGTCGCGGGTAGCGCCAATGCCTTGGTCCAGCTGTTCCTGATGGATGCGGATGGCGGCAAGAGAGTCGAGGTCGACCTTCGCTCCAACCAGAACCCGAAATATTACGACCCGGACAATCGCGACGATTTCTACCTTGCACGGGTCGACTGGGCGCCGGACGGGTCGACGCTGTTCGTGCAGCGCCAGAACCGTGCCCAGACGGTGCTGGAGCTGCTGACGGTCGATCCGCGCACTGGCGCGAGCACGGTCGTGCTGACCGAGGAAGCAGCCGCTCCGCATTACTGGATCAACCTGTCCGACAATTATCGCGCTCTAGATGATCGCACGCTTATCTGGTGGTCCGAAAGTGATGGTTACGGTCACCTTTATCGCCGCACGCAGGAAGGGCCGGTCCAGCTGACGAGCGGCGAGTGGGTGGTTACCAGGCTGGTCGGGGTGGACGAGCAGGCAGGCCGGATCTTCTTCACCGGCACGAAGGACGACGTGCTCGAACAGCATGTCTATGCGCTCGACTATCGCAATCCGGGCGAAATCACGCGCCTCACCGAACGCGGCTACACCCATTCGGCCAGCATGGACAGGAAAGGCCAGACACTCCTCGTCACGCGCTCGAACGACGATACGCCGCCTCAAAGCTACATCGCCGACGCGACCGGCGAGCGTCTTGCCTGGATCGAGGAGAACAGGCTCGATGGCGACCACCCCTATGCACCGTATCGCGCAAGCCATCGGCCCACGCAATACGGCGCCATTCCGGCAGAAGACGGCACGCCCCTGTACTGGGAGATGGTCACGCCCGAGATGGAGGTGGGCAAGCGCTATCCGGTCTATTTCTATCATTATGGCGGGCCTGGGCCGCAGACGGTCAATCGTGGCTGGAATAGCGCCCTGCGTCAGGCGATCGTGGACATGGGTTATATCTGGTTCGCGCTCGACAATCGCGGCAGTGCCAACCGCGGCGTGGCCTTCGAGCAGCCCATCTACAGGGCGATGGGTACGGTCGAGGTGCGCGACCAGAAGGCCGGTGCCGACTATCTCAAGACGCTGGATTTCGTCGATCCCGACAAGATTGCCATCGATGGCTGGTCTTACGGCGGTTACATGACGCTGAAGCAGCTTCAGGCCGATCCGGGCCTCTATGCCGCAGGCATTTCCGGAGCGCCCGTCACCCGCTGGGAGCTTTACGATACCCATTATACCGAGCGTTTCATGGGTACGCCGCAGGCTGACGCTGCAGCTTATGAGGCGGCCTCCGCCGTTCCGAATGCCACCAAGATCGTCGATCCGCTGCTGCTCATTCACGGTATGGCCGACGACAACGTGGTCTTCGAGAACGCGACCGAAGTAATCTCGGCGATGCAGGAGGCCAACGTGCCTTTCGAAATGATGCTTTACCCGGGCTACACGCACCGCGTTTCGGGCGAGCAGATTTCGCCCCATCGCTACAACACCGTCTTCCGCTTTCTGGAACATCACGGGGTCACGCCACCGGAGGACGCCGGGGAGTAACGGTTTAGCGCCCGCAAACGAATGTGCGCTTGCGGGCGCATGGCTAATCGCTATCTCGGCTGCGAAAGAATTGGAGAAATACTTTGGGTTATCGTGTTGCCATAGTCGGCGCGACCGGAAACGTCGGCCGTGAAATGATGCAGGTTCTTGCCGAACGCGAGTTTCCCTGTGACGAGGTGGCTGCGGTGGCCAGCAGCCGTTCGCATGGCACCGAGGTCGAATTCGGTGACACCGGCAAGATGCTCAAGTGCAAGAACATCGAGCATTTCGACTGGTCCGGTTGGGACATAGCCTTGTTCGCTGCGGGTAGCGGCCCGGCCAAGGAATACGCGCCCAAGGCAGCGGCCGCGGGATGCGTGGTGATTGACAATTCCTCGCTCTACCGCATGGATCCCGATGTGCCGTTGATCGTGCCTGAGGTGAATCCCGATGCGATCCACGAGTACAAGAAGCGCAACATCATCGCGAACCCCAACTGCTCGACCGCGCAGCTCGTGGTAGCTCTCAAGCCGCTTCACGATGCGGCTACGATCAAACGCGTCGTGGTTTCCACCTATCAGTCGGTTTCCGGCGCTGGCAAGGCAGGCATGGACGAATTGTTCCAGCAGAGCCGCGCCATTTTCGTGGGCGATCCGGTCGAGCCGGTGAAATTCACCAAGCAGATCGCTTTCAACGTCATTCCGCACATCGACGTCTTCATGGATGATGGCTCGACCAAGGAAGAATGGAAGATGGTGGTCGAGACCAAGAAGATCCTCGACCCCAAGATCAAGCTGAATGCGACCTGCGTCCGGGTGCCGGTTTTTGTCGGCCATTCGGAAAGCGTGAACATCGAATTCGAGAATGAACTGTCGGCCGAGCAGGCGCAGGAAATCCTGCGCGAGGCGCCCGGCATCATGCTGATCGACAAGCGCGAAGACGAAGGATACATCACTCCGGTGGAAAGCGCCGGCGACAGTGCGACCTACATCAGCCGCGTGCGCGACGATCCGACGGTCGACAATGGCATTGCGCTGTGGTGCGTTTCGGACAACCTCAGGAAAGGCGCGGCTCTCAACGCAGTTCAGATCGCAGAATTGCTCGGCCGCGAGTGCCTGAAAAAGGGATGATCCGCGCCAGCCTCCCGTTCGCCCTGATGCTCGCTCTCGCAGCCTGCGGAAGCGGGACCGACGCGCCGTCTGCCAAGGGAGAGCAGTCCGCGGATCAAGTGCCGGAAAGCAGGCTGGCGGATGCAAAGGTCGTTGTGGATTCCAATGGTCTTGCCGTGCGGCAAGGCGGCGCACGCGAAGCTCCGCGTTTCGGCACTCCGCGGGGTGAGGTGGACGCTCTTCTGACCGTCGCGTTTGGAGACCAGCCGCAGAAATCCTCGAATGCGGAATGCGGTATCGGTCCGGCCGATTTTTCGCAGAGCGGACCGCTCCAGATCGCCTATCAGGACGGGAAGTTCGTCGGGTGGTTCCTCGGCGAGGGCGAAGGCGTGGTAACCGGAGACGGTATCCGTCCGGGGGCCTCAATGGCCGCCCTGCGCGATGAGCGACCGGTGCAAATTATCGCCGACAGTACACTGGAAGGCGAATTCCAGTACGAAAGCGCCGATTACGGCATGATAACGGGCTTCTTCTCCGGCAGCCCGACCGAAGGCAAGATTACCGGGCTGGCTTCAGGGATGACCTGTTTCTTCAGGTGATCATTCGCCAGGGGGTGGAAGGTTGGCTGTGGGGGCCGTGTTCTTCTTCATGAGGAATGCGAGCGGAACGGCTGCAAAGCTCATCCACATCATCAGGTAGTAATCGTCTATATAGGCGATCATTGCTGCCTGCCGGGTGACCTCCCCGTCCATCGCTCTCAGTACAGCGTCACCAAGACTCTGGAACCGGTCGACGGTCGACACATCCACGGAATTGACCACGCTGCTGGTGACATGTCCCGCCAGGTCGGAATGGCTGGTCTGCGTGTTACGGGCCAGCATGACGGTCATCAGCGAGATGCCAGCCGAGGCACCCAGCGACCGAAGCAGGTTGAGGAGGCTGGAGCCGTCAGTACGTAGGCGAGGCGCGAGGGTGGCGAAGGCGCTGACATTCAAGGGGATGAAGACGAGGCCGATGCCGAGGCCCTGCACCAGTCCGGAAAAGACTATGTTGTAGCGGTCGACCGCCAAGGACCAGTGGCTCATTTCGAACAGTGAGACACCGCAAATTAGGAAACCAAGCGCAACGACGGGCCGCGCGTCGAAACCTTTGCGCATCAGGAAACCCGCCACCTGCATGGACAGGAGCACCCCGATGCCGCGCGGCATCAGGACCAGTCCGGTGTCGATCACGTCGTAGCCGAACAGGCCCTGCAACATCGGCGGCATAAGAGCCATGACCGAGAACAGGACAGCGCCGATTACCAGCATGAAGAACAGCGCGATGACGAAATTGCGATCGGCAAAAAGCAGGCGGTCGAACAAGCCGTTCTTCGCCGTGCCGAGGTGGATCACCGCCATCCAGGTAGCCGAGATACACAGGAACGCGTAGGCCCAGATTTCGTAGCTGTCGAACCAGTCCGCCTGCTGCCCCCGGTCGAGCAGGAGCTGAAACGAGCCGAGAGCAATTGCCAAGAGGGCAAAACCGAAAATATCGAAGCGCCTGGTCAGCTGTTCGCGATGGGGAAGGTTCGCCATCAGAATCGCAAGACTGAGAATGCCGATGGGAAGGTTCACGTAGAATACCCACCGCCAATTCCAGTTCTCGGTCAGCCAGCCGCCCAGAACCGGGCCGAGGATAGGACCGATCATGATCCCCATACCCCAGATGGCCATCATCTGCGGGTGACGGCTGGGCTTGGTGGTGTCGAGCATGAAGCTCTGGCTCAGCGGAGCGATAAAGGCGCCTGCGATGCCCTGAAGCGCTCGAAACAGGACCATCTCGCCCAGATTCTGCGCAATTCCGCAGAGCATCGAAGTGGCTACGAAACCCGCCACCGAAAGAATGAACAGTCGCCGCGCCCCGATCCTGTCGGCCAGCCAGCCCGTGATCGGCAGAGCTACTGCCGAAGCGATGATGTAGCTGGTCAGCACCCAGGTGACGCTTTCCGCAGTCGCTCCCAGCGCGCTTTGCATGTGCGGGATAGCGACATTGGCAATGGTCGTATCGAGGACCTGGAGCAATGAGGCGCCCATGATGCCGACGATCAGCAGCATGTGATTGGTTACCGGGAGTTGAGCCTCGTCCAAAGCAGGTGAGGCCGACCCGGCGGGAAGGGCAGCGCTTGCCATGCGCTTACTTCGTATCGTCGGTTGTGACGGTCACTTCGGCGGAAAGGCCGGCGATCAACTGGCGTGGGCTGTTGCCATCGATGGCAATGCGGACCGGCACGCGCTGCGTGACCTTGACCCAGTTACCGGTAGCGTTCTGCGCCGGAAGAACCGAAAACTCGCTGCCGGTACCTGCGCCGATGGATTCGACGTGGCCCTTGAGAACGAGGTCGGGATAGGCATCGAAGCGCACCTCTGCAGCTTGACCTACGCGCATATCGTCAAGGTCGGTTTCCTTGAAATTCGCTTCCACATAGGAGCTGCCTTCGGACACCAGTGTCACGGCTGGCAGGTCCTGAACCAATTGCTGGCCCACTTGCAGACGATCGGCTTGGGCGACGCGGCCCGCAGAAGGCGCGCGGACTTCGGTCCGGCTCAGGGCCAGCTGCGCCACTTCTTTCTGCGCTTTCGCGGCGGCTATCTGGGGATTTTCACCCGGTACGGCAGAGCCGGTGGCCAACTTCGCCTGAGCTGCCTGCGCCCGAGCCTGTGCTTGCCGCAATTGCTCACGTGCCTGATTGACCGCGTGTTCGGCAGCATCATGTTCGGTCTTTGTCAGAAATCCGCGTTCGTAAAGGGCATCCTTGCGTGCGAAATTGGCTTGCGCGAAACTGATGTTTTCACGGGCGGCGGAGATGTCCGCGCCCGACAGGTCGGAAGAATTGGAAAGCGCAGTCACATTGGCCTGTGCCGAAGCGATGGCCGCGTTAGCCTGCGCAATCTGGAGCCTGTAGGGTTCAGGATCGATCCGGAAGAGGAGCTGGCCCTTTTCGACCTGCTCGCCGTCCTTGACGAACACTTCCACGATCTCACCGCCGACTTGTGCGCTGACAGCGACCTTATCCTGTTGCAGATAGGCATTGTCGGTCGAGATGGTCCCCTGAAGGGACAGCCAGTAAAAGAGACCGCCTGCCAACAGAGCCAATGGCAGAGCAAGCATTAGGGCGAGCTTGCCCCAGCGATGTTTGGGCCGCTGGTCCGTTGTTTCATTTAGTGGGGCGGAGCTTGTGATTGCGGGGGCGGCATCAGCCATGGGTGATCTCCAGCGTTTCGCGCTGAGCTGTCATATTGTTGCCGACAACTGCCAAAAGGCGGGCAAGCTGCTCACGCTCCTCGGCATCGATACCTTCCAAGATGTCTTCGACCAGCCGGTCCACGATTGCACGCAGCGGCTTGACGATATCCTGCGCCTTTTCCGTGAGCGCAAGAATGCGAGCGCGACGATCCTGGGGGGCAGGGCGGCGTTCGATCCAGCCTGCTTCTTCCATCCGATCGGCTAGCCTGGTCAAGGTAATTGGTTCCACTTCAATCCGGTCTGCATAAAAGGCCTGATTCTGCTCTGGAAACTTTTCGAGTGCGAGAAGCAGTCGCGCCTGGACGGCAGTCAGCCCCAGATCGCTGACTCGCTGATCGAAGAGGCGCCTGAGCAGGCGAGAATTGTCCGAGAGAAGATAACCGATATTAGGAATCATGCTCACTACATAATAAGCATGCTTATTATATCAAATAGCAAAAAAGAGTATGCGGCTGTAGGTTTTTGCAACTTTGGAATTGTCGGCACGGCCGATAAGGCCGGGACGGATGGGTGTGTTTCGCTGCGTTTCCGCATAAAAGTGGAAAGCCATCTGGTACTTCTCGACGTACTTGCCACGCGCGAGCAGAGGCGTTCGAAGACGCAAGAAACGAGTCGAAGGGGCTATGCCTGCTATGAAACTTGAGATGTTCGACAGCTTCGATGGGACGCGATTGGCCTTGCACAGGACCGGTCAAGGCCGGCCCCTGGTGCTTTTGCACGGTCTGTTTTCCAGCGCGGAAATGAACTGGATAAAATGGGGGCATGCTCAACTGCTCGCCGATCACGGGTTCGAAGTGTTCATGCTCGATTTTCGCGTACACGGCGAAAGCGAAGCACCCCAGGAGGCCGAGGCCTATCCCACGAATGTTCTCGTCCGTGACGTTGCCGCGCTCATCGATCATCTCTCGCTCGACGCCTATGATCTTGCCGGATTCTCGCTCGGTGCCCGCACCGCGCTTCACGCCGCGGCGCAAGGCGTTCTCCACCCAGCGAGGCTGATTGCAGGCGGAATGGGCACAGCAGGGCTCGGCGAATGGGCCAGACGAAGTGCGTTTTTCAAGCGCGTGATAGACGAATTCGAATCCATTCCGCGCGGCGATCCGGCTTATTTCTCGATGCAATTCCTCAAATCGCAGGGCGTGGACCGGGTTGCCGCACGCCACCTGCTCGATACGATGCCGGACCTCGATCTTGCCATGCTGTCGAATCTCACCATGCCGACGCTGGTCGTGTGCGGGGATGAAGACCAGGACAATGGTTCGGCTGAAGACCTGGCCGCGCTTTTGCCAGATGCGACATACAGGGAAATTCCCGGGTCGCACATGGGTAGCGTTACCAAGCCGGAGTTGGGCCAGGCCATGGTGGAATGGCTCGGCGATCGCACTTGATTAAGCAGGATCGGCGGTGCAATTCGGTCACCAAAGATATCAGATTCAATCCCCTTGGGAGAAAACCACAATGAAGTTCGCCCCCGTCGCCCTGTCAGCCCTCGCAATCTCGCTTGCTGCCTGCACGACTGCTAATGCGGAACCCATCGCCTCAAGCCCTGCAGCTGTTGCGGATGTATATCCGATGACCCCGGAAGGTGCGGCGAACTGGGTAGCGATGGTCGAGAAGGACCTGTTCGATTTCGGAGTGGAGTTCGCTCAGGTTTCGTGGGTCAATTCGACCTACATCACCCACGATACCGACGCGCTTGCGGCAAAATATGGTGCAGTATCGACGGAAAAGTCGGTCGCCTATGCCGCAAAGGCGGCCGAATATGCCCGCGTACCCGGTCTCGACCCTGAAGTGGCGCGCAAGCTCGATATGCTGCGCAACGGTATCGTCATGCCTGCGCCGGTGCGTGATGGTGCCGCGACCGAATTGAACGAGATCGCGACGAGCCTCAACAGCCAGTATGGCAAGGGCCGCGGTACGTTGAACGGCGAGGAGATTTCCGGCTCGGATATCGAGGCCGAGATGGGCAATCTGGAACGCACCCCCGCAGAATATGCGGAGATGTGGGAGAGCTGGCACAATAACGTCGGCGCACCCATGCGCGGCGATTATCAGCGGATGATCTCCATCGCCAATGAAGGCTCTAAGGAACTCGGTTTCTCCGATTTGGGTGCCATGTGGCGCTCGAACTATGACATGGATCCGGACGCCTTCGCCGCCGATACCGAGCGCATGTGGCAAGAAGTGAAGCCGCTTTACATGGCACTGCACACATACGTTCGCAGCAAGCTCAACGAAAAGTATGGCGATGCGATCCAGCCTGCCACCGGGCCGATCCGTGCAGATCTGCTCGGCAATATGTGGGCCCAGGAATGGGGCAATATCTATCCGCTCGTCGCGCCCGAAGGTGCAGGCGATCTGGGCTACGATCTGACCGATCTGATCGAGAAAAAGGGCTACACCGAGAAGGAGATGGTGAGCGTTGGTGAGGATTTCTTCTCATCGCTCGGGTTTGCTCCGCTGCCCGAGACCTTCTGGGAGCGTAGCCAATTCGTGAAACCGCAGGACCGCGAGGTCGTCTGCCATGCCAGCGCTTGGGATGTGGATAATGTCGATGATCTGCGCATCAAGATGTGCATCAAGCGCAATGCCGACGATTTCATCACGATCCACCACGAACTCGGCCACAATTATTACCAGCGTGCCTATAACCAGCAGGACTATTTGCACCTGAACGGCGCAAACGACGGTTTCCACGAAGCGATCGGCGATATGATCGCCCTCTCGATCACGCCAGAATATCTCGTCCAGATCGATATGCTGGACCCTTCGGAAGTGCCGAGTGCTGAGAAAGACATCGGACTTCTTCTTCGTCAGGCCATGGACAAGATCGCGTTTCTTCCTTTCGGCCTGATGGTCGACCGCTATCGCTGGGGGCTCTTCAGTGGCGATATTCCGGCTGATCAGCTCAATGCAGGCTGGAACGACCTGCGTCTGGAGTATCAAGGTATTACGCCACCGGTGGCACGTGATGAAAGCCAGTTCGATGCCGGAGCGAAATACCATGTTCCCGGCAACGTTCCCTACACGCGTTATTTCCTCGCACGCATACTTCAGTTCCAGTTCTACAAGGCTGCCTGCGATCAGGCTGGTTGGGAAGGGCCGCTGCATCGCTGTTCGTTCTACGGCAATAAGGAAGTCGGCAAGAATCTCGATGCGATGCTCGAAATGGGCGCCAGCAAACCTTGGCCCGATGCGCTCGAAGCGTTCACTGGCGAGCGCCAGATGAGCGGTAAGGCAATGGTGGAGTACTTCGCTCCGCTAAAGGCATGGCTCGACGAGCAGAACGCCGGAAAGGAGCAGGGCTGGTAATCGGTTCAAACAGGGGGACTGGAACGATGAGTGATCGTAAATTTCTGCCGCCAGTCGGATGGCGAGAGCTCGTGCATTTGCCCGATCTGGGCCTCCACGCAGTCCCCGCGAAGATCGATACCGGCGCGCGCACCTCTTCGCTACACGGCGAGGTGCTGGAGGAGTTCGAGCGTGACGGGCAGAAGCTCGTCCGCTTTGCAGTCGATTTCAGCCAGCAGCATGTCCGACAGGTTTGCGAGGCAGTGCATGTGGACGTGCGCGGTATCACGAGTTCCAATGGCGAGACTCAGTATCGCTATGTCATCAAGACTCCGTTGAAGATCGGCGATGTCGAATTCCGCGCCGAGATCAGCCTCGCCAACCGTAGCGACATGAAATTTCCGATGCTTATTGGCCGGTCGTCGCTCCGCCGTCGATTTGTAGTAGACTCTGGGTATTCGTGGTTGCAGACGCCGGAAATGAAGGTCCAGAAAGGCCATAAGCCATGAAAATCGCGATGCTGGCACGCAATCCGAACCTCTACTCGCATAAGCGGTTGAAAGAGGCTGCGGAGGAGCGCGGGCACGAATTCGATATCCTCAACACCACGCGTTGTACGGTGCACATCGCCAGCCATCGGCCCGAGGTCTATTACGAGGGCAAGCCTTGCCTTGGCTATGATGCGGTCATTCCGCGCATCGGCGCATCGATTACGCAATACGGGCTCTCCATCCTCCGCCAGTTCGAGATGCGTGGCTGCTGGCCGCTGAACGAGAGCGTTGCCATCGGGCGCAGCCGCGACAAGCTGCGCAGCATGCAAATCCTCGCCAAGCATGGGCTCGGCCTTCCTCTGACGGCTTATGCCAACGACCCCAAGCAGGCTGAGGAGATCATCAAAGCTGTAAACGGGCCGCCGGTTGTCATAAAACTGCTTGAGGGGACTCAGGGTATCGGCGTGGTGTTGGCCGAGACGATGAGCAGTGCCAAATCGGTAATCGAGGCATTCCGCGGTGCGAATGTAAACATTCTGGTCCAAGAGTTCATCAAGGAAGCCGGGGGGACCGATATCCGCGCGTTTGTTGTCGGCGGTAAGGTGGTCGCAACCATGAAGCGCACAGGCGCTCCAGACGATTTCAGAAGCAATTTGCATCGCGGCGGAAGCGCCGAATTGATCAAAATCACACCCGCCGAACGTTCAACGGCAGTCGCGGCAGCAAAGCGTATGGGGTTGAATGTCTGCGGCGTCGATATGCTTCGCAGCAATCATGGGCCGGTGATCATGGAGGTCAACTCCTCGCCCGGCTTGGAAGGTATCGAACAAGCGACCGGAATGGACATCGCCGGTAAAATCATCGGCTTCATGGAAGCCAATGCGAAGGTAGGTAAGACCAAGACCAAGGGCGAGGGTTAAAGGGCCCTCTCAGTCTACTCGGCAGCCATTCGGAGCAGTTCGATCTCTTCTCGCAAGCGGGCCAGTTCCATCTCGTAGAGGCGAGTGCAGTCAATCCGGTCGGGCCGATCTCCCAAGGGGATTGTCACCCGTACATACACGATGCCACGTTGATCGCGCTCGGAATTATAGAACCGCAGGGTATCGGTTTCATCTGGTAAAGGGCTCGCTGCAGTGCCTGCCGCACCCATGTCGAGATAAGCGCCATTCGAATTCATCGACTGCCGGCAACGTGTCCCTCCGGCTGTTTCGATGGAGTCTTCGCCCCCTGTGCCGTTCGGCGCTGGGGGTAAGTATACTCCTTGCGTTTGTCCGATAGCCTCACTGTTGAGGGCGAGGAGCAATACGACGAGCGCCAAGCTTCGAGCAAACGCGGACATGAACAATTACCTTCTCCTCTTCGAGACGCTCAGCGCAGACTCGAAAAACGACTTCCTCTCCAGGCGTCAGGTCGTTGACTACGACCAGTATTTTCCGACTTTTTTGAGATCCTACCAGCATGGTTTCCGGCAAGATTGAGATGCGCTTCGGATCAATTTCACTTTCAGGATCAACGTAGGCGCGGAACCGATCGGACTGCGGATAAGGGTTGGTGAGTGTCAGATAAAATCCCTTGCGATCGCTTGCAGTGAGTCCACTCTTTCGCAGTGGGCCAAGTCCCACCGCTGCAGCAGTCGTCGCGCATGCCACGAGTGCCAAACACGCTGTCGCAAATACTACTTTTAGCCTGAGCACGTTGCGGTTGTAGTGATTGTGTAGCTTCCTGCGCCAAAGCCGGACGGATCCGACGCCCGAGCATTGATGGTAAAAGTGTCAGTTAAAAGGGTGGGATTGCTAGAGGATTGGGAGCTCGTATACGGCTGTGAAACCCCCGAAAGACTAGTGTAGCTTATTTCCGGGGCCACCGAGCTGTTTGTGATCGTCGGGGCCGAGAACGCGACCGTGGCCGCGCCGCCCAGAGCGACCATGGCGATGGTCGCGGGAGCTCCGCCGGCCCCAGTGTTCTCAGTCGAAAGCTCAGTGTAGTCACCATTGGGCCCTAGCGAGCCCGCCGATGGCGTCAGGGTACACGAAAACAGCAAGTTGGTTTGAAATGTCACGTCCTGCTGGGCCAATAGCGGACTGCTGGCAAGCAATCCGGACGTGACAATTGCGACCGTCGTTAGCTGCCTTCTCATTGCGTCCTGCTCCCGTGTTTCTTAACGTTGCCTCAAATTATGGGCCTCAATAAGAAGTCACAAGTTAGAGGAACTACGGTAGGTATGCCTTTAGCGCTCAGCTAATCTGCGAATTTTCGACCAGAATTGGCCGATCGCAATTTATCTGAACGGCGGCTCGTTGAAAGCACGAAGCTTGCGGCTGTGCAGCTTGGGGCCTTCCTGCCGCAACAAATCGCACGCTGTCACGCCGATCTGCAGATGCGCAGCAATCGCTTCCTCATAAAACTTATTTGCCTGACCCGGCAGCTTGATTTCGCCATGCAGGGGCTTGTCCGAGACACACAGAAGTGTGCCGTAAGGCACACGGAAGCGATATCCTTGGGCTGCGATTGTCGCACTTTCCATATCGATGCCCACTGCTCGGCTGAGCGACAGGCGACGCGCCGATTGCGTATAGCGTAGTTCCCAGTTGCGATCGTCGGTCGTAACCACGGTGCCGGTACGCATGCGTTTTTTGAGGTCGCTGCCATGCTCGCCCGAAACGGCCTCGGCTGCGCCCGCAAGCGCTTGCTGCACTTCGGCAATGGCGGGCAACGGGATTTCCGGCGGAAGCACCGGATCGAGGACGTGGTCGTCGCGCAAATAGGCATGCGCGAGCACATAATCGCCGATCTTCTGACTTGGACGTAATCCACCGCAGTGGCCGATCATCAGCCATGCCTCGGGGCGCAACACTGCCAAATGATCGCAGATCGTCTTGGCATTCGACGGACCGACTCCGATATTGACCAGCGTGATGCCGGTGCGACCTTCGCCCACCAGGTGATAGGCTGGCATCTGGTGGCGGCGCCATGCAGTGTCAGACAGTTGCGCGCGGGCATTTTCGGTCTTTTCGGTGAGCAGGAGCCCGCCAGCGCCCGCCAGGGCGGTGTATCCGTTCTCTCCTAGTTGCGCCCCCGCCCAATCAACGAATTCGTCGACGTAGCGGTGATAGTTCGTAAAAAGAATGAACCGCTGAAAGTGCTGGACGTCGGTTCCCGTATAATGGGCGAGACGTGCAAGGCTGAAATCGGTGCGAAGGCCGTCGAACAGCGAGAGGGGGATGGGATCACCGGATGCGTCGAGTTCAATCCCGTCCGCAAGTTCGTCGCCGATGTCGGCAAGGTCGGTCGAGGGGAAATGGCGTGCGAGTTCGTTCGGATCGATGCCGGCGAGCTCTGCACCCGCCTGTCCGTCGAGAACATATGGAAACGGTATTTCCTGCCGCGAGGAACCGACTTCGATCTCGACCTCATAATTGCTTTCGATCAGTTCGATTTGCTCTCGAAGATACTCCCGAAATAGGTGCGGCTTAGTAACGGTCGTGGCATAAAGACCCGGTGTGTTCAGCCGACCGAATGCGCGGCTCGCGCCTTCGGGTAATTCTCCGCCGCGAAACAGCACGCGCAATTCGGGATAGGCATAGCTGCCATCCTTGCGGCGTTCGGCAGGCGGTATCTCCCGCTCGCGCCCGAAGGCAATGACATCGTCACGCAAACGGGTGACTGCGGCGTCATACACACTCTGCAATTTGTCGAGGATCTGATCGATCGTATCCATGCGGGCCTTTTTCTCCTGGCTCTTTTCGTTTTCGTGACGCTCTGTGCCACAGGATCGCGTCTGTTACAAAAAGGGCGCAGAAGCCGAAGCTGCCGCGCCCTTTTCAATTGCCTGAAGCGAGAGATTAGCCTTCGGTAGTCTCTTCGCTGTCCGTGCCTTCTGCACTGTCGCCATCTTCGAGCATATCGGCCGGAATTTCACCCGGCTCGAGCGTCGGATCAGTGGTGTTGGCTGCAGCCATTTCCTCGATCTCGCGCTGCTCGTCTTCGAACATCTGTGCAAGCACGTCGACGCCTTGGCTCTGCAGTTCGGCTTCGTCGTCAGAACGAGCAACGTTTGCCTTGACCGTGATCGAGACTTCGGGGTGAAGATCGACCCGGACGTCATGCATGCCGATCGTCTTGATCGGGTTGCCCATGATGACCTGCTTCTTGTCGATCTCGTGACCCTTGGCTTCGAGTCCATTCACGATGTCGCGGACATTGACCGAACCGTAAAGCTGACCAGTATTCGACGCTGCGCGGATCAGAACGATCTCGACGCCGTCAACCTTTTCACCGGCCTTTTCAGCTTCGCTACGGCGTTCCGCATTTTCTTTTTCAAGACGGTCGCGGTTGGCTTCGAACACCTTTTTATTGGCTTCGTTAGCGCGGAGGGCCTTCTTCTGCGGGAGAAGGAAGTTGCGTGCGTAGCCATCCTTCACGGTGACGACGTCACCGATCGTGCCGAGGTTTTCGATGCGCTGGAGGAGAATGATATCCATGAGGTCTTCTCCTTACTTCACGATGTAGGGCAGCAGGCCGATGTGGCGAGCGCGCTTGATGGCCTTGGCCAATTCACGCTGCTTCTTCGCACTTACGGCTGTGATGCGGCTAGGGACGATCTTGCCACGCTCGGACATGAAGCCCTGCAGCAAGCGAACGTCTTTGTAATCGATTGCCGGCGCGTTCTTCGCGGAGAACGGGCAGGTCTTGCGGCGGCGGAAAAACGGGCGGGCCATCAGTCACGCTCCTCACGGTCACGGCGCTTCTTGGAGTCACGCTCGTTCTTGCGCATCATTACGCTGGGACCCTCTTCGTGTTCATCAACACGGATGGTCATGTAACGGATGACATCTTCGTTGATGCGCGTCTGGCGCTCGAGCTCGGCTACGACGGCACCGGGGCCTTCGATGTTGAGCATCACGAAGTGTGCCTTGCGGTTACGGTCGATCTTGTAGGCGAGGTTCTTGAGACCCCAGGTCTCAGTTTTGGTGACCTTGCCTTCGTTTGCTTCGACGATTTCGGTCGCCGTGGCTGCGAGCTGGTCCACCTGAGCCTGGCTCAGGTCCTGTCGCGCCAGGAAAACATGCTCGTAAAGAGCCATGTCCTTGTCCTTTCACTTGCTGGCCGATCGCTGGCTGATCCGCGGGATTGCGGGGCCCCTCCGGCTTTCTTCTTTTCTCCGCTGCGATTCTTTGGCTGGCGAGAGATGCGCGCACATAGCGTGTTTCATCAAATGTGCAAGCGAGAGGAAGTCCTTGTGAGACCGGAACGCACAGGGCAGGGCGTCGTTGGCTTGCCAACTCAAGGAGATAATTTGTGCCCGGCGGACTTGTAGCTCTATTAGATGATGTGGCGGTTATCGCGCGTACCGCCGCGGCGTCTGTTGATGATATTGGCATCGCCGCAAGCCGGGCCGGCAGCAAGACAGCTGGCGTCGTCATAGACGACGCAGCGGTAACGCCTAGCTACGTGACCGGTCTTGACCCAAGCCGAGAACTACCGATCATCGGACGAATTACATTGGGAAGCCTGAAGAACAAGCTTCTCATTCTTCTTCCTGGCGCGTTGTTGCTCAGCTGGTTCCTGCCCCAGGCAATTATATTCATTCTGATGATGGGCGGATGCTATCTTTCTTTCGAAGGAGCTGAAAAGGTCATCGAGAAATTGGGAGGTGAGAAGCACGGCAAGACTCTTGAGGACAAGATTGAGGACCCAGCCGCGTTCGAAAAGCAGCGGACTTCCAGCGCGATCCGGACCGATCTTATCCTTTCTGCAGAAATCATGGCGATCACGCTTAACGAAGTCGCAGATGAAAGCTTCATCGTCCGGGCTGGCGTTCTTGCGATCGTCGGCATTGCCGTCACCTTGTTCGTGTACGGTGCAGTTGCGCTCATTGTGAAAATGGATGACGTGGGCCTACATCTCGCGAAGAAGAGTTCCGAATTCGCGCAGGCGATAGGACGTTTGCTCCTGAAAGCGATGCCGTGGCTGCTCAAGGCGCTTTCATTTGTCGGTACTATTGCCATGCTCTGGGTGGGTGGCGGAATCCTCCTCCACGGATTTCACGAAATTGGTTTCCATGGCCCGTCGGATTGGGCTCATCATGTCCAAGTCGCAGTCGAAAATGTCAGCGGGTCATTTTCGGGAATATTTGGTTGGTTAAGTTATGCATCCATTTCGGCAGTAGTTGGTCTTGCAGTGGGCGTGGTCTTGACTTTAGTAATTCATAAAGTCTTTATGCGTGGTGGTGCAGCTCATTGATTTGTTTCTGAGCGTCTCAATCTGGGACGCTCCTTGTTACGCTCATTGTGAGAACGCTGTACCATCGATAGCTTTTCGCTTGCCGGTAGGTCTGTGAAAGTTCGGGGGGTGCATGAGCCAGAGGGGGTTGGCTGCGTTAATTTACGCCTTGAGCGTGATTTGGCTCGCTATAGCCACGCCCGTCGCTGCGCGTGTAACCTCTCTGGCACCGGATATTTGCGTCGGGGGCGCCAACTCTGCGAGCGAGGCCCTCGCTCTGCCTCGAACTGCTCTGGACTGCGGGCCCGACCGCTTCAAAAATTCCGATCCCGTCCTGCGCTCCTCCATAGAACTGACTGATGCTAGCCTTCCGACTACCGGTACGTTTCTCTGGCAGACTGATCCTGCTCTTTTCGACTCTATGTTGCTGCAATTCACTTATGCCGACGGGGAAACCAAGCTGGTCGACGTAGATCGCCAAATGGCAGTCAGAAACTGGTTTGTAAGAGCCCGTTTTAGCGTACCTGTGCCAGACAGTTCTTCCGAACTCGAAGCGATAGATGTTGTCGTGGAGCGGCCTCGGACCCGGTCAATATTAAGTGCAGCCAGATTAATCGATCGCGACGAAGCTATCGGCGAGCATTATGTGAAATCCCTTGTTTATGGAATTGCATGTGGGCTGTTGTTGGTGCCAATATTTTTCGATCTGATGTTTTTCGGATTGCTGCGTTTCAGATTCATTCTTTGGCATGCAGCGATGTCTGCTTCTTTTCTAATTTTCATATTTTCGCATTCTGGGCTTATCTTTAATTTTTTTCCAGACACGGACCTGGGGCTCCGCTTTCATCTCAATTCTCTTTCGCTGGCTGCCTCAGTCGTTTTTGCTGTCTTATTCACCTTGGACATTCTTGAAGAAAGGACGGTGCCGAGAAAACTCGTGCGAGGTATTCTTGCTTTGACCGGACTAATGGTGACATTGAAACTGGTCACCTTGCTGGATCTCGAAGTTTTCAGGCTGGAAGGGCACAGAGCCTTTATCTTGAGCATGCTTCCGATTGTCGCACTCAATTTGGTCATAGCGATGCAGGCTTTCAGGCGTGGAAGCCGCGCGGCCACGTACTTGCTGATTGCTTTTGCCGGCGCCGTGTTCAGCGGATTGGCAAAGCTGATTATAGAGCTTGGTCTTCTCTCACCGCTCTTTCCCCTCGACGATTTGGTATGCGTTTCGATGATCCTGCTCGTCTTGAGCACATCCGCCGCGGTCGGCGACCGGTTCCTGATCTTGCGGATGGAGCGCGACAGAGCTCGTTTCAGAGCCTTGAAACTGGGCAAGATGGCGCTCAGCGATCCCTTGACAAAGGTGGGAAATCGGCGAGCTTTCAACGCAATTAGCATCGTGGAAGAAGGTGCGGCATTGCTGGTCATCGATATTGATCACTTCAAGTCGATCAATGACGCGTTTGGGCATGCTACGGGCGACATGGTTCTGTCTCGCCTCTCCCACATGCTTCGGCGTTTTTTCAATGAGCGAGGTGCGGCAGTTTTCAGGCTTGGCGGTGAAGAATTTGCAATTGTACTCCAGGCGCAAAACGAAACAGCCTTGCGGCATTGCGCGGAGCTATTGCGAGAAGCAGTCGCGAGAGAGATAGGTGATCCTTCTCTCTCCATCCCATCCATCACTATCAGTCTGGGTGGGGCGTTGGGAGTTGGAAGAAGCCGAGATCATGTCTTCTCGGAAGCCGATAAGGCACTTTATCGCGCGAAAAAATCCGGCAGAAACTGTAGTGTCATATGTAGCTGCGTCGCCTCAAAAATTGCCGTCGAGCCTGCCTTCGCCAGTTTTTAGGATAAGCTGTCAAACAACGACAAAGCGAATTCGGACAAGGTGTCGTCGCGGGCCCCCATCACGACGATGCGATCTTCTCGCCTTGCAATCTCAAGCAATCGAACACGGACTGCCGATCGATCGGGAATATACTCGGCTTGCCCTCCGGCAGACTTAACCAAGCTTACGATTCTTTCGCTACCCTCGCTACGGTCGACAGTACCGCCGAAGTAGACCGGATCGGACAACATCAGAACATCATCACCGCTCAGTTCGTCCGCAAATGTCTGGGCGAGCTCTTCCCCCATCTGTCGTAAAGGACCGTAACCATGTGGCTGGAAGAAAGCGAGTACGCGGCCAGGATGCGCGCGCAACGTTCGCAGCGTCGCGCCGCACTTTTCAGGATTGTGGCCGAAGTCATCAATGACGGTAATGCCATTTTCCGTTGTCCCCACCACGTCGAACCTGCGTGCAAGGCCATGGAAACCGGCAAGAGCATCAACTGCCGTCGCAACGGGAATGCCTGAGGCAACTGCTCCAGCGATCGCCGCGAGAGCATTCGCCAGATTATGTCTTCCCGGCATATTCAGCCGAAGCGCATGCTCGGAATTGTCATGGCGGTCGACGATCATGGCGGCTTGTCGGATCGGTCCTTCGGCAATGCTGCCGGGCACCACGCCGATTTGCGCCTTCTGTTGCTCGATCCCGAAAGTAATGACTTCCTTGGCATTCGGCAGCAGAGCGATGGCTTCTTCATCATCGGCATTGATTACCGATATACGACTGCGCGAGAGAAAGTCGCCGAAGAGCTGGCGCAATTCCTCCATGCTCTTGTGGTCGAGGCTGACATTCAACAGTACGCCGACCGCGGGACGATAAAGAGCAATGGACCCGTCGCTTTCATCCACTTCACTGATGTACAGACTTTGCCCGCCGACAACGGCACTCGCATAGGGACGTTCTGGTGAGACGAAATTTTTCATCACAGCGCCATTCATAATGGTCGGTTCACGTCCAGTGGCCTGCATTATCCAGCCGAGCATCCCGGTCACAGTAGATTTGCCGCTCGTCCCTGCGACGGCCACGCCCGCACCGCTGGTATTGAAGAGAATGGAATTGAGCTCCGCCCGCGTAAGGCGAAGGCATCCCAATTGGGTCGCCCGGTCGATGTCCGGGACGCTCTCTTCAATCGCAGCAGAAGCCACCACAACCTGGTCCCCCGAAACAATGCCGCTTCCGTCCTGCGGGCGCAGTTCAAAGCCCTGTTGTTTAAGCGCGGCGAATTTGTCCGGCGTGCGCCCCTGATCAAAACTCCGGTCCGATCCGCCGACCTTGGCGCCGCGACCTTTCAGAATCTGCGCAAGCGGAAGCATTCCCGATCCGCCGATGCCGACGAAAAAGAAGGGGCGTGCGAAAAGTTCGTCGGGGCTGGGGAAGTCACTCATTTTGAACGCGCTATGCAGTTGTAAGCGCAATGACAAGCAGGCATGGTCTCAAGTGTGCACCGACCTATCCGAAAAGTCGCCATTTGCGCGCCGGCAACGCCACTGAAGCGCAACTATGCAGACGCTGTCCTGAAGTTGGCGGAATCTGAGTTTCCGGACATTGCGCTTACCTTTCACCAACAATGCTTCATGGTTGAAGGACATTTTGCGGGGAGAGATGAGGTAAGGCTAGAAGCGCTGCTGGAGTGCGCGAACGACCCGCAGTTCGATGCGGTGTGGTTTGCTAAAGGCGGTTATGGTTCAAATCGCATTGCAGCCGAGTTTATCCATAGCGCTGGAATTGCGGCACGAAACAAGGCCTATCTTGGATATTCCGATCTGGGCTTCATACTGGGGAGCTTGTACCGCGCCGGCATCGGGAAGTCGGTTCACGCGCCGATGCCCGTAGATGTCAAGCGAGAGGGGGGCGTCGCTGCCGTCAGGCGCACGCTTTCATGGATGTCTGGTGACGATAGCGGGCTCGATCCCTCGCTTTCCGGCAAGCCTGCCGTCGCCTTCAACTTATATACACTTGCCATGCTTGTCGGCACTCGTTTCATGCCGGATCTTGCCGGCCACGAACTTCTCATCGAAGAGGTCGGCGAGTATGAATACGCCATCGACCGCCTGCTCTTCCATGTAGTCGAAAACCTCAAAGGCGTGGCCGGCATACGGCTCGGCGAAGTCACTGCGGTACCGGAAAATGATAGACCTTTCGGTGCTTCGCCTGAAGAGATTGTGCGTTATTGGTGCGATCGATACGATATCGAATATCTGGGGCGAGCCACAATCGGCCACACGCCTGCCAACAGGATAGTCCCCTTCGGCCTTGAGGGATAAGCGACACGCGCCTAAGCGCAGCCCCGACAAGGAGAGTTACATGACTGCATTCATCTTCCCCGGTCAGGGGAGCCAGAAGGTCGGCATGGGCGTAGAGCTCGCCGATGCAAGCGCCCATGCCCGTGAAGTCTTCGAAGAAGTGGACGAGGCGCTAAATCAGAAGCTTTCTGCGCTGATGAAGGACGGTCCGGAAAGCGAACTCACGCTGACTAGCAATGCTCAGCCCGCGATCATGGCGAACTCGATTGCCACCCTTCGCGTGCTTGAGAAAGAATTCGGCGTGTCGCTCGCCGACAAAGCCGATTGCGTAGCGGGGCACTCGCTAGGAGAATATTCTGCCTTGTGCGCTGCAGGGGCGTTTGGGCTTGCCGAGACCGCCAAACTGCTGCGTCTGCGCGGCATTGCCATGCAGGACGCAGTCCCAATCGGTGTCGGTGCCATGGCAGCGTTGCTTGGCGCAGATATCGAGAAGGCCGGCGTGCTTGCTGAAGCGGCCGCAGAAGGTCAGGTCTGTGAGGTCGCCAACGACAATGACCCCACACAGGTTGTAATCTCCGGTCACGCCGAAGCAATCGACAGAGCCATTGAAATGGCCAGGGATCATGGCATCAAGCGTGGCATTAAACTCCCGGTCTCCGCGCCGTTTCATTGCTCGCTGATGCAGCCCGCAGCCCAGCGAATGAAACTGGCCCTTGCCGATACGTCACCGAACGGTTTCACCGTTCCGCTATATGCCAACGTCACCGCAGCTCGTGTCAGTGATCCTGCCGAAGAACAGGCTTTGCTGGTCGATCAGATTACCGGTCGCGTGCGCTGGCGGGAAAGCGTGCTCGCAATGCGCGAAGCAGGCGTCGAGCGGTTCGTTGAACTGGGAGGCAAGGTGCTCGGACCGATGGTTGGCCGTATAGACAAGCAGGCCGGCACCGTCAGCCTCGTCACCATGGAAGACCTTGAGAATTTCGCGAAGGAAAACGGCTAATGTTCAATCTCGAAGGAAAAACTGCGCTCGTGACCGGTGCAAGCGGCGGCATCGGCAGTTCCATCGCTTATGCGCTCGCCCGTCAGGGCGCGCGCCTCGCCCTGTCCGGCTCGAATGGCGAGAAGCTGCGCGCTTTTCGCGATCAGCTCAATGCCGACACCGGCGGAGACCATGTCGAGATCACTTGCAACCTGTCAGAGACCAAGCAAGTTGAGGAACTCATCCCCGCCACCGTCGATACGCTCGGCAGCATGAACATTCTCGTGAATAATGCCGGGATCACGAGGGACAACCTCGCCATGCGCATGAAAGACGAAGAGTGGGACGAGGTCATCCGCATCAACCTTGAAGCGAGCTTCCGTCTGATGCGCGCGAGCGCCCGCCCAATGATGAAAGCCAAGGGTGGGCGCATCATCTCCATAACCAGCGTTGTCGGCCACACTGGCAATCCCGGCCAGATGAACTACGTTGCTGCGAAGGCGGGCCTTACCGGGATGACCAAAAGCCTCGCGCAGGAACTTGCGAGCAGGAAAATCACCGTAAACTGTGTCGCTCCGGGCTTCATTCGGACCGCAATGACCGACGCTCTGAACGATGAGCAGAAGGCAGCCATCAACAGCCGCATCCCGATGGGCCGTATGGGCGAGGGCGAAGAAATAGCGGCTGCCGTGGCCTATCTGGCCAGCGATGAAGCAGCGTATGTCACCGGTCAGACCATCCATGTGAACGGTGGTATGGCAATGATGGGCTGATTCCTCGGGTTTATCCCCAAGGGAAGTCTGTCCTCTGGTGTCCGACGCTTGCGGGGCGTGGCAGCCCCGCTAAGGTCGTTATCCGTATTCCGGCGCTGGTGGGGCGATTCCGGCCTTCACCGCGCCTAAAAGGGACGAAAGAAGGACCATGAAGGCCACAATCGAACGCGCGACCCTGCTGCGCTGTCTCTCCCACGTCCAGTCGGTGGTCGAGCGTCGCAATACCATTCCTATCCTGTCGAATGTCTTGATCGAGGCCGAAGGTAACGGTCTTAGGGTCATGGCCACCGACCTCGATTTGCAGGTCGTCGAGCACATCGAAGCTGCCAGTGTCGAAAGCGATGGTGCGATTACCGTCTCTGCACACCTTCTGTTCGACATCGCCCGCAAGCTGCCCGAGGGGAGCCAGGTCAGTCTTGAAACTGCGGAAAACCGGATGGATGTGAAGGCCGGACGCAGCCGCTTCAAGCTGCCGACGCTCCCACGGGACGATTTCCCGGTGATCGTTGAGGGGGACCTGCCAACGAGCTTCTCCTTGCCAGCCAAAACCCTGGCCGAGATGATCGATCGGACGCGGTTTGCCATTTCCACCGAAGAGACCCGGTATTATCTCAACGGTATTTTCCTTCATGTGTCGGATGAGGATCAGCCGGTTCTCAAAGCGGCGGCCACCGACGGCCATAGGCTGGCGCGCTTCACTCTTGCGCGCCCTGAGGGAGCGGAAGGCATGCCCGATGTCATCGTGCCCAGGAAAGCCGTGGCAGAATTGCGCAAGTTGCTGGACGAGAAAATGGATGGCGATGTCCAGATCGACCTGTCCGCCAGCAAGATCCGCTTCACGCTCGGCGGCGAAGGCGGGGTGGTGCTGACCAGCAAGCTGATTGATGGCACCTTCCCGGATTATTCGCGCGTCATTCCGACCGGAAATGACAAGCTGCTAAAAATAGATCCGAAAAGCTTCTTCGCCGGTGTAGACCGCGTGGCCACGATCGCCACTGAAAAGACCCGTGCTGTCAAGATGGGGCTCGACAAGGATCGTGTTACGCTGACCGTGACTTCGCCCGACAACGGGACCGCCTCCGAAGAACTGGCTGCGGAATACGGGGCGGACGGGTTCGAGATAGGCTTCAATGCAGGATATCTGAAAGACATTCTCAGCCAGATCGACAGCGACGAAGTGGAAATTCACCTCGCGGATGCCGGCGCGCCTACCTTGATCCGCAAAAACGATGACAGTCCTGCGCTCTACGTCCTGATGCCTATGCGGGTATAAGATCGGAAAAGGGGAGGCAGTCTGATCGCTGCCTCCCCTTTTGGTTTGGGCGCCTGAGAGGGTTGTGGTCCTTCAGTGATTTAGCTTTTTGCGGCGATCATGCTGGCTATGTCCACGAATTTTTCCCGCGGTGCGCCTGAACGCGCGGCGGCGATTTCGGCGCCTTCGATTTTCTGCCAATCGCTGAAGGTGACGATCTCGAGACCTCTTTCCGAAGCGAGCTCATCGAACCCCTCACGACCTCGCTTATGGCTACCCGAGGTCATATCTTCGGCCACAAGCTCCATCACATTATAGCCATCGGGACGGTTGGTACCGATCGTACCCGTGGGGCCGCGTTTTGCCCAACCGACACAGTACAGGCCGGGGGATATCCGCCCATCCACGCTATCGAAACGCCCGGCGCGCTGGTCGAAAGGCACGTCGCCCAAAGGCGAAGCTCGATACCCGATGCATGAAATGACCAGATCGGCAGGGAGGCGAAACAATTCACCCGTTCCCACCGGACGCCCGTCCACGACATTCATACGTTCGCATTCGACCTGCGTCACTCTGCCATCTTTTCCGTAAAAGGCTTTCGGACCGGCAAAGAACCGGAAGTCGATTGTGATTGCTGTTTTTGCGTGACTTTCCTCTGGCAAGTCCGCGAACTTCCGCAACAGCTCAACTGATTTACGCAAGCCCGGCTCGAGATTTGTGTCATCGGCAGGAGGCGGTAGATCAGCATTGTCCACCGATGGCGCCGCCCGCTGTAACTGCAGGAGTTCGCCCAATTCCTTCGGTGTCATCATTATCTGATGGGGTCCGCGGCGGCCAAGAATAGTGATGGTTTCGAGAGTAGACGTGTGCAGCGCTTCCAAAGCGTGCGCTACGATATCAGACCCCTGCATCTCCCCAGAGGTTTTCGCCAAGATACGGGCCACATCAAGAGCGACATTGCCCATCCCGATGACGACAGCATGCTTTCCTGAAAGATCGGGGTTAAGATCCGCGAATTTGGGATGTCCGTTATACCAACCAACGAACTCGGCGCTGCCAAAGACGTTGTCAAGCTGATCGCCTTCAAGCTGAAGTTGGCGATCATTTGGTGCACCGGTCGCCAAGATGACCGCATCGTAAAGGTCTCGCAACTCTCTGACGGTGATGTCGTCTCCAACAGAAACGTTGCCGAGGAAGCGGACATTGCTGGAAAGCGCGGTCTTCTCGTAACGAAGTGCGACTTTCTTGATCGACTGATGGTCCGGAGCAACCCCGCTGCGGATAAGCCCGTAGGGGACTGGAAGGGCATCGAAAACGTCTACGCGAACGTCATCACCCCATTTCTTGCTGGCTGCTTCCGCGGTGTAGTAACCGGCCGGGCCTGAGCCCACGATCGCGATCTGGCGCATAAAGCCTCTCTATATCCTGGAACGCCAGCATGGCGTCGCATTTTCGCGGTGGCAAGTTTCGCCAGCGCGTGGTTATCGGTTCATTAAGCAGTTTGAGATATGGTGCATATAGGTCGGGATGACGGTATATTCGAACGGGAGCGGGATCTGATTGCGATGCCGGGGTTATTTTCGAAAGGCTCCAAGGGCGTACCAGACCTGACGGACGACGCGTCGGTTATTCCTATTGCCGAGACCGACTACATTCGGCGGGTCGAATTGCTGGATAGTTTCGAGGATGCGGGTCTGGGCTGGTTCTGGGCAACCGATCATCTGGGCAGGATTATTTATCTTTCGAAGAATGCGAAGGAAAAATTCGGCCTCCCTGATGCAATGGTGATTGGAAAACCACTCACCGGTCTCTTTATTACCGACGATGCGTCAATGTTGGATGAGGATGACGTTTCTACGCGTCCGCTCGCCTATTATTTAGGTGCACGAAATTCGATAACCGAAATGCCAGTAAAGCTTGCATCTCGACGCGAAGAAATCTTTCTGGAAATTGCTGGCAAGCCGCAGTTCGATGCTCGTCATCGTTTTCTCGGGTACAGAGGCAGTGCCAGAGATATAACTCGAAGCCGAGAAACCCGGCGCGATGCACAAAGGCTTTCGCTCTATGATTCCCTGACAGGGCTCTCAAACCGTTTGCGAATGGGCAGGCGGCTGGAAACGATGCTCAAGCAGTATCGCAATGCGAAACGCGTCTGTGCCCTAATCATGCTGGATCTGGACCGCTTCAAACAAGTTAACGACACCCTGGGACATCCCGCCGGAGATGAATTGCTCAAGCAGGTTGCGGCACGACTGAAGCAGATTTGCGATACGAAAGGTGAGATTGGGCGCCTGGGTGGCGACGAATTCCAGATTATTCTGCCAGATATCGATGATCGCGGTGAGTTAGGAGAATTAGCCGCTCGACTGATCCAGATGCTTGCCCAGCCTTACTCGGTAAACGGTTCGCGGGCGACCATCGGAGCTTCTGCGGGAATAGCAATCGCACCATATGATGGGGTGAACTCCGAGGACCTCGTCAAAGCAGCCGATCTGGCCCTTTATGCAGCCAAGGGTGGCGGGCGAGCGCAATACCGTTTCTATTCCAGCGATCTCCAAGAGGATGCCCAATCGCGCAGATATCTCGAAGAAGATCTTCGCGATGCCATCGAGCGCGGTGAAATGCTTATGCATTACCAACCGATCGTGAAGGCGAGGGATTACAAGCTTTCCGGCTTCGAGGCGCTGATGCGCTGGGACCATCCCGATCGCGGATTTGTATCTCCGGAGATATTTATCGCTTGCGCCGAGGATATCGGGATAATCGACAAACTCGGAAAGTGGGCGCTGCGAAAGGTCTGCGAGCAAGCGCAGGAATGGCCCATGGAACTGCGCGTTGCCGTCAACGTATCTCCTACCCAGCTCAACACCGGCGACTTCGTACAGTCGGTCCAGATGGCTCTCCAGCAGTCAGGCCTCGATCCCGACCGTCTTGAACTTGAAATAACCGAGAGCGTGTTCGCAGGAGACGATGAGCAGACCCTCAAAATCTTTCACGAATTGAAAGAACTCGGTGTGCGTCTCGCCCTTGACGACTTCGGCACCGGCTATTCCTCCATGAGCTATCTGCGGCACGCTCCCTTCGACAAGATAAAGATCGATCAGAGTTTCGTGCGTGGCTCTACTGAAAAGGGGAACAAAAATTCCGCCATTGTCAGTGCGATCGTGAGCTTGGCCGACGCGCTCGATATGGAGACTGTCGCGGAGGGTACGGAGACGCACGACGAACTGGAACTAGTTAAGGCCCGCGGTGCAAGCCACATTCAGGGCTACATATTTTCGCGTCCGATTTCCCAGCAAGAGGCTCTGGTCAGGCTTGAGAAGGGAGATCTCGCCTATGAACCCAGGGGGCCGGAAAGGCATCGCGCTGAACGGCAGACGGTCTTTCGCAAGATTGGCTTAATTCATGATGATCACCGCTACAGGGTAACCCTTCGCAACATTTCGAAGACCGGCGCACGCATTGAAGGCCTTATTGACGTGCCGGTCGGGACCAAGTTCGTCCTGGATCTGGGTGATGGGCAGCTCGCAGTAGCTACAGTGCGAAGGTCAAAAAAACACACCCAAGGTGTGGAATTCGAGACGTCTTTAATCAGTGATGGCGCGGATGGCCTGTGTACGCGTCATAGGGTGTCTCCTTATGAGATCGAAGCTGCCGGTAAGCCTTTGGCCGCATTGACAAGAGATGCCTACGGTCAGCTGGCCGGCCTCAGCCCGGGTATGAGTATTCCTCGGTTCGCGGAAAAAGGCGACTGACCTGAACTGCAGTCGGAATTTTTGACACTGCCATTGCAGTTGTTAGGTCAATCCTAACCATTTCTTCCTAGTCACACGGCACGCAATTCGTTGGCAGGGTAAGACCAAATGGGCGCGACGCCCTTCTCCGATTTCTTCAAAGCCCGCAAAACTCCCGCGTCTTCGGAGGTAGAAGAGCGTGTGGATGTAGAAACGCCGCAATTTTCTGCCTCTGACAAGCTCGCAATCGTCGAGCAGCTTGAGAATTCGGGCGTCGCATGTTTCTGGGCGACCGATCAAACCGGTATCCTCACCTACCTGAGCCCAGCGATCCATGGTCAGCTCGGCATGAAAGGCGCCACTGCTTTTGAATCGCCTCTACAACAGGTTTTCGAACCCTTGGAGGGAGATGGCGACAGTCGATCTCTCGGCTTGAAGCTGGGCACGCGAAAAAGCTTTTCGAATCTGTTGGTCGTCGCCGGAGATAAGAGTTCGGACTGCGTTCTTCGAATTAGCGGCAAACCACTTTTCAATGATGAGCAGGTGTTTCTTGGTTTCCGGGGCACGGCGACGGATGTCACCGAAGCATACCGCAGTGAAGAGGAAGCAAGTCGGCTTGCCAAATTCGATTCGCTCACCGGTCTCGCCAATCGTCATCGGATGGAGCAGCGCATCGATTCAACCCTGCAAACCTTTCGCAATGCAAAACGGGCGGCCGCGCTACTCATGCTCGACCTCGATCGGTTTAAGCAAGTCAATGACACGCTTGGGCACGCGGCGGGTGATCAGCTATTGCAGCAAGTCGCAGAGCGGCTCAATCAGGCCATCGCCGGGCGTGGTGAAATCGGTCGGCTTGGTGGGGACGAGTTTCAGATACTCATTCCCGACATGGACGACCGCGGTGAGCTTGGCGAGATTGCGAAAAAAATCATTCAGATGCTTTCGCAGCCCTACTCGGTGGAGGAGGGACGCTGCGCGATTGGCTGTTCGGTAGGAATTGCGATTGCTCCCTATGATGGGCTCGAACGGGAAGATCTGACCCGGGCTGCAGATCTGGCTCTTTACGCCTCGAAGAATGGCGGGCGCGGTCAGTTTCGTTTTTATGCGGCGGATCTCGAGCATGAAGCCCATCTGCGCAGACGGATGGAGGATGATCTGTCCGCTGCAATCGAAGCTGGGAACTTTACCCTGGAATACCAGCCTTGTGTCGACCTCGCTACCAATGCCGTGGTGGCACTGGAAGCCCAATACTGCTGGGAGGACGAAGAACGAGGTCGGGTTTCGCAAGAAACCTTCATCCCCGTGGCCGAGGGTAGCCGGCTGATCGTTCCAATCGGGGAATGGGCGCTGCGCAAAGCGTGCGAAGAGGCATGTCAGTGGCCATCGCATTTGCGGCTGTCGATGAACATTTCTCCGGTGCAGTTCGAAGCATCTGGCTTTGTCGAGATGGTCGCAGAGATCTTAGATGAAACTGGCCTGGATCCGGCACGACTGGATCTGGAACTGAATGAGTCTGTCTTGCTCGGCGACAGTAGCAAGGTCGCAGCCGCGCTTGGAGCCTTGTTCAAACTCGGCGTTCGACTCACGCTCGACCAGTTCGGGACGGGCCTCTCTTCTTTGTCCTATCTTCGCCGAGCGCCTTTCAACTCTCTCAAGCTGGGTGCCAATTTCTTCGAGCCGGTCATGGGCAACGATCTGGGCGACATGGAACTGGTCAAAGCAGTCGTTGCTCTGGCTGGGGCGATGGGCATGGAGACTGTAGCTACCGGCGTCCATGCAATAGAGCTCATGACCGAACTAAGGCGGATCGGTGTCGGCCATGTGCAGGGTTTCGTATTCTCCGAAGCGGTACCGCAGCAGACTGTTCTGGAGGAGATTGCGCAAGGCGTGTGGGTCCTCGAACCGACCGATCAGGGCAGCCAGCGGGCAAGCAGACGCACTGTGTTCCGCAAGGTCGGCCTGATCCACGAGGACCATTACTACGACGTGACGCTTCGCAATCTCTCCCGGTCCGGGGCGATGATCCAGGGGCTTGAGGACGTTCCCACAGGGACGCAGTTCGTGCTCGACTTCGGGCAGGGCCAGCTGGCGGTCTGCACGGTGCGGCGGACGATGGGAGATACGCAAGGGGTCGAGTTCGAGCAGGAGATGGTCGACGACGGGGCGGGGGGGCTTTGTACGCGCAGCCGGGTGAGCCCTTATGCACTGGCGGCGGCGGGGGCTCCGCTCACCGCGCTTCCGGCTGGGAAGTATAGTCAGGCACCGGAGGCTGCGCCGGGCAGCTACGCGCAGTTCAAGCTTTCGCCCAACGCTCCGAAACAGGGCGGCGGTCCGCAACAGGACTGATCGCGCGCTTTGCTGCTGACAGGGCGATGCGGCGCGGCTAAAGGGCGCGGGCAATGACCGACCTTTCCAAGATCCGCAACTTCTCCATCATCGCCCATATCGACCATGGCAAGTCGACGTTGGCGGACCGGCTGATTCAGTTTTGCGGGGGGCTGACGGATCGCGAGATGTCCGAGCAAGTCCTTGATAACATGGACATCGAGAAGGAGCGCGGCATCACCATCAAGGCGCAGACCGTGCGCCTCAACTACACCGCCAAGGATGGCGAGACCTATGAGCTCAACCTCATGGACACGCCCGGCCATGTCGACTTCGCCTATGAAGTCAGCCGCAGCCTCGCCGCCTGCGAGGGCGCGCTGCTCGTGGTCGACGCCGCACAGGGGGTCGAGGCGCAGACACTCGCCAATGTCTACCAGTCGATCGAACACGATCACGAGATCGTCCCGGTCATCAACAAGATCGACCTGCCCGCGGCCGAACCCGACAAGGTGAAGGCCGAAATCGAGGACATTATCGGCCTCGATGCGTCCGACGCCGTGCTCACTTCCGCCAAGTCCGGCATCGGGATCGAGGAAACGCTCGAGGCGCTGGTCCAGCGCATTCCCGCCCCTACGGGCGACCGCGAGGCGCCGCTGAAGGCCATGCTCGTCGATTCGTGGTACGACCCCTATCTCGGCGTGGTCATCCTTGTGCGGGTGATGGACGGGGTCATCAAGAAGGGCCTCAACGTCAAGTTCATGCAGGGCGGCACCCAGCACCTGATCGACCGGGTCGGCTGCTTCACCCCCAAGCGCACCGATCTGCCCGAACTGGGCCCGGGCGAAATCGGCTTCATCACCGCGCAGATCAAGGAAGTCGAACAGGCCAAGGTCGGCGACACGATCACCACGGTGAAGGGCGGTTCGCAAACCGCGCTGCCGGGCTACAAGGAAGTGCAGCCCGTGGTCTTCTGCGGGCTCTTCCCGGTCGACGCGGCGGATTTCGAGAAACTGCGCGAAAGCATCGGCAAGCTGCGCCTCAACGATGCCAGCTTCACCTTCGAGGCCGAGAGCAGCGCCGCGCTGGGCTTCGGCTTCCGCGCCGGCTTCCTCGGCCTGCTGCATCTGGAGATCATCCAGGAACGCCTGACCCGCGAATATGATCTGGACCTGATCACCACCGCCCCTTCCGTGGTCTATCGTATCCAGCTGAACAAATCGCGGACCGACCCGGCGCAGGAAATCATGCTCCACAACCCGGCCGACTATCCCGATCCCAGCCGGATCGAACAGATCGACGAACCGTGGATCAAGGCCGTGATCTACACGCCCGACGAATATCTCGGCTCCATCCTGAAGCTGTGTCAGGACCGGCGCGGCATCCAGATCGACCTGACCTATGTCGGCGGCCGCGCGCAGGTGACGTATGAATTGCCGCTCAACGAAGTGGTGTTCGATTTCTACGACCGCCTGAAATCGATCAGCCGCGGCTATGCCAGCTTCGATTACGAACAGATCGGCCTGCGCGAAGGCGATCTGGTGAAGATGAGCATCCTGGTGAACAACGAACCGGTCGATGCCCTGTCGATGATCGTCCACCGCGATGTGGCCGAAAGCCGTGGCCGCGGCATGTGCGAGCGGTTGAAGGACCTCATCCCGCGCCACCTGTTCAAGGTGCCGATCCAGGCCGCGATCGGCGGCAAGGTGATCGCCCGCGAAACCATCGCCGCCATGCGCAAGGATGTGACCGCCAAATGTTACGGCGGCGACATCAGCCGCAAGAAGAAGCTGCTGGAAAAACAGAAGAAGGGCAAGGCCCGGATGCGCGAATACGGCAACGTCTCGATCCCGCAGGAAGCCTTCATCGCCGCGCTGCGCATGGGCGAAGAATAACCCGCATTCCGAAGGCGCGAGAGCATCTTCGGCCACGCCCTTTCCCCGCATAGGAGGGGGAGGAATTCACGCATTCCGCGAAGAGGCACGCGGCCTCCTTGCGGATCGACAACAGGCGGGCCGCGCTGCCCGCTTCGGCAAAACCTGCCTTTCCCGCCGGGCAAGACCCGGCCAATCAGAAGAGATAACGCCCCATAATGGCTGGATATAAAGACCCTACGTTCGAAGACCGCGCCGCTCTGGCCCAGAAGGCCCGCGAAAAAGCGCTGAAGAAGCTCGCCAACAAGCCCAAGGTGGATGACGAGACCGTGGTCCGGCGCAAGGCCGCGCAGGAAGCCCGCGAAGCCGAGGCCGCCGAAAAGAGCGCCGCCAAGCGCGCCGCGCGCGAGCAGGCCAAGGCCGAGAAGCTGGCCGCCGACAAAGCCGCAGCTGAGGCCGCTGCCGTGCCGGAGCCGACCGAGGAAGAGCTGAAAGCTGCGCGCGATGCGAAGTATGCGGCGCGGAAGGCGCGTAAGAAGCGGTAGTCCAACGAGACGATAACCTTTGGGCGCGAGCACGTCCCCGCCAGATGTTACGGCGGCGACATCAGCCGCAAGAAAAAACTGTTGGAAAAGCAGAAAATGGCAAGGCAAGGATGCGAGAGTATGGCAACGTTAGCATTCCTCAGGAAGCGTTTATTGCTGCTCTTTGCGTGAGGGAGAAATAGGGGGTAATTTGCGGCTCGATGAGTATGAAGAGTTTGTTCGTCAGAGCGATTGGACGTCTAATAAGAGTTTAGACGATAGAATTCGTATTGCGCGCTATGGCTTGGCAGCGGAAGTCGGTTCGCTCGCGGCGACATTAAAACGCAAAGTTATTCATCACTCTGACGAAAACTGGGACCAGCCCAACGAGGAAATTATAGAAGAACTGGGAGACTGTCTTTGGTACACTACACAGCTCTCGACGCTTCCCTTGGATGGAAGCTTAAGCGGCGTAGTGCGTGCAGATTTCGGTGCACTACCGAAAGAAATTGAGAAACGTCCCGAATTCCGTGATGCTCTCGATCCAGAAAACTATCAGCGGTTCTTTAAAGAATGTACCAAAGTGCTTGAGCGCGGCGGTAATGCGAGCCTTGACGAATATCAAAGAGTAGCTTTTCTAACTGCTCGGACAAAAGGTCGTGAATTGCTTGATGTCTGCATTACTAGATTGTTGCTTTACGCGACTTCAGTAATGAGTCAGCAATTTCCCGATACCGAATATTATTTAAAAGAAGATATACTCGCATTTTCCGCAGAGCGGACATTGGGTATGTTGCTTTGGCATTTGGGTGCGATAGCAACTCTATACAATACGTCTCTGGATGCGGTGGCGCGCGCCAACGTGACAAAATTGGAAGGCATCTTCAATCTCTCTAACGCTCCTCCCACGGAGCTGCATGATCGGAAAGTGGACACCCCACCGAGCCAAGTTTTCCCGCTTAGGTTTGACATAACCTTCGTTGAAACAAAACGCGGTCGCCTTCAGATGTTTTATCAGGGTAGACCCCTTGGCGACGAACTCGACGACAATTCAGAACTTGAAGACGGGTATCGGTTTCATGACGTTCTGCACCTAGCGAATGCCGCCATTCTCGGCTGGTCCCCAGTGCTGCGATCCTTGATGGGGCTTAAGCGCAAATTTTCTCCTTCAATCGATAACGCACAAGACGGTGCTAGAGCGCGTATCGTTGAAGAGGCGATTGTTAAGGCGGTCCATTCAGAAGCCCAAAGGGCGGCACGAAGTGAAGGTCTCACCCCCGAAGAAGCCAGAAAGCGGCTCTTTTCCGATAAAAGTCAGATCAAGCATGAGTTTCTCAAGCTGATTAAGACGTTTGCTGAAAAATTGGAAGCTGAAGAGAACCAACTTTGGGAGTGGCAAAGGGCCATCGTCGAAGGGCATAAGCTTTATAGCCAATTGATGCATGAGAAGCAGGGAACCATCAGCGTAGACCTTACAAAAAGATCTGTTAAATTTAGCCCATTGGTGGTCGCTGACGTCAGAGCGCCGGTTGTCGACACATCAATTGGAACCTTTGAAGCTCCGCATCTATTTTATCGCAAGCTGAAAGAGGCGGATAAAATCGACTCGGAAAAAGGCGCAATTTTGAGACTTCTAAAACTAAAGGCGTGCGCTGCTAACAAGCGTCTGATCCTTATCGCTTATTCCGTTGACGGTGAAATAAGTGTGAAGGCCGACGGTGTTGTCCAAGAACGGATTTGGGAGCGCTCAATTGTTGGTTTTAGAGCGAAGTGGTCGAAGGTCGGAAAACGTTGGATCTGCATAGCGATGGCCATTGGTACTCCGTCCTAGACACCGAACTCTAATTGCGTTTCGCATTGTTCGTTCGGCCTGTGCTCCGGCACCGATATATGTTCATTAATTCCCCATTTCGGAGGAAAAAAAGGCTTAGGTGTCGGTATTCTGCGATGGCTTGAAAAGGTTTGCTTTATACGCGTCCTACCTGTTGTACCTTCGAGGTTGGGGTGAGCGACACGACAATATTTAGAGATTTCGCAAAAAATATTCTGGCAATCTATCGCGCGAAGCGAGCGCCCAAAGAGGCCTCCAAAGTCTATTCCTAGGCGGCTGAACTCCCGTTCTTGGTTTTCTACCATCCAATAAATGATTAACTCGGCATCATCTGGAGAAGATTGCGGGAAGACCTTTCTAATACCATCATGGGCACCAGGCCCAGCAATAACGAATTCATTCTCCTCAAATTCAGTAAGCTGCGAGTAATTTACGTCGATTGCGTATTGGAACGCCAAGAATGGCCCAAGTCCCTTGAAGTTTAGCAACTCATTGTAGAGCGTTTGTAAGGACTTTGTTGCATTCACGCGTCGAGCTAGACCGCCAGCCATCATAGATTGTAGAAGGCGTAGATGGTTTGTGTGCTTTCGCTTCGCACCGAACGCAGGCGAAGGCATTATGTATGCCGCAGAGTAAATCGTCTTACCCGAGCTGATGAGAGCCTCAAGGAGGCCGTCTGCTCGATCAAAATCAAAATTTCGCCAGCGAATTTCACCGAATTCACGTTCTAAGGAATTCCAAGTATCAATATTGTTGAAAATCTTGAACAGTAAGGTCCGAAACAATAGGTCCTCATCGCCAATATCATTTGAGCGATCATACTGGATGCGCTGAATTAGAAACTGGCTAACTCGATCAGCAGCGCGAAATGTATTAGTAAACCTGTAGCGCGCGATGATAGGGTCATTGGTCCAAGGTGCAGATAGACCGTGTACACGGTTCAAATAAGCTTCGTGGCGCTTCGCTGCAAATTTCCAGTAATCGTCAAATGCAGCGCTGCGAGACAGGTGATCCATGCGGATTATCTCTACAGCGATCTACCTGATTCGTCTCAATCAAAAGGTGATCAGTGGGGGATATCGGTCCAGTCTGTTGGTAAACCTACGATACCTTTAGGATCATCGATTTTAAGCCACCGAACTAATCCGTTTTTCAAGTTGCTGGGGTGATGGCATGCACGATTTCTCTTGGGAAACATGCATCGAAATTCTTCAGGAATTTCTGGCCCAACTCCGCCATAATAGCTGTATTGACGTCCTAGAAGGACGTTAGTCGTCGTCCCCGTGTCAGTCTTAATGTCAGTCGGGCTTTGGACTCCATTCTCGTTGCTGTGGAACGAGTCTCGCTGAACAAACTTATTCGTTATGGGATCCCGAAAATACATGTTGTCGCCGTAGCGCAGCATAGTGCTCGCGCCCATATCTGGAACCTTTGCCGCAAATCGCGGGTCAGAATCATATTCCTCGAAACTCACAATTTCTTCGATCAGCATCCAGTAAACTAGATGGTCACGCCTTCCGACCCTTGCGCTACCTCTTCCTACCACCAGATCACCAACTGAGGCGTGTTTTCGCAGTTGAGGGGCGCAACATCCCAACGAGCAAACTCCGTGAAAGGGATTCGGGGCAAAGCCGAGATCGTGTTCAACACAGTAAGTGTGTACAAGCATTAGCAACAATGCCGGTCGGTCTTGGGTGCTGGATATTGCCCGCCGCTAGGAACATCGTTGCGGCCCGTTTTTTTGCAAATGACGTCATGCAGAGCTTCTGCGTCAAACTGAATTAGAGCGGTTCGAAGTTGACGAAGAATTTCAGGTAACGCCAGTTCATTTCCATCGGGCGGCCAGATGACAATGATCTTAGCACCCTTAGCGACTGCAGACATCATCGCCTCCTTGAGGTATGGGTCCTCGGCAATTTCATCATTATTCACCACAATGATGAAATGCTCGTCTGCCGCAATTTCGCAGTCGATTGTCCCCAGTAACTCTCTGAGACCTTCAATCTCAATTGAGTTGTAGATACTGACTTGTTCCATGAGTTTCCCTCATTTGTACCGTGTGTAATATTTGGGAAGCTATCGCATAAAAACAAGCAAGACTTTCCACTTTTCCTCGCATCTGACCTCATTTCTGGTTCTAAGTCCCTTATCCTTTTTGTTGACGAAGCTCACCCATCGCGTCCTCACCCCAAGTCCTTCCAGTAGTCCTCGTCCTCGTTCCACTGTTCCAGCTCCTCCTCGACCGAGTAGAGGTCTTCCAGCTCTCCGGCGGCCTTCCAGTCGGTGGTTACGAGGTGGGCGAAGTGCGTGTCGGCATCGTTTTCCGGCGGGCCGTCCTCGTCGGCGCGCTTGCGCCGGGCGATTTCGGCCAGCTGGGCCTGCATCGCCTCGATCTCCTCCAGGTTCATCTCCACCGGATCGAAATGTTCGACCATGGCGGCGTTCATGTCGTCCTTCTCCGCGCGGCTGAGGGCGGGGGTGGTCATGCTTGCGGGGTGGGTCGGGAGTCTTTGTTGTCCTACCGCTCCGCTGCTTGACGACCCGGGATTAAAATAACTCGCGGCGAGGCGTTTGCCGCGTTCGTCGCGGGCGTTCATCCTGAGGCAGAACATCAGCAGGCGATCGTTGCGGATGCGGCGGAAGCCTTTCAGCTTGCCGGCGACGAAGACGGGGCTGAGCTGGCCGTCGATCGCGCGTTCATAGGCGATGTCCTTCAGGCGCTGCACGCCGAGATCGAGGGCGGCCTCCCATGCGCGGCGGAAGCTTTCGGACCCGGGGCGGCGGCGCAGGTAATAGGCGCCCTCGGTGCTCATGTTGACATAGCGCGCGGCGCGGCTGACGCAGCCCGTATCGGCGAGCGCGCCGATGAAGGCCTTCTGGCGCGCGGGCGTCCAGCCATCGTGGCGGAACTTGACCGGCACGGTATCGAAGGCGGGGATGTCCTCTGCGGGGACGGGGGTGCGGGTTTCGGAAGGGTCCTTGCTGCGGGTCATGCGTGCGTCTCCTGGGCTTGAAAAGCACGGGGCATGGAACGGCAGGGGGCGTGTAGGAAAGCAAATAGGATTCCCTCTGGGGCAATCCTACATCCGAGGGGCTGGTGGGCGGCCGCGGCGGGGGAAATCAGGCGGATCGGCCCGTCTTAGGGAGGCAAAAAAGTCAGGCGGGACGGGGGGATAGCGGCCCGGCGGGCGATTCGCCCCGGGCCAGCGCGCTGCGGTAGGAAATCTCCAGCTCGTCGGCCTGGCAGGACTGGTCGCGGCCGCGGCGCTTGGCTTCGTAAAGCGCATCGTCGGCCCGGCGGTAGAGATTGCGCCAGGCGGGATCGTCTTCCAGCGTGCCCTCGGCAATGCCGATGCTGACAGTCACCCGTTCGCCATGCGGCATGGCGGCCGCGCGGATCTCGTCCAGCAAGACCTCGGCGGTGGAGCAGGGCAGCGCCTCGCGCGTGCCGAGCAGGGCGAATTCCTCGCCCCCCAGCCGCGCGGCGCTGACATTGTTGCCCGCATGCGCATCGATGATCCGGGCGATTTCCTGCAGCACACTGTCGCCCACGTCATGGCCATGCGTGTCGTTGACTGCCTTGAACCGGTCGATATCGATCAGCAGCAGGCGGGAAGGGCCGTCGTCATCCCCCAGCGCCTCGGCGAAATCGAGCAGGGCGCGGCGGTTGAGCAGGCCGGTCAGCGGATCGGTGAGGGCGAGGGTGTGGTTCTTGCGCTGGAGCAGCAGCAGCTCGACCACCTGCTGGTGATGCATATTGATCATCCGCCACTGGAACATGCCCGCCAGCGCCAGACTGACCGCCGCCGCCCGGTCGAGCGTGGAGCCGAAGATCAGCAGCAGAGCGGCGATGGGGACGATGTCGATCAGCAGATGCATCGCCGCCGCCGCGCGAATGCTCGCCACGCAATAGGCGGTGGCGAGCGCGCCCATCACGAGGATGACGGGGAAATGCAGCCGCTCCGCCCCGTCCGCGCTCAGCCAGCTGGCGATTGCCCAGGTGGTGCTGATCAACGCGCCGATGAGCGAGGAGAACCAGCTCTCGACAATGAATTTCTCGGCGCGCCAGGGCCTGCCTTCGAAGGATTTTCCGCGCAGGAGAGTGATCAGGCCGGAGATGCAGTAGATCGACATGCCGAGCGGCAATACCCAGCGCACGACCCAGCCGGTGCTTTCCGGCGTCACGAAAATGGCGAGCGGGCACGTGAGCAGCAGCGCGACGAACAGCCAGCGTGCCTGCTTGTTCACCTGCTGCGCCGCCGCGATCACGTAATCCGCGCGCACATCCTGCGGCAGATCCGGAATCGCTATTGCGCGGACAATCTTGCCGAGCTTCCCCATAAGCACACGTTAAACCCCCCGAGGCCCTAACATCTCCCAACGGGCCCACCCTCGTATAAGTACGTAGTTGCTAATCTTTGCGTTAACGTTTGTCGAGTACGCATTTCCGCACTTCAGCAAGACAGATGGACCGATAATGCCACAGCAAGCTCCACTTTCTCCATCACTGCCCCAAAATGACACAGCGGCAGAGCGGCAGGACCGGAAGGAGCAACTGGCTGAAAGTCAGGCGCAATATGAGTGGACCGATACCGTGCCCGCCGTCGATGGTGTTCCGGTCGTCAAGGTTTTGCCCAAGGCGGAGAAGCCCTCGGTGGAATGGTGGCTGAAGCTGCTGGGTATCGTGATCGAGATGGCAAAGAATGTCATCGCGGTGGAAACGTCTCTGGTTGAGCAGGGTCTGTCCTCGCTCGATACGGCATTACTAGACGCCGATCGCGCGGTGATTGCGGCGATCGAGAAGGACATTGCGGGACTTGAGGTGAAGCTGGCCGGTGACCTGATCGGGCACAAGGGATTGGCGGCTCTGGCAGGTGATTGCCTCCACATGGTCGAGGCGGAAGTCGTTACGGCGGATCTGCAGAACCACGCGACCAAGCTGAAAGGCATTCTCGAGCTACGCGGTGCAACCCTTGCTGCGCTCGGCAAGGAGCGACCGCGGACGCTGGAAAACTATCTCGACCTGTTCAAGACGATCCCGGTTCCTGCAATCGCCTATACTTTCCAGGACGATCTCGAATTCGCGCATCTGCGCGTGGGCGGACCCAACAGCGTGCTGATAGAGGCGGTAAGCGCCATTCCGTCAGGCTGCGCCATTACGGCGGAGCAATATGCCGCTGTCGTGGCAGGCGATACGCTGGATGCGGCGCTGGAGGATGGCCGGCTTTTCCAGTGCGATTACGCACCGCTATCGATCATCGAGCCTGGCCTATGGAACGGCATCGCGAAATATCTGACCTGCCCGGTCGCCCTGTTCGCCGTTCCTCCCGGTGGCGACAGTCTCGTGCCTATCGCTATCAATTGCGATCCTTCCAATGCGGCCAGTCCGGTTATGACACCGGCCATGGACAGCGCCCATGAATGGGGCTGGGAAATGGCCAAGCTGGTGGTGCAGGTTGCGGACGGGAATTACCACGAACTCTTCGCGCATCTTGCACGCACGCATCTGGTAATCGAGGCAATCGCCGTGGCCACCCAGCGCCATCTTGCGCAGCAGCATCCGCTCAACGCATTGCTGGTGCGGCACTTCGAAGGCACGATGTTCATCAACGAGGCGGCTGCAACCAGCCTGATCACGCCCGGTGGCCCGATCGATCATATTTTTGCAGGCACCATTCAAAGCAGTCAGAAGGCGGCTGTGGAGGCCCGGCTCTCCTTCGATTTCGCCAAGGGTATGCTTCCGCTCGACATCGAGGCGCGAGGCGTTGGCGCCGGAACGCCCTTGGCCGTCTATCCCTATCGCGACGATGCCTTGTTGATCTGGGGAGCGATCGAGACTTGGGTGCGCGAATACATAGAGACGTATTATGCCGAGGACGACGATGTCGTCGGCGACGCGGAGGTCCAGGCGTGGGCAGCAGCGATCGCGGGCAGTGGTAAACTGACAGGCTTCAGCGCACCGCAGACCGTCCAGAGCCTGATCGATCTGTGCACGATGACCATCTTCACCGCGAGCGCGCAGCATGCCGCGGTCAATTTTCCGCAGAAAGACATCATGGAATATGCCCCGGCCGTGACCGGGGCCCTGTGGCAGAGCGTGCCCGATACTCAGGATGGCAATACCAAGCCCCAATGGCTTTCCATGATGCCGCCTGAGGCGCTGGCGCTAGAACAGCTCAAAACGCTCTATCTGCTCGGCTCGCTCTATTATCGTCCGCTAGGAACTTACCGCTCGCCGCAATTTCCCTATCCGCAGTGGTTCCGCGATCCGAAGATCAGCGGTGCGAGCGGGCCGCTGGCCCGCTTTCAGTCGGCGCTGGAACAGGCTGAGGAGCAGATCGTGGCGCGCAACGCGCAGCGGCGGCGACCGTATACCTATCTCCAGCCAAGCCTGATCCCGAGCAGCACCAATATCTGACACGAAAAAGCCGCCGGGCGCAAAGGCTCCGGCGGCTTCTTTGATCGGTTTTGACGGTTCGCCTTACGGGCGCGTCTGCCCGTCGCCGTGGACGAGGTATTTGAAGCTGCAGAGCTGTTCGAGGCCGACGGGGCCGCGAGCATGCATCTTGCCGGTGGCGATGCCGATTTCCGCGCCCATGCCGAATTCGCCGCCATCAGCGAACTGCGTGCTGGCATTGCGCATGACGATCGCGCTGTCGATACTGGTCATGAATTTCTTCGCCGCAGCATCGTCTTCCGTCATGATCGCATCGGTGTGATGCGAAGAATGTTCGGACACCCACTCGATCGCCTGGTCGAGGCCATCGACGACTTTGACGCTGGCGATGGGATCAAGGTATTCGGTGTTCCAGTCGGCATCGTCGGCAGGCTTGATGCTATCGTCGATGGCGACGGCTTCCGTGTCACCGCGCAGCTCGCAATCGTTGCCCATGACCGAGGTAAGGCGGGGGATGAAGTCCTTTGCCACGGCCCGATCAACCACGATGCTTTCCGTCGCGCCGCAGACGCCGGTGCGGCGCAGCTTGGCGTTGCGGATGATTTCGGCAGCCTTGTCGAGATCGGCCGCTTCGTGGACGTAGCTATGGCAGTTGCCATCAAGGTGGAGGAGGGTGGGCACGCTTGCCTGGTCGCGGACCAGTTCAACGAGGCCGCGGCCCCCGCGGGGGATTACGAGGTCGACATATTCGTCGGCCTTGAGCAGTGCCGCAACGGCTTCACGGTTGGTCGTGCCGACAGTCTGGACTGCATCTTCGGGCAGGCCTGCCGCGTTGAGCCCCGTACGCATGCAATCAACGATTACACGAGTGGAGTGACGGCTTTCGCTGCCACCGCGAAGGATGACGGCGTTGCCGCTCTTCAAACAAAGAGCACTGGCATCGGCGCCGACATTCGGGCGGCTTTCATAAATCATCCCGATGACACCGATCGGTACGGCAACCCGTTCGATCTTGAGGCCGTTGGGCCGGTCGAAAGTCGCCAGGCTGCGTCCGACGGGATCGGGAAGCTCCGCGATTTCTTCGAGTGCAGACGCCATGCCCTCGATGCGATCTTCGGTGAGCCTCAGACGATCGATAAAGCTTTCGGGCTTCTTCCCCTCAACGCTCTTCACGTCCTCGGCATTCGCTTCGAGCAGCTCGGGCGTTTTCTCACGCAGTGCCTTGGCAGCCTCGCGCAGCGCAGTGTTCTTTGCGTCAGTGCTCGCGGAAAGCAGGCCGTGGGCGGCTTTGCGGGCGTTCTGGCCCAGCGTGGTGATGTGAATCTGCGGGTCTAGCGTCTGGTCGTTCATAGTCTCTCTCTCTTCGTCTTGTATCGGAGCGGGAGGCGCTGTCCTCAGCGCAGCTCTACCGCCCGGTCGTAGCAGGCCTGCAGTGTAGCATGCATTCGGTCGGTTAGGCCATTGTCGCCATTGAGTGCGTTGAGGCCGGCGGCTGTGGTACCGCCTTTGCTCGTCACCGAATTGCGCAGGTCTTCAAGGCTTGGGGCCCCTGGCTCGCTGGCCATGGCGATGGCGCCGCCGATAGTGCCGAGGACCATTTCACGGGCCTCTTCTTCGCTGAAGCCTTGTGCCATGGCGGCCTCTGCATAGGCGCGGGCGATCTCGAAGACATAGCCTGGACCCGAGCCTGCCACAGCGGTTACGCGGTCCAGCTTCTCTTCGCTGTCGACGGTCACGACCGTGCCGGCCCGTTCCATGAATTCGACAGCGTGGGCCATATGGCCGTCGGCCGTGTGAGGCCCGGCAACGACGCCGCTCACTCCGCGGCCGACCGCCGCAGGAAGGTTGGGCATGACGCGAACCACGGGCTTGTCGCCCATCAATTTCGACAGACGCGCGGCGGAATAGCCTGCGGCAATCGAGATGATGTAACCGTCATCCGCAAGGTTCTCCGCATATCCGGGCATCACATCATCGAACATCTGCGGCTTGACCGCTGCGACAATGCAGTCGAAACGTTCGTCGGCGATTTCGGAACTATCACGCACGAGCGTGACTTTTTCAGGCAGATCGCTGGCCATGGGGTCCACCACGGTTATCGCCTCCGGGCCGGAAACCCATTGCGAAAGTAACGCGGAGCCCATTTTTCCGCAGCCGACAATAAGTATAGAATTGATAATGGTAGAATTCCGTTTCCGCGCTCAGGGCGCTCTGTGTAATTCTTAGTTTAGTTCCAAAGTGAAATAACGATCCAATTAAGTCTTCGCTATTTCTTCGAAGAATACTTCCAGCATTTTGCGCATTCGATATTCTTAAAAATCCGGTTGTGCACTGCACCATCCCTATCTACGTTCTGACACAGAAATTTCAAGTTAGAGATATTTTTTAGATATGACCAAGAAACGCAATATTGTTGTCAAGATCGGTTCGGCATTGCTTGCCAATCAGGAACTCCTGACCCCGCGATATGGTTTCCTGCAACGCCTGCTCGAAGATGTCGCCACGCTGCGCGCCGAGGGTAACGATGTCATCATCTGTTCGTCGGGTTCGGTCGCGCTAGGTCTGCGGATCATTGGCGAAACACCGGAAAGCGCAGGGGTGTCGGACAAGCAGGCGGCCGCCGCTTGCGGCATGCCGCTGCTCCTGAACGCCTATAAGCAGGTGGGCCATGAATTTGGTTTCGAAATCGCGCAGGTGCTTTTGACGCTTGGGGACTTCGAAGATCATCGCCGGTTCCTCAACACTCGCAACACCGTGCATCGGCTGCTGGAATCCGGCGTGATGCCGATCGTCAACGAGAACGATACGATCACGACCGAGGAAATCCGCGTGGGCGACAATGATCGCCTCGCCGCGAAGGTTGCGCAGATGGTCGGTGCGACCGACTTCATCATCCTGACAGGGGTGGACGGTCTGTACGATCGCAACCCGGACGATCCGGATGCCGAGTTCATCCCGGAGGTGAGCGATGTCGGCCCTTACATGGCCGCGACCAAAGGTAAGAGCACGCTGGGCACCGGCGGCATGGAAACGAAGCTTCAGGCCGCGAATATGGCGCAGGAAGCTGGCGTGACGACCTGGATCGCCCAAGGCGAGGTGGATCGTCCCCTGTCGACCGTGCTCGATGGCAGCCGCCGGGCGACCAAGGTCCTGCCCAATCCGAACCCGCTGTCGGGCTGGGACAGCTGGATTGCCAATCGGCTGCAGATGGCGGGAAGTCTCGTGGTCTCTGAAGCGGTGGCCGATGCGCTGGCGCAGGGAGAGCGGCCGATCCGCCGCGCAGACGTGGTCAGCATGGACGGGGATTTCACACGCGGGGACGTGCTGCACATCTACGACAGCAAGGGGATCGAGCGGGCACGCGGCCTTACCGATTTCACCAGCGAGGAATTGCGTGTGCTGACCCACAATCCCTCCACCGATCCCGAGCAGCTGCTGGGCTACAAGACCCGCGGCGAAATCGTGCGCAGCAACAATCTCGTCATGCTGGAAACCCGACATTTGCTGTGGGATGCGCCCGACGGGTTTGGTGAAGGCTGAAGCGCAACGAAACACGCCGCGCGCTGGCTGAATCGGCGCGCGGCTTGAATTCCCGTTCAGTTGGGCTATAAGGCTCGACACGGACCGGGCCCCTCTGGCGGGCGCTCTTGCGCACGTGATGTCGGCCGTGTCGGACAAACCGATGCCAGCTGATAGGCCCGTTTCTTTTTCTTAGCCCGTCCCGCGCCGGTAGTCCGATCGATTTGAAGTTCGATCAGGGAGCGTATGATGACGGCGGAACATTCCATACTGGCATTCGACCGTGGGAGGCCCGTGCGACCGCATCTGCTGTGCGGGTGGGCTACGCAGTGCAAATCGCTGACGCATGTTGGCTTACCTTTGGGAAAGCCTCCTTGCCTCTTGGCGAGCCGCTGATCGCCCAAGCAAGCTTCCCCGCTTCCCTTCTATCCGGAGCATATCATGGTCAAAGCCATCACCCCCTTGCTGCGCGACTTCCTGCAAAAGGAGAGTGCCGGCGGCATCGTCCTCATTTTCGCGGCGGCGCTTGCCCTTGCGGTGGCCAATTCGCCGCTGGCTGCCAATTACATGTCCCTGCTGGATGTCCCGGTCGTCTTTGCGATCGATAGTTTCGTTATCGACAAGCCCTTGCTGCTGTGGATCAACGACGGACTCATGGCCGTCTTCTTCTTCCTTGTCGGTCTTGAGGTGAAGCGAGAGGTACTGGAAGGCCAGCTATCTAGCTGGAGCAAAGCCTCGCTACCGCTCGTCGCGGCTCTCGGCGGCATGGCTTTGCCTGCTTTCGTGTTCATCGGTCTCAATCTTGGCACGCCCGACAATATGCAGGGCTGGGCAATCCCGGCCGCGACCGACATCGCCTTCGCGCTTGGTATTCTGTCTTTGCTCGGCCCGCGGGTGCCAGTCGCGTTGAAGGCGCTGCTGCTGGCGATCGCCGTGATCGACGACATCGGCGCCATCGCCATTATCGCCCTGTTTTATTCCGGCGAAATCGACACCGGGATGCTGGCTGCAGCTGCAATGGTCTTCATCGCGATGCTGGCACTGGGCCGCGCGAAGGTCGCCTCGACGATCCCCTATGTGTTGCTGGCGATCCTGATGTGGGCATTCGTCCTCAAGTCCGGCGTTCACGCGACGTTGGCAGGCGTCGCCGCCGCGCTGACGATACCGCTGGATCGCTCCAGCGATCATGGTCCGCTGGAGCGGATGGAGCATGCGCTTCATCCATGGGTCGCGTTTCTGGTCATTCCAGTCTTCGGCTTCGCCAATGCCGGCGTTACGCTTGTGGGGCTCGAGCCATCGGCTCTGCTTGATCCTCTGCCGCTCGGCATCGCGCTGGGGCTCCTGATCGGCAAGCAGCTCGGTATCTTCGGGTTCGCCTGGTTGGCCGTAAAAATGAAGCTCGCCAGCCTGCCTAACGATGTGAACTGGCGTCAGATCCACGCTCTATCGCTGCTCGCGGCGATTGGCTTCACGATGAGCCTTTTCATAGGGAATCTCGCATTTACGACTGCGGATCAGATCGATGCCGTGAAACTTGGTGTGCTCGCAGGTTCAACGGTCGCCGCACTGACCGGTTACTTCCTGCTCAAGTCCGCTCTCCCGGCCCTGAACCCAGCTAAGGAGCATCACGCATGACCGACTTCTTCCTTTCGGACTGGCTCGGAACGCCTCTGTGGTTCTGGGCGGCATTTCTCGCGATCGTGATTGTCCTTACCGCGTTCGACCTCGGTGTCCTCCACAAGGAGGACAAGGAGATCGGAATTGCGGAAAGCCTGAAACTATCCGTGTTCTACATCGGGGTCGCCTTGCTGTTCGGTTTCTGGGTCTGGGTCGAGCGCGGGCCTGAAGCGGGCATGCAATATTATACGGGCTTCTTCATCGAGAAAGCGCTGTCGATCGACAACGTCTTCGTTATTAGTCTGATATTCACCTACTTCTCGATCCCGCCAAAATACCAATACCGCGCGCTTCTGTGGGGTATCATGGCCGTGATCGTTCTGCGCGGCCTCATGATTGCCGGCGGCGCGGCTATTCTGGCGGAAGCTTATTGGGTGCTCTATCTTTTTGCTGGCTTCCTGATCGTGACCGGGATCAAGATGTTCTTTGCCGGGGACGAGCCGATGGATGTGGGCAACAATCCGGCGGTGAAATGGATCAGCCGCCACATGCGCGTCACCCCGGACCTGCACGCGCAGCGCTTCCTCGTGAAGGTAGAGGATGCCAAGACCGGAAAAATGGTGCGTGCCGCTACGCCCCTGCTGCTCGCTCTCGTCGTGATCAATCTCGCCGATCTGGTGTTCGCAGTGGACAGCGTCCCCGCCATTTTCGCGATCACGACGGATACTTTCATTGTGTATACGTCTAATATCTTCGCGATATTGGGATTGCGGGCGCTCTATTTCGCTCTGGCGGCAATGGTCTACCGCTTCCACTATCTGAAATATGCGTTGGCGGCCGTGCTGGTCTTCATCGGTAGCAAGATCTTCGTTTCCGATTTCCTGCTCGACGGTGGCAAGATGCCGCCATGGATCAGTCTCGGGGTCACGATCGGACTGATCGGCGCAGGGGTGGGCTATTCGCTCTGGAAGACTCGCGGCCAGGAAGAAACGGACTGGCCCGCCACGCAATGATGCGGCCAGTTGCGGGTGTGTGCGCGGAAGCGGTGAAATCGCCGATAACTTCACTTGGCGTTCAGCGGGGCGCTGGTTATAGGCTCGGCCCTATGAAGACCCAATCGCGCACCACCCGCATGCTCGCCTTCGGCGCACTCGCTGCTGCCACCACACTCACTGCAGCCTGCGGTGGCGGTTCGAACCGGCCCGAAGACACGGCCTATGTCGCGCGCGATGTGGAGACGCTTTACGGTCAGGCCAAGTCGGAACTCGATAGCGGGAAGCCGCAATTGGCCGCTGCGCTGTTCGACGAGGTGGAGCGCCAGCATCCCTATTCGCCTTGGGCGCGCCGTGCCCAGCTGATGAGTGCGTTCAGCTATTATGTCGCTGGCGACTACAATAAGACTGTTGCTTCGGCGCAGCGTTTCCTTTCGATCCACCCGGGCAACAAGGACGCGCCCTATGCCTATTACCTGATCGCGCTTAGCTATTATGAGCAGATCAGCGATGTTCAGCGCGACCAGAAGGTGACAGAGCAGGCGCTGACTGCGCTGCGCGAAGTAAATCGTCGTTTCCCGCAAACTCAGTACGCTGCGGACGCGCGTCTCAAGATCGACCTTGTCCAAGATCATCTGGCCGGCAAGGAAATGGAAATAGGCCGCTATTACCAGCGCTCGGGCCGCTGGATCGCTGCGCAAATCCGGTTCCAGAATGTGGTGGATACCTATCAGACCACAAGCCATGCGCCGGAAGCCCTCTATCGTCTGGTGGAAAGCAGCCTTGCCTTGGGGATCAAGCCGGAGGCGGTAAAATATGCCGCTGTCCTCGGCGCGAATTATCCCGGCAATGAATGGTACGAGAAGGCTTACGAGCTCATTGAGGACAATGCTGCTGGCGTCTCGGCCAGCTGACCGGCGAACGACTATTCACAAGTCGATCATAAGGGGAACAGTGACGCGGCGTTCCGGCTGCGTTACATAGGGTAGCAATGCTGACCCGGCTTTCCATTCGCAACATAGTGCTGATCGAAGCGCTCGATCTCGATTTCGGGCGTGGTCTTGGCGTGCTGACCGGCGAAACCGGGGCGGGCAAGTCCATCCTTCTCGACTCGCTGGGGCTCGTGCTGGGGAACCGCGCCGACAGCGGTCTGGTTCGCGCCGGCGAAGCTAAGGCCAGCGTTTCGGCAAGTTTCGAATTCTCGTCCTTGCCCGAGCAGATCGTCGATGCACTCGACGACGCCGATATCGAGATTGAACCCGGAGAGCCGCTGATCATTCGGCGCCAACTCAAGGCAGATGGCGGCAGCAAGGCCTTCATCAACGATCAGTCGGTCGGCGTGGCCCTGCTCCGCGAAATCGCGGGCATCCTCGTCGAACTGCACGGGCAGCATGACGATCGGGGGCTGGTCAATCCGCGTGGTCACCGGGCGCTGCTCGATCGGTTCGCCGGTGCAGGCACCGCGCGGGTGGAACAGGCCTGGACCAAATGGCGCGAAACCGAGGCCCGGCTTGCGAGCGTGCGCGATGCGCTGGATCAAGCCCGGGAAGATCGTGATCTGCTTCTGTCTCACCTGAGCGAGCTCACGGCTCTCGAACCGCAAGCGGGAGAAGAGGCACGGTTGGCCGAAACGCGCGCCGACATGCAAAAAGGTGAGAGGCTTTCCGGGGATCTGGAAGAGTTACGGCACCTGTGGGAAGGCTCGGACTCGCCGCTTGCCAGCCTCCGAGTTGCGGCCCGCAAGCTGGACCGGATCGCCGCGGAGCACCCCTTGCTGGCCGAGGCTCTGGGCGCGTTGGATCGGGCTGTGATCGAAGCCGGGGAAGCCGAAGAAAAGCTGGAAGCGGCTGCGGAAGCGCTCGACCATGATCCAACCGCACTCGAAGCTGCAGAAACGCGATTATTCGAATTGCGGGCGCTGGCGCGAAAGCACCGCTGCGAGGTCGACGAACTGCCCGAAGCCATGCGCACGATGCGCAGCCAGCTAGACTCCATCGAAGGAGGCGAAGCTGAGCTGGATGCGCTGGAGGCCGCAGCTGTCGAGACCGAGGGCAAATATCGCGCGGAAGCCGAAGCGTTGCACGCAGCGCGCACCGCTGCGGCGCTAAAATTGGATGATGCCGTGGCACGCGAACTGGCGCCGCTCAAGCTCGATGCGGCACGGTTCAAGACTGCGGTAACAAAACTGCCGCAGGACCGCTGGGGACCGCATGGGATGGATAGCGTCGAGTTCCTGATCGCGACCAATCCGGGTGCGGATTTTGCGCCTTTGAACAAGATTGCCAGCGGCGGGGAATTGTCGCGTTTCATCCTTGCCTTGAAGGTTGCCTTGGCGGAGCAGGGCGGGGCGGCCACGGTTATCTTCGACGAGATCGACCGCGGCGTGGGCGGCGCGGTCGCCAGCGCGATCGGCGAACGTCTGGCGCGGCTTGCGTCCGATGGTCAGCTGCTTGCGGTCACGCATAGCCCACAGGTCGCTGCGCGCGGCCGGACGCACTACATGATCGCCAAGAGTTCGGACGGCACTGTCACGCGGACAAGTGTGGCTCTGCTCGACGAAGCGGGTCGCAAGGAAGAAATCGCTCGAATGCTTTCCGGTGCCGAAGTGACGCCAGAGGCGAGGGCGCAGGCGGACCGCCTGTTAGAGGGTGTGTGACACGAATGCTCCGAACTCGCGCGGGCCGAGATGATCCGGGATTAGTGGGCATGTGACCCGCGAGGCTATGGCGAATCTCGCAACGTCTGCTTAGAGCCAAGCCATGGAGATCAGTGAAGCCGAAGCAGCGAACGAGCTGATGCGCCTGGCGCGCTTAATCGCTAAGCACAACAAGCTCTATCATGCCGACGACGCGCCGCTAATCACGGATCAGGAATATGATGCTCTGGTGCGGCGAAATGCCGAGCTGGAAGAGGCGTTTCCCCATCTTGTGCGGGAGGATTCGCCATCCCGGGCCGTCGGGCATGAGATAGCTTCTTCTCCGTTATCCAAGGTGACGCACGAGGTTCGCATGATGAGCCTCGACAACGCTTTTTCGCCTGAGGAAGTGGAGGAGTGGATGGCGCGCGTTCGGCGCTTTCTCTCGCTTGACGAGGGTAACGCCATTGCCATTACGGCGGAGGACAAGATCGACGGTCTCTCCTGCTCTCTGCGCTACGAGGGGGGCAAGCTGGTACGCGCTGCCACGCGTGGAGACGGCCAGGTCGGTGAAGATGTCACCCCCAACGTTGCCTACATCGCTGACATCCCACAGAAACTTTCGGGTGCCGATATCCCGGAGGTGTTCGAAATCCGCGGTGAGGTCTACATGGCCAAGTCCGATTTCATGGCGCTGAACGAGGCGCAGGAAGAAGCAGGCGGAAAGCTCTTCGCCAATCCGCGCAATGCCGCTGCGGGCTCTCTTCGGCAGAAGGATGCCGCCGTAACGGCGAAGCGGCCGCTCAAGTTCTGGGCCCATGGCTGGGGCGCAGCGTCCGCAGTGCCGGGGGCCAGGCAGGAAGAGGTAATACGCATGATCGAGGCGTGGGGCGTGCCGGTCTCGCCTCTCTTCACGTGCGTAAAAGACGTTACGGGAATGCTTGCTCACTATGACAGGATCGCCCGCGATCGTCCTGATCTTCCTTACGAAATCGACGGCGTCGTCTACAAGGTCGATCGGCTCGACTACCAGCAGCGTCTTGGCTTTGTCGCCAAGGCACCGCGCTGGGCACTGGCGCATAAATTCCCAGCTGAGCGGGCCGAGACGACGTTGGAAGCAATCGACATCCAAGTCGGTCGTACTGGCAAACTGACCCCCGTCGGTCGCCTTGCGCCAGTGCTGGTGGGCGGCGTCACAGTCACGAATGTCACGCTCCATAACCGCGATGAGATCGAACGGCTTGGAGTCAGGCCGGGCGATCGGGTGGTGGTTCAGCGGGCGGGAGACGTTATTCCACAGCTTGTGGATAATTTGACACGCGACGTCGAACGCGCGCCATTCGTGTTTCCGGACCATTGCCCCGAATGCGGCAGCGAAGCGGTGGCTGAGGAGGGAGAAGTCGACGTGCGTTGCACAGGCGGCCTGATATGTCCTGCACAACGCACTGAAAGACTGAAACATTTTGTCAGCCGCGGGGCGCTGGATATCGACGGGCTGGGCGAAAAGACGATCGATCAGTTCTTCGCCCTGGGGTGGCTCGAAAGTCCCGCCGACATCTTTCGTTTCAAGAAACGCCGAGACGCCATTCTCGCGCTCGATGGCTGGCAGGAACGGTCTGTGGAAAAGCTTGTGGACAGTATCGAGGCAAGGCGCTCGCCGGATGCGGCACGCCTGCTTTTCGGTTTGGGCATTCGTCATGTCGGCGCCGTGACGGCACGCGATTTGATGAAGCATTTTCACGAGCTTCCTGCCTTGCGCGAGACTGCAGAGAAAGCGCGCGCGGGCGATGAGGGAGCTGCTGCCGCGTTGACTTCGATCGACGGTATAGGCGGTGCTGTGGTCGAAGCCCTCGGGGATTTCTTCCACGAGGACCATAACAAGGCGGTATGGGACGATCTCCTGAGCGAGGTCGATCCGCCCCGTTTCGAAGTGGAGACCCGCGATAGTCCGGTTAACGGCAAAACCGTAGTTTTCACTGGCAAGCTCGAAACCATGAGCAGGGACGAAGCGAAGGCTCAGGCAGAACGGCTTGGGGCTAAGGCCAGTGGATCGGTGAGCGCAAAGACCGACCTGCTGGTGGCGGGGCCGGGGGCTGGCAGCAAGCTGAAAAAGGCAGCCGAGCTGGGCATTGAGGTGATCGACGAGGCAGGTTGGGCCGAGATCGTTGCGAACGCGGGATAATCTCGGGAATTTGGAAACTTACGCCGTGGCCCGTGTTTCAGTGACGTGAACCGTTCCCCCATACTAATCCTGACCGTCCTCATCGTCGGAGCCTTCCTCGTCCTCGCCACAATAGCGAGCACTCCGGGCGAATCCGCCGAGGATTTTCACAAACGTGTGACGCTGGCCGAGCAGAAGCCGACGCCGCCTCCGGAACCGGAACTGACCGAGGCGCAGCTGGCGCTTCAGGAGCAGCTGCGGGATCTTGGCGAGAATTTCAGCGGCGATGTGGGTATCGCCGTGACCGAGGCGGATACGCTCGCAACTATGTCTTATACGGGAAAGAAACGGTTTCCGCAGCAGAGCGTCAGCAAGCTATGGGTGTCTCTGACCGCGCTCGACCTTGCCGACAATGGCGGGCTGGAGTTGAGGGAACCCGTGACCTTGCGCGCCGAAGACCTGACGGTTTTCCATCAGCCCATCCGCAATATCGTGCGCGCCCGTGGCTCTTTCGCGACCGATTATGCCGACCTGATAGACCGGGCGATCACGCAGAGCGACAATACGGCAAACGACCGTCTGCTGCGCCGTGTCGGAGGTCCGAGTGCCGTGGAAGGCTTCCTGCGGCGCAATCAGCTTGGCGGGGTCCAGTTCGGCACCGACGAGCGGACAAAGCAGAGCGCGATCGCTGGTCTCAAATGGAAACAGGCCTATTCAATCGACAATGCGTTTTACGAAGCCCGCGATCTGGTCGACGAGGAAGACCGGCGGCGCGCATTCGAGGCTTACCTCGCCGATCCGATCGATGGTGCCAGCCCCGAAGGCATCACCAGGGCGTTGGCGCGGCTTGCGAGGGGTGACTTGCTGTCGGAAAACTCGACTGATCTCATCATCTCGACGATGCAACGCACGCGAAGCGGGCCGAGGCGACTGAAAGGCGGAGTGCCGGCCGGATGGACCATTGCGCACAAGACGGGCACTGGCCAGTTCTTCGACGGAGTTCAGTCGGGCTATAATGACATCGGTATCCTCACTTCGCCGGATGGCACGAATTACGCGCTTGCAGTGATGATCGGGAGTACCCGGGTCTCCTACGCCGCGCGCATGGAGATGATGCAGGAAGTGACGCGAAGTGTGGCCCGCTATCACAACCAGCGCACGGCTGAGGTCACCGCCAAGACGGATTCGCAATCCACTTCATGACCCCGCCCGGAAAGGGCGTCCAGAGGCCTGTCTTGACGCCTGCCTTTGCCATCATGTCGCTGGTCCACTGATTGCATGTGTTGCCCAGATGATAGGTCCCCGGCGCATCGTAGAAGACATCGTAGCGGGCATAACCGCGCAGCGGCTTCCCCTCTCCCGGTCTAGGCGCCTGCCGTTCGATCGCTGCCACCAATTTTGCATACTGCGTACGCGTCAGGCGTAGAGGGCGGTTCGATGAACCGGGAGCCGGTCGTACGTAATGGGCCACGTGAAGCAGACCATCTCCGCCGACGGCTGCCCCGACTGCGGTCGACAGGCTGAGATCGGCCCATGTTGGCGTGTTGAGAAAAACTTCCCGTTCGCCCCAGCTCACGGCCACATGGGTATAGGGCCGTGCGCCATCTTGCAGGTCGCTGGACGGGAAAGTGGTTCGCCAGTCCTTCACGTCAGAAACCAGCGGCATGACGATTTCGGTATGGATGCCGTTATCGCCCACCATGATTTCGATGCCCTCGGCAGGCTCGGTCCAAGATTGGTTTCTGGGAATGGAACTGCCGATCCAGGCCGCGAAAAGAAACAGCATGATGGCTGAGATGATCGCCCCTATTGCCCAGGCGCCCGCCCGCAGCAGCTTCGCCTTCATTCGATCCGGCTTTTGCGAAGCCACAGGATTGCCCAGTCCCCGTTCGTCACCCTTCGCGCGAGCCGGAAGCCTTGCGCTCTATATGCGGCGCGTACCTCGGCCTCCTGCGTGGCGAGGAGACCGGCCAGCAACAGGCTGCCTCCGGGCGTGGTGACACTTGCGAAATCAGGTGCGAGTTCGACCAGCGGACCCGCGAGAATATTGGCGATCAGCAAATCGTAGGGCGCCCGCGCTTGGATCAACTGATCGTGCGTCCCCGGAGCGATCACCATGGTCAGTTCGCCGGGGCCGGGCCCCATCGCGATGCCGTTCGTAGCGCAATTGTCCACGACCACGCCGGCGCAGACCGCGTCGATATCCGAAGCAGTTACCCGGGCACGAGGCCACAAGTGCATGGCAGCGAAGGCAAGCAGGCCGGTTCCAGTGCCGATGTCTGCATGATTTCGAACCACCAAGCCCTCGCTCTTCATGAGGTCGAGCGTGGCAAGACACGCGGCGGTCGTCTTGTGCTGTCCCGTCCCGAATGCCTGGCTGGCAGGAATGATGAAATCGACCAGATTGTCATCGGCGGGATATTCCGGCGTGTGAACATGGAAGCGGCCTGCGCGGATGGGTTCCACGCCTTGCTGGCTAAGAGTTACCCAATCCTGCTCGGCAAGCTTTTCCGCAGCCAGTTCAGGGGCGCCCTCAGCGAACAGCGCTTCGACGGCTCTCTTTTCGGAAGCGGTCGGCTTGTGATCGAGCCACACCTCCAAAATCCAGTCGTCAGGTCTGTCCTCGGCTATCTCTCGGCCTGAGACGACCAATTCCTCCGGGAAACCCAAAGCCTCGTCGTGTGCCAGCAGCGCTTCCTGAACGATTTTCTTTCCAGCTTCGCCGGATAGCTTCCACGAGCTCATTCATCAGCCTCCTTAGCCAGACGGGCATCGAGTTTTGCGGACAAGGAGGCAGCGTAAGTCTCGCACTGACCCGGCGCGCCGAATGTTCCACTCCGGAGGTTTTTCAGCAACTGGCTCGCCGAGGGGTGCGGGGTGACGATGAAATCGCAGGGCAGCAGCCGCACTTTTTCGATGCTGTCGCGAAAGGCGGCAAGATAGGCGGGGTGGTCGCTCAAGCGATAGTCGTCGGAGGAAACCGCCGAGAGGCTGTCGACATAGGCCATTCTGCTACAGGCACGTGGTTCGGAGGCTAGGCTGCAAGAGTTCCACGTCCAGCTCATTGCGCCGGGGGTGTGGCCCGGAGTGGCGTGAGCGGTGAATTCTAGCTCACCCAGCCTGAGAACTTCGCCATCGGAGAGGATTTGTCCCACCTCTACCGGCGTCATGGCCGGGTGATCCATTTCGGCCTGTGGATCATCAGCTGCCGCCAGCCCGCTTTGCAGGACGGCTTCGGCCTGCGGTGAAGCGACGATTTGCGCACCTGTTGCTTCGGCCAGAGCGGCATGCGCGCCGACGTGATCGAAATGTTCGTGGCTCATCAGGATAAAGCGGACATCGCGTGGATGGAAGCCAAGCCGGCGGATGTTGGCGAGAACCAGCGGTGCAGCTTCGGGCACGCCGGAGTCGATCAGGACATGCCCGTCATCGCTGGTGACCAGCACCGCCGAAATGCCGCAGGTGCCGACGTAAAAGCTGTTGCCGATCAGCTGGAACGGCGGGGAAGGCTTGGCCCAATCGTCCCACGCTTCGCATGTGTCGAGAAAGGCCAGGCGCTGCTGCTTCAGATCAACCGGATCTAGAGCGGGTTCCCGACTGATCGCTGTGTTCATGTCTTCTTTTTCAGCGAGCACAGCGCCCATGCAACCAGCCAAGCTGATGCTGAGTGCGAGGGAAATGAGATACTTAGCGGACATAGCTCGCCCCGTTAGCATCCAGCGTCGCACCCGTCATGCTCGCTGGCGCGTCGAGTGCGCAGAATTCGATCAGCCGCGCGATTTCTTCAGGTTCGGCCACGCGGCCAAGCGGAATGTCCGCCAGCAGGCCGGGCCCGCCACGGCTTTCCAGATAATCCCCAGCCATAGCCGTGTCGGTAAAGCCCGGAGTGATCGCGAAGCTCAGAATACCCTCGCAGGCATAGGCCCGCGCGATGCTTTTATGCATCGCCAGCATACCGCCTTTGCTGGCCGCATATTGCCAGTGCGCGGGCGAATCGCCGCGGTGTCCTGCGCGACTCGCCACATGGACGATGCGGCCAGTGCAGCCACGTTCCTGCCAATGGCGGACGGCAAAACGGCTCAGCTGAGCGGCTGCGGTGAGATTGATCCGCATCGTATCCTCCCATGCATCGAGCCATTCGATATCCGATCGCTCGATCGGATTGGGATCGAACAGGCCGGCATTGTTCACCAGCACGTCGATCTTGCCGCCAGACCGGGCGAGGGCGGCGTGCCATAATTCGTGCGGCGCATTGGGTTCGCAGAAATTCGAAGGAACCGTATCTTCGCGGTCGGTGCGGGTGGCTTGGCCGATGACCTTGGCGCCGCGCGCTTCGAGTGCCGATTTGGCTGCTGCGCCGATTCCGCGGGAAGAGCCGGTAAGAAGGATGCTTGTCATGCAACCCGCTATTCGGAATTTTGCAGCAGATGTCGAGGCCGTGTGCCTTGCGTGGGCCGTCATCTTCGCTAAGGAGGCCCCACTGAATTCACGTAACGGACAAGGCATCTATGGCAAACCGCCCGCTTTCACCGCATCTGCAAATCTGGAAATGGGGTCCGCACATGCTGGTCTCGATCCTCCACCGCGTGACGGGGGACGGATTGGCACTGGTTGGCCTCACCGTGCTGCTGTGGTGGCTGGGTGCGATGGCGGGCGGGCCGGAAAGCTACGCCACCTTTGCAGACATCATGGGCTCGCCGATCGGAATCATCGTGCTGGTCGGCCTGAGCTGGGCGTTCTTCACCCACATGATGAGCGGCCTGCGCCATTTCGTCCTCGACATCGGCGCCGGTTACGAACTCGATACGAACAAGACCTGGTCGATCCTGTCGCCGGTTCTCGGTATTCTCCTCACCGTCGCCTTCTGGGCGGTGATCCTTCTCAAGTGAGCCAAATCATGAGTGACGGAACTCCCATCGGACGCGTGCGCGGGCTGGGCCCGGCGCATGAAGGCGCGCATCACTGGCTGGTGCAGCGTTTCACCGCCATCGGCAATCTCGTGCTGATGCTGTTTCTTGCGATCAGCCTCGCGCTGCTCCCGGCCTATGATTATGCAGCGGTGACGGGATGGGCATCGCAGACGCTCCCGGCGACTGCGCTCGCGCTCCTGATCGTCAGCGTTTTCTGGCACGCGCGCCTCGGCCTGCAGGTGCTGGTCGAAGATTATGTCCACGACGCCGGCTCCAAATTCGCCGCAATCACCCTTCTCAACCTTGCAACTATCGGCGGCGGCGCTTTCGGCCTCATCTCGATCGCCCGCATCGCCCTCGGAGGAGCCGTCTGATGGCCCGTACCGACACATTCGAAATCGGCGGTCGCAGCTACCCGATCATTGACCATGTCTATGACGCAGTGGTCGTGGGCGCCGGCGGTTCTGGTTTGCGCGCCACCATGGGCAGCGCCGAAGCCGGTCTGAAAACGGCCTGCATCACCAAGGTCTTCCCCACCCGCTCGCACACCGTTGCTGCTCAGGGCGGTATCGCCGCCAGCCTCGGCAACAACACGCCAGACCACTGGTCGTGGCATATGTACGACACCGTCAAGGGTTCCGACTGGCTCGGCGACCAGGACGCGATCGAATATATGGTCCGCGAAGCGCCGCAGGCGGTTTACGAGCTGGAGCATGCCGGGGTGCCCTTCAGCCGTAACGACGACGGCACGATCTACCAGCGTCCGTTCGGCGGCCACATGCAGAATATGGGCGAAGGCCCGCCGGTGCAGCGCACCTGCGCAGCGGCCGACCGCACCGGCCACGCCATGCTCCACGCGCTCTACCAGCAGAGCCTGAAGTATGACGCGGACTTCTTCATCGAATATTTCGCGCTCGATCTGATCATGGAAGATGGCCCTGACGGCAAGGTTTGCCGCGGCGTGATTGCCATGTGTCTCGATGACGGGACGATCCATCGCTTCCGCAGTCAGGCTGTGGTCCTCGCGACCGGCGGTTATGGCCGCTGCTACTTCACGGCTACTTCGGCCCATACCTGCACTGGTGACGGCGGCGGCATGGTTCTGCGCGCAGGCCTCCCGCTTCAGGACATGGAATTCGTTCAGTTCCACCCGACCGGCATTTACGGAGCAGGCGTGCTGATCACAGAAGGTGCGCGCGGCGAGGGTGGTTATCTGACCAACTCCGAAGGTGAGCGCTTCATGGAGCGTTATGCACCCTCGGCCAAGGACCTTGCATCGCGCGATGTCGTGTCGCGCTCGATGGCACTCGAAATGCGCGAAGGCCGCGGTGTCGGCCCGGATGGCGACCACATTTTCCTGCACCTCGATCACATCGATCCGAAGGTGCTGGGTGAACGCCTGCCGGGTATCACCGAAAGCGGCAAGATCTTTGCCGGTGTAGACCTCACCAAGCAGCCCCTGCCGGTTACGCCGACCGTGCATTACAACATGGGCGGCATCCCGACCAACTTCCACGGCGAAGTGCTGGCGGGTGATCCGGGCGATCCGGAGAAGATCGTACCCGGTCTGTTTGCTGCCGGCGAAGCGGGCTGCGTCTCGGTCCACGGTGCGAACCGTCTCGGCTCCAACTCGCTGATCGATTTGGTGGTGTTTGGCCGCGCTATCGGACACCGACTGCGCGATACGGTGAAGCCCGGCGCGAGCCAGGCGGAACTGCCGTCGAGCAGCGCGGACATGGCGCTTGGCCGTCTCGATCACTTCCGTCACGCAGACGGCGGATCGCCAACTGCGGAAGTACGCGCGGAAATGCAGAAGGGTATGCAGAAGCACGCCGCAGTTTTCCGCGACAGCAAGCTGCTGGCCGAAGGCGTCGACGTGTTGAAGAACGTGAATAAGCGGATGGAAGACATCAAGGTCTTCGACCGCTCCCTGATCTGGAACAGCGATCTCGTCGAAACGCTCGAGCTCGACAATCTGATCGCGCAGGCCAATGTCACCATGGCTTCCGCCGAAAATCGCAAGGAAAGTCGCGGTGCGCACGCGCATGAGGATTTCCCGGATCGGAACGATGCGGAGTGGATGAAGCACACCATCGCCTGGTTCGAAGGCTGGGGCGGCAGCGGCGGCGGCGTGAAGATCGATTACCGCCCGGTCCACGAATACACGCTCACCGACGACGTGAAATATATCGAGCCGAAGAAGCGGGTGTACTAAGGTGGCGCGCGCGCCGGGTCGGCCCCTGCGCGTCGCTGTCATCGGAGGTTACGGCAATTTCGGCGGCTATGTCGCGCGCGCCCTGGCAAGCGATCCGCAGATCGAACTGGTGATCTGCGGGCGCGATGGGGCCAAGGCCCGCCGCTTTGCCGCAATGCTGGGTGCCGCCAATCCAGCTACCGGCGAGACGGTCGATATTACATCTCCGCCGGAGGAGATGCTGCGCGGCATCGACCCAGACCTCGTGATAAACATGGTTGGCCCTTACAATGGGCAGGGTTACGGCGTCGCACGCGCGGCCATCTCGGCCGGAGCGCATTACTGTGACATCGCGGATGCGCGCGACTTCGTTTGCGGCATTACGGAGCTCGAAGTTGACGCCAAGGCGCGCGGCGTGGTGGTGCTGGCAGGCGCAAGCTCCGTGCCCGCGCTGACCGCAGCCTATTGCGATGCGGCGCTCGGCGAAATGGCAGAATTACGCTGCGTCGAATATGGCATCAGCGGAGCCGAGCAGGCCAATCGCGGGGCTGGGACGGTGGCGGCGGTGCTGTCCTACGTCGGCGAGCACTTCACACGCTTGCGTCAGGGGAGGATGCAGCGCGAGACAGGGTGGCGGGGGCTGGAATCCGTGACCTATCCTGAATTGGGCACACGCTGGTTCTCCGCCGGTAACGTTCCCGATCTGGAGATTTTCCCTCAGCGTTACCGTGGCCTTACCGACCATCGCTTTCTTGCAGGCCACGAAGTTGCGCCGCTCCACTTCGGTTTGTGGATTGCGGGATTGCTGCGGCGATGGCGGCTGCTACCCAATCTGGCGCGCTTCGCGCCGCTGCTTGTCCAGCTGTCTCGCCCCTTCAATGACTTGAGCAAGGGGCGCAGCGGGTTTTATATGGTTATCGAAGGCGTGGATCCTGCCGGGCAGTCCGTCAGCCGGCGGCACTGGATCATCGCGCGCAGTGGTGACGGCCCGAATATACCAGTTATCCCGGTCATCCTCATCGCCAGGAAACTCGCGCGCGGTGTACAGCTGGCGCCAGGTGCGAGGCCGTGCCTGGATGTCATAACGCTCGACGAATACCGGAATGCCTTTGCCGAGCTCGACGTAAGCTGGATAGACGAGTGATACGACCACCTTACAGCTATCGGGAAGACCCCGACGTTCCTCTATTCGACGATAGCCGCCCGCTCTTCATCTTCGACAATATCTGCGTGCTTTGTTCGGGAGGGGTGAACTTCCTGATGAAGCAGGACCGCAAGGGCGCCATCGCCTTCACCAGCGCTCAGGGTCCGCTAGGTAGTGCGCTGTATCGCCATTACGAAATGGCCATCGATGAAACCTACCTCTTCCTTGCCGATGGCAGGGCTTACGGGATGAGCGAGGGGTATTTTCAGCTGGCCAAGAGGCTTGGCGGGATGTGGAGGCTTACCCTCGTCGCACGGCTTGTGCCGCGGCCACTGCGCGATGCGATCTATCGGATGATTGCTCGCAATCGCTACCGCTGGTTCGGCAAGACGCAGGCCTGCGCACAGCTCACGCCGGAACAACGCGCGCGTCTACTATGAAACGCGCCGTTGCCATCCTTGCGCTGCTAGCCACCGGCTGCGTTACCGTGCAGCGCTTGCCGGAAAGTGAAGGGTTTTACCGCAAACAGGTCGTCGCGGACGGAATCCCAATCCAGTCGAGCGAGCGGGTCCCTGACGAAGCGCTGCTCGCCGCGCGCGACATGACCCGGGGCATGCTGAGCAATCGTCCCGAGCTGGCCAACTGGCTTGCTGCCAACGACTACCGGGTGGCGATTATCGCCGAGCAAGAGGCGCTGCTCGATCTGCCGGACAAGGCAAACTGGACCAAGCCAGCGCGGGACGATCCGAGGCTGACGCGCTGCGAACTCAAGCATTATGATACCCGCATCGGTGCCATGAGCGACCGTGCCTATTGGGATGCGCGCGCCCGCGGCATTGGCGGGCCGCGCTCAGTCGGCTCGGAAGAGGATGTGCTGGGTCTGCCGACCACGCGCTACTGGGGCGAAACGATCTTCGTGCACGAGATGGCGCACAATATCCTTTTCGCCATCGAGGCTGTGGATCCGAAGCTGTATCGCGAAGTCGAGGAAGCCTACGCCAATGCGCTGGCGAGTGATCTGTGGCTCAACGAATATGCGACCACGACCATCCAGGAATATTGGGCGGAAGGCACCCAGATCTGGTTCAATTCCAACCGTTTGGTTGTGGTCGAAGGGACGCGCATTTTAAACCATCCAGACCTGAAGGATTACGACCCTCAGCTCTACTCAGCACTGGCCAAGGCGTATGGGGCAAACCATCGTCTCAAGTCCGATCCCTTCTGGATGAGCGCCGCACGCGTGCCGCCTGGGCCAATCCCGAAGAATACCGCAGAGGAATGTTGAGAGCCTCTTTGAGTTGTAACGGAACTTTTACAGCCAGCTTCTAGCGTTAAGTTGCGGATCAAAATCAGAAAGCGGGTGGAGCATGAGTTTCGGCCGTAAGGGGCTGGCTCCGGGAGGGCGCCCGGCAAAACTAGACGGCTTGTCGCCGGCAGGCAGCGGTGGATTGAAAGGAGATCCCCTAGCTGGTCATGCGGTGCGCAAGTTCGACATAACGCCTAAACCGCTGACCATGTTTTTGTGCTTGATCCTCTTCGGTGCCGGTGCCCTCGTCATGGTCGAAAAGGTCCTCGACCCACGAGGAGTGGTCATCAATGGAATGATCACCCTGGGGCCGCTCGGAGCCGACTTGCTTTTCGGTCTTCTGGCTCTCTTTGCTGTCGCGGCGGCGTTCGCGGGTGGTCTGGAACTCGTGTCAGGCCTGACTTCCAAGACCTTTCTCACCCTCGACGGCAACGCAGTTGAAGGGAGGGGGAGCCCACTCTCGCGCAAATCCAGGCGCCTGTCCTATGCCTCGATTGTCGATGTCTCGCTCAGTAGGTACAAGGGTAATCATTTCGTGAAGATCGTGAGCGATAACGGCGAGAAAATTCGGATCGGGTCGGATAATTTCCGCTCCAAAGACGATTTCGCTGAATTTCTCGATCTACTCGGAGACCGTATTGCGAGCGCGCGTCGTTAGTCTTCCGAAACTCGCCTGACATCGATTATCGTTACCGGTTGCGCCAGCATCTGACCTTTCATCCAGCCTTCGCCAGCCTCCGGATCGCGCGGCGAGGCGTGGATCGCACGGACGACATCCATCCCCTCGACGACATAACCGAAAACTGCATAGCCTGCGCGTAGGTTGGGATCTTCGCTGGCTGCATGGGCGTCCAAGCCGGTCTGATCCTTGATCATGATCGAAAAGTCGCCCGTCGCAGTACCGGGTTCGAGACGCGCCATCGAAAGTGCGCCATCGGTATGGGTCAGACCGGTCTGGTCGGTGGGCTCGTGCGCTATCCCGTCCAGAATGCGGTCCGGATCGTTCTGAGTCCCGCCCTGGATCAAACCATTGGGCGGATCCCCCCAGTCGAGATGCATGGCGCGATAGAACACGGTGCCATCGAACCGATCTTCATCCACGTAACGGAGGAAATTGCGCGAGGTTAGCGGTGCCCGTTCGGTTTCCAGTGCCACCGTGATATCTCCAGCGGTGGTTTCCAGCATTACCAGCGTGGTTTCGTGGACCGTTTGGGGATCGGCGTCTTGTGCGGCCAGTGGGCTCGCAGCCAAAGCGGCCAGGGAGATGAACGTCCTGATCATTTGGCGATCCTAATCTGACCGAGCCTCAGATGATATCCGAAATCAATCCGCGGCGTTTTGCTTCTTCTGAACCGATATACCAGTTGTCAGGCGCCTTATCCCGAATTTCCTCGAAGTCGACCTCGGATCCATCTGCCAGAGACCTGAAGCCCGCTTCCTCGATGGCGATCGACTGGTCGATTTCGTTCAGCGCGGCTTTGAGCTGCGCGATGCAGCTGCGCAGCGGTCCGGAAAGGTTTATAGTTTTGGCGATCTGGCGCTCGTGCACCAGCAATGTGGTGTCGCGCGTTAAGAAGCGGCATTCGACGGGGAAGCCCGCCATGAAAGTCGCTCCGGCGGAGTACACCGCGGCTTTGCCAAGGAAATATATCGTGCGCCCTGCTTCGCGCAGAAGGCGAATATCGTCCGCCATCGCCCGCGCGATTTCCGGGTTGCCGCCAAGGGTGGTTAGCGCAACGACCAGAGGCCCCTCTTTTGGCGCCGCGCTCAACTGATTACGGAATTCGGCATACATCGCCTCATCCACGCTGCCCATCAGGCGAAGCTGGGGGGCGGTCAGCACAGTCTGACGGTCCTGTTTTTCCATTCTGGTCTTTCCCTTTTGACCGGGGAGATGAACCCATCCAGTGGTTGAGAGACCAGCTTGTTCCGTAGAAATCCCGCCGCCAGCAGAACAGTTCAAGAAATTGTTGGAAGAATGACGTTCATTCGTGCTGAAAAAAAAGGGGCGCGGCCAGCTCGGACCACGCCCCTTTTTGCTCCATTCCAAGGAGGCACTTAGCCCATATTGGTATATTGGTCGCAAACGCTGTCATCGCCCCTGAGCCCGGCACGCAATGCCTCGCTGCGCTGGGCGCTGGTGCCGTGGGTGAAGTTTTCGGAGGAAACGCGGCCGCCGGTCAGGCGATCGTCGCCGATGGCTGCTGCTGCTTGCATGCCTTCCTCGATGTCGCCGGGCTCGATGAGATTGCGGTTCTTGCCAGCCCATACGCCGGCATAACAGTCGGCCTGCAACTCCATCCGGACCTGAAGCTGATTGGCCGCGCGCGGGTTCTGCTGCTGAGCGCTTGCTATCTGACCGGAAATGCCGGTGATCGTCTGGATGTGATGACCATATTCATGGGCGACCACATAATAGCGTGCGAAATCGCCGCGGTTGCCACTCATTTGAGCAAGTTGGTCGTAAAAATTAACGTCGATATAAATACGCTGGTCGGCGGGGCAGTAAAAGGGGCCCATACCGACGGACCCTGTACCGCATCCTGTCTGGAACTGATTGGCGGTCGCGAAGCGCAATCCGGGTTGACGGAAGCGGTCGCCCAAGCCCTGTTCGCGGAAAACCCGCGCCCAGGTGTCGTTGAGCGAGGTTAGTGCATTACAGGTCTCGGTGGCATAGGCGTTCGAGGAACAGATCGCCTGTTCATCTTCGTTCTGTGGAACTTGCTCCGCCGATCCTTGCTGGACACTTTCGACTGTGGCCGCAGTCTGCATGGGGTCCAATCCGAAGACGAAGTATCCCAGCGCTGCGAGGATGATCGTGCCGCAGCCGATGCCCCCGGCCTTGCCAACGCCGCCCCGACCACCGGTAGTTCCGACGTCGATCTTACTGGTATCGAATGGATTGAGCCGCATGTGAGTCCCCTCTGTATTGGCCGCTTTACAGCGCGCTCCCTGTGCGCGATGGCCGTGACTGATTGTAGCCCCAACGCTCGGAGAGCAAAATGTTTCTCGAAGGTAAGCGCGCACTAGTCACCGGATCGACCAGCGGCATCGGCCTCGCCATCGCCAGGGCCTTGGCCAGGGAGGGGGCCAGCATCGTCCTCAACGGCTTTGGCGATGAGAGCGAAATCGCAAAATTGTGCGAGGAACTGGGCGCCACACACTCCGGTTCCGATCTGACCGACGTAGCTCAGATCGAGGAGATGATGGCGGAGGCGGGCGGGGTGGACATTCTCGTCAACAATGCAGGTCTGCAGCATGTATCTCCGGTGGAAGAATTCCCAGTCGAGAAATGGGACACGATCATCGCGCTCAATCTCACGGCTGCCTTCCATACCACGCGCCTTTCCGTCCCGGGAATGAAAGAGAAGGGCTGGGGGCGCATCATCAATACCGCCAGCGCGCATTCGAAAGCGGCCTCGCCCTACAAAAGCGCCTATATTTCGGCAAAGCATGGACTTGCCGGATTCACCAAGACGATCGCGCTCGAACTGGCCGAACACGGCATTACCGCGAACTGCATCAGCCCCGGTTATGTCTGGACGCCGCTGGTGGAAAACCAGATACCGGACACGATGAAGGCCCGCGGGATGACGCGCGAGCAGGTGATGAACGACGTGCTGCTCGCCAAGCAACCGACGAAGAAGTTCGTCCAGCCCGAGGAACTCGGCGCGCTGGCTGTATTCCTTTGCCGTGACGAGGCGCAGAACGTGAACGGCGCGAACTGGAGCGTCGATGGCGGGTGGACGGCGGAGTGAACACTATACGTCCGCTATTAATTGCATTTATTGCTTTGTTTTTGGAGGTTCCCACTTTCGCTTGTGCAATGGTGAAGCAGCAGGTTATCGAAGATATCAATCAAGCTGATTTCATAGTTTCTGCTAATGTGGAAAAATACGAGCTTGTTCAGCATCCCGAATACAAGAATGCTGAGTTTGCTCTTTTTACAATCAAGATCGATCGCAGCTTCAAAGGCAATCTTGCAGGCATACAACACGTAAGATGGCACAATTCGACTTTCGGCTTGCCTCAAACTCGACCGAATCCCCAGCTCATCCTGCTAGCGGGCAATTTCTCAAGTGATTCAGATGAAGGCTTGCCTCAAATTTATCCTCTGCAGGTTTTTCAAATAAGTTGCTCCTCAGCGTTTATCTTTCCGTACGATCGCCAATACGAAGAACAGGTCTGGCGAGCCGTAAATGGCCTCATTTCATGGGATACGCTTGAGGATGCCCTGTATGCTGAGCCGGTTTTTAGTCCTGCAATATCAAGCGGTTCGACACCGACTGAATCGGTGATTGGTAGGGAAAACCAAAATGACGACTATGAGAGTAATTTTGGGGGTGTTTTCTCGATACTTGCAGCAGTAATTTCTTCTGGTTTCTTTGCATATTTCGGTTTCCGTTTGTTTGGTCCGACGCGAAGGGACGCTTGAAGTGAAGCACTAGCTAATCCCGGTCACCATCGTTACATGGGCCGCCACATTTCACCCCCCGGCAGGCGATTCTTAACAGTGGCACATCTCGACATCCCCCTCGGCCTTACTTTCGACGACGTGCTCCTGCGTCCAGCCGAGAGCGATATCCTGCCATCCATGGCCAATACTACCACGCGCCTCACTCGCGACATCCAGATCAACATTCCGGTCCTGTCGTCTGCCATGGACACTGTGACAGAGGCGGACATGGCCATCGCCATGGCGCAGCTTGGCGGTATCGGTGTGCTGCACCGTAATTTCGAGGTCGACGAACAGGCCGCCGCCGTGCGGGCCGTGAAGCGCTATGAAAGCGGTATGGTCGTCAATCCCATTACCATCCTGCCCGATGCCACGCTGGGTGATGCGCAGCAGATCATGACTGCCAACCGCATCAGCGGCATTCCCGTCACCGATCGCAGCGGGAAGCTGGTCGGCATTCTGACCAATCGCGATGTGCGCTTCGCTGAAAACCCCCGCCAGCAGGTCAGCGAACTGATGACCACCGAGAACCTCGCCACCGTGCCGTTGGGTACCGGCCAGGAGGAAGCACGCCGGCTCCTTCATCAGCGGCGGATCGAGAAGCTGTTGGTTGTGGACGACGGTGGGCGCTGCGTTGGGCTGATCACGGTGAAGGATATCGAAAAGGCGGTCGCTTACCCGCATGCCACCAAGGACGAGCAGGGCCGCCTTCGTGTTGCTGCTGCCACCACTGTGGGCGACAAGGGTTTCGAACGTACCGAAGCGCTGATCGATGCGGGCGTCGACGTGGTTGTCATCGACACGGCGCACGGCCACAACAAGGAAGTGTCCAAATCGGTCGAGCGCGTAAAGAAGCTCTCCAATGCGGTCCAGGTCATCGCAGGCAATGTTGCCACGGGCGAAGCCACCAAGGCGCTGTGTGGCGCTGGCGCCGATGCGGTGAAGGTCGGCATCGGTCCGGGTTCGATCTGCACCACGCGCGTGGTTGCCGGTGTCGGTGTGCCGCAGCTGACCGCGATCATGGATAGTGTCGAAGAAGCGGACAAGCAGGGCGTGCCGGTGATCGGCGACGGCGGACTTCGCACCAGTGGCGATGCGGCGAAGGCTCTGGCAGGTGGCGCCAGCTCCATCATGGTAGGGTCCATGCTCGCCGGTACCGAGGAAGCGCCGGGCGAAACGTTCATCTATCAGGGCCGCAGCTACAAAAGCTATCGCGGCATGGGCAGCGTGGGCGCAATGGCACGCGGCAGCGCGGACCGTTATTTCCAGGCTGACGTGTCGCAGCAGAAACTCGTGCCTGAAGGCATCGAAGGCCAGGTGCCGTACAAGGGGCCAGCAAGCGCGGTCGTTCACCAGCTCGTCGGCGGGATCAAGGCGGCCATGGGCTATACCGGCAGCGCCACCATCGAGGACTTGCGCAAGAACGCGAACTTCGTGCGCATTACCAATGCGGGCCTGACCGAGAGCCACGTCCACGATGTGTCGATCACTCGCGAAGCGCCCAACTATCCGACGCGCTGATCTGGGAGGGGACGCATGACCCCCGCTGCCCGTGTCCAGACCTCGATAGAGTTGCTCGACACGATCATAGACGCCGCGCGCTCGAAAGGTGCGCCTGCCGACCGGATTCTGGCCGAGTGGTTTCGTGGCAATCGCTTCGCAGGATCCAAGGACCGGCGCGCCATCCGCGAACTGGTCTATTCGGCTATCCGCGCCTGCGGGCCTGTTCCCGAAACCGGCCGTGCGGCGATGCTGCGGTTGGCCCAGACGGACGAGAGCCTGGCGCCGCTCTTCGACGGGTCCAATTACGGCCCGGCGCCCCTTGCTGAAGGCGAAATCGCTGCGCAGGGCGGTATTGCCCCGGATTGGCTTGCCCGCCGACTTGCGGCCTCTGACATTACGGCTGACGAAGCCGAAGCCCTACTTGAGCGCGCACCGCTCGATCTGCGGGTCAACACTCTTAAGGCAGAGCGCGCCACGCTTTCGCTCCCGCTATCGGGCGAGCAGACAGCTGCGCCCCACGGCCTGCGCATTGAAGCGGGCACGCAGGTAGAGCAATGGCCTGAATGGCGCGATGGCAAGGTGGAGGTTCAGGACACTGGCTCGCAGCTCGCCTGTCTTGCGGTTGGTGCAAAGCCCGGCGAAACCATCATCGATCTCTGCGCCGGGGGAGGGGGCAAGACCCTCGCGCTGGCAGCGGCGATGGACAACCTTGGCCACCTGATCGCGTCGGACACCGACCGCGGGCGTCTTTCACGCTTGCAGCCCCGCGCCGAGCGGGCAGGGGCCAGCATCATCGAGACGCGGCTACTCGACCCCAAGCGCGAGTTCGAAGCCTTGGCGGACCTCGAAGGCCAGGCGGATGCGATCATGGTGGATGCGCCATGTTCCGGCACCGGCACATGGCGGCGCAATCCAGAGGCGCGGTGGCGGTTGGACGAGCAGGAGCTTGCGCGGCTGACAGCTTTGCAGGCCGACCTGCTTGACCTCGCCGCCCGTCTGGTGAAGCCCGGTGGCCGGCTGATTTATGTCACCTGCTCCCTGCTCGATGAAGAGGGTGCGGACCAGTTTGCAGCCTTCCTCCAGAGGGCGCAGCGCTTCAGACAGCACGAGCTTTCGCTCCCCGCTGGCCGAGTACGCGGGAACGGCATCCGCTTATCACCGTACCGTGAAGGCACGGATGGATTTTTCATCGCCTGTGCAGCTCGACCATGATAGTTCCGGGATTATGGTTAGCACCATTCCCCCCGCGCACAGATCGCTGACGGAGACCATAATGCGTTTTGCCCCCGCCGCCGCCGCCCTGTCACTGGCCTTCGCCATGACTGCCAGCGTTAGCTACGGGCAAATGCGCGACCCAGACCCGCGGGCCGGAATGCTTATCGCTCAGGGTGAAGCATCTCTCAACGCCGGTGACACGCAAGGTGCCATCGACGCCTTCGAAGCCGCGCTTGCCGTGGATCCGGGATATACGCCTATCTTCCTCCATTTGGGCGAAGCGGCGCGGGCCGACGAATTGCAGGGCAAGGCGATCCGTTACTATCGCGAGGCGCTGGACCGCGATCCGGGCAACCTCGCCGCCATTTCGGGCGAAGGTGCGGCGATGGCGGAAAAGGGCGCGCTGGAGAAGGCACGCCTCAACCTGGCGAAAGTCCAATCCCTCTGTGGTGAAAATTGCCCCGAAACGCGTGAGCTTGCCGCTGCCATTGCCGCAGGTCCGCATACGCAGGTTCTGACCGCAGAGGCGAATATCGAACCACAGCCGCAGCAAAACTGATTGCTGTTACAGCGCTGCGCACTGGGGCCGGTCCTCAGCGTGTGGCAATCCAAGCCGCGCTTGATTTGATCAGATCAGCGCGCGAAACTCTTCCAGAACAGCGCGGTAGACCCGTTTCTTGAAAGGAACTATCAGGTCGGGCAGCTGCTCCGCATCGACCCATTTCCAGTCGCAAAATTCGGCCGGATCGTGCGCCTGAAGGTCGATATCGTCATCGGTGCCGGAGAACCGCGCCAGGAACCACACCTGCTCCTGTCCGCGATATTTTCCGCCCCACAGCTTGCCGATCAGTTCCTCGGGCAAATCGTACCGAATGGGCTCCTCGGTCTGACGGATCAGCGACACATGCGCTGCCTGCGCCCCGGTTTCCTCGGCCAGTTCACGCAGCGCCGCTTCCTTCAGATCTTCGCCTTCATCGACGCCGCCCTGGGGCATCTGCCACCAATCGCCTTCTTTATTGTCGATCCGGCGGCCGACGAAAACGCGCCCTTCGCTATTTACCAGCATTACGCCGACGCAGGGCCGGTAACCGAGTTCGCTCACTTGTAACGCTCCACCATCAGATGAACGGCATCGAGAAAGGCGTCGAGGTCCTGCTGGCCGCTCGGAATCGCTTTCCGCAATGTCGTGAAACCATGAATTATACCGGGGAATTCGAGATAGACCACCTCTGTCCCCTGCTGCACGAGATGTGCGGCATACTCGCGCCCGGAATCGCGCAAGGGATCGAGGCCCGCCGTACACAGGACAGTCGGCGGCGTGCCAGAGCAATCGCCCACCATCGGGATGTTGCGCGGATCTGCGGGGTCGGCCCCATATTGCCGCGTGAACCAGCTCATCGTCGCGCCAGTCAGCAGGTAACCCTCGGCGAAATCGGCAAATGACCGGTGGTCCGCGATGTCGCTGGCAACCGGATAGATCGGCGCCTGCACGATGACCGGGACCTTGGCTGGCCGGCTGACCAGCTGGTTCGTCGTCACAATGGTGAGATTGCCGCCTGCACTGTCGCCCGTGATAATCATACCCGTGATGTCCCGCCCGAGCGCTTCGGGCGAGGAGGCGAGCCAGCGCGCGGCGGCCTCGCAATCGTCGGGGGCGGCGGGGAAGGGATGCTCGGGCGCCAGACGGTAATCGACCGACACCACCGGCAGGTCGAGCTGGAATGCAATCTCGGTACACAGCGAATTGTAGACTTCCAGATCGCCGATCACGAAGCCGCCACCGTGAAGGAACAGCACGCAGGGGCCGGGATCGCGGCTTTCGCGCGTATCGTAAAAACGCAGCGGTATGTCGCCCGCCGGTCCTGGGCAGGTCAGATCCTTTATCACGGTAACATCGCGCGGCGGCGCTTCGGCGAGCCCGCCCATGGCGCGCATCTGCTTGCGGCCCTCGGCCGCGCCCACGGCTTCCACGCCCTTTGCGTCCATCGCCTGCAGCATGGCGAGGAAGGTGCGAACATCGTCGCGTACGAAATGTTCGGTGTCGGGCATGGGTCTCTCCTTGAGTTGCGAAAAGGGACTTAGCCACTCGGCAAAGCTTTTCCACCTGCCTTTTTCCCGCTAGCAGAGAAACTTCATTGCGAGAGCAGGGCGTGCCTCCTAGGTGGCGCTCCCGATGACATTGCGCCCATCGCGTGGCGCGCGACAAGGAATTTGAACGGATGGCAACAGCCGCCACCGCGCCGCAAGACGGCCTCCCCGCAAGCCCCGATGCCATCGTCGTGCGTTTCGCCGGCGACTCGGGTGACGGCATGCAGCTGACCGGAGGGCAGTTCACGCTGTCCACCGCGCTCGCCGGAAACGATCTCGCGACCTTCCCGGATTTCCCAGCGGAAATTCGGGCGCCGCAGGGCACGCTGTTCGGCGTCTCGGCGTTCCAGATCAATTTCGGCAGCCGCGCCATCAACACCGCAGGCGATGCGCCCGACGTGCTGGTGGCGATGAACCCGGCGGCACTCAAGGTGAACCTTGCGGCGCTCAAGCCCGGCGGCCTGATCATCGCGGACACCGGCGCCTTCACCAAACGCAACCTCGACAAGGCGCATTACGAAGCCAACCCGCTTGAAGACGGCAGCCTTGCGAAGTTTGACGTGCTGGCTTTCGACATCAGCGAAAAGACGATCGAGGCGGTCAAGCCCTTCGGCCTTGGCAACAAGGATGCGCTCAGGTCCAAGAACATGTGGACGCTGGGCCTCGCGCTGTGGATGTTCGACCGTCCGCGCGAACCGATCCATGACTGGCTGAAAGCCAAGTTCAAATCCAAGCCCGATATCGCCGACGCCAATATCGCCGCGCTCGATGCGGGCCACGCCTATGGCGAGACGGCGGAGCTGGCAGGGCCAGTCAAGCAGCTGACCATGCCTCCGGTGCAAAGCGAACCGGGTCTCTATCGCACCATTACCGGCGCGGAAGCCGTGTCGCTTGGCCTTGTTGCAGGGGCGCAGCTGGCCGAACTGCCGATGTTCTTCGGCGGCTATCCCATCACGCCCGCCTCGGCTATCCTGCACCACCTCGCGCGGCTGAAGGAATTCGGTGTCACCACCTTCCAGGCGGAAGACGAAATCGCCGCCGTGTGTGCCGCCATCGGCGCAAGCTGGGCCGGGCAGCTCGGCGTAACTTCGTCCTCCGGTCCGGGCATCGCGCTTAAGACCGAGGCGATCGGCCTCGGCATCATGACCGAACTGCCGCTGGTGATCGTGAACTCGCAGCGCGGCGGTCCGTCGACCGGCCTGCCGACCAAGACCGAGCAGAGCGACCTCTATCAGGCAGTCTATGGCCGCAACGGCGATGCGCCCATGCCGGTGATTGCCGCGCGCAGCCCCTCTGATGCGTTCGAAGTCGCAATCGAGGCCTGCCGGATCGCGGTCGAATACATGACCCCGGTCATGCTGCTGACCGATGGCTATATCGCCAATGCCGCCGAGCCGTGGAAGGTGCCGGACCCCGCCGGTTTCAAGCCGTTCCCCGCGCAATTCCTCACCGAACCGCGCGGAGAGGAACTGCTGCCTTACAAGCGCGACGAGAAGGGCGCGCGCCCCTGGATCAAGCCCGGCACGCCCGGCATGATGCACCGCATCGGCGGGATCGAAAAGCACGAGGAAACGGGGAATATCGACTATTCGCCCGATAACCACCAGCGCATGACCGACCTGCGTAAGGCGAAGGTCGAGAATATCGCCGTGCCCGATCAGGAAGTGGCGCTGGGCGAAGACAGCGGCACGCTCGCCGTCGTGGGCTGGGGCAGCACTTATGGTCCGATCCACCAGGCCGTGCGCCGCAGCATCGCCAAGGGTTGCTCGGTCAGCCATATCCACGTGCGCCACATCTGGCCCATGCCGAAGAATCTGGGCGAGCTGCTCAAGGGCTTCGACAAGGTGCTGGTGCCGGAAATGAACACCGGCCAGTTCAAGACCGTCCTGCGCGATCAGTTCCTCGTCGATGCGCAGCCGCTGACCAAGACCAGCGGCCAGCCATTCCAGATCGCCGAGCTAGAGCGCGAGATCGCGAAATATTTTGACGGCATCGAAGGCAACGAAGGCGGCGAGGTTGCGGTCAATGACCAGCAGCTTCCCAGCCCGATTGCGGAGAACGACTAATGAACGCACCCGTTAAGATCGAAACCACGCTGAAGGATTGGGAAACCGATCAGGAAGTTCGCTGGTGCCCGGGTTGCGGGGACTATGCCATCCTCAAGGCCGTTCAGCGCACGCTGCCGCAACTTGGCTGCGATCCGGCGAAGACCGTCTTCATCAGCGGCATCGGCTGTTCGAGCCGCTTTCCCTATTACATGGAAACCTACGGCTTCCACACGATCCACGGCCGCGCGCCGGCCTTTGCGACGGGTGCGAAGCTGGCCAATCCGGAGCTCGACGTCTGGCTGGTAACGGGTGACGGCGACGGGCTTTCCATTGGCGGCAACCATCTGATGCATGTGCTGCGCCGCAACGTGAACATGCAGATCATGCTGTTCAACAACGAGATCTACGGCCTCACCAAGGGTCAGGCTTCGCCGACCAGCCGCGAAGGCACCAAATCGCCTTCGACCCCCATCGGCAGTTACGATCACCCGGCCCGCCCGGCAGCCTTTGCGCTGGGCGCAGGCGCGCGCTTCGTCGGCCGCGGTTTCGACGTGTCGAAGAACCTGCCCGAAGTGCTCAAGGCCGCGCATGCCCACAAGGGCGCAGCCTTCATCGAGATTTTCCAGAACTGCATCGTCTACAACAAGGATGTGTTCGACGATTTCGCCGCCCCCAAGGGTGCGGAAGATCGCCAGCTCTGGCTCGAAAACGGCAAGCCGATGCTGTTCGCCAAGGACAGCAAGGGCATCACGCTCAACCGCGAGACGCTTAGCCTCGAAGTTGTCGACGTGGTCGATGGCGATTGGGAAGCTGCGGGAGTGATTGTGCACGATGTCACCAATCGCTCGATTGCGCATATGCTGGTAGAAATGCCCTTCGGCCCGTTCCCGATGGCGCTCGGCGTGCTTTACGACGATCCGACCCCGACCTTCGAAGACGCTGTCATCGAAGAGCGCAAGATGGCGAGCCAGGGCAAGGAAGCCAATCTCGCCAAACTGCTCGGCAAGGGGCAGACCTGGACCGTCAGCGGAACGGCGCAGGATCCGATCTGAGATTACTGGTTCGCGCCGCCAATTAACGGCGCAAACCAAATCGCTTTCCTACATTGCCAGCGCGCGTTACGCCCGTTGGGCAATGGATCGGCCCACACCTTTTTCTTTCGCAAATGCTCGTCAGGGCAGCGTTTCTGTCGCCCAATCGGGCAGCACGGTTTGCAACCCCAGGACTGTGTCAACTGTGTCAACTTGGGTCAGCAAAACCCTCTCGAATCTGAACGCCGATGGATAATCTGACGCACAGCCTGATAGGGGCCGTGATCGGTCAGGCGGGGCTCAAGAAGAAAACCGGGCTGGCGATGCCCGCGCTGATAATCGGCGCCAATCTGCCCGATGTGGATGCGACCTGTTTTTTCTGGCTCGACGGGGTAGAGCATCTCGGCTTCCGCCGGGGAATCACTCATGGACCACCGGCCATGGTGCTGCTGCCGCTGATCCTCGCCGGGCTGCTGTGGGGTTTCGATCGCTGGCAGGCCCGGCGTGGCAAGCGGCCCGAGATGCGGCGGCGGGTCAGTTTCGCATGGCTCTACGTGCTCAGCCTCATCGGCTGTCTGACGCACCCGGCGTTCGACTGGTTGAATACCTACGGCATTCGCCTGCTCGAACCGTTCAGCCATCGCTGGTTCTATGGCGATACGCTGTTCATCATAGACGTTTGGCTTTGGGCGACCTTGGGCAGTTCGGTGTGGCTATCGCTCCGCCGCGAAAAGCGGGGAGGAGTGTGGACACGGCCTGCATGGCTCGGGCTTGGCGCTGCGCTTGCCTACATCGGCGCGAACTGGCTGGTCACGCACGATGTCGAGCGTATGGATCCCCTCAACATGGCGGTCAGCGAAACCATTGCCGCGCCGGTCGCCTTCGATCCGCGTGCGCGCGATGTCATCTTCGTCAACCCTGACGGGCGGCATGGCATCATCCCCGGATTTCGCAAGCAGGCGACAGGAAAGGTGGAATATCTGGGAGACGCCTTTCTCCCCTCCTGCGATCTGCAGGGAGCAGCGCGGGCCGATCCGCAGGTCAGGGCGTTCCTCTTCTGGTCGCGGGCCCCCTTCGTCGAACGGCGCGATGGAGGCCAGCTCTGGCTGCGCGATGCGCGCTTCGTCGATCCTCGCGCGGGCGACCGCTTCTCGGTCCGGTTGCCACCGCAGACCTGCACCGAGTTCTTTCGCTAGGGTCGATCCGGACCGGTATTCCTTTTTTCTCCATGGTCGGCAGCAGCCTTTGCCGGCGCATAGAACAGTACCGATGCGAGACAGGCCCAGCCGGCCCCGCCGAGCCAGCCCGCGACCACATCGCTGGGGAAGTGGACGCCAAGCAACACGCGGCTCCAGGCGACCATGGCGGACAGCGCCAAGGCGAAGCCGATGACGGTCAGGCGGACCGACTGCCTCCGGGACAGCGCGGCAAAGGCCAGCGCCATGCCGATATAGACGACCGCTGCGGAAAAGCTGTGGCCGGACGGAAAGCTCTCGCCGCCCGCCTCTGTCAGATGCGGCACGATTTGCGGCCGGTCGCGACCTATGAGCAGCTTCATGCCGGTGTTGACGAGCCATCCGCTAACCACCGTTGCCGCATAGAGGATGGCTTCCCGCCGCAGTTTCAGGAACAGGAGCGCCACCACCGCCGCCAGTGCAAAGAGATTGCGGAGAAAGACGCCGCCCAGCGCGGTGACATCGCGCACGCTTTCGAAAACGATCTCCGGCCCTCTCGGCCCCAGCGCCTCGCCACTGCGAAAGGACAGGAGGCCCCTGGCATCGAAATCGGCAGTCATTCCGTGGGTCACGGCGTAGACGAGAATAGCGAAGCCGGCCCAGCAGATCGCCGCCGCGGCGATGGCCTTGGGGCGATCGATCGTGAAGCCTCGTTCGGGCAACACGAAAGACTCCGGCGGCAGCGGAGCGTCGGGTGTGGACACGGCCTTGGTCATGCCGTGTGGAACCACCACCCGCGCGCTTCCGTTCCGCTGTCATGAGTTCTCCCCAGATCGTCTGGCTCAGGCGCGATTTGCGCATGGCCGATCACCCCGCATTGCACGCCGCCGCACAGGCAGGTCCGGTAATCCCCGTGTTCGTTTTCGACGAGGACCGCGGCGGTGATCACGCGATAGGCGCCGCGTCCAAGGTCTGGCTTCATTACTCGCTCGAGAGCCTGGGAAAATCCTTCGGCAGCAGGCACTCGCGCATCATCCTGCGAAAGGGCGATGCGCCGCAGGTGCTCGCTGCCATTGCCGATAGGGCTGGGGCGTCCTGCATCCATGCGATGCGCCATTACGAGCCGTGGTGGAAGGAAGCCGAAGACGAACTGCGCGATGCCTTGGGCGCCGAGCGCAAACTGTGTCTCTACGACGGAAACTACCTGCTGCCGCCCGGCTCGGTAACGACCGGCTCGGGCGATTCCTACAAAATTTATACGCCGTTCTCCAAGGCGATGCTGGAAGTGATGCCGCCGCGCGATACGCTGGAGGAGCCTGATCACATTTCATCGCCGGAAAGCTGGCCGGAAAGCGATGAACTGGAAGAGTGGGGCCTGCTTCCGACCTCGCCCGACTGGGCGGGCGGCATTCGCGACTTCTGGGATTTCGGCGAAGATGCCGCGCACGAACGGCTCGACTGGTGGGCCGATGAGGTCGCCGATTATGATGACGGGCGAAATCTGCCCTCGCAGGACACGACCTCACGCCTGTCGCCGCACCTCCATTGGGGCGAAATCAGCCCGGCGCAGGTCTGGCATAAACTCAAGGACAAGCGCAGTGACGGGTGGAAGACCTTTGCGAAGGAAATTATCTGGCGTGACTACGCGCAGAACGTCATCGACCAGTTCCCCGCCTACCCTCGGGAAAGTTACCGCGACTACGACGAACGCACCTTATGGCGAAATCCCAACGCCGGGCATCTGATAGAGGATGATCTGCGCTGCTGGCAGAAAGGCATGACCGGCTATCCCATTGTCGATGCCGGCATGCGGCAACTGTGGCAGACAGGATGGATCCACAATCGCGTCCGGATGATTTGCGCCAGCTTCCTCGTGAAGCACCTGTTGATCGACTGGCGATTTGGCGAACAGTGGTATTGGGAATGCCTCGTGGATGCCGACTACGCGAACAATGGCGTGAACTGGCAATGGATCTCCGGAACCGGAGTGGACAGCAACATGTTCAGCCGCATCATGGCTCCGCTCTCGCAGAGCGAGAAGTTCGATGCTGCCGACTTTATCAGGCAGTACGTCCCGGAGCTTGCCGAGGTTGAGGACGCCTGCATACACGATCCTCCCGACGACATGCGCGGGGATTATCCGGTCAAGATGATCGCCCACAAGGAAGCCCGCGAGCGTGCATTGCAGGCTTACCGGGAAAGTAAGACGTAGCGGACTTGTCGGCGCGCAGATGGCGCGGCATAGGCTCGGCGCATGGACACCCTGGCCAGTCAACGCGGACGCACCCTGATCGAAGGCGCCAAGCCCTTCGCACGTAAACCCGGTTGGCTTGCGCGGCTGTTCGCGCCCGGCATAGATAAAATGCTCCAGCGTATAGACGACGCGCTTGTCACGGGGACCATCCATGGAACTCTGCCCGATGGATCTCCGCGGGTGCTTGGCGGACGCGCGCCGGGCTTTGAATGCGTGTTCGAACTTCGCAGCTATCGCGCACTCATTCGCATCGCGACCAATGGCTCGGTGGGTCTTTATCAGGCGTGGGAAGCTGGGGAGTGGTGGAGCCCGGACCCGGTTCCGCTCTTCGCGCTTTTCATGCAGCACGCCGAAAGGCTCGGCGACACGGCGCGGGCCAAAGGCCCTTTCCGGCATTCGTTAAAGTTAGCGCATCTCGTCAATCGCAACACCCATGTCGGGGCGCAAAAGAACATCTCCGCTCATTACGACCTCGGCAACGATTTCTACCAGGCCTGGCTTGATCCGACGATGAGCTATTCTTCGGCACTCGAGGTCGGTGATGATGCTCTGGAAACAGGCCAGAAGCGCAAGTGGAAAGCTTTGGCCGAGCGCATCGGTGATGCGGACAAGGTGCTGGAAATCGGTTGTGGCTGGGGCGCTCTGGCGGCGTACTTTCAGCGCGCTGGCAGCCATGTCACTGCAATCAGTCTTTCGGATGAGCAACTGGCGTGGGCGCGGCAGCACCACTCACGCGAAGTCGATTTCCGGAAGCAAGACTACCGCGATACTGCCGGTCAGTACGATGCCATCGTTAGCGTCGAGATGGTCGAGGCGCTCGGCCGTGAATACTGGCCAACCTACATGGATTGCATCGCGCGGAATTTAAAAGCCGGGGGCAAGGCGGCGATCCAGTACATCTCGATGCGAGATGACCTGTTCGACGAATATGAGAGAAGCGCGGATTTCATCCAGGCCTACATTTTCCCCGGTGGTCTTCTGATTCGAACCAGCGAATTCCGCCGCTTGGCCGAGGAGCGGGGACTAAGCTGGTCTGATCAATGCGACTTCGGGCTGGATTACGCGGAGACGCTTCGGATCTGGCGCGAGAATTTCGATGCTGCAATCGCCGAGGGGAAATTGCCTTCCGGTTTCGATGCGCGCTTTTGCGACCTCTGGCGCTACTATCTGATGTATTGCGAGGGTGGCTTCCGCGGGGGAGGTATCGATGTGCATCAGGTGACGCTGACGAAGGTTTGAAGGCGCGAAGCTGGTTTCTTCAGGACGGTTTCGGGGCGACAGTCCGACCTCACATAGATTCTTAAGACGGGCAAGAAACCGAACGAGAAGGAAGAGCGCCGTGACGATTACAGTCCACCACCTCAACAATAGCAGATCACAGCGCATCTTGTGGCTGCTGGAAGAACTGGGCGCGGATTACGATATCGTGTCCTATCAGCGCGATGCGATAACGAATCTCGCTCCGCCCGAATTGAAGGATGCGCATCCGCTCGGCAAATCGCCGTTAATCGAAGATCGTGGCCGCTGCGTGAGCGAGAGCGGAGCGATCATCGAATACCTTTGCGAGCGTCATGGTGGCGAAAACTGGCTGCCGGACCGTTCATCCGATGCGTGGATCGACTATCTGGAATGGATGCAGTTCGGCGAAAGTTCGTTTTTCGTACCCGTCATGCTCAAAATTTATGCCGGGCGTCTCGGTGAAGCCGCCGCTCCCCTTATGCCGAGGATCGACGAACAATTGTCCGCGCACGTCGCTTATGCCGAGGACAGGATTTCAGATTCGCTTCATTTCGTCGGTGACGAGTGGAGCGCCGCCGATGTAATGATGAGCTTCCCGGCAGAAATCGCCGTTATGCAAGGCTATGGCGAAAAAGCGCCGAAGTTGGCCCGGTTCGTTGAGGCGATCCATGCCCGTCCGGCTTGGCAGCGGGCCCGGGAAAAAGGTGGAGCCTATTTCATCTGGTAGGCGACCGCTCGCCAGAGGTCGCGCTTTTGCTGCTTGTCGCTTGCCGCCCGATTGCCTAATTGCCCCGGCATGACGTCGACCAATGAAATCCGCCGCTCCTTTCTCGACTACTTTGGCTCGAACGGGCATGAGGAAGTGCAGAGCGCGCCGCTCGTACCGTTCAGTGATCCCACGCTCATGTTCGTCAATGCGGGCATGGTGCCGTTCAAGAATGCTTTCACCGGTCTAGAAACGCCGCCCGCACCACGCGCCACCAGCGCGCAGAAGTGCGTGCGCGCCGGCGGCAAGCACAATGACCTCGACAATGTGGGTTACACCGCGCGGCATCATACTTTCTTCGAGATGCTCGGCAATTTCAGCTTCGGTGACTATTTCAAGGAACAGGCGATCGACCATGCCTGGACCCTGCTGACGAAGGAATGGGGGCTCGACAAGGACCGTTTGCTGGTCACCGTCTACCACACGGACGACGAGGCTTTCGACCTGTGGAAGAAGCGCACGGGCTTTGCTGACGAGCGTATCATTCGCATCCCGACCAAGGACAATTTCTGGGCCATGGGCTCTGACGGGCCCTGCGGCCCCTGCTCGGAAATTTTCTACGACCACGGCGATCACATCTGGGGTGGCCCTCCGGGATCGCCCGAAGAAGACGGCGACCGCTTCGTTGAAATCTGGAACCTCGTCTTCATGCAATTCACGCAGGAATCGGACGAGATCGTTGGCGACTTGCCCAAGCCGAGCATCGATACCGGTATGGGGATCGAGCGTGTCGCTGCGGTCATGCAGGGTGTGCACGACAATTACGATACCGACACGTTTAAAGCTCTGATTGGAGCAAGCGAAGCGCTGACGGGAGTGAAGGCGGAGGGTGATCAGACCGCCAGTCACCGCGTGATCGCCGACCATCTCCGCTCGACCAGCTTCCTGCTCGCCGACGGTGTCCTTCCGAGCAATGAAGGCCGCGGCTATGTACTGCGCCGCATCATGCGCCGCGCCATGCGGCACGCGCATTTGCTGGGTGCGAGCGAGCCCCTGATGCATCGCCTCGTGCCCGAGCTGGTCAGCGAAATGGGTGCGGCTTACCCCGAACTTGTGCGCGGCCAGCCACTCATACAGGAAGTGTTGGAGCGCGAGGAAACGCAATTCCGCCGCACGCTCGACAAAGGTCTGAAGCTTCTCGACGAAGCGACCGGCGAAATGGGCGAGGGCGGTACACTCGACGGCGAGACAGCGTTCAAGCTGTACGATACCTACGGATTCCCTTACGACCTGACCGAAGATGCCTTGCGCAACCGCGGCATCGGTGTCGACAAGGCAGGGTTCGATGAGGCGATGGCCCAGCAGAAGGCTGCGGCCCGCGCGGCATGGAAGGGATCGGGCCAGGCGGCCAATGAGGAGGTATGGTTCGACATCGCCGAGCGCGCAGGTTCGACCGAGTTCACCGGTTATAGTTCGACTACGGGCGAGGCCGAAGTGGTTGCCTTGGTAAAGGATGGCAAGGAAGTCGATAGCGCTGGCGAGGGCGATGATGTCATCATTCTGACCAACCAGACGCCCTTCTACGGCGAAAGCGGAGGCCAGACAGGCGATGCAGGTCGCATCTGGATTCCCGAGGGTTTGGAAGCCAAGGTTTCCACCACCAACAAGCCTCTCGGTCGCCTGCATACCCATGTTGCGACAATCGTGAGCGGCAGCGTAAAGGTGGGCGACGCAGTCCATCTCGAAATTGATGCCGAGCGCCGCGACCGTATCCGCGCGAACCATTCGGCAACGCATCTGGTGCACGCGGCGCTGCGCGATCGTCTGGGCGAGCATGTAACGCAGAAGGGGTCGCTGGTGTCGGACGATCGCTTCCGCTTCGATTTCTCGCATCCCAAGCCGCTTGGCGATGATGATATTGATGCCATCGAGACAGAAGTGAATGCGGAAATTCGCGCCAACGAGACCGTCGGCACTCGCTTGATGACGCCCGATGACGCAGTGGCAGCCGGTGCGCTGGCTCTGTTTGGCGAAAAATACGGCGACGAAGTCCGCGTGCTTTCCATGGGTCGCAAAAGCGGCGAGGGTAAGAATTATTCGGTAGAATTGTGCGGCGGCACGCACGTAGAGGCTACGGGTGATATCGGGCTGTTCAAAATCGTCAGCGAAAGTGCGGTAAGCTCGGGTGTCCGGCGGATCGAGGCACTGACCGGCGAAGCGGCGCGCCAATGGCTGCTTTCTCGCGACCAGACAGTCCGTGCCATAGCCGGAGCGCTCAAGACTTCTCCTGATGAAGCTGCAGCTCGCGTTTCTGTTCTGGTGGACGAACGCAAGCGTCTCGAAAAAGAACTGGCGGAGACCAAGCGCGCACTTGCACTGGGCGGAAGCAGTTCGGGAGATGCAGCCTCGGCCGAAGAAATTGGCGGCGTCAAATTCTCCGGTCAGGTGATAGACGGTTTGAATCCGAAGGAACTACGGCCGCTGCTGGATGAGGCAAAAAATCGCATGGGCTCCGGCATTGCTGCGCTCTGCGCGGTGAATGAGGGCAAGGGTGCCTTCGCAGTCGCCGTCACCGACGATCTTACCGACCGCTTCAGTGCAGTGGATTTTGTTCGCATCGGCGTTGAAACGCTGGGCGGCAAGGGCGGTGGCGGTCGTGCCGACATGGCGCAAGGCGGTGGTCCGGACGGGGCGAAGGCAGAAGATGCAATTGCCGCCGTGCGCGAGGCGCTGGCAGAAAAAAACGCCTGACCGGCACAAGGCTGGTCAGGCGTCCGTTTTCATCTCGCAACGATTTAGGCGCTCGGCGTACTTTTCGTGACGCCGCTTGAGCCTTGCTCGATGTCATAGCCTTCCGTATCACCCGGAGCGCCGCGTTTGTTCGTTGGTGCTTGGTTCTTCAGCGGATCTTGAACATTCTGCGGCTTGAACTTCTCGTCGTTCGGGGTCGGCTTGGTTGGGTCAGGGTTGCTCATGTTTACTCTCCTTTGCCTTGTTAACGGGCGAGAAGCGCAATCGTTCAACTGCCTGCCGTGCTAGAGCGTAACTTGGGCTTGTAACCGAGCGCGCCGTCTTCTTCGATCTGCAATCGGAATTCGTCGCGCTTTTCGTGTATTGAAGCGATGACTGGGCCCATCGGTACGCCGATATCGACCAGCACCGCTTCGGACAGTTGCAGCGTCGCCTCCAACGCTTCGGGGACGGCATGGCTTGCCCCGGCGCGGTAAAGTTCGGCGGCATGGGCGATGTCGCGCGCGCGCGCGACGATCAGCAGTTCAGGGTATTCGGAGCGAAGCTTGCGAACCAGGCGCTCCGCCAACACCGGTTCGTCCATGGTGAGTACTACGGCAGTAGCATCTTCCACTCCCAGCCGTTCCAGCGCATCGCCTCGTGCCGCATCACCAAAGGTCGCACGGTAGCCTTCGCGCTTTGCGTATTCAATGAGATCGGCGTCGGAATCTATGGCTATGTAGGCTTTATCATGCGCCTTAAGCATTTGCGCAACCAGCCGGCCGACCCGTCCGACGCCCACGATAATGACCTTGCGCTCGCCTTCGTCTTCCGGCGGCAGTTCGGGCGCTGGCTCCACGCGGCGAGCAACAACGCGACCAAGCCTGGCGAGAAGCGGAGTTATCGTGAGGCCAATCGCCGTTACGATCTGCCAGAATTGCGCCGTGCCAGGCTGGATCAGCAGCGCGGAACTGGCTGCTGCCAGTACGATCAGCGTGGTTTCCGAGGGGCTCGCCATCAGAATGCCGGTTTCTGCCGCCGTGCTGCGCCGCGCGCCCATGAGGCGTAGCAGCACGCCAGTCAGTACCGCCTTAAACGTCAGCACGCCCAACACTGCCGTGGCGATCAGCGCGAAATGTTCGGCAATGGTCGCTAGGTCGATGCTCATGCCGACAGTGATAAGGAAGATACCCAGCGCGAGGCCTTTGAAAGGCTCCATGATGCTTTCGACTTCGCTGTGATACTCGGTCTCGGCGATGAGCAGACCTGCAATCAGCGCCCCCACAATGGGCGAGAGGCCGACGGCCGCCGTCGCAAGGCTGGCGCCGATCACCACGAGCATGGCAGCGGCAAGAAACAGTTCGGGACTCTTGGTGCGGGCAGCCTGTGCGAACAGACGGGGTAGAGCGAAACGACCGGCGATCATCATTACCGCGATCACCGCCGCACCCTGCCACATCGTGGTAAGCAAGCCCTCCCAGCCTTCAGATGCGGCATTGGGTGCCATCGCGCCAAGAATGAAGACGATCGGCACGATCATGATGTCTTCAAACAGAAGCATCGACAGAGCAGCCCGTCCAACAGGGCTGGTGCTGCCCGAAATCGGCAGGACGATTGCGGTCGAGGAGAACGCTAATGCAAAGCCTAGCGCCAGCGCGCCGATCCAATATTGTCCCATCATTGACAAGATGATGGCAAGGCAAATTCCGCCGATCAGCAGTTCTGCTGCACCAAGGCCAAATACGAGCTTGCGCAGTTGCCAGAGCCGCTTGAACGATAATTCCAGCCCGATGGCGAACAGCAGCAGAATGATGCCAAATTCGGCAAATATATCCAGCGCCTCTGGATCGGATATGGTTATGTGCTCAAGCCACGGTCGCTCAAACACCAACTGGCCGAGCCCATATGGTCCGACTAGGATTCCTATGAGGATGAATCCGATCACAGGTGTGATGCGGAATCGCGTGAAGACGGGTATCACCAAGCCCGCTGCGCCAAGGATGACGAGCGCGTCAGAAAGTGCCGGAGATGCCAGTTCGCCCGAAGCCATGGATGTAGCTTTACTCAGCCAACGTCACGAAGTCACGAAGCCTGCCAAATGTTAACCCCCGCCCGGTCCAGTGGGGCCAAGGGGCTCGCGGCGAGGGCGAGGCTTACCAGGATGCGCTCCATCCTCATCCCACTCGATACGATAGAGGTCGAACCGCCTATCTGCGAGGTTGCGCACGGTCCCTTCTGCACGAGCCCACTGCAAGTCGGCGAGATTGATGTCGCTGATAGTAAGTGTCTCGACATTCTCGGTCGCCTCGGCAGCGATCCCGTCACGCGCGAAGGGGAAATCGCAGGGCGTTAGGATGCAGCTTTGGGCATACTGAATGTCCATGTTGCCGACATTGGGCAAATTACCGACATTGCCGGAGAGGACCACAAAGCACTGATTCTCAATCGCCCGTGCCTGACCACAATATCTGACGCGAAGATAGCCTTGCCGGCTGTCGGTACAAAAAGGCACGAAAATGATGCGAGCGCCTTCGTCGGCCAAGCGGCGGGAGAGTTCGGGAAACTCACTATCGTAGCAAATCTGCACCCCGATCGGCCCACAGTCGGTCTGGATGACCTCGACCTTGTCGCCGCCCTTGATGTTCCACCAATAGCGCTCGTTCGGGGTGGGATGGATCTTTTCCTGGGCATGCACCGATCCGTCGCGCAGGCAAACATAGGCGACGTTGTGGATGTCTCCATCGTCCATGCGCGTGGGATGGCTACCAGCAATAATGTTGATGTTGTAGCGCATTGCCATTTCGGAGATGTCGGCCTGAAGACGCGGCGTATATTCCGAAAGGCGCTCGATTGCTTCGACGGGAGAGAGTTCTTTTTCCTCGAAACTTAAAAGCATGAGCGTGAAGAGTTCGGGAAATACGATGAAGTCTGATTCGTAGTCGCTTGCCACATCTACGAAATAGGTGACGTGGCGCATGAATTCGTTATAGTCTGCGACTTGCCGCGCTTGCAACTGACAGGTCGCTACGCGTACTGCCTCCACCCCTCGTGGAAGGCGTTTCTTTACTGGCTGATCTCGCTCGACATAGGGGTTGCGCCAGACCATCATCACGGCATTCGCCATGCTGGCCTTATCTTCCGGTAAGTACCCTTCGATCACTCGTTCCGGTTCGAAGCCATTGGCGAGTTGGAAGCGCAGGACGGGATCATGCAGCTTACCGCCGACGACTTGGTCCAGATAATCCTGCGGGCCTTCGACCTTGCGGCGCAGTCGGCGATAATTCGGCATCCGCCCAGCAAAGACGATCCCTGTCAGGTCCTTTTCCTCGGCCAACGCGCGACGTTCTTCATAGAGGCGTCGCCCTATGCGAACACCACGCACCTTGGGATCGACGCACATTTCGTATCCATATAGCCAGTCGCCGGTGGGATCGTGCCGGCTGCCGTATCCATTGCCGGTAATTTCGTCCCAGTCATGTTCCTGGAATGCCAAGGCTTCCGCAAGCTGCATTGTCGCGCAATAACCGACCACCTCGTCGTCGAGCAGGGCGACGAAGCAGCCTTCTCGGAAGTTGTTGATCTGCCCTCGGATTTCGCCGTGTGTGTAGGCAGGCATATCCTCGTAAACCCGTCGGACCAGATTCGCGATTCCCGGAATGTCCTTGATCTTGGCATTGCGAATGTCGAGCCGCTTCTGGCCGAACTTTTCTGAACCCTTGCGGCGAGTTGTACGCTTTTTAGCTGGCTGCTTTGCCATTAGAACCCCGTCTAAATTTGTGCGATCCCAAACAAAAAGGGGCCGGCTGCGCGCCGACCCCCAATGATCTGGCTTACCCGGATAACGACCCGGAAGCCGCGGGGTTTCAGCCCCAGTTTGCCATTTCCGTTTCCAAGCCTTCGACGATGGCTTGGAAGAACTGCTCGGTCGTCATCCAGCTCTGCTGCGGACCGATGAGAAGGGCGAGATCCTTCGTCATCTTTCCACTTTCGACGGTCTTGATGCAGACCTTTTCAAGTGTTTCAGCGAACTTCACCACGTCAGGCGTATTGTCGAACTTGCCGCGGTACATCAAACCGCGTGTCCAAGCGAAGATACTGGCGATCGGGTTGGTTGAAGTTGCCTTGCCTTCTTGATGCTGGCGATAGTGACGCGTGACAGTACCGTGCGCAGCTTCCGCTTCCACAGTCTTTCCATCTGGGGTCATCAGTACCGAAGTCATCAGGCCGAGGCTACCGAAGCCCTGCGCCACGATATCCGACTGGACGTCGCCGTCGTAATTCTTACAGGCCCAAACGAACTTTCCGTTCCACTTGAGGGCGGCAGCGACCATATCGTCGATCAGACGGTGCTCGTAAGTGAGACCGTGCTTTTCGAACTGCTCTTTGTATTCGGCGTCGAACACTTCCTGGAACAGGTCCTTGAAGCGGCCATCGTACTTCTTGAGGATGGTGTTCTTGGTCGACAGATACACCGGCCATTTGCGGTCGAGGCCGTAAGCGAAGCTGGCGCGCGCGAAGTCGCGGATGCTGTCGTCGAGGTTGTACATCGCCATGGCGACGCCGGGGCTCTGGAATTCGAACACGTCGAGGTCAATGTTCTCGCCGTTTTCGCCTTCGAAGACGAGACGCAGCTTGCCGGCGCCGGGGATCAGCGTGTCGGTGGCGCGATATTGGTCCCCGAAGGCATGACGTCCGACAACAATGGGATCGGTCCAGCCGGGTACAAGACGCGGCACGTTGTCGATCACAATGGGTTCGCGAAAGACCACGCCGCCGAGAATGTTGCGGATGGTGCCGTTGGGCGAACGCCACATCTTCTTGAGGCCGAATTCCTCGACGCGGGCTTCGTCGGGAGTGATCGTTGCGCACTTCACGCCGACCCCGTGCTCCTTGATCGCATTGGCCGCGTCGACTGTGATTTGGTCGTCGGTCTCGTCGCGCTTTTCGATCGAGAGGTCGTAATACTTAAGGTCGATATCGAGATAGGGAAGGATCAACCGTTCGCGGATCCACTTCCAGATGATCTTCGTCATTTCGTCGCCGTCGAGTTCGACGACCGGGTTGGCTACCTTGATCTTGGCCATGGGTTTCCTGTCTGTTCGAAGTTTGATTGCGCGCGCCTTAGCATAGCTTGCTTTCAGAGCAAGGTGGTGCGATTTTGCGCGTGGCGAACCCGATCGCAGCTATATGACTGGCCGCGGCTAACTACTACTCTCTGACGGGACGTTGACCTCGTTCTTTAATTGGTCTGTTTTATTTCGGATTCGCTCGCCGCAGCTCGGGTGTTCATCACCTGCGTATGATAGGTCGCTGCCAAAAAGAGAGAAATATGATGCAAAAATGCAACGGCGACTTTTCGCGCGTCGTAGCGGGCGTGATGAACTGGAACCGCACCGTTTTTCGCTAGTTTGCATCATTGAACTGTGCGATGTTTGCGAGCAGTGAGGAAATTCTCACTAATGACCAGATATTTAAAGGGCAGTTTGTGAGGCGAATTAGGCCGAATGGGGTTGAACTTATTTGTTTGGTCCGATATTCCGCCGCCTATCAAATCCAAAGGCCCTCGGGTAAGCAGGGTTAAATTAGGAGTAAGTGTAGATATGAAAAAGTTCATCCTTCCTTTTGCTGCAGTGGCTATGGCTGCAACTCCGGTCGTCGCTACGGCCGCTGACGCTCAGCGTAGCTCGCAGCCGGTTGAAGAAACCTCAGATCTGGCTGGCGGCTCTTCTTTGATTATTGCTGCTCTTGCAGCAGCAGCTGTCATCGCAGGCATCATCATTGCTGCTGACGATGATGATGACGATTTCGTTGATGCGCCTGTAAGCGCATAAGCTTTATCGCGAAAAATTTCTTGGGCCGGTTTCGCAACTGCGGGGCCGGCCTTTTTGATTTGGGCGAAGGATTTGCTTCTGATCAAAATTTATTGTTTTTGCGCAGTTTAGGCGTAGGTGCCCATCTCTTTAGAGAAGAGCACTCGTCGTCAGAGCGGTGCAGTACATCGACGTCAGAAGTTTTCGCGGCCTCGGTTGCTTTGCGCACCAAGCGCTAGATCAAGATCGGTGTGCAATTCAGACTCCGACTCTTGGAAATTCCGATGGTGGGCGTACCAAGGATTGAACTTGGGACCCCTACGATGTCAACATAGTGCTCTACCACTGAGCTATACGCCCACACATCGAATGAGCCGGCCGGGCCGGTAAGGACGCGCCTTAACGGGAGTGTCACAGGCACGCAAGGCCAATTTCAATATATTTGCGCGCTCATTGGTTCGCTCAGCACACGTCGCACTTCCAGCACCAGATCGCGAAGGTGAAATGGCTTGGATAAGACCTTCGCGTTGGGTTGTTCGCGGCTTGCTTTAAGACTGACCGCGGCGAATCCAGTGATGAACATGATCTTGGTCGAAGGGCTGATCTTATTGCATCGCTGGGCGAGTTCGATGCCGTCCATGCCAGGCATTACGATATCTGAAAGCAACAGGTCGTACATCTTGCCTTCGAGCAAAGTTACCGCTTCAGTTCCCCGGTCCACTGAATCCACTTCGAAACCTGCATTTTCCAACGCGCGTTCCAGATAAAGGCGCATGGCCTCATCATCTTCAGCTAGCAAAATGAGATTCTTGGGATCAGCCATGGCAATCGTCTTAGATCGAACCTTTTAAAAAAACCACTGCTCAGGTGGGTAAGGTGATCCAGCCTGACCCGCCTTGTGATGCAGCACGGTGCCTTGGAAGCGATATGGTTCCAATTCCGAGGCATAAATCTCTATGTGTCATGTTTGACCGCCTCTTTTGGAGCGAAATGCAATATGTTGAACACGAATGCCTTAGAAGCAATCGCGATGGAGGTTGGTGGCCGTATTTCGCAGGTAAACCAACCGGCTTTTCGCTATTCTTCCGTAGGTGCCGCGTTAATTCCGGTCGTTCTGTCTGTCCCTCACGCCGGACGTCTTTATCCTGACTCCCTAATCAAAAAGATGCGCGATCCTGAACCTTCAAGACTTAAGCTGGAAGATAGGATGGTCGATAAGCTCGCAATCGCGATTGCTCAACACACGGGGGCCGCAATTCTCATAGCCGATGCCCCACGAGCCATGATCGACCTTAACCGGGATGTAGATGACGTCGACTGGGGAATGGTAAGTGACAAGGCTGAGGAGCCGCGACCTGCGACCCCGGCAAGACGGAGAGCAAGGAATGGGCTAGGTCTTGTCCCCCGCCGCCTGGGCAGGGAAGAGATATGGAATTCCCCACTCGCAATGGATGAACTCTCAAACCGGATAGCAGAAATTCATCGTCCTTATCATGACCGGTTGAACGAGATGCTCAAAGGCACGCGAGATAGGTTTGGGTGCGCGGCGCTGATCGATCTTCATTCAATGCCTCCTTTGCCAAGGATGCATGACAATTTTCCACCTATCGAATTCGTCCTTGGCGATCGATTCGGAGGCAGTTGCCATGGTGAGATTTTGGATTCGGTTGAGCTGTTCTTCCGACAAGCGCGTCGCCATCTTGTTCGTAACAGGCCCTACGCAGGCGGTTACGTTCTCGATAGGCACGGGAACCCCAATTGCATGATCCAGGCATTTCAACTGGAAATCTGCCGGTCAATCTACCTTGACGCTGAGTTTGCGAATTTGACCAGCCATGCCGATCAGCTTGTAACACTGCTTACCCAAATGGTGCGGGAGGTGGCTGAGCGAACAATCATGCTAGGCTGCCCTCCTGGACTCGAAGCAGCGCAATAAAAAACTACCTCGTGCATTTGCACGAGGTAGCCAAGGTTCAGGGAGGTGGCGCGAAAAGATCGCGCCGCAACCGGGCCCGTCATGAGGGGAAAACGACCCCGGCTTTTCATAAGTAAGCACTACAAAGCGTGGTTCAATATCAACCGCCCACACGACATGCGGATTATCGCAAGTAGGGGCCACTCTGACCGCGTCGATCAGATTTCGTTCAAAAGCGGCTTGAAGTGGATACGCCAATCCACCCGCGCATCACCGGTGTGCGACCTGATCCGATTCACTGCTTCGACTTGAGTTTGGATCAGAGAAACGCGTTCATCCCAGCCGTCATGGCTACGACTGCGGAAAATGCCTCCCGAATGGCGTGGTCCGTATCTTTGCATCATGCGACTAGCAGCCCCCGGGTCATACCCGGCATTCGCCAGAAGCCAAGGCATCAAGCGATCGGCATCTCGTTCGGAATTGCGGCCACGGTTTCCGGAGCGGCCGTTTTCAATCAAGAATTCAATGTGGTTCAGAACATTGTGCGCCATTTCGTGAGCCAGAACGGCAGCCAATTCATCATCGCTATACGCTAGACCCGGAAATCGGTCTCCCACCAGAATACGAGTGCCATCTGCCAGAGCGCTGTCACTCTTCGATAGCAATTCCACTTGGGACTTGCAGACCTTCGCAACCTCAAGATCGGCACGTTGAACACCCGTATCTGAAGAAGACCATTCTACTGTTACGCTTCCACTGCTGGCGGATGCAGATATCTTGCGTCTGATGTCGAGCGCACGCCGCCAGGTCTCCTCCAGATCTGGCTGAAAGGAAACGACTGGCTGTCCATCAATCGCGATAATCGTATCATTGATTTTAATGCCGGCAACGGATGCAGGTGAATAGGGGGCGACAGCCTGAACGCCGATATCGCCAACCAATCCGAACTCTTCTCTGACCCGATTGGCGTCGTCGTACGCTCCAGCGTCGTGGATCAAGAAACCGAGTGTTGGTTCCGTCCGGTCGCAGTAAGGCGCATTCGCCGATGCCAGGCGGTACCCTATTTCATAAAGCCGGACTTCTTTGTCCTGAAATGTTTGTAGCGGCGATGCCAAGGAGGCGCTCGCTCTACCCGGTCCGCCCATTGCTGGGTTGCAGGCTGCGATCAGAACCAGCGCAGGCAGAATCAATAACCGGTGACCCGAACGCGTCCCTGATAGCCGAAGCAGGCCAAGAGGGCGGGAAATCTGACGTCGGGTCACCGGCTAACTTCAATAAATCAGTTGGGCAGGTTCGCTTGTGATGTAGGCTGCGGAGCCGAGCCTTGCTGCATCTGCCTCGCGAAGATGACCCGCATCAGTTCGAGAGAATAGATGTGGGCATGGATCAGCATGAGGAGACCGTTCTTGTTCCAGGCTTCCAGCTTTTCGGCACTGACCTCGCGGAGCTTTTCTTGGTCGACCATCTGGAACCCGCGATATACGAAGGGCTTGTCGGTGTCCTGGCGCTGAATGGCAACTTCGCCATCCATGAGAAGACCGGCTTCCTTGATTTCAGCGAGAAAGGCTTGAGTGCGCTGTGCTGCTTGTTCGAAATGTTCGCAGAACTCCAGGACACGTTTGGTGGCATCCGTGGTATTGCCCTCGTCGTCGAACAGGCGCTCTCCATCAGCGAATTCGCCCAACGCTTCGCTGGTGGGGTCAAACATCAAGGAAAGCTCGGTCGCGTCCTTCTGAAGCTTCGCCAGCATGAAGGGGTAGCGGCGGATGTAGGCTGGAAGGTAAACCTGTTCGGTCACCTTGCCGCTTTCATCCACGAAAGTGTTCACGCCTTCGTTGAGGCCCATGAGCGCGAGGGGAAGCGGATTCTCGCCGCTGGAAAACACAATCGGGAAATTACGCTGGGCCTGGACAAATTCGTCGACAGTCAACGGAATGGCATGTGCTTTGGAAAGCCACGGAGCGCTGTCGATCATGCGCGAGCGATAGTTCTTATGATCCCGGCTGTTCAACGGCATGAGATCGTTGAAGAACAAAGGCAATTGGGGCTGCTGCGGCGCGCTGGCCATGAATAATCTCCGACAAGTCTTTTAGAATAAAACTGATTTGGCGAACCATACCGATAGCGGCATTACGCGCCGGACCGTGGGCCTTACGTAGTTGCAGCTTGTTTCGCAAGCGGCACCAGTTTCCCGGGATTCATAATGCCCTTTGGATCGAGTGCGGCCTTTATGTTCCGCATGAGTGCCAGCCTTGCAGGGTCGCCCAGCCGTCCCAGCTCATCCCGCTTAACCTGCCCAATTCCGTGTTCCGCGCTGATGGAGCCTCCCCATTGCGAAACTTTATCATGTACGAACCCGCTGACTTCCTTCGCCTCGCCTGCCTCCCAGCGTTGCGGGTCGGCTCCCTTCGGCGCGAGGACATGAAAGTGCACGTTGCCGTCGCCGAGGTGGCCAAATGCAACGGTCGTCGTCCCTGGGAAACGGTCTTCGATTTCCGGCGATACTTTCTCAATGAAGTCGGCCATCAGCGGAACCGGAATCGCAATGTCGTGCTGCATGGCAGGACCGATCGCTCTTTCTGCCGGGGCGATCGAATCCCTCAGTAACCAGAATGCCTCTGCTTGCGTTTCATTGGCGGAGATAACGGCATCTTCAACAAGATCTGCCTCGAATGCCGAAACCATCAAGGCTTCCGTTTTCTGCGTGAGAGGTTCGCTTTCGCCTTGGATTGCGGTCAGCTCGATCAACGCATGCCAGGGATACTTCTCGGCGACCGGACTACGCGCGTCGGGAAGGTGGGCGAGCACCGCCTCGAGGCTATGATTCGGTAAGACTTCGAATCCTTCCAAGAAGTCGGGGGCTTGGGCCTCGCAATGGAGCAGCAGCTCTCGCGCCTTTTGAATCGATGTGAGGCCTGCCCAGATGACGCGCCGATCGCCGATTTGTGGCAAGAGCTGCAATGTAGCTGCGGTCACGATGCCCAATGTCCCTTCGGAGCCAATGAGCAATTGCTTCAGGTCGAAACCGCGGTTGTCTTTCTTCAGCGGGGTAAGCGTGTCGAGCACGGAGCCGTCGGCCATGACCGCTTCCAGCCCCAGCACCTGAGCGCGCATCGTCCCGTGCCGCAATACCTGTGTGCCGCCAGCATTGGTCGATATCAGTCCGCCAATAGTGGCGGATCCTTTTCCTCCGAGGGTGAGGGGAAAGCGAAGGCCTTGTTCGGCAACCCGTTCGTGGAGGGTCTGGAGAATGACGCCTGCACCACACGTGATCTGGCGCGCCTTCACGTCAAATGCACCAAAATCATTCATACGGCGGAGGGAGAGGATGAGGCTTTTGCCGGTGGTATCGGGGGTGGCGCCGCCGGACATGCCGCTGTTGCCGCCCTGGGGAACGATCGGCACCTCGTGTGCGGCGCATAGCTTGACCAGCGCGGACACCTCCTGTGTGCTCGCTGGAGAGGCTAGGCCAAGCGCCTTGCCGGTGAACCTGCCGCGCCAGTCGGTTAGCCACGGGTCCAGCAATTCGGGATCGGTCGTGAAGCCGCGCGGACCGAGCAAATCGGCCACGGCCGCAAGGAAAGAGGGATCGCGGGTCATGCGCCCCGAATGGCATAAAGCGATGGGGGAAGTCACCCTATTGCCAACGCCTGCCAATCAATTAAGCCGGTATTCAAGGATGCGAGGGTAGGGCGACAGTCACGAAGCCATCCTGCTGTCTTCGGTGCCGCCAAGGGAACTCTGACACTTCTACGCATGCCAAGCTTGCCCTTCTTTCTTGCACCTGTCGTGCTGCTGCTGCCCCTGACGGTAGAGACCGGCGCTGATCCCTCCGCCGAGGAGGTCCGCCCGGAGCAGGCGCAGCAGATTCGCGACCGGCGGATGTCACCGCTGCCTCTGGCTAGGGAAGCGCCGGCCTGGTCGCCGTTGTTCGAGGGTATCGGCCCCTCTACAAACGAGCAGGTCCGGATCGAGCGGCGCATCATCTTGCGCATTTCGCCCGCCCGCGGGCCAGTACGCCAGAATCTTACCGCCAGCTCATCCCAGGCGAGTCCGCGCCGGCGATTGGTAGAACGGCCCTATGCCAAATGCGTGGATAGCGAAGATATCGGCGGCGTTGCCGACCAAGGCGATCGCCTGGCCATGTTTACCCATGACCGCAGGACGCTCCTGGCCAAGCTCGAAAAGGGCTGCAGCCCGCGCGATTTCTACCGCGGCTTTTATATGGAGCGCAGCGACGATGGAAAGATCTGCATCAATCGCGACCGGCTACTGAGCCGGGCAGGGGCCAAATGCCAGGTGACACGGTTCACGCAATTGGCTGTCGAACCCGTCGACTGAGGCGGTTTTCCTTGACTTGAGGCGATGAATTGGCGATGGGCGCCCTCGCTAGAGGCCGCCTTGGCGCGGCCTTTTCTGGTATTTTCTGATATTTTTCCTGAAAAGGGGCAATCGTTAGCCGCATGAGTTTTGCCGATCTCGGCCTTTCCGCAGACCTGCTCAAAGCCGTCGAAGAGGCCGGCTACACCGAGCCGACTCCGATCCAGGCACAGGCCATCCCGCCGGTACTGATGATGAAAGACATCATCGGCATCGCGCAGACCGGTACTGGCAAGACAGCCAGTTTCGTCCTGCCGATGATCGACATTCTTGCGAGCGGCCGCCGCCGTGCTCTGATGCCCCGCAGCCTCATTCTCGCTCCGACGCGGGAATTGGCCGCCCAGGTCGCCGAAAATTTCGAGAAATACGGCAAGAATCACGATCTCAAGCTCGTGCTGCTGATCGGCGGCGTGCAGATGGGCGATCAGGTCAAGGCGCTTAACGATGGCGTCGATGTCCTGATTGCGACCCCGGGCCGCCTGATGGACCTGTTCGAGCGTGGAAAAATCCTGCTCAATGGCTGCGAGCTGCTCGTCATCGACGAAGCCGACCGGATGCTGGATATGGGGTTCATTCCCGATATCGAATTCATTTGCGACAAGCTTCCCGAAACACGGCAGACCATGCTGTTTTCGGCGACCATGCCGCCGCCGATCGAAAAGCTGGCCAAGAAGTTCCTCGACAATCCCAAGCGGATCGAAGTGAGCCGGGCAGCCACCACCAACAAGGACATCACCGCATTCAAGATCCCGGTGGAGCCGCGCAAGAAGCGTGAGACGCTGCGCTGGTTGCTCCGTAACGATCTGGTGGAAACGGCGATCATCTTCGCCAATCGCAAGACCACCGTGCGCGAGCTCAACCAGAGCCTGCAGCGTCACGGTTTCGCAAGTAGCGAGATCCACGGCGACATGGATCAGTCCAGCCGGATCCAGGAACTGGAGCGATTCAAGGCGGGCGAGGTCAACATCCTTGTCGCGTCTGATGTCGCGGCGCGCGGACTGGATGTGAAGGGCGTAAGCCACGTCTTCAATTTCGACACACCCTGGCACCCGGACGATTACGTACATCGGATCGGCCGTACGGGGCGGGCAGGGGCCAAAGGCCGCGCATTCACCTTCGTGACCGGCGAAGACGCGGAAGCGATCCAGAATGTCGAAAAGCTGACCAAGACCCCGATTGCCGTCTTCGGCAAGAAGGATGTCCGCGTCGAACTGGTCGAAGCGCCCAAGGAAAAGCCCGTCAGGGAAAAGCGCGGCGATCCGGAAGAAGCGCCCGCCAGATCGCGTCGCAGCCGGGATAGCGAACCGGAAAAGAAGGCGAAGCGTTCTTACCGGGACAACGATCGCGATGACGGCCCAACCGCGCCGGGCGAATGGAACGGCCCGCGCCCAAGCTTCCTGGACGTTTCCGCGCTTTAAGGCGCGGAAATTCTGCCTCAGAATTCCATTCAGGAGATCAGGGCAAAAGGCTTGCCGCTTATTCGGCGGCGAGCTTTACGAAGCTGTCTAGGACCCGCTTCGTGCCGGACTTCTCGAATTCGATTTCCAGCTTGTTGCCTTCCTGATCGGTGACGAGGCCGTAGCCGAATTTATCGTGAAACACCCGCGCGCCGATGCTGACATCGGTGCGGGGTTTTGCCGCGAAACTCGCCGCGCTTTTCCCCGATTCCGCCAATCTTTTAGGCGCCGTCTCATAGCCGCTTGCCAGTGCGCGCTGCCAGCCGGGCCCGCGCGCCGTGCTGCGGTCCGGACGTGCGGTTGAAACATGGGCGAAGGGATCTTCGGTTTCGGTCCAGTTCGCGCGCCACAGGGACGCGCCGCCGCTCATCGTGGTTTCGCTTTCCACATGTTCATCCGGCAGCTCGCCGATGAACCTGCTGGGTATGGAGCTGGTCCATTGCCCATAGATGCGCCGGTTCGCGGCGTGGAAAATGGTACAGCGGCGCTTGGCGCGAGTGATCGCGACATAGGCCAGCCGTCGTTCTTCCTCGAGACTGGCGAGCCCGCCTTCGTCGATCGCCCGCTGGCTGGGGAACACGCCTTCTTCCCATCCGGGCAGAAACACGTGATCGAATTCCAGCCCCTTCGCGGCGTGCATGGTCATGATGGTGACCTTTTCGCCATCGTCGGCGCGGTCATTGTCCATCACCAGGCTAACATGTTCGAGGAAATCGGTGAGCGTTTCGTACTCTTCCATCGCCCGCGCAAGCTCGGACAGGTTTTCCAGCCGCCCGGCGCTTTCCGCGCTGCGATCTTTCTGCAGCATTTCCTCGTAACCGCTTTCCACCAGAACCGTGCGCAGCAATTCGGAAGGGGTGACCTTTCCTGCCATTTCGCGCCAGTGGACGAACTGGCTGAGCAGGCCGACCAGAGTGTTGCGCGCGCGGGCAGGCAGTTCATCGCTATCGGCGAGATCGAGCGACGCGGCCGCGAGCGGTTGCTGCGTGCGGCGGGCGTGGCGGCGCATCGCTTCGAGCGTCTTCGCACCGAGCCCGCGCTTGGGCTGGTTGTATATCCTTTCGAACGCCAGATCGTCTGCTGGCTGGGCGATTGTGCGCAGATAGGCGAGGGCGTCGCGAATTTCGGCGCGCTCGTAAAAGCGGAAGCCGCCGACGATGCGGTAATTGAGGCCGATCTGAATGAAGCGGTCTTCGAACTCGCGGGTCTGGTACTGGGCGCGCACCAGAATGGCTACCTGATCGAGCGGGGCGCCTTCGCTTTCCAGCCGTTCAATCGCCTCGCCCACCCGGCGGGCCTCTTCCGGGCCGTCCCAGATGCCGACGACGCGCACCTTTTCTCCCGCGGGAAGCTCGGTCCACAGTGTCTTGCCCAGCCGTTCGCTGTTGGCATCGATCAGGCCGGAAGCCGCCGCCAGGATTTGCGGTGTCGACCGGTAGTTCTGTTCCAGCTTGATGACCGCCGCGCCGGGGAAATCCTTTTCGAACTTCAGGATATTGGCCACTTCGGCTCCGCGCCAGGAATAGATCGACTGATCATCGTCGCCCACCACGCAGATATTCTTGTGTGCCTGTGCCAGCAGGCGCAGCCACAAATACTGGACCTGATTGGTGTCCTGATATTCGTCCACCAGGATGTATTTGAAACGCTGCTGATACTGCGCCAGCACATCGTGATGCTGGCGGAAGATGTTGAGCATATGCAGCAGCAGGTCGCCGAAGTCGCAGGCGTTCAGCGCTTTCAGGCGGTCCTGGTAAAGCTTGTAGAACTGCGCGCCGCGCCCGTTGGCATAGGCTTCGTTTTCAACCGTATCGAGATCGCCCGGATTGAGCCCGCGGTTCTTCCAGCGATCGATCAGACCGGCCAGCTGGCGGGCAGGCCAGCGTTTTTCATCTAGATCCTGCTCCTGGATGAGCTGTTTCAGCAGGCGCAGCTGATCATCGGTATCGATGATGGTGTAATTGCTTTGCAGGCCCACGATCTCGGCATGGCGGCGCAGCATCCTTGCACCGATCGAATGGAAAGTGCCGAGCCAGGGCATGCCTTCGACCGCATCGCCGATATGACGGCCCACGCGTTCGCGCATCTCGCGCGCGGCCTTGTTGGTAAATGTGACACAGAGAATTTCGCTCGGCCAAGCCCTGCGGGTGGCAATCAGATGCGCCAGCCGGGCGGTGAGCGCGGCGGTCTTGCCAGTGCCAGCCCCCGCCAGCATCAGGACCGGGCCTTCAGTGGTCAGCACAGCCTGTTTCTGCGGCTCGTTCAGGGTAGCGGCATAGGCTGGAACGTCGGCATTTCCGGCGTTTTCGAGCGGGGTCGATAGGTCTGGCATTGTGTCAGAACAACTAGGGAACGCAGCCTCGCTGTACAACCCCCCGGGGGCGTCTTCGGAACAATCAGCCGTCCCGCCGCGTACTAGGCTCAAGGTCAACGTCAGGAGACTAGATTATGAAAAGTATCATTTTTGCCAGCGCCGCAGCCCTTACTTTTGCTGCCGCCCCCGCAATTTCCCAAGATATGGCTGTCACTGCAGATGGTGAGGCCTATGTTCTTACCGACGCCCAGACCACGATGTACGAAGGATGGCCAGCAGACCGCCGTGGCGCTTACGATGCGTGGCCCAGCGACGTTCAGGAATATTACTGGACCCTGGAGCCGACCCAGACCGAAGCGTGGTGGGTGCTTACCGATCCCCAGCGTGTCCGCATCTACGAGATGACTCCGGAACAGCGCACGATGGCTTGGCAGCAGATCAACGCCCAGATGTCGGGCATGAACAATTCCAGCACCGCCGCGACCGCCAGAACCTCGGCAGCATCTGCCAGTTCCATGTCCCCGCGCTTCGTGAGCAGCGAAGTCGTCCAATCGACGCCGGCGGACGCAGGTCCTCCGACCGGAGACCTCCCGATCTGTTCGGCCGACGAACAGGATAATTGCATTAATGCGTGGGAAGCCGGCAAGCGTGGTGCAGGCGTAAACCGCCCTCTCGAATATTGGCCGGGTCGTCCGGCAAGCGAAATTAACGAGCCGCTTCCGGCAACACGTCCGAACAACTAACCCTACATGTAGGTTTGCAGAGCGATCTGCAGAAAGAGAATAGGGCTGGGCTGCATATGCGGTCCCGCCCTTTCTTTTTGGGGGGCTAGTCTTTCAATCGTAACAGCGTGAGCTTCGCCTTGCCGACGACCCGCTCGCTTTCGATCTCCAATGCCTTGACCGCAATATCTTCGTCCTTGCGGGTTTCCAATGCGATCCAGCTGGCGCTACCGATCCAGCCGAGCCGCGCCATCCGGTCGAGAGCTACCTGACCGGCGCCGGTGTCGTAGGGCGGATCGAGCAGGATCAGATCATGCGGCACTTTTGCAGGGGCGAGGGCCATGACCGAGCCTTGCTGGACCTGGGTCCGGGTACGTGCATCGAAAGTGTCGATATTGGCTCTGATCGCCTTCACCGCCTCGCTTTCCTGCTCGACGAAGAGGCAGGAGGCTGCGCCGCGCGAAAGGGCTTCGAGGCCCAGCGCGCCGGACCCGGCGAACAGATCGACCACCGAGATGTCGTCAAAGCTGCCGAGGCGACTGGCGAGCATGCTGAACAGGGTCTCGCGCGTGCGGTCCGATGTCGGGCGCGTGAGGTCTCCCTTGGGCGCGACGATATTGCGCCCGCGCCAGTCGCCGGCAATGATCCTCACGAACGGCCTCCGCGCGCCAGCTCCCGCTTGAACCCCTCGACATCGCCGCGCTTGATCTCGACCGCCTGCCCGCGGGGCAAATCGCCAAGATGGAAGGGGCCGTAGCCGATGCGTAGCAAGCGGTTCACTTCGAGCCCGAGATGCTCCAGAATCCTGCGGACTTCGCGGTTCTTCCCTTCGCGCAAAGTCATTTCGATCCAGCGGTTGCGGCCCGACCCGCGTTCGAGATTGGCCTCGACCTGGCCGTAGCGGACTCCGTCGATCTCGACGCCTTCGATCAGTTCGTCGAGCTGCGCCTGGGTGATGTCGCCGAATGCCCGGGCACGGTAGGTGCGCGGCACGCCGGTCGACGGCAGCTCCATCGCGCGCTTCATTTCGCCGTCATTGGTGAGCAGCAGCAGCCCCTCCGTGTTGAAGTCGAGACGGCCCACCGGCATCACCCTGCCGGCATCCTTGGGCAGGGCATTGCGCAGCGCGGCATAGATTGTCGGCCGTCCCTTGGGATCGTGTTCTGCCGTGATAAGGCCCGACGGCTTGTGAAAGGCGAACAGCCGCGTCGCCTCGGCTTCACCCACGGGCTTGCCGTCGACACTCACGCCGCGAAGGCTCTCCAGCTTGATCGCCGGCGTGTCGAGCACCTTGCCGTTGAGCGAAACACGCCCGTCGGCGATCATCCGCTCGATCTCTCGGCGGCTTGCAACGCCAGCGCGGGCGAGCAGCTTGGCGATCCGGTCGCCGGCTTCGGGAAGTCTGTTTTCGGCCATGACAGCGCGGTTAAGCTTTCCGCAGGAAGCGCGCAAGGCTTCCTCGTGCCGCAATGCGCAGCGGTCTTCTTCGCTTAGAGTGGATGACCATAACTCGGTCCTGACGGAGCATCGCCCCACAGGCCAAAGCAGCAAGCGCCGGTTCAGCCAGCCGTGAGTATTTTGACCCCCTCTATAACGACATACGTTCATCGCCATCTGGCTGCGGCTAAGGAACTCCCATTGCGCCTGTTCCTTTCTCTATCCAGGCGCTAGTGTCGCAAAAAATACGATAAACGGAAGGACGCTCTTGCATGGCCGAAGCGGCAGAAAAGAAAAAGAAATCCGCGCTCAAAGTTCTCGGCCTTGCGCTTACGAACCGGAAAACGGGCTTCATGCTACTATTCGGTTTCGCCAGCGGTCTGCCCTTTGCTCTCTTTCTCGGCACCTTGTTCGCGTGGCTTACCGAGGCGGAGGTCGACCTCGAGACGATGGGTATCTTCAGCCTGATCGGTCTGGCCTATGCCTTCCAGTTCCTCTGGTCTCCGCTGATCGACAAGGTCAATATCCCCGTCCTACGCAAACTGGGACGACGCAAGCAGTGGATCGTCCCAATGCAATTGCTGCTGGGCGCGATTCTTGTGACCATGAGCATACTTGAACCACGAACCCAGCTCGGTTGGTTCAGCCTTTTGGCGGGCATTGGCGCTTTTGCCAGTGCCACGCAGGATATCGCGATCAATGCCTGGCGCATCGACGTTGCCGACGAACGCGCGACCATCGACATCCTCTCGACCGTCTATCAGATGGGTTACCGGCTTTCTTCTCTGGTCGGCGGCGCGCTAGGCCTCATCATCGCCGCGCGCATCGGATGGCCGGAAACCTATGCGCTGATGGGGGCGATTCTCCTGTTTGTCGGCTTCATCGGTCTGTGGGCTCCGAACGCGGACGAGGAAGCGTCTGACGTCGCCAATGAAAGCGAGCTGCAGGTTCGCGCCTTGCGAAAGGCCGGCGAACTCGCGCCGAAGGTCCGCAATCGTGCCCTGGCTCTAGTGGGCCTTCTCTGGGCTGGGGCGATCGGTGTGGTGCTCGCCTTCATGATTATGTCGATGACCTATGCGCCGGAAGATCGGCCTAACCCGACCGAATTTACCGTAAATGTCGGTCCGTGGATCATTGTGGCGACCATTATCCTGCCTGCCCTGATTGCGGGCTGGCTCGCATCGCAAAAGAAGCAGGGCAAGCATTTGCTCACCGTGGACGAAGCGCCCGCGACCGGAGGCGCGTTTGCGCTCGATCATCTCTATCGCGCGCTGGTTCTGCCTTTGGTCGAATTTGTGGGGCGTATGGGGTGGTCGCTGGTGCTGATTCTCGCCGTGGTTCTGACCTATCGCATCTGCGATGCGATCTGGGGCACCTTTGCCTATCCTTTCTATCTGGGCGAGCTTCAGTACACCAATGACGATGTTGCCTTCGCGTCCAAGTTCTTCGGCGTTGGCGCAATCATCGCAGGCCTCGCTTTGGGCGGACTGATGCTCACCACGATCGGGCGGATGGCGACGCTGCTTATCGGCGGCATTCTCGCCGCGCTTACCAATCTGCTCTATGCGGATATGGCTGTTGGGGGCGCGAACATGCAGGCGTTCAGCGACGCGATCGGCTTCACCTATCTGATCGAGCAGGTGCCCGGCATCGGCGATGCGGCTCTGGCAAGGCTGACGATCACCATCGCTTTCGAAAACCTTGCCATCGGGATTGCGGGTGCCGCCTATATTGCCTGGCTGTCGTCGATTGTGTCGAAGAAGTTCAGTGCCGTCCAATACGCTTTGCTGTCGTCGCTTACGCTGCTTGTGGGTACGCTCGGGCGCGGCGCTCTTGGCGAGATGATCGAGAACCAGGGCTATTACGACGTCTTCATTCTCACGACCTGGATCGGCCTTGGCGCCGCGGTGCTGGTGTGCCTTGAATGGTACCGCGAGAGCCGCGGCAAGCGGAACGCCGGGATCGTGGCGCCCGAAGCCGGGGAGAGCGAGGCGGAGACCTCCGCCGCCTGACGATCAGTCGGGCAATTCCGCGTTCAGGCGCAGGACCTCTCCGGCGAGATAGAGCGATCCGGCAATCAGCACCGGCAGCCCGTCCTGCGGAAGGGCGGCCAGTGCGGCGGGAACGTCCTCCGCCGCCCGGCTTCCGTCAGCGAAAGCACCGACCGGGTGCCAATCGTGGCCGGGCACAGGGACCACAGTCACGCTGGAAATGGCGCCGCGTAACGGCGCCGTGATCGCAGCGGGATCCTTTGCATCGAGCATGCCGATGACCAGATGGAGTCGCTGGCCTGCGAAATGGCGGCCCAGTATCTCCCCGGCAGAGGGGTTGTGCCCGCCGTCGAGCCAGATCTCGCGATCGCCGGTAAGCGGCCCGGGCGCCAAGCGCTGAAGTCTGGCCGGCCAGACAGCACTGCGTATGCCTGAGGCGATGGCGCGGGCCGAGACCGGCACGTAATCCTGATGTCTCAGCATGGCGGCCGCCAGCGCGGCATTCTCGGGCTGATGAGGTCCGGGTAGGGTGGGAAGAGAAAGCGCCAGTTCCCCGTGACGGTCGGCGTAATGCAGTTCGAGATCGGTCGCCGCGGCAGACCATTCCCGGGCGCGCATGGCCAGCGGCGCGCCGTGTCGTGCGGCGGCGGCTTCGATCTCGCTAGAGGCGATTTCGGGATAGGAGAGAGTGACGAGCGAAGCCCCCGATTTCGCGATACCCGCCTTCTCGAAAGCGATCCGGGCGAGGGGCGCTTCCGGCACGCCCTCTTCGGGTGCCAGCAGGAAGCGCTCGTGGTCGATGCCGAGCGCGGCTATCCCGCACGCAGCAGGTTTTTCCAGCACATTGGTCGCATCGAACCGCCCACCCAGGCCCACTTCCACCACGCAGGCATCGGCCGGGACGCGCGCGAATTCGGTGAAGGCTGCGGCGATCGTGACTTCGAAGAAGCTGGGGTTCAGATCCTCGCCGGCGTCCAGTACTTCGCCGAGCAATTGGGCGAGGCGTTCGTCACCGATCAGCTCGCCCGCCACCCGAAAGCGTTCGTTGTAGCGGACGAGATGCGGGCTCGTGGTCACGTGAACCCGGTAGCCTTCCGCCTCCAGCATGGCGCGCAGAAAGGCACAGGTCGAACCCTTGCCGTTGGTCCCCGCCACATGGAAGACCGGGGGCAGCCGCTCGTGCGGATTACCCAGCCGGTCCAGCAGGGCCCGGATCGTGACAAGTCCGAGCCGCCCATCGGGTACGCTCAGCTGGGCCAGCCGGTCGAGCTGCGCCTGCACGGCCGAGTTTTCGGAGCGGGCGAAGTCCCGCATCGAAAGGCTCAGGCCGCCTCGGCCGGGGCGAGGTAATCGATCAGCGTCGATAGCGTATCGCGCAGATCGTGGCGGTGGACGACCATGTCGACCATGCCGTGCTTGTGCAGATACTCAGCGCGCTGGAAGCCTTCGGGCAGCTGTTCGCGAATGGTGTCCTGGATCACGCGCTGCCCGGCAAAACCGATCAGGGCGCCCGGTTCCGCGATATGGACATCGCCGAGCATGGCGTAACTCGCCGTCACGCCGCCCGTGGTCGGATCGGTCAGCACGACGATATAGGGCAGGCCCGCTTCCTTCAGGCGCCGGGTCATCACGGTCGCCTTGGGCATCTGCATCAGGCTGAGAATGCCTTCCTGCATGCGCGCACCGCCCGCAGCCGTCACGACGATATAGGGCGCGCGCAGCGTCAGCGCGCGTTCGGCGCCCTGGCAGAAGGCGGTACCCACGGCCATGCCCATGCTGCCGCCCATGAAGGTGAAGTCCTGCACGCCGACGACTGCCGGCTTGCCCTCGATGGCGCCTTCACCAACGAGGAAAGCGTCCTTGTGCGGGCTTTTGGCGCGAGCCTGTTTCAGGCGGTCGGTGTATTTCTTGGAATCGCGGAACTTGAGCGGGTCTTCCTTTACTTCCGGAATGGGAAGCGTCTGGAAGCCTTCGTCCAGCACCATCGCGAGCCGCTTGTCCGCACCGATCCGGCCATGGTGGCCGCAGCGCGGGCAGACATCCATGTTCTCTTCATACTCCTGACCGAACACCATTTGCTGGCAGTTCGGACATTTGACCCACAGATCCTTGTCGGTGCTGCGCTTGGGTAACCAGGAGATAGAGTTGCGTACGCGTGTGAACCAGTTCATGCCTAACCTTCTTTCGAGGGGGCCTTTGCCGCCGAATGCACCGCCTTGGCAAGGCTTGCTGTCAATTCGCGCAGCTTTTCCGGAGCGTCGGCGCCGTGTTCCCCCACCAGTTCGACGAGTGCGGAGCCGACGACGACACCGTCCGCCACCCTGGCAATGGCGCCTGCCTGATCCGGCGTGCGCACGCCGAAGCCGACGGCAATAGGTAGATCGGTGGCCGCTTTCAGCCTGCCGACCGCTTCTTCGATCGAGGTCTGCGCTGCCTGCTGCTTGCCCGTGATCCCGGCGACCGAGACGTAATAGAGGAAGCCGCCCGATCCTTCGAGCACCTGCGGCAGGCGCTTTTCATCGGTGGTGGGAGTGGCAAGGCGGATGGGGGCGATGCCCTTGTCGCGTAGCTGCGGGCCAAGCGCATCGTCCTCTTCGGGCGGGATGTCGACGCAGATCACGCCGTCCACGCCCGCCTCGCTTGCCGCCTGGGCGAACCAGTCCGGTCCGCGGCGGATCATCGGATTGGCATAACCCATCAGCACCAGCGGCACGTCAGGATGGCGCCCGCGGAACTTGCGCGCGATCTTCAGCACGTCCGCCGTGGTGGTGCCCACGCCGAGCGAACGCAGGTTGGCGTTCTGGATCGCCGGGCCATCGGCCATGGGATCGGTAAAGGGCATGCCCAGTTCGATCACATCCGCGCCGCCTTCGACGAGCGCATCGAGATTGGCCGCCGTGTCGCCATCGCCAGCGGTGACGAAGCAGACGAGGGCGGGATGCGGCTTGGCGAAAGCTGCGGCGATTCGGGTCGGGCTGTTCATACTACGCTGCCTGAAGCTGAAGGTTGGAGCACATGGAGCACGGTCCAGGAGGTTAAAACTGACGGTCGAAGCGGGGGTGCGATCTGGCTGAAAATGCAAGTCTCACGAGCTTCGGTGGCGGAGCCTGCAGCAAAGGACGGCTGTAGGACAGCCTCGAAATAACTGCGGCAGCATTCATCACGCTGTCGGCATGTCGCCGAGGTAAATCCAGCGCGCCGCCACACCTGCCATGAACAGAACGCCGATCACGATCGCCGCGATCATAAACACAGGTGCGAAAAAGATGCCGAGAACGATCGTCAGTGCAAACGCGCCGAGCGCCAAGATGACCGTTCTACCCATGCGGCTCTGCCATCCGCTGGATCGGATGCCCATGAAATCGAAGGCCAAAGGCGACACGAAGAACGCGAGAAAGCCGGTCATGCCGAACACGATCATCGCGAGCAGGCCGATCGTGCCGCGGGTAGACACGTCGTCGGCACCGATCTGCGCAATGCCGCTCGCTTCTCCCAGAAGCAGAACGATGGATGCTGCGACATTGAAGGCAAACAGGAGGCGCATGGCCAGATTCACATCTCCACTCCCAGCCTTTCGGCCACGGTGAAGATGTCCTTGTCGCCGCGGCCGCAGAGGTTGGCGAGGATCACGCTGTCCTTTGGCATCTCCTTGGCGCGCTTGGCGACCGCCGCGATGGCGTGGCTGGGTTCCAATGCGGGGATGATGCCTTCGGTGCGGCACAGCAGCTGGAAGGCTTCCAGCGCTTCCTCGTCGGTGATGGCGGTGTATTCGACGCGGCCCGTGTCCTTGAGCCACGCGTGTTCGGGGCCGATGCCGGGATAGTCGAGGCCGGCGCTGATCGAATGGCCTTCGGTGATCTGGCCGTCCTCGTCCTGCAGCAGATAGGTCTTGTTGCCGTGGAGCACGCCGGGGAAACCACCGAGCAGGCTGGCGGCGTGCTCGTCACCATCGAGGCCGTGGCCTGCCGCCTCGACGCCAAGCATCTTCACGTCCGGATCGTCGAGGAAGGGGTGGAACAGACCAAGCGCGTTCGAGCCGCCGCCGATGGCTGCCACCAGCAGATCGGGCAGGCGGCCGATGCGGTCCTGCATCTGCACGCGTGCTTCCTTGCCGATCACGCTCTGGAAATCGCGGACCAGCTCGGGATAGGGGTGCGGCCCGGCGGCAGTGCCGATAATGTAGAAGGTGTCGTGGACATTCGCGACCCAGTCGCGCAGCCCTTCGTTCATCGCATCCTTCAGCGTGCCGCGCCCGCTGGTGACGGGCACGACTTCCGCGCCCAGCAGCTTCATGCGGAAGACATTGGGCGACTGCCGCCGCACGTCTTCTGCGCCCATGTAGATGACGCAGGGCAGGCCGAAGCGCGCGCAGACCGTTGCTGTGGCCACCCCGTGCTGGCCCGCGCCGGTTTCCGCGATGATGCGCGTCTTGCCCATGCGGATCGCAAGCAGGATCTGCCCGATGCAATTGTTGATCTTGTGCGCGCCCGTGTGATTGAGCTCGTCGCGCTTGAACCAGACCTGCGCGCCGCCGAGCGCGTCGGTCAGCCGTTCCGCAAAATAGAGCGGGGAGGGGCGGCCCACATAATGTTCCAGCAGGTCGTCGAATTCGGCCTGGAATGCGGGATCGGCCTGCGCGGCGCGATATTCGCGCTCGAGATCTAGGACCAGCGGCATCAGCGTTTCGGCGACGTAGCGGCCGCCAAAATCGCCGAAATGTCCGCGCTCGTCAGGTTGGTTGCGATAGGTGTTCGGATTGCTCGCCATGCGGCCCTATTGCCGAGGTGTTGCGGACAAGTCGAGAGAGGGTTTGGTTTGTCCTCGACAAGCCGCAATCTACCCGCCATTCCGCGCGGCCATGAGTGACAGTTTCAAGCTTCCCGAAGATTGCCGGACCATGCCCGAAGTGCGCGCCGGAGTGGACAGCACCGATCGCGAATTGATGGAACTGCTGGACCGGCGGTTCGGTTACATGCGGGCAGCCGCGCGCATCAAGCAGGATCGCAATGTCGTGCGTGACGAAGCGCGCAAGGCAGAAGTAATCGAGAATGCGAAGGCTGACGCTGCGGATCGGAGCCTTCCGGCAGAAAAGATCGAGCAAATCTGGGAGCTTCTGGTCGAAACCTCGATCGCTTATGAACTGGCCGAATGGGACCGGATCAGGGCCTAGGCCCGCGTTGCAGCGACGATAGCACACCGCGCAGGGTCCGCACCTCCAGGTGATTCCAGCCGGGCTTGGTCAGCACGCCGCGCAAGGTGCGCCGCGTGGCGTCGGCGCGCGGTTCGGGCATGAAATAGCCCTTGGGTTCCAGCATCCCTTCGAGATGCGCGATGAGGCCTTCGAGCTCTTCCTGAGGGGCAGGCGGCAGGATGTCTTCCTGCGTCGGCTGAACCAGCTGTTCGTGCTTCGACCATTCATAGGCGCATAGGATCACCGCCTGCGCCAGGTTGAGCGAGCCGAATTCGGGATTGATCGGAACGGTGAGGATCGCGCGCGCGAGGGCGACGTCCTCCGTTTCCAGCCCCGAACGCTCGGGCCCGAACAGGATCGCGCTGCGGCCTTCGGCCTGCGCCATCTCCTGGCACGCCTGTTCCGGCGTGAAGACCGGCTTGGTCACCCCGCGCTTGCGCACGGTGGTGGCATAGACATGCGCGCAATCGGCAACCGCTTCGGCCGTGCTTTCATAGACCTTGGCCTGCTCCAGCACGATATCGGCGCCCGCTGCCGAGGGACCGGCATCGGGATTGGGCCAGCCGTCGCGCGGCGTCACCATCCGCAGCTCGACCAGGCCGAAATTGAGCATCGCCCGGGCAGCCTTGCCGATATTCTCGCCCAGCTGCGGCCGGACAAGCACGATCACGGGTTTGCGATTCTCAGCCACTTTTCTGCTCGCCCTTCGCAGCTTCCTGCACCGTGCTGGCGAATTCCTCGAAATCGCGGGCTTCGCTGAAATCGCGATAGACCGAGGCGAAGCGGATGTAGGCGACGCTGTCGAGCTGGCGCAGGCCGTCCATGACCAGTTCGCCGATGCGCTTGGACGGGATTTCGGCCTCGCCTGCGGTTTCGACCTGGCGCTGGATTCCGCTGACGAGCTGGTCGATCTGTTCCTGCGCCACGTCGCGCTTGCGGCAGGCGAGGGCGATTGACTGTTCCAGCTTGCTGCGATCGAAAGGCTGGCGCCGCTCGCCGCTCTTGACCACGGTCACCTCGCGCAGTTGTACCCGTTCGAAGGTCGTGAAGCGCGCGCCGCATTTGGAGCACTGGCGGCGCCGGCGGATCGAGGTGGAATCCTCGGTCGGGCGCGAATCCTTTACCTGACTGTCGTCATGGGCACAAAACGGGCAACGCATTTAGGTAGTGTCTCGTCAGGCAATCGCGCTCAGGGGCGCAGGCGTTTGTAAAGCATGAAGCCCGCACCGGCCACGAGCCCGAGCGGCCAGGTGACGACCGGCAGAACACCGCCGGCAATCGCGCCGATGGCGGCACCGGTCAGGACCGGCTTGGTCGACGGGTGATCGAGCCCTTCCTTCGCCATGCCCTTGATTTCAGCGGTGGCATCCGGGACCAGATCGTGGTCGGTGAAGCCATTGCCCTTCTTGGGATCGCGATCGTCGTGCTTGTTCGTCATAGGAAGCTCCTTACCGTCCGGGATAGACGGGGAAAGCTTCGCACAATTCGGTGACACGGTCACGCACGCTCTGTTCGACCTGGCCATCGCCATCGGGGCCGTTGCTGGCCATGCCGCCAACCACTTCGCAGATGAGCTTGCCGATGGTCTCGAACTCGGCCTCGCCGAAGCCGCGCGTGGTGCCGGCGGGCGTGCCGAGACGGATGCCGCTGGTCACGAAGGGGCTTCGCGTGTCGTAGGGGATGCCGTTCTTGTTGCAGGTCAGCCAGGCGCGGTCGAGCCCGGCCTCGGCGGCCTTGCCCGTCACGTCCTTGGCGGTGAGGTCGACCAGCATGGAGTGATTGTCCGTTCCGCCCGACACCACTCGCAGGCCGTTTGCCTCGATCCCGCGGGCCAGAGCACGCGCATTGGCGACGACATTGGCGGCATAGGTCTTGAACTCGGGACGCAGCGCCTCGCGGAAGGCGACCGCCTTGGCCGCCACGATATGCATCAGCGGGCCGCCCTGCATGCCGGGGAAGACCGCCATGTTGATCGGCTTGGTGTATTTCTCGTCATTCCACAGGATGATGCCCGAGCGCGGACCGCGCAGGCTCTTGTGCGTGGTGGTGGTGACGATATCGGCATGCGGGAAGGGCGAGGGATGCGCGCCGCCCGCGACGAGGCCGGAGATGTGGCTCATGTCGACCATCAGATAGGCGCCGACCTCGTCAGCGACTTTGCGGAAGGCTTCCCAGTCCCACACGCGGCTGTAGGCGGTGCCGCCGGCGATGATGAGCTTGGGCTTGTGTTCCTTCGCGATGGCCATGACATCATCCATGTCGATGAGCTCATCGTCCTTGCGCACGCCATAGCTGACGGGGTTGAACCACTTGCCGCTCATGTTGACCGGCGAGCCGTGAGTGAGGTGGCCGCCCGAATTGAGGTCCAGCCCCATGAAGGTATCGCCCGGCTGCAGCAGCGCGAGGAAGACCGCCTGGTTCATCTGGCTGCCCGAATTGGGCTGGACGTTGGCGAAGTTGCAGCCGAACAGTTCCTTGGCCCGGTCGATCGCCAGCGTTTCCACCACGTCGGCATAATCGCAGCCGCCGTAATAACGCTTGCCGGGATAGCCTTCGGCATATTTGTTGGTGAAGACGCTGCCTGCGGCTTCGAGCACGGCAGTCGAGGCGATGTTCTCGCTCGCGATCAGTTCGATCTTGTCCTGCTGGCGCTTCAGTTCGTTGCGGACTGCGGCATAGACCTCGGGGTCGGCCTGTTCGAGCGTGTCGTTCCAGAAACGGTTGTCGGTCATGTCGGTCCTAGCAACTGGGGTTGGAAAGCTTGTCGACGCGGCGCTGATGCCGGCCGCCGGCGAATTCGGTGTCGAGGAAGGCGGTGACGCAAGCCTTGGCCATGTCCACGCCGGTCAGGCGCGCGCCCATGGCGAGGCAGTTCGCGTCATTATGTTCGCGCGCAAGGGCAGCGGAGAGCGGTTCGGAAACCAGCGCGCAGCGCACCGCCGGATTGCGATTGATGCTCATGGAAATGCCGATGCCGCTACCGCACAGGGCGATGCCGCGTTCGGCCACACCGTCGGCCACCACGCTGGCGAGCTTATACCCATAGTCGGGATAATCGACGCTGTCGGCGGTTTCGGGACCGAGGTCAGCCACCTCGTGACCCATCTCGATCAGCCAGTCCCGCAAGGCGGATTTCAGCTCGAGGGCGGCATGGTCGGAAGCAAGGGCGATACGCATGCGCGCGCCATAGTAAAGCGAGCCGATTCGCGCGACCCCGCCGCGAGACTTTTCCTGAAGCGCTCGCGGCGGGGTCGGCGGACAATCGGGTTTCAGACCTCGGTCGCAGGCATCGGCTTGCGATCAGCGTCCTCGATCGACAGCTTCTTGAACCGCGATGTTGCGACGAAGCCATAAATCACCTTGGCCGTGACATCCATGACGAGGATGAACCAGGCATCGGCCAGCGTCGTGAACAGGCCGAGGCCCTGGGGCCCCAGCGCCCATTCGATCGGATAGATGGCCCAGACCACCAGAAGGAAGGTCAGGTTGGCCTTGTAGACCGAGGTCATCTTGCCGCCCAGCGTCCGGGCCGCCGCCATCACGGGGCCGAGCAGGAGGTAGATGATGCCGAGGAAGGCAGCGCTCGACCATGCGAACCAGACCCACTTAGCTGTTTCGTTCTCGGTTATCGCCGCCAGCAGGCCGGTGACGATCATGAGCGCGTCGAGCACGACTGCGGGGAGAATGAAGGTCGAGTGGCGGGGGTGTTCATGCAGTCCGGCTAGGATCAATCCGGTGAGCAGGATGGGAGTGGTCACCACCCAGTCCGCGTAGCGGGCAAGAAACAAGGTCTGACCACCTGCCATCTCGAAGCGGCCGATGCCGAGTGCCATGGCCAGATAGGCCGTCGCGGCAATGAAGGGCACGACGGAATGAAACTGCGTATGGTGAAGAAATTCGGTGCGCTTGTCGCCGTGAGCATAAATCGCCAGCGAACCCAGCGACATGATGACGAAACCGATTAGCAAGGGGAGGGTGAGAGGTTCCATAACCCGCTGTCCTTTTGTTGCCCGTCAATGGCACAAAGGATCAGCATGCTTCGTGTTCCGTGAGTAAAGCGCATCTTTCGTTGCGCCTGATGGCATGCCCCATTTCGGGACGGCGCACTATTCCGCCGGAGCGACAACCAGTCTTTTATTGAGCGGCTGCATGGACCGGGCGCTCTGACCGAGCATCTGTTCCAAAGCGGCGATCTGTGCCGGGCTCGCTTCGAGCACCGTGTCGGCCACGTGCCAGTTCACGCCTTCAGTGCAGGGAGGAGTGGTGAGAGAGCCCATGTACCGGTAGACCCGCATATCTTCCGGGACCAGATCCTGCACATCGAGCGTGACCTGCTTGGCGCCATCCTGCGCCGCCTCGATGATCTTAGCGATCGCGGCGTTCTCTGCACCTGGGCGGAACATGGTGCCAAGCACGGCGAGTTCGCCGGTGGCGGTTGCGTGCACGAGATGAGCCGTAAGCGGATAGCGCTGTCCATTCATCCGGTGCTCGGACGGCGTGTGCAGATGGAACTGCAGCAGACTGAACAGCCGCTGGCCGGAAATCATGCCCATTCCGGGATCGACGACGACCTGTACCTTGCCCGGCGCGAGCTTGAGCTCGCCAGCGGTCTCTCCATAAGATGCCGCCAGCGCAATATCGCCTTGCGCATTGGCACTGTCCAGATCGATGGGCGACTGCATCATACCTGCATCGCAGGTCGCATAGTTCTGATTGGTGATAGACCATTTTTCAGGCAGTTCGCCATCGCCATAGACCCAGTCGACGGCGCCTTCGGGAGCAGCCATGGCGCTCCCGACGATCGAAGCTGAAAGTACGGCTGCTCCTAATGCGTGCCTGAAAATGATCCCCTCCCGTTTGTTTACTGATCCAGGAACGAGCGCATCTTGCGGCTGCGGCTCGGGTGCTTGAGCTTGCGCAGCGCCTTTGCCTCGATCTGGCGGATACGTTCGCGAGTCACCGAGAACTGCTGGCCGACCTCTTCCAGCGTGTGATCAGTGTTCATGCCGATGCCGAAACGCATGCGCAGCACGCGCTCTTCACGCGGTGTCAGGCTGGCAAGGACGCGCGTGACCGTTTCCTTGAGGTTCGCCTGGATCGCGGCGTCGACCGGAATGATCGCGTTCTTGTCCTCGATGAAATCGCCCAGATGGCTGTCTTCCTCGTCGCCGATCGGCGTTTCGAGGGAGATCGGCTCCTTGGCGATCTTCATCACCTTGCGCACCTTTTCGAGCGGCATGGAGAGTTTCTCCGCCATCTCTTCGGGTGTCGGTTCGCGGCCCTGGTCGTGCAGGAACTGACGCGAACAGCGGACCAGCTTGTTGATCGTTTCGATCATGTGGACCGGGATGCGGATCGTGCGCGCCTGGTCGGCGATCGAGCGGGTGATTGCCTGCCGGATCCACCAGGTGGCGTAAGTGCTGAACTTGTAGCCGCGGCGGTATTCGAACTTGTCGACAGCCTTCATCAGGCCGATGTTTCCTTCCTGGATCAGGTCGAGGAACTGCAGGCCGCGGTTGGTGTATTTCTTCGCAATCGAGATAACGAGACGAAGATTCGCCTCGACCATTTCCTTCTTGGCGATACGCGCTTCGCGCTCACCCTTCTGGACCATGTTCACGATGCGGCGGAATTCTTCCAGCGCCATGCCGGTGGCGCTGGCGATGTCGCTGATTTCCGTACGGATGCGATCGATGGCATCGCCTTCCTTCTCGGCGAAGGCGGCCCATTTCTTGTCCTTCTTGACCCGGTCATCCATCCAGTGATCGTCGAGCTCGTTGCCGATATAGGCATCGAGGAAATCGATCCGCTTGACCTTGTGACGTTCGGCAAGGCGCAGCATCTGGCCACCGAGCGCGGTCAGGCGGCGGTTGAAGGCATAGAGATTGTCGACCAGGAATTCGATCTTGGTCGCGTGGAACTGGACGCTTTCGACCTCGGCGGTCAGCTGGTCCGAAAGGTCCTCGTATTTCTTTTCCTTGGCCGGCGGGAATGCTTCGCCGCGGCCGAGGGTGTCCACGCGTTCCTTCTGGAGCTTTTCGAACTTGCCGAACAGATCCTTGATGCGGGCGAAGCGCTCGATAGCGTCGGGCTTGAGCGCGGCTTCCATCTGGGCGAGCGACATGGTGTTGTCCTCGTCCTCGTCATCGTCCGACTTGGAAGAGCCTTCCTCACCATCCTCGCCCTCGGAATCGGAATCGCTGTCCTCATCCTCGTCGTCGCGGATGGTCGGACCGGCGGTTTCTTCCGAAATCTCGCCGTCGTCATCATCGTCTTCGGCCCCTTCGGCGAGCTTGTCCGCCGGGGGTTCCTTGGAAAGCATGGCGTCGAGATCGAGGATCTCGCGCAGCTGCATTTCTTCGTTGTTGAGCGCTTCGGACCACTGGATGATCGCATGGAAGGTGATCGGGCTCTGGCACAGGCCCATGATCATCATGTCGCGGCCGGCTTCGATACGCTTGGCGATGGCGATCTCGCCTTCACGGCTGAGCAGTTCCACCGCGCCCATTTCGCGCAGGTACATGCGCACGGGATCGTCCGTGCGGCCTTCGGTGGCGGCTTTCTTCGCCGGCGCCTTCTTGGCGTCCTTTTCCTTGGCGGAAGGCGCGGGCGCGATTTCCTCGACCTCGTCTTCCTGCTCTGCATCTTCGTCATGCTCGACGATCTGCACGCCCATTTCGGACAGGGCCGACTGGATGTCCTCGATCTGATCGGAACTCATCTCACCTTGCGGCAGCGCGTCGTTGAGCTCGTCATAGGTGACGTAACCCTTCTTCTTCGCTTTGGAGATCAGCTTCTTGATCGACGATTCGTTGAGGTCGATCAGGGGAGCGTCGTCTTTTTCGCCCGACTTCGATTTGGTTGCCATAAAGTGCAATCAGTCCATTCTATGCACCGCCAGCAGGAGAGGATCCCTGTGCGGTCTCTGAATCTTTCGTAGCCGCTGATGCGGCCCTTCGACTTGCCATCTGTCCGAGTCGCGCCTCGAATTCCAGTTTCCGCTTCAGCAAACGTTGCTGGTCCGCGAAAGCTCCTTCGGGATCGATCTCGAAACGCGCGGTCGCTTCAGCAAGCGCGGCTTCGAGTGCCGGCCTTTCGACCAGCAGTGACACGGCTTCAGCCAGATCCTCGCGCGCATCAACCGGGTCGGTGCCTTTATCGAGAAAGGCGAAGCGGGTGTTTGCCGGTGGGGCGGGTAGGCCTTCTGGCAGCGATATGGGCGATTGCGCGCGCGAATCAAGCATTTCCGCAGCGGCGAGCAAGGAATCTATCGCCGGGCCTGCATTCGGGTCACGCGTGGCGAAGCGGGCGAGGGCGCTCTCATGCCTGGGAATTTCGCCCGGATGGAGCAGCAGCCCGTGAATGACCGCGCTGGTCAGCGTATCGCGCGAGCCCCCGGAAATGGCGCGTTTCAGGCGGTTCGCAGTCTCCTGCGAGAGGCGCGGGGCCTGCTGTTTGAAACTGCCCTTCTGCCATTCGCCCCGCGGTGTGAACGGGCGCTGCTGGCGCGGCGGAAAGGCAAAGTCGGAAAAGCGGTCCTGCAGCTCGCGCTTGTAGAGCGCGCGGATGTCGGGATGCTGGATCGCCTCGACATGGGCCATCAGCCGTTCCTTTAGGCCCGCCTTGTCCTCGGGCGATTCGAGCGGCACGGCATCGCGTTCGAACTGCCAGAGCGTATCGAGCAGGCCGCTGGCGGAAGATAGCGCTTCCTCCATCGCAGCAACGCCTTTCTCGCGGATCAGATCGTCAGGATCCATTCCGGCGGGCATGCGAACGATGGCCAGCGAATGTCCGGGTCGCAGCAGCGGCAGCACCCGGCCGATGGCGCGCATTGCGGCCCGCTGCCCGGCATTGTCGCCGTCGAAACACAGGATCGGACGCTCGACCTGGCGCCAGAGCAGTTCGATCTGGTTCTCGGTCAGCGCGGTTCCCAGAGGGGCGACGACTTCGGCAATCCCGGCATTCGCCAGGGCGATGGCATCCATATAGCCTTCGACCACCACGATGCGCCCGTTCTGGCGTGCAGCGGGAGCGGCGCGGTGCATGTTGTAGAGGGTCCGCCCCTTGTCGAAGAGCGGCGTTTCCGGGCTGTTGAGATATTTGGGCCCGTTGGCATCTGCATCTAGGATGCGTCCACCAAAGGCGATGACACGGCCCCGCGCGTCCTGGATCGGGAGCATGAGGCGCCCCCGGAAGCGATCGTAGGGATCCTTGCCCTCGACCTCGATCCGCATCCCTGCTTCGATCAGCATCGCATCTTCGAAGGGTAGCGCGGCTGCGAGCGCCTGACGCTCCACCGGCGCGAAACCGAAGCCGAATTCGCGCACGACTTTTTCGGAAAAACCGCGGCGTTTGAGATAGCTGCGCGCTTCCGCACCTTCTGGCGAGGAAAGCCGATCTACGAACCATTGCTGGGCCGCCGCCGTGACATCGTGCAGGCTGGCGCGTTTTTCCGCACGCTCTGCGGAACGCGGATCGGGGGCGGGGACTTCCATCCCCGCTTCTGCCGCCAGTTCCTTGACCGCATCCATGAACGGCAGGCCGCGCTGATCGGTCAGCCAGCGGATGGCATCGCCATGCGCCTCACAGCCGAAGCAATGGTAAAAGCCCTTCTCGTCATTGACGTAGAAGCTTGGCGTCTTCTCGTTATGGAAGGGGCAGCACGCCTTGAATTCCCGCCCCGCCTTGGTCAGGCGGACCGTGCGCCCGATCACGGCCGACAAGGTCGTCCGCATCCGCAATTCGTCCAGCCATTGGGGGGTGAGCGCCATGCCCACCTACCTAATGGCTGGAAACGAATTCCGCTAGTTGGCGGCGGCCCCGGCTGCCGGTTTTTCTTCGGCCGGAAACGGCCCCTTGGCCTTGGCCTGATTGCCGTCGATTTCCAGCAGATAGGCGTCGGCCGGACCTGCCGGTGGAAGCGTGGATTGCCACCAGAAGGTGATGGTCGAACCCGGTTTCCAGCCTTCCCCTTGCGTGACCCGCCAGATCAGGCGTCCGCCGTCGCTGGTGATGGAAATCGCATCCTCGTTTCCAAGCGCTTCCAGCGCCTGCGCGTTGGAATAGCCCACCGCGCGATTGAAGCCGTGCGCTTCCTGGGTCATCCGGAAAAGGGTGGGGGGACTTTCCAGCACCTCCGGCCCTTCTTCGGGTTGCTCCTCGACCTGCGGTGCATCGGCTAGAGTGACCTGGTGGACATAGGTGTAGATCGTATCCGCGGGCAAATCCCCGGGCACGCATTGGGTAACGCCTTCGGGGCAGGCCACGAAACTCACCATCTTGCCGATTTCGCGGTTGCCGGCGCTCAGCACGGTTTCCACCTCGTCGCCTTGCGGCCCGACGATCCTTGCACCCAGCGTCGACAGGTCAAGGTCGGCAGGGGCGAGCGCGCGCGGCTGCGCAACCGTGGGGGTGGGCGTGGGCGCAGGCTCGGGCTCCCGGTCGCCGCATGCGGTCAGCGCGAGCGGAGCGAGAAACAGCAGCTTTCTCACGACAGTGCCTCCTTCACCAGGCCGCTGGCCTTGGTCATGTCGAGCGTGGCGCCGTGGCGGGCTTTCAATTCGCCCATCACCTTGCCCATGTCCTTTATGCCGTCGGCGCCGGTATCCGCCTTGATCTGTGCGATCGCGGCGCGCGTTTCGTCCTCGCTCATCTGCTTCGGCAGGAATTCCTCGATTACGACCAGCTCGGCCTGTTCCTTGTCGGCCAGTTCCTGGCGCCCGCCTTCTTCGTACATGGCAATCGATTCGCGGCGCTGCTTGGCCATCTTCATGAGCACGTCGGTGACGAGCTCATCGTCTTCCGGCTTCTTGTCCGCGGTCCGCAGTTCGATATCGCGATCCTTGATCTTCGCGCCGATCAGACGCAGCGTCGCGGTGCGTTCCTTGTCCTTGGCCTTCATGGCGGTGACTGTTTCGGCCTGGATTTTTTCGCGCAGCATTGTGCCTCTATTCATGAATCTGTGGATGGTTGACGCTTCATTTAGAACAAGTGGCCGTAATGCCAAGGGTTCGTCCAATTAGGCGGTTGACGGGACTCGCTCCGGTCCTTAGCGGCTGGGACTTAGCACACATCGCTGGAAACCCCTGACACCGGAGCGCCCCCATGGCCCTGTCCGCATTTTCGCACGCGCAACCCAAAGACGCGACGGGAGTCATCGTCCTCGCCGACGGAACCTGTATCTGGGGCAAGGGCTTCGGCGCCTCCGGCACGGCTGTCGGCGAAGTCTGCTTCAACACGGCCATGACCGGCTATCAGGAAGTGATGACCGATCCTTCCTATGACAGCCAGATCGTCACTTTCACCTTCCCGCACATCGGCAATGTCGGCGCGAACGAGGAAGACGTCGAGAGCCGCGGCCTGGGCGCAGTCGGCCTGATCGTTCGGCAGGATGTGACCCGTCATTCGAATTTCCGGGCGCGCGACGAATTCGTCGAATGGTGCGTGAAGCATGGCAAGATCGGCCTGTCGGGCGTCGACACCCGGGCGCTGACCCGCCGTATCCGCGTGCAGGGCGCGCCCAATGCGGTGATCGCGCACAACCCGCGCGGCCAGTTCGACATGAAGGCGCTGAAGAAGCAGGCCGCCGAATGGAGCGGGCTGGAAGGCCTCGATCTCGTCCCCCGCGTGACGCGGGAAGCGCATGAGAACTGGAAGGGCGGGTTCTGGCAGCTCGGCACCGGCTATGCCGAGGCCGACAATCAGAAGCCGCATGTCGTCGCGATCGATTACGGGGCGAAGGACAATATCTTCCGCAATCTGGTACAGGCGGGCGCGAAAGTGACCGTGGTTCCAGCGCGGACCAGCCTTGAGGATATCCTGGCCCTCGAGCCTGCGGGTGTTTTCCTGTCCAACGGCCCCGGCGATCCGGCAGCGACGGGCGAATATGCCGTGCCGGTGATCAAAGGCCTGCTCGACCGCGATATCCCGCTGTTTGGCATCTGCCTTGGCCACCAGATGCTCGGCCTTGCGGCAGGGGCGAAGACGGCCAAGATGTTCCAGGGCCACCGCGGCGCCAATCATCCCGTCCAGCGCGTCGGGGAAGGTTGGGGCGACAGCACCGGCCTGGTCGAAATCACCAGCATGAACCACGGCTTTGCGGTCGATGGCGAAACCTTGCCCGACGGTGTCGAGCAGACCCATGTCTCGCTGTTTGACGGCACCAATTGCGGGATCTCGATCAAGGGCAAGAAAGCGTTCGGCGTGCAGTATCATCCCGAGGCGAGCCCCGGCCCGCAGGACAGCTTCTACCTGTTTGAGAAGTTTGTGGGGATGCTGGGGTGAGAGTGGAAGAAGCCTACGAACTTCGCATTGTCGCCATTATGCTTGAAGCGAGCAAGCTACAGACTTGGAGTGAGATCAATAGCAAGTTTTCCAGTAAGTTTGGCAGCAAAGAGGATTACCAGTTGTTTCGTACTGCACTCTCCAAGCTGCGCGACGACGGGACTCTGATCGAGTTTAGTCCAGAGTATGAAGCTATCGAGACAGCTATTTCGGTGTCTCATCCGACCCATGGAGAATTAGAACCTTACGATCTCGAATTTACAGGCATGGATGAATTTCTGAGTTTGGGTCCGGCGTCTGTGAGTTTGATCAACGAGAAATCGTCAATCCTAGCTGAGTTCGCGGCGGAATTGGGGTTGGCTAATGCGCTCGATCGCCTGCGAAAACTTCCGATAGATTCTCGAAAATGGACTGGCTTGCCGAGCGCTTTCGTCTTTAATGATGCTGTCAAATCGCGCTGTATCAGCCTACTTGAGGAAGCGAAATCAGAGCTTTCGAATGAGAGGCAAAATAGCAAGGTCGATCATGCGCACGATCTTCTCACCGCGGCGCTTGTCCTCGCTCAGAGCAATGAGCCTGAACCAGAGTTGGTGTGGTTAATAATTCAGCGATTGGCCACCGTCATCGGGCTTACCCAAGCAGTTATCGGTCTGCAAAACCTCTTCAAGGTAAACTGAATGCCTAAACGTACTGACATTTCCTCGATCCTCGTCATTGGCGCCGGTCCGATCATCATCGGCCAGGCCTGCGAGTTCGACTATTCCGGCACCCAGGCGATCAAGGCGCTGAAGGAAGAGGGTTACCGGGTCATTCTGGTGAACTCCAACCCCGCCACGATCATGACCGACCCGGAAATGGCCGACGCGACCTATATCGAGCCGATTACGCCCGAAATCGTCGCTAAGATCATCGAGAAGGAGCGTCCCGATGCGGTGCTGCCCACGATGGGCGGGCAGACGGCGCTCAACTGTGCGCTTGCGCTCTTCAACGAGGGAACGCTGGAGAAATTCGGCGTCCAGATGATCGGAGCGGATGCCGATGCGATCGACAAGGCAGAGAACCGCCAACGTTTCCGTGAGGCGATGGACAAGATCGGCCTGGAAAGCGCACGCAGCGGCGTCGCCAATACTGTCGACGAAGCCTATGCCGTGCTCGAGCGGACGGGCCTTCCTTCCATCATCCGCCCCAGCTTCACGCTCGGCGGGACGGGCGGCGGCATTGCCTATAACAAGGCCGAGTTCGAACGCATCGTGCGCGAAGGCTTGGATGCATCCCCTACCACCGAAGTCCTGATCGAGGAATCGCTCCTCGGCTGGAAGGAATATGAGATGGAGGTGGTGCGTGACCGCAAGGACAATTGCATCATCATCTGTTCAATCGAGAACGTCGATCCGATGGGCGTGCATACGGGCGATTCCATCACCGTCGCGCCGGCGCTGACGCTGACTGATAAAGAATACCAGATCATGCGTACCGCCAGCATCGAGGTGCTGCGGGAAATTGGTGTGGAAACAGGCGGTTCGAACGTACAGTTCGCAGTCAATCCAGCCGATGGGCGCCTGATCGTGATCGAGATGAACCCGCGCGTTTCGCGCTCCTCGGCGCTGGCATCGAAGGCCACCGGCTTCCCCATTGCCCGCGTCGCTGCGAAGCTGGCGGTGGGCTACACGCTCGACGAAATCCAGAACGAGATCACCGGTGCGACCCCGGCTTCGTTCGAACCGACCATCGACTATGTCGTGACCAAGATCCCGCGCTTCGCCTTCGAGAAGTTCAAGGGAGCGAAGAACGAGCTTTCGACGGCGATGAAGTCGGTCGGCGAGGTCATGGCCATCGGCCGCTGTTTCGCGGAATCGATGCAGAAGGCGCTGCGCGGTCTCGAAACCGGATTGGATGGCTTCAACCGCGTGCCTGAATTGGAAGGCGTCAGCCGCGAGAAGATCACCGCTTCGCTCAGCCAGCGCACGCCCGACCGTATCCTCAAGATCGCGCAGGCGTTCCGCGAGGAATTCACGGTGGAGGAAATCAACCAGATCACCGGCTTCGACCCCTGGTTCCTCCGTCAGATCGAAGCGATCATCTACGAAGAAAAAATGCTCGCGCACAATGGTTTGCCGCGCGATGCCGACGAAATGCGCCGCCTGAAAGCCATGGGCTTTTCGGACAAGCGCCTTGCGACGCTGGCGGTCCGCTCTGTCGGCGTGGCAGGAGGCCTCGCCGAAACGCAGGCGCGCCGGTCCGGTCTTCTGCACGACGCCCTACGCGCCATGGCCGGTGCCACGAGCGAGCAGGAAGTGCGCAAGCTGCGCCACAAGCTGGGCGTCTATCCGGTATTCAAGCGCATCGACAGCTGCGCCGCCGAATTCGAGGCCATCACGCCCTATATGTATTCGACCTACGAAGCGCCCAGCTTCGGGGAGAGCGAAGACGAGGCGGACCCTAGCGACCGCAAGAAGATCGTCATCTTGGGCGGCGGCCCGAACCGGATCGGGCAGGGCATCGAATTCGATTATTGCTGCGTCCATGCGTGTTTCGCGCTGGCTGAAGCCGGCTTCGAGACCATCATGGTCAACTGCAATCCTGAAACCGTCTCCACCGATTACGATACGTCTGACCGGCTCTATTTCGAGCCGCTGACCGAAGAAGACGTGCTGGAAATCATGCGCGTCGAAATGTCGAAAGGCGAGGTGGTTGGCGTGATTGTCCAGTTCGGTGGGCAGACGCCGCTGAAACTGGCCTCTGCGCTCGAGCGTGAAGGCATCCCGATCCTCGGTACCAGCCCCGACGCGATCGATCTTGCGGAAGACCGTGAACGGTTTGCCAAGCTGGTCAACAAGCTGAACCTCAAGCAGCCGCTCAATGGGATCGCCAAGAGCCGCGACGAGGCTGCCGCAGCTGCCGCGCGTATCGGTTATCCGGTTCTGCTGCGCCCGAGCTATGTACTGGGCGGCCGTGCGATGGAAATCGTCGACAGCGAACCGCAGCTCGACGACTATATCGCCACCGCCGTCAACGTGTCGGGGGACAGCCCCGTGCTGGTCGACCAGTATCTGCGCGATGCGGTGGAATGCGATGTCGATGTCGTCTCGGATGGCAGCGAGGTTCGCATTGCGGGCGTCATGCAGCATATCGAGGAAGCCGGCGTGCACTCGGGCGACAGTGCCTGCACTCTGCCGCCTTACAGCCTGCCTGCCGACATCATCGAGGAGATGGAGCGTCAGGCGACGGCACTGGCCGAGGCGCTGAACGTACGCGGCCTGATGAATGTGCAGTTCGCGGTGAAGGACGGGGAGGTTTACCTGATCGAGGTCAACCCGCGCGCCAGCCGCACGGTGCCCTTCGTCGCCAAGGCCATCGGCCAGCCGGTGGCCAAGGTTGCCGCGCGCGTCATGGCGGGCGAGCCGCTTTCAAGCTTCGAACCCTTTGATCTCAAGCCCGACCACATGGCGGTGAAGGAAGCCGTGTTCCCCTTTGCCCGTTTCCCGGGGGCCGACCCGGTCCTTTCGCCGGAAATGAAATCCACCGGTGAGGTCATGGGCATCGACCGCAGCTTCCCGGCGGCATTCTACAAGTCGCAGCTCGGCGCAGGTATGAAGCTGCCGACGGAAGGCACGATCTTCGTGTCGGTCAAGGACAGCGACAAGGACGTCATCTTACCGGCGGTCCGCACCATGATCGAAAAGGGCTTCCGCATCATCGCCACTGGCGGCACGCAGCGCTTCCTGTCCGAGAACGGGCTCGAGGTGGAGCGCGTCAACAAGGTTGCCGAGGGCAGGCCGCATATCGTCGATGCGATCATCGACGGCGAGGTCGCGCTGATCTTCAATTCGACCGAGGGGTGGCAGTCGCTGCTCGACAGCCAGTCGATCCGCGAGGCGGCGCTGGAAAAGAAGCTGCCCTATTACACCACGGCGGCGGCAAGCGCCGCCGCGGCGCGCGCAATTGCGGAGGTTTCGACCGAGCAGCTTGAAGTGCGTTCCCTGCAAGACTATTATAGCTGACAAGAATTAGACGCGTACCCTTCCTTACATTCGGTCCCGACAGGCTCCGCAACCCGCGGTCCGGGGTCCAATTGTCCGGGGAGGGGCGCCAAGCAGGAAGGAATTGGGCGCATGGAAAAGGTGCCGATGCTGCAAGAGGGTTATGAAAAGCTGACTGCAGACCTCAAGGTGCTGCGGGCGGAGCGCCCCAGGATCGTCGACGCGATCGAGGAAGCGCGCGCTCATGGCGATCTTTCGGAAAACGCGGAATATCACGCTGCGAAGGAGCGTCAGGGCCAGGTCGAGGCGATGATCGGCGATCTGGAAGACAAGATCAGCCGGGCGCAGATTATCGACCCCACCACCTTGTCGGGCGACAAGGTGATCTTCGGCGCGACCGTTACGCTTCTCGATGAAGACGACAAGCCGGTGAAGTATCAGATCGTCGGCCAGACCGAGGCTGATGCCGCCAAGGGACGCATCAGCTACACCTCTCCGATCGCGCGCGCGCTGATCGGCAAGCAGGTGGAAGACGAGATCGAGGTCACCGTGCCTAGTGGCGACAAGTTCTACCTCGTCGACAAGATCGAATTCGTTTGAGCTAAAGATTACGGGGTGAGGGCAGGGCCCTCATCCCGCTTCGCTTATCAGGCGTTCGACAGGCGCCCGTTTTTCGGGGCGCTCTCATTCGCGAGTTCGATCTCGCGCACCATCGCCCAATTGGTGATTTCAACCCCTTCGATTTCGAAGGTGCGTTTCTTCATCGCCGTATAGCCTGCGCTTTCGAATGCAGGTTTGGCTACCTCGCTCGCCTCGGTGAAGAGGTGCGTAATCCCATGATATTTCGCATAAAGCGCCGCCGTCTCCAGCAGGCTGGAGGCGATGCCTTCTTCCGTATGATCGGGGTGGCAGTAGAGGTGGTCAAGATGCCCGTTCGACTCGAGCATGGCATAAGCGACCGGCTCGTCCTCTTCATCGGTGGCGATGAAAATCTGCGTGCCCGCGTCGGCTTCCGCCTGGTAGACCTCGGGGCCGGCCAGGTTGGACAACCAGGCGTCGACCTGCTCTTCGGTATAGGCCTCGGGGCCGATGGCGCCGATCGCAGCGCGTCCAAGAAGGGCCAGTGCCTCGGCATCGCCTTCCTCGAATGAGCGGATCGAATAAGCCATCGGGTTTGTTCCTTACGCTTCCGGGTCGAGCAGCTTGTGGAGATGTACGATGACGTATTTCATTTCCGCATCGTCCACGGTGCGCTGGGCATTGCCGCGCCATGCGCTTTCGGCATTCTCGTAAGTCGAGAAAACGCCTGCCACGTGAATGCTCTCGGGATCGGAAAAGGTGACGCTGCGCGGATCGGTCACACGTCCACCCATCACCAGATACAGGGTTTGCTTGCTCTCTTTTTCTTCCATGGTCGGTATACTTTCGCTCTTTCGAGTTTCGGACGAAATCGGTCACGCCCATAAAGAAAGCGGCGCAACAGGCAAGCCTGTCACGCCGCTATACTGGTTTGGTTTAGATTTGGTTAGTTGCTCAGACGCGCGCGCAGATCGCGATAGCTGCGCTTGGACTTGCGGCTTGCGCGGCGACCACTGGAGCGAATGGTATCGCCCATGGAGTCAAGCCGGTATCCGGCATCGCGCTTCAGACGCCTCGCCTGAGTTTCGGCTGCATCGCCGAAGTCTTCGAACTTGTCGCCCGCGCCCTCGATCATCGAAAGCCCGTAAGCAATCGCAGCATCGGTGGCATATGAGGCAAGCGAACCTCCGCGCCGGCCAAGTTCACGGCCGCGGCGTGTCATCGCACCGACTGCCAGACCGACCGCAATCGCGCCTGCGACTGTCGCGACCGGGTGCCTTTTCGCAAAATCTACCGCGCTGTCGGCAACATCTTTTGCCTGATCAAGTAGACCACGCTCTTCCTGACGGCGCTCCCCGGCTTCGATCCGTGCACGAAGCTGATCGCGCTTCTGCTGATCGGTCAGCTTACTGTCGGAACTGATCGGGGTGATGTTATTTTCGGCGGTGTCTGCCATGATGTCGATTCCTCATTGAATGGATTGTTACCTTACTAACGGAGCGGACACCCTTAGTGTTCCGCCGCCCCGTCATGCAGATCCCACTCCTCGTCTTCTTCGCTTTCCCGAGCATTATCGAATCCGAAGGCGGAAAGAATCGGATGACGCGCAAACCAGACGGCCACGGCTGCAAGTAGGGCGGTAAATGCCCCCTTGTTGTCATCGGCAAGATCGATGGCATCTTCGTAAAGATCGATCGCCCCTTCCTTGGCGCGGTCCAGGATACGCTCTCCAACACCCTTGTGGGCCAGATCCGCCTTCAAGTGTTCGATGTCTGCATCGACGAGCGCGCGTGCTGAGTCGCGTAAGTGCTTGTCTGCCAGCATTTGAGTTTTGCGATCAATCATCGTCATTGTCCGAAAAAGCAGTGCGAATATCGTCGATCCGCCCCTTCAGCATCTTCAGCAAGACGATGCCGGTTATGATGAGAGCGACGGTGACAATCGCTGTAGCGAGCCACGGGCCTACCAAGGGTGTAAGCGCAATAACAATGCCCACGGTAAGGGCGATGAGGGCGAGATGAAGCACGCCGAAGGCAGCGAAGCCTAATGCCAGTGCCCCCTTGATCCGGTTGGCAGTGTAGCCAGCACGGCTCTTCTGATAGGCCAGCTCCGCTTCTGCATATGTCTTCCCGTCTTCGAAAAGAGCAAGAAGATCATCCGCCAGCGATGGCCGCGCGGAGTAATCCCCGGCGCTTTCTTCTTCGGAAATATGGTCGTCAGGAACGTCGAGCGGGCCCGCCGGGCCCGCTCGTCCTGTCTGTTCATTTTCTAGCATCTGGCCCCCGATTTTCGAGGCTATCAGCGACGAAAGATGCGCGAGAGCATGAAGCCTGCCACGGCGGCCAAGCCTACGGCCGTTCCGGGGCTCTTGCGGACGAAGGTGCGGCCATCTTCCACCAGGTCGTCAACACTCTTCTGATCAAGCTTGGCGGCATAATCGTTAAGTGCACTTGATGCGCTGCGTGCATAGTCGCCGTACTTCGCACCCAGCTTCTCATCGACCTGATGAGCGTTATCGCTGATGGAGCGGCTTAGCGACCTTAGACCTTCGCTGGTTTTGACCTTGCCTTCGGTGGCCAATTCCTTGCTCTTCACCTTGGCATCGGCGCCATAGGTCTTCGCTTCAGCTACCCAATCGTCGCCCTTGCCCTTGGCCTGACCACGATAAGCTGCTGCGCGCTCCTTGCCTTCGGCCTTAAGAGCGGCTGCACCGGCCTTCGCTTCTTCGAGCGCGGCGTTGAAGCGGCTTTTCGCTTCCGTGCGGTGTGCGTTGGTCGTGGTGGTTTCGGGTTCGATCGTCGTGGCAGTGTTGGTCACTGGAACTGTCTCCTTGGCTACACCTGTTTTCGCCACGGTCTTGCGCGGCTTCTTTGTGGTGCTGGTTTCTTTAGTGGTTTTCGTGCGCTTTTTCGGCGTTCCGCCTGAAGTTGTTTCGGCCATGTCTAAATCCGTTTTCCCTCAATTCGTATTCATCTTCCGGGTAATTCGGAAACCCGGCCTTCGGCATTGCAACGCAGCTTGCGCGGGTGTGTTCCGACGCATAGAGCGCTTGTCCAATATCCCCGCTTTGGGGTGTCTTGCGCTTATACAACAGCTGATAACGGAGAGAGTTCCGAAATGACGGCCATCATCGACATCCATGCCCGTGAAATTCTCGACAGTCGTGGCAACCCGACCGTGGAAGTAGATGTGCTACTTGAAGACGGAAGCTTTGGCCGGGCTGCCGTGCCGTCAGGCGCCTCGACCGGCAAGCACGAGGCGGTCGAATTGCGCGATGGCGACAGTGACCGTTATTTGGGCAAAGGTGTGACGAAGGCGGTCGACGCCGTGAACACCGAAATCCGCGATCTGCTCGTCGGCAATTTCGATGCGGAAGATCAGCGCGATATCGATTTGTCCATGATTGCACTGGACGATAGCTCCAACAAGGGGCGTCTGGGCGCGAACGGTATGCTAGGCGTCAGCATGGCGACCGCGAAGGCAGCGGCCAACGCACGCGGTTTGCCGCTTTACAGCTATATCGGCGGAGTGTCGGCGCATGTTCTGCCAGTGCCAATGATGAATATCATCAACGGCGGCGAGCATGCCGACAATCCGATCGACATTCAGGAATTCATGGTGATGCCGGTCGGGGCCGACAGCATTGCCGAAGCCGTCCGCTGGGGTGCGGAAATCTTCCATACCCTCAAGAAGAAGCTGGGTGAGAAAGGCCTGGCCACTTCCGTCGGCGACGAAGGTGGCTTCGCCCCAAATCTCAATGGCACCCGCGACGCGCTCGACTTCATTATGAATTCGATCGAACAGGCCGGCTTCACGCCGGGCGACGATGTTGTGCTTGCTCTCGACTGCGCGTCCACGGAATTCTTCCGCGATGGCAAATATGAAATATTGGGCGAGGGCCTTTCACTCGACGGTCACGGTATGGCGGAATATCTGGACAAGCTGTGCCGCGATTATCCCATCCGTTCGATCGAAGATGGAATGGCAGAAGACGATTTCGAGGGTTGGAAAGCCCTGACCGACCGCATTGGCAATACGATCCAGCTCGTCGGAGATGACTTGTTCGTCACCAATCCCGAACGCCTGCGCGATGGTATTGCACAAGGACTGGCAAATTCCCTTCTGGTGAAGGTCAACCAGATCGGCACACTCAGCGAAACCCTTGATGCAGTGAGCATCGCCAACCGGGCACGCTACACTGCCGTAATGTCACATCGCTCGGGCGAAACCGAAGATGCGACGATTGCGGATCTCGCGGTTGCGACGAATTGCGGACAGATCAAGACAGGCAGCCTCGCACGGTCGGACAGACTGGCGAAATACAACCAGCTTATCCGGATCGAGGAAGAACTGGGCGACAGTGCCGTCTACGCTGGGCGCGACTGCTTCGGCGCTATCGGGCTCTGATAAAAGCGAGGCGAGCCGGACTACCGGCTCGCCGCCATTTCAGGATGCGGCCGCGAACCGCATCTGGAGATCCAGAAGGGCGAGGGCGGCCTTGGCGGCTTCTCCGCCCTTGTTCTTTTGCGCCGGATCGGCGCGCACAAGAGCCTGGTCGGAATTCTCGACCGTCAGTATCCCGTTGCCGATCGCAATTCCATCCATCGTCAGGGCCATGATGGCGCGGGCGCTTTCTCCGGCCACGATTTCGAAATGATAGGTTTCGCCGCGGATTACGACGCCGATGGCCACGAAACCGTCATATCGGCCGGTTTCGGCAGCCAGAGCAATTGCCCCGGGTATCTCGAGAGCACCTGGCACCGTGAGAACTTCGACGGAATGGCTCGCTGCCTCGAGGGCCGCCTTGGCACCGGAGATGAGCATGTCGTTGAAGTCTTCATAGAAGCGCGCTTCAACGATGAGAAAATTCGCCATTCAGGTCACTCCGGAATGGAAAGATGGTCGACGATTTCGAGGCCATAGCCTGCGATCGCCACGACATTGGGTTGTGAATTACTAAGCAGGATCATGTCTTCCACGCCCAGATCGGCCAGGATTTGCGAGCCTATGCCCACGTTTCTTTCCGCTTCGCTCTGCGAATATCCGGCAGCAGGCTGGCCTGCGATGACCACGATCACCCCAGCGCCATGCTCTCCCATGACCTGCATAGCCCGCTGCAGGGTCCGTTTGCGGGGGCCCGGTTTGCCAAGCACGTCATCGAAGACGGAAATTGGATGCACCCGCGTCAGCGTGGGTTTGCCCTCGACGACCTCGCCCTTCTGCAAGGCATAGCTTTCGCTGCCATCGAGCTTGTTGCGATAGGTAAGCATCCGCCAAGTGCCGCCATAGTCGGACTCGAAGGATTCTTCTCCGGTCCGCTCGACGAGATGATCATAGCGCATCCGGTATTCGATCAGGTCACGGATGGTGCCAATCTTCATGTCGTGCTTGCGCGCGAAGGTGACGAGGTCATCCAGTCGCGCCATCGTGCCATCGTCCTTCATGATCTCGCAGATCACACCGGACGGGTTGAGTCCGGCAAGGCGTGAGATGTCGACGGCGGCTTCTGTATGGCCGGCGCGCACCAAGACACCGCCATCACGGGCGGTCAACGGAAAGACATGACCTGGCGAGACAATGTCGTCCGGGCCCTTAGTCGGGTCGATCGCAACGGAAACAGTGCGCGACCGGTCGGCGGCGCTGATCCCGGTGGTGACGCCTGTCTTGGCCTCGATAGAGGTCGTGAACGCCGTCTGCATGCTTTCGCGATTGTCGCGGCTCATGGGCTCAAGACCGAGCGCCTTTACTCGCTTGCTGTCCAGCGACAGGCAGATGAGGCCGCGGCCATGCGTGGCCATGAAATTGATCGCATTGGGTGTGGCCATTTGAGCCGGAATGACAAGATCGCCTTCGTTCTCGCGATCCTCGTCATCGACCAGGATAAACATTCGGCCATTACGCGCTTCGTCGATAATTTCCTCGGCCCCGACGATGACAGGAGTTTCGTCGTTCGCTTCCAGAAAGCGTTCTAGTTTGGCGAGTGTATCGGTGGTCGGGTTCCAGCTTTCGTCGGTACAATCGCGGAGCGTATTTGCATGGAGACCCGCACCGCGTGCGAGCCCCGCGCGTGTCATCAAGCCATTGCCTATGATCGCGCGAACTTTTTCAATCGTGTTCATGCGAGCGCGCTATCACATCGAAATGTGACCATCAATATCCATTCACATTAAATGTGAATCGAGATAACTCGGCTGTTCAGGGCATGGCCGCAGATAACTGGAGATCGGGAAAAATGGTGGACGCACTAGGGCTCGAACCTAGGACCCGCTGATTAAGAGTCAGCTGCTCTACCAACTGAGCTATGCGTCCACACTCACGGTCAATCTTCCGTGTTGTGCCTGATGTTGCAGGCAGCCCCTGTCGGGGAGGCGCTCATATAGCGGCTGTTTCGCGCATGAAAAGCCCTAATCGCAGTTTTTGCAAATTTCCCGACCGTGCTGACCACTGACGAGTGTTTGCGCTCTCAAAACAGCTCGCGATCAACTCACGATCAGACCAGTGCGCGGCGCCTTCCGGTTCCAGCGATGGATCATCATCAGCACACCGATACAGATCATGTTCGTCATCATGGAGCTGCCACCATGGCTGATGAAGGGAAGGGGTATTCCGACCACGGGTGCAAAGCCCATGACCATCAGCAGATTGATTGCAATGAAGAAGAAGATCGTCGCGGTCATTCCCGCAGCAAGAAGTTTCGAGAAGCGGTCATTTGCTTCCTTGGCCACTTTCAAGCCCCAGAAGAGGATCGTGCCGAAGCAGACGATGACGAAAATTCCGCCCGCGAATCCCCATTCTTCTGCCATTGTGGCAAAGACGAAATCGGTATGAGGTTCGGGCAGGTAGTTGAGGTGACTCTGCGAGCCTTCATTGAAGCCCTTCCCGAAAAGTCCTCCGGATCCGATCGCAATCTTCGATTGGGTGATCTGGTATCCATCACCAAGGGGATCATTCTCGGGGTCGAGAAAGGTCAGGACGCGCTTCTGCTGATACGGTTGCAAGCCGACGAAAAACGCCACCGGCGCCATCGCAACTGCAGCGGCTCCAGCTACCAAAAACCAGCGAAGGGGCAGGCCGGCGAGGAACATCACTACGAAACCGCCAAAACCGATGGCCAGAGAGGTGCCCAAATCCGGTTGCAAGAGGACGAAGGCGATCGGCAGAAGAATAATCATTCCTGCGGGTATCAACGCCCGCCACGTGGGCACCATGCCGATCGGAAGTCCCCCGTAATAATGGGCAAGGGCCATCACCGCAGCCGGCTTCATCAGTTCGGATGGCTGGATACGGATCGGCCCGACTTCCAGCCACCGCTGGCTGCCGCCACCCACCTGACCCACAATTTCCACCGCCATGAGGAGGAGGAGAATTGCGATATACGCGGGATAAGTGAGCAGGCTAACCGTTGGCTTGTTAAACCGGGAAATCACCACCGCCATGACGAAAAAGATCGCGAACCTGATGAGGTGCGATTCGGCATAGCGATCAAAGTTTCCCGCTGCCGCCGATGTCAGCACAAGCGCGCCGAAGCCGATCAACCCGAACAGCGGGAAGAGCATCATCCATGGCTGCCGCGCGACGGGCGCGGGTATTATTCCACTCATTCGGTCCCTCCGGACGGCACTTCGTCCGAAGAGACAGGAGGGCGCGAGCCTTCATTACGCGATGGCGTTGATGTCTGTGCGCGTTCCTCGGAGCGCATCTGAGCGAGGCGAGCCTCGGCATCGACCTGATCGAATATCTGCTCGGTCCGCTGGGGTACCGGTTCGACCACCTCTCCGGCAGCGGCGGCATAGGCGCGATATTTCTGATCGAGCCGTTGCTGCGCTGTGCCGCCCCATTGTTCCTCGAGAGGACGCAAGGCTTCCATGCCTTTTTCCGGGTCGAAGAGGAATGTCATCACATCGCGCGCAATAGGATAGGCGGAACCCGATCCGCCGCCATGTTCGATTACAACCGCGCCCGCGTATTTCGGTTTGTCGAAGGGTGCGAAGAAAACGAACAGGCCATGATCGCGGTACTTCCAAGGCCCGGTCTTGCCGTTCGACACGCTGAGCGAAACGACCTGCGCAGTACCGGTCTTGCCGGCCATCTGAATGTTGTCGATCGGCAGGCGGGCGCGGCCGGCGGTGCCCGGTCCATTGACGACGTCGCTCATGGCTTTGCGGACGTAATTGATTTCGTCAGAGCTGAAATCGAAATGCTCGAATTGCTTGCGCGGATCGTCCATCCGTAGATGGGGCACCACTTCGTATCCGGTGGCGAGACGCGCGCTCATCACCGCAAGCTGCAGCGGGTTGACGAGATAATAGCCCTGTCCGATCGAGGCGTTGACAGTGTCGTATGGTTGCCAGGCCTGATCGTATTTCTTCTGTTTCCAGGCGGGATCGGGGACGGTGCCGTAGAATTGGCTGGTTACGGGCAGGTCGAACTCTTCGCCAAGCCCCATCTTGTGCGCCCATTTGGCCACTTGGTCGAAACCAACCTGCTGAGCGAAGTGATAGAAATAGCTGTCGCACGATTGGTAGATGGCTTTCGCCATGTCGACCCGGCCGTGGTTGCTCCAGCAATTGAAGAAGCGGTTGCCAATCCGGCGGCCTCCGCCGCAAATGATCGCCTCTTCAGGCTTCACCCCAGCGTCGAGGAAGGCCATGCAGTGCATCGGCTTCACAGTCGAACCGGGAGGATAGAGGCCTTTCAGAACCTTGTTACGAAGCGGCACACGCTCATCGTCGCGGAGCATGGAATATTCGACACGGCCGATCCCGGCAGAAAAACTGTTCGGATCGAAGCTTGGCATCGACGACATGCACAGGATGTCGCCATTCTCCACATCCATCACCACGCAGGATCCGCTTTCCAGACCAATGCGGCGGGCTGCATAGTCCTGCAGTGGACCGTCGATCGTCAGCCTGACGGGGGCACCCTGCTTGTCTTCCCGCGTCTCAAGATCTCTCACGATCCGCCCGGAAGCCGTAACTTCTACGCGGCGCGCTCCGGGCTCGCCCTGAAGTTCCTTTTCGAACTCCTTTTCAAGGGCATCCTTGCCGATCTTATATCCCGGTGTGATCAGAATCGGGTCGGGATTCTCCTCGTAATCTTCTGCTGAGGCCGGACCGACATAGCCGATCAAATGGCCGACGCTGGGCCCGGTTGGATAGAACCGCGAAAAGCCGCGCTGCGGAACGACGCCTGGCAAATCCGGAAGGCGCACACTGATGGCAGCGAATTGTTCGTAATCGAGACCGGTGGCGACTTCCACAGGCTGGAAACCGCGCGCCTCGTCGATCTTTTTCCCGACATCGGCAAGGTTGTTGTCCGACAGCCCGAGGATCGACCCCAATTCGCCGAGGGTCCTTTCAGAATCGGACATCCGGTCGGGAATGACGTCGACCCGGAAATCGGCGCGGTTGGAGGCGAGGGGGGCTCCGTTACGGTCGAGAAGCCAGCCTCGGCGAGGGGGGATCAGCGACAGATTGACGCGATTGCTTTCGGATTCGAGCACCCACCGCTCGTTCTCGGCAATCGCAATATATCCCATTCGCCCGGCGAGGATTGTGCCGATGCCGCCCATTCCGGCACCGATCACGAATGTGCGCCGATCAAATGCGTTGTCGAGCGTGGTCTTGCTGACCAGATCGCGCGGCTTCTTGCCGTATTTCTTTCGACCGAACAGACCCATCAGACCCTCTTCCAGCGCCACAGGCGCCACAGGTCGAGACGGGCTACGATGCGAGACATAATGGGAAAGATAAGAATGGTAATCACGACTTGTGGCACGATTGCGATCAGCGAATGGAAATTGGGCGAGGCTCCCGACAGCAACCAACCCGTCAGGAGGTAGGTAAACCCTAACACACCTGCTGTTAACCAATCCTGCCAAAATGCACGCCAAGGCAATCTCATTTCGAGCGCCTCGATCGCCAGCATGGCCAGCGACCACGTCAGGATAGCGAAGCCAAACGGTTGGCCGTTGAAGAGGTCATCAAATATGCCGAGGGGGATGCCGGCCCAGACAGGGAGCAGGCCCGGACGCATCAGTCGCCACGCAAGAAGCATGAGAAATCCGAATGGGGGCACCACGGGGAGGGCAGCGGCGACGAAGAAAATCGGCAACAGACTGCCGATCATGATGGAAATCCACGGAACGACGTTGGCCACGACAACCGAATGCGAGCGATTCAGCCGGCTCCCATATGCATCGCTACGTGCTCGCGGATCGATCCGCTCCATTATTCGCCAAGCTCTTCTTCGATTGGCGTTCGAGCCCCGACCGCAGCTTCCGGCTCAAAAATTTCTTCGACGGAAACGTAGTCGGTGGCTGCCGGATCGCTGACAATGCGAGCAAGTGCCCCATCATCGGTCAGTTCGGTAACGATGGCCACGGCAGTGCCGGGCGCATAATAGCCGCCGGCTCCGCTCGTCACGAACATGTCGTTTTTCTTGAGCGGATTGATGCCAAGATTGATGAGCTTGATACGCAACAGGCTGTCACCGCGACCTTCCGCGAAGGCGACCGTTTCATCGCCTGCACGGCGGACGGGAAGGACGCTTTCGCTGTCGGTCAGCAGCAAAACGCGCGAGGACGCCCGGCCGGTCTCGAGGATCCGTCCGACAACTCCGCGTGCGCTACGCACCGGCATGCCGACACGAACGCCGTCGTCAGTGCCCGCGCCCAGATAGGCAAACCGCCTTGTGCTGGAGGACGAGGAACCGACAAGGCGCGCAACGGCGACAGGGCGGCGCTCTTCGTCATGCAGGTCGAGCAAACCCTTCAGGCGGACGTTTTCCTGCCTGAGCGCTTCAGCTTCCTGCAAGCGGATACGGGCCAATTCGACCTCGCGCTTGAGCTCCGCATTTTTCGAACCGGCACGATAATATCCGCTGACGGAGTCCCAGAGCGATTTCGAACCGGTTCGCGCGGCAGCGACGGTCTCAGTCGCGGGGGAGGCAGCATCCTGCGCCACCCCGCGTGGTCCGCCGAACAGGTGGGGCTGAAAGAAGGATATGCCAAGCAGCACGGCGCCGATCAGTGCGCCGATGCCTGCCACGATGTAGCCGGTAAAAAGATTGTACTGCGCCCGCTTGGAAAAACCGGAGCGCCGTTGATTGCTCGGCGCCATCGCCGCTTCCCCCTTAAGCGGTCATCAAAACGCCGCGATATACCGGATCTTCCATGGCCCGGCCAGTGCCGAGCGCAACGCAGGACAGCGGATCTTCCGCAATCGTCACGGGCAGACCGGTCTCTTCGCGCAGGTATTCGTCGAGACCGCCGATAAGTGCACCGCCTCCGGTCAGCACGATGCCCTGATCGACAATATCGGCTGCGAGTTCGGGTGCGGTGTTCTCGAGGGCGATACGCACGCCTTCGATAATAGCACCGATCGGTTCGGACAGCGCTTCGGCAATATGGCCCTGATTGATCGTGATTTCCTTCGGAACGCCATTCACCAGATCGCGGCCCTTGATCGTGATCTGCTCGCCAGTGCCGTCTTCGGGCTGACGGGCGACGCCGTAATCCTTTTTGATGCGTTCTGCCGTGCTGTCACCGATCAGCAGATTGTGGTGTCGTCGCACGTAGCTGACGATGGCTTCGTCCATCTTGTCGCCGCCAGTGCGGACCGAAGTGGTGTAGGCGAGACCGCGCAGCGAAAGCACGGCGACTTCGGTCGTTCCGCCGCCGATGTCGACCACCATCGAGCCGACCGGCTCGGTCACCGGCATATCCGCGCCGATGGCGGCGGCCATGGGTTCGAGAATGAGATAGACCTGGCTGGCACCGGCGTTGGACGCGGCATCGCGAATCGCGCGGCGTTCGACGGAGGTCGAACCCGACGGTACGCAGATCGTGATCTCGGGGTAGCGCATCATGCTGCGGCGCCCGTTTACCTTCTTGATGAAGTGCTTGATCATTTCCTCGGCCACATCGAGATCGGCGATCACGCCGTCGCGAAGTGGGCGGATGGCTTCGATGGAATCGGGCGTCTTGCCCATCATCATCTTGGCATCGTCACCCACGGCCTTTACACGCTTCTGGCCATTGATGAACTCGAGCGCGACCACGCTCGGTTCATTCAGGACGATGCCCTGATCCTGTACGTAAACCAACGTGTTGGCGGTGCCGAGGTCGATCGCCATGTTCTGCACGCCGAATTTGAAGATGTTGTTCCAGAAGCCCATTTTTGTTCGATTTTCCGTGTGATTTGAATCTCAGTCGGCGGTTAAGGGGTGCCGCGCGCTTCGACCCGGGAGGAAACGGTGGCGGTGCCTTAGCGATATTACGCACGGAAAGCCAAAAATTTCCGTAAGGTCTTCGGGGGATACGCACACCTCTTGTCTCGGAATCACAGCGCTTCGTCGCTACCATGGGTGGTCCATGCCTGAAATACGCCGTCTGCCCGATACTCTGGTTAACCGCATCGCCGCTGGCGAGGTGGTCGAGCGCCCTTCTTCCGCGCTCAAGGAACTGGTCGAAAACGCTATCGATGCGGGGGCCTCCCGCATTGCCATAAAACTGGTGGATGGCGGGCTGACCAGCCTGGAAGTGACCGACGACGGCTGCGGAATGTCGCCCGATCAAATGGCACTCGCACTGGAACGCCATGCTACGTCCAAGCTTCCCGACGATGCAATCGAACAGGTCGAGACCCTTGGTTTCCGCGGCGAGGCTCTACCGAGCATCGCCAGCGTATCGCGTTTCACGCTCGAAAGCCGGCCCAAGAACGTGGCGGATGGATGGAAGCGGGTCATTGATCATGGCGAGATGATCGCGGAAGGCCCTGCTGCGCTGCCGCCCGGAACACGGGTCAGAGTCGAAAACCTGTTTGGCAAGATACCGGCCCGGCGCAAATTCCTACGCACGCCGCGCAGCGAATATGCCGCCTCGATTGACGTGGTGAAGCGTCTCGCCATGGCCCGGCCCGATGTGGCGTTCACTCTCGACCACGGCGATCGGCGAATTCTCGGCCTGCAGAGCGGCGAAGGGCTGACTAACCGCGTAGCCCAAGTGATTGCGCGCGAATTGCGTGAGAACGGAGTCGCTATCGATCTCGATCGCGGCACGATGCGGCTGACGGGTATTGCCGGTCTGCCGACCTTCAACCGCGGGATTGCAGATCATCAGTATCTTTTCGTCAACGGGCGGCCAGTCAAGGACCGGCTCCTGACAGGCGCGGTACGCGGCGCCTATTCCGATATGCTGGCGCGCGACAGGCATGCCGTGCTGGCGCTGTTTCTCGATCTGCCGCCGGAGGAAGTTGATGTGAATGTCCATCCGGCCAAGACCGAAGTGCGTTTCCGCGATTCGCAGGCTGTGCGCGGCTTCATCGTATCCGGTCTCCGCAATGCACTGGCGAGCGTTGACAAGCGCAGTGCCCAGTCTCCTGACGCCGCGGCAATGTCCCGCTGGCAGGCCGAACCCGTCCGCGACGAACCGGCACCGGCGCTCCGTTCGATATTCGAGGGTCGCGACTGGTCCGCGCCGCAGTCCCGGGTTTCCGAGCCTGCACAGGGCTGGCGAGGGGCGGAGGCCGATGTCATGGCGGCCCCGCAGGGGCGCGCCGAGATGGCGACCGAAAGTACGGAAGAAAAGAAGGACTTTCCCCTGGGCATCGCGCGCGGGCAGGTCGCGAACACCTATATCGTGGCCGAGGCGGCCGATGGACTGGTCCTTGTCGACCAACATGCGGCGCACGAACGCCTCGTCCTGGAAAGGCTCAAGGCGGCCGGTGCGGAAGATGCGGTCGCGCGCAGTCAGGCGCTGCTGATCCCGGAGGTTGTGGAGCTTGAGGAAACCAGCTGCGACAGGCTGGAAGACGCGGCAGATGCGTTGGCCAAGCACGGCCTTGCGATAGAGCGCTTCGGACCGTCCGCCATTCTGGTTCGCAGCCTTCCGCACGCCATTGCCCGGACCAATCCAGAGAAATTGCTGCGGGACATCGATGACGATCTGGCTCTCAATGGCGAGGCGCTGCATCTCGGCGAAAAGCTCGATCTCGTGCTGGCGACGATGGCGTGCCACGGCTCGGTCAGGGCAGGGCGGACCTTGCGCGTGGACGAGATGAATGCCTTGCTGCGCGAAATGGAACGCACCCCTCGATCGGGGCAGTGCAACCATGGACGCCCCACGTGGGTTAAGCTGTCGATGGACGATGTGGAAAAGCTTTTCGGGAGACACTGATGCGTTGGATTATAGCTCTCGCGCCTCTGGCTCTGGCTGCTTGCGGTGAACAAAGCGCCGAAGAAAAGGAAGCCGAACGCAAGGCCGCCGTCGCGGAGGTCGAAGCCAATCAAAAGCCGCCGACAGAACAGCTGACGCTGGATCCGATCCGCTATCCGGAAATCGAGAAATACGACCTATTCGGTGCTGGATGCAGCTTTACGCCCGATGGGCAGGGGCTTGGCACGGTCGTCCTGGCGAACCCGGACAAGGGGTATTTCATTCGCGATGGCGAGCTGCAGGCGCTGGCCGCCGACATGGGCAGTGCCGAATTGCCTTATCTCGCCCGGCGCAAATACGACGGGCTTGCCTATTCCTTCACGCTTGATCTTGATGATGGAAGCGGCGAGCAGAGCGGGTACGAGACGACCGATTATCGCGGGAGATTGGCTATTCGCGATGGCGCGGACAACATTCTTTATCGTGCCGAGGGTCTAGTTCAATGCGGTGCCTGATCTAGTCTTCGCCTTCAGGAGAGCGCGTCCTGATCAAAGCATTGGACACCATTTCCAGCACGATTTCATCGTTCTGATTGAAGGTGCGCACTCTGCTTTTGAAGATTCCCATTTCGGGGCGTGAAGCGCTTCGGCGTTTTTCCATAAGCTCGGTTTCGCAGCGGAGCGTGTCTCCCGGAAAAACCGGCTTCTTCCAGCGCAATTGATCGATACCGGGCGATCCGAGACCGGCGGATGGATTGTCCGCCATGTCGTCGACCATCATCCGCATGGTCATGGAACAGGTATGCCATCCGCTGGCCGAGAGCCTGCCGAAATGGGTCTCGGCTGCCGCGGCATCATCAAGGTGGAAGGGCTGCGGGTCGTATTTCGTTGCGAAGTCCATCACCTCTTCGCGCGAAACTTCATACTGGCCGAACTTGCGAACCGTGCCGATGCGGAGATCTTCGTAAAATATCATCCGCTTGTTGTTCAATCAAACGAGCGGTCTTGCAAGCATCCAAAGCCCCATCCCGATCATTGCGAGATTTTCACTCAAAGATACGAAGCCGAGCGGGACATTACCGCTTCCCCCGACGCAGGCACATTTGATTGACCGTTTCTGGATGTAAACTGCGTAGAAGACACTGGCCGCTCCGACCGTGCCGATGAAAAGGGCGATCGGAATCGACAGCCACGGCAGGATCCGCCCAGCCATCAGGACCGCCGCTGCCGCTTCCAGGAAGGGATATGCATAGGCGTAGGGGACGAAGCGTTTGCCCAAGAGATCATAGCCCACGAACATGGTGGAAAACTGCTCCACATCCTGCAGCTTGAGCATGGCCAGCATTGCCATTGAAAACGCGACAAACCATTCCGCGGCGCGGATCGTCAGCGGCGTTTCATATACAAACAGGCTGAGCGGAACCGCCAGTGCCGCAGCGACCGCAAATACAGCAATCACCGGCGTATAGCTGGTATCGCTCTTGGTCTCTTTATCATATCCGAAATGCTTCCGCAGATCGGTGTAGCCACCCAGCATTTCGCCATCAATGAATGTCTGGGGCGTGGTCTTCACATCGTGCTTGGCTTTGAAGGCGTCGGTTTCTTCGCGTGTGGTGAGGTGATGATCCTCCACCTCAAATCCCTCACGTTCCAGCAGCCACTTCGATTTTATGCCGTAGGGGCAGACATGCTTGTCCATGACCATGCGGTAGAGGCGGGCGGTTTTCTTCATTGTGGACATCGCCTCCATGTTTGGGCGCGTATAGGTTTTTCAAGTTTCGTGCAGGAAATCGCCTTTGGCTTTGGAATCAAAACGGCCAGGCCGCTCGGTGTGAGCTGGCCTGGCCGATCCGGTTGTCATCTGACGATCAGGCGCGGAACTTAGGCACACCGGCGCTGCTGTCGAGCTCCGGAATGATGCGATACCGTGCGAGTACCAGGCTGAAAAGACCGAAGAGCATCAGGCCGATGGCGGTGAGCGTGAAGACGAAGCCTTCGCCGGCAAGGCTCGATACAGCATCGCCCAAGGTTTTGATCTGCTCGGCACCGCCCGACATGAAGCCAGCCTTGAAGAGCGACCATCCGATCACGGTATAGACCACGGCACGGGCAAGGTATCCTGCACCGCCAAGCCAGCGGGTAGCCGACGGGGCCCTGCCGCTGATGCGGTTCATGAATTCACCCGAAATGCCTTTCTTCGCCTGGAAGATTGCCGCCACGAAAAGCGCAATTCCGAGAAGGCCCAGGACAACACCGCCGAATTCCATGGAAAGGACGCCCGATGCAGCTTCTTGTGCACCGCCGCCCGAACCACCGGATCCGCCGCTCGAACCGCTGCTGCTCGCGAATTTATATGCGGAATAAGCGAGCGCTAGATGGGCGATCCCGCTACCGGCATGGCCGATGCGCTTGGCCCAGCCCTTGCTGTCGGATCCGTTGTTTTCGATATCGAACACCGGCGAACAAAAACGGAAGAGGGCGTAGGCGATCAACCCGATCACCATGATCCACAAGATTGCAGTTCCCGCAGGATAATCCTTGATCGCACGGAAGATACCGTTCGTACCCTCCTGAATCTTGCTGGCGCTGGTCAGCGCGATCAGGCCAAGAACGAAATACAGGATGGCGCGGCTGAAATATCCAACACGCACCAGCCAATTAAACTTTTCTGATTTATCTACCACGGATAACTCCCCTTGTTTGCACCCCTAACGGCAGGGGAGGGGGAGCGTTCCGCGAGCCAGGAAATCAGGCGATGGTCAGATTGGCGGGACCCGCCTCGATCACTGCACTGGCGCGTTTGGTCAGGATACCGTCACGGGTGCTCACCTTGTCGAGCACCATGAAGTCCGTCCGCCATTCATTCTGCGTGACTTCGCAAAGCCCAAAGCCGCGCTGATCGTTGATGAATTGCAATTGCGGGTTCTTCGCCAGAACGCGCTCGCTGCCGCTGCGCTGATCCTGTCCGTCGCCGCCGCTCGATACCGAAGTGATGACACATTCGGCTGCCACAGGTTTGTCATCGGACATCAGAAGGCCGGCATAGTTCTGATGTTCGTCCCCGGTCAGGACGACTGCATTGGAAACTTTCCCGAGGCGGCTCATCATCCGGCGGCGAGGAGCGTCATAACCGGCCCAGCTGTCCAGATTATAGGCCAGTTCGGGCTGATCCTCATACACGCTGCGGTTGAGCGGCATCATCATGACCTGCTGGGCAATGCCGGTCCATCGAGTGTCGCCGCGCTTCAGGCTGGAATCGAGCCAGCGTTCCTGCGCTTCGCCGAGCACTTGCGCATCCTTGTCGAACACGCCCTCGCACGGGGTCACGCCCCAGCGATCGCCGCATGGCTGGTCGCTGCGGAAGCTGCGCGTGTCGAGCACATTAATCGCCGCCAAATTGCCAAATGTTAGGCGGCGATTGGCAGAAATGATGCCGGCATTTGGAAGCATCGAGCGGCGGACCGGCATGTTTTCATACCATACCTGCATCGCAGCCTGGCGGCGCAGGGCAAACACTTCGGCCGGAACGCTGTCGTCCTGGGAGAAATTCTGCACCCAGTTGTTCTGGATTTCGTGATCATCGAAGGTCGGCACGAAAGCGTGGACCGACCGAGCGGCCTGAAGGTCAAGGTCGAGGAGATATTGCGCGTAGTGCTGGCGGTAGTCGTCGAGAGAATAAACCTCGCGCAGGCGATGCTCACGGGTTTTCGGCACGGGCAGGCGCTCTGGACCATACTGATAATCATAGGCATATTCGTAGATGAAGTCGCCGTAATGATAGACGAAAGCCAGATCGTCCTGTTTCGCGATCTCGCGGAAAGCGGTGAAATATCCGCTTTCGTAGTGTTGGCAGCCGCTCACGCCGAACTTCAGCTTCTCGATGCTGGCACCTGCTGCCGGCAAGGTACGTGCGCGGCCTGCGAGCGAGCGATCGCTGCCGATGTAAAACCGATACCAATAAGGGCGGTCCGGTTTCAGCCCCTCCACCTCGACATGGACACTGTGGCCCAGTTCCGGCCGGGCAAGAGTTTCGCCCTTGGCTGCCACGGTTCGAAAACCGCTATCTTCGGCAATTTCCCACTGGACGGGCAATGCCGAAGTGGAAACTCCAGAATGCCTTTCGAATGGCTCCGGCGCGATCCGCGTCCAGATTACGAAGCCGTCTGCTGCCGGATCTCCGGCCGCGACACCCAGCTTGAACGGATAATCGCGGAACCAGCTTTGCGCGCGCAGGATCGCGGGCGCGGCAAGCGTGCTCGCCGCAATCCCGGCCGCAGTGGATTGGATAAGCTTTCGGCGGGTGAGCATGGTCTTTACAATTCCGGTGGTAACGTCGCGCTAGCCCGCGCTCGCGGTCAGGTCAGACGTTGAACTTGAACATCAGAACGTCGCCGTCCTGAACGAGATATTCCTTGCCTTCCTGGCGCAGCTTGCCCGCTTCACGCGCGCCGCTTTCGCCGTTCAGCGCGACATAGTCATCGAAGGCAATTGTTTCAGCACGAATAAACCCGCGTTCGAAATCGGTATGAATTTCGCCAGCTGCCTGCGGTGCCTTGGCGCCTTCCGGGAAGGTCCAGGCGCGCGCTTCCTTGGGGCCGGCGGTGAAGAAGGTGTTGAGGCCCAGTAGCCGGTAGCCAGCCTTAATCACGCGCGACAGGCCGCTTTCCTGGAGACCGAGTTCCGCGAGATATTCCGCGCGGTCTTCCGTCTCCATGCCGACAAGCTCGCTCTCGATAGCGGCGGACACGACTACGGCCTGCGCGCCCTCGGCCTTGGCTTTTTCGAAGACGAGATCGGACAGGGCGTTGCCCTTGGCCGCGTCTTCTTCGCCGACATTGCAGACATAGAGGACGGGCTTGGCCGTGATGAGCTGCGCCTGCCGCAGGACCCGGGCCTCTTCCTCATCGTTGGGCTGGGTCAGCCGGGCTGGCTTGCCATCGCGCAGCAGGTCGAGCGCCTGGCCGAGAACGCTGGCAGTGATCTTGGCTTCCTTGTCGCCGGCGGTCGCCCGCTTCTGGGCGTTGGGGACACGCTTTTCGAGGCTTTCCAGATCCGAAAGCATCAGCTCGGTCTCGACAACTTCGGCATCGGCGATCGGATCGACCTTGTTTGAGACATGCTGGATATCGTCGTCTTCGAAACAGCGCAGCACGTGGACGATCGCGTCCACTTCGCGAATGTTGCCGAGGAACTGATTGCCGAGACCTTCGCCCTGGCTGGCACCTTTCACGAGGCCCGCGATGTCGACAAACGCCAGCTGCGTGGGGATGATCTTGGCCGACCCGGCAATGGCGGCGATCTTGTCCAGTCGCTCGTCAGGAACGGACACCTGGCCGACGTTCGGCTCGATCGTGCAGAACGGATAGTTCGCCGCCTGCGCTGCCTGCGTTTCGGTCAAAGCATTGAAAAGGGTAGACTTGCCGACATTCGGCAGGCCGACGATCCCGCAACGGAAACCCATCGATTACTCCGGAAATAATGTGCTTGGCGCGCCCTTAGCGCCGCCTTGCGCCAATTGCCAGCGTATCAAACCTGATGAACGGCTTTGATCAACGGTCCATAGCCGCTCTGGCCGAGCCAATCGACCTGCGTCTTGGCAGAAACTTCGTTGATGGCGGTCTGCGGAATGCTGCCCCCGCTGACAGGGACCCGCAAGGGACGAGTACCGGGCGGCATTCCCAGAACCTTGGCCATGGCGCGTGGCACATCCATTGGCTCGGCACTGCGCCCGGACCCATCTTCCTCGCCCATGCGCGCGACGACATCCGGATAGCCGGCGAGATGTATCTGCTCTGCCCGGGCCTTCAATTCGGAAGAATAGCGATTGCGGTTCACCCAGACTTCTGTCGGATAACCGCCGGGTTCGATGATGGTGACGCCGATCCCGTGCGGCACGAGCTCGTAGGCAAGCTGTTCGCCCATGGCCTCGACCGCGAATTTCGTGGCGGAATAATGCCCTGAGTAGGGAATGATCACTCGCCCGAGCTGGCTCGAGACATTGATGATATGTCCTTGCCTGCGCGCGCGCATCTCCGGCAGCACGGCACGGGCCATTCGGTGATATCCAAAGACATTGGTGTCGAAGGCGAGGCGGGTGGCCTCCATGTCCTGTACTTCGACAGGCCCGGTAATGCCGATGCCGGCGTTGTTGACCAGGACATCGAGGCCTCTGCCAAGGTCAAGCTGAGCCCCATTTACCGCGTCTTCAATCTCGTAGTCGAGCAGAACGTCCAGCCGCAATACGCGAATGTCCAGCCCGTCATCGGCCGCCAGTTGCTTCAGCTCCTCCGCTTCGGGCCGGGGGGTGTTGCGCATTGTCGCAAACACCGTCGCGCCGAGGCGCGCGAAATATTCCGCGGCCAGACGTCCGAAGCCGGACGAGCAGCCGGTGATCATGATCGCCTTGCCAGACAGATCCGGGGGCGGGGCGCTCACCCTGTCGCTCTGCGCCCGGGTCGCTGTGACGGCGAGGGCACCTGTTGCAGCAGCGCCAGCGAGCAGCGCACGGCGGTCGAGAACGGGCATCGATGATCTCCTTCGGCTGTGTAGCCTTATCAGATCAGGCCTGCATCCTTAAGGCAATGTCGTTCATGAACCGCACGTCGTCACCTTTGGCGAGCCATTCGGCTTCGGCCCCCACCGCCCCGAGCATGCCGACGAGATCATCCATCTCGGCCTTGGCATAATTGCCCAGAACGTGGCCGTTCACACGCTCCTTGCTGCCGGGGTGACCGATGCCAATGCGAACCCGGCGGAATTCAGGACCGAGATGCTGGTTGATCGACCGCAGCCCATTGTGCCCGGCAAGCCCGCCGCCGCGCCGAACCTTGACCTTGAAAGGCGCGAGATCCAGTTCGTCGTGAAAGACGGTGAGGGCTTCGATGTCGAGCTTGTAGAAGCGCATCGCCTCGCCGACCGATTGGCCGCTCTTGTTCATGAAGGTGGCGGGTTTGAGCAGGACGATCTTCTCGGATCCGATCCGGCCTTCCTGCACCCAGCCGGAAAACTTCTTTTGGACCGGACCGAATCCATGAATTTCGGCAATGGCATCGCATACCATGAAGCCGATATTGTGCCGGTGCATCGCATATTGCGGTCCGGGATTTCCGAGGCCAGTCCAGATCTGCATGGCGCGCGCTTTACCGAAGCTGCGCGCACAAGCAAATCCGTGCTGTCATCGGCGACGTCTTACCACCCGATCGCCACCACCAGCTGGCGCGGCGCATCGCATGCAATGAAAGAGGAATAACCGCCCACGTCGTCATAGGGAAAGCCATATGCCTTTCCTGCGATCCCGTGCTCGTGCCAGTAGCGCGCATAGAAGTTGGCCGGACCCTCGCTATAGAACGCGGTATCCGGGGTTTCCTGCCAGAAATTGGCGTTGATCAGCTTGCCGGTGGCCGTGAACGTCCCTGGCTTGTCAGCCACATGTCGGGCGACCGCCGCTTCAAGATCGGGATATTGATTGCTGGCGAATCGCAGGAAAGGCTTCGGCTTCGGCACGATCGCCTCGTTGATGCCGTTGTTCTGCCAGACACGATCGACATAGCTGCGAAAGTAACTGGCATAGGGGCCTTCTTCCGAGAACCCGGCAGCGCCCGGTTCTACTATCCGGTAGGGCCGGAACTTGTTGGCTGTCTGTGCGAATTCGGGATCACTTTCAGCGAGATATTTCCTGAACGTAACCTCGCGGTCTTCGAGGAACGTGCCATAGTCCTCGCCGCGCGCCACATCGGTACCGCCGTCGCAGCGCAGCCGCAGAGCGGTTTTCAGTCCAAAGGCATCGACGCGCGTGCTGTTGCCGTTGAAGCGATAGGTGCCGCCGTCATCGTTCCGGGCGATGTGCATTTCGATGAAATCGAAATATCTGCCGTCGCCGGTTTTCGCCTCGGCGCGATCCTTGGCGAGATAGAAATACATCCGCGCCGAATAGACTTCGCTCATGTCGTATGTCGGTGCCTCGGCGAAGCTCTTGAGAAGATCGATATCCTTGCCGTTCGCCAGCCTGCCCTTCAAATTCCAGAACAATTCGCTGTCAGCGTATTTGCCGTTGCTGCGATTGACGAATGAGAAGGTCATGACGTTTCTGGCAGCAGGCAGAGCGGCGACGTCGCCCCAGAAATCGGCGGGAGGAGCGCCGGTCTCATCCTGCCATATTTTCAGCGAGACTTCCTGGCTCGCTTTGGTCCCGGATGGTGTCGTCACCCGGACGCTGTATTTCGTGCCATCGTCCGAAGCGCTGGCCGTTCCGGTGAGATATTGCGCCTGCGTCGCTCCGGCGATGTCCTGTCCGTTTTTACGCCACTGGAAAGCGGTCGCTCCGTCGACATCGACGTAGAAAAGGGCGTGCTGTCCGACGGTAACTGTTTGATCGGCGAGGCCGGCAAATTCACCCGTTCCTCCGACAGGTGGCGGGGTTGGCGAAGGGCTGGGGGAAACGGGCGGGGCGCCTGCATTCGGCGGCGATGGACTAGCATCTCCGCCTCCGCATCCCACAAGAAGAACGGAGAGCAGAAGGCCTGCCGATGCGTTGAAATACGATTTATTCTTGGCGACCATCTTTACGACCCTTGCGCTTTATTTGCACATTTGATCCGTGGTTTGCCGCAATTGCATCAATTTTCAATATCGATTTGGCGTTAGCACCTAATTAACCGTGTCAGAAACAAGAACGCCGGCCTCTTTCGAGACCGGCGCCTTGGTGATCTGGTGAGAAAAAGGAGCTTATTCGCTCTTTTCTTCCTGTTCCTCGGCAGCATCGTCGTCCGGACCCTGTTCGGTCGCGGCGGTTTCGCCCGGTTCCATATCGGCACCGGTCTGCTCATCTTCGCTCTTCTTGAGCGCCGACGGAGCGACGAGGGTTGCGATGGTGAAGTCGCGATCGGTGATGGCGCTTTCTGCACCGGCCGGAAGCGTAACTTCGCTGATGTGAATCGAATCGCCGACTTCCTTGCCGGTGACATCGATTTCGATTTCGCCGGGGATCTTGTCGTTGTCGCAGACCAGTTCCAGCTCGTGACGGACCACGTTCAGAACGCCGCCCTTCTTGAGGCCCGGGCTGGCTTCTTCATTGGTGAAGACCACCGGAACCTGGACTTCGATCTTGCCGCCCTTGGCAAGACGGAAGAAGTCGACATGCTCGGGACGGTCCTTGACCGGGTGAAGCGACACGTCCTTGGGAATTGTCTTCACCTTCTTGCCATTCAGTTCGATCTCGACGATCGAGTTCATGAAGTGGCCGGTGTCGAGCTGCTTGAGCAGCTCCTTCAATTCCACGTGGATCATCGTGGGTTCTTCCTTGCCGCCATAGATCACGGCGGGGACACGGCCTTCGCGACGCAGTGCACGGGAGGCTCCCTTGCCAGCCCGTTCGCGCGTCTCGGCCGGAAGTGTCAGAGCATCGCTCATGTCGCTTACCTTTCGAATGCGTTTGATATATTCGGTCCGCCACGCCTCCAGGGATGACCATGACGCCGAAGCGCGCGCCTATAGCGTGGGTGACAGGAAAAGCAAGCGGCAAGCCAGCCCGATCGAGCGGGATGGCCTGCCGGCTTCTCTGGCCTTACTGGACGCGCGTGACTTCGATATCGCGCGAACGAAGGTAATCCTGCACACTCTTTTGTCCGGCAAGATGACCCGCGCCGACCGCGACGAATACCGCGCCCGGCTGATCGAGCCGCTCGTCGATCCATTCCGCCCAACGCTCGTTGCGATTGTAGAGCAGCGCAGCAGCGACCGCGGCGTCGGTCATCGTGCGATTCATGATTTCAGCCAGGCCGTCGGCATCGCCTTCAAGCCATTCGGCGACCATTTCGTCCATCATCGCGACCATGCCGTCCATATCGCGGGCGAGAGCCATGAGGAATTCCGTCTGGCTATCGACGGGCAGAGTGTCGAAGAAATCGATCTGCTGGCCCACGGTCTCCAGCGCAGCGCGCCGGGCGGTCTTGGCAGCGGCCGCTTCGACGACCTTCTCCACGCCGCTTTCCGGATCGTAACCCTTCTGTACCAGCGGGAGGACCGAAAGAGTCATCCCGGCAAACCAGGGTTCGAAACGGTCGAATGCCTGCGGCGGCAGGCCCACCTTGCCGAGCGCGGTTTCATAGACGGCGCGATCTTCGTCGGACAGCATGGCGCGCAGGGTCTGGCCTTCGGGCAGCATGGCCTTCTGCATGATGGCACCCTGAAGCGCGGGATCGCTCATCGCATCTGCGGGAATTTCCGTAACCAGCGTGTCAGCGCTTTCGAGAGCGGCAGCGATGTCTTCATCATACCATTCCACATCGGTGGGCAGGACATGAACGGTGCCGAACAGATAGATGGTGGTGTCTTCGTCGGCGACCTTCCACAGGGCGGGGCCGGAAGACGGCACAGACGCGGTGGCCGTCACGGTCTCGGTGTCCTGAGCGCCGGCCGTGGCGCAGCCGCCAAGGGCCAGGGCGATGCCGGTGCATGAAGCAAGTAGGAAGCGTTTCATAAAATGTTCTCTTACGTCGGGTTGGGTTTGCCAAAGGTTGGCATGAGATGCGTCAGCGGCGACGATGAGCTCGGCTATCTAGTCTTCACCATCATCGAAAATGTCCTCGATAGCCATGTCGAATAGCCGCGCAATGCGAAAGGCGAGTGGAAGAGAAGGATCGTGCTTGCCGGTCTCGATAGCGTTCACGGCTTGCCGCGAGACGTCGAGACGACTCCCCAGTTCGGCCTGGCTCCAGTCACGCTCGGCGCGCAGGACCTTGAGGCGGTTCTTCAATGTCGGCCTCCGATCATTTTGATCGTAACGGTCGCGAGATAGGCCGTGACGCTTAGAAGCGCAGGCAAGCGGGCGTCGCTGAAATCGAAAGTGTCTAAGGCAGACAGCAGTGCATTGAACGCGAGCCAGAAGACGGTGGTAGCGAAGCCGGCAGCAGTGCCGGCGTGCCATATCGCCAGCGTGTATTCGTCCCGGTTGCGATGAATAAACATGATAATGGCCGCACTTACGATCAGGCCAGCGGCAAGCCCGCTCAGAAAGTCGGGGAGCGGCCAGATGTAACCGAGCCACAGGAGAGCGACCGATGCACCGATAACGAGATGGCTCACAAAGAACCTGTCGGCACCGGATTTCTTCGAGATGGCCGGTTTGTTGGTGTTCATAATGCTATTCCGGAAGGATGTTTCAAAGCAGCGCTAGTTCCGGTTTGCCAGATCGTAGCGATGTACTCAGCGTCGTTCCGCGCGGCGAATATCACCAGGATCGCCAAGAACATTGAGATGAAAGCAACGACGAAAATTGGATGGGATAGCAAGTCGGCAAACAACGACCCGATCCCGGTGGTCACCAACGAGACGAAGGCGATCAAACTCGCGACATTGTGGCGGCGGACCGCTTTTTCGCGCTTGGTCAGAGGTCGTTCCTTCATGATCTAATCCGCTTGTGTCGGGAGGGTGCCGGAGCGCCTCTTGGGGAGAGCGCCCCGACAAAATGGTTCAGCCCTGGTTGTCGATACCATTGCTGGCGAGGCGTTCCGTGCGGGCCTTGCCGATTGCGATCTCGATTTCGCTTGTGGCCGCTTCGCGAAGATCCGCGCGGCAATCCGCTTCGGCCCGCATCATATCAAGAGTCCTGCCACCGAGACGGCAGGCCTTGCGAATTTCTCGGTCGATACGGCCTTCAAGGCGGGACTGACCAGCTGCCGATGCAAGGTTGAGATCGGCAGTCTTCACCGTGATGGAGGTGAAGTCTTCGGTATGGGCAGCTGCAGGAGTAGCAACGATTGCAAGGGCAGCGGCGACGAGTGCGAAAGTCTTGTTCATGTCAAATCTCCAGCTTGGATGTAGGGTCCAGTTGGTTAGGTCAACCTTCCTTTGTGTCAGGTTGTGCTGACTTTATGTCTTGATTCGCTGACTATGTCAACACAACCTGACAAAAAGTTTTGATGACCTGTCATTCGCACCATATGCGCGGTGCGCCATTGACGGTTTTTTATGCATCGGCCATTGCGCCGCGCATGGACCGTAATCCGCAAAAATCCTTCCAGGACATGATCCTTGCGCTCCACGATTTCTGGAGCGCGAACGGGTGCCTCATCCTGCAGCCCTATGACATGCGTATGGGCGCGGGCACCTTCCACACCGCCACCACGCTCCGCGCGCTGGGGCCCGAGCCGTGGAACGCGGCCTTCGTGCAGCCCTGCCGCCGCCCGACCGACGGGCGCTATGGCGAGAACCCCAACCGGCTGCAGCACTATTACCAGTATCAGGTGATCCTGAAGCCGAGCCCGCCCGACATCCAGGACCTCTATCTCAAGAGCCTGTCGGTCATCGGCATCGATCCGCTGAAGCACGACATCCGCTTCGTGGAAGACGACTGGGAAAGCCCGACGCTCGGCGCCTGGGGGCTGGGCTGGGAGGTCTGGTGCGACGGCATGGAAGTCACCCAGTTCACCTATTTCCAGCAGATGGGCGGCTTCGACTGCAAGCCGGTCGCAGGCGAACTGACGTACGGTCTCGAACGCCTGGCGATGTATATCCAGGGCGTCGACAGCGTTTACGATCTCGCCTTCAACGACCGCGGCGTGTCCTATGGCGAGGTGTTCCTCGAAAACGAGAAACAGATGTCGAAATGGAATTTCGAGGTCGCCGAGACCGACGCCCTGTTCGATCTGTTCAACAAGGCCGAGGCCGAATGCAAGAACGCGCTGGCGCATAATGTCCCCATCGCTGCGTATGAACAGGCGGTCGAGGCGAGCCACATCTTCAACCTCCTCCAGGCGCGCGGCGTGATCAGCGTGCAGGAACGCGCCAGTTACATGGGCCGCGTCCGCGATCTCGCGCGCGGATCGTGCGAAGCGCATATGGAAAAGGAAGCGCCCGCATGGGCCGAGAAATATCCGGAGTGGTCGAAATGAGCGGGTCCGACTTTCTCCTCGAACTGCGCAGCGAAGAAATCCCCGCCCGTATGCAGGCAGGCGCGCGCGCCGAACTCGAAAAGCTGTTCCGCCGCGAGATGGACGCGGCAGGCGTCACCACGGGCGAGATCACCGTCTGGTCCACCCCGCGTCGTCTCGCGCTGATCGCGCGCGACCTCCCGCAAGCCACCGAGGCGGTCAGCGAGGAGCTGAAGGGCCCGCCCGTCGGCGCTCCCGATCAGGCGCTCGAGGGATTCTGCCGGAAGGCAGGCGTGGACAAGGCCGATCTCGAGATTCGCGACGTGAAAGGCCGCGAGACCTATTTCGCGGTCAAGAACGTGCCCGGCCGCGCGGCGCGTGACCTGCTGGCCGATGCGATCCCCGCGATCATCCGCGATTTCAGCTGGCCCAAATCGATGCGTTGGGGAGCGGCCTCGATCAGCACCGAGAGCCTTCGCTGGGTGCGCCCGCTGTCGGGCATCGTCGCGCTGCTGGGTGACGATGTGGTCGAATGCGAGGTGCACGGCGTCACCAGCGGAGCGGTCACGCTCGGCCACCGCTTCCACCATTCGGGCGACATTACCGTGGGCAATGCCGATGATTACGCGGTGAAGCTGCGCGCAGCCCATGTCATCGTGGACCACGAGGAACGGCAGGACCTCATCCGTCAGGGGGCGGCCAAGGTCGCTACCGAAGCCGGCCTCAAGCTGGTCGAGGACGAAGGCCTGGTGATCGAGAACGCCGGACTCACCGAATGGCCCGTTCCGCTGCTCGGCCGGTTCGAGGAGGATTTCCTCGAAGTTCCGCCCGAGACGATCCAGCTCACCGCCCGCGTGAACCAAAAGTATTTCGTCTGCGAAGACGAGGCGGGCAAGCTCGCCAATGCCTTCATCTGCACCGCCAATATCGAGGCGGAAGACGGCGGCGCACGGGTGGTCGACGGCAACCGCAAGGTCCTCGCCGCCCGCCTTTCCGACGCGCGCTTCTTCTGGGACGTCGACCGCAAGAAAACGCTCGCCCAGCACACCAAGGGGCTCGAGCGCATCACCTTCCACGAGAAGCTGGGCACGGTCGCCGAGAAGGTCGACCGCGTGGCGAAGCTGGCTGATTGGCTGGTATTCGATGCCAAAGCACCGAACGGCGATCATAAGCTCGCACGGCAGGCCGCTGAACTGAGCAAGGCCGATCTCGTGACAGAAATGGTTGGCGAGTTCCCCGAACTGCAGGGTCTGATGGGCGGTTATTACGCCAAGGCCGAGGGTCTCCCGGTGGAAGTGTCCGAGGCCATTCGCGACCATTACAAACCCGTCGGGGCAAGCGACGAGGTGCCGACTGCGCCGACAACGGTCGCAGTCAGTCTTGCGGACAAGCTCGACAATCTTCTGAGCTTCTTTCGCATCGGCATCCTTCCGACCGGATCGAAGGATCCCTTCGCATTGCGCCGGGCCGCGCTCGGCTATCTGAGGCTTGTTCAGGCGAACGAGCTGAAGCTGGAGCTGGATCAAGTGGTCCACGCCTGGGCCAGCCAGCGGGTAGCAGGCCTGCCAGAGAAACTGGGCGAGTTTCTGTTAGACCGACTTGCGGTGCAGCTGCGCGATGAAGGTGTGCGGCATGACTATATTCAGGCGTCCCGCAGCTGGCAGGGTCGGCCCGACATGAGGGTGGACCGCGTCGAAGCCCGGGCGAGGGCGCTCGCCGCCTTCCTTGGCACCGAAGACGGTGCCAATCTCCTCGCAGGCTACAAGCGCGCCGCCAATATCCTTAAGAAGGAAGACTGGCACGGTGCCGAAGGCGAAATCGCCCGCACCGGCGAGGAAGACCCGCTCGCGCTCGTCGACGATCCCGACATGAAAGCCGTGATCGACGCCAAAATGTCGGAGCGGCATGCGAAAGAACTTTCCTACACGCCCGAACCGGCGGAAAAGGCGCTGATGGATGCTCTTGCCACTGCAGAACCCGCCGCGGCCAAGGCTATCGCAGCGGAAGATTTCTCCGCTGCCATGGCCGCGCTCGCCAGTCTGCGCGCGCCGATCGACCGCTTCTTCGATGAAGTGACGGTAAATGCGGAGGAAGAAAACAAGCGGGCACATCGTTTGGACCTGCTTGCAGCTTTCCGTACTGCAGTGCACAAAGTTGCGGACTTCTCTCGCATCGAGGGATAGCCGATTTCTACCCTAAGACACTGTCAACTGTGTCAACTTGCTTCAGATAGACCGGGATGAATATGAACGATACAGTCTTCACCTTCGGCGGAAATGCCCCGCATACGAATGCAAGGCAGAAGGACAAGACCGTCACGGGCGGCAAGGGGGCCAATCTTGCAGAGATGGCCAGCATCGGCCTCCCGGTTCCTCCCGGCTTCACCATCGCGACCGAAGAATGCCTGAAATATCTCGCGGGCGGCAGCGATTTCTCCGAGAAACTGCGCAGCGACGTGATGGCCGCACTGACCCATGTCGAGAAGACGGTGGGCAAGGGTTTTGGCGATGCCGCCGATCCGCTGCTGGTCTCGGTCCGCTCGGGTGCGGCCGTGTCGATGCCCGGCATGATGGACACCGTTCTCAACCTCGGCCTGAATGACGAGACGGTGCAGGGCCTTGCCCGGACCAGCGGCGACGAGCGCTTCGCCTGGGACAGCTATCGCCGTTTCATCCAGATGTATGGGGATGTGGTGCTCGGCGTCGATCAAGGCCTGTTCGAGGAAGCGCTCGAAATCGCGAAGGAAGACAATGGCTATTACGCCGATACCGAACTCAGCGCCGAAGAGTGGAAGACGCTGGTTGCCGAATACAAATCCATCGTCGAGCAGGAACTGGGCAAGCCTTTCCCGCAGGACCCGGTCGAACAGCTATGGGGCGCCATCAGCGCCGTATTCGACAGCTGGGATACCGAGCGAGCCAAGATCTATCGCCGCCTGAACGACATCCCGCATGACATGGGCACGGCGGTCAATGTGCAGGCGATGGTGTTCGGCAACATGGGCGATACCAGCGCTACGGGCGTTGCCTTCACCCGAGATCCTTCGACCGGCGAGAAAGCCTATTACGGCGAATGGCTGGTCAATGCGCAGGGCGAGGACGTGGTGGCGGGCATCCGCACACCGCAGTACCTGACGAAAGCGGCGCGCGAGGCGGCAGGCGCGGACAAGCCGAGCATGGAAGAGGCCATGCCCGACGCCTTTGCCGAACTGGCGCATCTCTTCGACCTGCTCGAAAAGCATTACAAGGACATGCAGGACATCGAGTTCACCGTGCAGCAGGGCAAGCTGTGGCTGCTCCAGACCCGCAACGGCAAGCGCACGGCCAAGGCCGCGCTCAAGCTGGCGGTCGACATGGTGGGCGAAGGGCTGATCGACGAGAAGACCGCGATCTGCCGCGTCGATCCGATGGCATTGGATCAGCTGCTGCACCCCACGCTCGATCCCGATGCACCGCGCGATGTGCTGACCACCGGGCTCCCGGCATCGCCGGGCGCGGCGAGCGGAAAGATCGTGCTCGATGCCGATACGGCGGAGCTTTGGGCAGGGCGGGGCGAGAAGGTTATTCTCGTCCGCGTCGAGACCAGCCCGGAAGACATTCACGGCATGCACGCCGCCACCGGCATTCTGACGGCGCGCGGCGGGATGACCAGCCACGCCGCCGTGGTGGCACGCGGCATGGGGCGGCCCTGCGTCTCGGGCGCTTCGCAAGTTTCGATTGCGCGTGAAGGGCGCACGTTAACCATCGGAAATCGCGAACTTAAGGAAGGCGACGTCATCACGCTCGATGGCGGCAACGGGCAAATCATGGCTGGCGAGGTGGCGACCATCGAACCCGAGCTCGCCGGAGATTTCGGCACGCTGATGGAGTGGGCTGACAAGCATCGCCGCATGCGTGTTCGTACCAATGCCGAAACCGAAAACGATTGCCGCATGGCGCGCCAGTTCGGTGCGGAAGGTATCGGCCTGTGCCGTACCGAGCATATGTTTTTCGATGCCGACCGCATCAGCGCCGTGCGCCAGATGATCCTGGCGGACAACGAAGCCGGTCGCCGGGCTGCGCTGGATAAACTGCTGCCGGAACAGCGGGCCGATTTCGTCAAGATCTTCGAGGTGATGACGGGCCTGCCGTGCACCATCCGCCTGCTCGATCCGCCGCTGCACGAATTCCTGCCGCATGGCGATGCCGAGTTCGAAGAGCTGTCTTCCGCCACCGGCAAGAGCGTCGATCAGCTTAAGCGGCGCGCCTCGGAACTGCATGAATTCAATCCCATGCTCGGCCATCGCGGCTGCCGTCTCGGCATCACCTATCCCGAAATATACGAGATGCAGGCGCGCGCCATTTTCGAAGCGGCGTGCGAAGTGGCGAAGACGAGCGGCGAGGCACCGGTTCCCGAAGTGATGATTCCGCTGGTCGCGACTCGCAAGGAACTCGACCTGCTCAAGAGCGTGGTGGACCGCGTGGCCGCGGAAGTATTCGAAGCCACCGGTCGCGCGCTCGACTATCTGGTCGGCACGATGATCGAACTGCCGCGCGCTGCGCTGATGGCGGGCGAAATCGCCGAAGTCGGCGAATTCTTCAGCTTCGGTACCAATGACCTCACGCAGACTACGCTGGGCGTTAGCCGCGACGATGCGGGCCGCTTCCTGACCGAATATGTCGACAAGGGCATTTTCGCGCGCGATCCCTTCGTCAGCCTCGACATCGACGGTGTCGGCCAGCTGGTCGAACTGGCCGCGGAACGCGGGCGCAAGACGCGCGGCGATATCAAGCTGGGTATCTGCGGGGAACATGGCGGCGATCCGGCCAGCATCGCCTTCTGCGAGAAGACTGGGCTCGATTACGTCAGCGCGTCGCCCTACCGTGTGCCGATCGCACGGCTTGCTGCCGCTCAGGCGAGCCTTCGTTAGTCTTTCCAGCCGGTTAGGGTCAGTATCTCGAAAGTTTCGATGACACGGTCCTGATCGTTGCTGGCTGTGAGGAACGAGGTCCTGGCACGCTCCAGGGCCGCTTTCCCCAGCGGCGGCGCCGGGCTGGCCAGGCTCGACGTCAGGCCCTGGTCGCGCAGGTCCGACACCAGCCTGTCGAGCGACCGATAGGCCACTTCGAGCGAGCGGCTGTCGACCACCTGCCGCTTGAACAGCGCCCGCTGCATCAGCGCCGATGCCGCGGCATTGTCGACCAGCGGATGCATGCGCGCAGCCGGGCGATTAGGCTCGGCCGCAATGACGGCACGGCGCAAATTGCTCAGACTTCCGGCCCCGATCAGCGAAGCGATCACGATCCCGCCTTCCGCCAGCGCGGTGCGCAGATGGAGCAGGGCACCGGGCAGATCGTTGACCCGGCCGAGCGAGGCCAGGCTGACGATCAGATCGTAGGGCACACCCTCGATCGGCTTTTCTTCGTCGATCGTGCGCACATTCGCCTCGTCCACTTGGGACCCGCGACCGCGCAAGGACAGCGCAAGCGTCCCCGTCCAGTCGCCGATGACCAGCACGCGGGCCGGTTCGAAGCGCATGAATTCGAGCCGGTCGAGAATATCCTCGACCATGTCGTCCAGCACGTAACGGGCCGCATCACGCTGCGACTGGCGGACCATTGCGCGACGAAAGCTGGCCATTCTGCGGTGGCGGCTGAAGATGCGGGGCGGCGCCTTATCTGCCATGGCTAATATCCATGCCGGCCCCCCTGCCGCGCTTGCCACAACCATGCAAGCGGTGCAGCACATCGGTATGGGGAGAATAACCACGATCCGCCGCGCTCTGGCAGAAGGGGCATCACCGCTCGCGGACCTTCTGTATCCGCCGCGCTGTCCTTCCTGCGGCGATGCCATTGGCGCTCAGGGCGGGCTGTGCGCAGCCTGCTGGTCTCAGCTCGTAATCCCGGGTGATCCCTCTTGCGCCGCGTGTCAGCGCCCCTTCGGCGATCATGGCCCACCTCACGGCGCGCTGTGCGGCCCATGCCTCGCCCACCCGCCACTGCATGACGGCATTGCAGCGGGTACGCTCTACACCGACGTGTCGCGCAAACTCGTTCTCGCGCTCAAGCACGGCAGGCGCATCGCTCTCGCGCCGATGCTGGCGCGCCTCATCGCTGCGCGCATTCCGGCCGCCGATAACGATCGGTTGATCATCCCGGTCCCGCTGCATCGCTGGCGCCTGTGGCAGCGCGGGTTCAACCAGGCAGCTTTGTTGGGCAGGGAACTGGCGAGGGCCGGGCATGGCAGGCTTGTGGTCGATGGCCTGACGCGCACACGAGCAACGCCAAGTCTCGGGGGAATGGGGGCGAGGGCACGAACGAAGGTCCTCACCGGCGCCATTGCCGTTACCCGGAAACAGAGCATCGCCGGCCGCAACGTCCTGCTCGTCGATGATGTGCTGACCAGCGGCGCCACTACCACGGCCTGTGTGAAAGCGCTCAAGAAAGCAGGGGCGAAGACAGTGCTGGTAGCCTGTTTCGCCCGCGTGCTCGACGAAGCGCTAGATCAGGCCAGACAAACGAAACGCCCGGAGTCCGAAGACCCCGGGCGCCACGTGACGAAATAAACCGGACCTTGGCGATGCAGCCCCCCAGCATGCATCAGGTCCTATCCCTCATCGTTACCGGATGCGCCGCGTATAACCCCTCGCGGCTGCGGATCCGGGACCCCTGAACCTGGCGCTCTTCTGGCACCGATGCTCCGGTTAGCAGGCTTCACATTACCTGCTGCGCCATTACATTCATCAGAAAGCCCATTACTCAAATAGCCTTCTTGGCCTAAGTCGGATTTTGACCCTGCCTTGTGGCGGTCGTGCAACACACTGTCGTAACTATACAATTTTCGGAGCGCACGTGTCCAAAACCCAGATCGACCGGGAAAAAGGTCCCGAATTCCTACCAAAATTCGACGAGAAAGGTTTGCTCAGCGCCGTCGTGCAGGATCTAGGCACTGGCGAAATACTCATGGTGGCTTTCATGGACCAGGAAGCGATCGATGCGACGTTGCGCACCGGCATCGCTCATTTCCATTCGCGCTCACGAGGCAAGCTGTGGAAGAAAGGCGAGACATCCGGAAATGTCCTGAACGTGGCCGAGATTCTCGTCGACTGCGACCAAGATGCGCTGGTCCTTCGCTGCGAACCGGCCGGCCCGACCTGTCATACCGGAGCGCCAAGCTGTTTCTATCGCAAGCTGGATGATGGCATTCTCCAATCCGTAAAGGCTTGACGCTTACGTAAACGTTTGACTATGAAAAGGGCATGACCCAGCCGCTTACCAATGCCGATACCGATCGTCGTCATGCCGGAGCGCATCTCGAACGCCCCGATAAGCTTGAGCGTGAACAATTTTCGATTTCGGATCTCACCAGCGAGTTTGAATGCACTGCGCGGGCCCTGCGCTTTTACGAGGACGAGGGGCTTATCGCGCCTTCGCGCGTTGGCCTGACAAGGATCTATTCCAAGCGGGACCGCGCGCGGCTTGCTTGGATCATGCGCGCCAAGAATGTCGGTTTCTCGCTGACCGAAATTCGCGAGATGATCGATCTTTACGATCTCGACGACGGTCGCGCCGAGCAGCGCAGGGTCACGCTCGAAAAATGCAAGAAGCATGTTGCCAAACTCAAAGCGCAGCGTGCCGATATCGACAGTTCGATCAAGGAACTTTCAGAATTCATCAATCTGGTCGAAGACCAGCTCGATTAGGGACCCCTCCCGGTTAAAGCCCGACTAAAGTCAATCTTTCCCAAGGACACCCAATGCCCATCTACAACGCCCCCGCTCGCGACGCCCGCTTTATCATCAACGAACTGCTTGATCTGGGCAGCTACGGCAATCTGCCCGGCTTCGAAATGGCGTCCGAGGATGTCGTGGAAGCTGTCATCAACGAAGGTGGCAAATTCTGTTCGGAAGTTTTGGCCCCGTTGAACCGCATCGGTGACGAACATGGCTGCGTGCGCAACGATGACGGCTCGGTCACGACACCTCCGGGGTTCAAGGAGGCGTTCGAGCAATTCAAGGAAGCCGGGTGGGGCACACTTGCTGCGCCCGAAGAGTTTGGCGGCCAAGGTATGCCTCACGTGCTCGGCTTCGTGCTGGAAGAATTCATCTCGAGCGCCAACCAGTCCTTCGGCATGTACCCGGGTCTTACCAACGGCGCGATTTCCGCGCTCATCGCCAAGGGTTCGGATGAGCAGAAGGCGAAGTATCTGCCCAAGATGATCTCCAACCAGTGGACGGGCACGATGAACCTGACCGAACCGCAGTGCGGCACCGATCTGGGCATGATCCGTACCAAGGCTGAGCCTCAGCAGGATGGCAGCTTCTCCATAACCGGGACGAAGATATTCATCTCCGCTGGCGAACACGACATGGCCGAGAACATCATCCATCTGGTGCTTGCCAAGACCCCTGGAGCGCCTGACAGCAGCAAGGGTATCACGCTCTTCGTCGTGCCGAAATTCCTCGTGAACGACGATGGCTCGCTCGGTGATCGCAATGGCGTCAGCTGCGGTTCGATCGAAGAGAAGATGGGCATTCACGGCAATGCCACCTGCGTGCTCAATTACGATGGCGCCAAAGGCTGGATGGTCGGCGAAGAGAACAAGGGTCTCGCAGCCATGTTCATCATGATGAACGCAGCGCGTCTCGGCGTCGGTATTCAGGGCCTGAGCCAGGCCGAAGTCGCTTATCAGAACGCGGTAGCCTATGCGCTCGACCGTCGTCAGGGCCGTGCGCTCACCGGCGCCGCAGAGCCTGAGGCGCAAGCTGATCCGATTTTCGTCCATCCCGACGTTCGCCGGATGCTTATGGATGCCAAGGCCTTTACCGAAGGAATGCGCGCGCTTGCCCTGTGGGGCGGCCTTTTGGTCGATCTGACACACAAGGCGCAAACCGAGGAAGAGCGCGAGGAAGCCGACATGCTGCTCGGCCTGATGACGCCGGTTATCAAGGGCTACGGCACCGACAAGGGCTATGAAGTCGCTACCAACATGCAGCAGGTCTTCGGCGGCCATGGGTACATCGAGGAATGGGGCATGAGCCAGTTCGTCCGCGATGCCCGGATCGCCCAAATCTACGAAGGTACCAATGGCGTTCAGGCGATGGACCTGTGCGGTCGCAAGCTTGCGCAGAAGGGCGGTGCTGCGGTGCAGGCCTTCTTTAAGCATGTCGGCGAGGAAATCGCTGCGGCCAAGGAAGTCGAAGAACTGAAGGATATGGCAGAGCAGCTCGAAAAGGCGCTCGGACAGCAACAGGCCGCCACCATGTGGTTCATGCAGAATGCTATGCAGAACCCCAATCATCTTGGTGCAGGCGCCCATCATTACATGCACATCATGGGCATCGTGACGCTGGGCCTGATGTGGCTGAAAATGGCCAGGGTCGCTGCGACGAAGATTGGCAGCGCAGGCGATGACAAGGCGTTCTATGAACAGAAGCTCGCAACAGCGCGCTATTACATGGATCGCTATCTACCCGACGCTGGCGCTTTGCGCCGTAAACTTGAAGCGGGCAGCGAAAGTCTGATGGCTCTGGGTGAGGATGCTTTTCAGACGGCTGCCTGAGCCTAGAGGCCCACTTTCATATTGTTTTTGAGGGGCGACGCTGTAGCTATACAGCGTCGCCCCTTGGTTTTGAGAAGTTCCAACAGGAACGATCACGGCCTTAAGTACGTAATGGCGTCAGGGTCTGGTTGGGAGATATTCGTTGCTTTAGGTTCAGGGCAATGAAGTAGGGGAACTCGCGGATGAGCGGAACATTTCCGAAAGCATACCCTGCGTGACCATTTTCTCGCGTCTCGTTGCATCCGCCCCGCTCGCTATCCTGTCCACGAATGACGAGGGCATAATTCTCAGTTGGAATTCTGCCGCCGAGAGGATTTTTGGGCATCTGAAGGACGAGGCTGTCGGATCACCCGTGACCATCATCATCCCTGAGCGCTTTCGTAGAGCGCATGAGGCGGGGATGCGGCGGATGCGCGACGGGGGGGAAACAAGGCTTGTTGGAAATACGGTCGAAATCATAGCCCAGCATGCGTCTGGGATGGAATTTCCGGCGGAGCTGACGCTATCCCTTCATCGGGACCGGGGGGAAACCATCGTCGGCGCGCATATCCAGGATATTTCGGAGAGACACGCACGCGAAGCGAATCTAGAACATCTTGCGAAGCACGACGAATTGACTGGGCTTCTAACGCCTAGAGCATTCCTGAACACCACCCGGGAATTTTTGGCTGACGGTGAGACACCGGGGCTACTGATAATTGATCTCGACAATTTCAAGGCCATCAATGACTCTCTCGGCCACCCGGCCGGCGATGCGCTTCTTCAATCCATTGCAGTGAGATTGAGACTGAATGCAGATCCTGCATGGCGCATCGCGCGAATGGGGGGAGACGAATTTGCAATTCTTATCCCTGGTCCCTGTACCGAGGAAGCGGTGGGAAGTGCGGCAGATCGAGTCCTCGAAACCTTGTCTGATCAGTTTCGAATATTCGAGCATCAGTTCTCGATTGCTGGCAGCGTGGGGGGCGCGGTAGTCGATGAATTCAATGAGGATGCCGAGACGCTCTTGCTCCATGCCGATCTGGCGATGTTCGCCGCCAAGAAGCAAGGAAAGTCTCGCCGAGTTTTCGATTCCGAAATGCGTGCCGAACACGCGCAGCAGAGATTATTACAGGCTGATTTGGTGGGTTCAGTCGAGAAAGGCCAGTGGGAGTTACTCTTCCAACCGCAAATCGACATCAGGAATGCCGCATTAATTGGCGCGGAAGCGCTCCTCCGCTGGAACCATCCTGATCTGGGCTTGCTGCGCCCCTCCAGCTTCATGGGCTTTCTGGACACGCATGTCATTGCTCAGGAACTCGGAGATTGGATAATCGAAGATGCATGCAGGTTTCTAGCCGAATGCCGCAATGCAGGACTAAATCTGCCGAGCGTAGCTTGTAACCTTTTCCCCATACAGGCGCAGTCACATAGGTTGTCCTCTTCAGTACCTCGAATACTTGAGAAGTACGGTTTACAGCCCAAAGATGTAGAATTTGAGGTCACCGAGCAGACGACGCTGCGCAGCGATAAGGAAAGTCTGTCGCATCTCATGACGCTCTATGATGCTGGCCATAAGATTACGCTCGACGATTTCGGCACCGGTTACGCATCTCTCACGACTTTGCAGTCACTCCCCCTGACAGGGATCAAGATCGACAAGAGATTCGTAGCAGACTTCCTAACCGACACGCCAAGCGAAGCGATTATCGCAGGTATGATTGCCGTCGCCGAGTGCATGGAAATCGAAGTGGTTGGGGAAGGTGTTGAGACAGAAGAACAGCGCGCCCGGTTACAGGAGATGGGCTGCTACAAGGCGCAGGGCTATCTCTTCGCCAAGCCGCTCACGAGAGCCGCTTTTTTCGCCAATTATGGTTGAAGTCGAGGCCAACTCAATGAGCTGGCCTCGAAAGTATTCTTAACTGTTGGGAAGGAACTCTGGCACTGACAGATACCGTTCGCCGGTATCGTAGTTGAACCCAAGCACGCGACTACCGTTAGCCAGCTCCGGTAGTTTCTTCGCAATTGCAGCCAATGTCGCGCCGCTTGAGATACCTACCAGCAAGCCCTCGATCGCCGCAGATTTTCTTGCCCACTCCTTGGCGTCTTCCGGGTCAACCTGAATGGCGCCGTCGATGGATTGCGTATGCAGGTTTTCCGGTACGAAACCGGCACCGATTCCTTGGATCGGATGTGGACCGGGCTGGCCCCCGCTTATCACGGGTGAGCCGGCGGGCTCTACCGCATAGGCCTTCATATCGGGCCATTTTTCTTTCAGCACTTCGGCGCAACCAGTGAGGTGGCCGCCGGTGCCGACTCCGGTGATCATCACGTCGATCGGCTCATTTTCGAAGTCGGCAAAAATTTCCTGCGCCGTTGTCCGTTTATGCACTTCAAAGTTGCTCGGGTTGTCAAACTGGCTTGGCATCCATGCGCCATCCGTCTGTTCAACCAATTCAGCTGCCCGGGAGATCGCTCCCTTCATGCCACCTTCCTTGGGCGTAAGATCGAACGTAGCGCCATAGGCCAGCATCAGACGCCGCCGCTCGAGGCTCATGCTTTCGGGCATGACCAGGACAAGCTTGTAGCCCTTAACGGCGGCAGCCATGGCGAGGCCAATGCCGGTGTTGCCGCTGGTCGGCTCGATAATGGTGCCGCCAGGCTTTAGCTTCCCCGATTTTTCCGCATCTTCTACCATCGCGAGACCGATGCGATCCTTGATCGAACCGCCAGGATTGGCACGCTCGCTCTTCACCCAGACTTCATGGTCGGGGAACAGGCGCGACAGGCGGATGTGCGGGGTGTTTCCAATGGTTTCGAGGATGGATTGGGCTTTCATGGAATCTGCTCCTGCAGCTTTTCTTCTGGTAATTCCCGATTGGGCTGTTGCCCTACCAATTCATCAGGCGGGTCGAAGGTCCGCGTTGTGCGCAGAACGGGAAAGATTTTCGTCCAAGCGGCGACAGTGATGATTGCGCCAGCGCCTCCGGTTACGACCGCCGCGACCGGCCCCAGCGCATAAGCAAGGCTGCCGGAGAAGAAATCACCGAACTCGTTTGATGCGCTTATCGTCAGCAAGCTAACCGAAGATACACGCCCGCGTTTCTCGTCGGGGGTATGCAACTGGATGAGCGACTGCCGGATATAGACGCTGAACATATCCGCCGCCCCGACAATGAAGAGCATGGCGAGACTCAACGGCATTGAGGTCGAGAGACCGAAGACGATCGTGGCGAGACCGAACACAGCGACCGCCCAGAGCATTCGTGGGCCGACATTGGTTTTCAGGGGCCGGAAGCTGAATATCAGCGCGGTAAGAGCCGCACCGACGGCGGGCGCCATGGCGAGCTGCGCAAGACCCGTCTCGCCGACTTTGAGGATGTCGCGGGCATAGACCGGAAAAAGCGCGGTCGCGCCGGCAAGAAAAACGGCGAAGAGATCGAGCGTGATCGCACCGAGCACCATTTTGTTTCGCACAACGTAGCGCAAGCCTTCGACCATCGCATGTATCGGCTGCTGGTTCTGCGGGCGAGGTGGTTGCGGGACTTTGCCGATGAAGGACAGCGCTGTCATCGCGAAGACGAACAATCCTGCTGCAATCAGATAAGGAAGCGAAGGGAAGATCGCATAGGTATAGCCGCCGACGGCAGGGCCCACGATCATGCCGGTCTGCCAGCTTATGCTCGACAGCGCGATGGCATTTGGCAGGATTGCCTTTGGCACGAGATTGGGGGCAAGGGCGGACATCGCCGGGCCGTTGAATGCTCGCACTATTCCGAGCACGATTGCCACGGCATAGATCGACCAAAGGGCGATGCTGTCACTCCACGTCAGCCAAGCGAGGGCGCTGGCGCACAATAGCTGCAGTGCGATAGTCGCGCGCCCCACGTTGCGTCGGTCGAAATGGTCAGCGGCCCATCCCGAAAAGGGGGTGAGCAAAAACAATGGCACAAATTGAAGGAGGCCGATCAATGCCAGCTGACCGGAAGCTTCGGCCACATCCATCCCGCTGTCTCGGGCAATATTGTACGTCTGCCAGCCAATGATCAGCATCATCGCATATTGCCCGAGAGTCATGGTCAATCGCGCGAGCCAGTAGGCGCGGAAGTTTGCGATTCTTAGCGGCGATGCTTGGGGCTTGGGCGCGGTGTCTGTTTTCACGCCAGACGCATGGCAGGCCCGCCAACCATTGTGAAGACGAGCCTGCTTTTATTTCTAGAAGTAACTCTTAACTCTTTACCGCATCTTACGCAGTCGCGGATTTGGCTGCAAAGTATCGATCAGTGACAGAAAATCGTCGACGCGAATGATCCGTTCGAACTGAAAACCGGCGCGGTTGTCCCGGCACCATATACAATAGGCCTCAATGCGCCCGATCACGGGCAGGCGAACGACAAGACGTTCGCCCCGGCCCACATTATCGGCATCGTCGATCATGAATCCATTGGCTGAGATGTTCGCAATATGCATGCTGACATCGCCGCGGCCGAAATATTCAGCGATCACTGGATGATCAACAGGATGCCGCGCCATGCGCCGCTGGTCGGTTACGCTCAGTTGTGCTCCTGCGCTCATCCGCTTGAACCTTAAAATATTTACCCCAGAACGCATTCGTCAAAAAAGGCGAATATTTGGTAAACCGACCGGAAATATTTGCCGATAGAATCTGAGCGCCAAGCCCTATCGCCGGATAATCGCGTGCTTTTTCTTGCCTAACGAAAGCTTGCGCTCGGTACTCGGTGCGACCTCGACCAGGTAACTCGGATCGTTAACCGTCATCCCGTCGAGCTTGACCGCGTTCTCCGCCAGCTTGCGTTTTGCTTCCCCGCCCGATGCAGTGAAGCCGAGGCCTGTAAGCACTGCGCCTATCCTCATTCCTTCTTCGCCAACATCGATCGAGGGAAGGTCCTCTCCGGCGCCGCCGCCGGCAAAAGTTTTTGCTGCAGTCTTTTCAGCGCTATCTGCAGCGTCACGCCCGCGCACAAGCGCTGTGACCTCATTGGCGAGTACAGTCTTCGCGTGGTTGATTTCCGCCCCTTGGAGAGATTCGAGCTTGGCAATTTCGTCGAGTGGCAGATCGGTGAACAGGCGAAGGAATCGGCCAACGTCACGATCGTCGACATTGCGCCAATACTGCCAGAAATCATAGTTCGGCAGCTGCGCCTCGTTAAGCCATACTGCTCCGGCGGCCGTCTTGCCCATCTTGGCCCCATCTGCAGTCGTCAGCAGCGGGGTGGTGAGGCCGAAAAGCTCCCGCCCATCCATTCGGCGCGCAAGTTCCATACCGTTGACGATATTTCCCCATTGATCACTCCCGCCCATTTGCAGCCGACAACCATATCGCTGCGCCAGTTCCCGGTAATCGTAGGCTTGCAAGATCATGTAATTGAACTCGAGGAAAGTCAGCGGTTGTTCCCGGTCGAGGCGAAGTTTGACCGAGTCGAAGGTGAGCATTCGGTTGACCGTAAAGTGTGGGCCAACATCGCGCAGCAGTTCGATGTAGCCAAGTTTGCTCAGCCATTCGTCATTGTTCACCATCACAGCGTCGGTGGGCCCATCACCGAAGGTCAGCAGTCGCTTGAACACCGTGAATATCCCGGCGACATTATCTTCGATAATCTCGTCGGTCATCATTCGGCGACTTTCATCCCGACCACTTGGATCACCGATTTTTCCGGTTCCGCCTCCCATAACCACGATCGGTTTATGGCCTGCCTGCTGAAGGCGGCGAAGCATCATTATCTGGACCAAGCTACCGATATGTAACGACGGCGCAGTGGGGTCGAAGCCGATATAGCCGGGTATGACTTGCTGCTTTGCAAGTGCGTCCAGCCCTTCAGGGTCGGTAATCTGGTGGATATAACCGCGCTCTTCGAGCAGACGCAGAAGTTCGGATTGGTAAGTGCTCATGATGGAGCGTCCGCTAGCATGGGGATTTCGAATTGGAAACGCATGAACTCGTCGCCCACGAGGCCTATCCGCCAGCGGATGTGACCTCTGTCACCGCCCGGATCGTGTCGCGTGATACGAATTGGTTGCAGCTTCGCTGGCGGATTGAAGGTGCCAGCAAACTCTTGATACCGCGTCTCGCAGGCAAGGGCAGGGCGGATGAGCTCTGGCGCACGACGTGTTTTGAGATTTTTCTAAAGCCCCATGGGGGCAGTTCCTACTGCGAGTTCAACCTATCGCCGTCCGAACGCTGGGCTGCCTACGATTTCTCAGCACCCCGAGAGGCAATGACAGATCGGCCAGTTGTCATTGAGCCAGCATGCACAATCCGGCAGGGCAGCAGCTTCGCTATTTTCGATGCGGCAATTCCTGAAAGTGCGTTACCTGCCACTGCTTGTGCCGTTGGCCTGTCGTGCATTTTGGAAGAGCAAGGCGGGATCAAGAGTTTCTGGGCATTGAGCCACAATAAGGATCAACCGGATTTTCATGATCCGACTTGCTTCGCCGCCTGCCTTGATGCACCAGCAGGGATATGAAATTCGGGATCGACCGCCTTCTCACCGATAGCGATTTGCAAAAACAGTTGAGCGGCAAGCGCGTGTCTCTCGTCGCGCATCCTGCCTCCGTGACAGCGCAACTGGATCATTCGCTCGACGCGTTGATCGACCGCGGCATTAACGTAGTCAGTGCATTCGGCCCTCAACACGGGCTCAAAGGCGATAAGCAGGACAATATGGTCGAAACTGCGGATGAAAATGATCCGCAATACGATATTCCGATTTTCAGCCTCTATGGAGAGGTCCGCCGCCCCACTGGCCAGGCGATGTCGACAGCCGACGTATTTCTATTCGACCTCCAGGATTTGGGGTGCCGAATTTATACGTTCGTCACCACGCTCCTCTACATTCTCGAGGAGGCAGCGAAAACGGGAAAGTCGGTTTGGGTGCTTGATAGACCAAATCCCGCCGGCGGCCCAGTAGAAGGTACTTTACTGTTACCGGGGCATGAAAGTTTCGTCGGCGCGGCGCCAATGGTTATGCGTCATGGTATGACTATGGGCGAGATGGGCCACTGGTTTGTTCATCATTTCGGACTCGATGTCGATTATCGGGTGATCGAGATGGAGGGATGGAAACCTGGGCAGGCGCCGGGTTTCGGCTGGCCAGAAAGCAGGGTCTGGATCAATCCCAGCCCCAATGCCGCAAGTGTCAACATGGCCCGAGCATATGCGGGAACGGTGATGCTGGAGGGAACAAATCTGAGCGAGGGGAGGGGGACCACACGCCCCCTCGAAATCCTTTTCGGCGCCCCAGACATAAATGCTCTTGCTGTTCTGGATGAAATGGAGCGTCTGGCTCCGGCCTGGTTACGCGGTTGCAAACTGCGCGAATGCTGGTTCGAACCTACTTTTCACAAGCACGCCGGCAAGCTTTGCAATGGCCTGATGATCCATGCGGAAGGCCCCTACTATGATCATCACGAATTCAAGCCTTGGAGACTGCAAGCTCTCGCTTTCAAAGCGATCCGCAGCATCTATTCCGACTATGATATCTGGCGTGATTTTCCATATGAGTATGAATTCGATCGCCTAGCAATCGATGTCATAAACGGTGGTCCCGCTTTGCGCGAGTGGGTCGATGACAGTGAGGCCACACCAGATGATCTCGACACGCTGGCCAGGCATGACGAGGAAAGCTGGCGGCAAACCATCGCTCGGCATCTAATCTACGGCTAAAAGGCCCTTGTTCAGCCCTGCTTCCGGCTCAGCTCGCGCATGGCGTCATCCAGCCCGTCCAACGTAAGAGGGTACATGCGATCATTTACCAAGTGTTTCAAAATCTTGGTCGATTGCGAATATCCCCATTGCTTTTCGGGTACCGGATTGAGCCAGACAGTTGCGGGATAGGTGCTAACCACTCTTTGCATCCAGGTGGCCCCGGCTTCCTCATTCATATGCTCGACACTACCGCCCGGATGCGTGATTTCGTACGGACTCATGGCTGCATCCCCGACGAATACTATCTTGTAGTCGTGTCCATATTTATGAAGAACATCCCACGTTTTTGTTCGCTCCTGCCACCGGCGGCGGTTGTCCTTCCAGACCCCCTCATAAAGGCAATTGTGGAAGTAAAAGAACTCCAGGTTCTTGAATTCGCTGGTTGCGGCACTGAAAAGCTCTTCGGTTACCTTGATAAACGGGTCCATTGAGCCGCCCACATCGAGAAATAGCAGTAATTTGACAGCATTTCGCCTTTCAGGGCGCATGCGAATGTCTAGCCACCCTTGCTTTGCGGTGCCCTCGATGGTCGCATCGATGTCAAGTTGATCGGCAGCCCCTTCGCGGGCGAAGCGGCGGAGGCGACGAAGCGCCATCTTGATATTCCGCGTGCCGAGTTCCTTGGTGTTATCGAGATTTTTGAACTCTCGCTTGTCCCACACCTTGATTGCCCGTTTATGTCGGCTTTCACCGCCGATCCGCACGCCTTCTGGATTGTAGCCAGAATTTCCAAAGGGGCTGGTCCCGCCCGTTCCTATCCATTTATTGCCGCCCTGATGGCGCTTCTCCTGCTCCTCAAGGCGCTTCTTCAGGGTCTCCATGATTTCATCCCAGTCGCCCAGGCTCTTGATCTTTTCCATCTCCTCCTCGGAAAGGAATCTCTCGGCTACGGATTTCAGCCAGTCTTCGGGAATATCGACGGGGTTTTGGCCGTAGTCAGACATGATGCCTTTGAAGACTTTAGAAAAAACCTGGTCGAAGCGGTCGAGTAGACCTTCGTCTTTCACAAACGTAGCGCGGCTGAGATAGTAGAAACTTTCCGGTGATTGACCAATTACCTCACGATCTAGTGCTTCCAGCAGAGTCAGGTGTTCTTTGAAACTTGCGGGAATTCCCGCCGCCCGCAATTCGTCGACGAAATTTAAAAACATAAGCGAATTCAACCTGAATTTTTGGCGATATCAAGGCCATGGGGCCCATTCGTTTAACGGTCCGCTAACCAATTATCATTACTCGGAATCCTGAACAGGACAATGAGGGGTCCCGACCAGATGGAAATCAGTCCAATCGATACTGCAACTGCTTCTGCGCTCAACAGCATACCAGAGGCGTGTGGCAAGGTCACTGTCGGTTGCAGTGACGTCGCGGGTATCGTCCAGGCCGTGCTCGACAGTTCAGGAGTTCTGCGAGCGGAACACGTCGAACTTCAGGGCACCGTTCGCGAACTGGAAGCCGACCAGCGCAAGGTGGCCGAAGCCAGCGACGAAGCGAGAATTCTTTCTGCCCGAGCGATCGAGCGATTGAACATGGGGACGACCCAGATTCAGTCATCGTTGCAGCAGATTACCAACCTTCTCGACCTTGTCGAAACCTTGGCCACTCATGTGACCGGATTTGCCGCTGCGATGGACCAGGTCAAGCGGTGCTCGCAGGATATCGAGCAGATAGCCGAAACCACGAATATCTTGGCGCTCAACGCGACAATCGAAGCCATGAGGGCTGGAGAAGCAGGAAGAACCTTCGCGGTCGTGGCGAACGAAGTGAAGACGCTTGCGGGCGAAACGCGCAAGGCCACCGATGAAATCTCAGAGGTGATCGAAACGCTGGGTAGCGAAGCATCTACAGTTATCGAGCGCATCGAGGCTGGGGCGAAAGCTTCGAACGAAGCCAAGACCTCCGTTGCGAGTATCGATGCGACGATCTCTGGCGTCAGCCAACTCGTCGAGGAAGTCGATCAGCAAAACGATCAGATCACGCGCGCGACAGGCATGATGACAGAGCATGTAGACCGTGTTTCGAGCGTGCTGGAAAGCTACGATCGCGCAGCAAATGAGAATGAACAGCGCCTAGAAACCGCTCACGAGCGTATCGAGGAGCTCGAACTAACTGCCAGCGAAATGTTCGACCGGATCGTCAAGGCCGGCCTTTCGCCGCAGGACAGCGAAATGGTCCAGCAGGCGCAGGAATTCGCCCAGCAAATCACGCAGCAAGCCGAAGATGCGGTTGCGAGCGGTTCTCTCAGGATGGAGCAATTGTTCGATCAGGATTACCGTTTGGTACCGGGTACCAACCCGGAACTCTACCGAACGAGCCTTTCCGATTGGGCAGACGCGAACTGGCGTCCGATCAATGATAAGGTTGTCGCGCAAGGCGGAAGCATCATGATGTGCTCACAGGCCGACCTAAACGGCTTCCTGCCCACTCACCTCAGCGATCGTTCGCGCAAGCCGACTGGTGATCTTGCGCATGATACAAAATATTGCCGCAACGGCCGTATCATGGTCGCGAATACCGATTTGTTGGCTCGTGCAAGTTCAGGGCCTTACACAATGGCCGTGTATCGCCAGGAGGGCGATGGCAAAAACTACATGGTCGTCCGAAATGTCTACGTGCCGATCGTTGTGAATGGCCGCCGATGGGGCGATTTCGAATTGGCCTACAGCTTCAACTGACTCCTGCGTCAGCAGCAACGCACCCCGGTAAGGGGAATGCGTTGCTGCAACCAGGCGTAAATCTAGCTTTGCCGACGAGCCATAAAGGCGAGGCGCTCAAACATCATGATGTCCTGCTCGTTCTTGAGCAGCGCGCCATGCAGCGGCGGAATAGCGCTGTTGGGATTGCTGTCGTGGAGGACTTCAAGCGGCATGTCTTCATTAAGAAGCAATTTGAGCCAGTCGAGCAATTCGCTCGTGCTCGGCTTCTTTTTCAACCCTGGCACTTCCCGTAATTCGTAAAACATCTCCATCGCCTTGGTGACGAGGTTTTTCTGGATGTTCGGGAAATGGACCTCGATGATCTCACGCATCGTCTCGTGGTCGGGGAATTTGATGTAGTGAAAGAAGCACCTGCGCAGGAATGCGTCGGGCAGCTCTTTCTCGTTATTCGAGGTAATCACGACGATCGGGCGCTCTTTCGCTTCGATCCGCTCGTGCGTTTCGTAGACATCGAAGCTCATGCGGTCGAGTTCCTGCAGCAAATCGTTGGGAAACTCGATATCTGCTTTGTCGATTTCGTCGATCAGTAGGACGGGTAATTCCGGGGATGTAAAAGCCTCCCACAATTTGCCCTTTTTGATGTAATTCGAAATATCATGAACGCGTTCATCGCCGAGTTGCCCATCACGTAGCCGCGCCACCGCATCGTATTCATACAGGCCCTGCTGCGCCTTCGTGGTCGACTTAACGTTCCATTCGATCAGCGGAGCATCGAGTGCTTTAGCGATTTCGTGGGCCAGAACCGTTTTTCCTGTTCCCGGCTCGCCTTTTACCAACAGCGGCCTTCTCAACAGCACGGCAGCATTTACCGCAACCTTGAGATCTTCGGTAGCGATGTAGGATTGAGTGCCCTCGAAACGGGTCTGGTCGGTGGTCGTGTCGGCCATAAGTCTTTCCTTGCAACTTTACCTAAACGTTAGGGTGAGGGCACGGTGAGGGCAAGGGGCGTTGCAATCGCCACTGCTGCGTGCATTAGGGGACCATGCCGACAGAAACTCTCGCGATCCGTGCTGCTGCGGGTCATGAACTTAGCGGATCGCTCGAACTGCCGACCGGCCTAGTCCGCGGCGCAGCGCTATTCGCACACTGCTTCACTTGTACGAAGGATAGTAAGGCGGCGGTCAGCATTGCCCGAGCTTTGGCGAGAGAAGGGATCGCTACGCTGCGATTCGATTTTACGGGATTGGGCGGGAGCGAGGGCGATTTCGGTCGCGCTGGCTTTGCCACCGACGTGTCGGACCTCGTGATGGCCGCCAAAGTTTTATTTGAAAGGTTTGCCCAACCGATCCTTATGGTGGGCCATAGCCTGGGCGGTGCAGCGGTACTGGCTGCTGCCGACGAGATCGGTTTCGATCGCATAGCTGCGATAGCGACGATTGGGGCCCCGGCTGACGTTCCGCATGTACTGACGAACATCAACGGTGACTTGGAGGCAATCCGCCTGACGGGCGAGGGGCCTGTACGCATCGCCGGGCGCGAATTCAGCCTGAGCCGTGAATTTATTGAAAGGGTCGAGAGCGCCGACTTGCTCGCGGAAGTCGCGCGCCTGCGGAAGCCTCTGATGTTTCTGCATTCGCCGACAGACGATGTAGTCGGTATCGATAACGCCAGCAGCCTCTTCAATGCTGCAAAACATCCTAAAAGCTTTGTCAGTCTCGAAGGGGCAGGCCACCTTCTTCTGCAACCTGAAGATGCCAATTTTGCGGCCAATGTCATCGCTGCTTGGGCAAGCCGCTATCTTCCCCTCAGCCATGATTGGCCGCTACCCGAAGAGGGAGTGGTCACCTGCATGGGGCACGGCAAATTCGGCACAGAAATTCATACCACCAGCCATCGCTTCGTTGCCGATGAACCGGACTCTTATGGTGGGGACGACAGCGGACCCACGCCTTACGACCTGCTGCTTGGCGCCTTGGGTGCTTGCACCTCGATGACCATGGGAATGTACGCACAGCGTAAGAATTGGCCGCTGGACGGAGTGAAAATTCATCTCACCCATTCGCGAGATCATGCGAAAGATTGCGAACAATGTGTCGCCGAGGAAGATGGAATGCCGCATCAGCTCATAACGCGCGCCATTTCGATTAATGGGCCCGGATTAACTGAGGAGCAGCGAGACAGGTTACTGGAAATTGCTGACAAGTGCCCGGTCCATCGGACACTGGAAAGCCGGATCAGCGTGGAGACCAAACTTGTAGATTAGGGGGTTATTTCGGAGAAACGACGAACCTGTGCGTAGTCCCTCGCTTACTCTCCATTCGCTCGAGCTGAGTACCAAGACTCTTCGTGATGGCGGCTACGATCCTCATTCCCAAGCCGGTTCCTTCAGGTGACTGACCCTCGGTAATGCCTGCACCGTCATCGCTTACAGTGATGCAATATCCTTCTTCCAGCTTGCTGAGATCGACGGAGACCGTGCCTTCCTTACTATGGGTGAAGGCGTATTTCGCTGCATTGCTGACCAGTTCGTTGACGACCACACCCACATTCACCGCGTCATCGGGTGATACTTCCACGTGCTGGGAAGTGAAAACCAGATCTACGGCAGTGTCGCCCTCTGACATGTTGGCGCGGAATTCGTCGACGAGTGTTTCGAGATATTCGTCGAGATCAATCGTGGTGAGATCGCCCCGAGTGTAGAGGTTCTGGTGGACCTTGCCGATAGCCTTGATACGGTTCTGTGTCGCCGCAAGTGCGTCCTTTGCGGCGGCTTCTTCGGTCTGGTGCGCCTGCATCGCCACGAAGCTCTGGACCATCTGAAGCGAGTTGGAGACGCGGTGATGCACTTCGCGCACCAGCATTTCGAGGCGTTCGTTCGCTTCGCGCAGATTGGCTTCGGCCTCGCGCTTTTCCCGCTCGAGCCTGTCCCTTAAAAATGCTTGCCGAAAACGGCTATCCAAGAGGTCGAAAAAGCTGTCGCCGACGGTCTTGACGACGAAGTCCGAGGCGCCCGCGTGAATGGCGTCGACCGCGACCGCAGTGTCACTGTCACCTGTCACGAAGACGACCGCTGGATGGCCTTCCTGCGCAACGATATCGTCGAGCATCTGCCGACCGCTCTTGCCAGGCATATGATTGTCGATCGCGATCAGATCGTAGCGCTTGGCCTCGATCAATTCCAAGCCCTGATCGGCGCTTTCTGCGGTATCGACCACAAACCCGCGTTTGCCGAGCGCGCGCTGAATGAGCCGGCGTAAGCCGGCGTCATCGTCAACGTAAAGGATCTGTTTCGGTTCTATTGCTCTTCTGCCGAGGGAACTTGGATAACCGACAGGAACAATCCCAATTGCCGGATTGCGTCGGCGAAACTTTCGTAATTGACAGGCTTCGTGATGTAGACATTGCAGCCTAGATCATAGCAGCGTTGGATCTCCACCTTATCGTCGGTCGTCGTCAAAACCACCACCGGAGTGCGATGCAACTTTTCATCCTGTTTTATCTTCTCGAGAATCGAGGTGCCGCTCATGTCCGGCAAATTGAGATCGAGCAAGACGAGTGCTGGGCCACCGTGCGACGGGCCGCCCGCATCGTTGAAGAGATAATCGAGCGCGCTGGTACCGTCGAGAAAATGCTTGATGTCATTGGAAATACCGGCGCGGCGAATGTTCTTTTCGATGAGCCGCGCATGGCCCGCATCGTCTTCGATCATGACGATACCAACAGATTGATGAGAATTCATGTAACTGCCTCTTGAGCAACGAATTTTGCGGGAAGTGAAAGCCTGAACCTTGCGCCTTGGTCAAGCTCGGATTCGACTTCGATCGTGCCACCCAGGCGATAGGCTAGCGCGCGTACGTTTGCGAGACCCAGACCTTCGCCTTCCTGATCCTGCGTGCCAGCTCTCCGGAAAAGCTCGAAAATCCGTTCATGATCCTCTGGCGCGATGCCGCGTCCGTTATCGATAACATCGACGCGCACAGTCCCAACCGCTGAGCTGCCTTCAACCCGGATTTCCCCGGGACGCTGCGGACTGAGATACTTAATCGCGTTTTCGATCAGGTTCTGAACAATCTGCTCTACAGCGATCCGGTCGCTTTCGACATCGGGTATGGAATGGACCTGAATATCCGAGCCTGCATCTTCCGCGCGCTGGTGCAGCGAGGCGACGATATTTTCTGTAAGTTCTTCCATATCGAGCACCTCGGGCTGCAGTTTGCGGCGGCCTTGGCGCGAGAGTTCGAGGATCGAATTGATCAGGCGGTCCATCTTTTCGGTCGAGGTGCGGATGAAGCCCAGAGCCTCGGGCAGATCCTCATCCACCGCGAGCCAGGTCTCTTCGTCCCGCAGGTCCGGGTTCTCCGCATAGAGAGCGGCCAGATGGCTGTGGATGGTCTTGCGGGCCTCATCCAGTTCGGAAGTGAAGCCGAGTACGTTGACCAGCGGTGAGCGCAGATCGTGGCTGACGATATAAGCGAACCGCTGGATCTCTTCATTGGCCCGCATCAATTCAGAGGTGCGAGACTGAACCGCTTCCTCGAGACCCAAATTGGCATCCCGCAGGCTGACCTGCGCTTTGGCCAGATCGCGATTATAGCGCAGCACTACAATCACCGCCGATACCAGAACGGCGATGAGCAAAAGAAACGCGATCCCGCCGACCACGTAGAATTGGACGAGCGACTGCAGCTGGGCCCGGTTGCGCCGTGCCAGCTCAGCCTCTTCGAATGCGGACATTTCCTTCGCGATCTCGCGGATGTCCTGCGTGATCAGGACCCCGTTATCGACGTTGAAATCCAGTCCGCGCGCATCGAGGAATGCTCTATTCGGATCCGCGAACATCCTGTCGATGATGACGGTTCTGTCCGAATTCAAATTCCGAATTTCTTCGAGCCTGTCCTTCTGCGCGCGCGAGTCGAGCAGGTCCGACAGGCGTTTCTGTTCACCTTCGAAATCGCTGCTGGCTTGCCTAACGGTGCGCGTGAAGGCCGGGTCTGGCTGAAGAAGAAAACCTCGGCGCCCCGCAGAAATCTGTTCGTTCGAAGTCGCCAGACTGTCGATACTCGCCTGGCGCTGCAGGGTGCGCTCCACAGCGTCAGTATCCCTGCTGATCGATCCCATCGTGAGGATTGCCGCGGTAATCGCGATAAAGAGAAGGGCGAGGCCGACGCCCAACAGGGCAAGAACTCTGCGGCGACCGATCTTTTCGTAACGCTGTCGGACTTTGTCTGGCATTGAAGGCCCAATGATGAATCAGGCGAGGACCGGTAATGCGGTCAGCGCGAAGAAGAAAGCGAGTATTGCAAAGGTCGCCACCCGCCAAGCGAGCGAAGCTGTGGAAAGACCGCGTTTCATTCCGACCTCCCAGACCAGAATACTCGCCGCGAAAGCGATGGCGATTACTGCGAGCTCTGAAAATCCCCACAAGTGCCTGAAAAGGAGGAATATGGCAGCCTGACCGACGACCTGCGTAATGAGCGCGCCGGCAAACCAGACGATAGGGATGGGCCGATACGCAGTGTCGGGACTTTCCCAATCTGGCAACGAAGCATCGGGGCGGGAAATCCTGCGATCTTCGTAGACGATGTCTTCTTCCTTGGGGTCCGGCCGGCCTCGATCAGGCATCGATCATGTCGCGATCGAATTCACCGGCATTGTTCTGAATAAAGTTGAAGCGATGTTCGGGGTTGCGGCCCATGAGCTGATCGACCAGCTCTTTCACCACGGCGCGCTGTTCGAATTCCTGCGGCAGCGTGATGCGGATGAGGCTCCGCGTATCGGGATCCATGGTGGTTTCCCGGAGCTGGGCAGGGTTCATTTCGCCCAGACCTTTGAACCGGCCAACATCGACCTTCTTTCCCTTGAAGACGGTTTCTTCCAGTTCCTTGCGATGCTCGTCATCGCGGGCGTAGCGGCTCTCCTTTCCGGCGGTCAGGCGGTACAGCGGAGGCTGCGCGAGATACAGATGACCCTTGCGGACGATGTCGGGCATCTCCTGGAAAAAGAACGTCATCAGCAGCGTCGCGATATGCGCGCCGTCGACATCGGCATCGGTCATGATGATGATGCGGTCGTAGCGCAGGTTTTCCGCGTCGCAATCCTTGCGCGTCCCACATCCCATGGCCAGCGTGAGATCGGCGATTTCGCTATTGGCCCGGATCTTGTCGGCGGTAGCGCTCGCGACGTTGAGGATCTTGCCGCGGATCGGCAGGATCGCCTGCGTCTTGCGATTGCGTGCCTGCTTGGCGCTGCCGCCTGCTGAGTCGCCTTCGACGATGAAAAGCTCGGTCTCGCCGTCGCCTTCGCCAGAGCAGTCCGTCAATTTGCCGGGCAGCCGCAGCTTCTTGGCATTGGTGGCGGTCTTGCGCTTGATCTCGCGTTCCTGCTTGCGGCGCAGACGCTCGTCCATCCGCTCCATCACCTGGCCCAGCAGCGCCTTGCCGCGATCCATATTGTCGGACAGGAAATGATCGAAATGGTCGCGCACCGCGTTTTCCACGAGCCGCGCGGCTTCGGGAGAAGTGAGGCGATCCTTGGTCTGGCTCTGGAACTGGGGGTCGCGGATGAAGACGCTCAGCATCACCTCCGCGCCGACCATGATATCGTCTGCCGTGAGATCCTTGGCCTTTTTCGTGCCGGTGAGATCGCCGAATGCGCGCAGTCCCTTGGTGAGCGCTGCCCGAAGGCCCTGTTCATGCGTCCCGCCATCGGGGGTGGGCACCGTGTTGCAGTACCAGCTGGTGGACCCATCGGAATAGAGCGGCCAGGCAATGGCCCATTCCACGCGGCCCTGTTCCAGCCCGTCCGTCTCCGGGAACTCCTGCTCACCGGCAAAGGGTTGCGCCGTGACGCATTCGCGCCCGCCGAGCTGTTCGGCCAGATGATCAGCCAGGCCGCCCGGAAACTTGAAGACCGCTTCGGCCGGCACATCTTCGGATGCCAGGCCTTCGGCACATTTCCAGCGGATTTCCACGCCCGCGAAGAGATAGGCTTTCGACCGGGCGAGCTTGAACAGGCGTTTGGCGCTGAATTTCCGATCGCCGAATATCTCGGTGTCAGGGACGAAAGTGACAGTCGTGCCACGCCGATTGGGTGTCGGGCCCAGTTCCTCGATCGGTCCCTTGGGTGCCCCCTTGGAAAACTCCTGCGCATAGAGCGTCTTGTCGCGCGCCACTTCGACCCGCGTATGATCGGACAGCGCATTGACCACGCTGACACCCACGCCGTGCAGGCCGCCGCTCGTGGCATAGGCCTTGCCGGAGAACTTGCCGCCCGAGTGAAGCGTGGTGAGGATCACCTCCAGGGTCGACTTGCCGGGATATTTCGGATGTTCTGCCACGGGCATGCCGCGACCGTTGTCCGCGATGGTGACACGGTTGCCTTCATCGAGCCTGACTTCGATCCGACTGGCATGACCGGCCACGGCCTCGTCCATCGAGTTGTCGAGCACTTCGGCAACCAGATGATGCAGGGCGCGGTCGTCCGTGCCGCCGATATACATGCCCGGGCGACGCCTGACCGGCTCCAGCCCTTCGAGCACTTCGATCGAGGAAGCGTCGTAATCGCCTGAGGACGTCGGGGTGTTTTCGAACAGATCGTCGGACATGGTTTCAGGCTATATCGCGCCACAGGCTCCCGGCAAGCGGGCAGGCAAGGTTATCCGCCTGTCAGAAGCCTTTCGGAGCAGCCGACACCGTTTCCACGCCGCCATTCGTCACCCGGCGGACTTCGAAAGCGCGTTCGATCACGCCGTTGCGCTGGAAGCGGAACGGGCCATCCATCCCGTCGAAACCACCCGACTGGAAAAGGACATCGGTGGGGAAGGGACGCCCCGTCTTCCAGTCACGGGCCGCACGAAGAGTGAGCAGCACCGCATCGTAACCCAGAGTGGCGATGCGATAAGGCTGGCCGCCGAAGCGTTCCTGGTAGCTGCGCACGAAACCGGCATAGCGACCGTCGCTCACCGCCGAATAAAATGCGCCGCGCAAAGGTGCCGAGCGCATCAGATCGCGGTCACCGCTCCAGCGTTCCGTGCCGAGAATGCGCAGGCCGTCCGATTTGACGGCCTGTGCCCCGCGAATAGACCCTTCGGCGCCATCGGCGATCAGAACGGTATCGAAGCCGCCGCGTTGCTTGAGACGCGCACCCGCACTGACGACCGAGGTATTGCTGCTGGCATAGCGTTCGCTGTTTACGAATTGCCCGCCATGTTCGCCCAATGCGGACCGAAGCGCCGCCTCGGCGCGGTTTCCGTAATCGCCATCGGGGGCGAGCAGGGCAAAATCCCGCGCTCCCGTATCTCGGGCGTATTCCACGCTGCGACTTATGGATTGTTCGGGGATGTGTCCCATGACGAACACGCCGGGACCGGCAACCGTCGCATCGTTGGAAAAGCTGATGATCGGCACATTGGCCGGCGCCGCTTCGGCGCGGACTGAAACCACATTACTGCCAAGAAGCGGGCCCAGAATAAGCTTGTTACCATCGGCGATTGCCTGGCTGGCAGCAGCCTGCGGTCCCTTGGCCGTATCATAAGTCGTGATGCGCAGATTATCAGCCGCCGTGTCGAGGATCGCCATGGTCGTGGCATTGGCGATCGATTGACCCACATCGCCATTCTGCCCCGACAGGGGCACCAGCAATGCCACGCGGTGAAGATCATCCTGGGGCAGGCTGGAACTGGTGGGCGCGGGGCTGGGCACACCTGCCGAAGGCGTCTCCGGGCCTTTCGGGATGATCGAACAGGCCGACAACAGGACGACGCTGGCCGCCATTGTTACATTACGCCGGGTGACAAATGCGCGCTTCATTCTTGCCGCGTCCCTCGAAATTGGTTCATGGGGGGAGGGTGAGCGACGATGCCCAGCCTCTTCCCGACTGCCTTACACCCGGTCTTTATCTCGTTGCCACCCCTATCGGCAATCTGGGCGATATCACCCTGCGCGCCGTTGACATTCTGTCACGGTGCGACGGTGTCGCATGCGAGGACACGCGGATTACCGGCAAGCTTCTCAAGCACCTCGGCCTGTCGAAGCCGATGTGGCGCTATGACGATCACAGCGAGCAAAGAGACCGGCGGCGGCTGGTCGACTCCATGCGGAACCGCGCGGTCGCCCTGGTGAGCGATGCCGGTACTCCGATGATTTCGGATCCCGGATTTCGCCTCGTCAACGACTGTCGGTTGGAGGGAATACCGGTCACCAGCATTCCCGGAGCCTGCGCGGCCGTGGTGGGGCTGACACTTTCGGGCCTTCCCAACGACCGCTTCTTGTTCGCCGGTTTCCTGCCCGCAAAGGAAAAGGCGCGGCGCGAAACGCTGCAAGAATTGGCCGCCACCGATGCCACGCTGGTTTTTTACGAGACCGGGCCGCGCCTTCTCAAATCGCTCAAGGCTTTGGGCGAAGTCATGCCCGAGCGCGAGCTGGCCGTGGCGCGGGAATTGACCAAGCTGCACGAGGAATGCCGCCGCGGTATGTCCGACGGTCTGATGGCCTATTACGATGCAAACCCTCCCAAGGGCGAAATCGTTCTGCTCGTCGGGCCGCCGCAGGAGCAGGTGCCGAGCGATGCCGACGCCGATGCAATGTTGCGAACGGCGCTGGAGACAATGAAGACAAGTCAAGCAGCAGCCCATGTTTCGAAGGCGACGGGTCTGGATCGCAAGACGCTCTATGCGCGTGCGATGGCCATGAAGTCTGAATGAAGCGGCAGCAGGCCGAGTTCAGTGGCAGGGCCGGAGAAGCAAAGGCGGCGTTATGGCTGCGGGCCAAAGGCTGGCAGATACTCGATCGCCGAGTGAAGACGTCTGCTGGCGAGATCGACCTTGTCGCCCGCCGTGGCCGGATCGTCGCCTTTGTCGAGGTGAAGTGGCGGAAACGCAAGGACGAGCTCGACCACGCGATCGACGAACGCAGGCTATCGCGCGTGGCTGCCGCCTGCGATGCCGTGGCCCATCGCTACGCGCAAGATGGCGAGGATATCCGTATTGATGTGATCCTGCTTGCACCGGGCACCTTCCCTCGCCACATCGCCAACGCGTGGCAGCCATAGCCGCGCCGCCGTCGCAGACGATCGGAGTATAGAATGACCCTACGTGTCGCCGTCCAGATGGACCCTCTCGAATCCATCAAGATCGCAGGAGACAGCAGCTTTGCGCTGATGCTGTCCGCCCAGGATCGCGGACATGAGGTCTGGCATTACGATGTTTCCAGCCTGGCGTGGGAAAGCGATGTTTCGCCCGCGGGCAAGATCACGGCCCATGCGGCGCCGGTCACCGTGAAGCCGGTGGAGGGCGATCACTACACCGCTGGCGAAAGACGCCGGATCGACCTTGCGAAAGACATCGATGTCGTTCTGATGCGGCAGGATCCCCCGTTTCATCTGGGCTATATCAGTGCCGCTTTCCTGCTCGATCGCCTCAAGGGCACGACGCTGGTGATGAACGATCCGCGCGAAGTGGTGAATGCGCCCGAGAAGATGTTCGTGCTGGATTTCGCGCGCTTCATGCCTCCGACGATGATCGCGCGGCACCTCGACGATCTGAAAGCATTTCAGCGCCAACATGGCTCAATCGTGGTGAAGCCGCTCCACGGGAATGGCGGCAAGGCGATTTTCCGGCTCGATGCCCATGGCACAAATCTCTCGGCGCTGAGCGAGGTGTTCGACAAGACCTGGCCCGAACCGCATATGCTGCAGCCATTCCTTCCCGAAGTGTCCGAAGGAGACAAGCGGATCGTCCTCGTCGACGGTGAATTTGCCGGTGCAATCAATCGCTTCCCGGGCGAAGGTGAGTTCCGTTCCAATTTGGCGCAGGGCGGCCACGCGGAGGCGGCTACACTGACCGCGCGCGAGGAGGAAATCTGCGCCGCGATGGGGCCTGAACTCAAGCGGCGGGGCCTGGTTTTCGTGGGCATCGACGTGATCGGCGGCAAGTGGCTTACCGAGATCAACGTCACCTCTCCCACCGGCATCGTCGCCATCGACAAGTTCAACGGCACCGATACAGCAGCGCGGATCTGGGATGCGATAGAGCGCCGCCATGCGGACCAATAGCGCGGCCTGCGCGTTCATGTCGGCGTGAACAGTCTGATCATCAACGCGATCGCCAAGGGGGGCTACATCGGCATCTTCCTGCTGATGGCGCTTGAAAACATCTTCCCGCCCATGCCATCCGAAATCATCATGGGTTACGGCGGAGTTCTCGTCGCCCGCGAACAGATGGCGTTTGTCCCTCTGCTTCTGATCGGCACGCTGGGCACGGTCGCGGGCAATTACTTCTGGTACTGGCTGGGCCGCAGATGGAAGGAACCAGACCTCAGGCGCTTCATCGGAAAGCACGGGAGGTGGCTTACGTTCGAATGGAGCGAGTTCGAACAGGCGCGCCAGCTGTTTCGCCGGAACGGGGACTGGATCGTCTTCTTCCTGCGCTTTTCGCCCTTCTTGCGCACGATTATCTCGTTGCCGGCCGGCCTCGCGAAGATGAAGCTGTGGCGCTTTCTCCTATTTACTTTTCTAGGCTCGCTGATCTGGAACGGCGCGCTGATATGGGGCGGCAGCGCTTTGTCGGGCGTGATTTCCCAATATGAGACTTACGCCAGCTGGGCAGTGGGCGCTTTCATAGCGCTCGGTATCGCGTGGTATGTCTATCGCGTGATCAAATGGAAACCTTCGGAAGATAGAGCCTAGTCGCGCTCGCGGGGATGCGCGCTGCGATAAGTATCCAGCAGCGACGCGGCATCCACCTTCGTGTAAATCTGCGTGGAGCCCAAACTCGCGTGGCCGAGCAATTCCTGAAGGCTACGCAGATCCGTGCCCGCACCAAGGAGGTGCGTGGCGAAGCTGTGCCGCAAGGCATGCGGTGTTGCCGTGTCCGGCAGGCCCATCACGCGGCGAGCCTTGGCGGTGGCTTTCTGGACGATGCCCTGAGTGAGGGCGCCGCCTTTGACGCCGCGGAACAGGGGGTCATCCTTCCCGATGGGCCAGGGGCATTGATCGACGTAATCATCAACTGCCGCGCGAACTGCGGGAAGGAGCGGTACCACGCGCTGCTTCCCGCCCTTGCCCATCAGCGTCAGCGTTTGCCCCAGCGGGAGGTCGCTCCCCTTCAGCCCCAGCGCCTCCGAAATGCGCAGACCTGCTCCATACAGAAGAAGGAGCACGGCGCGGTCACGGCATCCGACCCAGTCTTGTGCGGCGAGTTCTTCGACTGTTTCAGCAAGGCCGACGGCATCATCAGGTGAGACGGGGCGGGGCAGGCCCTTCTTTATTCGCGGCCCTCGCATCCGCGGAGGCTCCGCATTTTCGTGCCCCACTTGCGCTCGGGAAAAGGAAAGGAAAGCCTTGAGCGCCGACAACTCTCTGGCTGCAGACGCATTTGAAAGACCGTCCGCTCGCCGCGCCGCCAAATGCTGCCGCAACTGGCCGGAAGACACCGCGGATATCTGGTCGAAATGAGAAAGATCGAAAGCGATGAGCAGCCTTTGGGCAGCCTTGTGGTAGGCGCGGACGGTATGGGGCGATCGCCTCAGCCCAAGCGCGAGATGATTGTGCCAAGCACCAAGGATGTCCTGCTGGCTCAAGTCTCGACCAATTCATCTCGGACAAGCTCGGCGAGCAATGCGTCAAGCAACGGCATGCCCTCACCTGTCACGCCGATCCGTTCGCCCTCTTCCCAAAGCATACCAATGTCGCGGTAAAACGCGAATTTCTTCCCATCGATCATCTCGCCCGGCGCGATGCCGAAACGGTTGCTCATTTCCGCAAGCCCGATTCCCTCTCTCAGGCGCAGACCCATCAGCAGCGCCTCCGATGCCGACTCACGCTTGTTCAGGACGCGGTGTTCGGAAATCCCGTCGCCTTGCGCCCTTACCGCAGCGAGAAAATTTTCGGGTTTCCTGTGCCGCATCGTCGCAACGCCGCCTCGTCGGCCATGGGCGCCCGGACCGATGCCGTGATAGTCCCGATATCGCCAATAGGTCAGGTTGTGACGGCTTTCTTCACCGGGTCGGGCGTGATTGCTGATCTCATAGGCGGGAATGCCAGCAGCTTCCGTCATTTCCCTCGTGAGGGCGAACAGATCGGCGGCGGGATCGTCTTGCAAAGGATTGAAACGCCCAAGGCGCACATCGGTGGCGAACCGCGTCGCCGGTTCGATGGTGAGCTGGTACAGCGACATGTGGGAGGTCCCGAGCGCCAACGCTTCGGTCAATTCCTGCTGCCACTCCTCTGCGCTCTGATCAGGGCGGGCATAGATAAGGTCGATCGACACTCGGCTGAAATGCTTTTGTGCAGTCTCGACCGCCGCCAGCGCTTCCTCGACGCCATGCAACCGGCCGAGGAATTGCAGCACTTCGGGCCGCAGGCTCTGCACGCCGAGAGAGACGCGATTGATCCCAGCGCGCGACAGATCGGCGAAATTATCGGCTTCTACCGAGGACGGATTGCCTTCGAGCGTGATCTCGATTCCGGATGCAAAACCCCAGAGGCGTTCGGCCTCACCGAGCAGGTCAGCCACCAAAGCCGGGGGCATCAGCGAGGGCGTTCCGCCTCCGAAAAATATGCTTTCGAGAGGCGCCCGCGATTTGCTGGCAGCATGTTCGGCCCGCATGTCTGCCAGCAGAGCCGTTTTCCAGGCCCCGGTATCGGTCCGCTCGCGCACATGGCTATTGAAGTCGCAATAAGGACATTTGGCTAGGCAGAAGGGCCAATGAATATAAAGCGAACGAGCCAAGCCTTGCCTTCATCTAGAATTAAGCAGCGCTTTGCATGAAGCGCTGCGATGGACGGGGTTGAGTTCATGGTGCTGACAATTACCGCACTCACGGTGACATGTGCCACGGAATGGTGATCATGTCAGTGAAAGATCACGCAGTCCGTAAAAGACAATGAGCAATATCCCATCATTTGAATTTTCAGTTTTCCTTAGCACAGATTGGCCAGAGCACATCCATGCGATTAACCACCATCATGCTGCTTGCAACGACCGCCATACTCGCCAGTTGCGGAGGGGGTGAGGCAACACCTCCCGTGGCTTCTGGTGGGGGCGGGGCGGCGCCTGCTCCTTCTCCCGCTCCGTCGCCCACGCCAGCACCTTCGCCGACGCCCTCTCCCACGCCGACGCCGCCTCCTTCATCCGGAGGCGGTCTCGATGCGCGGCAGGAAGAGATGCTGACCAGGATGTTGGCCATGCACAATGCGGCAAGGGCGGAAGTGAAGGTTAATGCACTTGAACTCGACGAAGATCTCAATCGTGCGGCGCTGGCCTACGCAGAAGAGCTGGCGCGAACTGGCATGTTTCAGCACAGCCCCGGCGGTGACCGTCCGGGGCAGGGGGAAAACTTATGGGCTGGGACCGCGTCGGCTTTCTCTTACGACCAGATGGCGAACGCCTGGATTTCGGAAAAACGATATTTCCGCGATGACGCATTTCCCAACGTCAGCACCACAGGAAATTGGCAGGATGTCGGGCATTACACCCAGATCGTCTGGCGCGACACGACGCGCTTCGGCTGCGGTATTGCCACGGGCCTGGGACGTGACTGGCTCGTCTGCCGTTACGCTCCGCCAGGAAATGTCATCGGCAAGCGCGCCTTTTAGCGATCAATCGCCAAACTGCTCCGACACCAGTTTCGCAAAGGCATCGGCCCGGTGGCTTATGGCATGCTTTTCCTCTGGCGCTATTTCCGCGAAGGTCTGATCGCGTCCCTCCGGGATGAAGACCGGATCATAACCGAAGCCCAGTTCGCCCTTCGGCGGCCAGGTTAGCGTGCCCGGCGCGCTTCCTTCGTACACTGCCGTTTCCCCATCGGGCCAGGCGATGGCGAGCACGCAGTGAAAGGCGCAGGAACGGTCGGTATCCGGACCTCTTTCCTGCAGCATGCCTTCAACCTTGCCCATAGCCATATACCAGTCTCGGCCCGGGGCGCCCTCGAAATGCTGGCGCTCCGCCCAATCGGCGGTGTAGACGCCGGGACGCCCGTCGAGCGCATCCACCGAAAGGCCGCTGTCGTCAGCAAGGGCCGGCAAGCCGGATGCTTCTGCAGCAGCGCGCGCCTTGATCAGGGCATTCTGGATGAAGGTGGTGCCTGTTTCCGGCGGTTCGGGCAGGCCGAGAGAGCCGGCGGAAATGCACTTCACCCCGTGAGGAGCAAGAAGGGCGGAGATTTCCTTCAGCTTGCCAGCATTATGCGTGGCGATCACCAGGCTGCCTGAACCGATCCGGCGTGTCATTTACGAGTGGCCTCGTCCTGCGCCTTGAAGATATCCGCGCATCCCATCTGCGCAAGCCGCAGCAGGCGGAGGAACGCTTCCTCGTCATATGGCGCACCCTCGGCAGTGGCCTGCGCTTCGGCGATCTTGCCGCCTTCGATGAGAACGAAGTTGGCATCGGCATCCGCCGAACTGTCTTCGGGATAGTCGAGGTCGAGCACGGGAGTGCCCTTGTAGATGCCGCAGGAAACGGCCGCCACCTTCGCAGTGATCGGGTCCTCGACGATATCTCCCGACTTCATCAATCCGTCGATGGCCAGGCGCAGAGCGATCCATGCGCCGGAGATCGACGCTGTGCGCGTGCCACCATCTGCCTGGATGACATCGCAATCTAGTGTGATCTGGCGCTCACCGAGCTTTTTCAAGTCTACCACCGCACGCAAAGAACGCCCGATAAGCCTCTGAATTTCTTGAGTTCGGCCACTCTGCTTGCCTTTCGCAGCTTCGCGCTGACCGCGTGTGTGAGTGGCCCGGGGAAGCATCGAATATTCGCCGGTGACCCAGCCTTCGCCCTTGCCGCGAAGCCACGGCGGAATGCGTTCCTCAACGCTCGCTGTGCACAGCACCTTGGTTTCGCCGAAGCCGATCAGGCAGCTTCCTTCAGCATGTTTTGTATATCCGGTTTCGATCGTGATGGCGCGCATTTCATCGGGCGCACGTCCTGAAGGTCGCATCGTATTCTCCTGTAACCTTCCGCCGCCGCGAGTCCGGGTGGGGGAGGGTTGGTGTGATGTATCTGGCTTCCCGCTAGAAGAAAGTACCGCACTTCGACAAGCTTGGCGCGATAGGAAATTGAGATTGTCGACGGCTGCGGCTACCCTGCCTCCATGAACGCTCCCCCGCTTACCGACTTGTCCGATCGCGCCCGTGCCATCTTCAGGCTCGTGGTCGAAGGCTATCTGGAAAGCGGCTCGCCGGTCGGTTCCAAGGCGCTGGCGGGTGAGGGTGGGGTCAATCTTTCGCCCGCTTCGATCCGGTCGGTTCTCGCGGAACTTGAGCAGCGCGGTCTCCTCGCAGCGCCGCATACGAGCGCGGGTCGGATGCCTACCGACAGCGGGCTGCGCCTCTTCGTCGATGCGATGATGCAGGTGGCCGAGCCAACCGCTGAGGAACGTGTAGCGATCGAGCAGCGCATCTCCGAGCCCGGTCCGATCGAGCGCGCGCTGGAGCGGACGAGCGCTCTGTTGTCAGATCTGTCGGGAGCCGCGGGGATGGTCATGGTGCCCCGCAGGGAGCCTCGACTGAGCCAGGTGTCCCTGACGGCGCTGGATGCGAACCGTGTGCTGGCGGTGCTCGTAGGCGAAGATGGACACATCGAAAACCGTATCCTCACCGTTCCCGGCGAAGCGCTGGGTACTTCACTAGAACAAGCGAGCAATTATCTGACCGCGAAGGTCGCCGGCAGGACGCTGGCCGAAGCAGCTCAGCTTATCGAGCGTGAGGTCGCCAGTGGCCGAAGCGCTCTGGACGAAGCGAGCAGAAGCCTTGTGGAAAGCGGCATTGCCGTCTGGACCGAGGATGCCTCGAACCGCCCGGTATTGATCGTTCGCGGGCAAGCCAACCTGCTCGACGACAATGCCCTGTCCGACATCGAGCGGGTCCGCTCGCTGCTCGAAGACCTGGAAAACAAGCAGTCGGTTTCTTCGCTGCTCGAAAGCGCCAGAGAAGCCGAAGCCATGCGGATATTCATCGGAAGCGAGAACCGCCTGTTCTCATTGTCCGGTTCTTCCGTCATCGCTTCGCCTTACCGGGATCGGGAAGGCAAGGTGGTCGGTGTATTGGGCGTCATCGGTCCGACTCGGTTGAATTACGCGCGAGTCGTCCCCATGGTGGATTTCACGGCCCGTTCCTTGGGCAAACGCATAGGCTGACAGGGTTTTTCAAGTGACTGACAATACGAATAACGAACCGCAGAACGAAGCGGTCGACGAGGAAGTGGCGCGCGAGATGGAAGGTGTGCCCGAGCATCTGCGCGAAGGCGACGAGGCCGATGAAGCCGAAGCGGCTGATGAGGCGCTGGACGACGCTCTTGCGAGTCTTCGCGGCGATCTTGAAAATGCCAAGCAGGAAGTGCTTTACGCCCGTGCCGAAACGCAGAATGTGCGCAGGCGGATGGAGAAAGACGTCCAGGACGCCCGCAACTATGCGGCGGCGGGCTTCGCCCGCGACGTGCTGAGCGTGGCGGACAATCTAGCCCGCGCGCTGGATGCTGTTCCCACGGAGCTGCGGGAGGATGACAAGATCAAGGGCTTCGTCGCTGGCATCGAGGCGACCAAGCGCGAGTTGGACAAGGTTTTCACCCAGAACGGCATCACGCGGATTGCCGCGAAGGGCATGCCCCTCGATCCCAATCAGCACCAGGCGATGATGGAAATCCCGACCGATGAAGTCGAGGCAGGTACCATCGTTCAGGAAATGCAGCCTGGCTACATGATCAAGGATCGCCTGCTGCGCCCCGCCATGGTCGGTGTGGCGAAGAAGCCCGACTGATTATTCGACCTCCCCTGATATTCTTGGAGAAAAACCGATGAGGGTCGCCCTTCTTGTGAGTGCGGCCCTCGCCGCGTCTGCTTTTACTACCCCGCTTGCCGCGCAGGAAACCGCCGATGAGCAGGTGATGAGCCTTGCCGATGAATATTACGATTACGGCCTGGCTGCCAATGGCCTGACCGAAACGGAGAGCGGGCAAACCGAGCTTGGCGATAGGTTCTGGTCGGTGACCCCGGAAAGCCAGCGCGCGAAGGCTGAGCGTTATGCGGATATCCTGAACCGCCTTCAGACGGTGGATGCTGAAGCGCTGTCGCCGGAAGCCCGGACCAATGCCCTGGTACTTCGGACGCTGCTTGAGAACGAGATAGGCGACGCGCGTTTCGCAGAATGGGAAATGCCCTTCGACAGCGATAGCAATTTCTGGTCCTATCTGGCGCCTCGCGGCGGTCTGGCTACTGTCGAGGACTACGAGAATTATATCGGGCGGCTGCGCGATCTTCCCCGCCTGTTCGACGAGCATATCGCCAACGCCACAGCGGGCCTGGAGCGAGGTTTCAGCGTGCCAAGAGTAACCCTGGAGGGGCGTGACGTGTCCATCGAGGCGTTCGTCACTGAAGACCCAGAAGACAGTCCCTTCTGGGCGCCCTTCGCGCAAATCCCGGATCGCTTTTCGGAAGAAGACAAGGCGCGCCTGCGTGACGCCGGGAGGGACGCGATTTCGAGCCAGGTGACACCGGCCTATAGCGAACTGCTAGCATTCTTCCGGCAGACGTACCTGCCGCAAACGCGCACGACATTGGGCGCCAGTGAGTTTCCTGACGGAGAGGCCTATTACGCGCAGCAGATACGACAGTACACCACGCTCGACCTTACTGCCGAACAGATCCACAAAATCGGTCTGGAAGAAGTCGCGCGGATTACCGCCGAGATGGAGAAAGCCAAGCAGGACGCGGGCTTCGATGGCACGCTTGCCGAGTTCATCACCTTTCTGCGAACCGACCCTCAATTCGTCGCCCGCACGCCTGATGAACTGATGGGCGTTTCCGCCTATACCGCAAAGCGCGTCGACGATAAGCTCGGCGATTATTTCGGTTTTCTTCCACGCTATCGCTTCGGGATTCGCCCGGTGGACCCGGCCATAGCGCCTTTCTACACCGCTGGGCGCGGCGGGCTGGAATATTGCCAGATCAACACGCACGACCTGCCTTCGCGGCCAACCTACAATATCCCGGCTCTTACCATGCATGAATGCGCGCCGGGTCATTCCTTCCAGGCTGCGATCGCTCTAGAGCGCGAGGACGCGCCGCGTTTTCGCCGGCAGACCTATTTCTCGGGCTTCGGGGAGGGGTGGGGCCTCTATACCGAATATCTCGGCAACGAGATGGGCGTATACCGCACACCCTACGAACGCTTCGGGCAGCTATCCTACGAGATGTGGCGCGCTGCACGGCTGGTGATCGACACCGGCATTCACCATTATGGGTGGTCGCGAGAGCAGGCGGTCGACTATCTTTCAAGCCACACCGCCCTGTCGGATCGCGAGGTCGGGACCGAGATCGACCGTTATATAAGCTGGCCGGGACAAGCACTCGCCTACAAGCTCGGCGAGATGACCATTCGACGGGTGCGGGCCAAGGCGGAAGAGGCCTTGGGAGAGCAGTTCGATATTCGCAAATTTCACGATGTGGTCCTGTCGCTGGGCTCCGTTCCCTTGCCCGCTCTCGAGGATCGGATCGACGCATTCATTGCTGATGGCGGGCAGGGATTGCCCGGCGTTACTTACGACTGATCGGGAACGCTTGGCTAATTGCTCCGTATTTTCGCGACAATGCTCACGACGGAGGAATGCCATGAAAAGCAAAATCTTGATCGCTCCCGCGCTCGCTCTTTCCACACTCAGCCTTGGCGCATGCGCGCAGAATTACGCGGTTGAAGGGGCCGGTGCCGGTGCAGCTCTGGGTGCGGGACTTGCCGCTCTGACCGATGGCGATATCGAGACCTACGCGCTCGCAGGGGCGGCAATCGGCGGTGTGGTCGGTTATGCGACCGACAAGAATGATAGCTGCGACGGCTATTATGGCGACGGCCGCTATGTCGACGATGACTGCAGGTATGATGATCGCTACGCGCGTTACTGGAACTGATTGGATCGAAAAGGCCGCCGTTGATCCGGCGGCCTTTTTCTCGGCTGTGGTCAGGTGGCGGCGAAATTGACCAACAGATCATAAGCCTCGACCGGGCCGGCACCAGCCAATCTGACGCCGTTGCGAAGCCAGAAGGCGTGCTTCACGATTTCCGCCTGTTGCTCGATCCCATAGCGGTCCAGCGACCAGCCAGGCTTCAGCGAATAATCGTAGCGTGCCCACGGCATGCGGTGCGTTACCAGGTACCATTCACCCTTCGTCTGGGTTTGCCACACATGGGTCAATTCGTGAATCAGCAATCCCTGCCGGATGATGCCGACCGTTGAAAAATCGTCGCAGTAATTCTCTGACATTGGGTGAAAATGCAGGTGCCCGCGGGGGGCCATCGTGACGCGGCGAGGCTGAAAGGGAAACCACTTACGGCGCCTGATCGTCACTCTCGAATAATCGATAGCATTGCCGAACACACTTCGCGCCAGCTCGATTTCTCCTGCTGTGAGAGGGCGCTCCCCGCCGGCGACACATTGCGGCGAGACGGGGTTGTCATGGCTTTGGACGCCAAGGCTGTCGCGCCATTCGTTCAGCGATCTTCTCCGGCTGCGCGGATCTCAACCGGAACGGTCATAGTGTCTCCGCCGACGATGGTGAGTGTCATCATGGTGGAGGCCCCGGCCGCGAGCGAGGGGTCGAGATCGAAAGCCATTACGTGATAGCCACCGGATTCCAGGCTGGTCGTCGAGCCGGCCTCAACAAGTACCTGCCCCACACTGTCCATCATCATCTTGCCATCCATTTCCATCGAGCCATGCAGCTCGGCATTCTGCGCCCCTTCCACAGATACGGCGCGGATTGCGATGTTTCTTTCACCTTGATTGGCGACGTCGAAATAGACGGCAGCAGGGTTGCCCGACACGGGTGGCAGCACCAATCGGGCATTGGTGACTTCAAGCGGCAAGGCGTCGCTCTCCGCTTCCTGCGCGGGCTCTTCACCGCTCGAACAAGCGGCCAGCGGCACGGCTGCCAGAAGCAGGAAGGCGAGGACGGGGCGGCTCGTTTTCATGGATAATCCTTCGGTGATTTGCTCTGAAAAACTAGCTGAGCGCATCCCTTGTGCCAAGGAAAAGCGCTCCTATATCGCCCCGGTAATACACGTCTTTATTCGAGCCGCCGACCGGTTTCGCCAGAACTGGGAATCCAGCTGTGCGGCGTCCAACGATTTGAAACAGATGGGGAAACCATGAGTAAAGTTATCGGTATCGACCTTGGCACCACCAACAGCTGCATCGCCGTGATGGACGGCGGCAAGCCCAAGGTCATCGAGAATTCCGAAGGCGCACGCACGACGCCTTCGATCGTCGCTTTTACCAAGGATGGTGAACGACTGATCGGCCAGCCTGCCAAGCGTCAGGCAGTAACCAATCCCGACAATACGCTGTTCGCGATCAAGCGCCTGATCGGACGGCGGTTTGATGATCCCATGACCAAGAAGGACATGGAACTGGTCCCCTATGACATCGTCAAGGGTTCGAACGGCGATGCCTGGGTCGAAGCTGGCGGCGACAATTACAGCCCGTCACAGATTTCCGCTTTCATCCTTCAGAAGATGAAGGAAACCGCCGAGGAATATCTCGGGGAGAAGGTCGAAAAGGCGGTCATTACCGTCCCGGCCTACTTCAACGACGCCCAGCGTCAGGCGACCAAGGATGCCGGCAAGATCGCGGGCCTCGAGGTCGAGCGTATCATCAACGAGCCGACCGCTGCTGCGCTGGCATACGGCCTCGACAAGGACGACGGCAAGACCATCGCCGTTTACGACCTTGGCGGCGGTACTTTTGACGTCTCGATCCTCGAGATCGGTGACGGCGTGTTCGAAGTGAAGTCGACCAACGGCGATACCTTCCTGGGCGGTGAAGACTTCGACAGCGCAATCGTCGAGTATCTCGCCGAGCAGTTCAAGAAGAAGGAAAACATGGACCTGAAGAGCGACAAGCTCGCTCTGCAGCGCCTCAAGGAAGCCGCGGAAAAGGCGAAGATCGAGCTGAGCTCGGCGCAGACCACCGAGGTGAATCTGCCCTTCATCACCGCGCGCATGGAAGGTGGCTCGTCCACTCCTCTCCACCTCGTCGAAACCATCAGTCGTTCGGACCTCGAAAAGATGGTCGGCGACCTGATCAAGCGCACGTTGGAGCCCTGCAAGAAAGCTCTGGCAGACGCCGGCATCGACAAGGGCGGTGTCGACGAGGTCATCCTCGTCGGCGGTATGACCCGCATGCCCAAAGTGCGCGAAGTCGTAGAAGAATTCTTCGGGAAGAAGCCACACACCGGCGTGAACCCCGATGAAGTCGTGGCCATGGGTGCTGCCATTCAGGCCGGTGTTCTGCAGGGCGACGTCAAGGACGTGCTGCTGCTCGACGTGACTCCGCTTTCGCTGGGTATTGAAACCCTTGGCGGCATCATGACCAAGATGATCGATCGCAACACGACCATCCCGACCAAGAAGAGCCAGACCTATTCGACTGCCGAGGACAATCAGCAGGCGGTGACCATCCGCGTGTTCCAGGGTGAACGGGAAATGGCGGCGGACAACAAGATGCTCGGCCAATTCGACCTGGTTGGCATTCCGCCCGCACCGCGCGGTGTGCCGCAGATCGAAGTCACCTTCGACATCGACGCCAACGGCATCGTGAATGTGTCGGCCAAGGACAAGGGTACTGGAAAGGAACAGCAGATCCGTATCCAGGCATCGGGCGGTCTGTCCGATAGCGATATCGACCAGATGGTGCAGGACGCGGAAAAGTTTGCCGACGAGGACAAGAAGCGCCGCGAAAGCGCCGAAGCCCGCAATCAGGCCGACAGCCTCGTCCATGCGACCGAAAAGCAGCTGGAAGAGCATGGCGACAAGATCGACGCTTCGCTGAAGAGCGAAGTTGAAGAAAAGGTCGCGGCTTTGAAGACCGCTCTGGAAGGCGACGATGCCGATGACATCAACGCCAAAGCACAGGACCTGTCGCAGAGCGCGATGAAGATGGGCCAGTCGATCTACGAGCAGGAACAGGCAAATGCCGCTTCCGATGCTCCGACCGATGGCGCAGCTGCCGGGAGCGAAGGTGGCTCGGAAGAAGAAGTCGTCGATGCCGAATTCTCGGAAGTCGACGAAGACGCGAAGAACTGAGACGCCTCATGAAAACCATGCCCCCACCGGTGCCAAGCTCCGGTGGGGGCAAGTTTTAGGGCGGGGAAAGTTATGTCAGCTACCGAAATCGATTTTTACGAAGTGCTTGGCGTCAGCCGTGATGCCGATGGCGCGACCATCAAGAGCGCCTATCGCAAGCTCGCGATGAAGCACCATCCGGACCGGAATCCGGGCTGCACGGAAAGCGAGAACAAGTTCAAGGCGATCAGTGTCGCCTACGATTGCCTCAAGGACCCGCAAAAACGCGCGGCGTACGATCAGTATGGCCATGCCGCGTTCCAGAATGGCGGACCCGGCGGGGGGCACGCAAACGCCGATTTCGGCGATATTGGCGATATATTCGAAACGATTTTCGGGTCTGCATTCGGCGGCGCGGCCGGTGGCCGCGCACGTCCGCGGCGCGGAGCCGATTTGCGTTACGACATGCAGATCGGGCTGGAAGAAGCCTTCCACGGCAAATCCACCGAGATCGAGATCGAGGTGAGCAAGTCCTGCGACACCTGCCACGGATCGGGCGCGCAGCCCGGAACCCATGCCAGGACCTGCAATCTTTGCGGCGGGCAGGGCAATGTCCGCGCAAAGCAGGGCTTTTTTGTAGTCGAGCGGCCATGTCCCAATTGCCACGGTGCCGGCGAAGTCATCACTTCGCCATGCCGCGACTGTCGCGGCGAAGGACGGATCGACGTTCCGCAAAAGCTCGAAGTCGATATTCCGCCCGGGGTGGACACCGGCACGCGTATTCGCTTGTCCGGCAAGGGCGAAGCGGGACCGCGAGGCGCTCCTGCTGGTGACCTCTATATTTTCGTCCATGTGAAGCCGCACGAGATATTCCAGCGCGAGGGTACGACGCTCGCTACCCGCGTCCCGATCAGCTTCACCAAGGCGGCGCTCGGCGGATCAATCGAAATTCCCGGTCTGGACGGTGAAGAGCTGACGCTGGAAATCCCGGCAGGGATCCAGTCGGGCAAGCAATTGCGCCAGCGAGGCGCAGGAATGCCGGTTCTCCAAGGACGGGGCCGAGGCGATATGGTCGTGGAGATTGCCGTCGAAACGCCAACCAGGCTGTCCCGGGAACAACGCTCTTTGCTCGAACAATTTCAGGACCTGGAAACCGGCGATGAATGCCCGCAGAGCCAGGGCTTCTTCGACAAGATCAAGACTGCCTTCGGCGCGTGATCAGCCTCCCAGGCGCTCCTTCACCTCGTTCCTGATCTGATCGAGCAGTCTGGCACCGCAACGCTTCGCCGCGTCTTCTTCGTCCAATATGGCGAGGAAGGCGCGGCGTTTGAATATCCGGGCGTGGTCACCGTCCTGGTGTTTGCCGGAAGTCGAAAGGACGAGATCGATCATCCTTTCCGCTCCGTGCAGGCGCCCCCACAGATAGTCGTTCTCGCGGTAGGCACGGCTGAAAAAGGCACCGAAATTGTAGAATTCCACACCGCGCAATGTCGCGCGCGTTCCGCCATCGCGAATGCTTTTCGCATCGTCGGGACTGATCCGGTCGACCTTGACCGGATCGAATTCCGTCAGGCCCTCGTTTCGCAGCAAGGGTAGGGTCGCTACATCGTAAAAGGGAAAGCCCAGATAGGCGAACAGCATCCGGCGCTTGAGATTGGCGGGCATGGGTTCGAGAGTTTCCGCCAGCATTCCTTCGGCCAGACTGTCGGTTTCGATGAGAAGGCGTCGCTGTTCGATAAAGTCCAGTACGGCGCCGGGATCGGTCAGCACGTCCTGCGCTACCTCGCCAAAATCGGCGCCGAGGGAGGCTGCCCCTTCTTTTTCGAAATAAAGCGCCATGATCTTGAAGATGGCGTCCCGGCCCACCTCCAGAGCCTCGTCGGATATCTCCGGATCCGCCTCCCAGTCACGAGCAAGTCGCCGCGCCAGTAGCCGCAGCCGCCGAATACGAAAGCCGATATCGTGTTCTCGCAGGAATGTGATAGCTTCGGCAGTGGCGCCGCCGGAAGGCGCCGAAAGACTCGACAAACCGCGCTGGGCCAATTCCCTGCGGATCGCAGCTTCGATGGGCGCAGCGTCAGGCAGGTGGAGCGCCGGGGCCGCTTCCCACACCAGCCGAGCAATGCGCGATACGATCCCGCTGAGTTTCGCCTGCGCATAGGCGTGAAAAGCGTATCCGGCCTGATTGGCGGCGGCATCCTGTGCCTTCTGCCGCCAGTTCTTAAGCCGCTTCACCGTCGGGCGGTCGAGAAACAGCGTGCGGCCGAACAAGCGGTCTACCGCGCCTTCGACGTCTGGCCGCAGGGCCGCTACGATGCGGGACAGTCGCTCCGCCTCGCGGCTTTGTTCTTCGAGTTGCTCCAGATTGTCCCGGATGGGCTGTTCGCGCGGAATGGTCGAGAGCGAGCCGAAAATCGCCGAGAAGAACCCGACCTCGCCCGCTTGCATATCCGTGCGATGCGAATAACGGTCGGGCCGCGGATCGACATATACGAAGCGCCGATCCACCTCGCGCTGGGCAGGTCGGCCGCGAAGAGCCGCCATAGCTCCGCCGAACGGCTTGTTTACCAGTACCGATCCGTCGATCAGCGAGACCTTGTCCGTATCGCCATGCATCACATGAACGGGCATGATCCTTTCGAGAAATGCGTCCCGTCCCGGCCAGGATCGGCCAGTCTCATCGGCAAGGCGATCGATTTCTTCCAGACGCAGCGGAGGAAAAGCACCCGGAAAGCTGGCAGTAGCGCGCGCCGACATGACCAATTCGAGCGGATCGGCGAGATCCTGTCCGCCGGCAGAGGGCGTCTTGCGCCGAATCGAGATTGGCAATCTGTGCTCTGTGTCCTCGACCACTTCGGGGCTATGGAGCCGCAGCAGTTCGAGATAGCCATAAAAGTCTGTCGCAGTGACGAAGAGATCGAGCGGATGGTTCGGCGGAAGTAGCGGAGCCTCTATCTCCGAGTTGGCCATGGCCGAAAACGCCTGCTCCAGCAGGCGGGAGAACCCGATTCCCGAAAAGGGAGGCTCGAACCAGCGCCCCCTGATCAGATGAGAAACCTTACGCCTCACCTCATCACGGGTTTCGGGTGCGACCTCAGTGGAAATTTCATTGCCCGGCCGGTTCAGAAGCCAGGACGCAAGCGGCTGCGCCCAGAATTTCCCGCCTCTCCAGCGCAGCTTCGCATCCGGATCGGTGAGGCGGTCGACATCGGCCATCTCCAGCCAAAGATCGGTCAGCGGCTCGAGGCTTTGGCCGGAATAGATCGCTTGGGCGAGGAAGATGGCATTGATGCCCCCCGCACTCGCGCCGCTCATGATATCGGGGATGATGCGCAGCCGCAGCGCGTCTTCAGCCTCGATATGACGCAACAGATCCTGATAGACCTCATGCACTCCGCCGCGCTGACCTGTGGAGGCATGAAAATCCCGACTGGCGCGGGCAAGCTGCCACAGCTCACGCGTAACGCCATGCATGTAGACTGCCAGACTGACGCCGCCATAACAGACGAGCGCGATCCTGAGTTCCTTTTGCCGCATCGCCATCGCTTGTGCACAGGACCACGCCGGAAAGCAATTGCGTTCCGGTAATGTTCTGTTAGTTGAAGCGCCATGGCCAAGCCAAAAAAACGTTATATCTGTCAGGCTTGCGGATCGGTTTCCCACCGGTGGCAGGGTCAGTGCGCCGATTGCGCCGAATGGAACACGCTGGTCGAGGATGCACCCGCGACGGTGTTCTCGCTCAAGCATGATCTGTCGAGCGGGGGCAGGGCAGTAGAATTCGTCGACCTGGACAAGCCGGGCGAAATGCCCATTCGCCAGAAGACCGGCCTCGCCGAATTCGACCGTGCCCTGGGCGGAGGGCTTGTTCCGGGCAGCGCGATCCTGATGGGCGGGGATCCAGGCATCGGCAAATCAACCCTGCTGCTTCAGGCGGCAGCCAAGGTCGCCCGCGACGGGCACAGCGTTGCATACGTCAGCGGCGAGGAAGCCTCGGGTCAGGTCCGAATGCGGGCGGCGCGGCTCGGTTTGTCGGACGCTCCAGTAAAGCTCGCTGCGGCGACTGGCGTTCGGGACATCCTGACCACTTTAGGGCAGATGGAAACACCCAAATTCCTGGTCATCGATTCTATCCAGACCATGCATTCCGACACAATCGAGGGTGCGCCGGGGACGGTCAGCCAGGTCCGCGGATGCGCGTTCGAACTGATCCGCTATGCCAAGGAAAACGGTGTCGCGCTGGTGCTGGTCGGTCATGTGACCAAGGATGGCAACATCGCCGGGCCGCGCGTGCTGGAGCATATGGTCGATGTGGTCATGAGCTTCGAAGGGGAGCGCAGCCATCAGTATCGCATCTTGCGGGCGCTCAAGAACCGGTTCGGCGCGGTGGACGAAATCGGCGTATTCTCGATGGAAGGGGAAGGGCTGGAAGAGGTCGAAAACCCTTCGATGCTCTTCCTTTCCGGCCGCGAACAGCCGATGGCCGGAAGCGCCGTCTTCCCGGCCATGGAAGGAACACGTCCTGTCCTGATAGAGATACAGGCGCTCATCGTCAGACTTCAATCCGGGGCGACCCCGCGCCGGGCCGTGGTCGGGTGGGATAGCGGCCGCTTGGCGATGCTGCTGGCGGTGCTGGAGTCGCGTTGCGGGCTGTCGTTCAGTTCCGCGGAAGTGTATCTCAACGTCGCTGGCGGTTACCGCTTGTCCGACCCGGCTGCCGATCTGGCAGTCGCTGCGGCCCTCGTCAGTGCCTTGGCCGACAAGCCGCTGCCGGATCGCAGCGTCTGGCTGGGAGAAGTCAGCCTTGCCGGCGAAGTGCGGCCGGTGGCTCACGGAAACGTGCGCATGCGCGAAGCCGCCAAGCTCGGTTTCGAGCGTGGTTATGGCCCGGCCGATCCGAAGAACAATACGTCAAAGCTGCGCTATGAGGGTCTGGCACAATTGGCAAACCTCGTTGACCGGGTGATGAGCAATTAATAGACCGCTCAGCTCTCGGGGCTAAAGGGCGCGTATGACGGGTTTCGATCTCATTGTTCTTTTGATTGTCGGCGTAGCTGCGGTGGGTGGGTTCCTGCGCGGCTTTCTACAGGAGGTCCTGTCGCTGGGTGCGTGGATACTCGCAGCCGTGGCCATTCGATACTTGCACACTCCGCTCACGCTGCAGATGCAGGAATACATCGGGGCCAATGTGACGACTTCGGTCCTTGCTTTCACTTTCCTCCTGCTCATCCCCTACGCAGCCATGAAGGTCATCGCCAACAATGTGGGGCAGGCATCCCGGCAATCGTTTCTAGGGCCGATCGACCGTGTTCTCGGCTTCGGCTTCGGTGCGCTAAAGGGCCTGATCATCGTGATCATAGCCTTCTCAGTGCTGGTTTTGGGTTACGATTCCGTTTGGGATTACCGCGGCCGCCCGACCTGGATGACCACGGCTCGCAGCTATGAACTCATCGATTCCGGATCCCGGTCGATGGTGGAAGTGCTCGCCCAGCGCCGCGCCAAATTGCGTGAGGAAGAGAGCGATGACACTGCGTCCGAGGCGGAAGCATAGTGAGCGATACGCAAAAGGGAGCGCTCTATTCGCCGGAATTGCTATCACTCGCGGTAGAACTTGCCGGTTCCCCTTACGACGCTGCAGCGCCGCTACTTGGAGAAGCTCGTTCGCGCAGTTGCGGGAGCATTATCCGCATTTCGAGCCATCGTGATTTGGCCGGGCTGGGATTGCAGGCACAGGCCTGCGCTGTGGGGCAGGGCGCGGCGGCGATTTTCCTTCGCCACGCACAAGGACGGTCCCCGCAGGATATCGCGGACACACTTGTTGCTCTGGAGACATGGCTTGCCGGCGAAGGCACTCTGCCGGACTGGCCGGATCTCGAGAAAATCGAGATGGCCAGGAATTTTCCCGGTCGCCACGGCGCGATCCTTCTGCCGTGGCAGGCAGCGCTGGACGCGCTTTCCAATTCGGGCGACGAACGCTAGATCGAATCTCATAAAGTTACGGAGAGGGTGAGGAATGGCAGGCGACGTTGCTGCATTGCGGGAACCGACCGAGAAGGAAATTCGCCTTGTCATCGCCGCCAGCAGCGCGGGTACGATCTTCGAATGGTACGATTTCTTCATCTACGGCACGCTCGCTGGCCTGATCGGAGCGGCCTTCTTTCCCAGCGGCAACGAAACATTGCAGATCCTGCTGGTCTGGGCAGGCTTCGCCGTCGGTTTCGGGTTTCGCCCGCTCGGCGCAATCCTGTTCGGTTTTCTTGGTGACCGCCTCGGGCGCAAATATACCTTCCTCGTCACCGTCACATTGATGGGAATTGCAACTGCGGGCGTCGGTCTCATTCCCGGCGCCGCCAGTATCGGCATCGCCGCGCCGATCATCGTGATTTGTCTGCGTATCCTCCAGGGTCTGGCGCTTGGCGGTGAATATGGCGGCGCGGCCATTTACGTGGCTGAGCACGCCCCGCCGGAAAAGAGGGGCTTCTATACCAGTTTCATCCAGGCCAGCGTGGTCGGCGGATTCGTGCTCTCCATCGTCGTGGTGCTCGCCTGCCGTGCCGTGATCCCGGCCGACGATTTTGCCGCCTGGGGTTGGCGCGTGCCTTTCTTGCTCTCCATCGTGCTGCTCGGCATATCGCTGTGGATGCGCCTCAAGCTGTCCGAAAGTCCGGTATTCCAGGCGATGAAAGAGGCCGGGGAGACCAGCGCCAATCCCTTCAAGGAGAGCCTGACCTATCCCGGCAATCCCAAGCGCATCTTCGTGGCCCTGTTCGGCATCACCGGAGTGCTCACCACCATCTGGTATACGGCCTTCTTCTCATCGCTGAGTTTCCTGCGCCGCGACATGCGGGTGGACGAGACGACGGTAGAGTGGATCCTCTTGATCGCGGGATTGATCTCGATGAGTTTTTACGTCGTGATCGGCAAATGGTCCGACCGGGTAGGGCGCAAGAAGCCGATCATCATCGGTGCCATTGCCGCACTGCTGCTGCTCTTCCCGATCTTCTGGGGCATGGGCAGCCTTGCCAATCCCGGCCTGGCTCAGGCTGCGCGGGACAATCCCGTCCTCGTCAGCGGGCAGAATTGCACCACCGATCCCTTTGCCGAACTGTTCGACCGTGACCAGAGCGGGTGCGGCAAACTACTGGAAACTCTCACCGCAAGCGGCGTCGCCTACGATGTCGAAGACGCTGAGGAATTGAGCCTGACTGTCGGAGGGGAAGAAATCGCGCTGGGCGCGAACTGGGCGGGGGACGCCGTTGCACGGCGTGACGGATTGCAGGATGCCCTCAGCGCGCGCGGCTTCGATTTCGCCCGCCAGACACCGCCATTGCTCAACCTTCTCGGCATCGGCGCTCTGCTACTTGTTTGCGGCATGCTGTCCGCGCTGACCTATGGTTCGGTTGCCGCGCTGCTGTGCGAGATGTTCCCGGCCCGGATCCGCTACAGTTCCATGTCCATTCCCTACCATATCGGTGCCGGCTATCTGGGCGGCTTCCTGCCGCTGATCGCCGGAATTATCGTGGCGCGCAGCGGTGACGTTTACGCCGGCCTGTGGTATACGATGGCAGTCGTCGGCTTCGGCCTGATTGTCGCGTGGTGGGGCCTGCCAGACGGGCCGCCACGCGATTTCGAAGATGCCAACAATGCACCTCCGGTTTCGCCTGTCATACCCTGATGAAAATTCCTTCTCCTTCTCTGCGCCTCGCCATTGATCGCGAGGCTCTGGCGCATAATTGGCGCGCCCTTGATCGTCTTTCCGGCGAGGCGAGAGCCGGGGCGGCGGTCAAGGCCGATTGCTATGGCCTGGGCGTGGACATTTGCGTTCCGGTGTTGAGAGACGCGGGCTGCCGCAATTTCTTCGTAGCGCACTGGGCCGAAGTCCTGCCGGTGCTGGAGCATGTACCCGCTGAGCAGATCGCCGTCCTGCATGGTCCTCTGGATCAAAGCGATGTCGCCTTCGCGCGTGACACCGGCGTCCTCCCGGTGATCGATTCTCTTCGACAGGCGAGGCTCTGGCTCGACGGCGGCGGTGGGCCATGCCACCTGATGATGGACAGCGGCATCAACCGACTCGGAATTTCGCCGCAGGAACTCGCCGATCCGCTGGTCGAGGCTCTCGATATCCAGGTTCTCCTCAGCCATCTTGCCTGCGCGGATGAGGACAGCCCGATGAACGCGCGCCAGCTCGAAATCTTTCGCGATGCCATCCAGCGGATCGAGCACAAGGAAGCGAGCCTCGCCAACAGCGCCGGGATCGCCCTAGGCGGCGATTATCACTTCGACCTGACGCGGCCCGGGCTCGCACTGTATGGCGGTGTGCCGCGCGATGAGCTGGCCGAACATATCCGCCAGGTCGCCCGGCCCATGGCTGCGATCATGCAGACGCGCAGCCTGTCTGCCGGGGACAAGGTCGGCTATAACGCCACCTTCACTGCGAGCACCGAAATGCGGGTGGGCGTCGTCTCTCTCGGCTATGCAGACGGCATCTTGCGAAGCTGGGCCGGCGGTGCCTTCCTGAGCGGCCACAAACCGATACCGATCCTTGGCAAAGTGTCGATGGACATGATCGTGGTCGATCTGTCCGGGACACCGGAGCTTAAGGAAGGAGACTGGCTCGAGCTGCCCTATCACCTGCCCGATGCGCACCGGCAGACCTCGTTGTCGCAATATGAGTTGCTGACCGTGCTCGGCAACAGGTTCGCCCGCTAACACGCGTGTTGCGTTGCACATTGTGCAAGTGCTAAGCTGTTTGCGCTGCACAAGACTTGTCAGCCTGGGGAGAGAGCAGAACATGGCCAAGCGGACCGCCGAGGGCGAACCGATCATCATCAAGAAGTACGCCAACCGGCGTCTCTACAACACCGACACGTCGAGCTATATCACGCTTGACGATCTGGCCCTGATGGTGCGCGAAAACGTCGATTTCCAGGTCCTCGACGCCAAGACGGGTGACGACATCACCCATACGATCCTCACGCAGATCATCGTCGAGGAAGAAAGCCACGGGACGCAGCACATGCTGCCTGTCAGCTTCCTGCGCGATCTCATCTCGATGTACGGCAATTCGATGCAGTCGATGATGCCGAGCTATCTCGAAGCCAGCATGGCCCATTTCCGCAAGAACCGGGAAGAGCTGCAGTCGGCCTTTGCCAAGGGGCTGGAAACCAATCCCTTCGCCAAGATGGCCGAAGCGAACATCAAGATGATGCAGAACGCCGCCGAAGCCTTCATCCCCGCCACTCGCAAGACCGAAGATGCACCGCAAAAGGCCGATGAAGACGATCTCGCCCAGATGCGCGAGCAAATGGCCGCGATGCAGAAGAAACTGGACGAACTGAGCAAGTAAAGCTCGCGCTTAAAAAGTCTCTTTTTCGCCAGACTTTGGCCTGGCAAGAGCAAAGCAGGGCATTGCCCAACCGCCATCCAGTTCTTTATGGGCGGCCCCACCAGTCAGGACGGAGCTTCGCAAGGCCGGGCGCGAGTGCATCTCGGGCGCGCCAGCGGCTCCGAGCATAAGGTCCGAAATTCGATGTCCAAGATCCGCCACGCCCTCAATTCCCGCCGCGAAGACGATTTCGCCGCCTGGTATCAGGAAGTCATCGCGGCGGCCGAAATGGCCGAAGAATCGGGCGTGCGGGGCTGCATGGTCATCCGCCCCTGGGGATTCGGCATCTGGGAGCGCATGCAGCGCCTGCTCGACGACCGGATCAAGGCGACGGGGCATGAAAACGCCTATTTCCCGCTCTTCATCCCGCTTTCCAATTTCGAGCGCGAGGCCGAGCATGTCGAAGGTTTCGCCAAGGAAATGGCCGTCGTCACGCACCACCGCCTGATCGCGGGCAAGGATGGCGGACTGGTGCCGGATCCCGAGGCCAAGCTGGAAGAGCCGCTGGTCGTTCGGCCGACGTCGGAAACCATCATCGGTGATGCCATGGCGCGCTGGGTGCAGAGCTGGCGCGATCTGCCGCTGAAGCTCAATCAGTGGGCCAATGTCGTGCGCTGGGAAATGCGCACCCGCATGTTCCTGCGCACCAGTGAATTCCTATGGCAGGAAGGCCACACCGCCCACGCCGAGGAAGCCGAGGCCAAGGAGCATACGCTTCGCATGCTCGAAGTCTATCGTGCCTTTGCCGACGAAGACCTCGCGCTGGCCGTCGTCCCCGGCGAGAAGCCCGAGAACGAGCGCTTCCCGGGCGCGGTGGAGACCTGGTCGATCGAGGCGATGATGCAGGACGGCAAGGCGCTGCAGGCCGGCACCAGCCACTATCTTGGCACCAATTTCGCTCAGGCTTCGGGCATCAAATATCAGAACCGCGACGGCGGGGAGAGCCTGGCCCATACCACCAGCTGGGGCGTGTCCACGCGCATGGTCGGCGGCGTCATCATGACGCATGGCGATGACGACGGTCTGCGCCTGCCGCCCAAGATCGCGCCGCAGCAGGTCGTGATCCTGCCCATGCTGCGCGACAAGCCCGAAGACCAGGCGCTGATCGACTATTGCGAGGCGCTGCGCGCCACTCTCGCCAGCCAGCATGTGCTGGGCGAGCAGCTGCGCGTCCTGCTCGACATCCGGCCCGGCAAGGCGGCCCAGAAGCGCTGGGATTATGTCCGCAAGGGCGCTCCGATCATCGTGGAAGTCGGCGGGCGCGACATGGAGAACGGCGCCGTTTCGCTGCTGCGCCGCGATCGTCTGTGGGATCAGGAAACGGGCAAGACCGCCTTCCAGACCCCGACCCGCGAAGTGGCCGGCCAGACCATTCCCGACATTCTGGCCGACATGCAGGGCGCCCTGCTGACCGAGGCGCAGGAACGGCGCGACGCCAATATCACGCGCGGCATCACCGATTTTGCCGAGGTCGAAAAGCATTTCGCCGCCTCGCGCTATCCCGGATGGGTGGAGGTCCAGTGGTCCAAACCCACCGGCGCGGCGCTGGAAAAGGTCGTGGAGCGGCTGAAGGAACACAAGCTCACCATCCGCAACGTGCCGATGAACAACGTGCCGGTCGATGGTGCCTGCATCTTCTCCGGCGAACCGGCGGTCGAGCGTATTCTGCTGGCGAAGGCATACTGATAGGACGGTGGGCGCCTACTGATTCCTGCCTAGCTCCGGTGCGGGCCGGGCAGGGATCGACAAGACGGTTGTAATTAAGACCAAGTCGGGCAAACCTGCGCGGCATGAGAACACTCCTTCCGCTCGTCGCCCTCGTCTCCGCCCCGCTTGCAGCGCAGGAAACCGCGCCTGCCGATCCCGCCGCCGATGTCTCGCAGGAACGGCTGCGCGCCGATATCGATACGCTGGTCGGGTTCGGCACGCGGCACACGCTGTCGGAGCAAGACAATCCCGAACGCGGCATCGGCGCGGCGGTCGATTGGGGGCTGGCTGAATTCGGCCGTATATCAGGCACTTGCGGCGGATGCCTCACTGTAATTGCACCAGAGCGTATCGAGCCTGAGGGCGGCCGCCTGCCGCGCCCGACACGCATTCGCAATGCCGTCGCCATCCAGCGCGGGACAGAGCGGCCGAACGAGGTCGTCATCGTCCAGGGCCATATCGACAGCCGCGGCAGCGACGTGATGGATTGGCAAAGCGATGCGCCCGGCGCGAATGACGATGGCTCGGGCACCGTCCTGGTGCTGGAGGCCGCCCGCAACCTCAGCCGCAATCGCTATCCCGTGACGATCGTCTACGCGCTGCTCTCGGGCGAAGAGCAGGGGCTTTATGGCGGGCGCTTGCTGGCCGACTATGCCGAAGAACAGGGCTGGGACGTGAAGGCGGTGCTCAACAACGATGTCGTCGGCAACAGCTGCGGGAGCGACGGGTACTGCGATGCCGAACATGTCCGGGTCTTCTCCGAAGGACCGCGGGCCGACCTGACCGATGCGATCCGCGCTTCGCAGCGCCGCGAGGGAGGGGAAAACGACAGCCCGAGCCGCAATCTTTCCCGATGGCTCGACGATGTTGCGGATGAAACCGCAGGCGGGCTCGATGTGCGCCAGATCTGGCGGGTAGACCGCATGGGCCGCGGCGGTGATCAGATCCCCTTCATGGAAAAGGGTTTCCCGGCAATCCGGATCGCCGTTGCCGTGGAAGATTACGAACACCAGCATCAGGACCTGCGCACCGAAGACGGTGTGACTTATGGCGACACGGTGGACGAGATGGATTTCGCCTATCTCGCCAAGGTCACCCAGTTCAATATCCGCGCACTCGACAAGCTTGCCCGGTCTCCCGCACCGCCGGCATCGGCCGCCAAGGCCGCAGTCCAGACCTTTACCGACGTGACCTGGGCAGAGGTGCCCGGCGCGGTGAGCTATACGGTTTGGCAGCGCCGCACCGATGAACCCTACTGGCGCGATGAGCCGGTGATAGAAAACGTGGTCGCTAACAATGCGCGGCTCGAAGGCGTGCGCGGCGACGATTGGATTTTCGGCGTCAGCGCCACCGGTGCCGATGGCGTGATGAGCCCCGTATCCAGCGCGGTCCCGGCAGGCCAATTCGAACCTATCGCCGCCGAAGAGGATGACAGCGAGTAGCTGTGTCCCCATATGGCGCGCATGACAAAACAGAACAGAACCGGACGGAAGCAGGGGCTTCCGTCCAAAACGGAAATACTCGAATTCATCCAGGCCTCCGACAAGCCCGCCGGCAAGCGCGAAATCGCCAAGGCATTCGGCATCAAGGGGCAGGAAAAGATCGCGCTTAAGAAGCGCCTCAAGGACATGGCCGAAGAAGGCCTGATCGACGGCAAGAAAACCGCCTTCCACAAGATGGGCGGTCTGCCCAAGGTCACCGTGCTCAAGGTGGTCGAGATCGAAGATGGCGATCCCATCGCCGTCCCGGAAAGCTGGGACGCCGATGCGCCCGGCAAGCCCCCGCGGCTGGTGGTCAAGGAAAGCAAGAAGGTCGCGGCGCTCAAGCGCGGCGACCGCTTCCTTGCCCGGACCGAGGAACGCGGCAAAGGCTGGGTGGCGCATCCCATGAAAAAGCTGCCGGCCCGCACCGAAGGCCTGATGGGCGTGGTGGAGTTCGACGGCAGCGGCAAGCCATGGCTGGCGCCGGTCGACAAGCGGGTCCGCAATTCTTCACCCATTGCCGATCTTGGCGGTGCCGATGAAGGCGAACTGGTGCTGGCCGAAAAGGCCGGCAAATCGGCCCGCTCCGCCGTGAAGGTGGTCGAGGTTATCGGCGATCCGCTGGCGCCCAAGAGCTTCAGCCTTATCGCCATTGCCAAGCACGGCATCCCATATGTCTTTCCCGATGAAGCGCTGGCAGAGGCGCAGCGCGTCGCCGACCTGCCGCTCAGCGAAGACAAGCGCGAGGATTTGCGCGATGTGCCCATCGTCGCCATCGATCCCGCCGATGCGCGCGATCACGATGATGCGATCTGGGCCCAGCCCGATGGGCACGGCGGCTACAAGGCGATCGTCGCGATTGCCGACGTATCCTTTTATGTTCGTCCGGGCGGCAAGCTGGACAAGGAAGCCCGCAAGCGCGGCAATTCGGTCTATTTTCCCGATCGGGTCGTGCCGATGCTGCCCGAAATCCTGTCGGCGGACGTCTGCTCGCTGGTCGATAACGAAGACCGCGCCGCCATGGCCTGCCATCTGCGGATCTCGCCCGAAGGCAAAATCACCAAGTGGCGCTTCACCCGCGCGATCGTGCGGCTTGCAGCGAATATCGCTTATGAAGACGCCCAGAAGGCGATCGACGACGGCAGCGCCGACGAGCACCTGAAAAACCTGTGGGGCGCGTGGAAGCTGCTGTTCAAGGCGCGCCAGGCCCGCGACCCGCTGGATCTCGAACTGCCGGAACGGCAGGTCCGCCTCAACGACGAGGGCGTGATCGAGGAAATCGCCGTGCGCGAGCGGCTCGATGCCCACCGTGTGGTCGAAGACTTCATGATTGCCGCCAATGTCGCGGCAGCCAAGGCGCTGGAAGAGAAAGCCGCGCCAGTGGTCTACCGCGTGCACGAAACGCCGAGCCGCGAGAAGCTGACGGCGTTCAAGGAATATCTCGCCACGCAGGGCAAGAGCTTCGCGATGGGGCAGGTAATCACGCCCGGCCTCTTCAACCGGATGCTGAAGGACATCGTCGATCCTGCTGAAAAGGCTCTGATAATGGAGGCCGTGCTGCGTAGTCAGACGCAGGCCTATTACGGTCCTTCCAATTCGGGCCACTTCGGGCTGGCGCTTGGCAGCTATGCCCATTTCACCTCGCCGATCCGGCGCTATGCCGATCTGCTCGTCCATCGGGCACTGGTCGATGCCTACAAGCTGGAACAGCCCAAGCCGAAAGGCGACATCCCCGAGGATTCGGGGCTTTCGGATCGCGACAAGACCGCGCTCAACCAGATTACCGATGCGATCAGCCAGACCGAGCGCCGCGCCATGGAGGCCGAGCGTGATACGATCGACCGTTATGTCGCCGCGTGGCTATCGGGCCGTGTGGGGCAGACCTTCGATACCAGGATCACCGGCGTTCAGGGCTTCGGCTTCTTTGCGACCATCGAAAACCTGGGCGGTGACGGGCTCGTTCCGGTCTCGACGCTGGGCCGCGAATATTTCCGTTACGATGAGGCGGCGAGGGAACTGGTCGGCGAAGATAGCGGAACCACCTATGCAGTGGGTGACCGGCTGAAGCTCAAGCTGGCCGAGGCCAATGCCCTGACCGGCGCGCTCAAGTTCGAAATCCCCGACAGCGACGGGTCGCCGGTGGAAAAGCGCGGCGAGCGGTTCCAGCACAAGAAGAAGCCGCTGCGCAAAGGGCAGGGCGCCCCGCGCCAGAAGCACGCTCAGGGCCAGCGCGGGCGGCCGAAGAATATCCGGCACCAGGGCCGCAAGAAGAAGTAGGGCGGAACGGGCACGGGTGGCCGGTCATTGATCTTCGTAAAGGAGATATCATGACCCTCATTCCCGGAAAGCCCGTCCCCCCGCTCGACCTGCCGCTGACCATCGATGCCCGTTTCGAGCTGTCGGAGCAGTCGCCAGAAAACTTCACCATGCTGGTGTTCTATCGCGGCAAGCACTGCCCGATCTGCAAGAAATATCTGACCGAACTCGGCAGCAAGCTGAGCAATTTCACCGACAAGGGCATCAACGTCTTTGCCGTCTCGATGGACAGTCCCGAACGCGCCGCCGTCAGCCACGAGGAATGGGACACGGCCGATCTGCCGCTGGCGCATTCGATGAGCGAGGACAAGGCGCGCGAATGGGGGCTCTATCTCTCGCAGAAGCGTGATGGCAGCAAAGAACCCGACGTATTCAGCGAACCCGGCCTGTTCGTGGTGAAGCCCGATGGAACGCTGCATTTTGCCGTCGTCCAGAGTGCGCCGTTTACCCGGCCGAACCTCGACGACCTGCTCGAAGGCCTCGAATTCACCATGGACAAGGGCTATCCGACGCGCGGCACGCTGACCTGACGGGTCACGCCAGCTCGTCCAGCCTTTCCTTCGAAAGATTGCCCGGCACCAGATAGAGCGGGCAGGGCAGGCTGGCCGCGCGGGCGGCGAAATGCGCCACCAGCGGATCGTTGCCTCCTTCCGTGGCCGTGCCCAATACCAGCGCGGCCACTTCGCCATTGTCCTCGAGATATTTGGCGATCACATCGGCCGGCGCCCCGGGCCGGACCGCGATCACGGGGCGCTTGCCCATTTCCCCGAAAATATTGCCCGCGGCATTGTTCGCCATGACCTCGGCTCGCTCGCGTGCTTCCTGTTCGATCGTGGCTTGCACACCGCCGAAGGCATTGAAGGTCTGCTGCGGTACGAGTGCGAGGATATGCACCGATCCGCCGGTCTTCATGGCGCGCAGCGAGGCGAACCGCAGCGCCTGCTTGGCTTCTTCGGTTTCGTCCATGACGACGAGATAAATACGCATGGGTCCGGCTCCCTGTTGTGGAAGCCGGTTACAAGCTAATTCGTATTCTACGCAAGGACCTTGCGGGGGCGGCGCAAATTGGCCAGAGACCACCGCAACACATTACCCAGCGAGGACGTAACGTCACCAATGCCCACGCCGATCAAGATGCCCGCCCTGTCGCCCACCATGGAGGAGGGGACCCTCGCCAAATGGCTGGTGAAGCCGGGTGATACCATTTCCGCCGGCGATATCATGGCGGAGATCGAAACCGACAAGGCGACGATGGAATTCGAAGCCGTGGACGAAGGCACGCTCGCCTCGATCCAGATCGAGGAAGGCACCGAAGGCGTAAAGGTCGGCACCGTGATAGCCATGCTCGCCGAAGAGGGCGAGGACGTGGAAGAAGCCGCCAAGGCCGCGCCTTCCGGCGACAAAGCAGAAAGCTCGTCCGACGACGGGAAGGTCGAGGCCGAAAAGCAGCAGCGCGAGGAAAAGGTCGAGCAGGAAGAAAAACGGACCGAGAAATCGGCTTCCTCTCCATCGCCGGCGCCTGCTCCCGCAGCCACCGGCTCCGCTCCGGCGGCCCCCACCGATGACGATGGCAAGCGCATCAAGGCCTCGCCGCTCGCGCGCCGCATCGCCGAGCAGAAGGGCCTCGACCTTTCGGGCATAACCGGTTCCGGCCCCAATGGCCGGATCGTGAAGGCCGACGTCGAAAACGCCAAGCCCGGCGCGGCAGCACCCGCCAAGGAAAGCGCCGCACCCGCACCCAGCGCCCCGAAACCGGCATCGCAGGGCGGCGATCTCGATGCGCCTTACGAAGCGACCAAGCTCAACAATGTCCGCAAGGTCATCGCCAAGCGTCTCACCGAGGCGAAGCAGACGATCCCGCACATCTACCTCACCGTGGACGTGCGCCTCGATGCGCTGCTCAAGCTGCGCGGCGAACTCAACAAGAGCCTCGAGGCGGACGGCGTGAAGCTTTCGGTCAACGATCTCCTGATCAAGGCGCTGGCCCGTGCGCTCCAGCGCGTGCCCGCTTGCAACGTCAGCTTCCAGGGCGACGAGCTGTTCCAGTATTCGCGCGAGGATATCTCGGTCGCCGTGGCCGCGCCTTCGGGCCTGATCACGCCGATCATCCGCGATGCGGGCAAGAAGGGTCTGGCCCAGATCAGCACCGAGATGAAGGAACTGGCGGGCAAGGCCAAGGACGGCAAGCTGCAGCCGCATGAATTCCAGGGCGGCACCGCTTCGCTCTCCAACCTCGGCATGTTCGGCACCAAGCAGTTCGACGCCGTGATCAACCCGCCGCAGGCGATGATCCTCGCCGTCGGCGCGGGCGAGCAGCGCCCCTGGGTGATCGACGGCGCACTGGGCGTCGCCACCGTGATGAGCGCCACCGGCAGCTTCGACCATCGCGCCATCGACGGCGCCGACGGCGCGCAGCTGATGGAAGCCTTCAAGCAGCTGTGTGAAAACCCGATGGGACTTTTGGTATGAAGACGAACCTGTTTGGCATTCTGACCGCAGCCGCCAGCCTGAGTCTTGTGGCTGCCTGTTCCGATGCGAATGCGCCCGCCGAAACCGATACGGCGGCAGATAGCGAAGCGACGGCAAATGCGGCTGAGACTGCTGCTGCAGAACCGGCCGCCGATGCAGAACAGCCAGCCATGCCCGAAGGTCCGCTCGCCGACGGAACATGGAAGGTGGTCGAAACCCGCCTCACGCGGCCGAACGGCGTCTCCGCCATCGGCGATGCCGAACTGGCAGCTGCGCGCAATCTTTCGCTCTCGGTCACACCGTCCAGCATCAGCTGGCAAGGCGACGCGATTTCCGGCCCGCTGAAGGGTTACGGCTTCGATGCGACATGCGCCGGTCCGATCCGCAATCCCGAAGCGCAAGGCGGCTTCGCCCTGCGCTGCGATGACGGAGAGACCTTCGGCCCCGCCGTGTCCGGCACTCCCGCTTTCGCGCAGAATACGGATGGCACGGTTACGGTAAACTGGTTCGACGGTATCACGCTCGTCCTGCGCAAGGACGGCTGAACCGGTGATTGGGGCCGCTCACGCCCGTTCGGCGACGCGGCCCACGACCCGAAGCCTATCGCGGAGCGTGCCGGGTCATAGACCCGGATCCCGCCGAAGAATTTCCGGAGTTGATGCCATGAAATACGCCGTTCCTGCCATTGCTCTTTGCTTTCTCGCTGCCTGCTCGCAGCCGCAGGAAGAAGGTGCTGCGGCCGATGACGCGCCGGCCGCTACTCCGGCAGAAAGCGCCGCGCCTGCCGAAACCGCCTATGACGGCCCGATTCCCATGCCGATCCGGATCGGCGGCGACGGGCCGGATTTCGACGCCTGCGGCACCTATGCCGAAGTCGCCGAGTATGACGCCGCTGGCGAAGACAAGCCCTATGTGCACGACGCGCCCAGCGCTTCGACCAAGGTGCGTCACACGCTCTCGCCCGCGCAGGGCGTGCAGATCTGCGCCAGCGAAAACGGCTGGAGCGGCATCGTCTATCCGGGCGACGGGCAGACTGCCGCCGATTGCGGCACCGGCAGCCCGGTCGCGTCCGAAGAGAATTACACCGGTCCTTGCAGGCAGGGCTGGGTTGAAGAGCGCTATTTGGAAATGATTGCAGGCTGATCGATGGAAACCCGTACCCCCCTTATCCGCGTCACGGCCATGCCGACCGATCTCAACCCCTATGGCGGGGTGTTCGGCGGGTGGTTGATGAGCCAGATGGCGCTCGGCGCAGGCTCGCTCGCAAGCCGCGAGGGCGAGGGCAAGGCGGTGGTCGTCTCGGCCACGGATTTCGCCTTCCCCGGCGCAATGCAGGTGGGCGACGAGCTCTCGGTCTATTGCGAGGTCCTCGCCACTGGCAACACTTCGCTCACCGTGGCGGCAGAGGCGATCGCGCGCACCCGCAACGGCGCGGCGGAAACCAAGGTCGCGCAAGGCACCTTCAAATTCGTCCTCCTCGATGATGATGACAAGCCGCGCCCCGTCCGCATGTCGGCGGAGGCGGCCAATCCCGTGCCCGAGAACGATGCATGAGCGCTTTCCTACACACGCGCGGAAATGGTAGCACAGGCGCATGTCACGCGCGCCGGCCCTCCCCGCAAAGCCTGCAAATCCGCCGCTTTTGCGAGAGGGAGTTTTATCCTCAGGACACTGTCAACTGTGTCAACTTGCTTCAGGGTGCGCACCGCGAAGCTGAACATGGGCAATGGGCGAATCGTGACTCCGGTGTGTCCGATCCGCGCGATAATTGCCTTCTTTGGCGCGGCGACAGGCTTGTTCCGCGCCGCCGCGCGCTTGTTGATTGCTGAATAGAGTAAGGAATACCCCTTGGCTGATAATTACGACGTCATCGTTCTTGGCTCCGGCCCCGGCGGCTATGTCGCGGCGATCCGCTGCGCGCAGCTGGGCCTGAAGACCGCCATCGTCGAACGCGAACTGCTTGGCGGCATCTGCCTCAACTGGGGCTGTATCCCGACCAAGGCGCTGCTGCGTTCGGCGGAAATCCTGCATTATGCGCAGCACGCCAAGGATTACGGCCTCAAGATCGCGGGCGAGATCGAGGCCGATCTCGATGCGGTGGTGAAGCGCAGCCGCGGTGTCGCCAAGCAACTTAATCAGGGCGTCACGCACCTGATGAAGAAGAACAAGATCACGGTGCACATGGGCACCGGCACGCTGACCGGCCCCACCAGCCTGACCGTGAAATCGGACAAGGGCGAGGAAAAGCTCACCGCCAAGCATGTGATCGTCGCTACCGGCGCGCGCGCGCGCGACCTGCCCTTTGCCAAGGCCGATGGCGAACGCGTGTGGACCTATCGCCATGCCATGACGCCCAAGGAAATGCCGAAGAAACTGCTGGTCATCGGATCGGGCGCGATCGGGATCGAATTCGCCAGCTTCTACAACGACATGGGCGTCGATGTGACCGTGGTCGAAATGCTCGACCGGATTGTGCCGGTGGAAGACAAGGACGTGTCCGCCTTTCTCGAGAAGAGCCTGACCAAGCAGGGCATGACGATCATGACCGGCGCGGGGGTCGAAGACCTGAAGGTCACCGGCAGCGGCGTGAAGGCGAAGATCAAGGACAGCAAGGGCAAGGTCTCCGAAACCGAGTTCACCCACTGCATCACCGCCATCGGCATCGTGCCGAATACCGAGAATGTGGGCCTCGAAAAGCTGGTCGAAATGGACCGCGGCTTCATCCAGATCGACGATTACGGCCGCACCAAGTCGAAGGGCCTGTGGGCCATCGGCGACTGCACGCCGGGGCCGTGGCTGGCGCATAAGGCGAGCCATGAAGGCGTCACCTGCGCCGAAGCCATCGCGCAGGAACTGGGCAAGAAGGATCTTCATCCGCACCCGCTCGACCGCAACAACATCCCGGGCTGCACCTATTGCCACCCGCAAATCGCCAGCGTCGGCCTGACCGAAGCGAAGGCGAAGGAAGCCGGTTACGAGGTGAAGGCCGGTACCTTCCCTTTTATCGGCAACGGCAAGGCCATCGCGCTGGGCGAGGCGGAAGGGTTCGTGAAAACCGTGTTCGATGCCAAGACCGGCGAATTGCTGGGCGCGCATATGGTCGGCGCGGAAGTCACCGAGATGATCCAGGGCTTCGTCGTCGGCAAGACGCTGGAAACGACCGAGGCGGAACTGATGCAGACCGTCTTCCCGCATCCCACGATCTCCGAATCCATGCATGAAAGCGTTCTGGCCAGCTACGGACGCGCATTGCACGTCTAGGCCAGAATGCACGAAAACGGAGCGGGGCGAGTGACTTAGGATGACCGGTTTCCTGATCCTCGCCTTCCTCATCCTCGTTGCGGGCGTGGTGGCAGTGCCGCTGGCAAGCCGCTTCGGGCTGGGTTCGGTGCTCGGCTATCTGCTGGCCGGGATGGCGATCAGCCCGCTGCTCGTGGCGCTGCGCGTCGATGTCGAGGCCTTGCAGGTCTTCGCCGAATTCGGCGTGGTAATGATGCTGTTCATCATCGGGCTGGAGATCGAGCCGCGGCGGCTGTGGGCCATGCGCGGCAAGCTGCTGGGGCTGGGCGGCGGGCAGGTCCTGCTGACCACCCTGGGCATCACCGGCCTTGCGCTGATCGATGCGCAGCCCTGGCAGACGGCGCTGGCGATCGGCATGGTGCTGGCGCTGTCGTCGACCGCCATCATCGTCCAGACGCTGACCGAAAAGAAACTGATGGGCAGCGAGGGCGGGGAGGCCAGCTTCTCGGTCCTGCTGGTGCAGGATGTGGCGGTTATTCCCATCCTTGCGCTGCTGCCGCTGCTCGCCCTGCCGGACCTCTATCCCGCGGCAGCCGGGCATGGGGAGAGCGCGCATGGCGGGCTCGACCTGACCGGGCAGATGCCGATCTGGCTCGCCGCAGCAACGCGGATTGCCGCGGTCGCCGCCGTGGTCGGCATCGGGATCTACGCCATCCGTCCGCTGTTCCGCTATATTGCCGCCGCCCAGCTGCGCGAATTGTTCACCGCCGCCGCGCTGGTCGTGGTGATCGGCATCGCCCTGCTGATGTCGCTGGTCGGCCTGTCGCCCGCACTGGGCGCCTTCATCGCCGGCGTGGTTCTGGCGACCAGCGAATATCGCCACGAACTCGAAAGCGACATCAACCCGTTCAAGGGCCTGCTGCTCGGCCTGTTCTTCATCACCGTGGGGGCCAGCATAGATTTCGCTCTGGCGGAGCAGGTCTGGCAAACCGTGGTGCTGGGGGCAGGGATCATCATTGCGGCCAAGTTCGCGGTGCTCTTCGCGGTGGGCTGGCTCTACGGCCTCAGGCGGCAGGCGCTCTGGCTGTTCTGCCTCAGCCTGCCGCAGGCGGGCGAGTTCGCTTTCGTGCTGATCTCCTTCGCCGCGGCGAATGCGGTCTTCCCCGAAGCGATGGCCGACATGCTGCTGCTGGTCGTGGCGCTCACCATGCTCGCCACGCCGCTGCTCTTCATCCTCTACGACAAGGTGATCGCGCATGCGCTCTGCGAAGGGGAGGGGCCAGAGGCGGATGTGATCGAAGAGCAAAATCCGGTCATCATCGCGGGCCGCGGCCGTGTGGGCGGGATCGTTGACCGGATGATCCAGGCCGCCGGCTATTCCACCACCGTCATCGATTATGACAGCAAGCAGCTGGAAGTTGCCCGCAAATTCGGCCTGCGGACCTATTTCGGCGATGCCACGAGGCCCGACCTGCTCGATTCCGCCGGCATCGCCAGGGCAAAGTTGCTGGTGGTCGCGCTGGACGAGCGTGAGCAGATCGACCGCCTGGTCAAATATGTGGTGAAGAATCACCCGCAGGTCCACGTCGTCGCCCGTGCGATCGACCGCAGCCATGTCTACGATTTGTGGTATTACGGCTGCCGGGACATCATCCGCGAAACCTACGACAGCAGCATCCGCATGGGTCGCTCCTCTTTCGAGGCGCTGGGCATGAACGCAGCGCAGGCGCACGCTTCGGCCGATGCCTTCGAGGAAATGGACCGCAAGTTCATGCCCGCCATCGCCGATCTCTACGATCCCGACATTCCCTATGCCGAGAACGAGGCCCTGATCGCCCGGGTCCGGCAGCTGCGGGATGATTGGGATCCCATCCTGCGCGAACAGATGATCGAGATATTGCGCCACAACCATTGAGCGACCGGTGATCGCCTCTCGCGGCGTTTCACCGTAAATTCAAAGCTCTTCGGCTTGGCGACCGGCAACTTCCTCTCGCTGCTGCGTTGGGTATGCAAAGGAGAGATATCATGGAATTCGAAATAGCCGACGAACCGCAGGGTATCGATGAAGACGATGAAAATACGGCCGATGGCGGCATCGTGGAAGACCATCGCGCGCTGAAGAATCAGTCGAGCGTGAAGCCGCAGGATTATCCGAAGGCCGATCGCAAGGGCGCCGATCTTACCGGAACCCAGCAGAAATAGCTGGCGGACAGGGTGGGATTCGAACCCACGAAGGGCTTGCACCCTTGCCGGTTTTCAAGACCGGTGCATTCAACCGCTCTGCCACCTGTCCGCGAGCGAAGCGCTTGCTAGACAAACATAACCGGCCTGTCACGCCAATATCGGAACCGTGGCAGGCCTTTTTGCGTAAGCCCTTCATGACACTTGCCATTCAGCTTGAGCCTGCGACAGATCATCTATGAAATTACGAAACCTCTTTCTCGCCGCTTCGGCTTCACTTCTCGCACTTCCCGCTGCACCTGCGGCCGCACAGGACATGTCCTTCGACGCCTATATGCAGCTGCTGATCGCCCGCGCTCGCGCAGAAGGTGTAAGCGAAAATACGCTGCGCAGGATGACCGCCGGCCTCACGCCGAATCGCCGAGTGATCGAGCTGGACCAGAGCCAGCCCGGATCTTCGAGCGGGTCGGGCTATCCGCCGCTCGCTCCCTATATTTCTACCCACGTAGACAGCGCCAGGATCAACGGTGGCCGCCGTGAATATGCGAATTACCGCAGCCGCCTCGCCGGATTCGAACAGGAATATGGCGTACCCGGTGAAATCATGGTCGCCATCTGGGGGCATGAGACAGCATATGGCCGCGTGAAGGGCGGCTTCGACCTGTCGCAGTCGCTGGCAACGCTCGCCTGGGAAGGCCGCCGCCGCGAACTCTTCTCCAGCGAATGGGTCGATCTCATGAAGGTGGCCGACAAGGGCTATTCCCGCAGCGAATTGCAGGGAAGCTGGGCTGGCGCTTTCGGCAATCCCCAGTTCCTTCCGAGCGTGTATCTCAGGCTGGCAACCGATGGCGACGGGGATGGCCGCGCCGACATCATGAACAATAATGCCGATGCGCTTGCTTCCATCGCCAATTATTTCCGCGATGCCGGATGGCGCCCGGGCCAGCCATGGGGCGTTCGCGCTTCCGTGCCATCGGGCTTCGACATCGATCGCTATAAAAGCGAACTCAATGCGCCTGTCTGCCCGCGGGTCCATGAACGCCACAGTCAGTACAAGACTGTTGCCGAGTGGCGATCGCTGGGCGTGCAGCCGCAGCGGGCCTTGCCGCAGGATACGCTGGTGAGCCTGTTCCAGCCCGATGGCCCGGGTACACCCGCCTGGCTGCTGACCAGCAATTACCGCGTGATCCTCGAATATAATTGCTCCAACTACTACGCCATGAGCGTGGGATTGCTGGCGGACGAGATCGCGCGCTGATCGCCACCGTGGAAAGCGCGCGGTGGCTCTCGTCATCGCCGCTCTCCGTGATATAGAAGTCAGCCCAGTTAATCCGAGAGGAGAGCGCCGTCTCGCGGCGGCGCGAAACCCGTTGCGACAATCATTGCAAAATATCATTCTGGCCGCTTCCGTTGCGGCTCTGATACCCTCAAGCGCGATCGCTCAGGAGATGAAGAGGCCGATGCCTCCATCCCCCAGCGAGGCGCCGATCGCTTATCTGTTCGACGTCACCAGCGGCCAGATCCTCTTCGAACGCGAGGCTGATCGCCGTTTCATGCCCGCTTCAATCACCAAGGTGATGACGACCTTCCTCGCATTCGAATGGATGGAAGAAGGCAAGATTCTGCCACAGCAGAGCTTTTCCATCCGGCCGGAAGTCTGGAAGCGCTGGAATCAGGTCGGGTCCACCATGTTCCTGCCGCATGATGCGCGGGTTACGGTGGACGATCTGGTGCACGGCGTAACCACCGTCTCGGCCAATGATGGGGCAGCCGCGCTCGCCGACGGAGCTGCGGGATCGGTCGACAAATGGGTCGCCGCGATGAATGCCAAGGCCAGCGAGATCGGCATGCGTGACAGCCATTTCGGCACGCCCAATGGCTGGATGGATGAAGGTAATACTTTCGTCACCGCTCGCGACCTGACGACACTGGCCACGCAAATGCTGCGGCGCCATCCCTCGAAATATCGCCGTTACATCGGCCACCGCGAATTTACCTATAACGACATCACCCAGTCCAACCACGATCCGATCAGCGGCGTGGTGCCGGGCGCAGATGGCATCAAGACCGGCTTCACCAATCAGGCCGGCTACGGTTTTCTCGGCTCTGCTGAACGCAACGGGCGGCGGCTGGTCATGGTGGTCGCGGCAAGTCCGCGCGGCCGGGATCGCAACCGGGCTGCACGCGACCTGATCGAATGGGGCTTTTCGGCCTTTGACCAGCAGCGGCTCTTCGCTCCCGAAGCAGAGGTCGCCATGGCAGAGGTGCAGGGCGGCGACAGCACGCAGGTTGCGCTCGTCGCTCCTGCGGGGGTCTATGTCGATATCCCGGCCGGCGCCCATCGCGATGTGAAATTGACCGTGAATTATGAAGGTCCGGTTCGCGCGCCAATTCGCCAGGGCGAGCAGATCGCCATACTCACGGTCTCGATCGACGGCATGTCAGATTTCAGCGTCCCGCTCGTCGCGCGTGACACAGTCGATGAGGCCGGGCTTGGGCGCCGTATCCTAAACGGCGTCCTGGGCTGGATTACGTGACGCGCGGAAAGTTCATTGCCTTCGAAGGCGGCGAAGGGATGGGTAAATCCACCCAGGCCCGGCTTCTGTGCGACGCCCTGAAGCGGCGCGGTATCGAGGTCGTGGCGACGCGCGAGCCGGGCGGCACGCCGGGAGCCGAAGCCATTCGCGACTTGCTGCTCCACCCACCAGGGGAGGGGTGGGGGCCGCAGGCAGAAGCATTGCTGTTTGCGGCGGCGCGCGCGGACCATGTTCAGCGCCTGATACTGCCCGCACTGGAGCGTGGGGAATGGGTGGTATGCGACCGCTTCCTCGATTCCAGCAGAGCCTATCAGGGGGCTGCCGGCACTCTTGGTGATGATGCGGTTCGCAGGCTGCACGATGTTGGCAGTGCCGGTCTGCTGCCCGATCTGACCATCGTGATAGGAGCGGACAGCGCCGAAGTCTCACGTCGCCTGCGCGCCCGAGATGGCGAGATGTCTGACGCGATCGGCGGGCGCGATAGCCATTATCACGCCAGCGTAAATGCAGCCTTCGACACTTTCGTGGAAGCCGAGCCCCAGCGTTTTCTCCGTGTGAACGGCGACGGGACGGTTGAAGAGGTGCATGCTCGCCTCCTCGAAGCTTTGGCCCCGTTCCTGGCGGAAGCAGCGCGATGAGCCTTATCGGGCATGACGAGGCATGGAGCCAGTGGCGCCGAGCGTTGGACGGCAATCGCATGCATCACGCCTGGTTGCTGGCCGGCAAGAAAGGGCTTGGAAAAGCAAGCTTTGCGCAAGCGGCAGCGCGCCAACTTCTGGGCGGGGAAGGGGGGGCGGAACATCCCGACATTCTCACGCTGACATATGGCCCGAAGAACAAGGAAGAAGCGAAGAAGCGCGACGACGGCAAGCCCTTCGAACTCGCGCGCGGCATCAAGGTCGACCAGGTCCGCGACATTCAGCGCCGCCTCACAACAAGGCCAACGCTTGGCTCGAAGCGTGCAGTGATCATCGATCCCGCTGACGATATGGAAGTATCGGCATCCAATGCACTGCTGAAGAGCCTCGAAGAACCGCCGCAGGGAACATATTTCCTGCTGATCGCCCATAGTCCCGCGCGCTTGCTTCCCACGATCCGCTCGCGCTGTCGCACGGTCCGCTTTTCACCGATCGGCAAGGAAGCGATGGATGATCTCTTGCGCGACCTTGCCCCGGAAGCGGATATCGCTTCACGCGATGCTGCGATTGCCGCATCGTCCGGATCGCCAGGTTCTGCACTGACGTTTCTCAAATACGAGCTGGGCAAGCCCGCGCAGCTGATGCGCACAATCCTTGAGCAGGGAGACCGCGACTTCGTCCTACGCGGTCAATTAGCCGGTGCGATCGGTGCCAAGCAGGACATTCCGCGGCTGCAGGCGGTGCTCGGTCTGGCGCGGGCGATCTTATCGGAACGGATCCACCAGCATGCGGGAAATCCCGCCGGCCTGGTGGATACACACGCTGAACTCGTACGGCTGAGCGCAGAGCAGCCGACCTATAATTTCGATCCCGGTCTGCTTGGAATGGAAATCGGGACCTTGCTCGCACAAGCGGGCGCGGCTAGCGAACGCGGCAATGGCTGACCCTTATTACATAACCACCGCAATCCATTATCCCAACGGCAAGCCGCACATCGGTCATGCCTATGAAACGATTGCTGCCGATGTCATTGCGCGCTTCCAGCGTCTGATGGGCCGCGAAGTGCGGTTCCAGACAGGCACGGACGAACACGGGCTAAAAATGGCGCATAAGGCACGCGACCTTGGAAGAACTCCGAGGGAGCTAGCCGACGAGATGTCGGGTGCGTTCAAGGAACTCTTCGACCGGCTCGATATAACTTACGACCGCTTCATCCGCACGACCGATGAGGATCATCACAAGGCGAGCCGCGCGATCTGGCAAGCGATGGAGGCCAAGGGTGATCTGTACCTGGATCGCTACGAAGGCTGGTACTCGGTCCGCGACGAAGCCTATTACGACGAAAAGGAACTGATCGAAGGGGAGGCCGGCGAAAAGCTGTCTCCGCAAGGTACGCCGGTCGAATGGACCGAAGAGGAAACCTGGTTCTTCCGCCTGTCGAAATACGCCGATCAGCTTGTCGAATTGCTCAACAAGCCGGGCTTTCTGGAGCCAGTGAGCCGGCGAAACGAAATGATCGCCTTCATTGAAGGCGGTTTGAAGGACTTATCTGTCAGCCGCACCAGTTTCGACTGGGGCGTGAAAGTGCCCGGGCACGATAATCACGTGATGTATGTGTGGGTGGATGCGCTTACCAATTACATCACCGGGCTCGGCTATCCAGATGGCGGAGAAATGTGGGACAAATTCTGGCCCGCAAACCTGCATCTGATCGGCAAGGACATCGTCCGCTTTCACACGGTCTATTGGCCGGCTTTCCTCATGAGTGCCGACCTGCCCGTACCGCAGAAGGTTTTCGGCCACGGCTTCCTGCTCAATCGCGGGGTGAAGGAATCCAAGTCGGCAGGCAATGTAACGGACCCCAACGAGCTGGTGGACCTCTTCGGAGTCGACTCGCTCCGCTATTTCCTGATGGCCGAGGTGGTCTTCGGAAAAGACGGCAGCTATTCGGCAGAAGCGCTCGTAAACAAGGTCAATGCTGAATTGGCCAACAGCTTCGGCAATCTGGCGCAGCGCACGTTGTCGATGATCCACAAGAACATGGACGGCAAGCTCGAAGACTTCTCTCCAAATGGAGAGGACAAGTCGCTGCTCGCTATTGTGCGGGAGGCGTGTAACGTCACGTTGCCAAAGGAATTCGAGACGCTTAATTTCAGCGTCGGGATCGAAGCCTGGCTCAAGGCTGTGTTCGCCTGCAACGCCTATGTCGACGAGCAGGCCCCGTGGGCGCTGAAGAAGACAGATCCCGAGCGCATGAAGGCGGTATTGCAGACGCTCTTCCTTGCCATCCGTGACCTTGCCATCGCAATTCAGCCAGTCGTGCCAACAAAGTCTTCTGCAGTGCTCGACCAGCTTGGCGTGAAATCAGACGGTAGAAGCTATGCCGATTTATCGGATGAAGGATGGTTCACTGCACTGGTAGCGGCAGGCCACGTGATCGACAAACCCGTCCCGGCATTCCCGAGACTGGAACTTCCGGAAACAGAGGACAGCTGATGCTCGTCGATAGCCACTGCCACCTCGAGTATGAGGGCCTCGTAGATCACCAAGCCGAGGTCCTTCGCCGCGCACGCGAGGCCGGGGTAGGGGCGTTTCTCAACATCTCGACCAAGCGGGAAGAATGGGATCAGGTGGTTGGGACCGCGAACGCGCGACCCGACGTCTGGGCCAGTGTCGGCATCCATCCTCACAATGCCGATGATCATGCCGATCTGACCCGCGAAGAGTTATTGCGCGCGACCCAGAACGCGCGGGTCATCGGTATTGGTGAAACCGGTCTCGATTATTTCTACGATCATTCGGACCGTGCGCGTCAGCAACGGCTGTTCCGTCTGCATATCGATGTGGCGCGCGAGACGGGCCTGCCGGTCATCATTCATACACGCGATGCGGAGCCCGATACTCTCGCAATTCTAACTGACGAAATGGGCAAGGGTGCCTTCCCAGCTCTCATCCATTGCTTCACCGCATCGGCAGAATTCGGGGAAAAGGTCTTGGCGCTCGGCCTCTCTATCTCTTTATCTGGCATCGTAACTTTCAAGAATGCCAGAGCTTTGCAAGAAGTTGCCAAAAGCGTGCCCAAGGACCGGTTGCTTGTCGAAACTGACAGTCCTTTTCTCGCTCCGGTTCCACATCGCGGCAAAACATGCGAGCCCGGCTACGTTCGGGACACAGCTACTTTCATCGCCGGGCTGCGCGGCGAAACGGTTGACGATCTTGCCGAATACACGACGAGCAATTTCTACCGGCTGTTTTCAAAGGCAGCGGCATGAAACTGATCATGCTCGGATGCGGAACATCGACAGGCGTGCCGCGTGTTGGAAACGACTGGGGCGAATGCGATCCATCAGAACCCCGAAACCGCCGGTCACGCGTTTCCATTGTCGTCCAAAACGACTCCGGACAGCGTATTCTGGTAGATACGTCGACCGATCTAAGGGCCCAGCTTCTCGCCAACGACATCGGCAAGGTCGATGCCGTTTTTTGGACGCACGACCACGCGGATCATTGCCATGGTATCGATGATCTGCGGGTCATGAGGTACGATCGCAGCAATCCATTACCTGGGTTTGCGAGCCGGTTTACATGTGAGCGGCTGCGCCGCCGCTTCGACTACGTCTTCGAAGGGCAATTTGGCTATCCAACGCTGATTGAGCTCAAAGAAACTTCGCAAACCCAATTGGTTGCTGGCTTTTCTTTCGATGATGTCGAGATGCCTCATGGCCCGGTGCAAAGCACTGGCTTCCGCTTCGAAGCCGATGGGAAATCTCTGGTGTATGCAACCGACTTCAGCGAAATCACTCCAGGGATGGTGGATTGCTTCCGCAACTGCGATCTTCTGGTGGTGGACTGCCTGCGCGAGCGACCGCATCCTACCCACGCGCACCTCGATATGTCACTGGACCTCGCAAAGAAGTGCAAGGCGAAGGCGGTCGTCCTGACGCATATGGACAAATCGCTCGATTACAGAAGCTTGTGCGACAAGGTTCCTCAGGGAGTGACTGTCGGATATGATGGCTTGGAAGTCCGGTTATGAATGCCGGTCTGGGCGAAGTCGCTTGGGTCGCCATGATGGCGGCTCTAGTGATCGCTTATGTGGCTGGGATGAAACGCGATGATGGCTTGCGTGGAAATCAGATCATCAAAATGGCACTGATTTGGGTCGCCATTATCGGTGGAGCGTATGTCATTGTAAGCGGGGTGACTGGATGGTCCTGAGAACATGCCTCTCAAAACGTGTTATATTTAACATAATATATATTATCACTCTTCGACTAAAGGCGCTGCCCGTTTATATGTATGAAAACCCAGGTGATATCCCATGACCGAACAATTAGATCGCTTGCTTTCGATCATGGCATTGCTTCGAGACCCCGTCAGAGGATGTGAATGGGACGTCGCGCAGGACTTCTCGACTATCGCGCCTTACACCATCGAGGAAGCTTATGAGGTCGCGGACGCGATAGAGCGTTCAGATTTCGACGATCTCAAGGCTGAATTGGGGGATCTCCTACTGCAGGTAGTGTTTCACGCCCGCATTGCCGAAGAAGCCGGACATTTCGCTTTCAACGATGTTGCCAAAACCATCTCGGAGAAAATGGAACGGCGCCATCCTCATATTTTCAGTAACGAAGGCGGCGTGATGAAGTACGCTCGCTGGGAAAATCTGAAAGCGGCGGAGCGCGAGGCGGAAGGCGCCACCGGAGCTCTCGATGGAGTCGCCCTCGCCCTGCCGGCTTTGATGCGTGCTCAAAAATTACAAAAAAGAGCCGCGCGCCAAGGCTTCGATTGGCCAGACATTGCTGGTCCCAAATCAAAAGTGATCGAAGAGATTGGTGAGCTTGAAGAAGCCGGTGAACATGACCGGGCCGAGGAGGCTGGAGATTTCCTCTTTGCGGCTGTGAATTTGGTGAGAGCTTACGGAGTGGACGCAGAACAAGCCTTACGGTTTGCGAATTCCAAGTTCGAGCGTCGCTTCCGAGCCATGGAAGAATTGGCCAGTGGTGACTTTGCCGAGCGCGAACTGGAGGCGCAGGAAGAGCTGTGGCACGAGGTCAAAAGGCAGGAAAAAAGAAGCTAAAGGGTCTCGAACTGTCCAACTTCCTTAGGATTCAATCGAACCACAAACCTGCGGATTGGGCCTTCTTCACCCTCCCCGGCATCATTTTCTTCCAGAACATCGCCATGCGCATGCAGCCAGGCAATCCGCCGGCCATCGCTTGCCGGCAAATCAAATTGACGGACGGAAGCTTTGGCAGTCAGCATCTGCCCAAGTGTTTCCACGAACTCGTCAATACCAGCGCCGGACAGTGCCGACAACTGGACGATCTCGTCGGATGCTTCGGCCAAGGCCTGTAGTTCCGCAGCCTGCTCCTCACCTAGCAAATCCCACTTGTTCCACACTTCCAAAATGGGAATTGTAGAGCCTCCCCCCTCCCCTTCGATGACACCCAGATCCGTCAACACATTCAACACTTGGGCCTTCTGCGCCTCGGTTGAAGGGTTTGAGATGTCTCTCACATGGCAGATAACATCGGCAGCTGTTACTTCTTCGAGCGTCGCGCGGAAGGCCGCCACAAGCTGCGTGGGCAAGTCCGAGATGAACCCTACAGTGTCGGACAGAATTGCCTTTTCCACTCCGGGAAGCGAGATCGCGCGCATGGTCGGATCCAGAGTGGCGAAGAGCAAGTCCTCAGCCATCACTTGAGCACCAGTCAAACTGTTGAAAAGCGTGGACTTTCCCGCATTGGTATAGCCGACAAGCGCGACCACTGGCCAAGGAGCACGTTCACGCCTCTCTCGATGAAGGCCGCGAGTTTTCCGGACCTGCTCCAGTTCCTTGCGTAGCCGCCCCATTCGCTGACGTATCATACGGCGGTCCGCTTCTATCTGCGTCTCGCCGGGTCCGCCAAGAAAGCCGAAACCGCCTCGCTGCCGTTCCAAATGTGTCCAGCTCCGAACGAGACGGCTTTGCTGATAATCAAGATGCGCGAGTTCGACCTGTAGACGCCCTTCGGCTGTAGCTGCGCGTTCGCCAAAAATTTCAAGGATGAGCCCGGTACGATCGATTACCTTGCGAGAGAGTTTTTCCTCGAGATTTCGTTGCTGTATGGGGCTTAGCGCGCCATCAACGACCACCAGTTCGGCTTCGTTCTGCTCACAGGCGATGCGGATGTTATCCACTTGGCCAGCGCCGAAGAGAAGATTTGGCCGGACTTCTCGTATAGGAAGTACGAAACTCGCCTCAATCTCGATGCCAATGGCTAGAGCAAGACCTTCAGCTTCCTGCAGCCGGCTTTCAGCGTCGAGATCGTAAGCAAAGCCACGGATATCTGGGCACACGACAAGGGCTCGCGCACCGCGCGAAACTTCCCCCATAAGATCATCATCGAAACTCAGTTTTCGTCCTCTTCCCAGTCTTCCGTCAGGTCGACCGGCTCTGCAGGTTGAATTGTAGACACAGCGTGCTTGTAGGCGAGTTGCACGTACCCTTCGCGTTCCAGTAACATGCAGAAGAGGTCGTAGGCCGCAATTTTACCTTGCAGCATCACGCCATTGACAAGGAACATTGTTACCTGAGCCTCTGCTTCACGCACCCGACTTAGAAATACGTCCTGAAGAAGGCGCTGTTTTGCCCCCGAACCTTGGCTTACAAACTGTGTAGCGTCGATCGGCTGCCCTGGCATTATCGTACTGACCGCATGCTTGTAGACCAATTGCGACTGCCCATCCCTGCGCAAAAGGATCGAAAAATTATCGAACCACGTCACAATACCTTGAAGCTTCACTCCCTTTACGAGAAACACCGTAACCGGCGTTTTTTCTTTCCGCAAAAGGTTCAGAAAGGCATCTTGAAGGCTAGGTGATTTGCCTTTGCTGCGAGCGTCTTTCTCCGATCTAGGCCGGGCAGACAGGGTTCGCTCTCCGGACATCTTTGTGTCTCCTTTTCTTGGCGATCATTCGCGACCGCAATCTGGACGCTTCCACCCGCGTCCGGGTACCAGCCTAATTGGCCAAGTGATCATCAATCTGGCTATCAATTAACGGATCCGCAACGAAGAAAAATTGCCACGGTAGATCCACGCCTCAATCTATCTTACTTGCGTTCGCTTTCCTTCCGCTCTGCCATTCCCAGCAATTTCAATTTGCGGTGCAACGCCGATCGCTCCATTCCGATAAAACTGGCCGTCTTTGAAATGTTTCCAGAGAAGCGACGTATCTGAACGGATAAATATTCTCTCTCAAAGCTTTCGCGCGCTTCCCTTAGCGGGGCCCCCATTAGGCCGGCGACCCCAGCGGCGCCATTTTCACTTCCGCCCGCCACTTCTTCGGAAAGCATGTTCGCCTCGATCGTGTCTATCCTGTCTCTTGGAGTGAGAATTATGGTTCTTTCCACCACGTTTCTCAATTGGCGCACGTTTCCGGGCCAGTCATAGGCCTGAAGGGCGGCCATCGCCTCTTCACTGATCTTCGGAGGACGGATCCCCTGTTCCGAGGCGTACCGAGCGAAGAAGTATTCGGCCAGCGCAGGAATATCGTCGCGGCGTTCGGCAAGGGAAGGAATTTCAACCGGAACCACGTTTAATCGGTAGAAGAGATCTTCGCGAAACCTTTTTTCTTCCATCTCTTTTGCGAGGTCGCGAGCGGATGATGAGACCACTCGAACATCGACCCCAACCTGCCGACTTCCCCCGACCCGCACGAAGCTCTGCTCTGTCAGAACACGCAAGATGCGGGCCTGCGTCGATAGTGGCATGTCGGCTATCTCATCGAGATAGAGAGTGCCTCCGTCCGCGCTTTCCAGCAAACCAGGCCGGATCAACTTGCCGTCACTTTCTTCGCCGAACAGCTCTTCTTCGAAGCGCTCCGGGGTAATGCGGGCAGAGTTTACGGTGACGAACGGCTTGTCTGCTCGGGTAGACCAATTGTGAAGCAGGCGGGCCGCCACCTCCTTGCCCGCACCTGCCGGACCGGTGATCAACACGCGGCTACCGGTTTGGGCGACGCGCTTGAGCGTTGCCCTTACCGAATTGATTGCCACGGAGTTCCCTGTGAATTCTCCGGTTTCAACGGTTTTCGCCCGCAGCCTGCTATTTTCCCGCCGTAAATTTTCAGTCTCAGTCGCGCGCTCGACCAAGAGCAAGAGGCGCTCGGCCTCGAACGGCTTCTCGATGAAATCCATCGCTCCACGGCTGACAGCGCTGACGGCGGTATCTATATTTCCGTGGCCCGAGAAGATGATGACTGGAAGCTCAGGTTCGCGCGCTTTGATTGCATCGAGCACTTCGAGCCCATCCATTTGACTTCCATGCAGCCAAACATCGAGTAGCACGAGACTGGGGCGCTTCTCGTCTACAGCCTGCAGTGCGGACGTGCTGTCAGCTGCGGTTCGGCATTCATAACCTTCATCGCTGAGGACGCCTGCTACGAGTTCGCGGATGTCGCGCTCGTCGTCTACTATGAGGATGTCCAAAGCCATAATCAGAGTCCAGTATCTTCATCTAGGGTTTTAGAGGCGCCCACATTGGTGCCGTGCGGATCACGAGCAAACCTGAGGGTAACCTTCGTCCCGCCACCTTCTGCCGAAGAGAACGACATCTCTCCGCCGTGCTCCTCCACAATCTTGTTGACGATGGCGAGGCCCAAGCCAGTGCCCTTGGCCCGCGTCGTAACATAGGGCTCGACGATGCGTTCGCGATCCTGTGGCAGACCGATGCCATTGTCGGTAATTTCAACTGCAATATGTTTCTCAGTCTCGGTTACCTCGACCGCTATTCGCCCGCGAAAATCAGGTTCGGCTTGAGCAGACCGCGCCTCAATTGCTTCTGCACCGTTCTTGAGAATGTTGGTGACTGCTTGGCCCAGCTGATGGCGATCGGCTTGTATTTTAAGGGGACCTTCAAGCGGTGTTGATAGCCCATAGTTGATGTCCGGATTGGCCACTTCCTGGAGGAAGATCGACTGCCGAACCAAATCAAGCGCATCTTCGGCTCTGAAAACCGGTTTGGGCAGGCGCGCAAAGCTGGAAAACTCGTCAACCATTTTACGCAGATCACCGACCTGCCGAACAATCGTGTTCGTAAGCTCGTCAAACAGCTCTCCGTCCTGTTGGATCTGCTTCCGGTATCGACGTTTGAGGCGTTCCGTGGCGAGCTGTATCGGCGTCAGTGGGTTCTTGATTTCGTGAGCGATGCGCCGGGCAACGTCAGACCAAGCAGCCTGCCTTTGATCCAGTAATTGCCGGGTAATGTCTTCGAAAGTGATCACGTGGCCGGTGCCCTCACGAACCAGCTTGACCGCGAGGGTCATCATTTCACCATGCCTGGAATGGCTCACAACACCCTTTTCCAGATTGGCGATGACCATCGCCGCGATCTGCGGTGCCATCTGATCGAGAGTGTCGGGCGCCGTGCCGCCCTCCCCCTCATCGAGAAGGATGCTCTGCGCCGGAGCATTCATCAGCAACACCCGCCTCTCGCCATCGATCGTGATGACACCCGCACTGACCGATTCCAGAACTGCTTCAATAAAGCTACGCCGTTCCTCCAGCTCTCCATTTGCCGACACCAATGCATCGGTTTGTTTTTCAAGTTGCGCGGTCATTCTGTTGAAGGCCCGATTGAGGAGGCCGATCTCATCGGCTCCGGTCCGTCCGTCGACCCGCATTCTGAAATTGCCTGCGCCCACTTCTCTTGCAGCAGCGACCAAGTCGGTTAGCGGTTCCACCTGTCGATCGGCGAATTTCAGCGCGAACCAGACTGACAGTCCAACCAAAAAGAGGCTTACGAGGAAAAGGGATACGTTGAACTGCAACTGCAGAGCCCGGGCGCGCGTAGTCAGATCGTCATAGGCATTGGAGATGGAACGCGCACTTTCCCAGCTGCGAAAGCCTGATGCCTCGGCATTGCGCGAGGTATAGAGATAAATGCCCGCTTGGCGATCAATAGGCGCAATCGCCTCAATTCGTTCCGAACTCCCGCGAACTGCTACTGCCTGCCCCGACCTTAGCTCGGAAAGACTTTCCTCGGTGAAAGCAACCGGATCAGAACCTTCGCTAATGTTATAGAGCACAGCTGTCCGTGCGCTCCCGTCTGGCATGGCCTGTAGAATTGCACTTTCGACCACGTCCCGGGGCTGGGCCTGATATTCATAAACCAGCATAAAATCTGGATCGGTGACTGCGATTTTCTGCAAATTAGCGCGCATGTCCATCGCCATCGAGATCGTTTCCTGCCCGAGATCGAGCTGGTTATCCTCGTAATAACTCTCTGCCAATTCATTGGCATTTTTCATGAGCCCCCGAGAGTTGTCAGAGAACCAGAAGTCCACGCCCGACTGGAAGAGAACCGCCGCAAAAGCGACGACGAGCAGCGTTGGCACCGCAGCGACAATTGAGAAAAAGAACACCAAGCGCACGTGCAAGCGGGCCGTGCTTCCGGCCGCTCGCCTGAGTGCGAGTCTCCGGCCCATCAAAATCAATAGCGCCATGGCGGGCAGGAGAGTGCCAATCAAAAGCATGGCGACTTGGCCACTAGGCAAAAGCTGACCGTTAGCTGGCGCGCTCGTGAACGCCGCCCAAGTCGTACCCAGCATCACTAAGAAGGAAGTCGCAGCCGCGATTTCAATCAAAGTAAAGAGGTTAGCCTTTTTGGATGCCACGACGAACCTGCGCCAGAAGCGCGGCGTGTGTCCTGTTCGAGTAGCCGCCTGGGTCGCCATAGTGTCCGGCTTACATCGCTACTGTTGCAATATTGCAAGCATTAAAAGACGGACGGCTCCTCATCCGCGCTCGATGAAGTGATCGGCGATCACCCCGAGGTCACTTAGCTTTTTCCGTAAAGTGTTCCGATTTATGCCCAATAGCCGAGAGGCGCGAAGCTGGTTACCCCCGGTGACCTTCAAAGCATGCTCAAGCAGTGGCTTTTCGAACGCAGCGATCGCCTCTTGATATAGATTGCCTTCAACCGGTTTTTTCGATCTGATCCACTCGGATAGAGCGGGCTCGAAAGCGTTGCTATGCGCAGCCTCCGCCGGCGATATAGCTGTAAATAGTAGGTCCTCGACTGAATGGGCGTCGATTACATCATCTCTTGCCATCAAGGCCAGTCGGAAGATTACGTTGCGCAATTCCCGAACATTGCCTCGCCACTCATACGCCGAAAGAGCTTCAACTGCCTTCTCCTCGATAGTCTTGGAGGGAAGCCCTTCAGCCTTTGCTTGTGACAAAAAGTGTCGTGATAGCACCCCGATGTCCTCCCGCCGATCACGCAGAGGGGGAAGATGCATCGGAACTACATTCAGACGGTAATACAGGTCCTCGCGGAACCCACCCGAGGCAATTAAATTTGGCAGATTGCGATTTGTGGCGGCCACTATTCGCACATTCACCCCGATTTCCTGACGGCCACCCACTCGCCGGATCCTGCCTGACTGGAGAGCACGCAGAAGCCGCGTCTGCGCATCCGCTGGCATCTCACCTATTTCGTCAAGAAAGAGCGTCCCGCCATTGGCCTGCTCGAACTTCCCGATCGACTGTGAGTGGGCACCGGTGAAAGCGCCGCGCTCGTGACCGAACAATTCGCTCTCCAGCAAATCATGCGGGATGGCAGCCATATTGACTGCTACGAAAGGTCCCGTCCGCCGCGCGCCCAATTGATGTATTGCCTCCGCGACCAGTTCCTTTCCTGTCCCGCTTTCTCCGGTGACCAGAACAGTCAAATCGTTTCGCAAGACACGCGTGATCATGCGATAAACGTCCTGCATGGCCACGCTGCGGCCGATCAGCGGCAAGGATCCAGCATCCGTCTCATCTGGCTGGGATGACTTGCTGGGTGTTTTTGCTATCGCTTGGCGGACTGCCTGCGCAAGTTCGTCGAGGTCGAATGGCTTCGGAAAATACTCGAAGGCGTTACTATCGCTCGCCCGAATAGCTGTATCCAGCGTGTTTTGTGCAGAAAGGACAATGATGGGCATGGTCGGTGCTGTCTCGTGAACAATCTTGATGGTCTCGAGCCCGTCGCCATCATCCAACATTATGTCAGTCAGCATGACATCGAATTCACACGCCTTGATCAACTCGTTCCGGCGGGCGATCGAACTGCAGGCCGTAACGTGAAGCCCCTCATCCTGAAGCGCTTCTGAGATCACCGTGGCAATTGCACGATCGTCTTCGACCAGAAGAGCACGAGGTTTCATACTGCATTCCCGTTGGCGACCGAAAGATTGACCCGAAAATGTGTAAGCCCGGCGCGGTCGTCTCGCTCGTAAACGATGCGACCTCCCATGTCGCGCAACAGTTTGCGTACCAGAGCAAGCCCCAATCCCTGCCCGTTCTTCTTTCCCGAAACGAATGGCTCGAACGCGTGATCCTTCAATTCGGGCGGTAAGCCAGGGCCCCTATCGCTCACAGTAACTTCGATCGGCAATTTCGTAGCCTTTCCCAGCCGTATTGCTGAAAATACCAGCCCACTTACGAACCGGGTGCGAACCACGATCTCGGCATTTTCCACAGTGCTACTTGCATCACAGGCATTCGCGAGAAGGTTTATCAGAACTTGCTCGAGAGCTCCCTGATCCGCTTCGACCGCTGGGAGTGAAGGGTCAAACTCTTCAAGCAACTCGCAAGCATCACCCCGCCCTGCCCTCACAGTCGCCATCGCATTGCGGATAGCCGCATGGAGATTGCAGGGTCCTGTTTCTACGGGATTTCGGCTCCCCAATTGCTGCATCCTGTCAATCAGGCGCGCAATGCGGTCGACCTCGCCCTCGATCATGGTGGCTAGCGGACGATCGCGCTCCGATGCCCGTTTCGATAGAAGCTGACTTGCTCCACGTATCGCTGACAAAGGATTTTTTATTTCATGTGCGAGAACCGAGGGCGCGCGTAGTTCCACCCTTTCGGAATCAATATCGCCCATCTCCTCCTGCCCGACTTCAGACAGCGTGACCACCTGCCATCCAAAGTGGCCGGGCACCGGCGAACTGGTGATATTCACCAGTCGCGAGCCCGCTCCCGCAATGACGGGTATCCTTCTCGCTATCACTTTCTCGTCGCAAGCCAGCAAGCTGGAGCGGAGACGTTCGCTCTCAATCCTCAGAATTTCGAAAAGGTTGGCGTTCGCCATCCGTTGGGCGCTACGACCCAAGAGTTCTTCGGCTGCTTGGTTAGCCTGTATGATCCGCCCTTGTTGATCTATCAGGAGAACCGCGAAGACAAGACCGGCAATCTGGGTGGCCGCGTCTGGCGCGCCCAATCCTTGATTCACGCTGCCCGCCGACGAAGAAAAGGTTCATAGAAACGAGTTATTTCATCAATCACAACAGACGGTTGCTCGATGAAGTTAACCTTGTGTCGGAATTCTGCGGAGCCGTGCATACCTTTGGTATACCATCCAAGATGCTTTCGAGCGATCTTGACGCCCACCTGTTCTCCATACAACTCCAGCATATCGCGGTAGTGATCGAGGACGACTTCGAATTGCTCATCGAAACTTGGGCTCTCGAGAGTCTGACCCGTTTGCCACCAATGCATGACTTGAGCGAGAAGCCAGGGTTTCCCATAAGCCCCTCTTCCAATCATCAATCCATCAGCGCCTGACTGCTCCAGCGCCAATCCGGCGTCATTGACGGTACAGATATCGCCATTGACAATCACCGGAATGGAGACCGCTTCCTTCACTTTACGGATGAATTTCCAGTCCGCGCTACCTTTATACATTTGGTTGCGCGTGCGCCCATGCACGGTGACCATCTTGACACCCAGATCTTCAGCGATCCTTGCCAGTTCAGGGGCGTTGAGGTCGGCGTGATCCCATCCCATCCGCATTTTCACCGTGACAGGCACATCAACCGCTCGAACGGTTGCTTCCATCAGCTTGGTTGCGAGGCCGACTTCGCGCATCAGGGCCGAACCTGCCAGCTGACCAACGACCTTGCGGACAGGACAACCAAAATTGATGTCGATGATGTCCGCGCCATTATCTTGCTGGAGTTTTGCAGCTTCTGCCATGCTCGACGGATCACAGCCGACCAATTGCATCGATACCGGTTCTTCAATCGGGTCCCATGCGGCCTTCTGGACCGATTGCCGAGTTTCCCGGATCGCGGCCTCACTCGCTATCATTTCTGTCACATTGAGACCCGACCCGTAATTCCGGACCAGCTTTCGGAATGGCAGATCGGTGACGCCAGTCATCGGCGCCAGGACAACTGGCGTATCAATCGCAACGTTTCCGATCATGATCGGAGCCGGCGGGGCGTGCTGATGAGTTTTTGTCGTCATGTTGGAATGCCTAAATTTTGGGCAGCCACATAGTGCGTTGCGGCGAAAACCTCAAGCCGCTAGCGGATTGGCGAGCCATGAACAGATCTCCCCCCCTCCCCCCTTTCGGGGCCATTATCGTCGCTGCAGGAAAAGGCCTCCGGGCAGGACTGCCCACGCCAAAACAATTCGCAGTCTGGCGCGGCAAACCAGTCGTGCGTCATTCTGTCGAAGCGCTGCTTGATGCCGGGGCATCTCCAGTTGTCGTCGTCATACCTGTTGGAAGTGAGGAACTTATCTCACGGGCGTTGGTCGGGCTTGATGGGTGGATGCCCGTCACCGGAGGGGAAACACGCCAGCAGTCAGTGGCAAAGGGACTGGACATCCTCGATGGCGCAGAAAAAGTACTCATTCACGATGCAGCGCGCCCCGATCTCCCTTTTCCGGTGATCAAAAGGCTTCTGGCAGCGCTGAGTAATCATCCCGCGGCCATTCCGGTTCTGCCGGTGGTGGACAGCTTAGTTTCGGAAAGTTCGGGGGCGATGGGCGATCCCGCCGATCGAGATAGTTTGCGGCGGGTGCAGACCCCGCAGGCCTTCCACTATAGTCAGATTTCGCAAGCCCATCAGGCTTGGAGAGAGGACACGCCTGCGAGTGACGACGCACAGGTGCTGCAAGCGTTCGGCGGCGAGGTCGCCTTGGTCGAAGGGGATGAGAGATTGAAGAAACTTACTTTCGCGGAGGATTTTGGCGACCCTCGACCGCCGGTCCGCGTCGGGACAGGCTTCGATGTTCACAAGCTAGCCGCTGGCGAAGAATTGTGGCTGGGCGGTATCGAAATCGAATCCGAATTTGGCCTGGCGGGGCATAGCGACGCCGATGTGGCCATCCACTCCATCGTGGACGCACTGCTCGGAGCTATCGCCTGCGGCGACATAGGTAGCCATTTCCCCCCATCCGATCCTCAATGGAAAGGAGCAAGCAGCGACCAGTTTCTTAAACATGCGGCGACGCTGGTTGAAAGTGCTGGTTTTCACATTGGGAATATAGATCTCACGATTATTTGCGAGGCTCCCAAAATTGGCCCCTATCGAGAGGCAATGCGTGGCCGAATAGCAGAACTGCTCCACGTCGACATCGGGGCCATATCTGTGAAGGCGACTACTACCGAAAGGCTGGGGTTTGCCGGTCGCGGGGAGGGAATCGCCGCTCAGGCGGTTGCTACCGTCGTCAGAAGTTGAAATAAGAGGCGCGCCAATGACCCTCACCAAACTCTTGCCAGACGACGTCGAACGCCTTGCCGAGCGCGTTGTGGCGGAGAATAAAGTCAAAGGACGAAAAGTCGTTCTGGCTGAAAGCTGCACGGGCGGCTTGGTTTCGGCCGCACTCACCGAGATTGCTGGCTCTTCGGCCGTGGTCGACCGCGGCTTCGTGACTTATTCCAACGAAGCAAAGATGGAAGTTCTCGATGTCCCACTCGACATTATTGAGACCTTCGGTGCGGTTTCCATCGCCTGTGCCTGGGCAATGGCTAAGGGCGCGTTGGCCAACAGCAATGCGGATGTAGCGGTCGCGATCAGCGGCGTTGCAGGCCCCTCAGGCGGCACTGCATTAAAGCCTGTCGGCACAGTGGTGTTTGCCCGTGTAGTTCGCGGTGCGGAGGGGGAACCCGAGGGCGAACTCAAGCAATTCGGTCAGACTTCACGCGCCGATATCCGCAGACAGGCAACGATTTGCGCACTGGAACTGCTTCTTCCCTAAAGATTGGCTGCTGCGTTTTCCCGACCGTACAACTCGTCTGCGCGTTTTTCGAACGCTTCAACCATCTTACGGAAAGCGCGATCGAAATATTGCCCTGCAAGCGCTTCGAACACGGCGTTGCGGAAGGTGAAATCTACACAGAAATCGACTTCGCATCCACCATCGGGCAGACATACAAAATTCCACTTGTTGTCGAGATCCCGCAAAGGTCCGTCCACGTAGGAAACCTCAAGTCGCTCCGGCCGACTTTTGACGACACGTGAAGTAAATTTCTCGCGGATAGCTTTGAAACCGACAAGCATATCCGCTTCCATCACGGTGGCGCTGTCGCTGCGAATGCGCGTCGCTACGACCCAAGGTAGGAACTTGGGATAGCTGCCGACATCCGCGACCAGATCGAACATTTGCTCGCAACTATACGGCAGCCGCCGCGTCTCACGAATTCCAGGCATCAGGCGTGCGCCCTCGCCTTCTCCTTCGCCAGGCGTTGCTCACGAGCGTCCTTCATTACCGCGAAATCATCACCGGCATGGTAGCTGGAGCGGGTCAGGGGACTGGATGCGACCTGCAGAAAGCCCTTTGCTCGAGCGATTGAGCCGTAAGCGGCAAATGCCTTGGGTGTGACGAAATCTTCGACTTCCGCATGCTTGGGCGTTGGCTGCAGATACTGGCCCATAGTGACGAAATCGACATCTGCGCTTCGCATGTCGTCCATCACCTGATGGACTTCCAGCCGCTGTTCACCGAGGCCAAGCATGATGCCCGATTTGGTGAAGATAAGCGGATCGTGAGCCTTCACCTCTTCCAGCAGACGGAGCGAGGCATAATAGCGCGCGCCGGGCCTGATGGTCGGGTAGAGACGCGGCACAGTCTCGAGGTTGTGGTTGTACACGTCAGGCCCAGCCTCGCAAATCTTCTCCACCGCCGCTCTCATCTTCCCGCGAAAGTCGGGCGTAAGAATTTCGATCGTAGTTTCCGGCGTCTCGCGCCGGAGGGCCTTGATCACCTTAACGAATTGATCCGCACCGCCGTCTGGCAGGTCGTCCCGGTCCACGCTGGTTATCACGATATGATTGAGACCCATCTGACCAGCTGCGATCGCGACGTTCTCCGGCTCCATCGGATCGACCAGTCGCGGCATGCCCGTCTTCACGTTGCAGAAAGCACAGGCGCGAGTGCAGACATCGCCGAGGATCATGACGGTGGCGTGCTTCTTGTCCCAGCACTCGCCAATATTGGGACAAGCCGCTTCTTCACAAACCGTGTTAAGGGAAAGCTCGCGCATCAACTTGCGCGTTTCATGATAGCCCTTGCTAACGGGTGCCTTGACCCGAATCCAGTCCGGTTTGCGGGTTTTGCGAGGAGGCTCGCTAGCGGGGTTGGGCGTGGATGAGAGATCGTTCATGTCGCGCCCCATCTAGGCTCGACGCCCCCTTCTCGCAACCTCGCATCCTCATGCAATTGGCGCCTCAATTTGATCTCTTGCCTTGTACGGCCTTTCGAGGCAGCAGCATTTGCATGAAAACGTTCGAGCAGATGATCGAGGGCTATCGCCACTTTCGTGCCACCGGATGGCAGGAAGAGCGTGAAAGGTGGCAGCAACTCGCCGAAGGCCAGTCGCCGCAGGTTATGGTCATTTCCTGCTCCGACAGCCGCGTAGATCCGGCCCAAATCCTGGATGTGGCGCCCGGAGAAATTTTCGTGGTTCGCAACGTGGCCGCTCTGGTCCCTCCCTTTGAAACCACTCCCGGTCGTCACGGTGTATCAGCAGCGGTGGAATTTGCCGTTCAGTTCCTGAAAGTCAAAGAGATCGTCGTCATGGGACACGGGCTTTGCGGCGGCTGCAAGGCTGCGCTTACTCAGGACCTCCACGGCAATGAACTGGGCGAAGGAGGACACGTTGCTCACTGGGTCGACATGCTCGACGACGCGCGTGCCCCCATCGCACAGAAGCATGGCACCGACGGTAGGGAAGCGGAGTTGGCGATGGAGCTGGAAGCAGTAAAGGTCAGCCTGAAGAACTTGCAGACTTTTCCTTATGTGGCTGACAAAGTTTCAAGCGGTGAACTTTCGCTTCGCGGCGCACATTTTGCAATTTCAGACGGGATTCTGCGCCTGCTCGACAATCAACAGGGTGAATTCCTCGCCGCCGAATAGCTTGCGTCCGCCTATCTTGCCCGGCATGTGAATACGCATGTCTGATAAAGAATTAAAAAACATCGCCCTGCTCATCGATGCTGACAACACGTCACCACGCGGCATCGATCCGGTCCTGACCGTCATGGCGGAACTGGGCCAGGTCAATATCAAGCGAGCATACGGCAATTTCGCCAAGAACAACCTCGCTAAATGGGACAAGATCACGCACAAATTCGGCATCCGGCCGCAGCAGCAATTCGACCTCACTGCCGGCAAAAATGCCACCGACATGGCCATGACCATCGACGCCATCGATCTGCTTTATCAGGGCAAGGTCGACGGTTTCGGGATCATGAGCTCCGACAGCGATTTTACACCGCTCGCTACGCGGCTGCGTCAGGATGGCCTGATCGTCTACGGTTTCGGCAGCAAGAATAAGACTCCGGATGCCTTCAAAAGTGCTTGCACGAGGTTCATCGATATTGATGCTCTCATTGCCGGCGCGGACGAAGAGCCCGCAGCGGAGAAAAGCAAACGCTCCGGAGGCAACGGCCAGATCGATGAAGAACTGGTCGAATTGCTGGGGACTGCCTGGAAGGCTGCCAAACGGGACGACGAAGGCTACGCCCAGATGGGCGAGGTCGGCAGCCTGGCAGGCAACCGATCAAGCTTCGACGTTCGGAATTACGGATTCAAACGATTGTCCGATCTGCTGGAATCGATGGATCAGTTCAAAGTCGAGCGCCGTGACAACACTCTTTACGTGAAGCGTTTACGCTGAACGAAAAGCGGCGCGGATTCGAAAGAACCCGCGCCGCGAATAACGATGGTAATGGAGCGGAGCGCTTTTACATTCCGCCCTTCTGAGCTGCGTAGATCGCCCAGAGATTAGCGATATCCCTGCGAGCGCCTTCAACTTTACCAAAGGTTTCGCTGGCTTCGGCGTATTTGCCCTGATCGAACTGAGCGATCCCGAGACGGGTCAGAACCACTGGCGTTTCCACGCCGCTCATCCCCAGAGCCTTCGTATAGAATTCTTCGGCTTCTGCTGGCTGATCGTAACTGAGGAAGGTGTCACCCGCCACGACGAGCGTCTTGAGCGTCGCACCAGATTTGCGTGCATCTGCAGCCAAGGATGAGAGGCCCTGACGGTCGGCAGCAACACGTCCGGCAGCTTCCTTGCGGGATTCGATCAGAAAGGGATCACTCTTGTCGACATTACTAAGGGCGAAACCCTCGTCGATCGCGCTGACGACCTCGCCCGGATAGCGGCGAGAGTCCAGAAGTTCGATGTATTCTGCCAGAACGCGCGTATCGTTGTAGCTGTTCAAGCGGCGCGAAAGACGGAGAAGATCAAGAGCATCCGCATTGGCGTACCCACCGGAATTCAGAGTGATAATCACTGCGTCACCCCAGACCGAAGGACTGGGATAATTTTCGGCTAGCATCGCCACGTACTGACGCGACTGGGGCTGAAGATTGTTTTCATATGCCTGTGCCAGCCCGACACGGATCAGCTGTTCGGGTACCGGCTCGCCAGCAGCTTTCAGCCCGTCAATGGTTTGGCTCACATAGGCCAAACCTTCTTGGGTTTGATCGGCATTGAAATAAAGATCGGCGATCATCCGCTGCATTTCCGGCTTGCCGATCGTTTTTTGCGAGCCATCCGACATTGTGGCAGTGGTCGAATAATTGGCTGCAATCGCGCTTTCGAGGGCTTTTCGCGCCGCTGGAATGTCGTTGCGACCGCTATAGGCCTGATATGCCGCGAAACCGATCTGTCCGGCGAGTTCGGGCTCCAGGGTGCCGCTTTCCATCATCAATTCCAGACCACGAAGACGCATATCCTCGTCGCCGATCTTATTGCCGATGTTGAAGAGCGCTCCACCGGTCGCGCGCTTTTCATCCGGGCTTGAGGTCGTAGCGATCAGAGCCGGTACGGCAGCCTTTGCCGCAGCGGCGTCTGGTGTCTCCGCCTTCTGAACCTCGTCAATCGGCTGGTACGCAGCAAGGAACTCCTTGCTGTACTGACCCTTCTGCTCTTTCTCTTCCTTCTTTTTCTTCTGTGCAAAAGCTGGCGCTTCGAGCGCGGTCGCGCCCAGCGCGCCCGTGGCAGCGATCACGAGGGCCATAGCCACTGCGGAAGACGGCCGCGAAGCCTTGTTAAGACGGGTAAAAATCATTCGTAAACTCCCAAAATGTTAGGATAGCGTACTGTGCTAGCAGGGTGGAAAGCTCATCGAACTTGCCATTGCAGCGTGCGCGCAATCATTGCAAATAAACTGAGGATTTTGCCCTGAACGGCATTTGAATAGCGATCTTGTACGCAGTTCATGCTTATCTTCCGTCCGGACACAACCCATATGTGGAAAAAGCGCCGAACATGGACCAATGGTTCCCGGCTTCGGTGGCGCATCCCGGTCTTCTGGCCTAGGGTTCCGCTCTGAAAATCTGTCTTACACAGTATATGGAATGGTTTAGCTTTGGCTGACGACATCGACACGATCGATTCCCCCGTACCGGGTGGCGAAGAACACACACGCATCGACATCGTCGAGGAAATGAAGACGAGCTATCTCGATTACGCGATGAGCGTGATCGTGAGCCGCGCGCTTCCCGATGTGCGTGACGGTCTGAAGCCGGTTCACCGCAGAATCCTCTTCGCCAGTAACGAAGGCGGTTTCGTGGCGGGCCGGCCATTCCGCAAGAGCGCCAAGATAGTGGGCGACGTGATGGGTAACTATCACCCTCACGGTGACGCCGCGATTTACGATGCCCTGGCCCGCATGACACAGGACTGGTCGCTTCGCGTTCCCCTGATCGACGGGCAAGGCAACTTTGGTTCCATGGACCCCGATCCGCCAGCATCGATGCGTTACACCGAGGCCCGTCTGGCCCGTGTCACGAACTCCTTGCTCGACGATCTCGACAAAGACACTGTCGACTTTGCGGACAATTACGATGGGTCTCGCCGAGAGCCGACGGTTCTTCCTGCTCGCTTCCCCAATCTGCTGGTCAACGGTGCAGGCGGCATCGCGGTCGGAATGGCGACCAACATCCCTCCGCATAACCTGGGCGAAGTCATCGATGGCTGTTTCGCTTACATGGACAACCCCGCCATCACGAGCGAGGAATTGTTCGAGATCATTCCGGGGCCCGACTTCCCCACCGCGCCGCTCATTCTTGGCAAATCAGGCGCCCGCGCAGCGTATACGACCGGACGTGGATCGATATTGCAGCGTGCCCGGCACGAGATCGAGGACAAGCGCGGAGACAGGAAGTCGATCGTGCTCACCTCCATTCCCTTCCAGGTCGGCAAGAGCGGTCTGGTCGAGAAGATCGCCGAGGCGGCCAAAGACAAGCGCATCGAAGGTATTTCCGACATCCGTGACGAATCAAGTCGCAAGGGTGTCCGCGTTGTTGTGGATCTGAAACGCGACGCCTCGCCTGAAGTCGTGCTCAACCAGATATGGCGATACACTCCAGCTCAGGCGAGCTTCCCTGCCAACATGCTGGCGATCAGCGGCGGGCGTCCTGAAGTTCTCACCTTACGAGAGTTTATCCAGGCCTTCATCACGTTCCGTGAAGAGGTCATTACCCGCCGTACGAAGTTCGAGCTGAACAAGGCGCGAGACCGTGCGCACATCTTGCTGGGTCTGGTCGTTGCCGTGTCCAACCTCGACGAGGTCGTCGCGATGATCCGCAGCGCCCCTACTCCGGCCGAAGCGCGTGCTCGCCTGCTTACCAAAGAATGGCCGATTGGGGACATCGCGCAGTATATCCGCCTGGTTGAGGCGATCGAACCGAATGCTGAACAGGAGGGCGGAACATACCGCCTGTCCGAACGGCAGGTCAAAGCCATCCTCGACCTTCGACTCCACCGCCTGACGGCCTTGGGGCGAGACGAGATCGGCGATGAACTCAAGGAACTGGCTCTCTCGATCGAGGAATATCTCTCGATCCTGGCTGATCGTGTCAAACTCTATGGTGTGATGCGCACTGAACTCGAAGAGATCAAGGCGGCCTATGCCACCCCGCGCGTATCCGAAATTGCGCCGGCTTGGGACGGCATCGACGACGAAGATCTGATCGAACGTGAAGAGATGGTCGTCACGGTTACTCACGGTGGCTACATAAAGAGGACGCCGCTGGATTCCTTCCGCGCCCAGGCGCGTGGTGGCAAAGGCCGTAGCGGGATGGCCACCAAGGACGAAGATGCCGTGGTGGAAATGTTCGTAACCTCGACCCACAATCCTGTGTTATTCTTCACGAATACCGGTCGTGTTTATCGTAAGAAGGTATGGAAACTTCCCGAAGGCAGCCCGCAGACGAAGGGGAGGCCGATGGTCAACCTGCTTCCTCTGGGCGATGACGAGCGGGTAACCAACGTACTTGCGCTTCCCGAAGATGAAGGCGAGTGGTCGAAGCTCAATATCGTTTTTGCCACCGAGCAAGGCATGGTCCGGCGCAACTCGATGGACTCTTTTACGAACGTGCCCAGTAACGGCAAATATGCCATGGGGTTTGTGGAAGACAGCGGCGATCGTCTCATCGGTGTCGAATTGCTCACCGAAGATCAGGAAATCTTCCTGGCATCGGACTCGGGCAAGGCCATTCGCTTCTCCGCAACTGACGCCCGCGAGACCAAGAGCCGGACCGGTATCGGTGTTCGCGGCATGAAGCTGAAAGAGGGTCAGAAGGTCGTCTCGATGACGGTCCTCGATGCTGGCGAGCGCGATACGGAGGTACGCGAAGCCTATTTGCGTGCGGCGAACTGGAAGAACAACGATAATGAGCCGACGCTCGACGCAGAAAAGTCGGCAGAACTGGCTGAGACCGAAGAGTTCATTCTCACTCTGACTGCCAACGGATATGGCAAGATATCCTCCTCATACGAATACCGTACCATCGGTCGCGGCGGCATGGGGCTGACGAATATCGGAGAGCCGTCGAGTAACCCTGACCGGAATGGGCCGGTGGTCGCCAGCTTCCCGGTAAAGCACGGTTCGCAGCTTATGTTGGTGACTGATCAGGCGAAGCTCATTCGCATGCCGATCAAATTGCGGCATCTGGTCGAAGGCGGCTTCGAAAACCACGAAGGCTTCTCGATTTCGGGCCGCGGTTCGTCCGGTGTTCGTATTTTCAACGTCTCCAAAGGCGAACAGATTGTCGGCGCTGCATTGATCGACGAGACAGAAGAGCCGGAAAACGAGGCCGAAGAAATGGTCCATGATGAGATCGCAGCGCGCGGTGGCGGGTTGAACCCCACTACCCCGCACACGACTGCGCATTCGGACCGTAACATCGAGGATGAACCGGGAGGTTAGACCAGGTCCCTTTTCGTCACACTTGCTGCTTTCGGAGTGTCTGAACCACTCCGGTCACGATGAGAAACTGGCCGCTGTAATAGAGCGGCCAGATTATCCATGCGGCCAGTTCACTTGATACATGTGAGGATTCCTGCGCGAAAAGCACCAGATCACTCGCGACAAATAAGACTGCGCCCACTCCAACCCGATATCGCGGGAAGGTACTGATCCACGCCGTTCCTGCCATCGCCCCTAGAAGCGAGGCATAGAAAGTAGCGAACAACCAATTATCCAAGGGATATGTCAGCATACCTGCGATAGCTGGAGTAAAGAAAAGCAACGCCAGGCCTGCTATCTTTTGGCTGGCGCTGGCCGGATGGCGCATGTGGCTCAGAAAAAGATAGACCGCAACGAGGTGGCTTAGCGCAAAGACGAGGCCACCTGCCAAGAAACTGAATTCCAGAGCTACATCGCCCAGGGCCCCGAGGGCCATGACCGAGGCGATCAGAGCGCGCCCGTTTCCTTTTCCGCGATGGCCCGCATAAGCGGCGAGAAATGCGATCCCCGCACCTTTCCACAAAGCCATCCATGCCCCGCCCACCTTTCCGTCCATCGCGAAGAAGTAGCTGATCGCAAACAGCAGGCTCAGCAGGAGGTATGGCCGATGGTCGATCAAGGCGCGCTTTGTCATCGCGCGTCTATTCCCTTGATACCGGGTAGGTGCAAGCTCTAGGTGCGCAACTGCAATGACACATGACATCCAAATTATCGGAGGCGGCCTCGCCGGAAGCGAAGCGGCCTGGCAATTGGCTAAACGTGGCTTCAAGGTAAAGCTATCTGAAATGCGCGGCAGCGGTGATATGACCGCCGCGCATCAGACTGAGGGTTTGGCCGAACTGGTCTGCTCCAACAGCTTTCGATCAGACGATAGCGACAAGAATGCCGTGGGCCTCCTCCATGACGAGATGCGACGTCTCGATAGCATCATTATGCGTGCCGGAGAGGTTGCCCGGGTCCCGGCCGGCAGTGCCATGGCCGTAGATCGCGACGTATTTTCTGCCGAAGTCCAGCGGACACTCGAAGAACATCCAAACATCACCGTTATTCGCGAACGGGTTGATGCGCTACCGGAGACCGGCCTCACAATTGTGGCAACCGGTCCTCTTACGGCCCAAACACTGGCGGAAAGCATCGTGAAAGCCACTGGTCAGGACCGGCTGGCGTTTTTCGATGCCATTGCGCCGATAATCCACCGGGACAGCATCGACATGTCGAAATGCTGGATCCAGAGCCGCTGGAACAAGCGCACCGAAGCATCGAACGAAGAAGGCGATTATATCAATTGCCCGATGACGAAGGAGCAATACCATGCCTTTCATCAGGGCCTGATGGACGGCGAGAAGACCGAGTTCCGGGAATGGGAGGCGGATACCCCTTACTTCGATGGCTGCATGCCGATCGAAGTGATGGCGGCTCGCGGGATAGAGACTCTTCGTTATGGGCCAATGAAAGGCGTTGGTCTCGATAATCCTTACGACACAACGGAGGAGCACCCGCAGGGCCGCTGGCCTTATGCCGTTGTCCAACTGCGTCAGGACAACAAGCTTGGCACTTTGTGGAATATGGTCGGCTTCCAGACGAAACTTAAATACGGCGCTCAAGTCGAACTGTTTCGAACCATACCAGGACTCGAAAATGCGGAATTCGCAAGGCTTGGGGGGCTTCATCGCAATACATTCATCAACTCGCCGCTTGTTCTTGATCGCCAGCTTAGACTACGCGGCGCCGAACATATCAGGTTCGCAGGTCAGATCACCGGTTGCGAAGGCTACGTGGAAAGTTCGGCCGTCGGTCTGCTGGCCGGAATGATGGCTGCGAGCGAACTGACTGGAGCTGATTGGACGCCTCCTCCACGCACTACAGCTTTCGGCGCGCTGCTTTCCCACATCACGGGCGATGCCGAAGCAGAAACCTTTCAGCCGATGAATGTCAATTTCGGACTGTTCCCGCCGCTCCACGATGTAAAAAAGAAGCAGCGCAAGGAAGCCTACACCTCCCGAGCCAAGGCAGAGCTTGGAGAATGGATTGCAGGCACGGACGTTGTCCCCGCCTAATCAGCAGGCGCAGCTCCGCTTTTTCGTAGGTTTCGGTTTCGTGGTGGCGAATTCAGCCGGCGAGAGCTCCCGGTTGCCATCGGCGTCGGCGCCCTCGAACTTTTCGACCGTCGCGATCGCCCATTCCTCGAATGTCAGTAGATTGTTGCCATCCTTGTCGAGCTTGCGGAACCCATCGGATCTGGTGGAGAGCAGTTCGCTCCGCGTTATCCGCCAATCGCGATTGCGATCATAACGAAAGAAACGGCGCTGTTCCTTGGAAAGCTCGGTCGCCTCTGGCGGCGCTGGTCCAATGAGACCTTCAGCGTCAGCGGTCGGCAATGACTCCGGATCTAACGCCTGTGAGATTGTACCGTTCGTTTCCGGTGGGGGTGCAGCGCTTTCTACTTCCGCTCTTCCTTGCCACCAGAACAAACCAAGAGCTGCGAAAAATAAGGCGACAATGCCACCGCTGACGAATGTCTTCACTATCCGGCCCCCAGTAAAACCAATCTTCGTCTAGCCTAAACTCCCAGTAAGCCAAGCCTCATACCTACAATAGGACTGAAGCGATCGCCCATGAGAGGCTGCCCCCCCCTGAAAATCGCCCGTCTGGACAATCCGCCAATTATAAATAGCGATCTCAAGGTATTTGGCATGCGTGGAAGAGTGAGGTGCGTTTCAGAACCTCTTTCCAGTCCCAGTCGCAACAGTTTAGCTCTTCCCCACAGCCTGCCGTGCACCGCTGCATCTGCCGAAGCTTGCTCACTTTCAGCCATTCTTGCGAGGCTTGAGAAAGCCAACCCGTTGGCTTCCTCGAAGCGTGAAAGCGACAAAGTGTCCTCGGAAGGTTCGACCAATATCTCTTCCCAACCGTCGATAAGGTCCACGAGCGCTTGATAGTGTCCGCTCCAAGACCGGAGAAGCGATGCGAGTAGCGGGTCGGGCGGGCTAAGCAGGTCGTCCACGATTGCATGATTGAATTGCTCTCGCCACCAAGCCAGACGGATCTGCGCCAAAGCTGGCTCTTTTATCTGCGCGAAGACATTCGTTAGCCGCAAATCGAAAGCGATCAGGTCCCGTAGGGGATCTGCCAACTGGTCATTCGCATAGGCAAGTACGAGGTTCGCCCAGGCTGGTAGGTGCGCTAACTCATTATCATCCGGCATACATCTTCTTACAAGATGTGGATCACGACGCTAGCACTGGTTCTGTACTCCGGTAGATCCAGGAGTTAGCCCCGGCTCAAGGTTCCGATCGTCACGGATAATGAAAGCTGCTTCGTCGCGGAAATTCACATCGCCTACGAATGCTCCGGAAAAGACCGGGGAATAGGTGTAAACGACCTCAACAAACATAACTGCCTCCTCAGGCGGAGCAGTTATTTGCGGAGTTCCCATACCTTCGAGTTCTTCGCCTTCGCCACCATACGCGCTGTCGACCTCCTTAGTCCCGATACATCGTTGCCAGTGTATGAACTGGTTATCGTTACGGGGGTCCACCTCCAGGCTGCTCAGAATAATTCGACCATTTTCATTCATATCAATCGAACGGCCTTCAATTAGACTGCCATTCAAGACGGAACTTACCTGGTCTTCCCGTATGGTCGTGACAAATGCACCATTGTCTGTTTGGCCTAGGCGGGAAGCATTGTCGGCTACCGAAAGTGCTATCTGGCTCACTCTCATTTTCGTGATCGCCATATAGGCAATTTCGAAACCGAACATTCCGAGAGATATAAACACTGGCGCGACCACGGCAAATTCAGTCAGAGCCAGACCGCGTTTATCGCTCCTCAGCTTCCTCCAGGATGCTCGTAGAAGGTGTTTCAATTTGAGTGCCATCCCTATGGGCTCCTACGAACACACGCCGACTGTGCTTCCCAGAGCATTTTGTGCACTGAAAGGCTGGTTCTTTTTGACGAAGGTTGCCGAGAGCTCACGTTTCGCGCTGGCGTTGTCGTAGAACGGAATTTTGAAGAGCGGCTCGTAGCTGGCAGTTACAGTATAAACTACAACGTCGTTCGCTCCGCCGTTTCCGTTGACCCCGATGTCCTCGTCCCACTGGCCGTTGCCATTTTCATCGACGAAGTTTTCGTCATTGTTGCAAAAGCCATCGCCATCCGCGTCGTTGAATTGTTCCGGTCGCTCGATATCATCGAAATCGAAGTAGCTTTTGCGCTCTGGAGTTATCGTCGCACCAGGAGCAACGCGGCGGACAAGTTTGGTCAATTCCGCATCCGATAGATCGGGATCCCCCGTTTCAAGCGACACTTCGCGGGATACCGATTGCGCTGCCCCGTTCAGTACGGCCTGAGTGTATGCCATCTGGCCGATATCCATCATGCCCAGAACCATGGTGATGAATACGACCGATACGATGCCGAATTCCATCAGCGTCGCGCCTTCTTCGTCTGCGCGCAGCGCCTCCGATTTGAAGGGCGTGGCTCTGATCAATCGCGTCACTGCGTAATCCTCAGTTCGCCGACGTTCTTTGCGATTTCCTGAAAAGCTCTTTCGAGCTCATTCGCACTGTTGGCGGTAAAACTGCTTTCCGGTGAGCCACACGTCGTCAATGTGCTGGTTAGCTGTGTGGAAAGAGCAATAACCCAGACGCGAATGCCCTTGGCCTTCACGGCCGCACAAGTTGCGAGAAGACGCTGGTTGTGCCGCTCATCCTGCTCCGAAAAACCGTCCGCTGTCACGCGCTGATCATGCCATTCTACCCCCCATGCAGATTGAGCGTAGCTGGTATCCATCGCACCGTCGGTCATAAACACGATATGGCGCGCAACTTCTCCGCCATTTTCGGCGACCTTGTTGACATTGGTGCCAAAGATACCTTGTGGTGACGAAAGTCTCGCCCCCCAGATCATGCCGATGCTGTGATAGGTTCCGCCGAGGGGTGTAAGCGAGTCCGCATAGGCGTAGAAGTCGGATTTGGACATCTCCGAAAGCAGTTGCGCTTTGACTGGGCATGAAGAACCGACCGCGATACCGTCGTCGCTTTTTGCGGCCCTCTCCAAGCGATTTTTTTGCCTATTGGTCCGGACATAGGCCAGTTCTGGCCACATGGGACGCCAGCGTGTTGCGTCGGACTCGGGGACTCGATCGATGTCGAGATCAAACAGGCCTTCCGGACTAAATCCGACTTGGGAAGAGTACCGAATATTCCCTGCATTGACCGTATCGCGCTCTTCGATACATCCGGCCCACCGGTAATTCTGATTGGTCCCGTTCGGTCCATTCAGCGTGCTGGTGTTCGCACCAGTTTTGTATACCGATACGTCGATGTCCTTCACTTGCGCGTATACGAATTTATCGAAGACTCTTACAGTCTCTTTTTTGTAGATTGGCTCTTCGATTGCCTTCCGGACATAAAAGTAATTTCGCGAAGCTGATCGGCTAGCAATCCAATAGTTGCGCCACGACTTTCTGTAGCACACATATTCAGTTCGGGTTTGCCCGTAAGTCTGAACCGTTTCGGTAATCCGATTTCCGTTTGTATCGATATAAGTCTTTGTCGAGGTTTCAGGGCCGGTAGATGTCCAGTTGGTGTTATTGGGTTGATTGCTGTCACAATCCCGGTCTCGTGTCCAAGACCCTCTATAATCCTGCCAATTACTCCAATCCTGATCCCCCACCGATTGACTATCGACATAATAAGGGGGTTTATAAGCTTCTACTTCGTCGGTATCGCGTTCGACGTCATTGTAAGTGGGATATCTCGACTGGATATCCATCTTGTTGACGATCCAGTTGCCACTAAGCAGGTGGCCGACGTTAACCGACTGGTTGTAAGGCACAAAGCCGTAACGAATTCGTGCGTTTGTATCTTTGGTCGTCTCTTCGAGATTGTCGAAGAAATTTTTCATGGCCGACCGGAGAGCGGTGATGCGACGCGTGCCATCGGAACTACTGATCGCCCAATCCATCGATCCGGTCGTGTCGAGAACCATCACCACGTCCGAGTTGCCGATCGACATGCTTGCCGAACAGGTTACGGAGACGGGAATGTCGTCAATGCCGAGAATGTTCACGACTAGCGTGTTAACCGACGTCGACGCAGTTCCCTCCACGGAATTGCCGTCGTCGTCCGACGTGAAGCGAACCTGAGGTTGCTCGACATCCGAAACGCCGGAGAAGTTTACATCGAAATAAGTCTTAGCTGCGATCAGCGCGGTGTCATCGAAGCCTTGCGTGGTAACGGTCTTCCGACCTGCGAGCGCACCAGCGTCGCAGGCATTTTGCAAGCGGCTCTGGACTTGATAGGCCCGCGACATGTCTACCCCGCCCCCGACAAGGCCAGCCATCACGAAGATGGCAGCCGCGGTGAGCGGAAAGACGTTCCCAGCTTCGTTATCACGAAACTGTCTCAGAACCCGGCAACGATTAAGCGTCATGTGTCCGCCTCAAACAATAATTCAAGGCAGCGCTCTATCGCTCGTTTCGCTAATATTTCGCTAAGGCGGATGGTTAAACCACCCGCCCTGCTCAGTCGCGATAGCAGACTTTCTTGGCCGCTTTCACGATCTTGGGCGTATCGATCAGCGCCAGTTTCTCGAGGTTTGCGGCATAGGGAAGAGGCACATCCTCGTCGCATACCCGCGTTACGGGGGCATCGAGATGATCGAAGCCTTCCTCCATGCAGATCGCGACGATTTCCGAAGCGATCGAGCAGGTCGGCCAGCCTTCTTCGGCGATGACCATGCGATTGGTTTTCTTCAGGCTTTCGAGCACTGTTTCCTTGTCGAGCGGGCGCAGGGTCCGCAGGTCGATTACCTCGGCATCGATGCCCTCTTCCGCCAGCTGTTCGGCAGCCTCGAGGGCGAGCCCAACCGCGATCGAGTACGACACGATCGTCACGTCGGAGCCTTCACGCACGATCCGTGCCTTGCCGATCGGAAGGACGTGGTCATCAAGTTCCGGAAGCTCGAAGCTGCGCCCGTAAACAAGCTCGTTTTCGAGAAATACGACGGGGTCTTCGCAGCGAATCGCAGCCTTCATCAGGCCCTTTGCATCGGACGCATCGTAAGGCGCGATGACGATCAGGCCCGGGACACTGGCATACCACGGACCGTAATTCTGGCTGTGCTGCGCGCCAACGCGGCTCGCTGCGGCATTCGGACCACGGAAAACGACCGGGCAGCGCATCTGGCCTCCGGACATGTAATTGGTCTTGGCTGCCGAGTTGATGATGTGATCGATTGCCTGCATCGCGAAGTTGAAAGTCATGAACTCCACGATCGGACGCAGACCACCCATCGCAGCGCCCGTCCCGATACCGGCAAAGCCATATTCGGTAATCGGCGTGTCGATCACGCGCTTGGGGCCGAATTCGTCAAGCAGGCCCTGCGTGACCTTGTAAGCGCCTTGATACTGGGCGACTTCCTCACCCATGACGAAAACGCGTTCATCACGGCGCATTTCCTCGGCCATCGCATCGCGCAGCGCCTCGCGGACTGTGACGGTCGCCATATTGGTGCCGTGCGGAATCTCGGGATCCTTCACATCGGTCTTTTTGGCGGGCTTGGTGATCTCGGCTTCGGACGCGTCGCGGCCGACATCCTTGCCTTCCCCCGGAACGTCCTCGCTCTCGGGAGCCGAAGCGGCAACTTCGGAAGCGTCTTCGCCCTCTGCCGCGAGCATCGCGATGACAGTACCGACAGCTACGTTCTCCGTACCTTCCGCGACCAGAATTTTCCCGAGCGTGCCTTCGTCGACAGCTTCGAATTCCATGGTTGCCTTGTCGGTTTCGATCTCGGCGATGATATCGCCGGCGACGATTTCGTCACCTTCCTGCTTGAGCCATTTTGCCAGCGTGCCCTCTTCCATTGTGGGCGACAAGGCGGGCATTTTGAGTTCGATCGCCATGGCTCAATACTCCTCCACCAGAACATCGGTGTAGAGTTCGGATGCTTCTGGCTCCGGAGAATTTTCAGCAAAATCCGCGGCTTCGCTAACGAGCTTGCGGATATCCTTGTCGATGGCCTTCAACTCTTCATCCTTGCTGCCCTGCTCGATCAGGATCTTTTTCAGGTTCTCGATCGGATCCTTGTGATCCTTCATATCCTGGACCTCTTCACGCGACCGGTACTTTGCAGGGTCGGACATCGAGTGACCGCGATAACGATAGGTTTCGCACTCCATCAGGACCGGGCCCTTGCCCTCGCGGACATGTTTGAAGGCGATCTCGGCGGCCTGACGCACTTCGAGCACATCCATGCCGTTGACCTTCATGCCCGGAATGCGGAACGCAGTGCCGCGCCGGTAAAATTCGGTTTCGGCAGAGCTGCGGCTAACGGCCGTACCCATGGCGTACTGGTTGTTTTCGATCACGAAAACAATCGGAAGCTTCCAGAGCGATGCCATGTTGAAGGTTTCGTAAACCTGCCCTTGGTTCGCGGCACCATCGCCGAAATAGGCGAGGCAGAGACCACCATCCTCATTGTACTGGTGAGCGAGCGCCAGACCGCCTCCGAGCGCGACTTGCGCGCCGACGATGCCATGGCCGCCGTAAAACTTGTGCTCGGTCGAGAACATATGCATCGACCCGCCCTTACCCTTGGAAATGCCGGCCTCCCGGCCGGTCAATTCGGCCATGATGACCTTAGGGTCGATCCCATAGGCCAGCATGTGGCCATGATCGCGATATCCGGTGATGACGCTGTCCTTATCACCATCGAGAGCGGATTGCAGACCGATGGCAACAGCTTCCTGACCGATATACAGGTGGCAGAAGCCGCCGATCAGTCCGAGTCCGTAGAGCTGCCCGGCGCGCTCTTCGAAACGGCGGATGAGGAGCATCTGCTCGTAAAACTTGTGCATCTGCTCAGGCGACGCATCGAAGCGCTTGCTCTTTTCGAACTCCTCCTGAAGGGAGCCGAGAGCGAAATCGTGGTTCTCCGCGGGGCTGCGCGGCGTGCTGCTTTTAGGGGCCTTGGCCAAAATATCTCGTCCCTTTTCCAGTCGGGGAATTCTCTCGCTGCGCCTATAGCCACAGCGCCGCGCAGAGCGCAACGGCCCGCTTCATCTGCATACGAAAACCTTACGGAATTGCCGAGCTCGAGCGCGGCCGATCAGTCGTCCAGCTTGATTACGACTTCGTCCGGATGGACGACATTGAGCTGGCTGCGAAGAAGTTCGCCGACCATGTCGGGATCCGCATGATCGGGATGCAAAAGAGCGACCTTGTTTTCCAGAGCCGCGCGATCTTTCTCGAGCGCAGCGAGCTGGGCTTTGCGCTGATCCAGGAGGCGGAGATTCTCACTCCACGCAAGAAGCCCGGACGGACCTGCAATCGCCAGGCCGCCGATGACAAGCAGCACGAAAAGCGCCGCGCTTTGCGTCGCCTTTTGCTTCCGCACCAGATCGAGTCTGCCCCTGCTTCTCATCGATTTCACAGAATCATAGTTGCGACCCGCGCGCAAGCCGGAATTTCGGGGCTGAAGCCAGGCCGTTCGATCGATGGGATGAGATTGAGGATGCGGAACATCAGCTGGTCGAAAACCGTTGGATTCTTGACAGTGCCAGACCTGAAATGTATTTGGTTTCTATTGAAACTACTTAATGGACAGAGGATTTCCCATGCCCGACCTTTTTGAGAACCCCATCGGCCTCGACGGATTTGAATTCGTTGAATTTTGCGCGCCGGAAAAAGGCGTTATCGAACCGGTATTCAAGGCCATGGGCTTTATCCAGGTGGCCAGCCATCGTTCGAAAGACGTCCACCTTTGGCGCCAGGGCGGCATCAATCTCATCATCAATTATGAACCGCGAAGCGCGGCTTGGTATTTTGCAAGAGAACACGGTCCCTCTGCTTGCGGAATGGGGTTTAGAGTCCGCGACGCGAAAAAGGCCTACGCCGAATTGCTCGAGCGCGGTGCGGAGCCGGTCGTTGTCGAAAACGGCCCCATGGAACTGCGCATTCCTGCAATCCGCGGCATTGGGGGAGCGATTATCTATCTGATCGACCGTTACGCGGAACAGGGCGAAAGCACGCTGTCGATTTATGACATCGATTTCGAATATCTCGACGGCGTCGATAAATGGCCGAAGGGCGCTGGGTTCAACGTGATCGATCACCTGACCCACAACGTCTACAACGGCCGCATGAAATACTGGGCCGACTATTATGAAAGCCTGTTCAATTTCCGTGAAATCCGCTTCTTCGACATCAAGGGGGAATATACTGGCCTGACCTCCAAGGCGCTTACCGCTCCTGACGGCAAGATCCGTATCCCCCTCAACGAGGAAGGCGAAGGCGGCAAGGGCCAGATCGAAGAGTTCCTTCGCGAATTCAATGGCGAAGGTATCCAGCATATTGCGCTGATCTGCGACGACCTGATCAAAGCGTGGGACAATCTCAAGGATCTCGGCGTTCCGTTCATGACCGCCCCGCCCGAAACATATTACGAAATGCTGCCCGAACGTCTCCCCGGCCATGGTGAGAACGAGAACGAACTCAAGATGCGCGGCATCCTGCTCGACGGAACGACCGAAGGCGGAAAGCCGCGGCTTCTGTTGCAGATCTTTGCAGAAGCTCAGGTCGGCCCTGTCTTCTTCGAGTTCATTCAGCGCAAGGGCGACGACGGCTTCGGTGAAGGCAATTTCAAGGCGCTCTTCGAAAGCATGGAAAGGGACCAGATCAAGCGTGGCGTCCTCAGCGTAGAGGATGCGCAGACCGTGGATGCGGAGCCAGCAGAATGAGCGCCCCTTCTGCACATCCCGTAAAGCTCGGCGGCGTCCATCACGCGGCCTATCGTTGCAAGGACGCCAAGGAGACCGTCGAATGGTACGAAAAGGTGCTGGGCATGGAGTATACCACTGCCTTTGCTGAGGATCACGTTCCCTCTACGGGTGAATACGATCCCTACATGCATGTTTTTCTAGACGCAGGTAATGGCAACATCCTCGCCTTTTTCGAATTGCCGAACCAGAAGGACATGGGCCGGGACGAAAACACTCCCCAGTGGGTCCAGCATCTCGCGTTCAAGGTCGAGAGCGAAGAGGAACTGAACGCTGCCAAAAAGCATGTCGAAAGCCTTGGCATCGACGTCCTCGGGCCAACGCATCACGGCATTTTCAAATCGATATATTTCTTCGATCCTAACGGCCATCGCGTGGAACTGGCTGCCGATATCGGGACGGATGAGCAATATGCCGAACTGAAGCGCGTGGCACCGATGATGCTGGAAGAATGGAGCGAGACCAAGAAGGCTCCTCGTCACGCCGACTGGCTCCATGAACTGGCACGCCAGGAGCATGCTCAGAAATAGCGCGTCCTTGTCCGCCCTTCGGCGGCCTTGAGGAACCTGAGAGGCGACTTGTCGTTGCCCTGCAAAGGGAGCTTGATTAGTGAATTATATCGGAACGCTGCGCGATCAGCTTCAGTCGATGGGAAAGGGGTTCATAGAGGCCCTGCCCAGCATTGCGATCGCCTTGTTCATCATTCTGCTGACCTGGATCATTGCCCGGTTCGCGGTGCGCATTTCCGATATGATCGTGGGCCGGACGGAAATCCGGACCAGTCTCAAAAATCTCGTCGATACCGTAGTCAAGCTGACGATATGGGTAATTGGTCTTTTCATCGCGGCTGTCGTGGTTATGCCCGAGCTCACCTTTGCCAGCCTGCTCGCCGGCCTCGGCATCGGGGCAGTCGCGATTGGTTTCGCCTTTCAGGACATCTTCGAAAACTTCTTTGCCGGCATTCTCATCATGCTGCGGGAAAAGATGCAGATCGGCGATGTGATCGAGTGTGAAGGCATCACAGGCAAGGTCGAACATATTACCCTGCGCGAAACGCACGTCCGCAAGCTTTCGGGCGAACTCACCGTCGTTCCCAATTCCATCTTGTTCAAGAATCCGGTCGAAATCCTGACCGATGTCGAACAGCGCCGCCACGATGTGGTCGTTGGCGTTTCCTACGACACCAATCTCGACCACGCAGCGGACGTTATCCGCCGGGCAGTCGAAGGGGTGGATCTGGTTCTTGCCAGCAAGGGCGTCGATATTTTTGCGCAGGAGTTCAATTCCAGCTCCGTCGATTTTCTCGTCCGTTGGTGGGCCGGTGCCGCCCCTCGCGCGGGATGGGAAAGCAAGGACAAGGTCGTCCGCGCCATAAAGGCCGCGCTTGATGAGGAAGGAATAGAAATTCCGTTCCCTTACGTGACGCATACCTTCAAAGAGACCGTGCCGATTAGCCAGTTGGGCGAGAGTTCGAAGCCGACGCCCTAAGGCGCCATTCGAACCAGATTATTGGAAATTGGCAGATGAGCAATGCGTCGCGGCTTTCGCGCAAACAGGAGTATGCGCTCGCTTTCGCTGCGGCGGTAGTGACCGCGAATGCCTATTATATACATCCCATAATTGGTGATGTTGCGGTGTATTTCGGTGTCAGCGAAGCGCGCATCGGAATTGTCCCGGCTCTCAACCAGATCGCCTTGGCAATCGGGATACTCCTTCTGCTTCCTTTGGGCGATCGCTATTCCAACCGGCGGCTGACGATCATTTTCTCCATCGGCCAAACGCTCTCGCTCGCCCTGATGGCGTTTTCCGGCGGATTTTTCGGCTTCACTGCAGGATCCACCCTTCTCGGCTTCTTCACGATCGCCCCCTATTTGTTGCCGGCCTACGCTTCCAAGAGGGTCGCTCCGGAAAGACTGGGCCAAGTGACCGCCCTGCTCACTGCAGGAGTAATTCTCGGCATTCTCGTGGCCCGGGTCGGTGCTGGTTGGGTTGCAGAACATTACGGCTGGCGTCTGGTTTACTGGATTGCGACCGGCCTCATGCTCGCCGTGACCCTAGCCCTTCCCCGTCTGATGGAGAGCGGCGAGCGCGATCGGGGCGGCGAACCTTACGGCAGGCTTGTCCTCTCGGTCTTTCCGGTCGCTCGGAAGCATAAGGAAGTGCTGCTTTCCGGCACAATTCAGGCGTTGAATTTCGCCCAATTCATTGCGCTGTGGCTCGCGCTCGCGCTCTATCTCACCGGCCCGCTGGGATATGGGACCGATGTCGTGGGCTATCTCGCCGCGATTGCCGCCGTCAGCATTCTTTCCACCCCTCGTCTCGGCCGCTGGGCAGACGCCATCGGCCCGCGCAAGGCGCGCGTAATCTTTGCGCTGATCCAGCTTGTCGGCATGGCTCTGTTTCTGCCCCTTGGAGGCAGCCTGTGGGGATTGCTGGTCCCGCTTGTGATCGTCAATCTCGTCGGTCCGCCGATCGATGTGACGGGCCGCATGACGTTTCTTGCACTCGAGCCTGACCTGCGGACCCGGCTGACGACTGTCTACATTGTCCTCATGTTCGTCGGAGGCGGGATCGGGAGCATTTTTGCGACCTCCGTCTATGGCAATCTGGGCTGGACAGGGGTGTGCGCATTGCTGATCGCATCGTCAGCAATTCTCACCCTGCTTGCATGGCGGGCGACGAAACTGGGGAAATGATGGTGCGCCCGACAGGATTCGAACCTGTGGCCCCCAGATTAGGAATCTGGTGCTCTATCCGACTGAGCTACGGGCGCTCCAGCACGGCTCTATAACGTCTCGATGCTCCGAGGCAATCAGTTCAGTTTATCCGGATCCGAAATCGGGAAAAGGAGCGGGGCAACCGTAATTCCTTCCGCTGCAAGGTTCTCCGCCTCCTCGCGCGTGGCCTTGCCGTGAATGGGCGCTTCATCCTTTTCGCCGTAATGCTGCGAACGCGCTTCCTCGGCGAATTTTTCGCCGACCCACTGACTGCTCTCGAGCGCTTTTGCCTGCGCCTTCGCAAGCTTGGTCAGTGCCTCCGCAACCTCCGGGGGCATGGGAGCGTTGGAAAGCTGCGCCCCCTCTGATGCTGGTGCCCGCGTTGCTCCGCGATTTCCTTTTTGCGCCACCGCAGGAGCCATCGGTGCCTTGTCGACGAGATTGCTGCCGCATTCGGGGCAATCCACCAGGCCTCTGTCGCGCTGCATCTGATAATCGCTCGACGAGCCGAACCATCCTTCGAACCGGTGTCCGTTGTTGCAATGGAGATCATAAACAATCATGCGGCGCTACTTGGCCAATTCACGGCGATTGGCAAGGCTGGGAACTTGCGCACGCACTTCTGAAATGCGCGCTGGGTTCACCTGGGCAAATCCCAGCCCCGGCGGAGCATCGCCCATATCTACCAGGACCTCGCCCCACGGGTCGATCACCAGGCTGTGCCCGTAGGTCTGCCGGCCGTCGGCATGCGTACCCACCTGCGCCGAGGCGACGAGATAGGCACTTGCCTCGATGGCTCTGGCTCTTTGCAGGACATGCCAATGCGCCTCGCCCGTGGGCACCGTAAACGCGGCGGGAACGGCGATCACGTCACAGCGCTCATTGCCCAGCGCGTCGAACAGAGCGGGAAAGCGAAGGTCGTAACAGATGGCGAGGCCAAGCCTTCCGGCCGGGGTTTGGACCGCCACCACATTATTGCCCGGACGATAGGCATTGGATTCCCTCCAGGATTCGCCCGAAGCCAGATCCACGTCGAACATGTGCATTTTGTCATAGCGGGCCGCTATCTCGCCCTTGTCATCCACCACGAAGGACCGATTGACCCATATACCTTCGCCAGTGTCGATCGCGAGCGAGCCGATGCAGGTCCAAATTCCGTGCTTCGCAGAGCAATCGCGGACAGTCGCCAGAACCCTGTCTTCATCCTCGAGCCTTATCGACCCGGCCGCCCGCTTGCGATCTCGGTCGAGCATGCCCGACATTTCGGGCGTGAACAGCATGGCCGCCCCTTCCCCCGCCGCTGCCCCAATCATGTCTGCGAGGAATGCGGCATTTTCTTCGGGAGCGATGCCCGAAGTCATCTGCAGGACGGCAATGTCAGTCATTCAGCTCTCTAGCAATTCATCCAGTTTCCCGGAACGCTCCAAAGCAGCGAGTTCGTCCGAACCGCCGACATAGGTTTCCCCGATGAATATCTGCGGCACCGTGCGCGCTTGCGGGGCGCGCTGCTGCAGCTCTTCTCGCTTCGGGCCGCCCATCGTGATGTCGTGTTCGTTGTAATCGGCGCCCTTTTCGTCGAGCAGGCGCTTTGCACGGACGCAAAAGCCGCAACCGAATTTGGTATAGATGTCGATTTGCGGTTGGCTCATTGCATTTCCTCTGATGTTGCGGGCTATCGCTAGCTACGAATGACAACGCTTGAAAGCGTTTTGGCGGTACCTATTTTATTCGGGTCGGCTCGCTTCGAGCAGACACGGGAGTGCCGACTTCGGGCTCCTTACACAATCAAATTGCTCACTGGAGGATTTGTTTCGATGAACCGTTTTGATACCACACCCTATCGCCGTTCCACAGTTGGCTTCGATCGCCTGTTCGACCTGATGGAACGTCAGGCACGCAATGCCGGGGGCGATAATTACCCACCTTTCAATATCGAGCGCCGCGACGAGGATGCGTATCGCATCACTCTCGCCGTTGCCGGCTTCCGCGCCGAAGATCTCGAGATCACTGCCCAGCAGAACCTGCTCGTGATCCAGGGCCGCAAGCGTGACGACCAGCCCGAAGGCGAAATGCTGCACATCGGCATCGCCAATCGCGGGTTCGAACGCCGCTTCGACCTGGCCGATTACGTGCGCGTGGAGAATGCCGATCTGCGGGACGGTATGCTCTACATCGATCTCGTCCGTGAGGTCCCCGATGCGATGAAGCCCAAGAAGATCGCAATCGGCGGACAGAAGACGCTCGAAGTCGTCAAGAACGAGGACGATAGCGCAGCGGCCTGATCCCGCTCGCTTGCTTGCCGTTAGCGGTGCCTCGAAAGGGGCGCCGCCTTTTTCATGACCCTAAAACTTCACGGCTCACAACGCGATAGGGGCAGCGCCCTAGAGCACTGCCCCACGACGCAATGCGCCGCCAAGCCTCGGATACGGTTGTCCGGGTCGCAGAAGACGACCGAGTTCGAGGCAAGCCCCACCGCTTGCTCAACGCAGCGTAAATCTCCCTGCTCGTCAGCCTCGGGCTGAGTCGGAGATTGTCTGCCCCATCTATAACAAAAGATAAAGTCACGCCCTTGTGGGTGCGACGGGCAGAGTGTCGCCCCCGTACAAATCCCTACTATCGTTCGCAGGGATTACAGGACTTTAGATCAGGCGGACGCCGGTCAAAAAAATTTAGACGAGCCGCGCCTGTTCGAGCGCTGCACCGATGAATCCTGCGAAAAGCGGATGCGGATCGAACGGTTTGGACTTGAGTTCAGGATGGAACTGGACACCGACGAACCACGGATGATCGGGCCGTTCGACGATTTCCGGCAGCAGGCCGTCAGGCGACATGCCCGAGAAGATCAGTCCCTGCTTTTCCAGCGGCTCGATATATTTGCCGTTCACTTCGTAACGGTGGCGATGGCGCTCGGAAATCTCGGTGCTGCCGCCATAGATCGAGGACACATGGCTGTTGGCGGCGAGCTTGGCGTCATAGGCCCCTAGCCGCATCGTACCGCCCAGATCGCCCCCGTCCTCGCGAGTTTGCAAACCTTCCTGTGTCATCCATTCGGTAATGATACCGACGACCGGTTCGTCCGTGCTGCCGAATTCGGTCGAGCTGGCCTGGGAGAAGCCGGCATTGCGGGCCCCTTCCACGCAGGCCATCTGCATGCCCAGGCAGATGCCCAGAAACGGCACCTTGCGTTCGCGGGCGAAGCGGACGCTGGCGATCTTGCCCTCGCTGCCACGCTCGCCGAACCCGCCGGGCACGAGAATACCGTGCATGGGCTCGAGCTGGGCGGCGATATCGCCGTCCGCCTGTTCAAATACTTCGGCGTCGATCCACTTGATGTTGACCTTGACGCGATGCGCCATTCCGCCGTGGATAAGCGCTTCGTTGAGCGATTTGTACGCATCCTGCAGGCCGACATATTTGCCGACCACGCCGATCGTCACCTCGCCTTCGGGGTTCGAATGGCGGTCCACCACATCGTACCACCGCGCAAGATCGGGTTCGGGCGCATCTTTGATGCCGAAACCGCGCAGCACCTCGGTATCCAGCCCTTCCCTGTGATATTGGAGCGGGACCGAATAGATCGAGGGCGCGTCGAGAGCGGGAATGACCGCTTCCTTGCGCACATTGCAAAAATTGGCGATCTTCTGCCGGTCGCTATCGGGAATGGGATGCTCGGCGCGGCACAGCAGCACGTCGGGCTTGATGCCGAGGCTGGCCAGTTCGCGCACGGAATGCTGCGTCGGCTTCGTCTTCAGTTCACCCGCTGCCGCGATATAGGGCACCAGCGTCACGTGGACGCTTAGCGACTGCATCGGCTCCAGTTCGTTACGCAGCTGCCGGATCGCTTCCATGAACGGAAGGCTCTCGATATCCCCGACCGTGCCGCCGATTTCGCACAGGATGAAATCGTGATCGTCCTGCCCGGCCAGCGCGAATTCCTTGATTGCGTCGGTCACATGGGGGACCACCTGCACCGTCGCGCCGAGATAATCGCCGCGCCGTTCCTTGGCGATGATCTGCTGATAGACCCGGCCACTGGTGATATTGTCGCCCTGATGCGCCGAAACGCCGGTGAAGCGCTCGTAATGGCCGAGATCGAGGTCGGTTTCCGCCCCGTCGTCGGTCACATAGACCTCGCCGTGCTGATAGGGGCTCATCGTGCCCGGATCGACGTTGAGATAGGGGTCGAACTTACGAATGCGGACCTTGTAGCCACGCGCCTGGAGGAGGGCAGCAAGCGATGCTGCCATGAGACCTTTGCCAAGCGAGGAGACCACGCCGCCGGTGATGAAGATATACCGCGCCATGGGAGTCGGGCCTTAAGCGTGCGTGTTGAGTCGGCGCAAGGGAAAAGGCGCGCAGCAAGGCGCGCCATCCACCGTAGCGCAGGCGAATGTCGAAAGCGCGGGCCTTATTCGGCCAGCGGATCGTCGGAAGGAGCAGTTTCCTGAGCCGGTGCGGCAGGAGCTGTTGCCGGTCCGCCAAGCGGATCGTTTTCCACAGGAGCGACGCTGCGGTCGAGCGTCGATTCAATCTCACCTGCACCCACACCTTCGACGGCCATCGCGGCGAGCGCGATGGAAAGCGCGACGAAAGCAACAGCCAGCCACTTCGTCGAACGAGTGAGGAAGTCAGCCGCACCGCGTGCACTCAACATGCCGCTCGGGCTGCCGCCGATACCCAGGCCGCCGCCTTCGCTGCGTTGCATCAGGATTACCGTGATGAGTGCCGCGCCGATGATGGCCTGAACGACGGTGAGAAAGAGAAACATGGATGAGATACTCTGGGAAAGCTGTGAATTTCTGCGCCGCATCTAATGGCAGTGCGGCAAAACGGCAAGCGTCAGGCCTCTTCGGTCTCCGACGCTGCAACCACGATGCCGAGAAAGCTTTCGGCCGAAAGGCTAGCACCGCCCACCAGCGCACCGCCCACTTCCGGCAGAGAGAGGATTTCGCGGGCGTTTTCGGGCTTCACCGATCCACCGTAGAGGATCCGCACCCCGGAAGACTGCTCTTCGCCATAGGTTTCATCCAGCAGGCCGCGAATCGCCTTATGCATGGCTTCGATATCGTCAGGCGTGGCGGTCTTGCCGGTGCCGATGGCCCAGACCGGCTCATAGGCCACGGTCAGCCGTTCGGCCGGATCTTCGATCTTCGAGACGCTGGCCCGCAGCTGCTCGAGCACGAAATCTTCTGCCTGGCCCTTCTCGCGAACAGGCAGAGTTTCACCGCAGCACAGGATAATGCGCAGGCCGGCCTCGATCGCGCTTTCGATCTTGGCATTGATCTGTTCGGCGGTTTCCTTGTGGTCGCCGCGCCGCTCGCTGTGTCCGATAATGACGAACTTGGCCCCGGCGTCGGCGAGCATCGTCGCGGAGATATCTCCGGTATGCGCGCCGTCTTCACCGGGGAAACAATCCTGCGCGCCTACGCCGATCTGTTCCGCCTCGCGGTGCACGGCATGAATCAGGGTGAACGGCGGAGCCACGGCGACTTCCGCCTTCATGTAACGCTGTGCGGCACGGTCGATTGCGCGCGCTTCGGGCAGCATGGCGCGCGTTCCGTTCATTTTCCAATTGCCGACGATGTAGGGCCGTTCGGCCATAAATTAGGTCTTCCTGTACTGAAACGCTGTTCGGGCGCGTGGCTATATAGGTCGTGTGCGTAAGATCGCTAGACGTGGTTCTCTAATGGGTCAAAACCGGACGGCACCTGTTGCGGCTTGGTCGCAGGGCGGATAAAGCGCGCCCCACAACCGGTTCGTTGCCGCCGTTCATCCGGCAGGTGATGGCCAAAAGCACACGAAAAGGCATCTTCGCAAGCCATGCTCACGTTTTTCCGGAATTTCTTCAAGACCAAGATAGGTCTCGCGCTGGCCCTGGCCTTCCTGGTTCTGATCGGTTTCGCCTTTGCCAGTATGGATGTCTCCAATTCGGGCGCATTCGGCGGAGTGGCCGGCGGAAACAGCGTCGCCGTCGTTGGAGATGAAAAGATCGGTACGGCCGACCTCAATTCTGCCGCCAACAATGCACTCCAGCGCACGCGCCAGCAGGATCCCGAAGCCACGATGCAGACGCTGCTCGCGGGCAATGGCCTCAACGATGTGCTTGACGATCTCATCAACCGTTATGCGCTGATTGCCTGGGGCGAGGAAAACGGGCTTCGCGCGGGCACGAATCTGGTGAATAGCGAAATTCGCCAGATTCCTGCCGCCCGCGGTGCCAGCGGTGATTTCAGCACCGACAGCTACAATATCTTCCTGCGTACGAATGGCCTGACCGATGCCGAACTGCGGCAGCAGATCCGCACTTCGCTGTTCTTCCAGCAGTCGATCCTTCCTTCGGTTTATGGGTCGAAGCTTCCCGATAGCATCGCGACGACTTATGCGCGCAGCTTCAAGGAGCGTCGCTTCGGCGCCATTGCCACCATTCCTGCCACCCTGTTCGCCCCGCAAGGCGATCCGACCGATGCGCAACTGAACAAATTCTACACCGACAATCGCGATCGTTTCGTGCGTCCCGAACGTCGCATCCTGCGTTATGCAACCTTCGACAGCAACGCTCTGGGCGACAGCATCGAACCAAGCGATGCCGATATCGCTGCCTATTATCGGAGCAATGGCGATGAGTACGCCGCTCGCGAACTGCGCAGCTTTACTCAGCTGATCGTGCCGACACGCGAAGGCGCACAAGCGATCGCAGCGCGTATCAAGGGCGGCGAAAGTTTCGCTCAGGCTGCCGCCAGCGCCGGTCTGCGGACCACGACCGTCGATGCGCAGGAAAAGGCTGAAATCGCCAGCACCGCTTCGGCAGCCGTGGCCGACGCCTATTTCGCAGCTGCTCAGGGCACGGTGACCACTCCCGCTCGCAGCCCGCTGGGCTGGCACATTGCCCGGATTACCAATGTCGACAGCCAGCCTGCACGCACTCTTGCCAGCGTCCGCGGCGAAATTGCCGACCAGCTCCGAGAAGAGAACCGCCAGCGCGGCATTTCCGAACTTGCCGTCAATATCGAAGACCGGCTGGGCGACGGCGCATCGCTTTCTTCGGTCGCTGAAGAACTGGGGCTCGACCTGCAGACGACAAAGCCGGTCACTGCGTCCGGCTCCATCTACGGCACTCAGGAGCAGATCCCCGAAGTGCTGCGCCCGGTCCTGAATTTCGCTTTCCAGGCCGACGAGAATGAAGCCCAGATCGGCGCCCTGCCCGACGGCCAGACCTTCCTGGTCTACGATGTCTCCGATATCACGCCTTCGGCTGTCGCACCGCTGGCGCAGATTCGCGAAGATGCGATTGCCCAGTGGCGCCAGGTCCGCGGCGAGCAATCGGCCAAGGCCGCTGCAGAACGGATCGTGAAGCGCGTCGAGGGCGGTCAGAGCCTTGCCGAAGCCGTCGCCGCGGAAAAGAAGAATATTCGCGCGCCCGAGCAGGTCAACTACAGCCGCGAGGAACTCGCCCGCTTGCAGAATACGCGGGTGCCCGCGCCGATCGCGCTCATGTTCGGCATGGCCAAAGGCACGGTGAAGAAGCTCGAAGGCCAGGGCGACCAGGGTTACTATGTGGTCGATCTGGACCGGATCGAGCTTGAGGATCTGGCCGAGAACGATCCGCTGATTGCACAGGCCCGTTCGCAGGTCGGTCAGGCCTGGAGCGCCGAATATGGCGAACAGCTGCTGAACGCCATGCGCGCCGATGTCGGTGTCGAGCGTAATCCCGATGCCATCGCCGCGGTCCGTCGCCAGCTCCTCGGCGAGCCGAACTGAGCCGCACCTTGACTGGCGATCTGAACGGTTCCGTCTCGGCGCTGGAAGCGTTGGGGCAAGGCAATCCGGCGCTCGTCTGGCGCCGGATCGTCGCCGACACGGTTACCCCGGTCGGCGCCGCTTTGCGCCTCTTCCGCGAAGGGCGCGGGGATTTCCTGCTCGAATCGGTCGAAGGCGGCGAAATTCGCGGTCGCTACAGCCTGCTCGGCCTCGATCCCGATCTCGTCTTCCGCGCGAGCGGCGACGAAGCGTCGATCAACCGCCGGTGGAAGAGCGATCGCGATGCCTTCAAGGCCTGCGAGAACGGCACGCTGGATGCGCTGCGCGAGCTGCTGGCCCAGTGCCGGATCGATGTGCCGGAAGAGCTTCCGCCCGCCCTCGCCTGCCTGGTCGGCTATTTCGGCTATGAGACGATCGGCCTAGTGGAAAAACTGCCGCGCGCGCCGGATAATTCGCTGGACGTGCCGGACATGCTTTTCGTGCGCCCGACGCTCATTCTTGTTTTCGACAGCCTCGAGGACACGCTCTACTGCGTCGCCCCGGTCTGGCCGTCCCATGAGCCGGCGGAGCCTATGCTCGAGCGTGCGCAGGAACGGATCGACGCCGCGCTGTCTTCGCTCGGCTCCGCGATAGACATGGCGGGTGCCCCTGCTGCCGATCATCCCGAGCCTTTGCCGCAGCCGACGCTGCCGCCCGAAGAATACGCGGCCATGGTCGCGCGGGCGAAAGACTACATCACCGCCGGGGACATCTTCCAGGTCGTCCTGTCGCAGCGTTTCACCGCGCCCTTCGCCCTGCCGCCGATTGCGCTCTACCGGGCGCTGCGGCGGGTCAATCCGTCACCCTTCCTCTATTTCCTCGACCTGCCCGGCTTTGCCGTGGTCGGATCGAGCCCCGAAATCCTCGTGCGGGTGCGTGGCGGCGAAGTCACCGTGCGCCCCATCGCCGGGACGCGGCCACGCGGCAAGACCGCCGCCGAGGACCGTGAGGCGGAACTCTCCCTCCTCGCCGATCCGAAGGAACGGGCCGAACATCTCATGCTGCTGGATCTGGGCCGCAACGATGTGGGCCGCGTGGCCGAGGCGGGCAGCGTCACCGTTACCGATAGCTTTACCGTCGAACGCTACAGCCATGTCATGCATATCGTCAGCAATGTCGTCGGCCGTCTGGATCCTTCGCGCGATGCGCTGGAGGCGATGTTCGCGGGCTTTCCGGCAGGCACCGTCAGCGGGGCGCCCAAGCTGCGCGCCTGCGAGATCATCGCCGAGCTCGAGCCTGCCACCCGCGGCGCCTATGCCGGCGGCGTCGGCTATTTCGCGCCCGACGGATCGCTCGATAGCTGTATCGTGCTGCGCACCGCGGTGGTAAAGGACGGCACCATGCATGTGCAGGCTGGCGCAGGGATCGTTGCCGACAGCGATCCCGCCTATGAACAACGAGAATGCGAAGCCAAGGCCGGCGCACTGTTTGCTGCAGCGCGCGAAGCCGTACGCCTCGCGCAGGAACCCGGTTACGGCCAATGAAATACGCAATCCTCGCCCTGCCACTGATGCTCCTCGCCGCCTGCGAGCCCGCGCCCGAGGGTGAACCCGTCACCCGCACGCGCATCGATGGTCAGGGCAGCCCCTCCGACGCGCCCACGCCCAGCGATACTGCATCGGGTACGACGCGGGTCGAAAGCGCCTGCCGCTCGATCATCTTCGAGGACAGCCCCCTCACCCACTGCCTCGCCACGCCAGCGCGGCACACGATCTCGATGGATCTCGGCCCGTCGGGCGAAGCACCTTACCGCAGCCTCACCGCATTCTCGCAGGCCCAGTCGCAGGCGAGCATCGCGTTCGCGATGAACGGCGGGATGTATGACGACGAGGGCAAGCCTATCGGCTATTACGTCGAGAACGGGGACCGCCTGCAGACGCTGAACACGGCGGATGGCGAAGGCAATTTCCACATGTCGCCCAATGGGGTGTTCTTCGGCACCAATGGCAAGTGGGAAGTCCGCGCGACCGACGATTTTCTCGCCAATGTGCGCGAGAGGCCCGATTTCGGCACTCAGTCCGGCCCGATGCTGGTGATCGATGGCAAGCTCCATCCGGAAATCACCCAGGACGGCGAATCGCGCTATATCCGCAACGCGGTCGGCGTCGACGACAAGGGCCGCGCCCATTTCGTGATTTCCAACGGACCGGTCAGCTTCGGCAAGCTGGCGCGGTTCTATCGCGACGAACTCAATGTGAAGAACGCACTCTATCTGGACGGCAATGTCTCGGCCTTGTGGAATCCCGCCACCGGCCGCCTGGACACCGGCGCGCCGATAGGGCCGATCATCGTGGTCGGAAAGAAGGACCAGCAAAGTGATTGAATACGAACGCACTCTCTATCCCGAAATCGAGCCCTATGAGACAGGCATGCTCGACGTCGGCGAAGGCCATTCGCTGTATTACGAGCGGGTCGGCACACCGGGTGCCAAGCCCGCGGTGTTCATGCACGGGGGCCCGGGCGGCGGCATGTCGCCGGCGCATCGCCGCCAGTGGGATCCGGAGCTTTACGACGTCCTGCTGTTCGACCAGCGCGGCTGCGGCCAGTCCCTGCCTTTCGCCGAGATAGAGAATAACGACACCTGGCGCATCGTCGAGGATGTCGAGAAACTGCGGGAAATGTGCGGCCACGAAAAATGGCAGGCCTTCGGCGGCAGCTGGGGCGCCACCCTCGCGCTTGCCTATGCGCAGGCCCATCCCGACCGGGTGACCGAAATCGTCCTGCGCGGCGTTTTCCTCGGCCGGCAGACCGAGAAGGACTGGCTCTACAAATATGGCGCCAGCGAGATCATGGCCGAACAATGGGACGATTTCACCGGCCTCATCCCGGAAGAAGAGCGCGGCGATCTGGTCAAGGCCTATTACGACCGGCTGACCAGCGACAACGAACAGATCCGCCTCGCCGCGGCGCGCGAATGGTCGCTGTGGGAAGGCAATGTCGCCACGCTGCTGCCCGACGAGGACCTCCTCGACACCTTTGCCGATCCGTCGAAGGCTGTGCCCTTCGCCCGCATCTGCGCCAAATTCTTCCTGCAAAATTTCTTCCTCGAGGAAGCGCAGCTGCTCAAGAATGCGGATCGCATCAAGCATATCCCCGGCATCATCGTGCAGGGCCGCCACGACATCTGCACCCCGCCCACCTCGGCATGGGCGCTGAAGAAGGTCTGGCCCGAAGCGGAACTGTGGATCGTGCAGGATGCAGGCCATGCCGCCAGCGAACCGGGCATCATCGACGGTCTCGTCCGCGCGACCGACAAGCTGGCGGATAAATGAGCGAGCGTAAATTCACCTTCCAATACGACTACGCCGAGATGCTTGCTGCGAGCTGGTTTACTGTTCGCAAGCGATGGATGTGGAAGGGGGTCATTTGGTACATTGCCTTGATGACGCTTATCATGACCGCGATCATTAAAGTCGGCTCAGATGACTATTCGGTCATCTCTTTCGTAGCCTCCGCATTGGCCGGAATGGCGATTGCAATCGCATGCCTTCTCGTAACGTCGCTTTACTGGCTTTGGTGTGTGCCTCGAAGCGTACGGAAGGCTTACTCCCAACTCAGGCTCGACGGAGAAAGCGTCGAATTCTCGTTTGATGATGCCAAATTGAAAATTGCCGATTCCACGACAACCTTGGCACTTCCGTGGAACCGATGGGTCAAATGGGCAGAGAACGATCGGTTCTTACTGCTTTACCGAACGAGCACTTACGCCCATTATATACCGAAATCCGAAGTCCAGGCTGAGCAAACGGACGCGTTGATCGCCGAATTGAACGGTGCCGGTGTGAAGAAGATTTAGGGACCGGACATGATCCTCGTCATCGACAATTACGACAGCTTCACCTTCAACCTGGTCCATTATCTGATGGAACTGGGGGCCGAGGTCGATGTCGTGCGCAACGATGCCATCACTGACGAAGAGGCTATCGCGAAGGATGCGGCGGGCTATCTCATCTCGCCCGGCCCCTGCACGCCGAATGAAGCCGGGGTCAGCCTCGATCTGGTCGCCGCCTGCGCCAAGGCGGAAAAACCCCTGCTCGGCGTGTGCCTCGGCCATCAGTCGATCGGGCAGCATTTCGGCGGCAAGGTGGTGCGCGGCGGGCTGATGCACGGCAAGACGAGCGATCTTACACATGACGGCTCCGGCGTCTTTGCAAAGCTGCCCTCGCCTTACACCGCCACCCGCTATCACTCGCTGGTGGTGGAGGATATTCCCGACTGCCTGATCGTCAACGCCACCAGCGAGACGCCCGGTCTCGACGGGTCGAGCGTGATGGGCTTCCGGCATGAAAGCCTGCCCATCCACGGCGTCCAGTTCCATCCCGAAAGTATCGCCACCGAACATGGCCACGCCCTGCTGGCCAACTTCCTTGCGATCTGCGGCGTGGATGCCAAGGTGCCGGCATGAGCAGACAGCTTCCCTCGGCAGACACGCACCTTACCGAAGACGATGCGCATGAGATCTTCGGCTGGATCCTCGACGGCGAAGTGGGCGACGAGGAAATCGGCCGCTTTCTGGTCAATATGTCGGCCCGCAGCGAAACCTCGGAAGAGATTGCCGGGGCTGCGCGCGCCCTGAGAGACCGGTTGATACCGGTGCCCGCCCCTGACGGCACGATCGATTGCTGCGGCACCGGCGGTGACGGTCACCACACACTCAACGTCTCGACGGCAGTCAGCCTGGTGGTGGCGGCGTGCGGTGTACCTGTTGCGAAGCATGGCAACCGTGCCGCCAGTTCCAAATCGGGCGCTGCCGATACGCTGGAGGCGCTCGGTCTCGATATGGAAGCGGCGGGAAGAACCGCCGAGAAGACACTGAACGATCTGGGAATTTGCTTCCTGTTCGCCAAGAACCATCATCCGGCGATGGGCCGTATCCAGCCTATCCGGCAGAAATTGGGCGTGCGCACCATCTTCAATCTGATGGGGCCGCTGTCCAATCCCGCAGGCGTGACCCGCCAGCTGATCGGCATCGCACGCCCCGCCTATGTGCCGATCTATGCCCGGGCAAAGGCGCGGCTGGGTACGGAGCGGACCTTCATCGCCTCGGGTGACGAAGGGCTCGACGAACTCAGCCTTGCCGGCGGCAACGAACTGGCCGACGTCACCGGCCATGATTTCGAAATGCGCCGCGTCGTCGCGGTCCAGGCCAATCTGCCGCATTCCCCGGTAGAGGCGATCCGCGGCGGCGATCCGGCCTATAATGCCAAGGCGCTCGAAGCGCTGCTGCTGGGCGCGCCCGGGCCCTATCGCGATGCGGTGCTCTTCAATGCTGCCGCCACGCTGATCGTTGCCGGCAAAACCGAAGACTGGGCGGAGGGCGCGCAAATGGCAGCCGAAGCTCTCGACAGTGGGCGGGCAAGACAATTGCTGATCGACTGGATCGCACTGGCGAAATGAACAAGCTGGAACAGATCTGCGCGACCAAGCGCGAAGAAGTCGCCGCGCGCAAGGCGCAGCGCAGCCTCTCTGTCCTCGACGGCATTGCCCGCGAACAGGACGCGCCGCTTGGATTTCATCGCGCGCTGGAAAACAGGCAGCAGACCGGCTTCGGCCTGATCGCGGAGATCAAGAAAGCCTCGCCGTCCAAGGGCCTCATCCGCCCCGACTTCCAGCCCGCTGACCATGCGCGGGCCTATGCTGCAGGCGGTGCCGCCTGCCTCTCCGTGTTGACCGATGCGCCCTATTTCCAGGGCCATGAGGACTATCTCGTCGCCGCCCGTGCAGCCTGCGCGCTTCCCGTGCTACGCAAGGATTTCATGGTCGATCCCTGGCAGGTCGCCGAAGCGCGGGCGCTGGGCGCGGATGCCATTCTCATCATCGTCGCCGCGCTGGAAGACGCGCAGATGGCCGAGATCGAGGCTGCCGCTTTCGAGCGGGGTATGGACGTCCTCGTCGAAGTGCACGATGCCGCCGAGATGGAGCGGGCAGCCGGATTGAAGTCACGGCTTCTGGGTGTAAACAACCGCAATCTCAAGACCTTCGAAACCGATCTTGCCACGACGGAAGAACTCGCCGCCCTGGCGCCTGCGGACGCCCTGCTGGTCGGGGAAAGCGGGATTTTCACGAATGACGATTGCCAGCGTCTGGCCAATGCCGGTGTGCGCAGCTTCCTCGTCGGCGAAAGTCTCATGCGGCAGGACGATGTCGAGGCGGCCACCCGCCGGCTCCTGACGGGCAATTAACACTGTCCTACACGGTCTGGCCGCGCCATAGGTCGGGCATGTACATGTCCGGCCCTTCCTTCCCGCAATCCGGGATTTTTAGCTCTAGGGCTGTGCTCCAGGCGCTCCACCCTTCAGCTTGCAGGTCCGCTTTATGAACAGACTCACCCATCTCGACGATAAGGGCGCGGCGCATATGGTCGATGTCGGCGGCAAGCGCGAAACCGCGCGGCGGGCGGTGGCCGAAGGGCGTATCCGCATGAATGGCGAAGCGCTCGACGCGATCATGGCCGGGGCGACGGCGAAGGGCGATGCGCTCGCCACGGCGCGGATCGCCGGGATCATGGCTGCCAAGAAAACGGGCGATCTGATCCCGCTGTGCCATCCGCTCGGGCTGGAAAGCGTGACCGTTGAGTTCGAGCGGGAAGACAATGCGATCCGCGTGGTGGCGAGCGCCTCGCTCACCGGCAAGACGGGGGTGGAGATGGAAGCGATGGCCGCTGCCGGGATCGCCCTCCTCACGCTCTACGACATGGGCAAGGCGATCGACCGGGCCATGGTGATCAGCGGCGTGCGCCTGCTGTCCAAGACCGGCGGCAAGTCGGGCGAATGGAACGCGGAGGACTGAAAGGGGAACAGGTGTTCTCCCCAACTGGCTCGAAAATGGCTGTATTGCTTGACTTGTGAAAATCGGTTGCCTAATTGTTCCACATTCGTTCACAGGGTTGTGAACAGGAACATGGGAGTTTTCCGATGCTGACTGCCAAGCAGCACGAACTGATCCGTTTCATCCAGGAAAAGCTGGAAGAGACCGGCATTTCGCCCTCTTTCGAAGAGATGAAGGAAGCGCTCGATCTCAAGAGCAAGTCCGGCGTGCATCGCCTGATTTCCGCGCTTGAAGAACGCGGTTTCATCCGCCGCCTGCCCAACCGGGCCCGCGCGCTGGAAATCATCAAGCTGCCGGAAAACTCGGTGACCGGCACGGCGCGGGCTCCCGCATCGCCTGCCCAGCCTGCTGCCAATGATTCCGTCGTTGCCGCGCACGCCGCCAGGCCGGTCGCGCCCGAACCGGCCAACGACATCATCGAGGTTCCGCTCCACGGACGCATCGCAGCCGGCGCCCCGATCGAAGCGATCGAAGGCCAGTCCTCGATGCCGGTCCCGGCCGCCCTGCTCGGCCCCGGCGATCACTACGCCCTCGAAGTCAGCGGCGATTCCATGATCGAAGCGGGCATTTTTGATGGTGACTTCGCCCTCGTGAAGCGCACCGAAACCGCGCGTGACGGTGAAATCGTGGTCGCTCTGGTCGATAATGAGGAAGCGACTCTCAAATACCTGCGCAAGGAAGGCGCCATGGTGCGCCTCGATCCTGCAAACGGCAGCTATGAACCGCAGGTCTACGAAGCGGGCCGGGTTCAGGTTCAGGGCAAGCTTGCCGGCCTTTTGCGCCGCTATCACTGATCCGGCCGGGAATTGGGGCGGCAAGCTGGCCTAACCGCCACTCGCCCCTTTCCACCATCCATGGCTGCCCTGCCCCTGCGCCACCGTCTCAATTTCGCCCTTATCGAGATAGATGGCCAGTCCCCCGCTACGCTCGAGAAAGCGCCGGTCTGATTTCAGCCACTTGGGTCTGCAACTTCTCGGCAGCCACCGTTCTGAAATAACGATATCCGCTCTTTCGCATGCCGCGGCGAGTGCACGCTCGTCGATCAGCTCGCGGCTGCGGGAGATCAGAACGAACCAGCTGCTTTCGCCCTTTTGCACGGGGAGACTGCAGAAATCCGGGCTGCAACGCGCCCCCGGCCACCGCTCCAGATCGATGGGCGCGGCCTCCGTCCCGGCAAGCTCGACCAGATTGTCCTGGGCATAGGATCCGGGCTCGTCCCGCAGCACGAACAGCCGCCCGTCTTCGCCCACCAGACCGACATCGGCGCCATCACGCGCCACGAGTATGTCAGGCGCAGCGGTCGTCGCCAGTAGAAAGGACCCGACCAGGACCGGACCAAATCCTGCAAGCCGCGCCCTTCCCCGCCACAGCGCCAGCCACAAGCCTCCGGCCACGAAGAAGAGCACTGCCGGAAGGCCGATATGGGGCACCACCTTAACCGCTCCCGGCTGCGATGCAGTCAGATGCGCAATGGAGAGAAGGAGATCGAGTGATTGACCGGCCAGCCACCAGGCAGGAGCGCCTGCGCCGAGCAGGTCGAGGAGCAAGGCCACCGCAATCAGCGGCATCGACACGAAGGTCACAAGCGGAATGGCGATGACATTGGCAAACGCACCGTAAAGTCCGGCGCGGTGAAAGTGGAAGAGGACGATCGGCGTAAGCGCGATCTCGATCACCAGACCGGTCACGAAAAGCATCACTACCCGCCTGCCCAGTCGCCTTAGCCAACTCTCCTCCCGCGAAGCCAGGAAATCGCGCACCGGACCAGCATTGTGGAGAGCGACAATCGCAATCACCGCCGCAAAACTCATTTGGAAGCTCGGGCCCACCAATGATTCTGGCCACAAAAGCAGCACGATCGCCGCCGCTAGGGCCACCATCCGCATGGACAGCGGTTCACGCCCCAGAGCCAAGGCCCCCAGCACAAGCAGCGCCCCGATGCAGCTGCGAACAGTCGGCACCTCGGCACCGGTCAAGAGCGTGTATCCTATTCCCGCGCCGGCCGCCACGGCCGCAGAGAGCAAGGGCAGGCGAACTCTGAGCGCTAGCCAAGGAAAAAGAGCGAGGGATTTCATGACGAGAAAATAGGCCGCCGCGATCACAGCACTCACATGAAGACCGCTGATCGACAGCAGATGTGTCAGACCCGCATCGCGCATCGCTGCGTCATCCTGCGTTGCAATGGCGCCGCGATCCCCACTTGCAAATGCGGCCGCGATCGTTCCGGCAGAACCATCCAACCGTGCCCGGACATGCCTGGAAAGGCCCTCTTGCATCCTCGCGATGCGGCCCGAAGAGGATGTAGCCGGCTCCACCAATTCGATCTCGCCAGCGAGAGAGCCCGTCGCCGCAAGTCCTTCAAACCACGCCCGCCGTGCAAAATCATACGCACCGGGAAGCAGGGGCGGTGCCGGCGGCATCAAACGCGCTTTGAACCGGATATGAGCGCCTGTGCTATATTCGGGAGAGTCGCGATCAAGAGGAACGTTGATCCGCACCTTTATAGGTCTTCCGATCTCACCATCGCGCGCCGCGACGATAAGCCTCACCCGCCCCTCAGCCGGCTGTTCTTCGCGTTCGAGAATGCGCGCATCGAGTGTCATCATCGCGGGGTGATCGATGGGTTCGGCGCCGACCATCGCCGACCTCGCCCAGATCACCATCAGCCCCAGTGCGATTGCTATCGCGACGGCTGCGACCGCAAGCCGGAGATTAGGGAGGCTGCCTTGCTCTCTTTTGTAAAAAGCTGCAACCGTCGCAACAATCACCAAGGCTAACGCTATAGCGCCCCATTGCCAGAGATCATGAAGCGCGAACCATATCCCAATTCCGCATGCGAAACAGACTGTTAGCCATGGGCCCCTGTCGAAACCAGAACGATCTAGAAATGCTTCGGTTTGTCCGGCCAATCTGGACATTGCAGCACGCATACGCCAAGGGCGCTGCATTGCAGCATCGGCGGGCAGCCCCCCATCGCCGAATGGCACCATCGGCGTCCGCTGTGTCGCCATGCAAGGACTTGAAAGGAAAGACGAAGCAATGGCAAGCGAAACCAGCAAACAGGTCGTCACCAGGTTTGCGCCATCGCCTACCGGCTTCCTCCATATCGGTGGAGCTCGGACCGCGCTCTTCAACTGGCTATATGCTCGTCACCACGGCGGAAAAGCCCTGCTGCGTATCGAAGATACCGACCGCAAGCGAAGCACGCAGGAAGCCATCGACAAGATTATCGAAGGGCTCGACTGGCTTGGTCTCGAATTCGACGAACCGCCGGTCTTTCAATCCGATCGGGCCGAACGGCACGCAGAGGTCGCGAAGCAGCTATTGGAAGCGGGACATGCCTATAAATGCTTCGCCACTCCGGAAGAACTCGAAGCTATGCGAGCGGAGCAGAGAGCTAACAAGCTGCCGATGCGGTATGATCGCCGTTGGCGTGACCGGGACGAAAGCGAGGCGCCTGAAGGGGCGCCCTGTGTCATACGCCTCAAAGTTCCGACTGAGGGTGAGACCATCATTGATGACGAAGTCCAAGGAAAGGTGACGGTCGAAAACGCAGAGATCGACGATTATGTCCTCCTGCGGGCTGATGGCACGCCGACCTATATGTTAGCTGTCGTCGTTGATGACCATGACATGGGCGTGACCCACATTATCCGCGGTGACGACCATCTCAACAATGCATTTCGGCAGCTGCCTATTGTTCGCGCTATGAACGAGATCGAAGGCGGGTGGCCTGATCCGGTTTACGCGCATGTTCCACTAATCCATGGCAGCGATGGCGCGAAGCTGTCCAAGCGACACGGTGCTGTAGGCGTCGAAGCGTACCGCGACGAAGAGGGTGTCCTCCCGGAGGCATTGTTCAACTATCTGTTGCGCCTCGGCTGGGGACACGGTGACCGCGAGGAAATTACGCGCGGAGAAGCAGTCGAACTGTTCGATCTGGATGGCGTCGGCAAAAGCGCGTCGCGTTTCGATATCAAGAAGCTCCAGAACTTGAACGGACATTATATTCGCGAAGCCGATGATGCGCGCCTTGCAACTCTGGTCGCTTCCAAGCTCGGTCAAGAAGAGAACCAACAGCTGCTTGAAGACGCCATGCCGGTGTTGAAACCTCGCGCCAAGAGCGTGAACGAACTAGTTGAAGGCGCGGCATTTCTTTTCGTGCAGCGCCCACTCGAGATGACCGACAAAGCTGCAGCCTTGCTTGATGGCGAAGCCCGCCAGCGGCTGGGCGGCCTCTCGGCCCGGCTGGCCAAGGAAAATCACTGGACAATCGAGGCTCTCGAAGCCACTACGAAGGCGTATGCCGAAGAGCTGGAACTGGGTCTCGGCAAGCTGGCGCAGCCCATGAGGGCAGCGTTAACGGGCACCACCACATCGCCCGGAATTTTCGATGTACTGGTCCTGCTGGGCAAGGAAGAGTCGCTCGCGCGTATCGACGCGCAGGCAGCGCCCTCAGGATCGAATGAATTGAACTGAGGAGACAAGCGTGGCCGACAAGCAGGCAACTCTCAATCTAGGCGACCAAACCCAGGACTTCCCCGTCCTCGAGGGAAGCGTGGGTCCGGACGTCATCGATATCCGTAAGCTTTACGGCTCGACCGGCAAATTCACCTACGATCCGGGCTATAAATCGACGGCGAGCTGTGAAAGCGCGCTGACCTATATCGATGGCGAAGAGGGCGTGCTGCTCCACCGCGGCTATCCGATCGGTCAGCTCGCCGAAAATTCGAGCTTCATGGAAGTCGCCTATCTCCTGCTCAACGGCGAATTGCCCAACAAGGACGAGCTGGACGACTTCGATTACACGATCACGCGCCACACCATGGTGCACGATCAGTTGCGGCAGTTTTATCAGGGCTTCCGTCGCGATGCCCATCCTATGGCAATCATGTGCGGGGTGGTCGGCGCGCTTTCGGCTTTCTACCATGACAGCACGGACATCTCGGATCCCGAACACCGGACGATCAGCAGCCATCGCTTGATTGCCAAGATGCCGACGATCGCTGCGATGGCGTATAAGTATTCGATCGGCCAGCCCTTCATGCAGCCGAAGAATGATCTCAGCTACACTGGCAATTTCCTCCGCATGACGTTCGGCGTCCCGGCTGAAGAATATGAAATTCATCCGGCGATCGAAAAAGCGATGGACCGGATCTTCATCCTCCATGCGGATCACGAGCAGAACGCGTCGACCTCAACCGTTCGCCTTGCTGGTTCTTCCGGCGCCAACCCCTTCGCCTGCATCGCAGCCGGTATTGCCTGTCTTTGGGGCCCAGCGCATGGCGGTGCGAACGAAGCAGCGCTCAATATGCTGCAGGAAATCGGCTCTCCTGACCGTATTCCGCATTACATCGAGCGAGCCAAGGATAAGAACGACCCCTTCCGCCTGATGGGCTTTGGTCACCGGGTCTACAAGAATTACGATCCTCGTGCGACCGTCATGCAGCAGACACTGCGTGAGGTGTTCGATGCTCTGAATGTCAACGACCCGGTCTTCGAAACCGCTTTGAAGCTCGAAGAGCTCGCCTTGAATGATGATTACTTCAAGGAAAAGAAGCTCTTTCCCAATGTCGACTTCTATTCAGGCATTATCCTGAATGCGATTGGCTTCCCGACCACCATGTTCACTGCGCTCTTTGCGCTCGCTCGTACGGTAGGTTGGGTGGCCCAGTGGAACGAGATGATTTCCGACCCTGGTCAGGTCATTGGCCGTCCGCGCCAGCTCTATACGGGCCCAACCCAGCGCGATTACGTTCCTATCGGCCAACGCTGATATGCATCTGATCCTCAAGGTCTCCGGAATAGCGCTTATGCTTTCCGGAGGCCTTTGGGCTTTTCAGGGCCTCGGCTTGGTCACATGGCCCGCCAACAGCTTCATGCTGAGCGAACGCCCGTGGGTGGCGATTGGCTCAGCCACACTCCTTCTCGGCATTTCGCTGTTGATCGTGGTTCGTCGAAAAGCCTGAACTTGTGCCGCGCCCTGGTCCTTAATTGGCAATCGGGACAGCGAGACAGAAACGCGCTCCCTGGCCCGGCGCGCTTTCTACCGTCAGATCGCCACCCATAGCCCTTGCGATGCGCCGGGAGATATAAAGGCCGAGGCCTGTTCCGCCATCTTCCCCCTCACCGAGCCTTTCGTATTTCTCAAAGATCCGGACTTGCTCTGCAGCGGTAAGACCCAAACCTTGGTCCGCGACAGTCACCATCGCCATTCCGCCCGACGCATCCAGTCGCACCCAGATTCGGCTGTCTTCGGGCGCGTAGCGAATCGCATTGCCGATCAAATTGAGAAGCACCTGAAGCACTCTGCGAAATTCCGCTATGGCTGGCTGGCTCTCGCCTGCAGGAGGCGGGTCAAGTTCTATACTTCTTTCACGCGCCCGGACCCGCAAAATGCCGCAAGCTCGTCGAGCGACATCGCCTAGATCAATCCGATCGGGTGCAGTTGAAAAATTGTCCGCCTCCACGATGGCAAGATCGGACAGGTCATCCATAAGAGCGAGAAGATGCTGTCCCGCACTCGCGATGTCGGCAGCGTAATCGCTGTATTGAGCACCTATGGGCCCTGCCAATTGAGTACGTATTGTTTCGGCATTCGCGATGATGCGATTGATTGGCTGGCGAAGTACGGAGGCAAGGTCCCCGCCTATTGAAGGTGTTCCGGTAGGAGTCTGCGACTGGGAAAGCGGTGCTCGCTTTGCGAAGAAATGGATTGCCGAAGGTGCCCCGTCGCCCTCTCGTCTTTCAAAATTCTCCACGAAGGCCGTCAATTCCTGGCCTGTGGGTGAAAAGCTGCAGATCAAGGGCTTGGGCGTTTCGCCACTACCGGTCTGGCCAGCGGCGCGATCCGGAAAGCTGAAAATTCCGGTCCATTTCTGGCCGACATTTGCGCCAACTGCTTCTTCCACCCCCTCCAATTCGCTACTTGCCCTGACGACGGAAAGAATGCGGTCAGACTGATCAATTCGAAGGCTCAGATCGGAAAGCAGGCACAGTAATTCCCCCCTATGCCTTTGCTTCTCCCGCCCTGCGCTTTCCAAGCCAGTTTCTGAATGCCACGCGAGCACCCTAATCGAGCAGCCAGTTTCCCGGCCGCCTTTCGGTTCGACCTCGACCCAGGCAGAAACGCGCTGCCCGTCTTCAATCGCAGTGAATTGGCGGGAGAGGCATTGCTCGTATTCTCTGGCCTTGACCACGATGTCGAGAAGTTCGGGGATCGCCAATGTTGCGCCGACCCGTCCTCCGCAGTCTTCGTTCAAACGCTCGAGACGCCCATCGGCTATCAGCAGACGGTCGGCGTAATCCGTCGTTGCACAGCCAAGCTCCTGCATTTGACGGCTTCCCATTATCTTCGCCTTCTCCATTGATCGGCCGAAATTGGCGTTCAACGAACTGCCCATCCTCAATTTAGTACGACGAGAGACGGCTTCGCAACATGACTTGCCTTAGCCGGCTGCTGCTCCTCTATGCGTTCACGGTTAATTCGAAATTAGCTTGCACGAGCGCCGTTGAAAAAGCGTGAGGCCAGAACGATGAGGGCGAGAACAGCGGCCACTTCTGCAGCAAGATGAAAAAATGCTGCTACGCTCAGCACAACGCCAAGCCCCACTCGATCAGCATATGTTCGACGCCACCTTTCGTTCGCATAGCGTTCCCCCAACCGTAGCAAACCGAAGAGAACGAGGGGAATGAAGAAACTCATCCAGCCCAATGTTCCGTATGCTGAAAGACCGAGCAAGATAATGAAGAGTGGATCAAGGCCGTAGTCGAGGATGGCCTGGAGATGGGTCGAATGATCTTTGCCTGTGCCGGCGGCTGATATCCGTTGGACGACGACTGCGAGGTGCCTAAAAAGCGCGACTGCAGTTGTCAGGACCAGTCCGTATCCGGGAAGCTCGAACCAAGCAGCGAACATTGCTGCGATCGCGCACGCGACTGCGAGCAGCGTTGGCGCGATCTCTGTTTTCCGACCGACGATGTCGCGGGCAAGCCTCGCTCCAGCGCGTTCCGCGACCGCCATGCCGGGAGCACGAAACGATATCCTTTCTCGCTGCGCGTCTATCCAGCGCTTCTCTCTCACCGCCAGCGCATCGGCATCCGGGGCAAGCTGCCAGTCACCTTTTGCGAGCAGTTTTCTATCCAATAAGACTGGCGGAACTCCGTGTTGCAGAGCTATCCGGAGCAAGGAAGACACGGCATCGACATCACCCGGTAAGTGTTGAAGATCGCTTGTCAGTTTGCCCGGACCAAGAAGAATGCCGCTCCATGCGAGACCGAGATCGATCCTCTCAAATCCGAGAGGAACAGCAAGATCCGCCGGAAATGCGAGGACTGAGGGCTCTTCGAGAGCCGCAACGGCAGCATCGTCGTCTACCAATAATCCGTTCGAAATAAGCAGCATTTCGTCGTCAGGGCCAATCATTCCCGGCAGGCGACTGCTGGATTTGACAGCCCTGAATTTTGTGCCGGCCGTTTCTGCTCGGGATTGAAGACCCACGATCTCCGGACCGATGGAATCGGCCAAACAGACAATGCGTTCACATCCAAGCCGCAAAGCGAGATCAAGTTGCCGGTCCGCAATAGTTGCGCCAGCGAGCGTACGAAACGCTGCCCGTGGTTCTCCTCTTGAGCTATCTGTATCCGTAGTAGACAGCACTGCGATCCGCACGGTTTCTCCTTTAACAGAATTGTTCGAATGCGTTTCGTCCCGCTACCCTGCAAAATGCGGCGGCGCAAATGGGTGCTTGTCGGGCCGTTCCTTGCGATAACGTGCCCGGTTTTGCCTCGAAACACTTACAAGCTGCATATTTAGCGGGTTCCAATGGTTAACAAGGGTTTATGATAGCGGGACATGTGGTAGGAGAGAGCGATGAAAAAACGCTCGCATATTTCGGTGGTCGAAGGATCGGATGCCATTGAAGGCAATCCAACAGAAACGGTCGCGGGAGAAATACCCGATACTAGTTTCGAAGAAGATCAATTTGCGGAAACCGAGTGGCTGGACGAAGAGCCCGCAGAGCGATCGAGCGCCTGGATTGGGAAGGTCCTCATAGCGATCGCCATCATCGGCTGGACCGGCTTTTTTATCTGGGCCAACCTTTCGGCAATCACAGTCTCGCCAGCACCACGACAAGTCGCTGCACTCGTGGCAGATTGGTCTGTCCCAGTGATGGTGATCTTGGTGTGCTGGGTACTTGTGTCGCGTACTGCCACGCGCGAAGCTTCCCGGTACGGCAATGTCGCAGCCGCTTTATCGAAAGAGACTGCGCTGCTCGAACAGCGTCTTGTAACGGTAAATCGTGAACTCAGCCTCGCGAGGGAGTTTCTCGGCAATCAATCGCGCGATCTGGAATATCTTGGACGTAGCGCTTCGGAACGCATCTCCGGTCATGCTGAAAGGCTGCAAAGCTTGATAGCCGAAAATGGCGATCATCTGAATTCCATCGCGGCTACTAGCGAAACTGCCCTGGAGAATATGCGCAGGCTGCGCGGCGATCTTCCCGTTGTCGCCAATTCAGCCAAGGACGTTTCCAACCAGATCGTCGGTGCGGGCCGGACGGCGAAGGACCAACTAGGTGCGCTCGTCGCGGCGTTCGAGAAACTGAACGAGTTCGGCGAAGCGAGCGAGCGCCAGATAGATGCTCTTTTACAGAGAGTGGATGAAGCCCTCTCCGCTTTTTCCTCCCAAGCAGACCAGTTGGAGGCAATCGCGAACGAGCGTTTTGCGACGCTGGCCGAAGGAAGCGACGCCATTCGAAGCGATCTGCAGGCTCAGGAGGTCGAGGCTCTTTCGGCTTTGCGGGCGAGAAGCCTCGCTTTGCGAAGCGAACTCGGAGAGGCCCATGCAGAAGCGACCACGCAGGAAGAAGCTTCTATTTCGGCAATAAGGGATCGAATGGAAACCTTGCGCAGGGAGGCGGTGGAAGTTGCGTCCGCTGTTCGAGAAGGAGAAGATCTCGCCATCGGGGCATGGACGCGTCAGATCGACCAGATGAAGGAACGCCTTGAAAGGGCAGTTGCCGAAATCAAGGCTATCGACGATGCGGCCCTGGATTCTGCCAACACCAAGCTGCGCGACCTGTTTGAACAGGCTGAAACTGTGGATGCCCGCATTGCCGAGCGCAACCGCCAGTTCGAAGATGATACTGCAGCCCGTACCCAAGCCCTTGCCGACGCGTACGATGCCATCGCTCGCCAGATGAACGACCAGATGGCGCTATTGGATGAAGCGATCGGCACTCGGCGCGATGCACAACGCGAACAGCTTGCAACTCTTGCTACGGAGGGCGATGAACTCGCCGAACGGATCAATTCCCTCGGTTTGACCTTTAGCAAGGTTGCTGCCCACGGTCATGAAGCGCGCGAAGCGCTTGGAGGCGGTATCGATGCGTTGGGCAACCAGCTGCGCAGCAGCCGTGAAGCGCTCGAAGGCACGGATGAGCATATCGCGCGGCTGACCGACGCCAGTGTTCGCTTGCTGGAACTCATCCAGGCAACTGCCAAGAAGACTGGCGAAGAACTCCCCAAGGCGATGGCGATTTCCGAGGCGGGCCTTGAAGAGCTCGAACTCCGTGCGGATAAGGTGCATGTTCTCTTGCAAGACGCAAGATCGTCGGGAGAAACTCTCGAAGGCAGGATGGAGCTCATAGCTGGCCGCATACAGCACACAATTGAAGAGATCGGTTCTTTCCAAACCGACTTCGACGGTTCGGCGGCAAGACAAGTAGAAGAAGTCGAGCGACTTCGAGCCTCTCTCGCATCTCTGGCATCCGACAGCGATACATTCGCAAAGCAGGTGCAGGGCGAACTACATGATGCGCTCACGGCACTGGAAGGCAAGGCCCGCAACGCGCTTGCTTCTATCGAGACCGATCAGGCAGAGCGAATTTCACGTTTGGCCGAAGAAATCGGATCGCGCAGTGCCGACGCCATCGATCAGGCACTATCGGAAAAAACCGAGAACGCGCTTGAGGAACTCAATGCGGCGCGCGACCGGTCGAACGTTGCTACTCGGGAAATGGCTCAGAACCTGCGTGATCAACTCGCCAGGCTCAATGACCTCACCAGCAATCTCGAGGCTCGCGTGGCCCACGCTCGCGATAAAGCGACGGATACGATCGATAGCGATTTCGCAAGACGCGTCGCATTGATTACCGAGAGTCTGAATTCAAATTCCATCGACATCGCCAAGGCTCTTTCGAGCGAAGTGACGGACACGGCCTGGGCCAGCTATCTTCGTGGAGATCGCGGTATCTTTACGCGCCGTGCGGTTCGACTTCTGGACAGTTCCGAAGCTCGGGAAATTGCCTCAATTTACGACTTAGACAGTGACTTCCGAGAACACGTCAACCGGTACATTCACGATTTCGAGGCCATGTTGAGGACATTGCTGTCGACGCGGGATGGCAACGCAGTCAGCGTTACACTTCTCTCCAGCGATATGGGCAAATTGTACGTGGTCCTGGCCCAAGCCCTCGAACGGCTCAGACAATAAATCTCAGCTCGCAGTTGGGCCCCAAAAAATCAGGTCTTCAGCCTCGATCCATCCGAAAGCGTAATTGAGTACGTAAGCCACGGTCAGTAACGCAGCAAGCAAGGACGCACGTTTGGCGATCAGGCCCGGCCGGAAATTGGCGGGGGCGCTGTCTGCCTGTCCGGGTACTTTCTCAACGCCTGCCTCGTCATGTGTCTGGACGCCGAATGGCAACAGCACAAACGCACTTACAACCCAGAATAGCGCATAGATTGCCAGGATCGACGTCCATTCCATCGGCAAATTCATCGGATCAACTCAGTCCCGTCGAAGGAAGAATAACGCGAATCTGAGGGCGTTTGCCTGACCATCGCTGTGCGGCGCGACGTGCAGCCAAACGAGCTGCTTCATGGACGCTGCTGCGCGATTTGCGATCTGCCCCTTTCAGTTTCGTGATAGCAGTACGAATATCTTCGATGCCTTCGCGGACGAAGTCGTCGTAATCTTCGTCGAGCGGCAGGCCCACGCTGTCGATGACCGGGTTGAGACGATCATCAAGCGCAACAACGACAATGCCCTCTTGCATGATGCGGCGGCGCATCACGATACTGTCGCCATCCGCTGGAGTGATTATGTCGCCATCCAGAACAAGCCGCCCCGCCCTTACCTCTGCAATCTTGCCTGGCGCTCCTGGAGCGAGCCTCACGATATCGCCATTTTGCTGAACGACGGCATCGGCAATGCCATTCGCTAGGCCTAGCCGTGCCTGTTCCTGCATGTGCCGCATTTCACCATGAACCGGCACGAGGACCTCTGGTCGCAACCAACCGTAAAGTGCCTCTAGCTCCGGACGTCCCGGATGACCCGAAACATGGATCATACCTTGTCTGTCAGTCACCATGGTAATACCCTTGGCAGCGAGCCTATTCTGCACCGCGCCTATAGACAGTTCATTCCCAGGGATTTGCCTGCTGGAGAACAGGACTACATCATCCGCAACCAGCTTTAGCGGATGATTGTCTTCGGAAATGCGGGAAAGCGCTGCACGAGGCTCGCCCTGCCCACCGGTTGCAAGGATCAGCACCTCGCCACGCGGTAAGCCCATGGCCGTGTCGAAATCGACCGGTTCAGGAAAATCGGAAAGATAGCCGTTAGCTTGCGAGACTTCGATTATTCGGTCGAGGGAACGTCCGGCAACGCACATCTGGCGCCCTGTCTCGCGGGCTACCTCTCCCAAGGTGTGCAATCGCGCAACGTTACTTGCGAAGGTAGTAACCAATACCCGCTTGCCGGAATGCTTTTGAATCTCCTCGAGTAGGCCTTTGAATACCGCGCCTTCGGAACCGCTCGGGGATGGATTGAATACGTTGGTGCTGTCGCAAACAAGCGCGAGAACTCCGTCGTCTCCGATCTCCGTCAGCTCTTCCGCGGTCGCTGGTTCGCCGATGATGGGATCTTCATCCAGCTTCCAATCCCCGGTATGGAAAATCCGGCCGTGCGGGGTGTCGATGAGCAAGGCGTTGCCTTCCGCAATCGAGTGCGCGAGCGGGATATAGGTGACTTCGAAAGGTCCGACCTGGAAACTGCCATGGTCTTCTTCGATGATGTTGACCTCGACTTCGCGTTCGAGATTGGCTTCCTGAAGCTTTCTCCTCACGAGTTCTGCCGTAAACGGGGTCGCGAATATCGGGACACCGAGATCGGCAGCGAAATAAGGCACCGCACCGATGTGATCCTCATGAGCGTGGGTGAGCACGATCGCATCCAGATCCTTCACCCGATCCTCGATAAATTCGAGATCGGCAAAAACCAGATCAACGCCGGGATACTGTCCCCCAGAGAACGTCATGCCCAGATCGACCATGAGCCAGCGGCCCTGACAACCGTACAGATTGACATTCATGCCGATCTCGCCCGATCCCCCCAGTGCAAGGAAAAGGAGTTCGTCTTCGGGGGTAAAGTTCTTTCTCAAGGGGATGCACGCTCCGCTAGAATGGCAAGGCCGTCGAGCGTTAGATCGCTATCGACGGCATCGAATAGATTGGTGTGCTCATCGAAAAGTAGGGCGAGCCCACCGGTGGCGACAACTTTTGCGGGCCGTCCGATTTCGCGCTTCATCCTTTCGATCAAGCCTTCGATCAAACTGACATACCCCCAGAAGACGCCAATCAGCATCTGCTGCTCGGTGTTTCTGCCTATTACGCTCTGGCTAGCTGGCTTCTCGATCGCAATGCGGGGCAGTTTCGCGGTGTTGCCGACGAGAGCATCAAGGGAGAGATTAATCCCTGGCGAAATTATGCCGCCTTTATAGGCGCCATTGAAATCGACCATATCAAAGGTGGTGGCAGTACCGAAATCGATTACTATGAGGTCGCCATCATATTTTGCATGAGCGGCCAAGGCGTTGAGAGCACGATCAGCACCCAATGAGCTGGGCTGTTCGATATCGAGTTCGAAACCCCATTCCGCATGGCCCTGTCCGGCTATCACCGGTTCCACGGCAAAATATTTCTGAGAAAGCACCGTGAGATTATGGATCGATCTCGGGACGACCGAACCGATGATGATCTGCGTGATGTCGCGCCGCTCGTATCCCTCGAGATTAAGTAATTGCAACAGCCAGACGGCATATTCGTCGCCGGTTCGCCTGGCATCGGTCGCAATTCTCCAGCGTGCCTTTATTTCACGCCCGTCGAACAGGGCGAAGACCACGTTGGTATTTCCGACATCCGCAGCAAGCAGCATGGTTCAGCTTTCCTCACTGGCGAGCATTACGTCGCCTGCATGAATGATACGCTCGTCTCCACTGGACAAACGAAGGCGCAGCGCGCCAGTTTCAGTCAATCCGGCGAATGTCCCCCTGATCTGTTCCTCACCCGGAGGATTGACGCACAACTCCGAGCCCGGCGGATGTGCTACGGTTTCCCATCGGCGAACCAGTGGCTCAATCCCGTAGGTTCGCCATCTCTCGACTTCCCGGGCGAAGTGGTTGGCAAGTGAGTTCGCAAAGAGATCGCGATCAGGGGTTGGTCCGAATCTTGAAAGAGCGGTCGTGCGACGGTCGGTAAGGTCGGGCGCGATCGCCAGATTGACCCCTATCCCTACGACAATCGCTTGGGCTTCACGTTCAAGAAGGATGCCCGCCACTTTAGCACCGCCAAGCAGGAGGTCGTTCGGCCACTTCAACTTGAGGTCAGCAGCGTTGGAGAGCAGCGGCTGAACAGTCTCGTAGAGCGCGAGTGCAGCCATGAGCGCCAAACTCGCAGGGGCCGGGTCTCGTTCGTTCAGACGGACGACAGTCGAACCCATGAAATTGCCAAGACCGTCAAACCAACTACGTCCCTGTCGGCCTCGTCCGGTAGTTTGGCGGTCGGCTACAATCCAATCGCCCTCAGCTACAATCTCCCCTGCGCGAACCGCAGAAGCGAGATCGGCGTTAGTACTCCCGGTTTCGGAAATCGTCCGGATCAAACTGCTATGAACAGGGCTCGGGCCGCCATATCGGCCACGTCGCCAAGCCAAGGTGTCAACAGGTAGCCGAGGGGCGAAATTATCAACACGCTCACACCGAGAACAATCCAGTGAGAGATCGGAGCTGCCGCAGGACCCGAGCCCTTCGGATCATCGAAAAACATGACCTTCACGAACTTGATGTAATAAAATGCCCCGATCACGCTGGCCGCGATGCCGATCGCAGCAAGGGCGATCATATCCGCTTGTACAGCCGCCTGAAACACTACGAACTTGCCCCAAAAACCGAAGAGCGGAGGTATGCCAGCCAAGCTGAACATGAGGGAGAGCAAGCACCAAGCAAGCGCCGGGCTCGTTGTCGAGAGGCCGGAAATGTCATCGAACGATGTCAGAGCATTGCCATCTTTGTCGCGCAACATCAGCAACGCAGTGAAGCTGCCAATCGTCATGAAGACGTAGATCGAAAGATAAACCAGGACGCCTGACATTCCTTCCGGGGTCGCAGCAGCAAGTCCGATAAGAGTGAATCCGACATTGTTGATGGAGGAGTAGGCGAGGAGACGCTTCAGATTGGACTGGCCAATTGCCCCCAGTGCCCCCACCACGATCGACGCAAGCGCTGCGAAAATTACGATTTGCTGCCAAGCCTCGATCTGTCCACCGAAGGGACCGGTCGCCATTCGAACCAACATGGCAACCGCTGCGACCTTCGGAGCACTCGCGAAGAACGCGGTAACAGGAGTTGGTGCACCTTCATACACATCCGGCGTCCACATGTGGAACGGCACGGCAGCAATTTTGAAAGCAAGTCCGGCGAGCACGAAGACCACACCAAACATCGCACCCGTGGAGAAATCGAGCGCGAATGCTGCGCGAATGCCCTCGTAATTGGTGGTCCCGGAAAAACCGTAGACCAAGCTCACACCATACAGGATAATTCCTGATGCGAGCCCACCAAGCACGAAGTACTTGAGGCCAGCCTCACTCGACTTTTCATTGGTCCGTGCGAAGCTTGCGAGCACATATGATGACAAGCTCGACATCTCGAGACCGATGTACAGCGTCATCAAGTCTGTTGCCGAAACCATCATGCCCATGCCGACGGCATTGAAAAGCATGAGTACGGGATATTCGCCGCGATATTGTCCGCGCGCGTCGAAATAGCGCGGAGCGACGATCAGGCAGGCAATCGTTGCGATATAGACCAGGCTTTTGGCAAAGACTGCAAATCCGTCGGCCAGAAACAGTCCGCCAAAAGCAATGCCGGCAGCCCCTTGGTCGAAAAGAGATACATTGAAGAACAGGGCGCCGAAAAGAGCGGCCACGGCTGCAATGGTGATTGCGCGTGCGGCTTTTTCACCGGTCCAAGCTGTCACGAGAAGAAGAACTAGGCCCGACAGGGAAAGAGCAATTTCCGGCCCGGTCAGGTAGAGGGATGTCGAATAGGACATTAGTGCGCCCCCTCCCCTTCATGCCCTTCTTCGGCGTGGATCGGAGCTACGTAATTCGCAGCGTGTTCGCGCGGCGTCCCTTGATTGAGAGGGCTATCATAACGCGGTGCGACACCAGCAAGGCGCGTTTCGAGGGCGGCGATGTCCTGACGCATGGGAGCTAGGAAACTTTCGGGATAAATGCCCATCCACAACACTGCGGCTGCGATGGGGGCGAGCATGGCCCATTCGCGGGCGTTAAGATCGGTCATGGCGGCAGCATCAGCATTCTTCTGCTCGCCAAACGCGACACGGCGGTAGAGATAGAGCATGTAGGCTGCACCGAGGATGATGCCGGTAGTGCACACCAGCGTCACGAAAGTCGACACTTCGTAGATGCCTGCAAGCGCCAGGAATTCTCCAACGAAATTGCTTGTACCCGGCAGGCCCACGCTCGCCATGGTGAAGAGCAGGAAGAACAAGGCATATTTCGGCATGTTGATGCTGAGACCGCCATAGCGAGCAATCTCACGGGTATGGAGGCGGTCATAGATCACACCCACACACAGGAACAGCGCTCCGGAAACCAGTCCGTGACCCAGCATGACCATCATCGCGCCTTCAAGCCCCTGCACGTTGAATGCAAAAAGGCCCACCGTCACGATCGCCATGTGAGCTACCGACGAGTAGGCGATCAGTTTCTTCATGTCCGACTGCACCAAGGCAACGAGCGAAGTATAGACGACAGCAACCATGGACAAGGCAAAGACAAGCCAGGCAAGATCTGCACTGGCATCGGGGAACATAGGCAGGCTGAAACGGATAAAGCCATAGCCGCCGAGCTTCAGAAGCACACCGGCAAGGATGACCGAACCGGCGGTCGGTGCCTGAACGTGAGCATCAGGAAGCCATGTGTGGACCGGCCACATCGGCATCTTCACAGCAAAACTCGCGAAGAAGGCAAGCCACAACCAGAATTGAGCGTCTGCCGGGAAATCATACTGCATCAACGCTGGAATTTCGGTGGTCCCTGCATCGTTCACCATCCACAGCATTGCGATCAGCATCAGTACGGAGCCGAGCAAGGTGTAGAGGAAGAATTTGTACGATGCGTAGATGCGGTTGTCGCCGCCCCACACCCCGATAATCAGATACATCGGAATGAGGCCTGCTTCGAAGAATATGTAGAACAGGAAAATGTCCTGAGCGGCAAAGACGCCGATCATCAGCATTTCCATCAGCAGGAAAGCTGCCATATATTCGCCGACACGCTTCGTGATCGAAGTCCAGCTCGCCAAGATGCAGATGGGCATCAGGAATACACTGAGCATGATCAGCATCAACGCAATGCCGTCGATGCCGAGCGCATATTGGAAGCCTGCGAAGAGCCCCGCTCGCTCAGTGAACTGCCACTGGGCACCACCGATGTCGTAATTGAGCCAAAGCAGAATTCCGAGCGCAAGATCGACAAGAGTAGCGACCAGCGCAACGATGCGCGCGGCCGAGGCGTTGAGGAACAGGCAGGCTATGGCCGCAACGAGCGGCACTGCGAGCATGATCGAGAGGATGGGAAACTCCATCAGAACAGAACCCAGGTGATGGCGGCGACAAGCCCGAGGAGCATCACCAGCGCGTAACTATACAGATATCCGGTCTGGAACCGCTTGGCCCCGACCGAGCCCTTTTCGATCACCCAAGCCACACCATTGGGCCCGAAGCGATCGATGGTCCCCATATCGCCAAGCTTCCAGAACTGTCGGCCCAGCCAAAATGCGGGGACCACGAATAGGTAGTGGTACAGTTCATCGAAATACCACTTGTTGTAGAAGAACCGATAGACCGGCCCAAGCTGTTCGGCCGCCTTACCCGGAACCGAGGTATCCTTGATATAACCAAGCCACGCCACGAGCAGCCCGATGACCATCACAATGAATGCCGCGTACTTCACAAGGTAAGGCACGTTATGCATCCGATGGATCAGATCTTCATTGTAGAAGATCGCGCCGTTCCAGAAGGCCGCATTATCAAGGAAGGTAGGTGCAAAGACCTGCCCCGCTAAGATCGCCCCGAGGGACAGAACGCCCAACGGGATCAGCATGCTGACTGGGCTCTCATGCGGGTGATACCCGGCGGTGCCTGCCTCATAGTCATCCGACGGCACATGATGACTCACATCATGCCCGGAATCTTCCTGAATCGGCGGATTATGCTCCTCCGGCTCATCATGACCGTGGTGGACCGCGTGCTGGATATGCTCACTATCCGCCCAGCGCGGCTTACCCCAGAAGGTGAGAAACATCAGGCGCCAGCTGTAGAAACTCGTCAGCAGGGCTGCCAGTGTTCCCATCCAGAACGCAAAATTGCCAAGGTCGGTACCACGCCCGTAAGCCACCTCAAGAATTGCATCCTTTGACCAGAACCCGGCGAAGCCAGCCCCAAGGTGGTAAATGCCAACGCCCGTAATGGCGAGCGTGCCGAACATCATGGCCCAGAAGGTCAGCGGGATATGCTTACGCAACGCACCGTAATAACGCATGTCCTGCTCGTGGTGCATCGCATGGATGACCGAGCCAGCGCCCAGGAACAAGAGCGCCTTGAAGAATGCATGAGTAAAGAGGTGGAACATCGCAGCGCCATAGGCTCCCACGCCCGCAGCGAAGAACATGTAACCCAGCTGCGAACACGTCGAATAGGCGATGACGCGCTTGATGTCCCACTGGGTGGTGCCCACGGTCGCCGCGAATATGCAGGTGGCCGCGCCAATAAAGGTGACCATCGCCAGAGCAGCGGGAGCCGTCTCGAACATCGGGGACAAACGGCAGACCATGAACACGCCAGCAGTCACCATGGTGGCCGCGTGAATAAGGGCGGAAACCGGCGTCGGCCCTTCCATTGCGTCGGGGAGCCAGGTGTGCAGCCCAAGCTGAGCGGACTTGCCCATGGCCCCGATGAAGAGAAGGATGCAGAGGACATCCATGGTATGCACGCGTATACCAAGGAAGCCGATCGTCGCACCGCTCATGCTAGGTGCGGCAGCCAGGATCTCGGGGATAGACACCGTTCCGAACACCCAGAACGTGCCGAAAATTCCGAGCATGAAGCCAAGGTCACCAACACGGTTAATCACGAAAGCTTTCATTGCGGCGGCATTGGCGCTTGGTTTCTTGAACCAGAACCCGATCAGCAGATAGCTGGCGAGGCCCACCCCTTCCCAACCAAAGAACATCTGGACCAAATTATCTGCTGTCACGAGCATCAACATGGCAAAGGTGAACAGCGAGAGATATGCAAAGAACCGGGGCTGATCCGGGTCTTCATCCATGTACCCCCAGCTATACAAGTGTACGAGTGCGGATACTGTCGTGATCACCACCAGCATGATTGCGGTCAGCGTGTCGACACGCAAAGCCCAGTCGAAAGAGAGCTCACCGGATTGCATCCATGTGAGAACCGGCACGACCGTCGCTTCGGCACTACCGCTTACGAAGCCGAGAAATATCGGCCAGCTCAGGATGCAGGCAATGAACAGCGAACCGGTCGTGATCGCCTTAGCAAAGACGCTCGGCGCACTCTTGTTGACCAGCCCTGCCACGATCGCAGCAAGCAGGGGCAGGAAGACAATGAAAAGAATGGAGGTCTGCACGGATGCTTATCCCTTCATCCGGTTGGCATCGTCGACCGCGATGGTGCCGCGGCCACGGAAATAAATCACCAGAATGGCTAGCCCGATAGCGGCCTCGCCCGCGGCAACTGTCAGGACAAACATAGCAAAGACCTGCCCCACAAGATCGCCGAGAAAGGCACTGAAGGCGACAAGATTGAGGTTCACGGACAGCAGAATGAGTTCGATAGCCATCAAGATGACGATGATGTTTTTCCGATTGAGAAAGATGCCCAGCACGCCAAGCACGAACAGAATCGCGCTGACGATGACATAATGTTCGACGCCAATCACAATTCGACCCCCTCGCCCACGGTAGGCTGCTTCATAACAGTGGCCTCGTCCGGGTTCCTCCGAACCTGCTTCCCGATATCCTGATGACCGCGCTTGCTCTTCGGAGGGCGGTGGGTCAGCACGATTGCGCCGATCATCGCGACGAGCAAAATGATGCCCGCGGCCTCGAACAGGAAGAGATATCTCGTGTAAAGCAAACCGCCGATGGCACCTGTGTTGCTTGCCACCATCGCAGGCGCCTCGCCTGCTGCAGCCGTGCCCAGCTCGATAGCGCCCACGCGATAAGCGCTTAGCCCCAGGACGAGCTCAGCCAGGAGGATTAGAGCGATGACGATACCCAACGGAAAGTTCTTCACGAAACCGGCCCGCAAGGCTGCAACGTCGATATCGAGCATCATGACCACGAACAGGAACAGGACTGCCACGGCCCCGACGTAAACAATGACCAGCAGCATCGCGATGAATTCCGCACCGACAAGCACCATCAGTCCCGCTGCGTTGAAGAAGGCCAAGATAAGCCAAAGGACCGAATGCACCGGATTGCGGGCCGTGATCACCATCACGGCGGACGCGATCACAAGCACCGCAAAGATATAAAAGGCGATAGTCTGTATCATGATGCCCCGGATTCGTTTGCGGCGCGGTTAGCGGTAGGGTGCGTCGGCTTCAAGGTTCGCGGCTATGGCGCGCTCCCACTTGTCACCATTTGCGAGGAGCTTTGCCTTGTCGTAAAGCAATTCCTCACGGGTTTCGGTAGCATATTCGAAATTCGGTCCCTCGACGATAGCATCGACTGGGCAGGCTTCCTGACAGAAGCCGCAGTAGATGCATTTGGTCATGTCGATGTCGTAACGGGTAGTCCGGCGGCTGCCATCTTCGCGTGGTTCGCTCTCGATCGTAATTGCCTGAGCCGGGCACACAGCTTCACATAGCTTGCAAGCGATGCACCGTTCCTCCCCGTTGGGATAACGGCGCAGCGCGTGCTCGCCGCGGAAGCGCGGGGACAGCGGATTTTTCTCGAACGGATAGTTGATCGTCACCTTGGGCTTGAAGAAATACTTCAAGGTGAGAGCATGCGCCTTCACGAACTCCCAGAGAGTGAAAGATTTTACGAGTTGCGCGACGCTCATGCGGCGGCTCCGTAGTGGCCGGTGGCCATCAGCCAACCGGAAATGAGAACGACGAACAGCAGGCTGATCGGCAGGAATACCTTCCAGCCCAGTCGCATCAGCTGATCGTAACGATAGCGTGGGACGGTCGCCATGACCCAGCTGAACATGAAGAAGAAGAAAAATGCCTTCAGCAACAACCAGATGATACCCGGCACGTAATAAAGCGGAGCCCAGTCGATCGGAGGGAGCCATCCACCAAAGAACAGCAGAGCGTTGAGCACGCACATAAGCAGGATGTTGGCGTATTCACCAAGCCAGAATAGTGCGAAGCTCATCGAACTGTATTCTGTCTGGTATCCCGCGACGAGCTCGCTCTCGGCCTCCGTCAGGTCGAATGGAACGCGCTGGGTCTCCGCCAGGCTGGAGATGAAGAACATCACCCACATCGGAAACAGGAGCAGATTGAAGAAGTACCCGTTCACGATCCCAAAACCGTGGCCTTTTTGCGCCAGAACGATCTCGTTCAGATTGAAGGTGCCAGCATAGAGGATCACGCAAACGAGAATGAAGCCAATCGAGACTTCATAGCTGATCATTTGTGCGGCTGCGCGCATGGCGGAAAAGAACGGATACTTGGAGTTCGACGCCCAGCCCGCCATCACGATGCCGTAAACCGACAGTGAGCTGATCGCCAGAATGTACAACAGGCCCACGTTGATATTTGCCAGCACGGCAGTGGCGCTGAACGGAACTACCGCCCAAGCCGCAAGCGCCACCGTGAACGTCACGATCGGGGCGAGGATGAAAATCCCTTTGTTGGCTGCGCTCGGTATGATCGTTTCCTGAAGCATGACCTTCAGACCGTCGGCAAAGCTCTGCAGAAGGCCGAAGGGTCCGACCACATTGGGCCCGCGCCGCAGGTTAATCGCGGCCCAGATTTTGCGGTCCGCATAAATGATCATCGCCACCGACAGCATGAGTGGCAAAGCAATCAGCAGGATACCGGCGATCGTCGCGACACCCCATGCCCATTCATACGACATGCCAAGTGATTGGAAAAATTCGGTCATTCCGCGGCCTCCGCCAGCTCGCCGCCGTGGAGCAGTTCACTCGAGCAATGCTGCATCACTGCACTTGCGCGCGCGATCGGATTGGTAAGGTAGAAGTCCTTGATCGGATAAGCGCCCATCGTGCCTTGAGCCTTCGTCTTGGCATCGGCTTTGGGCAGTGCGCCATAATCGGCGAGGCCTTCTTCGCCCAATGCAGGCACCTCAGCAATCATGGCCGACTGAAGTTGTGCAAAGGTGTCGAAGCCGACGGAAACGCCCAGTGCGTCAGCGAGTGCTCGCAAAATTGTCCAGTCTTCACGCGCATCCCCGGGAGCGAAGACAGCTTTCTCAGCGAACTGTACGCGCCCTTCGGTGTTGACGTAGGTCCCGTCTTTCTCGGCGAAGCTGGCGGCCGGCAGAATGATGTCGGCAGCATGCGCACCCTTGTCGCCGTGGTGGCCGATGTACACCTTGAGCGAGTCCGCAAACGGTTCGAAATTCATCTCGTCCGCGCCGAGACTAATCAACACTTTGGGCTTGGCGACGACAATGTCGTTCATCCCGCCCTTCTGCGCAAAGCCGAGCATAAGCCCGCCCATGCGTGCAGCGGAGAAATGTAGGACATTGAAGTCCGCGCCCCACTCGCTCGCCAATGCGAGAGCCTTCCCGTGTGCGCCCTTCAGCGCGCCGCCGCCGACGATAACGGCGCTGCGCTCGGCGCCCTTGAACGCATCGGCAATATGTCCGGGAAGATCGTTGAGGACCGCAAGGTCGGTCCCGAGAAATTCAGCCGGATACGTCGTGTCCCAATGCGGGCCGACAACGAACACCTTCGCGCCACGCTTCACCGCCTTGCGGATACGCACGTTCACGAGCGGCGCTTCCCAGCGGATGTGGCTGCCCACGATGAGGATCGCCTTGGCTTGCTCCAGACCTTCGAAGGTCGAATTGAAATTTACCGCAGCAAGGTTCGACACGTCATAATCCATGCCGGTCTGCCGACCCTCGATCAGGCTTGAACCACAAGCCTTGAGCAGCGCCTTGGCTGCGAACATGGTTTCGCAATCGACCAAATCGCCAGCGATCGCAGCGATGTCCTTGCCAGGCTTCGCCTTAGCGATCGCCTTGAAAGCCTCGTCCCAGCTAACAGGCTTCAGGCCGTCTTTCTTGCGCATGAAAACCTTGTCGAGGCGGCGCTTGGAGAGGCCGTCGACCATATAACGCCCTTTGTCCGACAGCCATTCCTCATTGACCGCGTCATTGACGCGTGGGAGCGCTCGCATGACTTCACGCCCCCTGCTGTCGAGGCGGATGTTCGCGCCAACCGCGTCGGATACATCGATGCTGAGTGTCTTTTTGAGTTCCCACGGCCGGGCCTCGAAGGCATACGGGCGCGAAGTGAGCGCGCCGACCGGGCACAGATCGATCACATTGGCGGATAGCTCGTGTTCGGCGGCCTGCTCCAGATAGGTTGTGATCTGCATGTCCTCGCCGCGGCCCACCGCGCCGATTTCGTCAACCCCGGCAATCTCCTCGCTGAAGCGCACACAGCGGGTGCAGTGGATACAGCGGGTCATGACCGTCTTGATCAGCGGGCCCATATATTTTTCGGTGACAGCGCGCTTATTCTCTTCGTAACGCGTCGCGCCGCGACCGTAAGCAACCGATTGGTCCTGCAGATCGCATTCACCGCCCTGGTCACAAATCGGACAATCGAGCGGGTGGTTAATGAGAAGAAACTCCATCACCCCTTCGCGCGCAGTCTTGACCATCTGGCTGTCCGTACGGATTTCCTGACCATCTGTGGCAGGAAGCGCGCAACTTGCTTGCGGCTTCGGCGGTCCGGGTTTCACTTCGACCAGGCACATCCGGCAATTACCAGCGATCGAGAGCCGCTCATGATAGCAGAAACGCGGAATTTCTTTACCCGCAAGCTCGCAAGCCTGAAGGACGGTGGCGCCCTCCGGAACCTCGATTTCCTGTCCGTCGACGGTGACCTTAGGCATTATTCAGCTGCCTCTGCAAACTTGGCATTGTGTTCTTCGATCCGGCGTTCGAGCTCGGGGCGGAAGTGGCGGATGAGACCCTGGATCGGCCATGCAGCGGCATCGCCCAGCGCGCAGATGGTGTGGCCTTCCACCTGCTTGGTCACCTGTTGCAACATGTCGATTTCATCGACCGCGGCATCGCCGGTCCGCAGGCGCTCCATCATGCGCCACATCCAGCCCGTGCCCTCGCGGCACGGCGTGCACTGGCCGCAGCTCTCATGCTTGTAGAAATAGCTGATACGGCTGATTGCACGGACGATATCGGTCGACTTGTCCATTACGATGACGCCTGCGGTTCCCAATCCCGAACCAAGCTCCTTAAGCCCGTCGAAATCCATCGGCGCATCCCAGATCTGCTCTGCCGGAACCAGCGGGACTGAAGAACCGCCCGGGATCACGGCGAGTAGGTTATCCTTGCCGCCGCGAATGCCGCCGCAATGCTTCTCGATCAGTTCACTGAACGGAATGCTGAGCGCTTCTTCGACCACGCAGGGCTTGTTGACATGGCCCGAGATCTGGAAGAGCTTGGTGCCCTTGTTGTTCTCGCGCCCGAAGTTGCTGAACCAGCTCGCCCCACGGCGCAGAATGGTCGGGACGACAGCGATCGATTCCACATTGTTGACCGTGGTCGGGCAACCATAAAGTCCCGCACCTGCCGGGAACGGCGGCTTGAGGCGTGGCTGGCCCTTCTTGCCTTCGAGGCTCTCGATCATCGCGGTTTCTTCGCCGCAAATGTAGGCGCCCGCGCCGCGGTGCAGGAAGACGTCGAAATCATAGCCCGACTTCGACGCGTTCTTGCCGATCAGTCCTGCGTCATAGGCTTCGTCGATCGCGGCCTGAAGCGTCTCGGCCTCGCGGATATATTCGCCGCGGATGTAGATGTAGGCCGCCCTCGCCCGCATGGCATAGCCGGCAACCAGTGCGCCTTCGATTAGCTTGTGCGGATCGTGGCGGATAATCTCGCGATCCTTGCAGGAACCAGGTTCGGACTCGTCCGCATTGATGACAAGAAAGCTGGGACGTCCGTCCTTGCTCTCCTTAGGCATGAAAGACCACTTGAGGCCGGTAGGAAAGCCGGCTCCGCCACGACCGCGAAGGCCCGATGCCTTCATTTCCTCGATGATATTGTCATGACCGCGGGCGATGAGCGACTTGGTGTCGTCCCAATCACCGCGGTGCTGCGCCGCTTTTAGCCCCCAATCCTGGAAGCCGTACAGGTTGGTGAAGATGCGATCCTTATCGGCAAGCATCAGAAGCCTCCCCCGAACACTACGATAGCTGCGACAATCAGGATTGCCACGAGTGCTACGGTCTTGACGACGCCCTTGAGCACTTTCCACGCGATGACCACGCCCACGATGGCGAGTATGATGGTGAGCCAGTCAGCGCTCATTTCCATTCTCCCCGATAGTCGTGATTCGCGTCCACCATTTCCCTCAGCGTGGTCGGGCCGCCTTCCGGCTCGCTCGTGTGCTTGCCCTCAATCTGAGTACCGGTTTTGGGCTGCTTGCCCGCGGCCAGTTCGTCCAAGATTTCGTCGAGGCGCTCGGGCGTCAAATCTTCGTAATTGTCGTCGTTGATCTGGACCATCGGTGCGGTGGCGCAATTGCCCATGCATTCTACTTCGGTGAGGGTCCAGAGGCCGTCTTCCGAGACATGGCCCTTGCTCATGCCGCGCTTCTTGCACGTTTCGATGAGACCGTCCGATCCCCGAAGCATGCAGGGAGTCGTGCCGCAGACCTGCACGTGATACTTACCCACCGGTTTCATGTTGTACATGAAATAGAAGCTGGCAACTTCGAGCACGCGGATGACCGGCATGTCGAGATAGTCGGCGACATATTCGATCACAGGCAGCGGCAACCACCCTTGCGTATCGGTTTCCTCGCCGACCTGCCGCTGGGCAAGATCGAGCAGCGGCATCACGGCAGAGCGCTGACGCCCCTCAGGATAGCGCGCAATCGCCCTGTCCGCTTTGGCGCGGTAGCTCTCGGTAAACTCGAAAGCGCCCCAACGCTCGCGCAGTTCGGGGGTATCGGGTGCGGGGGAACGGTCAGCCATTAGCGATCACACTCCCCGAACACGACGTCGATCGCGCCGAGGATGGCGGTGGCATCAGGCAGCATGTGGCCTCTCGACATGAAATCCATTGCTTGCAGGTGGCTGAAGGCGGTCGGGCGGATCTTGCAGCGATAGGGTTTGTTCGAACCGTCGCTGACGAGATACACCCCGAATTCGCCCTTAGGGCTTTCCGTGGCGACATACACTTCGCCGGCGGGCACATGGAAGCCCTCGGTGTAGAGCTTGAAGTGGTGTATCAGCGCTTCCATCGACTGCTTCATCTCGGCACGCTTGGGAGGGCTTACTTTCCGGTCGGTGCTTGCGATGGGGCCGGTCGGCATTTGCGCCAGGCACTGCTTGATGATCTTGGCGCTTTCGTAAACTTCCTTCACACGCACCACGAAACGGTCGTAGCAGTCCGAATTGGTGCCGACGGGAATGTCGAACTCCATCCGGTCGTAAACGTCATAAGGCTGCGATTTGCGCAGGTCCCACGGGATACCGGCCGCGCGGATCATCGGGCCGGAGAAGCCCCAAGCAACGGCATCGTCCTTGCTGACGACGGCGATATCGACGTTGCGCTGCTTGAAGATACGGTTGTCGAGCACGAGGCTCATCGCATCCCCGAACAGTTCCGGCAGGCGCGTGTCGATCCATTCGCCAATATCGACCAACAGCTTCTCGGGCACGTCCTGGTGGACACCGCCCGGGCGCAGGTAGGCGTGGTGCATGCGCGCACCGCTCATTCGCTCAAAGAAATTCATGCAGTCTTCGCGCAGTTCGAACACCCAAAGGTTCGGCGTCATCGCGCCCACGTCCATGACGTGCGCACCGATGTTGAGCATGTGGTTGCAGATGCGGGTAAGCTCGGCGAACAGTACGCGGATATACTGCGCGCGCTCTGGCACCTCGACGTTGAGCAGCTTCTCGATCGCGAGAATGTAGCTGTATTCCTGCGCCAAGGGGCTGCAGTAATCGAGCCGGTCGAAATAGGGCAGCGCCTGCAAGTAGGTCTTGTGTTCGATCAGCTTCTCTGTGCCGCGGTGCAGCAGGCCGACATGCGGATCGATGCGTTCGATGATTTCACCATCGAGCTCCATAACCATACGCAGCACGCCGTGCGCCGCGGGATGCTGTGGACCGAAGTTGATCGTGTAATTGGTGATCGTTTCATCGCCAGTGGTCGGCGATTCCTCGATGTGCATTGCACTACTCATGCGCAGATCCAATTGCCGGAATATGTTGCAGTCTTACCATCGGTCGACGCGACCGAAAGGTTTGCCGGGCGCGCCTGAGCGCTACCTTCTGCCGGAGCCACCTGAACGGCTACACCCTCACCCGAGAAGCTCGTACCGTTTCTGATGGCAGCCAATCCGCCAGGCTGTCCGTCCAGCATCACGAGGCGACCGCCAACGCGGACCACCGCTTTACCCGGCAAAGTCGGCTCGTTGAGACCCGAAGCGATGAGGATTTCGCGATTTCCGTCCATGAAGGTGCAACCTCCATCGCGGGGACCAAAATCGACCCCGCCGATGTCGGCGAGCTGTTCAAGCTGGGTGACATCAGTGCCCTGAGGAACAGAGGCCTCTACGGTATTCGGCTGCTCAGCCCGTACAGCAGGATCCACGGCAGCCGAACCGCCATCCTGCTGGCCGATACGACCCGCAAAATCATCCGCGCTTTCCTGCTGCCCGGCAGGCTCCGATGAACATGCCGAGAGCGCAAGCGCCGTCAAAGGAAGAAGGAAAAAACGCATCATTCGCCCTTCTTTTTCTTCGCAGTGGAACGCTTTGCAGGCGCCGCCTTCTTCTTAGCTGCGGGAGCCTTTTTAGGCTGCGTGGCCTTTGCCGTGTCCGTAGCCTTCCCCTTGCGGGCTTTACGGTCCGGCTGATCTTCAGTTGGCTTGGGTGGCGGAGCGTCGCTGCCGCCATCCTCTTCAGCCGGAGCCCCGGCACTCACCTTGTCGGCAGCCTTGTCGTCGGCTTTTTTGCCCGCACCGGTCTCCGACGGTTTCTCAGTGGTCTTCGGCTCATCGACCGGGGGCTTATCTGCTTTTTCGTCACCAGGAAGCACGTAATCCGCGCCCTCCCACGGGCTCATGAAATCGAATTGACGAAGATCCTGGGCAAGCTCCACCGGTTCGTAGACAACCCGTTTTTCATCTTCCGAATACCGCAACTCGACATAACCAGTAAGCGGGAAGTCCTTGCGGAAGGGATGCCCCTCAAAGCCGTAATCGGTCAGGATGCGGCGCAGATCGGTGTTTCCATCGAACAGCACGCCATACATGTCGAACACTTCGCGCTCGAGCCAGCCAGCATTCGGCCAGAGACCCGTGACAGTCGGCACCGGCGTATCTTCGCTGGCGGTGCACTTCACCATAATGCGATTGTTCTTCGTCAGGCTCAAAAGCATATAGACGACTTCGAAACGCTCGGAACGTGACGGATAGTCAGCCCCGGCGATCTCCATCATCTGCTGGTAGCCATGATCGTCACGTAGCAATTTGAGCGCGTCGGCAATGCTCTCCCGCTTCACGCGCAGAAGCAATTCGCCGTGCTCTTCATGCGCCTCGACAAGGTGGTCGCCAAGCGCTTGGGACAGTGTCGCCTTCAGCCCTTCGATAAGGGTGAAGCGCGGTGCAGAGTGGAGTGTTGCCATAACTCTAACCCTCAACGCTCGATCGTGCCGATGCGGCGGATCTTCCGCTGCAGCTGCATGACACCATAAAGCAGAGCTTCGGCTGTCGGCGGACAGCCGGGAACATAGATATCGACCGGTACGATGCGATCACATCCGCGCACCACTGAATAGCTGTAGTGGTAATAGCCACCGCCGTTGGCGCAGCTGCCCATCGAAATCACGTATTTGGGCTCCGACATCTGGTCATAAACCTTCCGGAGCGCAGGGGCCATTTTGTTACAGAGTGTGCCAGCAACAATCATCACGTCGCTCTGACGCGGAGAGGCGCGCGGAGCGACGCCGAAGCGCTCCATATCGTAACGCGGCATATTAACGTGGATCATCTCGACCGCACAGCAAGCGAGGCCAAACGTCATCCACCAGAGAGAACCGGTTCGCGCCCACTGAAACAAGTCCTCGGTCGAAGTGACAAGGAATCCTTTGTCATTGACCTCTGCCTGCATGGCGTTGAAATAATCCGCATCAGGCTGGCGAACTTCGCCTGCCTGAGCAGTTGGCTGGACCAGTGGGTCACGGCCATGAGGTGAAGATGTCATTTGCTGGCTCATGCGGTTACTCCCACTCCAGCGCGCCGACTTTCCAGGCATAGGCGAAGCCGACGATCAATTCGCCGAGGAACACCATCATGGTGATCCAGCCCGGCCATCCGGTCAGGTCTAGGCTAACAGCCCAAGGGAACAGAAACGCCGCTTCGAGATCGAAGATGATAAACAGGATCGCCACCAGATAGAAGCGAACGTCGAACTGGCTGCGCGGATCTTCGAATGCAGGAAAGCCGCATTCGTACTCGCTGTATTTTTCTGCATTCGGCTGATGCGCGCCTGTAAGGCGCGACACACCCATGGGCAGGAACACGAACAGGGCAGAAAGCCCTGCTGCGATGAACAGGAAAATGAGGATCGGAAGATATTGTTCGAGATCGACCACGTATGATTCCGTCTGGGAATAGGTTTCGGGCCAGCCTCTAGGCCCCTCGCCCCGATGGCGCAAGGGCTTGCCCCGATGTGTTTCCTGCGATTTTCACAAGCGATGTTGAACCGGTGTTAATACCTCAGCACGATGAGGCGCGAAATCCGAAGCTAGAGGACATCAATGAATGTTGAAACAATGCCTATCCTTCTCCGTGGTTGCCGCATCGCTGTTTATCGCCACCCCAACCTTGGCGAAGAACGTTACGGCCGACCTCGATCAGATTGCCGAAGTCCTTCACGATCACGGGTATCAGGCGAAGCTAGAGGGTGAGGGCACCGACCGCTCCATCAAGACGGGCATGGCAGGCTACACATTCGTTATACTGCCTTTCAGCTGCGAAGATGACGGCACAGATTGCAAGTCGGTACAGTTCTACACGGCATTCGACCCGGAAAAGAGCCCGACATTGGAAGAGATGAATAGCTATGCCGCCGCGAACCGTTTCGGAAGAATATACCTCGACCATGAAGGCGACCCTGCGATCGAGATGGACATCGACCTAGAAGCAGGCGGAATGTCCGAAGCGCTGTTCATGGATAATCTGGCCTACTGGGAAGCGATCATGGTCAGCTTCGCGGAATTTGCTCTTGCAGACCGCGATGAATGAGAGCCGAAGACAAACGCGCGGCGCGCTTTCCCGCGCCGCGCAGAAACTGCCTTACTTTACGCTTTAATTAGCCTCTAATCGGTGGCGGAACCGTAGGGCGGCTTCAATCCGCCCAATTTTGCCACATCGATCTTTGGCTGAGTGTAGATGCTGCGGGCGTGACTGAATTCGCGGAAGCCCTCCACGCCGTGATAGCTCCCCATACCGCTCGGGCCGATGCCGCCGAATGGCAAATCATCCATTGAAACGTGGAAAACGACATCGTTCACAGTCACGCCCCCGCTGATCGTTCGGGTGAGCACCTGCTCCCGCTCTGTGCTGTCTTTGCCGAAATAATAGAGCCCGAGCGGACGGTCGTGCTCATTCACATAATCTATCGCCTCGTCGATGTGGGCATATGTCTTCACTGGAAGCACTGGCCCGAAAATTTCCTCCTTCATGGCCTTCATGTCTTCGGTCACGCCTTTCAGGATCGTGAGCGGCATCTTGCGCGCATTGCTTGAGGAAAAATCCTCGTTGGCAGGGTTTACCTCGATAATCTCGGCGCCCTTGTCGCGCGCATCCGCAACCATTTCCTGCAAGCGATCGAAATGCCGATCGGAGACAAGGCTGGCATAATCTTCGTTTTCGAGAAGGCTGGGATACATGGTGGCGGTCGCCTGCCAGATACCGTGAATTGCCTCGTCCTGGCGGCTTTCCGGAACGTACAGATAGTCCGGGGCCAGGCATATCTGTCCCGCGTTCATCATTTTCCCTAGTGCGATGCGCTCTCCTGCCGTGGAGAAATCGGCACTTTCGCCGAGCAGTACCGGGCTCTTACCACCAAGTTCCAGCGTTAGCGGCACGAGGTTCTTCGCCGCCGATTCCATCACCTTGCGCCCGGTTGCAGTCGATCCGGTAAAGACCAGGTGATCGAACGGCAGTTCGGAGAATGCGGCCGCCACGTCGGCGCCGCCGGTGAAGACAGAGCATTCGTCAGGGGAGAAATATTCCTCCACCAACTCTTTCATCATCAAACTGGTTTTGGGTGTAAACTCGCTCGGCTTGATCATCGCCCGATTGCCGGCTGCAAAAACCTGCATCAATGGTCCGAAGGTCAGATTGACGGGAAAATTCCACGGGCTGAGAATTCCGACCACCCCCTTGGGCTCGTACCGCACCTCCGCTTTTGCGCCCAGCAAACCGAGAGGAAATTGAACGCTGCGCTTTTCCGGTCTCGTCCATTTATCGATATGCTTGAGGCAGTATTTTCCAAAATTCACCGTGCTGGTAATGTCTGTGATCATCGATTGCTTCGGGGATCGATTTCCGAAGTCCGCGCTCATCACCTTGCCAAAGTCGTCGGCGTGATCTTTCAGCAGTTTGATTGCCCGGCCAAGCCGGTCCTTGCGGGCTGACAGGTCCTCGGGACGAGACCGCGTCGCCACCGCGCGCTGCTTGCGCAGCATATCTTCCATCGCAGTTCGTTGGTCACCAGCCATATAGATCACTCCCGCTTCGTGTTGCGCCCTAGCGACGCACATCCTATCTGCCCTGAGAGATATTCCAGACTAAAAGGACCAGCACAAGCATGCCCCAGTTCAGCGCATCCGACCCAGTCGTCATCCTTTCTTACGCTCGGACCCCGATGGGGAGCATGCAGGGCGCCCTCGCCGAGGTATCCGCCACTGAGCTTGGCGCAACGGCGGTCAAGGCTGCGGTCGAACGGTCTGGCGTCCCGGCCGATCAATTCGATCGCACCTATATGGGATGCGTGCTTCCCGCCGGCCTCGGCCAGGCACCGGCGCGCCAGGCTTCAATCAAGGCAGGATTGCCGAAATCGGTTCAGGCAACGACTGTAAACAAGGTGTGCGGTAGCGGTATGCAAACCGTCATCATGGGAGCTGAAGCGCTGGCCAGCGGGGCGATCGATTACGTGGTCGCAGGGGGAATGGAAAGCATGACAAATGCGCCATATCTCTTGAAGAAACATCGCAGCGGCGCGCGCATCGGGCATGACACTGCCTATGATCACATGTTCCTCGATGGCTTGGAAGATGCCTACGAAGAAGGCCGTGCGATGGGTACATTCGCACAGGATACCGCGGACGAGTATCAACTCACTCGTGAGCAGATGGACGATTATTCGATCGAATCTCTGCGCCGGGCCAATGCAGCAATCGAGAGCGGTGCTTTTGCCGATGAAATAGCTGCGGTAAGTTACACATCTCGCAAAGGCGAAACGACGGTCGATACGGACGAAGCGCCAAGCCGCGGCAATCCTGACAAGATACCTCAGCTTCGCCCCGCCTTTGCGAAAGACGGAACGATAACAGCAGCCACATCCTCATCGATCTCGGACGGTGCTGCTGCCGTGGTCCTGAGCCGTGAAAGCGTGGCCAAAGAAAACGGGCAGGAGCCTGTAGCTAAGATCATTGCCATGGCTGCACACGCCCAGGAACCGTCAGAGTTCACCGTCGCTCCGATCGGCGCTATCGAGAAGGTCCTTGCCGAAGCAGGATGGTCGGCCGACGAGGTGGATCTGTGGGAAGTCAACGAAGCTTTCGCCTGCGTCGCCATGTTCGCCATGCGCGACATTGGAATCTCTCACGACAAGATCAACGTCAATGGCGGCGGCACGGCTTTGGGTCATCCGATCGGAGCAAGCGGTACGCGGATTATCGTCACCCTCCTGAACGCTCTCAAGCGACAGGGCAAAAAGCGCGGCGTGGCAAGCCTTTGTATCGGCGGTGGTGAAGCGACGGCAGTAGCGGTGGAACTCTTCTGACGTAGTCGGGACCCTCCCCGCACCGACAGCGTTGGTGCGGGCAGAAGGGAAGATATCATGAAGAGATTTCTTGTAGTCGCTGCTTGCGGGTTCTTGGCCGCGTGCGGATCGAACGAGGCCGAGCAAACTGTCGAGGCACCGACGAATGCAACCGAGGTAGGGACAACCGACACAGCGTCAGCCAGCCAGATGGCTGGGACATATGAAATGACGATGGAGGATGGCACAGTTGTCCGCCAACAGGTCAATGCCGATGGCACCTATGTCGATACCGATCTTCAGGGCACGGAGCTCGAGCGCGGGACCTGGCGTCAAGAGGGAAGCCAGCTTTGTTATGATCCGCAGGGCGCAGAGCCGGAGGAATGCTGGACCGGTGGTACCCCGGGAGCAGACGGAACCTTCGAGGCGACAAGTGGCGACGGCGCGGAAACCGCGACAATCCGCCGGATCGAAAATTCCGGCACGGGAAACATGGCCCCGCTCAGCTGAATTTCACGCCTGTTATGAGCAAAAGCAGGGGGGCGGTTTGATAACCGCCCCTTTCCGTTTTTGTCGTTGCCCCTACGGCTCACCATCACCCCAAAGACGGTTTGCCCGTACCCACCCCCTTCTGTTGCCGATCGTTATTTCGCACCAACCGCTTGCGCAGTCCTTCAGAGCGCCAACCACTCCCGGTTCCAAACGCCACTTGATCTTGGATGAAGCGTCGGCGTCCTCGTGAATGGTCGCGTTACCCTTACCGATTACGATCACGCCGAGATCAGGGCTCAGCAGCCGTGAAGCGACCCAGCCTCTCGTCCCATCGGGATCTTCGATCAGGCGCCAACCATCCATGACGCGGATGACTTTAACGGGCAGACCGGGTCTGCGGTAGACCCACTCGATCCGATAATCGGCACTCGGCCCAACCCGTAAATTGATTTCGCTGGCTCGCAGCGTAGCCCAGTAAGGAACCTCACGATCCTGCGCCTGGGCCGGCGTAACTACCAACACAAAAGCTGCCAAAACAAAGGTTAATTTGCTGATCATGATAAGCTTGCCTTACCCTCGGACATCTTTGGCCACAAGCGCTGCTTGACCCGTCCGCCGCCAAGAGCGTAGCGGTGGCATTGGTATGAACACGTCAGATTTGCCCGGCTCCGCCCCCGAAAAGCGTCTTGCTCGCAAACCCCGCGTTATCGTGACGAGGCGGCTTGGCCCTGCCGTGGAAGATCGCATGAGCGCGCTATTCGACGCACGAACGAATGCGAGCGACATGCCTTTGACCCGCGAACAATTGGTCGAGGCAATGCAGCAGTGCGATGTCCTCGTCCCAACGGTTACCGATCGGATCGACGGAGACATGTTGGCCGAGGCCGGAGAAGATCTTGGCCTTATTGCGAATTTCGGGGCCGGGACTGAACATATCGACCTCAAGGCCGCGGCCGCACAGAAAATCATGGTGACCAACACGCCTGGTGTTTTCACCGACGATACCGCCGATCTTACGATGGCAGGGATCATCGGAGTTCCCCGCCGCGTTCGCGAAGGCGTCGAACTGGTCCGCAGTGGAGAGTGGAGCGGGTGGGCCCCTACCGCTCTCTTGGGGCGCAAGCTTGGTGGCAAAACTCTCGGCATTGTCGGTATGGGCCGGATCGGCCAAGCTGTCGCGCATCGTGCCCGCGCGTTCGGACTCCAGATCGTTTACCACAATCGGAAGCGATTGCCGGAAGCTGTGGAACGCATGTTTGGCGCGACATACATTGGCAATCTGGACGAACTTGTTGCCCTGGCAGATATCCTCACCCTTCATTGTCCTGCGGGGCCGGACAATCACCATATGATCGATGCCCGGCGTATCGGATTGATGAAAGAGGAGGCCAGCCTAATCAATACGGCTCGTGGAGATCTGGTCGATCAGGAAGCACTGATCGCCGCCCTTGAAAGCGGGAAACTGGCAGGTGCGGGGCTCGACGTTTATCCCGATGAACCGAATGTAGACGAGCGCTTGATTCGGCATCCCAATGTCATGACGCTTCCTCACATTGGCAGTGCCACACGCGAAGGGCGGGAGGATTCGGGAATGAAAGTCATCGCCAACATCCGCATGTGGGCCGACGGTCACCGGCCATCGGATCAGGTGCTTAGCGGCCTCGCCTGAAGCCTTGCCGATCTCGAGCTATACTGTAAGCGGCTGGCATCATGGATGAATTCGCAACCCGCATCGAAGCACTCGAACATCAATGGATGCGCAGCTGGGTACAGCGTGACCGCAACCAGATGAAATCGCTCGCCGCGCGCGATTTCATCTTTCTGCTGGGTTCCAAAAGTCCAGCGATACTCGACCGTGCGAGCTGGCTCGAAGCCGCGACAACACGCTTCCGCTGCAATGGGTACCGGTTCGATGAAGTCTACGTACGGCGCCACGGATCGGTTGCGGTTTTCGCCACCCGGATGACACTGGATGCCACCATGGGCTCCGACGAATGGTCCGGTGAAACCTGGCTGATGGATCTGTGGCAGAAGAGCAAAGTTCGGCGCAAATGGCGGATTGTCGAACGAACAATATCGCGGCCCGACACGGACACTAAGATGCCCGATGCGATCCGGTCGATGCAGCTCTGGCGCTAGGCCGCCAATTCCTTCCGCCCACTTCCCTTGATCATGCGCGCGGCTTGCGTTGTCGCGTCCCGGGTGTCCTGCGCAAGCTTCTTCACTTCGCTTGCGACCACCGCAAAACCGCGTCCATTTTCGCCTGCATGCGCAGCCTCGATGGTCGCATTCAAGGCCAGCATGGTCGTTTGGTTTGCGATCGCGTCAATTGTCGACACGATATTTGCGACCTCTCTCATCGTCTCTTCAAGGCGCTGATTCTGCTGACCGATGCGGGCTTCCAGCGTCCGGCTGTCTTCCAGCGCATCCTTGGCTTCCCGCTCTAGGCCGATCTGATAGGTTACATCCGTTGCCAACTTAACGACTTTGACGGGCTTGCCGTCCGCGTTCATCACCGGATTATAGGTCGCTTGCAGCCAGACATTACTGCCATCACGTCGTTTACGGCAGTAAAGACCGGCATCGAAGCGACCTTGACCCAATTGCTCCCAGAATCGCGCATATTCTGCACTCGCAGCATGACCGTGTTCGCAGAAAATCCGATGGTGCTTGCCCACCACATCCTCCAGGCGATAGCCCATCAGCTCCAGAAAATTCGTGTTTGCGGACAGGATGGTGCCGTCGAGCCCGAATTCGATGACCGCATAGGATCGATCAAAAGCCTGGGTTTTTCCAGCGGTATCGGCGGCTTCCTCGAATTCGCTGGTCACATCCGCTGCGATCTTCAGGATGCGATCACACTGCCCATTCTCGTCGAACACCGGATTGTACGTGGCGCGGAGATAGATCGCAGATCCATCCCGCCGAACTCTCCTGTAGGTACCTTCGTCGTAATTGCCCTTGCCAAGTTTCTCCCAGAACAGCCTATAGTCTTCCGAGTTGCGTAGGGCAGTTTCGCAAAACATTGAATGGTGCCGGTCGACAATGTCGTCGAGATCATAGTCCATCGCGTAACAGAATAGATCGTTCGCCCACAGCACATGGCCGCCAGGCGTAAACTCGGCGACCGCTTGCGAGCGGCAGACCGCGTCCCATGCGGATCGAAATTTCAGAGTTTCATTCACTTGATCGGCTCCGCTGAACTTCAGTCACCGGAGCTTCTAAGCGAACAATGGTAAATGAGTGATTAGGAACTCGTAATATATGTAAATGCCCCGCTCACTGTTCCAGTCTTTCGAGCCGGGAATTGACGGTTTCGATGACTGTGCGGACGGCAGTGCGGGAACAGCCCATCTCGAAGTGACGGACCGAAAGCTCGATCGCCTCGTCACGTTCAGTCTCTCTGCCCCGCGCACTGGCGGGAGCGACAATCCCATCAATCGCCGACCAGAACGCGATTGTGTAAACGGGAGGCTTGCGGGCTGGATCATCGGGCAATGGCGGATCATCTACGGAGTGGTCGGCCAGAAACTCGTACAATCGCCACGCGTTGTTAGCCCTGCGGCTTCCCGAGAATGGAGTTCCCATGGTGGCCACCATAGCCACCTTGTCAGGATGACGCTGAGCAAGAACGCGGGCGTAGAAACCGCCGAGACTCCAGCCTATGAGGACTGGCTTGCGGTCCGAACCCATGGCTATGTCGCAAAGACGGCTTTCGAGTGCTGCGAATTTTTCAGGAGAAACAGTTAGATTGCGACCGAGATCACCAGTGACAGGACGGTAATCTGCTTCAGCGAGAGAATGCCTGAGAAGCCCCGTCGAGCGGTCCCCAGACGCCATTCCAGGCAAAACGAGCACAGCGCGACCGGCCCCTTTTCTACTTGTCAAAACCGGCCGCCGATAAGGTGCCAACATCAGTTTCGGAATTGCCAGCGGCTCGGCAAGCCATTCCGAAAGAGAGGGCGCCCGAATGTCTTCCTTGGCGCCCCTCCCCTTCAAATCAATCTCCCGTCAGTATCCGCTCGACCAATTGCGCCACCGTTGGCGTAAAATTGTTCGAATAGAAGGGATCCTGCTTGAATCGGTAGGCTGCGTGTCCAGCGAAAGCGAGATTCTCGTCCGGGTCACCGCCATGCGCGATATCCTGCAGCGTCTTCTGAATACAGAAGCTGCGGGGGTCGGCCAGACGTCCCGTGGTGTGGTTGTCGTGATCCTTCCAGCTAGAGAACTGGCAGTGCGAAAGACAGCCCATGCACGCCTGCTGATCCGCGCGGATTTGTTCCGCGCTTTCCGGAGTGACGAAAACTACCGTATCGTCCGGAGTCTTGAGTGCCTCGGTAAAACCCTCGTGCATCCATGCCTGGGCTTTCCTCTGGTCTCCCGGGTGAACGAAGAAGTATTTCGCTTTGCCATGGTCCATCAGCGGGATGGTGCCCTCTTCCTCGTCACGCTTGAAGATCGGTATCTGGCGCTCACTGCGATGCATCAGATCATAGAGGAACGGCGTTTTCACCGCACTTGAATAAAAGCCGGTCGGGCTGAACTTGTGCAACAGGACATCACCCGGCTCCACCGTGCGCAGCATGTCCTTCCACACCTGCGGGATCGGGCTTTCATGCGTAAGCAGTGGGCGCGTACCGAACTGAAAGGCAATCTTGCCGAGTTCGGGATTGTCGATCCAGTCGTTCCATTCGCGCAGGAACCAGACGCCGCCCGCCATCACGATGGCGACATCCTCCGAAACGCCTTCCTTGCGCATGGTTTCGCGCAATGCCTTTACACGCGGGTATGGGTCTTCCGGCTTGGTCGGATCTTCGGCATTGGACAGGCCATTGTGTCCGCCGGCAAGCCAGGGATCTTCGTAGACCACTGCTGCCAGCCATTCTGGAACCTTCGAATAGCTCCGCTTCCACAGCGCGCGGAAAGCGCGAGCAGAGCTGACGATCGGCAGATAATACACCTTGTGGTGGGCGGCGATTTCGGCAAGCTTATACGGCATGCCGGCGCCGCAAGTCACACCGGTGACCATGCCGGGACAATTTTTCAGCACGCCCTCCATGACCCGCTGGGCACCGCCCATTTCCCACAGCACGTTGATATTGATCGCGCCCTTGCCATCGGCAATTTCATAGGCACGCTTCACCTGCTCGGTGGCGCCGTCGATCCCGTAGCGGACGAGCTGCTCGAAGCGTTCGACGCGGGTTGCCTGCGGATACACCTGCGGGACGGGGTTTCCGTCCTCATCATAGGTGTCGGCATTCACCGCGCTGACGGTGCCGATGCCACCGGCCGCAGCCCAGGCGCCCGAACTGAGATGATTCGTGGCCGAAACACCTTTCCCACCTTCGATTAGCGGCCAGACTTCACGTCCACCGTAAACAATCGGGGTCAGACCCTTGAAACTCATGCAATTTCTCTCTTTCAGCATTCGACCGCGATGCGGCCTCAGCCCTGCGCCATGCTTTCGCTGCGGCAGGGCTTGATCTCTCCTGGCTCGGGCCTGTTAGCCGTTGCCTTGAACTGTGCATAGTACCCCGCCAATTCGGGAGCATCCCTGAACGCCACCAATTCAAAACCGACGCGGCTGAATTCACACGACAGGAGCAGTGGGTCGATCCCGTGAGCGTCGGTGGGGCGGTCTATGTCGACTACGATTACCTGCCCACCCGCGCGCAAGGCAGGCCACATCCGCCACAGGAACTCGTAGGGCTGCTCGATCTCATGGTACATATGAACCATGAAGATACGATCAAAACTGTTGTCCGGCAGCTTGGGGTCGGCAAATTCGCCCCTCCTGATCGAGACATTATCCAGACGGTAACGCTCCACACGCCGGGCAAGTCGGCCAAGCGCCTTCTGGTCGATATCCTGTGCAAGAACACGGCCTTCAGGGCCTACCCGCTCGGCCAGACGCACAGTATAGTAACCATTTCCGGCACCAATATCCGCCACTGTCATTCCGGGCCGGATTTCCGCAAGCTCCATTACCGTTTGCGCTTCACCCCTGCTGTCGCGCTGGGTCTCTGTCGAGAACTGATTGGATCCGGCTTGGGAAACTGGCCTGTCGGGCGCAGGAAAAACCGACCCAGTATCGTTCGCACCCGAGCATGCACCAAGCAGGACCACCGTCAGGGCTAACGGCGTAAACCGCATCAGTCGGCGTCCTCGACCTCGACCGTTTCGCCGGTCACGCGTTGAGCGAGGGCGGCAGAAATAAAGGGATCCAGTGCACCGTCGAGAACATCGTCCGGAGTCGGCGACGTCACGCCGGTGCGCAAATCCTTGACCATCTGGTAAGGCTGCAGGACATAGCTGCGGATCTGGTGTCCCCACCCTATGTCGCTTTTTTCCTGATATTCTCCGGACGCTACCGCCTCACGCTCCGCCATCTCGCGTTCGAAGAGCCGCGCCTTGAGCATGTTCATCGCCGTGGCTTTATTCTTATGCTGACTGCGGTCGTTCTGACTCGCCACCACAATGCCGGTCGGCTGGTGGGTGATGCGAACGGCGGAATCGGTGGTGTTGACGTGCTGTCCCCCTGCGCCCGACGCACGATAGGTATCAATCTTCAAATCCGATGGATTGATCTCGATGTCGATGTCGTCGTCGATGACGGGATAGACCCAGACCGAGCTGAAGCTGGTGTGGCGGCGCGCCGAACTGTCATAGGGACTGATGCGCACGAGACGGTGAACGCCGCTCTCGGTCTTTGCATAGCCATAAGCGTTCTCGCCCTTGAGCAGCAGCGTCGCGCTCTTGATGCCCGCCTGATCGCCCGACTGATGCTCGACCGTCTCAACCTTGAAACCGCGCCGCTCGCCCCAGCGAGCATACATGCGGAACAGCATTTCGGCCCAATCCTGGCTTTCCGTTCCGCCAGCGCCGGCATGAATTTCGAGATAGGTATCATTGCCGTCGGCCTCGCCCGAAAGCAGCGCCTGGACCTTGTCGCGATCGGCGCGATCGGCAAGTATTTCCAGGCTGGTGAGGCCTTCGCGAATGATCTCATCATCGCCTTCATCTTCCCCCATGCCGACGAATTCGATGGCGTCCTTCATCTCGCTCTCGATTTCGCGCACGGTGTTGATTGCGGTCTCGAGACGCTTCTGCTCCTGCGTGATCGCCTGCGCCTGCTTGGGATCGTCCCACAGCGTCGGGTCCTGGACGCGTGCGTCGAGTTCATCGAGACGGCGCAATGCGCGCTCCCAGTCGAGCGATTGGCGCACCAGCGCCAGCGCAGCTTCGATACGGTCGATATAGGCCTGCCCCTCGGCACGCATAGACATTTTCCTCAAAACGATATGTCCGCCCACCTAACGTGCGGGCGTTGATTGTAAAGCGAAGGCGCAGCCGCGCCGGCTAAGTCTAGTAGATGCCGCCCTGGTCTTCGACGAAATCTTCCTGAACTTCCTCACGCGCTGCCCGGCGTGGGGCTCGAACACCCTCTCTCGCACGGCGTATCAGATCAAGAATCTCGCTGCGACGCGCAGCCAATTCATCGGAGCGGGTCGACCGGGCCGGTTCGGTATCGGGCTTGAATGCCTCCCAGATAACCGCAGCCTTCGGATCGTTTGACGGCGTTCCTTCGAATACGCGCTTGCCGGTCCGGCGGTCGATCTTGACCATTCGGATGCCGGGGGGCGCGATAAAATCGTCAGAAGTCCAGCGTTCGCGGGTGCTTTCGATGAACCGCTTCATGATCGGCGCGGCGGTATTGCCCCCCTGCACCCATCCCCCGAGATTGCGCGGCTGGTCGAAGCCGACATACATGCCTGCGATGATGTCCGGTGTGCCGCCCACGAACCATGCATTCGTCGGACCATTTGTCGTGCCGGTTTTGCCAAACAGAGGAAGCTCCAGGCTGCGCAGCCGCACGGCAGTACCGCGCGTGACTACGCCCTGCAGCATATGGACTACCTGGAACGCTGTCCGCGGATCTAGCACCTGCCTGCCGCCCGGCTCGAAGCGCGGCATGGGCTGGCCGTCCCATTCGTCCATATTGCAGCTGCTGCATTCGCGATTGTCGCTGCGGAAGATCACCTTGCCCCGGCGATCCTGGACATAATCAATCACCGAACCTTCATGCTGCCGGCCCCAGTTCGCAAGCGCCGCATAGCCGTTGACCATATTGGCAACCGTCGTGTCCCCTGCGCCCAGCGCGAAAGAATAATATGGTTCATAATCGCCAATACCGAGACGTTTGATCGTCTTGGTCACATTCTGCATGCCGGTATCGTCGGCGATATGGATCGTCATCAGGTTGCGGCTCTGCTCCAGACCCCAGCGCATGGTGTGCTCACCCCCGCCGCCGCCGCCAAAGTTGCGGAAGCACTTTTCGCCGAGGTTCGCACCCTGCCAAACGCAGAAAGTCTGATCGGGCACCATGGTAGCTGGCGTCATGCCGTGATCGAGCGCAGAGGCGTAGACGAAGGGCTTGATGGTCGAACCAGGTTGCCGCAGCGCCTGCGTAGCGCGGTTAAAGCTGCCAAGGCGGCTGTCGAAGCCGCCCTGCATCGCCAGGATGCGGCCCGTTTTGGGCGATTCAGCAAGGAAGGCGCCGGACACTTCAGGCACGCCGCGAATGGCATATCCCGAGCCCGATTTTTCGACCGCCACGACATCGCCAACTTTCACCGACGACGGGGCGCCTGATAGATCGTAGTCCTGCCCATCGGTCATGCCGACTTTGGCGCCGGACCCACCCGTGGTGATTACGCCGATTTGCCAGTCCTTGTAATTGATCGAGATATTCGAGGAGGCAAGCTGGCCGTGCAAATCGCCGTTTTCCGGATTCAGCGTTGCGATCGGCCCGGTGTAGCCGCGATTGCCGTGATAGCTGAGCAGTTGCGCGCGCAGCGCATCACGGGCGGCATCCTGCAACTCGGTGTCGAGCGATGTGCGCACCCATAGACCGCCAGCGTAAACGCTGTTGCCGCCATCCTCGGCAGTTTCGCCAAACTTGTCGATCAGCTGCCGGCGTACTTCCTCGAGGAAATAGCCCGCATCCGCAGACCGTTCCGAGCGCTGCTGCACCAGTCCGAGCGGCTCGCTCTTCGCTGCAGCAGCTTCACCCGCGCTGACGAAATCGTTGGCCACCATCTGGTCGAGAACGAAATTGCGGCGCGATACTGCCAGATCCTCGTACCGCGCGCGGCCGTATCGCTCGGGCGCCTTGGGCAGGATCGCGAGGAACGCCGTCTCGTGCAGGTCGAGATCACCGACGTCCTTATCGAAATAGGCGCGTGCCGCTGCCTGTACGCCGAAGCTGCGACGTCCCAGCGGAATTTCGTTGAGATAAAGCTCGAGAATTTCCTGCTTCGTCAGGACTTGCTCGATGCGCTGCGCAAGGATCATCTCCTTGAGCTTGCGGGTTACCGAATATTCGTCACCCAGCAACAGGTTCTTCGCTACCTGCTGAGTAATGGTGGATCCGCCTACAGCCCGCTCTCCCGAGCCATATTTGGTGGCGTAATCGAACACCGCATTAAGCGTGCCGGTAAAATCGACACCGCTGTGGCTGAAAAAAGTCTTGTCCTCCGCCGACAGAAAAGCCTCCACCAGCGGCTGAGGGAAATCCACGTATTGAAGCTGCACGCGTCGTTCACGCGCATAGGAATGGACGATTTCCCCGTCCACGCCGCGAACGACCGTGGGCAACGGCGTTTCGTATTCGAGCAGGGAATCCGCTTCGGGCAGATTTCGTGCCAGCGATGCCCAGGCCAATACCAGCAGAATAAGCCCGATACCGATGAGGTACGTCAACACGCGCAGCCGGCGGCTGTCCTGCCAATTTTCCTTCATCCAGGTGAACAGGCGCACGGGATCGCCGGTCAGGCGCTGGCGGACATATGCAAGATCGGGAATGGCAACCATATATGGACGACGCCTCTAGCACTTGTAATCTGGACATTGCCAGAACAAGAATCATCCGTTCTCAGCTTTCCGACTGGCGGACGAAGAATATCCTGATGGCGCGCGCCATCGTCTGGGCGAAGCGCCTTTGTCCTTCGGGCGAAGCAAGCCTTTCGGCATCCTGCGAATTAGAGATGAAGCCGCTTTCGAAAAGAACGGAAGGAATATCGGGCGCGCGCAGGACCGCCAGCCATGCCGAACGCCGCGCCTGGGGATGGAACTGGATCACCCCCTCCCCTTCCTGCTCGATGAGGCGCGCAAACTGATCCGACCGCTCCTGTGTACGGCGCTGGGAAAGTTCCACCAGGATGTTGGTCACGCTGTCGCTCTCCTTGGAAAGATCGACCCCGCCGATGGTGTCCGACGCGTTCTCCCGAGCGGCATACAGAGCGGCCGCCCGGCTCGATGCCTCGTTGGAAAGCGTATAGATGCTCGCGCCGGTTACATCCGCGCTGTCGCCTGCGCTGTCGGCATGGATTGAAAGAAAAAGGTCGGCGCCAAGGCGCTGCGCGATCCGGTAGCGCTCGTTATGAAGCAAATATTTGTCATCGTCGCGGGTCAGCGCCACTCGCGCGATGTTCTGACCCTCAAGCTCGTCACGCAAAGCCCTGGCAAGCGCCAGCACGAGCTTTTTTTCGACATAGCCCCCCGATGTCGCCCCCGGGTCGACACCGCCGTGGCCAGGATCGATTACGACCAGCGGCAGATCGGCGGCTCCCGAAACATCCGGCAGCGCCGCCCCATCTTCGTAGCCGGGCAAATCGGCCCGCATGATGAACCCTGCGCCCTTCCCTGCAAGGCCATTGCCGTTCTCAAGCAGCACCAGGCCGGCGATCAATACCGCCGGAACCAGGAAAATCGACAGAAGCTTGAGGCGCCGTGTCATGACCGGCAGTGGTTAGGGGCTAAGCGCATGACAGTGCAATATAGTTGCCGTTGGATACCCACGGTGCTAGCGAATTGGGAAGCCGAACCCAAAGTGCCTCCGATCGGCGCGCTTCATTCGCGACGAAGAGGGTCACTTGATCCGGCTCACGCTTCCACCATTCCGGTGGCGGCAAAGAATGAACAGGTTGATGCTGGACAATTCCCTTTCCCTCCCGACGCATGTGATGCAGGTGCGCCAGCACTTCGCAGCCATGGCGGGACGGACCGCGCAAGAGTTGCGGAAGGAAGTCCTCGCAGACACGAAATCCCGGACCTCTGCAGAGAGAGCGAGCCGGTTCACAAATCCCGCAGATCCATCATGGGACAGCGGATTTCCAACACTGACGCGCGAAAGCTGCAGCGGGCATCGCCCGCGCACTCGCGCATGGAGACTAATCAATGCCAACGCGCATGCTCATCGACGCGCGCCACCAGGAAGAAACCCGGGTGGCAGTCCTCAAGGGAAACCGGATTGAGGAATTCGATTTCGAATCTGCCGACAAGCGGCAGATCAAGGGAAATATCTATCTAGCCAAGGTCACGCGGGTCGAACCCTCGCTTCAGGCAGCCTTCGTGGACTTCGGCGGAAACCGCCACGGTTTCCTCGCATTCAGCGAAATCCACCCCGACTATTACCAGATTCCCAAGGAAGACCGTGAAGCCTTGCTCGCCGCGGAAGCGGAAGTCGCCGAGGAAGAGCAACGTCTGCGCGCCGAAGAGGAAGAGCGCGGCGAAATGCCCGGCGACGAATATGACGCCGACGACGAAAGCTCGGAAGCCCTTGCCGAGGATCTCGCCGAAGATGGCCTCGAAGAAGTCGACACGTCGGACAAGGACGATGTCGCCACCATCGAGGAAGGCCATGTCGATGACGACGACAGCGACGAAGATGACGATGGCGAGGACAAGCCGAAAGGTCGCGGTCGTCGTGGTCGCGGCCGTCGCCAGGGCAAAGGCGGTGGTCGCAGCCGCGCCAAGGAAGTGGACGATGCGCGCGCCCGCCGCATGGCCCTGCGCCGCAAATACAAGATCCAGGATGTCATTCAGCGCCGTCAGGTGCTTCTGGTTCAGGTCGTCAAGGAAGAGCGCGGCAACAAAGGCGCGGCACTTACCACCTATCTCAGCCTCGCCGGCCGTTACACGGTGCTCATGCCGAACAGCAGCCATGGCGGCGGCATCAGCCGCAAGATCAATTCCGCCAGCGATCGCAAGCGCCTGAAGCAGGTAGTCAACGATCTCAGCCTGCCCAAGAGCATGGGCTTGATCGTTCGCACCGCGGGCCTTTCGCGCACCAAGACCGAAATCAAGCGCGATTTCGACTATCTCGCCCGTCTGTGGGACGAAATTCGCGAGAAGACGTTGGCCTCGGCCGCACCGGCGCTGATCCACTCGGATAGCGACCTCATCAAGCGCGCCATCCGCGACATCTACAACCGCGAGATCGAGGAAGTCGTTGTCGAGGGCGACGAAGGCTACAAATCGGCCAAGGCTTTCATGAAAATGCTCATGCCAAGCCACGCGCGGCGGGTGAAGCAATACGCCGACCCCGTGCCGCTCTTCCAGCGTTATGGCGCAGAAGACCAGCTCAAGGCGATGTACGATCCGGTCGTGCAGCTCAAATCGGGCGGTTACCTGGTGATCAATCCGACCGAGGCACTGGTGTCGATCGACATCAACTCGGGGCGCTCCACCAAGGAGCACAATATCGAACAGACCGCGCTCCACACCAATCTGGAAGCGGCCAAGGAAATTGCCCGTCAGCTGCGCCTGCGGGACATGGCCGGCCTCGTCGTGATCGACTTCATCGACCAGGAGCATCACTCGAACACGCGCAAGGTCGAGCGCGCGATGAAGGATGCGCTCAAGAACGATCGCGCTCGCATCCAAGTGGGCCGCATTTCGAGCTTCGGCCTAATGGAGATGAGCCGCCAGCGTCTGCGCACCGGCGTTCTCGAAGCGACGACCCGCGAGTGCCCGCATTGCGACGGGACCGGCCTGGTCCGGACGGCCAGCTCGGCAGGCCTGTCGGCGCTCCGCCTCATCGAAGAAGAAGCGGCCAAGGGCAAAGGCACGAAGATCCGTCTCGCGGCCAGCACCGAGGCCGCCGTCTATCTGCTCAATGAAAAGCGCAACGAACTCGTGGAAATCGAGCAGCGTTACGGCGTGATCGTCGAAGTTCTTCCCGAAGGCGAAGACGAAGGCGCGAAGATGGCTGCGTCCAGCCACGGCCCCAAGCCCAAGGATGCACCGAAGTTCGAAGCGCTGGTCGAAGACGACGATGAGGACGAGGATGACGATGTCGACACCTCGGACGATGATTCCGACCGTGACGACGATGGTCGTTCGAACAAGAAACGGCGGCGCCGGCGTGGCGGCCGCGGCCGGAACAAGAACCGGGATCAGAACGACGACCAGGATGATTCGGAAGACGATTCCGATGACAGCGGCCAAGACGAAACTGACGAGGACAACGGGGAAGATCGGCCGAAGAAGCGCCGGCGCCGCGGTGGCCGCCGTCGGGGCGGTCGTGGTCGCGGAAAGCCGAATGGCGATGAAGTGACGTCCGAGGATGCCGAGAAGCTGGAGCAGGTCTCCGAGCATATCGTCGAGGACATGACCGTGGTGGCCGGGCCTGACAACGCGCCGGAAACAGCCGAGGAAGCAGCCGACGAAAAGCCCAAGAAGCGGGCTCCGCGTCGACGCAAGAAAACGGATGAGGCTGCGGAGACCGAAGCATCGGCTGAGGCCGCTGCAGAAGAAACTGAAGAGAAGCCGAAGCCCAAGCGGACCCGCCGCAAGAAAGCCGATACCGAGACCACCGAGGCTGCCAGCGAAGGTGAAGAGGCACCAAAGCCCAAGCGGACGCGGCGCAAGAAGGCCGATACTAATACGGCACCTTCTGACGAGGCAGCATCAGGCGAAACTCAGGCCGAAGCCCCCGCTGAAAAGCCGAAGCGTACGCGCCGGAAGAAGGCCGCGCCGGAAGTGGCGGAGCAGGTCAAGGAAGACATGGCCGTCGTGGCCGGACCGGAACACACTGCTCAGACAGCCGAAGCCGAAAACGATAAGTCCAAAGCACCTGAAGCTGAGAAGCCCAAGGCGGATGCCAAGCCCAAACGTGGCTGGTGGCAGCGCACTTTCGGCGAATAAGGCTATTACCCTCTCCGCCGGTGCGAATATTCTGGCCCGGCGGAGAGGACTGATCGAGAGTGCGGGCAGCTACGGCAGTTTTCGAAATTATCGGGGCACGTCGTAACCCGCCGCGCTCCGACATTTTCTCAACACCGACTGGCAAGCAACTCCTGCACCGCATCCAGATCGGCATGCTTGTCGACATCTACTGCGGCCAAGCCGTCGCTCGCCGCGATTAGCTGCGCGGATATGCCGATCCTCTTCCCGAGCCTATCCAGCCCTTCCTGAAGCGTCAGACGTCCCAGCAGCATGGAAATCAGCGTGCCCGGCCCAAGCCGTGCTGCGATTTTCCACGGCCGCTTGCGATCGACCTCCACCATCGCCCAAGTATCTATGGCTTTCACCGCAGCGGGCGTCTGCAGGTAGAAGAGGTTGCATCCGGACCACTGACCGTCGGCAAAGCGCAGGTAGGTCCGTCTTGTTTCAGGCATCGCCTGTTCGACCACATCACGGCGCGCAAGCATGACAGAAACGTCTGCATCCGGCCCCGTCTTCCCGATCAACTCGCGCACCCATTGAGGTTCCAGCAGAGCGTGATCGCTCGTGGTGACAACGAGAGGCGTACCCAGTGCCTGCAGCGCCAGCCCCACACTCGCGCTCGGGCCTCGTCCAGCTAACAGGACTTCCGCGCCCAGGGCGGAAGCAAGGTTTGCCACGGGCCCGTCGTCGCAACTGACGCCGACGCGCTCGATACCTGCCTCGCGCAAAGCGCCCACCACGCGCGCAAGAAGCGGCCTTCCGTCAAGTTCGATAAGTGCCTTGTGCGGAACGCCCAGCGCTTCGGCAAAGGGATCGCCGCCGGGTCTGGTTCCGGCGAGTACGAGCGCGGCAGTCACTCTGTCCTGCCCGGTTCTACATGCCAATTGCGGGCGGATGCGGCATCTGGGTAATTCTCGATCATGAAGCGGCTGTAGCGTCCTCTGAGCGCCGCACACAATACAAACCCTTTGCATTCGGCAGACTTCGCTCAGCGGCCATTGCCGATCCGCCATTCCCGGCTTATTCGGCCCGCCATGAGCAAAACGCAGCGCATGCCCGCCATCGAAACCATCGGCACCAACCCAACGATATTATGGGGCCTGTCGATGGAGGAACGGCATCGCAGGATCGGCGCAGCAAATGGCTACGACGGTTCGGCCGGGGATGCAGTCCTGCTAGTCAATGCGGCTTATGTGGCCGATCCGGCCTGGGTCCGTCACTTGGCCGCCAATCCCGGTCTCGTCCTTACCATCGACGGGACGCCGGCGCTCGCGCACGCCGTGGACCAGCCTTCAGCCGAAGCGCTGCGCCAAGCAATGCGGTCCGGTTCGGCAGTGCCGGAAGGCCTGGACCTGACTGTCTATCGCTACGAAGATGGCCCGACGATCGAGAACAAGCAGCTGCGAAAACGGGAGACGCCTTTCCTCGCCGAACTGCAGCCGCAGACGCTCAAAAGCATCGAACGCGCGAGCTATTTCGGCGCCTACAAAGGCGTAACGGATGTTTTGACCAAGTACCTCTGGCCGGAATGGGCGCTATTCCTGACCCGTATCGCGGCCAGGATCGGCATGACACCGAATATGGTGACCGCAATCGGCGCGATCCTGTGCGTCGCTGCGACAGTGGCGTTCGCTTTCGGTCATTATTGGGCCGGGATCGCGATGGGGCTGGTTTTCATGGTGCTCGACACCGTGGACGGAAAGCTTGCGCGCTGCACGATCACCTCCAGCTGGTGGGGCAATATCTTCGACCACGGCATCGATCTGGTCCACCCACCTTTCTGGTGGTGGTTCTGGGCAACCGGCCTCGTCTATTGGGGCCTCGCGCTGGATAGCACCACCTTCTGGTGGGTGCAGGGAGCAATTCAGGGCGGCTATGTCTTGCAACGCCTGATCGAGGGCGTCTTCATGCGCCGCAACGGCATGATGCATATCCATGTCTGGCGACCGTTCGACAGCTGGTTCAGGCTCATCACCGCGCGGCGAAATCCGAATATGGTCATTCTGTTCGTATCGCTGCTGTTTGCCCGGCCCGACCTCGGCATCATTGCCGTCGCGTGGTGGACGGTCATTTCGCTTGCCGTCCATACAGTCCAGCTGGTTCAGGCGGAGATCGCACGGGCGCGCAAGGGCGATCAGTTGACCAGCTGGCTTGCAGGAGATGAAGCATGAACGAGACGATCGAAAAATTCGGCTATCCGGCCACCTTGCTGCGCGAACTGGACCACTGGGTCATCCTGCTGCGCCCTTCCCAGCCCACGCTGGGCAGCCTGGTGCTTGCCGCGAAATCGGACGCCACCGATTTTTCCGGCCTTCCCCCGGAAGCGCATGCGGAACTCACGCAGGCAACACGGCTGATAGAGACCGCGCTCAAGTCGTTCGTCGATTATGCGAAGATCAACTATCTCATGTTGATGATGGTCGATCCGCAGGTCCATTTCCACGTCATCCCGCGCTATGAGGGGCACCGTGAATTCAACAGCGTAGCGTTCGAAGACGCAGGCTGGCCCAAGCTGCCCGACCTCGGCAGTGCACATTCGCTAGGCGCGGATGAAGTGGACCTGCTCAAGGCAGAACTCACCCCACTCTTCAGCTGATCAGCCTTCCTTGGCCCAGCGATCGGTCAGTTCGGTCGCGGTCTCGATATCGTTCGAGAAATCGACTTCGGCCCAGTCCATGCCTTCGATGGATTTGGTGCCGACCTTGCCGCTGTCCGCGATCATGTCGATCACTTTGAGATACCAGTGATTGACGCCGTCGGGCGTCCGCATCGTCTGGCGTACGGTTTCGCGGAACAGCTCCACCCCTTCGCCGCGAAAGGCGAGGAAACCGATGGATTCCGCATTGCTGACTTCAGCCGTCAGCGTCTTGCCGATGCGCGCAAGCCGGCCATTCTGGCCCCGGCTCACCTTCATGTCGTCACTATCGTAAGCGGGCTTCACATCCACCGTGACCGCGATCGGCCAGTCGCTGCCTTCCTGCACCCGCCGCACGATGTCTTCCGAAACCAGTGTATCGCCATTGAGGATGAGGAAGTCGCCTTTCATCCGCTCGCGCACGATCCAGCACGAGCCGAGATTGTCGGCAACCTTGAAGAAGGGGTTGAAATGGCAAGTGATTTCCACCCTAGGATCGTCGATTCGGGCGACATGCTCTTCGACCTGATCGGTCATGAAACCGGTGACGACGTCGATCCGCTTCACCCCCGCACGGGCCAGCATTTCGACCTGCCATTCAATGAGGGATTTACCCGAAAAATCGATCAGGCATTTGGGACGTTCGGCAGTCAGCGGCAGCAGGCGCGAGCCCTGCCCTGCGCTCAGGAGGATGGCATGTTCTATCATGCGGGGCGCCTTAATCGCACAAACTGCCTACTGCAACGCCGTGCTGGTCGCTGCCGGGGCCAGGCAAGCTTGCGCAGGCGCCAACGCTCGTCCAAAGCGCGCGCCAGATGGACGACTCCGTAGTTACCCACGATCAGCCGCGTTCGCTCATGGCGCGGATGCTGACGAATGTAGCCTGGCTCATTGGCGGCAAAGGCTTCGGGGCCGTCTGCTCACTGGCGTATCTGGCAATCCTCACGCGTTCGCTGGGTCTGAAGGATTTCGGACATTTCGCGCTGATATTCGGCACGTCCCAGGCCCTGATCGCCCTCGCCGGGTTTCAGACCTGGCGTACGGTGGTGCGCTTCGGCGTGAAGCATATTCACACGGAAAACTGGGGCGCGTTCGGGCGGCTCAGCATGATGAGCTTCGTCTTCGACGTCTTCGGGGCCCTGGCCGGGTGTCTCGTCGCGTATGTTGCCTTTTACCATTTCGCTGCGGAGCTCAGCCTCAATCCGCGGCTGATAGATACCGCGTTCTGGTTCAATGTCGCGGCACTCTGGGCGCTCGTTTCCACGCCTACCGGCATAGTCCGCGCGCTCGATCGCTTCGATGTGGCCGTTTATGTCGAGGCGCTGGTGCCTGCGCTGCGCCTGATTGCAGCGGGTGTGATCGCCTTTGCCGGACCCAGCCTGGCTCTCTTTCTGGTGGCCTGGGCCGTCATCGATCTGATCGAAGCCGCGGTCTACTGGATCGTGGCTCGCAGGCTCAGCCCCCAAGCGATCCGGCTGAAATATCTGCCGACGGCATTCAGGGCCCGGCATGAAAATCCCGGCCTCGTCCACTTCTTTGGAATAACTTACCTAGGGGCCACGCTCGATGCGATATTCAAGCACGGTCCGCTTCTGGCCGTAGGCTATTTCGTCGGCACGAGTGCAGCAGGCCTCTACCGCCTCGCCCACCAGCTTGCTCAGGGCTTATCCAAACTCTCCGCTCTACTGAGCCGCGCAGCCTACGCCCAGATTGCCCGCGCAAGCGTGGCTTCGGCGGCCGACGAGTTTCGCAGGCTCGCGGCGCAAACGACCAAGCTCGCGGCGATTGGCGGCGCGATCGTCGTGGTGGCCGCAGCGACCATCGGCGGACAGATTCTTGCACTTCTCGGCGGCGAGGAATTCCGCAATGGATATACGATCCTGCTACCGCTCGTCATCGTGTCGAGCATCGAGCTTGCAGGCGTGGCTTTCGAGCCGGTCCTCCATTCGACCGGGCGGGCGCGGCTATCGCTGATCGCCCGTGCCATCACGGTCGCGACGGCGGCAATCTGCATTGCACTCGTGGTCAACACCTATGCCGAACAAGGCATTGCGTGGTCGCTCGTCGTCGGGGCAACGGTGGGCTATCTGGTGATGGGAGCGATGGCCTTCGTCGCGCTTCGCCGGGCCCATTCGATCGACATCCACGCCGATCCCGAAATCTAGCCCTGCGGCGCGATAACCGCCCAGCCTCGCGATGCCGCGCGATTCGCCTTGCGCGCACTGGACGTTATGAAAATCGCCTCCTGCGCCTCGTTCAGCAAGGGCGCATCGGCGAAACTGTCGCTCACGAAACGCAGGCTGGTATCGGGTCTTGCATCTCCGAGGGCCTCCAGCACCCGGCGCCGTTTTTCCTCGCCGTAGCAATTGCCACCGGGGATCTGGCGGCCATCCCACCGCGTGGCAATCACGATGTCGATATCGAGCATGCGCGCAAAAGCGCGGGCGTAAAATTCAAAAGCGGCGGTGGCGATTACCAGGCGCGCGCCCTGGCGGCGGTCATCTTCCACCAGCGCGCTCACTTCCGGGATCCAGCCTGCCTTGGAGATATGCCGAGTGGCAAAGGCATGGCCTACTTTCTCCAGCTGGAATAACTCCTGCCGCCCGAGCATCAGTTTCATGCCCAAGGTCTTGAGGGTGGTGCGATCATAGAATCCGGCGCGATAGCCTATCATCAAGCCGATCCATAAGGGCAGGAACAGCAGCCGCCAGGGCGCCAGTCGGCGCGCTGCGAAGGCCAGAAAGGGCGTAAACGTAGCCTTTCGCACCAGCGTCTTGTCGAGATCGTAAATCGCCACTTTCATGGCCGCGCGGAGTGGCAGTTTCACCGCCATGCATCAAGCGATGCATATTTCGCGACGGCCTCCCCCTTGCACAGCGCGCCGCAACGGCTAGAGAGGGCGCAACCGCAGACAGGATCGAAAATACCCCATGGCGACCTTCACTCTTCCGAAGAACTCCAAGATCACCGGCAAGACCCGCACCCACAAGGCGGAGAATGCGGGCCGCGTGAAGAAATTCAAGATCTATCGCTACGATCCGGATCTGGGAGAAAACCCGCGTTACGACACGTTCGAGATCGATCTCGATGCCTGCGGCCCGATGGTGCTTGACGCTCTGTTCAAGATCAAGAACGAGATCGACCCCACGCTGACCTTCCGCCGGTCCTGCCGCGAAGGCATCTGCGGTTCGTGTTCGATGAACATGAACGGCAAGAATGGCCTCGCCTGCACCACCGCGATCGAAGATCTCAAGGGTGAAATCCGCATCACCCCGCTTCCGCATATGGAAGTGGTGAAGGATCTCGTTCCCGATTTCACCCATTTCTACGCGCAATATGCCAGCATCCGCCCCTGGTTGCAGACCGTCTCGACCACGCCCAGCGGCAAGGAACGTCTGCAGTCGCCCGAACAGCGCGAAAAGTTGGACGGCCTGTACGAATGCATCCTGTGCGCCTGCTGCTCGACGGCCTGCCCCAGCTATTGGTGGAACAGCGACAAGTTCCTTGGCCCGGCCATCCTGTTGCAGGCCTATCGCTGGCTGGCGGACAGCCGTGATGAAATGACCGGTGAGCGGCTCGATCAGCTGGAAGATCCCTTCCGCCTCTATCGCTGCCACACTATCATGAACTGCGCCAATGTCTGCCCCAAGGGTCTCAGCCCGGCGAAGGCGATTGCCGAAACCAAGAAGATGATGGCCGAACGCGCGATCTGACGTGCTGCTTGGCGACGTTTTCGAACACGGTCCAGATCCGGACAATCCCGGCTGGCGCCACTGGAACCTGAAGGACCCGACGCTGTTCAACGGCGCGGTAATGGGCAAGCTCATCACCCGCGTTGACGAGGATGGCCGCCATTCGCGCCTGCGGATGTTTCCCGAGCGGCGCCACGAGAACCTTCAAGGAATCATCCACGGCGCGGTCACCCTGTCGCTGATCGACATATCGCTGTTTACCACGATGCACACTCTGGGCAGCGGCAACGCCGGCCCGTCGGTCACGCTGGAACTTTCAACCCAGTTCACCGGCGCAGGAATGCCCGATCGCCCCCTGGATGCAGTGACCGAGATCGTCCGGGAAACTGGGAGCCTCGTTTTCGTCCGCGGCATGGTCGAACAGGAGGACAATGTCGTCGCGTCCTTTTCCGGCATCGTGAAGAAAAGGCGTGCCGAATGACCGGTATGCTGGCGCGTTATGAAAAACTGGTCGCTGCCGGAGAGCTCCGTTCCGATCCGGACCAGCGGCGCGCGGCCGAGCGGCTGGACCGGCTGCAAAAGGACCTCGAGGCAGAAAGCTCGGGCGGTCTTCTCAGCCAGCTGTTCCGGCCGAAAAAGACCCGGCCCCAGGGCGTTTACATGTGGGGCGGCGTGGGCCGCGGCAAATCCATGCTGATGGATCTGTTCGTCGAGACGCTCGGCATTGCTGAAAAGCGGCGCACCCATTTCCACGAATTCATGCTCGAAGTGGATCGCCTGATCCGCGAGGAGCGCAAGAAGGAAGCGGGCGATCCCATCGCCCCGGTCGCTGCGCGCCTTGCCGCCGATGTGCGCTGCCTCGCCTTCGACGAAATGGTGGTGAACAACACTGCCGATGCGGCGATCATGGCGCGGCTGTTCACCGCGCTCATCTGCGATCAGGGCGTGACGGTGGTGACCACCAGCAACCGCCCCCCTGCCGATCTTTACAAGGACGGGCTGAACCGCTCGCTCTTTCTGCCCTTCATCGATCTGGTGCAGGCGGAACTCGATGTTGTGCCGCTCAACGGGCCGACCGACTATCGCCGCGACCGGTTGGGCGATATCGACAGCTGGCATACCCCGCTCGGCGACGAAGCCACCGCGCAGGTCCGCGAGGCCTTTTTCCGCCTCACCGATTACGCGCCGGAAGATGCCGACCACGTGCCCAGCGGCGAAATCGACCTGGGCGGCGGGCGCAGCCTTCACGTGCCCAAAAGCCTCAAGGGCGTCGGCGTATTCAGTTTCAAGCGGCTATGCGGCGAAAATCGTGGAGCGGCAGATTACCTCGCTCTGGCTCACGCTTTTCATACGGTTATCGTGGTCGGCATACCGCGCCTGTCACCCGAAAGCCGCAACGAGGCGATCCGCTTCACCAAGCTGGTCGACGCGCTCTACGAAAACAGCGTGAAGCTGTTCGTCACTGCGGCTGCCGAACCGGAAGATCTCTACACCTCCGGCGATGGCGCGTTCGAATTCGAGCGCACTGTCAGTCGTTTGGAGGAAATGCAGAGTGAAGACTACATGGCCCGCGGCCACGGTGTTTCCGCCTAGGCGGCGTCGCGGTCACGGGTCGCATTGGTCTCGAAATAGTTGATCATCATGGTCAGGACCTGCCGGAGGGTCCGCTCCTGATCGTCGAGCCGCGCCTCAAGCGCTGCCAGCCTCTGCACCGTATCCGAATCCGCAGCTTTGGCGGGCATGCCATGGGCAATCTGCCCCAGTTCCTCGCGCAGGGCCGAAATCTGGCTGTCACGTTCGTAGAAAGCCTGCTCGATCGCCTCGATCTGCGCATCGAGCAGGGCGTTTCCTTCTGCTGGTTCGGACTGGTTCGGCTCATGCTGCGGTCTTGATTCGTGCTCGGGCTCGGACTCTGACTCGGACACGGCCGCGCTTTGGTGCTCATCGCGCCGGTAGGGCTGCGAATCTTCGGAAACGAGATGGATACCGCCAGCAGGCGGCGTTTCCGCCACGCGTCCGTTGATCTCGTCGAGCACCGCACGCAACGTGTCTTCAGCGATGACCTCGCGCTGCTCCATCGCACCCTTCATCAACACGCGCGACATGATCCGGTTGACGAGACGGGGAATGCCCCGGCTTTCGCGATGGATCAGCCGCCAGACATCGCCCTGGAAGCGCGGACACAGCTTGTATCCCACATGTTCGAGCCGGTGCATGACGTAAGGCTCGATCTCTTCGGGTTGCATCGCTTCGAGATGGTGGGTCGCGATCACGCGCTGGCGCAATTGTTCGAGCTGGTCCCATTCGGTCAGCAGCTGGCGGAATTCGGGCTGGCCGAGCAGCAGCATCTGCAGCAGCGGCTGCGCGCCGAGATGAAAATTGGACAGCATGCGCAACTCTTCGAGCGCGCCCACCGTCAAATTCTGCGCCTCGTCCACCACCAGCAGCACCTTGCGGCCTGCGCGGGCCTCGTCCTGCAGGAAGTTCTCGATCTCGGCGAGCGCACTGGCTTTGTCGCAAGTATCGACTTGGAGGCCGAAACTGTGCGCGGCCATGCCGATCATCTCGTCGCTGCCCAGAGCGCTGGTCACGACCTCGCCCACGGTCACGCTGTGCCAGTCGAGCCGGTTGCGCAGATGGCCGACAAGCGTCGACTTTCCCGCCCCCACCTCGCCGGTGATCACGATGAAGCCTTCACCCTGGTTCAGGCCGTAACCGAGATAGCTCAGCGCCTTCTTGTGCGTCGCGCTCTCGAAATAGAACGACGGGTCGGGCGTGAGCTGGAAAGGGCGCTCGCTGAAGCCGTAGAAATCCTCGTACATGTCTGCTCTGCAAAATCCTCTGGGTGCGCGCTGTCCTAGCGGCGAATTATCCCTAAAAGGTTGATAGAAGACTCACACGATAATTTCTTCGGCTTGTCCCTGTCCGAGAAAGGCTGCCGGCGAAGCGCTCGCTCCATAGGCACCGGCGCAGAATACGGCGACCAGATCGTCCACCTCGGCGCGCGGCAGATGGGCCTTGTCCGCCAGACGGTCGAGCGGAGTGCACAGGCAGCCCACGACATTGGCCTCTTCCTCCGCAGGTGCGTCGAAACGGCTCGCGATGGCGAGCGGATAGTTGCGGCGGACCACCGTGCCGAAATTGCCCGAGGCGGCAAGCTGGTGATGCAGACCGCCATCGGTCACGAGATACGTTTCGCCATGGCTGTCCTTGCGGTCGAGGATCCGCGTCAGATAGACGCCGGCCTCGCCCACGATATAGCGACCGAGCTCGATGAAGATTTCCGCATTCACAAGAGTTTGTGGAAGGCTTTCAAATCTTTTCTCAAGTTCCCGACCAACGCGGTGGACGTCCAGCGGCGTATCGCCGTGGAAATAAGGGATGCCGAAACCGCCCCCCATGTTAAGCTTGGGTAGATCGGTGCCCGCCTCGCTCGCCAGACGGTCGGCCAGGTCCAGCACATTCGCCTGCGTCTCGATGATGGCCTCGGCATCGAGCGCCTGGCTGCCGGTGAAGATGTGCAGTCCGCGCCAATCGCAGTCCGCCGCAATGATCTCGCGCGCCAGCGCCGGGACCCGCTCGGCATCGACGCCGAAGGGTTTGGCCCCGCCGCCCATCTTCATGCCCGAGCCCTTGAGTTCGAAATCCGGATTGACGCGTATGGCAAGCCGGGGCGTCCTGCCCAGCTCACCGGCGATCGTCAGGGCGCGCCGCGCCTCGTTCTCGCTCTCCAGATTGAGCGTCACCCCCGCCGCGATCGCCGCACGTAATTCCTCGTCGCGCTTGCCCGGCCCGGCGAAACTCACCCTTGCGCCGTCGATGCCGAGCGCCTGCACCATCGCGAGTTCGCCGCCCGATGCTATATCGAGCCCGTCGACCAGCCCGGCCACATGCGCCAGCAGCGGCGCGAAGCTGTTCGCCTTGATCGCATAATTGATCTTCAGCCGCTCGGGCATGGCCGCGCGCAGCAGGGCGACGCGCTGCTCGATCATGGGCCGCGAATAGACGAACAGCGGGGTCCGGCCCGCTTCGGCCACCAGATCGCTCACCTTGCGGCCCGATATGGCGAGCTCACCGTCCAAGGCTTCGAAGCCTTCGGGAATGGGGCCGAGCGCCTTCATGCACCGATCTCCTGCGCGAGAGTAGTCCGGTCGATCTTTCCATTGGGGTTCAACGGCAGTTCCTTGCGCCAGTGGATGGTGTGCGGCTGCATGAAATTGGGCAGCTCCCGTGCAAGCGTTTTGGGCAGCAACTCCCCGGCATCGGGCGTACCTGCCGCCGCGCGCACAACCAGATGGACCGCCTGACCCAGACGCTCATCGGCAATTCCCAGAGCGACCGCTTCGGCCACCAGCCCGGTGGCCAGCGCCGCACTCTCGATTTCCTGCGGGCTGATCCGGTTGCCCGAACTCTTGATCATCGCATCGCGCCGCCCGACGAAATAGAGCAGGCCGTCCTCGTCGCGCATCACCCGGTCGCCGGACCACACGGCAGTACCGCCATAATGCGATGCCGCAGGCGCAGACCTGAAGCGCTCTTCGGTGCGTTCGGCATCCTGCCAGTAGCCTTGCGCCACCAACGGGCCGCAGTGGACCAGTTCGCCTTCCTGACCCGCGCCGCAAACCTCGCCGGCCTGATCCACGACCAGGATTTCGGCAAGAGGAATGGCCCGCCCCATAGAGGTTGGGTGGTCGGCCACCAGCGCCGGATCGAGATAGGTCGAGCGAAACGCTTCGGTCAGGCCATACATAGGAAATATCTGCGTTTCCGGCAGGATAGAACGCAAAGCTGAGATCATTTCCGGGGTTAGCGCCCCGCCGCTATTCGTCACGCGCCGCAGCGACGTGACCGCGTCTTCCGGCCACTCCGCCTCGATCAGCTGCACCCATAGCGGGGGCACTGCCGCCAGTGTGGTGATGGCGTGCCGGGCGCAGGCCTTCGGGACATCGCGCGGGAAGAGATAATCGAGCGGCACGGCGCAGCCACCGGCATACCAGGTGGAAAGCAGCTGGCTCTGCCCGTAATCGAAGCTCAGCGGCAACACAGCCAGCGTCACGTCGTCATGTGCCAATCCGAGATAATGCGCCACCGACACGGCGCCCAGCCACATATTCGCATGGCTCAGCATGACGCCCTTGGGCTTGCCGGTCGATCCGCTGGTATAAAGAATGGCGGCTAGCTCCTCCGGATCGTGAGCGGACGCAGGCAGTGCGTGACTGGTCTGCTCCGCCGCCGACCACGCCCCATCCTCGTCGACAATGGCACAACCGGGAGGACTGTCCGAAGCTTCCAGCGTGCCGAGCCGAGCCCTGGTGCCGATCAACAGCCGCGCCCCGCTATCGCCAAGGATATGCGCCACCTGCGCGCGCTTGAGCAGCGGATTGATCGGCACATGGACCATCCCCGCCCGCGCCGAAGCCAGCGGCAGCAGAGAGGTCAGCTCGCCCTTCGCCGCCCAGCTTGCCACCCGGTCGCCCTTGTCCAACTGTGCACCAAGCCATCCGGCGAGCAGCGCCACGCGCTGCGCCAGATCGGCATGGCTGAGCGTGCGATCCTTCAGCACCAGCGCAGGCGCATCGCGCGGGCCGCGCTCTGCCAGGTGATCCAGCGGCAGCGGCAATTGATCGTGATCTGGAATATCGGACATTGCGCGCCCGCTATCTCTCCAACGATCACCGAGTGCAAGTGGCCGGACTGCGCCACCTTGCACCGCTACCCGCGCGCAGCTAAGGGCATGCCCGCCTTGGAGCTTGGGAAACCCGCCAGACATATGACCTCTCAGACTGCCACCGCCGATCCGACCGGTCCGAGCCGGAACGCAATCGATACACAGTTGCGTGCCATCCTGGTCGATGTGCTTGCGCTCGACGCGGCGCGCGTTGCCGAACTCGATGCGGACACCGGCCTGTTCGGCCATTTGCCCGAACTGGATTCGATGGCCGTCGCCACGCTCTTCACCGAAATGGAAGACCGCCTCGGCTTCGTGATCGAGGACGAGGATGTCGATGGCGAAATGCTGGAAACCTACGGCGGATTGCTGGCTTTTGCAGAAGCCAAGGCCGTCGAGATCTAGGCCTCAGCGGGTAAAATAGCTGGTCAGCTCGACATGGGTCGACCAGCGGAACTGGCCCACCGGGCGCAGCTTTTCCAGCCTGAAGCCCGCATCCACCAAAGTCTTTGCGTCGCGCGCCCAGCTTGACGGGTTGCAGCTGATATAAGCGACACGGGTCGCGCTGCTCTGCGCGATCTGCGCGATCTGTTCGCGCGCACCGGCGCGCGGCGGGTCAAGCAGAATGCCGCCGAAGCGTGAGATTTCATCGGCGGTCAGCGGGTTGCGGAACAGGTCGCGGTGCAGCGAGTGGACGGGAATGCCGCGCGCATTCGCCGCGCTCTGGCACGCCAGATGGGCATCGCGCGCTGCTTCGGCGGCCAGCGCCTTGGCCGGGCCTGCCAGCGAGAAGGCAAATGTGCCCAGCCCCGCGAACAGATCGGCGATCGTGGCTGCGCCGTCCAGAAAGGTCTTTGCGTCTTCCACCAGCACCTGCTCGCCCTCAACCGTGGGTTGGAGGAAGGCATTGGCCGGTAGACCGACCGGGACGTTACCCAGAGTGATCGTGGCTGGTTCAGGCTCCCACACCGTCTCGACGCCATAACCCTGATCGACGGCAAGCCGTGCCAGCCCATGTTCCCGCGCGAAATCGAGCAGCGCTTCGGTCGCGGCAAGGCCCTCGGTCACGAAGCCCTTGAGCAGGCAGTCGACCCCGCGATCGGCGATGGTCAGCGAGATATCGACCGGGCCTTTTCCCGCATGGGCGGCGATGAGCTTGCGCAGAGGTGCGACCAGCGCGAACAGGCGCGGCTCGAGGATATGGCATTCGCGCATGTCGACGATGCGATTGCTGCGGCCTTCGCGAAAGCCCAGCACCGCGCCCTTGGCTGTGGACAGCGCATGAAGGCTGGCGCGGCGGCGCGATTGAGGCGGCGAAAGATGTGTCGGCAGCAATTCCCCCACCGCGATCTCCTGCGACTGCGCGGCAAAGGCGACCCGCTCGGTCACGAACTGGCGCAGCGCCTCGTCATCGGCATGCTGCAGCTGGCAGCCGCCGCAAGTGCCGAAATGGCGGCAGGGCGGTGCCTGATGATGCGGTCCCGGCTCGATCACGCCGCTGGCATCGATCCGGTCGCCGGTGACGGCCCCGGCGATATGCCGCCCGCTTTCGGTGACGCCATCACCTTTCGCAGCGATGCGCAGAACGGTTTCCGTCTCGCTCACAGGAATGCCTCCAGAGCTGCGGCTGCGTTATCGGCAAGCTCGCTCGCGGTGAAGGCTGGCTTGCTCAGCCGCGCGGCCTCGTGGTGCAACCAGACCGCCTCCTCGCACGCCGAGAAGCCGTCACCATCAACGGCAAGGCGCGAGGCCGCCATGCCCGCCAGCACATCGCCCGATCCCGCGACCGAGAGCCAGCTCGTTCCGCGAGGGAAGAACTTCGCGCCTTCCGCGCCGACCAGCACGGTGTCCGGTCCCTTGGCGAGCACGGTCATGCCAGTCGCTTCGTGCAGCCCCCTCGCCCGCTCCAGCTTGGTGTTGCCGGCAATGCCGAACGCCTTGCACAGCGCCGCCAGTTCGCCCTCATGCGGCGTGACGACGATCTTGCGCGCATCGGTACGCTCCAGCAGCGCCGGGTCCAGCAGATGCAGCGCATCGGCATCGAGAATGGCGCGGTGGCAGCACGCGAGCGCCTGTTCGAGCCGCTGGCGCGAAGCCTCGCTGCGCCCGAGGCCGGGGCCGATCAGCACGGCAGCGATGCGGTCATCGGCCAAGCCTTCGTCCAGCGGCCCGTCCTCGATCACCAGATCGACCGGCGCATCAGGGTGCGAATGATCGCTGAAGAGCTTCACATAACCCGCCCCGCAGCGCATCGCCGCCTGTCCCGCGAGGATCGGCGCGCCCGGCATTTCGCCCGCCACCACCGCGAGCAGCCCGCGCCGGTATTTATGGGCATCGGCCGCCGGGGCCGACAGGCGCGGCGCCTGCGACAGGCTCGGGGCGTCGCGGGCCGGAGAAAGACCGATATCCACCAGCCTCTTCATGCCCATCCGGGCCATGGCGGGCATGGTGACATGCGCGTGTTTCCACGCCCCGAGCGCGAGCGTCAGATCGTAGTGAACCACCGGCCCCATCGCCTCTCCGCTGTCGCTGGCGATGCTGCTGGGCACGTCGACAGCGATCTTGAATGCGTCCGCGCTCTCCAGTTCCTTGAGCAGCACGGCGAAGGCCCATTTCACCTCGCGCGAAAGCCCGTAGCCAAACAGGCAATCGACGATCACCGGCGCATCGAGTTCGCCTTCTTCCAGCACCGTGCCACAAAAATGGTCGCGCGCGGAGCGGGCGGTCTCACTGCCCGGTGGCTTGGGCGCGATGACCTTAACCTCATTGCCTTGCGCGCGCAGGAATTCGGCGATCACATAGCCATCGCCGCCATTGTTGCCGGGGCCGCAGAGCACGCAAACCGCGCGGCCTGCCGCCATGCGGGCGACCCACTGCCCCGCGCCCTTCCCGGCGCGCTTCATGAGGTCCCATTCGCTGGTCCCGCTGTCCATGGCCGCCTGTTCGGCAGCGCGCATCTGGTCGACGGTGAGTATTGCTTCGCTAGGCATGCCGCGCGGCTGCCACGCCGCGGGGCGTTGGGCAAGGCCTAGCGGCGTTTGAGCTGCGAAACGTCGCGGATTGCACCCTTGGCCGCCGAAGTCGTCATCGCGGCATAGGCTTCCAGTGCCGGGCTGACCTTGCGCGGCCGCTCTGCCGCCGGAGCCCAGGCAGCATCGCCCTTCTCCTCCATCTCGGCTCGGCGCCGGGCCAGTTCCTCGTCGCTGACGGCCAGATTGATCGTGCGGTTCGGGATCGAAATTTCGATCCTGTCGCCATTCTCGACCAAGCCGATTTCGCCGCCTTCTGCCGCTTCGGGCGAAACATGGCCGATCGACAGGCCGGAGGTGCCGCCCGAGAAACGCCCGTCGGTCAGCAGCGCGCAGGCCGCGCCCAGCCCCTTCGACTTGAGATAGCTGGTGGGATAAAGCATTTCCTGCATCCCCGGCCCGCCGCGCGGCCCTTCGTAGCGGATCACCACCACATCGCCTTCGACGACCTGGCCGGTTAGGATCGCGGTCACCGCATCGTCCTGGCTTTCATAGACCTTGGCCGGGCCGGAGAAATCGAGAATGCTCTCGTCCACGCCCGCCGTCTTCACGATGCAGCCGTCGCGCGCGATATTGCCGTACAGCACGGCCAGCCCGCCATCCTTGCTGAAGGCGTAGTCCGCGCTGCGGATGACGCCGTTCTCGCGGTCGATGTCGAGGCTTTCCCAGCGCGCAGACTGGCTGAACGCGGTCTGCGTCGGCACGCCGCCCGGCGCCGCAGCATAGAATTCGCGCACCTTGTTGTTCTGCGTGCGGCCGATGTCCCAATCGTCCAGCGCATCGCCCATGGTCGGGCTGTGCACGGTGGGCAGCGCGGTATGGAGCAGCCCCGCCTTTTCCAGTTCGCCCAGGATCGACATGATCCCGCCCGCCCGGTGCACGTCTTCCATGTGCACGTCGTTCTTCGCCGGAGCGACCTTGGACAGGCACGGCACCTTGCGGCTGAGCCGGTCGATATCCGCCATGGTGAAATCCACCCCGGCCTCATGCGCGGCGGCGAGCAGGTGGAGGACCGTATTGGTCGATCCGCCCATGGCAATGTCGAGGCTCATAGCGTTCTCGAAAGCCTCGAATGTCGCGATGGAGCGCGGCAGCACGCCCTCTTCCTCTTCCTCGTAATAACGGCGCGCCAGCGTCACGGCGAGCCGCCCTGCCCGCTCGAACAGGCCCTTGCGGTCGGCATGGGTCGCCAGCGTCGAGCCATTGCCCGGCAGCGACAGGCCCAGCGCTTCGGTCAGGCAGTTCATCGAGTTGGCGGTAAACATGCCCGAACAGCTGCCGCAGGTGGGGCAGGCGTTCTGCTCGATCGCGGTCACTTCCTCGTCGGAATAGCTTTCGTCCGCAGCGGCGACCATCGCATCGACGAGGTCGAGCGCCACTTCCTTGCCCTTCATCACCACCTTGCCAGCTTCCATGGGGCCGCCGGACACGAAGACAGTGGGGATGTTGATCCGCATGCTCGCCATCAGCATGCCCGGCGTGATCTTGTCGCAATTGGAAATGCACACCATCGCATCGGCGCAGTGCGCATTGACCATATATTCGACGCTGTCGGCGATGAGATCGCGGCTGGGGAGCGAATAGAGCATGCCGTCATGGCCCATGGCGATGCCGTCATCCACCGCGATGGTGTTGAATTCCTTGGCCACGCCCCCCGCCGCCTCGATCTCGCGGGCGACCAGCTGGCCCAGATCCTTGAGATGGACATGCCCCGGCACGAACTGGGTGAAGCTGTTCACCACGGCGATGATCGGCTTGCCGAAATCCTCGTCCTTCATGCCCGTGGCGCGCCAGAGCCCGCGCGCGCCCGCCATGTTGCGGCCGTGGGTGGTGGTGCGGGAACGGTATTGCGGCATGGCTGCTCTCTTCGGATCGGTCGTCTGAAAGGAGCGCGGAGCCTAGGCCAGCAAACCGCCCATGCGAAACAGCTTTTGCTTGGGGGCGCTCAAACTTCGAGTGCCACGCGCCCCAGCACATCGGCCAGCATGACCGCCCAGCGCGATTGTCCGGCCTTGGTATTGATCTGGTCCTGCCGGATCTCGACCGTGCAATAGGGAATGCCCCTGGTCTCCGCGTGACGGTCCATCGTGGCATTGAGCTGCTTGCCGGAATAAGGCTCGTTATCGCCCACCGTCAGCCCCTGCTCGCCGAACAGGCGGATGGCGTGGCGCGCGGCGCGATCGTCCTGATTGTAGAGCAGGCCCACTTCCCAGGGGCGCTGCTCCCCGCTCGTCGCCAGGCTGGGCGTGAAGCTGTGCAGCGCGATGATCATGCGCGGCTGCAACCGCTCGATCAGCTGTCCCAGCTCGTAATGATAGGGGCGGTGGAACAGGTTCAGCCGCGCCTCCACATCGGCACCGATATTGCCCGGGATCAGGTGCCCGTCGCTTTCGGTGGGGACGACCGCTGCATCGTCTTCCTTGCGATGGAAATCACACACCAGCCGGCTGACGCAGGCGATATGGGCGGGAATGTCATGCTGCCGGGCCAGCCGGTCGGCGATCCCCTCCACCCCGATGTCGATGGCGATGTGATCGTTCAGCAGCTTCGGGTCGATGCCCAGTTCGATGCCGTCGGGCACATAATTGGACGCGTGATCGACCACGCAGAGAAGACCACCGGTACGCGCGCCCTCCGTACCGACTTGGCGATACGGCAGATTGTCGATCATCATCGAAGATTACCCTTTATGTGCCACCAGCCGGAATGATCGGCGGCGATACGCGCGGCGGCTTCGTCGCGCGTGGAATTGCTGTCGTAAAGCGCGAAACAGGTCGCGCCGGAACCGGACATACGGGCGAGAAACGGCGAAGTTCCGCGCATGGCGGCCAGCACTTGCGCGATTTCGGGCACCAGCGAGATGGCGGGCGCTTCCATGTCGTTGCGACCCTCAAGCGCGATGAGGCGGCTGTCACCTTCGGGCATGGCGCCCAAGTCCTTGCCGTCCCACGCCTTGAACACCGGACCGGTTGCCAGCGGTATGCGCGGATTGACCAGCAGCACCGGCGTTCCGGCAAGGCTGTGTTCGGCGGGTTCAAGCTCGGTCCCCGTGCCCCGGCCAATACAGGTGCGGCTCTCGACGCAGGCGGGAACATCCGCCCCCAGCCTCGCGGCACGCTCGCGCCAGTCATCCGGCAGGCCATGAAGCTCGCGCACGATGCGGAAGATCGCCCCCGCATCGGCCGATCCCCCGCCCAGCCCCGCTGCGACGGGCAGATTCTTTTCCAGAGTGATGTCGAGCCCCTCCGGCCGCGGCAGCGCGCTCAGCGCCTGCATCACGATATTGCCACACGGATCGGTCAGCGCTTCGCCGAACTCGCCCAGCGTCGTCAGCCGGTCCTCCGCCGCCGGTTTCGCAGTGAGGATATCGCCCGCATCGACAAAGGCGAACAGCGTTTCGAGTTCGTGATAGCCATCGTCACGACGTCGCCGCAGATGGAGAGCGAGGTTGATCTTGGCGTAGGCGGTTTCGCGCGTCATTTTTCTGCCTCTGCGAGCGATCTGCCCCTCATACGCTCAGTTACTCAAACTCCACGTCATTGCGAGCGAAGCGGTTGCGTAGCAGGCCAAAGGCCAATCAATCCATGGACCTTAGCTAAACATACCCTTGGCTTGCCCGGTGGCCCTGCGCCGCCTTCGAAACCCTCACATATTCGGATAGTTCGGCCCGCCGCCGCCTTCGGGGGTGGTCCATTCGATGTTCTGGTTCGGGTCCTTGATGTCGCAGGTCTTGCAGTGGATGCAGTTCTGCGAATTGATCTGGAACTTGGGCTCCTTCCCCTCTTCCTCGATCCATTCATAGACACCGGCGGGGCAATAGCGGGTCGACGGGCCGCCATAGACCTCCAGCTCGCTTTCCCGCTGCAATTCGCGGTCGCAGACCTTGAGATGCACCGGCTGGTCTTCGGCGTGATTTGTATAGCTGAAGGCCACATTGGTCAGGCGGTCGAAGCTGAGCGTGCCGTCGGGCTTGGGATATTTGATCGGCGCGAACAGATCCGCGCGTTCGAGCATTTCGTGGTCGCGGTGATGCTTCATCGTGATCGGCAGGCCGATCTTGAGCGTGCGCATCCACATGTCGATACCCGCCAGCACGGTGCCCAGATCCTCGCCGTATTTGGCCACGGCGGGCTGCGCGTTCTTCACCATCTTGAGCTCGGTGGCGATCCAGCTGTCGCGCACGGCGGCATCGTAATCCATCAGCTCGGTATGCTCATGCCCGGCGGCGATCGCGGCAGCGATGCTTTCGGCTGCGAGCATGCCGCTCTTCATCGCGGTATGCGTGCCCTTGATGCGCGGCACGTTCACGAAGCCCGCGGAACAGCCGATCAGTGCGCCGCCCGGGAAGGCCAGCTTGGGGACCGACTGCCAGCCGCCCTCGTTGATCACGCGCCCGCCATAGGCCACGCGCTTGCCGCCTTCGAGCAGTGCGGCGATTTCAGGATGGTGCTTCCAGCGCTGGAATTCCTGATAGGGCGAGACGTAAGGGTTCTTGTAATCGAGCGCGGTGACGAAGCCCAATGCGACCTGGCCGTTTGCCTGGTGGTAGATGAAGCCGCCGCCCCAGGTGCCGGTTTCCGACAGGGGCCAACCCTGCGTGTGGATGACCTTGCCCTGCTCGTATTTCGCAGGGTCGACATCCCACAGTTCCTTGACGCCAAGCCCGTAGACCTGCGGCTCGCAATCGGCCTCCAGGTCGAACTTCGCCTTCATCTTCTTGGTCAGATTGCCGCGCGCGCCTTCTGCGAAGAGCGTGTATTTCGCGTGGATTTCCATGCCCGGCTGGTAATCGGGCTTGTGGCTGCCGTCTTCGGCAATGCCCATGTCCTGTGTCACCACGCCGGTGACCGCGCCCTTATCATCGAACAGCACTTCGGCGGCGGGGAAGCCGGGGAAGACCATCACGCCCAGCCCTTCGGCCTGTTCGGCCAGCCAGCGGCAGGTATTGCCGAGCGAGGCGGTGTAATTGCCGTCATTGCTCATGAAGGGCGGCAACAGGAATTCGGGCATGTCCGACTTGCCGGTTTCCGACATCACCCAGTGGTGGTTCTCGGTCACAGGGGTTTCGGCCAGCGGGCAATCCATCGTGCGCCATTCGGGGAACAGCTCGTCCATCGCCTTGGGATCGACCACGGCGCCCGACAGGATGTGCGCGCCGATTTCGCTGCCCTTTTCCAGCACGACGACCTCGAGATCCTCGTTGATCTGTTTCAACCGGATCGCCGCCGAAAGGCCGGCCGGGCCGCCGCCGATGATGACGACGTCGCAGGGCATCGATTCGCGTTCGCTCATGTCTCTCTCTTTTCGTCGCTTAAACTTTGTCATTGCCTTGATTGCTGGGCGGTTTGAGGTCAAGACCTTGCGCGGACGGATTATGCTCGCAGACACACCGGAAACCCGCGAATTATCGCCCGCAGATGCGCTGGAAGCCGCCCTCGACTGGTGGCGCGAAGCCGGTGTGGAAGACGATTTCAGCAATGAAGCGACCAGCTGGCTGGCAGAGCCGGAAGAAAAGCAGGCCGTAGCGTCGCCCAAGCCGAAGAAACCGCCCGAAGAACCCAAGCAGACCCCGCTCGAACGCGCCTTCGAAGGCACGGCGGGCGAAGCGGCGATCGGCGCCGGTGACGGCGCGCTGCCCGCCAGTCTCGAAAAATTTCGCGAATGGTGGATGAGCGACAAATCGCTCCACCATGCCGGGCCCGAACTGCGCCTGCCGCCGCGCGGCGTGGCCGGGGCCAAACTGATGGTGCTGGTGCCCGAACCGGTGGACGGCGAGAGCGAGGCGCTGCTGTCGGGCGCGCCCGGCCGCTTCCTGGAAGCCATTCTGGGCGCCATGGGGATCGCCCCGCACGAAGCCTATCTCGCCAGCGCGCTGCCCGCACCGCTCTCGCTGCCCGACTGGGACCGGCTGGCCGAGCGCGGGCTGGCCGATGTCACGCGCCATCACATCGCGCTGGCCGCCCCGCACCGCGTGCTCGCCTTCGGGCGGTCGCTAGCGCCCCTGTTCAATGTTGCGCCCGAAATGGCGCGCGAGCCTGCCGTGGTGACGGCGGGCGACAACACCCTCCCCCTGCTGCTCGCGCCGGAGCTGGCCGAACTCGCCCGCTCCGCCCCGCGCCGCCGCAATTTCTGGAACCGCTGGCTGGAATGGACCGCATGACCCTACGCCCCCTGCTCTTCGCTGCCACTGCAAGTCTCGGCACGCTTGCCGCATCCGCCCCCGCGCTCGCCCAGTCGGACAGCGTCGCCTATTTCACCCGGTCGCATTCCTCGGCCCTGCCGCAGCTCCTCTCCACCGACGACCGGGCCTATTACGCCTCGCTGTTCGAAGCGATCGAGGCGCAGAACTGGGAGCGGGTCGAACTCGCCTTCTCGCAGCGCCCCGACGGCCCGCTGCACGGCGCCGCGCTGGCGACCTATTTCCTCGACCCCAACAGCCCGCGCATCGAACTTCCGCGGATCGAGGACTGGCTGCGGCGCTATCCGCGCAATCCGCAGGTCGAAGGCATCGTGCGCCTCGGCCAGACCCGCGGCCTGACATGGCAGCCGGGCCTGCCGCGCGAACAGTCGCTGACCCGCCAGCCGGGGATCACCCGCCGCGCCCTGCCGCGCAGCATCAACGACGGGACCATGCCAGCCAGCGTCAGCTCGGCCATTCTCGACCGGATCAAGAATGACGATCCCGACGGGGCCCGCCTCCTGCTCGACGGGGTGGACGCCTCGCTGTCCCCCCAGGCGCGGGCCGAATGGCGCCAGCGCGTGGCGTGGAGCTATTATATCGAGAACCGCGATGCCGAAGCCTACGGCATGGCGCAGCTCGTCTCGCAAGGATCGGGCCCATGGGTCGCTGAAGGCGACTGGGTGGCGGGTCTGTCCGCCTGGCGGATCGGCGATTGCGCCCGCGCCGGGGAATTCTTCGCCACTTCGGCCAAGGGGGCGGACAATCCCGAACTGCGCGTCGCGGCGCATTACTGGGCGGCGCGCGCGCTGATCCGCTGCCGCGAACCGCAGGCGGCGCAGGCGCATTTGCGCGCCGCCACGCAGTATGACGAAACGCTCTACGGCATGCTCGCCGCCGAACAGCTGGGCAAGGATCTGCCCGCCGATCACACCGCGCCCGATCTCACCGCCGCCGACTGGCAGCGGCTGGCCGACGAACCCGCCGTGCGAGAGGCGGTGATGCTGGCCGAAGTCGGCCGCCGCGATGTGGCTGACGACGTGCTGCGCTGGCAGGTCCGCTACGGCGATCCCGACGATTTCGCCGCGCTCACCCGCCTCGCCCGCGCGCTGGGGCTGGCGGGCACGCAGACCTACATGGCCTATAACGCGCCGCGCGGCACCGCCTCGCCGCCCAATCTGCGCTGGCCCGTCGCCTATCACACGCCGCATGGAGGCTGGCGCGTGGACCCGGCGCTGGCCTTCGCCCATGCGCTGCAGGAATCCAATTTCCGCGAACGTGTGGTGAGCCCCGCCAATGCCATCGGCCTGATGCAGATCCGCCCGATTGCCGCGCGCGAATATGCCGGGTCGATCAATATGAGCGCGAATGCCGATCTGAAGGACCCGCGCACCAATCTCGCGTTCGGGCAACGCACGCTCGAGGCGCTGGCGCAGGCCAGTTACACCAACGGCCATCTGCCCAAGATCATGGCTGCCTATAACGCCGGGCCCACCCCGGTCTCGCGCTGGAACAGCGAGGTGAACGATCAGGGCGATCCGCTTTTGTGGATGGAATCAATCCCCTATTGGGAAACGCGCAGCTATGTCGCCATCGTGATGCGCAATTACTGGATGTATCTGCGCCAGGCCAATGCCGCCGCGCCCAGCCGCAAGGAACTGGCCGAAAACGACTGGCCGCAATTCCCGCGCACCCGCTAAGCCTTTCCATCCACACGAGGACCCGCCGATGCCGATCGACGACAGCCGGACCTTCAAACCGGTCAATATCGCCCTGCTGACCATCTCCGACAGCCGCGAGCTGAAGGACGATACCTCGGGCGATATCCTCGCCGAACGGATCGCGTCGGCCGGCCACACGCTCGCCGCGCGCGAGATCAGCAAGGACGACAAGAACGAGATCGCCGCCCATCTCCACCGCTGGATCGACGACGAAGAGATCGACGTGATCCTCACCACCGGCGGCACGGGCCTCACCGGCCGCGATGTGACGCCGGAGGCGCTCGACCGAGTGAAGGACAAGGACATCCCCGGTTTCGGCGAACTGTTCCGCATGCTCAGCTATGACAGCATCGGCACCAGCACGATCCAGAGCCGCGCCTGCGCCGTCCTATCGCGCGGGACCTATATCTTCGCCCTGCCCGGCTCGAACGGCGCGGTGAAGGACGGCTGGGACAAGATCCTCGCCTTCCAGCTCGACAGCCGCCACCGCCCCTGCAATTTCGTGGAACTGATGCCGAGGCTGCGGGCGAAGTAGGGGCTAACGGCTCCGGACCTTCCCCCAAAAAATACCATTTTCCTACACGCCCATCCCTGCATAAGGGATCCGGTTCGCTTTCCATTTTCTCAGGAGACGGACCACCATGACCCACATCCCCCAGGACATTCCCGTGCGCGGCTGGACGCCCGGGCGCAAGGCGCGCTTTCTCGATCGGCTGGCGGTGCACGGCAATGTGCGCGAGGCCTGCCGCTGTGTCGGCCTGTCCGCCGAGGCGGCCTATCGCCTGCGCCGCCGCGATGCGATGTTCGCGCGCGGCTGGGCGGCGGCGCTGGTGCTGGCGCGGCAGAATTGCGAACAGGTGCTGGGCGAACGCGCGGTCGAGGGCGTGGAGGAGGAGATCTTCTATCGCGGCGAACTGGTCGGCACGCGCCGCCGCTATGACAGCCGCCTGCTGCTCGCGCATCTGGCGCGGCTCGATCGGCTGGTGGACGAGGACGGCGCGGGATCGGATGCGGGCCGCTTCGACGAAATCCTCGCCAGCGTGGCCGATCCGCGCACCGAACTGGCGCCGCGCCCCGACAGGGCGAGCAAAGCGGCCGCCGCGCCCAAGCCATCGCCGGAACAGCTCCTGCTGGAAGACTATCTCGCCTTCCTCGAGGAAATCGGCATGACCCCGCAGGCCGCCGACAGCTTCGGCGAGGACCGGGCCTTCCTCGGCATGCTGGAGGAAGAGGGGTTCGAACACATGTCGCTGGCCGAAATGGAAGAGCTGGAAAAGGCCGAGGAAGCCAAGGAGTCCGAACCTGCCCTTGGCGCGCGGGAAGAACGGCTGCGCAGCGTCTACGGCGCGGTCGACCGGCTGTGCCGCAAGCCGGAGCATGTGCTGAGCAAACGCTGGGGCTCGCCCGCCTTCACCCCGCCGCGGGCCGCGCCCGAAACGCTCGGCCGTGTGGCCGAAGGCTTCTCCGCGCAAACGGCGCCAGCCCGCAGCAGGCAGAATGCGCGTTCGGGCCGCGGGTTTTCATTCCCCAGGACAGTGTCAACTGTGTCAACCTCCACCCTCGCAACCGCGCTGGTCGCCGGCCTCGGCGGCGCTCCTTCCCGCTCCCCCTTCACCGCCCCGCGCATGCTTCAGGCAGGCAGGCCGGCGGGCTAGGCGTTTAACCGCTGGCAAAGCGCCCGTGTTCCATATATGTTCTCATGCATGGACCGCCGATTAGAACCAGCCATTCCCGGCCGCGGGGCGCAGGGGGCCGAGGTGCCGACGCGCTTCGGCCTGCCGACTCGCGAGACCGATGGCGATTGGCGCGATTACATGGAGGCGCTGGCGCTGAGCGAGGGCGAACCGCCCGCCAAGCTGCGCACCAAGGTCACCGAGGAGCATCCGCGCACGATCCTCAGCTTCAACCAGTCGCCCGACATCTTTTTCGACCGGTCGATCAATGCCTATCGCGGGTGCGAGCATGGCTGCGTCTATTGCTTTGCGCGGCCGACCCACGCCTATCACGATCTGTCGCCCGGGCTGGATTTCGAGACGCAGCTCTTCGCCAAGCCCAATGCGGCCGAACTGCTGCGCGCCACGCTGGCCAAGCCGAAGTACCGTCCCCGCCCGATTGCCATGGGGACCAATACCGATCCCTATCAGCCGATCGAGCGGCAGTACCGCATCACGCGAGACGTGCTCGAAGTGTGCCTCGATGCCCGCCATCCCGTCACGATCACGACCAAGTCGGACCGCGTGCTCGACGATCTCGACCTGCTTGCCGAAATGGCCGAGCGGCGGCTGGTGGCGGTGGCGATTTCGGTGACCAGCCTCGATCCGAAGCTGTCGGGCAAGCTCGAACCGCGCGCAGCTGCGCCTGCCAAGCGTCTGGTTGCATTGCAGAAACTGGTCGAGGCGGGCGTGCCCAGCCATTGCTCGGTCGCCCCGGTGATCCCGGCGGTGACCGACGAGTTCATGGAGGAAATCGTCCAGCGCGCCGCCGCCATCGGGGTGCACAGCGTCGGCTGGATCCCGCTGCGCCTGCCGCACGAGGTCGCCCCGCTATTCCGCGAATGGCTGGCGGTCCATTACCCCGATCGCGGGGACAAGGTGATGAGCATCGTCCAGTCGATCCGCGGCGGGAAGGACAACGATCCCGATTTCTTCACCCGCCTGCGCCCCACCGGCGTCTGGGCCGATCTCTTCCGCTCCCGCTTCCGCCTGGCCTGCAAGCGGGCAGGCCTCGGCAAGACGAAGTTCGAGCTGGATTGCACGCAGTTCAGGCCGCCTGCGGTGGGCGGGCAGTTGCGGTTGCTTTAGTGAACGTGCGCGTCGGCCGTGCCGCCATGGGTCGCGAAGACGCGGTGCTGGCCGTCCCTGGCGACGAGGACGACCTGATAGCGGTCCGCCCTGCCCTCCATCTCCATGCCGGGCGATCCCACCGGCATGCCGGGAACCGCCAGGCCGACCGCATCGGGCTTCTTCGCCAGCAAGGTGCGAATGTCCTCGGCCGGAACGTGGCCTTCGATCGCATAGCCTTCCACCCTCGCCGTGTGGCAGGAGCGCAAATTGTCCGGAATACCCGCCGATTTCGCGGCAGGCGCGGTATCGTCAACCTCGGTCACTTCGACCGTGAACCCCGCAGCGCGCATGCGCTCGACCCATTCGGTGCAGCATCCGCAATAGGGGCTTTTCATGACTTCGATGACCGTGGCGCTGGCGGCCTGCGCACAGGCGATCAGGGCCAGGGGCGCGGCCAGGGAAGCGATTCGAAAGCGTTTCATCCTGCGATAGTGCCTCTCCGATCCTTGACCGGCAATGACTATCCGGGCCGATCGTTCAGCGGCGCGCAGAAGTCGGCCAGCGGCCCTTCGCGATCAGGGGCAGCGCACCCAGGTCATGCGCTCGTTGTCGTCATAGCGGTAGCGCAGCGAACCGTCGGGCAGCAGGCGCATGTAGAAGGCATAGGTGGTGCCGGGATCCTCGGCATATTGCTCATAGACGGTGAGCGCGGCGGCGGGGCCATCCGCGCGCACATTGCGCACTTCGCCGGTGCTTTCGAAGAATCTGATCGCCTTGGCCTCGACCGTGAACAGCCCGTGGCTCGGCTCGTCGCATTTGGCGATGGTCTCGGCATAGGTCCCGCGGAACCGCTCGGGCACGGTGTCCTGAAGCGGCGCGCGCTCGGCCATCTCGTCATCGGCATTCTTCTGGCTGCCGGTATCGGGCGCCGGCTGCTCGTCATCGCTCGCAGCTGGCGGGGCGGTCTGGGCGGCGGAGGGTGAGGCCTGCTCACTGGCGGGCACACTTGCCTCATCACCCGCATCGCTTTGCGAGCAGGCAGCAAGGACAAGAACAAGCGGAGCGCAAAGGATAGAGTGTTTCATTCCGGCTATACCGATCCGGACTAAAAGCGTTCCGCAAGACAGGTAAAGATTACGAAGGCTCTTTGAAAAGTTAAGACGAATGCGGCCCTGATACTCGGCCGATGTGGAGCCCGGCGGCAGCAGGTCGAAATCAGTTCCGCTCCGGATGCGGGTTCGCCTCCAGCGCATCCAACACCCATTGTGGGCGGCGCCGGACTGCATGATCGGGGTCTAGTCTGAGCTGATCCAGACCGACTCTCAGCTCCGCATCAGCGACGTAGGGTGCAAGCTTGCAAAAGCGTCTGAATTCGCGGCGGTTGCACAGCCGCACCTGCTTTAAAATCAAGTCTCGGACACGCCTCTTTTGCTCGGTGGTCAGATGCCTTTTCTTGAGGTTTTCGAGGAGGCTTTCCTTGAAATAACCGGAACGGAAGAATACCGGGTCGCCTTCAAGAAATGCAAGTATGTCACCAACCGACATCTGATCGGGGCGGTCGTAGCGCCCTAGATCGCCGGGGTAGGCGCGCGACAGAGCGTCTCCGAAATCATGCAGCGCCTTTTCGAACGCCTGGGTTCGTGGGTCATTCGGGTCACCACGGTCGCGCAATTTCTCAGCCGCTTTTTTATAGCGTTGCTGCGCATCCTGAACAACTTGTGCCAACTGTGCATAGCGATAGGGATTCACACTAAATATCGCAGCTAAAAGATACGTTCAAAAAATACTCTATCAATCAGTTCAGTGCTGAAATGTGAGTAGCCTATTTGTTCATATAAATTGTCAGTTTGCATTTTTGTAAAGCGACTCCCGTCTAAATTTCTGGGTTCAGCCTCAAGCATCCAAGGCAAATATTTTTCGATGCCCTCAGTCACACGCTCATTGGTTTGATTGATGGTTATTCGATGAAGCTTGAAACCGGGACCGAACTCGGCATCCAGCTCATCGGGTTCGACCAGTCTCGCTGTCGAGGGGTCATTCACGTCGTCGAATGTCACCAGCATCGGCATGAAATTATCGTAATCCGATGCCTTGAGCCGCCGCGAATTCGACCAGATAGAAATGGGCTTGGGCGCGCCCCTTCCATACCTGTTAAACAGCCTGCTCATCTGGCCGGTAGGCTGGTTGGGGTCGACATATTCACCAAGACTGATTGCGAACAATAGGCGCCCATCCGGTAGCTCAACCGTCACAGCCTCGCCCTTCAGCCGCCAAAACCGTCGACTTTCCCCCAACGAACAGGCAAAGTTGGGGGATGCTCCCAAGGCGATCTGGCGGACGGCACTCCCGCTGCGAATTCCCTTGGGAGTTTTTACCTCCACCGTCATTTTGTAACGTATGGTATCCGTGCTGTAACCGCAGGCTGTCACGGACAAAAAAAAGAAAACCAGAACGGATACGGCCAGAATCTTAAGTACTTTCACTGCACCGTCTTCTTGAAATCGATGTTCATCAAGGGATTTTGTTCACCTAATATTGAATAATTCGTCAATATTTCCGTATATTTTTCGTGCTGCCGGAAACATTTTCGATACCAAAGTTATTTCAGGTCCCTTCCTTCCACCGACAAACCCGACGGGCGGTTCCGACAGACTAAAACCCCTCCCCCGCAGCGCCCGGCTTGAAGCGCACCAGCCGGCTATCCAGCAGCGCCGCCGTGCGGTTCACCACGGCGCTCTGGTAATCCGGGTCCTTGATCATCTCGAAGAAGGCGCCCGCATCGGGATATTGGGCCACGAAGCCGTCATGCCATTGCATCGCCTCCGGGCCGGTGACCACCGTCTGGAAGAGGCCGCGCCAGACGATGCTGCCGCCCACCCGGCGGAAGATCGGGCCGCTGGTCTTGCCGTATTCCTCATAGGCGCGGCGGCCGCTCCACCCCTTGGCCGCATGTTCGTGACCCTCTGGATAGGCGGCGTCCTCGCGGTACTGGAGGAGGTTGAGCATGTGGATCGGCTCGTCGCGCGGCAGGTCCTTGAAAGCTTCGAAATTGGCGCGGCTCGGATCGATGTAAGTCTCGGTCATGGCGGTCTCCTCAAACCTCGATGGAACGATAGGTCCCCGGCGCGATGCCATCGACGCTCCAATCGCCGATGCGCCAGCGGACGAGGCGCAGGGTGGGCAGGCCGACGGCGGCGGTCATGCGGCGGACCTGGCGGTTACGGCCCTCGGTGATTTCCAGCGCGATCCAGCTGTCGGGCACGCTCTTGCGGAAGCGCACCGGCGGATCGCGTTCCCACACGGGCGGAGGGTCGATCCGCTTGGCGCGTGCGGGCCGGGTCATCCCGTCCTTCAGCGCGACGCCCTTCGCCAGCCGATCGAGCGCTTCATCGCCGGCCTCCCCCTCGACCTGCACCAGATAGGTCTTGGCCATCTTGTGGCGCGGTTCGGCAATCCGCGATTGCAGCCGCCCGTCATCGGTCAGCAGCAGCAGGCCTTCGCTGTCCTTGTCCAGCCGGCCTGCGGGATAGACGCCCGACACATCGACCAGATGCGCCAGCGTGTCCTCCACCCCCTCCTTGCCGCCGGTGAATTGCGACAGCACGCCAAAGGGCTTGTTGAGCAGGATCAGCCGGCTCACACCCTATTCCGCATCGGGCAGGCGGTAATCGGCAAAGCGCGCACGAAGGTCCTTCTTGCTGATCTTGCCGGTGGCGGTGTGGGGAATATCGTCCACGAACTCGACCGCATCGGGCAGCCACCATTTGGCGACCTTGTCGGACAGAAAGGCGATCACGCTCTTCGCATCGCATTCCTGACCCGGCTTCCTGACGACGAAGAGCACCGGGCGCTCGTCCCACCGGGGATGCGCCATGCCGATGCAGGCGGCTTCGGCGACGGCGGGGTGGCCCACGGCGGCATTTTCCAGCTCGACCGAGGAAATCCATTCTCCGCCCGATTTGATCACGTCCTTCGTCCGGTCGGTCAGCTGCAGCGTGCCGTCGGGATGCAGGATGCCGACATCGCCCGTGTCAAACCAGCCGTCTTCGGTTACCGCGTCTTCCTCGGCCTTGAAATAGCGCTTCACCACCCAGGGGCCGCGGATCTGAAGCGCGCCGGAGGTCTTGCCATCGCGCGGCAGGACCTTGGTAAAATCGTCGAGATCGACCGTGCGCAGTTCGACGCCGAAGATCGGGCGACCCTGCATCTGGATCTTGGCGACCTTCTCGTCAAAGCTCATCTGCTCCCAGTCATGCGTCGGCCCGCCGACGGTGCCGATGGGCGAAGTCTCGGTCATGCCCCAGGCGTGCTGGACGCGGATGCCGCTCTTCATCAGCCGCTCGATCATGGATTTTGGCGCTGCGGAGCCGCCGATGGTCGCCACCTTGAGCGGGGGCAGATCGATGCCCTCGGCGTCGCAATACTGGAAATGCGCCAGCCACACGGTGGGCACTCCGGCGCTGTCGGTCACGCCTTCCTTGACCATCATCTCGTGCAGGACAGCGGGATCGTTCACCGCGCTGAAGACGAATTTGATCCCCGCCATCGCCCCGGCATAGGGCAGGCCCCAGCTGGCGGCGTGGAACATGGGCACGACGGGCAGCATCACGCTGGCCGCGCTGAAGGCGAAAGCGGCCGGCTGGAGACCGGCCATTGCATGCATCAGCGTGCTACGGTGTTCGTATTGCACGCCCTTGGGATTGCCCGTGGTGCCGCTGGTGTAGCAGATCATGCAGGGACCGCGCTCGCTGCCTTCGGCCCAGCGATAATCGCCGTCTTCCGCGCCGATCCAGTCCTCGAACGCGGTCGCGCCCTCGGCTCTGCCCGGTCCGGGGTCGAAGCAGATGTAATGCTCCACCTTCGGCCAGCGGTCTTTCATCAGGTCGATGATCGGCTGGAACATGGCATCGTAGATCACCACGCGGTCTTCGGCATGGTTCACGATGTATTCGAGCTGATCCTCGAACAGGCGCGGGTTGACCGTGTGGAGCACCCCGCCCATTCCGGCCACGCCGAACCAGCTGACCAGATGCCGCGAATGGTTCATCGCGATGCTGGCGACCTTGTCCCCCGGTTTGAGGCCCAGCCGTTCCAGTGCCTGCGCCATCTTCAGCGCATCCCGGCGGATACCCGCCCAATTGGTGCGGGTTTCGCTGCCATCGGCCCAGCGGGTCACAATCTCCCGTTTACCCGCTTCGCGCGCGGCGTGATCCACCACATGCGTCACGCGCATGGTCCAGTCCTGCATGGCTCCGAGCATCTGCCTCTCTCTCCTCGTCCGGCAGCGCCCTTTCGCGGGCGCCTGCTTCAGGCGACGAGGCGAAGGTGCGAGCCGCCGCGCCGCTTGTCGAGCTGTACCTTGGCAAGGCCGGGCACGCTTGCCAAGCGTTCTGCCAGCTCCCCGTCGAGCGAGAAATCACGGCCCAGTCGCATGGCGGGTTCGGCATCGCTGCCGAGCCGTAGCGTCACCATCACTTCATCCTGCCCCTTGCCCGCCTCGGACAATTCGCGCTTCAGAGTCTCGACCGCGCCAATCTCGAGGATATCGAGAGTGAGGATCATCGGCGTGGCGCCCTTCACCTCGCTCAGCGGCGTTCCTCCGCGCACGGTGATACGCGGCGGTTCATCCGGGCTGGGCGAATCGAGTTCCACCTGCAGCAGGACGCAGGTCTGGTCCTCGGCCCACTTCAGGAAGCGATCGACCATGCTCTCCTCGAAGCAGGCGGCGCTGAACTGTCCGGTGGCATCGGAGAAATCTGCCCGGATGAAAGGTTTTCCGCGGCGCGTGGTGCCCTTGTTCACCTTCTCGACCATGGCGGCCATCACCGCGTTGGATCGTCCGCCGACAGGCGCCCCGCCCGCAATCAGCGAAGCGTAGGTGCGCGCACCATTGGCAGAAGCGATGTCCTTCCACGCTGCGACCGGGTGGTTGGAAAAATAGAAGCCGAAATTCTCACGCTCGCGAGCCATCCGCTCGGCCCGGGGCCAGTCTTCCACCTCGCGCAGGCGCAGGGTTTCGCCCGGCGCATCATCGCCGCCGAACATGCTCGCCTGACCGCTGGTGCGTTCGCGCGCAGCGGCATCGGCCACCGCCAGCAGCATATCCGCATTGGCGAAGACCTTCGCCCGGTTCGGCTCGAGCGCATCGAGCCCGCCGGCGCAGGCCAACGCTTCGAGCTGGCGCGAATTCATCGATCCCTTGGGAATGCGCTCGAACAGATCCTGCAGACTGTCGAACTGGCCCGATACCTCGCGCTCGGCAACGATGGTTTCCATCGCCCGCTCGCCGACATTGCGGATACCTGCCAGCGCATAACGGACCGCATAGCCTGTATCGGTCTGCTCGACCGTGAATTCGGCTTCCGACCGGTTGATGCATGGCGGCTCCACCGCAATGCCCTGACGCCGCGCGTCGTCGACGAAAATGGTCAGCTTTTCCGACTGGTGCATGTCGAAGCACATGGAAGCGGCGTAGAATTCTTCCGGATAGTGCGCCTTCATCCACGCCGTCTGATAGGCCAGCAGTGCATAGGCCGCAGCGTGCGACTTGTTGAAACCGTAACCGGCGAACTTGTCGATCAAGTCGAATAGTTCGTTGGCCTTGGCCTTCTCGATCCCGCTAACTTCCTTGCAGCCTGCCACGAAACGTTCGCGCTGCGCGTCCATTTCGGCCTGGACCTTCTTGCCCATTGCGCGGCGCAGCAAGTCTGCATCGCCGAGCGAATATCCGGCCAGGATCTGCGCGGCCTGCATGACCTGTTCCTGGTAGACGAAAATGCCGTAAGTCTCGGCGAGGATGCCTTCGAGCTTGGCGTGCGGATATTCGATCTCCACCTCGCCCGCCTTGCGCTTGCCGAACAGCGGGATGTTGTCCATCGGGCCCGGACGATAGAGCGAGACGAGCGCGATGATGTCGCCGAAATTGGTCGGCTTCACCGCCGTCAGCGTGCGCCGCATGCCTTCCGATTCCAGCTGGAACACACCGACCGTGTTACCCGCCTTCATCAGTTCATAGACCGCCGGATCGTCGAGTTCGAGCTTGGACAGGTCGATCCGGACGCCGCGCTTTTCCAGCAGGTCGGTCGCCTTCTTGAGCACCGACAGCGTCTTGAGGCCGAGGAAGTCGAACTTGACCAGACCGCTGCTCTCGACATTCTTCATGTCGTATTGCGTCACTGGCATGTCCGACCGCGGATCGCGATAAAGCGGCACCAGCTTGGCCAGCGGGCGATCGCCGATCACCACGCCCGCCGCGTGGGTCGAGCTGTTGCGGGGGAAGCCTTCAAGCTGCATCGCGAGGTCGATCAGGCGTTTGACCTCGTTGTCGTTATCGTATTCCGCCTTGAAATCCGCCGCCCCATTGAGTGCGCGCGGCAGGGTCCAAGGATCGGTCGGATGGTTGGGCACCATCTTGCAGATCCGGTCCACATGGCCATAGCTCATCTGCAGGATGCGGCCCGTATCGCGCAGCACGGCGCGCGCCTTCAGCTTACCGAAGGTAATGATCTGCGCCACGTGGTCATGGCCATATTTGGCCTGCACATAGCGGATCACCTCGCCGCGCCGGGTTTCGCAGAAGTCGATGTCGAAGTCGGGCATCGACACGCGTTCCGGATTGAGGAAGCGTTCGAACAGCAATCCCAGCTGGATCGGGTCCAGATCGGTAATCGTCAGCGCCCAGGCGACCAGGCTGCCGGCACCAGAACCACGGCCCGGCCCGACCGGAATATCGTGATCCTTGGCCCATTTGATGAAGTCGGCAACGATCAGGAAGTAGCCGGGAAAGCCCATCTGATTGATGATACCGACCTCGTAATCGAGCCGGTCGAAATAGACCTTGCGGTCTTCCTCGCTCATCTCGCCATAAGGTTCGAGCCGCTTTTCCAGTCCCTTGCGCGCGTCTTCCTCCAGCATCCTTGCCTCGCCCTCCAGATCGCCGGCGAGACTGGGCAGGATGGGCTTGCGATAGGGCGGCGCATAGGCACAGCGCTGCGCGATGACGAGCGTGTTCGACACCGCCTCGGGCAGGTCGTCGAAGGCCTCTTCCATCATGTGGGCGGTCTTGACGTAGCTTTCGGGGTTCGACTTTGGCCGATCCTCGGCATCGATGTGGGTCGAATTCGCGATACACAGCATGGCGTCATGCGCCTTGTACATATGCGGTTCGGCGAAATTGGCCGGGTTGGTCGCCACCAGCGGAAGATCGCGGGCATAGGCCAGGTCGACCAGTGCAGCCTCTGCCGCCTCCTCCACCGGGTTCCCGCGCCGCGCCAGTTCGACATACAGCCTGCCGGGAAACAGCGCCTCCAGCCTGCCTAACATTTCGGCAGCGTGGCTTGCCTGCCCATCGGCAAGCAGGCGAGTGACGCCGCCCTCGCTCGCGCCGGTCAGCGCGATCAGCCCGTCGGTCCGCCCTTCGAGATCGCGCAGCGCGATATGCGGTTCGTATTCGAGCGGACGGTCGAGATGTGCCTTCGACACCAGATGGCACAGATTGTCATAACCTGCCTCGCTCTGGGCATAAAGCGGCAGATAATCGACATATTTGCCGTCTTCGTCCCGTGCGACCCCGAGCAGCGTACCGGTGATCGGCTGAATGCCTTCCGCCTTGCAGGCATTGGCGAACATGACCGCGCCATAAAGACCGTTGCGATCGGCCATGGCTATGGCCGGAAATCCACGCTCCTTCGCCAGTTTGGCCATCGCCTTCGGATCGATTGCGCCCTCCAGCATCGAATAGGCCGAAAGAACGCGCAAGGGTACGAAAGGCTTGTATGGCATGCAGCCAAAATAGGTTTTCCGGCGCCGATCTCAAAGAGGCGCTGCAAGGTTATTCTCCACAGGGCGTGGAGAATTCTATTCCTTGTCGGAAAGCGCTATTTTCCGCCGCGTATCGCGAATGGTGGACCAAGCGCCGTAGGCGACGAGAACCGCCAGGAAGATCCAGACCCAGACGGGAATGTTGCGCCCGGCAATCGCGAGATAGAGATACGCCGATACGAAAAAGAATCCGGCCAGCATTGTGGGCAGAACAGTCGATCGCCCCGCCCTCGCCCGCTTCACCAGCCAGGCAATCGAGGCAAGGAAGAAAGGAATGGCACCGACGTAGATCGCGCCAAAGATATACGGATTCACCCCGTACTGCTCACCGAGCGAGAGGAACCACTGATTGAGATCGGCCAGCATGATTATTCAGAGCAGCTTTTCGATGTCGCTGGCGATGGCCGCCGGCGCATCGGTCGGACCATAACGCTTCACGACATTGCCCTCGCGATCGATCAGGAACTTGGTGAAATTCCACTTGATCGCTTTCGAGCCCATCAGGCCCGGCGCCTCGCGCTTCATCCAATCGAACAGCGGACTCGCATCGGCACCGTTCACATCGATCTTTTGCATCAATGGGAAAGTCAGGCCGAAATTGACCTTGCAGAACTGCTCGATCTCTTCGGCATTGCCAGGTTCCTGCCCGCCGAACTGGTTGCAGGGGAAGGCAAGCACCTCGAACCCCTGCTCCCGGTAATCCTGGAAGAGCTTTTCCAGCCCGTCATATTGCGGGGTAAAGCCGCATTTGCTGGCGGTATTCACCACCAGCAATACCTTGCCGACCTTGTCCTTCAGATCGAGCTTTTCGCCCTTGTTGGTCTCTACGGAAAAGTCGGCAATGGTGGTCACTGGCGCTGGTGTCCCGTCAGGCAGCGGGGAAATCGCTGCGCTGCGAAAGCTCGGCGATTTCTTCGGCGTGGAATTCGCGGTCACCCAGCTTCTCGATGTAATAGGCCGAGCGTTCGTCTTCCGGCATCAGCATCATGTGGCGGACCAGCTCGGCAAAAGAACCCGAGCGCAGGCCCTTGGCGCCATCGAGTACGCCGTCATTATCATCCTTGCGGTGCAAGGAAGCGCGGTCATCCCATTGAATACCCTGGCGATGGCAGCCGTCGCCCTTATAGGTGCTGGGGTGGTCGGTCATTCAATCAAACTCCTTTTTCGCCCTAACGTGCGACGGGCGTTTCGGGTCCACTATCCAAGCACGCCTTCGTGCAGACGCACGACACGGTCCATCCGCGCTGCAAGGCGTTCGTTATGCGTTGCGATCAAGGCGGCGCTTCCTTCGCCCCTGACCAGCGACAGGAACTGTTCAAGAACCTTGTCGGAAGTCGCCTCGTCTAGGTTTCCGGTGGGTTCGTCGGCCAGCACGAGATCGGGCCGATTGGCCAAGCCGCGTGCGACAGCGACCCGCTGCTGCTCACCGCCGGAAAGCTGGCTGGGCCGGTGGTCGAGCCGGTGACCGAGGCCCAGTGCGGTCAGCAATTCTTCCGCCCGCACCTCGGCCTGCGCGCGGGGTTTCCCGGCGACGAGCTGCGGCAGAATCACATTTTCCCGCGCATCGAAATCGGGCAGCAGGTGATGGAATTGATAAACGAAACCCAGGTGATCGCGGCGCAGCGTGGTGCGCGCATTGGCATCGCTCTTTTCCGCCGAATTGCCCGAGATAAGGATTTCGCCACCGAAGCCGCCCTCGAGCAGGCCCACTGCCTGTAGCAGCGTCGACTTACCTGAACCCGACGGACCAAGCAGCGCGACGATCTCGCCCGGCATGATGTCGAGATTGACACCCCGCAGGACGTCGATGCGTACCCCACCCTGTTCGAAACTGCGGGTCAGCCCGCGAAGCTGGACGATGGGATCATTCATAACGCAGAACCTGTACCGGATCGGTGCTGGCGGCCTTCAGCGCCGGATAAAGCGTCGCGAGGAAGCTCATGATCAGCGCGAGACCGACGATCATGGCGATTTCCACCGGATCGGGTTTGGACGGGATCGTGCTGAGGAAGCGGACCTGCGGATCCCACAGATCGGCTCCGGTCAGCCAGCTGATCGCGGTCACGATCTGCTCGCGGAAACCGAGCACCAGTGCGCCCAGGATAAGCCCGGCGATAGTGCCGATCGCTCCGACCGTGAAACCGGTGGTGACGAATATCTTTGTGAGGCTGCGCCGGGTGGCCCCCATGGTACGCATGATAGCGATGTCGCGGGTCTTGGCGCGCACAAGCATGACGAGGCTCGACAGGATGTTGAACGCGGCGACCAGCACCATGAAGCTCAGGGCGAAGGCCATGGCGGCACGCTCCACCTGCAGCGCTTCGAACAGCGTGGCATTGATGGTTTTCCAGTCGCGCACCACGGCCCTTCCGGCTAGGGCTTGCTCCACCGGAGCAAGGATGTCCTCCACCTTGTCGGGGTCGGTCACTTTGACTTCGATCATGCCGATCGTATCGCCGATCAGCAGCAGGGTCTGGGCATCCTGCATGGGCATGACGACGAACGCGCCATCATAATCATACACCCCGACCTCGAAAATCGCGGCGACTTCGTATCCCACCTGGCGCGGAACGGTGCCGAACGGGGTGGATCGGCCCTGCGGATTGATGATGGTGATCGTGTCGCCCACCCGCGCGCCGATGTTCTCGGCCAGGCGGACGCCGATGGCGACCTTGCTTGCCCCCGGCTGAAGCGCGTCGATATTGCCGGCAACGACCTTCTGCCCCAGTTCGCGGATATCTGCCGGAGTATTGCCGCGCAGCAGGATCGCCTCGACCCTGCCGTTGAACGTCGTCAGCAGAGGCTGTTCGATCAGGGGAGATGCTTCGGTGACGCCCGGCGTCTGCTTCACTTCCTGAAGCACGTTCTCCCAGTCATCGAGCCGTCCGCCATAGGCCTGCACGATGGCGTGGCCGTTGAGACCCACGATCTTGTCGAGCAATTCGGCCCGGAAACCGTTCATCACGCTCATGACGATCACCAGCATGGCAACCGAGAGCATGACGACCGTTATCGATATGCCGGCGACGAGCGCAATGAAGGCCTCGCTCCTGCCCGGAAGCAGATAGCGTTTGGCAATGGTCCGTTCGAAAGGTGAGAGCAGCAAGGCGGTCCCGATGAAATGGTTCGCAGATAGGATATCTCGTGGAGTGGGCGTTTAGGCAGAGATTTCTGGCGGCGCAATGAATGGCTGCAAAATCTTGTCCGCAAACCGGCGCACAAACCTTGTAATCACGGCGTAACATCGCCATTGGGGCGCCATCATTCATCATCGCGGACAGCACCATGAATTGCACCCACCCCTTCCTCGATGCGGATGGCGATAAGCTGCGCGAAGAATGCGGCGTTTTCGGCGCCATCAACGCAGCAGATGCCGCCGCTGCGACTGCGCTCGGCCTGCACGCCCTGCAGCACCGGGGGCAGGAAGCCGCCGGAATAGTGGCCTGGGACGGCGTTGAATTCCGCACCCGCCGCGGCCTTGGCCATGTTGCGGAAAACTTCTCCTCGCAGGAAGCGATCGCAGAACTGCCTGGCCACATGGCTGCTGGCCACGTGCGCTATTCTACCACCGGCGGATCGGGCCTGCGCAATGTGCAGCCGCTTTACGCCGATCTGGCGAGTGGCGGCTTTGCGGTCGCGCATAATGGCAATATCTCGAACGCGGGCACGCTGCGGCAGGAACTCGTCCAGCGCGGGGCGATCTTCCAGTCGACGTCCGACACCGAAGTCATCATCCATCTCGTGGCGACGAGCCGCTATCCCACGATCGTCGACCGCCTGGTCGATGCGCTGCGCCTGCTCGAAGGTGCCTATGCGCTGATCGTGATGACCCCGGAAGGCATGATCGCCTGCCGCGACCCGCTCGGCATCCGCCCGCTTGTCATGGGCAAGATGGGCGATGCGACGGTGTTCGCGAGCGAGAGCGTGGCCTTCGACGTGGTGGGTGCGGAAATGGTCCGCGAAGTCGAACCGGGCGAACTGATCAAGGTCGATTACGACGGCAATGTCGATTCGCTGCATCCCTTCGGCAATCATTCCCCGCGCCCCTGCATCTTCGAACACGTCTATTTCAGCCGTCCGGACAGCTTCTTCGCTGGCCGCAGCGTTTATGAAGCGCGCAAGGCTATCGGTGCCGAGCTGGCCAAGGAAACGCCCGTCGAGGCCGATCTCGTCGTTCCGGTACCCGACAGCGGCGTGCCGGCGGCTATCGGTTATGCGCAGGAAGCGGGCATTCCGTTCGAACTCGGCATCATCCGCTCGCATTACGTCGGCCGCACCTTCATCCAGCCATCGGACGGCGCGCGGCATGCAGGCGTGAAGCGCAAGCACAATGCCAATCGCAATCTTGTAGCCGGCAAGCGCATCGTGCTGATCGACGATTCCATCGTGCGCGGCACCACCTCGATGCAGATCGTCGAGATGATGCGCGATGCGGGCGCAAAGGAAGTACATTTCCGCGTCGCCAGCCCGCCCACCGCTCACAGCTGCTTCTACGGCGTCGACACGCCGGAACGCAGCAAGCTCCTCGCCGCGCGGATGGATGTCGAGCCGATGCGCGAGTTCATCAAGGCCGACAGCCTGGCTTTCGTTTCAATCGATGGCCTCTACCGGGCCGTAGGCGAAAGACCGCGCGTGAAGGAATGTCCGCAATTCTGCGACGCCTGCTTCACGGGCGATTACCCCACCTCGCTGACCGATCTCGCCAAGCGTGAAGACAAGCAGGCGGAACTGGCCTTCCCGGCCGAGAAGGTCGCCTGAGATGACGAAGGCACTGGAAGGCAAGCTGGCCCTCGTCACTGGCGCGAGCAAGGGTATCGGTGCGGCAACCGCACTGGCGTTCGCCGAAGCCGGCGCGCACGTGGTGCTGACGGCCCGCGATGTGCGGGCTTTGGAAGCGGTCGAGGACCGTATCCACGAAGCGGGCGGCGCTTCCACCATCGCGCCGATCGACCTCGCCGAAAGCGATGGGATCGCCCGCCTGGCATCCGCTATTGCGGGGCGCTGGGACAAGCTTGATTACCTCGTTATTTCAGCTGCCTACTTGCCGACCCTGTCACCGGTTACGCAGATCGACGGCAAGCAGTTCAGTCAGGCGGTCACCACCAACCTCCTCGCCACGCAGGCGCTGCTTTCGAATTTCGACCCGCTGCTCAAGCGCGCCGATGCCGCCCGGGTTATCGGCCTGACCAGCAGCGTGGGCGAGACGCCTCGCGCCTACTGGTCGGCTTACGGCGCAACCAAGGCCGCATTCGACAATCTGCTTGACGCCTATGCCCAGGAAGTCGAGAAAATCAGCAAGGTCCGGGTGGCGACGATCGATCCGGGCGCGACGCGTACCGCGATGCGGGCCAAGGCCTATCCGGGCGAAGATCCGGCGACGGTCAAGCCGCCCGAAGACGTGGCGAAGCGGCTTGTCGATCTGGTCATCACCGACTTCCAGACGCGCCATCGCGAACGGATCGACTGATACGTTAACCCTGTCTTGCAACGGTTTCTTAATTAGGGCCTGCGTATGGGCTTTGGAATTACTTCACGCCTGCCGCGCGTGATGCCGTAATTGCATCGAGGGCAAGGGAACGTTGCACATGACCTACCAGACGCGAGATCGCTATTCACTGGCTGCGCAGGAAGATCGTAGCGCGCCGCGGACCAAGATCACCATTCCAGGCCAGCTGCGTGCCAGTGGTGGCCGCGCTTTCCAGACCGTGATCCACGATCTTTCGATGTCGGGCTTTTCTGCTGCGGCGATCAATCGCATGCATGAAGGCCAGCTTTGCTGGCTCACCCTGCCCGGTCTCGAATCGCTTCAGGCCCAGGTTGTGTGGTGGGAAAACTGCATGGTCGGCTGTGCCTTTAGCGAACTGCTGTCGCCGATCGTGCACGACAACATCCTCGCCCGCTATAGCGGCGCATCGGCTTACCGCCCCTACTGATCGATCGGTCCGGGACGCCTCGGCGCCCCACCGGAGCGCATCTTCGGATTGCCGGCTACCGCTTGCTCTCGGATCGAATGCCGGTGGGACGAACGCGTCTTCAGGCGGTTTGCATCCGTTGCCAACTGCAGGCCTACGGCCCCCTTTCGCGAACCGCGTGATAATGCCGGAGGCCGATTGAGTCGCCCCGGCGACTCAGAGCCGTGGTCTGTCCGACCGAACTGACGAGTAGCCCTTGCGCGCATCGGAGCTGAAGCGTGCTGTCTCTGTCCCTGAGGCCTTGGGATCGGGTCTTGCGCGCTCATCTATGTCGGAAAAAGACAGCTATAAACGCGAAAAGCCGGTGCGGCGGCCATCGAGGCAGCGCGCACCGGCTTTCCGTGTATCCGGGAACGCCGGGGGACAGTCCGGCATGAGACTTGTGGTTGGGAACGAGGAACCACAAGCGTTCCCGCTTGAAGAGATGTGATCAGTCTTCCGCGTCCGGGCCTGTCATCATCTCTTCGGCGACCTCGTCGGTTTTGCCGCGGATCGCAGCCTCCAACTTGGCGCACATTTCGGGGTTCTCGCGAAGGAAGTTCTTGGCGTTTTCACGGCCCTGACCAATCCGGACGCTGTCGTAACTGAACCAGCTTCCCGATTTTTCGACCACACCGGCCTTCACGCCGAGATCGAGAATTTCACCGATCTTCGAAATACCTTCGCCGTACATAATGTCGAATTCGACCTGCTTGAATGGCGGCGCGACCTTGTTCTTCACCACCTTTACGCGGGTGGCATTGCCGATCACTTCGTCGCGATCCTTGATCTGTCCGGTCCGGCGAATGTCGAGGCGGACCGATGCATAGAACTTGAGCGCATTACCGCCGGTCGTGGTTTCCGGATTGCCGTACATCACGCCGATCTTCATCCGCAGCTGGTTGATGAAGATCACCATGCACTTGGACCGGTTGATCGAACCCGTCAGCTTGCGCAGCGATTGGGACATGAGACGAGCCTGGAGGCCGACATGACTGTCACCCATCTCGCCTTCGATTTCGGCACGGGGAACCAGCGCGGCAACCGAATCGACGACCAGAACGTCGATGGCATTCGAACGGACCAGAGTATCGGTGATTTCGAGCGCCTGCTCCCCGGTATCGGGCTGCGAGACGATGAGCTCGTCGATATCGACGCCAAGCTTCTTCGCATAGACCGGGTCCAGCGCGTGTTCGGCATCCACGAAAGCTGCCGTACCGCCGGCTTTCTGGGCTTCCGCAATGCAATGCAGAGCCAGCGTGGTCTTGCCCGAGCTTTCCGGCCCATAGACTTCGATCACGCGGCCCTTGGGAAGGCCACCCACGCCAAGAGCAATGTCCAGCCCGAGCGAGCCGGTGGAAATCGACTCGACATTCATGGCCTCTTTCTGGCCGAGCTTCATGGCGGAGCCTTTGCCGAACGCACGATCGATCTGCGAAAGGGCGGCATCCAATGCCTTCTGACGGTCTGCGTCCACTTTCTTTCCTTCTACAAGCTTCAGACTGGCCGCCATGACACATTCCCTTCTCGGTTTTCCAGAGCCGGTATCGACTCTTCAACTGCGAAGTGATGTACCCACTATGTTCCAATAGAACAAGAGGAGAACGGAATTTTTTTCAATCGGTCGCCGAAGGCATGCGTTGGACGAGAGAAAAGACTAATCGGAAAGGCTACTTGCTGCCCTTGCCCTGTTCGGACAGCACTTCGGATACCTTCGCATTGATCTGCTGGACGCTGAAGGGCTTCGGGATGAAATGCATATTGTCGATGTCGATATCGTTGCGCAATTGCTCTTCGGCATAGCCCGACATGAAAAGGATGGGGATATTGGGCTTTATGCGCCGGATCGCGCGCGCCATCGCCGGACCATCCATCGCCGGCATGACCACGTCGGAAACGATCAGGTCGAAATCTTCCTTGCCCTTGGCGATCGCCAGGCCTTCCTCGCCGTCGCGGGCCGAGGTGACGACATAGCCTGCACGGGCCAAGGCGCGCTCCGCCACGGCGCGGACCATATCCTCGTCCTCGACCAGCAGGAGCTTTCCGCCGCCAGCCCAATCGCTCGCTTTCCCGTCGTCAGCCTCCTCAACCCGGCGCGCCTCTCGCACGTGCCCCTTGTGCACAGGCAGGTAGATGGTGAAGCGCGCGCCGGTCGGCCGGCCATGCGGGTCGAGCACATTGTCGGCATAGATAAAGCCGTTGGATTGTTTCACGATCCCGTAAACCGTCGAAAGTCCCAGCCCCGTTCCCTTCCCCTGCTCCTTGGTGGTGAAGAAGGGTTCGAAGATCTTGTTGAAGTTGTCAGTCGGAATGCCGCCGCCGGTGTCCTGGACGATCAGCACCGTATAATCGTCGGCAGGCATCACATCGACGCCCATGCGGCGCACCTCGCGCGCGGAGACACGCCGTGTCGCCAGGGTCAGCCGCCCCTTCCAATCCTGGTGCCCCTGTTTTTCGGCATTGCTTTGCATCGCATCGCGCGCATTCACGGCGAGGTTGATGATCACCTGTTCGAGCTGCTGAGGATCGGCCCGGACCGCCCCGAGCTCGCGGTCGTGGCGCACTGAGAATTCGATCTTTTCGCCCATCAGCCGCTTCAGAAGCTGGCTGACCTCGCTCACAACGTCGGGCATCTGCAGAACGACCGGCCGCAGCGTCTGCTGACGGCTGAAGGCGAGCAATTGCCTCGTCAGCGAGGCAGCGCGATTGGAATTCGCCTTGATCTGCTGAATGTCGTCATAGTCGCTGTCGCCGGGTGTGTGGCGCAGCAGCATGAGATCGCAATAGCCGATGATCGCGGTCAGCACATTGTTGAAATCATGCGCGACGCCGCCCGCCAGTTGGCCGACAGCCTGCATCTTGGTGGCCTGCGCAACCTGGCGTCGCAGCCGCTTTTCCTCAGAGGAATCGGTAATCGACAGCAGAACCGCCGCCTCCCCCAGCCCCCTTACGCCGGCCAAGCCGATCGACACTGGCTCTTCCTTGTTGTTACCGAGCCGGACCGCCATGTCGCCGCTGGCGGTCGCTCCCTTGGCAAAGCGCCGGACGGTATCTGCCAGAGCGGCCTTGTCCTCGCGCACGACGAGGTCCGAAGGATATTGGGGCAGCCCTTCCCCATCACGTTCCACCGCGCGCAAGAAGGCCTTGTTCGCGAACAGGAAGCGTCCGTCGCGATCGGTGAGCGCGAGGCCCAGTGGCAATGCGGAAAGCAGGGCCTCGAGCTGCGGGATGGCAGACTTTCCGCCCCCGTGCGCGCCGCCGCCGATGCCCACGGTGTTGTCGATCAGGACCATCAGGGAGGGCGGCCTTTCGCCATCCGGCCGGGCGGGATTGTCCATCGGAACATGAACCAGGGTCTGGGGCGAACCCTGCTGCCCTTCGCGCGCGAAGAAAATGCGGTCGCGGTCGTCGGAGCGCAGCAGCTGGACGAACTCCTCGCCTGCGAGGGACAGTGCCCTGTTGCCGGTGGTTCGCTCCGCCAGCCCGGGCGTGGTCGCCTTCACGATCCCGTCGGAGGCGACCAGCGCCACCTCGATGCCGGAATTGGACAGCATTTCGCTCAGCGGCCCGGCGAGCCACTGGACCACGCCTTCATGGGTCTCCAGTTCCACGATCTTTCCGAAGCGCCAGATCAGATAGTCTTCGCCGCGCCCGGCACGCTCGACCGAGAGGAATATCTGGTCTTCGCCGCCTTCCAGAACCAGACCGTCAGCCTCGGCGGTCCCCTCGCGCCAGGCGCGCCGCGCAGCCTCGGCCACCATCGCCTTACCGCTCCCCTGGAAAATGAGTTCATGCGGGGCCAGCGGACCGCCGAACCAGCGCTCATAGGTGGAATTGGCGCAGGTCATGCGATTGGCCCGGTCGACCACCGCAATACCCGCCTCTTCGTTCTCGATGGCGGACGCGGTAAGGCTCCAGTCGGGCTGCGTGACATCTTCATCGGGATTTGAGGCCGCAAGGCGCGGCGACAGCATCAGGGTCAGGACCACGACCAGCAGCGCCCCGGCATAGGCTGCAGCGGCCAGCGCAGTTCCGGCCGCGAGCCAGACCAGCGCGATCGACACGGCGAACGCCAGCAATATGCCCAGCATCAGCGGGACCGGCGGCAAGCTGTCTCCATCAAGGACGGGCCGCATGTTCATTGGCCGCTCTTCCCCGCTCTTGCTTCGCGGCGCTGCTTCAGCAGTTTCTTCCTCCGGCGCGCCACGACGAATCTCCACGTCAGGCTGGCCACGAGATACCCTGCCCCGGCGCTGACGATTGCCAGCACGAGAAAGCCCAGCGCGGTCACTCCGCCGACTTCGAGCCAGCCCGCCAGCACGCCGCTCTCGCTGGCGAGCCGGTCTGCCCCGGCACCCACAGCTGCGTCCAGATTGAGGACGAAGCGGCCCGTGCGATTGGCGAAGATCAGCCAGAAGGGCAGCGTGAAGGGATTCGTCACGAAGGTGACCACCGAGGCGAGCGGCACATTGGCGCGCGTGGGCAGGGCCATGAAGGCCGCCAGGAAGATCTGCCCGATCGGGACGATGAATGCCGCAAATAGCCCCAGCGCCACGCCGCGCGGCACACTGCGCCGGGTGAAGCGCCACAATTCGGGCGACAGGAAGCGGTGGGCAATCGGTTTGAGGAAACGGTTCTCCGCCATTTCCTCGCGCGTGGGCATGTGTTTGCGGATGAGGTCCGCAAGGAAGGTTTTGGAACGCGAACCGCTCATAAAGATGCCCAAGCCATGCACCGGCGCCATGAGCGCTGGCATGACATCTGGCAATGGCGGTGCGACGAAACTGGCATGGGCTCCGATGTGGTAGGCGAGAAATGGTTTCGAAAGGGGCAACAGGGAAGAAGTCAGCCCTTTTCGCGCATTAACCTCGCCTTGTCGCGCTTCCAATCGCGATCCTTGATCGTCTGGCGCTTGTCGTGGGCCTGCTTGCCCTTGGCCAGAGCCAGTTCGACCTTGGCGCGGCCGGTCGAATTGAAATAGATCGACAGCGGCACCAGCGTCATGCCCTTGCGCTCGACCGCCCCGAACAGCTTCTCGATCTCGCGTTCGTGCAGCAGGAGCTTGCGCGGGCGGCGCGGTTCGTGATTGAGCCGGTTCCCGTGCGAATATTCGGGCACGTTGGCATTGATCAGCCAGACCTGCCCATCACGCACCTCGGCATAGCTTTCCTTGATGCTCGCTTCACCCGCCCGCAGTGCCTTCACCTCGGTACCCTGCAGGGCCAGCCCCGCCTCGAAGGTTTCCTCGACATGATAATCGAACCGCACACGCCGATTGTCGGCGACGGTTTTCTGCTTGTCGAAGGTTGCGGGTTTGGGACGGGCCATAGAACGGGCGCATTTAGGCGCTGAGGCTGAAAACGCCAACCCCCTGCTTCGCACAACACTTGCTTTGTGAAAAATCCCGCGCCAGAGACAAGATATTGAATTGGGGGATTCAAATGAAAGTCGTCATTTTCTTTTTGGCAGTATTTGCCGCATTTTTTACTACGTTCGCAAGTCCAGACGCCCATGCACAGGAGCCTGCGCCTCTGTCTGCTTACGGCGCGCTTCCGGAGGTCGAAGACGCGGCCATATCTTCGAGCGGCAACAACATTGCGATACTTCTTACCGCCCACGGCACGCGCCAGGTGGTCTTTTTCGATTCCGATATGAAGCTGATCCGGCGGGTTGCCGCAGGTGAGGCGAAGGTGCGCTATTTCGACTGGATTGGTGACGACCAGCTGCTGTTGGTCACCAGTCAGACGGAAGATCTCTGGGGCTTCACCACCGACAAGGCAGAATTCTCGGTCGCGCGGCTCATTCCGGTGACTTACGAAGGTGAAATCGAGACGGTTTTTGCCAAGCGCCGGGATCTCGTGAATTCGGTTCTTGGCAATTACGGTGTGAGGAAAGTCGATGGCGAATGGGCCGCCTATTTCGGTGCCATCGAATTGCAGAGAACAGGGCGCACCGGTGGATACAACTGGGATCACGGACGCCCTTTTCTCTATCAGTTCGGCACGCGTTCGGGCCAGGCCCGCAGGATCTCCAACTCGGCGCGACAGGATGAATCCCGCGACTGGGTCGTGGATGCCTCAGGCAACGTCGCCGCCACACTCGACGTAAGCCTCAAGGACGGCGACTGGGTGCTGAAGGCCAATGACACCATCATCGCCCAAGGTAACGAGCGTAATGGCCGGGTCGGCCTCGTCGGATTGGGTTACGATGGTCGGTCCGTCATCTACTCCGCCCGCGATGAGGAAAACATCTCGAGATGGTACGAAATCCCTCTGGCAGGTGGCGAAGCGCGACCTTTCCTGAGGGAAGTCGATATCGAACGTCTGTATTGGGACGAAAGCACGGGCCATCTGATCGGATATCTCGATGTGGAGAAGGGCCCCGTTTTCAACGACCCAGCGCATCAGAAAGCCGCCACCGGAATACGCAAGGCGTTTGCCGATTTCGATCTCCGGATGGTCGACTGGTCGCCGGACTTCAAGAAGGTCCTGGTCCGGACCAGCGGCAATGGTGACAGTGGCTCCTGGTTTGTGGTGGATCTCACTAATGGCAAGGCGCAGGCAATTGCCTATGAACGCGAAGCGCTCACGCCCCAGCGCGTAGGTGACGTTTCCACCTTCGAATTCACTGCAGCCGACGGCCTCGATATGGACGGTATCCTAACGCTTCCGCCGGGAAAGGAGGCCAACAATTTGCCACTCGTCATGCTGCCTCACGGCGGGCCGCACGCTCATGATCGCGAACAGTTCGACTGGTGGGCGCAGGCCTTCGCGTCACGCGGCTATGCCGTGTTCCAGCCAAACTTCCGGGGTTCGACCAATCGTTCCCAGTCCTTCAAGCTCGCCGGCTACGGCGAATGGGGAAGAAAGATGCAGACCGATCTTTCGGATGGCCTGGCGGCGTTGGCGGACAAGGGGATCGTGGATCCGGATCGCGCCTGTATCGTCGGCGCGAGCTACGGCGGGTATGCTGCTCTTGCCGGGGTGACATTGCAGCAGGATCTCTATCGCTGCGCGGTCGCCGTCGCTCCGGTCAGCGATATTTCCGCCATGTTCAACGAAGACTATCGCGCCTCGGGCGGGCAGCCGATCACCAAGGCGGCGCTGCTCGATCAGTTGGGCCCGAAGGACAGGTGGAACGATGTGTCGCCGCGCCGCTTTGCCGATCGCGCCGACGCTCCGATCATGCTGATCCACGGCAAGGACGACACGGTGGTGCCGTATTCACATTCCCACAAGATGGCGGATGCGCTGAAAGATGCCGGCAAGCCTTACGAACTCATCGCGCTTGAAGGCGAAGATCACTGGCTGTCGCTCTCGACGACGCGCCTCCAGATGCTCGAAGCCGCAGTCGGCTTCGTGCAGAAGCACAATCCGGCCGACTAGCTTCTCGTTCGCGGGGCTGCGTTAGAGCAGTCCCGCGTGCTCCAGCGCTTCGTCCACCGCTTTGCGGCTTGCTTCGCTCGCACTGCAAAGCGGCAGCCGAACGTCGCAGCTTACCCAGTCGTGTACGCGGCTCAGCGCATATTTGACCGGCGCAGGACTTGCGTCGGAGAACATGGCGTAATGCAGCGGGAACAGCCGGTCGTTGATCTCGCGCGCCTTGACCAGATCATTGGCCGCGATGGCATCGTGGAATTCTGAACATAGCGCAGGAGCCACATTGGCAGTGACGGAAATGCAGCCCGATCCACCTGCCGCCGAGTGGGGCAGCCAGAGCTCGTCATTGCCGGACAGCTGGCAGAAGTCGCGCCCGATGCCCATGCGGTGATCGGCGACGCGGGAGAGATCTCCGCTCGCGTCCTTGATGGCAACGATGCGGTCGGGATATTTGCGTACCAGTTCGACCACGGTCTCGTCCTCGATATCGGTCACGGTGCGGCCGGGCACATTGTACAGCACGATCGGCAGGTCGCTGTTTTCGGCGAGGAAGCTGAAATGCGCGATGAGCCCCGCCTGGCTGGGACGGTTGTAATAGGGCGCGACGCACAGCCCGGCCGCCGCCCCCGCCTTCTTGGAAAATTGCATGTGCAACAAGGCGTTGCGCGTATCGTTAGAACCGCAACCGGCAATTACCGGCACTCGGCCGGCCGCCTGTTCAATGCAGACTTCGATCACGCGGTGATGTTCCGCGTTCGACAGGGTCGACGCCTCGCCCGTGGTCCCGCAGGGTACGAGCCCCTTGCTCCCGTTCTCTATCTGCCAGTCGACCAGTTTGCGAAAAGCGGCCTCGTCGAACGCTCCGTCGCGAAAGGGAGTCGCCAGAGCCGGAATTGAGCCTGAGAACATTTACGTCAGTCCTGCGTTAGAGGTATGAAAAGCGGGCCTTTCAGGCATCCGCGAACACATTTCATTCAGCGCCTGATAAGGAGGGGCCGGGCACTATGTCCAGCATGGGTCTAAAAACAAATATTTCATACGCTTTAATGGCAAGCTCCGCGTTGGCCATTCCTGTCGCCGCTCACGCGCAGACGCCCACCAGCTGGCCTGACGGCAGCAACACCATGGTTGCGCAGCAGCCGACGCAGGCTGCATCCGCGATCAATCGCTGGGAATATCTGACCAAGGCGGAAAATCTGTCTTTCGCCGATTATGCCGGCTTCATCACCAGCTATCCCAATTTCCCGAAGCAGGAATTGCTGCAGCTGCGCGCGGAGAACGCGCTTGATCGCGATGCGGCAACGCCGCAGGCGCTGGTCCAGTTCTTCGACAGCAACCCGCCCCTCACCAATTCCGCCAAGGCACGTTATGCCTTGGCGCTGGCCGCAATGAACCGCGGCGAGGCACGCGAACTCGCCCGCGAGGCATGGCGCAACGGCACGATGAGCGGCCCGGCGGAAGCATACATGCAGGGCCTGTTCGGCCAGAACTTCTCTCCTGAAGATCAGGACGCGCGGATGGACGCGCTTTTGTGGCAGGAAAATCTCGAAGCCGCATCGCGCCAGATCCTGCGCGTTTCGCCGGCCTATCGCGAAATGGCGCAGGCCCGCCTAGCCCTTCTGCAAGGAAGCATGCCGGCCAATGCCGGTCTTCCGGTCCCCGCTTCGGCCATGAGCGATAGCGGCTATGTCTATAATCTGGCGCGCTATTATCGCAGCAGCGGACAGCTGCCCAGCGCGATCAACCTGCTGTCCTCGCGGGCGAATTTCACCACCCCTGCCTATGACGGCACGGATTTCGTGGTCGAATCCCTGCGTGTGGCACAGGGTGCCGATGCCCGTAGTGCGGTGAACATCGCCTCCAAGGTGGACGATCTCTTTGCGCCGGGTACCGATATTTCGGACGGCTCCTTCACGCTGCGCGACAAATATACCGATCTGATGTGGCTCGGCGGCACCAAGGCGCTGTGGTCGCTCGGTGACGGTTCGCGCGCTGCGCCGCTGTTCTATCGTTACGGTGCGGCGGCCAAGACCCCCCTTACCCGCTCCAAGGGCTTTTTCTGGGCTGGCCGTGCCGCTGCGCGCTCGGGCAATCAGCAGGAAGCTCAGCGCTATTGGAACATGGCGGCCGAATATCCCGATTATTATTATGGCCAGCTTGCCCTGAGCGAACTCGGCCGGTCGGTGCCGACCTTCTCGCCGGTTCTCACTGCGGGTATCAGCGAACAGGCCCGCTCGCAGTTCAATGATGAGCCGCTGACCAAGGCGCTGCGGGCAATGGCGCGCGATCGCCGCGACTGGCGGACCGAGCGTGCGTTTTTCGAAGCGATCGCAGAAAATGCGAAGACGCCCGAAAGAATGGCGCTCGTCGCCGAACTGGCGCGCGAGACCGGTCTCGACGAGATGGCGGTGGTTGCCGGAATGGTCGCGGGCGAACAGGGTGTCGACGGGTTCGAGCGGCTCGGCTTCCCGACCGTTCCCACTCATTCGGGCGCGAACTGGACCATGGTCCACGCCATCGCTCGGCAGGAAAGCGAATTCGACCGCACCCGCGTTAGCCACGCCGGCGCGCGCGGCATGATGCAGCTGATGCCGGGCACGGCCCGCGAAGAAGCGCAGAAGGCCGGTATCCAGTATATGTCCGCCAGCCTCACCGGCGATCCGTCCTACAATATCCGCTTGGGCGACCAGCATTTCGCGCGGTTGATGAGCCGGTATAACGGTGCCTATCCGCTCGCCATCGCGGCCTATAATGCCGGTCCGGGCCGGGTGAACGAATGGCTGGCGCTCAACGGCGATCCTCGCACGGGCGCGGTCGACTGGGTGACCTGGATCGAGCAGATCCCCTCCAACTTCGAAACCCGCTATTACGTCATGCGCGTGATCGGCAACGCCGTGAGCTATGCCAATATGAACCCGGACAAGTCCAATTCGGCGCAGCGCAATGTGAAGCACTACCTTCCCTGACGATTAGCGCCTAAGGCGCGCCGATGACGGGACGAACCAATCCGATAACTCCGGCAGGCTACAGGGCGCTGCAGGCAAGGTACGACCACCTGCTGGGCACAGAGCGGCCGGAGATCGTGGAAATCGTCAGCTGGGCGGCCGGAAACGGCGACCGCAGCGAGAATGGCGACTATCTCTATGGCCGCAAGCGCATGCGCGAGATCGACCGCGAGCTCGCTCATCTTGCGCGCCGGATGAAGGCGGCCAGAGTGATCGCCCCGGCAGATCAGCCCGACAAGGACCGCGTGTTCTTCGGCGCGACGGTCGAAGTCGCCGACGAGGACGACGCCCGCAAGACCTTCACGCTGGTGGGTGACGACGAACAGGATGCAGGCAGCGGGAAGATCGGCTGGTCGAGCCCGCTCGCCCGTGCGCTCAAGGGCGCATCGGTGGGCGATGTCAGATCGGTGCGCCTGCCTGCAGGCCTGCGCGACTGGGAAGTGATGGCCATCACCTACGTATAGAGCGAGCCGCCAGATCGGCGCGCCCTCCCCGACTTACCCATTCGCACACCGCACAAACGAAAGGCCCGGGGCAATCACGCCCCGGGCCTCCGTTGTTCAGATCACTTCGATTAGAAGCGGTAGCCGAAGCCAACCATCACCTGGTGACGGTCGGTGTCGATTTCACCGATGTCCTGGTCGGCCAGGTTGTCGTTCTCGAAATCGACTTCAGCGTCGCTGTAGTTCGAATAACGGTACTCGAGCTTGGCGAAGGTGTTGGTGCTCAGAGCGTATTCCGCACCGGCACCGAGACGGTAGCCGTCGGCATCGATCTTGGCGTTGTATTCATCACCGTCGAACGAGCTTTCGATGTTGTAGCGTGCGTTGGTGTAACCACCCTTCGCGTAGAGCAGCAGGTCGGGCTGTGCGAGCACACCGACGCGGGCGCCGACATAAAGGTCACGGCCGGTTTCGACGTTACCGAGCCCAAAGCCTTCGAAATCGCCATCGGTGAATTCGGTCTTGGCGGTGGAATCGGTCCACTCACCTTCGACACCCAGGACAACGCCGCCGGCATTGAAGTCGTAACCGACGCCTACGCCGTAGCCGAAGCCGTCGATGGATTCGTCATTGTCAGCGTTCACGTCGTCATCGACGGTGCTGCCAGCCTTGCTGATGTCATAGCCGAGCAGAACTTCGGCGCGCGGACCGGTGAAGGTTCCGGCGGTTGCGTCCTGCGCTGCGGCAGGCACTGCAAGGGCTGCTGCCGAAGTTGCGACCATGATTGCGACTGTCTTTTTCATTACTTTAACTCCGTTATTACCCGCGGCTTTCCGGCCGCGTGGACTGATGAAACGGAGCTTTTCAGAAGTAGTTTCATTAACCTCAGACAACTTGGAAATGTTGCCAGAAAGACACATTATTGCGCCGAGATGAACGATTGGGGCGATGAGCCGTGGGGAAACACCCTGCCCCGGCGGGAACCTGAATGCGGAAGCTCTCCGCGCACCCTCCTCGCATCCTCAATGATACTGACTGAAGGCCGTAAAAGGATGTGGGTGGTAAAGCGGCGCGTCTCCTATTATATGCGCAGGCTCCATGACAGATACGACTTTGATGAGCATTCCCGGGCAGATCGACCCGGTTCCCGTCGCGCGTGACATCACGCCGCGCGCCGATGGCCGCGTGGATCTGATCGGCCTTCCCAAGGACCGCATCCGCGACCTGTTCGAAGAAGCGGGCCTCGATGCCAGGCAGGCCAAGCTGCGCGCCAAGCAGGTGTTCCACTGGCTCTATCACCGCGGCGTGACCGATTTCGAAGCGATGACCGATATCGCCAAGACCATGCGCCCCTGGCTGACCGAGCGGTTCGTGATCGGCCGCCCCGAAGTGGTCGAGGCGCAGCATTCGACCGACGGCACGCGCAAATGGTTGCTCAAGACCGCCGACGGCCACGAATTCGAAATGGTCTTCATCCCCGATGCCGATCGCGGCACGCTGTGCGTGTCCAGCCAGGTCGGCTGCACGCTCAATTGCCGCTTCTGCCACACCGGCACGATGAAGCTGGTCCGCAATCTCACCCCGGGCGAGATCGTCGGCCAGGTCATGCTGGCGCGCGATGCGCTGGGCGAATGGCCCAAGGGCAATATGAAGTTCGATTACGGGGCCGATCTCGACGAGATCGAGGAAAGCTCCGAATACAGGTCCGATGGCCGCCTGCTCACCAACATCGTGATGATGGGCATGGGCGAACCGCTGTATAATTTCGACAATGTCAAAGGCGCGCTGAAGCTGGTCATGGACGGCGAAGGCCTGGCCCTGTCCAAGCGCCGCATCACGCTGTCGACCAGCGGCGTGGTCCCGATGATGGAGAAATGCGGCGAGGAAATCGGCGTCAATCTTGCCGTCTCGCTCCACGCGGTGACCAAGGAAATCCGCGACGAAATCGTGCCGCTGAACAAGAAATACGGCATCGAGGAACTGCTCGAGGCCTGCGCCGCCTATCCCGGCGCCAGCAATGCGCGCCGCATCACGTTCGAATATGTGATGCTGAAGGACAAGAACGATAGCGACGAGCATGCGCGCGAACTCGTTCGCCTGCTCAAGCAGTATAATCTGCCCGCCAAGGTGAACCTCATTCCGTTCAACCCATGGCCCGGAGCGCAGTACGATACCTCTACACCGGAGCGTGTGCGCAGCTTTTCCAACATCGTCTTCGAAGGCGGCATTTCCGCCCCTGTGCGCACGCCGCGCGGCCGCGACATCGATGCCGCTTGCGGCCAGCTTAAGACCGCGGCCGAAAAAAAGAGCCGCGCACAAAGGGACCGCGAGGCGGCAGAGGCAGTCCAAGCGTAAGCCGATGGGCGGACTGACGCTCTGGCGCTATCGCCGCCGCTTTATGGTGGACGGCGTGCAGGCAACCGTCACGGCGCGTTCGCGCACCGTTGGGCTGGAATCCCAACTCGAACTGGATGGCCGGATCGCGGCGAGCGATTTCACCCCGGCCGTTGGCCCCGATGCGGTGCGCAATCATCATCTGTCCGCGACGCTGCCCGACGGCTCCGCCATCGAGGTCGAAGCAGGCTATGTCAGCTCGGTCAACATCGGGATTGCAGTGCACCATGACGGGCGGCTGATCCACGAAAGCCATCCCGGCCGCACCATCGCCTATCCGGAAAAGTATCGCGAGACGATGGCAGCCTATGCGAACGGGACCATGGGCAGTGCGCTGTCGCAAGATTTCGGTGGCGGTCCCTCCGGCGCCTCCTCTTCCGGCGCGCTCGATATGTCCGCGTTCAAGCGCAACCGCATCCCGCTGGCGGTCGATATCGCGCTGGGCCTGCTGTTCTTCGTCGTCGCCAAGCTGACCGATCTGACGACTGCGGCATTCGTCGGCGCTGCGCTCGGGGTTGCCCTGCTCGCCGCGCAGAAAATCACCAAGGTCGATTTGCTCGGCGGGCTGGCGCTTTTCGGCATCGGCCTGCTGCTGCTTTCCGCCGTGCTCGCGCTGGTGTTCCAGTCTGACGAGGCCGTGAAATACCGGTCCTCCATCGTCGGCGTGGTGAGCGCCGCGCTGTTCTTCATCGACGGTCTGGCCGGGGGCAACCGGCTGGCAGCGAGGTTGATGGCCTACCTGCCCTATCGCGATATCGATGCCGCGCGGCTGGGGATCGGCATGGGCGTGTTCGGCGCCGTTCTGGCGGCGCTCAATCTGCTGGTGGCGCTCTATGCCTCGACCGATGTCTGGCTCTTCTACAGCACTTTTGCCGATTTCCCGGTCTCGATGGTCCTGATCCTGCTGGTCTTCCGCTATTCGCAGGGCAAGGTCCTGCCCGATACCTATCCCAGATACCGCCACGCCCACGCCGAAAGGCCAGGTCAGCCCTAGATATCTGTCTTGCATGAACTCTTCCGAGGTGTATTATGCAACTGATACACAAGGAAGGGCATTATCATGAGCAAGCTGTTTGGTGTCGTCACGGCAATGTGCGTCGCCCTCGCCTCACCGCTCGCTGCCGAGCCGGGCCCGCCCGTCGCGCCCACCGAAGTCATGGTGGGCGACAGCCTGCCCTATGCCTATTTCGCCACGCCTGAAGGCGAAGGGCCCTTTCCGGCCATCATCATCCTTGGCGGCAGCGAAGGCGGGGATTTCGGATCGCGCGGCTCTGCGCCCCACTTTCTGTCCGAAGGCTATGCCATTTTGGGCCTGCCGTATTATTCGCCCGCCTATCTGCCCAAGGAACGGCAATTGCCCGACCTTCCGGTGGCCTTCGATTCCATTCCGCTCGAAAAACTGGAGATCGCCCGCGACTGGCTGAGGAACCGCAAGGACGTGCAGGCCGACAGCATCGGGCTTTATGGCGTGTCGAAAGGTGCCGAATTCGTTCTGGCAGGGGCCAGCCGGATCGACGGCTTTGCCGCCGTCGCCGCGATCGTGCCCAGCGATGTGATCTGGGAAGGCTGGGGCCCGAATGCCAAGCCGGGCGAAGTCAGCAGTTTCTCCTGGCAGGGCCGCCCCCTGCCCTTCGTCCCCTATCTCGGCATGGAAGAAGAGTTCAAGAAATACGCCATTCCCGGTGCCACTGTCCGCCTGCGCACTCCGCAGGATGCCGGACGGCGCGCCCATCCGGACCGGGTGGTGGATGCGCGTATCCGCGTCGAGACTATCGACGAGCCCGTTCTTGTCGCGGGCGGAGATCAAGATAATACGTGGAATTCGGGCGCGATGGCGCAGAACATTGCCGAGCGCCGGGCCGAGGCGGGCAATCTCGAAACCGTCGCCCTGATCTTTCCCGACGCCACCCATGCCCTCTCCGGCACCGGGGTCCAGCGGACCGAAGGCGACTTCCGCTATGACGAACCGACGCTGGAGGCGCAGCAGCAGATCTGGCCCGCCACGCTGGATTTCTTCGCGGCGCATCTCAAACGGCCATGAGCGCCGATCCTGCGACCATTGCCTATTACGAGGCCAATGCGCCGCATTACACTTTAAGCTTTGGGCAGGCGCCCAGCCGCCATCTCGATGGATTTCTGGACCGGCTCGATACACGCGCGCGCATCCTGGAACTGGGCTGCGGCGCGGGGCGGGATTCGGCGCGGATCATCGAGCGCGGTTTCGATCTCGATGCGACCGACGGCACACCGGCCATGGTCCGCAAGGCCAATGAACGCTTCGGCATCGGCGCCCGGGTCATGCGCTTCGACGAGCTCGCTGCCAAGGAAGCCTATGACGCGGTCTGGGCGCATGCCTGCCTGCTCCATGTCGCCCGGGCCGATCTGCCGCAGGTGCTGTCCGCGATCCATGCCGCGCTGAGGCCGGGGGGCTGGCATTTCGCCAATTACAAGCTCGGCAGCGGCGAGGGGCGCGATCCGCTGGGCCGCCTCACCAATCTGCCCGGCGAAGGTTGGCTGGAGCAGGTCTACCGCACCGCCGGCTTCGAGATCGCCGCGGGCGAGCGCTATCCCGGCAGGGGTGCCGACGGCGTCCAGCGCGACTGGTATGCGCTCACCCTGCGCCGCCCGCCGCGCTGAGGCAGAATATCGCTTTCATACATTTGCCCGCTGTGCTGGAAGGCTCTCATGCGCCTCTTGAATAGCCCTCAAACCCCCGGTTTCCGCCAGCTTGCAGGGGGTGGCTTATTTACCCCCTGGACCGTGCTCCATGTGCTCCATCCTGTAGGAAAGGGGTTTGCGGCATGACGGCCGAAGTCCTCGCGCTGTGCACCGGCAAGCCCGCGCGCCTCGCCGACGGAAAACTCAGTTCGATCGACAAGCATGCCGTGGAAGGGCCGGTGCGCATCACCCGCATGGGGCTCGAAGGAGATACCCAGACCGACCGCAAGCATCACGGCGGGCAGCACATGGCCGTGCATCTCTACGCGGCGGACCATTATGCCTATTGGCGCGAGGAGATTCCCGAAGTGGCGCGGCTGGCCTCTCCCGGGGCGTTCGGCGAAAACCTCCACACGCGGGGCCTGACGGAGGGCGAAGCCTATATCGGCGACCGTTTCCGGATGGGCACGGCACTGCTCGAACTGAGCATGGGCCGCCAGCCCTGCAGCACGCTGGAACGGCATTTCCAACGCAAGGACATGGTCAAACGCATCATCGCCAACCACCGCTGCGGCATCTACTTCCGGGTGATCGAGGAAGGCGAAGCGGTCGCCGGCGACAGTCTCGCCCTCATCGCCCGCAGCCAGGATCGCTGGAGCGTGGAGGACGCCTTCGCCCTGCTCTTCGACAAGGCACGCAGGCCGGCGCAGGACGAGATTCGCGATCTGCTCGCGGTCCCGCAGCTCGGGCCGCAGTGGCAGGACAAGCTGCGCGCCAGGCTGCGCTGATCGGCCACGGCCCGTCTCACGGGATATGTCGGCTCATCGCTAATATGCCGTAAAGCGCATTCGTTCATGCGCCGTTGTAAATGCGGCGGCAGATTGCGTGGCGAAGTTGAGAACACAAGGACGTAACATGAAACAGGTCGCCATCGCTCTTGGAGCAGCCACACTCGCCCTCACCGGCATCGGAACCGCAGCCCCGGCCGCAGCCGATCCGCCGTCATGGGCACCCGCGCATGGCAAGCGCGCCAAGGACCGCGCCCAGCACCGCATGTATGACGATCGCGGCTATTACTCCTCCCCGCGCCGCATCACCCGCGACAGCTACATGTGGCGCGGCCGCGATGGCCGCTATTACTGCAAGCGCGACAACGGCACGACCGGTCTGGTGATCGGCGCGGGTGTCGGCGCGCTCGCCGGGCATGAACTGGCGGGCCGCGGCGACCGGACCTTGGGCGCAATCCTCGGCGGTGCCGTGGGTGCGGTGGTCGGGCGCGAGATCGACCGCGGAAGCCTGCGCTGCCGCTAATTCACGCCCGAAACGGGTCGCAGAAGATGGCGTCGTCACTCCCCTCGGTGGCGGCGCCATTTTGACGCCCCCGCCTTCCCTTTACGCCGCTCGCTGATATGCTCCCCGCCATGGATCACGACAGACCAGCAGTGCTCGTTACCGGCGGGGCGAAACGCATCGGGGGCGCCATCTCGCGGGCCTTTGCCGGGGCCGGATGGCATGTGGTGATCCACTACAACCGCTCGGCATCCGCGGCGCAGGATCTGGCTGCCGAGCTGGACAGCGCCGAAACCGTCCGCGCCGATCTGTGCGACGATGACGCCGCCACTGCCATGGCCGAGGAACTCGCCCCCCGCCTTTCCGACTGGCGGGCCCTGATCAACTGCGCCTCGGTCTTCGATCCCGACGACGTGACCGCGCTCGATCCTGCCACCAGCCGCCGCGCGATGCAGATCAATGCGCAGGCCCCGGCGCTGCTAGCGCAGGCCTATCTCAGGCACGCGACATCGCAGGCCGGGCGGCATGTGATCCAGGTCACCGACCAGAAGCTGGCCAACCCCAATCCCGACTTCTTCAGCTATACCATGAGCAAGCACGCGCTCGATGCCACCATCGCCATGCTGGCCATGGGCGCGGCGCGGGAGGAGGACCGGGTCTACGGCCTCGCACCCGGCGCGATTCTCGCCAGCCACGACCAGTCCGCCGAAGAGGCCGAGCGGTCGCACCGGATGAACCTGCTGGGGCGCCGTACCTCTGCACAGGAGGTCGCCGATGCCGCGGTTTTCCTTGCCTCCGGGCATCTCGCCAGCGGCCAGACGCTCTTCCTCGACAGCGGCCAGCACCTGCTCCGCCAGCAACGCGATGTGATCTATCTCGCCCGCGAGCAGGTGGGATAGCACGGCCCTTCGCATTGACTTGGCCCGCATGATCGGCATGTTCGCCCGAAAATCGCCGAAGGGGAGCGGACGGCCATGTGGCTACTCGACAAGTTTCTGAAAGCCGCGGTCAAGACGGGCCGCCTCGTCGTCACGGACCATGACGGCAAGACCTATGAATACGGCCCAGCCGATCCCGCCGAGCCGCCGCTGCGCATCAAGTTGACCCACAAGAAGGCGGCGAACCACATCGCGCGCTATCCGCAGATGGGCGCGGGCGAGGCGTTCATGTGGGGCTGGCTCAAGGTCGAGGCCCCGCACGATATCCGCGATCTCATCCTCTTCGTCACCGAACAGGCGGGCAGGCCCGGCGACACGGCGCTGAAACCCAAGGGCAAGCTGCGCACCGCCGCCCAGCGGCTGATTGCCAAGGCCGACAGCATCAATCTGCGCGGCAAGGCGCGCAAGAACGCCGAGCATACCTACAACCTTACCCGCGAGCTGTACGAGCGGTTCCTCGACGAGGACCGGCAGTACACCATGGCCTATTACCGCGAGGATCCGGCCACCACCTCGCTCGAGAAGGCGCAGCTCGACAAGAAGGCGCATCTCGCCGCCAAGCTGCACATCAAACCCGGCCAGCGCATCCTCGACATCGGCTGCGGCTGGGGCGGCTTCGCGCTCTACCTGGCGCGGCATTACGACGTCGAGGTCCACGGCGTGGCGCTGGCCCCCGACCAGATCGCCTTCTGCAAGGAACGCGCGGAGGAAGCGGGCCTCGCCGACCGGGTCAGGTTCTCCCTCACCGATTACCGCGATGTGAAAGGCCAGTTCGACCGCATCAGCTCGGTCGGCCTGCTCGAACACGTGGGCACGCCGCATTACCCGCAGTTCTACGAGCACACCAACCGCCTGCTCAAACCCGATGGCGTGATGATGAGCCATTGCTGCGGGCGCGCCGGCCCGCCCGGCTTCACCGACGCCTGGACGCGCACCTACATCTTCCCCGGCGGCTACATTCCGGCGCTGAGCGAACTGGTCACCCAGTCCGAGCAGTTCGGCTGGCAGGTGATGGACGTGGAGGCCATGCGCTTCCACTACAGCCACACGCTGGAGGAATGGTACAATCGCACCGTCCAGCACCGCGCCGAGATCGTCGAGATGTATGATGAGACCTTCTACCGCATGTGGCTCTACTACCTCGCCGGGGCCGAACAGAGCTTCCGCCATGGCGACATGGTCAACTGGCAGCTGATCTATGTGAAGGACCGCAGCGCCATTCCCATGACCCGCGAATGGATTATGGAAGAGAGCGCCCGCCTGCGCGCCGCCGACGCCAACCAAATCCCCGAATGGCGCTTCGCCCAGCGGGAAGCCGCGGAGTAAGTGCATGTGCTCCATCCTGTAGGATTGGCCCTCGGGCAATCCTACAGGATGGAGCACATGGAGCACGGTCCTGAGGGTAATTTTCCCGGACCGCAAATGGGGCGAGCGGGCTGGATCGAAAAAGGGCAACGATGCGAAAGAGCGAGGCTGCGGCATATCGATTCGCCATCGTGTAGGAAACGCCTTTCGGGCCTCTTGCTGCGTGAGCGTGAGCGTGCGCGGGCGGGACCGGGCAAGGCGAAACGGACCGCCTGCCCCTTCCCGGTCATTGCGAGCGTAGCGAAGCAATCCATCGCGAGACTTTCCGTCACACGCAGGAGTAAGGGTCTTCCGCTCCCACGCCACCGCGCCCCCAATTCCGGTATCGCAAAAGTGCATCACGGTGATTAGCTAAGCTGAAAGATTACTCTTCCAGCAGGTTACCCATGAGCAAGACCCTCTTCCGCAAGTTCCTCCAGCGCGGTGTCAACCGGGGCAGGCTGGGCGTCGTCTATGCCGACGGCAGCGCCGACACGTTTGGCGAGCCTGCCACGGGCTTTCCCGAGATCGTGCTGAGGCTCACGGATGACCGCGTGCCGCGCGATATCGTGCTCGATCCGCGGCTCGGTGCGGCCGAGGCCTATATGGACGGCCGGTTGGTCATCGAAGAGGGTGACATCATGGGCCTCGTCACCCTGCTGCGCGCCAATAATGCGTGGGACAAGGGAGGCGATCTGGGCAAGCCCCGGCTCAGCCGGCGCCTGCTGGGGCGCGTTGCGGGCGCGGCGGAGAAGGTCAACAATGCCGTCCGGTCGAAAGACAATGTCGCGCATCATTACGACATCGGGAATGATTTCTACGCCCTGATGCTGGATGACGAGTACTGGCAGTACAGCTGCGCCTACTGGCCCACGGATGATTTGACCCTGGCCGAGGCGCAGCGGGCCAAGCTGGCCCATATTGCCGCCAAGCTGATGCTGCGTCCCGGAGACACCGTGCTCGATATCGGCTGCGGCTGGGGCGGCATGGCGATCTATCTGGCGCAGAATTACGATGTGAAAGTCACCGGCATCACCCTGTCGGAAGAACAGCACCAGCATGCCCGCCAGCGGGTGGAAAAGGTCGGGGTCGGAGACAAGGTCAGCATCGAACTGGTCGATTACCGGGCTTTTGCCGCGGCCGGGCGCAAGTTCGATCGCATTGTGAGCGTGGGCATGTTCGAACATGTCGGCCAGCCCCAGTTCGAGGAATTCTTCCGCTGCTGCGCCAACCTGCTGAACGATGACGGGACCATGCTGGTGCACACGATCGGCAGAATGGGTTCGCCCGGGTCGACCGATGCCTTCACGCGCAAATACATCTTCCCCGGTGGCTACATTCCGGCGCTGTCGGAAACGGTCGCTGCAAGTGAGAAATCGAGGCTGATCGCCACCGATGTGGAAACGCTTCGCCTCCACTACGGCAAGACCCTGCGCTGCTGGTATGCCAATTGCATCGCCAATCGGGAGAGGATTCTCGCGCTTTACGACGAGCGTTTCTATCGCATGTGGCTGTTCTACCTCGCCGGCGCGGCCACGGTCTTCGAATTCGGCGGGATGTGCAATTACCAGATCCAGTTCGCCCGCAACCGCCACGCGCTGCCGATCACGCGAGGGTATATGGCTGAGGAGGAAGAGCGGTTGTTGGAGGCGTAGCAATACTCACAGTCCCTCGCCTGCCCTCTGTCGTTTGGAGAGGCAAACGCCCTCACCCCCGCACCCAGCGATAGACCGGCCCGAACCCCACCAGTGCCGCGCCCACGAACGGCAGCGCCACGACCCATAGGCGCACGCCGGTTACGCCTGCGGGGCTGGCGATGCTGATGGCGGCCGTCATGGCTAGACCGATGCAGATCGCGATCATGCCGAGCACGAGGCGCAGGTGCGGAACGGGTTTGTCCCGCTTGGCAGCCCCCATGCCCCGCTCGTAGCGCGCGAACACGGCGATCAGCGGCAGCAGAACGGCGATGTAAAGCGCGAACCAGACCGGGCGGCTCCACCACCATTCCGTGCTGCCGGGGGCCATGTGCAGGCCGATCCCTCCGGCAATCCAGGCGGCGACCATCACCAGCACATAGGCCGTCAGGTGCCAGAGATAGACGGTCATGATCATGCCGTTCATCAGCACGGTCGCGGTCCACAGCGTCAGATTGTCCAGCAGCTTGCGGCCCCACGGCTCCAGCGCCAGCACCAGCCCGGCCTGCGTCACGCCCAGCGCGAGCAACGCCAGCGTGGGCGGCATGGAATTGGTGATCTCTGCCCCCGGCACGCCGATCATGGCGATGGGATAGGGCCCGTAGACGGTAAGGCCGATCAGCGCGGCCAGCCCGCCGACGAACAGCGCGAGCGCCCTACCCTGCGCCAGCCTGCCCTGCTGCCAGGCGTATCCCAGCTGGTGGATGCCCACCCATACGAACAGGAAATTGAGAAAGTTCACATAAGGCACGTCGAGCGCCAGCGTCAGCCAGTCGATCACGATCGCGGCCACCACCAGCAGCGCGATGCTGCCGAAGCCGAGCCGTTCCCACAGCGTCCATGTCAGCGGGGCGAGCGCGGTGACCACCAGATAGACCGCCAGGAACCACACCGGCACCAGCGCCAGCTCCACCGCCATGCGCACCGTCGCGCGCTCCATCCCCGCCTGCGTCGCGAGAAAGGCGAAAGCCGCCCACGCCAGCAGCACGGGGAAGACGGGATTGATCAGGCGCTGGATGCGGCTGGCGAACCAGTCCGAATAATGGCGGTTCTTCGCGCGGGACGAGGCCCAGCTTACCCCGTTGGAATAGCCGCCGACGAGGAAGAAGATCGGCATGACCTGGAAGCCCCAGGTCAGCCACTGCGTCCAAGGCAGGATGCCGAGCAGGTGGCCGCCAACCACCTCGCCGTTGGCGCCGATATAGGGCGCGGCGACCAGCCAGTGGCCCACCACTACCGCCAGGATCGACAGGGCGCGCAGGAAATCGACATAGCGGTTGCGCTCCGGCGGCGCTTGCTCGGCCAGCGCCTTCGCCTTGTTCCACATGGTAGTAATGCCCCTTCTCTCCAATCGTCTGACAGAAGATCTAGGATCGAATACTTAACAATCCAGTAGCGAAGCCAAGTGTTACTGGACGCGACTTATCGTTTTCCTACACGGCCGGGAGCGGATAGCGCGCTTGTGGCTCCTTCTTATCGTTCATCCCATGCGGCGAGATTTGTTCACGCCCAAGCGCGTCTTTATTGCCCGCATGGCCGCGCCCTGCTAGCGGCGCGGCGAATTTACAGAAGGTATGCCCATGTCCGATATCAAGCGCGTCGTCCTTGCCTATTCCGGCGGCCTCGATACTTCCGTCATCGCCAAGTGGCTCGAAGTGGAGCGCGGCCTTGAGGTCGTGACCTTCACCGCCGATCTCGGCCAGGGCGAGGAAATCGCGCCGGCGCGCGAAAAGGCCCGCGCGATGGGCATTCCCGACCAGCACATCTTCATCGAGGATCTGCGCGAGGAATTCGTGCGCGATTTCGTCTTCCCGATGATGCGCGCCAATGCCCGCTACGAAGGGGATTATCTGCTGGGCACCAGCATTGCGCGCCCGCTGATCTCCAAGCGCCTCGTCGAGATCGCGCATGAGACCGGCGCCGATGCCATCGCGCACGGTGCCACCGGCAAGGGCAACGATCAGGTGCGGTTCGAACTGTCGGCCTATGCGCTCGATCCGGATATCAAGGTGATCGCCCCGTGGCGCGAATGGGACCTGACGAGCCGCACCGCACTCATCGCCTGGGCCGAGGCGCATCAGATCGCCGTGCCCAAGGACAAGCGCGGGGAAAGCCCGTTCTCGACCGATGCGAACCTTCTGCACACCTCGAGCGAAGGCAAGGTGCTGGAAGATCCGTGGCAAGAAACGCCCGATTACGTCTATTCGCGCACCGACCATCCCGAAGACGCGCCCGACACGCCCGAATATATCGAGATCGGCTTCGAAAAGGGCGACGGTGTATCGCTCAATGGCGAGGCGATGAGCCCGGCCAGCCTGCTCGCCGCGCTCAACGATCTGGGCCGCACCCACGGCATCGGCCGCCTCGACCTGGTCGAGAACCGCTTCGTGGGCATGAAGAGCCGCGGCATGTACGAAACCCCGGGCGGCGAGATCTACGCCCGCGCGCACCGCGGCATCGAACAGATCACCCTCGATCGCGGGGCGGCGCATCTCAAGGACGAGCTGATGCCGCGCTATGCCGAGCTGGTGTACAACGGCCTGTGGTTCAGCCCCGAGCGCGAAATGCTGCAGGCGGCGGTCGATCTGAGCCAGGAGAAGGTGAACGGCGTGGTGCGGCTCAAGCTGTACAAGGGCAATGCCATGGTTGTCGGCCGCAAGTCGGACAACTCGCTCTATTCCGAAGCGCATGTGACCTTCGAGGACGATGCGGGCGCTTACGACCAGAAGGATGCGGAAGGCTTCATCAAGCTCAACGCCCTGCGCCTGCGCCTGCTCGCCAAGCGCGACCGGTAACAATATTACGCGAAAGACGCTGACAGGGCGCGGTGATTTTTACTTGCCGCGCCCTGTCACGCATAAAATTGCGGTGAGCCGTGGACTTATCCACCCTGATCCACAGCGAAATCGGCCGAAAGTGGATAACCCGCGTCCGGCCCGCTTGCCAATTTGCCGCTTCGGGCGCAGCTTCAATTCATCGGAACGGCCAGGAAAGCTTCTCGCCAAGATGATCTAACGATCTGAAAGGCAAGGACTTTCCGAAACCGGGAAGACGCAGCGGGTTCTGTCCGCGCGCTTTTCGAGACCCTCGTGCCAAGGCTTCTGGCCGGACGCAATGCGGGTCGATGACGGAAGTGCGAAGGTTTCTCGTTGCGGGTCGGGCCAACCCGGCCGGATGCCGAAGATGGCGTCGCACGAAGGTCTTCGGACCGGACATGCGATGTGATCGCTCGAGGCGCCGGCCATCAACGGAAGGCCAGGCTGCGGAACCGCCCGTTGAAGCGCGGCTGGGCAAGGCGAGCGAACGATCCTCGGATCGCGACGCGGCCGACACCGGGCCGAGCGGAGGGTAGATCCGGATGCCGGTGCGAGCGCCGGTGAAGGAACCTGAAGACCATTTTCGAATGGCCGGACGGGGAAACATCGGATGCCAAGTCTGTGTCTCTTGAACACTCGTGTTTAAGGAACTCGGCCACGCATCGGTGAGAGTGGGGTCGGCAGCGATGCCGGCCCCATTTGTCGTTGGAGGACCCTTTCCCCAGTACCGGTCAAGCAGGTGCCGGAGTGCGGGATTCGCTCCCTTGTGTGCCCAGGGCATCGCACCCCCAATATGCTGTAGCGCCCCCATCCCGCGGGTCCGATCACGATGAATCGTGGCGGAAACGGGGCAGCTTCCCCTGGGGTTAACGACTCCCGCCGAGGAGCCCTCTATATCCTCCCGAACCGCACGGGAGGTCCCAGACATGACCAATCGAACGCTTCGCAGCGTACTCTTTGTTGCAGCCATGGCGCTGCCCAGCACGGCCGGACACTCGCAGACGAGCGAGCAGACAGCCGTGGTCCAGCCCACCTTCGGGGGGCATTTCGCGCCTTATCGCGCCCTGCCGGACCAGCCCGAGCCGGGCCCGCAGGCGGTCGACCTCGACACGTTCGAGCCGCCGGTCGAAGCCGCGCCCGCCGCCACCTCGCTCGGCCAGGGCGTCGCCTCCTATTACGGCAAGCGCTTCCACGGCCGCCGCACCGCCAGCGGCGAACGGTTCGACATGAACGGCTACACCGCCGCGCACCGCACCCTGCCCTTCGGCAGCAAGGTGCTGGTCACCAACCCATCCACCGGCAAGAGCGTGACGGTCCGCATCAACGACCGCGGGCCCTTCAACCATTCGCGCACGATCGACCTCAGCCGCGCCGCCGCGCAGGATCTGGGCCTGATCGCCCGCGGCCACGGCACGGTGGAACTCGCGCTGGTCGACTGAGCCCCCCGCACACTGAGACCCCGCCCGGCGCCGCGCGTCACCCCGCCGCGCCTAATAGGGGCCCAACACGGTGATCGCGGGCCATGGGCGCAGGTTCTCCTCGCCAGCAGGTTCCCCGGCCTCGCCCTCGTCGCTATCCTCCGCACAGGCCCCGTCAGCGACCGGCGCGCTCTCTTCCAGCGCCCCCTCGCCGGATGAGCCAGCGCTCTCGGCGCTTTCCCCCTCCCCGCTCTCATAGTCCTCGCCCGCGTCCTCGTCCTCGGCCCAGTCCTCCCCCTCGTCCTCGTCGTCATCCTCGTCGCGGACCGGCATCCACACGCCGTAGGTGGTGCTCTCGAACAGGGTGAAGCCCGCGCCCATGCGCCACCAGTCCTCGTCGCCCGCGAGGAAGGCGGCGGTCTGGCATTCGTCCACCGCCATCATATCGCCCAGCTGGCCCGGCAGCGGCGCGTGGCTCGGCCGCGCATCCTCCATCTCGTCATGCAGCCTGATTTCGGGCGGATAGTGCGCGCAGCCGCGGCAATCGGGCCAGCGCGGCTTGTCGCAGCACGGCCCCTTGCCCCCGCCCCGGTTCGCCACCGGCTCCGGCCCCTGCGGCCCCATGCACCAATGCGCCGGGCCGCCTCCGCCATCATGGTGCGCCCCCACGCAGTCGCAGGGCTTGTCGAGCGGATCGGGCCCGCTGCGCGCCTTTTCCTGCCCCTGTTGGATTCCCCCAGAGCCATTCCTACAGGATGGAGCACCTGGAGCACGGTCCTGGCGATTATTTCCCGCATCCTCACCGGCCCGCGCGCCATCGTCCAGCGCCTCGCCCCGGCGCAGGCTTTCGAGCATGGTGTCCATCACCGCCAGCGTCTCGACCACTTCGGCGCGGTTTTCGAGCCGGTCGAGCCGCGCGAGATGGGCGAGCAGCAGCCGGTCGGAAAAGCGGCGGCGGCGCGCCACCTCCTCGCCGTGATAGAACACCGGCTCCTCCACCCCGTTCAGCGCCCGCTCGGCCAGCGTCGCCTCGGCATGGGTGCGCGCCGCCAGCAGCGCCGCATCCCACAGATCGGCCAGCGCGGGCGAGGCACGCCGCTGGCGATAGGCCGTCTGCGAGGATACCCGCGCCGCGCGGCAGGCGAGCCGCACATTGCCGAACATCTGCAGGCTCTGGATGAAATCGGCCTGCTTGCGGGGCGAAAAACTGGTGTGCCCCGCCCCATGCGGCCCGGCGGTGGGGGCAGGCTGCTCGATCGTGACGATGGCGTTCATGCGGCACCTCCCGCACGCAGCGCGCGCATAAGAGGGCGCCGCCGACAGCGCAGCGCACCGGGCGGCAAAAGGTCTTCACGAATACAGAAAAACATCATGGTTCACCTCATGGATTTGGAGTGAACCGAACCAGATATACAGGCGATTTCGTGTAGGACAGCCCTAATTGATAAATATTTAGCCCGGGATACGGAAGCACGCAGGGCGCGTTTACTGTGCGTGCGCGCGAAGAAATCGCCCGCCGCCCGAGGATCGCCCAGCCCCATGTTCACCCAACTCAATCCGCCGCTGCCCGTGACCGTCATCGACCGGGGCAAGGGCCTCGCGCTCGCCGTGATCGACTACGGCCCGGAGCACAATCTGATCTGGGTCACCGCGCTCGACGCCAATGGCGAAATCTGGTGCGCGCCCAATCCCAAGGTGCGGATGCAGGAGAACTGGTCGATGGGGAGAGGGAAGCCTGATGTCGCGATGGATGCGGGAGACAGCGGTTAAGGCTTCGCGCCTCATGCCCACGGCTATAGGTTCACACGTACCTCAAAGCGAACGTCGGCGACATGTTGGAAGTGATCCTTTCCAAAGTCAGCGCCGTCTTCGAACGAGCCCGGCGCTTGGTTTTCGCTGATCATGAAGTTGCGAGTTGGTGAGGGTTTATATTCCCGCAGGCTGCGCGAAGCCGTGTCCTCGAAGCGACACGAACTAAAATCGAGGCATAGTGAGCAGCGGCCAAGTGATTTTCCACCGAAAACGCTTAACTTCTCAAGCTGTCAAGTTGCTTAGAGAACAATCCCTGCTTACGTCTTCAAACTTATCGGTTTGATCGGAAGACATATGACAGACGAATTTGACGACTTGAACACGGTGGAAGAAGCAGATGATGAACCATACGTCGAGTTTGATATTTCTGTCTCACCGTCCGATCCAACTTTAGAAAGTTTGGCGCAAAAGATCGAGAACGGCGACATGATTGTCCCGTTTTACCAGAGACGCTTCGTCTGGAAAATTGAACAGGCTTCTAAGCTGATAGAGTCGTTCTTAATGGGCCTGCCTGTCCCGCAGGTGTTCTTGTACGTCAACGATGATGACCGCCTTGAGATCATAGATGGTCAACAGAGAATAATGTCCGTCAAATACTTCTTTGAGGGCTATTTTGGAGAGGAGGATAATCGGGGAAGGCGACAAAGCTTTAAGCTTAAAGGCCTATCTGAGCGCTCTGAATACAACGGTCTGACATTCGAGGATCTCGGGGAACGAGAGAAACGGCGCTTGAGAAATAGTACCCTACGAGCAATAAATATTAAGCAACTTACTCCCAACGACAATTACAATAGCGTGTTTCATATTTTTGAACGACTCAACACGGGTGGGACCGCGTTGAAGCCGCAAGAAATTCGAAATGCGGTTTACCGTGGAAATATTGTGGCCGAGTTGCAGGAGCTTAACACTGACCCCGATTGGCAAGAAATATTAGGTTTAAAAGCGCCAGACCGTGGACAGAGAGACGTAGAACTTATCTTGAGGCTGTTTGGCTTGTTCGAAAATTGGGATGACTACGAGAAACCCATGCTTCGCTATCTTAATAACGTCATGTCAAAAAATAAGGAGTTTGACTCAGAGAAAGCGGAAAGGTTTTGTGACAGATTTGGAGAAGTCACCGATTTGGTTAATGACACCCTCGACAAACCATTTCGACCGAAACGAGTAGTAAACAGCTCAGTCTTGGAGGCCGTTATGGTCGCCCTACTCGAAGATGCATCAATCGACGCTAAAAAACTTGATGCTAATTACGACAGGTTGATGGTGGATGAAGGGTTTCAAGAAGCAACCAGCGGAGCCACCACTGACACGGCAGTTCTGAAAAGCAGAATCCAGATCGCGAAGCGCATTCTTTCCGCATGAATCGCGCGCCAATTGTGGAGACCCTGGCTCGAATCGAGGGCCTCGCTAATGAAATTAACCAGCACGTTCCTTCTGATCGTCCAAGTTTAAACGAATTCCGTTCTGATCTTGCCGGACTTTTGACTGTCACTTCTTGCGCCACCTATGAAAACTGTGTGAAATTAATCTTGCAAGATTATGCCGGGCGCCAAAGCAATCTGTTTAGAGTCTACGCAGAAAACCAGTACGATAAGATAAATAGTCGGATTGATATTCGTGACTTACATAAGTACTGCAAAACCTTCCATCCAAATATCTCGAGAATATTTAAAGATAAATTAGAGAAGTCCAAGAGGTTTTACCTAGAAAGGGCGAACTCCGATATCACAGAATCTTATGGCCAACTCTTGAAATGGCGTCATTCTTTTGCCCATTCTGGTGCGCGAATTACAACCGTCGAGGAAGTACTAAGGCACCACCAACTTGGGAAGCGAGTAATTATTCTTTTCTCTGATGCGTTTGCTGAATTTCCACCTTCGACGCCGGTGACTTGATTTACTTCGCCGTGGGCCGCCTCCCCCTGCTTTATCCGAACAAGATCAATGGCAGGAAGATCGTCGCCAAAATGATCGCCAGCGAGACCGCGAAAACCAACCATGCTCCGCCGCGCAAGGTTCGGGCCTTCTCCTCGCCGGAGAAACGACCGTGCTGGCCAAGGTCCAACGGCTCCGAAGTGTCGACCTGCCGGCGGTATGCACGGTAAACGCGCATGCCAGTCACCATGGCCACGAACAGGATGGGGGTGACCTTCCAGACCCAATCCCCGAAGACTGCGGAGAGGACGATGTTGACCAGCAGGAAGGGTACCAGGGCGAAGAGCACCAGTGCCTTCCCGGCACCATCCCCAAAACCCCCTCCGCTGTAACCGCTCATTGCGCTGCGGCTTCCTTCTGTCGCTGAAGCATCGGATGCAGGTAGTGGACGGTGTAGCTTTCTGTGCAGCGGCGACTTCTCCGCGTGAAATCCCGTGGTGGGCTCATCAAACACGATCGGCGGTGCCGCGACACTATTCCCCGAACTTGTCCGCGATTTCCATATTCTTTTTTCGAGCCATGCCGGGGATAAGAAATAGGTCGATCAATATCCAAATCCCTAACGGTATCCAGAAGAGGCCAGCTGTCGGCCAACCCAAAACCCATAAGACTAACTGCACCGCTCCCGTACCGGGATATCCAAGATAAAACCGATGCGCGCCCAAGCCGCCCAAAAAGATCGCAAGAAGATATGCGACGCCTGTCGATCTTCGATTGGCGTCATACATCATTTGTGCTCGCGCATTGGCGAGATTATTGGAATCCGTACTCATGCAGCCCCCCGCTTACAATTTACGATAGCTAGTCGCGGGAAGCCTTTTAGTACAAGGGGAAATTGCCGTAGCTGGATCTATTTTCCTATTCCGCCGCTTCCGGCTGCTTTTTCTTTGCCGCCGACTGCGGCGTGGCACGCTCCAGCATCGGCTTCAGGTAATGCCCGGTGAAGGACCCCTCCACCCCGGCCACCTTTTCCGGCGTGCCCTCGGCCACGATCTCGCCGCCGCGCACGCCGCCGCCCGGCCCCAGGTCAAGGATGTGGTCGGCGGTCTTGATGACGTCGAGATTGTGCTCGATCACCACCACCGAATTGCCCTGGTCCACCAGCCGGTGGAGCACTTCGAGGAGCTTGCGGACATCCTCGAAATGCAGGCCCGTGGTGGGCTCGTCGAGGATGTAGAGCGTCTGGCCGGTGCTGCGCTTGGACAGTTCCTTGGCCAGTTTCACGCGCTGCGCCTCGCCGCCTGACAGCGTGGTCGCCTGCTGGCCGACCTTGACGTAGCCCAGCCCCACCTCGTTCAGCATGTGCATCTTGTCGCGGATGGGGGGGACGTTCTCGAAGAAGCTTTCGGCATCTTCCACCGTCATGTCGAGCACGTCGGCGATGGAGTGGCCCTTGAACTTCACCTCCAGCGTTTCGCGGTTGTAGCGCTTGCCGCCGCATTCCTCGCAGGTGACGTAGACGTCGGGCAGGAAGTGCATCTCGATCTTGATCAGGCCGTCGCCCTGGCACGCCTCGCAGCGGCCGCCCTTCACGTTGAAGCTGAAGCGGCCGGGCTTGTAGCCGCGCGCCTGCGCTTCGGGGAGGCCCGCGAACCAGTCGCGGATATTGGTGAAGGCGCCGGTGTAGGTGGCCGGGTTGGAGCGCGGGGTGCGGCCGATAGGCGACTGGTCGATCTCGATCACCTTGTCGCAGTGATCGAGCCCGGTGACCTTGTCATGCGCGCCCGCGACCACGCGCGCCCCGTTGAGCGCCCGCGCGGCGGAGGCATAGAGCGTGTCGATGGTGAAGGACGACTTGCCCGAGCCCGAGACGCCGGTGATGCAGGTGAAGGTGCCGAGCGGGATGGAGGCGGTGACATTGTTGAGATTGTTCGCCCGCGCCCCGTGGACGGTCAGCTTCTTGCCATTGCCCTTGCGGCGCTGGGCCGGGACGGCGATCTCGCGCCGGCCGGTGAGATAGGCGGCGGTGAGCGACTTCTTGTTCTTGAGCACCTGTTTCAGCGTGCCCTCGGCCACCACTTCGCCCCCGTGGACGCCGGCCCCGGGGCCGAGATCGACCACGTAATCGGCGGCGCGGATGGCGTCCTCGTCATGCTCCACCACGATCACGGTGTTGCCGAGATCGCGCAGGCGCTTGAGCGTTTCGAGCAGCCGGTCGTTATCGCGCTGGTGGAGGCCGATGCTGGGCTCGTCGAGCACGTAGAGCACGCCCGACAGGCCCGAGCCGATCTGCGATGCGAGCCGGATGCGCTGGCTTTCGCCGCCCGACAGCGTGCCGCTGGTGCGGTCAAGGTTGAGATAGTCGAGCCCGACATTGTCGAGGAAGCCCAGCCGCTCGTTGATTTCCTTGAGGATGGCCTTGGCGATCTGGCCCTGCGTTTCGTTCAGCAGGCCCGGCAGCGCGAGGAACCACTCCTTGGCATCGGCCACGCTCATTTTGGTGGGGGTGGCGATATCGGTCGCGTTGTCGGGCCCGCCGACCTTCACGCTGAGCGCCTTTTCATTGAGCCGCTTGCCGTTACAGGTCTCGCATGGCTGCGCGGTCTGGAACTTGGCCAGCTCCTCGCGCATCCAGGCGCTCTCGGTCTGCAGCAGGCGGCGGTTGAGATTGCCGATCACGCCTTCGAACGGCTTCTTCACCGTGTACTGCTTGCGCCCGTCCTTGAAGGTGAGCGGGATGGCACGGCCCTTGGTGCCATAAAGGATGATGTCGCGGATTTCCTTGTCGAACTCCTCCCACGGGGTGGTGAGATCGAACTCGTATTCCTTGGCGAGGCTGGCCAGTACCTGCATGTAATAGGGGCTTGGCGGATTGCTCTTCGCCCAGGGCACCACCGCGCCCTTCTTCAGGCTCAGCGCTTCGTTCGGCACGACCAGCTGCGGGTCGAACAGCTGCTTTTCGCCGATCCCGTCACAGGTAGGGCAGGCCCCCTGCGGCGCGTTGAAGGAGAACAGGCGCGGCTCGACTTCCTCGATGGTGAAGCCCGAGACCGGGCAGGAGAATTTCTCGGAGAAGACGATGCGGTTGGCAGGCAGCCCCGCCCCCTTCATCGCGCCGCCCGCGGTCCCTTCGTCCTCGCGCCCCGGCACCACGCCGTCGGCCAAATCGACATAGGCGAGACCGTCGGCCAGTTTCAGCGCCTGTTCGAAGCTGTCCGCCAGCCGCGTCTCGATGCCTTCCTTGACCGCCAGGCGATCTACGACGACTTCGATGTCGTGCTTGAACTTCTTGTCGAGCGCAGGCGCTTCCTCGATCCCGTACATCTCGCCATCGATGCGGACGCGGGTGAAGCCGGCTTTCTGCCATTCGGCCAGTTCCTTGCGGTATTCGCCCTTGCGCCCGCGCACGACGGGCGCGAGCAGGTACAGCCGCGTCCCTTCGGGCAATTCCATCACCCGGTCGACCATGTTGGAAACGGTCTGCGCCTCGATCGGCAGCCCGGTGGCGGGCGAATAGGGAACCCCCACCCGCGCCCATAGCAAGCGCATGTAGTCGTAAATCTCGGTCACCGTCGCCACGGTCGAGCGCGGGTTTCGGCTGGTAGTCTTCTGCTCGATGCTGATCGCGGGAGACAGCCCGTCGATATGCTCGACATCGGGCTTCTGCATCATCTCGAGGAACTGGCGCGCATAGGCCGAGAGGCTCTCGACGTAGCGCCGCTGCCCTTCGGCATAGATGGTGTCGAACGCGAGGCTGGATTTACCCGACCCCGAAAGGCCGGTGATCACGATCAGCGCATCGCGCGGCAGGTCGATATCGACGCCCTTGAGATTGTGTTCCCGCGCACCGCGGACGGAGATTTTGGTGAGTGCCATAAAGGAGGCGTGTTCCCGTTCTGTTCGAAACTGTCAAGAGACGTTGCCGTCGCCGCGATGGAAGCCCTGGGGCCCGAAGCGCGAGCTGAGATGAAGGGGTAATATGGAATGCGCTTCGCCAATTCCAACCAGAGAGCGGCAGGAAGTTTCCCGGACTCGCCTCGCCTCGCAATTTCGAACAATCGACCCCCGATCTGTGGCCCAGATACGGTGAAGTGAGGACCCAATCGGGTCTGCGGACCGTTGTAGAGACACATAAGGCCATCCCGATGCAATTTTCTTTCGCTCGGTTGAATGAGCCTCCCGGGAGGTGAAATCGCGCCTCTTCGGCAGACTAATACCGTTACACGAGGCGCACCGCAGAATGTCAGAACAGAAAAAGCGAGAGAGCACCGCGCCGATCGACACCTCATCTCTTCGCCCCGCTTCCAAGAATTCCTTGCAGAGCGAGCGGCTGAAGAAATTGATGGAGGAACTCGATCGGCCGCTAGAGAACGAGAAGTGGACATCCACGCCGCACGCCGGAGAGCAGAAAAATGCGCTCGGCCTGATTGGCCGGATCCGCAGGCACCGCCGGCATCGCGACGAACTCAAGCGGGCACGCCGTGCCGCTTCGAAGGTCTATAGCGTCAAGCCCAAGCTTTCGACGCGCAAACGCGCATCGCTGATGATGGGCGTCGGCGCGATGAGCCTCGGGGCGTTTACCGGCCCAGTCCAGAAGTCACGTGCTCCGGCGACGGAATTTTCGATGGCGATTACGCCGCAGGATGAAGTTCGCAAGCCCGCGACTCTCCTGAAAGCCAGCGAAGATTTCAAGCAGGCGTTGATCGAGGAAGAAGGCGTGCGCTACACCGTGTATCGCGACGTTGCCGGTTATCCTACAGTTGGCGTTGGCCACCTCATTCGCCCCGCAGACAATTTGCGGGTCGGTGACCGGATCAGCGACGAGCAGGTTATCGAATTTCTTGAAAGCGACCTTGTGACAGCTGAACGCGGCGTGCGTATTCTCGTCGGGGATCTTCCCCTGCATCAGCATGAATTCGATGCATTGCTTGATCTTGTCTACAACGTCGGCCTTGGAAACGTCTCGGAACGCGAAAGCCCGCGCCTCAACGCTGCTATCCAGAATGCCGATTACGAAGCGATCGCCGCAGAACTGGATTACACCCATGCCGCCGGGCGCGTGGCGCGCGGACTGGAGTTCCGTTCAGAGAGACGGGCCAAGATTTTCATGGATGCGTCTTACGAAGATCCGCGGGAAATCGGCTCGACGATCTCCTGATAGGAGGCCGGGATGAGTTGCCGTCTGTTCTTCGCGCTTCGGCCGCCCTCCTCCCTTCGCGAGAACCTGCTAGATTTGATGGAGCAGGTCGATGTTGCGCGGTGGCAGGATGACGATCAGCTGCATCTGACGTTACGCTATATCGGCGAGGTCGATGAGAGCATGGCCGAGGATCTTGCCGACAGCGCCCGCCACATTGCCTTCAAGCCGCTTGAGCTTTCCATTGCAGGCTGTTCTTTTTTCGAAAAAAAAGGCATACCTCGCCAACTGTATGCGCGCATCGCTCCGAACGAGCGCCTGTCAGCGCTCCACCGCAGGCTCGATCGCTTGTGTGTGAAGAGCGGTTTGGAACCCGAACGGCGCAAATTCGTGCCGCATGTCACGCTCGCACGCCTGAATCAGGCCAGCGGTTCTCTCGGGCCTTTTCTGGCCAATCATGCGACGGTTCGCCTTGGCCCGTGGCATGTGGACGAGTATATATTGTATGAAAGCCATCTCCGCGAGCAGGGATCGCTTTACGAACCGCTTTGCACCTATTCCGCACGGATGAAATGATCTTACCTTATCGCCTTGCCCTGCCCCTTGTGATCGCCGCTTTGACGGGCGCCTGCTCTCCGGTACCGAACGACAGGTCCGCGCAGAGCCCGGGGCGCCAGAACCTGCTCAAGACCGTGGAAGCCAGTATCGACGGCGGCCCTGCCGAAAGCTGCCTGCTTATGGTATGGTCCGAACAGGAAGAGGATAGCGATATCGAATTCGACCGAGCAAACGACACGGTGAAAGGCGGCGCGATATCCTGCGCCACGGGCGCTACACCCAGCCAGTTCGAAGCCGCCATCGCCGCCTTGCGCGATGCCGCGCGCAGCGGGAACAAGGCCCGCATCCTCGACCAGATCGGGATCCCTCTGCTCTACATCGCGCCCGATGGCGAACGCCATGAATTGACCAAGGACCAGATCGATACGCTGTTCGACGACGTCTTCGACGCCCGAATGCTCGATCTGCTGCAACGGCTCGACCTGTCGAAGATGACGGTTGAAAAGGACCAGGGCGCGTTCTTCGAACTCGGATCACTGTGGCTGGTCGTCGATGAAAGCGGGCAACCCCGCGTAATGACCGTGAACCGTCAGGCGCTCGACGAAGCGGCCGTGGCTGCCCGCGACCAGGCCGAACGCGGCCAGGGCGAACCGATCGAGTAGTCGTCGTTCGCAGAGTGCCATGAGCGGTTGAGCGCCGCGGCCTTGCCCTTGCGCTTCAGTCCACGTTCAAGCAGACTGATCACAATGGCAACCAATTAGCGCATCCGCGCATTCACTCGTTGATTTAAGTAGAAATACGGAGAGATCATGAAGGCCCACATTCTGGCCACGACAGCCGCAGCCGCCCTTCTTTCAGCCTGCACCACCGCTCCCGGAGGAGAAATGGACCCCATCGCCGACGCCGCCGTAGACGCGGGCATTTCGATTCCCAAGGGCACCGGATACTTCGCTTCCGACAGCGACCTGCCGTTCCAGGCACCGAATTTCGATGCGATCTCGGAAGACGATTACATCCCGGCGTTCGAACAGGCGATGCGCATTCACAAGGCCGAGATCGAAGCGATCAAGGCGAATCCGGCACCGCCGACCTTTTCCAACACCATCGTTGCGCTCGAAAAATCGGGCCGCATGCTCGGCCGGGTCAGCCGCGTGTTCTTCGCCCTTACGGGTTCGAACACCACCGACCGGCTCGATGAAATAAACACCGAGATCAGCCCCAAGCTGACCGCCCATGGCGACAGCATCACGCTCGACCCCGTGCTGTTCCAGCGCGTGAAGGCGGTTTACGACAACCGCGCCGCAATGAGCATGACGCCCGAAGACGCGACGCTGCTCGAAAACACCTATGAAGGCATGGTCCACGCCGGTGCGCTTCTCACCGAAGCCCAGCGCGAGCGCGTGAAGGCGATCAACACCGAACTGACCACGCTGACCACCGAGTTCGGCCAGCAGGCGAAGGCCGCCATGGCCGATCAGCCGGTCATCTTCGACAATCGCAGCGATCTTGCCGGCCTGTCCGACAGCGACATCAAGGCTGCCGCCGATTTCGCCGCGGAAAAGGGTTTCCCCGGCAAATACGCCATCGCCCTGCAGAACACCACGCAGCAGCCTTCGCTGCCGAGCATGGAAAACCGTGCCGCGCGTGAGAAACTGTTCATAGCGAGTTTCCACCGCGCCGACGGCACGACCGATTTCGACACGCGCCAGCTGATCGCCGAAATCGCCGAATTGCGCGCCGAGAAGGCCGCCCTGTTCGGCCAGCCCGACTGGGCGACCTATGCGATGTGGGACCGGATGGCGGAAACGCCCAAGACCGCGCTCGACTTCATGGAACAGATGGTCCCCGCCCTGGCCGCCACGCAGCGCCGCGAAGCCGCGATGCTGAATGCGGCGATCAAGGCCGATGGCGGCAATTACGAAGTGAAGCCGTGGGACTGGTATCGCTATGCCAACCGCATCAAGGCCGAACAGTTCGATCTCGATGAAGACGCGATGACCGAGTATTTCCAGCTCGACAAGGTGCTGGAAGACGGCGTGTTCTATGCTGCGGACAAGCTTTATGGCCTGCGCTTCGAACGCCGCACCGATCTACCGGTCTACCATCCCGATGTGTGGACCTACACTGTGTTCGATCGCGACGGCAGCGAACTGGGCCTGTTCTACTTCGACCCGTTCCAGCGTCCGTCCAAGCGCGGCGGCGCCTGGATGAGCAACTTCGTGGACCAGAGCTTCCTGTGGGACACCAAGCCGGTGATCTACAATGTGCTCAACATCCCGAAGGCACCGGCGGGCGAGCCGCAGCTGGTGAGCTTCGACAATGTGAACACCATGTTCCACGAATTCGGTCACGCACTGCACGGCTTCTTCGCCGACCAGCGCTATGAAAGCCTTTCGGGCACCGCAACGGCGCGCGACTTCGTGGAATATCCGAGCCAGGTCAACGAAGTCTGGGCGACGTACCCCGAAGTGCTGTCAAACTATGCCAAGCACTATCAGACCGGGGAAACCATCCCGCAGGCGATGATCGACAAGATCGAAGCCGCGTCCAAGTTCAACCAGGGCTATGATTTCGGCGAAGTCGTCGAGGCTGCCCTGCTGGACATGAAATGGGCTGCTCTTTCGAAGGAAGAGGCTGCGGCTCTCGATACGCCGGCCAAGGTCGACGCGTTCGAGCGCAATTCGCTGAAGGAGCTCGGGCTCGAAATCGACCTCGTCCCGCCGCGCTATCGCAGCACCTATTTCAACCACATCTTCAGCGGTCCCACGGGCTATTCGGCCGGTTACTACAGCTATCTGTGGACCGAGATGCTCGATCGCGACAGCCGCAAGTGGTTCATGGAAAACGGCGGGCTGACCCGCGCCAATGGCGATCACTATCGCGAAACCGTGCTCAGCCGCGGTGGCACGATGGACTATTTCAAGATGTTCGAGAACTTCGCCGGTCGTGCACCCGACGTGACGCCGATGCTCGAAGCCCGCGGCCTGATCGCTGGCGACGAGGCAGCGGATAGCGAAGTATCCGACGGCGCGCTGCCGGGCAGTGCAACCGAGTAAGGGAATTCAGCGGGGCAGGCCTTCAGAGCTTGCCCCGCCATTCCAGAGAGTTGCGATTGAGCGCGGCCAGATCCGTCCTCCCCGCAAGACAATCCTTGCCTAGCTTTACGGCGTCCTTCAGCACCCGGTCGGGTGCTTTTTTGTAGGCCGGCGCGGCAATGTGTTTGGTCCATTTCGCGCCCACCGCATTGTCGAGCAGGATGCGCTGGAAACAGTGATCGAACCGCACCGGCCAGCCCCGAGCGGACGCGCAGGCGGGCATCCGGACCCGGGTCAGCTCGAACCATTCCGCGACGAGGGCTTCTCTGTCCATGACAGGGAAACGGCCCGCGAGGCGGCAAGTGCCGGGAGCGCGAGGCCCCCGGCGAGCTATTACATCTTGGCCCGCACGCCGACGAAGGCGCCGCGCCCAGCAGTGCCGTAACCGGCAACCGTCTGGTATTCGGCGTCAAAGACGTTTTCCACGCGGCCGAATAGCTCGAGCCTTTCGCCAAACGCCATGGAGGCGCGCAGGTCGAGGATCTCATAGCCATCGAGGCGCGTGAGGTTGGCGGGATCGTCATAGCGCGAACCACTGATCCGCAGGTCCGCGCCCAGATCGAGGCCGAAGCCGGTCCGGTAATCGGCAAACAGCGTGCCGAAATGACGGGGCCGCCGCGCCAGGTCGAGGCCGGTCTCGCGATCTTCGCTGTCGACCAAGCTGTAGACGCCAGACAGGCGCAGACCCTCGATCACGTCAACACCGGCCTCCGCTTCGAGACCCTGCGCGCGTGCCCGGCCGACATTCTGATAGACGCCGAACTGGCCGGGCGTGCAGGTCGCGGGCGCACCCGCACCGAAGCAGGAGACATAACCAATGAGATTGTCGCTATCCCGGCGGAAACCCGTGAGCGCCAGATAGAGGCCCGCCTCGCGCTGTCCCTTCTCGATGCCGAGATCGAAGCTGGTGCTCTGCTCCGGCTCAAGCTCTTGGTTGCCGTAATCGGAATAGAGCTGGAAGAGGGTCGGGGCCTTGTATCCCTCGCCCAGGCTGGCGCGCAGACGCAGGTCGCTGCCAATCCGATAGCTGACATCGCCGCCGAAGGTGGCTTCGGTCCCGAAATCCTCGTGATCGTCGACCCGGCCGCCGACATGCGCCGCCAGCGGCCCCATCACCCAGCCGAGCTGGGCATAGGCGCCGGTCGTCTCGACCTCGGCCGTTCCGTCGGAACTGGTGCGATAGTCGCTCCACTCGTGCTCGCCGCCGAATGCCGCGACAAGGCCGCCCAAGAGGCGATATTCACCGCGCAGCGCGAGGCGCTGGCTGTGGCCGTCGCTGGCGAAGGTTTCCAGCCCCTCGCCATCGCGGTTCGTCCGCTCGGTGTCGGCCATGCTGTAACTGCCGCGCAGGGTCAGGTCGTTGCCATAATAGGCAAGACCGACATCGCCCCAGTGGCGCGTGGTCTTCTGCGTGTCGGCGCTGTCCACCAGCCCATAGGGGGGCGCGGATGCAAATCCGTCTATTTCAAGGTCGCCCTCGCTGAAATTGGCGTGGGCGAAGGCTTCGAGACTGTCGGTCAGATCGACGAAGGTGACCATGCCGAGCGCGAGCTGGCGAAAGCCGTCGTTCTCGGTCCCGTCGGCCGCGGCGGAAAAGCCATCGGTAGAGAACCATGAGCCGGTGAGCCCATAATAGACCCCGGCATCATCGACTCCGGCCGAGGCGCTGGCAAAAAGCGTGTCGCGCGCGCCGTATTCCACGCTGCCGCGCGCCCCTGTTTCCGTGCGGGTGGAAATGTCCATCACGCCGCCCACCGCATCGGAGCCCCAGATCGTGCTGTTGGACCCGCGCAGGATGTCGAACTTGTCGATCGTGCCGGTGAGGAGATTGCCAAAGTCGAAGCCACCGGCTGGCGAAGAAGGATCGGAGACGCGCACTCCGTCGACCAACACGAGAACCTGCTCGGCATTCGCGCCGCGGATGTTGACGCCCGTCACGCCGCAGATCCCGCCATTGCGAGCGAGCGAGAGCCCCGGAACCCGGCGCAGAACGCGGGTCGGGTCGGCGCCCTGCACCCGGTCGATTTCTGCGCTGTCGATCACGCTGACTCCCTGACCGGTGTTGCGGATATCCGTACCGAGCCCATTTGCCGTAACAGTGATGGCCTGCGTGAGCGGGAGATAGCCTTCATTGCCCGGCGCGGTGACCAGTGGGTCATCCTCCTCGATCACCTCATCTTGCGCGGCCACGATTTCGGCCAGTGCATCCTCGGTGGAATTCTGAGCCTGGGCCGATACGGAGAGAACGGAAACAGAAACGAATAACAGGTATTTATACACGAAAGCTCCGATGAAATTTGAAGCCGCCTTGCCCCTCAAAACTGGGCTGCAGGCGAATTCTGCAGGGCCGGACCGTTCGGCCCGCCCCTTGATCTGCGCGCCTTTAAGTGCCCGCCTCCACGCTGACAAGTTCTGGGGCCGAGCTTGGCAGTAACTGGCATCGGAAGGACCCGCGCCTCCCAATCGTAAACGGTCTCGAAAGCATGCTGAGGAACCCGCGGTTAGGCGATCATGGGTAAACACGCTGGCATGGGGAATGCCGGTGGGGACCGGCAGGACAGGGGAGTTTCACGGTCGATGCCCTTTCGATTTGCGCCCGCGCGCAACGCGGCGAATTCGCCGATTGCAAGAATCCTGAAACGTGCGCCGCTTAAGCTCGCAGCCAACGATCACGACGGGATATTTCTTGGGATGAAAGACACCACACAGGACGCTCTGCGCCATTTCGCCGCCCATGGCCTGCGCGCCGCCAAAATCGCCTTGGGGAATGCCTCCGCCGCTGCAGCAGCAGCGCATGACGAGGATTACCGCTACTGGCTCGGTATCTGCCGCGAGCTGGATGCGCGCGCCGCGGCCCAATTCGAAGCTGCCCGCAGCGTGCCGGAAACCCGCCTCCTGGGTTGATCGGAACTGTAACGGGCGACAGGCGACCACGCCCAGCGTGTGGTCGACGCTTCGCAGTTCGCACCGAATCCGGAACGACCATTCGGCCTGGGCGTCTGACAGGTATAACCACAGCCCGACGGGTTTATTGCTACTGCAAACCATTTGCAAAGATAGTTTGCAAGGTCAGTCCGTTAGAGGTTGCAATCCCTTTTTCGCAGGCCTAGGTCGCAGTCCGAACACCGGGCGCGCGCACCCACGCGGGACAGGCGTCGCGCCATAGCGGTCCAGACATCACCGTCCCGCGAGGCTCGTAAAGGACGCATCCCCCTATGGCACGCAAGAAGATCGCGCTTATCGGTTCCGGCATGATCGGCGGCACGCTCGCCCATCTCGCCGCGAAAAAGGAAATGGGCGACATCGTCCTCTTCGACATCGCGGAAGGCATGCCGCAGGGCAAGGCGCTCGATCTCAGCCAGTGCGGCCCCGTCGAAGGCTTCGACGCCAAGATCACCGGCTCAAACGATTATGCAGACATCGCCGGCGCCGACGTGATCATCGTCACCGCCGGTGTGCCGCGCAAGCCCGGCATGAGCCGCGACGACCTGCTCGGCATCAACCTCAAGGTGATGAAGGCGGTCGGCGAAGGGATCAAGAACAACGCGCCCGACGCATTCGTGATCTGCATCACCAACCCGCTCGATGCGATGGTCTGGGCGCTGCGCGAATTCTCCGGCTTGCCGCACAACAAGGTCGTCGGCATGGCCGGCGTACTCGACAGCGCGCGCTTCGCCACCTTCCTCGCCTGGGAATTCGATGTCTCGGTGAAGGACGTGAACGCCTTCGTCCTCGGCGGCCACGGCGACACCATGGTGCCCGTCACCAGCTACACCACCATCAACGGCATCCCGGTCAACGACTTCGCCAAGATCAAGGGCGTCGATCAGGGCCGCATCGACGAAATCGTCGACCGGACCCGGAAGGGCGGCGGCGAAATCGTCGGCCTGCTCGGCAACGGCTCGGCCTATTACGCCCCGGCCACCAGCGCGATCGCCATGGCCGAAGCCTATCTGGGCGACAGCAAGCGCATCCTGCCCTGCGCTAGCTATGTCGAAGGCAAGTACGGCCTCGACGGCCTCTATGTGGGCGTCCCCACCGTGATCGGCGCGGGCGGCACCGAGGAAGTGATCGAGATCGAACTGTCGGACGAAGAGAAGAGCAACCTCAAGGTCTCGACCGACGCGGTCGAGGAACTGCTGGAGGCCTGTAAGGGGTTGGATAGTTCGCTGGCATAATGCTGACGTCCGCCATCATCCTTGCGCTCACAGCGGCGAACGGTGCGAATGCAGAGCTGACCCCTCTGAACTTGCACCTGAAGCCGATATTGAACGCATGTGTACTACTTGACATGTCGATAACGTCGCCTGAAAACGAATTTGCGGCTGCCGGTTGGACCAAGCTTGAAGGCGGTTGGCTTTCTGACGACCAACGAACCGTTGTCATGACGACTTGGCCTCGCAAGGGTGATGATGCAGCAAGCTGTTCGGTCTATTCAACGCAGTACTCAGTTGCCGAGCTTCATGCTTGGTTCGTAGGTCGCATTGGCGAAGCAAACTCGATCCCATGGGATCCAAAAACCCCGATCGCGGCATGGCGGATCGATATTAACGACCATCCTGCCGCCATCTACGTCGCTCATGACCATCATCCCGAGACCGGTGCTACTTCGCCCGTCATTCACATCCTGCAATAGGAACAGCGCATGTCCATCCTCGTAGACAAGAACACCAAGGTCATCACCCAGGGGATGACCGGCAACACCGGCACCTTCCACACGCAGCAGGCTCTCGATTACGGGACGCAGATGGTTGCGGGTGTGACGCCTGGCAAAGGCGGTACCGATCATATCGGCCTGCCGCAGTTCAACACTGTCAAGGAAGCAAAGGCCGAAACCGGCGCGACCGCATCGTGCATCTACGTGCCGCCGCCATTCGCGGCCGACGCCATTCTCGAAGCGATCGACGCCGAGATGGAACTTATCGTTGCCATCACCGAAGGCATTCCGGTGCTCGACATGGTCAAGGTGAAGGCCGCCCTCACCGGCTCCAAATCGCGCCTCATCGGCCCGAACTGCCCCGGCGTGCTGACGCCCGGCGAATGCAAGATCGGCATCATGCCGGGTTCGATCTTCAAGAAGGGCAGCGTCGGCGTGGTCTCGCGCTCTGGCACGCTGACCTATGAAGCCGTTCATCAGACCACCATGGTCGGCCTCGGCCAGACCACGGCTGTCGGTATCGGCGGCGACCCGGTCAACGGCACCAACTTCATCGACGTGCTCGACCTCTTCCTCGACGACGACGACACCAAGTCGATCATCATGATCGGCGAAATCGGCGGCAGCGCGGAAGAAGAAGCCGCGGCCTTCATTAAGGAACAGGCCGCCAAGGGCCGTAAGAAGCCCATGGTCGGCTTTATCGCGGGCCGCACGGCGCCTCCGGGCCGCCGCATGGGCCATGCTGGCGCCATCGTTTCGGGCGGCCAGGGCGGCGCGGACGACAAGATTGCAGCGATGGAAGATGCGGGCATCCGCGTCTCGCCCTCGCCCAGCGAACTCGGCACCACGCTCGACGCGATGCTGAAGGAACTCGCCTGATCACGCAGCGCGGAAAGGTTTTCTCCTCCCCGGGAGCCTTCCGCGCCGCCTAGGCATTGGCAGTATGAGCCGACATGAGGGTCGGCGCGAAAGGTAACCCGATGGGTAACGAGAGCCACGATTTCCTGCCCGAGATGGGCGATCAGGAAGGTCCGCAGCAGGGCCCGAGCTGGGGCAATCCCAACTGGCTGCAGCAAGTGGTCGACAGCGATGCGGACCTGACCGCGGCGCTCGATCCCACGCAGATGCGGATCGCGGTCAAACAGGCAGCTGAAAAGGCCGGCAAGGCGGCCGATCCCAAGGCGATCGAGCAGGCCGCCGACGACAGCATCCGCGCGATGCTGCTGGTCCGCCTGTATCGCGTTCGCGGCCATCTCGCTGCCGATCTCGACCCGCTGGGCCTCTCGCACCGCGATGTGCCCGAAGACCTGACGCTCGAATGGCATGGCTTCCAGGGTCAGGAAGACCGCGAAGTCTATGTCGGCGGTGTCTTCGGCTTCGAATGGGTCACCGTGGGCGAGCTCTACCGGGCCTTGCGCGAAACCTATTGCGGCAAGGTCGGCCTAGAATACATGCACATCTCGGACACGGAGGAGCGCCGCTTCCTCCAAGACAAATTCGAGACACCCGAAGATACGATCCAGTTCACCGAGGAAGGTAAGCGCGCCATCCTTGCTGCGGTGATCCGCGGCGAACAGTACGAGAAATTCCTCGGCAAGAAATACGTCGGCACCAAGCGCTTCGGCCTCGACGGCGGCGAAAGCATGATCCCGGCGCTGGAAGCGGTGATCAAATACGGCGGCCAGCTCGGCGTGCGCGAGATCATCTACGGCATGGCGCACCGCGGCCGCCTCAACGTGCTCGCCAATGTCATGGGCAAGCCTTACAAGGTCATCTTCCACGAATTCTCGGGCGGTTCGTCGAACCCCGACGATGTCGGCGGCTCGGGCGATGTGAAATACCACCTCGGGACAAGCACCGACCGCACGTTCGACGGTATCGATGTGCACATGAGCCTGGTGCCCAACCCCAGCCATCTCGAAGCGGTGAACCCGGTCGTGCTCGGCAAGAGCCGCGCGCAGCAGGCGATCCGGGACGATCTCAAGAAGCACGAGCAGGTGCTTCCCGTGCTCCTCCACGGTGATGCGGCGTTTGCCGGTCAGGGCATCGTATGGGAATGCCTTGGCTTCTCGGGCGTGCGCGGCTACAACACGGGCGGCTGCCTACACTTCGTCATCAACAACCAGATCGGCTTCACCACCAGCCCGCAATTCGCGCGCTCCTCGCCCTACCCCAGCGATGTGGCGAAGGGTGTCCAGGCACCGATTTTGCACGTCAATGGCGACGATCCCGAAGCCGTCACCTTCGCCTGCAAGCTGGCGATCGAATACCGCCAGACCTTCGGCCGCGACATCGTGATCGACATGTGGTGCTATCGCCGCTTCGGCCATAACGAAGGCGACGAACCGAAATTTACCCAGCCGGTGATGTATGACGAGATCCGCAAGCACCCCAAGGTGAGCGAGCTTTATACGAAGCGTCTCGAAGCAGAGGGCGTGATTGACCAAGGCTATGCCGACGGCTTGTGCGCGGAATTCAACGCGCATCTCGAGGAAGAATTCGCCGCTTCCAAGGATTACAAGCCCAACGAGGCCGACTGGTTCGGCGGGCGCTGGGCAGGCATGAACAAACCTGCCGATCCGGAAACAGCGCGACGCAATGTGGATTCGGGCATCGACAAGAAACTGTTCGACAGCCTGGGCCGCACGCTGACCACCGTTCCTGACGATGTGACCATTCACAAGACACTCGGCCGCGTGCTTGATGCCAAGCGCGAGATGTTCGCGACCGGCGAGGGTTTCGACTGGGCAACCGGTGAAGCGCTCGCATTCGGCAGCCTTGTGACCGAGGGCTTCGGCGTGCGTCTGTCGGGCCAGGATTCGGGCCGAGGCACCTTCAGCCAGCGGCACGCGGTCTGGACCGATCAAACCGACGAGCGCAAATATATTCCGCTGTCGACCCTTCCCCATGGCAAATTCGAAGTTTATGACAGCCCGCTGTCCGAATACGGCGTGCTCGGCTTCGAATATGGTTTCGCCATGGCGGATCCGAAGAGCCTGGTGATGTGGGAAGCGCAGTTCGGCGATTTCGCCAATGGCGCGCAGATCATGATTGACCAGTTCATCGCCGCCGGCGAAGTGAAATGGCTGCGTGCCAATGGTCTCGTGCTGTTGCTGCCGCACGGATATGAAGGCCAGGGTCCCGAGCATAGCTCCGCCCGGCTCGAACGTTTCCTGCAGCTTTGCGCGAACGACAATATCCAGGTCTGCAACATCACCACCCCGGCGAACTACTTCCATGTTCTCCGTCGGCAGATGTTGCGGTCTTTCCGTAAGCCGCTGGTCATCATGACGCCCAAGTCGCTGCTTCGCCACCCACTGGCGAAATCCAGTGCCGGCGAGTTCATGGACGATCACCACTTCATGCGGATCAAGTCCGACCTGACCGAGATCGAGGACAGCAAGGTAAAACGTCTCGTCCTGTGCAGCGGCAAGGTCGCCTACGACCTGATGCAGCGCCGTGACGAAGCAGAGCTCGAAGACGTTTCGATCGTGCGCATCGAACAGCTTTATCCCTTCCCCGGGGAACCGCTGGCCGCCCGCCTCGAGCGAATGAGCAATCTGGAAACCATCGTCTGGTGCCAGGAAGAACCCAAGAACAACGGCGCGTGGTTCTTCGTCGATCGCCTGATCGAAGAAGCCGCCACCAAGGCTGGCAAGGATGGTATGCGTCCCTGCTATGCCGGTCGGGAAGTCGCTGCGTCACCTGCCACCGGCTTTGCCAGCCGCCACCAGATTCAGCAGGAAGCACTCGTAAACATTGCGCTCGGCCTGAATGACGGCGACAATTCCGCCGCCACCAGCACGTGCAACTGATTGAGGCCTGAAAAGGAACATTACACCATGGCCACCGAAGTCAAAGTCCCCACGCTCGGCGAGAGCGTTACCGAAGCCTCCATCGGCGAGCTGCTCAAGAATGTCGGCGACAGCGTCGCAGTGGACGAACCCATCGTCAGCCTCGAAACCGACAAGGTTGCGGTCGAGGCGCCATCGCCGATCGCCGGGGTGATCAAGGAATTCAAGGTCGCCGTGGGCGATACCGTCGAAGTGGGCGCTGTGCTGGCAGTGATCGAGGAAGGCGGCGCTGGCGCCGCTCCATCGAGCGAGCCCAAGGCAGAAGCACCCGACGCAGGTGTCGAGAAAGCCGCTCCTGCACAGGCCAAGGAAGCTACTGGCAGCGATGCCTCGCAGACGCTCTCGCCTGCCGTGCGCCGCGCCGTGCTCGAGCACGGCGTTGACCCGTCGACCATCAAGGGCACCGGCAAGGACGGGCGCCTCACGAAGGAAGACGTAATTGCGGCTGCGAAAGCAAAGGGTGACAGCCCGGCCCCCGCTCCCGCTCCAGCCTCTTCTGCCCCTGCGCCCGCCGCTTCCGGCGAACGCCGCGAGGAACGCGTCAAGATGACGCGCATGCGCCAGACCATCGCCAAGCGTCTGAAAGGCGCGCAGGACAATGCCGCGCTGCTCACCACCTTCAACGACGTCGACATGAGCGCCGTCATGGAAGCGCGCGGCAAATACAAGGACATGTTCGCCAAGAAGCACGACATCCGTCTCGGCTTCATGGGCTTCTTCGCCAAAGCCGCCTGCCTTGCACTGAAGGACGTACCGGCGGTCAACGCCTATATCGAGGGCGACGAGATCGTTTATCACGATTATGTCGACATCTCGGTTGCCGTATCGGCTCCCAATGGCCTCGTCGTCCCAGTCATCCGTGACGCGCAGGACAAGGGTTTTGCGCGCATCGAAAAGGACATCGCGGACTTCGGTAAGCGTGCCAAGGAAGGAACGCTGACGATGGAAGACATGAAGGGCGGTACCTTCACCATTTCCAACGGCGGCGTCTTCGGATCGCTGATGTCGACCCCGATCATCAATCCGCCGCAGAGTGCCGTCCTCGGCCTCCATCGCATCGAGGATCGCCCGGTTGTCGTCGATGGCGAGATCGTCATCCGCCCGATGATGTATATCGCCCTGTCCTACGACCACCGGCTGATCGACGGCCGCGAGGCTGTGACCGCGCTCAAGATCATTAAGGAAGCGATCGAAGATCCCACCCGGATGCTGATCGACCTCTAAGAAGTTATCGCAATCCTACCCCCGTTCGGGCTGAGCCTGTCTAAGCCCTGCTCTTCTTTTGAGAGCGACGGACCAAAAGAAAGTGCAGCCCTTCGACAGGCTCGGGGCGAACGGAGTTTAGAATGGCCGACCATTCCTACGACTACGACGTCCTTGTCATCGGAGCTGGCCCGGGTGGCTATGTCGCCGCAATTCGCGCTGCGCAGCTAGGCCTGAAAACGGCCTGCGCCGAAAGCCGCGAGACGCTGGGCGGGACCTGCCTCAACGTGGGCTGCATCCCTTCCAAAGCCATGCTGCATGCGTCCGAGTTCTACGATGCCGCCGCCAATGGCGCGATGGCCGAGATGGGAATCGACGTAAAGCCGACCCTCAATCTCGAACAGATGCACGCCCAGCGCCGCGACGCGGTAAAGGGTCTGACCGGCGGTATCGAGTTCCTGTTCAAGAAGAACAAGGTCGACTGGAAAAAGGGCCACGCCACCTTCCAGGATGCGCACACGGTGAAGGTCGGCGACGAAACCGTCACCGCCAAGAACATCATCATCGCCACCGGTTCCTCCGTCACCCCGCTGCCGGGTGTGGAGGTCGACAATGACGCAGGCGTGGTGGTCGATTCCACCGGCGCGCTCGAGTTGCCTGCCGTGCCGAAGAAGATGGTCGTCATCGGCGGCGGTGTGATCGGGCTGGAAATGGGCTCGGTCTGGAACCGCCTTGGCGCGGAAGTCATCGTGGTGGAATATCTCGATAAGCTGCTGCCGGGCATGGACGACGATGTCCGCAAGGAAGCCGCAAAGATCTTCAAGAAGCAGGGCATGGAACTGCGCCTGTCGACCAAGGTCACCGGCTGCAGCGTCGACGGAAAGACTGCCTCTCTTACGCTCGAACCGGCAGCAGGCGGCGAAGCGGAGACGCTTGAAGCCGATTGCGTGCTGGTATCGATCGGCCGCCGTCCGAACACCGATGGGCTTGGTCTCGACACCATCGGCCTTGAAACCAACAAGCGCGGCCAGATCGAAACCGAGCAGGATTTCCGCACTGCCGTAGACGGCGTTTGGGCTATCGGTGACTGCGTTCCTGGCCCCATGCTCGCTCACAAGGCGGAAGACGAAGGTATCGCCTGCGCCGAGAACATCGCGGGCCAGACCGGGATCGTGAATCACGATATCATCCCGGGCGTAGTCTACACCTTGCCCGAATTCGCCGGTGTCGGCCTGACCCAGGAAGAAGCCATCGAGAAGATGGGCGGCGACAAGGCCAAGATCAAAGTCGGCAAGTTCCCGATGATGGCCAACAGCCGCGCAAAGACCAACCACGAACCGGACGGCTTCGTGAAGATCATCGCCGAAGCGGAAAGCGACCGTGTGCTAGGTGTGTGGTGCATCAACAATGTCGCCGGCACGATGATCGCGCAGGCCGCCCAAGCCATGGAATTCGGCGCGACTTCCGAAGACATCGCCTACACTTGCCATGCCCATCCGACGCATTCCGAAGCGATCAAGGAAGCGGCCATGGCCGTACAGGGCAAGGCCATCCACGTCTGAGGACGACAAACTGACATGACCGAGAGGCGATCGATCCGGCGGACCCTAGAGCTCGCGCGGACGGTCGCCTTTCCGATTCTTGGCGGATTGCTGATCTTCTGGTGGCATGATGCGCCTGCGCACTATGCGTGGATCAATATCGCCGCATTTCTGATTGGTTTGTTGGCAATCCATTTCATTCGTCCAGCCGGATCGCTGGCGAGCGCCAGGCTGTTATGCGGCCTCGCCATCGCCATTCTCGCGCTGCCGCTGGTCACCGGCCCCCAACTGGACGGAGTGAGCCGCTGGCTGCCGATCGGGCCGCTCACGCTAAACTCCGGCCTTCTAGCCATCCCACTGCTCGCCTTGGCGGCATTGCGCGATGGCAAGCTGGGCTGGGCCTTTCTGGCGGCTGCCCTGCTGATGGCCTCACTGCAACCTGATGCTGCCGCTGTCCATGCCCTTGCCGCCGCCGCCGGAGCGTGGATGTTGGTCCACGAAACGAGATGGGGCTTGGCGGTCACCGGGGCGGCGATAGGTGTGGGCAGCTTTCTCCTGGAGCAGCCCTCCCTCTCCCCGGTTCCTTTCGTGGAATATCTCGTTCCCATGCTCTGGCATGAAATGGGTGTACCAACTCAGGCCGTCGGCTTGGTGGTGTTGCTGCTTGCGCCGCTGTTCTACCTGTTGAGGAGCGAGGCTGCCCTGACTTCCGATCGGCGTGCAATAGCCTTGGTCTATGGCGCGTTCCTGGGATCTTCCTTTCTCGCGCCCTACCCCGTGCCGTTCGCTGGATATGGGGCTTCCGCAATAATTGGTCTCATGGCGGCGCTCGGCTGCCTGCGGGATTCTTCAGCACAAATCGCGACCGAAGATCAGTTGGCTTGAATTCGCGCCGCCAAGGTGTATTGCTTATGCAAGTCACCTAGGGAGGAAGTGATGAAAAGACTACGCCTGACCGCCTGGGCCATGGCACCCGTTGCGGTGATCCTAGCCACGCCATCTGCATCCGCACAAGACGCAGCCCGGATGGATCAGGCCGTATCGGCATCAGCCGAGGATCAGAGCTTCATGGGGACCGCTCTTGTCGCGATCGGCGATGATATCCTTTTGGACAAAGCTTATGGTTCGGCCAATCTCGAATGGGATATTGCCAACAGTACGGATACCAAGTTCCGCATCGGGTCCGTGACCAAGCAATTTACCGCCGCGGCAATCCTGATGTTGCAGGAACGCGGCAAGCTGGACATCGACGAGAAGGTAGGCACCTATTGGACCGACGCACCGGACAGCTGGAACGCGATCACTTTAAGGCACTTGCTCAACCACACTTCGGGCATCCCCAACGTCACCGATTTCGATGACTTTGGTAAGTGGAAATATCTTCCGACCACGCGGGATGAGATGATCGCTCGTTTCGCCGGTAGCGAATTGGAATTCGTACCCGGTGAGAAATGGAGCTATTCCAATTCCGGCTATCTGCTGCTTGCAGCGGTGATCGAGGAAGTGTCTGGCCAATCCTACAGCGACTTCGTCGAGGAGAAAATTTTCACGCCGTTGGGGATGGAAGACACTGCGATAGACCTTACAGCCCAGATCGTGCCGAAGCGCGCTTCCGGCTATTCTCCCTCGGGCACCGGGCCGCTCAATGCCGATTATGTCGATATGGGCATCCCGAGTGGTGCGGGCGCCTTGTATTCGACCACGCACGATCTGCTGAAATGGGAGCGCGGATTGTTCGGCGGCGCACTCTTGAAACCCGAAACGGTCGTCTTGATGACGGCACCTTCTGTGGAAGCCATGCCCGGCTCATCCTACGCGATGGGCGTTCTTGTAACCGAAGACGAGGATGGTACGCTCATCTGGCATGGCGGCGGTATTGAGGGCTTCAACGCTTTCCTCGCCCATGATCCCGAGCGTGACATCACGGTGGCGGTTCTTGCCAACATCAACGGCGGGGCGGCGAACAAGCTTGGGCAATCGCTGGTTACGCTCGCGCGCGGAGGTGAAATCGAACTGGCGAGCGAGCGAACGGAGATCACCGTCGATCCGGAAACACTTGCCGAATACGAGGGAAGCTACGAGCTGGCGCCCGGCTTCATGCTGAAATTCTGGGTCGAAGGCGAGCAATTGATGACGCAGGCGACCAACCAGCCCGCCTTCCCGGTCTTTGCGCAGAAGGCCGACCATTTCTTCCTCAAGGTCGTGGACGCGAAGCTCGAGTTCAACCGTGATACCGCCGGCGAAGTCACGTCGGTAACCCTGCACCAGAACGGCGCCGTTATGACAGGCGCCAAACAATGAGATGAATGCGCCTGCCCCGATGCGAGGCAGGCGCGTTTCCTCATACCTCGTTCGGGTAGATTGGTTGAATATCTACCGGAATGTCCGACATGGCGGCGAATCTGCCGCGGGCCCAATCGTCGAGCTTAGCGTAGCGGGCAAAGAAAGCTTTGGTGCCCTCGTAATCACCGCGTGCCTGCAACATCAGTTGGTCGTGCAGAAGGTCGCGAAGGCCAGTTTCCATCTTGGCGTAATCGACCACATATCGATTGGATGAGGCGTCCCAGCGGAACGCGCCCTTTTCCTTGAGATAGCCGTACTGCAGCGCCGCGCCCTTGCCATGCGCCTCATCGATGCCGAAGCGCATGGACCGGAAGAGCCCCGCCATATAGCTCGCGAGCGCGCTTTCCTTTTCCGACATGGGCAGTTCGCCCTTTTTCATCATGAACATGAGGTTCCACATGCCCATCACGTCGGCCTTGGACTCTTCCAGCGCCGAATATTGCTCCTTGAGCTCTTCGTTTACCGTGGTCTGACGCCCATCAACCGTGATCGTACCGGGCCCGAGGCTGTGCGAAAGTTCATGGAACAGCGTAAACAGCTCCATGTATTTCTTGGCCACCAGAGCCGACTGATCCTGTTTCAGGACCACGTCCCCGATGGGATCGAGAATCCGCTCGTATTTCGCGCCCAGCACGTTGGCCAGAATGACCTTCTTGGCCCCCTTGGCTTCTCGCACACGCTCGTCATTGGGCAGATTGAAAGCGATGGTCTGGACGCCGGGCACATTATCACCGCCGCCGTGAACCTGATCCGCAACAGCAATGGGGCTTTCGAACCCGCGCTGGAAGTTCTTGTACTGATCCTCGATCGGAAGGTTCGCTTCCATGTCTCTGAGGTAGTTCTTGTACTTCGCCAAGGCGGCGCTTTCCTCGGGGTTGCGCAAGGTCACGAAGCTTTCGAAGGCGGTCTTCGTGCCGTAAAGCCTGTCGGTATAGACTTCGTACGGGCCGATCGCGATTTCGATGGGCGTGTCCTTCAAATCCATCCAGGCCATTTCGCTTTCGAAATAATCGTCGGTCAGGAATGACCGCGCGCGCAAGGCCAGGAATTTCTTGAGGCTGGGATTGGTCGTGATCTGAGCCGCCTGTTCAAGCAGGCGTGACGCAGGGATGAGCCACTCGGCATATTCCTCGCTATAGGGTACGGCGACAAGACGATCGCCGTCGCGCTTCACGACCGTATAGGGATTCAGCAGCTCGTCACGCTGGCCTGGATTTGCCGCGAGATAGGCATCGAATTCTGCGCGCGTGAGATCGGTGGGATAGAAGCCAGCCCCTTCGGGCAATTCTTCCGTCCCCCAGAATGGATGAAATTCGTCGAGATCGTCCCACGCGCCATAGTAACGATCGAACATTGCGAGAAGCACATCACGATTTGCGATCCTGCTGCGGCTGATTGCCTGGCGGATTTCCGGATTGGCGGCAAAGCGTTGGCGAAGATAAATTTCGTCCATGTAACCGCTCGCATCGATCAGCAGATTGACGACCTGCCGTTCTTCCTCGCTGAGATAGCTGGTATCGGGATCCATCTCGATCTGTGCCAGCTTGGCGTATTGCGCATTCAGATCATAACCTTCACCCGCAGACCTATCGGTGCTGGCAATACCGGTCTCGGTCATGACTGGTGCACAGGCCGCCGTGGCGAGCAAAAGCGGCAAAATGGCATGACGCATTAGGAATTCCTTCGTCTCGAAATAGTAGCCAGGCCCTAAACGAGAACTTCCATTATGTCTTGCACAGCGTTGAGCGGTATGGTCCGGTGACGCGACGCAAAGCGCGAGAGGAGAGTGGCTTGGCCTATCCGACTTTGACCCAGTTGCCCGGCGCGCTGGAAACCGCCGCCATGATTGCGCGCGGGAAATTATCGCCCTTGGAGGCGGTGGATTCGGCCATCAATCGGATCGAGCGGATGGACGCGCATATCAACGCAGTGGTGGTCTGTGATTTCGATCGGGCGCTCTCCGCCGCAAAGGCGGCCACCAGCAACAGACCTTCGGGCAAGCTTCCCCTGTTCGGCGTCCCGATGACGATCAAGGAAAGCTTCGATATCGAAGGTTTGCCTACCTGTTGGGGCCATGCAGCCCATGCCGACAATATCGCCAAACGAGACTCGGCAGTCGTTCGCAAGCTCAAGGATGCTGGCGCAATCTTTCTCGGCAAGACCAATGTCCCTCCCGATCTTGCAGACTGGCAGTCGGCCAATCCGGTTTATGGCCGTACGCATAATCCGCACGACCACGAGCGCTCGCCCGGCGGCTCTTCCGGGGGATCGGCGGCAGCCGTGGCGAGTGGGATGGTTCCGTGCGAATTCGGCACCGACATCGGCGGTTCCGTTCGCGTGCCGGCGCATTTCTGCGGGATCTGGGGGCATAAAACGAGCTGGGGCCTGATAAGCAAGGAAGGCCACGAGCATCCACTCATGGCTGGCCGACCGGCCCATGATGGTGTGCTCAGTATCGCCGGGCCGCTGGCGCGTAACGCACAGGATCTCTCGGCACTGGTCGAATTGACCGCGCAAATTCCGCTGAGGCGGCGCACGAAGACGCTCACCGATTGCCGCTTGCTTGTCATTACCGATCATCCCTCCTGCCCCGTGGACGAAACTGTGCTTCGCCCGATGGAGGATATGATCGCGGAACTGGAGAAGGCGGGCGCGCGGATTGATCGCTCCAGCGATCTGGTTCCCGATCTCGCAAAACAGAATTCCGACTACGTGCGGATGCTGAGCATTGCCATGGCGCGCGGTGCGCCGGGCAAGGACGGCAAGCGCGCGAGCGCAACCGATTGGTTCGACCTGCTCGATCTTCAGGCGCGCAATGTAAGTGCGTGGGACGATCTCTTTGCAGTCTACGACTTTGTCATCGCCCCGCCCGCCCCGGTCCTCGCCATACCGAGCCGCAAAGGATCAGTCTTCGAGGGCGATTTGGAAATCGACCGCCAATCGCGACGTGGTGCGGACGCCCTTGCCTGGGCAGGCCTGGCCACCTTTCCCAACCTGCCTGCCACCGTCCTACCGATCGGCGAGAACGACGGATTGCCTTGCGGGGCACAGATCATGGGGCCTCGCTGGTCCGATCTCGACACCATTGGCGTCGCCGCGGAAATAGGCAAGCACTTGCACTCCTGAGCGCAAATGCTCAAAGGCCCGCCGCGGACGACGGAGGAATATCCATGGGACAGCAACGCGCGATGAGGCGCTTCGCCGCTTGGCATATCTGGCTAGGCTGGCTGGTCGGCTTGCCGATATTGATGTGGACCCTGACCGGACTCATCATGGTCATCAAACCGATCGAGGAAGTCCGAGGCAATCACCTGCGCAAGGACGTCGCCGAGGTAGCACTTCCCAGCGATACAAATATTTCCGTTTCGCTTCCCTCTGATAGCACCGATCCGGTTCGCTCGGTCACCACTCAGGTCGAGCGCGGCGAGACTGTCACGCGCATCACTTACATGGACGGCACCAGCGAACGCTTCCGTCCGGATGGCAAGAGAATGTCGCCGCTCTCCGAAGTGGAGGCGCGGATGATCGTGGATGAGAATATCGTGGGCGGCGATAAGATCGTCAGTTCCAAGCGCTTTGCGGCTGATGAACCATCCTCGGACTTTCGCCGCCCGGTTCCAGTCTGGCAAATCGGGCTTCAGGATGGAACTCATGTTTATGTAGGCACCGAAACAGGCGCAATCGAAGCCGTGCGCACACGGTGGTGGCGGACTTTCGATTTCATGTGGGGCCTTCACATCATGGACCTCGAGACGCGTGAGGACACGAGCCATCCAACGCTTATCCTTTTCGCGTCTCTGTCGGTAATAGGCAGCCTACTCGGCTGCGTGTTACTGTTCCGGCGTCGTAAAAGCCGGGTCAGAGTGGCCGCATGAACGAGGAAGTTCTTACTCCCGTTCTGGACTGGCTCGATCTGGCCGGCGTGATGATCTTCGCGCTCACAGGCGCTCTGGTGGCCGCGAAGGAGCGCCAAACGTTAGTCACGCTGTCCTTCTTTGCACTGGTGACGGGCGTCGGCGGCGGCACGATCCGCGACCTCCTGATCGGCGCCAGAGTATTCTGGATCGAAGACCCGTGGGTTGCGGCCATCTGTCTCGGCGTCGCTCTGTTCGCCTGGTTCACGCCGACACGGTGGTGGGAAGGACGTTTTCTGTCGATAGCCGATGGCGCTGGCCTGGCCGCCTATGCCGTTCTCGGATCGGCCAAGGCTCTCGAATACGGGGTGCCGCCGGTTCCTGCCGTGCTGATGGGCATCATCACGGGAACGGCAGGCGGAATGATCCGTGATGTTCTGGCTGGTCGCCCGTCTATCCTGATGCGCCCCGAACTTTACGTAACGGCGGCCGCGCTGTCCGCCAGCCTCACCGTGATCGGGGAGCCATTACCCTTCGGAAGTTGGGTAATCTGGACTGCCGCAGCGCTGGCAGGCTTCACGCTTCGCCTGGCCGCCATCATGATGAACCTGGCTCTGCCTTCCTATGACGAACGCGGGCCCAAGACGGATCAGGACCCGAAAACCCGGTAAACAGTTCCGTTCTCAAGGTCGCCATCGACCGCTCCAGACCCATCGTCATGACCACAAACGCAAGGCCGTTGGGTAGTAATTTGATTGAACCGCGAAGAAAAGCGGCCCGGACGAACACGTCCGGGCCGTAAGCATCAATTCCATTCGGTATTAGCGAAGTCCGCGTATTCCGCTGTAATCGACCTTGCTCACTCGCCCTCTATCGATATAGCACGTGAACTTGCCCGCGTCTCTGCTGCGGCTGCTGTAACGGCGATCCCTGCGATCATATCTGTCGTAACGATCGTAGCGGCCCCCGCGGTTTTCAACCTCGATACGGCCCTTCACTCTCCAGCCATAACGCGTGTCGTCGACATCCCGGATTTGCGTTACCTGAGCCCAGCGATACCCACCGTACCGGCGCGCATCGCGACTGGCGGCATTAACGCACCGCTCGACCGCTGCGCGCGGATTGCCGCGCTGGCGATAGGCATGACGGCGATAATCGCTTCCATCCCGATAATAAGCGCCGTCGCGGTAATACCGGTCACCGCGATAATAGTCGCGGTCTCTGTTTGAAGATCCGGCAATAGCGGCAATTCCACCGATGATAACTGCACCTGCAATTACCTCGCCGATCGAAATTCCGTCATCGCGATCTCGCGCCTGAACAGGCGTTGCGCCCGCAAGCGCCATGGCGCCGAGTGACGCTGTCGCAATCCCACCTTTTGCGAGCATCCTTAAGTTGAAAGTCATGTGAGGCCCTCCTCATTCTTATACCGCGACGGGATTGCCTCGGTTGACCATCTTTCTAGAAGCGCGACGTTGAGACGACGCTGAATTGCAGATGCAGGAAACGTTCATCTCAAGCGGTATTTATATTAACCGCAGGTTCCTGCTCGACCATCCCAGACATGATGAAGGCGTGCGCCAGTTTCCTAGGCACCTCAGCAGATCGACCAGAACCCCGAAGACAAAAAGAAAAGGGCCGGAAGAACACTTCCGGCCCCTTGCTGATCTCGTGGAAAACGAACGCTTATGCGTCTACCATTTCCTCTTCTTCGGCCATCACCGGGCCGCTGTCCTGACCCTTCGCATCGACATCGCGATCAACGAGTTCGATGACTGCCATCGCCGCTGCGTCGCTGCCACGGTAGCCCGCCTTGATAACGCGCGTATAACCGCCATCCCGGTCAGAATAACGCTCGGCGAGAACTTCGAACAGCTTCTTAAGCTGCGTTTCATCCTGCAGCTTGCTCATGGCAAGGCGACGGTTTGAAAGACCGCCACGCTTTGCCAGCGTGATGAGCTTTTCGATGTACGGACGCAGTTCCTTGGCTTTGGCCTGCGTGGTGAGGATCTGTTCGTGCTTGATGAGCGCAGCGCTCATGTTGCGGAACAGTGCCTTGCGGTGGCCGGTCTTACGCTGAAGCTTACGACCTGAAATCTTATGACGCATTGTATTTCCTTCTTCGTTCGAAAAGGGCCCGTTCAAGGTAGCCCAGTGCTGGCGGCGGTTCGGGCCCGCCGCCCCTGCCCTGATTAGCCGAGAAGTTCCTGTTCGAGCTTCTTGGCCATTTCTTCGATGTTTTCAGGCGGCCAGCCCGGGATGTCCATGCCGAGGCGCAGACCCATCGAGCTCAGGACTTCCTTGATCTCGTTGAGTGACTTGCGGCCGAAGTTCGGCGTACGGAGCATCTCGGCCTCGGTCTTCTGGACCAGGTCGCCGATGTAGATGATGTTGTCGTTCTTGAGGCAGTTCGCCGAACGCACCGACAGTTCCAGTTCGTCCACCTTCTTGAGAAGGTAGCGGTTAAGCTGGTTACTGTCGCTTTCCTGCGGCTCTGCAGACTGACCGACCATCGCCGAGGTAGGCTGCGGAATACCGTCTTCGAAATGCACGAACAGCGTCAGCTGGTCCTGAAGAATACGAGCAGCATAAGCAACGGCGTCTTCCGGCGTCACAGTGCCATCGGTATCGATGGTGAGGCTGAGCTTGTCGTAGTCCAGTTCCTGGCCAACACGAGCATTCTCGACCTTGTAGCTGACCTGGCGAACAGGCGAATACAGGCTGTCTACCGGGATGAGGCCGATCGGTGCATCCACCGGGCGGTTCATCACGGCGGGGCGATACCCCTTACCGGTGTCGGCAGTCAGTTCCATGTTCAGCGTCGCGCCTTCGTCGAGATGACAGATCACGAGATCCTTGTTCATCACTTCGATGTCGCCCGACACGGCGATGTCGCCGGCCTTTACTTCGCCCGGACCGGTCGCGGAGAGCTGAAGGCGCTTCATGCCCTCACCTTCCATCTTGAGCGCGATCTGCTTCACGTTCAGGACGATGTCGGTAACGTCCTCGCGCACGCCAGCGAGCGAGGAGAATTCGTGAAGCACGTTCTCGATCTTGATCGAGGTAATCGCTGCGCCCTGAAGCGAGGACAGAAGCACGCGGCGCAGAGCGTTACCGAGCGTCAGGCCAAAGCCGCGCTCGAGAGGCTCAGCCACGAAAGTAGCCTTGCGGCCCTTGTCGCCACTATCCTTGATGTCGAGGGTGTTGGGTTTCTTGAGTTCCTGCCAGTTCTTGTTGTTGACGGACATGGATTTCCCCTGGTGTGGATGCGGGCAGGACCGGAGCTCAAGCGAGCGTCCGGTCCGTGAAAATGTGTCGGTGGCTCAGCGGATCCGAGCCACCAGGCAGGTACGGATCAGACGCGACGACGCTTGGAAGGACGAACCCCGTTGTGCGGGATCGGCGTCACGTCGCGGATCGAGGTGATCGTGAAGCCCACAGCAGCGAGACCGCGCAGCGCACTTTCACGGCCCGAACCCGGACCCTTAACTTCTACTTCAAGGGTACGCACGCCGTGCTCCGCAGCCTTGCGGCCTGCATCGTCGGCAGCAACCTGAGCCGCATAGGGAGTCGACTTGCGGCTTCCCTTGAAGCCCATCATGCCGGCACTGGACCAGCTGATGGCATTGCCTTGCGCATCCGTGATGGTGATCATGGTGTTGTTGAAGCTGGCGTTGATATGCGCAACGCCGCTCGAGATGTTCTTTTTGTCGCGGCGCCTAACGCGGCCGGGTTCGCGTGCCATGGTTCTGTATTCCTCTATTCTATCAAGAAGGGAAAAGCCTGAGGGACAAAGCCCCGAAGCTTACTTCTTCTTGCCAGCGATCGGCTTGGCCTTACCCTTGCGGGTACGGGCATTGGTGTGAGTGCGCTGACCACGAACGGGCAAGCCGGCACGGTGACGCAGGCCACGATAAGAACGCAAGTCCATGAGGCGCTTGATGTTCATCGCGGTGTCACGGCGAAGGTCACCTTCAACCATGTGCTCTTCGTCGATGGTTTCACGAATACGAAGAACTTCTTCGTCGGTCAGATCCTGCACGCGGCGAGCGTGATCGATGCCAAGCTTGTCGGCGATCTGAACGGCCGTGGTGCGACCGATCCCGTGAATATAGGTGAGCGCGATGATAACGCGCTTGTTGGTGGGGATATTTACCCCGGCAATACGAGCCACTTAATTCTCCATGCTCCACAGGGTCGTTTGGAAGCGCGACCCCATCTCAACGCCTTCTTCATTCTTAGCATCGGACGCCATAAGCGCAGAAAATCCGGATGGCGCGCTAATAAGGCTGCCGCCTTCCGGATTGACCGAAACTATCAAATGAACGGCGCGCATAATAGGATTCGGCGATGCCGTCAACCGTCTGCACGCGCTGGCACGACGGGGCGAATATGGGCGGACTGTTCGCGGTTTCAAGAAGTGCCCTGACATCCGGCCTTTACCATTTTCATATAGAGCCGGCCAATCAGACCACGCCGAAGGCAAGCATGGCATCTGCAACCTTTCGAAAGCCCGCGATGTTTGCACCCCGGACGTAGTCAATCGCGCCCTCGTCGTTTCTCCCATCCTCGACGCACTTGCGATGGATGTCCTGCATGAGTTCGGTCAACATTCCATCGAGCTTGTCCCTCTCCCAACTGACACGTCCGGAGTTCTGGCTCATTTCCAAGCCGGAAACGGCCACGCCTCCGGCATTGGCCGCCTTTGCCGGACCGAACAGGATACCAGCCTCGCGGAAGGCGTCCGATGCTTCGGTGGTACTGGGCATATTCGCGCCTTCAACTACCGCTTTCACCTGATTGCCAATGAGGTTTTTCGCAGCCTGTTTGTCCAGCTCGTTCTGGGTGGCGCAAGGAAGTGCGATGTCGCAGCCGACGCCCCACGGGGCCTTTCCTTCGTGATAGTCCGCACCGCTGAACTGCTCGCAATATTCGGAGATCCGACCGCGCCGCTCAAGTTTGAGCCCCTTGACCCATTCAAGCTTCTCTTCATCAAGGCCGTCAGGATCATGGATGAAGCCGTCACTGTCCGATAGCGTCAGGACTTTCGCACCCTCAGCGATAAGCTTTTCCGCCGCATGCAGTGCGACATTCCCAGAGCCCGAGATGACGGCACTCTTCCCATCAAGCTCTTCATCCGCCGCCTCCAGCATCTCCCGCAGGAAATAGACCACGCCATAGCCTGTGGCCTCCGTTCGCAGGTTCGACCCACCATATTCACTCGCCTTTCCGGTCAAGACTCCTTCCCAACGCCCGGTAAGTTTCTTGTATTGGCCGAACATATATCCGATTTCGCGGGCGCCGACGCCTATATCGCCCGCCGGCACGTCGGTGTCGGGACCGATGTGACGGTAGAGTTCGGACATGAAGGACTGGCAGAACCGCATCACTTCCCGATCCGATTTACCTTTCGGATTGAAGTTCGATCCTCCCTTGGCGCCGCCCATGGGCAAGCCGGTCAACGAATTCTTGAAGGTCTGTTCGAACGCGAGGAATTTTAAGACGCTTTCGGTCACGCTGCCGGAAAATCGCAAGCCGCCCTTGTAGGGGCCCACTGCATTGTTGTTCTGCACACGCCAACCGCGTTCGACACGCACATTGCGCTTGTCATCTTCCCAGCACACACGAAACGAGACAATCCGGTCAGGCTCGGCGATCCGGCGAAGTATCTCGGCCTCGTGATATCTCGAATTGTCCGCGACGAAGGGAATGATATCGCGGGCAACATCCTCGACGGCCTGGACGAATTCTTCCTGACCAGGATTGCGTTCGCGAACGCCTTCGATGAATTCACGCAGATCGGGTACGGTTTTGGGCAATGCGGCCTCCTTGTCTTCCGACAAGTACGCCCACAGCTTTCAATCGTTCACCGATCTCGAAAAGAACTTCGAACCAGACTTGGTGAGTAGCGCAGCGCGTAAATTTAAGCGCAAGCCAGCTTAGGCGAGGATGGAATCGATTGCGTGCGTAACTTCGTCAATTGCACCCATACCATCCACGCGCGATACGATGCCGCGCTTTTCGTAGCCAGGCAGGATCGGGGCGGTTTCGCTGCGGTATACCTGCATGCGATGGCGCACGGTTTCTTCCGTATCATCGGGGCGGCGCTTGAATTCGGTCGAGCCGCATTCATCGCACACACCGTCGACTTCGGGCCGCTTGAACACTTCGTGGTAGCCCGCCCCGCAATTGGCGCAGGAGTAGCGTCCGGTGATGCGTTCGACCAGAGCATCCTCGTCGACTTCCAGTTCGATCACGTGATCGAGATTCCGGCCATGCTTGGCCAGAATTTCGTCAAGCTGTTCGGCCTGCGCTGCGGTCCGCGGATAGCCATCAAAAATAGCGCCCACTTCCGGACCCATATCGGCAAGCTTGGCGTCGATCATGGCGGAGACGATGTCGTCTGAAACGAGCGACCCTGAATCCATGATATCGGAAACCTTGCGACCCAGTTCGGTATCCGCCTTGCGCGTTTCGCGGAGCATGTCGCCGGTCGACAGCTGCATCATGCCGTGATGCTCGACCAGGCGATGCGCCTGCGTGCCCTTGCCCGCACCCGGAGGGCCCAAAAGTATGATGTCCATCGAGAGAGGTCCCCTTCCCCGAGCACCCTGCCTTAACGCAGGCGGCCCTTCAACTTGGCCTTTTTGATGAGGTCGCCGTACTGGTGCGCCAGCAGATGCGACTGAATTTGGCTGATCGTATCAACGGTCACGTTCACCACGATGAGCAGGCTGGTACCGCCAAGGAACAGCGGAACGCCGGTCTGAGCGATCATGTACTCCGGCACCACGCAGACGAATGTCAGGTAGATGGCGCCGATGACCGTAATTCTCGTCAGCACATAGTCGAGATAATCTTCCGTGCGCTTACCCGGACGGATGCCTGGAATGAAGCCGCCGTTCTTCTTCAGATTGTCGGCAGTTTCTTCCGGGTTGAAGACGACCGCGGTGTAGAAGAAGCAGAAGAAGATGATGCCGATCGCATAGAGCGTCATGTAGAGCGGCTGACCGTGCTGGAGATATTGAAGCACTGTCTGAATGGTCCCGCCCACGCCGCTGTCGGTATCCAGCGAATTCCCGGCAAATTGCGTGATCGTCAGCGGCAGCAGAAGCAGCGAGCTGGCGAAGATGGGAGGAATAACGCCGGCGGTGTTGAGCTTGAGCGGCAGGTGCGACCGATCGGCCTGCATCATACCTCGCTGCGTGGCACGCTTCGGGTACTGGACGAGCAGGCGGCGCTGAGCGCGTTCGAAAAAGCTGATCAGAAGGATCAGGCCCACGACCATGACGATGAAGCCGAGGAGGATACCCGTCGAAATGGATCCCTCGCTATAGCCAGAAGTCATGTTGGTGATGAACGTCGGGAACTGGGCGACGATGCCGGCCATGATGATGAGCGACACGCCGTTGCCGATACCGCGGCTGGTGATCTGTTCACCGAGCCACAGCAGGAACATCGTTCCGCCGACAAGGCTGATCACGGCGCCAATACGGAACATGTAACCGGGATCGACGACTGCCGCGATACCGCTGGAGGCACCGAAGCTTTCGAGGCCCGCTGCCAGGAACCAGCCCTGGACCGTGCACAGAAGCACCGTACCGTAGCGCGTATACTGGTTGAGTTTCTGCCGCCCGGCAGCGCCTTCCTTCTTCAGCGCGGCAAGCGTGGGATGCAGTGCGGAAGCCATCTGCACAACAATCGAAGCGGTGATATAAGGCATAACGCCCAGAGCGATGAGGCTCATGCGTTCGAGGCTGCCACCGGTGAACATGTTGAACATGTCGATGATGCCGCCCTGCGTCTGGTCGGCCAGCTGGCTGAGTGCGCGGGCATTGATGCCCGGCAGCGGCACGAAGCTCAGGAATCGGAAAACAATAAGCGCACCGATGGTGAACCAGATACGGTTCTTCAGCTCGGTGGCTTTGGAGAAATTGGCGAGACTGATATTGCTCGCGAAATTATCGGCGCGTGATGCCATTGGTCGTCTTCGATCCTAGCTTGCCGCCGGCCCGTCCCGGCGTTGACCGGACAGATAGGGAGCGGAGCGACCTTTGTCGAACCCCGCTCCCTACATTTTCGGTTATTTAGACTTCTTGGCCTTGTTGGCTTCGGTCCGCTTCGCCTTCTTTTCGGCTTCGCTTTCGCCCTTGTCGATCACTTCGACCGAACCGCCAGCTTTCTCGACCGCTTCGATGGCACCCTTCGAGGCACCAGCGACGATGAACTTGGCCTTTGCCTTGAGTTCGCCCTTGCCGAGGAGACGGACGCCGTCCTTGCCGCCACGTGCAAGGCCAGCAGCCTTCAGTGCAGCGTGGTCGATGTCATTCTTGGCGTCGAGCTTCTTCTCGTCGATGAACTTCTGGACCATGCCCAGGTTCACTTCGGCATAATCCTTGCCAAACGGATTGTTGAAGCCGCGCTTCGGAAGACGCATGTGAAGCGGCATCTGGCCGCCTTCGAAGCCCTTGATGGCAACGCCCGAACGGCTCTTCTGGCCCTTCTGGCCACGGCCGCCGGTCTTACCCTTGCCCGAGCCGATACCACGGCCAACACGCATGCGCTCCTTGCGGGCGCCAGGATTATCGCGGAGATCTGTAAGTTTCATAGTCTGCACTCGCTTTCGCTTTTGTTCGCGCTGTAAAATGGAAGCGGCCCGCTATCGCAGCAGGCCGCTCCCGTCAAATTGTAATCGTATCCGACTTTGGCCGTGGCCTTAGTCTTCGACGATCGCCACCAGATGCGGAACCTTAGCGACGGCACCACGCACTTCGGGAGTGTCCTGGCGTTCGACGACCTTGTGCATCTTGTTCAGGCCCAGACCGATGAGGATCTTGCGCTGACTTTCAGGGCGGCGGATCGGCGAACCGATCTGCTTGATCTTGATGGTTTTAGCTTTGGCCATTGGAATTACTCCACGACTGCCGCAGCGTCGGCTTCAGCCTCAGCTTCGGAAGCGCCACCGCGGCCGAGCAGGTCGGCAACCTTCTTGCCACGACGCTGCGCAACCGACTTCGGCGAAGTCTGGTCCTGCAGCGCGTCGAAGGTAGCGCGGATCATGTTGTAGGGGTTCGAGGTGCCGACCGACTTGGTCACCACGTCGGCAACGCCGAGGCTCTCGAAAACGGCACGCATCGGACCGCCGGCGATGATGCCAGTACCTGCAGGCGCCGTACGAACGGTGACCTTGCCGGCGCCAAAGCGACCGTTACCATCGTGATGGAGGGTACGACCTTCCTTCAACGGCACACGGATCATCTTCTTGCGCGCAGCTGCGGTTGCCTTCTGGATCGCCTCAGGCACTTCGCGGGCCTTGCCCTTGCCGAAGCCGACACGGCCCGAGCCGTCACCCACGACAACCAGTGCAGCGAAACCGAAGCGCTTACCGCCCTTCACCGTCTTGCTGACGCGGTTGATGTGGACGAGCTTCTCGATGATGCCGTCGTCTTCTTCTTCGCGGCGGTTGTTACGACGATTGTCGCGACCACCGCGGCCACGGCCACCGTCACGGTTGCCACCGCGACCACCACGGCCACCACGCTCACGCGGCTGACCTTCGGCACCCTGTGCAGGGTCCTGGTTTGCAGCTGCTTCACTCGGAGTATCGGCGATCGCCGGTTCTTCCTTGGTTACAGCGTGCTGTGTTTCAGCCGTCACGGCTTCTTCGGTTTTGTTTTCGTCAGCCATCATCAGAACTCCAGCCCGCCTTCACGAGCGGCGTCGGCCAGCGCTTTCACGCGGCCATGGAACAGGAAGCCACCGCGGTCGAACACGACGGTCGTTACGCCAGCCTTCTTTGCAGCGGCAGCGATATCGGAGCCGACCTGCTTGGCCGCATCGACATTAGCGCCCGAAGCCTTGCCACCCAGCGTCGAGGCCGAGGCAACAGTCTTGCCCGCGGCATCGTCGATGATCTGCGCGTAAATGTGCTTGCCGGTGCGGTGCACCGACAGGCGAGGCTTGCCACCGGCGCGGCTCTTGAGAGCGGTGCGGACGCGGCGACGGCGACGTTCGAAAAGAGAAAGCTTTGCCATCTTACTTCTTCTTCCCTTCCTTGCGGAAGATATACTCGCCGCGGTACTTGATGCCCTTGCCCTTGTAAGGCTCGGGCTTGCGCCACCTGCGGACGTTTGCCGCAAACTGACCCACGGCCTGCTTGTCGGTGCCGCTGATTTCGACGGTCGTCTGGTCCGGGGTCTTCACCTCGATACCTTCGGGAACGTCGAGATCGACATCGTGCGAATAGCCGAGCTGAAGCTTGAGCTTCTTGCCCTGGGCCTGCGCACGGTAACCGACACCGTTGATTTCGAGAACCTTGGTAAAACCATCGGTCACACCTTCGACCAGGTTCGAAACGAGCGTACGCTGCATACCCCAGTGGTTGCGAGCGGCGCGCGTGTCGTTGGCCGGTGTGACGGAGATTTCGTCATTCTCGAGCTTGTATTCGACCAGGTCGGACAGGCCCATGGTCAGGGTACCCTTGGGACCCTTAACCGAAAGCTTGTCGCCGTCGATATTGGCAGTGACCCCGCTTGGGATCGCCACCGGACGTTTGCCGATGCGGCTCATCAGAACACCTCCGCCAGCACTTCGCCGCCGACGTTTTCAGTGCGCGCTTCCGCGTCGGAAAGCACACCCTTGGGCGTCGAGACGATGGTGATGCCGAGGCCGTTGCGTACTACGGGGAGTTCTTTCGAACCCGCATAGACGCGGCGGCCAGGCTTGGAGACACGGGCAACATGCTTGATCGCAGGTTCGCCTTCGAAATACTTCAGTTCGATCCGCAGCTGTGCATGCTTGCCCGAAGCATCATCGCTGTAGCCACGGATGTAGCCTTCGCGCTGAAGCACTTCGAGAACGTTTGCACGCAGCTTGCTGGCAGGCGAAAGGACGCTGTCCTTCTTCGCCTGCTGGCCGTTGCGGATACGGGTGAGCATATCACCCAAGGGATCGGTCATAGCCATCTGTCTCTACCTCACCAGCTCGACTTGGTCAGGCCTGGAATCAGGCCTTTGTTGCCGAGGTCGCGCAGTTCGATACGGTTGAGACCGAACTTGCGATAGTAGCCGCGGGGGCGGCCGGTGGTGGCGCAACGATTGCGCACGCGGGTGGGATTCGCATTACGCGGGAGTTCAGCCATCTTGAGACGAGCGATCAGTCGCTCACCTTCATCGAGGCTTTCGTCGTCAGCGATAGCTTTGAGCTTCGCAAACTTGTCCGCATACTGCTTGACGAGCTTCTTGCGACGCTCGTTCTTGTTGATCGAACTCAGTTTCGCCATTGGACTTAAGTTCCTTCCTTATCCTGCGATCCGGAAGCGGCTCACGCCGCCTCCTTCTCTTCCGACTTTTCAGACGGGAACGGGAAACCGAACAGCTTCAGGAGCTCGCGAGCTTCTTCGTCGGTCTTCGCCGTGGTGGTGATGATGATATCCATGCCCCGAACCTTCTCGATTTGATCGTAGGAGATTTCAGGGAAGATGATCTGCTCTTTGAGGCCCATTGCATAGTTGCCGCGGCCGTCGAACGACTTGGCGTTGAGGCCACGGAAGTCGCGGATGCGGGGCATTGCAATGGTGACGAGACGGTCGAGGAATTCGTACATACGGTCACGGCGCAGGTTTACCTTGCAACCGATCGGCATGCCGTCGCGCAGCTTGAACTGTGCGATCGACTTCTTCGCCTTGGTGATGACGGGCTTCTGACCCGCAATCTTGGCCATTTCTTCAGCAGCGGTCTGGACCTTCTTCTTGTCCTGGCTGGCTTCGCCCACACCCATGTTGAGCGTGATCTTTTCCAGCTTGGGGACTTCGAGACGGTTCTTGTAACCGAACTTTTCGGTCATCGCCTTAACGATCTCGTCGTCGTAGCGCTGCTTCATACGGGGGGTGTAATCAGCCATCGATGGTCTCCCCACTCTTCACGGCAACGCGCACCTTCTTGCCGTCCTTTTCTTCGAAACGGACGCGGGTGGGCTTGCCATCCTTTGGATCGGCCACAGCAACCTTGCTGATGGGCATCGGCGCTTCGAAGCGATCGATACCACCCTGCGGGTTCTGCTGGGTCGGCTTGCGGTGACGCGCGGCGATGTTCACGCCCTCGACGACAATCTTGCCGTCCTTGGGGCTGACTTTCGACACGGTACCGGTCTTGCCCTTGTCCTTGCCGGACAGGACTACGACGGTGTCACCCTTCTTGATCTTTGCAGAAGCCATTACAGCACCTCCGGAGCAAGGCTGATGATCTTCATGAAGCCACGGCCGCGAAGTTCGCGGACCACGGGGCCGAAGATACGGGTGCCGATGGGTTCTTCGTTCTTGTTGACGAGAACGGCGGCGTTGCTGTCGAAGCGGATCACGCTGCCATCGGGGCGGCGGACGTCCTTCTTCGTACGCACGATGACAGCGCGATGGACATCGCCCTTCTTCACCTTCGTGCGTGGCTGGGCTTCCTTCACGGAAACCACGATCACGTCACCGACGGACGCGGTGCGGCGCTTGGAGCCGCCCAGTACCTTGATGCACTGGACGCGCTTTGCGCCGCTGTTGTCCGCGACGTCGAGATTGGATTGCATCTGGATCATTGATCCGGTTCCTTCTCTTGGCTTGCCGGGACGGCCCTGTCTCCAGGCGCCCGGCAGTTCCTAATACGTCAGTTGCCTGCGGCTTCGACTTCGAGGTCAGCCTCGACAGCCTGGGTTCCGCCTGCCGTCACTCGGTCCTTGACCATCCAGGTCTTGGTTTTCGAGATCGGCTTGGTCTCTTCGATGCGCACGACGTCGCCGAGCACATACTCGTTCTTCTCGTCATGAGCGTGGTACTTCTTCGAGCGGCGGATGATCTTCCCGTAGAGGGGATGCTTCACCTTGCGCTCGACAAGCACGGTTACGGTCTTGTCGGTCTTGTCGGAGGTGACGGTGCCGATAAGGATTCGCTTGGGCATTGTCTACTCCTTACGCCTTGGCTGCCGCTGCACGGGCGCGTTCGCCCTGCAGCGTCTTGATCTTGGCGATCGTGCGACGGACTTCGCGGATGCGCGCCGGAGCTTCGAGCTGGTTGGTCGCAGCCTGGAAGCGCAGGTTGAATGCCTCGCGCTTCAGGCTGGTCATTTCCCAATCCAGCTGGTCGTCGCTCTTCTGGCGCAGATCTTCGATCTTGCTCATTATTCGCCTCCGAGGTGCGAGCTGTCGCCGAGACGGGCAACAACCTTGGTCTTGACCGGCAGCTTCATGGCTGCGCGGCTGAACGCTTCGGCAGCCAGTGGGCCGGCAACACCGTCGAGTTCGAACAGGATGCGGCCCGGCTTCACACGAGCAGCCCAGTATTCGACCGAACCCTTGCCCTTACCCTGACGGACTTCAGCAGGCTTCTTGGAAACCGGCACGTCGGGGAAGACACGGATCCAGAGACGACCCTGGCGCTTGATGTGACGCGTGATCGCGCGGCGAGCCGCCTCGATCTGGCGTGCGGTGATACGCTCGGGCTCAAGAGCCTTCAGCCCGTAAGAGCCAAAGTTGAGCGTGGTGCCGCCCTTGGCGTTGCCATGGATCTTACCCTTGAACGCCTTGCGGTACTTGGTTTTCTTCGGTTGCAGCATGGTTCTTTCCTATACCTGCAATCAGCGAGCCGGACGGACGCCGGACGTCTGCGATTCCATCATGAGACGGTCCTGCGCGGTCGGATCATGGCCGAGGATCTCGCCCTTGAAGACCCACACCTTGATGCCGATGATGCCGTAAGCGGTCAGTGCTTCGGCTTCGGCATAGTCGATGTTGGCACGCAGCGTGTGCAGCGGCACACGGCCTTCACGATACTGTTCCACGCGGGCGATTTCAGCGCCGCCGAGACGGCCGCCACACATGATCTTGATGCCTTCTGCACCAAGGCGCATGGCCGACTGCATCGCGCGCTTCATCGCACGGCGGAAAGCCACACGGCGGATCAGCTGATCGGCGATTCCCTGGGCAACGAGCTTCGCATCGACTTCCGGCTTGCGGATTTCGACGATGTTAAGCTTCACTTCGCTTTCGGTCATCTTCGACAGCTTGGTGCGCAGCTTTTCGATGTCCGCACCCTTCTTGCCGATGATGACACCGGGACGCGCAGCATAGATCGAAATGCGGCAAAGCTTCGCCGGACGCTCAATTACGACCTTCGAGATAGCGGCCTGGGCAGCGTTCTCAAGGATGTACTTACGGATCTCGATGTCCTCGGCCAGCAGCTTGGCATAGTCACGCCCTTCGGCGTACCACCGGCTGTCCCAGGTGCGGTTGATCTGCAGGCGCAGACCGATCGGATTGCTCTTATGGCCCATCTTACGCCTCTTCCTGCTCGCGGACGACGATCCGAAGGCGGCTGAACGGCTTCAGGATGCGCGTCGACTTACCGCGACCACGGGTGTGGAAGCGCTTCATCGTGATCGACTTGCCCACCGAAGCCTCAGCAACGACCAGCGAGTCGACATCGAGGTTGTGGTTGTTTTCCGCGTTGGCAATCGCCGAGGCGAGAACCTTCGTGGCATCCTTGGCCATCGACTTCTTCGAGAACGCCAGGATGTTGAGGGCCTCTTCGGCCTTCTTGCCGCGGATGAGCTCGGCAACGAGGTTCAGTTTCTGCGCGGAACCACGGATGGTGGTGCCTACGGCAAGAGCCTCGTTGTCGGCAACGCGACGGGGTGCTTTTTGCTTGCTCATCAGCGCTTACCCTTCTTGTCGGCAGCGTGACCGGGGAATGTGCGCGTGGGCGCGAATTCGCCGAGCTTGTGGCCCACCATCTCTTCCGAGACGGAGACCGGGATGAACTTGTGGCCGTTGTACACGTTGAACGTGAGACCGACGAACTGGGGCAGGATGGTGCTGCGACGCGACCAGGTCTTGATCGGCTTCGCGTTGCTTGCGTCCTGCGCCTCTTCTGCCTTCTTCAGAAGGCTGAGTTCGACGAACGGACCTTTCCAGACGGAACGAGCCATGTCGGATTACCTCTTCTTCTTGGCGTGGCGCGAACGGATAATCATCTTGTCCGTCTGCTTGTTCTTGCGGGTACGGGCACCCTTGGTCGGCTTGCCCCACGGGGTAACCGGATGACGGCCACCGCTGGTGCGGCCTTCACCACCACCGTGCGGGTGGTCGACCGGGTTCTTTGCAACACCGCGAGTAAGCGGCTTGATGCCCATCCAACGACGACGACCGGCCTTGCCAAGGTTCTGGTTCTGATTGTCGGGGTTCGAAACAGCGCCAACGGTGCCCATGCAGTCGGCGCGCAGATAACGCTGCTCGCCGCTGTTGAGGCGCACGATGACCATGCCGCGGTCACGACCGACCAGCTGAACATAGGCACCTGCCGAACGTGCGATCTGACCGCCCTTGCCGGGCTTCATCTCGACATTGTGGCAGATCGTACCGACCGGCATCTGACCGAGCAACATGGCGTTGCCAGGCTTGGTGTCGGTCTTCTCGCCTGCGATCACCTTGTCGCCGACAGCGAGACGCTGCGGAGCGATGATGTAGGCCATTTCGCCGTCTTCGTACTTCACGAGTGCGATGAAGGCTGTGCGGTTGGGATCGTATTCGATCCGTTCCACGGTGCCTTCGACGTCCCACTTGCGACGCTTGAAGTCGATGAAGCGGTACTTCTGCTTGTGACCGCCGCCGATGCCACGCGAAGTGACATGACCTTTGTTGTTGCGACCACCGGTCTTGCGCTTGCCTTCAGTCAGCGACTTGACGGGCTTGCCTTTGTACAGGCCCGACTTGTCGACGAGAATGAGGCCGCGGCGCGCCGGGCTCGTCGGTTTGTAATTCTTGAGTGCCATCAGCCTACACCTTCCGTGATGTCGATCATGGCACCTTCAGCGAGGGTGACGATCGCCTTCTTCACGTCGTTGCGCTTGTAGGGCTTGCCCTTCCAGCGCTTGGTCTTGCCCTTCACGTTGATCGTGTTGACCGAAAGGACTTTCGCCTTCTGGTCAGCATAGATCGCTTCGACCGCCTCCTTGATCTGCGGCTTCGTAGCGTCGCCGGCAACCTTGAATACGACCGCATTGTTTTCGGAAGCCATGGTCGACTTCTCGGTGATGTGCGGAGCGAGGATCACGTCGTAGTGACGTGCTGCGATTTCCTGCTTCTTAGCCATTGAAACGGCCCTCCAGCTTTTCGACAGCGTCCTTCGTAAGGACGAGCGTGTCGTGCTTCAGGATGTCGTAGACATTGGCGCCCATCGCGGGGAGGACGTTCACGCCCGGCAGATTGCCGGCAGCCTTCTTGAAGCCGTCGTTCACGCTTTCGCCGTCGATGATCAGGACCTTGCCCGCCCAGCCATTCTTGTCGAAGTGACCCTTGAGCGCCTTGGTCTTGGCATCCTTCAGCTCAAGGCTGTCGACGACGATGAGGCCGTCTTTCGCCTTGCTGGAGAGAGCCATCTTGAGACCGAGAGCGCGGATCTTCTTGTTCAGCGACTGCTCGAAGTCACGCTTGCGCGCACCATGAGCCTTACCACCGCCGATGAAGATCGGGGCGCCACGGTCACCGTGACGTGCGCCGCCCGAACCCTTCTGGCGGCCGAACTTCTTGCCCGTGCGAGCAACGTCCGAACGTTCACGCGTGGGACGTGCAGTGGCGCGACGGTTCTCGAGCTGCCAGGTGACAACGCGGTGAAGGATGTCGGCGCGCGGCTCGACGCCGAACACATCATCGTTCAGCTCGATATCGCCCGACGCCTTGCCGTCGATTTTCTGGACCTTGACCTTCACGATCAGGACTCCTTGCTTTCACCGCCGGCAGCGCCGTCGGTGGTGGTTTCGGCATCAGCACCCGCGTCCTGCTGCTGCATCAGCTTTTCCTGCTGCTCAGCAGACACCTCGGTGCCGACTTCGTGCTCGGCTGCGCTCTCAACGAGACCCGCATCGGCATCTTCCGTTTTGAACTCATCGCGGTTGCGGTACATCACGCCGGGGAACGGCAGATCTTCCGGCATAGCGACCTTCACGGCGTCACGAACCATCAACCAGCCATTCTTCGCACCCGGGACCGAACCCTTGACGAAAAGCAGACCGCGATCGGCGTCGGTGCGCACGATTTCGAGGTTCTGCTGTGTGCGCTGGCGGTCGCCCATGTGGCCGGCCATTTTCTTGCCCTTGAACACGCGGCCCGGATCCTGACGGTTACCCGTCGAACCGTGCGAGCGGTGCGAGATCGAAACACCGTGGGTTGCACGCAAACCGCCGAAGCCCCAACGCTTCATGGCGCCAGCAAAGCCCTTACCCTGCGTATGACCAGTGATATCGACCTTCTGACCAGCAACGAAGTGCTCAGCGGAAATACGAGCACCGACCGGAAGCAGAGCCTCTTCGCTGTCGACGCGGAATTCGCAAACCTTCATCTTTAGGGCGACTTCAGCCTTCGCGAAAGCTTCGCGCTGCGGCTTGTTAACATTCTTTTGCTTCGCTTCGCCGGAACCGACCTGGACGCCGTAATAGCCGTCACGGTCTTCCGTGCGATGTGCGGTAACCTGACAATCTTCCAGCGAAAGAACGGTCACGGGAACGTGCCGTCCATCCTCCTGGAAGAGGCGGGTCATCCCGACTTTCTTTGCGAGTACGCCTGTGCGCATCGTCAAACTCCTCAACAGAGGCACCAAAGGGCTCATCCCCAGGGTGCGTGCCAGCCCGATTGTGCGATGCGTGCCCCCGTCCGGGCTGATTGCTTCCCGAGAGAAGCAGACGGGGGACGCAGTCCCGGATGAAATCCGGCGGTATCCCGATGTCTTGCCTGTTCTTGCGAACCGGCGGGGCTATCGAGCGCCCCTGAACTTCCCTGCCATTTTCAGTCCGGCAGGAGGACCAATCGAGCTGGCTTAAGCAAGCTTGATTTCGACATTCACGCCAGCAGCGAGGTCGAGCTTCATCAGCGCGTCGACAGTCTGGGCGTTGGGCTGCACGATGTCGAGCAGCCGCTTGTAGGTCCGCACCTCGAACTGCTCGCGCGACTTCTTGTCGATGTGCGGGCCGCGGTTCACGGTGAACTTCTCGATGCGCGTCGGCATGGGAATGGGACCACGAATAAGGGCACCCGTACGACGTGCGGTGTCTGCGATTTCACCAGTTGCCTGATCGAGAACGCGATGATCGAACGCCTTGAGGCGAATGCGGATATTCTGTGCTTCCATTACCTACACCGATGCGAAAGAGCCAAGCGAGCCATTAGGTGACCCGCAAACAAAAAGAAAGGCCAGCCCCGCTGTGAGCCCGGTTTCCCGGTTGCGGGCGACCTTCCGTGAATTCTAGTAACCGGAGACGAATCTCCGCTGTGGAGGCGCATATACGGGGCAGACCCGGTAATGACAACCCCCGATTTCCGCCTGTTGAAACACACCTCCGCCGGACGCGCCGAACCGTGCATTTCCATGGTTTTTTATGCCCTATTAACAACTAAGGCCCACCTCCCAGTGGGAAGCGGGCCTCTGTTATTTCAGCAGAAGCTGACTTCGAGAAACCGAAGCTTACTTCTTGATCGAGCCTACAACGCCCGAGCCGACCGTACGGCCACCTTCGCGGATTGCGAAGCGCAGGCCCTGGTCCATGGCGATCGGTGCGATCAGCTTGACGTCGATTGTCACGTTGTCGCCCGGCATCACCATTTCGGTGCCTTCGGGAAGAACCACTTCGCCGGTCACGTCGGTCGTGCGGAAGTAGAACTGCGGACGATAGTTCGCGAAGAACGGCGTGTGACGGCCGCCTTCGTCCTTCGAGAGGACGTAGACTTCTGCGCTGAACTCGGTGTGCGGGTTGACCGAGCCGGGCTTTGCGAGAACCTGGCCGCGCTCAACATCTTCACGACCGATGCCGCGGATCAAGGCACCGATGTTGTCGCCAGCTTCACCGCGATCGAGCAGCTTGCGGAACATTTCGACGCCGGTAACCGTGGTCTTCTGCGTGTCCTTGATGCCGACGATTTCGACTTCGTCACCCACGTTGACAACGCCGGTTTCAACACGGCCAGTGACAACCGTACCACGACCCGAGATCGAGAACACGTCTTCGATCGGCATCAGGAAGTCCTTGTCGACCGGACGGTCGGGAGTCGGGATATATTCGTCGACTGCGTCCATCAGAGCCTTGATCGAGCTTTCGCCGATTTCAGGATCGCGACCTTCGAGAGCGGCGAGAGCCGAACCCTTGATGATCGGAATGTTGTCGCCGTCGAAATCGTACGAGCTCAGGAGTTCGCGAACTTCGAGTTCGACGAGCTCGAGGATTTCCTCATCGTCGACCTGGTCGACCTTGTTGAGGTAAACAACAAGCTGCGGAACGCCAACCTGACGAGCCAGCAGGATGTGCTCGCGGGTCTGCGGCATCGGGCCGTCAGCTGCGTTCACAACCAGGATGGCGCCGTCCATCTGGGCTGCACCGGTGATCATGTTCTTCACATAGTCGGCGTGCCCCGGGCAGTCGACGTGCGCATAATGACGTGCGTCGGTTTCATACTCGACGTGTGCGGTCGAGATGGTGATGCCGCGCTCACGCTCTTCGGGAGCCTTGTCGATGTTTGCGAAATCGACAGCCGTACCCTGAACCTTGGTGATTGCTGCGGTCAGCGTGGTCTTGCCGTGGTCGACGTGGCCGATGGTGCCAACGTTTACGTGCGGCTTATTACGCTCGAATTTTTCCTTCGCCATTTTCCAATAACCTCTAATCTGAAAGTGAATTTCTGCGGGTTGGAAACGGCGCCCGCGGAATCAGGCGCCGCCCCTAGACTGGAAGCCTCGCTTACGCAAGCTTCTCCTTGACTTCCTGAGCCACGTTTGCCGGAACTTCATCGTAGTGGCTGAACTGCATGGTATACTGAGCGCGGCCCTGGGTGAAGGAACGCAGCTCGTTCACGTAACCGAACATGTTCGCCAGCGGCACGTTGGCTTCGACAGCCTGTGCATTGCCGCGGGTGTCGGTGCCCTGGATTTGGCCACGACGGGAGTTGAGATCGCCGATGACGTCACCGAGGTAATCCTCGGGGGTCACGACCTCTACCTTCATGATCGGCTCAAGCAGCTTGATGCCCGAACGCTCGGCCACTTCACGCATGGCACCGCGACCGGCGATTTCGAACGCGATCGCGCTCGAGTCGACGTCATGGTAGGCACCATCGTAAAGCGTGACGGTGAAGTCGATGATCGGGAAGCCGACGAGATGGCCGCTCTCGGCCTGCTCGCGGAAGCCCTTTTCGATCGCGGGGATATATTCCTTCGGAATGTTACCGCCCTTGATCTCATCTTCGAACACGAAGCCCTGGCCACGTTCGCCCGGAGCGACCTTGACCTTCACGCGGCCGAACTGACCCGAACCACCCGACTGCTTCTTATGGGTGTAATCGACGTCCACCGGCTTACCGAGGTATTCGCGGTATGCGACCTGCGGCGCGCCGACATTGGCTTCGACCTTGAATTCGCGCTTCATGCGATCGACGAGAATGTCGAGGTGAAGCTCGCCCATGCCCTTGATGATCGTCTGACCCGACTCGTGATCGGTGGTGACGCGGAAGCTAGGATCTTCTGCAGCCAGACGGTTGAGGGCTACGCCCATCTTTTCCTGGTCGGCCTTGGTCTTCGGTTCGACCGAAAGTTCGATCACCGGCTCGGGGAATTCCATGCGCTCGAGAATAATCGGAGCGTTCGAAGCACACAACGTGTCTCCGGTCGTCGTTTCCTTCAGGCCCGCAATAGCGACGATGTCGCCGGCGAACGCTTCATCGATGTCCTCGCGGTTGTTCGAGTGCATCAGCAGCATGCGGCCGATCTTTTCCTTCTTGTCTTTCACCGAGTTCATGACGCTGCCCTTGGTGAGGTGACCCGAATAGATACGGGTGAAGGTGAGCGAGCCCACGAAGGGATCGTTCATGATCTTGAATGCGAGCGCGGAGAACGGAGCCTCGTCGGAAGAAGGACGCGTGTCTTCCTCGTCGCTGTCGGGCTTGACGCCCTTGATGGCCGGAACGTCGAGCGGGCTCGGCATGTAGTCGACAACTGCGTCGAGCAGCGGCTGAACGCCCTTGTTCTTGAACGCCGAACCACACAGCACGGGCACGAAATCACGCGCCATGGTACCCTTGCGGATCAGACGCTTGAGCGTCGCTGCATCGGGCTCGTTACCTTCGAGGTACTGCTCCATGACATCGTCGTCCTGTTCGACGGCGGTCTCGATCAGCTTCTCACGGTATTCGGCAGCCTTGTCGGCCAGCTCGGCCGGAATTTCGACGAACTCGTATTTTGCGCCGAGATCTTCGTTCTGCCACACGATGCCGCGGTTGTTAACGAGATCGACAACACCCTGAAGATCGCTCTCCGCACCGATGGGGAGATAAAGCACCAGCGGGTTCGCACCGAGACGGTCGATGATCGACTGGACACAGTAATAGAAGTCGGCACCGGTACGGTCCAACTTATTCACGAAGCACATGCGAGGTACGCCGTACTTGTCGGCTTGGCGCCATACGGTTTCGGACTGGGGTTCGACGCCGGCGACGCCGTCGAAGACGGCTACGGCACCGTCGAGCACGCGCAGCGAGCGTTCGACTTCGATGGTGAAGTCGACGTGGCCGGGGGTGTCGATGATGTTGATGCGGTGCTTGGGCTGGCCTTCACGCAGGTCTTCGGGAGCGCCCATCGGATCCTTGGTCGGATCTTCCGCGGTCCAGAAGGTGGTGGTGGCAGCCGAAGTGATGGTGATGCCGCGTTCCTGCTCCTGCTCCATCCAGTCCATGGTGGCGGCGCCGTCGTGGACTTCGCCGATCTTGTAGGACTTGCCGGTGTAGTAGAGGATGCGTTCGGTCGTGGTGGTCTTGCCGGCATCGATGTGGGCCATGATGCCGATATTGCGGTACCGCTCCAGCGGATATTCGCGGGCCATGTGGAATTCCTCGTAAGTCGGGGGTGAGCTAGCTCGACCCCCATGTAGGGATTAATGCGACAGTTTCGAGACCGAGGGAGATCCCCCGGCCCCAAGCCTGCCTCGCCTTACCAGCGCCAGTTACCAGCGGTAGTGGCTGAACGCGCGGTTCGCATCCGCCATGCGGTGCGTGTCTTCGCGCTTCTTGACGGCGTTGCCGCGGTTGTTCGAGGCATCCATCAGCTCACCCGACAGACGCGCTGCCATGGTGGTTTCCGGACGGCCGCGCGCAGCCGAGATCAGCCAGCGGATCGCCAGCGCCTGGGCACGCTCGGGGCGCACCTCGACCGGCACCTGGTAAGTCGCACCGCCGACACGGCGGCTGCGGACTTCGACCTGCGGCTTGATGTTGTCGAGCGCTGCGTGGAACAGCTCGACCGGGTTCGCCTTGGCCTTGGCTTCGACGGTGTCGAGCGCGGTGTAGACGATACCTTCTGCGACGGCCTTCTTGCCGTCATACATCAGGTTGTTCATGAACTTGGACAGGACCTGATCGTTGAACTTCGGATCAGGCAGGATTTCCCGCTTCTCGGGACGACGACGACGTGACATGGCACGAATTCCTTCTTTTGCCCGGCGGTCTAGCTGTTCGTCATTCCCGCGAAAGCGGGAAGCCAGCGAGGACCGGGTAAATTCCTAAAAGCCTTGAGGACTGGATCCCCGATAAAATCGCACATGGCGATTTTTCGAGGATGACCTGTCCCCCGGACAGATCACTTCGGACGCTTGGCGCCGTACTTCGAGCGCGACTGCTTGCGATCCTTCACGCCCTGCGTATCGAGCACGCCGCGAAGGACGTGATAGCGAACGCCGGGAAGGTCGCGAACACGGCCGCCGCGGATGAGCACAACGGAGTGCTCCTGCAGGTTGTGGCCTTCGCCCGGGATGTAGGAGATGACTTCGCGCTGGTTGGTCAGGCGAACCTTGGCAACCTTACGCAGAGCCGAGTTCGGCTTCTTCGGAGTCGTCGTGTAGACGCGGGTGCAAACGCCGCGCTTCTGCGGGTTCTGCTCCATCGCAGGGACCTTGCTCTTGGCCTTCTGCGGAACGCGGCCCTTGCGGACCAGCTGGTTGATTGTCGGCATATGAGTTCTTTCTCTTCACCGTGTGAAGGTGACGACTAGGGGATGATCGGTGATGCTATCGGGTTCGTGCCCTCGCTCGTCATTCCCGCGCAAGCGGGAACCCAGCGAACCAAAAACGCCCGCCAAGCGGACCTTTCTCGCACGAGCCTGAAACGCTCCACCCATCGGCCCACACGGCCACCGGGTTACTTTGACGGCTGCCCCGAACGAGTTACCTCGCTGCAATAGAAAAGAGCCTCATCGCATCTGCGACAGGCCCCCGGGACATGACCGGCAATGTTCAGCTCTATCTGCCCGGCGCGGGATGAACCCGGCACCGGATGGGGCGCACATACTGTCCGAACAGGCTCCGGTCAAGTGCCGGAGTCCGGCGGAACCGGGGTGGAATGTGGCCGAAAGGGTCCGGATAGCAGCTCGGCGACCGGACAAAGCGACATGCGCGAGGCGCGCACCTTCTGCCGCTCGTATTCTGGTCGAGGATCAGGTGAAATGAAGCCTGTTCCGCTCGTTATTTGAGTAGAAATCTAGTGGCACAGCCCCGCATTGCCCTTTCACGGTCGTGAGCTCTTCGTCCAATGTAACGCGTCTGTCACCAGAGGGTATTCCCTGACACTCTCTCCAAGCATTCGGATATAAGTGCCGCAATACAGTCAATGTGAACAGTTTCGGGTTGAGAAATTTCGCGATTCCCCAACGCCAATCAGCAAAAATTCCAATATGCAAATGTGAAGCCGGATGCCATTCAGAGTCGTATTGGGATGCGGAGAATTCATAACGGATCATAGGGGGATAACGAGTAACGCTCACTTCACTTATTGACCGAAGATAATCTTCATAATCGAGAACGCCTTCGGAGACGTATTCGTGCAATTCTTTAATGGAAGAAACAGCGGCCTCGTCCGATCCGAGATAAGGGTTTGGATAGTACGCAAATCTATATTCGTTTTCCGAATCCTGTGAGAATTGAAAGAAGCTGAAATCGTTCAAAATCATATTGTATTGAACATCGCGCAACCCAAGGAGGTATAGTTCCTCATACGGGACATCTGTGTCCCGCGATTTTGCGCGAAATTCGGCATTTGCCGAAAATGATACAGGCTGCGCAAACGCCTGCCCGACCTCGGAGCGGCTCAAATACTCCCAAGAGCGGCTGATCCCAGCCCTCAACTCAACATTAGTCAGCATTTGAGCTAAGCTTCAATTCTTCATCGATCTCTTCGTCCGAAAGGCCTGCCGCTCTAAGATTGCGAATATATTCTTCTCGAGCAGCCTTGGCCGCCTCCTGTTTCTTACTGAACCCCCGCTGTATTGTTTCGATTCGCTTCAGATTGGGCATAACAAATTGCATTTTTGGCGAATTATCCAATGCCTTAGATAGTTCGTCTACCACTAACATCGCGGCATGGGACAATCCGCTCATGCGCAACCAAACTTTGGACCGAGTCATTGCAGTAAAAAGCTTATTGCGACCACCTCTGGACTTTAGGCTCACACTATCGATCCCCAGAACAAAAACCGCTGCCGCTTCATTGCCTTTTGCTCGGTAAACAGTCGACAATGTGACTTTATCTACAATCGAGAACGGTGGCTCATTATAAGGATCCGCAATAACATTGTTCGAACTGATACCTTCGAATGCCAAGGCTTCGCTCAGAAGCCGAAAATAAGCTCGAGCATTGCGGTCATCTAAGGAAATAACTAAAATTTCTTCAGCAGAAAGACCGCCTACAAGAAAATCCTTTATACTTTCCGCAATCCACCTCACCTCATCATGGATAGTTTCAGTTACATGGTGATCTACTACGGGAAAATTTGGGATTTCGGGCACGTGAAGAGGGCTGTTTCGCTCTGGCCTTACTATAGTGACACCGTCACCCTCAACCAGGGAGCCTGAAGGAACCTCGTACCCAACATCCTCCCAGTGCTCTTTGCTTTCGAGCATCTGGACGATTTGGCCATACACGCCAAAACCAAGCGCATGGGCAGCAACCAAAACCTGTAATTGGTTACGATAGGCCTTTTCTAGAACTGCGTCATTCGTCGCACCGGGCGGAAGTGTTGCCGCCGACCGGTCTAAATCAACTAGCGCCTGCCCAGCACTGTCAGTCCCAAAAAGCTCTTTTGGTTGACGAATGTGGATGTTAAGGATGTCTTGCAATTCATCATACGCCCAAACGATGTTTTTCTTGTCGCGAGCTCCTTCAGTGATTTCATACGCGAGCTTATAGAAAGAGTCTGGAAAATCCTGCCCTTCGTCTATTAGAACATGATCATAGAACGACTTTACAGTACCCGCCTCTAGCAAAATACGGCAAGCAGCACCGAATGGATCTTCACCTTGCTTTGCCGCACTTCTCGCTTCCGGAAACTTTAAAGAGCGAACACCAGCACGTTTGCAGGCATCAGAATACACCCCAGGAATCTGCACACCCCCCCACCCATGCCGAATGTGGATGCGTTTCCAATCCGGATCTGCGTCGGAGTAGATACGGTAAAACTTTGTAATCAACTGTTTGATAGTAGACCGTAAGCTTTTAGTGTAGAACGTCACTAGAATTTGAGCTTCGGGATTTGTCAGGTGAATGTGCGCGGCTTTCATCGCAAGAATAACTGTCTTGCCCGTTCCCGCGAGACCTCTAATTCGAGCCGGACCTCCAACCTCAACTAACGCAATATTCCGCTGTTTTTCGTCGAAATTTATTATTTCATTCTCAAGCCTAGCCAAGGCTGCAGCAAGTGGTTCCTTTCCCTCGTCTTTTACGATCCGCTTGCTCGGTCGACCAAGAGCCTTGGCACCCTCCACAACTGACCGAGTTTCGGACAGCTCTTCGGACGACAGGTTGATCTCCCCCCAATCCGTTAATGTATTTTCTACTGATTCCAAACTTCCTAAAACTTGGGAATCTAAATCGATGTCTACATCTCCGCCTCCTTGGATGAGGATGACGGTATGAATAGGAACAATAGACTCAGTTCGTGTCTTTCTCAGCGAACGGCTTTTAATAATACGCGAATGCAGATTGCTTGCGAAATCACCAAGGGCGATATCGATTTCCTCTAGAGTCTCCTCAGATCTTTGAAAGATCGTCTCTTGGAAACACCGGAAAGCTACAAATCCATGGACTGGCGAAAGTAGAAGTAAGTCGGGCCTAAACTTAGATTCTGAATAATCTACATAGGCTGGAAAATCATAATACAGCACTGCATCATCTAAATTCAAATCGCCGCTATTTTTACTGAGATAATCTACTAGCTCACGAGATACTGGATCATTTTTCCAGCGGCTCGTCGTTACGACAATTTCTAAACTCATCTTCTGCAACATCCTGAACGCTTTTTGGCTGCTTATGGGCCACAGACAAAATTTGCAATTTCCTCGTCTGCAATTTCGCGTTTTCGATCCGAAACCGCGATCTTTTGCGTTGTCACGTCTACAGTTCAGATCTCTTGGACAGAAACCGTTTTCCCACACGCCAGTTTTTGCTTTCGTCCCTCAAACGCCGGGCGGAGCGCGTCCGCGCTCCTTGGCTTCGCGCCATAAGGCGCGGCGGGCGGTCGCCCTTGTTTCGCCTGCGGCTCGGTGATTTCGCCGAATAGAAAGCATTTTCCTACACGTCATTGCGAGCGTAGCGACGTAATCCATCTCCTGCCGTAGCCTCCCTAGGTCAGGAGATGGATTGTCCTTTGGACAGTTGCACTTCGCCGCGTCGCCTGCGGCTCCTCGCAATGACGGGAAAACCGATGACCCACCCTACTCCCACCCGCAAGATCGCCCGCCAGGCCACCTCCGCCGTCGCCCATATCGGGGAGGAGCCGGAGGCGGACGATCCGCTGCTCGCCTTCGCGCCCTATCTCCACAAGCAGCCGCGGCGCAATTCGATCACGCCCGATCTGCAGCGGCGCTTCGTCGCCGCGCTCGCGGCGACGGGCATCGTCAAGCAGGCGGCGCTTTCCATCGGCAAGAGTATCGAGGCGCTCTACAAATTGCGGGCGCAGCCGGGGGCCGAGGGGTTTGCGGAGGCGTGGGATCTGGCGCTGCGCTACGGCGCGGAGCGGCTGGAGGATTGCGGATTAGAACGCGCGCTGAAGGGCGGGTTCGACGATGATCCGGTCAGCGGCTGGGGCGGCCGCGGCAATGGCCTGCTGATCTATCTGCTCAACCGGCGCAGCGCCTTCCGCGTGGACGAGCGCGAGATCAGGCCGGGCCATCCGATCTATGAACGCATCCGCGCCGAGGTGCTGGCGGAGGCGAAGGGGGAGGCGCTCAGGACGAGGCCCACATCCGCACGAGATTGTGATAGAGCTGGGTGAGCCGCAGCACCTCTGCATCCTGGCTGCCGCGATCGGCGGCGAGGGTCTGGGCAGTGCGGTCGAGATCGAACAGCATCTCGCGCTGCGCATGGTCGGCGACCAGCGATTGCATCCACATGAAGCAGCTCACCCGCTCGCCCCGCGTCACCTCGGTCACCCGGTGGAGCGTGGTGGAGGGATAGAGCAGCATGGCCCCGGCGGGCAGCTTGAAGGTCTTGCGCCCCTCGTTGCCCTCGATCTCCAGCGCGCCGCCGTCATAGTCATCCGGCTCGGTAAGGAAGAGCGTGGCCGACAGATCGGTGCGGATGCGCGCGCCGGTGCCCGCGTGGACGCGGATGGCGTTGTCGACATGGAGGCCGAAGGTCTCGCCCTCGCCATAGCGGTTGAACAGCGGCGGGAAGATGCTGTGCGGCAGGGCGGCGGCAAGGAAGGTGGGATTGGCCGAGAGCGCGTTGCTGACTGCGGCCTGCGCGGCGCGGGTCTCGGCCGCATCCTCGGGCAGCTGGCGGTTGCGCTTCGCCCCGGCGGCAGTGGCCCCGCTGGTGACGTTGCCATCCACCCACTCGGCGGCAAGGAGGCGGCCGCGCAGGGCAGCCGCCTCCTCCGGGCTCAGGACATTGTCGATCTGGAGTATCATGTCCTGCTCCCGTTAGCCGATCACAGCGTCGCCGTCAGCGTGAAGAAGGCCGAGCGGCCCGGCGCGATGTAGCTGAAGGGCGAACCCGAGCGGTAGATCGCGTCGTAATAGCGCTCGTCGGTGACGTTGAGCACGTTGACGCGGGCCTCGAACACGTCGTTGACGCGGTAACGCGCCACGGCGTCGAAGCGGGCATAGCCGGGGACGCGCGCCGTGCCGGCCAGCTGGGTGCCGCCGAACATCTCGTCCTGGTAATAGACCTGGCCGCCGACTTCGAAGCGGCTGGTGACCAGCACCGTGGCGAGCAGCTGGGCGGTATGCTCGGGGATATTGGCGAAGCGCCGCCCGACATTGTCCGGATCAGCCGAGGCGGTGATCTCGGCATCGGTATAGGTGTAGCCGCCGAACAGCTTGATCCGGTCCGCGACCGTGCCGCTGAAGCCCAGCTCCACGCCCTGAGAACGCAGCGTGCCGACATTGGTGTAAGGCTGGCCGCGCCCGCCGGATTCGCGGGCATTGTCCTTCTCGATCCGGAACAGCGCCGACGTCAGCAGCAGATTGCCGCCGAACAGTTCGAGCTTGCCGCCGATTTCCATCGAAGTGTTTTCTTCGGGCTGGAAGTCGATGGTCTGATCGGAAATGCCGTCATAGGAGGCGCCATTGCCGTCGAGCTGCTCGCCGCTGGGGTTGGAGCTGGTCGCATAGCTGGCATAGAGCGTGGCCTTCGCGGCCGGCTTGTAGATCGCGGAGGCCTGCCAGTTGAAGAAGTCCTCCGAATAGTTGAGCGTGGAATTCGGGCTGGCGTAATCGATGTCGAACGTGTCGATCCGCCCGCCCAGCATGACGCGAAATGCGTCGGAAAAGCGGATCGTGTCGAGCAGGTAACCGGCATAGCTGGTCGCCTTCGTCGTGGTCGCACCGGCTTCGAGATCCGGGCCGATGGGCACATCGAAACCGAGCACGGGATCGGGATCGAACAGATCGTAGATCAGCCCGCCGGGGACGGAGATGATGTTGCCATTGGCGTCTTCCACGGTCGAGGGGACGTTGAGGCGATAGGACTCGATCGTCTCAACGCTGAAGTCGCCGCCGAGGACGATTTCGTGCGTGATCCCGCCGGTCTGCGCTTCGGCGACGGCATAGGTGCTGTTGGCCCAGTAGCTGTTGTCGCGCCAGCTGCTCTTCATGGCCGGGCTGACGGTATACTCGCTCTCGGGCACCGGCGTTCCGCCACCGCGCGGGCACCGGCCCTCCGCATCGCGCTCGAAAATGCAGAGCGACGGTTCGCTCACCGCGTAGCGATTGTAGGTCTCGCCATAGCGCGTCACCGAGTGGAAGCTCAGCCCGGATGTCGGCGTCCAGTCGAACTGGACCGTGCCGATATCGGCGCCGTTTTCGATGAAGTCTCGGCCCACCACGCCGTAGAAATTGTCCCGGTCAACAAGATAGGGTTCCTGCGTGGTGGCGTCGAAGGGATGGCCGTAATCGGGAACGCCGTCGAGGCGGTAATGATAATAGTCCGCCGAAATAGCGAGCGTATCGGTCGGGCGCAGCGTGATGGCAGCCGTTCCGCCGTAACGCTCGCTTTCCACATAGTCGCGGCCCGGCGTATCGGCGTCGTGATAGAGGCCGTTCACACGCACGGCGACTGCTTCGCCAAGCTGGTAATTGGCATCCACTGTACCGCGGTAATAGTTCTCGGTCCCGATACCGCCTTCGATGACGGCAAAATCGTTGCCGAACTGCGGCTTTTTCGACTGGAGGCTGACCAGACCGCCGGTGGTCCCGCGGCCGCCGTAGATGGCGCTTGGACCCTTGACGACCTCGACCTGTTCCACGGCGAAGATCTCGCGGCTGGTCACGCCGGGATCGCGCAGGCCGTCGATATAAACGTCGTTGCGGGCTTCGAAGCCGCGGATGAAAATGCGGTCGCCGAAGGCATTCCCCCCCTCGCCCGTGCCGAGCGTAACGCCAGGTGTACTGCGGACGATTTCGCGGAAGCTGTTGGCGCCGATGTCCTCGATCACTTCCTTGGGAATGATGGTCTGTGATTTCGGCGTATCGAGAACGTCGTCAGTAAACTTTCGGTCAGTCGAGCGATCGATCTTGTACGGCGACTCCTCGGCATTCACGTTCACGTCGGGGCGCTGCCCGGTGACCACGATTTCACCCTGCGGCGGACTTTCCGAAACTTCTTCCGCAACTGCAATCGACGGCAAGAATGCCGCGCCGAATGCGCCCGCCAGCAATGTGGTGGCGGCGCTTGTCCCTGCCCTGTTCTTACTCATGTTATCTGGCAAATTGCCCTCCGTTGATGTCCGGAGGCGCTATTGCGAATGATTAGCATTATTACAAGGCGTTTTTGGTCAAGATGATGTTTTCTTTACTTTATTCCTTCCTAATATGCAGTCGATCTAATTGAAATTGCGGCAAATGCTTGCAATCGCAAGCGGCGCGACCGGTCGCCTCTTACCCACACCCGAGCACCATCCATTTGCGTGTCGCAGGAATATCAGCGCTCCACAGCCGACCCGTTGGTGTCCAACCGATGCTGCGCGCGGCTTATGATTGCACGCCGCTCGCCATCTTCGGCATCCGCCCAGCCTGCGATCTCCGACAGGCTGCGGCCGCAGCCCGTGCACCATTGTCCGTCGGCGTCGAGCCGACAGACTTTGATACAAGGTGATGCGACCGATTCCGTCATCTTATCCCTATGCAACTACCGCGAGCGGTTTGACCGAGCGCGGGCGGCGGTCCTGCCCGATGGCGACGAAAGTGAAACGGGCCTTGGTTACCAGATTGGCTTCTTCAGAATGCCTGTCCCGTCGCCAGGTGGCAACTGCGACCTTCATGGAACTGCGCCCCACCTCTTCCAGCGTGGCATAGACCGATACTTCGTCGCCCACGAAGACCGGCCGGTGGAAGGTCATTCCATCCACCGCGATCGTTACCGCTCGTCCTCCGGAATGGCGCGAGGCGATGGCGGATGCGGCAAGGTCCATCTGGGCCATCAGCCAGCCTCCGAAAATGTCACCGTAGACATTCGCGTCTGCAGGAACCGCAGTCACGCGAATAGCGGCCTCGCTGGTCGGCATCGTTTCATCGCTCACGACGCAGCCTCCCCGAACACGGGAGCTACAGGGCGGTCAGCGAAATATGCAATCATCATTGTCTTCCCCGAAGATCTGGGCGGGGACGAACGGGCGCAGGCAGCTGCACGGGTCCTGCGAACATCAAGTCCGGCCCATGGTTCACCGCAAGCATCCGTACCGGACACCCCGCCGGTGGATAGTATCGCGCCAAAGGCAGGTCTCCTGGCTCACGGGTCGGTGCAGTCGGTCCGTCTTCCCGCAAGCCAGAGCCGCAGTGACATCAATGGACCGCCGCTCGCCGCTTACAGTTGCGGGGGCAGCGCCGGTTTTGCACCGGCTTCCCGTCTTAGCTCCGCAGCGAAAAACCGCTCCGAAGAACCTTCGACATCTGGGCGCATGCGCCAGCGACCCTGCCCCGTCAAGACAAGGTTTTGAAGCTCAAGGCAGGGGATCGGAAGCAAGCAGACCGTAAACCGCCAGATCGCAAAGCCCCTTGTGCGTGGTCTCGTGCTCACGAAACAGGGCCTCTCGGGTGAAGCCGAGGCCGGTCAGGAGGCGGATAGACGGTACGTTTTCCAAATCCACCTCGGCAATGACCTTTCGCTTTCCTTCCGTTTGGACAAGGTGGCTAACCAGCGCCGCAGTGCATTCGCGGGCAACGCCCTCGCCTTGGCGATCAGCGCAGGTCACATAGCCGATTTCTTCAATACCCTCTTCGTGGCCGGGGACCGCCACGAAGCGCCCTGCCACTTCGCCCTGTTCGTCTTCGGCAATCCAGGTGCGCCCGTTCCATCCGGGCTCCGCGAGCCATTCCCATAACGCGTCTTCGCTTTCGAAGGCAGGCCTGGAGAGATAACGGCATTGCACGTCATCAGCGAATGTAGGGTAGAGCGCTTTGGTATCCGTGTAGATCAGGGGGCGAAGCTTGAACCGCTCCGTCCTGATGATTGGAACGTCACTCACCCGCAAGGAACGTGACGAGCGAGCGCACCTTCTTGGTTCGCCACTGCGGCGTGGGTGCGACGAGCCAGTATGCGCGCGTACCGGTTTCCGGACCGTCGAGTACTTCGAGCCGTCCGGCTTCAATAGCTTCCTTGGCAAGGAGTTCGGGCAGGATAGCCTTGCCCAGCCCAGCCATTGCGCCGGACAGAGCCTGCCCTGCATTGCTGACTGTAACATGCGCCTGCACCCCATCCTGCAGCGGCAGTCCCCAGTCGATCCAGCGATCGGGTGCGCCCGGCGCCGCCACAGTCACACGGCGGGCTGCGGCCAGTTCGGTACCCTGCAGATCACCCGGCCCATCGACGAGCCGGATGGCGCAATCGAGATTGGCCTCGGTGAAATCGGCGTTCTCGTCCGCCACGAAGGAGAACTTGACGTCGGGATTGTCTCTGGAAAATTCCGCCAGCCGGGGTGCGAGCCACTGGGCATAGAATTCACGCGGGCATGCGATCGTGTAATTGTCGCTCGCCTGACCCGCCTGCATGGCGGAAACGCTTTCTTCGAACTTGAGGAAACCTTCGCGCAGGGAATCGAGGCCGGCTGCCCCTTCCTGCGTTAGCTCAAGGCCCTTGCTCGTCCGGCGGAAAAGAACCGTGCCGAGATGGTCTTCGAGCGCACGGATCTGCTGGCCGACAGCAGCAGGCGTCACCGCCAGTTCATCCGCCGCGCGAGTGAAACTGAGATGTCGGGCCGCAGCGTCATAGACGCGCAGGGCGTTGAGGGGCAGATGCGTGCGCTTCATGGTTCCAAGCGTTTAGCAAGGTCGCGCCGCAAGACAAGTTTGCGGCGCGAGGATATGGATTGCAGGATTAAAGCGCGCCTTCAAGCCACTGCTTGAGCTGCCCCTTGGGCGCTGCACCGCGCATATGGGCGGCAGGCTCCCCGTTCTTGAACAGCACGAGATAGGGAATGGACTGGACGCCCATCTGGCCCGGCACGCCCGTATTTTCCATGATATCCATCTTCGCGATGGTGACCTGGTCGGCCATTTCCTCGCTCAGTTCTTCCAGCGCGGGCGCAATCATCTTGCAAGGGCCACACCATTCGGCCCAGAAATCCACGAGAACGGGCTTGTCGCTGTCCAGAACGTCTTTCTGGAAACCTTCGTCGGTGACAGTGATGGTGGACATGGGAATACTCCTGAAATCAAATGTCTTGGCGGCCCATATGGGCGCGTGGGCTAATTACTCAACGGCCATCGCGGGAAAGCTTTCCTGCCGATCGGCAAATGCGGCCTTGTATGGCGCGAGAGTGGCGGCGGGCAAGGCAATGAGTTGGGGTGTCTGGGTGTAAAGCACGGCTGCGTCCACCGCACGGCCCGGATATATCGCCTCGAGCGCCGCGACATAGGCCGCCATCTGGCGAAGCGTTGTATCCGGGATGGCGTCGAGCGATGTCGGCGGGCGGCGGGCGGTCTTGAAATCGACCACGGTCACCTTGTCAGGCGTTACCAGCAATCGGTCTGCGGTCCCCATCACGACCTGCCCCTCCACTGTCGCCGCAAGCGGGATTTCCGCTAGCGCGCCGGGTCCGAAGAGATCGGCGAAGCCCGGTTCGTCCAGCACGGCCAGAGCGCGCGAAAGCATCTCTTCGCGCTCTCCTGCAGGCAGATCGTTGGCCTGCCGGGCCAGCCATTTCGCCGCAGCATCCTCGCGCCGCTCGGGTGCCACTTCCGGCAACCGCTCTAGCAGCGCGTGGATTAGCACGCCGCGCCGGGCCGCACCGGCAGCGGCTTCCGGCGGGAGCGGCGGATCGCTTCCTTCAACTTCACCCAGACCCGACGGCGCGAGCGGGCGTGGAGGCCGCGGTTCCGGGCCGACGGGCTGCTGCGCCCATAGCGGCAACTGAGTAGTCGCGACCTGCGTCTCCTTCGCCGGGGCAGGCACTGCAGGAGCCCGCTCGCCCGTTTCCCAGCGGGCGCCCCAGATCGCATCGTCGACCGCCTCATCCTCGTCGAACAGCGCCGAGAGCCGGGCGTACCAGCTATCTTCATGCGGCCCGTTCTTGGCATCGCGCGGGCCAAGCGAGCCGCCGATAAACAGCGCCTCTTCCGCGCGGGTCATGGCCACATAGAGCAGGCGCCAGTGTTCCTGCATCGCGCGGGTGGCGTTGAGCTCTTCCACGGCCTTGAGCGGACCGACCTTTTCTTCCTTGGTCAGGGGAGGCAGCGGAATGATATTGCTCTCTTTCGCGCCGAGCGGCGTGTCCTCAAGCGCGAGTTCGCCTGAGGCATCGGGCCTGATCGCCGCATCCGCCAGGATCACGATGGGGGCCTGCAGACCTTTCGAGCCGTGGCCCGTCATCACGCGGACCTGATCGCCGCCCTTGCCTGCCTCGCGCTTCACCTCGCCGTCTCCGGCATCGAACCAGCGGATGAAGCCCTGCAGGCTCGTGACATGGGTCGATGCATAGGCATTCGCGGCGTTCAGCAGTTCGTCCACCGGATCGTTCGCTTCCCGCCCCAGCCGCGCCACCAGCTTGCGGCGACCATCGAGCGGACCGACGAGAATGTAGTGCAGCAATTGCTGCGGACTGTCGTAATCCGCACGGCGCAGAATTTCGCGCAAGCCATGGACCGTCTCCGCAATGCGCGGATGGTCCGAGCTGCGCACATGGTCCCAAAAGCGGATGCCTTTCTCACGCCATCCGAATTCGAGCAGCTCTTTCTGGCTCCAGCCGAACAGCGGCGAGACAAGCAGGCTTGCGAGCGTGAGATCGTCCAGCGGCTGTGCAGCAAAGCGAATTGCCGCCATCAGGTCCTTCACCGCCAGCGGATTGCCGAGCCTCAGCCGGTCGACACCGGCCACCGGCACCCCATGCGCGTAAAGCCGCGCCACGATCAGCGATGCAAGCTCGCGCCGTTTCTGGACCAGCACCATGACATCGCCCGCTCCGGCCCGCCGCGCCTCTCCCTTGACCAGAGTGAAGCCATCCCCCGCGGGATCGAGCCAACTGGCGACTTGCTGCGCGATCCGGTCAGCGATCAGGCGATCGTGCCGCGCAAGCCAGCCATTCTCCTCGCTCGCCTCATCTTCGCCTTCCGCGATGCGGACCTCTTTCCACAGCGTAACCAGACCGGGCGCATCGGCACCGATATGGGGGGGCGATGGCTCTTCCAGCCCGAAATCCTGATGCCCGATGCTGGCCATCGCCCTGTCCACGAAGCCCAGCACCGTCTGATTGGTCCGGTAGCTCCGGCCGAGGTCATATTCCTCCAGCCGCCCTGCCCCGTGTGTCGCCCTGCTTTCCATCGCAGCAGCCGACGCCGCATCCATCTTGTCGCGGAAATAGTCGCGGGCCTCGCGGAAGTTCTCCGGACTGGTGCCTTGGAACCCGAAGATCGCCTGCTTGTAATCGCCAACCGTGAAAATGGTGCGGACCGCATCACCGCGCGCCCCGAGCCCGTCGAAATAATCATCGGTCAGTGCCTTCACGATGGCCCACTGCGCCTTGTTCGTATCCTGCGCCTCGTCGACGAGAATGTGATCGAAGCTGCGGTCGAGCTTGTAACGGATCCAGTCCGCCATCTGGCTCGACGACAGAAGGCGAGCGGCACGGTGGATGAGGTCGTCAAAATCGACGAAGCCTTCACGCGCTTTCGCCTCTTCCCAACGCAGCGCGAAGGCGCGCCCGGCCTCCAGCTGCGGGGCGAGAAAATCGGCAAGTGCGAGCAGTTCGCGCCGATCGTTCACTGCTGCGACCGCCGCAGCTATCTCCTGCTGCTTGCCCGGGAAAGCGGAATCGTTCTTCTCCGCACCCTTCATCGAGGTGGGCTCGCCATCCTTTTTGAGGATGCAATTTCGCTGGGTGAAGCCGCATAGTTCGGCGAGGCGCGTTGCTGGTTCCAAAGCCAGCCAGTGCTGGATGAAGGATGTGCTGGTCTCGGCGGCCTTGGTTTTCCATCCATCAAAGGCTGGCAGCATGGCGCGCAGCGTACCGACCGGGAAGTTCGCGTCCGAGCAGGCATCGGCCACCCACGCCTCATCAGCATTCACAGGCACGCCGAGCAGGCGCCGTACCGGGTCGCGAAGGCCGTGCTGCCATCCCGGCTGATCCCACAGTTCCTTATGGCGCGCGCAGCGCATCAACCAGCCAAGCACGGCATCGGGGCCCTTGCGGCGGCTCATTTCCGCGACCGCTTCGCGAGTGGCGGGGTCGCCCTCGGCCAGCAGATCCGAGAGAACATCGCGGCTCAGCAGATCGCGATCGCGGTCCTCCATCGGCTGGCTGCCGGGAAGCACGCCTGCCTCGCTGGGAAAAGCGCCGAGCAGGTATTGCGCAAATGCGTGGATCGTGTCGATCCGCAGGCCCCCGCCGGGGCAGTCGAGAACGCGGGCGAAGAGCGAGCGGGCGCGCGACTGGGTATCGGGATCGATCCCCGCACCGAGATGGCCCAGTTCCAGCGCCAGCTGACCCGCATCCATGCGAACCCAGCGCGCCAGCACCGAATTGACGCGGACCGCCATTTCCGCCGCGCCAGCCTTGGTAAAAGTAAGGCAGAGGATCTGCGATGGATCGGCATTGGGTTCCAGCAGTAGCCGCAGCACGCGCGCGGACAGAACCTGCGTTTTGCCGGTTCCCGCACTGGCAGACAGCCAGACACTGTCCTTCGGATTGACGCTGTCCGCCTGCGCGTCCTTCAGGGGAAAGACCTTGCCGCTCACGCTGTTGCTTCCTCGTCGCCCTGGCGGGGAAGCCATTCTTCCAGTCGCATCAGCTGATCGTAGGTGTCGTAGGCTGGGTAGTTCGGGTTCTCCCTCGCCGTGAACGGCGCCTCGCCCTTGATGTATTTGCCGATCGCGTCACTCAGTTTGCCACGGGTGAGCGGCAGAAAGTCCTCTGGCGCGATGCCGCTCCGCTTGCTGCCCACCTTGAGCGGCACTTCGACATATCCGAAGCCGTGAGGATTATCGTCCTTGGCCCGGCCAAGCGACCAATACTCATAACCACCGGGCTCGCCCGTCAGGCCTTTGAAACCGTTGTCTTCTGCGATCAGGCCGAGAATACCGAGCTGGAGCGCAAAACCTTCCTCGACCATGGCCGCGCTGGGCGGTTTTCCGGTTTTATAGTCGACGATGGCAAGGCTTCCGTCAGGCAGTCGGTCGATGCGATCTGCACGGCCGTGGACGAATACGCCGTCGAATGTCATCGCACCCTTGGCTTCGACTGCCAGCACCTCCCGCTCTTCATAGCCAGAGACGCTGGCCTCCACCCATTCGAGCGCCTTTTGCAACCGCGGCTGCCACAGCCCGCGAATGAGCGGATCGGCATTCTGCTGGTCGAGTACCTGCTCCATGATCGGCCCGATACGTGCCGCGGAGTCCGTGTTGCGGGCCACGTGCCAGCGTTCGAGTATCTCGTGCGCGACATTGCCCTGCCACAATGCATCCGGATCTGAGTCGAGCGCATCGAGATCGGACAGACCCATGATCTTCTGGGCGAAAAACTGGTAGGGATCGCCCAGCAATCGATCGAGCGCCGTAGCGGAGATGTCGACATCGCGCTGTTCAGCCGACGGTGAAGGCCGCGGACGCGGGTAATGCGGCGCCGCTTGGGCGCGGGTCATGACTTGGGCGAGCGAGATCGTTCTGCGGTCCTCGTAATTTGGCAGCAAGTCTCCGAGCAAGGCCTGTACGCGTAGGAGGAAGCGGCTGGGGATGGCGGGCCCGCCCTCGTCTCGTTCGCTGCGGCTGAGCACCACTTCGGGCGCGCCCATCGCACCTGCGAGATCGTGTGCGGACAGACCAATGCGGAAATCTCCGCCCGGCACGCCCAAGGCGCGCAGGACCGGCGGCGCAAGCAGCGCATCGATGCTTCCGCGAGCAGGCCAGACGCCTTCGTTGAGGCCGGCACAGATCACCAGATCAGCCCGGTTCATGCGTGCTTCGAGCAAGCCGAGGACCTGCACCCGCGCGTGGCCTCCATAGGGAGGGCGCACGGCGCGTTCTTCCATCGCATCGCCCAGCACCGCAGCGATGTCTCGCGGTGCGGTCTGAAACGCAGCATCGCGCGCATGCAGCCGGAACTCCTCGACGAAGCCAGCAAGCGTTCGCCCGTCTTCCTGTGCCCAAAACTTCTCTCCACAGAGCCCCTCGGCACTGGCGGCAAGCGTGTCGATCAGGTCGGCGAGATCAATCGGTATATCCCGGTCGATTTCGACCAGCGGGGCCACATGCGCTTCTGCGACGCTCCACCAATCTGCCATGTCCGGCTGTCTCTCTGCCAACCGGGCGATTTCCGAACGCGCCGGTTCCAGCCCAGGCGTGAGGCGCGGCCCGCGAAGCGCGCGTTCCAGCTTGCGCAACCGCTGTAACCAACGCCCGCGGTCCATTCTGCCATCCACCAGCGGGTGGCCGAGCAATGCCATCAGGGGAACCGCCTTCGCCCCCTCCGCCATGACCTCTGCAGCAAGAAGAAACGCCCGCCCAGCCGCAGTTTGCGAGAGCGGACGACCGGCGGAATCGTCCGCCACGATGTTCCAGCGCGCAAGATGGTGGACGACGCGCCGCGCCAGCGGGCGGTCTGGGGTGATGACGGCAACACGTTTTTCAGGCTCCGCCAACGCCTCGCGGATCAGCAGCGCAATCGCTTGCGCCTCCTCCTCGGGATTGGCCGCCTCCATCAGGCGCACTCCCGACAGACGCCGTTTTTCGGCTGGCAGCTCGACCCAGACCTTGCTCGCCTCGGGGGGCAGGAACAACGCCGATATCGCGTGACTGCGTTCGGGCGGAGCCGCGGTCATGCCCTTCCGGTGCCACGGCTGCACCTCCTCGCGCGCGACCCCCATCCGGCTCAGTAGCAGTTTGAGGTGATACTGCGGGTGCGTGACTGCATCTTCGCGGGCGAACACGGCATCGCCGGGGTTCGGCGCGGCTCCAGCGCGGCCCAATTCTTGCCACACGGCGGCGTTCATTGTGAGATCGAAATCAGGAAGAATTACCGCACCTTGCGGTAATTCGCTCACAACCCGTAACAAGCGCGCCAAAGCTGGGGCAGCACTGGTGACGCCTGCAGCCACGATCGGGGTCGCAGGCGGGTTCGCCTTCCAGATGTCACGCGCCTTGTCGAACAGGCGGTTGCGGCGCGCGGCGGCGTCGAGCATGCCATTCTCGCCCAGCCATGTGAGCCATTTCACCTGCACGTTCGCAAACAGACGGATGGATTGCTGCCAGTGCTCCGACAGGTCGGGAAAGATGTCGACCACCTTTTCATCGAGCAATTGCTCGGGCCCTACATCCTCAACCAACAAGCGGTCCATCGTGGCGCCGGTTTCGCGCGCCAGCCTGAGCAGCGTCGCGCCCTTGGGGGCATCGTCACCCATCTCTTCGGCAATGAGCCTTGCGAGCGCGAACATGCGCCGCTGCGGATCGATCGCGGGTTTTATGTCGCTCGTGCCAAGCGGATCGAGCAGCGGCCCCAGAGCCTCGTCCAGATCCAGATCACCCACCACTGCCATGCGCGGCATCAGCAGGCCTGCGCGGCCCTCACCGCCAGCATGGCGGATGAACGCTTCGGAGATAGTGCGCCGGGCGCGTGAGCTGGGCAGCAGCAGGGTTAGTCGCGCCAAGCCCAGTTCGCCGTCTCCATACCGGGGCACCAGCCCGGCGACGAGCGCGTCGGCGAAGCCTCTGTGCGCGGCGATGGAATAGACTTGCGGCCCGCTCCGCGCCTCAGCCACCCGTCAGCGCCTCTTCGGTCGGCCGAATATGCTGCGGCGTGCCGACTTCGTACCACATGCCGGTGAAGGCGATGCCAAACAGGCGCCCTTCCTCGATCGCCCGGTCCCAGAGGATATTGGTCGAAAACTTTCCGTCCGGCGCATCGCGCAGCAAGCGGTGCGAGACCAGCTGTATGCCGGTGTAGATGAAGGGCGCGATGCGGCCCGGCAGCTTGCGCTTAAGCTGGCCCCGCCCATCCATGTAGAAATCGCCGGACCCATCGAAATTCCGCGCTCGTGCGTGCGTCACCACCAGCAGCAGCGCGTCCATCCGTTCGGGATCCCAAGCGGCGGACAATTCTTCGAAGGCGTTGCGCGGACCGTCGAGCCAGATGCTATCGGCATTGCACCCGAAGAACGGATCAGGAAGCATCCCCGCAGCCTTCGCTTTGACCATCCCGCCGCCGGTTTCCAGCAATTCGTCACGTTCATCTGAGAATTGCACCGCCGGACATTTACGTGGCCCGAGATGCGCCTCGATCGATTCGGCGAGGTAGTGCACATTGACGACCGCTTTTTCGATCCCCGCATCCTCGACCCGGTCAAGGGCGCGGTCGATGAGCGGCTTGCCCAAGACGCGCACCAGTGGCTTCGGCGTGGTTGCCGTGAGCGGGCGCATCCGTTTGCCGAGACCGGCAGCCATCAGCATCGCGGTATCAGAAACGAGGCGGCTCACGAAATCTTCCCCCCGTGCGCATCGCGCAGATCCTGCGGAATATTGGCGTCGAACCAGGCCGCGACCGGCGCCATGGCTTCATGCGCCAGATCGCGTTCCATTGCTTTCCAGACGCGCGGGACCATGCCGAGATAGCGCGGCTTGCCGTCGCGCTTGAACAGGCGCGTGAAGATGCCGACGATCTTCGCGTTCCGCTGGGCCCCGAGCCGCGCGTAATCGGCTTCGAAATGCTCGCCAGGATCGGCTGCTGCGCGGTAGCGGCACAGCATGTCATGTTCGAATTGGTGGGACACGTCGCGCCGAGCATCCTGAAGAAGGCTGACGAGGTCGTAAGCGGGATGGCCGACGAGCGCGTCCTGGAAGTCGATCAGGCCCTGCTCGCCTGCAAGAGCGCCATCTTCCAGCAGCATGATGTTTTCGGCGTGATAGTCACGCAGCACCGTCACACCGGGATTCTGACGCGGGAGCATCGGAGTGAGCGCCTCTTCCCAAGCCGCCTCCCACCCTGCCTCATCGACTGTCAGGCCAACTGCGGGGCAGTACCATTCCAGGAAAAGCGCCGCTTCGCGCTGGTACACGGCCAGATCATAAGGTTCGAACGGGCCGGGAGGCAGGCGGTGCAGCTGAACCAGCGTGTCGATCGCCTTAGCATAGATGTCATGCTCGTCACCGGGATGATCGTCGACCCATTCCTTCATGCGCGTGTCGCCGAAATCCTCGGTCAGCACCCAGCCCTGCGACGCGTCCTCGCGTAGGATTTCGGGTCCGCGCAGACCATTGGCATTGAGCCATTCGGCAACATGCAGAAAGGGCTTCGGATCTTCATGCGGCGGAGGTGCGTGCATCAGCATCGCGCTTTGCCCACCACGGCGGATACGGAAATAGCGGCGGAAGCTGGCATCGCCCACCAGCGGGGCGATCTCTGCACCTTCCCAGCGGGTCGCACCGAGGAAGGTCTGGATGTCGTCGAATATGGCGTCGCTCATGGCATGCGGCTTTGCCAAGCCTTGCCTGGCTTCACAATGGCCTGTCTGCCCTCTCCCACCGTTTCCAGCGCGATTGAAAGGCAAGTGGCCTCATGTTCGAAGCCGCCAGCATGATCGGGCCATTCGGCAAGCAAGGCCGCCCCTTCCCTGTAATCATCCAGGCCTATCTCCGCCGCCTCGGAAGGATGATCGAGTCGGTAGAAGTCCGCATGCACCAGCGGAATGCGAAGATGATCGTAGGTTTCCACGATGGTAAACGTAGGAGAGGGCACCTCGCCCCGGTGGCCGAGTGCCGCGATGATCGCGCGGGCCAGCGTCGTCTTGCCGGCACCCAACCCGCCCGACAGCGCGACGACATCACCGGGCCGCAACTGGCCTGCAATACGTTCGCCAAAGGCTTCCATGGCAGCGAGATCGGCAAGATCCACTATCATGGAAGCGTGATCGTCACAGTGGTTCCGGCGTTCTTCCTGCTCTGGAAGTCCAGCGTGCCGCCGTGCGCCTCGATCAGCTGGCGAGCGAGCGGAATGCCAAGGCCATGCCGCCGTTCGATCCCCTTTCCATCGCTGCTCATGCGAATTCCTTCCAGCGCACGGGTCATTTCGTGCTGACTCATGCCTTCCCCCGTATCTGTGATCGAGATACGGTTCACTCCGCGACGTTTCGCGATCTCGATCATGATCTTTCCGTCGCGCGGCGTATGAGCGATAGCATTATCGAGCAGCTGGCCGATTGCCCGCTCCAATTGCTGCCGATCGACCTCTATCGACTTTTGCGGATTGCCATTGAGATCGAGAGATAGTCCCGCACCGATAATGGCATCTTCCCGCTGACGAACGATCTGTTCCAGGAACGGCAGCACCTGAACCTTGGTCTTTCGCAACGGCATCAGTCCGGCTTCGGATTGCGACAAGTCCAGCACGTTCTCCACTTGCTCGGTCAACTTCTCGACCGAAGTGGTGATGGCCTGCACATATTCCTTGGCCTGGGGCGAAAGATCGCCCGCCACCCCTTGGGTCAGCAGTTCTGCAAAGCCCCCGATCGTGGTCAGCGGTGTCCTGAATTCGTAAGACATACTCGCTAGAAAGCGCGTCATCACCGCATCCGCCTCTTCCAGTGCGCGGTTACGTTCTCTCAGCGCCTGCTCTGCCTGTTGAGAGGCCGTTACATCGAGCACGGTGAGCAGGCCGTTCCCGTCCGGCAGTGGCACCCCGCTATAAGTGAGTGTTCGCCCATCGGCGAGTTCGACAGTATGCTGGTTGTTCTTGCGGTCGAGCGTGGCGGCGCGAATGGTTTGCCCGATCTTGCCGACCTCTTGGGGATTGGCCAGCTGTGTGGCAATATTGCCAAGCAATTGTTCGGCTTGCGGGTGCCCGTCCAGAGCTTCGCTCTCGATACCCCAGGCGATCGGAAAGCCGCGATTCCACAGTTCGAGATGGCCGTCAGGCGCAAACACCGCCAGCGCTTCGGAGAGACTGTCAAACGTCGCTGTGCGGGTTCTGAGCAAAGTGTCGCGAGTGGCGGACAAAGCGAGCTGTTCGGTGTGGTCTTCCGCGATCATCACCAGCCCCCCGTCAGGCAGCGGCTGCGCAACCAGGCGAAGATGCGTACCGTCGGGGAGTGGCCAGTTGAACTCTTCTGGCTCGTCCTTCTGGAACCACTCGCCCAGTTCCTTGCGCCAGCTGGGAAAATCGCGGACCTCCGGGATCTTGCCGTTTTCGCGCGCCACGGTCAGCATCTGATCGAAGCGAATGCGATCCCCGACCACGCCCGGCGGCAGGGCGAAGGTGCGGTGGAAGGGCTGGTTCGCGAAGGTCATGCGCTGGCGCGAGTCGAACTGAGCAACCCCGATCGAAAGCTGGTCGAGCATCGAGCGCTGGGCTTCTCGGAAAGCACGGAATTCGCGTGCCTGCTCCTCCATCTCCTCGATATCGATCGCGTAGCCGGCAATCCCTTCCCCGACCAGAGGAAGGTCGGTGACACGCACGGTGCGCCGGGCGTTGTTGATCGTTGCGGAGAGGATGCGTTCGATGGGTTGGCGCCGATCCGCCGCCTGCTGCGCTACCTGCGCCGCACTGCGACCACCGATCTGTTCGACCAGTTCTATCTGATCCGCCACAACCCGGTCTGCACTCTCGGCACCGACCGCTTCGACATAGGCCTTGTTGACCAACCGCAGATGCATGTCCGACCCGCGGAACCACATGGGCATGGGAGCCGCTTCGATCAAACCGACCAAGGCTGCGAAATCGTCACGCGCGCGGGCCGCTTCCTCGCCGAGCCGGGCCAGCTCTTCTTCGGTTTCGGTGAAGTCGAATGCCCAGACCAGCGCGGCCCCGCTGGGAGATACCATCGGGTCCGCCAGCGCTCCCCTTAGCGAGAGCGTCTTTCGCGAACCGATGGGCCGGAGCACCATTTTGAAGGGTCGAGCAGTCTTTTGCGTCCGGCGAACATGGGAGGAAAGCTCTTCCACCTGCTCTTCGGAAAGGCCGCTTCCATCCGCGCGGGACAATTCGGTGAGATATTCGGGCACTGTGTCGAGCCCGATCCAGCGGGCAAAGCGATCCGGTGCTTCGATCCGCCCGTCGGACCGCACCAAAAGCGCGATCGCCGGCCCATCTTCGACCATGCGGGCGAGACGCCGCGCGGCGTTGCGATGCGCACGCGCGCTCCGGATTTCCCGGCTCGCCTTCAGCATCAGGAATATCGCTGCCCCGGCCCACAGCGCAAGCAACAGGCCGATCAGGGGCAGGAATACAGGCGTGATTTCCATTACAAGCCAGCTATGCCGCTAGCGGGCTCGATGCAACCGCAGATGCAGCCGCCATGGCGGCGGCCCGACGCCAAGCCGGGCCGCCCCTGCCGCCTGTCAATAACGGTAATGCTCGGGCTTGAACGGCCCTTCGACGGGAACGCCGATGTAATCCGCCTGGCCCTGGCTGAGCTTGGTAAGCTGCACACCCAGCTTGTCGAGGTGCAGCGCGGCGACCTTCTCGTCGAGCTTCTTGGGCAGGACGTAGACGTCGTTCTTGTAAGCGTCGGTGTTCTTCCACAGCTCGATCTGCGCCAGCACCTGGTTGGTGAAGGAACAGCTCATCACGAAGCTGGGGTGGCCGGTGGCGCAGGCGAGGTTCACGAGACGGCCCTTGGCCAGCACGATGATTTCCTTGCCATCGGGGAACTTCACCAAATCGGTGCCGGGCTTCAGTTCGGTCCACTCATAATTGTCGAGCGCCGAGATCTGGATCTCGCTGTCGAAGTGACCGATGTTGGCCACGATCGCCATCGGCTTCATCGCCTTCATGTGCTCTGCGGTGATGACGTCTTCATTGCCGGTGGTGGTCACGAAGATGTCGGCGCGCTTCACGGCCTCTTCCATGGTCACGACCTCAAAGCCTTCCATCGCTGCCTGCAGCGCGCAGATGGGGTCGATTTCGGTGACCAGCACGCGCGCGCCGCCATTGCGGAGCGACTGGGCAGAGCCCTTGCCGACATCGCCGTAACCGGCGACGCAAGCGACCTTGCCGGACAGCATCACGTCGGTGGCGCGGCGGATGGCATCGACCAGCGATTCGCGGCATCCATAGAGGTTGTCGAACTTCGACTTGGTCACGCTATCGTTCACATTGATCGCCGGGAACGGCAGCTTGCCGCCCTTGGCGAGGTGGTAAAGACGGTGAACGCCGGTGGTCGTTTCTTCCGAGACGCCCTTGATCGCCTTGACCGACTTGGTGAGATAGCCGGGCTTGCGCTTGAGGAAATCCTTCAGCGCGCGCTGCATCTCGATTTCCTCGGCATTCTGCGGCTCGGGCATTTCTTCGCCCGCCTCGATCCGCGCACCCCACAGCGCGAACATGGTGGCATCGCCGCCATCGTCGAGAATGAGATTGGCGGTGAGGTCTTCGTCACCTTCGGTCGACCAATCGAAGATCTTGCCGACATAGTCCCAGTAATCGGCGAGGCTTTCACCCTTGATGGCGAAGACCGGAATGTCCTGCGCGGCGATGGCGGCGGCGGCGTGATCCTGCGTGGAGTAGATGTTGCAGGTCGCCCAGCGTACTTCCGCGCCCAGCGCTACCAGCGTTTCGATCAGCACGGCCGTCTGAATGGTCATGTGGAGCGAGCCCACGATGCGCGCGCCCTTAAGCGGCTGCGCCTCGCCATATTCTTCGCGCGTGGCCATCAGGCCCGGCATTTCGGTTTCGGCGATGCGAATTTCCTCGCGGCCATAATCGGCGAGGTTGATGTCCTTGATAACGTAATCGTTGAATTGGGCCACGGGCGGTCCTTTGCAATCTCGATAGAAGATGTGCCGCACATGAAAATGGGCGGCACCTTGATGGCGCCGCCCTAGCCTCTCGCCGATAGGAGGGCAAGCTGTCCGCCCGCCCCCCTACCCGGCTCCGAAAAGCCTTTAGCGTCGCGCCCACAGGCCTCCGCTGCGCGGTGCCGGGCCGAGCAGTTCGTCGGCAGCCTGTGCGAGAACAGCCGGATCGCTGTTCTTCGAGAGATCCTCGGTGATCTCCTTGAGTTCCGCGCAGCCCAGCCACGGGTGGCCCTGACCATATTCGTTCGCCATGCCGACGCTGATCCGGTCGAGGGCGCGCTTGGCGCCCTTCTTGCCATGCGCGGCCACGAGGCCGCCTTCCAGCCGGCGCGCGGCCGAATTCAGCGCGGTGATGTGCGTCGCTGAAAACTTGCGGTAATGCGGCTGGAAATCGTCCGCACCCATCCGGCACCGCAGCGATGTTACCATCAGCATGATGTCGAGGCGGCGTACCTGTTCGTCCTGGCTGGTGGCGCTGGCTGCCGTCGGTGTAAGCACCAGAGCAGCGGCGATGGAAGCAACCCCCAATTTCTTCGTGAAATGCATAATACTGTGTTCCCTGAGCGAGCGTCCCGTGCTCGCCAGGAAAGGCCTAGGGTGGAAAATTTACCGACACTTAAAGCCCCGCGGTAAAGCCATCTTAACCATGCGATGGCTTGCAAGGCTGACGCAGCGCATTAAGTCGCGTGGCAGGATGGGACATACAGGAGTTTCCAAAATGACAATCAACGTAGGCGATCGCCTGCCCGACGTAACTCTGGTAAAGGCCACCGAAGAAGGCCCCGAACAGGTCCAGTCGTCCGAGTATTTCGCCGGCAAGACCGTGGCGCTGTTTTCGGTTCCGGGCGCCTTCACGCCGACCTGTTCGGCCCGCCACCTTCCCGGCTTCGTGGAAAAGGCCGACGAACTGAAGGCCAAGGGCGTCGACGAGATCGTCGGCACCGCCGTCAACGATGCCTTCGTGATGGGCGCCTGGAACAAGGCCGCCGGCAGTGACGACATCACCATGCTGGCAGACGGCAATGGCGATTTCGCCGAAGCGGTCGGCCTGACGATGGACGGTTCGGGCTTCGGTCTCGGCAAGCGCGGCCAGCGCTATTCCATGCTGGTCGAAGACGGCGTGGTGAAGCAGCTGAACGTGGAAGAGCCGGGCGATTTCTCGGTCTCCAGCGCGGACCATATGCTCGGCCAGATGTAAGCCGGGATGTCCCGGGCCGCGTGACACCGACCGGGGCCTTTTCAAAAACTCTGACGGGGGCGGGATTCACGATCCCGCCCCCGTTTTGCGTGGGAGGCCGGCACCCCGCCGCGCCAGCCGCAACAGCGCGGAAATATCGGGTTTTTGCCTAATGCCAACCATCTTCCCGCGATAGATGACCGGCTGCACCAGCCCGTCATCGACCCATCGAAACAGCTCTTCGATTGTCAACTTCCGCCAGTTGGGTTTCGGGCGGCTGGAACGGCCCGTTCCCGGTCCGCTGAGCACATGGTCCCAGGCAAAGGCGAAACCTTCGCCGCCAGCCCTTTCGCGCAGGCCATAGGCGCTCGCCCGCGACATGCCCGCACCACGCGCCGCGGCGCTGACCGATCCCGTGACATAAAGCGCCGCCAGGAAACGGCATTGCCGCTCCAGCGTCCAGCCATCGCTGCGCGGCCTGAGCGGCACGGGATGGAAATAGGGCGGACGGCGGCGGCAGCGATGGGCGGGGATTCCGGTCATCCGGCAGGATGGAGCAGAAACGATCGGTGTAGGAAAATGATTTCGCAGAAGATGCCCGGCCGCGCCGATTGAACAGAAAGTCCGCTGGGCGATACCCCTTAATTCCTTACCGGGCCTGACAGGTGTATCACTTTGGTCTAATGAGAGGCGAAGAGGCGAGGTTAGTTTCGTCCCATGTCCTGACGAAGTCATGCGACCTGAGTGCTGGGGAGAGCAGGAGGATGGCAAACGATCGGATTTCCTGCAGGTGGTGGCAGGCGGCCGCCATGTCTATCGGCCTGTTTTCTCTCGCCATTCCCTCGCTGGCTTCGGCGCGCTGCATCGGCAGCGACGATCCGCTGGTGATAGAGGCCGAGAATGAAGTCGGGCGCGATCCCGCAGCGGCAATTGACTGGATCGATCGGGCCATCGAACGCACCGATTCTGCCGATCGGCGCAGGATTGCCAATCTTTATCTCGCGCAGTCGATCGCCTATTCCATGGCCGGGCAGCCGGGTACTTCTGCGATCGACGCCGCCAACCGTATCGCTGCCCCCTTACCGGAAGGCGATCCGATCAAGCTTTTCCTTGCGATCAGCAGGGCAGCGAAGATCGATGACGGAACGGCGCGATCGCGCAGGCTCGATGCCATAGCCGAGGCGCACGCAACTCTCCCCGCCAGTTCCGGGCAGAAAACCTGTCTCGGCGTTGATCTGGCCTATTACAAATCCATGGACGACGAGTGGCGCGAGGCTTTTGAGTTCGCCAGCCAGGCTTACCGCGACCGCGATGCCGAAAGAAACAGCCGCCCGCGGGCCGAAGCAGCATCTCTTCTCGCCTATATCCTGTCCGAAGGTCATCAATACGAATACGCCAAGCAACTTCATTCCGAAGCGCTTTCCTATTTCGTGGCCAAAGACTTGTATGATCTTGCCGCGAACGAATATGTGATCCGCGGATTCATCGAACTGGAAATGGGCCAATGGTTGGCCGCCCTGGCAGACTTCGAAGCTTCCATCGAGCAAGCCAGAAGCTACGGCAACGACTATGCAGTGGCCTACGCCGAACTGGGTGCCTGCCAGGCAGCCCTGGATGGCAATATGATCGAACGGGCCCAGCCTTCGTGCGACCTTGCCTTCGCTGCACTCAACGGCCCGAGAGAACCGACGGCAATGTTCGCCAGCACCGCCAAGGCATCTCTTCTCCTGCGCCAGGACAAGCCTGCGGAAGCGGTATCCGTGCTGAACAAAGCCATTGCGGAACGGGCTGAACGAGCCAACGCCAAGCAACAGGCGGCGGCCTATGAAGTGCGCGCCGAAGCGCTATATGCCCTCGGCCGTTACGCTGAAGCCTATCAGGACACCGTTCGCGCCGGGGAGATCAACGAAGACCTTTACGAGCGCAGACAAAGCAATGCGACGGTCATCGCGCAGGCCCGCTTCCAGACACAAGAATTGCAAACCGATCTGGAAAAGGAACAATTGTCGGGCCAGGCCAGCAGGAGGCTCGCACTGGCTGTCGTGATCGGCGCCGTCACGATCCTGCTGCTGCTGGGGCTGCTGGTCTTCACGCTGCTGCAACACCGCCGCGAGTTCCGCAAACTGGCGATGATCGATCCGCTGACCAATCTTTCGAACCGCAGGGCCACTCTCGACCAGGCCGACGAAGCCTTGCGAGACGCGGGCACCACCAAGCCGCGCGCCGCCGTGGCCCTGCTCGACATCGATCACTTCAAGCGCTGCAACGACACCTATGGCCACGATGCCGGTGACGAGGTGCTGCGCGAATTCGCGCATATCGTGAATGCGGAAATGCGGGATCAGGATATCGTGGGCCGCTGGGGCGGCGAAGAATTTCTCGTGATCTTCCCGCGTACCCGCGCCGCCGAGGCAGCTGCTGCGATCGAGCGTATCCGCAATGCCGCCTTACGCGCGAAATTTGATTTCGCGCCAGGCTATGTCCTGCAATTCAGTGCCGGCATCGGCGAACTGGACGAGGCCGAGGGCGACTTGCGCGAGATCATCAAGCTCGCCGACCGGCGTCTGTATGCAGCCAAGGCAAAGGGAAGAAACCGCACCACCATCAAGGGAGCGGGCATCGATGTGCTGGCGGCCTTCGGCAAGAGAGGACCGGCGAACCGGCCCACGCCTTGACCGGGCGGCCAGCCTGGGCCCCGGACTAGCCGTAACCCATCAGTTTCAGCACTTCTTCCCGGCTGCGCGGATCATCGAGGAACGTGCCCATCATGCGGCTGGTGACCATGCCGACACCGGGGGTACGCACGCCGCGCGCGGTCATGCAGCTGTGCTGGGCGTCGATCACCACGGCCACGCCCTGCGGGTTGAGATGTTCCCAGATGCAGTCGGCCACCTCCGCGGTCAGGCGCTCCTGCACCTGCAAGCGGCGCGCGAAGCCGTGCAGGACGCGGGCCAGCTTTGAAATGCCGACCACTCGGTCGTTGGGAAGATAGGCGATCGCCGCCTTGCCGATGATCGGCGCCATGTGGTGTTCGCAATGCGACTGAAAGGGAATGTCCTTGAGCAGGACGATCTCGTTGTACCCGCCCACTTCCTCGAACACGCGGCGCAGGTGTATGGCCGGATCCTCGTCATAACCCTGGCAATATTCCTTCCACGCGCGCGCGACTCGCGACGGCGTATCGAGCAGGCCTTCGCGGGTCGGATCGTCACCGGTCCATTCGATCAGCGTGCGGATCGCATCCTGCACATGTTCCGGCACGGGCGGTTTGCCCAGCGGGTTGTCTTCGTCGGGCCCTACGAGGCTGCTCACTTCGCTTTCTTCCTTCTGATCCTTTCGCGCATGCGCGCGAGACGGCTTCCCTTGCGGAAAAGCCCGCCCTTGGCAAATGGCTCAAACAGGTCCTCCGGGTCTTCCGGGTCCAGCAGGCCGCTCTCCGCCACCTTCTCTTCCACTTCATTGAGTTCGGGCGGGTGGTAGCGCACCAGATTGCGGCCATCCTCGGTGATCGAATGATCGATCATGGTCGCCATCGAGCCATGCGTGTCGAGCAGATCGCCGATCTCGTCTTCTTCCAGGCCGCAATGCTCGGCCAGAAGCGAATGGCGGATGCGCCGGATCGCGTCTTCGGCATGGCCGTTTCCTTCCCGCTCGCAGTCCACGAAGACGTCGCATTCACTGTCGAGGCCCATCGACCGGTTGTTCATATTGGCCGAACCGATGCGGAATATCCGGTCGTCGACGATCATCATCTTGGCGTGAACATAGATCGGGGTGATGCCGGAATAGGGCGTCCAGATGCTGAAGCGGCCCTTCTTGTCGGCCTCCTCGATACAGCGGACCAGCTGCGCCCGGGCGTGATCCATTGCCTGCTGTTCCAGCCAGCCGTCGGCATGGCGGGGATGGACGATCACGATTTCGGGCGGATCGTCTTCCTGCACGCGCTTGAGCATCGCCTCTCCGATCGCGCGCGAGGCGAAATACTGGCTTTCGGCATAGATGAACTTCTTGGCGCGGCCGATATGTTCGACGAACAGGGTCTCGATCTCGTCGACCTTGTCCCAGTCACGGTGGGCCGCGCGGGTGCGGGCGATGCCGACTTCGATGTTCTCGAAAGTTGGCTCCAGCCCGTCGGGCCACAGGCTCCGGTCGGTCCGCTGGACGGGCAGCAGCGGCGTGCCCCCTGCCCTGATCCAGCGATCGCGGCCGAGGTCGCTCAGCGCGTCGGCAACTTCGCCTTCCATCATCATGGTCGCATCGTGCCAGGGCTCGTAAGGGCCTCCGCGCGGCGTCTTGCGCAAGGGCTCGTCCTCATTGTGATCACGCGTGTCCCAGCGCTTCACGGTCATGTCGATGCCGCCGCACACAGCCAGCGAATTGTCGAGCACGGCGATCTTCTGGTGGTGGCTGCATCCGGTGGGATGCGCGCTGTCGAACTTGAAATCGATTCGCCGATGGCGCGCCCAGCGGGTGAGGTCCCACCACATCGATCCGCGGATCACGAATTTGAAGATGCCGAAGCTCCACTTCAGCATCCGTATTTCCAGCGTGGGCCGGTGGCGGACCAGCCAGCTGATGAAGCTGCCCAGCCGGACCGGATATTCGCGCTTGTAGCTGCGCTGCCACCAGCGCCGCCCTTCGGCGAGATGGATGCGCGTGTCGAAATCCCATCCGATCAGGAAGATGCGGTAACGCGCCTTGAGCATGGCCTCCTGCATGGCGGCGAAATAATCCGCCGCATCGATCAGGACCGCGGCCCGGTCGACCTTCGCGAAACGCCAGACGCTGGAGGACTCGCCGTCCTCCAGCCTCGAAATGGTTTTCGGATCGGGCGTTTCCTCGCCCGCATCTCTTGCCCCCTCATCCAGCACGTTTATTCTTTCGCGTCCTCTTTCTTCTCGGGCGTCATTTCCGCCTCGCTCATCTCTTCTTTCTTACGGCGATCGAAGACCGAACGCATATGCTCCAGGTCCTTCTCGTCGAGATAGTTCGCGAAATCGGGGAAATGGTCTTCCTCTTCCTCGTCGATGTGATGGCGATAATCGTGATCGAAGGTCTTGAACTTGGTCAGCCAGCCGCCTTCGGACATGTCGGTTGCGGCCAGATCGTTCAGCGCTTCCTCGATTTCATGATGCTCGGCCACCGAGTGGCGGGTTTCGCCGGTGGTCGGCGGCTTGCGAAGCATGGTCGAATACAGCGCCTGCTCTTCTGCGGCGGCGTGCGACTTGAGCTCCTTGGTGAGCTGTTCGAACAGCTGTTCACGCTCGTCACTGTCGCCGCTGGTCTGCAGCAGCTTGTCGAGCAGTTCGCGATGCTTGTCGTGATCCTGCTTGAGGCGATCGAAAATCTCTTTGGTGTCGGCCATGTTCGCTAAACTCCTTCGGTTGCAGAACAGGCGGCGGGTATGCCGGTTCCGCAATTCTTGAAACGGGGCCATTCTTGAAAGGACACTGGGCGGATCGCATATCCGTTTCATGACGAACCAGCCCGAAGCGCCTACCAGAGCGCAGATGCAGCAGATGGCAGAAGCGGTCGTCGCTTCGCTACCGGACCATTTCCGCCAGCAGATGGGTGATATCGTCCTGCAGGTCGAGGATTTCGCCACGGCGGAACAGCTGGCAGCGGTCGATCTGACGAACAAATGGGAACTGAGCGGCCTCTATCAGGGAGAGGCCCTGCCCGACCGTTCGATCTGGCAAAGCCACCGCATGCCCGCGCGTATCTGGCTGTTCCGCGAACCGCTGATCGCCGAATGGCGCGAGACTGGCGTGCGGATGGATGATCTCGTGCGGCATGTCGTCATCCACGAGGCAGGCCATCACTTCGGTTTCAGTGATGACGACATGCATGCGCTGGAACGCGGTGCGGACTGACGGGCGCCTTAATACTTAAGGCCACGGGCTCCAAGGGCCGGGACCACAATCCCCAACTCGCCTCGCAAAAGACCCCAGAAACCAAAAAAGCCCACGACCGCTGAGGGTCATGGGCTTGTTTGGCGCGCCAGGAAGGATTCGAACCTCCGGCCGCCTGATTCGTAGTCAGGTACTCTATCCAGCTGAGCTACTGGCGCGTCGGAGGGCGGCCAATAGGCAGAAGCTGAGACCTTGGCAACACCTAATCTGCAATTTTTTCAAGCAATCCGCTCATCAAGGCGACATCCAGCGGCGGCCGATCGAGCAATGCAGCGTCGGCGGGCAGGAACCAGCCAAGCTTCCCACCTTCTAACGGCCGAGGCTCCCCGCTCCAGGAAGCGCAGGTGTAAAGAAGTATGACAATCGGCGGCCGCCCCTCGCTCACCGCTTCCTGCGCAAAAGTATCGGGCACAAGATTCATCGATTCGATCTTGATATCCAGCTCCTCGCGCACCTCGCGCACCAAAGCTTCTGCGGGCGTTTCCCCGCCTTCCACTTTGCCGCCGGGAAATTCCCACAGTCCCGCATGATGCTTGCCCGGCGGGCGGCGATGCATAAGCCAGCGCCCCCTGTCATCCACGAGCCTGACAGCGACAACCGGCATCCATGTCGGAATTTTTTCCAATCTCGTCATCCGTGAAAAGACTTTCTTAAGACCTGCCCCCCTAGTCGAAGGATGTCAGCTACGAAACGACAAGAGGGACAAACCAAGTGGTCCGATATTTGAAAGCATTGGGACACGATGAACGGGGCGCGACCGCTGTTGAATACGGGCTGATTCTCGCGCTGATATTCTTCGCCCTTGTGGGTGCTCTAGAAACCTTTGGGAAGACGACCATCAACATGTGGAACCACGTCAGCTCAACGGTCGCTGAGGCCCGGGAAAAATAAAGTAGGAAGAAAAGCGAACCTGATTAGCAATTTGTCAATCAGTCGCCGTCAAAACGAGAATAACTCGAGCCGTTGGACACGGTGAGAGTCGGGTACCGAAGACTGAACCAGGAGACATACCATGAAATTCATCAAGAAGCTTCGCAAGAACGAAGAAGGCGCGACCGCAATCGAATACGGCCTTATCGCTGCTCTGATCGCTGTTGCCGCCATGACCGCCATGGGCGCTCTCGGCGACCAGCTTGGCGAAACCTTCAACAAGGTTGCTTCGACCATGTCGGGTGCAAACGCCTAAGTTCTGCGATTTCGCATTAAAGAGGGCGGCGAGGGAAACCTCGCCGCCCTTTTTTATTTGAATTCAATAGTTCTGAGCCATGATCAGCTGCCGCGAACCACGATCTTGACCTTCTGCCCGGCAGTCACGCCCTCGCCCGAGGCAAGCCCGTTGAGCACCCGGAAGCGTTCTTCCTGCGCGCTGCTGTAAGCCATGCGCCGCGCTAGCGAACTGACCGTATCGCCGCGCTGCACGGTCACTACGTCCAGCACACGGGGCACGACATTGGCCGCTTCCGAAGCCGAGACCCGGCGCACCGACGAGAACATCGAATTGAAAGTGCTGGCGCCGCCGGCAGGAGTGATTGCCAGGAAGTGATAGGCACGGTCCCTCGCAAACTCATAGGCGAAGACCGTCACATCGACCTGGCCATTCCCGTTATTAACGCGCGCGGTGCCATAAGCAGCCGGCAGGCCGTTGACAGTGGTCGTCTGGATATTGCCCGGACGGATCTGTTGCTGCTGGCTGAGGCCCGCAAAGACGGAATTCACGTAGGTCTGGAGATTACCGTTATACGGTGCCAGCGAGAACTGTGCCTTGCCGCTCTGCCCGTTGACCGAAACGGCACTGGTGCTGTTGACCATGTAGAATCCCTGCGGCGCAGTGAATGCGAGGCGCAGTTCCGGATGAATGAACTGACGCCCCTCGACGATACCTTGCGAAGGATCGTCGCCATAGGTCAGACCATCGATGCGAGTCAGGAACGTATCGCGGTTGGTTACGCCGGTCATTCCCTGAGCCTGGCTTGCAGCCGCCTGTACGCGGCTGGCCGGATCCGGGTGAGTCGAAGCCCATTCGGGAAGGCTGGCGTTGTCGCGGCCCTGAAGTCTGGCATCGAGAGCGTTCTGCGCTGCGAGGCTGGCGAGAACGGTGGCCATCGCGCGGGGATCGTAACCTGCCTTCTGCAGATATTGGATGCCCATCGTATCTGCTTCGAGTTCCTGGCTGCGCGAGAACTTCAACGTCAGCATTTGCGAACCTTGCAGGGCCGCTTGCCCGATCTGCTGGCCCAGCGGATTGCCACCGAGCAGAATGCCCGAAAGGATTGCTGCACCGGCACCCAGCAGCGAGTTGCGCTGCGCAGCGGCCTGGCGGCGCTGCGAGTGGCGCAGCGCGACGTGGGCGACTTCGTGGCCAAGCACGCCGGCCAGTTCCGCTTCATTGTTCATAAGCGAAACGAGCTGGCGCGTCGTGTAGACATAGCCGCCGGGGATGGCGAAAGCGTTGTTTACCGGGCTGTTGACGAGGCTGACCGTGAAGCTGTCGCGAGCATTGCCAAGGCCCGACTGGACTGCAATCGTTTTGCCCACCTGCTCCACATATTGAGCCTGGGATCCGGTCATCGCGCCGCCGAATTCGGCGAGCAATTCGGGATGTGCCTGCGCCCCCATCTGCGCCTCGCTCTGCGTGATCGGTTCGGAGGCGCTAGGAATATTGCCACCGCCCGGCAGAGCGGCACATCCGCCCAGAGCTAGCGAAACAGTAGCGGTCGACGCGGCGGCGATTGATTTGAAGCTGGGCATTTAAGGCTCCCCTTGCACAGGCGAGCAGAGACATCCCCACGCCCGTAAGTTGTAACTATGCAAGGAGAAACTTTAGTAGCAGACGGTTGTTCCCGCTCACCGCGGGCCAGAACTGCCTCAGCCGGCGATTTTCAGAAACCGCTCTTCACGCATCCGTTTCAGCTCGTCGGCAGAATTGCGCGAGAGCATGTCGAGCTCTTCGCCGATCGCTTCGCCCAGCGCCTTTGCCGCGGCGACCGGATCGCGGTGCGCGCCGCCGACCGGCTCACCCACAATGCGATCGATGACGCCGAGGCGTTCGAGATCCTGCGCCGTCACTTTCATCGCTTCGGCTGCGTCGGGCGCCTTTTCCGCCGTGCGCCAGAGAATCGAGGCGCAGCCTTCAGGCGAAATGACCGAATAGACCGCATGTTCGAACATCAGCACGCGTTCTGCGCTGGCAAGGGCGACCGCGCCGCCCGAACCGCCCTCGCCCACGATGCTGGCCACCATGGGCACAGGCAGCGCAAGACATGCTTCGGTGGACCGGGCAATGGCTTCAGCCTGACCGCGCTCTTCGGCTTCGACGCCGGGAAATGCGCCGGAAGTATCGACCAGCGTCACCACCGGCAGGCCGAAGCGCCCGGCCATTTCCATGAGCCGGATGGCCTTGCGATAGCCTTCGGGCTTGCCCATGCCGAAATTGTGCCGGATCCGGCTGGCGGTATCGTTGCCCTTCTCATGGCCGATCAGCACCACCTTGCGGCCGCCGAGCCGGGCGAGGCCGCCCATGATCGCCTCGTCTTCGCCATAATTGCGATCGCCGCCAAGCGGCACGAATTCGTCGAATGCATGTTCGACATAATCGCGAAAATGAGGCCGCGCGGGATGGCGTGCTACCTGCGTTTTCTGCCACGGCGAGAGCGATTCATAGGTGGTTTCGAGCAGGCTGGCGCTCTTCACCTCAAGCCGCTTCAGCTCGTTGGAGATATCGACATCGTCGCCTTCCGCTGCCGCACGCAGTTCTGCAATGCGTTGATCCAGTTCCGCGACAGGTTTTTCAAATTCGAGATAGGAAATCATCGCCACCCCGCTAGTCGCTGGCGCGCGCGCGCGCAAGCGGGTGGCGTTCGTTTACCAGCTTCACCAGCCGCGCGGCATCGACATGGGTGTAAATCTGCGTGGTCGCGATGTCGGCATGTCCCAGCAGCGTCTGCAATGCGCGCAGGTCGGCCCCGCCCTCCAGCAGGTGTGTGGCAAAAGCATGCCGCAGCACATGCGGGCTGAGCTTTTCTGGCGGCAGATCCGCGCGCGCCGCCAGGTCCTTCAGCAGCTGGAACAGGCGAATGCGCGTCAGATGTCCGCTGCGCGAGGGAAACAGCCAGCGGGAATCGGTCTGGCGGACGGCCAGCCACCGCGATAGCACTTTCTTGGCTCGCGAGCTGATCGGGACCAACCGGGCCTGCCCGCCCTTTCCGGTGACGGTCAGGAATGGTTCGTCGCGCGGCACCGCCGACAGCGGCAGCGAGACCAGTTCGGTGGCGCGCAATCCCGATCCGTACAGCAGCTCGAGCATGGTCAGCAGGCGGACTGCCTCGGCACGCTCGCTTGCAGCTTCCGTCTCGGCGCACTGGAAGAGCGCCTCCACCTGATCATGCGACAGTATCTTGGGCAGCGGGCGGCGGGTCGCGGGGCGCGGCAAGGCATGGGTGGGATCATCCTCGCGCTCGCCTTCATCGATAAGGAAACCGTAGAATTGCCGCAGGGCCGAAATCTTGCGGGCCATGGTCGACGGCGCCAGCGAGGACCACCCCTGCCCCAGCTTGGCCAGCTGCGCGGCGCTGAGCGCGGCCAGCTCGCTTCCCGCCATCTCTTCCGCCTGCCGCAGGTCGCGGCCGTAGGCGAGCAGCGTGTTGCGCGCCGCTCCGCGTTCGGTCGCGAGCATGGCCAGGAATTCGTCGATACCGATCATCTGGGCCCTCAGGCGCGTGCAACCGCCTCAGCAGCGATCATCCGTGCTTCCGCTTCCAGCCCGACTTGCTGGAGCGCGGCAACGATGTGGTAGAGATGGCGCGCCGTCATCTGGTCCCACCGGGTTCCCTGCATGCCGAGGCCTGCGAGAATGGTCACCAAGGCAGCATTGTCGGCGGCCGCCGCACGGTCGATCATGCGCGTCCAGGCAGTCGGTGCGGACAGGTCCACGCCGAGCGTCTCGCTATATTCCGCGATATTGCCCGAAGAGAATCGGCCAAGCCCCGCCAGTCCGGCCAGCAGCATGCGCGACTTGCGCTTGCCCGACGAGCCATCGTCATCCTCGAAACTGCCGAAATCGCCATCGCTCACTTCTTCGCCAGCCGGGTTGGCCAGCGCCAGCAAGGCCCAGCCGACAGAGCCGGTGTCCACGACATCGGCCCAGCGCATGGCGTCGCGGTCGAGACCGGCAGTAAGCATGGAAGCGATCAGCCTGCCGGAATCGCTCTGGAAATCCGCCGTAGGGGTCAGGCGGGCCGCGGCATATGCGGTGAGCACCAGCCGGCCGTAATCCGTATCGTCACCGCCCCACACATCCTTGATGGCGGCAAGCCGCTCCGCCGCGGAGGCTTCGGTATAAGCATCGCCGAGCCGAATGGCAGTGGTCAGGCCGGCGCTCTGCTCTTCGTTCGCGCGCATGGCGTAGAGCTGCGAGTAGAGGTCCACCATGGCTTCGGCTGACAGTATGCCTGCCGCAGCCGCCTCGTCCGCGCCGCGCAGCCGCTGCACGGCCGGAAGCGCAGGTATCAGCGCCGAAGACTTGAGGTAATAGGGCCCCAGATCTTCCGAAAGCTCCTCAGGCAGATCGATACTGAGGGCATTGGCCAGCGCGAACCGCCACGGGTTCATCTCTTCCACGCCGTCCCATTCGATCGTGACTGCCCGGCGCCCCTGTCCGGCGGATCCGGCATAGCGCTGCGCCAGCAGAACATCGATACGGTCAGTCTCGGTGCGGTTGAGCAGACGGCGCAGATCGTTCTGCGCTCCCGATGCTTCACCGGCGAAAGAGGCGCAGATCGCCTCCACCATCGACCATTGCAGCCCCTCGCCGCTCACCCCGTCCAGCCGGACGACCGGACAGGCGCCCACGATGTCCGCCGTCCCCAGGTATGCGCCCAGAGCGGCATTGACGAGCGCGCCATTGTAATTCGCGGCGTCGATATCCTGGACCAGCGCGCGTGCGGCGGCATGTTCGCCCATGGAATTAAGAGTGGTGGCTCGCAGCGCGGCAAAGTCGACATCGCTCATGCCTGCCGGGGCATTGAGCCTACTCGCGAGCGCGCGGCGCAGGAGGATATGACCCCAGCGCGATATGACCGGTCCTTGCGAGGCAGCGAGTGCCGCCTGCACGATCGAGCCAGGCTGGCGGGCGAGCGAACCGGTCGGGAAGCCGCCCTCGCCCGGACCGATGACGCCGATTTCCTCGGTCGAACGCTGGGCGCCCGGGGGAATGTCGTAGCGCGGCTTGAGCCCGAACAATTCGTCCAGCTCGGAAGTGGTCATCGCTTCCAGTTCCGCGGCGGAGGGGATGTCCGACGGGCTGACGTTCGACGTGTCGACCGGGGCCGGAGCGGATCGCGACGGCAACGGCTGTACCACCTCGCCCTCTGTCGGTGACGGAGCGGGCGCAGGCGCGGGTGAAGGAGCCGGTGCGGGCGCTGGCTCCGGATTGGGAGCTGGCGACTGCGTAGCGGGCGGAAGGATGCTTTCCGGTGCCCGCTGCGCCAGAACGACGGTCGAGGTGAGAGCAAGACTTGCCCCCGCAAGAAGCAGACCCCGCTTCACAGCGCGCTCTCCGGTACCTGGACCGAATGGCTCATTGGCCGGAGCGGCTCTTCGCCGCCATCGATCCATGCGGCGACCAGAATGCCGAGGACCGCCAGCAGAGCGATCCAGCCAAGGGCGGAACGTTTCACGACCAAGTTTTTCGTATCCTCGTGCAAATATCCATGTGCCTTGCCCGCGCCCTAGCGCATCTATAGGCCGAGCGGCAATGAACAACGCGAACTCTTCTGCCAAAGGTGTCGATACCGCGTCCGCCGCGGCCCGGCCGATCGTGCTGGTCGGGCTGATGGGCGTCGGCAAAACCACTGTCGGCAGGCGGCTCGCAAATGCGCTCGACGTGGATTTCATCGATGCTGACGAAGAAATCGAGCGTGCTGCCGATCGCAGCATATCGGAAATTTTCGCCGCCCATGGCGAAGCCTATTTCCGCGCTGGCGAACGGCGCGTAATCGCCCGCCTGATGGAAGAAGGGCACGGTGTAATCGCGACCGGCGGCGGCGCCTTTGTGGATGGCGAAACGCGCACGCTTGTCCTCGAAAAAGGCATTGCCGTTTGGCTTGATTGCGACATCGATACGCTTGTCGAGCGAACATCGCGCAAGGACACGCGCCCGCTGCTGAAGACTGGCGATCCGCGGACCATCCTGCGCGATCTGAAGGAATTGCGCAGCGCGGCCTATGCGCAAGCGCACATCCATATCGTTACGGATGACGGCCCGCACGAAGCGACGGTCGAGAAATTGCTTAAGGAATTGAGTGGATGGCAATAATCCCCGTCGAACTGGCCGGTCGCAGTTACGAGGTAAAGGTAGCGCACGGTCTGCTGCAGGATATTGCGGACCATGCCGCCCCCTTTCTGCGCAAACAGAATGTGCCGATCGTTGCCGACGCCAATGCCAAATCGCATTGGGGCGCCGTGATCGAAGCGTCCCTGCAAACTGTGGGCAAGGAACCGCATTGGTATGAGATAGCGCCCGGCGAATCTTCCAAGAGCTGGGAAAGCCTTGCCCGCCTGACCGAATGGTTGTTGGAGCAGGGAGTTGAGCGGGGAGACCATGTCCTTGCCCTTGGCGGCGGAGTGGTCGGCGACCTCACCGGCTTCGCCTGCGCCATCCTTAAGCGCGGCTGCGGCTTCGTCCAACTGCCGACCACGCTGCTTGCCCAGGTCGACAGTTCCGTCGGCGGCAAGACCGCAATCAACACGCCAGCGGGCAAAAATCTGGTCGGCGCATTTCATCAGCCGTCACTGGTTCTTGCCGATCTCGACACTCTGTCCACCCTGCCACAGCGCGAATTGCGCGCCGGCTATGCCGAGGTTCTGAAATACGGCATTCTGGGGGACGCGGAATTTTTCGACTGGCTGGCAGAAAACGGCCCCGATGTCGTGAATTTGCAGGCTTCCGCGCTCGAACATGCCGTGGGAACCAGCGTGGCGGCCAAGGCGCGCATCGTAGCAGAAGACGAGCGCGAGACCACCGGGACACGCGCCCTTCTCAATCTCGGCCATACATTCGGACATGCGCTCGAGGCGGAAACCGGTTTTTCCGAACGCCTGCTTCACGGTGAGGCGGTAGCGCTCGGCATGGTCCTCGCAGCGCGATATTCGGCGCGGCGCGGAGAACTAAGAGAGGCAGACAGCCAGCGGATTACCGAAGCGATCGATGCTGCCGGCCTGCCGAGCGAGATCGCCGCGCTGGGAATGGACGCGACGGGGGATACGCTTGTCGGCCATATGCTTCACGACAAGAAGATGGATTCCGGCACCCTGCCCTTCATCCTCCTGCGCGGAATTGGCGATGCCTGGCTGGCAAAGGATGTCGACCTGGCCGATATCGCCGTTTTTCTCGATGGCCAACTGCAGGCGCATTGACGCGGTGAAGGTCGAGCATGCCAGCCTTGACGATCCCGATGTCCGGGCGCTGATCGCCTATCACCAGCGGGACATGCACCGTATATCCCCTCCCGGCACAAGCTGGGCGCTGGATATTGCAGGACTTTCCGGCCCCGACACGACCGTGCTTGGCGCGTGGAATAGTACGGCGCTGATGGGTATCGGGGCAATGAAGCGCCTTGGGAACGACAGTGTCGAACTCAAATCCATGCGGACGCTGCCCGATCACCTCGGCAAGGGCGTGGCGAAGGCGATTCTCGAAGAGCTCCTTCAGATTTGCCGGAACGAGGGCTTTTCCCGCGTCAGCCTCGAAACAGGCACCAGCGAGGAATTCCTTCCGGCGATCACGCTATATCGAAGGCGGGGCTTCATGCCCGGAGAGGCGTTTTCCCAATACGAGAACGGGCTGCATAACCAATGCTATCACCTCGATCTGGTCGATTAGCACTGGTCACGAAGCGGGCAATTCAAACGGCTGCCTTCAAAAAAGGCGCGACCCGTCCGGCACCGGTTTGTCAGGCGAAAACAGCACTACCTCGCCGGCTTCGTCGGCAAAGCCGAGTGTCAGCACTTCGGACATGAGCGGCCCGATCTGGCGCGGCGGGAAATTGACCACCGCCGCGACTTGCCGACCGATGAGCTCTTCCCGCGTGTAATTCGCCGTGATCTGAGCGCTGCTTTTCTTCCGGCCGATGACCGGCCCGAAATCGATCATAAGCTTATAGGCAGGCTTGCGCGCCTCCGGAAAATCCTCTGCCGAAACGACCGTGCCGATGCGGATGTCGGCCTTCAGGAAAGTGGCGAAGTCGGTTTCTTCCGCAACAGGCGCATCGCTCGCATGCGACAGATGCATATTATTCTAGCTCCAGAATGATCTCGTCGACAGCGAGGCTGTCGCCTTCAGCAGCGTTGACCTTGCTCACAGTCGCCTGCTTTTCGGCGCGAAGGATGTTTTCCATCTTCATCGCTTCCACCGTGGCGAGCGGCTGCCCCGGCTGGACTTCCTCGCCCTCGGCGACATGTAGCTTCACCAGCAGGCCGGGCATCGGGCAGATCAGCAGCTTCGACAAATCGGGCGGCGTTTTTTCGATCATGTGGCTCGCCAGATGGGCGACACGCGTCTGCAGGATACGCAGCGTGTGCGTGGCCCCGCGCGTCGTCACCGCATAGCCCGTGCGGGTTGGCTCGATCTGGAAGGTGTAGGTTTCGACCGGCGCGGAATCCTCGTCCGCGCCATTCTCGTACAGCGCCACGTCGACCATTGTTTCGCCCGGCGTATACTGCATCTCGATCGTGACCGGCTCGCCGTCGACATTCAGGGCATCTTCCTCCAGCCGCACTTCGTGGCTGGTGGAGCCTTCCTCGCGCTCGCCAATCCGCACCGTCCAGTCGCCCGGAGCATAGAGATCGGCGGCGAGTTGACCTTCGATGCGCCGCGCCCGGTCGGCATCGGCAGTCGCGATCACTCCGCCCACGGCGGCAAGTACGCGGCGCAATTGCTGATCGAGCGGCGCCCCCATGAAGCCTTCGGGATATTCTTCGGCGATGAAGCCCGTGGTAAGTTCGCCCGAGCGAAAGCGCGGATGCTGCATGATAGCGCTGAGGAAATCGACATTGTGGCCCAGCCCTTCGATGCGGAAGGCATCGAGCGCCTGCACCTGCTTGTCGGCCGCCTCGTCGCGGGTTTCGCCCCAGGTCACGAGCTTGGCGATCATGGGGTCGTAGAACATGCTGACCTCGCCGCCCTCGAACACGCCGTCGTCTACACGCACGCCATCGACGCCGCGGCGACCGTTCTCGGCTCCGTCATCGGTCCAGCCTTCGACCGGCGGCTGGTAGTGAACCAGGCGCCCGATGGAAGGCAGGAACCCGCGATAGGGATCTTCGGCATAGACACGATTTTCGATCGCCCATCCGTCGATGCCGATATCGTCCTGCGTGAACGGCAGCTTTTCGCCTGCAGCTACACGGATCATCTGTTCGACCAGATCGACACCGGTGATTGCTTCCGTCACCGGATGCTCAACCTGGAGGCGTGTGTTCATTTCGAGGAAGTAGAAGCTCTCGCCGCTCGGATCGGCACCGCTGACGATCAGTTCCACTGTCCCGGCGCTGAAATAGTTCACTGCGCGTGACAGCGCAACGCATTGTTCGCCCATGGCCTTGCGCATCTGCGGCGTCACGAAGGGCGACGGGGCCTCCTCCACCACCTTCTGGTGGCGGCGCTGGATGCTGCATTCACGCTCGTTGAGATAGACGATGTTGCCGTGCTGATCGCCCAGAATCTGGATTTCGATGTGGCGCGGATCCTCGATGAACTTCTCGATGAAAACCCGCTCGTCGCCGAAGCTGTTCTTGCCTTCGCGCTGGGTGGCTTCGAAGCCGTCCTTCACGTCTTGATCGTTCCAGGCGAGACGCATTCCCTTGCCGCCGCCGCCGGCGCTGGCCTTCATCATCACCGGATAACCGATCTTGTTCGCCCATTCGAGCGCCTCGGCGGTGTCCGCAATGGCTCCGCCCGACCCCGGCACGGTGTTCACGCCCGCCTCGGCTGCCAGCTTCTTCGATTCGATCTTGTCGCCCATGGCAGCGATCGCATTGGCAGGCGGGCCGATGAAGACGATGTTCTCCTTCGCCAGCGCCTCCACGAAGCTCGCGCGTTCGGAGAGGAAGCCATAGCCCGGATGGACCGCCTCGGCGCCCGTTTCCTTGCACGCCGCGATGATCTTGTCGGCAAGCAGATAGCTTTCGGCAGCAGCCGCCGGACCGATATGCACCGCCTCGTCCGCCATTGTCACGAAGGGCGCGCGGGCATCGGCGTCGGAGTAGACCGCCACGGTGGCGATCCCCATGCGCTTGGCGGTCTGGATGACACGGCAGGCGATTTCGCCGCGGTTTGCGATCAGTATCTTTTTGAACATATCTGCCTTCGGTTCTCTTCCCATTGCCGGCTCGCATAGCCGATTAACCGCATTGCGTAAGCCCCTGCGCTCTAGAGGTTATCCTCTCACTTAGCGCAGGAACCCCATTAGCAACCTCACAGCTAGAGCAGTGGTTGGGAATCCAGTGCCGCAAAACGGGCCCCTGGTTACTCGGCCGGCTCCACCACCTTGCACGCCCGCATCGGTTCTTCCTGCTTGAGCGCCGTCATCCCGAGCTTGGCGAAGAGCGCCGCATCGCTGTCGTCGCCCGCATTGGGCGCGGTCAGCAGCTTGTCCCCGGTGAAGATCGAGTTCGCGCCTGCGAGGAAGCACAGTGCCTGTGTCGCCTCGCTCATGCTTTCGCGGCCTGCGGACAGGCGAACCATGCTCATCGGCATGCAGATACGCGCCACCGCAACAGTGCGGACGAATTCGATATCGTCGATCTTGGCGAGCGGGGTATCGGCCAACATGTCGCCCAGCACCGTGCCCTTGACTGGCACGAGAGCATTGACCGGCACGCTTTCGGGATGGCGTTCGAGCGTGGCGAGCGTGTGGACAAAGCCGACGCGGTCATCCCGCGTTTCGCCCATGCCCACGATACCGCCGCTGCACACGTTAATGCCTGCGTCGCGCACGTTCTTCAGCGTATCGAGCCGGTCCTCGTATTTGCGGCTGGAGATCACGCGCTCGTAATATTCCGGGCCGGTGTCGACATTGTGATTGTAATAGTCGAGCCCGGCTTCCTTGAGCATATCCGCCTGCTTCGGCGTCAGCATGCCCAGCGTCATGCAGGTTTCGAGGCCCATTGCGCGCACGCCCTTCACGATTTCGACGATCGCGGGCATGTCCCGGTCCTTGGGGTTGCGCCACGCGGCGCCCATGCAGAAGCGCTGGCTGCCTTGGTCCTTGGCCTGTGCCGCGCGCTGGAGGACGGATTGCACCTCCATCAGCTTGGTCGCCTCGACCCCGCTGTCGGCCTTCACCGACTGCGAGCAATAGCCGCAATCCTCCGGACAGCCGCCGGTCTTGATGCTGAGCAGCGTGCAGAGCTGGATCTGCTCGGGCGGATGGTTCTCGCGATGCACTGTGGCGGCGCGGAAGAGCAGTTCGGTGAAGGGAAGGTCGAAGAGGCCTGCGATTTCGTCGCGGGTCCAGTCGGTGCGGATTGAAAGCCCGTTAGCTTTTGCGTCTATCAATTATCTTCTTCCAAAATCTGATGAAATCGGGTCACGCCATAAAAAAGCATGAACGCACATGTAATTAGGCCCACACCGATCGCGGCGAAATAAAGCCCAAGGCCCCTGCCCCCTAAATCTACCAGTGAGAGCAGCATAATGGCCATAATCGCTAGTGCGACAAATCCCAGCAATTCGAAGCATAGCATTAAAACGCGATGAAAGATTCTCATTTCGGCCTCTTCTGCGCTGCCGCGGTGAACCACCAGTGTTGCCGGAAACGACATCAGTTGGATTGCTTCGCTGCGCCCGCAATGACGGAATGGGAACAGCATTTCACTCCGCCGCCTCGTCCAGATCCTCACCCGCGGGCGGCATATTGTGGCCGAGCAGGCGCAGGACGTCCGCCGCGCATTCGATCACGTTGCTGCCCGGGCCGTAGATGCCCTGCACCCCAGCATCGCGCAGGAAGTCGTAATCCTTCTGCGGGATTACGCCGCCGGCGATGACCTTGATATCGCTGCGGCCCGCTTCCTTAAGCAAGCCGATGAGTTCGGGGATCAGCGTCTTGTGGCCAGCCGCGAGACTGCTTGCGCCGATGGCGTCGACATCGTTTTCTAGCGCCATGTCGCGCGCTTCGGCCGGGGTCTGGAAAAGCGGGCCGGACACCACTTCGAAACCCATGTCGGAAAAGGCGCTGGCAATGACATTGGCACCGCGGTCGTGGCCGTCCTGGCCCATCTTGGCGACCATCAGCTTGGGTGCTCTGCCCAGCCGCCGCTCGACCGCCTTTACGCCTTCCACGACCTGGGCGTAGCGATCGTCGTCTGAATAGGCTTCGGAATAAACCCCGCGGACGGGCGAAGGTACGGTGTCATACCGGCCGTAGGCATCTTCCATTGCCTGACTGATTTCACCGAGGGTGGCATCGTGGCGTGCGGCTTCGACCGCGAGGGCCAGCAGATTGCCATCGCGCTGCGCGGCGCCGCGTGCGAGCGCATCGAGCGCGGCGCGGCAGGCGAATTCATCACGCTTGGCGCGCACTTCTTCGAGCCGGGCGATCTGGCTTTGGCGAACCTTGTGGTTGTCGATATCGAGCGTGTCGATCTCGTCTTCCTTGTCGCGGCGATATTTGTTCACGCCCACGATCACGGTCTCACCGCGATCGACGCTCGCCTGCTTGGCCGCAGCTGCGCGCTCGATCTGCGCCTTGGGCTCGCCGCTGGCGACATATTCGGTCATGCCGCCCGCCGCTTCGACTTCTTCGAGCATCGCCTTGGCCTTCTCGACCAGAGCGGCGGTCAGACTTTCGATGTAATAGCTGCCACCCAGCGGATCGGCGACATTGGTGATCCCCGTTTCTTCCTGGATCACCAGCTGCGTGTTGCGCGCGATGCGGGCGGAAAAGTCGGTCGGCAGCGCAATCGCCTCGTCCAGTGCATTGGTATGGAGCGACTGTGTGCCGCCCAGCACGGCCGCCATCGCTTCAATCGTTGTGCGAATGACGTTGTTGTAGGGGTCCTGTTCCTGCAACGAAACGCCGCTGGTCTGACAGTGCGTGCGCAGCATCTTCGACTTGGGGTTCTGCGCCCCCAGATCGTCCATCACATCATGCCAGAGCTGGCGCGCGGCGCGCATCTTGGCGATCTCCATGAAGAAGTTCATGCCGATGCCCCAGAAGAAGGACAGGCGCGGCGCGAAGGCATCGAGATCAAGGCCCGCCTCCATCGCGCGCTTGGCGTATTCCTTGCCATCAGCAATGGTGAAGGCCAGCTCCTGCACCGCCGTCGCCCCGGCCTCGTGCATGTGATAGCCCGAGATCGAAATACTATTGAATTTCGGCATGTTGGCCGAAGTATATGCGATAATGTCCGAGATGATCCGCATGCTCGGTTCGGGTGGATAGATATAGGTGTTGCGGACCATGAACTCCTTGAGGATGTCGTTCTGGATGGTCCCGGCGAGCTTGTCCTGCGAGACGCCCTGCCGCTCCGCCGCGACGATGTAGAAGGCGAGCACGGGAATTACCGCGCCGTTCATCGTCATGGAAACGCTCATCGTGTCGAGCGGGATCTGGTCGAACAGAATCTCCATGTCGCGCACGGTGTCGATCGCCACGCCTGCCTTGCCGACGTCGCCCACCACACGGCTGTGATCGCTGTCATAGCCGCGGTGCGTGGCAAGGTCGAAGGCGACCGAAAGGCCCTTCTGACCCGCCGCGAGATTGCGGCGGTAAAAGGCGTTCGACTCCTCCGCGGTCGAGAAGCCCGCATACTGACGAATTGTCCACGGACGCCCGGTATACATCGAGGCATAGGGTCCGCGCGTGAACGGCGCGATGCCGGGCATGCCGGGATCGAGGCTGTCCGTATCTTCGCTCGTATATAGCGGCTTAACGGCGATGCCCTCGGGCGTGTGCCAGGTGAGGTCACGGCCCTTCACCTCCTTGTCGGCGCGGGCTTTCCAGTCGTCATAGCTAGGCTTGTCTGTCATCGCATTTCCAATCGCGCAGGCGTCAGTTTGACCCATGCGCATTTTTCCTGGGCGTTTCCATGATTTCGGTTAGCTGTCCCATCATATCCTTTGGGTGCAGGAAAAAAATGGGCGTGCCATGCGCGCCGATACGCGTGGGTCCGAGGATCCGCTTGCCCTTGCCTTCGAACCATTCCCGGGCCGCGCCGATATCCTCCACCTCATAGCAGAGGTGATGCTGACCCCCTGCAGGGTTTTTCGCCAGAAAGCCGTTGATGGGAGAATTTTCATCAAACGGTTCGATCAGTTCGATTTGCGTGCCCTTGCCAACCTCGCCGGAGCTATCGGGCGTGTCGACGAAACAGACCCTCACGCCTTGCTCAGGCAGATCAAACGGATCGGCAATTCCGACCGCACCCATCGTTTCGCGATAATAGGCGATACTTTCTTCAATCGAAGGTGTTGCAACACCGATGTGATTGAGGCGGCCGAGTTTCATGTCGCAGCTCCGAAAAACAAGTGGCGCGGCCCCGCTAACGGAACCGCGCCCTGTTATGCAATCACAAAGCTGGGAAATCAGCCGCCTTTCGACACGTCGCCCAGGCCATCCACATATTCTGCGCCGGCAAGAACTTCTGCCGAACTGCCTTCGAAAGCATCGCCGATAGGCTGGACCCGCCCGCCGAGACATTTGCCGAGGAAGCCTTCCATCGCGGCAAAGAAGCTGAGCCTGTTCTCCGGTTTCTGGAAACCGTGCCCTTCATCGGGATAATTGATGTAGGTGACCGGCAGACCCTTGTCCTGCATGGCAGATACCAGATTGTCCGCTTCCGGCTTGGTCACGCGGGGATCGTTTCCGCCTTGGCCAACCAGCAGCGGCGCCTGAATATCGTCGATCCGACTGATCGCAGACCGAGCGATCATCGCTTCGCGCGCCTGCGGGTCGGACGGATCGCCGACATAACGGTACCAGGTGCCGGCCAGGAACGGCTTCCAGTATTCCGGGAAGCTCTCGATCAGGGTCGCAAGGCTTGAAGGCCCCACGATATCGACACCGCAGGCGAAGCGGTCAGGTGTAAAAGTGACGCCGATCAGTGTCGCATAGCCACCGTAGCTTCCGCCGCCGATCGCCACCTTATCCTCTTGCGCAATGCCTTCTTCGACCGCCCAATCGACTGCATCGATCAGATCCTCGTGCATCTTACCGGAGAATTCGCCGACCGCGGCATTGGTGAAATCTTTCCCAAACCCGGTCGAACCGCGGTAATTCACGCTGAGAACCGCATATCCCCGATTTGCCATCCACTGATGGACCGTATTGTAGCCGTACCCGTCACGCGACCATGGGCCGCCATGGACCCACAGAAGCATGGGGACGGCCTTGTCCGGTCGCCCGTCTCCGTCCGGATCGCTGCCCGGCGGCAGGGTGAGGTAGGAAACCAGCGTCTTTCCGTCAGAAGACTTGAGCTCTAGCGGATGCATCGGCTGCAGAGGGGCTTCCGAGAGGTCAGGACGCGTAGCGAACCACGGCGTCAGCGTGTCTGCCTCGCGGTCGTAGATGTAATACTGTCCTGGGGCCTGGGCCGCGCCTTCGTATACAATCCACGTCTTGTCGTCCTGCGTTCTGGAGCTGACCGAAAACTCCCCTTCGAGATTGGCATCGAGGAAATCCAGCTCGCTCTGAGCCTCCTCGTTCATCGCAGTCCACTCGCTTTTCAGGTAGTTCACCGCGTAAGCGATTGGCTCATAGGTCTCGTTGTCGACCATGATGTCACTGAGATCGGCCTTCTCGGGCTCGACCAGAACAGTCCGTTTACCCGTCGTCAGATCAACAGCCACACCAGCGGCCAGATTTCGCTCCCGGCTATCGATCATGTAGACCGTATCGTTGTCCCGCGAAAACTGGACGATATTGGTGTTCAGCATGTCCTCGCTGGGAATGTCGGCGAAGACTTCTCCCGGCGTCAGATCCTCGTTGAGGAAGACCGTTTTCATGCCTCCGTCAGGCTGAGGCACCATTGCCATGCGGGGCTTGTAAGTGTTGTCGGTAATGAAAGACGCGTAACCCGGATTTTCCGCGATCAGCTTACGTTCGCCCGTCGACAGACTGTATTCGTAAAGATCCGTCAGCTGCGGGTTTCTTTCATTCGTGCCCACCAGGATTACGCCCGGACGGTCGCGGCTCACACCCATCAGCTGTGCACGGATGCCGTCCGGAAGCGGGGTAAGGTCACGTGTCGCCCCAGTACGGGGATCGGTCGCATAGACGTGATAGTTTTCGTCCCCGTCATTATCCTTCACGAACAGCACATATTTGCTGTCTACCGACCAGAGATGGTTTGAAATGCCGCGGTGACGGTCGTCGGTGACGACGGTCCCCTTCGAAGGGTCAGAAGCAGGGGCCACCCAGACATTCATCACGCCATCGTCAGGCGCAATCCAGCTGACCCAGTTGCCATCAGGGCTGATCCGTCCTTGTGATGCGACGGGATTGCCGAACAGGTCCGTCCTGTCGATGAGTTCGTACTCGGACAAAGCATGGTGTTCGGCGTGCCCGACACCGGTCATCATGGTCGATGCGGCAAGCGCGGATGCCGCAAGAAAGCTCTTCTTCATCGAAACACCTCCTCCTGGTTAACTACAGGCAAGCTATCGAAAAGGAGGTGTATTGTCTAGGCGACACACGTTAGGCATGGGCCGCGGACGCCATTATCTAGCGGCAGGTGGGGCAGTGGCTATCGTTAGAAGCAAAAGTTCGAGACGGATTCCGCTTCTTTGGGAGTCTCAAAGCGGAATGTTATCGTGCTTCTTCCACGGGTTCTCGAGCTGCTTCGTCCGCAACTTTCTCAGACCCAGCGCAATGCGCCGCCTTGTGGAGTGCGGGTAGATCACCTCGTCGATGTAACCACGGCTCGCCGCAACGAACGGATTGGCGAAGCGGTCTTCGTATTCCTTCGTCTTCTCGGCGATCTTATCGGGATCGTCGCGGTCCTGGCGGAAGATGATTTCCACTGCACCCTTCGCGCCCATTACCGCGATCTCGGCGGTAGGCCATGCGTAGTTGAGGTCGCCGCGCAGGTGCTTGGAGGCCATCACGTCATAGGCGCCGCCATAGGCCTTGCGGGTGATTACGGTGATCTTGGGCACGGTCGCCTCGGCATAGGCGAACAGCAGCTTTGCGCCATGCTTGATGATGCCGTTGTGCTCCTGGCTCGTTCCGGGCAGGAAGCCGGGCACATCGACAAAGGTCAGGATCGGGATTTCGAAGGCATCGCAGAAACGCACGAAGCGCGCGGCTTTCTTCGATGAATTGATGTCGAGCACGCCGGCAAGCACCATCGGCTGGTTCGCCACTACGCCTACCGTGCGCCCTTCCACCCGGCCGAAGCCGCAGATGATGTTGGCGGCATGGTTTGGCTGGATTTCGAAGAACTCGCCCTCGTCCAGCGTCTTCCGGATGACTTCGTGCATGTCATAGGGCTGGTTGGCATTGTCGGGGATCAGCGTGTCGAGGCTGTCTTCCTGCCGGTCCCACGGATCGCTGGTCGGGCGTTCGGGCACATCTTCGCGATTGGACAGCGGGAGGTAGTCGAAGAAATTGCGCGTCGCGAGCAGCGTTTCGATGTCGTTCTCGAAGCTGTTGTCGGCAACGCTGGTCTTGGTGGTGTGCGTCTTCGCCCCGCCCAATTCTTCTTGCGTAACCACCTCGTTGGTCACCGTCTTCACCACTTCGGGGCCGGTGACGAACATATAGCTGCTGTCTTCCACCATGAAAATGAAATCAGTCATGGCGGGGCTGTAAACCGCGCCGCCGGCACACGGCCCCATGATGAGGCTGATCTGCGGCACCACACCGCTCGCCAGCACATTACGCTGGAATACCTCGGCATAACCGCCGAGCGACGCCACGCCTTCCTGGATGCGCGCACCGCCACTGTCGTTAAGGCCGATGACCGGCGCACCGACCTTCATCGCGGTGTCCATTACTTTGCAGATTTTCTCCGCATGACGCTTGGAAAGAGAGCCGCCGAAGACGGTGAAATCCTGGGAAAAAACGTACACCAGACGGCCATTGATCGTGCCCGAACCGGTGACCACGCCATCACCGGGGATTTTCTGGTCCTGCATGCCGAAATCGACGCAGTCATGCTCGACATAGGTGTCCAGCTCTTCGAAGCTCCCTTCATCGAGCAGTATATCGAGCCGCTCGCGCGCGGTCAGCTTGCCCTTGGCATGCTGCGCGGCGATGCGCTTTTCACCCCCGCCCAGCTTGGCAGCATCGCGGCGGCGTTCCATTTCGGCGATATTGGCGGACATGCTCTCTCCAATGGGTACGTTTGCGCTGAGCGCCTAGAGCGAGGCGTGCTGCCACGTCAATCGCGGTAAGCGGAAATGAGGAATTCGACATTGCCTTCCGGCCCGGTGATCGGGCTCTCCACGATGCCTTCCACGGCGAAACCAAGGCTTGCTACCCAATCGCGGACTTCCTCGCACACACGCGCATGAAGTGCCGGATCGCTGACCACGCCCTTCTTGCCGACCTCCTCGCGTCCGACCTCGAATTGCGGCTTGATGAGCGCGACGAGGCGGCACTTTCTCTCCGCCAGTTCCAGCGGGCGTTGCAGCACTTTGGCAAGCCCTATGAAACTGGCATCACACACCACCCATGTCGCCGGCCTGTCGATCATCTCGGGGGTCAGTACTCGCGCGCTGGTCTGTTCGAGCACGGTGACACGCTCATCTTGCCGAAGCTTCCATGCAAGCTGGTTGGTGCCGCTGTCGACCGCAAATACATGATCCGCCCCGCCCTGCAGCAAGACATCGGTAAAGCCGCCGGTAGAACTGCCAATATCCATTGCGGTGACACCCTTAGGATCTAGACCGAAATGCTCGATCGCATGGGCTAGCTTGATACCGCCCCGGCTAACCCAGGGATGGTCGCGCCCGCGCACATCCAGCGGTGTATCTTCGGCCATTTGCTGGCCGGGTTTCGCCAGTTTCTGTTCACCTGAAAACACCAGGCCGGCCATCACCAGCGCCTGCGCACGGGTGCGACTTTCGACCAGTCCCCGGTCGACGAGCATCTGATCGAGACGACGTTTCTTTGCCATTCCTGCTCACTTACATGAAACCAGAGCGCCTAGCGGGCATTGGTCTGGCATGAAAGCCTCTGAACATGCCATCGCCCGTGTCCTTGTCCTGTCGAGCGCCTTGCTCGCGGTGGCCTGCGTACCGGCACCAGATTCGACCCCGGCACCCACCCCTGCGCCCGTGGAAAAGGAACCATCGCCCCCAACGGCACCTCCTCCCGCTTCGATTCCCAAATATTCGAACTGGATGGATGCGCCGCGGACCGCCGGCGATTGGTCTTATCGATCGGATGGAAGCGGTTCAGTCGCTCTCTATGGGCAATCTCAAACGGAACCGAAATTCTCGCTACGATGCGATCGCTCGCGAAATGAGGTGGTGCTCTCCCGCGCTGGAACGGCTGGACCCAATGCTTCCATACGGATCCTGACCGAAACGACCGAACGGTCGCTAGCGGCGCAACAGGTCAGTGGGCAGCTTCCGCAGGTAAGAACAAGCCTTCAGGCCCGCGATCCTCTGCTCGATGCCATGGCTCTGACGAAAGGTCGATTCGCTGTGGAAACCTCAGGCCTTCCCACACTTTACGTTCCCGCCTGGGGCGAAGTGACGCGGGTTATAGAGGATTGCCGATAGGCCGAGTCCCGCCTCCAGTTCATCGCCTGTGGGTTCGGCGTAAACCTGTCATGACAATGGCCCGGAAATACTACCGAGCCACAAACGACAATTCTGACGTGGGAAAACTTTTTTACAAGGCTTGTTTTGTGCTGCGGAAAGACTCAAATTGATCTCAAGATCAGCGGCGAACGCGATCTTCATCCCCGGTGAAACGCGGGATGCAGCTCACAAGCTTGAAAGGAGGTGATCCGATGTCTCATGGTTCAGTAGCGAGGTCGGTGAAGATCCCTACGGAGCATATTCGGTAACATTCCTGCCGAGTAAGGCGACGTGAGCGGCACTTCCGGCCGCTGACCATGCGAAGGCCAGTCTCTCCACGGGCGAGAGGCTGGCCTTCTCATTTTCAGGCCCATCTTCAAGCGTACGATACTTGCGTCGTCCTGTCCTTCCCAGTAACCGCCCAGACATGGATTTCGAGCATCTTCCCCACGCCGCCCCCGTCCCCGGTGAAACCCGCGATCAAGCCTTAAAGGATCCCGGTTTCGGCAAGCTGTTCACCGATCACATGGTCGTCATCGATTACGATGCCGATAAGGGCGGATGGCACAAGGCAACGCTCGGCCCGCGCGAACCCATCGCGCTCGATCCTGCTGCCGCCGTGCTGCATTACGCGCAGGAAATTTTCGAAGGCATGAAAGCCTATAAGCAAGGCGATGACAGCCTCGCCCTGTTCCGGCCCGAACAAAATGCGCGCCGCTTCAATGAGAGCGCGAGGCGGATGGCAATGCCCGAATTGCCGGAAGAACTTTTCCTCGAATCCATCCGCCAGCTAGTAGCCAAGGACCGGGACTGGGTGCCGTCCGACCCTGACGGCTCGCTTTACCTGCGGCCCTTCATGTTCGCTTCCGAGGCATTCCTCGGCGTACGCCCTGCGCGCCAATACAAATATGTCCTCATCGCCAGTCCCGTTGGCCCTTATTTCAAGGGTGGTGCAAAGCCGGTGAAAATCTGGGTCAGCCGCAATTACACCCGCGCTGCGCCCGGCGGTACCGGCGCGGCCAAGACCGGCGGGAATTACGCGGCCAGCCTCGTTCCTCAGGCCGAAGGCATAGAGAATGGCTGTGACCAAGTCGTGTTCCTCGACGCGGTCGAAAAGAAATGGGTCGAGGAACTGGGCGGCATGAACCTGTTCTTCGTGTTCGATGACGGCACTGTCATCACTCCCCCGCTGACCGGCACGATCCTTCCCGGCATCACCCGCGAAAGTCTGATCCAGCTTCTGCGCGAGGAAGGGCTGCAGGTGCGCGAAGAACCTTACAGCATCGACCAGTGGCGTGCCGATGCGACGACAGGAAAGCTGCTGGAAACGATGGCCTGCGGCACGGCTGCCGTAGTTACCCCGGTTGGCACGGTGCTTGGCCCTGATGGAGAGTTCACCATCGGGACCGGCGGCACCGGGCAAATGACACACAAGATCCGTGAAAGACTGGTGGGCATCCAGAAAGGCTCTTTCGAAGATACTCAGGGCTGGGTGACGAAGCTCTAGGCAGTTCCGCTGACCGAAGCATCGACGCCGCTGCAATTTACCAGCCGGTCCCGAATTGCGTCGATCAACCAGCTGGTAGCGGGCCCGGGCGCCTCGTTGCGGCGCCAAAGCGCGCTCAGTGTATAATTCGCACCCGGTTTCTCAGGCAGGTCGAGCTCGCGAAGCCTCCCCGCGGTGATGTCGTCCATCACCATGTGACGCGGCATATTACCCCAGCCGATCCCCTCCTTGAGCAGCGCATGCTTGGCTCCAAGATCTGCCAGTCGCCAGCTTTGGGGTGAAAGCACTGAAAATTCGCGCCCCTCGGTCAAAGGCGATCGGTCGGACAGGACCAGTTGCAAATGCCGGCGGCTTTCTCCCGGCTCTACGCCCGCGCTCGCAAGCGGATGATCGGGTGCTGCAACGGGTACCAGTTCGATGGCGCCGATTGCCTGTCGTTCGAGTTCCGCATGGTCGGACAGGACCGGCCCCCCGATGGCAAGATCTGCGCCTCCGTCCAGCACGCAGGCTGCCACCGCCCCCAATGCTTCGACTTGCAGACGAAGGGCGACCGTCGGAAACATTTCCCGGAAGTCGCGCAGCACGCTGGCCGTCACGTCGCCCGGCAGCATCACATCGACCACCAGTGACACCTCGCTTTCCAGGCCTGCGTGAAGGCTTTGCGTCTTGGCCAACAAATGATCGATGCCATCGGCCACCGCCTTGGCTTCGACGAGCAGGCCCCTCCCCTCTTCGGTGAGGACGGGCCGCCGCGATCCCTCGCGTCCGAAAAGGGTCACGCCAAGCTGCGTTTCCATCTGCGAAATGCCATAGCTGACAGCGGATACCGCACGGCCCATTCGCCGTGCCGCTGCACCGAAGCTGCCTTCTTCGGCCACGGCGAGGAATATCCGAAGCTGATCGAGGCTCGGCTCCCCAAGTTTCATTGTTCGGATTTCCTGAACATCTTGGTGTGTTTTATCGCAGTTATCGGAATGGCGAGCAATCTCTATTTCCAAGGTCAACAAGGCAGTCCTGCGAAAGGAAGACCGCTATGATCGAACACAGACCATTCGAAAGCCTCGGTGCAGCCAATCATGGCTGGCTCGATGCCCATCATCACTTCTCATTTGCGGGCTATCATGATCCGGCCCGCGTAAACTGGGGCGCCCTGCGCGTCTGGAATGACGATGTTATCGCGGCGCAATCCGGCTTTCCGACCCATTCCCACCAGGACATGGAGATCATCACCTATGTCCGCACCGGTGCCATTACCCACCGCGACAGCATGGGCAATGAAGGGCGTACCGAAGCAGGCGATGTTCAGGTGATGAGCGCAGGCCGCGGCGTGGCCCACTCGGAATTCAACCTGGAAGACGAGGAAACGACCATCTTCCAGATCTGGATCATTCCTACGCAACGTGGCGGCGAGCCCGATTGGGGAGCCCGGGAATTTCCGAAAGGCGACCGTGCCGGCGCTTTCATCCCGCTCGCCAGCGGAGCTGACAATGATGAGGATGCCCTCCCCCTCCGCACCGACGCCCGCGTTCTGGGAGCTACTATCAAGGCCGGCGAAAGCGTGACTTACGTCCCCCGCCAGGCGGATCGTCATCTCTATCTCGTGCCGGCCACCGGGCGCATCCGCGTGGGAGATACGGAAGCGAAGGCCCGCGACGGTGTGGCCATCACCAAGGAAGAAATAATTACCATAACCGCGCTCGAGGATTCCGAACTCGTCCTCGTGGACGCGGCCTGAAAAGGAGACTGACTATGAGCACTATTCTTCACATCACCGCCAGCATTCGTGGCGAAGAATCCGTATCCCGCGGTCTGGGCCAGAAGCTTGTCGGCAAACTTGCCGAGAGCCAGGGCGCCGACGTAGTCACGCGCGACCTTTCCAAGAACGATCTGCCGTATATCGATGCTGATCGCTTCGCAGCCAACCTTGCTCCTTATGCCGACCGGTCGACCGAGCAGCACGAACTGGCCAAGATCGCCGACGAGCTGATCGAGGAACTGCAGCAGGCAGACACCATCGTGTTCAGCGTGCCGGTCTACAACTTTTCAGTGCCTGCCACGGTCAAGGCATGGGCAGACCTTGTCGCCCGCGCCGGAACGACTTTCCGCTATACCGAAAACGGTCCCGAAGGCCTGCTGACCGGAAAGAAGGTCTATCTCACCGCCGCGACCGGCGGAACGCCGATTGGCAGCGAGGTTGATTTCATGAGCCCCTGGCTCAAGTTCTTCCTCGGCTTCCTCGGCATGCATGATGTGGAAATCGTCGCGGCCGATGGCATCATGGGCGAAGGCGGAGAAGAAAAGATCGCCGAGGCTCATGAGAAGGTGGAACAGCTGGTCGCATAATCCTCCCTTGCCCCATGTGACCAGTGACGTGCCGGAAAGCCTACAAGCTTTCCGGCACGTTTCTCTTGATATCGTCGAGCCAGATGTCCGCGACGGCATCGCTCGGCGCGCGCCAATCCCCGCGCGGTGAAAGCGCGCCGCCAGCGCTGACTTTCGGTCCGTTGGGCAATGCACTCCGCTTGAACTGGCTGAAGCCAAAGAACCGCTTCACGAAATTCTCCAGCCATTTGCGGATGGTTGCCAGATCGTACTGGTTGCGGGCTTCCACGGGAAAACCGATAGGCCAGAGCCCATCATCCGCATCTTTCCATGCGTGCCATGCCAGAAACGCCACGTGGCTCGGGCTCTGACCCCAGCGGATCACATGGTGAAGAAAGAAATCGTTCAGTTCGTAGGGACCGATAATCGATTGAGTGGACTGGATGATTCCGTCTTTGCCGGCGGGCACGAGTTCAGGACTTATTTCGGTGTCGAGGATTGCTCCCAACACCTCGTCCACACCGTCGTCGAACTGGTTAGTCGTCGTAGTCCAACGTATTAGATACTGGATCAGCGTCTTAGGAACTCCGGAATTGACGCCGTAATGGCTCATCTGGTCCCCTACCCCATAGGTGCACCAGCCAAGCGCAAGTTCGGACAGATCACCCGTACCGATGACCCAGCCACCATGATGGCCTGCCAGCCGGAAGAGGTAATCGGTACGCAGGCCCGCCTGCACGTTCTCGAAGGTGACATCATAGACTTCCTCACCCTTGGCGAAGGGATGGTCCATATCCTCTAGCATTTGCCTCGCAGCTGGCCTGATATCGATTTCTTCGGCCGTGATGGCAAAGGCATCCATCAGTTTCCAGGCATTGGATTTGGTGTGGTCCGACGTGGCAAAGCCGGGCATCGTATAGCCGCGGATATCGGTTCTCGGGCGCCCCAGCCGGTCCATCGCCTTGGCAGCAACCAGCAAGGCATGCGTGCTGTCCAAACCGCCGGATATCCCGATCACCAGACATTTCGGCCGCGTCGCCTCAATCCGGCGCATGAGCGCATCGACCTGGATGTTGAACGCTTCATAGCAATCTTCATCCAGCTTCTCCCTCCGATTGGGTACGAAGGGGAAACGGCGGACGGGACGCTCAAGGCCAATGTCGCGGCGCTCAACGTCGTGACTGAATTCGATACGACGATAACTGTCTTCTGGCCTGCCCTCCGCATCCGCAGAATCGCCCCAGGTCTGCATCCTCATGCGTTCTGCAAGGATGCGCTTGGTATCGACATCGGCAACGGACAGCTCGGGCGCGTGGTCGAAGCGAACGCTTTCCGCCAGCAAATCGCCCATCTCGTAAATCATCCCCTGTCCATCCCAGGCGAGATCGGTCGTGCTCTCCCCATAGCCGCTGGCCGAATAGACATAAGCGCAGACAGATCGGCTGGAGCTAGCCCGTGTGAGCATGTGCCGCTCGTCGGACTTGCCGATCGTTATATTGGACGCGGACAGGTTCAGGAGTATCGTCGCCCCCGCCAGAGCTGCCTGCGTACCAGGCGGATTGGGCGACCAGAAATCTTCGCAGATTTCCATGCCGAAGGTAAAACCTGCAAGTTCCTTTGCCTGGAAGATAAGATCGGTTCCGAACGGAACCGATCTTCCGTTCACGGAAATCTCCAGACCGATGCAAGACCGGCCATGGCTGAACCAGCGCTTCTCGTAAAACTCGCGATAATTCGGCAGATAGCTTTTCGGCACGACCCCTAGGACAGCACCATTCGCGATCGCTACTGCGCAATTGTAAATCCGCCCGTTGCGGCGCAGGGGAGCGCCAATGACTAGGACCGGGGTGAGCTCTGCGGAAGCCGCGACGATTTCGGCCAAATGGCGTTCGACAGCATCGAGCAACGCGGTCTGCAAATGCAGATCGTCGATCGCGTAGGAGGAAAGACAGAGTTCAGGATAGAGCAGCAAGTCGACATTGCGATCATGCGCCTTGCGCGCCTGCTCCAGAATGCCCTCGGCATTGTAAGCGACGTCGGCCGTCCGGACCTTGGGCGTTGCCGTCGCGACCCGCACGAATCCATGCGTATGCAGGTCAAAGAAAGGATGTAGATTGTTTGAATCCATCGGTGATGGGTCTTTCTTAAGATCCGCTTCGGTAGCGGCCTCTTCGTGCCAATCCGCCAGCTGGCAGATACATAGCTCCGCGAGTCGTTTCTGTATGAACGAACGAGCGATGCGGCCTTTGGCTTCCCACCCGTAAACGGTACGACTTGGCCAAGGATCCGGAGCGCCGTATCTCTGGCCGAATTCCTCCGCGCTCATAGGTGGCTCTTGCGCTTCGCGCCATGCCCTGATTTTTGCGCCGGCCAAATGCATGGCAAGCCGGTATCCCTTTAGGATACTCTAGGCAAGAGCTTCGTCGGCCACCCGCATTTCTGTCCGGAAGCCGTTGAGCACCGGGCCTGCGTGATGCGTGGCTCCCGCCTGCTGCGCGAAGGCCGACAGCAGCTTGCTGCCCAAACCTCCCGGTGTTTGTGACAGCGCCTCCTCGCCAACTCCGTCATCTTCGATTGTGAGGCGCCACTTCCCGTCACGACAGTGAAAGTAAACTGCGAGCGTCCCGGCGCGGTTGTCGGGAAAGGCGTATTTTGCTGCGTTGGAAACCGCCTCGTTCAGGTAGAGGCCGATGGCGACCGCAGTCTCGCGCGAAAGCTTGATGTCGTCGATCTCGCGAAATAGCCTAACGTTTTGCGGCAGGGCAGCGCGTTCCAGACGAGTAAGCATCATGTCGAGGTACGGTCCGATCGCCACGTCTTTTTCCTTGCCTTGCTCCATCGCCAGACCGGAATAAGCGTCGGCAAAAGTGCGCACGCGACCGACCGCATCATCCAGCGGTCCGTGCAGTTCAGCATGGGGAATTCGCCGCTTCTGAATCTCGAGCATGCTTGCGACAAGGGCGAAATTGTTTTTCGTTCGGTGCTCGAGATCTGCCAGCAAGGTAAGCCGGCGGTCTGCTTCTTCCCTGATCGTGTCCATGGTGCTGTGCGCTGCACGGCGGAAAGCCTCCGCGAAAATAATCACGATTATTGCGCAGACCCCATTCAGCAAAACACGCGCCGGATCTGTAGCTTCGGTGAAGAGAAAGGACTGAGGAGCAGGAAGTACGAAATACCACGCCCAAGCGAAGCTTACACAGAAGGCAGCAACACCCGCGCGCCAATGCCCATATAAAGTGGCGAGCAGTACGGTGGGATAAATCATTGCAAAAGGGCCAGACGTCGGTGCCCATAGATCGTATAGCGTTCGCAAGCCGACCATCGACGCCGCACAAATAATGCCGAACATGGTCTGCGCAGCAACCTTGCTCCACTTGCCAACGAACTGTCGGCTAACGTCGAAATTGGCAAGTCTTTGCATATGCCGTGTCCTGGAGCGCGCAGGTCAATCGAGGCGTCGTCGCTCGGACGCCCCAAAGTCGACCGGAAGGGCCGTGAGCGGCACTTTAGAGGTTTGTGGCTTAAATGCCTAGGATTTTTACGTTTTATGCCGCGAGTAGCTCGGCAGCGCTTGGGCAAACCTGCAGCATCGCAATCAAAGCCCGCTCTTCTCGCGTATGCCAACGGGTCGCACGCGGCAACTTCACACCACGGCGCCAGTCTTCCTGCCTCCCAACCAGATCGATCACCGCCGGGTGAATGTAGCTCTTCCGGGTCACGGCCGGGGTATTGCCCAGATGGGTTGCCACGCACTCGAGCAAGCTTTTCATCGGGATTTCGCCATCACCGGTGCGCAGCGTTTCGAAGCCGAGCACGCTGGCGTGCCAGGTGCGGAAATTTTTCGCGGTAAAGCGCTCACCCATACAGGCTTCGAGATATTCGTTTACGTCGCTGGAGGTTACCGTTTCCACCTCGCCATCGTCATCGACATATTTGAAGACATTCTGGCCCGGCAGGTCCTGCATGTTGCGCACCATTCGCGCGAGGCTACCGTCCGTCAGCGTCACTTCCCGCATCTTGCCGGACTTGCCCTTGTAGCGCAGCTTCAGCGTCTTGCCCGTGACCTCGGCATGACGGCGGCGCAGGGTAGTCGCACCATAGCTCTTGTTACGTTCAGCATATCCTTCATTGCCAACGCGAATGGCACCAAGGTCGAGTAAACGAACTACACTGGCCACAGCCCGCTCGCGCGTAAGTTTGCGGCCTTTCAGATCTTCTTCGACCTTCTTGCGGACCAGCGGCAGAAGATTGCCGAACGCCAGACATTTATCGAACTTTTCGCTTTCCCGTTCAGCCCGGAAATCGGGGTGATAGCGGTATTGTTTACGCCCTTTCGCGTCGATCCCGGTGGCGAGGATATGGCCGTTGGGCGCAGGACAGAACCATTCATCGGTATAGGCTGGCGGCAAAGCGACGGCGTTCAGGCGCTTCTTCTCTGCCTTGTCGGTGATCAGCTTTCCCTTCGGGTCGTAATACGCCCACCCCTTCCCGGCACCCTTGCGGGTGATTCCTGGCAGTTGATCGTCGACATAGATGAGCTTCGTCATGGCAAGGCAAACAACCATGGAAAGCGTGCTAGCGTTCCCCATCTTGCGACGAACGGTTGAGCGGCATATCGCCCCGCCAAACAGGAGACATAACATGGCCGATGCCACTTACACACCGCCCGCCGTATGGAGCGCCGACACCGTGAGCGGTGGGAAATTTGCCAACATCAACCGCCCTACAGCTGGAGCCCGCGAAACGAAGGCATTGCCCGAGGGCGAACACGGCTTTCAGCTCTATTCTCTAGCAACGCCCAACGGCGTGAAAGCGACGATCATGTTCGAGGAACTGCTGGAAGCAGGACATTCGGGCGCGGAATACGATGCCTTCACGATCGACATCGGAGAGGGCGAGCAATTCGGCTCCGGTTTCGTGAATATCAATCCGAACAGCAAGATCCCCGCACTGCTGGACCGCACCGGGCCCGAACCGCTGCGCATTTTCGAAAGTGGCGCCATACTGATGCATCTGGCGGAAAAATTCGGTGCCTTTCTGCCAACCGACCATACACGCGCCGAAGTTCTCAGCTGGCTGTTCTGGCAAATCGGCAGCGCCCCTTTCATCGGCGGGGGCTTCGGCCATTTCTATGCCTACGCGCCAGAAAAGTACGAATATCCGATCAACCGCTACGCCATGGAAACGAAGAGGCTTTTCGATGTCGCCGATCAGCGCTTGAAGGACAGCGAATATCTTGGCGGCAATGAGTACACAGTCGCCGACATTGCCGCGTGGCCGTGGATGGCACCTTTTGTCGAAGGTACGATCTACAACGAGGCGAAGACCTTCCTCTCTATCGACGAGTACGAAAACGTCTCCCGCTGGGTGAAACAAATCGGGGAGCGCCCTGCGGTAAAGCGCGGCAGGATCGTGACCAAGGTTTGGGGCGATGAAGACACGCAGCTCCGCGAGCGTCACTCCGCGGCTGATTTCGATGGCAAAAAGGTTTAAAATCGACCCTTCACATTCGCGATAGGCGCGCTATAGGGGCGACCGCCTGCTGGGGTGTAGCCAAGTGGTAAGGCAGCGGTTTTTGGTATCGCCATTCGCAGGTTCGATCCCTGCCACCCCAGCCAGCACTTCCCGACATAGTCCGGAACTCGAGACCCGCGCCTCGCCAGGCCGCGGGTTTCTGGCTGGCGGCTGAACCCCTCCAGATCATTGGTGTGATCAACATTCGCCGATAACCAGCCGCTTCCTGTTCAGGAATAGCGATCAACTATCACTAAATGACACGTTCTGATCCGTGCACCAGACAGTTTTTGCGTATAGCCTCTTTGGCAGATGGCCTTTTAATGTTACCGCTACCATGACAAGGCGTTTTGGGAGCCGGACATAAGGCCCTGGCACCAGCCGCCATGTCTATGGCGAGGGGAAAATGATGGCGAAGGTCGGTCGGGTTGCGTACACGCGGATCAGGAGATCCGTCACCTCGCGACACATGCCAAATTTAGCCCGCAGGCGCGATTCGGGTCGGACTAATCAGGATGTTTTGCCGACGAGCTGGCCCGCGCGATGAACGCCGCAATCAAGCGCCGCGCCTTTCTCGCCGCCAGCGCGCTGCTGGCGGCAAGCACCCGCTTCCCAGCCTTCGCAGCGAGCAAAGTCGCTGCATCGGAAGAACACGAACGGCGGGCCCGCGGTTTGATTGCCCAGATGAGCCTGGCTGAAAAGCTCGGCCAGATGACCCAGCTCGCCGGCGGTCGTCAGAAAGCGCTCAATTCCCGGATTGATGATGCCGCGCTGGACCGGGTCCGCCAAGGCCGGGTGGGATCCTATCTCCACGTCGCTGGAGCAGAGCCTCTCGCGCGCCTGCAACGCGTGGCGGTCGAAGAATCGCGGCTTGGTATCCCGCTGCTCTTCGCGATGGATGTGGTCCATGGCTATCGAACGATCATGCCGGTGCCGCTGGGCATGGCCGCAAGCTTCGATCCAGAACTGGCCCGACGCGCCGCCCGCGTCGCAGCGGTCGAGGCGTCCGTCAGCGGGCTGCATTGGACCTTCGCACCGATGATCGACATCGCTCGAGATGCCCGGTGGGGCCGCGTTGTCGAAGGGGCCGGCGAAGACCCATATTTGGGATCGCGCATGGCCGAAGCGCAAATCCTCGGCTTCCAGACTGACGATCTTGCCAACAAGGACGTGCTATTGGCGTGCGCCAAGCATTTTGGCGCCTATGGAGCCGCTGATGGCGGGCGCGATTACGACCGTGCTGACATTTCAAATGAAACCTTGCACGAGGTCTATCTACCGCCATTCCAGGCCGCGATTGCTGCGGGCTCCGGGAGTTTCATGACGGCGTTCAACGAATTGAACGGCGTCCCCACTACCGGCAATGCCGATCTGGTCCGGTCGCTCCTGCGCGATCAATGGGGTTATCAGGGATTGGTGGTCAGCGACTGGAACGCCATCCTCGAACTCGTCGCGCATGGAGCGGCAAGCGACCCGGTAGAGGCCGCCGCACTGGCGCTGCGCGCGGGTGTCGACATGGACATGACCAGCGAAACCTATGCCGATCATCTGGAAAAAGCGCTGGCCGCCGATCAGACCCTGCTGCCGCTGGTCGACGAAGCGGTGAGCCGCATTCTGCATGCAAAGGCAGGGCTGGGCCTGTTTGACGATCCCTTCCGCTTTGGCGAAGCAGAAAGGGAAAAACTGGTTCTCGGTTCGCAAGAACATCGCGCGGTAGCGCGCGAGGCTGCGACGCGCTCGATCGTGCTGCTGCGCAACGAAGGCAAGTTCCTTCCCCTGCGCAGCGATGCGCGGATCGCGCTGATCGGTGCGCTTGCCGACGATGCGTCCTCCACCATCGGATCGTGGCGGGCGCGCGGCCAGATGGACGAATCTATTACGCTGCGGGCTGCGCTGGAATCCCGAACGGTCACCTATGCGCCGGGCGTCTCTCCGCGCGATCCCGATACGAGCGGTATTGCCGCCGCTGTCGAGGCGGCAAGAAATGCAGATGTTGTGCTGCTCGTCATGGGAGAGGATTTCGACCATTCGGGCGAGGCCCGCAGCCGATCGGATATTGGCTTGCCCGGCCCTCAGAAAGAGCTGGTCGACGCTATTCGGGCAACCGGCAAGCCAATCGTGGCTATCCTGATGAATGGCCGCCCGCTCGCGCTCGAAGAGGTTCTGGACGGCATTCCTGCAGTGCTGGAAACGTGGTTCCTGGGTAATGAAAGCGGCCCCGCAATTGCAGATGTTTTGTTCGGCGAAGTGTCTCCTGCGGGGCGGCTGCCGATGGGCATGCCGCGCAGGATCGGGCAGGTGCCGCAATATTACGCGCATCCGCCGACCGGTCGCCCGGCCAATCCGGATTTATCGAAGGACAGCGCCCGCTATCATGATGCAGATATCGGACCGCTCTTTCCCTTCGGCCATGGCTTGTCCTACGCCGAGTTCCGCTATTCCGATTTGAGTGTCGTGCCGCAAGGCAAAGGCGGCTCGCTGGCATGGAAAATTGCAGCGACAGTGACCAACACCAGCGCGCGCGACGCGGAAGAAGTCGTCCAGCTTTATATCCGCGCACCCCTTGCGGGCTTGGCGAGGCCGGTAAAGGAATTGCGCGGCTTTGCGCGCCTGGCGATCCCCGCCGGCGATGCGCGGCGCGTGACCTTCACGCTCGACCCTGAGCATTTTGCCGTCTGGCGGGGCGGCTGGCAGATTTTGCCCGGATCGGTCGAGATCATGGTCGGCGCGTCATCGGAGGATATCCGACTTCACGGCAGGCTGGAGAATCCTGAAGCCAGGGCGGTGGGCCCAGGCGAAATCGCTGGTGCAGCTCGTCTGACGACCGTGACGGTGGCGTGATGGCTGAACCCTGGTCCAGCCTCGCCATCGTGGCAGTCAGCATATTCGTGCTCATCTTCATGGTACTGCGATGGAAAGTCCCCGCTTTCATCGCCCTACTGGTCGTCGCGCTTGCCACGGGCATTGCGTTCGGCGCGCCACCGGCCGACGTGCTCTCGGCCGTGCGCAAGGGGACCGGGGAAGCGCTTGGCTTCGTCGCGGTGGTGATCGGGCTCGGTGCCATGCTGGGCGGACTACTCGAAGCGAGTGGCGGGATCGGTGTGTTGGCAAACCGGCTGCTCGATGCTTTCGGCGAAGGCCGCGCGCCTTGGGCACTGGTGGTCATCGGCACGCTGGTCGGCATCCCCCTGTTTTTCGACGTGGGCTTCATCGTGCTCGCTCCGCTGGTCATCACTCTGGCGCTGCGGGCGAAGCGGCGGGTCATGTATTTCGCCCTGCCCTTGCTTTCAGGGCTGCTAACGATGCATGCCTTGCTGCCCCCGCATCCCGGGCCGGTCGCCGTCGCCGAGCTCATCGGGACCGATTACGGACTGCTGGCAATCTATGGCCTTGCCTGCGGGATCCCGGCCGCCGTGATTGCCGGACCGGTGTTCGCCATGCTGACCCAGGGACAGAAGGGCTTCGGAGAGAGCGGCCCGCCCCCACGTTTCGACGAGGAAGCGCCCCAGCTTGCCCATATCGGCTTCGTCCCGGCCCTGGCGGGCATGCTGATTCCTTTGTCGCTGATCCTGCTTGCGGCGCTGGCAAGCGGCATCCTTACCGAGGGACCGGCGCGGACCGTGCTCGAATTCGTCGGCCATCCGTTCACCGCGCTTATCATCGCCTGTGCTTTCGTCGGGCTGTGGCTGAGACTGCGCCTCGATGCGCCGCTGCAGACCGTGTCCGATGTCATGACCCGTGCTCTCGCGCCAGCGGGTCTCATGGTGCTCGTGGTTGGTGCGGGAGCGGCGTACAAGGAAGTCCTGATCCAGTCCGGAGCGGGCGCGCAGATCACCGATGCCGTCTCGGCGTTCGATCTGTCGGTACCGGTCTTCGCATTCCTGCTCGCCGCCTTCATCCGCGTGGTACAGGGATCGGCAACGGTCGCCATGGTTACTGCCGCAGGGCTTGCTGCGCCGCTGATCACCGCGGCGGGACTTTCGCCGGCACAGATCGCGCTGGTCACCGTCTCGATCGGTGCAGGCGCCTCGATCGCGAGCCATGTCAACGACACCGGCTTCTGGCTCGTCAAGCAATATCTCGGGCTTACCGAGGCGGAGACATTCCGCAGCTGGACGCTGAGCGCCACCATCGCCGGTTTCGTCATGTTCGCCATGGCGATGCTGCTGTGGCAGTTCGCCTGAAACCCAATCCGCATTTCCCCGGCCACCGAACATCGCAGTCGGTTGCATTTACAGACCCTTTTGCCCAAGGAAGCCCAAACCAGATTTTGTGCGGGAGACAGCGATGAGCGATTTCGAAATGATCCGTAGCGAGCGTGAAGGCGATGTCCTCAAGATCACGCTGGACCGGCCCGAGCGGCTCAATGCCTGCCCGCCCCAGATGGCGGACGAGATTTTCGCTGCCATCACCGACCTCGGCGGCGCACGCGCCGTGTTGCTTAGTGGAGCGGGCCGCGCCTTCTGTTCGGGCGCCGATCTCGCTACCAATTCGAAGATGTCGGTGAGCGGGGGAGACCGCGCCTTCGGCTCGCTGTCCCGCCATTACAATCCGATGATTCAGGCACTCGCCAGCCTGCCCGTCCCGGTCGTATCTGTGGTCCAGGGTCCTGCCGCCGGAATCGGATGCTCGATCGCGCTGGCTGCCGATTTCGTGATCGCCGGCAAGAGCGGGTATTTCCTGCAGGCCTTCGCCAATATCGGCCTGGTGCCCGATGGCGGATCGAGCTGGATGCTGCCCCGCCTGATCGGCATGGCACAGGCGACGCGGATGATCATGCTGGGCGAGAAAATTCCCGGAGAGGAAGCGGAACGGATCGGACTGATCTACAAGTGCGTCGAGGATGATGCCCTTGAAAGCGAGGCCGACGCGCTCGTCCAGCGGCTGGCGCAGGGGCCGACCGTGGCGCTGGGCGCAATGAAGCAGGTCCTGCGCGACGGGCTGGAAAACAATCTCACCGCCACGCTGGCCGCCGAAGCCAGGGCCCAGCGCCGGGCCGGCAGCACGCAGGACGCGGTCGAAGGCGCGATGGCGTTCCTCCAGAAACGCAAGGCAGAGTTCAAGGGCGCCTGAGCGGTGGCTAGCGTCACCCCGGCGCAGCTTGCCGAATGGCAGGAGGCGGTTGGCCGCCAACTGGTGGAGGAGGAAACGCTTCACCGCGCCCCGCTACGACGCTACGCGCAGGCCCTAGGCGACGACGGACAGTCCGCCGTCCCACCGCTTGCCCATTGGGCGTTCTTCCTTCCCTCCCCGACCGATGACGAGATCGGTCCCGACGGTCACCCGAAGCGCGGGGTGTTCCTGCCCGATGTCAGCCTGCCGAGGCGGATGTTCGCAGCTTCCGAAATGCATTTCCTCGCACCGCTCGTTATCGGCCAAAGGGCGCGCCAGACCAGCGAGATCATCGCGCTGACGCACAAGCTCGGCGGGTCGGGCGACCTGATCTTCGCGAAAGTTGAAAAGCGGCTCGAGCAGGACGGGTCGGTCCGCGTGCGCGAAGTCCAGACCTATGTCTATCGCCCCGCCGGTGAGCGGACACCTATGCCCGTGCCGGAGAACCCCTTGCCGCAGGGCGAAATCTGGGAGCCGGAGGAGGTGAACCTGTTCCGCTTCTCCGCCGCGACGGCGAACGCCCATCGCATCCACTATGACCGGCCCTATGCTACCGAGGTCGAGGGCTATCCCGCGCTGGTCATCCATGGCCCCTTCACGGCGGCAAAGCTCGCCGCGCTTGCCCAGCGCAGCGGTACGCTTGCCAGCTTTTCCTTCCGCGCGATGGCGCCGCTGTTCCTGGGCCAGCCGGTTTGGCTTCGCAAAAGCGACGGGGTCTATCAGGCGGTCCGCTGCGATAGCGTGGTGGCGATGGAAGCAAGGGCGAGCCTGCAGTGACCGATAGCCTCGCCCTCGCCCGGTCCGCTGCCCGATCAGCCGCAGAGTTCAGCGGCATGGTGCGCAACAAAATCGGCGAAATCGTTTCGATAGCCGGCAAGGTCGATCCCGCGGTGGCCGAACGCGAGCAGCACCGGCTTCACGGCTATGCATGGATCGCCACACAGGTCGAAGCGCTTGGCGCGTTGTGCGATTGGGCGGATCGGGCCAGCCACGCAGATGCCTTTGGCGATCTGGAACGCCTCGTCCTCGACATCGGGATCGGCGAATATTGTGCCCAGATCTTCAGCGGCGTGGCGATGAGCCAGAGCGAGATCGTGCGGCCGTCCGATTTCGGTTTGCAGCAGGAAGCCTTCGCCCTCGCCGCGAGCGATGCGGCCGCCTACTTCGTCCGATCGGGCAACACTCCGGATAGGCGGGCGGAGCTGGCGCGCAGGCTCGCCGATGGCGAACGCCCCTATGAAGGCACCGGTGACGACACGCTGGACATGATCCGCGACCAGTTCCGCACCTTCGCCAGCGAACGCATCGCGCCCCATGCTCATGGGTGGCATCTGGCCGATGCCCTAATCCCGCTGGATGTGGTCCGGGAAATGGCCGAACTGGGTGTCTTCGGCGTCTGCATTCCGGAAGAGCATGGCGGTCTCGGTCTCGGCAAGCTGGCCATGTGTCTCGTTTCCGAAGAATTATCGCGCGGCTGGATTTGCGCGGGATCGCTGGGCACCCGGTCCGAAATTGCGGGCGAACTGATCGGTCAGAACGGCACGGACGAACAGAAGGCGAAATTCCTTCCCCGGATCGCCGATGGATCGATCCTGCCGACCGCGGTCTTTACCGAACCCGATACCGGCTCCGACCTCGCCTCGGTGCGCACCAGGGCGCGGCAGACCGACACCGGGGCATGGCGGATCGACGGGGCAAAGACATGGATCACCCATGCCGCGCGCGCCGATCTGATGACCATTCTGTGCCGCACCGACCCTGCGGCCCCGGGATATGCGGGCCTTTCCATGCTGCTGGCCGAAAAGACCCGCGGCAGCGATAGCGATCCCTTCCCCGACGAAGGGATCGCGGGCGACGAGATCGAAGTGCTCGGCTACCGCGGCATGAAGGAATACACCCTCGGTTTCGATGGTTTCGAGGTTGCGGAAGACGGCCTGCTGGGCGGCGTCGAAGGTGAGGGCTTCAAGCAACTAATGCGCACTTTCGAAGGCGCCCGCATCCAGACCGCCGCACGGGCACTGGGCGTGGGTTGGAATGCCTTCGACCTCGGCCTGTCCTATGCGACCCAACGCCAGCAATTCCGTAAACCGTTGCTGGCGTTTCCGCGTGTGTCGGACAAGCTGGCTCTGATGGTCTGCGAACTTGTGATCGCCCGCGAACTTACATGGACCGCCGCGCGTCAGAAGGATCGCGGCGAACGCTGCGATATCGAGGCCGGGATGGCGAAACTGCTCTGCGCCCGCGTGGCGTGGTCGAGTGCGGACAATGCGCTGCAGATCCATGGCGGCAACGGATATGCGCTCGAATATGAGATAAGCCGGGTCTTATGCGATGCGCGTATATTGAATATCTTCGAAGGTGCCGGAGAAATACAGGCCCAAGTAATCGCGCGCGGCCTGCTCGGTTCGCGCCGAAGCGCGCAATCCGCCTGAACAGCCACTATTTACAGTTAAAGACGCGATAAGCATTTGCACGGTTAATCGGACGCGGCGCCCGGGCGTGGTCCGATTGTTCAAGTATGGACAGGATTAGCGATCGCTTAACTTGAGCACCAATCTGCAAATTCCCTCACAAGACTTGCAATTGATAATTGTTCTCAATAGCAGGCCCTCAATCGATTCGCACACGACGGATCAATCCAGGGTCAAGGAACAGGGAATTTTTGGAATGAGGCTTTCGCTTTTGGCGACCACCGCGCAGATCGCATTACTGAGCGCGGCTCCGGCTTACGCGCAATCGGCGCAGACTGGCGATCCGGAAGACCAGCGCGAAGAAACCACGATCATCGTAACGGGCGCGCTATCCGATTTCGGTGCGACCAAGTCCGATAAACCGATCATGGAAACAGCCCGTTCGATCTCCATCGAAACCGCGCGCGATTTCCAGGAAAAGGGCGCTCAATCGCTGGACGATGTCCTCACCTATTCCGCTGGCGTCACCGCCGAACCCTTCGGCTTTTCCACGAGGGGCGATTTCGCCCAGGTCCGCGGCCTCGATGCGCCCGAATACCGCGATAATCTCCAGTATCTCTTCGGCTATTACAATAACACCCGCCAGGACATTTACACGCTGGAGCAGGTCGAAGTGCTGAAAGGCCCGGCCTCCGTCCTGTACGGTGCGGGATCGCCCGGCGGCATCATCAATGTCGTCACCAAGCGCCCCCACGGCACCAGCGAAGGCGAAGTCCGCGTCGATTACGGCAGTTTCGACCGCAAGCAGATCGCCACGGACATCAACATTGCCATTCCGGGCGCCGAAGACAGCGCGCAGTTCCGCTTCGTAGGTCTGCTGCGCGATTCCGATACGCAGATCAAAGAGGTTTCGGACGACAAGCTGGTCATCGCACCGGCCTTCACCGCCCGCCCCGCTCCCGGCACCGAGATCACGATCCTGGCCAACTATTCCGACCAGAATTCGGATACGGCGCACCAGTTTCTTCCGGTGACAGGCACCCTCTTTGAAGGCGCCAGCGGCGAGAAAATCGATCCCTACAGCTATCACGGCGCACCAGGCTTCAACGCCTACGATACCGAAAGCCTGGCGCTTACCCTGATCGCAGAGCAGCAGATCAACAGAATCTTCTCGGTCGAAGGCGTCGCACGTTATCTCGATACCCATGCCGATTATCGGCAGGCCTGGATTTCCTTCCGCGGAAATGGCGTGCCCCGCATCGATGCCGAGGGCAATGGCGGCTGGACCTTCTATCTCGCCGACAATCGCAGCGAACAGATGGCCTTCGACGTCCGTGCCCGCGCCGACTTCACCACTGGTCCGATCGAGCATGAATTGCTGGCAGGCGTTCAGTATCAGGACGTGTTCACCGATTCCGATACGGCATATCTCGCGGACCTCGGCACTCTGAACGCCTTCGATCCGCAGTATGCCGGCGTGCCGACCGTGGCCGAGGTCGAAAGCATGAAGGGCGATGGCCCGCGCAACTATGTAAAATCCACAGGCTATTACATCTCGAACCAGATGAGCCTCGGCAATCTGGTGGCCAATGCGGGCGTGCGCTTCGACAATGTGACCAACCGCGTGGAAAACGGCAGCCGCCAGGAAGATGATGCCACCAGCTTCAGCGTCGGCGTGCTCTGGCGCGGTCCTGCAGGCATTTCGCCCTACGCCAGCTATGCCGAAAGCTTCGAGCCCGTAGTCGGGATCGACACGCTGACCAATGAACAGCTGCTTCCCCAGGAAGGACGGCAATATGAAGTCGGCATCAAGTACCAGCCGCGCGGCGTCAACGCGCTGGTGACACTAAGCGCGTTCGATATCGAGGTGTCCAACCTGCCCAACCCCAATTCGCTTGTCGGCGGGGACAGCCAGCAGGAAGGCGTCTCGAAGGTGCGCGGCGTGGAGCTCGAAGCCAATGCGCTGGTCGGCGGGCTGCGGCTGGACGGCAATGTCAGCTATCTTGATACCAAGGATCCCGACGGATACCGCCTGACGTCGATTGCCGACTGGCAGGCCTCGCTCTTCGCTCTCTACAATTTCACCGGAGCGTTGGACGGGTTTTCGCTGGGCGGCGGCGTTCGCTATGTGGGCGGGAACGAGAGCAACGGCCTTTCCGCCATCGAAGGCAGCCTGCTGACCTACCGGGTCGATGGCCACACCGTCGGCGACCTTTCGGCAGGCTACGATTTCGGCCCGTTCGAGCTTCGGCTGACCGCCCGTAACGTGACGAATGAGGAATATTTCTCCGTCTGTCTCGTCCGGGGCGATTGTTATCCGGGCGAAAAACGCAGCATCAACGGCTCGCTGGCGTATAAGTTCTGATGCTCGGTCAAGGGCTTATCTGGTTCGCTCTCGCGCTTTCCGTTTTAGGAATCGTGATCCTGCGCGTGTCGTGGGGGCGGACCGGAAGGTCTTCGACGCTCAACACCCTCGGCTGGGGCACGGTCGTTCTGGCCGTGCTCGCGGCCGGGGCGCACTCCGGCGCATGGGGTATCGCCAATGTCAGCCTTTGCGCCATGGCAGCGGCAGGGGTATTCCTCCTGCTCGATGCCGCCAAACCCTTGGCAAAGAGGAAGAAATCGGCCCCGAAAGTCCGCAGCCTTCCTGCGGCCAGACGATCCACCGGCAAGGCCTTGGCCACCTTCCTCATCGCCGGTCCGCTCTCTCTCCTCGCCAGCCTCGTGATCGCGCTGGCCCTCCGCGACCTCATTGCGGCCACCGGCGGCTCTGAAGCCAATGCGAATGTGACCGTGCTCGCCTTCGTCCCGCTCGCCTGGCCCCTCCTCTCCTTCGCCGTCCTCACCATGAGGTCGCGCATGAGACAATTTGCTTGGCTTTCAGCGCCCGCGCTCGCCTGCCTCCCACTGGTTCTGGTCCAGGGAGCGGTGATATGAGAAAGGATGCCGAGAACGGTCTGGTCCAGCGAAGCCTGGCGGCGCATTCCACCATCGGCCTGATCTGCTGTGCCTTGCTCTATCTGATCTGCGTCAGCGGCACCGCACTCGTCCTCTACGAGGAGTGGCAGAGGCTCGAACAGCCGGGCGCGCCGGAAATGGCGACGATCGCTCCAGCCAGCGTCCAGCGGGCAGCGCAGAACGTGCTGCAGCGGGAAGAAGGCTCTCCGACCACCACCCATCTCTATGTTCATCTGCCGGTGCCATCGCTGCCCCGTACGACAGTGACGACCGACACGCAGGCCTTTCATGTCGACGGGGACGGCGCGGTCGTCGAGCCCGAAGAGAATGCCTGGGCTGAGTTCCTTCTTGCACTCCATTACCGGCTCAACCTGCCCGCAACCATCGGCATGACCCTAGTGGGCGCGTTCGGCGCCATGATCGTTGCTCTCAGCGTCTCGGGAATACTGGCGCATCCGCGCATCTTCCGGGACGCCTTCCGTCTGCGTGCCCGTCGCTGGGACGAAGTGGCAACCGTGGACTGGCACAACCGGCTTGCGGTTTGGACCCTGCCCTTCGCATTGGCGATTGCGCTGACTGGATCGGTCATCGGGTTGTTCTACGTGACTGCAGGCGGCCTGGCCTACGCAGGGTACGAAGGCGACAGCGAAGCCGCCATCGCGCCGATTTTCGGCGACGAGCCTGCCGAGAACGCGGCACCTGCGCCTGTCGCCAATCTGGTCCCCGCACTTGAATATATGGCGCGCGAATTCCCGGAGGTACGGCCTTCCTACGTCATACTCCACGATCCCGGCACGGTCGGCCAGCATGTCCAGATTGTCGGCCTTCATCCGCAGCGCCTGATCTTCGGCGAATACTATGCCTTCGACGCCAACGGGCGGTTTCATGGCACAGCCGGCCTTGCCGACGGTGAAATCGGCCAGCAACTGGCGGCGTCGGTCTATAATCTGCATTTTGGCAACTTCGGCGGATTGCCGGTCAAGATCGCCTATATTCTGTTCGGGCTAGCGCTCTGCATCGTCGTCGCGACAGGGACCTTCATCTGGCTCAACAAGCGAGAGCGACAAGGCTCGGGCGCGCCTCTTTTGCGGGCGGGCTGGTGGGGGCTGGTCGTTGGTGTACCGGCAGGCTTGGTCACCACACTCGCTGTACGCCTCGTCATCGGGAATGAGGTGGCTTTCGTGCCGATCTACTGGGCGACTTGCCTGCTTGTGCTGGTTGGTTTTGTTTCCCGCGAACTGGCGCAGAAACGCCAGAATTGATTGCAAGAGTTTTCCTTCGCAAGCATCAAAGTCGCCAAGGGACATCGCGCCTTATGTAACCGTGCCGGTCGCTACTTGCGATTGCGATTGGCCGTCATGGGATCTGGCTTTTTGGGCGGCTTCCACTCTGGCGGAGGAACCGGCCTTTGCCGGCTCGTGCCCAGCCCCATCGCTCCCGGTCGCTGACGCGCGAGGCCGCTCGTGTCTGCCTCGGCAGCCGCTTCAGCATCCGCTCCGCCGCGCATCAGATTGATCCGATCGCGGATGCGCCGTGCCTCCTCGAAATCGAGAGCATCTGCGGCCGCCTGCATGTCACGCTGAAGATCTTCGACAGTCTTTTCCATGCCTACTCTACGCACCGGCCCGGTATTCGGCACCATCCACGATCGGATGACCGACACCAGGCCCAATATATCTTTGGCCGCACAAGACAGAAATGACTTCTCCCGATGCGACGGAGCACACCGGGATAAGTCGTTCGCCGAGCATTACGCTAAACCAGCCAGTTATCAGGCAGCGTTCTTGACCGCCTCCAGCAACGCTTTCGCAGCGGGTGCCGACGATGCAGGGTTCTGCCCCGTAATCAGCAATCCGTCTTCCAGCACATAAGGGCCCCAGTCGGGTCCGCTGGAATAGTTGCCGCCTTTCGCCTTCAGTTCATCTTCCACGAGGAACGGGACCACATCTGTCAGTCCGACGCCTTCTTCTTCGGTGTTGGTGAAACCGGTGACGCGTTTGCCTTGAACCAGCGGCGTTCCATCGGCGGACTTGACGTGGCGCAGGACGCCGGGCGCGTGGCAGACCAGCGCGACAGGCTTCTCGGCCGCAACGAAGCTTTCGATCAGCGCGATCGATGTCTTGTCCTCCGCGAGATCCCACAGCGGGCCGTGGCCGCCGGGATAGAACACGGTATCGAAATCACCTTCGTTCACATCGGCCAGCTTCACGGTTTCCCCGAGCTGCTTCATCGCCGCCTCATCGGCTTCGAAGCGCCGCGTGTCGTCGGTCTTCGCATCGGGTTCATTGCTCTTCGGGTCGAGCGGCGGGCGTCCGCCAAGCGGCGAGGCCAGAGTGATTTCCGCGCCCGCATCCTTGAACGCATAATATGGCGCGGCAAGCTCTTCGAGCCAGAAGCCGGTCTTTTTGCCTGTATCCCCAAGCGTGTCGTGCGATGTCAGTACCATTAGTACCTTCATGATAATCTCCTTCCGTGCGGCACAAAACGGCCGCTGGTGAATAACAGGCCCAGTAAAGTTGGTCTCAGCCCACTCCGATTTCGAAGCGCGCCACCCTTGGGCCTCTGTCAAAATGGATTTAGGAACGACTAGACCGATCGTCTAGTGCCGCAGGCGATTTTAATTTCCGGATCGCCGCGAAAGCCAACCGCTCCTGATAATCTTATGATTTTTCCGCAACTTCCACGGCTCGCGCGACCTCCTCGAAGCCCCATCTCGTAGACGTGAGGTGCAAGCGTCCCTACATGGGGGTGATGGCTGCCACTCACCCCCACCACGACACCAGATCGGCCATCCTGTCGGTCGGACAGGCGATCATGGGACGAAAAGGATATTCCGCGGTCGGATTGGCCGAGATCCTCTCGGAGGCCGGAGTGCCCAAGGGCTCGTTTTACCACTACTTCGGTTCGAAAGATGCTTTCGGCCAGGCCATGGTCGCTGCCTATTTCGAGGAATATCTCGCCGAGATGGATGAGATCTTGTCCGCGCCCGAAGCGATCGGGGCAGACCGTCTCATGCATTACTTCGCCAACTGGCGCGAGAACCAGGCAGCCTTCGATTGTCAGGGCCGCTGTCTCGCGGTGAAACTGGGCGCAGAAGTCTCCGATCTGTCCGAACCCATGCGGCTTGCGCTCAAGTCAGGCACGTCCGGCATCATCTCTCGGCTGGAGAGCGCGCTGAAAGCGGCACTTGTCGATGGCTCGGTAAAGTTCGACGGAGATGCTCGCGATGTCGCCGCTTTGCTCTACAACCTTTGGCTGGGGGCAAGCGTGATGGCGAAGATCCAACGGACGCAAGCACCCTTCGAAAGCGCACTTCGCTCGACACGGCAGATGCTGGCGATATCGGAAGCCTGATCATAGCACGATAGTACCGCCGGCTGGGCTGAACCCTGTATAATGCTGTAAGGTTAGAGGACCTTTACCGATCCGATACTGGTAGCGGAGGAGGGACTCGAACCCCCGACACGCGGATTATGATTCCGCTGCTCTAACCACCTGAGCTACTCCGCCCCAAAGGGCCGCGCGGCGGGCAGATGCCCGCTCGGCAGGCGGCGCATTTAGGGCGGGAAGGCCCCCCGGTCAACACTCATTTCCCCCTAAATGCGAAGCGGCGGATAAATTCCCATGGACCGCCACGATAGGCATGCAGCGCAAGGCCGGGAAAAGCGATTTCGCGGGCCTCGATCGTGCCCAAAAGCTGCGCCTGCAATGCCTTTGCTTCCTTGGACGTGACCTTGTTCTGGATCGTCACGTGCAGCCGCGGTCTATGCTGGTCCTGCTGGGTCAGGAGCCCGCGAAAATGCTCGGCAATCTCGTCCCGCAGGGCCAGCAGGTCCGGACTGGACAGCTTAATCGCAGTGCCCCCGCCAAGCGACATCAGCCCTTCCACCTGCCCGCGAACCGGGGCGACCTCGCCCACAAGGCGCGCCAGATATCGGCGCAGCTCATCCTCGCATTGCGCAGGGATCGCGTGGAATAGCGTGACATGCGCTTCGAGATAGTTGCGCTCCGGCGGGAAATGCTCGGTGCGCAAGGCGGTGTACCGATGATGCAGCTCGGGCGGAAGCTCCGCCGTTAGGATCAGAGGGGCGTCCGCCTCGCTCACATTTCCCCGCGCTCGCGCCGCAGCTTGCGCCACGCTGCCGCATTGCGATTATGTTCGTCGAGGGTCTCGGCGAAGACATGGCCCCCGCTGCCATCGGCCACGTAATAGAGCGCCTTGGTCTCGGCAGGATCCAGCACGGCGGCAATCGCCTCGCGTCCCGGATTGGTGATCGGTCCGATGGGCAGGCCCGCAATCGCCCGCGTGTTATAGGGGTTCCTGTCGCGCAGCTCGGAGATCTTGATGCGCCGGCCCAGCGGCTTGCCCTTGGTGATGGGATAGATCGTGGTCGCATCGGCGCCCAGCGACATACCGATGCGCACGCGGTTCGACAGCGCGCCAGCCACCATGCGCCGTTCGTCGGGGACGGCCGTTTCCTTCTCCACCACCGACGCGAGGATGACTGCTTCTTCGGGAGATTTCACCACGGCTTTCGACGTCCGCTTGGCCCAGGCATCGGCGAGATATTCGTCCATAGCCGCCTGCATGCGGGCCACCACGGATGCCCTGCTCTCACCCCGTTCGAAATCATAGGTATCGGGCAGGATCGAGCCTTCTTCGGGGACCGGTACTTCGCCTGTCAGCAGGTCTTCCGCCATCAGGCGTTCCCACACCATGATCGAGGGCAGGCCTTCGGGCACGGTGACGAAACGGCGGATCACCTGGCCGTTCTGGAACGTGTCGAGGATCTGCGACGCGCTTGCGTTAGCCGGAATGAGAAACTCGCCCGCCTGGATCGGATCGCCCGAACCCAGCACCTTCGCCCGCAGCAGGAAACTGTCCGACGAATCGATCAGCCCTTCCTCGTCCAGCAGGCGCGCGACGGCAGTCAGCGTCGAACCCTGGGGCACGATGAAGCTGGTGTCCTCCTCGACATCGGCTGAGCCGTACCAGCCGCTGGCGAACCATACGAGGCCCGCCAGCCCTATAAGGACCACGGCCCCCAGTACGAGGCCGAGCTTCTTCATGTCAGTCGACCTTTCGCATGATCAGCGATGCATTGGTCCCGCCAAAGCCGAAGCTGTTGTTCAGGACTGCCTCGACTTCGCGCTTCTTGGCCTCGTGCGGCACCAGATCGACGCCTTCCGTGCCCTCGTCGGGATCGTCGAGGTTCAGCGTAGGAGGAACGATCTGGTCGCGGATGGCAAGGATGCAGAACACCGCTTCTACCGCGCCAGCGCCGCCGAGCAGATGGCCGATGGCGGATTTCGTGCTGCTCATCGAAGCACCGCACAGATCGTCGCCAAGCACGCGCTTTACCGCAGCGAGCTCGATCGTGTCGGCCATGGTCGAAGTACCGTGAGCGTTGACGTAATCGATGTCGCAGGGTTCGAGCCCGGCCTTCTTCAGCGCCATGCGCATGGCCAGTTCCGCGCCGCGGCCTTCGGGATGCGGGGCGGTGACGTGATAGGCATCGCCCGACATGCCATAGCCGACGACTTCGGCATAAATCTTCGCACCGCGCGCCTTGGCGTGTTCATATTCTTCCAGCACGACGACGCCGGCGCCCTCGCCCATGACGAAACCGGCACGGTTCTTGTCATAGGGGCGGCTCGCCTTTTCAGGCTGGTCGTTCATATCGGTGTTGAGCGCACGCGCCTGCGCGAAACCGGCAATGCCGAGCGGGTTGACGGTCGATTCCGCGCCGCCCGCCAGCATGATGTCGGCATCGTCGTCGCGAATCATGCGCGCCGCATCGCCGATCGAATGCGCGCCGGTCGAACAGGCGGTGACGACGGCGTGGTTCGGGCCCATCAGGCCATAGCGGATCGAAACCTGACCGCTGATCAGGTTGATGATGCGTCCGTGGACGAAGTGCGGGCTGACACGGCCGGGGCCGCGTTCATGCAGATTGACCGATTCCTTCTCGATGCCCGGCAGACCGCCGATCCCCGCGCCGATCGAGACACCGGCGCGTTCGCGCGTCGCTTCGTCCATCTCCATCAGACCGGCATCCTCGAGCGCCTGACCGGCGGCATCGAGGCCGAAGACGATGAAGGGATCGACCTGCCGCTGGATCTTGGGATCGACGCGCTTGTCGGCATCGAAGCCCCAGGGGTGGTCTTTGTTTTTCACCTCGCAGGCGATCGTCGCCTTCTGGTTCGAGGCATCGAAACGGGTGATCTGCCCCGCCCCGCTCTTGCCAGCAATCAGGTTGGCCCAGCTGGTTTCGACGTCTCCGCCCAACGGGGTGACGAGGCCAAGTCCGGTAACGACCACACGACGCATGAATTTCTCCGCAAAAAAGACAACAGGCCCGGCCCATCGTCAGGGTCGGGCCTGTCCAGTCCCGCACGCAAGGTACGGGTCGTGAAAAGCTTGGGGCTTAGCCCTTATGCTCTTCGATATACTTGGTCGCATCGCCGACGGTGGTGATCTTCTCAGCCGCATCGTCGGGGATTTCCACGCCGAATTCTTCTTCGAACGCCATCACCAGTTCGACGATGTCGAGGCTGTCTGCGCCCAGATCATCGATGAAGCTGGCTTCCTGGGTGACCTTGTCGGCCTCGACGCCGAGATGCTCGACGACAATCTTCTGCACGCGGTCGGCAGTATCGCTCATTCTTTTCCCTCTCAGTCTTGGGGGTTTGATAGTTGGCCATCGCCCTAGTCAACGCCGCAGCGCAGCGCAAGGGCAACTCGTCTCCTTCACCGAACCCATTGGCGCTTTTGAGCATTGAGTGTGCAATACCCATTTCGAAAAAGGAAGACATTTCAATGGCTACCACAACCTTCAAGAGCCTTACCGACACCACCTTCGATTCGGTCGAAGGCTATCGCCAGGCAGGTGAAAAAGCCAACAATCCCCAGCTCAAGCAGGCGCTACAGCAGCGCGGCATCCAGCGTGAAGCCACGCTGCGCCAGATGAACGCCGAGCTGGAGCGTCAGGGCGACGAGCTCGTGACCAAGGGCACCTTGACTGGCGAAGCGCACCAAATGTGGCAGAGCATAACCTCGGCATTCGAAAGCGATGACGAAGCAGCGGCAGAGCGCGTCGAGGAAGGCGAAGACTACATCAAGGGCAAGTTCGAAAAGGCGCTCAACGGCGATCAGCTCGAAGCGCAGGAACGTGCGATCGTGCAGCAGTGCTATAATGAAATCTGCGAAGGCGACCGGTTCGGCGACATGATTTCGAAGCAATACGACTGATCACCGAGTAGTCGTTTGAAGGAGGGCGCGGAGCATAGGCTTCGCGCCCTTTTTCGTGTGCAAAGCGTTCGCTGAGAATGCGCCTATCGTTTTCGCTCGCTCCGAACATCGCCGCGCTCACCGGTTGCGCCATGACGCCTGCCCCGCCCCCTTTTCCCAGCTATGAATATGCCGGGATCGATCTGGGGGCGACTGTGGAAGGCCAAGTGGACCTGATCGATTGCTGCCTGATTATCGAGCCGGTCCTAGGCGGAGAGGTTCAGCCGCCCGTCAATCTGATCATGCCTCTCGGCACGCGGCTCGAAGGCGGCGTGATCGTCCTGCCCAAGGAAAATGGAGGTGCCCGGATTGCGCTGGGCAGCGCGGCCCGTTTCCAGGGCGGCTACAACACGATCGACGAGAAAATCACATGGGCGCGCAACCCCGGCAACTGCCGGGGCGACGCTTTCATCGTCAATCGGACCTACCCATAGGCTTCAGCCTTGGGAGCGGCGGCGATCAGCCTTCTGGCGGAGCGTCACGCTTGGTGGCTTCGGAGTTCATGTCAGTCTTTTCCGCAGCGCTCGCATTCTTCTGTGCTTCGAGCGCGCTGGGGGCCAGACGGACATGCACATCGCGCAGCTGGTTCGGAGCGACCACGCTCGGCGCGCCCATCATCAGGTCCTGCGCTTTCTGGTTGAGTGGGAATGCGATCACCTCGCGGATGTTCGGCTCGTCGGCCAGCAGCATCACTATGCGGTCGATACCCGGTGCCGAGCCGCCATGCGGCGGTGCGCCCAGCTTGAAGGCCTCGATCATGCCGCTGAAGTTCGCGTCGACATCTTCCTGGCTGTAACCGGCGATCTCGAAAGCCTTGTACATGATGTCCGGGCGGTGGTTACGGATGGCGCCCGAAGACAGCTCGTAACCGTTGCAGACGATGTCGTACTGCCATGCGAGGATATCCAGCGGGTCCTTGGTTTCCAGGGCTTCCATCTCGCCCTGCGGCATGGAGAAGGGGTTGTGGCTGAAATCGACCTTCTTGGCGTCTTCGTCATATTCGAACATCGGGAAGTCGACGATCCAGCAGAACTTAAAGCAGCCTTCCTCGATCAGGCCCAGCTCCTCGGCCACGCGTGTACGCGCGGCACCGGCCAGCTTGGCCGCGTCCTTCTCCTTGCCAGCGGCAAAGAACAGGCCGTCGTTTCCGCCCAGGCCGAGTTCGGCATAGAGCTTTTCCATCCCTTCGGTGCCGTGGTTCTTCGCGATCGGGCCGCCGAATTCGCCGCCCTTGCGGGTGACGTAGCCGAGCCCGGCGAAGCCTTCGCGGCGAGCCCAGTCGTTCATCTCGTCGAAGAACTTGCGGCTCTTTTCATGCGTGTTCGGGGCCGGGACCACGCGCACGCGGCCGCCGCCGCCCACGATCTTCTCGAACAGGCCGAAGCCCGAAGTGGTGAAATGATCGGTGACGTCGCTGATGATCAGCGGGTTGCGCAGATCGGGTTTGTCGCTGCCGTATTTCAGCATCGCTTCGGCATAGGGAATGCGCGGGAATTCGCCCGCAGGCGTCACCGTCTTGCCGCCCGAGAATTCCTCGAACACGCCGGCCAGCACCGGTTCGATGGCCTGGAAGACGTCTTCCTGCGTCACGAAGCTCATCTCGAAATCGAGCTGGTAGAATTCGGGGCTGCGGTCGGCGCGCAGGTCTTCGTCGCGGAAACAGGGCGCAATCTGGAAATAGCGGTCGAAACCGGCCACCATCAGCAGCTGCTTAAACATCTGCGGTGCCTGCGGCAGCGCGTAGAACTTGCCCGGATGCAGGCGGCTCGGCACCAGATAGTCGCGCGCGCCTTCGGGGCTGGATGCGCCCAGGATCGGGGTCTGGAATTCGCTGAAGCCTTGCGCGATCATGCGCTGGCGCAGGCTGGTGATGACCCGGTTGCGCAGCATGATGTTGTTATGCACGCGCTCGCGGCGCAGGTCGACAAAGCGGTATTTGAGGCGCGTTTCTTCCGGATAGTCTTCCGCCTGGTTGACGATCAACGGCAAATCCTCGGCGCGGCTCTGGATTTCCACCTGGCGGGCGAAGACCTCGATCTCGCCGGTCGGCAGATTTTTGTTCACCGCCACTTCGTCACGCGCCTTCACCGTGCCGTCGATGGTGACCACCGATTCCAGCTTCAGCTTTTCCAGCACCGGCAGCGCGGGGCTGTCGCTATCGGCGACGATCTGGGTGATGCCGTAATGATCGCGCAGGTCGACGAACAGCACGCCGCCGTGGTCGCGCTTGTTGTGCACCCAGCCCGACAGGCGAACGGTGTCGCCGACATTGTCCTTGGTCAGCTGTGCGCAGGTGTGGGTACGATAGGCGTGCATCTGGAATTCTTTCCAATTTAGGATGTATGGCGCTAAGGGCGCGGGCGTGGCGGCTCCTTAACTCGGAATCGCGCGCGCTAACAGGGCACCAGCGGGCTTTTGTCAAGTTCGCTCGCGGTGCGGGAGCGGTACTCCGCTCGACAGACAGAAATGATACGATGAAAATACACGATCTGATTACCGACACCGACACTCTCGCCGAGCTGTGCGAGCGCCTGGCGAAAAGCGACTTCGTCACCGTCGACACCGAGTTCATGCGCGAAAACACCTATTGGCCGGAACTCTGCCTCGTGCAGATCGCCAATGAGGAAGAAGCCGCGGCGATCGATCCGCTGGCCGACGATATCGACCTCACCCCGCTGTGGGACCTGCTGTGCGAGAACGAGGAGGTCCTCAAGGTCTTCCACGCCGGCGGGCAGGATGTGGAAATCGTCTACAATTTCACCGGCAAGACGCCCCATCCCATCTTCGACACCCAGATCGCGATGATGGCGATCAGCCAGAACGAACAGATCGGCTATGCCAATCTGGTCGAAAGCTGGCTCGGCATCACGGTCGACAAGGGCGCGCGCTTCACCGACTGGAGCCGCCGCCCGCTGACCGATCGCCAGATCGAATACGCCATCGGCGACGTGACCCATCTTTCCAAGATCTTCCCCAAGATCCTCGCCAAGCTCATCAAGACGGGGCGCGGCGTCTGGCTCGATGCGGAGATGGACAAGCTGGCCGATCCGGCGAACTATGCCAACGACCTCGAAATCGCCTGGAAACGCATCCGCTCGCCCGGCCGCAATCCCACCGTCCTCGGCCGGCTCAAGGGGCTGGCCGCCTGGCGCGAAACCGAAGCCCAGCACAAGAACATCCCGCGCGGCCGCATCATGCGCGACGAAACGCTGGCCGATATCGCCAGCCATCCGCCCAAGAAACAGGCCGACCTCACCAAGGTCCGCGGCCTGTCGAATGCGTGGAAAGACAATGACATCGGCAAGCGTCTGATGAAAGTGCTCGAAAAGGCCGAACCGCTGCCGAAGGACGAAATGCCCGACAAGCCCAAGCGCGGTGCGCCGCTGGGCAAGGAAGGCGCACTGGTGGCCGACCTGCTCAAGCTGCTGCTCAAGATCCGTGCGCGCGAGATCGACGTGGCCTCGCGCCTGCTCACCCGTGCCGACGAGATGGAGGCCTTGGCCGCTGGCGTACGCAAGCTGCCGATCCTCGAAGGCTGGCGCTATGAAGTGTTCGGCAAGGACGCGCTCGAACTGGTCGAAGGCCGGCTCGCCTTCGCCGTGAAGGATGGCCGCCTGCTGATGACTCATGTCGACGATGTGCGCGCCGGGATGATGGCCGCAGCGCAGGACGAAGTGATCACCGCCAGCGAGGTTGGGGCCGAGTAGTGAGCACCTACCTCCCCACCCTCAAGCAGCTGCAATATCTCGTCGCCCTGCACGAACACGGGCACTTCGGCCGCGCCGCCGATGCCAGCTTCGTGTCGCAATCGACGCTGTCGGCGGGCATTCGCGAGCTGGAATCGCTGCTCGGCGTGACGCTGGTCGAGCGCAGCCGCCGCGTGGTGCGGTTCACGGCGCTGGGCAATCAGGTGGTCGACAAGGCGCACCGCGTGCTGCGCGAGACCGAGGAACTGGCCGATCTGGTCCAGGCCGCGGGCAAGCCGCTCGCCGGTCAGCTGCGCATGAGCGTGATCCCAACCATCGCGCCCTTCATGCTGCCGCGCTTCCTGCCGCGCCTGCGCCGCGAACGGCCCGATCTGGAACTCTTCTTGCGCGAGGAAACCAGCCATGACGCGGTGGAATCGCTGCAGCACGGACGGGTCGATTGCGTTCTGCTCGCCCTGCCCTTCGCCACGGGCGAGGTGGAGAAGGCGCATATCGCCGACGATCCGCTGTATGTCGCATTCCCCAAGGACGATCCCCGCGATCCGCCCGCCTCGGTCACCGCCGACATGATCGACGATGGCCGCCTGCTGCTGCTGGAAGACGGGCACTGCCTCAAGGATCACGCGCTGGCCGCCTGCAACCGGTCCGAACTGCGCGGTTCGACCACCATGATCGGCACCAGCCTGCATACGCTGGTGCAGATGGTCGACAATGGTCTGGGCCTGACCATGCTGCCCGAAATGGCCGTGGACGCCGGCATTCTCAATGGCACGGAAGTCGTGGCGCGACCCCTGAAATCGAGCCAGGCAAGCCGCGAGATCGCGCTGATCTGGCGCAAGAATTCCCCCCGCCGCGACGATTTCGAACTGCTGGCCGAGGAATTGCGCGCGGGCTAGCAGGCGCCGCGCCGCGGAAGAGCTCAGACCCGCTCGTCCTGCCGCAGGGTCAGCACTTCGACCCCGTCGCTCGTCACGGCCACCGTATGCTCGAACTGGGCGGACAGTTTGCCGTCCTTCGTTACCACGGTCCAGCCATCGTCCAGCGTCTTGGTGCGCGCGCTGCCCAGATTGACCATCGGCTCGATGGTAAAGGTCATGCCTTCGCGCAGGCGCAGGCCCCGGCCCGGCTTTCCGTGATTGAGCACTTGCGGGTCCTCATGCATTTCGCGCCCGATCCCGTGGCCGCAATATTCGCGCACCACCGAACAGCCGTTCTTCTTGGCGTGCTTTTCGATCGCGAAGCCCACATCGCCCAGATGCGCGCCCGGCCGGACCTGCCGGATGCCCGCCCACATGGCTTCCTGCGCGATCCTGACGATCCGCCGGGCCTGCGACGAGGCATTGCCGACCATGTAGGTCTTGCTGGAATCGGCGATGAAACCGTCCTTTTCCAGCGTGATGTCGAGATTGATGATATCGCCGTCCCGCACGAACCTGCTCGCCGAAGGCACGCCGTGGCAGACCTCCTCATTGATCGAGCAGTTCAGGACATAGGCAAAGCCGTACTGCCCCTTGCTGGCAGGCCGAGACTGCAGATCCTCGCGAATGAACCGTTCGACCAGATCGTTGATCTGCATGGTCGACATGCCTTCCAGATCCAGCTCGTCGAGCATCTCGAACACCGATGCCAGCAGGCGCCCGGAGGCCCGCATCAGCGCGATTTCGTCCGGTGTCTTGACCATGTCAGGCCGCCTCGCGGGCCGCGCCCCCATCCTCGCTCGCCAGCGCAAGCTGCTGCGAGACGATCTCGTTGAACGACAACGTGGGATTGGCCTCCGCCAGCCGCCCGATCTTCATCCAGAACTCGGCCTGCGCATTGATCGACCGGCACATGACAGCACTGGCGGCCCGCACCTGCTCATGCAGGTCTTCATTAATTTTGACGAGACCCATAGGAGTTCCTGAATATATGAAACAGCTACGATCCATAATCGTTCTGTTTATCACTCCGGTCAAGACCAACCTGCGTCACCCTCTGCTAAGCCTAGATTTGCGCTTGATGGTTGTAGAGCCCCGTATAAAACAGGCTGGCAGGTTCCGACGCGAGTGTTGGGCACCCGTGCCGCTGATTGATGACAAACAGTGCGGAGCTAAAGTTCTTCATGAAAGGGATTGCGCAGCGCCCCAATACGGCGTGTTCAGGCCTGACCGGCAAGCGAACAAAGTTTGCGCGTCTGGCGCTCGCCGCTCTCGTCGCGCTCAGCACATCTGCGAACGCCCAATCCGACAACGCCAACCACTACGACCTCACGGCTGCGCTCGATCCAGCGTCCGGTGCCCTCTCGGTTACGGGGACGATAGATATCGTCGCCGACAAAAGAACCGCCGAGATCGAGATGCTGCTCAACGGACAACTTCGTATCGAACAGATTTCGTTCAGTCGTGAAGCGGAAATGCAGACGGAAAACGGCATTACCTTTGGGACCTACCCGCTGCCCCGCACCCAGCGCATGCTCATAGCACTGGCCCAACCCATGGAACCAGGCGATCATCTGCAGATCGCACTCGCTTATTCCGGCAGGCTCACGACCGAGAGTTTCGAGATGGGCCGAGGCATCGTTTCTCCACTCTGGACGGAACTCAGCGCAGACGCCCTGTGGTATCCGGTCTGGTACGATGAACCCGACATCCGCTACACCCTATCGCTCGACCTCCCGCCGAAATTCGATGTCGTCGGTCCGGGTCGGTATGACCGCGTCGGCGATGGAAAGTGGCGCTTGTCGTCGCCGGGTATCGTCAACACTCGGATCACTTTCGCGGCGTCCGATAGCTGGACGATTGCCGAGCGTGAGATCGGCGATGGCCTGATGGGTGCGGTCTATACTGCGCGCCGCACGGCCAAGACCGACTCTATTCTCACGGGTCTAGAGCAGGCATTCGAGGCATATCGCACTTTCCTGGGCACTCCCGCCCTCTCAACCGGCGCAATAAAAATCATCTATCCGGGGCCCGAGGTCGAGCCGACATATCCGCAGCAGGCATACGTCGCGGGAAACGATTTCATCGTCCTCGACGAATCCGATTTGCAGGTCCAGTTGGACACGCTCAATCACGAGGTCGCGCATCTGTGGTGGTCGCGCGGCGCTCCCGCTACACCCGACGAATTCCTTTCGGAATCGATCGCCGAATATCTGGCCAAGCGTCACGGCGGCGATCTCTGGGGTGCCGAGTGGCTGGAGCGGCAACGCGAGCGGATGCGGGCAAGGTCGGAAAGGATCGATTCCTCATTGCTCGAAAGCGATGGGTTCACCGGCGATAGGCAGGCGCTGCTCTATAATCGCGGCCCGGCAATGCTCTTCGCGCTGGAAGACAGGATCGGACGCGGTGCCATCGACGCTATCCTGCGCGAGGTATACTCGCGCCGGGCGGATACGTTGGACGATTTCTTCGAAATACTTTCTGCCCGGCACGGCAAAACCATGGTCGATTGGGCGAGAGATCGTCTGTAAGGTTGCGATCGCGTCAAAGTACGGTGTCCGCGAAAACCCGCAAGGTGAAGAGCACTGCCCTTGCCAATCATGACAAGGATCACCCGAATGGCCAAGCGCCGCTATATTGTCGATGTGCCCGGTGTGCCGAAATCGCCGTCGCCCATCTCGAACGCCGTGGTTGTAGGCAAGACCTGCCACATCTCCGGCCAACTGGCGGTCTATGACGACGGCTATCGGCGGGGCAGTGCGCGTGAGGAGGCGGCCCGCGCATTCGAACTGGTGTTTGCGATCGCTCGCGAAGCAGGCTTTGCGAGCGATGAAATCGTCTACGTGGACATAGCCTTCGCGGACCTCGACGATTTGCCCGAGGTCAACGCGCTTTACGCAGAGCTGTTTGCCCATCCCCCGGCCCGCACGATTTACGAGGCCGCCCGCCTGCCATTTGACGCGAGAGTGAAAGTTCAGGCCATCGCGATGAAAGATTGAAATATGCGCGGTTCCCGGGCGCCCCACTGCCGCCCGCAAAACCCGTTTTCCTACACGCCGGTTTTCTGCCAGCCATCCCAGCATGCTGGCCGCGCTCGCCCCGACGGAAATTTCCCTTACTGCTGACGGGACCAGATCGGCCGGATTTCACCGCAAGCGGAAGTTGACAACCGATGCGGCTGAAAATCGCTGCCAGCGGCAGAAGACCGCGCTTACCGGGAATGGAAGAGTTTTTGCAAAACCCCCGGTCGGTGTCACACGGTCAGTCCATGTGCTTCAGGCCGACTCGCAGATAATCCCAGCCGGTCACCACCGTCATCACGGCAGCAGCCCACAGCGTGATCAGGCCTACCGTATGCGGGATATTCGCCTCGACCGCGCCCACCGTCATGTTCCAGCCGGGCAGGCCCTGGCCCAGGATCAGCGAGCCGAGCGCGAGCAACTGGAAGGTCGTCTTCCATTTCGCCAGCCGGCTGACCGGCACGGAGACCTGCAGGCCGCCGAGGAATTCGCGCAGGCCCGAAACCGCGATCTCGCGCATGAGGATGATCAGCCCGGCGATGACATGCGCATCGCCGACATAGGGCCCGCGCAGCACGCCCTGTGCCGCGAGCACGAGGATGACCGCCGCGACCATGATCTTGTCCGCGATCGGATCGAGGAAGATGCCGAGCTTGGAGACCGTGCCGCTCGTGCGGGCCAGATAGCCGTCGAAATAGTCGGTGATGCCCATGGCGCAGTACAGCGCAAAGGCCATCAGATAGCCGCTTGCCCAGCCCGGCCACCACAGCAGGAAGGCCAGCAAGGGAATCGCGACGATCCGCGACAGGGTGAGAATGTTGGGCAAGTTCAGCATCGGGGCCCTCCCCTAACGGCAAACGTCTTACCGCAAAAGAAACAATGCAGGCTTGTCCGCTGCGGCGATGTCTCTACGAAGGGCAGCCAAACGGAAGGGTTCTTCCCGGGGGTTCATGTTCACAAGCACACATTTGCTGCGGTCCCGGCGGTTCTTGCCGCTGTTCGTGACCCAGCTGTTCAATGCCTTCAACGACAATCTCTACAAGACCGCCATGGTCCTGTTCGTGGTCTATCAGATCTACGAATCGGAAGAAGCGGAAGGCATGTTCTCCGCCGTCGCATCGGGCCTGTTCATCCTGCCCTTCTTCGTCCTGTCGGCGCTGGCCGGACAACTGGCGGACATGCGCGACAAGGCGATGATCATCCGCCGGGTGAAGGCCTTCGAAATCCTGCTCATGCTGATCGGGGCGAGCGGTCTCTATCTCGCCTGGCGCGGTTACGATCTGCCGGTGAGCCTGTTCGGTATCCAGACGACCTTCCCGATCATCCTGATGCTGCTGGCGCTGTTCATGACCGGCATCCAGTCGACCTTTCTCGGGCCGATCAAATACGCCATCCTGCCCCAGCATCTCAAACGGGAGGAAGTCCTCGCCGGCACGGGGCTGGTCGAAGCGGGTACCTATATCGCCATTCTTGCGGGCACGATCCTCGCCGGGTGGATCCCGGTCGAAGTGGCCGCGATCGGCATCATCATCACCTCGATCGCAGGCTATCTCGTCAGCCGGCAGGTGCCCCCTGCCCCGGCCCAGGGCGAGGTGGAGGCGCTGGACTGGCATATCCTGCGCGCATCGAACCGGCTGATCCGCGAAACGATGCACAATCGCGAAATCTACTATGCCATTCTCGCCATCAGCTTCTTCTGGACCATCGGGGCGGTGCTGTTCATCCAGTTCCCCCCGCTCGCCAAGAACGTGCTGATGGCCAGCAAGGAAGTGGCCAGCCTGTTCCTCGTCGTCTTCTCGATCGGCGTGGCGATCGGTTCGGTCGCCGTGGGGGCTCTCCTCAAGGGCGAGGTTTCGGCGCGCTATGCACCGCAATCGGTGATCGCGATGGGAGCTTTCGTCGTGGCCTTCTATGCCGTGTGCAAGGTGTGGGAAACCGACCAGCCCACGCAATTGCTGAACGTCGGCGGGTTTCTCGCCTGGCCCATGGCCAGCCTGATCCTGCTGTGCCTGCTGGGCGTGGCAATCGCGGGCGGGATGTTCGTGGTGCCGCTCTATGCGTTTCTGACCACGCGCGCCTCGCCCGAAAAGGCATCGCGCACGATCGCGGCGAACAACATCGTCAACTCGGGAGCCATGGTCGGCGGATCGCTGCTGGCGATGGCCATGAGCGCAGCCGGGGTTCCGATCGTGGAGCAGGTGCTCATCAGCGCCGCCATGTGCCTCTTTTCGGCATGGCTGGGGCGCAAGCTGCTGCTGGCAGAGCGGGAAGCTGCGGCAAGTGCCGCCGCCGCGGGCTAGATCAGGAAGGCGAGCACCGCCACCAGCGTGGCGAAATAGGTCGTCGCGACGCCGCGAACATCGCTCGCGGTAAGCTTCCAGTCGAAGCTTGCGGGTGTTGGCATGTCGGCGAAGAACGCCCGGCGATGAGGAATCTGGGCCCGCATCCAATGCCGGGCACCTTCACTCGTGAGGACAAGGGCGCGTCTCATAACATAGGCTTTAACGCTTTTTTAACCATAGGTTTCCCGGCGAAATCGGGCGTTCCCAAAACGGGACAGCCCTCTTCCCCCGCTATCTTGAATGGAGATTGCCAGGCGGGCGATTGCACGGCAGGCGCGGCGCGGCTAACCGCAGGTGCATGACCAAGCGCCCTACTCCTGCCGCCGCCAAGCTCCTCGTCGATTGCCTGATCGAGCAGGGGTGCGAGCGTATCTTCACCGTCCCGGGCGAAAGCTTCCTTCAGGTGCTGGATGCATTGGGACAGCAGGACACGATCAATCTCGTAACCTGCCGACAGGAAGGCGGCGTCGCGATGATGGCCTGCGCAGATGGCGCGATGACCCAGCGGCCGGGCGTGGCTTTCGTGACCCGTGGCCCCGGCGCCACGAACGCCAGTATCGGCGTACATGTCGCCATGCAGGATTCGCAGCCGATGATCCTGTTCGTCGGCGATGTGGATAGCGAGATGCGGGATCGCGAAGGGTTTCAGGAGGTGGATTTCGCTGCCTTCTTCGGACCGATCGCGAAATGGGCCGCGCGCATCGACAGCGCCGATCGCATTCCCGAATATGTCGCCCGCGCCTATGCCACGGCAATCTCGGGAAGGCCGGGACCCGTGGTGCTGGCTTTGCCCGAAGACATGCTCGGGCGGGATACCGATGCCCGGCCAAGAGCCCGCGTGGAAAGGCCCGCCCAGGCGCCCTGCCCCGATGCCATGCAGGCGATGATGGCGATGATCGCCGATGCGGCATCTCCGGTCGCTGTCGTCGGGGGCGCAGGCTGGAACTCCAAGGCACGCGAATACTTCCAGCTGTTCGCAGAACGGCTGGGCATCCCCGTCGCCACGGCGTTCCGCAGACAGGACGCCATTTCGCCATCGAGCCGCGTTTATGCAGGCAATCTGGGCTATGGCCCCAATCCAAAGCTTGTCGCCCGGGTCAAGAAAGCGGATCTCGTTCTCGCGGTCGGCGCAAGGCTCGGCGAAGCAACGACCGATGGTTACACCGTTCCCCCGCTCGTCGCGGAAGATCGCAAGCTGATCCACGTTTATCCCGACGCCAGTGAGCTGAACAGCGTTTACCCGGCCGATCTCGCGATCTGTTCCGATATGGCGGAGTTTGCCGAGAGCGCGGCCTTGTGGGACGACAGCGACCCGATCGATTTCGATGCTGGCGCCCAGGCTCACTCTGAATGGGAAGAATGGGCGACCGCGCACCCGACAGACCATCCGCTCGACATGGGCCAGTGCGTCCAGTTCATGCGCGACACCCTGCCGGCCGACGCGATCATCTGCAACGGTGCGGGAAATTTCGCCGGCTGGTGGCACCGGTACTGGCGGTATGACGGGTATCCGACCCAGCTCGCCCCAACGTGCGGCGCCATGGGGTATGGCGTTCCGGCAGCCGTCGCAGCAGCACTGCGTTATCCGCAGAGGACGGTCGTCGCAGTCGCCGGAGACGGTGATTTCTTGATGAACGGACAGGAACTGGCGACTGCAGTTCAACACGGCGCCAACATGCTTGTGCTCGTGATCGATAACGCAGCCTATGGGACCATCCGCATGCATCAGGAACGCGAATTCCCTGGTGAGGAAAGGATCAGCGGAACCAGACTGCTGAACCCCGACTTTGCAGCGCTGGCATCAGCCTACGGCGCTTGGTCAGCTACAGTTGGAACGACCGACGAATTCAAGGATGCGCTGGTGGAGGCCCAAGGGCTCGCAGGGCTTCGCCTGATCCATGGTAAGATCGATATCGAACAACTCGCGGCAAGCGGCGCCACGGTGAGCGGATTGCGAGGTAGTTGAAAACGCAAGAAAGGCCGCCTCTACAGTGAGAGACGGCCTTTTTCGCTGTTATTCTAGAACGCTGGGTTAGATGTCGTTGCCCAGCTTGCCTTCGACTTCGCCCTTGAATTGCTGGGCTTCGCCTTTGGCTTCTTGCTGCTTGCCTTCGCGATCAAGTTTCGGATTGTTGGTCGCGTCGGCTACAGCCTGCTTCACATTGCCGGAAGCTTCGTTGGCATTACCTTTGGCCTTTTCGCTCAGTTCGCCCATTTGTCGTCTCCATTATTTTGCCCATCTGCAAAGATGCGCTTCACAACAATTCAACTGTAACGGGCGAGTGTGAGTTCCTAAACTTGCGGCCAAGCGATTACTTGGAGCGACAAAGTTTATATACCGGCCATTTCGAGGATGATCGACCATTCCTCAGGCTTTATTTCTGCGACGGAGAGCCTCGATAGCTTCACCAGTTCGCAGTCCTCAAGCTGTGGCTCTGCCTTGATCTGCTTCAGGGAAACTGGATGGGGCAGCTTGGTTTTCGGGACGATCTTGACCGCCGCCCATTTGCCTTCGGGATCGGTCGGGTCCGTAATACCGGAAACACTTACTTCACAGATGCCGACGATCTCCAAACCCTCGCGGGAATGGTAGAAGAAAGCCTGATCTCCAACTTCCATCGCTGCGAGATTGTTCTTGGCACGGTGGTTTCGAACGCCGTCCCAGGTTCCCTCTTTCTCAGCGACGAGATCGTCCCAACTGTATTTGAAAGGCTCCGACTTCATTAGCCAATAGCGCGCCATGTGATTTTCTCTTGTGATTGCGATCTGTTTCGACGCCTAGCGAGACACGCAGGGCTTTTCCACCTCGAGCGGGGATGCGAACGGATTAACCGGTTTTTAGGCAGCACAGCCTATCACGGCACTACTGGCTTATCGGGGATCATTTTGTCGCAGCATTTCAATCCTGACCAGAGCACCGCCAAAGACCAGAGGCCGACGGGAAGCCAATGTGCCGCCAAGAGCGGGGGCAACATCGTGTCCTTAGTGATTGCGCTTTCTGCGATCGTGGTTTTCGTCGCCTCGGCAGGCTCGGTACTGCCGGAGCTTATGCGCTCGGGCCATCTGCAGTCGACGGGATCAGAATTTCTTCTGACCAATGCATTGCTCCTAAATATTGCTCTGATTCTTTTGGGATGGGACAGATACAAGGCGCTCAGCACTGAACTAGAATTGCGTCGAGAATCGGAGGAAGAAGCTCGTCGGCAGGCCGGCCTGGACGACCTGACGGCCTGTCTAAACAGACGCAGTTTTGTCGCGAGGATGGAAGCCTGGCTTGAGAGCAGCAAGTTCGAGCAGCAAATCGCTACGATTGCGATCGATATCGACAATTTCAAGCAGGTGAACGATCTTAACGGTCATGCGGCTGGAGATAGTGTGTTGCGCGAGGTATCGTCGCGTATTGCAGCGCTTCTTCCCGATAACTCATGCATCGCCCGTCTTGGCGGAGACGAGTTCATATGCGCGGTGCCTTTCACTGGATCCGCTGAAGATCATCTAAATCCAGTCCTGGGCAGAATGGTTGAAACGGTCGCTCGCCCGGTCCTTTACAAGGACGCTGCGATCGAAATCTCGGTGTCGATCGGGGTCTCGACATCTCTCCAGGCAACAGACGCAGATATCGATATGCGCGCACAAAGCATGATGCATAAAGCGGATATCGCCATGTATCATGCCAAAAAGCATGGCAAAAACCGATACTGCTGGTTCGAAATGGCCATGGAAAACGACCTTAGGTTCCGTAACGAACTCGAAGCCGGTATTAGACGCGGAATCCACAACGGCGAGTTTGTTCCTTATTACGAGCAGCAAATCGATCTCGATACTGGCGAAATCGTCGGTTTCGAGATGCTAGCAAGGTGGGAATCGCCTGACATGGGCTTAGTGGGCCCCGACATTTTTATCCCGATTGCCGAGGAAATCGGTGTCATCTCGGTGATGTCCGAACGGCTGATCGTCGCGGCATTCGAGGATGCGAAAAAATGGCACCCCTCGATCACGCTGTCGGTCAACATTTCGCCCGTGCAGATGCGTGATCCTTGGTTTGCTCAGAAAATACTCAAGATGCTTCTGAAGCATCGCTTCCCAGCACATCGGCTTGAGATCGAAATAACCGAGACTTGCCTGCACGAGAATCTAGGCATGGTCAGATCCATGATAACGTCTCTTCGCAATCAGGGAGTACGGGTCAGCCTTGATGATTTCGGCACGGGATATGCCAGCATATCGCAGTTGCGCAGTCTGCCATTTGATCGTTTGAAAATCGATCGCAGCTTCATCGGCGAGCTCGGTGCCGAGGAACATGGCGACCAGCTGGTGAATGCCATTGTATCGATGAGCAATGGGCTCAAGCTACCGATTACCGCAGAGGGTATTGAAAATGCTGAGGTTCTTTCCGCTCTGAAACAGTGGAGCAATATGAAGGGGCAAGGCTATCACTATGGTCGCCCCGAACCTGCGAGCCAGGTCTTGACGCGACTTGAGGCCATCGGCCTTCTGGCGGTCGGGGAACCAAAATCCTCTAACCGAGGAAATGAAGGCGCGATGGAAAGTGCGAGCAACCGAATTCTCGATAGCGACGTACGTGCCGGCTGAGACTGGACCTATTCGATCCCACCACCTAGATGCGCAAAATCATGCGCGTTCCCTTCATCAAGATGCACGGTCTCGGCAATGACTTCATTGTATTGGATGCGCGCAAAGAGGCTCTGCCGCGCATAACGAACCGGATGGCGTCGGCACTTGCCGATCGGCACACCGGAATAGGGTGCGACCAACTGGTGCTGCTCGAGAGGAGCGACCAAGCGGATATCCGCATGCGGATCTTCAACTCCGATGGCGGCGAAGTGGGCGCTTGTGGAAATGCTACCCGGGCGGTTGCGTTAATCCACGGCGAGGAAGCCCGAATCGAAACGCAGGCCGGCATTCTGATCGCCTCTCCAACCGATGGCGGTGCCAGCGTGGATATGGGCCAGCCGCGCTTCGAATGGGATGCGATCCCGCTGGCCTATCCAATGGACACTCTCTCAATGCCGGTTGGGTGGGGACCACTCGATACGCCAGGCGCGGTCAGCGTCGGCAATCCCCACGTGATTTCGTTCGTCGATAACTGTGATGCGGTTCCGCTTGAACGCCTTGGTCCCGAAATTGAAAATGACCCGCTTTTTCCCGAACGGGTCAACGTGAACGTTGCTACCGTCGAAAGCCCTGGCCGTATCCGCCTGCGTGTGTGGGAACGGGGAGCCGGACTAACCCGCGCCTGTGGCACAGGGGCTTGCGCAACAGCCGTCCACGCCATGCGCCGCAAACTCGTCGACAGCTCAGTAACCGTTGGTCTGCCAGGCGGTGATTTGCAGATCGAATGGCAGATGGGTTCTGCAATACGAATGACAGGACCTGCAAGCGAGAGCTTTCGCGGCACCTTCGAATGGGAAGATTACGCATGAACGCGCCTCAAAAGGTGCCGGAAGTGGTCTCACTGGGTTGCCGCCTCAATCTTTCCGAAAGCGAGCGCATTCGCACCATGTTGGCGGGGGAGGATAACCTCGTCGTGGTCAATAGCTGTGCGGTGACAAGCGAGGCGGTCCGCCAGACGCGGCAAGCAATTCGCAAGGCACGCAAGGCCAATCCCGAGGCTAGACTTCTTGTAACCGGGTGTGCGGCCGATATAGAACGTGAACAGCTCGGCGCCATGCCCGAAGTAGACGGCCTGATCGCCAACGCGGCGAAGCTCGACCCGCGTGCGTGGAATGTTCCGGCAAAAGCGCCCCCCGTAGCAGCGCTTCACACCCGCGCTTTCGTCGCGGTTCAAAACGGCTGCGATCATGCGTGCACTTTTTGTGTCATTCCTCAAGGTCGCGGCCAAAGCCGATCCCTTCCAATTGCCCAAGTTTTGCGGGAGATAGAGACGCACCTTGAGGCAGGATCTGCCGAAGTCGTGCTGACCGGGGTGGACGTAACTTCATGGGGTCACGATCTGCCGGGCAGTCCAAAACTCGGCGCATTGGTGACAGCAGTTCTGCATGCCTTCCCGGCACTTCGCCGAATAAGAATGTCGTCCATCGATGGCATAGAGGTAGACGATCAGCTTTTCGAGCTATTCGCGGGGGAGCGTCGCATCATGCCGCATATCCACCTGTCCCTTCAGCATGGCCACGATCTCATCCTCAAGCGAATGAAGCGCCGGCACAGCCGCGCCGACGCACTTGATCTCGTCAGACGCCTGAAAGCCCGGCGGCCCGAAGTTGCCCTCGGTGCAGATCTAATTGCAGGGTTTCCAACCGAATGCGAAGATCACCACGAAGCCAATCTTTCGATCATCCGTGATCTCGATATCGTCCATGGACATATCTTTCCTTATTCCGTCCGTCCCGGCACTCCTGCCGCGCGGATGCCGCAGGTCGATCGGCTTTCGGTAAAACGACGTGCCGCAGAATTGCGCGCTCAAGTCGCGAAGCAGCGAAGCGAATGGCTGCCATCTCTTTTGGGAAAACCGCTGGAAGTACTCGCGGAAGCAGACGGCACCGGCTATTCCCCTGAATTCGCTCGCGTGACGCTGCCGCAAGGCGCAGCGCGCGGCTCTATTGTCAATGTGACGCCCAAGACCCTCGAGGACAATCTCCTGTCATGAGCAAACCTAGCTGGACCGAGCGCCTGTTCGGCGGCTTCAAGAAAACATCCGACCGCCTGAGCGAAAATCTCACGGAGGCGGTCTCCAAGGCAAAGCTCGACGATGCAACTCTCGACGATGTCGAGGATGCTTTGATCATGTCGGACCTCGGCCCAAGCGCCGCTGCTCGGATACGCGAGCGACTGAGAGAAAAAAGATTTGGTCTGGAAATCAGTGCCGACGAATTGAAGGAGGCGGTCGCAGACGAAATCGCGGCGATTCTGCGTCCCGTTGCCAAGCCTCTGGAGATCACTGCCTTTCCGCGGCCTCAAGTACTTTTGGTCATCGGCGTTAACGGCAGTGGGAAGACCACCACGATCGCCAAGCTTGCGCATCTCTTTGTCGAGGATGACTACAATGTCATGCTAGCCGCTGGAGACACCTTTCGTGCAGCCGCCATTGGTCAGCTTCAGACTTGGGCCGACCGTGTCGGGGTGCCCATTGTGCGGGGGCCAGAAGGCGGAGACCCGGCGAGCATCGTGTTCGATGCCGTCAAGAAAGGCACCGAGATCGGAACCGACGTGCTTATCGTCGACACGGCTGGGCGTTTGCAGAACAAGCGAGAACTGATGGACGAGCTGGCCAAAATCCGAAAGGTCCTAGGCCGCCTTAATCCAGAAGCACCGCACGATGTAGTTTTGGTGCTCGACGCGACCAATGGCCAGAACGCTCTTTCCCAAATCGATGTCTTCAAGGAGGTCGCGGGCGTAACAGGCCTCGTGATGACCAAGTTAGATGGCACCGCGCGAGGCGGCGTGCTGGTTCAGGCGGCGGAGAAATACGGGTTGCCCATTCATGCCATTGGCGTCGGCGAGAAGATCGATGACCTGCGGCCGTTCGATCCCGATCTCGTCGCACGCGTCATCGCGGGGATCGCATAGCAGCTGCTTCTAACGGACCGATAAAGTCTGCGTTGCAGCCGAACGAATTGTGGAAACGAACCGATACAGATGACAGAGACAAAGACCGAAACTGAGGCTGGAAAAAAGCCAACCGGTTGGCTCAATACCCTAGTCGATTATGGCCCTCTGCTGGTTTTTCTCGGCGTCTATAAGTTTTACCAACCGCCCGAGGATTCCACTTTCGGCGAAATCGCCGCGGTCATCTACGGCACTATGGCCTTCATGGTGGCAGCGGTTGCCGCCCTGGCTTTCAGCAAGTGGAAGTTCGGCAAGGTCAGCCCGATGCTTATTTTGTCGACCACCTTAATTGTGGGCTTCGGTGGCCTCACAATCTGGCTACGCGACGAACGTTTCATCCAGTTCAAGCCAACCGCCATTTATCTGCTGTTTGGCGCTGTGTTGCTCATCGGCTGGCTTCGAGGCCGAGCTTGGCTTCAGGTGCTGCTGGAGGCAGCATTCGAAGGAGTGACGCAGGAAGGCTGGCTCAAGCTCTCGCGCAATTGGGGCTTCTTTTTCCTGTTCCTCGCCGTTTTGAACGAGATACTCGTGAGGACCATGAATTTCGAAAGCTGGCTTTGGGCAAAGATCTGGGTGTTTTTACCCCTGACCTTCCTCTTTACCTTTTCGCAGATCCCCATGCTGCTCAAGCACGGTCTCTCGCTTGAAGATAAGAATGATGTCGTCGAAGACGAACCACCTACCGCTTGAGAAGTCGATGCCCATCACAATCGAGCTCAAACCAACTCTGGAGGTAAGGACTGCACTTAGCCAAGGGATCATCGACTTCAATCGTAACACGATCGTCGACCTGGAAGCCAATGATGCCGAAATCCGCTTTTATGTCATCGCGACCGATGAACAAGATGAATTGATCGGAGGTCTACGCGCAAGCTGTTACTGGAATACGCTACACATCGAATTGCTATGGCTATCAGATCCAGCACGCGGGCGAGGAACGGGGGCCAAAATATTGGCCGCCGCTGAAGATTTCGCCAGAGCAAAGGGATACGAAAAGGCTCTTGTCGAGACGACAAGTTGGCAGGCCAAGCCGTTTTATGAGAAGCACGGCTATGATCTGCTGGCTACGCTGGAAGGCCGCCCTAAGGGCCATTCTTCGCACTATCTCACCAAGGACCTGACCCGAGCTTAGTCCTGCTCCTGCGCCGCCTCAAGCTTCTCGACGCGAACCTTCTCGCGTTCTTCTGCCACCCCACGTGCATGCTCAGCCAAACCACGCCACGTTTTTTCCGAACGTAACGCGCGATCCCTGACGTTATCCAGTGTAGCGCCTGCCGCTTCCTCAGCTGCCTGATCGGCGCGGGAAATGCAAAAGGCATAGCTTTGTGTGTTCGCCATCATATGGCTCCACGAATTAGATGTCGGGTGCCCGCGCTGATCTGCGCGGGCACCCGACGAGATTGAATCAGTCGGCAGCCGAGAGATTTACGGCGCTTTCCTTGCCATTGCGGCCGGACTCGACTTCGTAATTGAGACGCTGCTCTTTATCGAGAGTCTGCATGCCAGCGGCCTGAACTGCAGAAATGTGTACGAAGCTGTCAGCAGAACCGTCGTCGGGCTGGATGAAACCATAGCCCTTGTCGGTGTTAAAAAATTTGACTGTTCCGGTCTTGCTCATGTTCGGTTCCTTTCAAGAACGCGTAAGTGTGCCCCGCAGCGACATGCCGCGGGGTCGTGCGTAAAATCGTCCGATGAAAGGAAGTCAGCGTCTGGTTTACGCCGGGGCCCATAAGGGCAAGCGGCGGTCGTCAAATAACCGAAGTCCGTCGCAAATTTCGACGTCAGCGAGAGCTTACTAGCACGGAGGGCGTGATTTACCTAACGATTACACGCGGATCGTCTGAGACCGAACCTTAGATCTCCACCTGGCTGCCTAATTCGACAACGCGATTGGTAGGCAGACGGAAGAAATCCATCGCAGTCGCCGCGTTGCGAAGCATCCAGGCAAAAATCTTTTCTCGCCATATCGGCATGCCGGGATTGCTGCTCGGCAACAGGGTCTGGCGGCTAAGGAAGAAGCTGGTATGCATCATGTCGAACTCGCCGCCGCACCGTTCCATTTCTTTCAAGCCTTGCGGGACATTCGTCTCCTGCATGAAGCCGTAATGCAGCACTGCGCGGTAGAAACCATCGCCGATGTCATGGATTTCGCATCGCTCGGTTGCATCCACATAGGGTGCGTCGGCGATAAGAACGGTCAGGATAATGACGCGCTCGTGCAGCACTTTGTTGTGCTTGATGTTGTGAAGAAGCGCTGACGGCACTCCGGCGGTCTGGCTGGCCATGAAGATGGCGGTTCCAGGCACACGAGCAGCAGAGTTCTTGGCACTCTTCGCGAAAATCTCAATGGGCAATGCAGTCTCATGCATCCGCTCCCGCATCAGTTTGCGACCCCGCGCCCAAGTCGTGAGAAGCGTAAACGCGACAAGCCCCACGACCAGCGGGAACCAGCCTCCTTCGGGGATCTTGGCCAGATTGGCTGCAAAGTAGGCACCGTCTACGATGAGGAAGAACAGGACGACAGGAGCGGCGACCCACCACTTCCACTTCCATACACCGACGAACAGGACCCCCATCAGCAGTGTGTCGATCGTGACCGCTCCCGTCACAGCGATCCCGTACGCGCTCGCGAGGTTGGACGAGTTCTGGAAGGTGAGGACGAGGATGATAACAGCCACCATCAGGGCCCAATTGATGACCGGAATGTATATCTGGCCGCTTTCGGTTTCGCTCGTGTGCCGGATGGTCATGCGCGGCATGAAGCCAAGCTGCATCGCCTGATGGGTGATGCTAAAAGCGCCCGAGATCACGGCCTGGCTGGCGATGAACGTCGCCAATGTTGCGAGGATGACCAGCGGCAGGCGATATTCCTCGCTCGCCAGCAGGAAGAAGGGATTGCGGACCACCTCAGCTGCCTGCTCTGCAGGGAGCCCCGCGATCATGGCTCCCTGACCGAAATAGTTTAGCAAAAGGCATGGCATGACAAAGCCGAACCACGAAAGCCGCATCGGGCCACGACCGAAGTGGCCCATGTCGGAATAAAGCGCCTCCGATCCTGTCACAGCCAGTACCACCGCGCCCAATGCGAGGAACGCGATAACGCCGTCAGAAATGAAAAACTGAACTGCATACCACGGGTTGAGTGCCCAGAGGATATCTGGATTTTGCCAGATCTGGTTTGCGCCCAAGAGAGCGATCGTCGCGAAATAAACGATCATGACAGGCGCGAACAACGCACCGACCTTCGCCGTCCCCCGGCTCTGCAGGAAGAAGAGGAACACCAGCAGGACCAAGGCGATGGGGATGACAAGCGATTCCAGACCTGGATTTACGACAGTCAGCCCTTCGACGGCCGAAAGTACGGAAATCGCTGGCGTGATCATGCTATCGCCATAAAATAGCGAGGTAGCAAAAACGCCCAGCAGCACGACCAACCAACCGTATTGCGAACGACCGATGTGGCGGCTCAGCAAGGCGACAAGAGCAAGGCTACCGCCCTGCCCCTTGTTATCGGCGCGCATGAGAATGGTAACGTATTGGATCGATACGACGATCAGCATCGACCAGAATATGAGGCTGACGACACCGAGAACATGCATCCGGTCAATGGCGATATTCGCAGCCCCGGCGAAGGTTTCGCGAAACGCATAAAGCGGACTCGTGCCGATGTCCCCGAACACGATGCCGATGGCGCCGAAGGCAAGTGCGGCCTTTGACGCGCCATGGCTATTGCCATGACTGCTGTCGCCGCCACGCTCGGGCTCTGAAATCGGCGCTAGGGCCTCGGTCATAGAATGGATTTTACCTGCCGCATTGCGTCAAACCTTGTAGAAACGGAAGCCACGCTCCCGCACAAGCTGGCGGCGATTAGCAGTAAGGGTCAAGCTGAGCAACACGCCGCGCGCCACGCCTAGTTTTCCGGCGTTTCCACTGCCTGAGGGCGAAGGATTTCGTCGAGCCTTGCAAGCCTCTGGGAAAGCGACTCGCGCCATGGCGCATCGACTGGCGCGGATTCGATAGCTTCCCGCCACAATTCGCGCGTCCGCTCGATCTCGCCGGACCGCAGCCAGGCCAGCCCCAGAAAATACCGGGGGCCGCCGTTGGCCTGGTCGAGAAGTTGCGCGCGTTCGAATGCCTCGAGTGCGGCGGGCGTCAGCCTTCCATCGGCATGCTCGACCAACGCGATTCCCAAAGCCAGCCAGGCTTCCCGATCTTTCGGCGCCTCCTCTACAGCGTTCCGGTAGAACCCAGACGCAGCTTCGAAGTCGCCACGCCGCACATAACTGTCGCCAGTGACGATCCAGCGGGAGGGAAACTGCGTGGTATCGAAAAACTCACGGCGGGCTTCAACAAGAAGCTCGCCGTCGACGTCGTTCTGCTCTTGAGCCTCACCCGGCGATGCGGGTTGATTAGGCGAACCTTGCAGCGCGTAGCCTGTCAGTCCGAAAAGGAGCGCAGCGCCAAGGACTGTCCAGCCGGCTCTGTTCACTCGCAGGACAAAGGCTGCAACCAGAAATGCTCCGACCGCCAACGCGACCACGGCGATCCAGCTCACGAGCGCCTCCGAAACCGCCGACTGAACAGCAGTAAAGCAATTACCACCAGCAAAGCCGGAACTGCGAAAAGCGGCCAGGTTGTCGCGCTCATGACTGGTTCGTAACTGACATAGTCGCCATAGCGGTCCATCAACCAGCGCCGGATCGCTTCAGGCTCTTCGCCTGCGGCGATGCGAATACGCACCTGATGCCGCATGTCGCCCGCCATCGACGCATCGCTGTCCGCAATGGATTGTGATTGGCATTTCAGACAGCGCAGCGTCTCCATCAAATCCTGCGCCTGTGCTTCCTGAGCCGGGTCATCCAACTGCCGATAGGCATACGGCGCTGGGGGCACCTCACCTTGCGCAGCTAGAGGCATCGCCAAAGAAGCGGCAAGAAGAGCCAAGGCCAGCCTCATCTTTCGGCTTTCCGCAGTTCACCAAGCAATATGGGCACCTGCTCTGGCCGTATATCCCCGACATGTTGATAGGTTATCCGGCCACTTCCATCGACCACAAAGGTCTCAGGCACTCCCGACGAACCAATCCCGAGTTGCACTTCGGAAAGGTCATCACGACCAATCCGCGCATAGGGGTTACCGTGCTGGCTCAAGAACCGGGCCACGTCCTCCGGTTTGTCACGAATAGCGATGCCTACGATTTCCGCCCCTTGCTCCTTTAACTGCTCGAGTTGCGGTGCTTCCGCAATGCACGGAAGGCACCAACTTGCCCAGATGTTGAGAAGCCGTGGACGACCATCGGAAAAGTCCGCACTGGCCACTCCCGGCTGCTCGCTCACCGCCGGCGGGAGGTCGAAGTACGGCAACGCCTCGCCAATCATCGCACTTTTGACGACGTCATCGCGCGGCTGGGTCAGTTGGTACGCTGCGAGGCCGAGGAAGGCGAAAAACACCAGGAATGGCAACCAAAGCCGCCAACTCATAGCATGGCCTCCTCATCGCGCCGACGTGCGGCAATTCTGCGCTCCGCAGAACGCCGTTTGACGTCGGTTCTGACGCGCCCGACGAGCGCAAAAGCACCTCCTAGAGCGATGAGAAGTCCGCCATACCAGATAAAGGTGACGAACGGCTTCCACCACAATCTCAGCTGCCAACGGCCATCCACGCCTTCGCCCCCCATGACGGCGTAGAGCTGGCCGTTCCAACGAGTCACCAGAACGCTCTCTGTAGTTTGCTGAGGAGGCGCCCAGAAATTGCGGGACTGAGGTTCGATTTCCACCGCCTCTCCACCTTTGTATGCCGCCAGCAATCGTCCGGAGAGCGCGGTCCAGTTCGGCCCCGCAATTGGTTCTACGCCATCGAGGCGGACCTGCCACGGCCCCACAGACGTCTGCTGTCCTTCTTCCAAAGCGGCGAGGCGTTCTTCGGAGAATGCGCTCTCACTAGCCATACCGAACAACGAAACCGCGATGCCGAAATGCGCGATGACCATTCCCCATGTCGCGAGAGGGACACGAGTGAGTTTTCGACCCCTCAGCGGGAGGAAGCTCGCGACCCCTAGAGCAAAGGCGAATGAAAGACCTAACAATGGCAACACTGCCATGCCGAAGATAACAGCCAGCAAGCCTATGGCTGCAATCGTCAGCGCTGCCGTCAGGGCAAGCTCCCGCGATATGCGGCCCCAATTATCCCGACGCCACCTGAGCAATGGCCCGACCGCCATGACCGCTAACATAGGAAAGACAAAAATGGCGCTGACGGGATTGAAGTACGGCGGCCCCACGGACACGCGTATGTCGAACGCTTCGGTCAGAAGCGGATAGAGCGTACCTAGAAGAACAACGGCAAGGATCGCGCTAAGCATCACGTTGTTTACGACCAGCGCCCCTTCCTTGCTGGCCACGGAAAAGCGCTCACCCTCGCTTATCGAACCTGCGCGCAAGGCGAAGAGCAACAGCGCGCCACCGATGTACAACGCGAGAAGAAAGAGAATGAAACTTCCACGCTCCGGATCCACGGCGAAAGCATGAACACTGGTGAGAATGCCCGAACGAACCAGAAATGTGCCCAGCATCGACATGGAAAAGGCGACAACACCAAGCATAATCGTCCAGACCCGTAACGCGTCGCGGCTGGCGAGGACGCCAGCTGAATGAAGCAGCGCAGTCGCGGCCAGCCACGGCATGAGGCTGGCATTTTCGACCGGGTCCCAGAACCAGTATCCTCCCCAGCCAAGTTCATAGTAGGCCCAGTAACTTCCCGCAGCGATGCCGAGCGTTAGAAAGGTCCACGCCCCGAGGATCCACGGCCTCATTGCACGAGCGAAAGCAGGAGTAACTTGCTTCGTCACGAGAGCACCGACGGCGAAGCTGAAAGCCACTGAAAGACCGACATAGCCAAAATAGAGCGTCGGTGGATGGAGCGCGAGACCGATATCCTGCAGCAAAGGGTTGAGGCCCAACCCTTCCGGGGCAGGCTGCGCAAGCCGTTCGAAGGGATTCGAGCTGAGAAGAAGAAACGCGTAAAAACCCAGCGCCACGAAGCCCTGAGCAGCCAGGGTCGCCTGCATCGTGCGCTCCGGCAGTCGCCTCTCGACCGCCGCGATAAGCGCTCCGGCGAGTGCCATTACCGTCACCCACAATAGCATCGAGCCTTCGTGATTTCCCCAGGCACCTGATAATTTGAATATGAGTGGCTTCATCGTGTGCGAATTCATCGCCACCAGCTTCACCGACAAATCGGTAATGCCGAAAACCCACAACAGTGCGCCAAACGCGGTCCCAACCAATCCGCCCTGCAATATTGCCGCCGGACGCGTCAGTTGCGCGATCTCGTTATCCGCCCCGCTCCACACGGACAATGCACCGCACGATAGTTGCAGAACGGCAAGCGCCGCAGCCAGCCAAAGCGCTGCAAGACCGAGTTCTGCGATCATTCCAGTCCAACCGTCGTGTCTTCCGCCATTTCGGCGGCCTGATGCTCGCTCATCCCTTCCAGTTCTCGCGGAACGTAATTTTCATCATGCTTGGCGAGAAGGTTGTCCGCAACAAAGGTGCCGCCACTGTTGAGGCGCCCCTCGGCAACCACACCGGAACCTTCAACAAACAGGTCAGGCAGTATTCCGGCATATCGCACTGGAATGCGAGAGTTGTCCCGACCAGTCACCGCAAAAGTAACCGTTACTCCATCAGCCAACTTCTGGAGCGAGCCAGCTTCGACCATTCCGCCCAAGCGTACAGCCTGACCCGGCTCCGGAGGTTCGGCAACTATCTGTTCCGGGAGATAGAAATAATTCGCCTGATTGCGCAGCGCGTATACCGCGAGAAGCGATGCACCAACTAGCGCAATAAGAGCGAGAACGACGAGAACGAGGCGTTGGTGCTTTGCTTTCATCTTTCTCGCCTCGATCCGGAACGAATTTTTTCGCGCCTAGCCTCAGCCCTCTTCATGGCGACCCAGCTCCAGAAGATCATGGCAGCAGTCCCACCGATGCCTATCGCGTAAGCTGCATAAACAAAGGTCCACTGATCCAAAGCCTCGTGCACTAGTCCGCCTCCAAGGCCTGGCGGCGCAGTCGCGCATCGGCCTGAATATCGGCAAGGATGGCACGCATGCGCGCCAGAACAACGCCAGCAAAGATCAGCGAAAAGCCGATAACTGCTGCAAGCAGAGGAGCAAGAAATACCCCGTCAATAGCGCTTTTCCCCATCGTGATACTCGGCGGCTGATGGAGGGAGTTCCACCATACGACGCTGCGATTGATAATCGGGATGTTAATCGCACCCAAGAGTCCGAATATAGCGGGGATACGGGACGAGACCCCTTCCCGCTCGGCTGCTTGTCCAAGAGCGATATAAGCCGCGTAGAGAAAGGCCAGAACGAGCATCGATGTCAGCCGTCCATCCCAGACCCACCAAGTGCCCCAGGTCGGCCTGCCCCAGATCGATCCGGTAACCAGACAAACTAGGGTAAAAACCAGGCCCGGCACAGCTGCGCCGCGAGCAGCGATGGCGGCGAGGGGGTGCCGCCAAACGAGGTAAACCAGACTTGAGAGAGCGATCGCGGTCCAGCCCCCCATTCCAAGCCAAGCGGTCGGGACATGGATAAATATGATCCGCACGGTCTCGCCCATCAAGCGATCCGGCGGCACCAGCGCGAAACCCCAGATTAGGGCAGCTGCGGTCAAGACTATCCCGGCAATCAACGATGCCGGGGTTAGCCAGCCCGCCAAGGCCAGAAAACGTTTAGGATTTGCGAAGCCATGCATTGTTCAAGCCGTGGCCGAAGCCTATTGCAGCCGCTGACCCTGCCCGCAAGGAAGATCAGCGTCCAATTAGTTCCTGAGCCATTCGGTCAGCTACCTGGTCGGGAGAAACGCCGGTCTCATCGCTCGTCTGCCAGATTTCCTCGAGGCGCCCAGGGATAAGCGCGATGCGCTTACGCACCTCGTTGATATCACAGGGGGCTTTGTCGTTCCGGCAAAGGTATTCGAGCGTCACCGAGATGATACCGCCGGCGTTGATGACATAGTCCGGGGCGTAGAGAATGCCACGCTCCGCCAGCATCGGTCCATGCTCCGCACGCTTTAGCTGGTTGTTAGCGCCACCGGCGACGATCTTGCAATCCAGCCGGCCGATCCCCTCTTCATCGAGAATCGCACCAAGAGCGTTTGGGCTGAAGACATCGCAGGCTACGGACATAATAGCTTCGGGAGCGACACATTCCGCATCAAGTTCGCGTGCCAGATCTTGGCACCGGTCCATATTGATGTCCGAGAGCGTGAGCTTCGCACCTTCCTTCGCCAGGAGCCGTGCAACACCGCCGCCCACGCTACCGGTGCCCTGGATCGCGACATGGACACCGTCCATGGCATCCTTGCCAAGCTTGTGCTTCACTGCCGCTTTGATGCCGAGAAAAATACCCAGCGCCGTAAAGGGGCCTGGGTCTCCGCCCGCTGCATCTTCACCCTCGACCGGAAGCCCGGACACATACTGCGTGCGCTCGGCAACTGCCGCCATGTCGGCTTCCGAGATGCCGACATCTTCAGCGGTGACATATTGGCCGCCCAATGCATCGACCGCATCTGCAAAAGCGGCCAGCATTTCTGGCGTTTTGGTCCTGCTCTCGTCAGCAAGAATAACTGCCTTGCCTCCGCCCATGGGGAGACCGGCCATCGCATTCTTGTAACTCATCCCGCGGCTTAGGCGCAGCGCGTCCCGCATAGCGGCTTCAGGCTCGGCATAATGCCAGAAACGGGTCCCCCCGGCGCCGGGGCCAAGATGCGTAGAATGCAGGGCGATAATTGCCGTGAGGCCGCTTTTCGGGTCGCGTACGACCTCGACCAGTTCGTGGTCGTCGTAATCCGCTTCGGTCCAGAACGCCGTCATCGATCAATCACCCCCAAAAGGTATTTCATAACCCGGCGCGAAGGGAGAAAATGGGGCGATCGACGGGGTTCGAACCCGCGACCTCCGGTACCACAAACCGGCGCTCTAACCAACTGAGCTACGATCGCCACACGCCCCCGGAACGCTGTCGGGAAGGCGGCACATATACGCAAGGATCGGGCCGTCAACCCGCCTTACGCAACGGCGAGCGCCTGTTGCACAACAAGGGGCAGATGGGAAGTCAAAAAATGAAAGAGGCTCACTATGCGCAACTTTCTTTCACAGCTTGCGAGGGCGCTCGTGTTGGCTAATGCATGGACAATGAATTCTCCCAGCGAATCTACAAGCGCTCTCCTGCTCTCGTCGAATGGGGTACAGCGCCCTCCCTCGGACAAGATCGAGTTGTTTCAAATGCGAGGCTTCGCTGGTCCGGAGTTATGCAGGCAATTGATCGATCTCATCGAAAAGGATCGGCGACCGTCGACGCTCGCGGACGCAGGCGACGATCGCTATTTTCGAACCAGCGAAACCTGTGATTTGCCTGAGGACGAACCGGCAGTTCGTGAGATGGAAGATTTGCTGGCAAGATTGAATGGCATCGATCCTACGCACGGCGAACCGCTGCAGGGCCAGCGCTATGATGTCGGTCAGGAGTTCAAACCCCATTGCGATTATTTCAATCGAGGTGGCCGCGATTGGGAAAAGTATTGCTCGGTCGCGGGTCAGCGAACTTGGACCTTCATGGTGTACCTGAACGATGTCGAAGCTGGCGGCGCAACCCGGTTCAAAGCCGTAAAAAAGACCTTTCAACCCGAGTTGGGAAAACTGCTCTGCTGGAATAACCGCCGGCCAGATGGGAGCGAGAATCCGAATACCATCCACCACGGGATGAAGGTTAGAAAGGGCGTAAAATACGTAATTACGAAATGGTATCGTGAAAAAGTCTGGGGTTGGTAGAACGGAAAAGGGCGGCCCAACCGGACCGCCCTCCAAAAATCTGGCGTAAGCGGAAAAGCTTACTTCTTGAGCGTAAGCCCGCCGAAACGCTTGTTGAACGCGGCAACGCGCCCACCCTCGGAAAGCTGCTGCTTCCCGCCAGTCCACGCGGGATGGCTTGTGGGATCGATATCGAGCGCGAGAGTGTCGCCTTCTTTGCCCCAGGTCGAGCGCGTCTGGAATTCGGTACCATCGGTCATCTTGACCGTGATCATGTGGTATTCGGGGTGACCTTCAGCCTTCATGATTTACGTCCTTTTAGCTTCGGAACGGTTCCGACCGGTCCAGCTGTGTTGGGAAAGGTTGCGCGCTTAACGCCGAAATGCAGGATTCGCAAGGCTATTCCGGAGCGTCCGCAATCATCGCAGTGAAGCCGACTTCACAGGTAACCTTGCCATCAACCGAGGCTTCTCCTGCAAATTTGCACACACGTGCCCGCTTCTGCACGAATTCAGCCTTGAGATCGAGAAGGACGCCTGGCGTTACCGGAGCACGAAATTTCGCATTCTCGATTGCCAGGAAATAAACGAGCTTACCCGATCCGGCGAGATTCAAACTTTCGACTGCGAGAACTCCCGCAGCCTGGGCCAAGGCTTCAATCTGGAGAACACCCGGCATGATGGGAGCGCCAGGGAAATGGCCTTGAAAGAAGTCTTCGTTGAAACTTACAGCCTTTACCGCATGAATTCTCTCATCGACGACGATCTCTTTGACACGGTCGACAAGGAGTAAGGGATAGCGATGTGGAAGGCGTTTAAGCACTTCAACAACGTCGAAGCTGGTGTCGCTCATATCCCCACTCCCCTTTTCAAAATCAGCGACCAGAGGTCTGGGCGGGCTGCTGCTGCGCTGCGGCGGCCTGCTGCTGACGGGCCGCGACCATGCGAATTTGTTCGACCTGCTGATATACGGCGACCGACTGCTGGCTTGGCTGCCAGCCTTGTGGAGCTGCAGTCTGTACGCTCGGCACGCGTGTGTTGAGTGCGGTTACTACCTTTTCGCTGATGTTCGCACCGGCAGCCGACCACGCCACGGCATCGGGCGAAAGCACGACCTGAATGTTGTTTGCCGAAGTGACGGTCTGCAGAGCAGCCGAATACTGCTGAAGGATCTGTTCGACAGCATACACACGTGCCATATCGATCTGATTGCTCAGCTGGCCGATTTCGCGCTCAAGAGTCTGAATCTGCTGAGCTTGCGGAGCATTCTGCGCAGCCTGCTGTTCCGCTTGGTCGAGATTACCGTCGTTATTGGTATCCAACTGCTGGATCAGGCCCTGGGCCTGCTGCTGCTTCTGCTGGATCTGCTGAATCTGCGACGCATAGGTCGTATTGATCTGCTGGTACGCTGTGTTGAGCGCCTGGCTCGCAGCGATAGTAGCCGGCGGATTGACGATGCCGATGTTCCCGCTGACCTGTGCGGCAAGTGGCGATGCTGCAATAGCCGCACCTGCAAGGCTGGCGACAGCGATGGTTTTGCTGAAAATGTTCATCAGAATTGCGTTCCTACGTTGAAGGAGATGGTCTTGGTGTCATCTCCCCTCTGCTTCTTGATCACTTGCGATACATCGATCCTGAACGGACCGAACGGCGAGTTCCAGTTGACCCCGATACCCGCTGTTATGCGTGGACTGATGCTGTCCCCGAGGAAGACTTCCTTGTAATAATTGCCGATGGCGGGATTGTAGGGCGTTCCGTCCTCCGCCGCGGCATTGGTGGTCTGGAGAAACTGACCGGTAGGCTCGCCGTCGGTATTCAGGACTGGCTGAAGATACAGCAGGTCCCCAGCGAGATTACGAAGTTGCTCTCCATTCGGATTGTCGACCAATGTCGGGCGGTCGACGGCGAACAAGGAACCAACATCAAGCCAGACCGAAGGCCTCAGCCCCATTTCCTGCGCGCCGGATCCGAGCGGAATTTCCAGTTCGGCACGGCCCAGATAGTAGGCTCGTCCGCCAAGCGCATCGTCGAAGTTGCGATTGTTGTTCTCGCGCAGATCTTCGAGGGTCTGAAGAATTCTGGGGCCGCTCGGATCATCCGGATTGATCTGATACTGAAGTCGAACGACGCGCGGGCCCACACCGCGAATATCGAAACCACGGAACTGGGGTTCGCCGAGCTGGAAGCGATCGGTGAGCCGGACATCGTCGAAGCCCGGCGTTCCGCGGTCTTCGAGCGCCTTGATCCAGCCCCCTTCGGCCTGAAGCGAGAAAATGAAGCCGGATCCAAGAGGCATCCATTTACCCATCTTGGACCGCATTCTGAGATATTTCACATCGCCGCCCAGTCCTGCGAACTCGGCAGTCGTCGATATCGATTCACCCCGTGTGGGGCGCAGTCTGCTGTTAAGCGAATCATAGTTCAGCGTGAAACCGAGGATTGAACTCGTTCGCTTTCCGACCGCTTCGCAAATGAAGCGTGACTGGGTGCATTCATCAACCCCGTCACCGTCGAAGTCGCCGAAATAGGCGGTTCCCACCGTCACGTCTTCAAAGTTCAGCGTGTAGCTTCCGATCGCCGACATGTATTCGGTAAGGGGCACACCCGCGCGGAGCTGCAAGCCGGTTGTCGCCTGCTTGTAACGGTTTAATTCGCTGGCATAAAAGTCGTTATCGTATTCGCGATGGTAGATATCCGCGCCCATCGAGATATTGCGATCAAACACATAGGGCTCAGAAAAGCTCACCTGCGCCGATTTCGAGAACCGCGAGTAATTCAGGCTCAGGCCGATGGTCTGCCCTCGGCCGCGGAAGTTGCGCTGCCGGATCGAACCCGCGAGCACGAACTTTTCCAAGCTCGAAAACCCTGCGGAAAGCTGCAGTTCGCCCGTTGGCTGTTCTTCGATATTTGCTTCCAGAATTACGCGGTCAGGAGCGCTGCCCTCAACCTGAGTAATTTCGAAATTCTCCTGAAAATAGCCAAGCGAGCCAATCCGCGCCTCGGAGCGCTTGATAGCAAGGCTATTGAAGGCGTCACCTTCTGCGACGCGGAACTCTCGCCGCACGACCTTGTCCTGCGTGAGAGTGTTGCCGTTTACATCGATACGCTCGACATACACACGAGGTGCTTCACGAAGGACGAAAGTAACGTCCATAGTGAGATCTTCGGGATTGCGAGTAAACTCAGGACGCACGTCCGCAAATGCGTAGCCAAAGGTACCAGCCAGGTCGGTCATCTGCTCGACCGTGTCTTCCACCTGCTTGGCGTTATACCAATCGCCCGTCGACATCGGCAATCGACCAGTCATCGCACTGCTATCGAAATCGCGAAGTTCGCTGCGAACCTCGACGTCGCCGAACTTATACCGTTCACCTTCTTCCACCACATAAGTGATGATGAAGTCTTCCTTGTCCGGCGTCAGCTCCGCAACGGCGGAAACGACGCGGAAATCGGCATATCCTTCGGTAAGATAGAAGCTGCGTAGATTTTGCTGGTCGAATGCCAGACGATCAGGATCGTAGCTGGTGTTCGAACTGAGGAAGGAAAGTAGTCCGCCAGTCTGCTTGGTGACCATTTCATCTTTCAGATCACCGTCGGAAAACTGTTCATTCCCGATGATGTTGATCTGGCGAACCTTGGATTTCGGTCCCTCATCGATCTCGAAGACGATATCCACCCGGTTCTGGCTGAGCTCGACCATCTGCGGCTCGACCGTCGCCGCAAAGCGACCCTGGCGCTTGTAGAGCTCGATGATCCGGGCAACGTCCGCTCGCACTTTCGAACGGGTGAATATCTGGCGCGGGGCCAGGCGAATTTCGGGCAGGATCTTATCATTCTTGATGCGATCGTTCCCTTCGAGAATGATCCGGTTGATCACCGGGTTCTCGACGACATTGATGACCACATTGCCATCTTCGTTCGTTACGCTCGCGCTCGAGAATAGCTCGGTCGCATAGAGGTCCTTGATGACCTGGTCGCCAGCTGCGTTGGTGTAGACGTCACCGGGCCGAAGACGGATGTAGGAAAGGATGGTTTGCGGCTCGAGGCGCTGTGCACCCGCTACGGCAATGCTGCGCACTACAGCCTGCTGCTCGACTGCCGCACTCGCTTGATCCGTTTCCGGAGCAGCATCCTGCGCCAGAGCCAAACCAGGCATACCGCCCATGATCGTCCCGGCCAGCAGGCCGGCTACAAGCTTCGCAGCCCGAGGTTTCGTCTTGCCCGCGGCAGTCGCAAATCCAGTCATCGACAAGGGAGTTCCCGTCCTCAAATAATCCATTGGCCTGCCCGTCCGGCGGCCAGATGGCCCCCTGCCCGAAGCAGCCCGTCCAATCAAGCCGTGTCGAGCCGTACTCTGCGGCTCCTTCTCGGCCTGTCCCCGCCTAATTCCCGAACACCGGGAGCTTGGCGATATCTATGAAGGTGACGAATATCATCAGCGCGAGCACAAGCGCCACACCGGCTCTGTAAGCCACCTCCGTACTGCGGGGCCCCAGCGGTTTGCGGCGGATCGCCTCAGCCGCATAGAATGCCAGGTGCCCGCCATCGAGGGCTGGAATTGGCAGGAGGTTGATGAATGCCAAGTTAAGCGAGATAAGCGCCACGAAGTTGATGAAAGCAAGCGGTCCCATGCTGAGCTGTTCGCCTGCATATTTACCGATCGTGACCGGACCGCCCAACTCTTGAACGGAGCGATCTCCCACAATTATCTGCTTGATCCCGGTAACCATCATGTCGACCATGTTGACCGACTGAACCACCGAAAGTCTGGCAGCTTCCTCAATCCCGACTGGCTGAAAATCCATACCACCGGAATAGACACCAAGCCTGCCTACACGCGAACTGTTACCGAACCGATCTGTCTCGACGCTATCAGCGATGGTGACCGGAAAAGTCAGGCTGCGCCCTTCGCGCTCGACGGCCATCTCAATGGTCTTGCCCGGGAACATAAGGACGCGATCCTGAATGTCCTGAAATTGCCGCACCGGATCTCCGTCGATTGCGGTGATCCGATCTCCCTCCTCAAGACCGGCTGCCTGCGCAGCGGATTGCTCGGCAAAGCTCTGTATGACGTTCGTTTCTGAAGGATCGGCCGGCACAGGCTTTCCGTAGAGCGCGAAAAAACTCGCGAAGATCGCCAGAGTGATCAGTATGTTCATCGCCGGTCCGGCAAATACGATCAGCGCTCTCTTCCAAAGAGCAGCATGATGGAAACTGCCGTCACGCTCTTCCGGTAAGGCCTTGGCGATAGTCTGTTTGTCCGGAATGCTTGCCGGGTCCATGTCGCCCTTGAACTGCACATAGCCGCCCAGTGGCAAGGCGGACAACTTCCAACGCGTCCCGCGCTTATCCGTGTAACCGGCAAGCTCCCTGCCGAAACCGACGGAAAAGGCCTCGGCCTTCACTCCGAAAAATCGCCCAACGAGATAATGGCCAAGTTCATGCAGTGTCACCAGCGGCCCCAACAGAAGTGGGAAGCCGATGATGTACATCCAAAAAGGAATAGAAGCGTCCAAGGTCAGTCTTTCTCCAGGTACTCTTCAGCCAGTTGTCGAGCCGCGGAGTCGACGAGGAAAACATCATCCAGCGTCTGTGGGTCCGGCGGCAAGTTTGCTGTGTTGAGAACGGCTTCCACTATTACCGGGATGCGGCTGAACCGGATCTTACCTGCAAGGAAAGCAGCTACGGCAATTTCGTTCGCGGCATTGAGCACCGCCGGCGCCGCCCCGCCCGCCTCGGCAGCCTGGCGGGCGAGCTTGGTTGCCGGGAAACGAACCTCGTCAGGCGCAAAGAAAGACAATTCTCCGATTGCAGCGAGATCGAGCGGGGCCATTGGCGTATCCATGCGGCGCGGATAAGCCAGGCACGAGGCAATCGGGACCCGCATATCGGAGGGTCCGAGCTGAGCCAAGGTGGAGCCGTCGCGATATTCGACCATCGAGTGGATCACACTTTGTGGATGGACCACGATGCGTATTTTATCGAGACTCACCGGAAAAAGGTGATGAGCTTCGATCAGTTCTAAACCCTTGTTGAACATGGTGGCGCTATCCACGCTGATCTTGGCTCCCATATCCCAATTGGGATGTGCGATCGCCTGTTGCGGGGTTACCGAGTCAAGGTCATCGACCAGCCTCAGCGGTCCGCCGCTGGCGGTTAGGGTAATCGACCGCACGTCGGCCAAATTACCACCCTGAAGGCACTGAAAGATCGCGTTGTGTTCACTGTCGACAGGCAGAAGCGTAGCGCCATGCGCTTCAACTGCGGCAGTCATGACCTCGCCCGCTGAAACCAAGGCTTCCTTGTTAGCGAGCGCGACTGTGTACCCTTGCTTGATCGCGGCCATGACCGGAGCGAGTCCTGCGCAGCCTACGATGGCGGCCATGACCACATCCGTCGGTCGTTCAGCAGCCTCGCACAGGGCAGATCGTCCGGCAGCAGCCTCGATCCCCGAACCGGACAGAGCAACTTTCAGATCGCCATAACGCGCTTCGTCGGCGATGACCGCAATCTCGGGACCAAATTCGCGGGCTTGAGCGGCAAGCTCCTGCACATTGGAATGCGCTGTCAGGGCACCAACGCGCCAGGCATCAGAGTTGCGCCGAACGAGATCAAGTGTGGATGCGCCAACCGAGCCTGTCGCTCCGAGGATGCTGATTGTACGGGTCATAGGCTGCTATTCAAAAACAGACCCGCCAAAAGCACCACCGGAATAATGCCGTCGGTCCGGTCGAAAAATCCGCCGTGTCCGGGGATGAGGTTGGAACTGTCCTTTACACCTGCCTTGCGCTTGAGCCAACTCTCCAGGAAATCGCCGCTTTGCGCTGCGATTGCTATTATCGCACCCATGCAAAGAACTGAGAACACGGAATGCGGCGCGACGCGCGCTGCAACAACGCTATCCATGGCCGGCGCGACAATGGCGCTGAAAATGCTTAACCAGACGCTGGCCCCGACGACACCTCCGAGCAGTCCTGCCCACGTCTTTGAAGGGCTTATTCGCGGCGCTATCTTTGGTCCCCCAAGCGTGCGGCCGAAACCATAAGCAAAGCTATCGACAAAGATCACCGCGCCCACCACCCCGACGATCATTGCGACCGGTAGTTGCGTCAGTACAAAGCCTGAAGAGGCTATGTAGAGCGTACCGCCCACTAGCGAAATCAAGCGAAATGGAAATTTCGAAGTAGCTCTCGGCACAAGGCGCAGGAACTCAGCCAAGGTGGCTAAGGCGACAAATGCGATGAACGCATCTAGCCACGGATCACCGGCGATGACCGCACCAACCGCGACAGCAAGCATTACGACCGCAGACGCAATCCGGACTGGCAGATCAGACGTCCGCACCGAAAGTGGCACGGTCATGTAACGACGGGCGCGCTCTCTTAATGCGTCCCTCTTGCGCGGCGCGCTTTCGGCTTCACCGTCCCCCAAATCGCCTCTCCCTACCCGAAAACTGGTCCAGCGCGTCCATTAGATGTGCTGGCGTGAAATCGGGCCATAAAATCTCCGTAAAGACCATTTCGGCATAAGCAGCCTGCCACAAGAGAAAATTCGACAGGCGCACTTCACCGCTGGTGCGAATAAGGAGATCCAAGGGCGGCAGGTCAGCCGTGTAAAGGTTTGCAGCGATGCTTTCCTCGGTAACCTCGCCCTGCTTTGCAGCGAGACGCGCAGCAGCGGCGATTTCTGCCTGGGCACCGTAATTCAGCGCGACAGCCAGCGTTCGCGAGCCCTTGGCCGTCTGCGCCAGCGCATCTTCCAGCATTGCTACGATGTCCGGCGCCAGGCTGCGCCAGTCGCCGAGGATATGCAGCTTCACGTCGTTAGCAATAAACTCCGGCAAGTCAGACTTGATGAATTTGCGCATCAAATTCATTAAGTCATCGACCTCGTCCTCAGGTCGCTTCCAGTTCTCCGAAGAGAAAGCATAAAGCGTCAGACACTCGACCGGCGTATCCTTCAGGCTGCGTACAAGCGCGCGGACAGCCTCTACGCCTTTTCTATGCCCCATGACGCGTGGCAAGTGCTTGCGCTTCGCCCAGCGTCCGTTTCCATCCATGATGATGGCAACATGGCGGGCCTCCTGCTGTTTTTCACTCATGCCGGTGCGGCCCCTCACAAGCCGCTTACTGGCTCATGATTTCCTGCTGCTTCTTGGCCACAGCTTCTTCGGCCAGCGTCACGTGGGTGTCGGTCAGTTTCTGGACATCTCCTTCGGACCGCTTTTGGTCGTCCTCAGAGATTTCCTTCTTCTTTTCGTCTTCCTTCAGCGCTTCCATCCCGTCACGGCGCACGTTGCGGATGGCGATCTTGGCCTTTTCGCCATATTCGCCTGCCACCTTGGCGAGATCCTTGCGGCGCTCCTCGGTCAAGTCCGGCATGGGCAGACGGATATTCTGCCCGTCTTGAATGGGGTTGAGGCCCAAATTGGCCTTTGCGATGCCCTTTTCTACCGCACTGACATTGGCTTTGTCCCAAACCTGTACGCTCAGCATGCGCGGCTCGGGTGCGGAGACCGTCGCCACCTGGCTCAACGGCATCATTGAACCGTAAACTTCGACCACCACCGGATCTAGCAGACTGGTGTTGGCACGGCCGGTGCGCAGGCCCGAAAGATCGCCCTTGAGGCTTTCCACGGCGCCCTTCATGCGGCGCTCGATATCGGCTTTGTCGTATTTTGCCATCGTCGGCTTCCTCGTTCTGTCGGTTTGTTCGTTTTACGCGGCCTGATCTGTCACAATTGTCTGCACGCCCTCGCCCGAAAGCACGCGTGCCAGATTACCTTTCTCGCGAATAGAGAAGACCATGATAGGAATGTCATTATCTCGGCACAGTGCCACTGCACTGGCATCCATGACCTTGAGGTTATCGGCAAGTACCTTGCCGTAGCTCACCGTATCATAACGCTTGGCACCAGCATCCTTCTTCGGATCGCTATCATAGACGCCGTCCACGCTAGTGCCCTTCAGCAGTGCATCGCAATTCATTTCCGCTGCGCGTAATGCAGCACCACTATCGGTGGTGAAATAAGGTGCACCAACGCCCGCAGCAAAAATGACGATGCGTCCCTTTTCCAGATGGCGTTCGGCGCGGCGACGGATAACCGGCTCGCACACCTGATCCATCTGCACCGCGCTCTGCACACGTGTTTCGACGCCCAATTGCTCGAGCGCACTCTGCATTGCCAGAGCGTTCATGACGGTGGCCAGCATACCCATGTAATCGGCTTGCGCCCGGTCCATGCCCTGCGCTGCGCCAGCCATTCCGCGAAAGATATTACCGCCGCCGATGACGAGGCAAATTTCCAGGCCAGTTTCCTTGGCCGCCTTCACCTCTTTGGCCAGCTCCAGCACGAAGGCGGGATCAATGCCGAACTGGTTCGTCCCCATCAATACCTCGCCCGACAATTTCAGGAGGACGCGGTTCATCTTGGGAAGGGTCATGGTGGCTGTTCTCTTTTTCCGGATTTGCGGCTCCTTAGCCATCACACGCTCAAGGCGCAAAGGGAAAGGCCGACTCTCCGAGACCTAAGATTGCCAATGAGGTGAATTTTGCTCAAAGCCTTCGTCCGGTTCCACACCAGCGCGCGCATCGAATTCACCGCAGCGCAATCAAAATGGTGCACTGGCAGCACGATGGATTTGCGCACCCTCTTTCGAATCGGTTTTATCGCGCTGCTCGCTGGGATTTTCGTTTTGGCGAACATGCCGGGCAATGAGGCGCCGTCGGTCTTCACCTACGACAAGTTCAATCACATGCTCGCGTTCTTCGTCCTGACATTAGCTGCGATGTTGGCATGGCCTCGCACCAGACCTCTCGTAGCATTCATAACGCTCACTCTGTACGGTTGCGCGATCGAACTTTCCCAATGGCTGATGCCGCTGGGGCGACAGGCTGATTGGCGCGACCTTGTCGCCAACAGCCTCGCTATCGGCATGGGCATTTTGGCAGGATCAGTAGCGAACCGGTTGTGGGGCCGAAATTCGGCGGACCAGCAAGCCCCGTAGGACCTGTCCTGCGAGCCTATACGGGCGGCCAATAAAAAAGCCGCCGGACCTTTGCAGTCCGGCGGCTCCAGATTTTTCTTCGCCTAGTTCTCAGCCTTTGACAGCAGCAGCCACTTCGGCGGCGAAATCGGTTTCTTCCTTCTCAATGCCTTCACCGAGCTGGAAGCGGACGTAGTCAACCAATTCAACCTTGGCACCGATGTCCTTGCCGGCCTGCTCGACGACCTGTGCGATCGGGGTCTTGTTGTCGATCACATAGACCTGGCTGAGCAGCGCGTTTTCCTTCGCGTATTTTGCAACCGCGCCTTCGACCATCTTTTCCTGGACGTTTTCGGGCTTGCCGCTTTCAGCAGCCTTTTCCTTTGCGATCGCGCGCTCACGTTCGATCACTTCGGCGTCGAGTCCATCTGCGGTCAGCGCCTGCGGGAAAGCCGCAGCGATGTGCATGCCGAGCTTCTTGCCAAGCTCTTCGAGCTTTGCCTTGTCACCTTCGCTTTCGAGGGCCACCAGAACACCGATCTTGCCGAGATCGGGAGCGACAGCATTGTGCATGTAAGGCACGATCACGCCGTTTGTGACCGCAACGGTTTTCACACGGCGGATCTGCTGGTTCTCGCCAATGGTGGCGACATTGTTGGTCAGCTTTTCGGCGACCGTGCCACCGGTCGGGTAGGCAGCGTTCTTGAGCGCTTCCACATCGTCGCCATCGATGCCAAGGGCAGTTTCGGTGGTCTTCCGGACGAAATCCTGGAACTGGTCGTTCTTCGCCACGAAGTCGGTTTCCGAGTTCACTTCGACGGCAACGCCCTTGGTGCCCTCGACGGCAACGCCGACGAGACCTTCGGCCGCAGTACGGCTCGATTTCTTCTGGGCAGTGGCAAGGCCCTTGGCGCGCAGTGCGTCAACAGCGGCTTCAATATCGCCATTCGCAGCTTCGAGCGCCTTTTTGGCATCCATCATGCCCGCGCCGGTCTTTTCACGCAGGGCCTTAACGTCAGCGGCAGTAAATGCAGCCATGGTAATTTCCTTAACTGGTGTTTGATGCGGTGGCACCGGGTCCGCTGGTGTCAGCGGCCCGGCGCGTACCTCGTTTTTATGACGGCTGCGTTGCGCTGCCGTCCAACGGGAGTGGGCTTAGGCCGCAGCTTCTTCCGGCGGATTTTCCATCGCGCCGACATCGCGGCCGCTGTCCGCCACACCTTCGCCCTTGCCAGTGCGGGCTGCTTCGGCAACCGCATCGCAATAGAGCTTGATGGCACGGGCAGCGTCGTCATTGCCCGGGATCGGGAATGCGATGCCGTTCGGATCGACATTGGTGTCGAGCACTGCAACCACCGGAATACCAAGCACGTTGGCTTCCTTGATGGCGAGATCTTCCTTGTTGGCGTCGATCACGAACATCACGTCGGGAATGCCGCCCATATCGCGGATGCCGCCAAGCGAAAGTTCAAGCTTGTCGCGCTCGCGCGTCAGCTGAAGGATTTCCTTCTTGGTCAGGCCCGACATTTCACCCGAAAGCTGCTCGTCCAGCGTCTTAAGGCGCTTGATCGACTGAGAAATGGTCTTCCAGTTGGTGAGCATGCCGCCCAGCCAGCGGTGATTCACGAAGTGCTGGCCCGAAGCGAGCGCTGCTTCACGGATCGGATCCTGTGCCTGACGCTTGGTACCAACGAACAACACCTTGCCGCCCGAACGCGCGGTCGAGCTGATGAAGTCGAGAGCACGCGCAAACAGCGGCACGGACTGCGACAGGTCGATGATGTGGATGCCGTTGCGCGCGCCGAAGATATATGGCTTCATGCGCGGGTTCCAACGGTGGGTCTGGTGGCCGAAGTGTGCGCCGGCCTCAATCAGTTGCTGCATGGTGACGGTAGGAGCCGCCATGGTCATTTCCTTTCCGGTTGTACCTCTGGAAGACTGGAACCCGTGATGCGGAGTATCCCGCGCCGGGCACCGGTATGAGCGCCTTCCATGTGGATTTGTCTGCAATGAGTTTAGCCCGAATTGGCCGATTCACCTGCAGACGGCGGTCACTTAGCGGGTAAGCGCCAAGAAATCCAGTCTCAATTGAACGCAGAAAAAGGCGCGGCCGTCGCAAAAGGAGGTTGACAGGACGGAACAAAAAGAGAACATATGGCTCATCGCCGGAACAGGCGGCTCAGCTTGAAGTTTTCCACTCAAGTCGGCCCGCTTGTCAACAGCCTTATGCACAGGCAGGCGGGAAGGAGATACTTGATATGGTTTCTGGTCTTTTGGTAATCCTTTTCGCCTTCGCGACCGTGGCGATTGCGTTTGTTTTGGCTGACAACGGGCTGCGGTGGTGGTCCGGTGCCCGTCTGCTGCGTCAGCGGATGAAGCAAGGCTATACCAGCACGGGCGTCGGCCCACGTGTATCGAGTTGTTCGCATGGTTTCGGGCGGCAGGTTCGCCCCTATCCGGTTATCCGTCAGACTGCGCGCCGCGCCGCTTGATCCGCGAGTAGCGCATCAGAGTGAAGGGAAGCAGCGCCAGATAACCAATCCCGATGGCGCTGAGTGTCCACCATGGTTCCACCAGCAGGGCAGCAAAAAGCAGACCGACAAAGGCTAACACCCACAAACGAATTCCTCGTCGTGGCCGCAGGGATGTCCAGCTTGGAGTGGCCATACTCGAGATCATCAACAGAGCGGTAGCGAGCAGCCAAGGGGCGACAAGCAAGGGCGACCGGAAAACATCGAGGTCCGTTGCCATCCACAGATAGAATGGCATGAAGGCCAAACCAGCCCCCATCGGCGCGGGCACCCCCGTCAAAAAGCCGAGCGATTTATGTGGCTGTTCTTCGACATCGATTTGTGCGTTGAAACGGGCCAGACGCAGAGCGCAGCAGATGGCTAGCGCCAAGGCGGCAAACCAGCCCCACCGCGGCTCGCTCGAAAGCGACCAAAGATAAACAATGATGGCAGGCGCTGTTCCGAAGCTAAGTGAATCGGCGAGGCTGTCCAGCTCTGCTCCGAAACGTGATTGGGCTTTCAACAAACGGGCAATACGTCCGTCCATCCCGTCGAGAATACCGGCAACAATAATCGCGACGGCCGCAGCCGCCCACTGTTCGGAAATTGCGAAACGGATACCTGTGAGGCCAGAACACAGCGCGGCAGCCGTGATGGCATTTGGCGCCATCGCCCTCAGAGAAAGACCTCGCGACCGCCCCATCACTGGCACTTCGTCTTCAGCGGCTTTCGGGCCCAAACGCGCATTTTCTTCGGGCAGATCGTGCCGCTTTGGATCGGATAGCAGGCTCATTGCGAAACTCCTTCAAGCAGGGGCTGGCTACCCACGGCGGCAATTACTGTTTCGCCCGCTACGACCTTTTGACCGAGCATGACGTAAGATCCGGTGCCCTGTGGCAAATACACATCAACGCGGCTACCAAAACGGATTAGCCCCACCCTCTGGCCAACGCCAAGCATGTCTCCGGGTTTCACGAAAGAGACGATCCGGCGCGCGACCAATCCGGCGATCTGTGTAAAGGCCACCTTCACTCCGTCGGATCTTTCGATAAGAACATGCTGGCGCTCATTGTCTTCGCTCGCCTTGTCGAGATCTGCGTTCAGGAATTTGCCGGGAACGTAGACCAGACGCCTCACGATACCGCCGATTGGAGTGCGGTTGATATGCACGTCGAATGGCGAGAGATAGATGGACACACGCGTCACGACACCCGGTAGCAGGCCAGCTTCTCCGCTGCTGTCTTCCACAACCAGTTCATGCGGCGGTTCGACCTGATCGATCTGAACCACGGTTCCATCGGCAGGTGCGATGATGAAACGGGCATCCTGCGGCACCACGCGTTGCGGGTCACGAAAAAATGCGAATACTGCAAGGCTCAGGAAAGCAAGCGGCCACGCGAGGGTTTCCCATGCAAACCAAGCACAAACGAGGGAGAGGGCAAGCGTGGCGAGACCAAACTTGCGTCCTTCGGGATGGATGCGCGGCACGCCGGAGTGGATTTCACCACGGCCTCGATTGTCCTGAAGGTCGGTCGCCATATCAGTTCCCCTAGGCGGCAAATTCGCAAGCGACAAGCGACAGCGCAAATGAGCCGGATCCCTTAGCAATTTCTTCACCAGCCTATGGTAAACACGCGGTTATGAGAGCGCTGAACGACATCGCACGCCGGTGGTGGGGCGAGATCCCTGTTTATCTTTTCGGCTTTGCCTGCAGCCTGCTGTGCCTGTTTCTCTGGTCAGCTTATGGCGTCGATTACGATGTGGGCGAGTCGTTCTCCAGCTTCACGCTCTTCTTCAGCTGCGGCATCATCTATTTCTTCGTCGACATCTGCTGGCGCCTCTTTCGCGATCGCCCGGCTCGTCCCCTGGCTTGGGCACGGCAGCGTTATTTCTCCATGAATTCGTTGCGCCTCGCTATCGCAAGCCTACCCGCAATCGCACTCTGCGCCACGATCATCCCGCTCTTCTCCAGCATGAAGTCGATGATTCCGATGTTTACCGAATATAGCTGGGATCCAACCTTTATCGCGTGGGATAGAGCGATCTTCTTCGGAACCGATCCATGGCGAGTTCTCCAACCGCTCTTCGGCTATCCGGCAGTCACCGCAGCGATGGCGTTCGCTTATCACATTTGGGTTATGTTCCTGTACCCGGGCGTGATCGTCATGGCTCTGCTACCGTCGATCTCCGACGACCTGCGACGCCGCTTCTTCTTGAGCTACGCCCTCGCCTGGTCGGTGGTTGGAGGCTTTCTCGCGACCTGCCTCGCCTCGGTAGGGCCGGCGTTCGCCGAGCCCCTGCTTGGCATCGATACCTTCACTGACCAGATGGACTACCTGCGCGCCGCGAATGAACAGGTCCGCGTGATGACCGTAAGCGTACAGGACATGCTGATCGCTCGCTTCCACGATCAGGAACGCAGTATCGGCAGCGGGATCACCGCGATGCCGTCCATGCACGTCGCTATCTCGGTTCTCTATTGGCTGGCAGCGCGCGAGATCTCACCCAAGGCCGGGCGCTTGTTCTTCTGGTTTATGGTAGTGATCTGGATCGGATCGGTTCACCTTGCCTACCACTACGCGCTCGACGGCCTCGTCTCACTAGTTGCGATATTTTGCATCTGGCGAGCCGTGCCGCTCGTCTTCCGTGCTTGGGACCGTCTTGCATTACCTTGGACTCAGCCCGCTTTGCGGACGAACACCGTTCCCGCGGAATAACCAGCGCCAAAGCTGCAAATCAGGCCAGTATCCTCAGCCTGCAGATCAGCTCTGTGCAGATGAAAAGCGATAATTGAGCCCGCGCTCGAGGTATTACCATACGAATCGAGTACCGTCGGGCTTTCATCTTCGCTGGCTTCGTGCCCCAGTACGCGGTGTGCGATCAGTCGGTTCATGCCTGCATTGGCCTGGTGCAGCCATAGGCGGCGAAGGCTTTGCGGATCGATCTTCAGTCGTTCGGCCTCTTCCACGATCATCTGCGCGACCATGGGGACGACTTCCTTGAAGACTTTCCGACCTTCTTGGACGAATAGCTTGTCGGCTCCTTCAGCTTCTTCCGGATAAGCACGGTTCAGGAAGCCAAAGTTGTTGCGAATGTTGTTCGAGAAAACCGTCTTGAGTTTTGTACCCAGGATATCCCAATGTTCAGCAGGCGCGAGCGCGGCATCTTCTACCAGGACTGCTGTGGCGACATCGCCGAAGATGAAATGGCTATCGCGATCGCGCCAGTTCAGGTGGCCGCTGGTGATCTCCGGGCTGACGACGAGCACGCTCTTCGCGTTGCCCGCGCGAATGTAATCAGCAGCGGTCTGAATGCCGAAAGTCGCTGAAGAGCACGCGACATTCATGTCGAAGCCGAAGCCATCTATACCCAGCGCTTGCTGGATTTCGATCGCCATAGCCGGATATGGCCGCTCCATATTCGAAGCAGCACAAAGTACCGCATCGACATCTTCAGCCTTGCGCCCTGCCCTCTCAAGAGCCTGACGCGCTGCCTTCACGCCAATTTCCGCAAGGATCGACAATTCATCGTTCGATCGTTGAGGCCATCGCGGAGACATGATGTCAGGATCCAGCACGGGCTGCTTCGCCATGACATGCCGCGCCTTTATGCCGCTGGCCTTCTCGATGAATTCCACCGAACTTTCGGTCAGGGCAGTGATTTCGCCGGCCTCGATAGAGTCGGAATGCTGCTGGTTGTAGCGACGAACATATTCGTTGAAGCTGGCGACCAGCTCTTCGTTCGAGATGCTGTCTTCTGGAGTAAACAACCCTGTCGCCGAGATCACCGGGCGCCCGGACATTTCAGTCATATCTGTCATAGTGCATGCCTAACTTCCGCACGTGCGGGCAGAAAGATCAATCCATGAATGGGTCGCGCATCAGGATCGTGTCGTCACGCTCGGGGCTGGTAGAAACCAGCGAGACAGGCGTTTCGATCAGCTCCTGAATACGCTGAACATATTTCACCGCGTTGGCCGGAAGGTCGGCGAAACTGCGCGCCCCAGCGGTCGACTCTTTCCAGCCTTCCATCGTTTCGTAGATCGGCTCTACTGCTGCCTGATCGGCAGCATGGCTGGGGAAATAGTCGTAAACTTGGCCGCGGAGTCGATAGCCGGTGCAGATTTTCACCTCATCGAGCCCATCAAGCACATCGATCTTGGTGAGCGCAATCCCGGTCACGCCACTGATCGAGCAGCTCTGGCGAACGATGACCGCATCGAACCACCCCACACGGCGCTGGCGTCCGGTGACGGTGCCGAATTCGTGGCCCCGCTCGCCCAGACGCTGGCCGATCTCGTCTTCCAGTTCGGTGGGGAAAGGGCCTGAGCCAACGCGCGTGGTATAGGCCTTTACGATACCCAATACATAGCCGGTCGAATTGGGGCCGAGGCCGCTGCCAGAGGCGGCGGTTCCGCTCACCGTATTGGAACTGGTAACGAAGGGATAGGTCCCATGATCGATATCGAGCAGCACGCCTTGCGCCCCCTCGAACAGTATCCGGGCTCCCGCCTTGCGGACTTTCTTCAGGCGCTTCCAGACCGGCTGCGCGAACTGAAGTACGAAGTCTGCGATTTCCCGCAGTTCATTGAGCAGCGCATCCCGGTCCACCGGAGCCTGATCGAAGCCAGCACGCAGCGCGTCGTGATGCGCGCATAAACGGTCGAGCTGGGGGCCGAGATCGTCAAGGTGGGCCAGATCGCATACCCGGATCGCACGGCGACCGACCTTGTCTTCATAAGCCGGGCCGATGCCGCGACCAGTGGTCCCGATCTTGCCCGTACCGGCAGCGGCTTCGCGCAACCCGTCGAGGTCGCGGTGGATTGGCAGGATGAGCGGGCAGTTATCAGCAAGCGCGAGATTGTCCGCGGTGATGGCAACACCCTGCCCCTCGAGCTTTTCAACTTCGGCTTTCAGGGCCCAGGGGTCGAGCACGACGCCGTTACCGATGATCGACAGCGTGCCCGACACGATACCCGAAGGCAGCAGCGACAATTTGTAAGTCGTTCCATCGATGACCAGCGTGTGTCCGGCGTTATGTCCGCCCTGAAAGCGGACCACGGCATCGGCGCGGCTGGCCAGCCAGTCGACGATCTTGCCTTTTCCCTCATCACCCCACTGAGCACCGATAACGGTTACGTTCGCCACGAAATTTCCTTCCTGCTGAGCGCGCCCCGCTTCGATTCCGGGCAGCGCGCGGCGATTAGGGCACCGCTACGCACAGGGCAAGCCTGTGCCCTTCAGACGGAAGCGATCCATTTTTGCCAGCGGGGAAAATATGAATTTGCTGACCTGAAATTAACCTACGCCCCGGGAAAAGAAACCACCCAACATCCAGCATATTCTGAATATAACTAAGCATAAACTCTTAATAAAATGCTTTATCTTGCGTTAAACAGGTTCTTTTATACAAATTCTACCCTGCCGAGCCAGACTGGCTATCGGATCGAGCGCTTTGGATCGGCGCTCTCAACGGACGGGGATAAACATGCTCGACGATATTACGCTCGACCCGACGGGGGCAAGTGCGCCCGAAAGCGAGGCCTCTCCAACATCAGCAGATACCGAAACAAGGCAGGCCTCGATTGGCGGTACAATCGGCAAATCCGCTGCCATTGGCGCTTTGGCCGTCAACCTTGCCGCTTGCGGCGGAGCGAGTGCGGATGGTGCAGGTGGAGGCAGCGCAACATCTGGCGGAGGCGCGACGGGAAGCGTCAAGCAAGACGAAAGAAAGCCTGAAACCGATGCGCAGGCCGCGCGCTTTGCGCTTCATGCGTCGCTTTCGGTATCCTCACAGGACATTTCCGACCTGAAACAGATCGGTTACGAGCCGTGGCTGGACCGTCAAATGGATGCAACCAATGCACAGTCGGCGGCGGAATTCTTCGAATCGCGCGGGTTCAACCGGATCGATGCGAATAGTTACTACTCCCGCACCCAGCCCGCCGATGCGATGATCTGGAACCAGCTGATGGCTGGTGGCAGCGGGGTCCGCAAACGGATCGCCCTTGCCCTTTCGGAATTTTTTGTAGTCTCTCTCAATTCGGTCGATAGCCTGATCTGGCGAAGCCAGGGCATGGGCGCCTATTGGGATATGCTCAACGACCGTGCTTTCGGCAATTTCCGCGATCTGCTGGAGGATGTCTCGTTGGCGCCGGTGATGGGCGTTTATCTCAACACCCGCGGTAACCGGAAGGCCGATGCCCGGACCGGACGCGTACCGGATGAAAACTTTGGCCGCGAGATCATGCAGCTGTTCTCCATCGGCCTGCACGATCTGAATATCGACGGCACAGACAGATTAAATGGTTCCGGCCAGCCGATAGAGACTTACGACAATGAGGATGTGACCGGCATCGCCAAAGTCTTCACCGGCTACGATCTCGATTTCTCCGAAACCACGATGCACCCTCACCCATCTGGCAGTAATTGGCAGATACCCGACCCTGACGTAGCTATGCGTCCGATGACAGCAGACGCCGGCAAATGGCGCTATCCCCGCAGCGAAAGCTTTCATTCGCCGGAAGAAAAAAGCTTCCTCGGCACAACGATTCCGGCTGGGACCGGTCCTGCCGAAAGCCTGGCGATCGCACTCGATACGCTGTTTAATCATCCAAATGTCGGTCCATTCTTCGGCAAGCAGATGATCCAGCGTCTGGTCACTAGCAACCCGAGCCCGGCGTACGTCACGCGTGTGGCACAGACTTTCAACGATGATGGAACCGGGAAGCGCGGGAATCTGCGCGCGGTCTTCAAGGCGATCCTTCTCGATGATGAGGCGCTGTCCGACAGCGGCCTGTCGGATCCGCGCTTCGGAAAGCTGCGCGAGCCGATGCTGCGCTACATCCAGTGGGCGCGCACGGTTGGCGTACAATCGGCAAGCGGCAAATGGGATATCGGGAGCACGGACTCCAGCACCTATGGTCTGGCGCAATCGCCGCTCCGCTCGCCTTCCGTGTTCAACTATTTTCGACCGGCTTATTTCTCCACCAATTCGCAAGCTGCCGCCAACGACATGGTCGCGCCGGAATTCCAGCTGGTGAACGAAACCACGGTCGCAGCCTACCTTAACTTCATGCAGCAGACCATTCGCGGCAAAGGTTCGCGCTCCAACGATGTGAAGCCATTGTATTCGGCAGAAGTTGCCATTGCGCATGATCGGTCAGCGCTGCTCGACAGGCTCGATTTGTTGCTGACTGGAAATCAACTGATGGCGGCAACTCGCAGCGAAATCCTCACGGTGCTCGAGGGGATCGACGTGACCCAGGCAAGTCCTGAACAGGACAAGCTAAACATGATCTACATCGCCGTCATGCTCGTGATGGCGTCCTACGATTACCTGATCCAGCGCTGAGGAGACGAGACATGTTCATCGGAAATCTTCCCGAAGTTTCGCGTCGCGCCTTCCTGCGCCGCTCGGCCCAATTGGCATCGCTAGGGGCCGCATCCAGCTATGCGCTCGGCCTTGCGGGGATCGGCGAAGCAGCTGCCTTTGATTCGAGCGATGGGTACAAGGCGCTGGTGTGCGTCTTCCTTCTCGGCGGCAATGATCACAACAACACGCTGATCCCCTTCGACCCGGCCAATTACGGCAGGTACCGTGCGATCCGGGGGCTTGCATCCGACGGTACAGGCGTGGGCCTCGACCGGTCGCAGCTTTCTTCGACCGTTCTTGCCCCGCCGGACGATCAGCAACTGACCGACGACATCCTGTATGCTCTTGCTCCGACGATGCCGCACCTCAAGGCGCGCTTCGACGCCGGCCATATGACGCCATTGCTCAATGTCGGCCCTCTCGTCGCGCCGCTGACCCGCGCCGAATATGAAAGCAGCAATCATGTGCGCTATCCGCGACCGGCAAAGCTCTTTTCGCACAATGATCAGCAATCGACCTGGCAGTCCAGCCTTCCCGAAGGTGCGCAAAGTGGCTGGGGCGGCCGGATGGCGGATCTGGCGCAGTCCCACAACACCAACGCCATGTTCACCGGCATAAATGCCTCGGGGAACACCGTATTCCTGTCAGGCGAAACATCGGCTCCCTATCAGGTAAACGGAACCGGCGCGATCAAGATAGCAGGCTATGGTGGCTGGTTGCTGGGCTCTCGTGCGGCCGGATCCGCGCTCGAGACGATCCTCGGCCAGCACAATGGCAGCATTTTGGCGAACGACTATGCGCATATGACCGCACGTTCGATACAGTATGGCGAATTCGTCAACAATGCACTCGGCAGTGTCAGCCTGAATACTCAATTCGATGGCGGTAATGGCCTCGCCAAACAGCTCGAGCTGGTCGCCCGGCTGATCGGCGGACGGGGCTCGCTCGGCGTGAAGCGTCAGGTGTTCATGGTTTCGATGGGCGGTTTCGACACTCACGATGGACTGCCTGGAAAGCACCCAGGCCTGCTCGCCGCGCTGGATGGGGCGCTGAATTCCTTTTATCAGGCCACTGCAGAATTGGGGGTCGCCGACAAGGTCACAACGTTCACCGCCTCGGACTTCGGCCGCACCCTAACCTCGAATGGTGACGGTTCCGACCATGGCTGGGGCAGCCACCACTTCATCATGGGCGGCGCGGTCAATGGCGGCAGGTTCTATGGCACCGCCCCCCACATCTCGACTGACACCGACGACCAGGTCAAGCAGGGACGCCTCTTGCCCAGTACGTCGGTCGACCAATATTCCGCGACGCTGGCCAAATGGTTCGGGGTCAGTCCGGGCGAGATGCCGAGTGTTGCGCCGAATATCGGGCGGTTTGCCACTCCCGACCTGGGTTTCATGACCACTCAGTAAGCGCGCCAGTCACCGGTCGGCGCAGATATCACACGGACGGAATACGTCTTTCGGAAACTTCCGCTCGCTCTTCCATTGATCGGGCAAAGGAGATTTTATGAAAGACTATCCCACTCTCGACCTGAACGATGGCCGCCGAATCCCGCAGTTGGGGTTCGGCACATATAAATTGTCAGAGGAAGACGCGCCCAAATCGGTTTCGACCGCGATCGACGTTGGGTATTGGCTGGTCGATACAGCCGCGGTTTACGAAAACGAAAAGGGCGTGGGAAAAGGCGTTGGAGAATGGTCCGACATCTTTCTGCAGACCAAGGTCTGGAACGAAAGCCAGGGCTTCGATCGCGCTAAGCGTGCGGCGGAAAAATGTCTTGAACGCCTGGGCCGCGACCATGTCGACATGCTGCTCATCCATTGGCCTTGCCCTGAGAAGAACGAGTTCGTGGACACGTGGAAGGCGTTCATCGAACTGCGCGAGGAAGGTAAAGCAAAGTCGATCGGTGTATCAAACTTCCGCGAAGAGGATCTTCGCCGCATCATCGACGAGACCGGCGTGGCACCTGCTTTGAACCAGATTGAGCTTCACCCAACCTTCCAACAGCGCGAACTGCGCAAAGTTCACCAGGAATTGGGCATTGTGACGCAAAGCTGGTCGCCGCTCGGTCAGGGCGAAGGTCTTTCGAACGACACCATCGCAGCGATCGCCGAAGAAACCGGCCAGCCGGCCAGTGCCGTCATTCTGAGCTGGCATCTGCAGCACGGGCTGTGCCCCATTCCCAAGGCTACCAGCCGCGATCATATCGAGGCCAATTTCAAGGCGCTCTCGTTCGAATTGACCGAAGACCAGATGTCGAGAATTGATGCTCTGGACGATCCCGACGGAAGGATGGGGCCGCATCCCGCCGAACTTAATTGATATTGACCGTATTAGGTCGTCATGACACCGAGGCAGCTCTGAAAGGAGTTGCCTCTTGTCGTATCTGCTTTCCCTTATCGCCGCAGCCAGCCTCGCTTCTTCCGTCGCGCCTCTCGATCCAGTCGATGTAGTCGACGACGCGGCGCGGCAACGTGGCGATCGGAGCGAAGTGCTCGTGCTCGGCACAGCACATCTCAGCGGCCTGCCCGCCGACTACGATCGAGAGGTATTCGATCCGCTGCTCGAACGCCTGCAAGAGTGGGCACCGGAAGCGATCGCCAATGAGGCGCTTTCGGGGCCGCAATGCGATTATCTTCGCGCACATTTTTTTGCTTACGAGGGCACGGCTGACGAATATTGCCCCGATCCGACGCCAGCACGCTTGGCCCTGGGCCTAACCGGCGCGCAGGCGGAACAGGAAGTCGAGGCTCTGCTTGCGGCACCGATGGCAGAACGAACGCCCGGCCAGCGGCGTCGCCTGGCCGCTCTGTTCCTCGCCATGGGCGAACCGACATCGGCGCTGGTCCAGTGGCACAGGCTCGCGGAGACAGAGCGCCGCGCGGACGAGCATCTCACTCCTTTCCTCGTGGAGATACTCCAGCGCCGGGGGCAGGGTCGCGACGAAGACAGCATCATCGCCTCAAGGCTCGCAGCCCGTCTTGGGCTGGAGCGGGTGTATCCGGTCGATGATCACACTGGAGATCGTGCCTCTGGAATCTCCGATGACAATATCTTCGGAGCCGAGATAGCGGAGATTTGGGACAATGACGCGGTAAAGCGCTTGCTGGAAAGAAGCGAGCGATCGCAGCACGCCTTCCTCGAAAGCGGCGATGTCCTGGCCTGGTATCGCGCAATCAATGATCCTTCACAAATGTCAGATACGATGGCCGGAGATTTCGGCGCTGCTGCAGGCTCGAAGCTCCCGGGCAACACAGGTCGGCGGTATCTGGCATATTGGGAAACCCGCAACCTGCGGATGGTAGGAAATCTTCGCGAGGTGATCGGGCCCGGGCGCCGGGTTCTGGCGATCGTCGGCGCGTCTCATGTGCCTTACTATCACCGTTACCTTGGCATGATGAGCGATGTCGAACTGGCTGACCTGACAAAAGTGCTCGACGATTGATCGTCTGGCGGTGTGCCTGCTAAAGGGCCCGCCGTGATCGACCAGCCCCCCATCCGCATCGCCGCGCTCTACCACTTTACGCGCTTCGAAGATCCGGCGTCCCTGCGACCCGGCCTGCTCGCCTGCGCAGAAAGAAACGATGTACGCGGCACCCTGCTGCTCGCCTCGGAAGGCATCAACGGAACAATAGCCGGCAGCGATGCGGGCATTACATCGGTGCTCGATTACATTCGTGCCCTTCCGGGCTGCGCCGATTTCGAGTGGAAGGAATCGCGAGCGGCCAAAATGCCCTTCCACCGGACCAAGGTGCGCCTGAAGAAAGAAATCGTCACCATGGGCCAGCCCGGCCTGGACCCACTCGACGGCGTGGGTACCTATGTCGATCCGCAGGACTGGAACGCGCTCATATCGGATCCGGACACCATCCTGATAGACACCCGCAACGACTATGAGGTAAAAATAGGAACTTTCGAGGGCGCGATTGATCCTCAAACCAGCTCCTTCCGTGAGTTTCCCGAGTGGTTCCGTACCCGGCGGGAAGAATTCGAAGCCGAAGGCCGAACGCCGAAGATCGCCATGTTCTGCACGGGAGGTATCCGCTGCGAGAAATCCACCGCGTTCTTGAAGAGCGAAGGGCTGGACGAGGTGTTTCACCTGAAGGGCGGTATTCTCAAATATCTGGAAGAAGTCCCTGAGAGCGATAGCCGCTGGCAGGGAGAATGCTTCGTGTTCGACGAGCGCGTCAGCGTGAAGCATGGGCTGGAAGTCGGCAGCCATAGCCTCTGCCGCGCCTGTCGCCGCCCGCTTTCCGAGGCAGACCTGACCCATCAACATTTTGAGACCGGTGTTTCGTGTCACCAATGCCACGGAGAGCGCACCGAAGAGCAGCGCGCGCGCTACCGAGAACGGCATCGGCAGGCTAGCCTCGCAAGGGCGCGCGGAGCAGAGCACATCGGTCGTCCTGAAGACCATGACTGAAGCTATACTCTACAGCTTTCGCCGCTGTCCTTACGCGATGCGAGCCCGAATGGCGCTACACGTCAGCGGCCTCGCCTATGAGCATCGCGAGGTCGTCCTGCGCGACAAGCCGCCCGAGATGCTCGAGGTTTCGCCGAAGGGCACCGTGCCGGTCTTCGTTGATGCAGAAGCGGGCGTGCTGGAGGAAAGCCTCGACATCATGCGCTGGGCACTTCGCCATCGCGATCCGGAGAATTGGCTGAAACGGCAGGACGACGAACTACTCGCCGCCAATGACGGGCCCTTCAAGCACCATCTCGACCGCTACAAATATTCGACGCGCTACGACGGTGTGGACCCGGAAGAACACGGCGCCAAGGCTGTCGAGCACCTGCGCGTCTTGGAAGAGCGGCTGACTATGGCGCCCTATCTTTGCGGCGAGATACGCGGCTTTACCGACATCGCCGTCTTTCCCTTCGTCCGGCAATTTGTGAATGCCGACAAGGCCTGGTTTGCCGCACAGCAACTCGAAGGGGTCACTGCCTGGCTCAAGAGCCTGACTGGCTCGGACCTGTTTACGGTCGTCATGGCCAAACACGAGCAATGGAAAGCTGGCTAGAGCGCCATCGGCTCGCCGCCTTGTAAAATATGTGTGCAGCCTAGCGACGCAGGCTCATCGCTTTCCGCATTGGCCGCGATGGTGCGCCACCCTTCTGCACGCAAATGCAGGGCTTGATTGCGATCATGATCCAAAGGCAGGAAGATCGTCTTGCGGGCTTCAGTATTATCGGTGCCAAGTACCTCGAGAAGCGGCTCCATGTACAACGAGAAGCCGGTAGCCGCTTCATCAGTCCCCTTGATGGCATAAGTACCGCCTCGGCCAAGCGCGCCGCGCGCGCCGGTGGCATGGACTGTAAAGCCAAACCAGCTTTGGTACTCGAAACCATGGCGTTCGGATGGATCGAGTGTCAGGCGTACCCGGCCGCGCAGCGCCGCCGCCACTTCGCGCAAGGCGGCAATGCGGCTCGCCAGAACGCCGCCTGCATCGATTGCAGCAAGCTTCTCGACAGCTTGGTCAAAAGGGCCGGTCGCATAAAGAAGCGGCAGATACGCATCGCCCCCAGCTGCTTTCAGGGCGCCTGCGTCCTTCATGTCGAGCTCGCGCCTCACTGCCTCGCGCTTGTCTGCGGGAAGTGGAAGAGCCTCTTCGGCGAGCGTGTCGACGAGATCGGGCAGCGTCAAATCGACCGAAAGGCCAGTAATACCGGCCGCTTCAAGGGCATCCAACGCGACAGTCACAGCCTCGATAGCGGCAGCTACGTTATCACGCCCGATCAATTCAGCGCCAAGCTGAAGCCGCTGGCGGGCCGGATCGAGTTGGTCGGCTTTCAGCAAGGCCACATCTCCGGCATAACAGAGGCGCAAGGGACGCGGCGCGTCGGCTAGGCCGGTAGCAGCAATACGCCCCACCTGCACCGTCATGTCGCCGCGCAGAGCTAGCGTTAGCAAACTCTCTGGGTCAGTGAAACGGACCATCCGGCGCGTAGCCACGCCTTCCATCCGTCCCGCGAGTGATTGCTCGAATTCGATCAACGGCGGGCGCACGCGGTCGTAGCCGTGGCTGTCCATCGCCTGCAGCACATCGCGCATGGCGCGGGTGATGGTGGCGGCTCGCGCGGGCAGCGCATCTTCAAGGCCGATGGGCAGGAGATCGTCTGGCTTGGTCATAGCGCCGCGTCCCCTGCCCTATCACCGGTTAGAATGCCAGTGGCATTACCGTCTTCACGCCTTCCAGCGCGCAGGCTTTCTTCACGACCTCATTCGGGATCGGCTGATCGACGCTGAGGAGCAGCACCGCTTCCCCGCCTGCGGCACGGCGTCCCAGGTTGAAAGTACCGATATTGATGCCGTTCTCCCCCAAAAGCGAACCGATCCGGCCGATGAAGCCTGGTGCGTCCTCATTGACGATATAGAGCATGTGACCGTCGAGTTCGGCTTCGATACGAACGCCGAAAATTTCGGTCAGGCGCGGCGCATCTGCACCGAACAGCGTACCGGACACTGAACGGTCGCCGCTTTCCGTACCGACTGTGACGCGCAGAAGCGTGTTATAGGCGCCCTCTTTTTCGTGACGGATCGAACGGATGTCGAGACCGCGTTCCTTGGCGAGATAGGGCGCATTGACCATATTTACCGTGTCGGAATATTGGCGCATCAATCCAGCCAGTACAGCACCCTCAATCGGTTTGCCCGAAAGTTCTGCTGCCGCACCTTCGCGCTCAATGGAAATCTTGGTCAAATTGCCGTGCGCGAGTTGGCCCACGAGGCTGCCTAGGTTTTCGGCTAGTCCCATATAGGGGCGAAGCTTGGGTGCTTCTTCTGCACTTAGCGACGGCATGTTAAGCGCATTCGTTACGCCGCCGTTGACGAGGTAGTCTGCCAGTTGCTCGGCCACCTGTAGCGCGACATTGACCTGCGCTTCGGTCGTGCTGGCGCCAAGATGCGGGGTGCAAATGAAATTGGGCTTGCCGAACAAGGGTGAATCCTTCGCCGGTTCGCTTTGAAACACGTCCAGCGCCGCGCCTGCCACCTGTCCGCTGTCGAGCGCTTCGGCCAAAGCCTCTTCAACGATCAGACCACCACGCGCGCAATTCACGATACGCACGCCCCTCTTCGTCTTCGCGAGGTTTTCTTTCGAGAGTATGTTGCGCGTCTCATCGGTCAGCGGGGTGTGCAACGTGATAAAATCGGCGCGGCCCAGCAGTGTGTCGAGATCAACCTTCTCAACCCCGATCTCCAATGCGCGTTCTGCGGTCAGGAACGGATCGAAGGCTATAACCTTCATCTTGAGGCCTTGCGCACGGGAGGCAACAATCGAACCAATGTTTCCCGCGCCGATCAAGCCAAGTGTCTTGCCGGTAACCTCTACACCCATGAAATCGTTCTTGGGCCATTCACCCGCCTGCGTGCGGCGGTCGGCCTGCGGAATCTGGCGGGCGAGCGCCATAATCATCGCAATCGCGTGTTCGGCCGTCGTGATGGAGTTGCCGAAGGGGGTATTCATCACCACCACGCCCTTGCCGCTGGCATAGGGTATATCGACATTGTCGACGCCAATGCCGGCGCGGCCGATGACCTTGAGATTGGTCGCCGCGTCGAGAATTTCGGGCGTTACCTTGGTCGAGGAACGGATGGCGAGGCCATCGTATTCGCCGATGCGGGCTTTCAGTTCTTCGGGCGTTTCGCCGGTGATGACATCAACGTCGCACCCGCGCTCTTCGAAGATCTTTGCGGCGTTCGGGTCCATCTTGTCGCTGATGAGGACTTTGGGTTTGCTCATGACGGAAAATTCCTGTCGTTTTCCCGACGCGTCGTCGGGCAATAATAGGGGGGGAAGGCGGCGGCCCGACATGGGGGCCGCCAACCGGATCAGCCGTTCTTGACCTGCTCGTAAGCCCACTCGATCCACGGCAGGAGACGCTTCAAATCTTCCTGTTCGACCGTGCCGCCGCACCAGATGCGCAGTGACGGCGGGGCGTCTCGATAGCCGTTGAAGTCATAGCCGACATCGCGCTCCTCGAGGAGCTTGACGATTTTCTTCGGCACGCCTGCCTTATCCTCGTCGGAAAGGCTGTCGTACCAGTCGCCCTGGAAGACGAAGCACACGCCGGTATTCGTCTGCTTGGCCGGGTCGGAGACCATGTTGCGCAGCCAGGGCGTAGCTTCGATCCAGTCTTTCACGATCTTCGCGTTGGCGTCGGCACGCTCAAACATTGCCTTGCGGCCACCCATCGCCTGCGCCCATTCGAGCGCTTCGATGTAGTCTTCGGTGGCGAGCATGGAGGGGGTGTTGATCGTCGCGCCTTCGAAAATCCCGGTATTGATCTTGCCGCCCTTCTTCAGACGGAAGAGCTTGGGTAGCGGCCATTCGGGATCGTATTCCTCGATCCGCTGGACAGCCTTGGGCGACAGGATCAGCATGCCGTGCTGGGCTTCGCTGCCCATCACCTTCTGCCAGCTGTAGGTCGTGGCATCGAGCTTTGCCCAATCCATCTCCATCGCAAAAACGGCGCTGGTCGCATCGTTGATCGTGACGCCTTCGCGGCCCGTAGCTAGCCACTCGGTGTTTGGGATCTTCGCGCCGCTGGTTGTGCCATTCCAGGTGAAGACGACGTCGTTGTCCTGCGGGATCGAAGCAAGGTCCGGAATTTCACCGTAATCGGCGTCGAGCGTGGTAAGCTTTGGCAGCTTGAGCTGCTTAACAGCGTCCTGAATCCATACATTCCCGAAACTTTCCCACGCCGCGACGGTGGCCGGACGATCGGGGCGCAGCATCGTCCACATTGCGCATTCCAGCGCGCCGGTATCCGATGCCGGCATAATGCCAACGAGGTAATCCTCTGGCACGCCGAGCATTTCTTTCGACAGGTCAATGGCATATTTCAGCCGCGACTTGCCGAGGGCGCTGCGGTGCGAGCGGCCGAGCGATTCGGTTTTGAGATTGGCGGCAGACCAGCCCTTGTGCTTGGCGGTCGGCCCGGACGAGAAAAAGGGGCGCTCTGGCTTGAGCGTCGGTTCAGCAGTCATGTATTCTCTCCTTGCAGAGAGCACGCGCGGCGTTGGGACCGCGTGGCCCGCTGGCGGCAATAAAGTTGCTTGTCTGGGAGTCAATCTGAAATAGGTATGCACCCCGAAAGCTTCGGTTCGCTCTCTAAAGTGCTGAACCGCCCTTGTCGTTCCTCGGGCGCGATAGGCTGGTCCTGTCAGAAGATGGCTGGTGCACGCACGCTAACCCTCGCCAAACGACACAGCTTTTCCTATGTCGCGCCCGATGGAAGCCAAAGACCTTCGTATCGCGCTGTTCAGCGGAAACTACAATTACACCCGCGACGGTTGCAACCAGGCACTGAACCGCTTGGCCGATTACGTTCTGCGACAGGGCGCGGCGCTGCGGGTCTATGCACCGGTCGTCGAGAACCCCGATTTTCCGCCTACGGGCGACCTCGTGAATGTACCTAACATGCGCATGCCGGTGAAAAACCGGGGCGAATACCGGCTCACTCTAGGCCTTGGCAGCGATGTTCGAAAAGATCTCGAAGCATTCCGGCCCAATCTCGTCCATGTCTCAGCGCCGGATCCGACCGGGCATGCCGCCGTCAAATGGGCGCGCGATAACGACGTCCCGATCCTTGCAAGCGTCCACACAAGATTTGAAACCTATCCCCGCTATTACGGGCTCGGCTTTCTCGAACCGGCGGTAGAGGCCTTGCTCCGCCGCTTCTACCACCGCACCGACGCCCTCGTAGCTCCTTCACAGAGCCAGATCGACGAACTCAAAGCGCAAGGCATGCACCACGATATCTCGATCTGGTCGCGAGGTGTCGATCGGGATGTTTTCGATCCATCGAAGCGCGACCTGCAATGGCGCCGCGAAAACGGACTCGCTGACGACGATGTCGCCATCGTCTTCCTCGGACGTCTGGTGATGGAAAAAGGGCTCGACGTGTTCGCTGATACGATTGTCGAACTGCGCAAGCGCCAAGTCCCGCATAAAGTGCTCGTGATCGGTGACGGTCCAGCTCGCGGATGGTTCGAAAGGGCGTTACCCGGCGGTACTTTCGTCGGTTTCCAGACCGGCAAGGATCTCGGCCGCGCGTTGGCCAGCGGCGATATCTTCTTCAATCCGTCGATTACGGAGACATTTGGCAACGTAACGCTTGAAGCCATGGCTTGCGGTTTGCCCGTCGTTGCTGCCGGTGCGACAGGTGCAGCGAGCCTAGTGCACGATGGTGAGACCGGGCAGCTTGTCCCGCCAAGCAAGACCGACGCCTTCTCCAAAGGCTGTGCCGAAGCCCTCGCAGCTTATTGTACCGACGACAATTTGCGTCTCGCCCACGGCGCTGCGGGTGAAAGCGCTGCACGTGCCTATAGCTGGGATACAATCAATCAGGCGGTGGTCGACACCTATTTGCGGCTTCATCACCAGCGCGGCCGAGCCACCTGAGGACGGCGGGTGGCAATCTGCGGCCGAGTGATTAGGTAGGCTCGCGATGGCCGACCTATTTCCCGAAGACCTTCCGCAAGAACGAAAATCCGGCGAAGTGCGCGAAGATGCGCCGCTGGCAGACAGGCTGCGTCCCGCCTCGCTTTCCGAGGTCATCGGGCAGGATCATCTGACGGGCCCCGAAGGTGCAATCGGACGAATGGTGGCGGCAGGCCGTTTGTCCAGCATGATCCTTTGGGGGCCGCCTGGGACAGGGAAGACCACCATCGCGCGTTTGCTGGCAGATAGCGTCGGCATGCGCTTCGAAAGCGTCTCTGCGGTATTCAGCGGCGTAGCGGACCTCAAGAAGGCCTTCGCCGCTGCCGACAAAGCGGCGGAAGCCGGCCAGCGTACACTGCTTTTCGTAGATGAGATCCACCGATTCAACCGCGCGCAGCAGGACGGCTTCCTGCCTTTCGTCGAGCGCGGCACGGTCACGTTGGTCGGCGCGACGACCGAAAATCCCAGCTTCGCGCTCAATGCCGCACTGCTGAGCAGAGCTCAGGTGCTGATTCTGCAGCGGCTCGACCGAGAGGCGCTGGGTCAGTTGCTCGATCGTGCAGAGGAACTCGAGGGCCCCCTCCCCCTTACTGCGGAGGCACGCGATGCACTGGTGGCGAGCGCGGACGGGGATGGCCGGTTTCTCCTCAATCAAGCCGAAACGCTCTACAATGCGAAGATCGCCGAACCGCTCGACCCGGCTGCACTGGGCAAGTTCCTCCAGCGCCGCGTCGCTGTCTATGACAAGGACCGTGAAGGGCATTACAACCTCATCTCGGCACTTCACAAAGCCGTGCGAGGCAGCGATGTTCAGGCGAGCCTTTACTACCTCGCCCGTATGCTGACCGCGGGCGAAGAGCCGCGGTTCCTTGCCCGCCGCCTCGTTCGCATGGCAGTGGAGGACATCGGCATGGCCGACCCGCAGGCGCTGGTGCAATGCATGGCCGCCAAGGACGCTTATGAATTTCTCGGCAGTCCCGAAGGCGAACTCGCGCTGGTACAGGCCTGCACCTATCTGGCCACCGCCCCTAAATCGAACGCGGTCTACAAGGCACAGAAATCCTCTTTCAAATCAGCGAAGGAGACCGGCAGCCTGATGCCGCCGCAAAACATCCTCAACGCGCCGACAAGGCTGATGAAGGACATCGGATACGGCGCAGGCTACAATTACGATCACAATGCCGAGGAAGGTTTTTCGGGCGACAATTACTGGCCCGACGATATGGAAGCGCAAAGCTATTACGAGCCCGTCGAACGCGGTTTCGAGCGCGAGGTAAAGAAGCGGCTCGATTATTGGGACAAACTCAGGCGAGACCGTGCGCAGGTTTGAGAACTTTCTCGCCATCGACTGGTCGGGCGCGAAGGGCAAAAAGCAGAAAGGCATCGCTCTGGCGCTGGCAGATGCGAGCGGAGGTTCGCCGGTTTTAGTCGAGCACCGATGGTCACGCGAAGAGGTCCTCGCCGTGTTGCGCGATGACTTACCTGGCAATACGCTGGTCGGGCTCGACCTCGGCATCGGTTTGCCCCATGCGGATTGCGGTGCCTATTTCCCGGGGCTTCCCGAGTCTCCTGCCGACGCTCCCGCCCTTTGGCAGTTCATCGATGATCTGGCGCAGGACGAACCAAATCTCGGGGCCAACACCTTTGTGGGCGATTCAAGCGTGCGTCCATATTTTCGCGACGGTATCGAAACAGGCGTGCGATTTCGGTGCGACCGGGCCGAACACGGGCGCGGACGTTTTCGGGTCACGGAGCAGGCTCAGGCAGCGATGGGATGCAAACCCTACTCCAATTTCAACCTCGTCGGCGCAGCGCAAGTGGGCAAATCCAGTCTCACTGGCATGCGTATGCTTCATCACCTTCGCGGAAGTTTGCCGGTCTGGCCGATCGATCCATTCCCGGAAACAGGGTCTGTCGTGGTAGAGATTTATACCAGCCTCGCCGCGCTGGAAGCAGGCCGCAGCGCGGCCAAGGCAAAGATGCGCAGTTATGAGGCGTTGAATGACGCACTTGCGACGCTCGGATCCCCTCCTGTCCAGGACACTGGCGAAGTGGACGATCATACGACCGATGCCTTGCTGACGGCCGCATGGTTGCGCGCAGTCGCGCATGAGCCTGAACGGTGGGATCCTGCCGGTCTCACGCCCGCCATCGCCCGCACCGAAGGCTGGACCTTCGGTGCTCTCTAGATTTCAGGTAGCTGCCCGCTGAATACCGACCAACCGGTTCGCATCGCGATGCGCGCCAGGGCCTTGGCGCCGAGCACGCTGGTACCTGACCTTCCCAGCCCGGGTGACCAGACCGCAATCGCTGCCCTGCCCGGCACGCTCGCTAGAATGCCTCCGCCGACGCCCGACTTGCCGCAAAAGCCGACCTCGAAGGCGAACTGACCCGAATTGTCGTAGTGCCCGCACATCAGCATCAGCGCGTTAATGCGCCGCGCACGGCTCGCGCCGCACATCTGCTGGCCCGTGACCGGGTCTGTGCCATCAAATGCCAGAAAAAGTGCTGCTTCGGCCAGTTGGCGGCAACTCAGTCTCAGCGCGCACTGCCGAAAGTAGACTGACAAGACATCTTCGACCGGGTTGTAGAGCCGTCCGAAGTCTTCAAGGAAATAAGCAAGACTGCGATTGCGCGAACCCGTCTCGCTCTCGCTGCGGGCTACTTCCGCATCGAAGTCGATCGTCTCATCGCGCGCCATGCGCCGCAGCCTCACCAGAAGATCGGCGACCGCCTCGTCCGGCGAACTATCGCCGATGAAACGATCAGTCGTTACAATCGCACCCGAATTGATGAAGGGATTACGAGGTATGCCCTTCTCGCGCTCTAGCTGTACGATGGAGTTGAAGGCGTTGCCCGACGGTTCACGTCCGACAGCGTCCCATAAAGCGGGACCTTCCCGCTCAAGCGCCAATGCAAGGGCATAGACCTTCGATATCGACTGGATCGAGAACGATTCGTCCGCATCGCCTGCACAGAAAACCCTGCCGTCGGGCGTAGCCAGCGCGATCCCGAACTTTCTCGGATCGACCAGAGCTAGGGCGGGAATGTAGCGGGCTGGATTGCCGCTGCCCCGCTCGTCGGCCAACTCATTCCAGGTTTCAGTGACAATCGCGCTCAGATTCATGGGGCGGCGATAGGCTTGAGGGCCGAAGCGTGCAATCGGCGCTGGACGCGGCGGCAATTTTCCGCCACAGGCGCGCCCTCACATAGTGATGTGCCGGCTTAGCTCAGTTGGTAGAGCAGTTGATTTGTAATCATCAGGCCAGGGGTTCGAATCCTCTAGCCGGCACCATTTCCCGAAAATCTGCGTATTTGGTCACCGAAAAACGGACAGCCGTTATCCGACGGTGATGGCTTGTTTTGGTGAAGGGCGGGTGGTGGACAGGGCTGGATTCGAACCAGCGTACGCTTGCGCGGGCAGATTTACAGTCTGCTGCCTTTAACCACTCGGCCACCTGTCCACACCGGTTCGCCAAATCTCTCCGGAGAGAGAATTATGCGGGGATTCGCTTGGTATCCCCTGCCGAGAGGCGCCCCTTTGGCGAAGCGGCGCTTGCCTGTCAATGCCCTCACTGGCACTAGCGCCACGCAAATCGAATTACAGGACATGAAGCATGGCAAAAGGCGAACGCAAACGCGCATTGAGAGGCCGGGCCGGCCGCATGAAGGGTGGCCGCGGCAGCGGCAGGGCCAGTGCCGGCCATGTCCGGCTGTGGGGCCGCCATGCGGTCGAGGCAGCGCTGAAGAACCCGGAACGCCAGCATCGTAAGCTGTGGGCCACGCGCGAAGGTGTAGCCTCCTTGGATGGCGAATTGCCGGCGGATTTTCCGGTGGAATATGCCGATGTGCAGGATCTTGCACGTCTGGTAGCGAAAGATGCGCCGCATCAGGGCCTGGTTCTCGAATGTGCAGCCTTGGAGGACAAATATCTCGATGAGGTGCTGGATGGCGATCCGTCCCGTCCGATCGTCGTTCTCGACCAAGTCACCGACCCGCACAACGTCGGCGCGATCATGCGTTCGGCCGTGGCCTTCAACGCAGCGGCACTGGTCACGCAAGACCGCCATGCTCCGCCCGAAGGAGGCGTCATCGGTAAAAGCGCGTCGGGCGCGTTGGAAACCCTGCCGTGGATTCGGGTCGTCAATCTGGCCCGCGCGATGGAGGAGATGGCCGAGGCGGGATACTGGCGGATAGGCCTTACAGGCCATACCGACACGACCTTTGCCGAAGCCCTGCCTGCCGGACCGGTGGCTATCGTCCTCGGGGCCGAAGGTGAAGGCATGCGTCATAATATCGGGACACATTGCGACGCGCTGGCGAAACTGCCGATCTCCGACGAGATCGAAAGCCTCAATGTGTCGAACGCTGCTGCAGTCGCGCTCTATGCAGTTGCAACTCGCAGCTGACACCGAACTGGAAGGAAACGAATGACCATCTCGGTAAAGATACGCGCGCTCGCCTTGGCCGCTGTAAGCTCCCTCGCGCTTTCGGGGTGCCTCCTCTCCCCTGGCTCCTTCATGAGCAAACTGCATGTGATGAAGGATGGCACCTTTTCCTACAGTTACGATGGAGAAATCCAGATGCTGGCTCTGTCCAAGCTGGCGGAGATGGGAAACAAGGGCGAAACGACCTTCGAAGCGGAATGCTGGGACGACGATTTCGAGGAGCGTGAGTGCACGGCCGAAGAAATCGAAGAGCAAAAGACCGCCTGGGATGCGTCGGCCGAGCAGCGCGAAGCGAAAAGCCGCAGAGAGGTTGAGCAGGCAAAAGCCTTGTTCGGCGGTATCGATCCTTCGAACCCGGAGGCGGCGCAGGAGCTGGCCGATCACCTTTCGCGACAACGCGGATGGGATCAGGTCATCTACAAGGGCGACGGCCTTTTCGAAGTGGACTTCAACATTTCAGGACGGATGAGCCACGACTTCGTCTTCCCGGTAGTCGAGAAGATGCCCGTGGCGAACAGCTTCGTCACTGTCGTGCTGCGCAAGGATAATCAGATCCGCGTGGATGCGCCTGGTTTTGCCAATGCCGGCAGCGGCAATCCGATGCATGGCATGATGGGCGGAATGGCCGGCATGATGCAGATGATGATGGAGGAAGAAGGGGGTGAGATGCCAGAGGTTGTGCTTCCCGACGGGACCTTCACGATCATTACCGATGGGCGCATTCTTGCCAACAACACCGACGAAGGGCCCAAGACCGTGGCCAAGGGACAGTCGCTGAGCTGGGACGTGACCCCGCGGAGCGAGCAGGCGCCGACGGCTTTGATTGCCCTCGACTAGGACGCTAAGTTTACCCACCACACAAAAACGCCGCAGCCTCTTATCGAGACTGCGGCGTTTCCATGTCCGATAGGAGCGCGTCTTAGTTGACGGCGTCCTTGAGGCCCTTGCCGGCCTTGAACTTCGGCTGGTTCGAAGCGGGGATGTTCATCGGTTCACCGGTGCGCGGGTTGCGGCCGGTCGATGCCTTGCGCTTGGCAACCGAGAAGGTGCCGAAGCCGACGAGGCGCACTTCGTCACCGTCGGACAGCGACTTGGTGATAGCGTCGAAAACGCCTTCGACAGCGCTGGAAGCATCGCTCTTCGAGAGACCGCTTGTTTCGGCAACTGCGGCAATCAGATCGTTCTTGTTCATTATTCTTGAAACCCCCTCATTACGAGTTCTGAATTTGTAGTCCGGTGAATCACTTCAACCGAGAGGCCGGGAATTGAGAGGCTTTTGCGCTCCGTGTCAAAGGCAAATTCCCCCGAAAACGGCGGGTTAACTCGCTGAAACCCTATTTCTGCGGCAAAACGGGCATTTGATATGCCGCAGCGATTGCATTCGCTGCAGCATATCATGTCTTTTGTTAATGCGCGGTCGGCACCGATCCGCCCATTTGGGGATGGCCCGGCTGGCTGGCGAGGTCGTCGGCTTCGGTCCATTCGATGGGTGACGGCAGCGACGTGAGCGCGTGTTCCAGCACCTCGTCGACATGGCTGACCGCCACGATCTCGAGACCCTGCTTCACATTCTCGGGAATCTCGGCAAGGTCCTTCACGTTCTCTTCCGGGATCAGCACCTTCTTGATGCCGCCCCGCAGCGCTGCGAGCAGCTTTTCCTTCAGACCGCCGATGGGCAGCACCCGCCCGCGCAGCGTGACTTCGCCCGTCATCGCGACATCGGGACGCACGGCGACGCCCGACAGGGTCGAGACGATCGAGGTGACCATGCCGATACCCGCGCTCGGGCCATCCTTGGGCACCGCCCCTTCGGGCAAGTGGATGTGGATGTTCTTGCGCTGGAAGATGCTGGGCTTGATGCCGTAGTGCGGCGCCCTCGCCTTCACGAAACTAAAGGCCGCAGCGACGCTTTCGTTCATCACTTCGCCCAGCTTGCCGGTGGTCTTGATCTCGCCCTTGCCCGGCGTGGTGACGCTTTCGATGGTCAGCAATTCGCCGCCCACCTCGGTCCATGCGAGGCCGGTGACCGCGCCGACCTGCGCTTCGTCCTCGCCCATGCCGTGCTTGAACTTGCGCACTCCGGCGAACTCGGCGAGGTTTTCGGGCGTGATGCGCACGCTTTCCGCCTTGCCTTCGAGTATCCGGCGCAGGCTCTTGCGCGCCAGCCGTGCCAGTTCACGTTCCAGCGTACGGACGCCCGCTTCGCGCGTATAGTAGCGGATCAGATCGCGCAGGCCGTCTTCGGTCAGCTCGAATTCGCCGTCCTTGAGGCCGTGATCCTTGATCTGCTTCTGCAGCAGATGGCGGGTCGCGATCTCGACCTTCTCGTCTTCCGTATAGCCTTCGAGCCGGATGATCTCCATCCGGTCGAGCAGCGGCTGCGGCAGGTTGAGGCTGTTGGCCGTGGTGACGAACATGATGTCCGACAGATCGAGGTCCAGCTCCAGATAGTGGTCCTGGAACTTGCTGTTCTGTTCGGGGTCCAGCACTTCGAGCAGCGCCGAAGCCGGATCGCCGCGGAAGTCCTGGCCCAGCTTGTCGATCTCGTCGAGCAGGAAGAGCGGATTGCTCTTGCCGGCTTTCCTCAGATTGGTGACGATCTTGCCCGGCAGCGAGCCGATATAGGTACGCCGGTGGCCACGGATCTCGGCCTCGTCGCGCACGCCGCCCAGCGACTGGCGGATGAACTCGCGCCCCGTCGCCTTGGCGATCGACTTGCCGAGGCTGGTCTTGCCGACACCCGGAGGGCCGACGAGGCACAGGATCGGGCCTTTCAGCTTATTGGTCCGCGCCTGCACGGCGAGATATTCGATGATCCGGTCCTTGACCTTCTCCAGCGCATAGTGATCCGCATCGAGGATCTCCTGCGCTTCCGCAATGTCCTTCTTGACCTTGCTCTTCTTGCCCCACGGCAGGCCGAGCAGCACGTCGAGATAGTTGCGGATCACGGTCGCTTCGGCGCTCATCGGCTGCATGGCCTTGAGCTTCTTCAGCTCGCTTTCGGCCTTGGCGCGCGCTTCCTTCGACAGCTTGGTCTTGCCGATCTTCTCGGTCAGTTCGGCAATCTCGTTGCCGCCATCCTCGTCGCCGTCGCCTAGCTCGTTCTGGATCGCCTTCAGCTGTTCGTTGAGGTAGTATTCGCGCTGGGTCTTTTCCATCTGGCGCTTCACGCGGCCACGGATGCGGCGTTCGACCTGCAGCACCGACAGTTCGCCTTCCATGAAGGACATGACCATTTCGAGGCGCTTGAGCGGATCGGGTTCGACCAGCAGCGATTGCTTGTCCGAAACCTTCGCCTGGATCGCGGCGGCGATGGTATCGGCCAGATCGCCGGCATCGTCGATTTCGCCCAGCTGTTCGGCGGCATCTTCGCCGATCTTCTTGTTGAGCTTGGCGTATTCGCCGAACTGTTCGACCACCTGGCGCATCATCGCGCTGATTTCGGTGCCCGACGTGGTCGGTTCCTCGATTTCGGTGACTTCGGCGGCGACATATTCGTCCACCGTGCGCAGTTCCTTCAGCTTGGCGCGGGCCTGGCCTTCGACCAGCACGCGCACGGTGCCATCGGGCAGCTTCAGCAGCTGGAGCACCTGCGCGATGACGCCGGTATCGTAAAGGTCGCGGGCCTCGGGATCGTCACAGCCCGGATCGAGCTGCGAGAGGAGGAAGATGTCCTTGGAGCCTTCCATCGCGACTTCCAGCGCCGCCACCGATTTGTCGCGCCCCACGAAGAGGGGGACGACCATGCCGGGGAAAACGACGATGTCGCGCAAGGGAAGGAGGGGAAAGGTCTCTGTCATATGCATTCTGTCCATCTGCGGCCTGCGAGCGAGGCCGTGGCGTTCCTGCGAGATATGGGTAGCGCGCCGCCAAGGTGCAACGCCCCGCAGAGGCTAAGCTGTGCACAGCGCGCCGCGTTCAGCTTCGCCGCCGGGAAGCTGAAGGATGGAGCGCCTGGAGCACAGTCCTGAGGATAAAAAATCCGCTGCCAATGCAAAAGGCCGCAGCGATCTCTCGCGCGGCCCCTGCGGCTTGTCGAATCCAAGGTCATGGCCCGGCGCTAACACAGGCGCGGCCTTGTAGGAAAGTGCCGGGAAAGCTCAGCCCAGACCGGGGATATTCATGCCCGGCGGCAGGCCCATTCCGCCCTGGATCGCTTCCATCTCTTCGGCGGACTTGCGATCGGCCTTGTCGCGCGCATCGTTGAAGGCGGCAGCGACGAGGTCTTCGACCATCTGCTTTTCTTCCGGTTTCATCAGGCTTTCATCGATCTGCACGCCAAGGATCCGGCCCCGCGCCGTGGCGCGCACCTTGACCAGCCCGCCACCGGATGCGCCTTCGACCTCGATCGTGTCGAGTTTGGCCTGCGCGTCGTTCATCTGCGTCTGGATCTGTTCGGCAGCCTTCTGTGCCGCGGCGATCATTTCTTCCATCGATTTCATCTATCTGTCCTCATGCTCTGCGGTTCCACGGAACCTCGCGCCGGATCGGGGGCATATCGGCGCCGTCTTCTATCATTTCGGCATCGGGAAAGGCAGCTTCAACCGCTTTCACCATGGGATGCTCCCGCATTGCCGCTTTGGCCGCCTCGGCCTTGGCCTGGCGTTCCTCTTCCATCGACGGCCGGGCCAGCGAAGGATCGCCGGTTTCCAGCTGCCAGCGGGTTTCGGTGATGGCGTAGAGCGCGTCTTTCAACACCGGTTCGATCGCATCCGAATAACGCGCATCGCGGGCATAGACGAGCTTGCCGTGTTCCACGCTGATCGGGCGGATCTGCAGGCGCATGATGCTTTCCGCCTGAAGCTTTCCGGCGGCGGACACCTTCTCGACCAGCTCTTCCCAGTCGAGCGCGGCGCTGGGCGCGCTGCCACCGCCCTCTCCCGCGTTTCCGCCCGAGGTGGGCGCAGGGGCCGGGGCGCGCGCCGCGAGTTCTTCCAGCTTCTTCGCCAGCCTGCCCGGATCGGGCATGGACGAGGCGTGCAGCACCCGCAGCAGCGCCATGCGCGCCGAAACCAGCGGATCGGGCGCCTGCCGCACTTCCTCGTGCCCCTTGAGGAGCAATTGCCACAGCCGGTGGACCTGCCCGACATCCAGCCGGTTCGCCCACTCGGTCAGCTGTTCGCGCTCTTCGGCGGTGGTGGCATCGGCTTCGCCGCCTGCCACCTGCGCCAGCGCGATCCGGTGGGTGAGGTCCATCAGGCTGCGCATCAGCGCCAGCGGTTCGACGCCCAGCGCATATTGATCGTCCACCCCGGCCAGCGCCGCCTTGGCATCGCCATCGAGAATCTGTGCGAACAGTCGCCGCTGCGCGCCGCGATCGGCAAGGCCCAGCATGTCGCGCACCCGCTCTGCCGTGACCATGCCGCCCGTATCCATATCGGCATGGGCGATCGCCTGATCGAGGATCGACAGCCCGTCGCGCACCGACCCTTCGGCGGCATTGGCGACGATATGGAGCGCCTCGTCCTCGGCTTCGACACCTTCCTTGCGGCAGATTTCGGCGAAATGCGCTTCGAGCAGATCGGACGGGATGCGGCGCAGGTCGAAGCGCTGCGTCCGGCTCAGCACCGTGACGGGCAGCTTGTCGACCTCGGTCGTCGCGAAGAGGAATTTCACATGCGCAGGCGGTTCTTCCAGCGTCTTGAGCAACGCGTTGAACGCATTGCGCGACAGCATGTGGACTTCGTCGATAATGTAGATCTTGTAGCGCGCCGAAACCGCGGCATAGCGCACCGCCTCGATGATCTCGCGCACGTCGTCCACGCCCGTATGCGATGCGGCGTCCATCTCGATCACGTCGATATGGCGGCCCTCGGCAATCGCCCGGCACGGTTCGCACACGCCGCAGGGGCTGATCGTGGGGCCGCCCTCGCCATCGGGACCGATGCAGTTCAGCGCCTTGGCGATGAGGCGCGCGGTGGAGGTCTTGCCCACCCCGCGCACGCCGGTCATCAGGAAGGCATGCGCCAGCCGGTCGCGCGCAATCGCATTGGCCAGCGTGCGGACCATGGCATCCTGCCCGATCAGTTCGGCAAAGGTCTGCGGCCGGTATTTGCGCGCAAGCACGCGGTATGGCTGCGCAGCTTCGGCGGCAGGCTCTGCCGGGGCGGCCGCTTCGGGCGCGGCGGATTCGGGTTTGGTAGACTCTGGCTGGGATGAAGCCGGTTCGGGGTCTGCCGGTGGCGAACCCTGTTCCAGCTCGGGCTCGGGCTCGGGCTCAGGCAGGGCATCGGGCGCGTCGCCGAACATCGAATTCTGCCCCGCTGCTTCCAGATCGGCCGCGCTCGGCGCGTGGTCTTCGGTCTCGGTCTCCCAAGGAAGACCGTCAGAATTGTCCGGTGAATCACCCATGCCGACCTAGGTAGGCGCTAAGCCGCCTTTTGCGAAGCTTGACATTTAGGTTTCGATTTGAAATCTATTTTGGAAAGGAGGTAGCCATGGCTGTCAATGCAGGGCGGATGACCGCCGATTTCACCGGTCCGCTGGTGGTGTTCGTGATCGGAATGCGGATCAACCATTTCCACAAGATTGGCAAATGGTGGCCGGTATTGAGCGCGATGGGCCCGATGCTGAAAGAACTTTCGGCCAATCCGGACAGCGGTTTTCTGGGCACGGAATATTGCCTGCAGGGGCCGCGCCAGGTGATGCTGCTGCAATATTGGCGGGATTTCGACAGTCTCGAACGCTACGCCCGCTCGCGTGACGAGAAGCACTGGCCGGCCTGGGTCGCCTTCAACAGGAATGTCGGGAATGACGGGACCGTGGGCATTTTCCACGAGACCTATACGGTGGCAGGCGGGGCGCATGAGACGATCTATGCCAACATGCCGCCCTTCGGCCTCGGCAAGTTCGCGGGCGTGGTCCCGGCGACGCATTCGCGCAGTGCGGCGCGCAGCCGGATGCGGATCAGTACCGATGCTGGGTGATTAAGGAGCCGAGCGACCCGCCGCAATTCACCTGGGCTGCTTCCTTCCGGACCTGACCCGGTGAGCGAACGCAAACGTCCACCCGACTCCCGGCGCGCCATATGGCCGGGTGGAAACGTCTTTTCAAGCAAAACGTCACCGCGAGCCGGAGGCGCGGCGATCCAGCTCTATTGCTCCGCCAGTCTGACAGGTCGCAAACTGGATTGCCGCGTTGCCTGCGGCTCCTCGCAATGACAATGCTCAGCGGAAATTGTCGGCGTAGGCCTGCAGCTTGAGGTTGTGCGGAGGAGTGGCGTGGACGCGGGCGGCGATGCCGTATTTCTCGGCATAGGCCTTGGCCTCGTCCTTGCTGGGGAATTTGAGCTGCACCTGCGCCTGCGTATCGCCGCTGCCGGTCCAGCCCATCAGCGGGTCTGCACGCCGCGCTTCGGACTGTTCGAATTCCAGCACCCATTCATCGGTGCGGGCCTTGCCCGATTGCATCGCGCTCTGCGGTCTTTGATAGATTCGTGCAGCCATAGTCAGCGCTCTCTAATTCAGCCCCCCGAATTTTGGAAGGCGTTCTTGGTCTTCAGACTGGGCTTTTCCGCCCATGGCTCCTCCGGCCAGCGATGCTTGGGATAGCGGCCCTTCATGTCCTTGCGCACATCGTCCCAGCTGCCGCGCCAGAAACCGGGCAGATCGCGGGTCGCCTGGATCGGCCTTCCGGCAGGGCTGGTGAGCTTGAGCAGCAGCGGCGTGCGCCCGACCATCGGATGCCGTTCGAGCCCGAACAGCGCCTGCACACGCACTTCCACGCTGGGCGCATCGTCGCCGGTGTAATCGATCCGGTGCGTCGTGCCTGCAGGGGAGGTGAATTCGCGCGGCGCCTCGGTATCGAGCCGCTGCCGGTCGTTCCAGTCGAGGAGGTTGAGCAAGGCCTCGACCAGCTTCCCCTTCGGAATGTCCAGATCGCGGCGACCCTCGAGCAGGGGCGCCAGCCATAATTCGGTGCTGCTTGCGAGCGCCTCGTCACCAAATGCCTCCAGTCCGATGAAGCTCGCCCTCGCCCGCAGCTCTGCCGGGAGCAGTTTTGCCGGGTTTTCCAGAGCCTTTTCCACAAGGCTGTCCACAATAGCCTGACGGTCGGGTTCGGGATCGGGTCCGCTGGCCAGTGTAATCGCCCCGAGCCTGCGTTCGACCAGAGCTTCGATCCGCTCGCCCTTCCAGCTCAGCACCTTGCGCCGCTCCATCCGATCGGCCAGCCAGCGCTCCAGATCCGCTTCCTCCAGCCGCATGGCCGAGGTGATGCGCGCGCCCTTTGCCTGCCCCTGCGCATCGCCGATGACGAGAAAATCGGCGCGGGCCAGCGGTGAGGCGGGATCGAGCATGAAGCCGCGTCCGCCAGAGGCGATCCAGTGCTCGCCCGAAGCGCCGCGCCGCCTGGCAATAAAGTCGGGACGACCTGCCGCGAGGAGGATGGCGGGCGGCACGTCTGAAACCGTACGTGCCGAGCCATCACCTAACAGGCGGTCAGCCTGCGCAGCCCACCGTCCCGCCAGCTTCCGGCTCGCCTCCGCGCGCGGGCCGCGGTCGCCGTTCCAGCGCGAGAGCCGCGCTTCCATATCCTCGCCCCGCCCGCCGAGGCCGCGTTCCTGCAGCAAGAGCGCCAGCCGCGCGGACAGTTCCGCCTGACCAAGCTCGGCCCCGAACAGCACCATGGCCGCCGCCGAGGGATCGAGCGGCAAGCTCGCCAGTTTCTCGCCGAAGGCCGTGATGCGCCCCTCGGCATCGAGCGCGCCCAAACCCTGCAAGCTGAGACGCGCCGCCGACACCGAAGCTTCCGGCGGTGGGTCCAGCCATTGCAGGCTGGCAGGATCCGCCGTGCCCCATTTCGCAAGATTCAGCACCAAGGGCGCAAGGTCGGCGGTTTCCATCTCCGGCGGATCGAAGCGGGGCCTGCCGCCGTGGCCGCCCTCTTCCCACAGGCGATAGGCGACACCGGGCCCCTGCCGCGCCGCGCGCCCCGCGCGCTGTGCCGCCGCAGCTTGGCTGGCGCGGTGGGTGACGAGATGCGTGGTCCCCGCCGCCCGGTCAAATTCGGCGCGCCGCGCAAGCCCTGCATCCACCACCACCGATACTCCGTCGAGCGTCAGTGAGGTTTCCGCGATCGCGGTGGCCAACACGATTCGGCGCCGTCCGCCGGGATCGGGGCGGATGGCCGCGCGCTGATCGGCGGGCTGGACCTGCCCATGCAGCGGCAAGACCAGCGCCTTGGGCAGCCGCTCCTCCAGCCTTTCGCGGGTCCGTTCGATTTCGCCGACGCCGGGCAGGAAGGCGAGGATGTCGCCCTCCTCTTCGCGCCAGGCGGCGGCGATGGCTGCCGTCATGGCGTCTTCCACTCGCACCTGCGGGGACGAGCCGAGCCAGCGGATGGCGAGCGGATAGGCCCGCCCTTCGCTCTCGATGACCTGCGTGCCCTCTCCCATCAACGTGGCGAAACGCGACCCGTCGATGGTGGCCGACATGACCAGCACGCGCAGATCGTCCCGCAACACGCCCTGCGTTTCGAGTGCCAGCGCCAACCCCAGATCGCTGTCGAGATGGCGCTCATGCGCTTCGTCGAACAGGACGGCTGAAACGCCTTCCAGCTCGGGGTCGGCGAGGATCGTGTTCACGAAAATCGCCTCGGTAACCACGAGCACGCGGGTCCGGGCCGAACGCTTGCTGTCGAGGCGGGTGAGGTAACCCACCGTCTCGCCCGGCTTTTCGCCGAGCAGCTGCGCCATGCGTTCGGCTGCGGCGCGCGCGGCAACGCGGCGCGGCGAAGTCAGGATCACGGTGCCCTTGCACCAGTCCTCGTCCAGCAGCGCCGGAGCGACCGCCGTGGTCTTGCCCGCACCGGGCGGCGCGACCAGCACGGCGCCGTTGCTGTCACGCAGGGCGCCGAGCAGATCGGGCAGGACGGAAAAGATGGGAAGGTCGGACACGCGAGCGCCCTAGCCGCAAACCGCCGGAATCAATATCCCCGCGATACCGAGAACAGCGCCGCCTGGACCATGGCCTGCCGCGCCTTGCCATCAGGAAAGATCGACAGCGCATCGATGGCGCGCTGCGCGAAATGGCGGGCGCGCGCCTTGGTATCGGCCACGGCGTTGTGCCGTTCGATCAGGCGGATCGCTTCGTCGAGATCGTCGTCCGAGGTGCGGAAACCGGCAATGGCCGCTTTCCAGAATTCCCGCTCTTCCTCGGTACCTCGGGCATAAGCCAGGATCACCGGCAGCGTCATCTTGCCTTCGCGGAAATCGTCGCCCCGGTCCTTGCCCATTTCGGCAGCATTCGAATCGTAATCGAGCGCATCGTCCACCAGCTGGAAGGCCACGCCCAGATTGCGGCCGTATTCGTCGAGCGCTTTTTCCTCTTCCTCGCTCCGTTCCGCGACCACGGCCGCAATGCGGCTGGCGGCCGCGAACAGCGCGGCGGTCTTGGCGCGAATGATGTGGAGGTAGCGTTCCTCGCTCGTGTCGATCTTGCGCTGGGCGGTCAGCTGGTCGACCTCGCCTTCGGCGATGATCGCGCTGGCACCGGACAGGATCTTGAGGACCTTCAGACTGCCATCTTCGGTCATCAGTTCGAAGCTGCGGCTGAACAGGAAATCGCCCACCAGCACGGTGGCGGGATTGCCGAAGATGATATTGGCCGCCGCCTTGCCGCGCCGCAGGTCGCTGCCGTCGACGACATCGTCATGCAGCAGCGTGGCGGTGTGGATGAATTCGACAGCGGCCGCGAGCCGGTAATGGCGCGTGCCGCTGTAGCCGACCAGTTCGGCACCGGCGAGCGTGAGCATCGGGCGCAGGCGCTTGCCGCCGCCCGAGATGAGGTGGCCGGCCAGGGCGGGAATGAGCGGCACTTCGCTCTGCATCCGATCGAGGATGACCTGATTGACCTGATTCATACCCTGCGCGGTGAGCGCCAGCATGGGCTCGATCGAGGGTTGCGGAGCCTTGCGCGGCAGGGGAACAACGTCTGCTGTCATGTCTGCTTGGCCATGTCCTGCCTAAGCTTTCTTGGCAAGAGAAGCTTTCTCGCTAATCTGGCAAGCAATGACGCAGGACGCGCAACACTCCGCCGCCGAAGACGCCACGCTGGCAGGCTTCCGCAAGAGCATCGACAATATCGATGCCGCTCTGGTCCATATGCTGGCCGAGCGTTTCCGCATCACGCAAGCCGTTGGCGAATATAAGGCCAGGGCCACCCTGCCCCCCGCCGATCCGGCGCGGGAAAAGGAACAGATCGCCCGGCTGCGGCGGCTGGCCGAGGAAAGCCAGCTCGACCCCGAGTTCACCGAAAAATTCCTGCGCTTCATCATCGACGAAGTCATTCGCCATCACGAACAGGCGCGCCGAAGCTAACTAGCGGATCACTCGATTTGGGTGTTGCGCCGGATGCCGGGCTCCCGCCTGACCGACTGATTGCGAACTGCGGGGCGCTGCGGCTCGACCCGGCGCGGCGCGTCCTGTCTCGGTTGGGCACGGGCTCGCGGTGCGCGGGTCGGGGTCACCGACTGGCGCTCTGGCCGCGGAGCTGCGCGCTGTTCGCGCCGCTCTTGGCGCGCCTGGGAGCGGGCGGCCGCTTCTGCCGCCTTGCGAACGAGGCCGTCCGCAAAGCCGTTACGCCGCTTGCCTTCATGCTCCTCGCGCTGGTCTCGCCGATCGCGATGGCCGCGCCTGTCGTCACGGTCCCGGCGGTCGTCACGATAGCGGTGCCCGCGATCGTAGCGGTCGTCACGGTGGCGGCGGTCGGCGCGGTGGCCGCGCCTCCGGTAATCGCGGTAGTAGCCGTCGTGGCCGCGCGAATATCCGTCCCAGTTCTCGTGATACCTGCGGTGGGCGCCGCGCCGGGCCATCCAGTAATGGCGCAGGCGGTCGTTCCAGTGATGACGGGCCCCGCGGCGGTCGTAGACATACTGTCCGGCGCCGGGGTAATAATAGTCGTCATACCAGCCGTAATAGGGATCGTAATACGGGTCACCATATCCCGAACCGTACCCGGTGCCGACGCCCACGCCGACCGAAACGCCCGATCCATAGGGATCGAGCATGGTCGAACAGGCCGAGAGGCCGAGACCGGCAGCGATGACCACGCCCATGCGCAGGGCAAGCGATTTCCTGGGGGCTTTGTTATCCATGAGTCGTTGTATATCGGCGCCGGATTGAACGGGCCGTGAACCTGCTAGGCCGCGCGCGGCAGCCGCAGGACCACCATCAACCCGCCCAGATCCTCGCTTTCGCCGAGTTCGACCTGACCGGAATAGATTTGCGCGACATCGCGCACGATGGCGAGGCCGAGCCCGGTGCCGGGCTTGCCCGTATCCAGCCGCGCGCCGCGATCGAAGATGCGCGTGCGGTCGGCCTCGGGAATGCCCATGCCGTCGTCTTCCACCCAGATGGCGCATAAATCCGCCTCGGGTTCGGCATCGACGGTGACGAAAACGCTGCCGCCGCCATATTTCGCCGCATTCTCGATGAGATTGCCGAGAATTTCATCGAGATCCTGCCGTTCGATGGCGACACTCGCGCTCTTGTTGCCGTCGAGATCCAGCCGGGCGTCCTCATAAATGCGGGTGACCGCGCGCAGGACGCTTTCCGCGCTGGGCCAGACTGCGGCGCGGGCGTGGCCCGAAGCCCGGCGGCCCACTGCGCGGGCGCGGGCCAGATGGTGCTCTACATGGCGCTGCATGGTCCGCGTTTCGCGGCATACCAGATCGGACAGCTTGGGATCGTGCGCGGTGGCGGCGTTGGTCAGCACAGTCAGCGGGGTTTTCAGCGCATGGGCGAGATTGCCCGCATGCATGCGCGCTTCCTCGGCCTGCCTTTCGCTATGGGCGAGCAGCGAATTGATTTCCTCCACCAGCGGCTCGACCTCGAGCGGCAGCGGCTCGTCGATCCGGTTGGCGCCTTCGGACCGCATCGCCTGGATCGCGGCCCTGACCCGCCGCAGCGGCGACAGGCCGTAATAGCTCTGGAGCACCGCCATGATCAGCAGGCCGAGGCCGAGCGCGACAAAGCTCCACACGAGAATGGAACGAATACGCCGGACCTGCGCGTCCATTTCCTCACGCGCGGACGCCACGGCGAAGGTCCAGCGCGTGTCGCTATCGGGCAGGATGATGCTGCGTTCGGCGATGCGCAAAGGTTCGTCGGGAAACTGTTCGCTGTCGTAGAAATGGGCGTCGTCATCGACATGCTCGCCATCGAGCTGGAGCGTGCGGTCCCACAGGCTGCGGCTGGGATAAGGATCGCGGCCCGGCCCGCTGATCTGCCAGTAAACGCCGCTGTTCACTTCCAGAAAGCGCTGGTCGCCGAGTGAGCGATAAAAGCGGACATCGCCCCAGTCGTCCACCTCGGCGGAGGCGATGAGGGCGGTCAGGACATATTCCAGCTGATCGTCGAAATTGCGCTGCACCTGCCCGGTCAGCGTTCGCTCCAGCGCGAAGCCGCCGCCGAGCAGCAGCACGGTGATCCAGATGGCGGCGATCGCCATCATGCGCGCTGCAAGGCTGCGCCGCGGCCCGTGCCGATCGTTCAGGACGACGGGCTGGCCGTCTGAGGCGGGCGCAGATGCGTCCCCGGCAGGAGAACCCGCCGCCGGACGCACCTCGTCCGCCACTTCGTTACGAAGCGCGGGGCGCGTCGGCGGGGTCGTCGAGGCTGTAACCCAGTCCACGGATGGTTGTGATCACGTCTGCACCCAGCTTCTTGCGGATACGCGTGACGAAGACTTCGATGGTGTTCGAATCGCGATCGAAATCCTGGTCGTAGATATGTTCGATCAGTTCGGTGCGGCTGACCACCTTGCCCTTGTGGTGCATGAGATAGCTCAGCAGCTTGTATTCCTGGGCGGTCAGCTTGACCGGCTCGCCCGCTAGAGTGACGCGGCCCGAGCGCGTGTCCAGCCGGACCTGCCCCGCCGTCAGCTCGCTGGAGGTATTGCCCGAAGCACGGCGGATGAGCGCGCGCAGGCGGGCGATAAGCTCTTCGGTCTGGAACGGCTTGGCGAGATAATCGTCCGCCCCGGCATCGAGACCGGCGACCTTGTCCGACCAGCTGTCGCGCGCCGTAAGCACCAGCACGGGGAACTTGCGTCCCTCCTTGCGCCACATGCCCAGCACGGTCAGCCCGTCAATTTCGGGCAGGCCGAGATCAAGGATGACGGCATCGTAATCTTCGGTAGACCCGAGGAAATGGCCGTCTTCGCCGTCGGTCGAAAGGTCGACTGCATAGCCGTTCCCTTCGAGCGTTGTCTTGAGCTGCAGGCCGAGCGTCGGCTCGTCCTCGACGATCAGGATTCTCATGAATTTCCGTCCTCGCTAATAATCTTGCGCGTGTCGTTCATGTAGATGAACGCGTCAAGATGAACGAGGTTTCGGATGGTGGAATTCAGTTGCTGCGGCGCAGGACGCGGCCGGTGCGCGCATCCACATCCACATAGATGACCCGGCCCTCGCGAATGAACTTGAGGCGATAGGCCATGGCCGTGGAATCGTAGTCGAAGCCAAGGTATTCCGCGCCCTTCATCTGCGGCAGGATGCGGTTTTCGATTTCCCGGGCGCGCAGGATATTGCCTGCACGCATTTCCTTGCGCGCCTCGCCCTGGTCGGAGCGACGCTGCGCTTCCGCAGGTGTAGCGGCAATCGGTCCGGCGATCAGGCCGAAGGCGAGCAAGGATGCGATAACCTGTTTCATGATGCCGTTCTGACTAATCGAACGGCATTGAACAAGGTGTGAATGTGGCGATGTGCCCGTGTTCAGCGGGTCATCTCGTATTTAACCGAGATGCTTACTCCGGTCGAAATGGTGCCCGGTTCGACCGGTGCGGATTCGTCCATCGCCTTCAACCGGCTTCCCGTAACCACGATGGGCTGCGGGCCGGAGCGGCCCTGAACGCTCTCGCTGATCTCGAGCAGGCGGACGTTGGAATATCCCGCCAGCGAGGCATATTCACGGGCCTGCGCCTCGGCGCGCTGGAGCGCGGCACGGCGGGCGGCGACCTTGGCGCGCTCATCGTTCTCCAGACCGAAGACGGGGCCGTTGAGATCGGTTGCGCCGGCCACCACCAGGGCATCTAGCACTTCGCCGGTCTCGTCGATCTCGCGCAGCTTCACGGTCACGCGGTTGCTGGCCCGATAGCCGCGAAAGATCTGTTCCTGGCGCTGCTGGTCGTAATCGTACCGCGCGTTGAGATTGATGCTGCTGGTCTGGATATCGCGCTCTGCTACGCCCAGCGATTTGATCCGGTCGATCACTGCGCGCATCGCCCGTGAATTCTGGCGCAGGGCCTCCACCGCATTGGGCGCTTCGCTGCTGACCCCGGCACTGACAGTGACCATGTCGGGCGCTGCGTCCACTTCCTCCAGCACATTCAGTTCGACCACCGGGCCGGTGGCGGCGATCTGGATTTCGGCAGCCTGCGCTGTCATAGGCAAGGCGGCCGCGAATGCGAAGGCGGGAATGGCGTAACGGATCATGGGCAAACTCCTGTTGTCTGACGCGTCTTTCGTCTTGGCTGCTTTACGCACAGCTGAACAAAGCTGTTCCGCGAAATACTTTGCGGCAAAGAAAAGGGCCGGATATCGACGGGCTCAATAGGGGGACGCCAGTGATCAGATTGCACAAATTCTTTGCCATTGCTTTGGCGGCGGCACTCAGCCCGCCGGTTCTCGCCCAGCCGATGGACCGCGTGCCGGACCGGGCGGAAGGCGATGGCCCCTATGAAACGCTGATCGTGTCCGGCGCCACCATGGTCGAAGGATCGGGCGCGCCGCCGACGGGGCCGGTCGATATCGTGATCGAAGGAAACCGCATTGCGGCGATCCATGGCGGCAGCGCCCCCGCAGCCGTGCGCGCCCGCGCCAGCCGCATCGTGGACGCCGCTGGCATGACGGTGATGCCCGGCTTCGTCGATGTGCATGGCCACAATGGCGATGCCGGCAAGGCGGGCCAGCCCTCCTATGGCTACAAGCTGTGGCTCGCCCACGGCGTGACCAGCGTGCGCGGCGTCTCCTTCTATTGGGGTCCCGGCCAGCCCGACCTGGAGGATACGCGCCGCAGCGCCGCCAATACGATCACCGCACCGCGCCTGTTTCCCTATGCCGCCTTCGGCGACAAATGGGACGGCGGCCCAGTGGACAGCGAAGCGAAGGCGCGGGCCTGGGTCCGCTGGGCCAAGGCCGAGGGGTTCTGGGGTATCAAATTCTTCAACTCGCTCGAACCCGATCTGCTCGGCGCGGCTCTCGACGAGGCGGAAAAGCAGGGCCTCGGCACGGTCGCCCATCTCGCCCAGCCCGGCGTCCAGCGCGTCAACGCCCGCAAGGCGGTGGAACTGGGCATGGACGGTGTCACCCATTTCTACGGCCATTTCGAAAGCCTGCTCGATGATGCCGCCCTGCCCACCTATCCGCAGGGCTATAATTATGCCGACGAACAGTCGCGCTTCGCCTGGGTAGCCCGCTTGGCCGATCAGGTGGTGGAACCCGGCAGCGAGGAATGGGACGAATACGTCGATTTCCTCGTCGACAGCGGCGTGACGCTGAGCCCCACCTTCAACATCTATTCCGCCAGCCGCGACGTGATGGCCGCGAAAACGCGCGATTGGCACGAACGCTACACGCTGCCCAGCCTGATGGATTTCTATGCCCCCAGTCCCACCAACCACGGCAGCTATTACAAGGATTGGTCGACCGAGGACGAAGTCGCCTGGCGCAAGTTCTACCGGTACTGGTTCGACGTGACGAAGGAATTTCACCGCCGCGGGGGCCGGGTCACGGCTGGCAGCGATCCGGGATATATCTACCAGACCTGGGGCTTCGCCTATATTGGCGAGCTGGAAATGCTGCGCGAGGCCGGCCTCGAACCGCTCGAGGTGATCCGCGCGGCCACGCTTGCGGGCGCGCAGGAAATCTACCAGCCGCGCGGGGAAACGCCGCCGATGGGGACGATACAGGTCGGCAAGCTGGCCGATATGGTGATCGTGCCGGGCAACCCGCTCGACAATCTCAAGCTGCTTTACGGGACGGGCCATACGAAACTGAACCGCGAAACCGGCGCAATCGAGCAGGTCGGCGGCGTGCGCTGGACCATCAAGGACGGCATTGTTTACGATGCACCCGCGCTGCTGGAAGATGTGGCGCGGATGGTCGAGGCGCAGAAGGCGGCGCGGCCTTAAGGAACAGCCATCGCGAGCGCCGCGGGGCAATCCGTCGTGAGACGGTGCGCCGCTGCCGGTTGTTCGGATGTGGCACCATGGATTGCCGCGTCGCCTGCGGCTCCTCGCAATGACTGTGAGGAGGGTCATTACAAGCAGAGCACTCGCGACAAAAGCGCAGGGCACTTGCCGACAGCCCTCCGCCCGCCTACCTCGCGCCACCTATGGCACAGCCCCCAATTCTCAGCCTCGAAGGCATGGCCCTGCAGCAGGGCGGCAAATGGCTGTTCGGCGGCCCGGATCACGAACCGCTCGACCTCCATATCGGCCCGCGTGACCGGCTCGCGCTGATCGGCCGCAACGGCGTGGGCAAGACCACGCTGTTCCGCATGATCGACGGGCGGATCGATACCGATGCCGGCATGCGCAAGATCAAGCCGCATACCAAGGTGGTGCTGCTCGAACAGGACCCCGATGTGGCTGCCCATGCCACGTTGATGGACTGGGCGCTGGCGGGCGAGAATGCGCCGCAGGAATTCGAGGTGGAGGCCATCGCCAGCCAGCTCGGCATCGACATGGGCCGCGAAACCAAGGGCGCGAGCGGAGGCGAGAAACGCCGCGCGGCGATCGCACGGGCACTGGCGCAGGACCCGGACCTGCTGCTGATGGACGAGCCGACCAACCACCTCGATCTCGCCGCGATCGACTGGCTGGAAAGCTGGCTCGACCGCTACAAAGGCGCCTTCGTCGTCATCAGCCACGACCGGACCTTCCTCAAGCGCCTGACCCGCGCGACCATCTGGCTCGACCGGGGAGAATTGCGCCGCAAGGAAGTGGGTTTCGGCGGCTACGAGGCCTGGGAAGAACAGGTCTATGCCGAAGAAGCCCGCGCGGCGGAAAAGCTCGACGCGAAGCTCAAGCTCGAAGCCCACTGGCTCGAACGCGGGGTAACCGCGCGGCGCAAGCGCAACCAGGGCCGGCTCGAAAAACTGTGGCAGATGCGCGCCCAGCGGGCCTCGATGATTTCGGCCGGCGGCACGGCCAAGCTGAAGCTGGCGACCGAGGCGGAGTTCAAGTCCAAGTCGGTCATCACTGCCGACCAGATCACGAAGTCCTATGGCGACCGCACGATCATCAAGCCCTTCTCCCTGCGCATCCAGCGCGGTGACCGGATAGGGATCGTAGGCGCGAATGGCGCGGGCAAGACGACGCTGCTGAAGATGCTCACCGGCGAGCTGGAGCCCGACAGCGGCACGGTCAACATCGCCAAGACGCTGACCGGCGTGATGATCGACCAGCAACGCCAGCTGCTGACCGCCGACAAGACCGTGCGGCAGGTACTGGCAGAAGGCGGCGACTGGATCGACGTGCGCGGGGTACGCAAGCATGTGCAGGGGTACATGAAGGAGTTCCTGTTCGATCCCAAGATCGTCGACATGCGCGTCTCGGTCCTGTCGGGCGGCGAACGCTCGCGCCTGCTGCTGGCGCGCGAATTCGCCAAGGCATCGAACCTCCTCGTGCTGGACGAGCCGACCAACGATCTCGACCTCGAAACGCTGGACCTGCTGCAGGAAGTCATCGCCGATTACGAAGGCACCGTGCTGATCGTCAGCCACGATCGAGACTTCCTCGACCGTACCGTGACCGTCACGCTGGGCCTCGACGGGACCGGCAAGGTCGATGTGGTCGCGGGCGGTTACGAGGACTGGCAGGCCAAGCGCCAGACACCGGTCTCGGGCAAGGCGAAGGACGAAAAATCGGGCGACAAATCCGCCCCGCCTGCGCCGCCCCCACCTCCGCCTAAGCCGACCAAGCTGTCCTACAAGGACCAGCGCGATTACGAGCTGCTTCCGGCGCGGATCGAGGAGCTGGAAGCCGCCATCGCACGCGGAGAACAAATCCTGGCCGATCCCGATCTCTACACCAGCGATCCGCAGCGCTTTGCCAATGTCTCCAAGGGCATCGAGAACGCGCGCGCCGAGAAGGATGCGGCGGAAGAACGCTGGCTGGAACTGGCCGAGCAGGTCGAGGCGCTTTGACGGCAGCGGCGCTCAAGCGGGAAATCCGGGCTTGCACCCTGTGCGCCGAGCATCTCCCGCTGGGACCCAAGCCAATCGTCCAGTTCAGCGCCACGAGCCGGGTCGTGGTCGTCGGTCAGGCGCCGGGGCGCATCACCCATGAAACCGGCCTCGCCTTCGACGACAAGTCGGGATACCGGCTGGCCGAATGGCTGGGCGTGAGTTTCGAGACGCTGCACGATCCCGCCCGTTTCGCGATCGTCTCGATGGGCTTCTGCTATCCCGGCAAGGCCAGTGGGGGCGACAAGCCCCCACGGCCCGAATGCGCGCCGACCTGGCACGAGCGGGTGATGGAGGAACTGCCCGAAGACCGGCTGACGCTGCTCGTCGGCACCTATGCCCAGCGCGCCTATCTGCCGGATACCAAGAGCTGGACCATGCGGGAGCGCATGCTGCGCTATGCCGAGTTTCTTCCGCATTTTCTGCCGCTTCCCCACCCCGCCTGGCGCAGCACGCTGTTCATGCGCGACAACCCCTGGTTCGAGGCCGAGGTTCTGCCCGAGGTCCGCCAGAGGGTCGCCCGGTTGATCGGCTGACAGGTTGACAGGTTGACACTGTCCTGGAGAAAAATCCGCCTCACCGGATGCAGTAGAAATCGGCCACCCGGTCGAGCGCCAGTTTCAGCACCAGCTTGCCGCTCCTGCTCGGCCAGCCAAGCCCCTTCTCCGCCTCTGCCAGCGCCTCGCAGCCGCAGGCCACGCGCCAGAGGATGTCCTTCAGCCCCGCCCCGGCTTCCGCCATCGCGCCGTCGAAGCGGTCCTTGGCTGACAGCTGGCATTCGGACGGCGTCATGCCGTCATTCCCGCCGCCCCCGGCTCCGCAATCCACGCGCACCGGGTCCCAGCGCATGGTGACCTGCGGCGATAGCTGCGCACGCTCGTAATCCGCCCGCAGCCGCTCCCCCGCATCGAACTGCCGGTCGTCCAGATGGCCGCGCGCATGCAGCCAGGTGAGCGGCGATTCGCCCAGATTCACCGTCACCGTGCGGCGCCTGCCGCGCGGGCTGCCGCGCCGTTTCGGACCGACTTCGGTCAGCTCGCGTTCGATCAATTCGCGTTTCATCCGTGCATCTCCTCGATTTTGAAGAAGCGGACTTGCCTTTATTAGGTTCGTGTAGGAAAGAAGAAAAACCATTTTGGTTATACAGGTACTTTCCATGATCAACCGCATTCGCGACATCCGCAAGCAGAAGGGCATGACACTCGCCGATCTGGCCGAAGCCTGCGATCCGCACACCACGCCGCAGACGGTCGGCCGTCTGGAAACGGGGATGCGCAATCTCTCGCTGAAATGGATGGAGCGGATCGCCGCCGCACTGGGGGTGGAGCCCGAAATGCTGGTCCGCTCGGAAAACGCCGCGCATCCGCAGGTGGTGGCCCGGCTGGGCCAGTCGGGCCCGGAAGGCCTGGAAGAAACGCGCGACGCGATCCTTGCCACCGATCTTGGCGGCGATGGTGCGCTGGTGGTGATGACGGTCGACTATCCGCATGGCGAATACCGCCCCGGCGACCAGCTGTGGCTGCGTCAGCTCGATCCCGCCGATGCGGCGCGCGCTGTCAATCGCGATGTCCTGATCCCGCGCAAGGGCGGGCGCTTCGCCTTCGGCCGCCTGATCGACCGGCAGGGCAAGCTAGTCGGCGTGCTTCCGCCGGGCCACGGGGAAAAGCAGCAGGTCGTCGAAAATCCGGCCTGGATCGGAGTGGCCGAAATGCTCGTCCGCCGCCTCTGACAGGCAGCGGACGAGAGAGTTCAGATCAGACTTCGCCGCGGAGTTTCTTTTCCTGGCGGTCGGCGACCGATTCCTGCGGCACGAAGCTGTTGGAATTGACTCCCATCCACACCAGCAGCGGCGCCGCCATGTAGATCGAGCTGTAAGTACCCACGAAAATGCCGAGCGTGATCGCCGCGGTCAGGCCGAACAGGCTGGCGGGACCGAACAGCAGCAGCGGGATCAGGGCCACGAGCAGTGTCAGCGAGGTCATCACGGTACGCGCCAGCGTTTCGTTGACCGACAGATCCAGCAGCTCGGGCAGCGGCATCTTGCGGTATTTCTTCAGGTTTTCGCGGATACGGTCATAGACCACGATGGTATCGTTCAGCGAATAGCCGATGATCGCCAAAATGGCCGCGATGATCTGAAGGCTGAATTCCAGCTGGAAGAGGCTGAACATCCCCAGCGTCAGCGATACGTCGTGGAACAGCGCGAACAGGCCGCCCACGCCGAACTGCCATTCGAAGCGGATCCAGATGTAGAACGCGACCCCGAGCATCGCGAGCGCCAGCGCGAAGATCGCATCGCTGCGAAACTCGCCCGAGACCTTGCCCGAGACGTTGTCGTTCCCGTCCAGACGGAAGTCGGGATAGTTTTCCTGCAACTGTTCGACCACGGCGTTGGCGGCAGCCTGCGCTGCGTCCTTGTCCGACGAGACTTCGTCGGGCAGGCGAATGCGGATCGAGACCTGGTTGTCCTCGCCGAAGCGCTGGACGACGGGGGTCCCGTAGCCCAGATCCTCGATATCGGTGCGCAGCTGCGCCACCGGAGCCTCGGTGCTCTGCGTGAAGGTAGCGCGCACTTCCAGGCCGCCGGCGAAATCGACGCCGTAATTGAGGCCCTTGGTCATCACGAGCCCCCAGCTCGCCGCGATCAGCACGATGCTGACCACGAAGAACGGGATGCGCCATTTCAGGAACTTGATGTTGGTGTCGTCGGGGACGAGCTTGAGCAATTTCATGGTCCGTCCTCCTTACAGGTTCAGATCTGTGGGCCGCGCCTTGCGAAGCCATTGGGCCACCCACATCCGCGTGAGCGGAACGGCCGTGAAGACCGAGGTGAAAAGACCGACGACGAGCACCACAGCGAAGCCCTTGATCGGGCCCGAGCCGAACTGGAACAGCAGCACGCCGGCGATGAAGTTGGTGACGTTGGCGTCGTAAATGGCGCGGCTGGCTTCCTTGTAGCCGTTTTCCACTGCCGCCACGACCCGCCGCCCGCGCTTGCGCTCCTCGCGGATACGCTCGTTGATCAGCACGTTGGCGTCGACCGCTGCGCCGATCGTCAGCACGAAGCCGGCGATGCCGGGCAGGGTCAGCGTGGCGTTGAGCGCGGCCATGATGCCGAGCAGCATGAGCACGTTGATGACCAGCGCCACCGTGGCATAGATGCCGAAGCGGCCATAGGTCACGATCATCAGCAGCATGACCAGCAGCGTGCCGATGCCCATGGCGAGCAGGCCCTGCTTGATCGAATCGGCGCCGAGATCGGGGCCGACGGTGCGTTCCTCGACCACGGTCAGGTCGACCGGCAGCGCGCCCGAGCTGAGCTGGATCGCCAGTTCGTTGGCGCTCTGCACGGTGAAGCTGCCGCTGATCTGCGACTGGCCGTTGAGGATGGGTTCCTGCATCACCGGCGCCGAAATCACCTCGCCGTCGAGGATGATGGCGAACCGATCACCGGTATACTGGCGCGTCATGTTGGCGAACTGCTTGCCGCCCTGCGGGTTGAAGGCAATGCTGACGACCGGTTCGTTGGTCTGCTGGTCCACGCTCTGCTGCGCGTTGGTCAGCGTCGAGCCGTCGATCCCGCCGAGACGGTTCACGATCACGCCGCCGCCGCCATAACGCTCCTTGTCGGCATAGGCGACCACTTCGCCGCCCGCGACGAAGCCGCGCTCGACCTCTTCCAGCGTCGCTTCACGCTGCACCAGCTTGAATTCGAGCTGGGCGGTCTTGCCGATCAGTTCCTTCAGCGCTTCGGGATCCTGCAGGCCGGGGACCTGCACCACGATGCGCGTATCGCCCTGGCGCAGAACGGTGGGTTCGCGCGTGCCGAGGCTGTCGATACGGTCGTTGATCACGCTGAGGGCGGCGTCCATCGCCGAGCTCACCGCATTGTCCAGACCGGCGCTGGTCGGGGTCAGCACGAAGCGCTGCCCGTCGACCACCTGAAGGTCCCATTCGCGGACCGGGCCGGTGCCCGACATCAGGCCTTCGATCTCGCTGCGGGCAAGATCGATCTGCGAGGCATCGTCGAGCAGGAAGCTCAGGCGGTTGTCTTCGGTCGACACATCGCCGATGCGGATGCGTCCGCCCTCGGCCCCGCGAAGGGCGTTGCGCACGCCTTCTTCCATGTCTTCCAGCCGCTTGGCGGCGACCTGGTCGCGCTCCGCCTCGAGCAGAATGTGACTGCCCCCGGCAAGGTCGAGGCCGAGATTGACCGTCGGATTGGGCAGGCTGTCGGGCCAGTCCTGGTTCGACAGCGAAGCAAGCGAGGGAAGCGCCGCGAGCACGCCCAGAAGGGCGATACCCCATAGCATGACCTTCTTCCAGGTCGGGAATTCCAGCATGACCGGGTCTCTATCCTTGTGGCCGGATCAGTCGTTGGCGGGTGCTGCGGGCTTGCCGCTGAGCACTTCGCCGATGGTAGATTTGACCGCGCGGACCTTCATGCCCTTGGCCAGTTCGAGCTCGACATAATGCTCTTCCACCTTGGTGATCTTGCCGACCAGACCGCCGGCGGTGATCACTTCGTCGCCGCGCTTGAGGCCCTCGACCTTCTCGCGGTGCGCCTTCTGCTGGCGCAGCTGCGGGCGGATCATGAGGAACCAGAAAACCGCGAAAATGGCGACCCAGGGCAGAACCTGGAGCCAGACCGGCGGCTGGGCAGCGGCGGCAAGAAGGGTGATCATGGGAAAAGAAGACCTGTTGGTTGCAGCAAGAGTTTTGCGTCAGTTGGGCGCCCTGCCCCCGCAGTTCAAGCGGGCTGGAGCGCGCATCTTTCGATCGGTGGCGGGCGGTTAGCAGTATTGATTGAGACTGGCAATGAATTGGACAAGACAGGTGCTTGCCATGTGGATGAGCCGGGCCTATAGGGCCGCCTCCACTGGTTTCGGGATGTAGCGCAGCCTGGTAGCGCACCATACTGGGGGTGTGGGGGTCGCTGGTTCGAATCCAGTCATCCCGACCAGTGGTTTACCACCCCTTCTCTCCCACATCCGCGGCGCCGCCCTCGGTGTTGCCCGCAATGTTCCGGAAAACGCTCCGAACACCGTCTTGATCGGTGGCCCGCGCGCCGAACACACGGCGTATGCTGGACAAAAGGGCGCGAAATAGGATTCGCTTCTGCGCACTCCCTTCCCAGATCACTTTTTTCGCGCTGCCGAAAAGCGAATTCCGCCCCGATTTGCGCCGTTCTTGCGAGTCGCCGCGCTAGCTCCGGCACTCGGGAGCCAGAACACCCTTTCCTACAAGAACCCATCTGGTTACTTCTTTAGGCAAGGAGAAACCAAATGGCCCTCATCGAATCGCTCATCGGCCCGCTCGCCTCGATCATCGACAAGATCATCCCCGACAAACAGGCCCGCGCCGAGGCCAAGCTCGAACTGCTAAAGCTCGAAGGCGCGCACGAGCTGCGCCAGATCGAGGCGCGCCTGTCCGCCATCGTCGCCGAGGCGCGCAGTCCCGACCCCTGGACCAGCCGCGCCCGCCCCAGCTTCCTTTACGTGATGTATGCGATGATCCTCTTCGCCCTGCCGATGGGCGTGCTGAGCGCCTTCTCCCCCGCCGCCGCCCAGGGCGTGAGCGCAGGCATCACCAGCTATCTGAGCGGCCTGCCGGAAGAACTCTACGCCCTCTTCGGCACCGGCTACCTCGGCTACACCGCCGCCCGTCAATGGGGCAAGGCGAAGGGGAGGGAGGTATGAGGAGTGAGAGGGGTGCGGAACGCCGGCCTCTTCTGGGACTCCATTCTGAGGTTCGTAGTGTCTGCAATTGGGTGGTTTTGCGACTGTCCGCTCTCTAGATTCCATGGACGGATAGCTGCCGGGCGAACTACATGAAGGAATGACTTTTTTAGGCGTTGATGCTTTGCTCTTGAGCGCGTGGCTATCTGCCCGCTCGATCGCACGCGACTTGCCGATGCCGGTCCCGGAATATGGCGGTTTTCGCGTCGATACAAACTCGAAGGACGAGATTGCTCGCTGGGTGTTTCCGAAAGCGCAGCCGTATCTGGCAAGGCTTGCTCAAACCATCAGCGAGCCGGGATATCTCCTGAAACTTTGTGGTTCGGCCGACGAACTAGCCGCCCTGTTGCCGGTCCAGTGGACGCTTCATCCTCCTGGCTACTTCATGCAATCGACGTCGGAACCCGCCGCGGGAAGGCTAGCGGTCGGCTATCAGATCAGAGTCGAACGCTATGGGGTAGTGACCCACGCGCAGATATTCTGCAATTCAGGCGAACTCGCTGCGGATGGCTATGCCGTAGAGACAACTGATGTCTTCATATACGACCGCATCGTAACGCGGCCCGAGCATCGCCGAAAAGGCTTGGCCCAAGTCCTGATGAAAAAACTTTATGCAGCGCGGCAGCTAGATTGCGGACCGCAAGTGCTGGTTGCAACGGAAGCTGGCCGCGTTCTCTATACTGCGTTGGGGTGGGATACGGTTTCGCCCTATTCGACCGCGTCATTAGCAGGCCCTGAGTCTGCTTTTGGCGTTCGCCACATCGCCGGTGAATGACTGCAATCGGGTCGTTAGGTGACAGGCAGCTTTTAGGAAGCGTCACGCTCGGCAGCTATCTCTGAACTAAGGTGGAAAGCGGAAGGAGGGCTAAAGGTCAGCTAGAAGCCGACTTACGTCGCGGCGAAGGGGCTCCCAAGCGCTATATGCAGACGCCGCCCACCTTTGGACCGCAGGAACATGATTACTGGCCTCCTCGGCGACCACATCGGCGAGCGTGATCGAATGAGACTGCGGCGCCGGCGGTAGCGGGGGGAGAGGTTTGCTCGCCAGCGTCTGCATCTTGGCCGGTATCGATGCGTGTGAAACCTCTTCCACCATTGCCAGATGGAGGGCAGCATAGTGGATCCAAACTGACTGCGTTGCACGGCGATCAGAAGGATCGCCGGGATGCTGCAATGCATAGGCATCGACGGTCAGCCGATGGGCTGCTCCGAACAGCAATGGATTTTCGTACTCGCGCGCCAACAGCTCACCATACGCCTTCCAGCAGCCGGGTGAGGACAGCATGTATTTGTGGGTGGGCCCCTCATACAGTTCGAAACGGCCCCCGCATGAGAAACAGGGCTGTGCCATTTGCTTCCTCCTCATGTCGCTTGCTGCTGAGAACAACTCGCAATCCGGTGATTGACGCTATAATAATTCGCAAGATGATGTTAATACATCTGAGAGCTTTATAAGATGATCGGGATACTACCATGAATAAGTTCACGATATTATCCGTTGCATCTATTTCCATCATCGCCGCGCTTTACAATCCGGCGAACGCCACGACCTTCGTCTCCAGAAAATTCGAGTGCCCGGTTGGCGGGGAAAAGTTCGAAGCGAATGTCGTGGCCAGCAATGTTTCTTACGGCCAGCGGCCCGATGGTCGCCCCTATAGCCCAATGCCGGTTTACCCGATCATAGAGTGCCCCGAGAACGGGCTGCTGCTGATCGACGAAGAGTTTACCGAGGAAGAACTATCGGTACTTGAAGCCGCGATCGCCACGCCGGAATACCAAGCCATGCGGTCGGAAGAAACGCCCTACTTCCGGGCGGCCTGGCTTCAAAAGCTGCTTGGGGAAGAGCCGGTCTCTCAGGTCCGCTCGCTCCTCAATGCGACGTGGGAAACGGATCGCGATCCGCAAAGAAAGGCCAGATATCAAACCCTGTTCATCGATGCCGCCATGGCGATGCCGCGCACCGAAGAGACTGCAGACGAATGGCTCTGGTACAATCTGAGAGCGGTCAATGCGCTGCGCGAGTTGGGCAATTTTGCCAAAGCCAAAAGCCATCTCGAGCGTGTCATGCAGCCGGAAAACCTTCCCTCCAATGAAGAGCAGGCCGGATATGCAATCGATTATGCCGATCGCTTGCGCCCCCTGCTGGAGGAAGCGAATTCCTACTTCGAACCGGCGAACATGGTCCCTCCGCGGATGGCGATCTTCCGCTGCGTCGCTCCGAAATCGCCGCTCACCTCCTCGGAAATCGAGGCCTGTGCCGATGACGACATCACCACCGCAATAAGCGAATACGAGTTCGACCAGGAAGGAGCAGAGACGCTGCACGGCAGAGCTGCCGCCGAAGCCGCAGCGCCCTATTACTCTATCAATTATTGAAATTGATCGCCGGCAACGCCGGGAAGGTGCGCCAAACGAGTGGCGGGAGTTGCTGTGAATTTAGCCCGTATGACGGCCCCGGGAATCGAGTCCAATATTTCGCGATATTTCGGAAGAAGCGGAGATCTTGATGTTTAACAAAGAAAGTCAACGGCGGACGCTAGTGCGAAAGGCGTGGCTCCGTTGGTTTTTACTGTGGCTTCCAATGATGGCGATGGCCGCGGTCGCCAGTGTTTGGATCGATTTCACTGTGGTCATGGCGGCCTTGCTCGTGATCTTAGCGGCTGTCCTTCTGTATCAACGGCACGTCAAAAAGCGCTCGTGGCGCTCGATTATGTGGGCAATCCCCTTCGCTTCTTGCGCCCTGTTAAGTGCGTGCTGCGACCCACCAGAAATATATCACACCGCTGAAATGGATTACTGCTCAGGGCTGGGTCGAGAATTGACGGATGAAGAGCGCCTGATTGCCGCGCTTGATCATGCATACGACGATCCCTCACTTATCCATTTTCAGCAATTTAAAGAAAGCGACTTTTATAACAGCGATGATTTAGGCGGCGTTGCTTTAATAAAGAGCTATCTTCGTTACTTCCCCGACTGCTGCTCGGTATTACCGCCAGCATATATTTCCGAAGAATGGCACAGTATAGTTGTTGGTGCGGAGGCGGAGTCTGGCCTCCTTGACGGCTGGAGTCGCGACGTAAAAATCACTCAGCGCCTTGAGGACTTTGGCAATGTGCCAAGTAATTATAAATATTCTCGAGATTGGCACCGAAGAATTGACGCTTGCGGCAATGTCGCGAAAATCAATCGCGGGTGATTTTCGCCGATAGCGCGGCAATATACTGTGTGCTGGGTGGCAAATGCCCCCTCAGCAGCGGTCTCCCGCAAGACTCTCGTTCAGCTTACCGACAGGTTCCGATTGATCTGGTTACATCTTCGGACAATGAAAGGATCTTGCAATGAGCAGACTGGCATTGGCAGCATGTGCGGTATCGGGGATCTTCGCTTCCGGGCTGAGCGCACATACCAGCACCCCTGATCCGACAATCGCCCCCCTCACCTATGCCGCGCCCCAGTTCCGCGCGCTTGCGCCAGTAGGGACTGCAGGCGTGCCCAAGGGGTCCATCGACGTGGCGCGGGAGTACCGCGACGAGCGGGCCCGGCTCTTGCGCAAATACATGACGCTCGAACAGCAAAGCGGCGGCACCCTCGCTCCGGAAGATCGCGCCGCCATGCGGGCGGATATCGCCGAACTGAAGGCTCGATACTTCGGTTCGTAAGGGGCTCTTCCTTCGCACTCTCGATCAGTGTGGGAAGCGTTGAGAAGATGAGTGCCGGGACCTCGGCGACTGTTTGATCTTGCTGCGTGACGAAGCCACCGGCGACGGGCGCGGCTGCTTATGCAGAGGCACCACCTATTTCTTTTTAGGACCGCTCACCTTGCGCAGGCGCTTTGCCTGCAAGCGAGCGTGTTCGATCGAGGCTGGCGAACAGTCCGCATCTGCCAGATCGTCGATTTCATCGGCAGCCCGGTTGAGCATTTTCTTGAGCGCAAGCTTGTCCTGCTCGGCATTTCTGAGCTCGTGACGAAGGTCTCGCGTGTCGTCGGTCATGCGTAAATCATAATGAAATCACGCTGTTCTCTCAAGCAGGCGCTATTATGGGCCTAAAATACCGCTGCCGGCTGCGCTTTTTACGGGAAACAAAATCAGGCTGCGAACTATTATTGTGCGTGGACGCACGGGATGACACGGCTGACAGACTGAATTAGGCGCTTCTCATCTTTACTATCGTAAGCATCAGAATGGACTTCGCTTGAACATCGATTTCGCCGCTCTCCTCGGAAAATCGCCGAACCCTTACATGGTGATGGACCCCGAATTGCGGCTGGTGTGGGTGAACGATGCCTATCTCGGCGCGACCATGCGCGAGCGCGAGGATATCATCGGGAAAACACTGTTCGACGCCTTTCCCAGCGATCCCGCGACGGAAAGTTACCGGCTGCTCGACGATTCCCTGCAACGCGTCCTGCGGACGGGGCAGGTCGATGAGCTCGCCCTTATCCGTTACGATATCACCGCGCCCGATGGCGGGATGCAAACCCATTACTGGAGCGCGACGCATACGCCGCTGCTCGATGATGCGGGTGCGGTCAAACTCATCCTGCAGCATACCGTCGACGTGACGGAACTGCAGGAACTGAGGCAGCATCGCAAGCAGGCGGACCTCATCCGCCGGGCCGAAAAGGTCCAGTCGCGGAACGTCACGCTGGTGAGGGAAAGCAGGCGGCTCACCGAATTCTTCGATCAGGCCCCCGGTTTCGTCGCCGTTCTGGGCGGCCCCGGTCACGTCTTCGAAATGGCGAATACCGCCTATCTCGACCTCGTCGGCAGGAGGGACATCCTTGGCAAGGCGGTGGAAGAATCGCTGCCCGAAGTCGTCGAGCAGGGGTTCATCGAGGTGCTCGATCACGTCTATCGCAGCGGTGAGCCCTATATCGGCCGGCGCGAGAAGGTCATGCTGAACACCGCGGATAACGACGCCGGGGAAATCCGGTATCTGAACTTCATCTTCCAGCCCTGCCTCAATCCCGAAAACGAAATTTCCGGGATCATCATCCAGGGCTATGACATCACCGAAGAGGTTGCTTTCGAAGAGCGGCAGGATCTGCTGATCAACGAGCTGCAGCACCGGGTTAAGAACACGATCGCAGTGGTTCACGCGCTCGCGAAGCAGACCTTCAGGTCGGTCCCGGCGGCGAGCAGCGCGGTCGAACAGTTTTCCGCGCGGCTGTCCGCCCTGGCCGCAGCGCACGGCCTGCTGACGGAGGGTAGCTGGCGGCCGACTTCTTTGCGCAGCCTGCTCCGCGCGACGCTCGGTGCCTCGCTGGGCGACTTGACCGGGCGCATCGGCATGGACGGGCCCGACCATCTGCTCGATCCGGAAACCGCGCTGGGCCTGACGATGACGGTCCACGAGCTAGCCACCAATGCGGTGAAATACGGCTCGCTGTCGGTGGAGGATGGCACGGTTGCGATAGACTGGTCGGTCGAGAGCGCTGGCGATGACGATATCGTGCACCTGACCTGGCAGGAAAGCGGCGGCCCCCCGGTTGCCGAGCCAGAGCACAAGGGCTTCGGCACGCGCCTGATCGAACGCGGATCGCATTCCGGCGGCGAAGCGGAGGTGACGATGGAGTTTCGTCCTGGCGGACTGAAGTGCAGCCTCGCCATCCATGTCCCGAAGGACCCGCAATCGGCGGAACACGGCCGCCCGTTCGCCAAATTCAAGAAAAGTGGCTGACCTTACGAAAGGTCTCATCCGATGCTCTGTCAATCCGCTTGTCGATTCCGCGACTTACCGCACTAGATCGACTTTCTCCGACTTCATGATAGCATCCCGTTCAAAATCGAGTCGCATGTGTATGTTCCTTATCGAGGAGTGATACGATGCATGTCACCGCTTTGGGCTCTACCCTCGCCTCCGTCGCAGCACTCGTCCTGGCGACGACACCCGCCTTTGCCGAAAAGGCGAGCCAGCTGACTACCTTGAATGGATTGCCTGCCGATGGAGCAGAGAGTGCCCTGATCTCGCGCGGATTCACCTACATCACCGGCAACACCAATCAGATGGGTTACACCTATTCCTATTGGTGGGATGCAAGCGACCGGAACTGCGTTTCGGTCGAAGCCTATGGCGGGACGGTGGAAACCATTACCGATGCCTCCGACAAGGATTGCCATCATGGCGGAAATGGCAGTGCCGCGGCAGCAGTTGGCGTGGTGGCCGGCGCCGCGATCCTCGGAGCGCTGCTGAGCCACAAGTCCCACCATCACGACGATGACAAGCATCTTTCCGACGCTCAGGCCGAGCAATTTTACGAGCGCGGCTACAATGACGGTCTCTACAACGCAGCATACCACAATTACGATAATAACGACGCCTACTCGTCGGGTTATCGGGCGGGGGTCGATCAGCGTTCTGCCAATCTGAGGCACCATTCCAACCGCGGTGGCTACGGCGGTTACGCCCAGTTTGCCGACCTGCAGGGTGCACGTGCGGCGGGCGGAATGAGCGAACTGGAACGCCGCGGCTTCCGTCAGGTGGACAATTTCACCAGCGGCAATACGCGCTATTCGATCCAGTATCGCCCTGCCTCGCGCCAGTGCGTGCAGGTCACGATCGCAGACGGCCGCTTCTACGATGTCCGGGACATCGGCCAGAATCCCAACTGCCGCTAAGGAGAAGCCGATGCGCTCGATGATTGCCGCTGGGCCCTTGGCCTTCACCCTATCGCTCGCCGCCTGCGGCGGAGAGGTCGGTCCACCCGAAGCCGACGTCGAAGCGAGCACCTCGGCTGCCGCTTCCATCCCCGAAACCCTTGCCCCCTTCGGCGATGGTTACCCCGAGGCAGGCGACCCCTGCCGTACTCTCGGCGAGAGCGCGGCGACCTCGCCTTACCTCGACGACAGCGCGCGGCTGGTGGGCTGTCCCGACGAGACTTCTGCCGAGGCGCTGGGCGGCGAGATCGTGGACAATATCGAAGGAGTGCGCCTTGTCTCCATACCGCTTGGGATGGCGAACGCAGGCATGGCGGAAAACGATCCTTCCATACCGACCCAATCGACCGACACGAAGGTTGCGGGGACCGATTACAACGCGACCGCCGACATTATGTGCGGCTTCAAGGGTGCCGCTCCGACCCAAAGCTGTCCTGCCGGGGTGAAGCGCAACTGGATGGAAGAAGGCAGTAATCTGGTCGAGGTAACGAAGCCCGACGGACGCAAACGCGCGATTTTCTTCACCGGCACAACGCCGACAAGTGCTGACAGCGCGCAATCAGACGGCAGTGCGGGCTGGGATTTCGAATACACCCGCAGCGGCGACACGGTGACGATTACCTACGGCCCCGAAAGCTACGTCATTGTTGACGCGCTGGTCGAGGGAGGGTGACGAAAGCAGGGCGCTGGCAGAGCAGGTGGGAGGTGACGCTGCGATGAAATGGATATTCTGGCTTTTTCTCGCCCTCTACGCCTTCGCTGCGGTAATTTTCCTTATCGGCACTTTCGGATGGTTCGGACAGGATAAAGACCCGCTTTCCGCAGTGTTTCTGATGCCCTTGGGCCTGCCCTGGAACCTGTTCGCCGACCGCTTGGGAGCGCTCGGCCCGCTTGTTGCCCTGCTGGCACCGGCAGTTAACGCAGGGATCCTGCTGTGGCTTTGGAGATAGTTCGCGTCCTAAGAGCGCTGCCCACGAAATTCACGACACCGACACAAAGCCGCCGATCGCGATCACCAGCAGGGCGAAGCCGCGTTCCAGCAGGCCTTCGCGTGCGCCCAGCTTCTTGCCGAGGGCGATGCCGGTCACAGCACCTACCAGTCCGCCTGCCACGAGCAGCGCGGTGATGCCCCAGTCGACCAGCCCCGACAGCGCATAGGATGTCGCCGTGGTCAGGCCGAGCGCGCTGACGACCACGAGCGAGGTTCCGATGGCGAATTCCAGCGGCATGGCAGTCGCCAGGATCAGGCCAGGCACGATCAGGAAGCCTCCTCCGATGCCGAAAAAGCCTGCCGCGAGCCCGGTGCCGAGGCCGATGGGGACGAGCCGGGGCAGCAGGGTGCCCGCACTGGCCCGGTCGAGGCGCACGTCCGGCGCCAGCGCCGTGCGCCGTGTGCGCAGCATCGTCAGCCCCACCCCGATCATCAGCAGGCCGAACAGGACCAGCAGCCTGTCCCCGTCGACCGCCTTGCCGATTTCTGCGCCCAAGGCCGCGCCCGCCATACCCGCCAGCGCGAATACGGAGGCACAGCGCCATTTCACGCGCCCGGCGCGGGCATGGCCGGCAAGGCTGGTCAGGGCGTTGATGCTGACCGCGACGGCCGCGGTTCCGATCGCTGCATGGGTCGACTGGACCCCGACGACATAGACCAGCAGGGGCACGGCGAGGATCGACCCGCCGCCGCCGACCAGCCCGAGGATGAGCCCGATGACCCATCCCGCAGCAAGGCCCGCGGCGATGGCGCCCACATCCATCGCCGTGTCAGCCGGCCGCCCGGCGGTTCCACGGCATCGCCCCCAGCAGATGGGCCATCCCGCACCAGCCGGTCGATCCGGCCAGCAGCAGGCCCGCGCCGACGAAGCCCGCAAGGCCGAAGAATGCAGGCGTCCACAGGAAGCCCAGGGTAACGCCCGTAAGGATCAGGATACCCGCCACGATCTGCACCTGGCGCATGATCTCGAGCGGCTGGCTCCTGTCGGCCAGCACCGGCTGCCCGTCCCGGCGCCAGCCGTCGATCCCGCCGCCGATCAGAAAGGCAGGTGCGCCCGCTGCGGCGGCGGAAAGGCGCGCGGCATTGGCATCGGTGCGCATGCCCGACTTGCAGTGGAAGATCACCGGCGTCTCGCCGTGCGGCAGGTCCTCGATCCGCTCGAGCGGCAGATTGGCAGCGCCCGGAATACGCTCGCGCGCATGTTCGTCCGCCGCTCGGATATCCACCAGCCTCGCCCCGGCATCGATCATGCGCGCGGCTTCGGCGGGAGTAAGGGAAACACAGGTCATTCGGTCAGTCCTTGCAATAAAGCTGGTACAGCAGCGCGAGCAGCGTCTCGACGCGCGGGTCGGCAATCGCGTACCACAGCATCTGGCTCTCACGCCTATAGGAGACGAGGCCCTCGTCGCGCATCCTTGCCAGATGCTGCGAACAGGCGGGCTGCGACAGGCCGACTTCACGGGCCAGATCGCTCGCCGTCATCTCGCCGTGCTCGACCAGCTTGCACAGCAGCATCAGGCGCCGGCCGTTGCCCATGGCCTTGAGCGTGCCCGCGACCATGCCCGCCTTGGCTTCGAATGTTTTCAGATCCATCGAGTGCAGCATCGTCACGCCTCCTTAAGCACTTGCTTATTTAGCATACACTTATATATTAGCAAGGCCTGATGGAGCGAAGAATATGACCAAGCCCGCGATCGAAGCCTTTTTCGACGAAGCGACCAATACAATCAGCTACCTGCTGGGAGATCCGGCGACGCGGAAGGCCGCGGTGATCGACCCGGTTCTCGATTTCGATCTTGCCAGCGGCGCAGCCGATACCCGGTCGGCCGAGCGCATCCTTGCCTTTGCGGAAGATGGCGGATGGCAGATCACAATGGTTCTGGAAACGCATGCCCATGCCGATCATCTTTCGGCAGCGCCCTTCATCAAAGCGCGGACCGGTGCCCGGATCGGGATCGGCGCGCGGATAAAGGATGTGCAGAAGATTTTCCGCCCGGTCTTTGCGATGGAGGATCTGGCGACCGACGGTTCCGACTTCGACCGCCTGTTCAAGGATGGGGAGCGATTTGCCATCGGCGAACTGGAGGTGCGCGTCATGCATGTGCCCGGCCATACGCCCGCCGATGTCGCCTATCTGGTCGCCGATGCCGCCTTTGTCGGGGACACGCTGTTCATGCCCGATTTCGGCACCGCCCGGGCGGATTTCCCCGGCGGGGATGCGCGCACCCTCTACCGTTCGATCCACCGCCTGCTGGACCTTCCGCGCGAGACGCGCCTGTTCCTCTGCCACGATTACAAGGCGCCCGGCCGCGACGACTATCGCTGGGAAACCACCGTGGACGAACAGCTGCGCTCCAATGTGCACGTGGCGGAGGGCATGGACGAGGACGGCTTCGTCGCCTTGCGGGAAAGCCGCGACAAGGGCCTGGCCGTGCCCAAGCTGCTGCTCCCCTCGATCCAGGTGAACATCCGCGCCGGCCGGTTCGAGGAAGCGCAGGATAACGGCGTCAACTATCTGCGCATCCCGGTGAAGTGGACGGGTGGCGTCTAGCCTGCCGTGGCAGTCGGTCGAACTTGAGAATTGCGGGCTGATATCCTCGATTGAGAATGATTATAGGGAGTCCTTCGCGGACTGACTGCGAAATGTAAGTCAGCTGCGGCACCTGCCGGATCGAACCGCCCCTTCCGCGGGTCCTCGGTTGCTGCGCCGTCAGTCTTGTGCAAACGGAAGGGTTTCTTCGCGGCCTTTGGGAAAGGTGAAGAGAAAGCTGGGCCGGAAAAGACCGCCGATGCCGATTTCGTTGATGCCATCGCGGCGTTCGATGTGAATTGCGAGAATGTTGTCACTCCCAGGCACCATTTGGTCCGTGAGATCGAAGATGGCGGGCTTTGAAAATTGCCTCCCGCTCGATCCGACGAGTTGCCCATTCAGCCATACGGTTGCCTTATCATCGAAGCTGCCCAGAAACAGCGCCAGCTGCTCGCCATTCATGTTGTCCGGTAGTGGAATCCTATGGCGGTACCAGACCGAGCCACCTGGACTTGTGAGGCGCTGCGCATCCCAAGTGGTGGAGAAAGTGCTGGTCGGTGAGAAAGCCGTTTCGTCGGTCTGCATTCGGTCAAAGTGCAGCCGAAGCCCCTCGGCACGCGAAGCGAACGCAGTTTGAAGCTGGTCGGGAAGCGGCCCAAAGAAGCCGTAAGGAGCGACTGTGTATTCAACGGCCGTATCGACGAACGGCCTTATGAAGCGATCAAGATATTGTGGACCTTCTTTCGCAGCTATGTCGCTATTTTGGTCATAAGCTTGCTGCCAGACATCGCCCATGCCTTCGAACGCCAATTTTGCGGCGGGGAAGTCGAAGCGCATTGTGGCCTCGTGATAATCCAGGAAGCGGTCGAGAATTTCGATCGCCGGACGGAAATGGGCGATTCGGGTCCTTTGATCCGCGGTGCGCGCCTTGCGCATCGCCTCCCTCATGTCGCGTTTTGCAGCCACCACGAACTGACGGTCGAAGATGAGCGGAATCGCATGATAGGAACCAGCCTCCTGTCCGGCGGCATGCTGCCTTTCGGCAAGGCGCAGGAAATAGTCCTCCATAGCGGGAGCTCCAGCCCCAAAGCTCTTCACGCAATATTCGTGGAGCAGATCTTTCCAGTCGCGGGATGAATCCCATGCCAGTTTGGCGAACATCCAATCGCTCGGACCATTGATCCCCCATGCCTTGGTCGCTTCGACATTCAAGCCGATCAACCCCATGCGCTGGTAAAACGGCAGTTCCTCTCCCCAAATCCGGACCTTGGTATAGGGAAGAATGTTTTCGGCCAAATTCCAGTTGTAGCCCCGATACAGGAGGGGGTTGCCCTGTTTGGCGGACAGGACGGCCCATTGTTCTACCACCTCACGATAGCGGCCTTGGCTCCGAGAGGTATCGTCAACTACCGAGTGGTAGCGCGAAAAATTGATCGGCGCGAAAATCTGCACCAGCCTGGGATGCGGCCTGTAGCGTTGCGGATATCCGGCATGTGCGCCGTAGGAATAGTAGCCGAGGTAGACATTGGGGTATTCCTCCCCCAACGCAGCGAAAATGCGGTTTGCGAGCAGGACCATCTGTTCGGTTTGATCCATGACGCCCGACGCAGCATCCACCGTACCGGACCCAACCGCAAGCGCCTCGGGCGTTTCCGAAAAGCCTACGCCATCCGCCGGTCCTATGGGAAACCCGACCTTTCTGTCCTTGGCCCATCCCTTCTTGGCGAAGACCTCCCGGATGTCCTGTGCCATCAATTCGATAACCAGCGGATGGGTGCTTTCAATTTGCGGCCCGAGACGCTTCAGTTCTCCGCTGGCATCACGGCGCAAAGCGTACATGGTCGGGTCTTCATCGAATTGCGCTTGGTGTTTCCTGATGAACTCTTGCCAGTAATGACCTTCGGTCTGCTTTGCGACTGGTTCGAACGTACCGCCCCTTTGTCGACGCATCCACTGCTGAAAGCGCTCTTTCTCGGTCATGGAAACGAGTTTTTGTCCGCCTCGATACCAGAGTTTCCGCATCGCGAAATCGGGGACCTGCGTTTCATCCATCTGCGGCAACGAAACAGTATCGCGTTGCGGGATTATCTCGCCGATCACACCCGGCATCACCCACTCGCAGCCCACCTTTTCCAACAGAGCATATACTCCCAGCAGGACCGCTGCCTCGCTTTCCCCGCCGATCAAGAGCTGGTCGCCCCGCGTCATGAGCCTAAAGGCTTCGCCGGACTCGCTTTTCTTCGTGGGAATAGCGCCCAGCTTCCGGGCCAGCGTCCCGAGGACGATCGCAGGACCGCGAACCTGCTCCACGTTGTTGGTTAGTATGACTTCAAGCTGCGCCCCCGACATTTTCAGCAAATGATAATTGAGCTCTTCGACAGCGGTTTCGAGCGGCGGTATCGAATCGTGGCCAGCGGCCTCTGCCTTGTTCCCCGGTGCCAGATATATACGGGCAACTGGCCGTCCTTCGTCCACCAAAGTCTGCGCAGCGGCAGGGATAGCCCAACTGAGAAAGCAGACAGATAGAGCTAAGAAAATTCCTCGAACAATCATGAATTGCATTGTGAGCGGCGGCCCATCAGAATGCAATGCTAGCAAGCGGAGACTGGGCACCCGGTATGTTCGCATATCAAGGCTGCGTCGGATACGAAGTTCGATCACCTCAATCTATCCCAATCTAAATCTGCGCAACCAATGTGAACGATCACAACTCGGCCTTTCCGACTTGAATTCAGTCCGCTACACCGCCGCGCAACAATGGGAGGGCGATCAAGGTGCAGGCGCGAAACGCCGCCCATCGCCCTGTGGAGGAGAGAGATTTTGCGCCGACTGATGCTGCCCGCCCTGCCCCTGCTTCTGGCCGCCTGCGCCACCACTGGCACTGCTCCTTCCCCGCACAGCGCGGCTACGGCGCAAACCGCCACGCTGGAAATCGACCGGGCCGCCTATGCCCGCCGAATGGAAGGTTTCTGGCTGGGGCAGAGCATCGCCAACTGGACCGGCCTCGTCACCGAAATGGACAAGATCGGCGGCGAAGGGCCGCATGGCGAATTCTACACGCGCGAGGACTGGGGCCAGCCCGACCAGCCCAGCATCTTCGATCCCGGCAAGCCCAGCCCGATCTCGCCGACCATCGATTTCGTGCTGCGCGCGCCGGGCGAAAGCTGGGGCGCGGATGACGATACCGATATCGAATATATCTATCAGGACGCGCTGCTGAAGCACCGGACCAGCATTCTGACGCCGCAGCAGATCCGCCAGGCGTGGATCGACCATATCTATGACGAGACCAAGCCCACCCCCTATGGCACGGACGAGACGGGCTATCAGAACTATCTCTGGGTCTCCAACCAGCGGGCGCATGAACTGATGCTGGCGGGGACGCTGCCTCCCGAGACCTCCGACCCCGCGCTCAACGAGCATTGGGAAATGATCGACGCCCAGCTTTCGACCGAGATCTTCGGCCTGTTCGCGCCGGGCCGCCCCGATGTGGCGCTGCGCATGGCCGATCTGCCGATCCGCACCGCCGCGCGCGGCGAGGCGGCGGACATCGCGCGTTTCCACGTCGCGCTTCATGCCTTGTCCGCCCGGGTCGATCCCGCGCGCCCGCTGGGGCCGCAGCTGCGCGCCATCGCCAAAGAGGCCAGCCGCGTGCTGCCCGAAGGCGAATATCCGCTGGCCATGTACCGCTTCGTGCTCGCCAAGTATGAAAGCGGCGCCAGCTGGGAAGAAGCGCGCGATGCGGTTTACCGGCGCTATCAGGTCGAGATGCAGGACGGCTACGACATCTCGGCGCGCGGGCTCTATTGCAACGGCTGCTTTGCGGGCGGGATCAACTTCGCCGCCGGGCTGGTCAGCTATTTCTACGGCGAGGGCGATCTGCGCGACACGATCCGCATCGGCACGCTGGCGGGCTGGGATTCGGACAATCCCACCGCCACCTGGGGCGGGCTGATCGGCTCGATCATGGGCCGCGCGGCAATCGAGGAGGCGTTCGGCATGCCGCTGTCGGGCAGTTTCCACATCCACCGCACGCGCAAGGGCTTCCCGAACGACGGTAATGACTATTTCGCCGCCATGGGCGAACGCAGCCTCGAAATCGTGGACCGCGCCGTGACCGAGGAAGCCGGCGGCAGCATCGACCGCGCAAGTAACCGCTGGATCATCCCGCAGCCCTGACGAGCGTTTGTCTCACCCGTAGCGCTGGGGAAGCCAACAAGATTGCGGCAAATGCCCGGTGCCAGCAATACTCTTGCGTTTACTGCAAGCAACACGAGATTTTTTGCACTTGCGAAGAATCATGCTGCACTGCACAATCATCATGTCTTGGGAGGCCGCTCACCCTAATCACTCTGTTTGGAGAACGATTATGCGCCGCCTGCTTATCCCTGCCCTGGCTTCGGCCATGTGCCTTTCCGCCGCTCCTTCGAGCGCCGCGCCAAACGAGATCGAAGTACGCATCTCCCACGCGGATCTCGACCTGTCGAACCCCGCCCATTTCGAGGAGGTCCGCACCCGGATCGCCGACGCCGCAAAGCGCGCCTGCGAAGTACGGACTTCGGTCACCACCTCGGGACGGATCGTCGACAAGGAATGCGTCGCCGACGTGACCGAGAAGGCGCTCGCCCAACTCGAAAGCCGCCGCGCCCGTCAACTGGCCTACAACGCGCGCTGACCCTTACACCACACCAGAAAACCGGGCCTTCGCGCCCGGTTTTTTGTGTGCGTGACCGAAGTTCGCATCCTGGCTTGCACGCCCATCCGGTTGACACCGACAGGCGGCAAAACAAAAACTCGGCCATCCTAGAACACGCCCGCATTTCTGCCGCTTTTGGCTTTTGTGTCGCACGCTTTGTGTCAACTTCCAGCCGCACCGACATTTCCTCCCGAATTCCGTGCCGACCGCACCTTAAAACCTCCTCTCTCGCCGGGCGATTCCCACGGTGGTGGCAGAAAGCGAGCCTGTAGGAAAACGAAAGGCGCGTGGCCTGAGGAAGCCGCTTACGAATAGGATTCATAGTTGCGTCGAGCAGCTGTGAAGCTGTGGAATGCAAATCAGATACCGACTTTGCCGACTACCTCATCGAGGCTGAGACCGTATATGCGGTTCTTCACCGTGCCGCGGCTCCGCGAGAAAGCGCTGACCGTCAGTCACGAACTTCGCTCCTAAGTGAAAGTCTAAGGCACTGGTGGTCAGCAGCCGGGCCATCAGATGCCCATGAGCTTTTGGAACCCCGCCAGCACGGCCAAAACGTCAAGAGGTGGTGTAGAAAGCGGATCATCCACTTCTTAACGCTTGAAGCACTCTAGATATCAGTCCCATCACTATCTCCCGTTATCTTGCCAACAACTTGCTCATCCGTGGGGTGTTGCAGGCTGTAGATAATGCCCAACTCTTCCCCCTTCGGCCCGAAAAAGGCCCCTCCGAATGAGCCAGTGTATTGGGAATTAGTGCTCTCTATCGTGCCTGAGATGCGGTTCGTGTCAGCGTCATAGGTGCCATTTAAAATCACGCTGATCTTGATAGGCTCATTTCCGTTAGCTGCCGATACCTGTTCGAGATAGACAGGGACCGAGAAGGTCGAAGAAGCAAAATCAATCGATAACGCGGCATCATCAGATGTTCCCGGCTGGCTGGCGGCAAACAGTCCGCCTGCACCATCCCTGGTCGGGGAGGTAGATGACCCAGTTAATCGATATGTCTTACTTCCGGACGCGGGAAGATCGCTGATCTGCGTAAAACTTCCTCCGACGCCATACCGATCCTTTAAAACGCGGCGACCTGTACCATCTGTCAGATCGTACTCCTGCTCGTGGACGGCGGCGAACATATAGGTATAGCTTTCCATCTTTGTGATGGTGAAGGCATCCGATCTATAGGGATTGGACATGGTTTTGTACCATTGCCGCCCATTGTCTACACTGCTGCCGAGGTTAGCTGATTCGAAGAGCACATCTTCAGTACCATAGCGAAGTGTGATATTTTCAGCGGTTGCATTCCAGAGGGCACTTTTGTCGATTGCCCGGTCATCGCGCGCGAAGCTGACGCTTTGCCTAGCGAACCTGCCATTCTCGATCACACCGGCCTGTTGCAATTCAACGGTCAGGAGAAAATTCTGAAAATCCGCGTCGAAATTGAATACCGGATCGTAGGATGGAGATGCGACGGGCGGAGGGGTCGGGCTCGGCGTTGATACAGGCGGTGCTGTCGGCGTGCTAGCCTCGCCACCACCGCATGCCGTTAAAGTCGCCACTGCTGCCGCGCTCAGTAAATATGTAATCTTCATCGTGACCCCCTGTATTTGAAAGCCACAATTATCGGCGGAAACCAAACATATAGTAAATGCCACCAACTAGCTCTGGGCGAGGCGGTCGACCGTTCTAAGAAGCTGTTTTCGTTTTGATCCGAGAAGCGACCGAACGAACGTGATTAAGGTCGCTAGCAGAATGTCTGCTTTCATCCTTTAGCCACGCCGCAGCAGACATCCGCTCCGCCCGCTGCTCCCACTTACGCCCTCCCGCCCCGCGCTGCCGCCCATAATCCCGCCAAAGCCCGAAACATGTTGAAGCCATCGCGCCGCCCTTTCATAGCGCGCTGATGACCGACACCGTATTCGTCCTCAACGGCCCCAATCTCAACCTCCTCGGCCAGCGCGAGCCGGAGATCTACGGGCACCAGACGCTCGCCGATATCGAGGAGATGCTGGCGCAGCAGGCCGAAGAGCTGGGGCTGGCGATCAGTTTCCACCAGACCAATCACGAAGGCCAGCTGATCGACTGGCTGCATGACGCCAACCGGCAGGAAGCCCGCGCGGTGCTGCTGAACGCGGCGGCGTATACCCACACCTCGATCGCGCTGCTCGATGCGATCAAGGCGATCGAGGTGCCGGTGATCGAGGTTCACCTCTCCGATCCGGAGACGCGCGAGGAATTTCGCCACCTGTCCTATGTCGGGATGGCCGCCGCAGATTGCGTGAAAGGCCTCGGCGCGCGCAGCTATTCCGTAGCGTTGGAGAAGGCCGCGGCTCTCTAAAACCCCGCCCTGCCCCTTGTCTTGCGCGGCGAGCGGTAGCATAGGCGCGGGCGAAAACTAACAAGGGACCATTTCATGGCCGATCGCAAAGGCGCCGGTAATTCCGGCATGAATGTCGACACCTCGCTCGTACGCGAACTGGCAGAGATGCTGGGCGACACCGGGCTGACCGAAATCGAAGTCGAAGACGGCGAGCGCAAGATCCGCGTATCGCGCGGCGGCGTGGCCATGGCCGCTGCCCCTGCCGCCGTGGCCGCCGCGGCACCTGCCGCCGCCCCGGCAGCGCCTGCGGCCCCCGCGGGCGACGCCGCTGCCCCGGCCGCCGATACCGCCGGTGCGATCAAGTCGCCCATGGTCGGCACGGTCTATCTCGCCCCCGAACCGGGCGCATCGGACTTCGTGAAGGTCGGCGACAGCGTGAAGGAAGGCCAGACCCTGCTCATCGTGGAAGCGATGAAGGTGATGAACCCGATCACTGCCGAAAAGGCCGGTACGGTAAAGTCGATCCTGGTCGAAAACGCGCAGCCGGTCGAATTCGACCAGCCGCTCGTCGTCGTCGGATAAGGGCCGGTTCGTGGGCATTTCACGCATATTGATCGCCAATCGCGGCGAAATCGCGCTGCGCATCCACCGCGCCGCACATGAAATGGGTATCGAGACGGTCGCGGTGCATTCCACCGCCGATGCCGATGCCATGCATGTGCGCCTGGCCGATCACGCCGTCTGCATCGGTCCGCCGGCGGCGGGCGACAGCTATCTCAACGTCGCCAACATCATTTCGGCCGCCGAAATCGCGCAGGCCGATGCGATCCACCCGGGCTATGGCTTCCTGTCGGAAAACGCCAAGTTTGCGGAGATCGTGGAAGCGCACGACATTGCCTGGATCGGCCCCAAGCCCGAACATATCCGCACCATGGGCGACAAGGTCGAAGCCAAGCGTACCGCGGGCGCCCTGGGCCTGCCGCTAGTGCCCGGCAGCGACGGCGCCGTGTCGGATTTCGACGAGGCGCGCCGCATCTCCGCGGAAATCGGTTATCCCGTCATCATCAAGGCGGCATCGGGCGGCGGCGGCCGCGGGATGAAGGTCTGCGAAAGCGAAGACCAGCTCGAAACCCTGATGCAGCAGGCCGGCAGCGAGGCGAAGGCCGCCTTCGGCGATGCAACCGTCTATATTGAGAAATATCTCGGCAATCCGCGCCACATCGAATTCCAGGTCTTCGGCGACGGGCGCGGCAATGCCGTGCATCTGGGCGAGCGTGACTGTTCGCTCCAGCGCCGCCACCAGAAGGTGCTCGAAGAAGCGCCCTCGCCCGTCATCAGCCATGAAGAGCGGATGCGGATGGGCGAAGTCTGCGCCTCTGCCATGCGCGACATGGCCTATCGCGGTGCGGGCACGATCGAGTTCCTGTGGGAAAACGGCGAGTTCTACTTCATCGAGATGAACACCCGCCTGCAGGTCGAACATCCGGTGACCGAAATGATCACCGGCATCGATCTGGTGCGCGAACAGATCCGAGTGGCCGATGGCAAGGACCTGTCCTGCAAGCAGGACGACATCACCTTTACCGGCCATGCGATCGAATGCCGCATCAATGCGGAAGATCCGTTCACCTTCGCGCCCAGCCCCGGCAAGATCAGCTATTATCACGCGGCAGGCGGCATGCATGTCCGCGTGGATAGCGGGATTTACGCCGGTTATTCGATCCCGCCCTATTACGACAGCATGATCGCCAAGCTGATCGTCTATGGCCGCGACCGCGAACGGTGCATGATGCGCCTGAAGCGCGCGCTGGAGGAAATGGTCATCGAAGGCGTGAAGACCAGCGTGCCCTTGCACCAGGCGCTGCTCGAACAGGATGACGTAAAGAGCGGCGACTATTCGATCAAATGGCTCGAAGAATGGCTGAAGACGCGCGAGAGCTGACAGCGACCGCGCGTCGCTGAAATGGCGGCCGATGGGGACTTTTCAGGCGCGAAAATCGTCCTGAAACGCGAAGATCGGCTGCTTGCCTATCTCCGCGACGACAAGTCGGGCATTCCCTTCCCTGGCCTGTGGGATTTGCCGGGCGGAGGGAGAGAGGCCGGCGAAACCCCTGCCGAATGCGCCATGCGCGAGGTCGAGGAGGAATTCGGTCTCCACATACCGGTCGGCAGGATCGTCTGGAGCCGCCGCTACCCCAGTCCCTTCGGCGGCCTCGCCAGCCATTTCTTGGTCGCTCACTTGCTGGCGGGCGAGATCGAACAGATCACATTTGGGAGCGAGGGGCAGCGCTGGCGGATGATGACCGTGGAGCGCTTCCTCACCCGAAAAGATGCCGTCCCCGACTTGCAGACGCGGCTGGCCGATTACATCGCAGAGTGTGGACCGTCTGGACCGTAACCCCTCTTGCGGGGTGCGTGACACCGGCGGTGCGGGCCAAACCGCGGCCTTCCTGCCAGAGCGCGTTGCAATGCCGCGCGTGCCTTGCTAGGCGCGCCGCGTCATCTGGGGAGTAGCCCGCTGCTTCATGCAGTTCCCTCGCGTCAACATACTCGTCCGAGAGGGCGTGGCGCAGGGGTTCGAATGGTTTCGTTCGGGCAAGACCAATGGCACCTGACTTGCGTCCGGCCGGGCGGGAGGTCCGGTGCCGTTGCAGTCTTGAAGCCCGGCCCGGAGATCATCATTGGAAGCCCTGTTCACCTCCACCGCAGTCGTGGCGCTGGCCGAAATCGGCGACAAGACCATGCTGCTGGCCATCGTGCTGGCCACCCGGTTCCGCAAGACGCTGCCCGTCGTCATGGGCATATTGGTGGCGACGCTGGCCAATCACGCGCTGGCGGCGCTGGTCGGGCATTCGATTGCCAATCTGCTCGAAGGACAGTGGTTTCGCATCGCTGTCGGGGTGAGCTTCCTGGCCATGGCCGCCTGGACGCTGGTGCCCGACAGGCTGGACGAAGACGAAGAGCCCAAGGCCGCGCGCTTCGGCCCGTTCCTGACGACCACCATCTCCTTCTTCATTGTCGAGATCGGTGACAAGACGCAGGTCGCCACCATTGCCCTTGGCGCGCAGTTCCAGAGCGTGCTGCTGGTCACTTTGGGCACGACGCTGGGCATAATGCTGGCGAATGTACCCGCCGTCTATTTCGGGCGCGCGATCGTGGAGCGGGTTTCGCTGCGGCTCGTCCGCACGATTGCCGCGCTGCTGTTCTTCGCGATCGGTATCTGGGTCGTGGCGGACGCACTCGCGCTCTAGCCCACTCAGACGGGGGCCGAGGGCGGCAGGATCAGTCGAAAGTGAAGCCTGCCGCCTTGGCTTCCGCCATGATTTCCTCGCCCGTCATCCGGCGATGGCAGCCTTCTATCCGGCACCAGTCCGCCCGCTCGTCGACGAAGATCTCTTTTTCGATCGGAAGCCCTGCAGCCCCGTCGAACAGGCCCGCGGAGAAGCTGCGGTTGCCCGTGGGCAGGAAACGGAACCACAGGGTGCTGCCGCAAGTGCCGCAGAAAGCGCGCTCCGCCCAGGCGCTCGAGCGATAGACCCTGGCGCTATCTTCGCCAGCGACCGCAACGGAATCGCCGGTCAGCGCGGCATAATAGGCCCCGCCCCAGCGGCGGCACATGCTGCATTGGCAGATTTCAACGCTGCTGCCGGCGCCGTCCAGTTCGACTGTCACGGCGCCGCAGAGGCAGTGTCCCGCAAGGGCTCCGCTCAAAGCGGAACGCCCGGATCGTTCTTGCTGGTGCGGATCGTCAGCGACGTTTTCACGCTAGCGACATTGGGCGCGGGCGTCAGCTTGCTGGTCAGGAATTCCTGGAAGCTCTGCAAATCGCGGCTGACGATCTTGATGATGAAATCGATCTCGCCATTGAGCATGTGCACTTCGCGCACTTCGGGCAGATCCTTCATCGCGACCTCGAATTCGCGCAGTGAATCTTCGGCCTGGCTCTTGAGACTGACCATCGCGAAGACCGTGATCGAAAAACCGAGCTTCGACGGGTCGAGTTCCGCGTGATAGCCGCGGATGACGCCCTCTTCTTCCAGCGCGCGTACACGGCGCAGGCAGGGAGGTGCGGTAAGGCCGACGCGATGCGCCAGCTCGACATTGGTAATTCTGCCCTCGTCCTGCAATTCGGCGAGCAAGCGACGATCAATATCGTCCATATTGGCCATGCCAGTCTTTCCTCAAGCCAGAGATACGCCTATCGAAAGATAAGCCGCACACGAAATGTTGGTGGGGCGTAATGATCCGAATGGCTAACATTATTTTGTTTGCCAGCAATCGAATGCTTTTGCAACGGCGGCCGATACGGTTCTCGGTAAACGACAGTTTTACCATTTACTGATACAAAGGCTTTGCCGATCGCGCGCCTTATGGACTGGCGGGTCGATGCGGCACTCATGGAGATAGGATGCATTTCGACGACCGCCTTGCCACCGTGTTGCGCCTGCGCGCATTCGGCAGGCGTGCGGCAACGACGCAGTTTCGCCAGCTGATCGACCTGCTCGGCGAACGGTCGGAAGGCGGCGATCCGGCGCTGGAAACTGCTGCATATCTCCGGCTCATCGCGCTTGGCGAGGAAATTCCCACAACGGAGCGCGTGGCGTTGGTGGCGGAGCATGGTTGGCGGTTCCGCAACCCCGATCTGGTAAAATGGTTCGGTGAAGAACATCCCCATATCGCAGCCGCTGCCCTTGCCCGGGCGCAGCTTCGCCCGGAAGAATGGGTCGAACTGATACCCAGCCTGCCGATCCGCGCCCGCGGGTTCCTGCGGCACCGCGGCGATTTACCCCCCGCCGCAGTGAGAGTGCTCGACCATCTCGGTGTTGCGGACAGGGCGCTGCCCCGCCCCGAGCCTGTCGCCGAGGGAGAAGACCGACGAGCGCCTCCGCAGCCTTCCCTTGCGCCTGCGGCCAAGGACCCTGCACGGGTCCTTCCGGGCAAGGAAGATGTCAAAGCGCTGCTCGCACGGATCGAAGGCTTCATCCACGACCGCAATGCGCCCGGTGCAGCTGCTCCAGAAGAGAAAGCCGCGCCCAAGGCGGCCCCCGAACAGATTGACCATTTCCTGTTCGAAGCGAGTTCCGAAGGCCGGATCGAATGGACCGAAGAAGAGATTCTTCCCATGGTCTATGGAACCGACCTCAAGAAACTGGGCTCTGGCAGCACCGTGGAAGCCATCGCGCGGCGGCAACCCATGCGCGACACGCTCGTGGCGCTGCGCGGGGCGCCGCGCATCGAAGGCAAGTGGATCGTCGATGCCACTCCGCGATTCGACCCGGGTAATGGCCGGTTCCTTGGTTATGTCGGTCTTTTCCGCCGCTTCGGCGAAGCTGCCACCGAGGGCGGCGAACAGGCCGATCGGCTGCGGCAGGTGCTGCATGAATTGCGGACCCCGGTGAATGCGATGCAGGGTTATGCCGAAATGATCCAGCAGCAGGTCATCGGCGCAGTGCCGCATGCCTATCGCTCCATTGCGGCTACCATAGCGGGAGATGCGGCGCATGTCCTTGCAGGCCTGGAAGAGCTGGAACGGCTCGCCCGGCTGGAGACGGACACGCTGGAACTGGAGCCGGGATCGAGCGATTTCGCGCGGATTCTCACGACCCAGGTCAAACACTTGCAGGGTGTCCTGCAGCCGAAAGTCGCGCGAATCGAGGCCGATCTGGGCGATCGCACTGCCCCTGTCGCGCTTGCGGAAACCGAGGCGGAACGCCTGGCATGGCGACTGCTGGCAACGCTCGCAGGCTCTGTCGGTGCTGGCGAGACGATCAGGATCGAATTACTGGCGCAGGCCCAGTGTTTACGGCTTGCCGCCGAAATCCCCGCTGCGCTGCGCAATTCGGCCGATATTTTCGCCATCGAGTCGCGCAGCTCCAGCGGTGTTCTGAGCGCCGGGATATTCGGCATCGGCTTCTCTCTCCGCCTCGCCCGGGCAGAAGCACGCGCGGCGGGGGGTGATCTTGTCTGCAGCGGCGCCGACATGATCCTGTCCCTGCCATTATGCGTTGCAGACGAGCCGCTTTCTGCACCGGAAAATGCCGCCGGGTGACAAAAGCGCGTTTTCGCGGCTTGCCCTTCACGACACACGCGGCTAGGCGGCGGTTCGAGCCTTCACGGACGGTCCCTTGGGGGCCCGTAGCTCAGTTGGTTAGAGCTGGCCGCTCATAACGGCTAGGTCGCGGGTTCGAGTCCTGCCGGGCCTACCAACCGTCCGGCTTGAAGATCGACGTTAGTGTCGGGGAGTGGCGCAGCCTGGTAGCGCACCTGTTTTGGGTACAGGGGGTCGCAAGTTCGAATCTTGTCTCCCCGACCACACGTCGATCGATTGCAAGGAGCCTGACCTGACCGCCGGCCCCGCCCCCATTCCTTCCCAAGCGCGCCTCGATACACGGGCGATCTGGGCGATTGCCCTGCCTGCCATGGTGACGAATGTCGCCACGGCGCTGATCGGCATCGGCGACATGTGGATCGTGGGCCAACTGGGCGATGCGCCCACTCAAGGTGCGGTCGACGTCGGCGCGCGGCTGTTCGCCGTCCTTTTCACAGTCATGAATTTCCTCAAGACGGGCACCACCGGGCTGGTGGCGCAGGCAGGCACACGCTCGGGCGCGCAGGCTCAGGCCATGGTGCTCCTGCGAGGCTTGCTTGTCGGGCTGTCGATCGCGCTCCTGCTCCTGCTGGTAAAACCGTTCGTACTCCCTCTCGCCCTCGATGCTCTGGGCGCGACTGGTTCGGTGCGCGAGGCAGCGAATGTCTATGCGGATATCCGCTACTGGAGCGCCCCGGCGGTCATGGCGAACTTTGCCGCGATCGGCTTTCTGATTGGCCAGCGCCGCATGAAGACCGTGCTTGTGGTCGAGGTGCTCTATAATCTGCTGAACGTGGGGCTCGGCCTATGGTTCGTGCTGGGTCTGGATTGGGGTATTGCCGGCATCGGCTGGTCAAGCTTCATCGCCGAATTCGCCAAGCTGGCGCTGCTGGCGGCGATCCTGCTGGGAAGCGCCACCGGCCGTTCACTGATCGAAAGTGCCCGCAGCGGCGGCATCGCCAGCCTGTCGGCCCTCAAGCCCTTCCTTGCCGTCAATCGCGACCTGTTCCTGCGCACACTGGTGCTGGTGATCGCCATGGCGGGATTGACCCGTCTTTCGGCGGAGCGCGGCGCCGTGGTACTGGCCGCCAACGGCATCCTGTATCAGCTCTTCGTCTTCACCGCTCTGCTGCTCGACGGGTTCGAGAATGCGGCGCAGGTGCTGAATGGCGAGCGGGCCGGTGCACACGACCGCAAGGGTTTCGCCTTCTATATCCGGGCGATTCTGTGGCGCGGCATGGCGGCGGCGGCGCTGCTTGCCGGGGCCTTTGCCCTTTTGGCGGACCCGATCCTGGCGAGCTTTGCTGCGACCGAAGCGGTGAGAATCCAGGCGCAGAGCCTTGCGCCGTGGCTGATCGTGATCCCTTTTGCCGGCCTCGCGGGCTTCGTGCTCGACGGGATCTTCGTGGGCGCCAGCTGGACGCGGGCGCTGCTGCTGACCATGGTTGGCGCTGGTTTGGTCTATGCGCTGGCCCTGTGGCTGAGCTGGCCGCTCGGCAGCCATGGGCTGTGGCTATCCTTCAGCCTTTTCCTGCTGGCCCGCGCGGCCTTCCAGCTTGCCCTGCTACCCCGCCTGATCAAGCGCGAATTCACGCGCTGACCAGAACCGGCGCGGCGCGCCTTACTCGGCGCTGTCTTCTCCGCGCCGGATCGGCTCGGCGTGATTGGCCATCACATCCACCACCGCAGTCCACACTGCGACATTCTGCCGCAGCTGCGCAGGATCGATCTTGTCCAGCGTATCGTCGGCGGTGTGGTGCAGATCGAAATAGCGGGTCCCGTCCTGCTGCAGATCGATCAGCGCACCGTCCTGGTCGCGCACGACGTTGAGATCCGCCCCGCCGGTCGCGACGCCTGCTGCGGGGGCGACACCGAAGCGGGCCACTGCGCTTGCCAGCTGCCGGAAAAGTTCGGGATCGTTGCGTGTGAAATTGGTTTCGATGCGCCAGATCCTGTCGGCCCCGAAATCGCTTTCCAAGCCGACGAAGAAAGGCTCGTCTGCATGAGCCGCGGCATAGGCGCGCGAACCCCACAGGCCGGTTTCCTCCGCACCCGCAAACAGCACGCGGATCGTGCGCAGCGGCTGGCCCTGCGCGGCCACATGGCTCGCCGCCGCCGCAGCGATCCCGCATCCCGCGCCATCATCGATCGCGCCAGTGCCCAGATCCCAGCTGTCGAGATGGCAGGCGAGCAGAACCGGCGGCAGCGACGGATCGCGGCCCACGATTTCGCCAACGACATTGCCGCTTTCGGTGGTGCCAAGATCACGCGGGGTCATCACCAGTTTCATCCGGATCGGCTGGTCATCGGCGCGGGCGAACATGCGTTCGAGATTGTCGGCATCGGGATTGGACAGCGCGCCAGCGGGCGTCGGACGGACGCCTTCGGCAAAGGTCGTGGTGCCGGTGTGGGGCACGCGGTGACTGTCGGTCCCGACCGAACGGATGACCGTGGCCACCGCGCCCTTGCTTGCCGCCAGCGAGGGGGCCGTCCAGCGCGCGGGTCCGGCAAAGCCATAATGCGAGCCATCCTGCGCCGCGCGCATCCGGTGGCTGACGAAGGCGATCTTGCCCTTCAGGCTACCCGGCGCGGCAGCTTCGAGATCGGCATAGGACGGGAAGTACACCACCTCTGCCTCGATCCCTTCCAGGCCGGTTGAAGACGTAGTCGACAAAGCGGTGATCGCCATCGGCTGGGCATAGGGCGCCATGATCTGCGCGGTTTCCGTGCCGCGTACCCAGGTGTCCATTTCGAACGGCTCGTTGGCGACATTGGCAAAGCCATTGGCGCGCAGCCAGTCCATGGCCCACACGCGCGCTCTCGCCTCCTGTTCGGTACCGGGCATGCGCGGCCCGATTTCCGTGGTGATGCCTTCGACGAAATCCCAGGCGATGGTGTCGCTTTCCAGCGCCTGGTCGGCGCGGTCGGCGGCTGCGGGAACGGAGAGCGAAAGCGCGGCAAGCGCGATGAGCGATCTGGTCATGGCGCGGCTAGCTATCACTCCCAGCGGCAAAGCCAAGCCCTGTCTTATCGCCCTGCGACCTTGCCCATTGGCGCCGCCACGACTATCTGCGCCACCAACTTTCCCGTTCTTACAGATCAAATCCAAGGATTCGCCCGATGGCCGCGCAATACGCCTTTGTCATGAAGGACATGACCAAGACTTTCCCCGGTGCCAACAAGCCGGTGCTAAGCAATATCAACCTGCAGTTCTATCAGGGCGCGAAGATCGGTATCGTGGGCCCTAACGGTGCGGGTAAATCGACGCTGATCAAGATCATGGCCGGCATCGACACCGATTTCACCGGCGAAGCCTGGCCGGGCGAGAACATCACCGTCGGCTATCTGGAGCAGGAGCCCGAGCTCGACGAGAGCAAGACCGTGCTCGAAAACGTCAAGGACGGGGCACGCGAAGTGGCCGACATGGTCGAACGTTTCAATGCGATCGGCATGGAAATGGGCGAAGAAGACGCCGATTTCGACGCGCTGAGCACCGAGATGGCGGAACTTCAGGACAAGATCGACGCGGTCGACGGCTGGACGCTGGACAACCAGCTCGAAGTCGCGATGGAAGCTCTGCGCTGCCCGCCGGGTGACTGGCCGGTGACCGACCTGTCGGGTGGTGAAAAGCGCCGCGTCGCCCTCACCCGCCTGCTGATCCAGAAGCCTTCCATCCTGCTGCTGGACGAACCGACCAACCACCTCGACGCCGAGTCGGTCCAGTGGCTTGAAAACCACCTCAAGGAATATGCCGGTGCGGTGCTGATGATCACCCATGACCGCTACTTCCTCGACAATGTGGTGGAATGGATCCTCGAACTCGACCGCGGGTCCTACTATCCTTACGAAGGCAACTACTCGACCTACCTGGAAAAGAAGGCCAAGCGTCTCGAGCAGGAAAGCCGCGAGGAAAGCGGGCGCTCGAAGGCCCTGTCGCGCGAACTCGAATGGATCCGGCAGACGCCCAGCGCGCGCCAGACCAAGTCGAAAGCGCGTATCCGCAAGTTCGAGGAACTGCAGGAAAGCCAGAAGGATCGGCGCCCCGGCAAGGCGCAGATCGTCATCCAGGTGCCCGAGCGTCTGGGCGGCAAGGTCATCGAAGCCAACAACATCACCAAGGCTTACGGCGACAAGCTACTGTTCGAAAACCTCAGCTTCATGCTGCCCCCCGGCGGCATCGTCGGCGTGATCGGGCCTAATGGCGCGGGTAAATCGACCCTGTTCAAGATCCTGACCGGCAAGGAAGAACCCGATAGCGGCACGGTGGAAATCGGCTCGACCGTCCACCTCGGCTATGTTGACCAGAGCCGCGATCACCTGAACCCCAAGAACAACGTCTGGGAAGAGATTTCGGACGGCCTCGATTACATGAAGGTCAATGGCCACGACACCTCAACCCGTGCCTATGTCGGCGCGTTCAACTTCAAGGGCGCGGACCAGCAGAAGAACGTTGGCAAGCTCTCGGGCGGTGAACGCAACCGCGTCCACATGGCCAAGATGCTGAAGGAGGGCGGCAACGTCCTGCTGCTGGACGAACCGACCAACGATCTCGACGTGGAAACGCTGGGCGCGCTGGAAGAGGCGATCGAGAACTTCGCCGGCTGCGCCGTAGTCATCAGCCATGACCGCTTCTTCCTGGATCGCCTCGCCACCCACATCCTCGCCTTCGAGGGTGACAGCCACGTCGAATGGTTCGAAGGCAACTTCGAGGCTTACGAGGAAGACAAGCGTCGCCGCCTTGGCGATGCCGCGGACCGTCCGACGAGGTTGGCGTACAAGAAGCTGACGAGATAATTCGCTCATTGATCTGAGCATTCCTCCCGTCAGCTTCACAGCATTTCAGTGCTATGTAACGAAAAACTGGCGGCGAGACCCTTAGGTCTCGCCGCCATTATTCATGGTTATCTTACCTGCCAATTATGGCGGCGATTAATTCATTGCGGATTCCAGCGCCTATAGCACCAGTTCTCGCATAGGCGCACCGTTTTGGTATCAGGCTGCCAATCTTGACAATTTTCCATGCAAATTTCGAAATTTCGTTCGTTGGAGCCAGGGCCTGCCTGAAGAGGCGACGCAGCGACGCCAAGAGCTAAAGCCAATAAACCAGCTTTTCTTGTTATTCTGTTCATGCCGTTCTCCAATTCTAGATACGCCAGGTAGGCGCCAATTAAAGCTGTCTGAATTGGATTATTTTTGCAAGTTTGTTTCGCTTTAACTCGCGGTTTTAGTATTTTTACCTATAAAATGAAAAAGTGCATTTACACTAGACTGCTAGGGCAACTCTCCTCCGGCCCAGTATTGTGGATTGCAAATTTGGGTTTTTGTCATCGTCGCGAAAACTCACTTAACGGTCGACAAAAACTACGGCTGCCGATGAAGTCTCACGATGATCGATCCGACAAGGGGGATTGACTCATTACTTGGTCCGCACCGGCTATGCCAAACGCGAACCTGACTATTGCTCCCCCTCCACACGGTCCTTAGCCGTATCTTCCTCGAACTCTTCCATCACCTCGTTCGCCTCGTCCTCGTCCTCGGCGCTGGGGCCCTCGACGTTTTCGTTGCGGATGCGGGCTGCTTCAGGGTCGAGGCACAGGCGTGCCATGAAGGGGCGGTGGTCGGAGCCGACCGATTTGCCGACCTCCATCTCGCCCAGCAGGAATTCCTCGGTCACGAACAGGTGATCGAGCGGCCAGCCCAGCCACACCATGCCGGCCGGGAAGCTGGCATAGGTGCCACGGCCTTTACGCGGGTCGAGCAGGCCGCCGATGTCGGTGAACAGGCGCGTGGTGTCGGACCACGCGACATCGTTGAAATCGCCGATGGCCAGCACCGGCATCGCCAGATCACGCGCCATACGGGCGGCGACGACAATTTCCGCGTCGCGCTCTTCCGTATCCTGCTTCGGCTTGGGCGGACGGGGGTGCAGACCGATCACGCGGAAGCTGTGCCCGCCGGCTTCCAGCGTGGCGAAGACCGAAGGCGTGTCCTTTTGCGCCAGATCCTGGATCGACGAATTGCTCATCGGCAGGCGCGAGGCGAACATGATGCCGTAGGTATTGTCGAGCGGCCGGTCGATCCGCCCCGGATAGTCTTCCAGCACGCCCGCCACGGCATCAGCCCAGGCCTGATCGGTCTCAGTCAGCAGGACGATGTCGGGATCGAAGCGCCGGATCAGGTCGATCGTGCGGCCGTATTCGCGGTTCTTCTGGAGGACGTTGAGAGTAAGCAGGCTGAAGCAGCCCTCCCCCCGGCCCTCGCCCTCGGCGACCTGCGCGATATCGGTCGGCACCAGCGGCGTATAAGGGAGAACACGGTAGAACTGCCAAGTACTCGCCACGATCAGCGCCAACGGCACCCAGGGCCGCCATGCCTTGTCGACGAACCACAAGACAAAGGCACTGGCGATCATGGCAAGCAGGATCTGGATCCGCGGGAAATCCCAGATGCGGATCCACCACTGGTTGAAATCGGTAGTGCTCATGAGCGACCCCGCCACCAGTGCGATGGCGAAAATACGCAAGACCCAGATGCCTAATTTGCGCCACCCATGGGCGCCCGTACCGATTATCCTAGACACAAGGCCCCCTAAGCTGACGACGAGAGGCAGGCGCTACAGGGAGAAACGGAAAGCGTCCATGTCCCGGCATCCACTTTCACCGGCGCTGTAAACCGCGCGTTCCATCCTTGTCGGACGCTCGTTTGACATGCCCCACCATCCTTTGACACAATAGTGCTCAAGGCGCCCGGTTCGCGGGTGCTGTTCCGGACGGCGCAGTTCTCTCGGCGCCGCGAACACGAAATTCAAAGGATTCCCCATGACTACTCCAAGCAACGGTGACACCGTGACCATCGATTACGTCCTCAAGCGGGGCGACGGCGAAGTGGTCGGCAATACCGAAGAAGCAGGCCCCCAGCAGGTCCAGCTTGGCGCCGGACAGATCTTCCCGCAGATCGAAGAGGCCCTCACGGGCATGGAAGTGGGCGACAGCAAGAGCGTCGACATCGCCAGCGATAACGCCTTCGGTGCGCGTAGCGAGGAACTGGTGATCGACATTCCGCGCGCCAACCTTCCCCCCGAACCTGCACCGCAGCCCGGCATGGCGCTCAACGCGCAGACGCCCGACGGCCAGCCGATGACTCTCTACATCCTCGAAGTGGGTGACGAGGCGATCAAGGCCGACGGAAACCACCCGCTGGCGGGTCAGGACGTGACGTTCGACGTTACCCTGCGCGACATCAAGCAAGCCGCGTAATTTTCACGTGGGGCGGCATGCGCAAGGGCCGCATTGCCGCCCCTCGTCAGCCAGTCAGCTTGCTGTCGGAGCGACCGAACTGCGCTCGGCGAGCTGGAAAGGGATTTCGGCGTGCGCTTTCGCATCTCCCTTTCCCGCTACGCAGTTGGCAAGCAGTTCGCAGGCCTTCGCCCCCATTTCTTCCAGCGGCTGCCGCACCGAAGTCAGCGGCGGGTTCATGGACTTCGCAATCGGATCATCGTCGAACCCGACGACGGAAAGCTGCTGCGGCACCGACTTGCCGGCACGCCGGGCCGCATCGACAAGCCCCGCTGCCATTTCGTCATTGCTGGCGAAAACCGCTGTGGGCTCTGCAGCAAGCAGCTTTGTGCCCATGTCTACACCGGACTGACGCGTGTAATCCCCTTCGACCATGAGGGCGGGATCGATCTTGACCCCTTTGGTACCCAGAGCCGCAGTGAAGCCGTTGTAACGCCGCATGCTGGACAGATGCGAGCGCGGGCCGCGGATGATGCCGATCTTGCGGTGGCCTGCTTCGAGCAGCAATCTGGTGACGCTGAGCACCGCTTCATACTCATCCATCACGATGGTGATGCCGCGGCCCGGGTCGAGCATCGGAGCAATACGCGCAAAAGGAATGTTCCGCTTTTCGATTTGCAGCATGAGATGCCGATCATCGGAAAGCGGCGCTGTCAGGATCACGCCCCCGCCCCCTTCTTCGGCAATTGCCTCCTGCGCATTGCGACCGGTGGTGTGCAGATTTTCGAGCTGTATTTTAACGCCCATCGTACCCGCCTGACGGGTAGCGCCCGAGTGCAGCCGCGAAACATAATCGCGATTGGTATTGTCGAACAGCATAAGAATGCGGTCGCCGGCTTTCATTTAGATCATCCCCCCATATTAGATAGCGCTAACATTTCCGCTCGTTCTTGAGGAGCGGCTTGTAGGCTGGCCTCAGGGCGTAACCCAACACCCCTTACCATTGGTAAATATCGCGCGCCTGTGGCCATCGTTGGAGAGAAAATACCAGTCGGCACTCTCGATCTTCACGACCATGACTGCGAAATTCTTCCGCGCCGGAGCAAGTTCTTCCTCAGTCGGGCGCTTTCCTTCAATCTCGTCGGGCAATCCGCTCGACGGCTGCTCTCGCTCTTCGCCCGGAGGCGCGCCGAGATAGCAACGCCGCGCATAAGTGTCGCTTTCGCTCCAAGCAGCGGTTGCAAGCCAACTCTCTGTCTCGATACGCGCCTGGCCCCTGCAACGGATCTGCACCTTCTCATCCCGGTCGTAGAACAGCACGGCGACCGCCGCATTGTCTTCCAGCGTTTCGACCTTGGGCGAGCGGGCGTCGGTGTGAAATCTCAGCGTCCAGTCGCTGGTGTCGAAATTTCGCAGTACCATGATCCGCGCATCTGCATCCGCTGTGGCGACCACGGGGGTATGCATGGGTGACCGCCTGTTGCTGGCCGCCTCCAGCAGGCGATCCTCAATATCCTGGCGAACTGTTTCAAGTGTCATTGCCATGGGCACGTAACGCGCCATCGCTCAGAGTGGTCCGCATTCATTCTTTCTGGCAATAAAATGAACAATCACACCTCGCAGCGGTTCAGACACCGGTCAGCCTGATCTGATAAGCATTTCCCATCGATAACGGCCGCAGGTGTGGAGCGGCACTCGAAGATATGAGGACAGGCTCCATGACATTGATCAGACTGATGAGCGGTGGCGCGCTCGGTGCACTCGCCATAACGCTCGCCATCACCGCCCTGCCTACCCCGGCACAGGCGGCCGAAGCGGCGCAGTTCAGCCAACGCGACCGCGGCGACCGTAATCAGGACCGGGCCGAATGGCGGCAGGAACGCCGGGGCGAGCGCAGGGAACAGCTGCGCCAGGACCGCGGCGAACGACGCGATGAAAACAGGCGCGCCGATTTCCGTTCCGTGAGAGACGATGCCGTTCGCGAAGGCGCGCGGCGCGCGCGCGACGATGAGAACCAGCGGGGAGCCTATCGTGACCGGCAGTGGGACAGGCCCCGCGAAAGGGACGACGATAATCGCCGTGATCGACGATATGGCGGAGACCGCAACCAGGACTACAATGGCGATCGCAACCGCAGCTATCGCGACCGGCGCCAGGACGCCCGAGAGGATCGCAGGGATCGCCGCGATGCCTATCGTCAGGGTTACCGCGAGGCCCGGCGGGATGACCGCCGCTCGCGCTATTATGATGGCAGCCGCTGGCGCGATTACGACCGGTGGGACCAACGGCGCTGGCGGCAGAATAATCGGTACAATTGGAGCCATCATCGCGCCAACAACCGCGGCCTGTACCGCTTGGGGCGCTATTACGCCCCATATCGCGATTATCGCTATCGCCGGCTTAACATCGGCTTCCGCCTGGGCAGCCAGTTCTTCGGCAATCGCTACCGGGTCAACGATCCGTGGCGCTACCGCCTGCCCGAGGTCTACGGCCCCTATCGCTGGGTCCGGTACTACGACGACGTCCTACTGGTTGACGTCTACAGCGGCGAAGTGGTCGACGTGATCTACGACTTCTTCTGGTAAGCTGACCGCAGAACGAAAGATACAAGACCCCCGCCGGGCAGCCGGCGGGGGTTTTCTGTTGAGTTGGTCAGGCTTTGCCAAAAGGAAGCATGCGGAAGATACCACCGTTCTTGTCGAAGAAGGTATGCTTGAGCGCGCCGAGGATATGGAGCGCGATCAGATAGATGAAGATGCTGCCGCCCGTCGCATGAATGCTGAAGATCGATTTTGCTGCATCCGGATTGTCGCCCACGGGAAGCGGCGGAATGGTGAACAGGCCGAACATGTCGATCTCGCGCCCGGCCAGCGAATTGGCGATCCAGCCGCCGAGTGGCAACGCGATGAGCAATACGTAAAAGATGACGTGCACGATGCGGGCAAGGGTCTTTTCCCACTGTGCCAGATCGGATGGAAGCGGTGGTACCGGGTGTGTCCAGCGCCACAGCAGACGACCGACGGTCAACACCAGAATGAGGATACCCAACGCCTTGTGATTGGCGAAAATCGCCGCGCTTTCCGCCCCCGACTGCGCGTGATGCGCGTTTTCGGCGAGCCGCCAGTTCACGATTACGGCGACGGCAATGACCCAGTGAAAGATCATCGCACCAACCGAATAACGGCGCGCGGAATCGGCGGTGTTCATATGTAACTTCCTTTCCCAACTTTATCGGCGAACGTTAGCTTAGTCTCGCCCGCCTGCAAGATGGGTTGAAGTGGCAGGCCCGGTCGCTAAGATTCTGATCATGACGAAGACCACGACGATTCCCGATCAGGATGCCCTCAAGCGTATCGGTGCCAAGGTCCGCCAGCGACTGGAGAGCGATCCCGACATCTACAAGGTGCCGACCGACAAGGCCGAGATTTTTGCAGTCGCTAATTTCCTCAGCCCCGAGGAATGCCGCCGGTTCATCACTATGATCGACGTTGTGGCACGGCCGAGCGAGTTGCATGAGACCGCCTATATCGAGAAGTTCCGCACTTCCTATTCGGGCAATTTCCACCCCAACGATCCCTTCGTCAAAGGCGTGTCACGCCGGATCGACGATCTGCTGGGCCTGCCGGCCGTCAATGGCGAGGCGATCCAGGGCCAGCGCTATCTTCCGGGTCAGGAATTCAAGCCGCATAACGACTGGTTCTACACCGACCAGGAATACTGGAAGGAAGAGCGCAAGCGCGGCGGCCAGCGGTGCTGGACGGCTATGGCATTCCTCAATAAGGTGCCTCAGGGCGGACATACCCACTTCACCCATGTCGGCGCCTCGATCGAGCCCAAGCCCGGCGTGCTTCTCATCTGGAACAACGCCAGCCCGGACGGCACGCCCAACCTCGACACCATGCACGCCGGCACGCCGGTCATCGAAGGCTCCAAATACGTGCTGACCAAGTGGTACCGCACGCGCGCCCACAAATAGGCGCCGATCGGGGGCGTCAGCCGCGCGCCAGCGCCTCGGCGATGAGCTTGCGGCTGTTTTCGATCCCGTACAGCGCAATGAAGCTGCCCATGCGCGGCCCCTGATCGCTGCCGAGCAGCGTCTGGTAAAGCGCCTTGAACCAGTCGCGCAGGTTCTCGAAACCGTATTCCTCGCGCTTGCCGATCTCGTACACCTGCGTTTGCAGATCCTCCGCGCTCGTATCGGCGGGGGCGTCGGCGAGATAGGCATCGAGCGCCTTGAGCGCCTCCGCCTCGTTCGCCGTCGGCGCGCGCTTCGAGAGGGTCGGCACGATGTAGTCGCGCGTATAGGCCACCGCCGTGCCGATCAGCGTGTCGAGTTCGGGCGTGATCCGGCCCGCCCCGATGTAGCTTTCGAGATAGTCGCGCAGCGATTCCTCGCTGGCTTCCGCGCCCAGCACGCTGGCAAGGTTGAGCAGCAGGCCATAGGTCACCGGCAGGCTGTCGCCCGCTCCGGGCGCTTCCGCCGCCTCGAACCCGCCATTCGCGCGGGCCAGATGCCACACCGGATTGCCCAGCTGCTTGTCGAGCTCCTGCTCGGCCAGCCGCTCGCGGAACTGCCAGTAATCGTCCACCGCCCGCGGGATCACGCCCACATGCAGCTGCTTGGCGCTCTTGGGATTGGGGAAGATGTAGAAGCCCAGGCTCTCCTCGCTGCCGTAATCTAGCCATTGCTCGATGGTCAGACCGTTGCCCTTCGACTTGGAGATCTTCTCACCCTTCTCGTCGAGGAACAGCTCGTAGATCAGCCCTTCGGGCTTGCGGCCGCCCAGCGCCTGCACGATCTTGCCCGACTGCACGCCGCTGTCGGTCAGATCCTTGCCATACATCTCGTAATCGACGCCCAGCGCGTACCAGCGCATTGCCCAGTCGACCTTCCACTGCAGCTTGGACATGCCGCCCAGCGCGGATTGCTCGACCACCGTGCCATCCTCGTCGGTAAAGCGGATGGTCCCGGCTTCCGCATCGACGACCTCGACCGGCACCTGCAACACGCGGCCCGTCTGCGGGCTCACCGGGAGGACCGGCGAATAGGTCTTGCGCCGTTCCTCGCGCAGGGTCGGCAGCATGATGTCGAGGATCGCGTCATTGGTCCGCAAGACCTGGCGCAGCGCTTCGTCGAAGGCGCCGGAATTATAGCGGTCGCTCGCCGCGATGAACTCGTACTGGAAGCCGAACTGGTCGAGAAAGGCGCGTAGCTGCGCATTGTTGTGCGCGGCGAAGCTGTCGTATTCGGTGTCAAAGGGGTTGGGTACGCGCGATAGCGGCAGGTGCAGGTTGTCCTGCAACAGCGCCTGGTTCGGCACATTGTCGGGCACCTTGCGCAGGCCATCCATATCGTCGCTGAAGGCGATCAGGCGTGTCTTGCCGTCTTCAGGCTTCGCGCCGATCATCGCCTCGAAGGCACGGCGGACCAGCGTGGTGCGCAGCACTTCCTGGAAAGTGCCGATATGCGGCAGGCCGCTGGGGCCATAACCGGTCTCGAAGACGACCGGCGATCCGTCGGGCTTGGCCCCGCTCGGATAGCGTTTGAGCAGCCGCTGCGCCTCCTGGAACGGCCAGGCCTTGGACACGCGGGCGGCTTCGATAAGATCGGTCATGCTCATGCGCACCCTCTTGCCGCTGGCCGCCGTGGTTGCAAGTGCCAAATGTCGGATTCCCTCTCGGCAAATCCTACAGGATGGAGCACATGGAGCACGGTCCAGAGGGAAAAATCGGTGGCGGTTGAGAAGCTCCCCGAAGTGGTGCTCGAAGAATGGGATGCGGGCCGATTCATGCGCTCGTTGCTAGTCGGGCCTATGCGTGTAGGAAAGTAGATAGGTGCGGGTCAGGGCCGTACGGCAGCCAGCGCGCCGCATCACTTCGAACATCGGCGTCCGGGCCGCTTTGCGCGAGATTCTCAGTGTCTCACAGGAGCACTTCACGGAGCCCGGAAGCCGACTTTAGGCGGAAAGCAGGCGGCTACTTCCCTATTCCGTTCAGCGTGGCCACAGCTTCCTCAGGAAGATGCAAATTGGCTGCTGCGACGTTCTGACGCAGGTGGTCTACCGAGCTCGTGCCGGGAATCAGCAGGATATTGGGCGAGCGCTGAAGCAGCCAGGCGAGCGCGACCTGCATTGGCGTTGCGTCCAGATCTTTCGCCACGCTTTCCAGCGTATCCGACTGCAGGGGATCGAAGCCGCCGAGCGGGAAGAACGGGACATAAGCGATCCCCTCACCCGCGAGGTGATCGATCAGATCATCGTCGCCGCGATTGGCGAGATTATACATGTTCTGCACGCAGACGATCTCGGTCATGGAGCGCGCCGCCTCAACCTGTTCGGGCAAAGCGTTACTGATCCCCAGCGCGCCGATCCGGCCACGATCCTTCAGCGCGATGAGGGGTTCGAGCATCGGCCTCACATCCCCGGGAGTGGGCCCCGCGTCGCCTTCGCCGAACATCAGCCGCAGGTTCGCAATCTCGATCCGCTCGATCCCGAGATTGTCGCAATTGCTTTCGACCGCATCGATCAGTTCCTGTGGCTCCATCGCCGGGAGCCAAGCGCCTTCGTCATCGCGGCGTGCGCCGAGCTTGGTCACGATCGTCAGCCCTTCCGGAAAAGGGGCGAGCGCTTCGCGGATCACGCGATTGGTATGATGCGGGCCGTAGAAATCGCTCGTGTCGATATGGTCGATGCCGAGCGCGAGTGCTTCGCGTAGCACGGCGATCGCGCCCTCGCGGTCCTTCGGCGGGCCGAAAACATGCGGTCCGGCAAGCTGCATCGCGCCGTAGCCCATCCGGTGGACGGTGCGGTGGCCCAAGGCGAAGGTGCCCGAATTGGCGATGGCGTTGTCTGTCGTAAGCATTGGCAATTCCTTTATTCGTGATTGGTTTGGGGCGCCGGAGCCAACGCGGCCGCGAGCACGTCGCGCAGCGGTGTGGGTTTGCGGCCGAGCAGGGTTTCAAGCGCCGGGTCCACCGTGCTGAAATCACCCCGGCGAGAGGCGCGGAAGGTGCCCAGCAGCATTTCGGCGTAGTTCTCGGGCACGCCCGAAGCGACCTTCGCCGCTTTCCATTCCGCGTCCGACACGACGGTGTGGCGAATCTGGCGGCCGGTGATCTGCGAGGCGAGCTCGGCAATCTCGGCCATGGTCCAGGCGCGCGATGCCGTGAGCGGCGGGGTCGCCCCGTCGAAAGTCGCCTCGCCTGCGAGGAGTGCCGCGTCCGCCTGCGCCAAGTCATCGCGGGCGGTCCAACAAACCGGGCCATCCTCGGGCACGCGCAATTCGTTACCCTTCAGATCCTCGCCGATCATCTGGAGACAGCTCTCGGCATAGAAGCCATGCCGCAGCGCCGTGAACGGCGTGCCGCTCGCCTCGAGATCCGCTTCGCTCCTGGCGTGCTGGTCGGCGGGCGGAAAGGGCGATCCCTCGCGCGCGCCGGCATGGGAGGTGTAGAAGATACGTTCGACGCCTGCGCGGCTGGCCGCGACGATCGCATTGCGGTGCAATCTGCGCGCTTCCTCTCCGAGCTTGTCGACCGAGACGATCTCGATCCGCTCCATCCCGGCAAAAGCCTCGGGCAGACTGGCCGGATCGGCGAAATCCGCGCGCCGCACCGCGACGCCATCGGGCGGCGAGAGTGACCCAGGCTCGCGCGAAGCGGCAATGATCTGCGCCGGCGCTGTGCGCTGCGAAAGATGTTCGACGATTGCGCGGCCAAGATGGCCATTGGCGCCTGTGACCAAAATCATGTCTGAATTCCTTCCAGTGATATCGCTTTTCAGTTATCAGTGATAACAGCAATACGCAATCGGCGCTATCATTGTTCCCGTATCGTCGATATTGATTGGTCATGACGATGGACGAAGCCACCGACACCGATACCGACACAAGGCGCGCAGTACTCGATGCTGCTGCCGAGCTGATCGCAAGCGGCGGAACCGCTGCGCTGACGACGCGTGCGGTCGCGGCGAAAGCGGCGATCCAGCCGCCCACGCTCTACCGCATATTCGGCGACAAGCGCGGGCTGCTCGACGCCGTGGCGCAAGACAGGCTGGCGCGGTTCGTGGCGGAAAAGGAAGCCGATCAGCCGCATCCCGATCCGGTCGAGGAGCTGCGACGGGGGTGGAGCCGCTATGTCGCCTTCGGCCTCGAGAATCCGGAGGTATTCGCGATCATGAACGAGATCGGTTCGCCCCTGGCGCAGTCGCCTGCGTCGCTGGCCGGGATGGCGGCGCTGCGCCGCCGCGTGGCGCAGATCGCGCAGGCTGGCCGGCTTCGCATCGCGGAAGAGCGGGCCGTCGCACTCGTCCATGCGTCCGCAGTCGGCATCGTGACCACCTTTCTGGCCTTGCCGCCCGAGGAACGGGACGAGAAGATGCTTGCCCTGACCCGTGGCGCGGCGATTGCTGCGATCGTGGATGAGAGGGCAGCTTCGCAAGTATCCGGCCCGGTGCCTCACGCCATCGCCCTGCGCGCCCATCTCGACAATGCGGAAGCGCTGTCCCCAGCTGAAAGAGCGCTTTTGGGCGAATGGCTGGAGCGGCTGATCGAGAGCTGAGGAGGGGGAGTCGCTTACCGCGCCATCTGCTGCAGTGCTTCGCCTGAGGGAAAGCCCGTAATATCCAGCGGGGCGACCGGGGCCAGGCGACTGCGTACGATGGCTTCGGGCATTTCCGCCGCCAGCCACTGTATCAGCGCTTCGCGGATATCGCAGCGCAGGTCGTAAAGCGTCGGGGAATCCTTGGCCGTGACGAGGAAGCGGACCTCGATCGCGTCGCGCGTCAGCTCGGTGACCTGCATGTGCTTCACCCGCCCATCCCAGCGGGCATTGCTTTCGACCAGCTCCTCGAACTTGGTCCGGATCGGATCGAGCCGGGTGACCGGATCGACATAAAGCATGATCGTGCCCATCAGCTGCGCCGTGGTCTTGGTCCAGTTCTGGAACGTCTCGTCGAGAAATTTGGAAGTCGGCACCACCAGCCGCCGTTCGTCCCACACCTTGACCACGACATAGGTCGTGCGGATTTCCTCGATCCAGCCCCATTCGCCTGCGATTATCACGGCATCGCCCACGATCACCGGCTCGGTCAGCGCCATCTGCACTCCGGCAATCAGCGATTTGAGCGCCGGCTGCGCTGCCGCGCCGACTGCGAGACCCGCAAGGCCGGCGGAAGCCACCAGTGTCACGCCGATGTCGCGCACCCCCGGGATCGCCAGCAGCATCAGGCCGATCACGACGAAAACGATGATAAAGGTGGCGATGCGATTGAACAGCGCGAGCTTGGTACGGCGGCGGCGCGCACGGCGATTGTCGGCCATGGAATCGTCATTCCGCAGGATAGCGACTTCAACCAGCGCGTGAAGGATCGCCAGCACCATCCAGCCGATGAAAAGCGGCATGACCACCCCGCCGATCCGGTCCCAGATTTCGTGCAGCACGGGAAAGATCGACGAAACCGCGACCAGCGCCAGTATGATCATCGCCCAGCGGCTGGGTTGGGCCAGCTTCCTCACCACGATATTGTCGGACCGGCTCTCACTCGACCGGGCAAAGCGGCGGAGCAGGCCGAAAGCCGCGGCATGGACCAGGACCGCGGCAGCGATGGTGACCAGCGCCACGAGGCCGACGGCGACCCACCAGGGGAGGAAAGCGAGATGTTCGTTTATCCACTGAGGCATGGGCCAAGGCTATGGGATCAACAATTATGCTGCAAGTGCGAAAGAAACTTCGCCGGGTACGGGCCTTGCTCCCCGTTCCGTTTGTGTTCTAACGCGCAGCTGTGAGCCAGTCGCTGCCCCTCCCTTCCCTTCACGCCAGCCATGCCGGGACCTGGCTGCGGGACGCCAACGGATCGACGCGCGGCTGTTCCAAGGGCGAAGCAGTGATGGCGGCTGCGGACACGCCGCTGCTGCTGCTGAACGCGCCGTTGGTGGCGAGCCGGCTGGGCTATCCCGACCTTTCGGGGCTCGATCTGCTCGAACTGTTCGCCTTCGTCCATCCAGCGAAATTCTGCGTGCCGACGCCCAAGGGGCTGGCCCATGCGCTGGGGCTGGAAGAACCCGCCGACGATGCGGCGGTGCCGCTGCTGCTGCAGAAGGCGGCCGGCGCCTTGATCGCCACCTGCGAAAGCGAGGACTGGGCGGAGCGCGAGGGGGCGTGGTCCACCCTGCAATCGCTCACCCGGCTGCGCTGGCCCTGGGCCAATGTGCTCGCCCCGCATGTCCGCAAGCCGGAGCGGGCGGAAAAATGGCTCTTCACGCGGCTGCCCGAATGGGAAGAAACGCCCGAACGCCCCCAGCCCTCGCAGGTTCTGATCGAGGAACCGGAGATCGAGGCGCATCTCGAACGGCTGACCGGAGAAGGCGCGGAACGGCGCGAAGGTCAGCGGCTGTTCGCGCGCGGTGCGGGGCATGTCTTCTCCCCGCGCGACCGGCAGAAACGCCCGCATGTCCTGCTGGCGCAGGCGGGCACGGGGATCGGCAAGACGCTGGGCTATCTCGCCCCCGCCTCGCTCTGGGCGAGCGCCTCGGGCGGGACCGTCTGGGTCAGCACCTATACCAAGAACCTCCAGCGCCAGCTGCGCCGCGAAAGCACGCGGGCCTGGCCTGCCCGCCGGCCGGATGGCTCGCCGCCCGTGGTGGTGCGCAAGGGGCGCGAGAACTACCTCTGCCTGCTCAATCTGGAAGATGCGCTGCAGGGCGGCTTTGCCGGGCGCCCGGCGATCCTGGCCCATCTGGTGGCGCGCTGGGCCGCCTATTCGCAGGACGGCGACATGATCGGTGGGGATCTTCCCGGCTGGCTAGGCACGCTGTTCCGCAAGCGCGGGATCGCGGCGCTGACCGACCAGCGCGGCGAATGCGTCTATGCGGGCTGCCCGCATTACCGGAAGTGTTTCATCGAGCGCAGCGCGCGCAATGCGGCGCAGGCCGACCTGGTGATCGCCAACCATGCGCTGGTGATGGTCAACGCGGCGCGCGGGCGCGATCTAGCCAGCCGCCCTACCCGCATCGTGTTCGACGAAGGGCATCACGTGTTCGATGCCGCCGACAGCACATTCTCGGCCGCGCTGACCGGGCAGGAGGCGATCGAACTCAGACGCTGGATCATCGGGCCGGAGCGCAACTCGCGCGGCCGGCGGCGCGGTCTGGCAGCGCGTCTGGCCGATGTTGCGAGCTATGACGAGGCTGGCGGAGAAGCGGTGGAGGCTGCCGTCGAGGCCGCCGAGGCCCTGCCTTCCGATGGCTGGCTCGGCCGGCTGGCGGAAAGCTCGCCTTCGGGGCCGCTCGAGGCGCTGCTCGCCCAGGTTCGCGCCACCACCTATGCGCGCGATGAGAGCGGGCAGGAAGCGGGCTACGGAATCGAGACCGAAACCTCGCAGCTTCCCGGCGAACTGGTCGAGGCTGCGGGCACTGCCGCGCAGGCACTGGCGCAGCTTCGCACGCCCCTGCTCAAGCTGGCCGGGCGGCTGGAAGCCGTGCTGGAGGACGCGCCCGACTGGCTCGATGGTCAGGGGCGGGCGCGGATCGAAGGTGCGCGGCATTCGCTCAGCTGGCGCATCGATCTGATCGCCGCGTGGGAAGCGCTGTTGGGGCGGCTGGGAGGGCCGGCAGATCCCGAATTCGTGGACTGGCTTGCGGTCGACCGCAACGATGCCCGCGAATTCGATGTGGGTCTCTATCGCCACTGGCTCGACCCGATGAAGCCATTCGCCAAGGTCGTGCTGGAACCCGCGCATGGCGTCATGCTGACGAGCGCCACGCTGACCGACCGCGACGAAACCGGGCCCGACTGGCCGCATGCGATCGCCAAGAGCGGCGCGCCGCATCTCGAACTCATGCCCAAGACGGCGCAGGCGGACAGCCCGTTCGATTATGCGGGCCGCGCCGAAGTGCTGATCGTCACCGATATCAAGCGGGGCGACATTCCGGCACTTGCGGGTGCCTATGCCCGGCTGATCGAAGCCTGTGACGGCGGCGTGCTGGGGCTGTTCACCGCGATCCGCCGGATGCGGGCGGTCTATGGCCGTATCGCCGACCGCTTGGCGCGCGCGGGACTGCCGCTCTATGCCCAGCATGTCGACCCGATCGACACCGGCACGCTGACGGACATCTTCCGCGACGATGCGCGCGCCAGCCTGCTCGGCACCGATGCCCTGCGCGACGGGGTGGACGTGCCCGGCCGCAGCCTGCGCTGCGTCGTGATGGAAAGCGTGCCGTGGCCCCGCCCCACCATCCTTCACCGCGCGCGCCGGGCCGCCGCGGCGGAAGAGGCCGGCGGGGCGCAGCGCTATGACGACCGCATCATTCGGGCGCGGCTTGCACAGGCTTTCGGCCGCCTGATCCGCAGCCGCGAGGATTCGGGGCATTTCGTGGTCCTGTCCCCCGCCTTCCCCAGCCGCCTGCTGTCGGCCTTCCCCGAGGGTACGCCGATCATACGCCTGACGCTTGCGGAAGCTTTACAGCGAGTGACGAACGGTGTTGGAGACAATGCCGATGCCGACACGGCTCCAGCGGAAAAGGAAGAATCGTGAAAGTCCTCGGGTTGTTGCGGCATGCCAAGTCCGACTGGGGCCAGAGCGACAAGCGCGATTTCGACCGCGGCCTGAACAAGCGCGGCTGCAAGGGCGCGGAACTGATCGGCCAGCATATCCGCGATCATGGCATAAAGTGGGACAGGCTAGTGGCAAGTCCTGCGAAGCGGGTGAAGACCACGCTGGAACAGGCAGCGATCGGACCGGCGGCCGAATGGGACGACCGCCTCTATCTTGCCGGCACCGAAACCATCATGGACGTCATCAGCGAAACCGCCAATGACGCCGGATCGCTTCTGGTAGCGGGCCATAATCCCGGCTTCGGCGACATGGTGTTCGAACTCGTGGCCCCTAAAAACGAAAACGCGCTGTTCGACGAGGCGAAGGTCAAATTCCCCACCGCGAGTTTCGCCGTGTTCGAACTGGACATCGATGACTGGTCGCAGCTGCGCGAAGGGTGCGGGAAACTGGTCCATTTCGCCCGGCCGCGCGATCTCGATCCCGAACTCGGCCCCGAATTCTGAAGGCGCATGGGCAGAGCAAAGACTTCCCTTTCAATACGCCTTGAACCTGCTAATGCGAGCCCTTCGCAATAAGAGGAATGACAATGCGTAAACTGACTTTCACCGTCCTTGCCGGTTCGGCGCTGGCCCTTGCGGCATGTTCGGGCGCGAATGACGAAGCGACCGACGAAACCGCGACCGCTGAAGCACCTGCTGCCGACACGGCGGAAACCACCGCCGCAACCACGGTGATGGATGCCAACACCGTTACCGAAGAGCAGCTTGCCGCAATGGACGGCGTGACCCCCGAGCTCGCCGCAGCCATCGTGGCCGGCCAGCCCTATGAAAACGTCACCGCGTTCAACACCGTCCTCATGGAAACGCTTGGCGAAGATCAGGCTGCGACACTGCGCGAAACGCTGTTCGTTCCGGTCAATCTCAACACCGGCAGCGAAGAAGACATCAAGCTTATCCCCGGCATGACCGAGAAGATGGAGCATGAGTTCATGGAATATCGACCCTATGAAGACATGAACGAATTCAACCGCGAAATCGGCAAATATGTCGACGAAGCGGAAGTTGCCCGTTTCCGCAACTACGTCACTCTCTGACGTAGCTGCAACAGCACTCTGAGACCCTCGATCGCGGCCAGGATACCCACGTGGATCCAGGCCGTGGTCGGGTCGAATGCCGACCAGACCCAATGCAGGAAGGTCAGCACGGCAGCAGGATAGACCAGCCGGTGCAAGGTCTTCCACCTGCGTTTCAGCGCCCTCATCGAGGCATCGTTCGAAGTCAGCGCCAGCGGTAGAAACAGCGCGAAGGCGAGCCAGCCCACCACGATGAACCGCTGATCCAGTTCGGCCAGAACCAGTTCTGCCGAACCCTTCTTCCAGAGATAGATCACGGTATGCATCAGCGCATAGCCGAAGCTTGCCACGCCCAGATCGCGGCGGCGTTTCATCAGCCACTGCGCCCATTTGCGCTTGCGGAAAAGCAGGCGAACCGGAGTAACCGCCAAGGTCACCAGCAGCAGCCATGCGGCCCAGTCGCCCGTATCGCCGATCGCATGGCCATAGCCATAAGCATCGGGCGTGAAGACCCAGCGCCACACGATCCACAGCCCCGGCAGGGCGAGGACGAACCAGAGAAACGGGCGGGATTTCAATGCTGACGTCAATTCACTTCCGATCATGCGATAAGTCGGCCGCTATGCTGGCAGGTCGCAAGACCCGCGGCCCGCTGCCCGTCTTTCCCCATTCGTCCTGCGGATTGTAGAGCGCGCATTTTTTCAGCGACAGGCAGCCGCAGCCGATACAACCGTCCAGATCCTCCCGCATTTTCTCGAGCGAAGCGATCCGCGCATCGATCCGGCGGCGGATCTCTCCGCTGATGTTTTTCCAGTCGGCTGCATTGGGCGTGCGCCCCTGCGGCAGCGCGGCCAGGGATTCCTCGATTTCACCGAGCGACAGGCCGAGTTGCTGGGCGATTAGGATAAAGCTCAAGCGCCGGATGTCGCTCCGCAGAAAGCGGCGCTGATTACCGCGCGTACGCAGCGCTTCGACAAGCCCCTTTTCCTCGTAATATCTAATCGCAGACACAGAGAGCCCGGTGCGGCGGGCGAGTTCGCCAATGGGCAGAAGGTCGTTCGCTTTCATCAATCACGCTGATAGATTCATTCATGCTTGACCTCAAGTGAGCTTGAGGTTGCATAGAGTTGTGCATCGCTTTCGTCGCAGCCTCTTTACTCGGAAGGGGCACGGCGCAAATCAAAGGAGATGCACAATGCCTACCGGACGCCTCGAACATGCCAATATCTCGGTAACCGATCCCGAACGCAGCGCCGCTTTGTTGATGGATATGCTCGGCTGGAAGGAGCGGTGGCGCGGTCCTTCCATGAAATACGGCCGTTCGGTCCATGTCGGGGCAGAACATGACTACATTGCGCTATATACTGGCGATCACGTTTCGGGAGGGTACACCAAAGGCAACCCGCTCAACCACCTGGCTTTCACCGTATCCGATCTCGATGCCGCGGAAGCCATAGTCAAACGGCATGGTCTCGAACCATTCGGCCACGATGATTACGAGCCGGGCAGGCGGTTCTATTTCTTCGATTGGGACGGCATTGAATTCGAGGTGGTCAGCTATGAATGACATCGTCCTGCGCTGCCCCTTGTTTGCGGCTTCTTCCGCCAAAAAGCCTCAGCGAAATGCTAGGCCGGAAGGGTCCCGGTCTGCCGCAAGGCCTCGGTCAGGGCGATTGCCGCGCTCGTCGCGAGATTGAGCGAGCGCACCTGCGGCCGCATCGGGAGGCGCACACTCGCGTCGACCGATGCGCGCACATCGTCGGTGACCCCGGCGCTTTCCTTGCCGAAAAGCAAGATGTCATCCGCCCGATAATCGAAAGCATAGGACGATTGCGTGGCGCGCGTGGTGAAAAGCACGAGGCGGCTAGCCTGCCGGGCCTCTCTAAACGCCTCGAAGGATGAATGTCGGACCACTTCCACGTGGTCGATATAATCCATCGCGGCGCGGCGCACCCGTTTGTCGTCCCACGGAAAGCCGAGCGGCTCGATCAGGTCGATGCCCGCGCCCATGCACGCACCAAGGCGCATGACGGCACCGACATTGCCCGCGATTTCCGGTTCGAAAAGGGCAATCCGCATGTCAGAGCAATCCCATCTGGCCCCGGCCGGACCATGGCTCAGGCGTTCGATCCAGCGCAAGCTCGCCTTCCCATGGCCGGCACAGGGCATGGGCCTCGTCCGGCGTACCCCCGGTCCAGTGCCCGTGGTCCGCCCTCTGCAGCAATATGGGCATGCGGGTGTGGCATTGTGCCGCCACGCCGCAGGCATCGGTCATCACCATGGAATAGCACTTTCCCCATTCATCGGTATCTCGCCAGATGCCCGCAACCGCAAACAGCTCAGCATCCGGGCGGCTGAGCCAGCTACGCGTCTTGCCACCGCTCGGCCCTTCGGCTTCCGCCCATGCGGTTACCGGGATCAGGCAGCGACGCTGCTCGAAACTGGCGCGCCAGAAAGCGCTGTCGAGCTTGTCGGTCCGCGCATTGTTGACCGGCTTGGGCTTCAGTGGTTGACCGCTCTTGCCCTTCAGCACCAGCGGGAAACCCCAGCTCATCTGCATCAGCCGGCCATCGGCAACCACTGCCCCCGGATAGCCGGGAAAGACTTCATCAGCGGTGTTTGCGCCGCCAAGGTCGTTTACAGCATCGAACCAGGCGGCGACCTCGTTCTTGTTCTTGGTCATGCGGTAGAGATTGCACATCAGGCATTTCCCACCACGAAGCAGGCGGCGGCGACCAGGGCACCCGTCCACCGGTTGGAGCGAAAGCGTTCTAGCGGATTGGCCGGATCGCCGCTATCTAGCGTCGCGACCTGCCACGCCAGATGGCCAGCCGCCGGGATGAGCGCGAGCAGCGCCACCCAGTCCGCGCGGTAGAGCCAGAAGGCCAGTGCCCACAGCGCCACTGCGCCCGTATAGAAGAGAGCGACCCCGCCCCTCACATGGCCGCCCAATCTCAACGCGGAAGAGCGGATGCCCACAAGCGCATCGTCCTCGCGGTCCTGCAGGGCGTAGATAGTATCGTAACCGATCACCCACAGGGCCGCGCCAGCATACATGGCCGCAAGCGCATCGAGATTATCCGTGCGCAGCTGGGTCCAGCCGACCAGCAGTCCCCAGGTGAACACAAGCCCGAGCCAGGCTTGCGGCCACCAGGTAATCCGCTTCATGAAGGGATAGGCGGCCACAAGCAGGAGGCTCGCCAGCGCAACCATTTGCGCTTCGAACCGCAATTGCAGCAGTACGATCAGCCCCACGAAACTCAGGGCGAGAAGCCATCCCCATGCCAGTTTTTTCGATACCCGTCCGCTGGCCACCGGTCGGCTGGCGGTACGCGCGACCTGACGGTCGAGCTTGGCATCGACGATGTCGTTATAGACGCAGCCCGCTCCGCGCATGGCGATGCTGCCCAACAGCATCCAGCCGAGCAACGCCAGTTGCCACCCGGCCCCGGCAAGCCAGACACCCCAGACGCAGGGCCAGAACAGCAGCCACCAGCCGATCGGGCGATCGAAGCGCGCCAGCTGGGCAAGATCGCGCGGGCGCTGCGGCAGGCGGGCCGTCAGCCCGCGATGCTCGGTGTCGGGGACGATATCGTTCGGAGCGGCGGGTTCGGACATCGCACGGCTCCTAGCGCTCCCGCCCCGCCCCGTCATCCCCGCTTCGGTGATGCAGGTTAGCTCTGGCTACCGTATCGAAGGCAGCATTCACGCTTTCGCGCCTATGCCCATGTCGGCTAGGAGCGCCGTCATGTCTGCAACACCCGCCTGGCCGCCCAAGAGTGCCCCCCGCCTGTTCGTCGATGAAACCCTCTCTGACGCGAGCGAAATCCGGGTCGAGGGAAATCAGGCGCATTATCTGGGCAAGGTGATGCGGATCGCACCGGGCGACACGGTGATCCTGTGCGACAACCGGACCGGCGAATGGGCCGCCGAGGTGATCGACGCAGGCAAACGTCACGTTACGCTGGCCCCGCGGGAGAAGCTGCGCGCGCGCGAGGAAGTGCCCGATTTCTGGCTCTGCGCTGCCTTGCTCAAGAAGGACCGGTTCGACCTGGTTCTGGAGAAGGCGACCGAACTCGGCGTCGCGCGCATCCAGCCGGTTGTCACCAGTCGCTGCGTGGCCGACAAGCTCAATCCCGAACGGGCGAACACGATCGTCACCGAAGCAGCCGAACAATGCGCCCGCACCGCCCTGCCGGACGTTACCGAGCCGAAGAAGCTCGACGCGCTGCTGCGCGACTGGCCGCAGGACCGCATCCTGTTTTTCGCCGATGAGGAAGGCGGCGAAGCGGCCGCAGACGCATTCTGCTATGCCGATGGACCTGCCGCCCTGCTGACCGGGCCGGAAGGAGGCTTCACCGATCAGGAACGCGCGGCGATCCGCGCCCATCCGTCGGCCCGCACAATCAGCTTGGGGCCCCGCATCCTGCGCGGGGAAACGGCTGCGCTGGCCGGAATAGCCGTATGGATGGCCGAAGCGGGGGACTGGATCGGGGAGGAATAAATTGCTTTCCTCGCAAGGTCGGCTTGCCTAACGCGAGCGCTATGAGCACGCGCGACACCTCTGCCAAGGACGATCCGATAATCGAAAGCCGCGACCAGCTGGTTGCGCCGATGCGAGGGGGCGAAAAGCCGAAAGAGGCATGGCGAATCGGAACCGAGCACGAGAAGCTGGTCTTTCACCGGAGTGACCACCGCGCCCCGTCCTATGACGAACCCGGCGGCATCCGCGACATCCTGATGAGCCTGCAGCAATTCGGCTGGGAGCCGGTCGAAGAAGGCGGTAAGGTCATCGCCATGCGCGGCGACGATGGCACGGTCAGCCTCGAACCCGCCGGCCAGCTTGAGCTTTCGGGCGCGCCGCTGGAAAACCTGCACCAGACATGCGCCGAGACCGGGCGGCATCTCGACCAAGTCAAGAAGGTGGGCGAGAACTGCCAGGTCGGCTTTCTCGGGCTTGGCATGTGGCCCGACAAGACCCGTGAAGAATTGCCGATGATGCCCAAGGGGCGCTACGACATAATGAAGCGGCACATGCCGCGCGTCGGCAGCCTCGGGCTCGACATGATGCTGCGTACCTGCACCATTCAAGTCAATCTCGACTATTCGAGCGAGGCGGACATGGTGCAGAAATTTCGCACCGGCCTCGCCCTCCAACCGCTGGCAACAGCGCTGTTTGCCAATTCCCCCTTCACCGAGGGCAAGCCGAACGGATACCTTTCCTATCGCAGCCATATCTGGTCGGACACCGATCCGCACCGCACGGGCATGCTGCCATTCGTGTTCGAAGATGGCTTCGGCTACGAACGCTGGGCCGATTATATGCTCGATGTGCCCATGTATTTCGTCTTCCGGGACGGCAAATATATCGACGCGGCAGGCCTCAGCTTCCGCGATTTTCTGGACGGCAAGCTCGAAGTCCTGCCGGGCGAGAAACCCACGCAAAGCGACTGGTGGGACCATCTTTCGACCGCGTTCCCGGAAGTTCGCCTGAAAAGCTTCCTCGAAATGCGCGGTGCCGATGGCGGCCCGTGGAGCCGGATCTGTGCCCTGCCCGCGTTCTGGGTCGGGCTGCTATACGATCAAACCGCGCTCGATGCGGCATGGGATCTGGTCAAGGACTGGACGATGGAAGAGCGTGAGACGCTCCGCAACGCCGTCCCCCAGGAAGCGCTGGACGCGGCCATACCGGGCGGCGGCAAGCTGCGCGATCTCGCGAAAGAAGTCCTCGCGATCGCCCGGTCAGGCCTTGCTGCCCGCGCGCGCCTGAATTCTTCGGGAGACAACGAGACCGGCTTCCTCGAAACGCTCGACGAGATCGTGGCGACCGGGAAGGTTCCTGCGCAGGTGCTGCTCGACCGCTATAACGGCGAGTGGAACGGCGACATCAGCCGCGTCTATAAATACAGCTTCTAACCAACCAATAGGGACTACGCGGTATGATCCAGATCAACGGTACCATCCAACTGGGCCGCACACTCGATGCAGCGATGCAGAAGGCGCTGGTCGATATGGTCCGCGCCAGCCGGGCAGAAGATGGCTGCCTCGATTACGCTTTCGCGCGCGATCTCGCCGATCCCGACAGGCTGATCCTGTTCGAACGCTGGCGCGATCAGGCCGCCCTCGATGCACATGGCCGCTCGGCTCACATGGCGGAGTTTCAGGAATTCATGGCGGCCAATCCGCCATTATCCCGCGATTTCAGAGTATATGAAACCGACGAGGGCCAGCCCCTCGGCTGACCCCGCTCGGCCTCAGTCCTATCTGAAAGCGGTAATGCGGCCGCTGTCGTCCAGAACGTACAGCGTGCCGTTGGCCACAACCGGGGGCAAACTGATCGGCTCACCCAGTTCGCGGTAAAGCGAAGCAGAGCCTTCACCGGTGCTGACCGTCCAGATTTCACCGTCCGAATTGACCGCCCACAGATTGCCACCTGCGAGAACCGGTCCCTGCCAGAAGATCGGATTCTTCTTCTTTTCCTCGTTTTCGAAACGGGCAAGCTGGGTCAGCCAGCGCACCTTGCCGGTGCTGCGGGCGATTGCCATCATACGCGCATCATCGGTGAGAGCGAAAATCCAGTCACCGGCAATCGCGGGCGTGCTGATACCGGCTACGTTGAGTTCCCACAGGCGCTGGCCGGTGACCAGCTCGTAGGCCGCCATACGGCCGCCCTGGCCCAGTGCGAAGACCTGACCATTGTCGATGATCGGATCGGCGTCGATATCGGACAAGGCGCCGACCTGCGTCGAAATCGACGTACGCGCCAGGGCATCGGCCCACAGGCTGCGGCCGTTTTCATAGCGATAAGCCACGAGTTCGCCCGAAGTGTAACCGCTGACCACCGTACCGTTACCGGCTGCCGGCGCGGCGACACCGAATACGCCTGCCATGGTAGTGGAGCCGGACTCCTGCCACGCCAGCTTGCCGTCGGCCGCATTGAGCGCGAACAATTGATTGTCCTGGCTCATCACGAAGATATTTCCGAAAGCGACGGTCGGCGATCCGCGCAAAGGGCCGCCGGGCTTCACTTTCCAGAGCTGCGCGCCATTACTGGCGTCGAGCGCAAAAACATTGCCGGCGCCATCGGTGCCATAGATCTTGCCGTTGTCGAAGCTCACGCCGCCGCCGAACGCCGAGGGGCGCATATCATCGGTAAGATCGGCCTGATAGCTCCACACTCTGGCACCGGTCTGCGCATCGAACGCCGTGACCTGACCGTCGGTGCCTACAGCGAACAGCTTGCCGCCGCCGACAACGGGCGCAGCGCCAAGACGGCGCTTGTTGCTGGAGCCTGCGATCTGCGCCGTGAAAGCCTGCGTAGGCGTCGCTGAGAGAGCCAGGTGGCCGTAACTCTTGCTGGCGGTGCCACCTGCTTGGCCCCATGCGGCATTGGTCTGCGCTGCGGGCAGCACCACAGCAGTTCCAGCCAGTGCCGGATCCACCTTGGCACCGCTTTCGATACGCGACAGGATCGGCTGGCGTTCACCAAGCGTCGGTGTGGTCTTCTTGCCGTCACCGCCGCCGAACAGGCCGCCGCTGCAAGCCGCCAGGGCGAGCGTGCCAGCTGATAGAAGCGCGCTGCGCAAAATGGTCTTGGTCATGGTCTGGCTCATCAAATTTCCGTTTCGTGTCACTCGCCGCTGGGCGAGGGATCGTTAACCCGCTGTGTATCGAGCAGGTCCTGAACATCGTCGACCGCATCCACACCCAGGATACCGGCCATGTTCAACATGCGGGCACGTGCCGATTCGGGTGTATTCTCGTCACGCGAGATTTGCGCGAAAAGGGCGCCCGCCTCGCTCCGCTTGTTCTGCGCAAGATAGGCGTGGGCCAGCAATTCACCGGCGCTGGCAAAGAAAGGCTCGCCCGGGACCGCAAGCGGCTTCATCGCCGCGATAACGTCTTCAGGCTTCATGGTGTCGAAGAGGGTCGCGGTGCGCCGCACGGTCGCAAGATCGCGGAGCGCCTGCGGAGCGGATTCGTTGCCGGCCACTTCTGCGAACAGCTTCCCGGCCTTGGCAGTATCGCCCTGCTCAGCCGCGATCCCGGCCGAAAGCATCTTTGCGCTTACTGCGGGAGTTCCGGACCCTTCGAAGCCGTCCAAACGGCCGGCGGTGGCTTCGATGTTTCCGGCATCCAGCTGATCCATCACGGTGACGAGCTGTTCGCTGGACCGTTCGATCTCGGCTTCCTGCTGGTTATGCCAGTAAAGATACCCGCCAAAGGCAGCGAGGCCGAGGACGACAACTGCAAGAAGAGCCTTGCCATAAGTGCCCATGAAGCTTTCGAGATCGCCTTGGCGGACGGCATCGTCCACCTCGCGCATCAGAGCTTCCTGTTCGGCCGCATCGGCTTTCGCCCGTTTCTCTTCGCGGCTCAGTTCGGTCTTGGGTGTGCGTGCCACTGCGGCGCGGTCTCCGGTCCTTGAAATTCGGTTGCGCGGGTCTTTAGGCACCCCGCCGCGAATGAGCAATGCCTAGGGCAAATCACGCCCCTGCCTGTCCCCGCCCGCGTGAACCCGACATGAAAGGCAAAGCTGGCTAGAACTCTCGTTTCATCGCGCTGGCGTAGAGACGGCGGAAGGCGGCGGTGGTTTTTGCTTTGTCCAGCTCTTGCACCGCTCGCAGACGGTTCGCCTCGCCGATTGCGCTTCGCCGATGCTTGTCCTCGGCAAAGCTGCGCAAATTGGCTGCCAACGTGCTTTGAGCCGCTTTATCGAACAGCCATTCGCGATTGGCTTCCGCAAGAAGATGCTCCGCTTCCCCGTCACGCACCGCCAACACCGGCACGCCCGCTGCCATGGCTTCGGCCATATGAAGAGGAAACACCCGGGCAGGCTCGGTCTGCACGAAGATATCGAAAAGACCGACGACCCTGCTCGTTTCGCGAGGTATTCCCAGAAAATAGACCCGATCGACCAGTTCCAGTCGGTCGATCTCCGTATCGACCGCATTGGTACGGATATCTTCACCCAGAATGATCAGCTGCCATTCTGGCGCCATCTCGGCGAATGCGCGCAAGAGCATCGTCAGGCCCTCTGCGTCCGTGTCCTCGGGCCATGCTCCGACCCACATCTCGCCGGCATGCTTGATCAGCCGGAAACCGTCGCGCTTGGGCTTTTTGGCGAAAGCCTTGGTATCGATGCCCGGGCTGATCCGTTTCACCCGGCCAATCGGCTGCTGCCAGTCGACCAGCGCGGCTTCTTCCAGCCGTTCACCCGGCACGACGATACCCGCCGATTTGCCAAGCGCAATGCGCCGATACCACGTCAGCTTCATGCTGCGCTTCGCATCTGGCTCATCCTCATGATGAATGAGTGCGGGAAGGTTCATCACATCCTTGAACATGGTGTGCGCCATGGCGACATCGAGCGCGTCCGGTCCATGGGTCAAAACCAGGTCGAAGGGGGTCATCGCCCGCGCCAGTTTCTGCATGCGCCCTGGCAGTTTCATGCCGTTGAGAGCAGGGAAGTCATTCGCGGGCTTGATGTAGGAGCTCGCCCGCAAGCCTTCCGGCAAGGCCCCGTCGGGAGTGACAAGCGTATGGCGCAGCTTCCCGCCGAATGCGCCGATCAATTCGACCGAATGGGCGTTGGGGAGGACGTGAAGTAGATGGGGCGGCAACTCGCCTGTCGGAGCGCTCATCCGACGCTGGCGAGCAGCGCATCAATCGCGCTACGCACTTCAGGTTCATCGAGAGTAGGGGCGTGGCCGGCATCGGGCACGATCACCGTATCGGCATCGGGTGCGCGGCGCTGCATCTCGGACAGAGTATCCGTACTCAGCAAGGTGGATAATGCGCCGCGAACCAGAACCAGCGGCTTGTCGGCCAGCGCTTCGAACCCTGGCCACAGATCGGGTGGCACGGCATTCTGGCCCGCATCGTTGAAGGGATCTGCGATCTTCATGTCGTAATCGAACGCGATGCGGCCGTTGTTGCACAAGGTCATGGTTCTTTTCGCCATGCCCAGCCAGTCGTTCGTATCGAAAGATGGGTGCGATCCCCCATGCACTTCCTCCAGGCTCCGGGCCGCGTGCATCCAGGTCGGGAAGCTGCCTCCCTTGCCCAGATAGGTCCGGATACCTTCCATACCCTGCGCATCGACTACCGGGCCGATATCGTTGAGCACCGCACCGGCAATTTTTTCGGGCGCGAACTGGGCCATCAACATGGTCATGATCCCGCCCATCGAAGTCCCGATGGAAATGAATTTGCCCACTTCCTCCTGCGCCAGAAGTGCCGTGACATCCGAGATGTAGTTGGTCACCGCATAGGTTGCGCTATCCTCGGCATAGGCGCTCTGTCCGCGGCCGCGCATGTCAGGCACGATCACCCGGTGTCCTTTGGCCGCGATATGCGGCGCGAGGCTTTCGAAATCGCGGCTGTTTCGGGTGAGCCCATGCAGACAGAGGACTGCGGTCTTGCCAGTATCGCCCGCGGGATAGTCACGGAAGTACAGCTCCAGCCCATCGGGGCTCCGCCAGCTGCGTTCGCTATAATCGCTTTCCATGAGCGCTCCGGTAGCGCGGCTTTGCGCAAATTTCGAGAGACGACTTGCATGGAGCCTGTCCGATGCCCATCCCAGTGACATGCCCAGCGCACCCGGCCCAGCCCCCTATCGCCCCGAAACACCCATTTCCCCCCTCGCCGAATGGCTCGCGGATGAAGTCGCCCCGGCTGCGTTCCCAGAGACGATCCTGCGGTTTCGCAACGACCGCTGGGCGCAGGCGGTCGGATTGGACCAGCTTTCGGAAAAGGACTGGCTGGGGCACTTCGGGAAGTTTCAGCCACTGGCGGAAAACCTGGCTACGCCCCTCGCCCTGCGCTACCACGGCCACCAGTTTCGCGTGTACAACCCTGATCTTGGCGACGGACGCGGCTTTCTGTTCGCTCAGATGCGCGATGGAGAGGGCCGTCTGCTCGATCTTGGCACCAAGGGCTCGGGACAGACGCCGTGGAGCCGCGCCGGTGACGGACGATTGACACTGAAAGGCGGCGTGCGGGAAATTCTGGCAACCGAAATGCTGGAAGCGCTCGGCGTCAACACCTCGAAAACTTTAAGCATCGTCGAAACCGGCGAAGAGCTGGTGCGCGGAGACGAGCCTTCGCCCACCCGTTCGGCCGTCATGACAAGGCTAAGTCACGGCCATATCCGCATCGGCACTTTCCAGCGCTTGCTCACACTCGAGGACAGCGAGAACATGAAAGCGCTGGTGGATTACTGCCTCACAGAGTTTCCAGGCCCGCCGCCGCCTTCTGAAGCACCGGGAAGCGAGCAGCCTGCCGTGCAGCTGATGCATTTGGTAGTCGAACGCCTCGCCGACCTTGCTGCCAGTTGGATGGTCGCCGGATTTGTTCACGGCGTCCTCAATACCGACAACATGAATATTTCCGGCGAAAGTTTCGACTACGGGCCCTGGCGCTTCCTGCCCAAATGGGATCCCAAATTCACCGCCGCCTATTTCGATCACGGCGGCCTTTACGCATTTGGCCGCCAGCCCGAAGCGCTGCACTGGAATTGCGGCCAGCTTGCCATTGCGCTGCGCCTGATTGCAGACGCGCCGCCACTGATTGCTGCAATGGAGCGGTTTGGTCCGCTCTACATGGCTGCAGTCGGCAAACGCTGGTGCTGGCGTCTTGGCGTCGAAAGCCGCGGCGCGGAAGAAGACGGCAGACTGGTAGGAGCCTGCGAAGCGAAATTGTCGGCAAGTGGCGACCAACCGGACGCGTTTTTCCATCGCCATCGCGGTGGCCGCAACGCTGAGGGAGAGCTTGGTGAAATTCTGTCACGCTATCGCGCGGTAGAAGTAGAAAACGATCACCCTTACTGGTCGGAAAGCACAGCCGAAAGCATGCTGATCGAAGAGGTCGAGGCAATCTGGTCTGCCATAGATCAGCGCGACGATTGGCAGCCGCTGCACGATAAGGTGGACCACATTCGCAGGATGGGAGATGCGCATGGTCCTGCTCCGGAACCGGCAGGAAATGGCTAGCGTTCGCGATTTGACGGCGCCTTCCCTAAGGCACATAGGCCGTTGCAACTAAGATAACGGGTTCAAGGACAAGGTATTCCAGTGTCAGACATGATGATTTCGACCGAGCCGGCAACCGGCAACCAGATCTGGCGCGGCAAGGTCGGCAATGTCGACCGCGCGATGGAACGGGCGCTTTCAGCCAAGACCGGTTGGGCCCGCGAATCCACGGCGAGGCGCATGGAACTGGTCCGCCGGTTCGCCAACGAAGTGCTGAAGCATGCAGATCCGTTCGCCGAATTGATCGCTCGCGAGACCGGTAAGCCGTTGTGGGAAGCGCGCACCGAAGTCGAAGCCGTAAAGAACAAGGTCGAGATTTCGATTACCGCCTTTGCCGAGCGCACCGGCCAGAAAAAACTGGATAGCGCACTTCAGGGAAGCGCCGGTCTGCGCCATAAGCCCCACGGCGTGATGGCCGTCCTCGGCCCGTATAATTTCCCGGCACATCTGCCGAACGGCCACATCGTCCCTGCCCTGATTGCCGGCAATGTCGTCGTCTTCAAACCCAGCGAGAAGACCCCGGCGGTCGGCGAATTCCTGACCAAGCTCTTCCATGAGGCTGGAATTCCGGAGGACGTCGTTCAATGCGTGCATGGCGGAGCCGATATCGGTAAAGCGCTGGTCGCCCATCCGTCGATCGACGGGCTCTTGTTCACCGGATCGGCCCCGGCCGGGATTGCGATCAACAAGAAGCTTGCTGGCGATCCGAGCAAGATCGTTGCGCTAGAGATGGGCGGCAACAATCCCATCGTGATGCTCGAGACCCCCAAGATCGAAGACGCGGCAGTCACCATCATCCAATCTGCCTTCACAACGGCGGGCCAGCGCTGCACCGCTGCCCGCCGCTTGATCGTGCCGGACAACTTTTACGATCAGATCGTTCCTGCGGTCAAAACTCTGGCCGAGCGCCTGCTCGTCGACGAACCTTTCGCCGATCCGCAGCCGTTCATGGGCACGGTGATCGACAACCAAGCTGCCGATTTGCTGGTCGAGAGCCGCGAGGCCCTACTAGAACGCGGCGGCGAGGATATTCTGGCGATGACCCGGCCGAATACAGATCTGCCTTTCCTCACGCCCGGCATCATCGATGTGACCGCGATTTCCGACCGCCCCGACGTGGAACTGTTCGGCCCCCTTTTGCAGGTTATCAGGGTGGCCGACTTCGATGCCGCAATCGCAGAGGCCAATAACACCCGTTATGGTCTCTCGGCATCGCTTATCGGTGGTGACCCGAAGGATTTCGAGCGTTTCTGGGCAGAAATACGGGCCGGAATCGTCAACTGGAACAAGCCAACCAACGGAGCATCGTCAGCGGCTCCGTTTGGCGGTATCGGCTTGTCGGGCAACCATCGCCCTGCCGCCTTCTATGCAGCGGATTACTGTGCTTATCCTGTCGCAAGCACCGAGACGGACCAGCCACGGGCGAGCATCGGCATTGGCCTGAAAGATACGAGCCAGCCGGTCCGCAAGTCGAAAGATGCCCACAAATAGCCCACGGTAAAGGGCGCCGCCCGCCCCTTTTTGCAAGGGTTCAGACGACGCCCACTGCGACCCGAAGGTCGCCTCCAGGCTGCGGGTGGGCACAGCCTGAAGCTTGTTCAAATCAGCCGCAGCGCGTGCTGGATCGGTCGATCGTGCGGCCAAGCAAGGCGCCGGCTGCGCCGCCAAGGATGGCTCCCAAGGTGCGATCGCCATTTCGGCCCGCAACTTCGTGGCCAATCAGCGCGCCCACCCCTGCTCCGACCAGCAGGCCGGTAGTGCCATCGTCCTTGCGGCAATAATAGCGATCGTCACGCCCGCGCCATATCCGCGTATCGCGGCGAACGGGCTGCCCCCAATTGCGATCATAACCCATGTAATAGGGGCGGCGTTCGCCATAATAACGGTCGCCCCGATAATCGCGGTTCCGTTTCCACTTTTTGCCGTGCTCATAAACCATATCGCCCGTCGCAATCGAATGAGCCTGCGGAGCGGAGTGAGAAGGCACTGCGGCCGCTGCCGGAATACCCAGCGAAAGGCCAGTGGTGGCAATTGCGATTGAAATTGTCTTGATGAGTTTGGGCATTGGTTAGTCCTTTCGGCCGTGTTCGACTCGTAATTCCCTGTCTGCCGTTCATCATTAGGATCGATTACCTGAACAGAACGCAACCGATCTGGAAGAATCCGATTTATCGACGAGGCGTGTATCTGACAGGGACAAGTTGATGCTTGCCGCGTGAAGGCGGCGGGCCTACGCGGCAGCTATTCATGGAACCGACAGCAAAAGAGCATCCCAAGACTGGCCTCGGCGCTGCCGTGGGGGCCTATGTTATATGGGGTTTCCTCCCTCTCTACCTTCTTCTCGTGAAAGAGGTCCCAGCGCTCGAATTCGTTGGTTGGCGAATTATCTGGACGCTTCCGCTTTGCCTCTTGATCGTCTTGGTCCGTCAGCAATTTCCGCAACTTCGCGATGCGCTGAGAAGCCCGAAAACAATGGGATGGCTGCTTCTTTCGGCGACGCTCATCGCGGTCAACTGGGTGGTCTATGTCTGGGCCATTCAGAACGGCAATGTCTATGCGGCAAGCCTTGGGTATTACATAAACCCGCTGGTTAACGTGCTCCTCGGCACACTCCTTCTCAAGGAAACCCTGTCGCGGCTGCAATGGCTGGCCGTGGGACTGGCGGGCGTGGGTGTCTCCTTGCTCATCGGGGGCGCATTGACCACGCTCTGGATCAGCCTGACCCTGGCGCTGAGCTTCGGATCCTACGGCCTTATTCGCAAGCAGGTGGACGTAGGGGCATTACCCGGCCTCACGATAGAGTCGCTGGTTCTGCTGGTTCCTGCTGCCGGCGTGACCTGGTATTATGCCGGTTTGCCGGCAGGCTCCGGCTTTTCCCAGAGCATCGGTCTCAGCCTTGCTATTATGCTTGGCGGAGTGCTGACCGCCATTCCGCTTTTGATGTTCGCGATTGCCGCGCGGCGACTGCCCTATTCCACCCTCGGTTTCATCCAGTTCCTCGCCCCCAGTATCGTCTTCTTGTTGGGGCTGACTGTCTTCGGAGAAGAACTGAAGACCGCTCAGATTGCCTGCTTCGCCTGCATCTGGGGGGCCGCAGCCATTTTCGTCTGGGACCTGTGGTCGCGTTCCCGCGTCAGGAAACCAGCCGCCATTTAAGTGTTTCGCCAGCATGGAAAGGTACGATGGATGCATCTCCTCCATCGACTTCTTCAGGCACAGCAACGTCCACCTTTTCCAGCGTAACGCTGCCTTCATTCACCGGCAGTCCGTAAAATTCCGGCCCGTTGAAGCTGGCAAAACTTTCGAACTGCCCTAGCGCGCCCACTTCATCGAACACCTCAACATAGCTTTCCAAAGCATAGGGCGCATTGAAGATACCCGCGCACCCGCAGTCGCTTTCCTTCGCATGGCGATGATGCGGCGCACTGTCCGTGCCGAGAAAGTATTTCTTCGAACCCGATGTGGCCGCCCTGCGGAGCGCCAGCCTGTGTTCCTCCCGCTTGGCAACCGGTAGGCAGAACATGTGAGGGCGGATGCCGCCGACGAGTATGGCGTTGCGATTGATATGAAGATGCTGGGGAGTGATTGTCGCCCCCACATTCGGCCCGGCACCATCGACGAATTCGACTGCCTGCCTGGTGGTGATGTGTTCGAAGATGACCTTCAGATGCGGCATACGATCGACCAGCGGTGAGAGGATGCGATCGATAAAAACTGCCTCGCGATCGAAAATATCGATATCGGCATGAGTGACCTCGCCGTGAACGCAAAGCGGCATGCCTATGGCCGCCATTCGCTCCAGCACGCTTTCGATGTTGGCGATATCGGTCACCCCGTGAGAGGAATTGGTGGTCGCGCCTGCCGGATAGAGCTTTGCCGCCGTAAGGACGCCATCGGCAAAGCCTGCGGCCAGGTCGTCTGCATCGGTCTGGTCGGTGAGGTAGGCAGTCATCAACGGTGTGAAGTCGTTGCCCTCTGGGACCGCCTCGAGCAGCCGCTCGCGATAAGCCCTCGCCAAAGCGGTCGTGGTCACCGGAGGTGAGAGATTGGGCATGACGATCGCTCGAGCGAATTGGCGCGCAGTATGAGGGACCACGGCCCGCATTGTAGCGCCGTCGCGAAAATGGAGGTGCCAGTCGTCTGGTCGGCGGATGGTGAGTGAGTCGGCGGGATTCGTCATGATGGTTGCCTATGGCCGCAGGGGGCCTATCTGTCACCCATGACAGCAACTCGCCTAATGAACCGCGCCGTGATCCGTGTCAGCCCGCAGGACGATGGCGAGGATGTTCCAGCTTTCCTCCAGGGACTGCTGACGAATGACGTAACGAAACAGCTGCCTGTCTACGCCGGTCTCCTGACCCCTCAGGGCAAGGCCATGTTCGACATGCTGGTGTGGCCGGCCGCGGGTGGCACACTGTTGCTCGACTGCGAAGCCGAACATGCAGAAGAACTTGCCAAAAGGCTGTCTCTCTACAGGCTGCGGCGCAAGATCGATATTGAGGTCGACGAAACAGTGGCAGTTCACTGGGAAGAGCACGTCGGTGATGGAGGCGCGCCCGATCCGCGGCTCGCATCGCTCGGTCAGCGATGGATCGCACCTGCAACCGACAACGATGCCGCAGCCGATGAACGCTACCGCGCCCATCGGCTTTCGCTAGGAGTGCCAGAGGGACGCGATGAACTGGCCGACATTCTTTGGTTGGAAACCAACGCGGTGGAGCTCAACGGCGTTGCTTTCGACAAAGGCTGCTACATCGGCCAGGAAAACACTGCCCGTATGAACTGGCGCAGCAAGGTCAATCGGCGCTTGCTGGTGGTCCCGCTCGACCGGTCGGACGAAAAACGCCGCAAAGTCGCTTACGAGCACCTTCGTCTCGCCGTAGACCACGTGAGAGTTGCTGACATCGAACGTGAAAAAGCGCCCGAATGGATGGCTTCATCTCTCACCGAGTGAGTTGCGCCGGTCGCTTTCAGGTTTGAGTTTCCAGAGCGCCTGTCAGCATTCTTTCGGCCCGATCGCGGGCTGCGGTATCCGGAAGCCCTAGAGACCGGGAAAGAGCAGTTCCGATAAGCGCATCGCCAAGCGCCATCAGGACAAGGCCGAGTGTCTCCTCGTGGACCTGCAAAGGCTGCGCCAGATGCAGCGCCTCTTCCGGTGCGATTTCGTCCACCAATTGATGAATGGTTTCCACAATCGGCGTAAGTGCATCCTCGTTCCCAGTCAGAATCATCCAACTGGCAAGCGCTCCGGCACCTTCCTTGTCGAAAGCATCGAATGCGAGATCGACTACCTCGCGCGGCCGACCGAGGCCGGCTCTGCTTGCGCGTACGGCGTCGGCGATGGTCGAACAGACCGTTTCCGCCAAATGGCGGGCAAGTTCTTTCTGCAATCCGGCCGCGGACCCGAAATGATGAAGCAGATTGGCGTGTGTCCGCCCGATCCGCGACGCGACGGCCTTGAGCGTAACAGATTGCGGACCCATTTCGATCAGGAGCAGCCGAGCCGCCTCCAGGGCTGCCAGACGGGATTCCTCCGGGGAAAGACGCTTGCGAGTAGCCATCGCCCGAAGCGTTATCGCATCATTTGCCTTTCGCAACCCCGGAGGGGTCACTTATTGACATTAATGTCAGTAAGTCCTAATTTACATTGCTGTAAGTGATGATGGAGATTGCCTTGAACGCACTGGCATCCAAACAAGCAAATCCTTCCGCTCCAACCCCCGCCGATCTGACGATTACGGTGCGTGACGAGCGCTTCAACCGTGCTGCCGCGCCTCGGCGCTGGTGGGCTGGAGACCCGTTCGGAACAGCTTGGCACAATGCGCTGTCGGCGACCTTTCCGCGCGGTGAAGCTTTCTTCATCGAAGCAGTAAAGGCCCACCGCGAAGGTGCCGATCCTCGGCTAGAAGCCGAAATCCGAGCGTTCGTACGGCAGGAAATCAACCATACTCGGGAGCACATCGCCTTCAATCGCCTAGCCGCAGACCACGGCTACGACATCAAGGCGATCGACAAGCGAGTAGAAGAGCTGCTGGCGATGACGAAGGAGAGGCCGGTAATCTTCAACCTCGCCACGACCATGGCGCTCGAACACTATACTGCGATGATGGCCGCAGAATTTCTCGCCAACCCAGCCCATTTCGATAACGCCGATCCGGAAGTTCGCGCGATGTGGGAATGGCACGCCGTGGAAGAAATCGAACACAAGGGCGTGGCTTACGATACGTGGAACCACGCGACCAAAGACTGGCCCAAGGCGAAGCGATATAAACTACGCACCATCATGATGCTGCTGGTCACGTTTCATTTCTTCCGTAACCGCTGGACCGATTCGCTTGAATTGCTCGCGCAAGACGGGATTACGGGATGGAAGGCCAAGTGGGGTATGTTCAAATACCTCGCAATCTCGCCCGGGGTGGTGCGCCGCATCGTTCCGGCATGGCTCTCCTATTTCAAGCCAGGTTTCCATCCTTGGGATCACGACGATCGCGCGCTGATCGGCAAGTATGAGGGCGAATTTCAAGCGGCGCTCAGCCCCGCTGAATAACCTAGGCTCCTCAGATATCAAAAGGGCCCCCGGAACACGAAATCCGGGGGCCTTTTTGGTTAGAAATCAGGCTGCTTGTAAACTCGGCCCATCATCGGCGGCCAGATCGAGCAGATAGGTTACGCATTCCGCTTCCTCGCCCCGGCCGCAACTGTGGCGCTTAACGGTTTTGCCGGTTGGCCGAAAACCAAGCTTTCGCAGCACCTTGCCCGACGCAGGATTGTCAACGAAATGTCCCGCCTGAACACGCTCGTAGCCTAGGATCCTGGCGACTTCGAGCACGCCCCGAGCAGCTTCTGTCGCGTAGCCCCGCCCCCAGTAAGGACGTGCAATCCAGTAGCCCAGTTCAACTCCGCCATCCAAGTCGCCGAGGCCGGCGCCGCCGATAATGCTCGACCCATCGCTGCCGGGAAGCGTCAGCAAAAAGCTGGGCGTCATGGGATTTTTTTCCATCGCCACGAATTGCCGGGCATGTTCCGGAAGATAGGGCCACGGCGCACGCGCGAGATTGCGGACGACGCCTCGATCGGCGATCCCCCCAAACAAGGCTTCTGCATCTTCAGGCCAGGCAGGCCGCAGCAGCAGCCTCTTCGTAACATGGAACATCGGTATTCTCCCGGTTCATCCACGCTCCGGGCTCCTAGGCCGGACACGTGACAATTGCGTGGCGGCGAAACGCAATTTCGCCTGCGATGATGAAGAGGGAGAAACGACAAGAGGGAGACGGGTCGGCCCCATCTCCCTCTTCGTCTGCCGGATCGTTAAACCGGCTGGGACCGTCCCGTGTGGACGATCCCGTTATCGGAACGTCCGGTTATTCGGCTGCTTCCGCCATTTGGTCGACGGACACGTATTTGCGGCCGAGTTTGCCCGAGTGGAATCGGACGACACCGTCGGTAAGCGCAAACAGCGTGTGGTCCTTGCCCATGCCGACATTGACGGCGGGGTAGAACTTGGTGCCGCGCTGACGCACGATAATGTTGCCGGCTACGACGTTCTCGCTGCCGAACTTCTTCACGCCAAGACGACGACCGGCCGAATCACGACCGTTACGCGACGAACCGCCTGCTTTTTTATGTGCCATGGTCCGGGCTCCTTACTTCTTGGCTTCGGTCTTCTTGGCATCTGCCTTCTTGGCAGGAGCCTTCTTGGGAGCCGCATCCTTCTTGGGAGCGGCCTTTTTCGCTTCAGCCTTCGGAGTTTCGTCGGCCTTGGCTGCTTCCTTCTTGGGAGCCGCCTTCTTTTCAGCCTTCGAATCACCGACCGCAGTGATGCGCAGAAGCGTCATCTGCTGACGGTGGCCGTTCTTGCGACGATAATTGTGACGGCGACGCTTCTTGAAGACGAGGACCTTTTCGCTCTTCGCCTGCGCGATGATCTCTGCCGAAACGACGGTCTTCGCCGCATCGGCAAGCTTGTCGCCTTCGCCAGCGAGCAGAACGTCGCCCAGCGTGATGGTTTCGCCGGCTTCGCCAGCCAGCTTTTCAACTGCGATCTTGTCTCCGGCGGCAACTCGGTATTGTTTGCCGCCCGTGCGCACTACTGCGAACATGGTACGTGTCTCTCGTTCAAATTGCTGTGCCGCATCCTTGCGAATCTACGGCGCGCCCGTCGACCCACTGATTAGTAGGCCCGGAAAGAAGCGTGCCGTTAAGCGAAAGGCTGGCCCAAGTCAACGCTGGAGCATTGCCTTTTTTGCCTTTCACTCTGGCACCCTGCCTGACGCATGCTATGTGGCGGCCATGCCGCAATATGCAACTGCCGCCCCACTCACTATCCTCATTTTCCTGCTTGGCGCCTGTGCGACGGCAGAAAGCGATTACCCTTCTCTCGCCATCCGAGACGTCGAGCGCGCCGAAGGACAGTTCGATACCGGAGAGCCGGCCCGGATCGACGTGCCACCTGTCGAAGTCGATCTGACGGGAGGTCTTGCCGCCCGCCTTCAATCGCTTCTTGCAGCGGCTGAAGAGGCACATGGCGATTTTCTTGCCGTCCGCCCCCGCGCGGCGCGAATCGTGTCGTCCGCGAGAGGAAGCGCTGTCGGCAGCGACAATTGGGCAGCGGCGCAGGTGGTGCTGGCCGAGCTCGATTCGGCACGCAGCCGCGCAGCTGTTCCGCTTGGCGACCTCGACTCGCTCTATGCCTCTGCGAGGGTCGCGACAGAAGACACGGTCGCGATAGAGACCGCGCGTGGCCGCGTGATCCATCTTGTCGCCGAAGAAGATGCGATTCTCGAAGACTTGCGCGCCCGCGTCCGATGAGCCTCGCCTGCGCCACTTGTCCGGTGCGTGATCGCGCCGCCTGCGCCGTGTTGAGCGAGGATGAGAGAGATGAGCTTGCCAAGGCTGGCCGGATCAGAACTCTCGAGGCGGGAGAAACGCTGTTTGCAGCCGGAACCGATGAACTGGCTTGTGCCACGCTGAAAAGCGGTGCGCTGAAAATCACGTCTACGAGCGCAGACGGGCGCGAACGCATCCTCTCGCTCGTCCACCCCAGCGGCTTCGTGGGCGAAATGTTTGGCCCTTATGTACATCACGACGTGGTGGCGCTGGCGGAAAGTGAACTCTGCGTTTTTGCTGGCCCCGCCTTTTCGCAGGCTATCGAACGCTATCCGCGACTCGGTCAGGCGCTGCTGCGGCGTACCCAGGAAGATTTGTTCGCCAGCCGCGAACTGCTTTCCCTGACCGGAAATGCATCGGCGGGTGAACGTGTTGCGGGTACGCTTCTCTCGATGGCCCGTGCCGCCAGCGATTCCCCATGCCATCCCGCGACCTATTTCGAGCTGCCCTTATCACGGGGCGAACTGGCGGACATGCTTGGGCTCACCATAGAAACGGTGAGCCGCATGCTCACACGCTTCGAGCGCGCCGGAGCTATCCGCAAGGTGAAGAAACGCGGGATCGAACTGGTCGACCCCGCGCTCCTCCCTCTCCCCTGAAGGCCCTCAGCGCACAGCAGATGCGATAAGGACGGTCGAAACTCCCCAACAGAAGATGATGATCGGCAAGATCAGCATCTGGACGCTCGCATCCCGAGCCGAGAGGCGGCCCGTCAGGGTGGCGATGCCTTCACGCCGAAGCTTCGCAAAACTCATCTGCTTCGATTTCGTGGGCGGACCCACCTTGGCCCAAAGCGCCGGAACGCCGAAGCCAGCGACGATGAATAGCACAAAGATCGCCATGGGAATGACGAGACCCGGCGAAGACAGCCCGCTCGCCATCACCAGCAGGAAACCAAGATAGAGCGAAACGGTCACCGCATAGAGCCCCTTGGGCAGTTCGAAGCTCCGGTCCACCTCGTGACGCGGCTTGGGCTCGGCAACGATCAGCGCCTGCTGCTCGACGAGTTCGCGGGTAAAATGCTTGGACATTTCAGGTCTCCTTTGTGGAGACCTCTATGCAAGCCTTAGGAAGCAGCTTCCTTGATCGAGATCAAAACAGCGCAACTATCTCCGCTCCCATCTTTGCCTGTCCTGGTAATCGGCCTCGCGCGGTTCGATCCAGTGCCAGCCTTCGGCCCGCCGCTCGCGTTTCCAGAACCAGGCCGCGGACTTGAGATGATCCATCACAAAATCGGCAGCATCGAATGCGTTTCGGCGATGCGGTGCTGCGGCAGCGACGAGGACGATCGCATCCCCCGGGACCATCACACCGATCCGGTGCCATGCCAGGATACCATCGAGTGCGAATCGCTCGAGTGCAGAGCGGGCAAGATCGTCCATTCCCGATTTGGTTAGCGGCTCGTAATGCGTAAGCTCCAGCGCCCGAACGTCGTTGCCGGGTCGCACTTTACCCAAAAACGACACGATGCCCCCGGCTTCAGGATAGGCAGCGCTGAATGCCGCCGACGCTTCGCCGACCGACATGCCCTTGGCGAGAACCCTCACATCGAGGGGCGTGGATAAAGTCAGCCTAGCCACCGCTAACCGGCGGCAACAAAGCAATTTCATCACCGTCCCTGGCCTGAAGACTTTTCTTGTCGGCAAGCACACTGCCCCCGCACGCCACATTCACCCGGTCGGCCTGAATTTCTCGCGCGATGTCCGGCCCCACGGCTCTCAGCAAACCGGCCCAATCGAGCGGACCTGCAACCTCAAGCTCATGCCCGTTGGCGAGATCCGCCAAGGGGCCAAGGAAAACTATCGTCACGCTCATATGGCAGCCTCGAGATATTGGCCCGTCACAGCGTGAGCCGATTCAAGATACTCGACAACCGCTCTCGCTTGGGCCCCGCTTCCGGCTACCATATTCACGCGATGCGGCGTGTGTTTGCGCGCCAGCATGGCGACTGCTGCCTTGCGCCATTCTTCATGCGTATGGTCGGCCGAGGGAACGCAAATCGTGACGCTGCTGCCTTCGCCAAGGGACCGCTCGATCGCGGCGAGCCAGCTATTGTGAAAAATTCCCGCCGCCTGAAGGGGGTCGTCCGGCAAACCCTCGACCGCAATCTCCTGCATCAGGGGCGCTCGCGATGAAGTGTGATACCGATCTTCTCGCCCGCTTCGGCAATGGCCAGCTTTACGATTTTCACGGTCACCGCGTCTATACGTTTGTCCTGAAGGAACAGCGTTTCGCAGACATGATCGGCGACGGCCTCGATCAGCTTGAAGTGCACACCTTCCGGCAGCGCATCCGAGGCGGCGAATTTCAGGTCCATATAATTCTTCGAGTCGTCCAGCGACGTATCGGGATCATAATGCCGCAGGGGTTTCATCCGCACCTGGATCGTGAAGCGAAGCGGTTGGGGCTTGCCAGTTTCCTCGGAATAGATGCCGGTGAGAACATCATGTTCGAAATCGGCAACTTCGAGAATCAGCGAATCGTTCATGGTTCGGGTCTTAGCGCGGATTGGACCAGCGAGCGAAGATGGCAGTCGGCAGTAAGCGCCCGCCTTCTTCCTGAACCGCAAGGTCGCCATGTTCGATCTTGCCGGGCAGACCGGCGAACACCTCTTTCAGGAGCCCGCCAAGCGCCAGGCTGCTCATGCGTACCGCGTATACTGTGAGGAAAAGGAAGCTGCTGTCGGAATCGAGCAACTGGCGGCAGTCTGAGACCAGAGCGGGCAGGCCCTGCTCGAGCCGCCAGACTTCGCCATCGGGCCCGCGACCGAATTTCGGCGGATCAAGGATGATGCCATCGTACCGCCGGGCGCGGCGAACCTCGCGCGCGGTGTATTTCATTGCATCTTCCACGAGCCAGCGCACCGGGCGATCGTCGAGCCCTGCCAGGGCTGCGTTCTCACGAGCTTGGGCGACCGACTTCTTGCTGGCATCGACATGGGTGACCCGGCCATGGCCGCTCAGAGCCTGGGTCCCGACGCCGGTGTACCCGAAAAGGTTCATGGTTTCCGCATCGGTTCGGCCCTCAAGCTGCTCGCCCATCCAGGTCCAGACCGGTGCCATGTCGGGAAAGAAGCCCAAATGGCGGAAGGGGGTACATTGCGCCGTGAAGCGGACATCGTCCCCCCACCCCAATTCCCAGCCATCTTGCGGCACGTCCTTGGAAAACTGCCAGCGTCCGCCGCCATCCTCGTCGCTGCCGGGCACGAATTCGCCATGAGCATCCCACTCGCCGAGCCGCGGCGTCCACATCGCCTGCGGTTCAGGACGGACAAAGCGGTAATCGCCATAGGCTTCGAACTTGCGCCCATGCCCGCTATCGAGGAGTCGATAGCTGTCCCAGCCCTCACCCACCATCAGCACCGGCTCCCGCTGCAAATCGGCCATCAGGCGGCATTCCCGAGAATGTGGTCACGCACCGCATCGTAGGTGCCCGGCAGTTCGACGTAGCTTTCCTCGCGCGCGAAGAGATCGCCAATTCTCGCAGGCAGGCCGGGCCGGATACCGGTTGCGCGCTCGACGGCATCGGGGAACTTGGCAGGGTGTGCCGTCGCCAGGGTTACCACTGGTATCGAACGATCGATATCAGCCTGCCTGGCCGCGTGGAGACCGATGGCCGTATGCGGATCAAGAAGCTCGCCGCAATGTTCGCAGGCCCAGCGCATCGCCTGAAGCGTGTCGTCCTCATCGGCCCGCGCGCTGGAGAATAGGGCCGAAGCGCCTCGTGTCTGCAAATCGGTCAGGCGCATGGCCCGCTCCGTGTCGAAGCCGCGCATCTGCTGCGCCATCGCCGCCCCGTCGCGGCCGCCAACGTCGAACAGCAGGCGCTCGAAATTGGAGCTGACCTGAATGTCCATACTTGGCGATGCGGTAGGTGTAACGGATCCTGCCGAATAATCGCCCTCGCTGAGCGCGCGGTGAAGGATATCGTTGACATTGGTGGCCACGATCAGCCGCTCGATCGGTAGGCCCATTCGCGCTGCCACGTGGCCTGCGAAGACGTCGCCAAAGTTGCCCGTCGGCACGCTGAAGGCGAGCTTGCGTTTCGGCCCGCCTAGCTGAAGCCAGGCCGCAAAGTAATAGACCACTTGCGCCATAAGCCGCGCCCAGTTGATCGAATTGACCGCGCCGATGCGGTGTTTTGCAGTCACGTCCTTGTCGGCAAAGATGCGCTTCACCATCGCCTGCGCATCGTCGAACGAGCCGTCGATAGCGATATTGTGGACATTGGGCGCGCGCACCGTGGTCATCTGGCGGCGCTGAACATCGCTTACCCGCCCCTTGGGGTGAAGCATGAATATCTCGACGTTATCGAGACCGGCCACCGCATCGATCGCCGCACTGCCCGTATCGCCGCTCGTCGCACCCACAATGGTGAGGCTGCCTTCCTCGCGGCCGAGAAATTCCTCGAATAGTAGGCCCAGCATCTGCAACGCCACGTCCTTGAACGCCAATGTCGGCCCATGGAACAACTCGAGGACCCAATGTTGCTCGTCTAGCTGCACGAGCGGAGTGACCGCCTTATGCGCGAAACGGCCATAGGCTTTTGTAGTCAGGTCACGCAGACGCTCTGGCGTCAGGCAGTCGCCGACGAAGGGCTCCATCACCCTCGCCGCAAGCTCCGCATAGGGCAAACCCCGCATTGCGGCGATTTCATCGGCAGAGAATCGCGGCCAGCTTTCGGGCACATAGAGCCCACCATCGCTGGCCAGTCCGGCCAGCGTGACTTCGGCGAAATCGAGGCTGGGAGCCTCGCCACGGGTGGAGACGTATTTCATTGCGCGGATGCGGTTAGCCGCGCTGGCCCACGCGGGCAAGCAAGCCGCTCTTTAATGGTCCCTAGCGCGCGTGCCGCCGCCCTGCGTTCTGCGCCGCAAGGCTAGGATGTAAATTACCAGCGCGGTGATCGCGAAAAAAAACCACTGCCCAGCATAAGCGAGATGATTGTTGGGAATGTCAGCGGGGTCTGGCCGAGCCAAGGGCTCGAGCCCATCGGCCGCAGGATTGGCAACAAGTCGTGCCTCAGTTCCCGCCGGACCTACAATGCCTTGGACTGTCCCGCCGCTCCAATCGACAACCTGGGGCGTTGGCGTCCATCCGAACGCCACTTCCGCTTCTCCGCCACCACCGAGCCGGCACCGCGCCATCTGTGCAATCCCGCTGCGCCCTGCCTCATTATGCCCAGGCGTTGTCCGCTGGGAGAGGACCTCGGCGCAGGTGACGCTGCTGCGGCGATAAAGCGCATTGTCGATGTCTTCCGCCTTACGCGGAAAAGCGACCGGAGTGTCCAAAGTCTGCGCCTGAGCAAACCGGGCCAGCATAGCCTTTTTCTCGTCCATCCGCGCCAATTGCCAGAAGCCGAGCGCAATCATCACGGCAATCGCGGCGCCGACGATGATGGTGGGAATGATGGGAAGACGATTGGCCATTGGTTCCAAACCGAAAGGGGCAGCCACGGGTATACCGGGCTGCCCCAAATTCTATCCGTACTGTTCGGAGATCATCCGTGCGTCGCTGCGCCCCAGCCGCCCCAGACGTAGACGACGGCGAAGAGGAACAGCCACACGACGTCTACGAAGTGCCAGTACCAGGCAGCCGCTTCGAAACCGAAGTGCTGGCGCGGGGTAAAGTGGCCCTTGTAGGTCCGTACGAGGCAGACGATCAGGAAGATCGTGCCCACCAAAACGTGGAAGCCGTGAAACCCGGTCGCCATGTAGAAGGCCGAGCTGTAGGTGTTTCCTCCGAAAGCGAAGGGTGCGTGGGCGTATTCATAAGCCTGGATGCAAGTGAACACCGCGCCCAGGATGATGGTGAGCCAGAGGCCCTTCTTGAGGCCTTCGCGGTCGCCGTGGATCAGAGAATGGTGAGCCCAGGTCACGGTCGTGCCCGAGCACAAAAGGATCAGCGTGTTGAGCAGCGGAAGACCGAAGGGATTGATGACAGCTTCGATCGCTGCGGGCGGAAATTCGCCGCCAATCACTTCGGAAATTTCGGAAGGGAAGAGCGAGAAATCGAACCAGCTCCAGAACCAGCCGACGAAGAACATCACTTCCGACGCGATGAACAGGATCATCCCGTAACGCATGTGCAGCTGGACGATCGGCGTGTGGTCGCCGCGTTCGGCTTCCTTCACGATGTTCGAGAACCAGCTGAAGAATGTGGCGATCAGACCCGCGATACCTAGGCCAAGCACGAGGTGTGCCGAGGGCATTTCGTGCATGTACAGCACCATGCCGCTGGTAAAGATCAGCGCCGAAAACGAACCGATGAACGGCCAGATGTCGGGTTCGAGGATGTGATATTCGTGATTGACGTTACCAGCCATTGTACCTGTGTCCTGGGTTTCGCTTAGCGCAAGGCCCTTAATGCGCGTTTGCCTGCGGGTCTAGGGGCAGAAGGCCCTTATTCCTTCGCTTCGTGGAAAGTGTAGGAAAGGGTGATCTGCTCCACCCCATCCATATTCGGATCATCGAGCGCTTTGGGATCGACGAAATAAAGCACGGGCATGCGAACTTCCTGCCCGGGTTGCAGCGTCTGCTCGGTGAAGCAGAAGCACTGGATCTTGTTGAAATAGGCTCCTGCCTGCTCCGGCTCGACATTGAAGGTCGCCGTGCCGGTAATGGGCCGGTTCGTATTGTTCTTCGCCAGATAGATCGCCATGTCCCGCTGGCCGATGGTCACGGTGTCGGTCACCTGTTCGGGGTGGAAGCTCCAGCCAAGGCCTGGCGCGACATTTCCGTCGAACCGGATCGAAATCTCCTGCCCGCCCGACGATTTTGCAAACCGTTCGGCAATTGCCGCGTCGCTTTCAGTGGCGCGCTGCGTGGTCCCTGCAAATCCGGTAACCTGACAGAACAACTGGTAAAGCGGCACCGCAGCATAACCCAACCCCAGCATCGCCGCAGCACCAACCAACGCCAATAGCGCCGTGCGGTTCTTCCGGGATTCCAAGGTCGCGGTCGTCATAGGGGCCTCACATTCTTACGATGGTGATAGCATAAAACAGCACTGCCATGAACAGCAGGATCCCGCCAAGAACCAGATTGCGGCTCTTCTGCCGACGGCGATATTCTTTCTCTTCTTCGGGCGTCATCCGAAAACTCCGTAATGTGCCGCAAGGCGGTCGACGACGAGCGCCCCGAAAAGCGCAAAGAGGTAGAACACGCTGAATGCGAACAGCCGCTTTTCCTTGATCATCCGGTCGCCTTCGACAGCGGTGCGGAACGCAACAGGCACGCTCATCAGCAGGAAAACCAGCGAGAGCGCGATGGCCGTGACCCCGTAAATAGCGCCCGTCCCGCCGATCAGCCATGGCGCAGCCGCGATGGGCACCAGCAGCACGCAATAGGCGATTATCTGGCGGCGGGTGGATTTTTCACCCTTCACGACCGGCATCATGGGAATACCGACCTTCGCATAATCGCTCTGCACGAAGAGGGCGAGAGCCCAGAAATGTGGCGGCGTCCAGAAGAAGATGATCGCGAACAGCAAGACCGGCATCAGCGTGATATCGCCGGTTACCGCGATCCAGCCGATCATCGGAGGAAAGGCACCCGCCCCGCCGCCGATGACGATATTTTGCGGCGTACGCGGCTTCAGCCAGATCGTGTAGACGACCGCATAATAGACGATGCTGATCGCGAGAATCGCAGCAGCGAGCCAATTCACGCCCAGCCCCATAATCATGACCGAGGCCGCTGACAGCAATATACCGAAATCGCGCGCATCCGTGCGGTTCATGCGGCCCGAGGGAAGCGGACGCTTGGAGGTGCGCTTCATGCCCGCATCGATATCGGCTTCCCACCACTGATTGAGAGCCGCCGCCCCTCCCGCGCCAATGGCGATGCAGAAGATCGCAGTGAAGGCAATCACAGGGTGGATCGAACCGGGCGCGGCCAGCAGACCGCAGAGGCCGGTGAAGATGACCAATGTCATCACGCGCGGCTTGGTAAGCGCGAAGAAATCGCGCCAGTCCGCGGGGAGCTGGGATGATGAGACGGCGTCGGTCATGGGAATCTCGTGATCCCGCCTATAGTCCGTTACGAAGCGCTGTCCAATCCGTCTCGTGACATTCGCATAATCACCATGGTTCCGGTCTCCGCGGACGGACATCTGCTGGAGAAGCTGAAATCCCCATCCGGCAGAAACGCGAGGCCGATTGTGTAGCTGCCGCAACCTATGGCTACGGGCCTTGCCTCGCGCCACTCGCCTCCGACAATTTCCGACCTCCAGACTGCAAAATCTTCCCCCGTTGGCCCGTAGAGACCGCGACTGAACAGCAGCGTTTTCCCATCGGTGGAAAGAGTCGGATCGAATTCGCTGAGCGGTCCGTTGACTGCAGGTCCGAAATTGCGTGGACCTTCGGGATTAGCGGGATCGCCCATGAACAGATCGTGTTTTCCTGCGCCGCCCCAGCCATCCGAAGCGAAAAGCAATTTGCCGTTCGCGAGCGGCCAAGGCGCCCATTCATCGCCTGCGCTGTTGACCGACGGGCCCAGATTTCGTGGCGGGTTGAAGCCAAAGGCGCCCAACCGTTTGGAAACATAGATATCCGTGCCACCCTTCCCGCCGGGACGGTCGGAATGGAAATAAAGCCGTGTTCCGTCCGGCGAAAAGGCCGGGTCGAAATCTTCTCCCGAACCGTTAATGGCGAGGCGTGCGGGCGGCGACCATTGACCATCAGCCGCCCGGTGACGTTCCCAGAGATCCAGACGGCCGCGCCCACTGCGTCCCACCGCTCCCCAGACCTGCTGAAGCCCATCGGGCCGTTCCGCCAGCTTGACCTCCTCGGCCTCTGCTGTGCTGATGACGCCCGGTGCGACGATCTCGGCTTCCTCGTTCAGGAGAGAAGTCTGTGCGGGCATCGAGGGTGCACACGAACCCAGAAAGGCAAAGTATAGCGGAGAAAAGGCGGGGAAGCGTTTCACCCTTTCAGAGCCGGTCGAGCCAGTCGATTAGCAGCCGATTGACTTCGCCCGGCCTCTCCTGCTGGGTCCAGTGCCCGACATTGTCGAGGATATGCCCTTCGACCTTTGGTGCACTCATTTTCATCAGTGCGATCGGGTCGCTGACCGCGCCGAACAGAAATGTCGCGGGATCGCGCGTGCCGCCGACGAAGAGCGCCGACTGTTCGATCTGCTGGCCCTTCCATGCTTGAAGCCATTCGAAGTCCGCGACGTGATTGCGATATCGGTTGAGCGGGCCCCGGAAGCCCGATCGGCGGAATTCGTTTTCATAATAGTCGAGATCAGCTTTACTGAGCCATGGCATCGGCTCGGGATCTGGCAGGCCTTCCAGGAAGGTGGCTCCGTAAGGTTTGCTGAAATAGTCACCGGGAGGAACGTCCCCGCTGATGGAATACATCATGCGCTCCACCCAATCGCGCGGGTCTACTTCCGCTTCGGCCTCAGCGACGCCCGGCTCCTGGAAATATTCCTGATAGAAGAACTTGCCCTGCGAAGTGAAGTGCTGGTGGAAAACCTCGGTGAACGGCCGGCTCGGTACTCCCGCAAAGGGCACAGCCATGCCCGCGACCGCATGAAAGTGTTCGGGGTTGGTAAGCGCCGTATTCCAGACGATCGGCGCGCCCCAGTCATGGCCGACAAGGATTGCAGGCCGGTCTGGCTGAAGTGCCAACTTGAGGCCAACGAGGTCGCCGACGATCCGCTCGAGTGCATAGGCCTCGATGGGGTGAGGCTTGTCTGAACCACCGTAGCCGCGCACGTCGATCGCACAGGCCGTGAAGCCGGCCTCTGCCAGCGGACCCAACTGATGCCGCCAGCTGTACCAGCTTTCGGGAAATCCATGCACCAGAATGACGAGATCGCCGGGGCCATCCCGAGGTCCTTCGATCGCACATCGCAGCTGCACCTCGCCGACATCGATCATTCGCATCTCTGGCATGGTCACTCCCTCATCCGCACAAAAGAAAACGGCCGGCCCCTCATGGGACCGGCCGCTCTGTCTTGTCCAGTCTCGGAAGAGATCAGCCGTGTGCCGGCTTCGCCTCTCCGATGTGGTTGTGGTAATCGTGATGCTCTTCGATCACCGGCAGTTCGCTGAACTGATGGAACGGCGGCGGGCTGGACAGGGTCCATTCCAGCGTCGTCGCGCCTTCGCCCCAATAGTTGGGAGCAGCCTTCTTACCTGCCACGAAGGCATAGATGATGTTGGCGAAGAACAGCAGCATGGAAGCAGCCATGATCTCGTAACCGATCGAGCTGATCTCGTTCCAATAGGCATAGGCTTCCGCATAGTCGGGATAGCGGCGCGGCATGCCCTGCCATCCGAGGAAGTGCTGCGGGAAGAAGATCACGTTCACGCCGACGAAGAAGCCCCAGAAGTGCAGGTGCGCCAGCAGTTCGGAGTGCATGCGGCCGCTCATCTTCGGGAACCAGTAGTAGAACCCGGCGAAGAGCGAGAACACTGCGCCCATCGAAAGCACGTAGTGGAAGTGAGCAACGACGAAGTAAGTATCGTGCACCACATCGTCCACGCCTCCATTGGCGAGATAGACGCCGGTCACACCGCCCACGGTGAAGAGGAAGATGAAGCCCAGCGCCCACACCATGGGAGACTTGAACTCGATCGAACCGCCCCACATCGTCGCGATCCAGCTGAAGATCTTCACGCCGGTCGGAACCGCGATAACCATGGTGGCCGCGGTGAAGTACATCTTCGTATTCACGTCGAGACCCACGGTATACATGTGGTGCGCCCAGACGATGAAGCCGACCACGCCGATCGCGACCATGGCATAAGCCATGCCGAGGTAGCCGAAGACCGGCTTGCGGCTGAAGGTCGCCACGATCTGGCTGATCATGCCGAAACCGGGCAGGATCATGATGTACACTTCGGGGTGACCGAAGAACCAGAACAGATGCTGGTAAAGGATCGGATCGCCGCCGCCGGCCGGATCGAAGAACGTCGTGCCGAAGTTACGGTCCGTGATGAGCATGGTGATTGCAGCGGCGAGCACCGGAAGCGCCAGCAGCAGCAGGAAGGCAGTAACCAGCACCGACCATACGAACAGCGGCATCTTGTGCAGGGTCATGCCCGGCGCACGCATGTTGAAGATGGTGGTGATGAAGTTGGTTGCGCCCAGGATCGAGCCAGCACCGGCAAGGTGCAGAGCGAAAATCGCGAAGTCGACTGCCGGGCCCGAGGATCCGGAGGTCGAGAGCGGAGCATAGACGGTCCAGCCCGTACCTGCGCCCGGTCCCGTGCCGCCCGGCACGAAGAGCGAGAACATCAGCGAGAAGAAGCCCGCTACGGTCAGCCAGAATGAGATGTTGTTCATGCGTGGGAACGCCATGTCAGGCGCACCGATCATGAGCGGCACGAACCAGTTGCCGAAGCCACCGATCATCGCCGGCATGACCATGAAGAAGACCATGATCAGGCCGTGGGCCGTGATGAACACGTTCCACATGTGCAGCGAGGTATCGAAATCGGCGTTTCCGCCCATGAACTCGGCCCAGAACTGGAGGTACTGGATGCCCGGTTCATGCAACTCTGCGCGCATGATACCCGAAATAGCGCCACCGACGATGCCCGCGATGATCGCGAAGATCAGGTAGAGCGTACCGATGTCCTTGTGGTTGGTGGACATGAACCAGCGCGCGAAGAAGCCGGGCTTGTGGTCGGCATGATCGTCGTGCGCGTGGTCGGCGTGGGCCTGGAAGTTATCGGCGGTGGTAGCCATCGGTTGGTCTCTCGGCTTCGTATATTAGAAAAAGCTTACTATTACGCTTCGGTCGGTGCAACCGGTGCCGCACCTGCACCCGGCGCGCCGGGTTCACTGCTTTCGGGTTCCTGCAGCGGAGCGGCAGAAGGATTGGCTTCTACACCTTCTTCTTCCGCACCGGCAATCGTGCCGCCCTGAGCAAGAACCCAGGCATTGTACTGGTCCATCGGCAGAGCTTCCACTGCAATCGGCATATAGCCGTGGCGTGCACCGCACAGTTCCGAACACTGGCCGTAGTATACGCCGGGTTCATCGACCTGGAAGATCTTCTCGTTCAGGCGGCCCGGAACGGCGTCCATCTTGAACCAGAGGCTCGGCACGGCGAACGAGTGGATAACGTCGGCGCCGGTGACCTGCAGGCGGATCGGAACACCAACGGGGACGACCATGCGATTGTCGACCGCAAGCTGGTGCGGTTCGCCGCGGGCATCCGCTTCATCGGCCTCCAGCATGTTCGAAACGATTTCGAAGTCGCCGTTGTCGGGATAGGCATAACCCCAGTACCACTGATAGCCGATCGCTTTGATGGTGATGGCGTCCTTGGGCGGCGTTTCATACTGCTTGGCAATCAGCGTGATCGAAGGGATGGCGATGCCAAGCAGGATAAGCGCGGGAACGACCGTCCAGACAACCTCGACCAGCGTGTTGTGGCTCGTCTTCGACGGTACCGGGTTAGCTTTCCGGCGGAAACGGATGACGACGTAGAGCATCAGCGCAAGCACGAAGGCACAGATCAGCACCATGACCCAGATCAGGCCGGAGTGGAGCGCGTAAGCGAACTCGCCAGTCTGCGAATACTGAGGCTGAATGTCGATGCCGGCATCCACCGGCATCCCCTTGCCTGCGGTCGGCTTCATCGGCGTATACGCTCCGCTGCCCGCTGCTACTGCATCGGGATCGGCCACATCCGCAGCTTCGGCAGGATCGACTGCCTCAAGCGCTGCCGAGGGAGTTTCATCGGGAACAGGGCCGACTAGGTCGCCTTGCTCCAGAGTCGTCTGCGCCAACGCCACCTGTGCGCCAAGCAGCAGCGAAACGGCCATCGCCAGGCTGGCTACGATCCGGTGAAATCCGAGAGTTTTCATTAGGTTGGAACTCTTTCGTGTCGTGTCGTCTGTCGGTATGCGACGCTTTGCGAACTCCGCAAGCACGCAGGTATCCGCCCCTCAAGCGAGGCCCGGTTGCGATGCGCCCTATAGGCAGGGTTTGAGCCAGCCTCAAGCCGCGGCGGGATAAAAATATACATCCTTCTTTGCCTCTTGCGCAAATCGTCGCGAGGCGCTTTGGGTTTTCGCACTATGACAGAAGACGAAATCCTCTCCGAATTCCGCGCCAGCGACGCCCTGCTGCAAGGTCACTTCCTGCTCTCCAGCGGACGCCACAGCGGGCATTATCTACAGTGCGCACGCGTGCTGATGAACGCCGAGCGCGCCGGACGACTCGCCTTTGCGCTTGGCCAGAAGATACCCCGCGACATCCGCAATCAGATAGATGTGGTCGTGAGCCCTGCAATGGGCGGCATCATCATAGGCCAGGAAATGGGACGCGCTCTGGGTAAAGACGCCATGTTCCTCGAACGTCCCGAAGGCACTTTCGAGCTGCGGCGCGGTTTCCGTCTGGAGCCAGGCGCCAAGGTCCTGATGGTGGAAGATGTCGTCACTACCGGTCTCTCCAGCAGGGAAGCCATCGAAGCGGTAAAGCGCGAAGGCGGCGAAGTGATCGCCGAGGTTGCTCTGGTCGATAGAAGCAACGGGTCCGCCGATCCGGGCGTGCCGTTCTTCCCGCTCATTCACATCAATTTCCCGACCTATGCCGAAGACGAGGTGCCAGAGGCGCTGGCAGCCATCGATATCACCAAGCCCGGAAGCCGCAAGGCTTGATCTTTCGCCCCTTTCTCCTTGCCTCCGCGCTCACCCTTCTTGGCGCTTGCGCGTCAGTTGGCGAGGTGCCGGGAGGAGGAGTGGCGGATGGAACAAGCGTGGCTGACACCGCAATTTCCAAGCTGGCGAATGCCAATGGTTTTCGCGGCGAAATCGCCATCTCTTTGGGCGGCGATGAAGACATACAAAGCCGCGCCTTTGGGCCGAGAGCAGCGGATCAACTCTGGCCCTGGGCTTCGGTGACCAAGCAAGTTGTGGCCACATTAGCGATGCAACAGGTTGGCATGGGCAAAATGTCGCTCGACGAACCAGTCGGACGCTACGTCCCTCGTCTCGCAGGCAGCAGCGTCACCTGGCGCGAACTGCTTCAGCATCGGTCCCCCCTTCCCAATCCCGACGAAGCTGGATCATCAGGTGATTGGCCTGCGTTCTACACTAGCGACCTTCCCTCGACTCTGGATTGGTGTACGAACACGTTGGGCGAGCCTCTTGAGACGGGCTACAGCTATAACAATTGCGATTACATCGTGCTTGGTGCCGCCCTTGAGATGGTAACGGGGCATTCTCTCGAGAAACTCGTCTCCGACATGATCGCGGGCCCGGCCGGATTAACGGGAACGCGCTTTCTGGGCGGCGGCGGCACGCTTGAATTTGCAGGTTCTGACGAACTTTATCGAAAGATCCTTCCTCGCTACGGCGCGGCGGGCGGCTTGGTCGGGCCGCTTTCGGATATGGTCAGATTTGACCGGGCCCTGCTCGCCAAACGTCTCCTCAGCGACGAACCATTGCAAGCGATGTGGACCGGTGATCCGGCGCTTGGGTACATGGCTCTGGGCCAATGGGCATTCGCCGCGCCTCTCGCCGGCTGTAGCGGCGATGTCCGCATTGTCGAGCGCCGCGGTGCCATCGGCAAATATCAGATTCGCAATCTCATCCTGCCCGACAGCGGCATCATCGTCGCAATGGCCACAGAGCAAGGCGAAGATATCTTCTCCTTCGGCGAAGTGTGGTCCGGGAACGGCTTTACCTTCGACATATTGAGCGCAGTTGCATGTCAATGACCCCTCCCCTCCGCCTGGGCGTGAACATCGATCACGTCGCCACCATTCGCAATGCGCGCGGTGGCGACCATCCCGATCCGGTTCGCGCTGCGCAAATCGTGGCGAGTGTCGGCGGCGACGGTATCACTGCCCATCTACGCGAGGATCGCCGCCATATCAGGGATGCCGATCTGCGGCGTATTCAGGAAGCGACCGACCTGCCGCTCAATCTCGAGATGGCTGCGACGGAAGAAATGCTGGAAATCGCGCTGCGACATGCGCCGCATGCAGCCTGTATCGTGCCGGAAAAGCGCGAGGAACGCACGACCGAAGGCGGGCTCGATGCGGCAGGGCTGCACAATACGCTGACGCCGATCGTCGCCAAATTGCGCGACGCAGGCATTCGGGTCTCGCTGTTTATCGAGGCGACAGAGCGGCAACTCGACGCTGCCCTGCGGCTGGGTGTGCCGGTGGTGGAATTCCACACGGGAGAGTATGCCCACGCCCACCTGGACGGCGATAACGAAAGGATGGCCCAGGAGCTCAAGCGCGTCGCCGACATGGCCGCCCTGGCTGCAAAGAACGGCATCGAGCCGCATGCTGGCCATGGGCTCACCTATGAAAACGTGCAGCCGATTGCCGCCATTCCGCAGCTCGCCGAACTGAACATCGGCCACTATCTCGTTGGAGAAGCTGTGTTTGTTGGCTTGGAGCAGGCGGTGCGCCACATGCGCGAATTGATGGACGAGGCCAGATGAGAGGAACGCTCAGATGATCATCGGCATGGGCAACGATCTGACCAATATGGACCGCATCGCTAATTCGCTGGAACGCTGGGGCGAGAAATTCGAGCAGCGGTGTTTTACCGATGTCGAGCGTGCCAAGGCGGACAAGCGTCCCTTCACCCGGGTCGGCACTTTCGCCAAGCGCTGGGCGGCGAAAGAAGCCTTTGCGAAGGCGGTCGGGACAGGGTTCTCGCAAGGCGTATTTCACAAGGACATCGGCGTAGTAAATGCCCCATCTGGCGCGCCGACACTTCATCTGACTGGCGGCGCGGCGGAAAGGCTTGCCGAAATGGTGCCGCAGGGCCATGAGGCGCGCATTCATCTAACTCTCACCGATGATCATCCATGGGCACAGGCATTCGTGATCATCGAAGCCCTTCCCGAATGAGTGCAGATACCGCCGCAGTGACCGACAAGACCAAGAAGAACAAGCAGCACGACAAGCGCGTCGACTGGATCGCAGAAATTCGCGGCCTGGCCTTGATGTTGCTGGCAGTTTTCGCGTTTCACAGCTTTATCGCCAAGCCTTTCTACATTCCATCGGAATCGATGCTGCCGAACCTGCTTGTCGGCGACCGGTTGGTGGTCAGCAAATATCCCTATGGATGGAACTGGTCTTCGATCAGTTTTCATCTTGCGCCGCGCGGCGATTGGCGGCTGTTCGCCTCTACGCCCGAATATGGCGATATCGTGATCCCGGTTCATCCCGAGCGGGATGAGGATTACATCAAGCGGGTTGTCGCCCTGCCCGGCGACCGTATTGCTGTCCAGAACGGCCAGATCATTCTCAATGGCAATCCGATCCAGCAGGAAGCAGAGCCCCCGCTCGACCTCCCTGTCGACGAGAATTCGCGCTGCTACGGTTTTGGCGATCCCACCTTCCTGGTGAATAACGACGATGGAACGCCGGTTTGCCGGGTTCCGGTGTACCGGGAAACCCTGCCCAATGGGGCGACCTACCTGATCATCGACCACCTCAATCAGCCGCTCGACAACTTCGCCGAGATCACCGTTCCGGACGATGCTGTATTCGTAATGGGCGACAACCGCGACCATTCGGCCGACAGTCGCGAACTCAACTCCTCGCGGGGCCTGCTGGGGCCGGTTCCGCTGACCAATATCGGCGGTCGGGCGGAATTCATCACATTCTCGCTCGATGGCACGACCACGCTAAACCCCATCTCCTGGTTTACGAGCTTGCGTGAAGGCCGTGCCTGGACCACGCTCCGCCCGGCGCAGACAGGGAACCGCACGGAATGACTGATAAATCGTCGGAGACTGCAAACGAGCAGGTCGATACGAGCGACCTTGCCTATCACGACGATCCGGGCGCAAGCCCGACCTATATCGGCGATCCGAAGCTGCGGTTCGAAGCTGGCCGCGCGCTCGTCTGGGGGCTTGTCATCGGGCTGATCGTACTGGTGATCCACATCTCCCAGTCGCTGCTGGTGATTTTCGGCGCCATGGTCTTTGCCTGCATGGTCGACGGCGGGGCGCGCCTCTTGGCCAAGGTCATTCCTGTCGGGCGCGGCTTGCGGGTAGCCATCGTGCTGCTGCTGGTGACGGCATTCTTTATCTGGCTGGGATATTTCGCCGGATCGCAGATCTCGCAGCAGGCCGCCCAATTCCCGTCGATCATCAATGAGCAACTCGGGCGGCTGATCGGCTTCCTCCAGTCGAAGGGCTTTGCCATCCGGTCCGGCGACATCCAGAGTTTCGCTGGCAGCATGGCGAGCGGTGTGGGCACGGTAACCAAGGCGATCGGCGGCATTTTCGGCGGACTTACCACGCTGTTTCTGATCATAATTATCGGCATTTACCTCGCAATCGACCCACGCATTTACGAGCGCGGCGTCGCGTGGATCGTGCCCGCGAGCCAGCGAGGCGGGTTCTACGACACGCTGAGCCACCAGGCGTATACGCTGCGGCGCCTGATGGCCGGACGACTGGTGGGCATGGCCTTCGAGGGATTCTTTACCTGGATCATGCTCGCATTCGGCGGGATGGTGATCGGGATCGGCTCGGTGCCGATGGCGGCTTTGCTGGGTTTGCTGACCGGCCTTTTGGCCTTCATCCCGAACATCGGCGCCATTATTTCAGGAATTCTGATGGTCCTCGTCGGTTTCTCCGGCGGGCCCGACATGGGGCTCTATACGATCTTCGTCTATTTCCTCGTCCAGAACTTCGACGGCTATGTGCTGGTGCCCATGATCGCCAAGAAAACCGTCGATCTCGCGCCCGCGCTGGTGCTTTCGGCGCAGCTGATTTTCGGGGTGCTGTTCGGCCTGCTGGGGCTGGCGCTGGCGGATCCGTTGCTGGCGATGATAAAGGTGGCGCTCGAACGGCGGTCTGCGCGCCGCAAGGGAGATGTCGAACCCCACGCCGCGCCGGAAGCTGCCTGACATGGTCCGCAAGTTTCTTTTCATCGTCGCATTGCTCATCGTGATCGTCATCGGCGGCGCTATCGCGCTGTCGATTTGGTCGCGCGAAGCCACTGAAATCGCTTTTGTTCCTCGCGGAGACTTCGTCGAGCAGGAGGCGCTGGCCGCCAATGCCTATGAAGATCCGGAGATGTGGTATTCGCGGCCCGGCCTGGGGACGAGCGACCCGTCGCGGTACCAGCCGGCCATCGCCCAGCCTGCCGAAAACGGGGCGGCCGATGCAACCAATCCGACCGCCGAGGACACCCCAAATCGTTCCGGAATTGGCTCCGAACGCCCTCTTGATCGGGCCGCCGACGCCCGAACAACGGGTTCCGTCACCGGAGAAGCCGCCAATCCGGCCGCAATCCCCGATTTCGCCGTCTTCTTCGTTCCGCCGACCAGTTTCCTGAAGGCCGGAGGCACCGCCTGGAACGCCACGCTGGACGATGCGGCGACCAACAGCCGCGCGCGGACCTTCCTGCGCGGGCTGGCCAGCCCCTTCAACCGGGCCGATGAAATCTGGGCGCCGAAATACCGCCAGGCGGCAGCCGGGGCCTTCCTGACCGACCGGCCCGAGGCGCAGCAGGCGATCGACGCGGCCTATGCCGATGTGGCGCAGGCGTTCGACTATTTCCTCGACAGCGTCGATCCCGATAAACCCATCGTGCTGGCCGGCCACAGCCAGGGCGCGATCCATATCCTGCGCCTGCTGATCGACCGGGCCGAAGCGCGCGGGCTGAGCGACCGGATCGCCGCGGTCTATGCCATCGGCTGGCCGATCTCGATCGAACACGATCTGCCCGCCCTGCCCCTCCCGGCCTGCGCCGCGCCCGCCCAGACCGGCTGCCTGATCGCCTATTCCGCCTTCAGCGACGACGGCGATGCCGATCTGTTCGAAAGCCGGTACCAGGCCACCCCGGGCTTCGACGGACAGCCGCGCGGCGACGGGCCGATCCTGTGCGTCAATCCGCTGACCGGGGCGACCGGCGGCTCGGCCCCGGCAGAGGCCAATCTCGGCACGCTCAAACCCAGCGCCGACCTGCGCTCGGGCGAGCTCATCGTGGGCGCCATTCCCGCCCGCTGCGACGAGCGCGGCCTGCTGCTGATCGGCGATCCGCCCGATCTTGGCCCCGGCGTGCTGCCTGGCGGCAATTACCACGTCTACGACATCCCGCTGTTCTGGAAGAATCTGCAGGAAGACGTGCTGCGCCGGGTCCGCGCGCTGGCTGCATCGGCCACGCCGGCTCCCTCCGAAGCGTGATTACCGCCAACGCGCTGGAATATGGCGATGCGCTGCCCGAAGGCGGCGCGCTGCTGGGCCTCGATCTCGGCACCAAGACCATCGGAGTGGCGGTGTGCGACGCCGGCTGGCGCTATGCCACGGCGGGCAAGACCGTGCCGCGCAGCAAGTTCACCAAGGATGCGGGCAAGCTGAAGGAGATCGTCGCCGCGCGGAATATCAAGGGTATCGTGATCGGCCTGCCGCTCAACATGGACGGCAGCGAGGGCCCGCGCGCGCAGGCGAGCCGCGCCTATGCCCGAAATCTTTCCCAGACGCTTGAACTTCCCATCCTTCTATGGGACGAAAGGTGGTCGACCTCGAGCGCGCTGAGCGCCATGATCGGCCAGGACATGAGCCGTGCCAAGAGGGCAGAGAAGGTCGACAGCCACGCCGCTGCGATCATTCTGCAGGGTGCGATAGACGCTTTGGCAGGCGGCGGTTTTTGATGGGGAGCAAAAACGGATATGAGTTTTCTGAAAGTCTTCGAACAGCCAGACAACTGCGCTGACCAGACAGGCGGTTTCCTGTCGGCAGCGGGACGCGCGGTGGCCTTCTGCGTGCTGGTGATCCTGTTCATGCTGACCGTCTACACGCTCTGGTAGGACGCTGGCGGGAGAAGGCCGCACCTAGGCCGTTACGGAAACACCTCGGCTTTCCGCATTCCTGAGTTTTTATCTGCAGCGGTCGGTTTCGAGGAGTGGCTCGAAAACCGGTTCGGGCAACCGCTGCCGCTTAAAGTGCCCCGTCAAAGGCGCCTTTCCGGAAGCACTTCGCTAGCTCGCCCGATTGTCAGGCGGCAGCTCCCCGAAACGCTGGTCGAAGTCAGCCGCGATATCGGCCAGCGAGACATCGGCCAGGCGTTCCAGCAACAATGCCTCCGCCTCGCGCAGCGCACTCTCCAGTGAGCGGTTGACGGCCTGTTCCACCAGACACGCAGGGTCAGGATCGGCGGGGCCGAGCGCAAAAATCCGGTTCTCCCCCAGCGCGCGATGCACATCGAGCATCGTGATCTCGTGCAGCTTGCATGTCAGCGACCAGCCTCCCCCATGGCCCTTGACCGAGCGCACGTAACCGGCATCGCGAAGCCCTGCCATCGTCCGCCGGATCACGACCGGATTGGTGCCCAGCATCACCGCAGCCGCATCGGACGTCAAAGGACCGTCCATCCGGCCCATGTGGATCAGCAAGTGAAGCATTCGGGAAAGGCGCGCGTCCAAATTTTCGAACTCCGATCAAGGACCATTGTGATATCATGTCACATTCGATGTTGCAAAAGATCCGAAAGCCTCTCATGTAACAGGTAATGTTATGTGAAAGGTGACGACATGTACGATGTGATTGTGGTGGGCGGCAGTTTTGCGGGAATGTCGGCTGCGATGCAGCTGGCGCGGGCGCGGCAGAAGGTGCTCGTGATCGATGCGGGGATGCCCCGTAACCGCTTTGCAGACGAAGCCCACGGCTTTCTGGGACAGGATGGCCGGGCGCCTGCAGCGATCATCCGCGATGCCCGTGCTCAATTGCTGCGCTATCCCAGTGCCGAGGTTACGTCGGGCGAGGCCATCGCTGCCCGTGCCGACGGCGATGGATTCGCAATCGAACTAGCGGGCGGCAGCGAACACCGCGCCAGGCGTCTCGTCTTGGCAACCGGCGTCGCGGACGAATTGCCGCCGATACCGGGCATGAGCGAGCGCTGGGGAGAAACCGTGCTCCATTGTCCTTACTGTCACGGATACGAAATGCGGGACCTGCCGCTCGGCGTGATCGCGGCCCATCCGATGTCCGCGCATCAGGCCGTCCTGATCCCCGACTGGGGGCCGACCACCTATTTCACCCAGGGAGAATTCGAGCCCGAACCGGCCGAGATCCACGCCTTTGCCGCACGCGGCATCACCATCGAGCGTACTCCTGTGGTGGAGCTGATGGGCGAAGCGCCCGTCCTCGACGGCGTCCGCCTCGCGGATGGACGGTTCGTGGAAGTAGCGGCCGTGTTTACCGCGCCGCGAACCAGACCCGCCACGCCGCTCGCCGCGATGCTCGGATGCGAGCACGAGGATGGACCAACCGGACCTTACGTCAAGGTCGACCAGTGGGGCGCAACATCGGTCGATGGAGTGTGGGCGGCGGGCGATGGCGCCACGCCGATGCACAACGCCACACTTGCCTCCGCAGCAGGCGTTCTGGCGGGCATAGGAGCGCATCAGGCCTCCGTCAGAGCGGCGTCGTGAGCCTAATCGACTTTGCTCAGCCCGCCATGGCAGTTCAAGCGGAAATAGAAACCGAGCAATGGAGAATCGTTGAGTAGTTCTTGAGTCCAATCACGCAATCATCGGCGAAGCTGGGCTGCAGCGCTAATTCGATCTTTTTATAATAGAAATTCAATCTAATTGGTCTTCAATCCCCAGGACCGCCAAAAGAGATTGATTATGTTGGACCTTACCTTTCCGATATCTTGCTCCGACGAGCAAATCGAAAGCCTATATGTGCTCTTCGTGGAATCGCATCCTGTCATGGCTAGGAAATGGGCCGACAATTTCATCCGCAATCTTAACAAACCCACCAAAGAGATATCTTTGGAATATGATCCATTCGCCGAAGAATTACGGCGGACAATAGATAAATTTCTGGAAGAAAATTCGGATATTAGCGATTCTGATGGCAGGTCTACTGCGATGATGGATATGGCGGGATTCCTATGGAACAAAATTCGTGCTGAACATGAACAATCGAGCGGGTCGGAAAAGCAGCGGAGGATCGTTGAGTAGTTCTTGAGTCCAATCACGCAATGATCGGCGAAGCTGGGATGCAGCGCTAATTCGATCTTTTTATAATAGAAATTCAATCTATTTCGTCTTCGATCCCCAGGACCGCCAAAAGAGATTGATTATGTTGGATCTTACTTTTCCGATATCTTGCTCCGACGAGCAAATCGAAAGTCTATATATGCTTTTCGTGGAAACGCATCCGGTTATAGCGAAGAAATGGGCCGACAATCTGATCCACACGCTTAACAATCCCACCAAAGAAATATCTTTGGAATATGATCCATTCGCCGAAGAATTACGGCGGACGATAGATAAATTTCTGAAAGAAAATTCGGATATTAGCGACTCTTCGGGAAGGTCTTCTGCGATGGTGAAGATGGCCGTATTTCTATGGAACAAAATTCGCGCTGAACGTGAACAATCGAGCGGGTCGGAATGAAAAATGTTTTATACTTGTACAACATCCTGCTTTTCACGCCTATTGATCGGCTTGGAATCAAAGAAGGAATAAACGGCTCTACTCCCGAGAGCGCTTCTTGATATTTTGAAGAATTTCCGACTGTCGAAAGGCAAAAATTGTATTTGTGGGGAAAGGGGTCTGCTGAAGATCCCATTGCCGATATTGACCTTAGCGCTATTATTACATGATGATTGATATTCCGCCCGAACCTTCGACGATCCAAGAACGGATAATCGAGCAACGATTGCTCGATTGCGGCCTCGATCGGCGTGGGTTCACGGTCTCATACGAAGACTATCTCCAGAGCATCCAGGTTGCGATTGCACCAAACTCTGGAGCGACTTCTGAAAATTTTGCGTGCATCAAAAAGGCTGCGGGCGACGAGATCGTCACGTTTCAGGATCGTGCCATGTTCGCCGCTTATACGAACTTCGTCTCGCAGCTGGCTCGACCTGAAATGCTGGCGATGATGGAGGCTCGATTGAACGAGGCCGGGCTGCTGGAAGGCTTTCCAGACCGTGAAGACTTCGGTTCGCTGGCAGAATACGCCGCGGCGCTGGAGGTACATGCCGGCATCGAGCCGCGATCGGCGCTGCGTGTTTCAGGCGACACCATTGTTTTCGACCAGCCAGATGATCCGTCGGACGATGAAGACGCCGATGAGCGATACTCAAATCTTTTCGCGGTAATCTCCTATGCGACCACGCGAGATCGCCTGAGCTTTGGCTTCACGGGAAACGCGGAGATCGCAGACTAGCGGAAGTTAGAGACGGTCTAGGGGGCGCGTGCTAACCCCAATCGGACCCAAAAAGCTCTCATTTGAGGTTGGACAAGAAGCGCCGAATGCCGCAGAGCTTCCGGCCTGATAGGACATGGGTTTGCCAACGCAAGTGACTGAAAAATGAATGATAGCGTGAACCAGCCCAAGTTCGATCCCGTCACGGCGACCCCGTTCCTGACCAGCCGCGGGCATCCCGGCTGGCTGGGCATGCGCTATGCCGATCATGGGGAGGACTGGGTCGAGCTGGAGCTGCCCTGGCGCGAGGATCTGCTGGGCGAGGAAGGGCAGCAGGTGCTGGCATCCGGTCCGATCCTGAGCCTGATGGACATGGCCAGCGGGATTGCGATCTGGAAGGCGATGGACCGCTTCGAACCCATCGCCACGCTGGATCTGCGGGTGGATTACGTGCGCCCTGCCCGCGCCGGTGCGGCGGTGTTCGGCCGCTCGCAATGCTATCGGATAACGCGCAGCGCGGCCTTCGTCCGCGGGCTGGCGCATGACGGCGATGCCGACGATCCGGTGGCTCATATCCAGGGCGTCTTCATGAAGATCAGCGCCAATGTGAAGCGGGAGGTGCCCCGTGGCTGAGGCGAAGGACCATCCCGATATCGAGCTGCTGACGCCCTATGCAAGGTCGCTGGGCATCAAGCTGTCCGAGTGGGAAGACGATGCCCCGGTGATGACGGTGGAATTCGTGGAGGCGGTCGAGGGCCGGCCAGAGCATTTCCATGGCGGCGCGACCGGTGGGCTGCTGGAGACGGCTGGCTATGCCGCGCTGCGCACCGAGCTGGCGCGGATCGGGCGCGATGCGGTGCTCAAACCCATCAACATCACCGTGCAATATCTCGCCGCGGGCAAGAGCCAGGCGAGCTTTGCCAAGGGCCGCATAACCAAGCTGGGGCGCCGCAGCGCCAATCTGACGGTCGAGGCGTGGCAGGACGACCGGTCGCGCCCCATCGCCACGGCAGTCATGAATGTGCTGATGGCCGAGCCTGAGGGCTGATGCTGGGGGCTAATTGCCCTCGGTAAGCTCGCGATCGAATTCGCGCCGGACATCTTCATAGCGCTGTTCGGCCTGCTCGCGCCGTTGTTCTGCGGCGCGGCGGGCTTCCTCGATCGCCTGTTCATCGACTCCGATGCCGTTTTCGCCCACGCGGATATCCACCGGCACGCCGTCGATCTCGGTCGAGAAGACGGCTTCGCCATTGCGGATGCGGACGCGCGAATTGCCGTCGCCGATGGGGATATCGCCAAGATCGGGCACGTCGAGCGGTTCGACCGGGCCGCCCGGATCGGGCAGATCGGTCGGTGCGGGGCGGCTGGGGGCAGCGCTGGTGCCTAAGGCCTGGCTCATGAAATCGCGCCAGATGCGTGCAGGCATGCCGCCGCCCGACACGCCCTTGAGCGGGGTGTTGTCGTCGTTGCCGATCCACACGCCGACGACCAGATCCCCGGCATAGCCGACAAACACCGCATCGCGGTTGTTCTGGGTGGTGCCGGTCTTGCCGAAAGCGGGCATGGACAGCTTCGCGCTGCGCCCGGTGCCGCTATCGATCACGCCGCCCAGCAATTGCTCCATCTTGCGCGCGGTCGAGCCCGGCAGGCTGGAGGGGCCATCGACCATGCGTTCGAGCCAGCCGCGTTCGGGCACGGCGAAGGCGCGCGGTTCGACCGGGAAGGCATTGCCTGCCACCCCGGCATAGGCCGCGGTGAGTTCGAGCAGGCTCATGGTGGAGGTGCCTAGCGCCATGCTGGGATCGCCCTTGGTCAGCGGCGATGTGACGCCCAGATCGCGCGCGGTCTCGATCACCTTGGCGCTGCCCACTTCGCCGAACAGGCGCACGGCGGCGACATTGCTCGACTGCGCGAAGGCTTGTTGCAGCGTCAGGCTGTCGGAATAGCGCCCGCCCGAATTTTCCGGGCGATAGCCGCCCTGTTCGATCCGGCGGTTGCTGATCGTATCATCAGGGTCCCAGCCATCGCGCAGCGCGGCGAGATAGACGAACAGCTTGAAGGTCGATCCCGGCTGGCGCTTGGCCTGCGTGGCGCGGTTGAAGGGCGATTTTTCGTAATCCTTGCCGCCGATCATGGCGACGACCTCGCCATTGGTGCGCATCGCCACCAGCGCCACCTGCGCATTGCCCAGCGGGGCGCGGCTGGTGACGCGTCGGGCGATGTTCTGCAGTCGCGCATCGAGCGTGGTGGTCAGCGCCTGGCGCGAATAGCCGGTTTCCGACAGCTTGCGCGCCTCGGGCAGCGCCCAGTCGGCGAAATAGGTGCCGGTGGGCAGATCGCTTTTCAGCCGCACGTCGAGCGCGGGCGGGCGCATGGCCCTGGCTTCCGCTTCGGTGATGTAGCCTGCCGCGACCATGGACTGGACCACCAGCTGCATGCGCTTTTCCGCGCGGTCATAATGGCGGGTGGGCGCATAGGCGCTGGGCGCCTGCAACAGGCCCGCCAGCATGGCCGCCTGATTGGGCAGCAGGTTTTCCGGCTTGCGGTAGAAATAGTGCAGGCTGGCCGCGCGCAGGCCGTACACATTGTCGCCGAAATAGGCGTTGGACAGATAGCGTTCGAGAATCTCGTCCTTGGTCAGCCGCGCTTCGAGCCAGAAGGCGATCAGCGCCTCGCGCGCCTTGCGCGACAGGCTGCGTTCGGGCGTCAGGAAGGTGAATTTCGCCAGCTGCTGGGTGATGGTGGAGCCGCCGCCCGTGCCGGTGAAGGCCGCACGGGCAATCCCGCGCGGATCGACGCCCCAGTGATCGTAGAACCGCCGATCCTCGATGGCGAGGAAGGCTTCGACCACATGCGGCGGCAGCGTGTCGATATCCACCGGTTCGTCCACGATGGCCCCGTTGCGGGCGATGGGCGTGCCGTCGGATGCCAGCAGCGTGATCTGCGGCGCGGCAATCGGTTCGAGCGACTTGTTGAGCGGCGCAGTGACCGCCAGCCAGGCCACCAGCACCATGAACAGGGCGACCAGCGCGGCCAGGATGCGGACGATCCACCAGCGCTTGCGGCGGCCCAGCCAATGGTCGCGCTGCCACCATTTGAGCCGCCGGCGTTCCTCGGCGGCGACGGCGTGGTCGAGATCGTCGAGCCGGTCGTCCCACGCATCGTCATCGTCCCAGTCGTCGCTGAGCGCGTAATAGCCCCGGTGCGCGGGCGGCTCCGGCTCGGTACGCTCTTTGCGGAAGATGGAATCAATCAAGGCCATGGCTTCACTGTGCTATATTAATAACACAGTTATGCATAGTGGCAGCAGGATTAACTCTTCCCAACGACGCTTTCGGGCAGATCGTCACCGAAGACGCGCTGGTAATATTCGGCCACCAGCATCCGCTCTTCCTCGTCGCATTTGTTGAGGAAGGAGAGGCGGAAGGCGAAGCCCACGTCCTTGAAGATGGCATAGTTCTGCGCCCAGGTGATGACGGTCCGCGGGCTCATCACCGTGCTGATATCGCCGTTTATGAAGCCCTGGCGCGAAAGATCGGCCACCTTGATCATGTCGGCCAGGATCTTGGGATCGGTATCCGGGTTCTTAGCCTCGGTGATCTTCTGCTCGGTCTCGGCAGGCAGATAGTTCAGCGCGGTGACGATGTTCCAGCGGTCCATCTGGCCCTGGTTGATCGCCTGGGTGCCGTGATAGAGTCCGCTCGTATCGCCCAGCCCGACGGTGTTGGCCGTGGCGAAAAGGCGGAAATTGGCATCGGGACGGATCACGCGGTTCTGGTCGAGCAGGGTCAGCTTGCCCTGCTGTTCAAGCACGCGCTGGATCACGAACATAACGTCGGGGCGGCCCGCGTCATATTCGTCGAACACCAATGCGACCGGGTGCTGGAGCGCCCAGGGCAGCAGGCCTTCGCGGAATTCGGTGACCTGCAAGCCGTCGCGCAGCACAATGGCATCGCGGCCGACGAGGTCGATCCGGCTGATGTGGGCATCGAGGTTGATGCGGATGCACGGCCAGTTGAGGCGCGCGGCGACCTGTTCGATATGGGTCGACTTGCCCGTGCCGTGATAGCCCTGGACCATCACTCGGCGATCATGCGCGAAACCGGCCAGGATGGCGAGCGTGGTGTCGGCATCGAAGACATAGGCGTCGTCGAGGTCAGGCGTGCGCGGATCGGGTTTGGAAAAGGCGGGTACCTTCCAGTCGATATCGATCCCGAAAGTCTCGCGCACATCGACCTCGATGTCTGGCGCGGGCAGGACGGTCTTTTCGGAAGGTTCGAAGCTCTTGTCGGTCATATCGTTCATCGCTCAAGCGACCTAGGCATTTATCTCGGCAACGCCAAGCCTATATTGGGATTGTGAACCGGCCCGATCCCCTCGAATTTCTACGCCAGCGCATAGTCGGCACCGTGCGCGCCACCTTCAACGAAGGCGATGCCAAGGCCCAGCCGCGCCCGGTGTCGGAGGATGCGCTGTTCGAAAAGGACAGCCCGATCCGCATGGTCCACGCCGATATCGTGGGCATGATGGTGGGCGGGATTCGCGGGCTGTTCCTGCAGATGCTGCACCCGCATGCGCTGCAGGGCGTGCTCGATTATTCGAATTTCCGCAGCGATATGCACGGCCGGCTGGCGCGTACGGCCCATTTCATCACCGACACGACTTTTGGCGACCGCGAGGTTGCGATGCAGTCGATCGAGCGGGTCAATCGCATTCACAGACACGTGAAAGGCACCCTGCCCGACGGTTCGCCCTATTCCGCCACCGATCCGCGCACGCTAGCCTGGGTTCATGTGGCCGAGGCGACCAGTTTCCTTGCGGGCTACATGCGCGTGACCCGGCCCGACATGCCGGGCCGCGAGCAGGACGAATATTACCGACAGTTTGCACTTGTTGCCGAGGCGCTGGGTGCCGATCCCATTCCCACCAACCGCAGGGAAGCGGAAGCGATTTTCCGCGAGCTGCGGGAGGATCTGCGCACCAGCCCGCAGGCGCGTGAGGTCGCGCAATTCGTGGTGTCGATAAAGCCCGAAGGCGCCCCGCCCGCGCTGCAGAAAGCGATCGTCAGCGAAAGCGTGGCGCTGCTGCCGCCCTTTGCCCGGTCGATGCTGGGTCTCAAGCGCCCCGCGCTGGGGGCCTTGTCGGCCCGGGCGATGACCTGGGGCACGGCCAAGACCCTGCGGTGGGCCTTCCGCCAGAGCTGACGAGGCCGGGTAATTGCCGCCGGATAACGCTGGCTGCCGATCGCGCGCGCGGGCGTTCAGGCTTTCTCCGCCATCCCGACCAGCTTCTCGATCACATCGTCCGCAGCCTGCGGTTTGGGCAGGACCGGGGCGTTTAGCGCCCGGAGGTGTTCGCCCACGCGGTCAAGATCGCCGGTATGGAGGACGAAGGGAATGCTGTGCTCGCTGAGCAATTTCGCGGTCGGTTCGCAGGTTTCGCCATCACCCAGGCTGACGTCGAGTATGGCGCCCGCAATGGTGTTGTCCGCCACCGCCTGGCGCGCTTCGGCATTGTTCACTGCGACGACGGCCTCATGCCCGATATCCTCGATTGCGAATTCGAGATCCATGGCAATCAGCGGTTCGTCTTCGAGAACCAGGTAGGTGAGGCTCATAATGATCTTCTTGTAAGAGGGACGAGAATGCGCGCCTGCAGGCCTTCGGGAGGCCACTCAGCTTCAAGCACGCCGCGCGCATGATTGAGGAGGGTTTTGGAGATATTGAACCCGGTGCCGTCCATATCCGGCTCCTGCTCGATCCGCGGCCCGCCCTGTTCGATCCAGGTCACCTCCAGCGCGGAATTGTCCATCTTGTCCTTGATGTGCTGCCAATGGACGGTGATGGTACCTTCGCGGTTGGACAGCGCGCCATATTTGGTCGCATTCGTGGCGAGCTCGTGAAGCGTCAGCCCGATCGCGGAAATCGCATTGGGTTCTGTCCGCACGCCGTTCCCTTCGAAGATGAACCGGTCGCCTTCGGGATCGTAGGGCGCCAGAACGGACCGGATCGCCTGCCCTACATGAATGGTGCCGAGCGAGGCTTCGTCCAGGGTCGGTTCGTAGGAGCGGCCAAGCGCCTGAATACGCTCGTTGATCTTTTTCGCAACGTCCCGGGAATCCATCGACCGGCCGGTTATGTTCACGATGCCGCCCACGACGGCGAAAACGTTCTTGAGCCGGTGCGAGACCTCTCTCGCCATCGCTTTCGCATGCCGTTCCTCGGCACGGGACTGGTGGATGTCGGTGACATCCCACTGGCTGCCGAAGAAATACCGCAGATTGCCGTCTTCATCGTAGATCGGGCCGAGATGAAGGGTGTTCCAGAAGCTCGAGCCGTCCTTGCGGTAATTCAGCAATTCGACGACGACGACACTTTCATCGCGAATGGCTTCGCGGATTTTGGCGACCTGCGCCTGATCTGTATCTGGCCCCTGAAGAAACCGGCAATTGCGCCCGAGGATTTCGACTTCGCGGTAACCGGTGAGCTGCTGGAAAGCTTCGTTGCAGAACACGATAGGATCGTCTTCGAGGCGAGGATCGGTAAGGCAAACCGCCATGCGCGTCTGCCCCATGGCCTGTTCGAACAGCAGCCCGGACGAGCCATCGAAGGCATCCCGCTGCGCGTCTGACGGGTAAATCGCTCGGTGAGCCTGATTTGAGGACTTAAGTCCCGATCGGCTGGTATCGTCTGACATTTACGGTTTTCCTCCACGACCCAAATGAGAAAACGTCTGGCTGGTTCCCTCAGATGGGCTGACCGCAGCCATTGCGTTCAATGGGAGGCGATCGCAACCCTGTCGCGCCCCATCGTTTTCGCCTTGTACAATGCGGCATCCGATTTGCGACTGAGATCCGAAAGCTGGTCCATATTCGCCAGTTCGGCCACTCCGAAGGATGCCGTCACCGTGTCGGGCAATCCATCGCGGCGGGGCAACTCCTCCAGGATGGCCAATCGGATATCTTCTGCGATCCGGCCGCCCTCTTGCGCGCCGCGACCGGGGAGCAGGATGGCGAATTCTTCCCCGCCCATTCTGGCGACGAGATCGCTGCCATCGACCGACTGGGCCAGCAGGCCGGCGAAATCCGCGATCACCATGTCGCCTGCGGCATGGCCGAAACCGTCATTGATGGCCTTGAACCGGTCGAGATCGATCGTCACGAGAGACAGCGGCAGGCCGGTGCGCTTCGCCTTTCTAACCAGCCGTTCCGCATGCCTTGTGAACCCGCGGCGATTGAGCAGGCCGGACAGCGGATCGGTTTCGGACCGCACGACCATTTCCAGCGTCGTATCGCGCATGATGACCAGCAGCAGGACCAGCGCCAGCGCGATCAGGAACACGGCCCCGAGGGTCTGTGAAATCGCCGCATAGTCCGACGAAAGATAGCCTTGCGGCCCGCTTGCAATGCCGATCCTCCAGGCGACGGCAACCTTCACCAGATAGGTCCCGGCGACCAGGAAGCTCACTGTGGCGAGCAGCTTGTCCAGTGCCATCTGGCGGCTGGATCGCATCACCACCCATGTCATCAGAAGCTGCAGACACACGTATGGTGTCTGATACAGCAACGACCGCGGCCCCGATCCATATGGCAGGCTTATCATTGCCGGGATGAGCGCGGCGGCCAAGAGCCAAATGGCCAGGATTGCGCGGGTGGGCGGCCCAGCCCCGTAATGCGTCGCCACGCCGATCACGCCGCAGGACAGCGCCGCAAGATAGGCGACGTAGATGCTGAAGACGGCAAGATCCGGGTGGACCAGCCATGGAAGGCTGAACTCCAGGGCAACGTCCAGCACTCCGATCCCGTAACCCGCGGCCAGCCACCGCGCCCCGCGCACTGTCGGATTGGTAGAAGCCACGACGGAGAAGGCGACGGCAAACAGGGCCGCAACGAACATATTGATGCTGAGAATATACGCCCCGGTCATGCCGGGCATACCCAAGCCAAAAGCGGCGTCTTGTGCAAGCGTGAAAAGGGAAACCCGGAGGTAACTTCGCGGGCACCTCCGGTTTACCCGATGGCACTGGCCTTGCGAAGCGTTTGATAAGCCTCGACAACCCGGTTGAGGCGGGATTCGTACTGGCGATCGCCGCCGTTGCGGTCGGGATGATACCGCCGGACCAGCTCCGTATACCGCCGCCTCAGCCTGCTCTTGTCCGTATCGGTTCCCAGACCCATGACTTCGAGCGCCTCTGCCTCTTCGCGGCTGAACCTTCCTTCCATGGCGATTTCCGCCTCGCGCCGGGCGCGGCTCTTGATCCCGCTGGCCCGCGCCGAGATCGCATCGAGGGGATCGGTGTAATCGGCCCAGCGCGGCATGCCGTCGACACCGGCGGTGGGCCGGAAGCTGGGGCTTTCGGTACGCCAGCCGCTTACCGGACCCTGAGCATCGAGGATTTCTTCCGCGCTCATGCCTTCGAACCAGTCGTAGCCGGCATTGAATTCGCGCACGTGATCCAGGCACATCCAGCGCCATTGGCCGGGCCCGTCGAAACGGTGGCCGCTGCCCGGCGCGCGGAACTCTCCCGGCTCGTTGCAGGCCGGGTGATCGCATATCCGGCCGGTATCTTCATATCTTCCGTGAAACTTTGACTGGCGCATTCGTTCTAGAATGGTGAAGGATTTGCCGGATGCAAACCCTTCGATACGAAGCAAGGCTTTGAACAGGAGAATTCAGCCGATGGCCGAAACGGTCCAGCAGGAAATGGAACGCCTTTTGACCGAGGAATTCAGCCCGACCAGGCTGGAAATCGTCAACGACAGCGCGAAACATCACGGCCATGCCGGGGATGACGGCAGCGGGGAATCGCACTTTACCGTGGTGATCGAAGCACCTGCCTTTGCCGACATGAGCCGGGTCGACCGCCAACGCGCCGTGAACCGGGCGCTGGGCGACATACCGGGCGACCGTGTGCATGCGCTCGCAATCCAGGCATCGGCGCCGACGCCATGACGGATGCACCCTATGATCTGTGGTACTGGCCCTCGATCCAGGGTCGGGGCGAATTCGCCCGCGTGTTCATGGCTGCTGCCGGTATTGCATGGCGCGACCGCGCGCGGGACAGCGATGCACAGGCGCTGGTCGAAGACATGGAAGCGCGGGAGAAATCCTCGGAATTTGCACCCTATGCCCCGCCCTATCTCGTCGATCGGGAAAGCGACTTCGCCATCGCGCAGGTCGCGCATATCCTTTCCTGGCTGACCGACCGTCATGATCTCGGCACTGGCGACCGCGGCCTGGATCTGCACTTGATCCAGATGCAGCTGACGATCACCGATGTCGTCGCGGAAGTGCATGACACGCATCATCCGATTGCCGGATCGCTCTATTACGACGACCAGAAAGACGCCGCCGCGCAGGCTGCAAAATCTTTCCGCGAAGAGCGCATCCCGAAATATTTCGATCACTTCGAAGCAGCCTATAGCAAGATCGACGGACCCTTCGTGGCAGGCGAGCGATGGAGCCATGTCGACACCTCGATCTTCCAACTGATCGAGGGATTGCGCTATGCCTTCCCCAACCGCATGAAATCGGTCGAGAGCGATTATCCGCACCTGGTCGCAGTGCGCGATGCGGTGGCGCGGATCGATGGTGTGGCAGCGTATCTAGCCAGCGATAAACGCCTTGCCTTCAACGAGGACGGCATCTTCCGTCATTATGAAGAACTGGACGGGAAATGAGCCAATTCGAACTGACGCTGACGCCGACTACCCACGATCTGGGCCAGTTTCAGGTGCGCCGCGTGCTGCCCTCCAAGCAGCGCAGCATGGTGGGGCCCTTCATTTTCATCGACCAGTTCGGCCCGGCGCAGCTGGATCTCGGCGCCGGGATGGATGTGCGGCCGCATCCGCATATCAATCTTGCCACCGTCACATGGCTGTTCGAAGGCGCCATCGACCACCGCGACAGCCTGGGCAGTTTCTCGACCATCAGGCCAGGGCAGGTCAATCTGATGACGGCGGGCAAGGGGATCGTGCATTCAGAACGCTCGCCGCAAGAAGAACGCGAAGCCGGCCCTAAGCTTTATGGCATGCAGACCTGGCTCGCCCTGCCCGATGGGAAGGAAGAAACCGACCCGGCGTTCGAAGCCGTGTCGGACCTGCCGGTGATCGAGGATGGTCGGGCAAAGGCCATCGTCATCATGGGCGAATTATGGGGCGAGCGGGCGCCCGTCACCACTTATGCCGACACGATCTATGCCGAAATCGTGCTGGGCGCAGGCGGCGCGATCCCGCTAGAAGACGATGCCGACGAACGCGCGGTGATGCTGGTGGGCGGCGAGGCGAATGTCGATGGGCACGCGCTCAAGCTTTATGAACTCGCGGTACTTCAGCCAAGCCGCGACATGACGCTGGAGAGCAAGAGCGGAGCGCGGGTCGTGCTGCTTGGCGGCGAGGCTTTCCAGACCGAGCGCCATGCTTGGTGGAACTTCGTCAGCTCCAGCCGCGAGCGCATACAGCAGGCGAAAGAGGACTGGCGCAATGGCCGCTTCCCCGAAGTTCCGCAGGACAATGACGAGCGCATCCCGCTGCCCGACGGCGCGCCCAAGACCGTCACCTATCCCTGAACGTCGGCACGGGTGAGTTGCAGGCTGGCCGGACGCGGAATGCTCAGGCCAGCCATTCGACCCACGCGCCATGCGGGTGGGCATTGGCGAGGTGGACCGCCTCTTCGCCGCCGGGCCAGTAACGGACCTTCAATTCATGCGCGAAAGTCTCGCGATTGGTCTCGAGCGAGATAAGCGCCAGCGGCTTGTCCTTCGTCGCTTGTTCGCCCGCCCCCTCCAGCGTTTCCTCGATACGGTCCTGAGTCAGATCGGGCAGATACTGCCACATGATCGAGTGCGCGAGAACGCGGGTAACGCCTGCGTCCTGCGGCTTGGCCAGCTCCTTTTCCACCCAGTCGCCGGCATCCATCCGCTCGATTTCCGGCGGCATCCGTGTAGCCAAAGCGATGGCGGCGTCGATCCTCGCCATGCGCCCCGTCGCTTCAGGCCAGACATAGCTCTTGAGGCGCAGCGCCTGTCCCTCGTCGGTCAGGTCGACCGGGGCAATGTCGCTGCCTCGTGCGTCGACCAATCCGATCTCTGTCGCCGGCGGAGGCGCGCCGCGCCATTCCGGCGCGATCCGCATGCGGCTCGCGCCTGGACCGGTGGTGACTCCGCCTAGATCATAGTGATAACGGCCCAGCATGGTGTTGATACCCGCGCTCGCTCCGATTTCGAGCCATTCGAACTGCGCAGTGGTTCGCCCGTCGGCGAGCCACAGCAGCGCCGCGGCAAAACTGGACGAGCGCCCCGCCTCGTTCGTCTGGGGCGGCCCATCGAGCCAGGGCATGAGCTGGAAATCATGCGTTTCTACGATTTCGCGGACCAGCGCATCGACCTGCTCTTGCGCAGGCATCCGCCCGGCGTAGACATCTTCCAGCCGCGGCTCTTCGCCGGTCAGCAACAAATTGTGCAGGCCCGCAGCGATGCGCAGCGGCATGGCATCGCGCAAGGACAGCCCCTGCCATGCGAAGATCCGCCGCGCTGTCGCCGCCGTGCTGTCTTCCAGCGCCAGCAGTGCGCGCACGACCTGTGCCGTGCCGGGAGCGCCTGCTTTTTGCGCGTGGTTCGCCTGCCATTCGATCGCTTCCGCCACCGAAACGGTATCCATCACTGCGCCGTTTGCCATATTCGTTGCCCTTTCGGCTCCATATCCCTATCTGCCGCCACGCAATGACAGACAGTCTTACCTTCGCCATTCCCAAGGGGCGCATCCTCGATGAGGCGCTGCCCGTGATGGCACGCGCGGGCGTCGTGCCGGAAGATGCCTTTCACGACAAGGCGAACCGTTCGCTGACCTTCGCGACCACCCGAGACGACATGCGCCTGATCCGCGTGCGCGCCTTCGACGTGGCGACTTTCGTGGCGCATGGCGCGGCGCAATTGGGCATTGTCGGTTCGGACGTAATCGAGGAATTCGACTATGCCGAGCTATATGCTCCGGTCGATCTCGACATCGGCCACTGCCACCTCGCCGTGGCCGAACCCAAGGGTGCCAGCGCGACCAATGGCGCGAGCCATCTGCGCGTGGCGACCAAGTACCCGAACCTCACCCGCCGCCATTTCGAGCGCCAGGGCATCCAGGCTGAATGCGTGAAGCTGAACGGCGCGATGGAAATTGCCCCGGAACTGGGCCTCGCGGGACGGATTGTCGACCTCGTCTCAAGCGGGCAGACGCTGAAGGAAAACGGGCTGGTCGAAACCGGCCATATCATGGACATCACCGCGCGGCTGATCGTCAACCGTGCCGCGCTCAAGACCGATCCGCGGGTTTCCGCCCTCGTCGAGGCTTTCCGCGCCGATAGCGAACAGAGGAGCGCCGCCTGATGCAGCTTCTTCGCACGAGTGACGCGGACTTCGAAACCAAGTTCGCCAAAATCGTCCGCGACCGCCGCGAAAGCGATGCACAGGTCGGGCGCGACGTGTCCGCCATTCTGAACGAAGTGCGCGAGCGCGGCGACGGGGCACTGGTGGAATACACGCGCCGGTTCGACCAGCACAATCTGTCAAGCGATGCGGACTGGTCGATTTCGAAAGAGGCCTGCCGCGCCGCTTATGACGGGTTGGAGCCGGACTTGCGCGAGGCGCTGGAAACAGCCGCCGCCCGCATCCGCGCCTATCACGAAGGCCAGTTGCCCGAAGACCGCGACTATACCGACGATATCGGCATGCGTCTCGGCGCGCGGTGGGGTGCGGTGGAGGCAGCCGGACTTTACGTGCCGGGTGGTCGCGCATCCTATCCCTCCTCGCTGCTGATGAACGCCATCCCGGCGAAGGTCGCGGGTGTCGAGCGTCTGGTGGTCACGACCCCCACCCCCAAAGGCGAGATGAACGACCTCGTCCTCGCCGCTGCGCACATTGCGGGCGTCGACGAGATCTACCGCGTCGGCGGAGCGCAGGCCGTCGCTGCCATGGCCTACGGGACCGAACGGATCGCGCGCGTCGATGTCGTGGTCGGTCCGGGCAATGCCTGGGTGGCAGAAGCCAAACGCCAGCTTTACGGCGTGGTCGGTATCGACATGGTTGCTGGACCAAGCGAAATCCTGGTGATCGCCGACAAGGACAACGATCCCGAATGGCTGGCTGCCGATCTGCTCAGCCAGGCCGAGCATGACCCGACCAGCCAGTCCATCCTGATCACCGACGACCGTGGCCTGGCGAACCGGGTCATGGACCAGATCGATCTGGAATTTCTCAAGCTGCCGACGGCCAAGACCGCGAGGCAAAGCTGGGACGACCACGGGCTGGTCGTGCTGGTCGACACTCTCGACGAAACCCCGGCGCTGTCGGACCGCCTCGCTGCCGAACATGTCGAGATCGCCACTGCCGATCCCGAGGCGATTTTCAAACAGTTGCGCCATGCCGGCAGCGTATTTCTCGGCCGGATGACTCCCGAAGCCGTGGGCGACTATATCGCTGGGCCGAACCATGTCCTTCCCACCGGTCGCCGCGCGCGTTTCGCCAGCGGTCTCTCCGTGCTCGACTTCATGAAGCGCACCAGCTTCATCGGCGCGTCCGAAGCTGCCTTGAAAGCCATCGGTCCTGCCGCCGTGCGCCTGGCCGAGGCAGAAGGCCTCCCCGCGCACGCCCTGTCCATTTCTAGGAGGCTTTCGTGAGCCAGAATCCCCGCAGCCAGTCGCGTAGCGCTGCCCGCCTCGGTGCCGTACAGGCGCTTTATCAGCAGCAGATGGAAGGCACCAAGACCATCCGGCTGCTCGATGAATTCCACCAGCACCGTTTGGGCAAGGTGATCGAGGACGAAGAATACGCCGAGGCCGATGTCGCCTTCTTCGACGATGTGGTGAAAGGCGTCGATGCCCGCCGGGATGAAATCGACGACCTCCTGATCGCGCGCCTCGCATCCGGCTGGACGCTGGCCCGCCTCGACAAGACGATGCTGCAAATCCTGCGCGCGGGAACTTACGAATTGCTTGCGCGCAACGATGTGCCCAAGGCGGCAGCCATCAGCGAATACGTCGACGTCGCCAAAGCCTTCTTCGACGATCGCGAAGCCAAGTTCGTCAATGGCATTCTCGATGCGGTAGCCAAGGAAATAGGACGCTGAACGAAGCCGAATTCATCTCTTCCCTTCGCGCGCTTGCGAGCCATCGGGCCGCGCGCGGGCTGGAAGACGATGCTGCGGTGCTCTGGTTCGGAGGCGAATCCCTTGTCCTGACGCACGATACCCTGGTGGATGGAGTGCACATCCTCGAAGGACAGGACCCGGCGGACATTGCTTGGAAGCTTGTCGCAGTGAACCTCTCCGATCTGGCCGCCAAGGGCGCCGAGCCAGTGGGCGTTCTGATTTCCCACATGCTGGGAATGGACGACCATCGTTTCGTGGCTGGCCTCGATGAAATTCTGAACGCGTTCGATGTCCCGCTGCTTGGCGGAGATACCGTCAGGGCGGAGGGCAGGCGCGTCTGGGGGTGCACCGCGATCGGGCGCGCCATGCACACACCTGTCCCCTCGCGGTCCGGCGCCACACGGGGTGATGTCGTCTATCTGGGTGGCCGGATCGGAATGGCCTTGTTGGGTTACGAAGCGATGCGAGACGACACGGATGGCGATGACCGCGCCTATCGCCGTCCGGTCCCGCAGCTGGAACTTGGACAGGCGCTTGCTCCGCACGTGTCGGCGATGATGGACGTTTCGGATGGCCTGTTGCTCGATGCATCCCGAATTGCCGCCGCCAGCAAGGTGACCCTGGCGCTCGATCAGGCCAGGATCGCTCTGCTGGCGCCGGAGGGGCGCCTCGACGACGCGATGAGATGGGGCGACGATTACGTGCTGCTATGCACCGGGCCCGCAGGGTTGGAGAGCGATTACGCGGTAACTGCAATCGGCGAAGTGCGTGATCAATCCGCCGATCCGGTCCTTCTCGACGGCGTCCCGCCGTCCGGCTCTCTGGGTTACACGCACTGACATTGCTCAGGACCTGATCGGCACTTTAGGATCGCTGCGCGGCAAGGCCCTTGCCAGCAATTCCATGCCGCCTATACCTTCCTGCCACGCTACGCCGGTGTCTCCCACCGGAAGCGAAACATATAAGCAGGAGGGGAGAGTTTCGTGGATCTAGTAATCATATCCATCGTGTTGGGCTTACTGGCCATCGTGTACGGTTTCGTCACCAGTCGCCAGGTACTCGCCGCAGGGGCAGGCAATGAACGGATGCAGGAGATCGCCGCAGCGATCCAGGAAGGCGCGCAGGCCTATCTCAAGCGTCAGTATACGACCATCGCCATCGTCGGCGTGGTTGTCGCAGTGCTGGTGTTTCTCTTTCTCGGTATCATTCCCGCAATCGGTTTCATCATCGGCGCGATCCTGTCGGGCGTTGCCGGCTTCATCGGTATGAACATCTCCGTACGGTCAAACGTCCGCACCGCGGCAGCCGCGCAAAGCGGATTGCAGCAGGGACTTACCCTCGCCTTCCGCGCAGGTGCCATTACCGGTCTCCTGGTGGCCGGGCTCGCCCTCCTCGCGATCGCTGTCTTCTTCTGGTATCTTGTCGGCCCTGCCGGACATGCCGCCAACAGCCGCGAGGTGATCGACGGTCTCGTAGGCCTGGCCTTCGGCGCTTCGCTGATCTCCATCTTCGCGCGTCTGGGCGGCGGTATCTTTACCAAGGCTGCCGACGTCGGCGCCGACCTCGTCGGCAAGGTGGAAGCGGGCATTCCCGAAGACGATCCGCGCAATCCTGCGGTCATCGCCGACAATGTGGGCGATAACGTCGGCGATTGCGCCGGCATGGCAGCCGACCTGTTCGAAACCTACGTCGTCACCGTGGGTGCGACCATGGTTCTCACCGCGCTGTTGCTGAAGGGTCTGGGCGATTTGTTGCTGCCGATGATGGCGCTCCCGCTGCTGATCGGCGGGGCGTGCATCCTGACCAGCATCATCGGTACCTATTTCGTCAAGCTGTCGAAAGGCGGCACGAACGTCATGGGCGCGATGTACAAGGGCTTCGTCATCACCGCCATCCTGTCGATTCCGCTGATCGGCGTGGCGATCCATGTCGCGCTGGGCGGTCTGGACACGGTCATCGGCGGCGCTCCTGTCAATATCGACCCGGGTGCGCCTGTATCGGAAGAAGGCGTGTCGGAACAGGTGAAGTCGTTCACTGGCTGGGCGCTGTTCTACTGCTCCATCGTGGGTCTCGCGATCACCGGCCTGATCATCTGGATCACCGAATATTACACCGGCACCAATTATCGCCCGGTCCGCTCGATCGCCAAGGCTTCGGAAACGGGCCACGGCACCAATGTGATCCAGGGCCTCGCCATCAGTCTGGAATCGACCGCACTGCCGACCATCCTGATCGTGGCCGGCATCATCGTTACTTATCAGCTCGCCGGCCTGATGGGCATTGCCTATGCCGCCACCGCAATGCTGGCGCTCGCGGGCATGGTCGTGGCGCTCGATGCCTATGGCCCGGTAACGGATAATGCGGGCGGCATCGCCGAAATGGCTGGTCTCGACGATAGCGTTCGCGAAAAGACCGACCTGCTCGACGCGGTGGGCAACACCACCAAGGCAGTGACCAAGGGCTATGCCATCGGATCGGCGGGGCTTGCCGCACTGGTGCTCTTCGCGGCCTATACCACCGATCTGGCCGAGTTCTTTCCCAATGCCGACGTCGATTTCAGCCTTGAGAACCCTTATGTAATCGTCGGCCTGCTGCTTGGCGCGCTGCTTCCTTACCTTTTCGGAGCAATGGGAATGACCGCCGTCGGCCGCGCTGCGGGCGATGTGGTGAAGGACGTGCGTGAACAGTTCGCGGGCGATGCCGGGATCATGGCCGGGACCAGCAAGCCGGATTATGCCCGCACGGTGGACCTCGTGACGAAGGCGGCCATCAAGGAGATGATCGTCCCCTCGATGCTGCCAGTGCTGGCGCCGATCGTGGTCTATTTCCTCATCACGCTCATCGCGGGTCAGGAAAACGGCTTCGCGGCTCTCGGAGCATTGCTGCTCGGGGTGATCGTCGGCGGCATCTTCGTCGCACTTTCCATGACCGCGGGCGGCGGCGCATGGGACAATGCGAAGAAGTATATCGAAGACGGCAATCACGGCGGCAAAGGATCCGAAGCGCACAAGGCAGCCGTAACCGGAGATACGGTGGGTGATCCTTACAAGGACACGGCCGGTCCCGCCGTCAACCCGATGATCAAGATCACGAATATCGTCGCTTTGCTGCTGCTGGCTGCTCTCGCAGCTGGCTGAAGCCGCGGCGAATTTAAGTGGAAACGGGCGGCGTGATCGGTAGTCGCGCCGCCTTTTTCTTGACCCTTGCGTAAACGGCAAGCACATCGCGCAGCGTGAATATGACAAAAACTCCAGAAGAGCTCGTTGCCGGCCTTGTCCGCCTTTTGACCGTCGAACCGGCGGGCACCCAAACCTTTACCGGCAGTCAGCAGCCCGGCGGCGTGGGAAGAGTATTCGGCGGCCAGGTGGTTGCCCAGGCTCTCCAATCCGCTCAGGCGCAGGCACCGGAAGGCATGGAAGCCCACTCGCTCCATGCCTATTTCCTGCGCGGTGGGCGCGAAGGCACAGACATCGACTATTCGGTCGCTGCCGATTTCGACGGACGCAGCTTTGCCAACAGGCGCGTCGTGGCCAGCCAGGACGGCTCGCCGATCCTGAACCTGACGGCCAGTTTCCAGCGTCCAGAAGAAGGGCTGGAGCACGAAGACAGCCCGATGCCCGATGTGGCACCACCCGAAGATCTTCCTACCGACCGGGAGATGCGGGACAAATTCCTCGCCAGCCAGAGCGATCTTTCAGAGGCCCAGCGCCGCTGGATGAGCCGCCCGAACCCGATCGAGATGCGCACGAGTGGTGAATTGCACTGGATGACTCCGGGAAAGAAGCCTCCCCGTGCCTACAGCTGGTTTCGCGCCGCTGCTCCCTTGCCGGACGATCGATCTCTGCACCGCGCCGTGATCGCATATGCGAGCGACTATACGCTGCTGGGAACGGCGGCTCTTCCGCATGGACTTAGCTGGGCCCGCAACGAGCTTACAGGCGCCAGCCTCGACCATGCCGTGTGGTTTCATCGCCCGGCGCGGGCGGACGAATGGCTTCTCTATGCGACGCACAGCCCCTGGTCCGGCGGCGGGCGCGGCTTCAATCGCGGGCGTATTTTCAATCGCGAAGGCCAACTCGTGGCCAGCGTGGCGCAGGAAGGCGTGATACGAAAAAACCGGCGTAACTGATCAGTCGCGCCGGTTTCGAAATGCGTCAGTGCCGGGATCAGCGCTTGAGCGCGTCCATCACCTCGGCCCATGATACCAGTTTGAAGTTCTGCGCCTCGGGCTCGTTCTGCCCGTCCTGAGCGATGAACAGGCCGCCGGGATAAAGCGACCCGAAGCTGCCGGATGCAAGCTCGATACCGTCAGTTTCCTCGGTGCTGCCGAATTGGTCTGATGCGATGCGAAAACGGCCCACGGGTGTCATCTCCGGCAATTGATACACTGCATATGTGTTATCGCCCTGGCTCGAGGCCACGACCATGCCACCCTTCTCTCCTTCGGGGAAAAGCGCAAGCCCTTCTACGTCGGCCACAAGCATGCGATTATCGACGCGGGCCATCAGGCGCTTGCTGGCGTCGATATCGGCTGCTGCAGTATCGAAAGCCCAGATACCCGCTGCTTCCTCGCCGACATACAGGATATTCGTCCGGTCATCGAAAACGCAGCCTTCTGGCTGGCTGGCGACCGTGCCGATCACGGCCGACTGACCGGTGATCTGCGAACCTGCCGTATTCAGTACGGTCCGATAGATCGTCCCTTCCTTGGGCGCGCTGTAGACGGTAACCGAGCCATCCGCGGCTGCCCTGGCGATGCAGATCCCATATCCCTCGCCCGGACCGACGGCGATCCGTCCAGCGGGCGACAACACGCCGGTGTCGCGGTCGAGGAAGGAGAGACTGACATGCGCGGTCAGCGGATCGCTCCGATCGCTGGCGGCCACCAGGATCCGGCCATCGGCAAGCTCTGCCAAGGCGACATTGTTGAGACCGCCTTGCTCCAGGAACGACAGCTGACGACCCTGCAGGTCATAGACGTGGAGACCCGCCTTCTTGTCGGTCCCCACGATGAGGCTCTGTTCCGGGTTCGCCGCATTGCGCCAGATCGCCGGATCGTCCGCAGCGTCTTCATTGGCAGTCCCCACCGGCGCCGTCTCCGCTTTCGCGAACACGGCTACCGCCGGATCTCCCTGGATCGGGACCGTGGCACAAGCGCTCGCAAGCCCAAGCGATCCCAGGGCGAGAATGTGAATTGGCCGCAGCATCAGAAGGTCATCCTTACACCGGCTTTCATCGTCCAGTTGTTCTCTTCATACTGGAAGATATTACGACGATCGCCGAGGTTGTTGTACGCGAAGTACTTGGCGTTGTTGATGTTCACCCACTCGTAGAACAGCTGGATCTTGTCGTTGAAGCGGTACTTCGCGCTCAGGTCGAGCTGGAAGTGATCGTCGACATAGCGATCGAGTTCCGGTTCCGGGCTCAGCTCATCGAGATACTTGTCGCGGTAGGTACCCGAAAGGCGCACGTCGATCGGCCCCTTGTCATAGCCCAGCGAGAGGTTGCCCGTGTGCCTGCTGGTCGTCGGCAGAGTGATCGAGCGTGGCCCTTCGGCCGCCTCCAGCGTCACCGTGCCATCGCTGTCGGTGAAGGTGTAGTTCGCCCCGATGACGATCCCGTCCAGCGCGCCCGTGAAGGCTTTCGATGCCCCGATCTCGACCCCGGCGACATCGGCCTTGTCGCCGTTGAACCAGATGGTCGCTTCGTCGAAGTCGATGCCGCGGAAGCTGCCGTTATAGGGGCCGTCGTCGGCTTCGAAGACGGTTTCCACGAAGAAGTCCTCGATGTGCTTGTAGAACAGCGAGGCATAGATCGCGCCATTACCGTCGAAGTAGTATTCGGCAGCAGCGTCGAGGTTCCAGGCTTCGGCCGGGCGCAATTCGGGATTGCCGAATTCGCCTTCACGTTCGCCGTCATCCGCCTCTTCCACTGCAAAGCGCGGGGCCTGCTGATAGGGACCGGGGCGCACGATCGAGCGATAGCCTGCCGCGCGCAGCACCAGATTGGGCGAGGCTTCGTAGCGCAGGTTCAGGCTTGGCAGCCAGTGATCGTAATCCTTCTCAATCGAGACTTGGTCGACAAGAAGCGTATCATCGGCGGCCTCGGTGCCGTCGGGAAGCGTTCCCCCTTCCTCGACCAGCAGGACATCGTTGCCCCTGAGCACGTTCGAGGTGTTCTCATAGCGCACACCGCCGATCACGGTTAGCGTCGAGCTGTCCCAGCGGCCGAGCAGGTAACCCGCGAGGATGTCTTCGTCGACCGAGTAATCCGACACTGCGCTGTCGAAGGCGCTGTCGAGTTCCTGGAGCGCGAACAGGTCGCGATTGGCGAGGAAGTAGTCGCTCGCCTCGGTGAAGCCCGGCAGCGGGCCGATGTCGCCCAGGCGATAGGTCTGTCCGTCGCCCAGCGCATCGGCCAGATTATAGCCCTCCAGCTCGTAGAACTCGACATCGCCGTTGTAGCTCTTTTCGCGCCAACGTCCCTTGGCACCGGCCTGCACAGTGAATTCGCCCATGCCCGATACGAAGCGGCGGCCGATGTCGAACTTGGCCGAATACTCTTCGTCCTGGCTGTCCGACAGAGCGACGTATTCGATGTCCTTCAGCTCATAGCTCTTTGGATCGGCGAAGTCCGCCGGGCCGGCGATCACGGAGTAGCCGGGTATGCGCGTGTCGGACAGGTCGATGCCGATCTGCAGGCCCTCGCCCTCGAACTTGCGGCGGAACTCGGCGGGGTCGACGCTGCCGTCCTCGCGCTCGCTCGACTTGGCCCAGCTGGCCGAGTAGTCGGCGAACCAGTCGCCCCAGTCGCTTTCGCCGCCCGCCACGATGCTGCGGATCTTCTGGCTTTCGAAGCGATCCTTCACATCGCGCTCGACGGTGATCTCCTCGTCATCCTCGAACACCAGCGCATCGCTCGTGCCCGAGACGCTCGCATCGCCGAGGTCGAAGGTCAGGCGGCGGCGGTATTCCTGGTCGTCGAACTGGCTGTAGATGCCGCGCAGGTAGAGGCTCGTCGAGTCCCCGGCGCGGAAGTCGAAGCCCAGCGTCGCGCTGATGCGTTCGCGTTCCACGTCATAGTCGCGGAACTGGAACTCCTCGGCATAGACCAAGCCGTCGTCCTCTTCCCAGTCGTCGGCCTCGATGTTGTCGGTCTCGAAGGTGCGCTTGTAGTAGGACAGGCCGCCGGTCACACCGAAGTTGTCGCTCGCCCGATAGGAGAAGTCGACGCTGCCCTTGGGGCTCAGCTCGTCGGCCAGCTCGTTATAGCTGCCCTCCAGCTTGACCGTCAGCAGGTCCTTCTTGCGGTCGAAGGCGCTGGTGGTCTCGATCTCGACCGAGGCGCCGATGGTGTCGGCATCCATATCGGGCGTGAGCGACTTCTTCACCTCGATCGATTCGATGATGTCCGAGGAGATCACGTCGAGCGCCACGGCACGGATGTCGTTCTCGGGCGACGGCATGCGCACGCCGTTGAGCGAGGTCGCATTGAGGCTCGGGTCGAGCCCGCGGACCGAGACGAAGCGCCCCTCGCCCTGGTCGTTGAGCACGTTGATGCCCGGCAGCCGGCGCAGGCTTTCGGCCACGTTCTGGTCGGGGAACTGGCCGATCGCATCGCGGCTGAGCACGTCGGAGACGACGTCGTTCTCGCGCTTGCGCGACAGCGCGCTGGCAAGGTTCGCGGCCTGGCCGATCACCAGGATCTCGGAATTGCTGCCCATGCCCGACAGGCGCAGGTTCGCGGTCACTGCGCCGGTGGCGGGCACTTCGATCGCCTGGCTGACCGGATCGGCGCCGACATAGCGGACCTGCAGCGTATAGCTGCCGGCGGGCACGTCGGCGAAGCGGAAGGTGCCGTCCCGGTCGCTCGCGACGGTGCGGCCGAGTTCGACGATGGTGACTTCCGCCGAACGCAGCGCGACGGTCTGGCTGGCATCGGTAACGGAGCCGACGACTTCGCCCGCCAACGCGGGAGAAGCGAGGGTTGCGGCGGCGGCGAGAGCGGTGAAACTGGCTGCAAGATGCAGCGATTTGCGTGTGGTGTGAGACATGTGTCCTCCTGTCGAGGGGGCACATAGGTCCGGTATTTGACTCGAACGTGTCCGTTGGATGAAGTCGCTGTGACAGTGTGACAGCCGCATGACTCGCATCGGCGATTCCGCCACAAGGCGGCCCGCAAGGCGCGCGTTTCCGCCGCTGCCGCGACCCGCAGGATGGAGCACATGGAGCACTGTCCAAGAGCAAAAACCCCATTTGTGTGACCCTGTGATGCAAAAGCGTCACTCTGGCCGCGCGAGTGGCACCCTTGCCGCGAAAACTGTCACCCGGCGCAGGGCAGATGTCACCTTGCGCAGCGAAAGTGTCACCCTGCAAAGCGCGACATGTCACCTTGCGGCGCGCCACATGTCACCCTTTGCGGGGCGGATCTGTCACCCTGGGCGAGGCTGGGAAGATGGACGATGGAAAGAGCCGTGACGCGGCCTAGCGGATCGGCGGCGTGTAGGAAAATGGCGAGTGTTGTGTTCAGTTCTTAGAGCGTCGAACATACCGAGCGCAAAAGCCGCTTTGGGTGCAGCGAATCAACTCCCGCACATCATTCGTTCTGCGATAGGATTCAGCATGGAAAGCGGCGAAGGCCGAGATAATGACCGGACAGCGGCGGATCATTCGGTATCTTTTGCCCCCATTCACCAAGGGCTGGATAGGGTGAGAAGGGAGCGGTGAGTAGCGATCTGCAAAAAGCAATCTGCAAACCTACAGGTTTCTATAGTGCGCCGAGGGAAGTTCGGAAGATGGTGAATATGTCCCTGCAATTCATTAATCTCTTCGGTTGACGCAAATCTTCTTCGCTGCGTAGACAGCAAGAGGGATTTGGGGGCGTATGGGGCGCATTTTCGCTTTGCTTTTGGGCCTGTCCATTTGCGCGACGGGGTGTGCGACGGCGGACTATTCCGACGTCCCGATTTCGGTGCGAGAGCGATGTTCGTTAAAATCCAAGAGATCAGTCTCGAACGCGCAAGCGGCCAGCCTTCCTTCTACGACTTCAGCGGGTGCCGTTGGCGCGTCCATCGGGAAGATGGTTGCCGATGGGCTCTTGTCGAAGAAAGCCTTTGCACACTGTATTGCGAGATCGGGTTACCCATCCAATGAAAACTAAGCTCTTCTTCACTTGTCTGGTTTTCATGGCTTCGGCGGCGTGTGCGGTGCCCGGGGAAAATACGGAGCGCGACGGCATCGTAAATTCGGATAGTTCGATCACTTCCCGCTATCTGAAGGAGATAGACTATTTTTTGGTCTCTGATGACTCGGACCGATACTTCTTTTCTGCTTGGCGACTTGATCTCCCTAGCCGGGAGTCGACCTTCATCGAAGGAATCGTTCGACCTCCGACAAAGAAAATGAAAGAGGCAGCTTCATTTCGTGAGAGGGAGTTGAACGCTGGGGAAAGTCGTCATGTCCTTTCGCCCGGCAAGGCTGTCGTCGAGATGCTTTCCGTATATCGATCCGATCTGAACGCGGCAGACGAAACGTGGCGAGTGGCTTACGGAGCGCCAATATTCCTGTTTTCAAATCGTTTAGATCTCGATCGCACTCTGGACGCGTTGGCAACCGATGAAACTGTTACAACTTTGACGCTCGATCCAAATGAGAGAGACTGCATTTTCGTCAGCGGCTCTAGCCCGCGATCCGGGCACGAATTAAGGGCTCTTTTCACTGTAATGGCCGATGATCAAATCGGCTTTGCTGACCCGGACTTTGCGCGTTGTATGGGGGCGTTCATGCTGCTGTACCAAGGCGCGATTCAGGAATTTTCCGAGCAAGCCCTTGATGCGGCGGTTGATTGGCACACAGGTACACCTTCGGGTTCTTGCATTGTGGGCGTTGTGCGCTCGCGATCACAATTTCTGGCTCAAGGTGAGCCTTCAGCGGAGGCTCCCTTTTTCGGAATAGCTGGAAATATTTCCGCGTGTGAGCCGCGCGGCAAGGTTACGATCGATAATCAAGATTAACGTCTTCTGTTTTTTCAACCTGTTATTCGGCTGATACGTTAAAATAGGGGGTCGCTTGTGCACACTGTTGGTGGTCTACTATCCGCCCCCGCACGAGGATCATGCAGTGCCAGAATGCGCGGTTTCACCGCTCCATAGAAAGGCAAGGCTTGCGACGGTTAGACACGCCCTTGGGATAGGTATGGTCAGCCAACCTGCTTAGGCTTTTCCAAAAATCACCCCAATCACGGCCCTATGCGGCGCGGGCGGCTGCCGCAGCGATAGCATTTCAGCTTGGTTGCAAGCCGCTCCAGACTGATGCGGTCTTCGCCTTTCTCCTGCAGAGTCAGCAGCATCTGGTGCGGATCCACCAGGACCACCCGCCCGCAGGCGCAATCTATCCTGATCTTGTAACCATGCCGCGCAAAGTCGCGCAAAGTTTCGAGGCGTTTGGAACTCATGACGAGAACATTACAGGAACAAATGATTCGCGAAAGGTGTCTGACGGCTAACTCCACTGCAACGCGTTACTTTCCTGCGCAGAGCCCATCCCGGCCGGCGAAAATAACGCAAGCCAAAGCGCGCGTATTCGTGTAGGGGCCACGGCAAGCGTGGTCGCGTGGGAGCCGTTTTGCCGGTCCGCGATCCCCTCGCCGCCGGAATGAGCGGCTTCAACCCTACCCCGTTTTCGCTCTGCGGCACTTTCGCCGCGGCGCCAGCCCTGTGAGCCTTATGTCCTTCGAAAATCTCCCGCCCATGATCGGCGAAGCCCTTGCCGCGCGCGGTTATACCGCCCTTACCCCCGTGCAGTCCGCCGTGATCGAGGACGAGGCGCGCGGCCGCGATCTCGTCGTCTCGGCGCAGACCGGGTCGGGCAAGACGGTCGCCTTCGGCCTCGCCATGGCCGAAGCGCTGCTGGCCGAAACCGCCAATCTGGCGCTCGTCGAAAAGCCGCTGCTGCTGGTCATCGCGCCGACGCGCGAACTGGCGCTGCAGGTCAGCCGCGAACTGGGCTGGCTGTATGCCCAGGCGGGCCTGCGCATGGCGACCTGTGTCGGCGGCATGGACGCGAGCAAGGAACGCCGCGCGCTGCGGGCGGGCCCGGCCATCGTGGTCGGCACGCCGGGGCGTCTGCGCGATCACCTCGAACGCGGGGCGCTGGACCTGTCGGACCTGCTTGGCGTGGTGCTCGACGAAGCGGACGAGATGCTGGACATGGGCTTCCGCGAGGATCTGGAAGAGATCCTGGATGCAACGCCCGAGACGCGCCGCACGCTGCTGTTTTCGGCCACCATGCCGCGCCAGATCGAACGACTGGCCGAACGCTATCAGACCAATTCGCTGCGCCTCAGCCTCGTCGGCCAGGACCGCGGGCATGGCGACATCAGCTATCAGGCGATCACCGTCTCCCCCGCCGAGGTGGAGAATGCGGTGGTGAACCTGCTGCGCTATCACGAGGCGGAGACGGCGATTCTGTTCTGCGCCACGCGCGACAATGTGCGCCGCTTCCACGCGACGCTGCAGGAACGCGGCTTCGGCGTGGTGGCGCTGTCGGGCGAACATTCGCAGAGCGAGCGCAACCAGGCGCTGCAGGCTTTGCGTGACCGGCGCGCGCGTGTGTGCGTCGCCACCGATGTCGCCTCGCGCGGGATCGATCTGCCCACGCTCACCCTCGTCATCCATGTCGAGATTCCGCGCGATGCGGAGACGCTGCAGCACCGTTCGGGCCGGACGGGCCGCGCGGGCAAGAAGGGCACGGCGGCGATCATCGTGCCCTACAACCGCCGCCGCCGCGTCGAAGGCATGCTGCGCGGCGCCAAGATCGAGGCGGAGTGGATGGATGCGCCCACGCCCGAAATGATCCACAAGCAGGATCGCAGCCGCCTGATGGAAGCGCTGACCGCCGAGGCCGAATATGACGAGCACGACCGTGCCATGGCCAAGGAGCTGATGGAAAAGCGCTCGCCAGAAGATATCGCCGCGGCGCTGGTGCAGGCGCACCGCGCCAAGCTGCCCAGCCCCGAGGAACTGGCCGCCAACACGCCCGAAGCGCGCGACAAGGCCAAGGCCGACCGCCAGCGCCCCGGCTTCGAGGACGTGGCGTGGTTCAAGATCGGCGTCGGCCGCCGCCAGAACGCAGAGGCGCGCTGGATCCTGCCGCTGCTGTGCCGCCGCGGGCATATCACGCGCAACGAAATCGGCGCGATCCGTATCGGCCAGTTCGAAAGCTGGTTCCAGGTGCCCACCGCGGTCGCACCCAAATTCGCCGAAGCAGTCGCGCGCACGGCCTCGTCCGAGGACGAGCAGGACGCCATCCTGATCGAGGAAGCACCCGAAGGTCCGCGCATCCAGGCCCGCGAAAACCGCCGCGAAGGTGGCGGCGGCGGATCGCGCGTGCGGCCCAAGCCTTTCGGCAAGGGTCCGAACCGCGGCCCCGGCGGCCCCCGCAAGAGCGAGGGCGGCAAGAGCTTCGGCGGCGGCAAGCCCGGCGGGAAACCTGGCGGCAAGCCGTTCAAGAAAGGCCCCAAGCCGACCGGCAAGAGATTCGCCGGTAAGGGCAAGCCGGGCGGCAAGAAGGCCGACTGAGGCTTTCGTCCGCGGGCGGTCAAAGCGATGCGGAGGCGCAGGTAGCTGCTCCTCCGCAGAAACGCGCCATGCCCCGGAACGCGTCTGCCCCTCGACCATTGCGTTGTCATGGACATCGCACAAGAGCAGCAGCGCTTTCGCCGCCAGAAACCCTCCCGCCTCGGCCGGGGGATCGAACGCCTTACCCATCCTTTCGGCAAGGCCATCGCCAGCGTCGTGCCCAACGCGGTTGTGGAAGCGGTGCTGAAGGGCCTCGATACGGCGGTCGGCATGCCGCAGCTGGTGCGTTTCGACCATGACGTGAACGATCTGGAAGCGGCCAATCGCGCCGCCAAGAAGGTCACCCGCGCAGCCCGCTCGATCAGCGCCAGCACCGGCGCGGCAGCCGGGCTCGGCGGCGCCATCTCCATGGGCCTCGACATTCCCGCCACCATCGCCATCGCGCTGCGCACCATCCGCGACACCGGCCGCGCCTATGGCTTCGATGGCGAAGGTCCGGCAGAAAAGCTCTTCCGCCTGCAGATCCTCGAACTCTCCGCGCTGGACGATCCCGAACAGCGCGAAGCCCGCATCGCCGCATTGGAAAGCGCGATCGGCGACAATGGCCAGCTGATCCATGCCGATCACGAACACATCACCCCGGTCGTCGACCAGGCGGTCGAACGCGTCAGCCGCGCGATCGCCTTCACCAGCTTCCGCAGCCGCGCGGGCATGATCGTGCCGGTGGTCGGCTCGGTCGTCGGCGGGCTGGTCAATTCCTCGTTCCAGGACGATGTCGGCAAGGCCGCCCGCTTCGCCTTCCAGGCCCGCCGCCTGAAGCAGGACGGCAGCCTCGCCGCCGCCTGACGACCTGTCCACGGTGCGGGGTTTTCAACGATAATCCAACCAGCTAGGCCAAGCCCCTACCCTAGCTGGAGATTTCGATGATCCTTCGCAGCCTCGCCGCAAGCACGGCCCTGATCCTTGCCCTTCCCGCCGCCGCGCAGCCGGAAGAGATGGCAGGCACCGAGATCGAAGCAGACCGCCTCGTGCAGACCGTGCGCACGCTGGCTTCCGACCAATTCGAAGGCCGTGCGCCCGGCACTGCGGGCGAAGACCGCACGATCGGCTATCTCATCGGCAGGTTGCAGGCGCTCGGCCTCGAACCGGGCGGCGAAAACGGCACGTGGACGCAGAAGGTCCCGCTGCTGCACACCCGCCTCGGCACGCCTGAACGCCTCGCCTTCCAGCATGATGGCAACACGAGCGAGCTGAGCTTCCCGACGGACATCTACCTCTCCACCCTCCAGCCGAATGCCGCGGCCAAGATCGACGGCGCGCCGCTGGTCTTCGTTGGCTACGGCGTCCACGCGCCCGAGCGCGGGTGGGACGATTTCAAGGGCGTGGACCTCAAGGGCAAGGTCGCCGTCTTCCTCGTCAACGATCCCGATTTCCACGCCGGGGCGGATGAAGATGTCGCCGGAACCTTCGGCGGGCGCACCATGACCTATTACGGGCGCTGGACCTACAAGTTCGAGGAAGCCGCGCGGCAAGGCGCGGTGGGCGCGCTGATCGTTCACGAAACCGCCGGTGCGGGCTATGGCTGGAACGTCATTGAAAGCCCGGGCGGCGAGAATTACGACGTGGTCCGCAAGCCCGAAGACCTGACCAGCCTCGCGCTTCAGGGCTGGATTTCGGGCGAGACCGCCAAGAGCCTCTTCGCCGATGCGGGGCTGGACTTGGCCCAGCTGAGCGTGGCCGCGCGCAAGGACGATTTCCGCCCCGTCGATCTCGGCACCAGCTTTTCCGCATCTTTCCCGGTCACCAGCGAAGTGGTGCAGAGCCAGAACGTGCTGGCGAAGATTTCCGGCACCAAGCGGCCCGAGGAGAGCATCGTCTACGGCGCGCACTGGGATGCCTATGGCGAAGGCCAGCCCGACGAGCTGGGCCGCATCTACCGCGCCGGGGCGAATGACGATGCGCTGGGCGTTGCCGGGCTGATGGAGATCGCCCGCGCGTTCAAGGCCGCTCCCGCGCCGGATCGCAGCGTGGTCTTCGCCTTCTGGACGGCAGAGGAACGCGGTTTGCTGGGATCGGAATTCTACGCCGCCAATCCGCTCTACCCGATCGAGAAGACGGTCGCGAATTTCGACCTCGACATCCTGCAGACGGCGGGCCTTGCGAAGGACGTGATCCTCGTCGGCAAGGGGCAGAGCACGCTGGAAGACGACCTGGCCCGCTTCGCCGCCGCGCAGGGCCGCACGGTGAGCGAGGAAAGCCTGCCCGAACGCGGTCTGTTCTTCCGCGCCGACCATTTCAGCATGGCCAAGCGCGGCGTGCCGGTGATGCTGATGATGGGCATCGCGGGCGCATCCGACCTGATCGAGGGCGGCAAGGAAGCGGGACAGGCCTGGGTCGATGACTATACCGGGCGCTGCTACCACGCGGCCTGCGACGCCTGGAGCCCCGAATGGAACCTGGCGGGCGCGGTGCAGGACATCGCCCTGTTCCGCGACATGGGCGCCGAATTGGCGAACAGCAGGCGCTGGCCCGAATGGAAGGCTGGTTCGGAGTTCAAGGCCGTGCGCGAGGAAAGCGCGGCGGTGCGCGGGGAATAATTGCCGGGGTAAGCACCCTGCTTTCCAGGCTTCAGCGTCGCTGAGCCAGCATCGATTGTCGTTGGGAACGGCCGATGAAAATTGCTGGCGGACCAGCGGCCCGCCAGCGAAACTATGCGCCGAATGCGCCATCGATGGTGTGCATGGAACCGGTGACAAAGCCCGCTTCCGGCCCGGCCAACCAGGAAACCATGCTGGCGACTTCTTCGGGGCGACCGTGGCGCTTGAGAGCCATGAAGCTGTGCATCAGATCCTTCATGGGTCCATCGGCAGGGTTGGCATCGGTATCGATTGGTCCGGGCTGAACGACATTGATCGTGATGCCGCGCGGGCCGAAATCGCGTGAAAGTCCACGCGCCATGCCCTGCAGCGCCGATTTGCTCAATGCGTAAGACGCCATGCCAGGGAGTGGCATGCGGTCACCATTGACCGATCCGATGACGATAATTCTTCCGCCGTCAGGCATGTTACGCGCCGCCTCGACCGAAGCGTGATAAGGTGCGTGCACATTGACTCGAAACAGCCGGTCGATTTCGTCGGGGTCCTGTTCCAACGCATCACCGAAAATCGCGAAACCAGAATTCACAATCAATATGTCGAGCGGACCACTTTCGCGAACGCGGGCGATGACTGCATCGCGATCGGCGCTATCGGTCTTGACTGCCGTGCTCCCCGTTTCTGCCGCTAATGCCTCTGCCGCTTCCTGCGAACCGAAATAGGTAAAGATTACCTGCGCACCCTGCGCGGCAAAGCGCCGCACAATCGCCGCCCCGATGCCCCGACTTCCGCCGAGCACCAGTACCGTTTTTCCTTTTGATATACCCACGATGTTTTCCTTGAGATATTATGTAAGGGTCCCTACATAAATTTCAGAACGGCCGCTTCAAGGATTTATATAGCTTTGACTACAAAAATATCTCGCGCACGAGGTCGTCCTCGCACCTTCCAAATCGATCAGGCAATCGAGACGGCCCAGAGGCTATTCCATGCGCGTGGATATGATGCGGTGAGCGTAGGCGACATCACCGAGGCGCTGAGTATCAGCCCGCCCAGCTTCTATGCCGCTTTCGGTAGCAAGGCGGGGCTCTACGCCCGCGTCCTGGAGCGCTATCAAGATACGGCGGCCATTCCGCTCCATAGCTTGCTGCGAGCAGATCGCTCCGTCGCGGAATGTCTCGAGGACGTTCTTGCGGAAGCGGCCCGATTCTACGCGGCCAAGCAGAACGCTGCCGGATGCCTCGTGGTTGAAGGGACCCGATGTATTGACGGCGAGGCGCGAGAAGCCGCGCGTACGTACAATCTTGCTGCAGAAGATGTGATCCGCAATTACATCTCGAAACGTCATCCTAGCGAAGCGGATCGATTGACGGATTTTGTGGCGACGACGATGTTCGGTCTGTCTGCCAAGGCCCGAAACGGGCACACCCTCGACCAACTACTTGCAACCGCGCGAATAGCCGGAGCAGCAATCAGGTCCCTGTTATCCGACTGAATCGCGATTGAGGAAATTCATCCCCCGGCGTGGTAGAAATCGTAGATCTGCTGCGCCACCCCTGCACTGATGCCGGGGGCGCGTTTGAGGTCGTCCAGCGCCGCCGCCCGCACTTTTCCTGCCGTTCCGAAATGCAGCAGCAGGGCGCGCTTGCGTGACGGGCCGATGCCGGGGATCTCATCGAGCGGTGAAGCGGTGATGGCGCGGCTGCGCTTGGCGCGGTGCGCGCCGATGGCATAGCGGTGGACTTCGTCGCGCAGGGTCTGGAGATAGAACAGGAGCTGCGAATTGACCGGCAGGGTCTTCTCGCGCCCGTCGGGGAAGTGGAACACCTCGCGCCCTTCGCGGCCGTGATGCGGGCCCTTGGCGATGCCGATGACCGGCACATCCTCGGCAATGCCCAGATCCTGCAGCACGCGCATAACCGATGAGACCTGCCCCTTGCCGCCATCGATCAGCAGCAGGTCGGGCCAGATCGCTTCGTGGCCCTTGCCGCCTTGGGCGCCCTCGTCGGCGCGCTCTGTTTCGGCCAGCTTGCGGAAGCGGCGTTCCATGACTTCGCGCATCATGCCGAAATCGTCATTGGTCTGCGCGGACTTGATGTTGAACTTGCGGTACTGGCCCTTCTCGAACCCTTCGGGGCTGGCGACGACCATGGCGCCCAGCGCCTTGTCGCCCTGGATATGGCTGTTGTCGTAAATCTCGATGCGCTGGGGGACTTCCTCCAGCTCGAGGAAATCCGCCAGTTCGCGCAGCCGCTGCGCCTTGGTGCCGGTTTCGGCCAACCGCCGTTCGAGCGATTCCACCGCATTGCGCTGTGCCTGCTGCATCAGCTTGCGCCGGTCGCCTCGCTGGGGGATCGAGATGGCGACAGCATGGCCCGCCTTTTCCGCCAGCGCTTCGGCGATCAGCTCCTGTTCGGCGAGGTCCTGGTCGACCAGGATGGTGCGCGGCGGCGGGACTTCCTCGTAGAATTGGAGCAGCACGTCGGACAGCACCTCGTCATGCTCCAGATCGCCGGTGTTCTTGGGGAAGAAGGCCTTGTGCCCCCAGTTCTGCCCGCCGCGGATGAAGAAGGCCTGCACGCCGATCTGCCCGCCCTTTGCCGCCAGCGCGAAGACATCGGCATCGCCCACGCCGCTGGCGTTGATGGCTTGGCTGCCCTGGATGAAGGTCGCCGCGCGCAGCCGGTCGCGCAGGATGGCCGCCGTCTCGAAATCGAGATCCTCCGCGGCCTTGGCCATCTGCTTTTCCATATTGGCCTGAACCGCGCTGGATTTGCCCGAGAGAAAATCCTTCGCTTCCTGCACGAGGCTGTCATAGCCCGCCTCGTCGATCCGGCCGACACAGGGGGCCGAACAGCGCTTGATCTGGTAGAGCAGGCAGGGCCGGTCGCGATTGTTGAAGAAACTGTCGGTGCAGGACCGCAGCAGGAACAGTTTCTGCAGCGCATTCAGCGTCTTGTTGACCGATCCGGCGCTGGCGAAGGGGCCGTAGTAATTGCCCTTGGCCCGCCGCGCGCCGCGATGTTTCTGGATCCGCGGAAAGGCATGGTCGGCGCGCAGCAGGATGAAAGGAAAGCTCTTGTCGTCGCGCAGCAGCACATTGAATGGCGGTCGGTAGCGCTTGATAAGCTGCGCTTCGAGAAGCAGCGCCTCGGCTTCGGAATTGGTGACCACGATTTCCATCGCGCGGCACTGGCTGACCATGCGCTGGAGCCGGTTGGTCAGCGCCTTGACCTGCGTGTAATTCGCCACGCGGGCCTTCAGGCTGCGCGCCTTGCCGACATAGAGCACATCGCCGCGCGTATCGAGCATGCGGTAGACGCCGGGCCGCGGCTTCAGCGTCTTCACCGTTTCGCGGATAGCGTTGATGCCGGTTTCCAGATCGGGCTGCGCGCTGGCCACGGTGTTGGTGGCGCGTTCCTCGTGGAAACGCTCCTTGCCTCGAGGATCGTTGGGGGAACCGGCTTTCGTGCGCGACATGGCGGTGGAGATAGTGCGCAATGCCCGCTTGCGCAAAGGGGCGCTTGTGCAAATCGGCAATTGCCGCCATCTCGCCGCGCATGACCGCAAAAACTCTTGCTCCGCCGCGCACCATGGGGCTGTTCGGCGCTTCCCTGCTCCCGGTGAACGGGATGATCGGCGCCGGGATCTTCGCCCTGCCCGCCACGCTGTTTCTGGCCGTGGGCAGCTTCGCGCCCTGGATGATGCTGCTGGGCGGATTGCTGTTCCTGCCGCTGACGCTGACCTTCGCCTGGCTGGCGGCGCGGTTCGATCATTCGGGCGGGCCGATCCTGTATGGCGAGGCGGCCTTCGGGCGGTTCGTGGGCTTCCAGGCCGGCTGGGCCCGCTATGCCAGCGCGATCGTGACTGTCGCGGCGAACACGCATGTCATGGTGTCCTATCTCGCCACGCTCTATCCCGTGCTCGACGGGCCGGTGCTGCGCCCGCTGCTGGTGGCGGGTTTCATCGGCTTCATCACCATCGTGAACCTGTTCAGCCTGCGCAGTTCGGTCACCACGCTGAGCGCGCTGACGGCAGTGAAGATCCTGCCGCTCTTCGCGCTGATCGCCGCCGGGCTGTTCGGCGGCCAGCCCGAGATGGGCCTCGTGCTGCCCGAATTTTCCGACGCCGAAAGCGTGGTGCTGCTGACCTATTACGCCTTTATCGGTTTCGAATATGTCGTGCTGCCCGCCGGTGAGATGAAGAACCCCAAGCGCGACGTGCCGCTGGCGCTGATAGCGATGCTGGCGGCAGTGACGCTGCTCTACATGCTGGTGATCTGGGCCTATATCGGCATCGCCCCTGCAGCGAGCGCGGATGCGGAGAACCCGCTGGCGATCGCGGCGCAGGATGCCATGGGATCGGTCGGTGCGATCGCCATCGTGATCGCGGCAGCGTTCAGCATCGGGGCGAACAATTTTGCCGGCGGCATCAGCCTGCCGCGCATGACCTATGGCATGGCCGAAAGGGGCATGTTGCCGCGGTGGTTCATGCAGGTTTCGCCCAAGCTGGAAACCCCGGTCAATTCGATCCTTTTCTACGGCGCGGCAAGCATCGCCTTCGGCCTGTGGGAAGGCTTCATGGTGCTGGCGCTGGCAGGGACGCTGACGCGGCTGCTGACCTATCTCGTCGCGGCTTTCGCGCTGCCGGTGATCGAAAAGCGCGACGGCGGCATCAATCTGCTTCACGGCTTTGTTTCGATCCTGACCGTGATCAGCACGATCTGGGTCGGCACCCATGCGGATGAACAGAGCTGGCTCGTCTTCGGCGAGCTCGTCGCCGCCGGGACGCTGCTTTACTTCATTGCCCGGCAAGAACGCCCGGTAGAGCCGCTTTCCGTCCAGTAATGGCCGATTACGACGCGATAATCTTGGGCGCCGGTGCGGCGGGCCTGATGTGTGCCGGGCGCGCAGGCCAGCTGGGCAAGCGCGTGCTGGTGCTGGAAAAGGCCGAAAAGCCGGGCAAGAAAATCCTGATCTCCGGAGGCGGCAGGTGCAATTTCACCAATATCGGCGCAGGTCCGGCCAATTATTTGTCGAGCAATCCCCATTTCGCAAAGTCCGCGCTTGCCCGCTACACACCGCGCGATTTCCTCGAACTGGTCGAGAGCTACGGCATCGCCTGGCACGAAAAAACGCTGGGCCAGCTGTTCTGCGACGGGTCCTCGAAGCAGATCGTCGAGATGCTGCTGGAGGAATGCGCAAAAGGCAAAGTCGAAGTGCGCTGCAATACCGAAGTAAACGCAGTCGAGCATGAGGACAGGCGCTTTGCCGTCATGGCCGGTGGGCAAATCGTAACGGCGACCAGCCTCGTCATCGCCACCGGAGGTCCTTCGATCCCCAAAATGGGCGCTACCGGCTTTGCGTATGATCTAGCGCGGCAGTTCGGCCTCAAGGTCGTCGAGCCGCGCCCCGCCCTCGTCCCATTGACCCTCGGCGGAGAGGAATTGCTGTTCCGCGAGATATCGGGCGTCTCCGCCCCGGTCGTGGCCAGTGCGGGCAAGGCGCGCTTCCCGGAAGCGGCACTCTTCACCCATCGCGGCCTGTCGGGGCCGTCCATTCTGCAGGTCTCATCCTACTGGAAGCCGGGCGAGGAAGTGGCGGTCGATTTCCTGCCGGATAACAACGGCGACTGGCTGCTCGACCGGAAACGGGAAACGCCCCGCGCCACGCTGCGCTCGATCCTGCGCGAGGCCCTGCCCGACCGGCTGGCCGATATCCTTGCCGAAAAGCTGGGGGTCGAAACCGAACTCGGCAATGCGAGCGACAAGGCGCTGCGGGCGGCGCAGGAGCGGCTTTCGCGCTGGAGCTTCCGCCCGTCCGGAACCGAAGGCTTTGCCAAGGCCGAGGTGACCGTAGGCGGCATTTCAACCTCGGCGCTGTCCTCGAAAACCCTCGAAGCCAAATCCGTACCCGGCCTCTACGCCATTGGCGAGGCGGTGGACGTGACCGGCTGGCTCGGCGGCTACAATTTCCAGTGGGCCTGGGCCAGCGGCGTGGCGGCGGGCGAATCCATCGCCGCCACAGCCTGATCCTGCCCTAGAACGCCTTGCGGATATCGATACCGAGGTAACGCCCGGTCGGGTCGATCCGGAAGGGTTCATAGGCGGTAGGCACATCGCCATTCTCATCGGTCACCCGGCGCCGCGCATCGAAGACATTGTCCGCCACCAGCGATACACGCAAACCATCCAGCCAGCCGTCTTCCTTCTCGAACACTTCTCCGAGGTTTGCGAACAGGCGCAGGTCGAAAGTGGCAAGATCAGAGAAGAAGAGATCGCTCGATCCCGGGAAATCGCCGCCGCGCAGGACCGCATCCCCGACATATTGGCCCGACAGGCGCAAGCCGTAGCCCTGCCAGAAAATACCGCCTTGGAAGCGAGAAGTATTGCGTGGCAGGGCGCCACCACCCAGCACGAGACCATCGAGCTGGTCGAATAACGGGCCATCCTGTGACAGCAGTACCTCATTCTCCAGAGTGACGTCGTGGCTCAAGCTGAGGAAGTAGCGCGCGCGATTGTCCTCGCGTTCTCCACCGCCAAACATCGCACCTCGACCGCCAGCGCCTCGCGGCTGGCTAGTCGGCGCGTTCTGGTCGCCTGAAGCGCTGCACATACGTTCACGAAGCGCTGCCAGCTTTTCCGCATCGATCTCCCCATTCTCGTTTCTGAGCCGGGCGAGCATCTCTTCGGGCAGGCTATCGAGTTCTGGCGGATCGGCGCAGATCGCGGCGCGCATAGCCGCGAAACGCTCACCCGTCTTTTCGGCTTCCGCACCACAAAACCGTGCCCGGGCTGCGGTGATCTTTTCGGGATCGGGATTACCGTTTTCGTCGAGCAGACGTGCGCGGAACATGTCAGGAAGTTGGGACAGGTCAGGAGTGCCACCTTCGGGCGTTTCGCAAAAGACTTTGCGAATGGCCTCCATGCGTGATGGATCGAAGCCGCCCGTCGGCGCGCTGTTGCTTTGCACGCGGGCCCTATCGCCACTCGCGGCAGGTTGCGGCTCTTTTCCAATTTGACCACGGGTATTCAGCCCGAAGGAAAGGATCCGGCTGCGGGTTTGGTAAAGCGTGAGCGGGCGGCGATCGATCGCTAGCAGTTCACCGGCATCATCGCGGCTTACCCGATCGGGAAAGGCCTGTTCGAAAGCCGAACTGAAGCCCGGTGACGAGGTAACGTCGCGCGATCGATTGATGCCGTAATCAACATTGAAGCGCGTGTTCTCCCAGAAGGGAAGCTCCCAATTAGCGCTAAATTTCCAGTCGGATTGTGTTTCTTCCTGCAAATCCGGGTTCCCGCCTGTGATCACCGTCGCCAAAACGGTCTGACCGGTGCGGTAATCGAACACGGTGGAATTGAGCTCGTCGATGCGTGGGCTGCCAAGATTTGTCAGTGACGGCGCGACTTCACGCCAGATCCGCGTGCCGCTCAGACTCAAATTTTCGAACGGCGACCAGTTGACACCCAAGGACCAGTTGGCAAGCGTGCCGAAGTCAGAAAGATCGTCCACTCCAGCAGTCGCTGTCAGGCCGATATCCCCAATCGCACCGAGTGGATCGCCCCTTCGCGCAACCGGAAGGTTGACCGTCAGCCCTGCGCCGAGGCGGCGACGCGACAAACCCAGATCGGCGTCACTACGCGTGTCTTCGCTTTCGATCCGGTTCCAGTCCAGATTGAGGTCAAGCGTGGTGCTGAGTTCTCCGGCAGGTAATTCAAGCGGGAAGCCGTTGAGGGTTAGTTTGTTCGCCGTCGTGTAATTGCGACTACGTGCTGTGTCGAAACCACTTGCGTCGTTGCGGTCGATCTCGGTCAATCCCCGCGCGTAGTTATTGTCGCTGGTGAACGTCGCAATCCAGTCGCCGAGTGGCTTGTTGATACTCAGCCCTGCCGACACGCTGTCAGTGTTGCCGCGCCGTTCGAGCGGGGTGGTCCCGTCAATCGCAAGGCCCGACAGGCTGCGAGTCTCATCATGTTCGAAGGTGCCGTTGAGATTGAATGACGTGCCGCTTTCGATGAAGGCACGGGCATAATTGGCATCCGCCTGAAAGCCGAACGTATCGGAGATCAGGCTGCGGAAAGGCGCTTCTTCTGCAGAACGGGCAGGCGTGACATCGCGTTCGGCTTCGGTCAGCAGGCTGCGGTCTTCCGCTTCCACGCTGATGTTGAGCCGGCCCTTCTCGCCGATCCTGAGCCAGGTCGCTTCCTGTTCGTTGCGCGAATATCCGCCGATACCGGGCTGTTCGTATTCGACTTCTGCGGTCAGGCTCTGGAAATCTGGTTTAAGGATGATATTCACCACGCGCTGGTCGGCAGAATAGCCGAAGCGCTGGGCCACTTCTTCAGGAAACACCTCGATCTTGGCAACGGCTTCTGGAGGGTAGCTGCGAAATTCGCGCGAACTCGACACGCGGATCCCATTGAGCAGGAAAACCGGCCGACCTCCACCGCGACCGCCGCGTGCGCTGCTGCCGGTGGCAGGTTCCAGAGCCTCGAGAAGGTCGGCAATGGAATTGGCACCGAACGCCGCGATGTCGGCTTCGTCATATTCGGCGATCGGGGGCTGATCGACAATCAACTGGCCTTTGAGCCTTGTGCCATAGACCACGATATCCCCCTCATCGACGGTAGGTTCGTCGGGAGCAGGCTCCGGAAGCTGCTGCTCAACGGGCCGTTCCTCCTGCGCTATTGCAGAAGGCACTTGCCATACCCATATGGCAGTAAGCGCTAGAAGCGCAGATTTCCGGGATTTATGGATCATCAATAACTTCCGATTTCTTGTCGTTGCCCCCTCGCCTCGCCTGATTGACGAACGTCGGGGTCGGCACAAGATGGGTTAGCGTAACATTTCGTCGCAGCAGGCTTGCACGCGGGTGAATGCCACACTCTTTCCTTTTATCCCGCCTCCCGCTATGGGCGCGCGACACACCTCGACCAACTGCATGACTTAAGGACACGAATGGCCAAAGAAGAACTTCTCGAAATGCGCGGGCGCGTTGTGGAACTGTTGCCCAACGCCATGTTCCGCGTCGAGCTCGAGAACGGCCACGAAGTTCTCGGCCACACTGCCGGCAAGATGCGCAAGAACCGCATCCGCGTGCTGGTGGGTGACGAAGTGCTGTGTGAACTGACGCCTTACGATCTGACCAAGGCGCGCATCACCTACCGCTTCATGCCGGGACGCGGCGGACCCGGCCCCCAGTAACATTCTGCAGTAAGTCAGATTGGGCCAGCCCACTCTCATTCTTGCATCCGCCAGCCCGCGCCGCCGCGAATTGATCGCGCGGCTCGGCATCGTGCCGGATGCCATCAATCCTGCCGATATCGACGAAACGCCCGCCAAGGGCGAGCTTCCGCGCGTCTATGCCAGCCGCATGGCGCGCGAAAAGGCTGAAGCCGCCGCCAGTAGCGATGGCTTCGTTCTCGCCGGCGATACGGTCGTGTGTGCCGGGCGCCGTATCCTGCCCAAGGCCGAGGACGAGGCGACGGCGCGCGAATGTCTCGCGCTTCTTTCAGGGCGCAGGCACCGGGTGCTTTCCGCCATCGCCCTGCGCGCTCCTGATGGCACGCTGCGCGAACGGCTGAGCGAAACCATCGTGATGTTCAAGCGGCTCTCCACCGCCGAGATCGACGCCTATATGGAAAGCGGAGAGTGGGACGGGAAAGCCGGCGGCTATGCCATTCAGGGAATTGCCGAAGGTCTCATCAGCCGCATCCAGGGCAGCCACTCGGGCGTCGTGGGCCTGCCGCTTTACGAAACGCGCCTGCTGCTGAAGGCAGCCGGATTCGAAATTGCCTGAGACAGGGCCCGAATGGGTCGTCGAAGACGGCGTGGGCGAAACCCGCGCGCTGCTGATCGACGGGGACACGGTGTTAGCCGCGAAACTGCGCTGGCCGGGTGAATTCTACCGCGGGCAGGAGCTGACTGCGAAACTTGTCAGCAAACGCGGTGCCCGCGGCACTGCCATGACAGCCGAGGGCCGCGAACTGCTGGTCGACCGGCTGCCCCGCGAGGTGTCTGAGGGCAGCGAGCTGGCGCTGGTGGTGACCCGCGCCGCGCTCGCCGAACGCGGACGCTACAAGCTGCCCTCGGCCCGTGTGGCCTCTCAGCCGACGCCCGTCGCCGATCCGATCGAGACCGGCAAACGCGTCCATCGCTTCCCGCCCGGCATGTGGGAAGAGGTGTGGCAGGCCGCGAGTTCGGGCGAGGTGACATTCGATGGCGGATCGCTGCTGTTTGCCGTGACGCCTGCGATGACGCTGGTCGACATAGACGGGGCTCGCGATTCGCGCTCGCTGGCCCTTGCTGCGACCGGACCCCTGGCCCGCTCGCTGGGCGAATTCGACCTTGGGGGATCGATCGGGATCGATTTTCCGACTCTGGAGGCGAAGGCCGACCGCAAGGCCGTGGACACCGCAATGGGAGAAGCGCTCGGCGACTGGCCGCACGAACGCACCGCCATGAACGGTTTCGGCTTCGTGCAACTGGTAGCACGGCTGGAAGGGCCATCGCTGCTTCACCGCTTCGCCACCTCGCGCGTGGGCATGGCCGCCCGCATGGCGCTACGCCGCGCGGAAATGGTGGACGGTGCTGGCGTGACCCTGCTCACCGTGCACCCGGCGCTGAAGGCAAAGCTCCGCCCGGAATGGCTCAGCGAAGTGGAACGGCGCACCGGCAGGCCGCTGCGGATAGAAACCGATCCCGGCCTTGCCATCGAAGCGGCGGCTGCCCAGATCGTGGGCCATGAATAAAGTCTGCCCGATCTGCAAGAAACCCCGCGTGGAAGAGCACAAGCCCTTCTGCTCCACCCGCTGCCGCGACCGCGATCTCGCCCAGTGGTTCGGCGACGGTTATGCGCTTCCCGGACGCGCGGCCCTGCCCGAAGAAATCGCTGCGGAAGTGGTGAAGCCACAAGACGATTGAATTAGGCCCTTGCCAAGCACGCGCGCCTTCGCCATAGGCGCCCACTCCAACCGCTGATGAGCCTTTCGAGAGCTCTCAGCGACGGCAAGCCCGGGTAGCTCAGTTGGTAGAGCATGCGACTGAAAATCGCAGTGTCGGCGGTTCGAATCCGTCCCCGGGCACCACTCCCCCGCCCTTATCGATACCGTCGATTCTGATCGCCGCCGCTTGATGCGGACCGTGCTTTGCGATCGTATCGAACGCCGCACGACCCTGATTCCACAGGCGCGCTTCCCGTAACGCGATGTCCGCGCTATCCCGCAGGGATGCACGAAGAAACCGCAACCATGCTCTCCGCCTTCGATATCGCAGCTTTGCTGGTGGTGGCTTCCGCGCTGCTGGGATGGTTCAACCACCATTTCATCAAGCTGCCGCACGTCATCGGGCTGACGGTGATGGGCGCGCTGGCGGCAATCGGGCTCATGGTGGTCGACGCCCTGATCCCAGGAGTAACGCTCTACGATCAGGTGACGGAAGTTCTTCAGCAGATGAATTTCACCGAAACGCTGCTGCAGGGCATGCTTAGCTTCCTGCTCTTCGCCGGGGCGCTGCACGTCGATCTGGACCGCTTGAAGACGGCCTGGCTGCCGGTGCTGCTGCTTTCCACGGTCGGCGTGATAATCTCCACCGTGCTCGTCGGTGCGGCGACATGGGGCGTTGGCTCCATGCTCGGCCTTTCCTTCGCCCCGATCTGGTATTTCGTGTTCGGCGCGCTCATCGCACCGACGGACCCGGTATCGGTGCTTGGCGTCCTGAGGGAAGAGAACGTCCCGCAGTCCCTGCAAAGCGCAGTGGCAGGAGAAAGCCTGTTCAACGACGGTGTGGGCATCGTCGTGTTCATCATCCTTCTCGGCGCCGCAGTCAGCGGCAACGAATTCCCCCTCTCGGAAGGTGTGCGTCTGTTCGGGATCGAAGCAGGCGGGGGCATCCTCGTCGGTCTCGTCGCGGGCTATTTCGGCTATCGCGCGCTCGCTGGAATGGATGAATACACGCTGGAAGTGCTGATCACTCTCGCCATTGTCATGGGCGGGTATGCCCTGTGCAGCCAGCTCCACATTTCGGGCCCGCTGGCCATGGCGGTTGCCGGCTTGCTGATCGGCAACCAGGGCGTGACCTATGCGATGAGCGATGTAACGCGCGATTATGTGATCAAGTTCTGGGAACTGGTGGACGAATTGCTCAACTCGGTCCTGTTCCTGCTTATCGGACTGGAGATGATCGTGCTGACGATCACCGGAGAAGTCCTGCTGTTCGGCCTGATTGCTATCCCGCTGACGCTGATTGCCCGCGCCATCGGAATCTTCGTGTCGACAAAGACAATTCCTGCCGCCCGGCTGCAGGACAAAGGCGCTGGCCGCGTGCTGTGGTGGGGCGGACTGCGCGGGGGCATTTCCGTCGCCCTCGCACTGTCGCTACCTCCCGGGGAGACGCGCGACTTCATCCTGGCCGGGACTTTCGCCGCCGTGTTATTCAGCGTGCTTGTGCAGCGCGCCACGCTGGGCATGCTCATCGACAAACTCAAGGACGGCAAGGCTCCGGCGGTCGAGGGCGATGGAAGCTCCACCGCCCCGTCCATCCATTAGGCTGCCACAAAATCGTCGGCAGCTGCGCCGATTTCCGACCACACCCGGTCGAGATCGGCATCGTCGATGCAATAGGGGGGCATGACGTAGACCGTGTTGCCAAGCGGGCGCAGCAGCAGATCGGCATCGCGAAAGCGGCGCAGCAGGCGCGGGCCTAGATCGGAAAGATAGCTGCCCGCCGCATCGCCCATCTCAAGTGCAGCGATCGTTCCGCAGCGGCGCCCATTGCGAACCGCCGGATGCCCCGACAGCGCGGAGAGGTGCGCTTCCTGCCGCGCGCAGAGGCCGTCAATGCGTTCCATAACCGGCTCTTCGCGCCAGATTGCCAGATTGGCATTCGCGGCGGCGCAGGCGATCGGGTTCGCCGTATAGCTGGAGGAATGATAGAAAGTGCGCGTCCGGTCGTTCGAATAATGAGCCGCCCAGATCGGCTCGCTAGCCATGGTCACGGCCAGCGGCATCGAACCGCCAGTCAGACCCTTTGAAAGACACATCATGTCGGGCACGACATCTGCTTGCTCGCACGCGGTCAGCGTACCCGTCCGGCCCCATGCCGTCATGACTTCATCGGCGATGAAGAGAGTGTCGTAACGTGCGCAGATACGGCGCATCTCGGTGAGGACGGATGGAGAATACATAAGCATGCCGCCCGCCCCCAGAACGAGAGGCTCGACGATGAAAGCCGCCGCTCCGCCGGCACATTCCCGTTCCAGTGCATCGTAAGTCGGCTGCGGGTCGTCCCCGGGGAAGGGCACGCGGCCCACGTCGAACAGCATGGGGGCATAGGCGGCATTGAACACGCCTCGCGCGCCGACCGACATCGCGCCGATCGTGTCGCCGTGATAGGAATGCTCCATCACGACGATACGGCTGCGCTCCTCCCACTGATGCTTCCAGAAGCCCAGCGCCATCTTCAGGGCGACTTCCACCGCGGTGGAGCCGCTGTCGGAGAAGAACACGCGGCTGAGCTGGTCCGGCAGGATCCTGCGCAATTCGAGCGCCAGCTGTTCCGCCGGTTCATGCTTCCAGCCGGCGAAGATCATCTGATCGAGCTTTCCGGCCTGCTCCGCGATCGCCGCGGCAATACGGGGATGGCAGTGGCCGTGCGTCGTCACCCACCAGCTCGAGATCGCATCCACGATGCGGCGCTTGTCGGCAGTGTAAAGCGCGGCACCTTCCGCGCGCTCTATCTGCGGAATAGGGTCGCCAAGGCCGTGCTGCGTGAAGGGATGCCAGACAGGTGACTGGGTCATATAAAATCCGAGAGGTCGAAATTAGCGGCGAAAGCGTCTGCGAGAGATGCTGCGTCTAGTTGGGGGATAAGCGGCAAGCGCCCAAGTCGGCGAACATTGCCCAAGCGGCAAATGGTGGCCTCGCTATCCTCCACCGGGTCGCCGACGAAAGCGATGCCGTGCACTTTCACACCGCGGGCTCGCAGTGCCTCCAAGGTCAGCAGCGAATGGTTTATCGTTCCAAGAGCCGTGCGAGCGACCACGATCACCGGAAGATCCCACTGCGCGAAGAGATCGGCGTACAATACATCGCCCCCCAGCGGGACAAGTGCGCCCCCTGCCCCTTCCACGACGAGGGGGCGTTGGGGCGGAAGGGTTAGCCGGTCTGGCTCTATGGTCACGCCGTCAATCTCGGCTGCGAGATGCGGCGAACAAGGTGTTTTCAGCCGATAGGCCTCCGCGATTATCCGCTCCGGCTCAAGCGATGCAAGCTCCGCGACGCGCGACAGATCACCGCCCTCATCGAGCCCCGCCTGAACCGGCTTCCAGTAGTGCGCGCCCAGCGCCTGTGTCAGCGCGGCAGAAAACACCGTCTTGCCGATTTCTGTATCGGTACCGGTGACGACATAAGCGCTCATAAAATTGTCTCCTCGAGTGCGCTGGCCAGCGCGTCGATCTCTTCCCGCTCTACATTCAGGGTAAGCGAAATGCGTAGGCGGCTGCTACCGTGCGGCACCGTTGGCGGGCGAATGCCACGAATATCAAAACCGCGCGCTTGTAGGGCTTTTGCCGCGGTCATCGTGCGCGCTTCCCCGCCAAGCACCAGCGGCATTATCTGCGATCCGGTCAACGCCACACCGAAAGGAGCAAGGCGCTTTCCCGCATAATCCACCAGGCGGGCCAGTTCCTCCCGCCGGTGCGGCTCGTCGGCAACTGCCGACAAGGCTTCTCTCACGCAGGCAGCCATCAGCGGGGACGGTGCGGTTGAAAAAATGAAATTGCGGGCGCGGTTGACCAGATGATCCCGCATGATGCGAGGCCCGGAAAGAAGCGCGCCCTCGCATCCCAGCGCCTTGCCGCAGGTCCGCAGCACGATCGTGTTTTCGCGGCCATCAAGAATCGAGGCCAGTCCCCTGCCCCCGTCGCCCCAAACACCGGTGGCGTGCGCATCATCGGCATAAAGGACCCCGCCGTAGCAATCGGCGAGCGCCAGCAACTGCTCGAGCGGCGCACGGTCGCCGTCCATGCTGTAGAGCGTCTCGACCGCGATCCACGGAGTGCCTTGCGCATGATCAACTCTCCACCCGGCGAGCGCGTCAGCGAAGGCGTCGACGTGGTTATGCGCGATGGCGCGGGTTTCTGCCCTGGCGAAACGCATGCCTTCATGCGCGCTGGCGTGGATCAATTCGTCGAAAAAAATGATGTCCCCGCGCTGAGGCAGGGTCGAAAGGAGCGCACTGTTCGCGGCATATCCGCTGGCCATGAAAAGCGCGCTTTCGCAGCCCAAGAACGCAGTTGCTTCCGCTTCGAGCCTTTCATGCTCCGGATGATTGCCCCGCAACAGCCGCGACCCGCCGGATCCAACGGGAACGCCGCGCCCGATGGCGCTCTCCGCCGCTGCCTTCAACCGCGCGCTACCCGCCAGCCCCAGATAGTCGTTCGAAGAGAGGTCGATGCCGGTTTGCGGAGCGAGCGATCGCAGGCGGGAATTTTCCCGCAACCCGTCCAGATCTCCCGCCAAATGGGCAAAGGGACCGCGCAGTGTTTCTGCCTTTTCCATGTGCGGCCCCGCTAACGCTGTCACGCCGCGCCTGCAATTGCTTTCGCCGCTCTCGCTCTGTATGGCCGCGCCCACGTTACGGCTCAGGATTGCGAGGGGCGATTCTGTAGCTGCGAGAAGGCTTTTCCAGCGAGGGAACACACGCATGGCACGTCGCCGCCAGATCTACGAAGGCAAGGCCAAGATTCTTTACGAAGGTCCTGAGCCGGGCACGATCATCCAGTATTTCAAGGATGATGCCACCGCCTTCAATGCCGAAAAGAAAGGCACGATCAACGGCAAGGGCGTGATCAACAATCGCATCAGCGAATATGTCTTCACCCGCCTTTCGCACATCGGCATCCCGACCCACTTCATTCGCCGCCTCAACATGCGCGAGCAATTGGTCCGCCAGGTGGAGATCATCCCGCTTGAAGTGGTGGTCCGCAATGTCGCCGCCGGCTCGCTCAGCAAGCGGCTCGGCGTCGAGGAAGGCGAGCTTCTTCCCCACACGCTGATCGAATATTGCCTCAAGGATGATGCTCTGGGCGATCCAAAGGTCTCGGAAGAGGAAATCGCATGCTTCAACTGGTGCAGCCATGAAGAGATGCAGGACATGTCTTCCATGGCCATCCGCATCAACGATTTCCTGTGCGGCATGTTCGCTGCCATCGACATCAGACTGGTGGACTTCAAACTGGAATTCGGGCGGATCTGGGACGGTGATTACAGCCGCACCATTCTTGCTGATGAAATCAGCCCGGACGGCTGCCGCCTATGGGATATCAACACCGGCGAGAAGCTCGACAAGGACCGTTTCCGCCGGGACATGGGCGGCGAAAGCGAAGCCTATCAGGAGGTCGCCCGGCGTCTCGGCCTGCTGCAGAACGAGGATAACGGCCCCGGCGAAGTTCTCGACATGAACGCCCACCGCGGCCGGCTGCGCAGCCCCGCCAAGCCAGCGAAGAAGTAACTAGACCACGTATCGCAAGGTCAGGCCGCTCGGCGCGATTGCATAGGCGCAGTCGGGCATGTGGTCGCCATCGACCTGCACCGGGGTCACGCAGCGGTCGAATTCGATCCGGTGGCAGGAGCGGACGCGCGCCTTGGCGAACCGCTCCACCGGCAGGCCCAGCATCGCTGCAAGGCTGAGGGCCATGATGCGCAGGCGGGTGCCTTTGCCAACTGTGATGAGTTCGACCGAATCTGCGTGAAGCGCCGCCTCGGGGCTGAGGCGGAATGGACCCGCGTACAGGGCTGCATTCGAAACGATGACCGCTTCCGCCTCGTCTTCGAATTGCTCGCCTTTCGTCGTCGTGCCGCGGATACGCATCGGCGCCCTCGGCCATTCGCGCAATTGCTGCATCATCGCGGCAACATAGGCGTAGCGCCCGATCCGCTTTTTCAGCGCGCCCGACACCCGCGCCACCGCATGGCTGTCGGGGCCGATGGAAAGGCATGAGACAATCGGCATGTCACCAAGCCGATAGAGCGGAGCTTCGATCCAGCTTTCCGGTCCCCGCGCCCAAGCTTCAGCCAACTTTTTCGCAAACGCCTGCGGATCGCGCGGATAGGACAATTCGCGTGCCACCAGATTGATGGTGCCGGACGGTGCGATGGCGAGAGGGACCTGCCCTGCATCGACGCCCAATGCCTGGACGGTGTCGCGCAATGTTCCGTCGCCGCCGTGAACGCACACAAGGTCGGCCGTTCCAGACAGGACCGCGCCATCGGCGGTGGTGGGCAAGGCACACACTTCAAACCCTGCCTGCTCGAGCGCGACCAGCAGCTTGTCGCAAATCGATTGGCTGAAGCTGCCGGATACAGGGTTAAAGACGAGATCCAGTTTGGTCACCGGATGCTCCTAGCCGCCATTGCAGCCTGCGCAACCACCATAGTGGGGCCCCGCAGCAGGAAAAGTACGGAAAATAAGGAGATATTTGCCCTTCCAATCCCATCGCCAACTGCATTACCAAGGTCGTTGGACGAGCCTGCCACATGGCAGTGGAGATGGGGACCTTTTCATGAAAAATAGGAATTTAACCTGCGCGTTGGCAGCTCTGCCGCTTCTTGCGCTGTCTGTTCCGGCGACATCATTCGCTCAGGAGACAGATGTTACGACGAGTGCCCTCCGCGCACCTTCGGGCGAAACGGCCTGGGGCATTCCCGTTTACGACATCCCCGCCGACGCAGATGTCCGCTTCGGCGTGCTGCCCAACGGCATGAAATATGCGATTGCCCACAATGAAACGCCGAAAGACACTGCCGTCGTTCGGTTCGGTTTCGATGTGGGCTGGATTGACGAGCGTGAAGCGGAATTGGGCCTCGCCCATGTGGTCGAGCATATGGCCTTCAACGGTTCGACAAATGTGCCCGAGGGCGAAATGATCAAGCTGCTTGAACGACTCGGGCTCGCATTCGGGGCGGATACTAATGCTTCGACCAGCTTCGAGGACACGATCTACAAGCTCGACCTGCCGCGCGTGGATTACGAGCTCGTCGATACGGCCCTGATGCTGATGCGTGAAACCGCGTCGGAACTGACGATCACGGATGAAGCGGTCGATCGCGAGCGCGGGATCATTCAGTCGGAAACACGCACCCGCAACAATTATCAGATCCGCAGGTTCAAGGACTATTTCGACTTCGTCTCGCCGGATACACTGTATGCAAAGCGGTTCTGGGCGGACGGGACGGTCCAGAATATAGATGCAGCTCCCGGCTCGGTCGTGCGGGACCTCTATCGCCGCTATTATCGGCCCGACAATGCCACTCTCGTCGTGGTCGGCGATGTCGACCCAGCTACAATCGAAGCCAAGATCGTAAAGAAATTTTCCAGCTGGCAGGCGCCTTCGGCCGCAATCAGCCAGGTGGACAAAGGTTTGGTCGATATCCGTCGCGGTAGAGCGGCAGGAAATTTCGTCGACCCGGATGTTCCTTACATCGTGACGATCGATCGCTTCGCGCCTTATCAGGAACGCGAAGACACTGTTGCCGAACTGCGCCAGCAGCTGCTCGTAAATCTCGGCACAATGATCCTCAACCGTCGCCTTCAGAAAATCGCCACGAGCGAGGACGCCCCTATCGTCGGCGGCAATACAAGTGCCAGCGACTTTTTCGACATCAATCGCCAGTCTTCCATGCAAGTACAGGCGAAGGAAGGCGAATGGGAGCAGGCACTCGGGACTGCCGAACAGGAATGGCGGCGGGCGGTGCGATATGGGGTCACCCCCGCCGAATTGACCGAGCAGCTGGCCAATCTGGAAAAGGCGCTTCGCGATGGAGCCGCGCAGGAAGGCACCCGATCGAACCAGCAGCTCGCAGACAGCATCCTGGCAACGTCCCGCGCCGAGGAACTCTTCGTCAAGCCGAGCACGTATTATTCCCTGTTCGAGCAGTTGAAACCCGGGCTCACCGCAGAAGCCGTCAGTGCAGCGCTGGCGCAGCATTACAGGCTGAGCGACCCGTTGATCCACGTCTCCACGAAGGAGCCGATCGCGGATGCCGAAGCCACCATTCTTGCCGCTTACGACCGGTCGAGTGAGGTGGCCGTCGCCGCACCTGAAGACGGCGGGCTCGTGGAATTTGCCTACGCGCCTTCAGGTGAAAGTGCGGCAATAGTTTCCGATACGGTCGTCGAAGATCTGGGCATCCGCACCATTCGTTTTGAGAACAATGTCCTGTTGAACCTCAAACAGACCAGTTTCGAAGACGACAAATTGCGCTATTCGATCCGCGTGGGCTCGGGCCAGCTCGCGTTCCCGGACGAGGATCTATCCGAAGCTATTCTGCTGTCCAATCTCAGCGCCCAGGGCGGGCTTGGCCAGCACAGCTTCGACGAGCTGCGTCAGATATTTGCAGGCCAGAGCCTCACCTATGGGTTCAACGTCGCCGAAGACAAATTCGTCGTCATGGGCGCCGGGACCATGGCTGACCTGCCCGCGCAGATGAACCTGAGCATGGCTTACCTCACCGATCCCGGCCTTCGTCCGGAAATGGTCAGCCAATGGCGCGGCCTGATCCCGCCCTTCATGGCGCAAATCGATTCAACCCCGCAGGCCGTAGCTCAATTCAAGGCAGGCGAGGTCGTAAGCGGCGATAATCCACGTTTTGCTTTTCCTAGTGAGGCCGAACTGGAAGCAGTCAGCGCAGATCGCGCCCGCGCGCTCATCGCCGACGAGTTCGCGACTGCGCCCATCGAAATCGCAGTGGTTGGTGAATTCGATGTAGACCAGGCCATCGCAGCCGTCGCTTCCACCTTCGGCAGCTTGCCCCCACGTGCCACACAAGTCGAAGTGCACGCAGAGCGCCGGAAAGCTGCCTTCACGAGCGACCGTGGCGAGCGGGTACTGACTCACGCCGGTGCACCGGACCAGGCCCTTGCCCAGACGTATTGGCCCACCACCGATGACGGGGATGCTCAGGAAGAAGCGACGCTGGAACTGCTAGCCCGCGTCATGCGCCTGGAAATGACCGACACCATACGCGAACAGCTTGGGGCATCCTATTCTCCCAGCGCGGGATCATCGATGTCCGACATCTACGATGGGTACGGCACCTTCTCGACCTCGGTGATCGTCGAACCCTCACAAGCGGAGGAGGTCTTTGATGTAGTGGATCAGCTGGCTGACAAGCTTCGTTCTGCACCCGTCGATGCCGATACGCTCGACCGGGCGCGCAAACCGCTGCTCGAGCAGATTGCCCAGGCAAGAAAGAACAATGGGTGGTGGCTCGGCGTAGCGGACGACGCGCAGCTGGATGCCGGGCGACTCGATCGAATCCGGACGCAGGAAAAGCGTTATAATGCGGTGACGCCGCAGATGCTGCAGCAGGCGGCCCAGCGATATATCGATCCGGCGCAGGCCCTGCGAATCCGTATCGTGCATGAATCGCTGGTCGAAGGCGAGTAAAGGCTTCCAGAAATGAAAAAGGGCCGCGAGGAAATCCCTCGCGGCCCTTTGTTGTAAGTCAGCAAAGCTTAGTGCTGGAAGCGAACGGAGACGCCGATTACGCGCGGATCGTTCACGAAAGCAGTGTTGTTGTTGAAGTCGATCCCGCCCTTAACATTGTCCTCGTCAGTGATGTTGCGGGCAAACAGGGCGACTTCGAGACTACCGTCGAATTTGGCGTAACCAATGCGCAAGCCTCCTTCGAACTGGTCGTCCGAATTGAACTCCGCACTTTCGTAGAGGAAGAAGTTGGTCGCCCCCTGATAAGTCCAGTCGGTATAGGCGAAGAGTTCGCCCTGCGCAGAGATCGGGACCGCATAACGCGCGGTGAAATCAGCGATCCATTCAGGCGCATTGGGGAAAGGATTGCCGTCGACCAGCGCGCGATCGGTACCACCGATATTCACGAGCGGATCGCGGACATTGCACTGCAGGCACGTCCCCACAGCCAACTGATTGTCCTGAATTTCCGTCTTGTTCCAGCTTGTACCAGCGGTGATCAGGAAATCGGGCGTAATCTGAAACGCGCTATCCACCTCGAAGCCGTAGCCGCGGCCCTTGTTCGCATTGACGAGCTGGACCAGATTGTCAGCGCCACCGATAGCCGAGAACTGCGGATCGTCGATCGTGTAATAATAGCCCGCCAGATTGAAGCGAATGCGACGATTGAGCAGTTCCGACTTGAGGCCGGCTTCGTAGCTCATGATCTTCTCGCTGGTCGCGACGGAAGGCGGATTGAAAAACGCGACGTCGCGCCCCTGGATCGTCGGTGCACGGAAGCCACTCGCCACGCGGGCAAAAAGGCTCGCGTCCCCGCTCAGTTCGTAGAATGCGGCAAGGTCCCAGCTTATGCGTTCGTCGGAAACGGACCGAGCTTGCGGATCGGCCGCATCGCGCACGAAGAAATCCTTGTCGTCTTCGGTATAGCGCAATCCGCCCGTCAGCTTGAGTTCCGGCGTCACTTCGCCGGTTACCTGGCCGAACACGGCCCAGCTTTCATTGGTGTGGTTTACCGTAACCGGCGGCGGAAAATCAAAACCGACCGTCGTCACGTCGAAATCGCTGTCGAAATAGAAACCACCGACCTGCCATTCGAAGAGGCCGCCGGAATTCGAGGCGAGACGTATTTCCTGCGTGAACTGATCGAGCGAAAGAGCGTCCTTGGTGTCCGACTGAAACGGGATAAAGCCCGGCCCGCTCACTGCATTGCCGCCATCGATGTCGCCGCGGCTCGAACCCTCGCTGTCCGCCCAGCTGGTGATACTGGTCAGAGTGGCGAAATCGGCCTCATATTCAGCTTTGACGGTCGCGATCTCGGCCTTGTATTTGGCTTCGTTGCCGCCGCCGGCGTCGTAATAGACGGTGTCGCGATCGTAATTCTCGTTCAGCTCGTTGGAGTTCGGCCCGAGAATGTTCGCACGAAACAATGTTGACGTGCCATCGAGATCGCGGACCGAATAGCTGCCGAGGATGGAGAGGCGGTCGGTCGGCGTCAGCAACAGCTGCGCACGCCCGGCGATATCGCTGTAGGCACCATAGGCGTTTTTCTCGCCGGTAAAGCCATTGTCGACCCAATCGTCGCGTTGCTGCCACAGGCCGGAAAGCCGCACGGACGCCAGCCCCGGGACCAGCGGAACGGTCACCCCGCCATCGATCGATACCGTATCGAAGCTACCGTAGCTGAGCGAACCCTGCACTGCGAATTCGTCGCCCGGCTTCGTCGTATCGATCTTGACTATGCCAGCTGGAGTGTTGCGACCGAAGAGCGTTCCCTGCGGGCCGCGCAGGACTTCGATGCGCTCGACGTCGAAGATCGGAAAGCTCTTCAAAGAGACGTTTTCGAGGACCACATCGTCCATCACCACGGATACCGGCTGCGAGGCGGCAAGGTCGAAATCGGTGTTACCGAGGCCGCGGATATAGAATCGCGGAGCTGCGCGCCCGTTTGAGCTCTCCACGAACAGTCCAGGCACTCGTCCGGCGAGCGCGGTGACATCGGCGCCTGAATCGAAAATGGTCTTGACCGTGTCCGCCGAGATAGTGGCTGCCGAGACGGCTACGTCCTGCAGATTTTCTTCACGACGGTTGGCTGTCACGACAATGACGTCGAGCATGGAATTGTCGGCCTGTTCTGCGCCGGTAGCTTCGATGTCGGAGCTGTCGATGCTTTCCTGTGCCAAGGCCGGCTGCGCACAGGCGATAGCCAGCGTGCTTGCCGAAAGGAAACGGAGAGTAAGGGAGCGGTCAATCATGGGGAGTAATCCTTTGGACCCGCTAGGCGCCGATAGGTTGCGCGGGGGTGGTGGACGGGAATGTGAATTGACGCTGCCGCCTGTAACGATAACGTCATAAAAAAGCAGTCTGGAAAGCGCGGAAGTGCGCGGTTTTCGGTGTTTGTTGCATTGCAGCAACATGGATCATTGCCCCAACACCCCCCAAGGAGTGTCTTCGCTGCGCATTGTGTCGCCGAGCTTGCTCTCTCGGCTCGTAAACGGCATAGGCGCGCGCAACCTGCCCACACGGTAAAACCGAAAGGCCGCCCATGAAGATTCGCGTTCTCGTAAGCCTCAAGCCTGGCGTACTCGACCCTCAGGGACGGGCAGTGCATCATGCGCTTGAAGGGCTTGGCTTCAAAGGTGTCGACGATGTCCGCATCGGTCGCACGGTGGAATTGGATGTGGCGGACGATACGAGCGATCAGGCGCTGAATGACATGTGTGAGAAGCTGCTCGCGAATACCGTCATCGAAAACTACAAGATCGAGAAGCTGGGCTGATGGCGTTCCGTTCGGCTGTCATCACCTTCCCCGGATCGAACTGCGACCGCGACATGGCGGTGGCGCTCGAGCGGATTTCGGGAACTGCTCCGGTGCGCATCTGGCATGGCGATGCCGAATTGCCGGATGGTCTCGACTTCATCGCCCTTCCGGGGGGGTTTTCCTACGGCGATTACCTGCGTTCTGGCGCAATGGCGGCTAACAGCCCGATCATGCGCGAAATCATCCGGGCGGCGGATCGCGGCGTCCCTGTCTTGGGCGTTTGTAACGGATTCCAAGTCCTCACCGAGGCGCGCCTGCTTCCAGGCGCACTTATGCGCAATGCAAGCCAGCATTTCATCTGCCGCACCGTGTCACTGAAGGTAGAGAACGCGCAATCGCTCTTCACCCAAGGGTATGCCGCCGGAGAGGAAATTCAGATACCGGTTGCGCATCACGATGGGAATTATTTCGCGGACGAAGCCACTCTGGACGAACTGGAAGCTGAAAGCCGGGTGGCCTTCCGCTACGTTCAGAACTGCAACGGCTCGCGGCGGGACATCGCCGGGGTCCTCAACAAGGCCGGTAATGTACTGGGGATGATGCCTCATCCGGAACGCGCCGTGGATAGCGCGCATGGCGGGACAGACGGGACAGCCCTTTTCGAAGGTGTCGTGAAGGCTCTCGCCAAAGCCTAACGGTCCACCGTCAGGCTATCTTGCGGGCATCGTTCAACCGGCGATCGAAAATCCTGTGAACGTCTTCGGACGGCATCGGCCGACCGAAGTGGTACCCTTGGATCTTGTTGCAGCCGAGCTGGCGGATCATTTCCGCCTCTTCCTCGTTTTCAACGCCTTCCGCCGTCGTCGTCATGCCAAGACTGTCTGCCATAGCCACGACGGCGCGGATGATGGCCAGGCTTTCAGGGCTGTTCTGCGCTGCTCCTTGTACGAAGCTGCGATCGACTTTGATCGTCGTGAAGCGTAATTTCCGCAAATAGCCGAGCGAAGAATAGCCGGTCCCGAAGTCATCGAGCGCAACCGAGCACCCGAGAGCCATGCATTGTTCGAGCGCTTTGCGTGCGACATTGGCATCGCGCATGAAGATGCTCTCGGTCACCTCTATTTCGAGACGCTGGGGATTTAGGCCACTATGCGAGAGTGCCTGTAGCACGGTGCCAGCGAAATCCGGTTCTATCAGCTGCTCGGGCGAAACATTGATGTTGACCTTGACGTGCTCAGGCCAATTCAATGCGGCTTCGCGGCATGCCTCGCGCATGACCCACGTACCGATTGGCACGATCAGGCGCGTGTCTTCTGCCAAGGGAATGAATTTTGCAGGGCTGACGAAGCCATGATCGGCGCTGTTCCAGCGAATGAGGGCTTCGAAACTGACGACCTCTTCCGAACCGGCATCCACGACGGGCTGGTAGTGCAGGACGAATTCGTTTTTCTCCAGCGCGCTGCGTAGCGAGAACTCGAGAACCCGCCGCTCTTCGGCATCGAGATGCAAGGACGGTTCAAATTCGAAATGGGTTCCGCCGCCCTCGTCTTTGGCGCGATAGAGGGCAAGATCAGCGTTGCGGAGAAGTTCTTCCACCTTTTGACCGTCGCGCGGGCCGACGCACGAACCCACGCTCGCACCAACATAAAGTACCTGATTGTCGAGATGATACGGCGCCGACAAAGTCGCGATTATCTCGTGGGCCAGAGCGTCGATCCGATGACGGTCGCTTGCGTCACGGATCACGACGGCGAATTCGTCGCCTCCGAGCCTGCCGCATAGCTCACCCTCGCGCATCAGGGGAAGGAGACGCGAGGCCACCTGCGCCAGCATGCGGTCGCCCACAAGATGGCCGAGAGAGTCGTTGATCGCCTTGAACCGATCAAGGTCGATCATCAGGACGGCGCAGCGCGAGCGCCATTTCTCGGCATACAGGAGTGCCTGCGCCAGAAACTCATTGACCTGGGTACGGTTCGGCAGGTGCGTCAATGTATCGTAGCGAGCCAGATATTCGATCTTCTCGCTGCTTTCACGTTGTATGGTGACGTCGGAGCCCACTCCCCGGAAGCCGGTCCACTGCCCATCCTCATCGAACATGGGCGTGCCCGACATTTCCCACCAACGCAGCTTTTCGCCTGAAGTGACCTTCACGATCAGATTGGAGAAGCTTTCTTTCCGCTTCAGCTTCTCTGCCAGTTCATGCAGGCTGGCGTGGAATTCGCCGGACTTCCACCCATCTCCCGAGATGAGTTGCAGAAGAGATTTGCCCTCGATGTCGGAAATATCGCTCCCGATGGCGTAGGCCAATCTGGGGCTGACCGATCGTAAGCGGCGATTGGTGTCGATCTGCCAGAGCCAATCGGCCTGCCCATCCTCGAATTCTCGCAGCAGCATGGAGACGGTTTCGCTCTTCTCGTGCATCTCGAGCTCGGTGGTGTGCATTTCCCAAGCGGCCCGGGCGCGTTCGATAACACCAAGGCAAGTGAAAAAGGCCGTCGCCAAAATGATGGCGGCAATTCCAAAAGCTCCGCTCGCAATTGCAGCGATAAGCATTCCCGCGCATCCGGCCAGAGTGAAGGCGATTGTCGTGAGAGGCGCGCAATAACGGCTGATCGAGCCAACCATCATTACGAAGGCGAGAAACGCCCACAAATGTGCGACCATGCCGGTGGCCCCGACCAAAGCGAATGCGCCCAGTCCGCCAGACCAGACCACTCCCTTCAATACACCGATATAAGCATGTTGCCGCAATTCGCGTTTGGAGAGCGTGCGATCATCCGCATCCTTCAGCTTCCGGTCAAAAACGAAGCCGCCAACGAGTATTCCGCCCAAAAGGGCCACCCATGCACCCAAAAGCAGATGTGGAACGCTGGACCAGCAGAGCCATGCCACAACGCCCATAGCGATAGCGTGCACAAGCATGCGCATGTAGGATCGTTGCGGGACCAGCTGATAGCGCTTGCTATGAAAGCGCCCGAAATCGGCATGATCCGGATCGTCCAAGCCAATCAATTGCCGGACGGTCGGATCCAGCCTGATTGCAGATGACAAGTTTTTCGCTTCGCTCACGCGCTACCACTTAGACTTGAAAGGTTATTTCCCGGTAAAGGGTCGGCGAAGAGATACCCGCAAGCGTGCCTGCGCCGACGGACTTATTCGACCGTGACTGATTTCGCCAGATTCCGTGGTTGGTCGACGTCGGTCCCCTTCACGCATGCCACGTGATAGGCCAGAAGCTGTACGGGGATTGCATAGACCAAGGGTGCAATCAGTGGATGCACTTCGGGCATTTCAATGGTCGCTATGCAACCTTCTCCCGCTTCGGCGAGTCCCTTCGCATCGGAGATGAGAACGACCTGGCCACCGCGTGCACGGACCTCCTCCATATTGGAGATACTTTTTTCGAAGAGCGGCCCGGAGGGAGCGAGAACAATGACGGGCACGGCATCGTCGATGAGAGCGATCGGACCATGCTTCATTTCGCCGCTGGCATAGCCTTCCGCGTGAATGTAGCTGATTTCCTTCAGCTTGAGCGCGCCTTCCAGCGCCAATGGAAAGTCCGGTCCGCGCCCGAGGTAAAGCACGTCACGAGCAGGCGCGATGAGATGCGCCATGCTGGCGATGTCGTCATCATGATCCAATGCCTTGTTGAGGCAGGCGGGCGCTTCAAGCAGATGAGCAACTACCCGCTGCTCTTCCTCGCGGCTCATGAGACCCTTCTTTACTGCCATATGAGCTGCCAGGGCTGCGAGGACAGCGAGCTGACAGGTGAAGGCCTTTGTTGACGCTACTCCGATCTCCGGCCCTGCATGTGTAGGCAGAAGCAGGTCGGCCTCGCGCGCCATGGAACTGGTGGGAACATTGACTACGGCGCCGATGGTCTGGCCGTTTTCCTTGCAGTGCCGCAAGGCTGCCAACGTATCAGCCGTCTCACCGCTCTGGGATATAAACAGCGCGAGGCCGCCTTCCTCCAGCACCGGTTCGCGATAGCGGAATTCCGACGCAACATCGATATCGACCGGCACGCGGGCGAATTGCTCGAACCAGTACTTCGCGACCATGCCGGCATAATAGGATGTGCCGCAAGCTACGATCGTCACACGCCGGACCGAGGAAATATCGAAATCGAACTGCGGCAGCGCCACCGAATTATCGGCCTGACGCAGATAGGAGGAGAGCGTTTGTGCAACTACGGTGGGCTGCTCGAATATCTCCTTTTGCATGAAGTGCCGATAGTTACCCTTTTCCACGGCTGCAGCGGACGCGCCGGAGGTCTGGATTTCCCGCTCAACCACATTTCCGCTTTCGTCGTGGATAATCACACCGCCACGCTCGACGACTACCCAGTCGCCTTCCTCGAGGTAGGTGATTTTTTGCGTCAGCGGAGCCAGAGCAAGGGCATCTGAGCCAAGATACATTTCACCCGAACCATAGCCCACAACGAGTGGCGAACCACGACGCGCCCCGATGATCTTGTCGGGATGAGACCTGAACACGATTGCCAGTGCGAAAGCACCCCGAAGCCGGGGCAGGACCTGAGCAACAGCATTCTCAGGACAGGCCCCATTCTCGACTTCGATCGACACAAGGTGAGCGACCACTTCACTGTCAGTATCACTTTCAAGCGTGCGCCCTTTGTCGCGCAACTCCGCCCTAAGATCTTTGTAATTCTCGATAATCCCGTTGTGAACCAATGCCACGTGATCTGTTGCGTGCGGATGGGCGTTGCTGGTGGTGGGTGCACCATGGGTTGCCCAACGCGTGTGGGCGATGCCGATCTCGCCGGGCGCAGGATTATTCGCCAACTCTTCGACGAGATTTTTCAGCTTGCCCTCTGCCCGGCGGCGGATCAGCTTTCCGTCATTGATCGTACAGATGCCGGCGCTGTCGTAACCGCGGTATTCCATGCGCCGCAGGCCGTCGACAAGCCGATCGACAACCGAACTGTTGCCCACGATACCGATGATTCCGCACATATTCTCTGACCCTTCAAACTTCCAATTCGCGCTATAGCTGTTGCTGCTCGCCGATCAATCGGTCCGCGGCATGATGCGCTTTTGCGGCGCGGTCCACCAAAGAAGAAGACCGGCCCCGATGATGATTGCTGCGCCGCACAGCGTGATAATATCCGGAACATCGCCGAACCACCACCAACCCAATACCGTAGCCACCAGCATCTGGATATACGTAGTCGGGGCAATGGTCGCCGCCCCTGCCCGCTGGGTGCCGATATAAACCAGCCAGTGTGCGCTGCTGGCGGTGACAGCAACGAACGCGCAGCGTGCGATTATGGTCCAGTCCGGCATTGCGAGGCTTAGACTGTTCACACCGGAAAAGTGTCCGGCCGCGGCCGCGATCAGCAGCAAGGGCATGGCGACGATCTGTACATAAGCTTGCATCGACAGGGCACTGCCCTGCCCTACGCTGGCTCGATTGGCGATGATCATCAGCGCAAAGAACGTGGCAGACAGCAAAGGCAGAAGCGTAACGAGTCCCAATGCGGCAAGGTTGGGCCGCAATATGAGACCGACTCCGACCAACGCCGTAACCGATGCAATCCAGACGGCCGGCCGCACTTTTTCCCCGAGCAGAGGCGCGCTGAGCAGGGCGACAATGACAGGAGAAACGAATGCGAGCGCCATCGCAGTGGCGAGCGGAAGAACGAAGATCGCCGAGAAAAAGCAGAGAGTTGCCGCCGCGAGGCAAAATCCGCGGGCAGCCTGCAAACGGGGATTGCGGGGACGAAAACCCTGCCTACCTTCCTTGATCGACAACAACGCCGATAGCCCAGCCGCTCCCAGAGCGAAGCGCAGCGCCGCGACACCCAGCGGCGAAAACTCACTCGCCATCGTTTTGATGACAGCGTCGCCAACGCTCAAGAGAGCGAAGCCGCATAGAGCAATGATGATGCCGCTTCGTTCGGAAGGCTGCATGAATTCGAAAGTCTTTTTTCTGAAGGAAAGAGAATTTCGCCGCATTGCGGCAAAAGCCATTCCGTTCAAGTCCCAGGGTTAGGGAAAAATCAAGGTTTCCGATTTATTCACCAAAGATGCAAACGCGCTATTGCCCTTGGAGACCTAGGGCGCGGCGCATGGAAATATCGACGCTAAGGATTAAGCGATGAGTGCATTCGGGCGGAAGAACGGACCTGCAGGGATGGGCGCGGCAGCGCGGCCGCAGTTCGGCATCGCTCGCCCGATGTCCGGCGGTGCCAGCGCGGAAAAAGGGCCGCTACGGGAAAAGGGCGGCGAACAGTTCCCGCCTCTCCCCCAGGACGCGCCCCCTCCCGGTGCTCCGGCGCAGGCACCGCAGAACAGCGATGCCATGTCGCGCCTCGACGAGCGGATGAACACGGTTCATTCTGGCGAATCCGAGGTAGGAGGCTTCGAAGCCTCGGTTCACAAGATCAAGGAGCAGGTTCTTCCCCGCCTCCTCGAACGTGTGGATCCTGAAGCCGCCTCGACCCTCACGAAAGATGAACTGTCGGAGGAATTCCGTCCGATCATCATGGAAGTGCTGGCCGATCTCAAGGTCACTCTCAATCGCCGTGAACAGTTCGCGCTGGAAAAGGTTCTGGTCGACGAACTGCTGGGCTTCGGTCCGCTGGAAGAACTGCTGAACGATCCCGACGTTACCGATATCATGGTCAATGGCCCCGACCAGACCTATATCGAAAAGAAGGGCAAGCTGACCATCGCCCCCATTCGTTTCCGGGACGAGACTCATCTTTTCCAGATCGCCCAGCGAATAGTGAACCAGGTTGGTCGCCGCGTCGATCAAACAACGCCGCTGGCCGACGCCCGCCTCAAGGACGGCAGCCGTGTGAACGTGATCGTGCCGCCGCTCTCGCTAAAGGGCACGGCCATCTCGATCCGTAAGTTCTCCGAGAAGCCGATTACGCTCGACATGCTCCAGGGCTTCGGTTCGATGAGCGAGAAGATGTGTACGGCGCTCAAGATCGCCGGCGCCTGCCGCATGAACATCGTCATCTCGGGCGGTACGGGTTCGGGTAAGACGACCATGCTCAACGCCCTATCGAAGATGATTGACCCGGGCGAACGCGTGCTGACGATTGAGGACGCCGCCGAACTTCGTCTGCAACAGCCCCACTGGCTGCCCCTCGAAACGCGTCCGCCGAACCTTGAAGGCCAAGGCGCCATCACCATCGGCGACCTCGTGAAGAACGCCCTGCGTATGCGCCCTGACCGGATCATCCTGGGCGAAATTCGCGGCGCGGAGTGTTTCGACCTACTCGCCGCCATGAACACCGGCCACGATGGTTCGATGTGTACGCTTCACGCCAACAGTCCGCGCGAATGCCTGGGCCGTATGGAAAACATGATCCTGATGGGCGACATCAAGATTCCCAAGGAAGCCATCAGCCGCCAGATCGCAGAATCGGTTGATCTCATCGTGCAGGTCAAACGTCTTCGCGACGGTTCGCGCCGCACGACCAACATCACCGAAGTCATCGGGATGGAGGGCGACGTCATCGTCACCCAGGAACTGTTCAAGTTCGAATATCTCGACGAAACCGACGATGGGAAGATCATCGGTGAGTTCCGGTCATCCGGTCTGCGCCCCTACACTCTGGAAAAAGCACGCCAGTTCGGGTTCGACCAAGCCTATCTAGAAGCCTGCCTCTAGCGTAATCAGTAATGGCCTCCGAACCAAGAGCAAAAACTCAACGTATTCCAGAACTAGATGGTTTAAGAGGTTTGGCCGCGTTAGGTGTAGCGCTTTTTCATCTACGCATCTTTCTTGCTGGCGCACCAAATCCAGTCGCTTCCTTGCCTGGAGGGGAATGGATTCTTTTAAAAGGCTGGCATCTCGTCGATCTCTTTTTCGTTTTATCGGGCTTCATATTTGCTCATTGCTATTTGCGTCGTGGCCGGATGAGGGAGGACGTCGATCTCGCAAAGTTCGCATGGGCACGAATAGCCAGGCTGGTTCCAGTTCATGTAGTGATCATCTGTTTTACAGGATTTATGCTGCGTTATGCTCCTAGCACGACCTGGGCAAACTTTTCCCTGTCCTTATTCATGCTGCACGCATTCGTGCCAAAATTGGAACTGTTGAATCCTCCCGTTTGGTCGATCTCGGTAGAATTAATTTGTTACGCACTTTTCGCCATATTAGCGATCACCGCAGGGCCCCGTCGCTTACCTCTTGCATGCACATTTTTAGCATTTACTGGCGCGTTTCTAATACTCAGTGAAATGTCGCCATACATCGGCCGCGGCCTTCTTGGCTTTTTCGTGGGATGCTTGGTCCAACAGCATGAGGAAAAACTCTCCTATATTCCGTGGGGAATCCTCTCTCTTGCTGCACTATTTCCCTTCATTCTGGGATCTGCACTTCACTGGGTCATCGTCGAAACGCTAGTAAGTTGGCCTGCCATTCTGTTACTCGCTCCAAAAATCAGGCAGCTGCGGGGTGCGCCCTTGCAATGGTTGGGATCGCGTAGTTATGCAATTTATCTAGTGCATGTTCCGTTATTCCTGTTCTTCGGCTACTTAGCTTTGGACTTCCCAGTCGTTCCTACCAATTTCGCAGTTATCATCTGTCTAGCGACTGTCTTGCTGGTCGCTGACATTCTCCACCGAAACGTGGAAATTCCGATGCAACATAAATTGATCAACTGGACAGCGAACCGGAAACAATTTCCGCGAGAAAAGCGGTCTAACGGTTAAGCTCTCAAAATACTTGGGATCGCGACTGCCAGAAGGCCTCCGCCAATCACCGCGAAGGTCAAGAACAGTCCGGTCCATGGCATCCAGCCGATGCGGTCTATGCGCGCCCGCCGATTGCGGCGGCGATCCATGATCAACGTAAAAGCGGCAAGGCCCAGAAAAGCCACCCCCCACATGGCGAGAATATCTGCGTCGCTGGCGAAGGTTAGAAACTCGTGCATCGGCGCGCCATATGGTGTGGCCGAGATACCGCGCCAAGTCCGCTTTTCGCCTTTTCCCAGGTGGAACGCGTTTCATGGCAAGGCGTTGTTAAGCCTCAGAAGGCCACCAACAGGTTCTTCGGGAAGGAACACCGATGATCAAGAAACTCTTACTCGCGTTTGGCGTAACCTCGATCGCTTTAACGGCAGCCGCTTGCAACACCGTAAAAGGCGTAGGCAAGGACATCGAATCGGTCGGCAATGCCGGTGAAAACGCGATCGACTAAGGAACGATCCGAATGACCAGAAAACTGACCCTTCTTATCTCTGCTTTGACCATGTCGGTGGTGGTGGCCGGCTGCAACACGGTCAAGGGCCTGGGCGAAGACATCCAGTCTGTCGGCCGCGCCGGAGAAGAAGCGATCAACTGAGGGCTACATTTCGGTTGTCAGGAAACGCCCGCCCTAACCGGCGGGCGTTTTGTTTTTGTGATTTGAGTTCTTGCGATACACGATCATCAGATTGTTGGCCGGCATTTGATATCGCGCAGTGCGTTCGAAATCGGTGGCTTTTGCGACCACATCCACAGCGCCAAGTCGGCGGATTCCCCATTCCGCACTTCGGCGCTTGAGATCAGCATCGAATGCCAGGTTGGACAGGGCTGTTTCCACATGCTCTTCCAGAAATGGGCCGTATAAGATGAGCGGCTCACCATCCTGGAGAGTGTCGGCTGCACCGCGAAACAAGCCCAGCGTTGCTTCCCAGGGAGAGATGTGGATCATGTTGATGCAAACAAGCGCATCAGCAGCTTTTACTGGCCAGTTGGACATGCGGGCATCCAGTTGCAATGGCTCGAGCAGGTTGGGAAGCCCTTGCTCCTTTGCCCATGCCGCGGCAGATGTGAGTGCTTCCAGATCGGGATCGGTTGGCTGCCAGCGGATCGAAGCGAAACGATGCGCCATGAAGACAGCATGTTCGCCGGTGCCGCTGGCGATTTCGAGTACCAGGCCGCTTTTCGGCAGTTCCTTGTCCAGAACTTCCGCAATGGGTTGCGAGTTACGAGCGACAGCGGGAGAAACACGCTTCACGCGGTCATCCCCTTGGTATCCGGATATTGCTTCTCACTCCGCCCTTTCTCGCTCGCCGTTCACGTATGATCAGCCACAAAAGAAGGCCGAATGGACCAGCGAGGAAAGTCGCGAGAAGGATGGGGGCCTGCACCCAGCGTCCAAAAGCCTTCGCATCGGCATCGCGGGCTATCCAGATGCCGACAAACAGGTCGAACGCCAGGTAATGTATCCATCCGATCGTGACCCCGGCGTCCGTTGCGAAGATGGAACGTACTCCCTCGATCGAACCGAAATCCATGCCTGAACCGCTTCCGCCAGATGTCTGGAGCACTCCGCTGAGAATGCCCGCCAAGGCGGCAGTATAGGCGAAGCTAAGCAGGCCAACGCCGAGATAAAGTGCAGCTGAAAGAAGGGCGGGCCAACGAGGCAGAATTATCAGGCCAGCCCACATGATCAATGCGAGCAGATTAGCTGCTGAGAAAAGACTGTCCCACATAGCGATCCCCCTCAGGTCTCGACCAACGCGGGGAGCGAGTGTGCCGCCCGCATGATTGCATCGTTGTCATGGACAAACCGCCCCCTTGCCGCACGCTTCGCCAGCGACACAGCGGCTTTTGCGACCAATTCGGCATCGATGCCGCGATACTGGCGATATTTGCCATGCATCAGAAGGTTCGCGATCGGAGATACGGCGATGCCCATCCTCTCAGCTGTGCGGCGATCGTTGTCGCGCCTTCCGAGAAGAAGTCCGGGGCGAAGAATATCGAGCCGGTTGAAACGCAGGCGGGTGAGGTCCCGCTCCACTTCGCCTTTCACCCGAAGATAGAAGGTCTTCGAGGCAGGGTCCGCGCCAACCGAACTTACATGGACGAAGCGTTCCACTCCGTTATCCAGCGCTGCTTTCGCAGTATTCAACACGAGTTCCTGATCCACCGCGCGAAATGCCGCCTCATCTTCGCCCGCCTTTTTCCACGTGGTTCCCAACGTGCAAATCACCGCCTTGGGCCTGAGGGCTTCGAATATTTCAGACCACTTGCACGGATCGGCGACGAAATATTCGATCCTGATGCCATGCGGGAGATTGGCCTCCCGCCGGGCAACTGCCTGAATACGGACGTCTTCCCGGCCCACACAGGCTTCGAGAACCTTGCCGCCAACCAGTCCGGTCGCCCCAACAAGACAGATCCGCAGGGCGTCAGACATTCGAGAGACCTTCCGGCGCGCGCCCATAGATCTTGCGGCACTGGTCGATCGCGAAACGGTCGGTCATGCCCGCGATAAAATCGGCGATGTGGCGACTTTTCTCCGGTTCGCGGGTGGGTAATCTTTCGAACCAGTCGTCGGGCATGGTGCTGGGATCCTGCTGATAGGCCACGAATAGCCGTGCGACGACGTCGCGCGCCTTTTCCGCCGTGGCGATCTGTTCCGCGTGGTAATAGAGGCGATCATACATGAATTTCTTAAGGCGACGCTCTTCATCGGCCAGATCGGGCGAAAATCCGGCCAGCTGACGACCCGCGCCACGGATCTGCGCAATATCGCCCATCCCCGACACATTCGCGCGGGTATGGTGGATGACGTCGTTGACCATCAGCCCGATCTGGCTTCGGATCAGTTCGCGCAGCTGGATGTCCCGCGCCACATGCGGGAAGCGCCGCTCGACCTTGCGGAATTGGTCGGCGAGGAAATCGAGCTCCATCAGGTCGTCGAGATCGAGAAAGCCTGCCCTCAGGCCATCGTCGATATCGTGGTTGTCATAGGCAATGTCGTCGGCAACCGCTGCAACCTGCGCCTCGAGCGAAGGCCATTCACCCAGCTCCAGCGGGAACGCCCGATCGACTTCGGCCAGTGCCCAGTTCGGCGTTGCGACCGGGCCATTGTGCTTTGCCATACCTTCCAGCATTTCCCAGGTCAGGTTCAGCCCGACGCGTTCGGGATAGGGGCTTTCGAGCCGCGCAAGCGTGCGGATGCCGTGGGCGTTGTGATCATAGCCACCGGCATGGCTCATGGCCTCTTCCAGCGCTTTCTCGCCCGCATGGCCGAATGGCGGATGGCCGATGTCGTGCGCCAGGCAAAGCGCCTCGGTCAGATCCTCGTCCAGCCCGAGTTCGCGGGCGATGACCCGCCCGATCTGCGCCACCTCTATGCTATGGGTGAGGCGGGTGCGATAGTGATCGCCGTCCGGAGCGACGAAGACTTGGGTCTTGGAGCGCAGCCTGCGGAAGGCGATCGAATGGATGATTCGGTCACGATCGCGCTGGAATTCGCTGCGCGGTCCGCGCGCGCCATCGCGGTCTTCGGCGAATTCGCGTCCGCGCGATGAGGCGGGATCGGCGGCGTAAGGGGCTTTGTGCATCTGCGAGGGGGCTTAGGTCACCCGATTCCCCGCGACAACGTGAACGAAAAGCGAACCTTCCCGCTTTTCGGCAGGAAGGTTCACACGATCGGGCAAAAGCGTAGGTCTAGCCGAAGATCCAGTCGGTCGCGGCGCGGCAGTGGATATCGGTGGAATCGAACACCGGCAGCACATTGGCATCGGTATCGACGACCAGTTCGAGCTCGGTGCAGGCAAGCACGATGGCATCCGCCCCCTGCTTATCCTTCATGGTGATCACGCTCTTGAGCGCGCGTTCCGCATCGCGCGTCACCCGGCCCAGCATCAGTTCCTTGTAGATGATGCCATCGACCAATTCGACATCGCCCGGATCGGGCGGCAGCAGGTCCACGCCGTGCGAGACCAGCCGCTGGCGATACCAGCTTTCGGTCATCACGTAGCGCGTGCCCAGCAGTGCGGCGCTTTCGCAATTCGCCTCGGCCATCGCTTCGCCCACCGCATCGGCGATGTGGATGACCGGGATCGAGATCCCTTCGGCCACGCGGTCATAGACCTTGTGCATGGTGTTTGCCGCGATCACGAGCCCTTCGGCACCGGCCGCTTCCAGCTTGCGCGCGCTTTCGACCAGGATCGAGGCGACCCCGTCCCAGTCATCGGAATTCTTGGCCGCTGCGATCCGCGAATAGTCCAGACTTTCAATGACCAAAGGCGCGCTGGCCATCGGCTGTGCCCGTTGCTGGACCAGCTTGTTGATGCGTTCGTAATAGGCGCGGGTGGAAATCCAGCTCATCCCGCCGATGAGACCCAATGTGCGCAAAGTCCGCGCTCCCTTCAATCGTGTTTAGCCGCCCCCTGTGCGGCCCCTCATGTTCAAGGGCTTAGAACGGGCTCGGCACCTGCCGGTTCCGTGATTGGCAGATCGGGCGGAACCAGCGCTTCGGGAAGCCAGATGGCAAGGTCGGTGGCGCTGCGTTCTGCCGCCTCTTCCATCGGCAGGTGCCCGACGCCGTCATAGGCCACCAGCGTGGAGCGCGGCAGATGCTCATCGTACCACAGCGCCGCCTCGTAAGGGATCAGCGCATCTTCCTTCCCCCAGATGATCAGCGTGGGCACTCGGACCCGCGCCACATCCTGTGCATCGAAGCTGCTGCGGGCCGTTCCGAACCGTTTGCGGGTCGCGCCGCGATTGCCCGGATATCGTGCCAGTTCCCAATAGCGATCTATGGCGGCATCGGTGGCGACGGCCTGATTGGACACACTCTGGCGCAGGCTCTTGGCGACCAGGCTGCGCGGCAGCAGCTGGCTCATGATGTCGCCCACCACCGGCACGCCTGCCAGCGTGAAGGCGATATTGCCGCCCCCTTCCCGCTCTACCGGCGCGCCTGCTGCATCGACCAGCACCAGCGCATCCAGCCGCCAGGGCTTGGCGATGGCATAGGCCATGGCGATGCCGCCGCCCATCGAATTGCCCGCCAGCGTGAAGGTGTCGACGCCCAGCTTGGCGGTCACCGCGTCGATGTCTGCGCCGAAGGCTTCGGGGCTATAGTCATCGTCCGGCGCGGGGCCGGTCAGCCCGTGGCCGCGCTGGTCGAACCGGATCACGCGGTAATCCGCCTTCAGCATGTCAGCCCATTCCTGCCACGTATGCAGATCGGAGTTCGATCCGTGAAGCAGCACGATCACCGGTGCATCGCGCGGGCCTTCATCGCGCACATGGATCGCCCGGCCATCGCCCACCGGGATGAACTGCGACGGGGCGGCGCCGTATTTCGCGCGCATCGCCGCCGGGTCGGTATCGGGTACGCGGAAGGCCAGCACGGCCACCACCAGCACCGCGACGAGAATCAGCAGCCCCCGCCAGAACCACTTCATCGAGACCCTCCCCGTTCAGCTTGAGCCATCCAATCCTGAAGGATGGAGCGCCTGGAGCACAGTCCAGAGGATAAAATCCCCGCTGCGCGTCGGGCGCCCCCATGGCATGGCTCGGTCATTCTCATGGCGCGAGGATAGGCGAATTGGTCCCGAGTAGGAAAGGGCCGAGACGGCCTTTGCCCCGGCGCGATTCCGTTCTCGCGATCCCTGATAGCCGTTGCCGGTCTAGCGGGCCGCGAAGGAACAGATCGCCGCAGAGGTGCCGACGACTTCGATCGCTTCGGGATCGTCCACCCGGCGCAGCCGCTCGAGAAATTCGGCCATGGTCAGCGGCAGTTCGCTCTCGCCCTCGCGGGCCTGCAAGTTTTCCAGCTTGCGCAGCTGGTTGAGCGAAAGGCGTTCCGACAGACGCTGGCCCATGCAGGCAGCCACCGGCTGGGGGATGCCCTTGTCGACCAGCGTGGTCTCGATCCTGTCTGAGGTGACCTGTTCCACCCCGCCGAGCGCGCCCCACAGAAACAGGCCGCCGATCGCGAGCAGAGCGATGATGATAATGATGTTACGCATGAATTCAGTCGAGCGCCTTCACGATTTCTTCGACCATCTTCTTGGCATCGGACAGCAGCATCATGGTCTGGTCCATGTAGAAGACGTCATTGTCCACGCCTGCATAGCCCACCCCGCCCATGGAGCGCTTGATGAAGAAGACCTGTTTCGCCTTGTCCACGTCGAACACGGGCATGCCGTAGATGGGCGATGATTTGTCGGTCTTGGCCGCCGGATTCACCACATCGTTCGCGCCGATGATGAAGGCAACGTCGGCCTGCGCGAATTCGGAATTGATGTCCTCCAGCTCGAAGACGTTTTCGTAAGGCACCTGCGCTTCGGCCAGCAGCACGTTCATGTGCCCCGGCATGCGCCCGGCGACGGGGTGGATCGCGTATTTCACCTCCACGCCCTTTTCTTCGAGGATGTCGGCCATTTCGCGCAAGGCGTGCTGCGCCTGTGCCACTGCCATGCCGTAACCGGGGATGATGATGACCTTTTCCGCCTGTTCGAGCATGAAGGCCGCATCGGCCGCGCTGCCCTGCTTGTAGGGGCGCTGCTCTTTCGCCTCGCCCCCCGCTCCTGCACTGTCGTCCGCGCCGAAGCCGCCCGCGATTACGGAGATGAAGCTGCGGTTCATCGCACGGCACATGATGTAGCTGAGGATCGCGCCCGACGAGCCGACCAGCGCGCCGGTGATGATCATCGCCGTATTTCCGAGCGTAAAGCCCATCGCCGCCGCCGCCCAGCCCGAATAGGAGTTCAGCATCGACACCACGACCGGCATGTCCGCCCCGCCGATGGGGATGATCAGCAGGAAACCGATAAGGAAGGCGAGCACGGTCAGCGCGACGATGAGCGGCATGGTCTCGGCAGGAGACGCCATGGCGAAGAGCGCGGTCAGCACGATGATCGCCGCCAGCGTACCGAGATTGATGATGTGGCGCGCGGGCAGGAGGATGGGCGATCCGCTCATCCGCCCCGACAGCTTCAGGAAGGCGATGACCGAGCCGGAGAAGGTGATGGCACCGATGGCGATGCCGAGGCCCATCTCGACCTTACTGACTGCGCCGATCTGCATCGGCAGGCTGTAGTCCGTGCCGATCGTATCCATCGGCACCAGCAACCCGAACGCACCCGGATTGAGATAGGCCGCCCAGCCGACAAGCACTGCGGCCAGACCGACGAGGCTATGGAAGGCCGCGACGAGTTCGGGCATCGCGGTCATGGCGATCCGGCGGGCGATTGTGATGCCGATGATCGCACCGACGGCGATGGCGATGAGGATTTCGCCCATAGAGAACAGGTCAAATCGCTGGACACAGTCATGCACGCAAGCGACGTCCATCGCAACAGGCGTCTCGCTAACTGGAGCGCTCATCGGAAAATGCGTCACCAGCGTCGTCACTACGGCGATCAGCATGCCGATCATGCCGAAGCGGTTGCCCGTCCGGCTCGTCGCGGGCGACGAAAGGCCGCGCAGCGCAAGGATAAAGAACACGCCCGACACGAGATAGGCGAGCGCGACCCACGGGTTCACCGCCTCTCCGGTTGCGGCCCGAGCGGGTGTGGCAAAACCCACCATCGTCATCGCGAGAAGCGAAGCGACGAAGCGATCCATAGACCGGCCGCCAAGCTTCGCGCGAGGGCTATGGATTGCCGCGGCGACTGCGTCGCCTCGCAATGACGGGATGGAGAGGAAGCGCATCATCACTTCTTCTCCTTCTTCTTGTACATAGCCAGCATCCGCGCTGTTACCGCGAAGCCGCCGAAGATGTTGACGCTGGCGAGCACGATGCCGAGCAGCCCCAGCCACTTTGCCCCCGGCACATCCGCCGCCGCCGCCGCGATCAGCGCGCCGACGATGATCACGGAAGAAATCGCATTGGTCACCGCCATCAGCGGCGTGTGCAGCGCGGGCGTGACCGACCAGACCACGTAATAGCCGACGAAACACGCCAGCACGAAGATCGACAGGATCGAAATGAAGTCCAACTGTCCGCCCCTTCCCAAAGAACCTGCAAACCTTGTGCAAGAGGATCGGATCAAAGTCGAGCGCCGAAACGAACGGGGCCGCGAATGCGCAATGCACTCGCGGCCCCGATCTTTTGCGTTGAAGCAGGCTTACATGCTGGGTGTCAGCACGCCGTTGACCACGTGGATCACGCCGTTCGACTGCATGACGTCGGCCTGTGTCACATAAGCCGAACTGCCGTTCTTGCCCATGATCATCACATTGCCGCCCTGCATGTGGAAGGTCAGCGGTTCGCCCTGAACCGTCGTGACCGTTGCCGTGCCATTCCCGGCACGAATGCGATCCATCAGATCGGCTGCCGTTATGCGGCCCGGAACGACGTGATAGGTCAGAACTTTCTGCAGCGCCGGGCGGTTGGCGTCCATCATCAGCATGTTGCGGGTGGCCTCGGGCACGCGGGCAAAGGCCGCATCGGTCGGAGCGAACACAGTGAAGGGTCCCGGACCCGAAAGCGTGTCGACAAGCTGTGCCTGCTTGACCGCTGCCACCAGCGTGGTGTGGATCGGCGAATTGGCCGCATTCGCCACGATGTTCTGATTGGCGTACATGGCAGCGCCGTCGATATAGGCGACGTCATTATCCATCGAGCCGCCCATGGTGGTTGCGCATCCTGCGAGTGACAGCGCGGCTGCGCCCACTCCCATCAAAAAAGCCTTCTTCATATTGTAGGGTCCCTTTTCAATCTCCCGGTCACCCTACGGTTTAGCCAAGGCTAATGTTCCGAGACACGCGGATATCTGCGCGCGGCGCGCTTTCAAGGGAGCGAATTGCCGCCGACAGCCAGCGCGCGAGAGCCTATCCGGCCAATCTTTCGTTCACCACCTTGCCGCCCTGCGTGAGCCGCACGGCGTCGCCGATTTCCTCGTCCAGCACGGGCCTGCCGGCCTCCTTGTCCCAGAAGGCCGAGAGGAAATTGTAGAGATTGCGCGCGAACAGAGCCGATGCGTCGGCTGCCAGATGGCCGGCGGTATTCGAATAGCCGACGATTTTCACGCCGTGTTTCTCGACGGTCTGGTCGGGCTGCGAGCCTGCCACGTTTCCGCCCTGCGCCACGGCCAAGTCGAAGATCACACTGCCCGGCTTCATACTGGCGATCTGCGCGTCCGAAATCAGTTTCGGCGCGGGCCTGCCGGGGATCAGCGCGGTGGTGATGACGATGTCCTGCTTGGCGATGTGCGCGCTGACCAGCTCGGCTTGCGCCTTCTGGTATTCCTCGCTCATCTCGGTGGCATAGCCGCCCGAGCCTTCGCCCTCGATGCCCGCGACGTCCTCGACGAACACCGGTTTCGCTCCGAGCGACTGGATCTGTTCCTTGGTGGCCGACCGCACATCGGTGGCGGATACCTGCGCGCCGAGCCGCTTGGCGGTGGCGATCGCCTGCAGGCCCGCCACGCCGACGCCCATCACGAAAACCTTGGCCGCCTGCACCGTGCCGGCGGCGGTCATCATCATCGGGAAGGCGCGGCCGTAAGTGTTGGCGGCCGTCAGCACCGCCTTGTAGCCTGCCAGATTAGACTGGCTGGACAGTACGTCCATGCTCTGCGCACGCGTGATGCGCGGCATGAATTCCATCGCCAGCGCCTCGAAACCGCCCTTGGCATAGGCAGCGACACGCTCTGTCTCGCGGAAGGGATTGAAGGTTGCCGCGACCCAGGCGCCCGGCTTCGCGCCGGCCAGCGCCATCACGTCGGGCGCCTGCACGCCCAGCACGATGTCCGCCCCCTCTACAGCCTTGGCAGCCGGGACGACTTCGGCCCCGGCTTCGCGATAGGCTTCGTCGGTGACGGAGGCGGCGAGCCCCGCCCCCTCCTCTACCGCGATCGTGGCACCCAGGGCGATGAATTTCTTCACCGTTTCGGGCGTGATGGCGACCCGGTTTTCACCGGGCGCCCGCTCCTTCAGTGCCGCGATCCGCATGCGCCTCGCGGGCTTAACTGGCGATCATCAGGACGACGAAGGCAGCGATAGCCACGATCAGCGGGACTGCCCATTTGAGCATGCCGATGAAGGAACCGTAGGTTTTCTCATGAGCCTTGCGGTCGTTGGCGGTTTCCATGTCTTGTACCCTTATTCGATGTTGGTGTTTCCGGCAGAGGTTTAGAATGGAGTGCTCCGCTCGACAAGGGCGTTGGGCAACCGCGCCCTGTCCTGCGCCGTTCGCCGGGCATGAGAGTTAATACGCTCTTTACCGGTCCCTTCTAGCGTCTAGGTTAGTTGACGGAGCGGGAGGGACGCCCGGGGCAGAAAATGAATTGGGGAGCACACACAATGGCAGGGTCGGACACCAGACTGCTCATGCTGATCGACGAGGACGCTCCTCAGATCAGCGCCATCTCTCCTGTCGCGGCCCATGAAGGGTTCGATATCCTCACGGCGAAAACCTATGCGGCAGCGCTGGAAATGCTGGGCGCGGAGGATGGGCCGGAGGTCGACATCCTGCTGTTCGACGGCGAAGTTGCCGCGGACAATGCTGGCCGCTTCATCCAGCAGGTGCACGAACTCCAGCCCGACTGCACGATCCTGGTGATCGGCACCAGAAACGCCCCGGAAATCGTCTTCGATGCCATGAAGGGCGGTGCGAACGATTATCTGGTGAAACCGATCAGGCCCGAACGACTGACCACGGCGCTGCGCAATTCCAGCCTCGTCGCCCTTCCCCGCGACGAGCTCCTTCCCCTTTCCGAAAAGCTCGTCTCGATCCTCGAATTCGGCGGCATGGTCGGCTCCGAGGCGCAGTTCAGGATCGCTCTTGCCAAGGCCGCCGCCGCGTCGCGCGGCAACGGGCATGTGCTGGTCGAAGGCGAAAGCGGCACGGGCAAGGCAACGCTGATGAAAGCCATCCAGCATACCTCGGCGCGCGCTAAGGGGCCTACGGAAATGCTCGAATGCGCGGTGCAGCGGCACGACATGCTGGAGGGGCTGATTTTCGGTCGCGAGAGCGCCGGCACGCCGCACGATCTGGAACGGCAGGAAGGCGTGCTTGCCCGCTGCGACGGGGGAACCGTGATGATCGGCTCGATCGATGCCCTGCCCCGCGAATTGCAGGATAGCCTGGACGCCGCGCTGGAAACCGGCATCGTGCGTCCGGTCGGCGCCGCCCATGGCTTCAAGATCGACGTGCGCATTCTCGCCTCGTCGCGGGTCCCGCTCGAAGACATGGTGAAGGAAGGCCTGTTCTCCGCTTCGCTCTACGAGAAATTGTCGCTCACCCGCATCGTGATGCCGGCCCTGCGCGACCGGTCCGGCGACATCCCCGCCCTCACCCGCTTCTTCCTTGCCGCCTTTGCCGAGGTGGAGGGAATGAAGCACCATTCCATCGCCGATAGCGGCCTCTCCCTGCTCGAGGCTTTCGACTGGCCGGGCAACGTCCGGCAGCTGCAGAACGTGCTGTTCCGCGCCTGCATCAACGAGCAGCGCGAAGCGCTGACCGACCACAGCTTCCCACATCTCAGTGCATTGCTGGGCGATACCGACCGCGGGGAAAGCCGCGCACGGGGTCTCGGCGTGCTGCTCTACAAGGAAGACGGCAATCTGCGCACGCTGGCAGAGATCGAGGCGGACGTGATCCGCATCGCCATCGGGCAGTACGAAGGCAAGATGAGCGAAGTCGCCCGCCGCCTGGGTATCGGCCGCTCGACACTCTACCGCAAGCTTCAGGAGCTGGGGATCGACAATCCGGGCTGAAACGGCCATGATGCCCGCAGGAAAAGAGGAGCAAGTCAGGTGAACTAAGGCGACCGCCACGGCGGATCTCATACATTTCCGGCCCGCGATGGCCTGACCGCCAGACCTGATTACTTCTCGAAAGAAAGCTCATGCAAAAACTGAACGACATGCTCTGCGTGGTCACCGGCGGTTCGCGCGGGATCGGCGAGGCCGTCTGCGCCGCCTTCATCGCCGAAGGCGCGCGCGTTATCCTGACCGAAATCGACGAAACGGCTGGAGCGGCCACGGCCGCGCGGCTCGACTGCGAATTCCGCCAACTGGACGTGGCCAGCGAACCGGCCTGGGCTGCCCTAGAAAGTGAGCATCCCGCCATCAATGTGCTCGTCAACAATGCGGGCATCACCGGCTTCGCAACCGGCACAGCGCCGCACGATCCCGAAACGGCCAGTCTGGCCGACTGGCGGCGCGTTCACGCGGTCAATACCGACGGATGTTTTCTCGGCTGCCGCTACGCCTTGCGGGCGATGAAGGAAGGCGGCGATGGCTCGATCATCAACATCTCCTCGCGATCCGGCATGGTGGGCATCCCGGGCGCGGCAGCCTATGCCGCGAGCAAGGCGGCGATCCGCAACCACACCAAATCGGTGGCGCTTTACGCCGCGCAGCAGGGCTGGCGCATCCGCTGCAATTCGGTCCATCCCGCCGCCGTGCTGACCCCCATGTGGGAGCCGATGCTGGGCCAGGGCGAAGAGCGCGAGGCGGCCATGGCCGCTCTGGTCGCAGACACTCCGCTCAAGCGGTTCGGCAGACCGGAAGAAGTCGCTGCGCTTTGCGTCTATCTGGCTTCAGCGGACAGCGCCTATATGACCGGCGCCGAACTGACGATGGATGGCGGTCTGCTCGCAGGGAGCGCCGCCTCGCCCGGTTAGCCCGGTTAGCCCGGCAGATCGCCGAAATCGGTCAGCGCCGCATCGCGCAGACCGCGCCAGACATTGCGCGCCTGCACCGTTTCCGCGACATCGTGGACGCGGTGCAGCTGCACGCCCGCATCCATACCTTTGAGCGCCAGCGCCACGCTGCCGCCGAGGCGATGGTCGGCGCCGGCTTCGTTCGACAATGCCCCGATCATGCGCTTGCGGCTCGCGCCGAGCAGGACCGGGTGCCCCAGCGCGTGGAACAGCGGCAAGGCGTTCATCAGCGCGAGATTGTCCGACAGCGATTTGCCGAACCCGATACCGGGATCGAGCATGATGCGCTCTCCTGCCACGCCGGCTTCCAGCGCGGCATCGCGGCGCGCGCGTAATTCGTCGAAAACATCGAACACCACGCTGGCATAGTCGCCGCCTTCGTGGAGGTCCTGCCCCGTACCGGGTGCATGCATCAGCACCACCGCGCACTGCGCGCCCGCCACTACTTCGGCACTTCGCGGGTCATGGGTGAGGCCGGAGACATCGTTGATCAATGTGGCACCGGCAGCCAGCGCCGCTTCCATGACCGCGGCCTTCCGGGTGTCGACGCTGACCGCAGCGCCCATCCCTGCGCACATTTCTATGGCGGGCACCACGCGCTTGATCTCGTCGCCTTCCCACACCGCTTTCGCGCCCGGCCGGGTGCTTTCGCCGCCCACATCGATGATCGCGGCCCCGGCTTCGATCATCGACGAGGCCTGTTCGCGCTGGGCATCGGGATCGTCCATGAAAGCTCCGGCATCGCTGAAACTGTCGGGAGTGACATTGAGAATGCCCATGATCTGCGGCTGGTCGAGCCGGATCGTGCGGCTGCCCAGTTCGAACGGGGGATGCGCCAGGGTGAGATTGGCCCACTGGCGTTCCGCATCATCCGCGACACTATCGGGCAAGGCGCCCATCACATCGGCGATGGTGTCGGGCGCGGCGAGCCAGCGTTCCGCCACTGCCCCGTCGCGGCGCAGGATCACGGCGAAACGGCTGGCATAGACCATGCCGCCGGCCAGCCGGATGGCATTGCCGTGTTCGCTTTGCGGACCGGGCACGAGGCCGATGGGGCGGATGTAGATGCGATCAGTCATTGCCAGGCTGTCCTAGCCGATTGGCGGCAGGATGGAACATGGTCCCGGCCAGAAAATGCAATGCGCCCCACCGCGGCGCGTCCCTAGCTCTCTCTGGCAGGCTCGGCGGGGTCCTTCGGCATGAAGCCCCGTGCCAGTGCGAGATACAGCTTCTCGCGGCAGACCAAGCTCCCCGCCCAGTCTCCGATCAGGGCCGTTGCGAACAGCGGCAGGATGACATGGCTGCTGCCCGTCGCTTCGCCCAGAATGATCACAGCCGTCAGCGGCGCGCGAACGACGCCGGTGAAATAGCCCGCCATGCCGAGCAGGACGATCAGACCCGCCTGTTCGGCCGGAAAGAGCGGCGTCAGGATCTGGCCAAAGCCCGCCCCGGCGGCGAGCGAGGGGGCGAAGATGCCGCCGGGAATGCCGCTGACGCTGGTTGCCAGCGCGGCGAGGAATTTGGCGGGACCAAACCAGTAATCGCCCTGTTCGCCTTCGAGCAGCGCCCTGGTCGGTTCGTAGCCCGTGCCTGCTGCATCGCCATCGGTAAGGAATACGAGGAGGCCAACGACGACGCCGCAGAGCGCGGCGGTCAGCAAAGGTCGTTTGCCGAGGACCGCGGACCAGCGCCCCTCGGGGCCCCGGAGCATGAGGAACAGGCGCGAGAACAGCCCGCCCAACACGCCGCCGAACAGACCGGCCAGCGGGGCGGCGATGAGGACTGTTGTCAGCGGTAGGCTGCCCTGCAACAGACCGAAGTAGATGTAATCCCCGGCAAGCCCCTGCGCAGTGAGACCGGCGATCATCACCGCGCCCATGACGAGGACGGCCACGCGCTGCTCATACGCGGTCGCCAGTTCCTCGATGGCGAAGGCAATGCCTGCGAGAGGCGTGTTGAAGGCGGCGGCCACACCCGCGGCCCCGCCTGCAATGATCACGCCCGGCGTAACGCGCAGGCGAAAGAGCCGGTGGACCTGGACCATGATCGATCCGGCGAGCTGCACGGTCGGGCCTTCGCGGCCCACGGATGCGCCGCCGCACAGCGCCACCACCGTGAGCACAATCTTGGCACACGCCGCGCGCAGCGACATGAGGGCGCGCGCCGCAGGGCCCATCGGATCGCGGCTGGCTGCCATGACCTGCGGAATGCCCGAACCGCCCGCCTCGCTGGCGAAGCGGCGGGTTAGCGCGGCGACGATAAGGAAGGTGGCCGGAGTGAGAACGAGCGGCAGCCAGACATGCTCGCTACGGACGGAGGAAAAGAGCGCCTGGGCATGATCGCCCAGTTCGGCAAACAGCAGCGCTGCCAGTCCGATGAGCACGGCCGAAACCAGCATCGCGATGCGCCGCTTCCAGTCGTCCGCACTGACCAGTTCCTGCGGCATCTTGCCGTCGAGGAACCGAGGTCTGCGGGGAAGGAGGGCCATCGCGGCCTGCCCTATGCTGCCGAACGGCATTCGTCCAGCACGGACGGTTCAGCGGGAAAGGGGCCTCAGGCGATTTTGACCTTGATATCGCACTCGACGCCCTCGGGCGGATAACGCAGGTCGATCTTGCCTGCCGAGCCGATGGCATCGGCGATGAGAATTGTCCCGAAGCCATGGGCGCTGCTCGCCCTGACCGGCGGTCCGCCCAGCTCGCGCCACTCGATGAAAAGCGTGTCTTCCTCGCGCACGATATTGACGGAGATGCGTCCGCAATCGTTGGAAAGCGCCCCATATTTCAGCGCATTCGTAGTGAGTTCGTGAAAGATCAGGGCCAGACCCTGGCCTATCGAGCCGGTCAGTGGCACTTCGTCCTTAACCGTCACTTCGATCCGGGCATCGAGATCGGGGAGCACCGCCAGTTCCGCGTCCAAGATCGCGCTCGGAGTGAGCGATGCCGAACCATCGCCGACCAATATCTGGTGACTGCGCGCCAGGGCGCTGACGCGACCTTCCAGAGCCGCAGCGAAGCTCGGCAGGTCCGCGGCCTTGCGAGAAGAGAGGCGCACGATCGACTTGATCACCGAGAGCATGTTGCGCACCCGGTGGTTGAGTTCGTCGGTGAGCAGCTTGAGCCGGGCTTCGCGCTGCTTTGTCTGCGTGATGTCGATGACATGGCCGATGATCTTGTCGACATGGCCGTCCTCCCCGACGAGAGGCTGGCCGGAGGCACTGATCCATCGTTTCTCGCCATGGGCATCGCGAATGGCGCAGTCGAAAGACCAGACGGTTCGATCGGCTATCGCCGCGCGCTGCTTGGTCTCGACCTCATCCCGTTGGTCGGGAAGGACGTGGCCCAGGAACCTGTCGAAGGTCCACTCTTTCAGCGGCTCGTCATACCCGAAAATGGCATCGTGCCGCCGGTTGCGGACCGCTTCGCCATTGGCAACGTCGAGTTCCCAGATGCCGATCTGCCCAGCTTCGAGGATAAGGCGCAGGTGATCCGCGCTCAGCTTTTCAAAGGGTATGACATCGGGCATCGGTAGGAACGCGTAGGCAAAGCCGGAACCCAAGTCACGGAAATACGCGCTCCTTGGGCTACGCTTCGGTGATCCAGCTCAGTCCTCGACCGCCAGCAGATACAGCTGCCGCGCGGCATCGATGGGTTTTACGTCTTTGCCATTCGGGCCCTCGACCTCGTAGTGCCAGAAGGTCCAGCCATTGCAGCTGGGCGCGCCCTGCAATTCCTTGCCGAGGCCGTGGATGCTGCCGGTCTGCTTTTCATGGGCGAGCGAGCCGTCGGCGCGGACTGTCGCGGTCCAGCGGCGCTTCTTGTCGAAGACAATGGTGCCCGGCGCGATGAAGCCGTTTTCGACCAGTGCTCCGAACGCCACCTTGGGAGCGCTGCGGCCCGCCTGCATCGTGGTGAGCGCGCTTTCGTCCAGCGGCAGTTCCTTTTCGATCCGCTTGAGCGCGGCATCGCGGTAATTGCTCTCGCGCTCGCAGCCGATCCACTGGCGGCCAAGGCGCTTGGCAACCGCACCGGTGGTGCCGGTGCCGAAGAAGGGATCGAGCACGACGTCGCCCTTTTCGGTGGTCGACAGCAGCACGCGGTAAAGCAGTGCTTCGGGCTTCTGGGTCGGATGGACCTTGTGCCCGCCTTCCTTCAGCCGCTCCGCCCCGTTGCAGATCGGCAGGACCCAGTCGCTGCGCATCTGCAATTCGTCGTTCAACGTCTTCATCGCGCGGTAGTTGAAGTGATACTTCGCCTTCTCGCCCTGAGAACACCACAGCAGCGTCTCATGCGCATTGGTGAAGCGCGTGCCGCGGAAATTGGGCATGGGGTTCGACTTGCGCCAGACGATGTCGTTGAGGATCCAGAAGCCGAGATCCTGCAGGATCGCACCGACACGGTAGATGTTATGATAGCTGCCGATCACCCACAGCCCGCCATCGGGCTTGAGGATGCGCTTGGCCTCGGTCAGCCATTCGCGCGTGAATTTGTCGTACAGCGCGAAGCTGTCGAACTGGTCCCAGTGATCGGTAACCGCGTCGACATGGCTGCCATCGGGCCGGTTGAGATCGCCGCCCAGCTGGAGGTTGTAAGGCGGATCGGCGAACACGAGATCGACGCTCGCGCTGGGAATCGAGCGCATGGCTTCGATGCAGTCGCCATCGAGGATCTGCCCGACGGGCAGAATGCTCGTGTTGTCGGCCTTAACCGTCTTCGTCTTTGCTTTCGCAACCATCCGGTCGCGCGTCTTCGTGGTCTCGAGGACCGCCATCACATTACCCCCGCTTGAAGTTATCCACAGGGTGAGTCCAAATGGATTCCGGGTCAAGTCAGATATTTAGGCAACGCGTTGCAAGATGATGTTAACCATGAGAGAACGAAAGGAGTCCCCCACCAGATGTTGAGTCCGAGGCCGCGCGCCAGACTCCAGATGCTGGGGTGTGTCTTTCCGGACTCGACTGATAAGTTTCTCCGGCAGGCTGAAAGCGAGGATCCAGCCCCGAGCTTGCAAATCAGGCCCGAAGCTTCATATTAAGATCTTGAATTAAGGGGTCTTTTAACAAATGTTAAACTCGATGGAGCAGCGCGGCAGCGCTGACCAGCATCTCGACATGGCTGTTGCCGCCGGTCACATCGGGATTTGGGAACTCGATGCCGTTACTCGTGCCGCATGGCGCAATCTCACGCATGACCAGATTTTCGGTTACGAAACCATGCGTGACAGCTGGACCTACGATGACTTCCTCGATCATGTCGTCGAGGAAGACCGCGAGGAGGTCGCGGCCACCTATTCCGCCGCGCTTACCGACGGCGTCGACTGGGCGTTCCAGTGCCGCATCCAGCGGGCCGACGGGCTTATCCGCTGGATAGATGCGCATGGGCGCCATCTGCCTGGCGGTGACGGCAAGAACGATCGGCTGATCGGCCATGTGATAGACATTACCGAGACCAAGCGCGCCGAGGAACACCTGCGGCTGGTCACGGCCGAACTGAATCACCGCCTCAAGAACATCATCGCCTCGATCAGCGGGCTGGTCAGCCTCGCCGCCCGGCAGGAAGGCGACCGCAAGGAAATTTCCGAGACGCTGACCGCGCGGCTGGCCGCAATCGGCAGGAGCCATGATCTGGCATATCGCGAACGGAATACGGCGGTTGCAGTCGAGCATATACTCCAGGCCGAACTGGAGGCCTGGCCGAAACTTGCCTCGCAATTCCGCTTCGATATCGATCCCGAGCTTTACGTCAGGGCCTCGCTTGCCGAACGGCTGACGCTGGTGCTCCACGAACTCATGACCAATGCCATCAAATATGGTGCGCTTTCGACCAACGAGGGCCGTGTCAGTTTGAAAACCTATCGCAGTGATGATGGCGAAATCATCCTGCAATGGGCGGAGAGCGACGGTCCCGAAGTCACCGAGCCGTCAGGTCGCGGTTTCGGAAGCAAGCTCATCCGCAGTTCGCTGAGCGCGGATGCCAAGGTCGAACAGTCGTTCCCGCCCGAGGGGGCGATATGCACCATCACCTTCCCTGCCAGCACCTTCGTGGACAAGGACTAGCAGCCGCGTAGGTGCAACTGCGCTCGGTTCAGTCCGCGGGAGAAAGGCCCGGATCGACACCGGTCATCTCGACCGACTTGGCCCAAAGCCGACTGGCAAGAAGCGGATCCTGCGCGGTCTTGGTGGCAATCGCAGGGCCGGACACCTTGCCGCTCATTTCGCGAAAGCCATAGGGCCCGAAATACTCGCCGCCCTGCACGCCCGCATCGGTCGCTGCCTGCAGTGCGGGCAGCGCCCCTTCTTCCGACGAATTCAGGAACAGACCCACTGCCGGGCCGAATATCTTGCCAGCAAGGCCCATGTGGCGCGTGAGGTTGGTCTGCGCCACGCCCGGATGCGCCGCAACCGACTTGACCGGCGACCCGGCCGCGCGAAGGCGGCGATCGAGTTCGAAGGCGAACAGCAGATTGGCCAGCTTGCTCTGGCCATAGAACTTGCTGCGCGAATAGCCTTGCGATGCATCGAGATTGTCGAAATCGAGCGCCCCGTCGCGGTGGGCTATGGACGATTGGCTTACCACTCTGGCCCCGCCATTTTCCGCCAGCTTGTCCAGCAGCAGGCCCGTGAAGGCAAAATGGCCAAGGTGGTTCACCGCAAACTGCAGTTCGGCGCCGGTCGATCCGTGCGACAGGGGCGGAAACATCACGCCCGCATTGTTGATCAGCAGATCGATGCGGTCTTCCTTACGCGCCTCTTCGGCGGCGTCGCGAACCGAAGCGATATTGGCGAGATCCAGATGCAGATAGGCAAGATCGGCGCGCTCCGGACCGGTGGAGATTTCATCGATCGCAGCGTTCGCCTTGTCGGCATCGCGGCAGGCCAGCACGATCCGGGCGCCCTTGCGCGACAATGCGCGGGCAATCTCCAGACCGATGCCGGTATTGGCCCCGGTGACAATAGCTGTCTTGCCGCTGAGCGTGGGAATATCGGAAAAAGCAAAGGTCACGCGAACATCTCCATCTGGCTGACCGGAGCGAAGCTGCGGCGGTGCAGCGGGCTCGGTCCATATGTTCGCAATGCTTCCATGTGCTGGGCCGTTCCATATCCCATGTTGCGCTCCCACCCGTAATGGGGGTGCGCGGCTGCCGCCTCGCGCATAAGCCGGTCGCGATATTCCTTGGCCAGGATACTCGCCGCCGAGATACAGGCTTCCTTTGCATCGCCGCCCACAATGGCCCGGGCAGGCCAGCGCCATTCCGCACGCCGTCCGGCGGGGGTGAGATTGCCGTCGATGAGGACTTCCTCCGGCTCTGCGCCCAGGGCCTCGATGCAGCGCTGCGTCGCCAGTGTCATCGCCAGCATGGTCGCGCCGAAGATGTTGAGCCGGTCGATTTCGCCAGGCTCGATCACCGCCAGCCCCCAGGCACAGCGACGCTGAATCTGCGGCTCGAGTTTGGAACGCTTGAGAGCGGTAAGTTTTTTGGAATCGTCGAGCCCGCCGGGACATGGCTTGCACAAAACCACCGCAGCGGCCACCACTGGTCCTGCCAGTGGCCCGCGCCCGGCCTCGTCCACGCCCACAATGAGCGGGGCCGTGCCCAGACCTTTCTCGGGAGTTGATGACAACATGAAGCGACTATCCGTTCTTGCCGCCACCCTATCGCCTGTCGCGCTGCTCGCAAGCTGCGGCAGCGGATATTCCACCGGAGAGCCGACCGGCGAGGCCATTTCGACCCCTAGCCGTACTGGCGATTTCGATGGCGATTTCGCAATTTCCGAACATGGCACCTTCAACGAACCGTGGGCGTCCGCCTTCGTACCCGGAACGCAGAAGCTGTTCATCACCGAAAAGCCCGGCACCGCCAAGATATATGATGTGGCGACCCGGCGGACCGCGACGGTAAGCGGCCTTCCGCAGGTCGATTACGGCGGTCAGGGAGGCCTTGGCGACGTCGCATTCCTGCCTTCGGAAAGCAGCAATACGATCAATGGCCGGACGATCTATCTCAGCTGGGTCGAGGCAGGTAGCGGCGACACGCGTGGAGCAGTGGTCGGCCGCGGGCAGCTGACCTGCGCGCAAGCCGAAGCCTGCAGCATCAGCGGCCTCGATATCGTCTGGCGTCAGACCCCGAAGGTGACCGGGCGCGGACATTATTCCCACCGGATCGTATTCAGTCCGGACGAACAGTACATGTTCGTGACGAGCGGCGAACGCCAGAAGAAGGACCCTGCGCAGGATCGCTCCAACACGCTGGGTACGATCGTGCGCCTGAATCTCGACGGTACGCCCGCCGCAGGCAATCCTTTCGCAAGCGAAGGCAGTCCCACAGACGAGATCTGGACCTATGGCAATCGCAACATGCTCAGCATCGATTTCGATAGCGAAGGGCGCTTGTGGGAAATCGAGCACGGCCCCCAGGGCGGGGACGAACTGAACCTCGTCCAGCCCGGCAAGAATTACGGCTGGCCGGTCCGGTCCAACGGAATCAATTACGATAATTCCAACATCCCCGATCACACGCCGGATGATGGTTTCACCAAGCCGGTCATCAGCTGGTCGCCCGTCATCGCGCCGGGTAACATGGTCTTTTATCAAGGCGACCTCTTCCCGGGGATGGATGGCGACCTGATCGTGGCGGGCCTGAAGACCCAGGCCCTTATTCGCGTCGCGTTCGATGGCGAAAGCGCCCGCGAAATCGCCCGCTACGACATGGGCGAAAGGATCAGGCAGGTGGTCGAAGGACCCGATGGTGCTCTGTGGGTGCTCGAAGATGGCGAAGGCGGCCGCCTGCTGGAGCTTCGTCCCGAATAAGCCGATTTTGTTCGACAGGCATGGGCTGCGCCCCTAATCGGCGCGGCCCATGGCGACTCTGGTTCCCCTCGACGCGATCGATACCGCGCTGATCGAACAGCTTCTCGACGCTGCATTCGGCGATGGCCGGCATGCGCGCACGGCATACCGTATCCGCGAAGGCGTGGGCCATCTGCCGGGCCTTAGTTTCGCGGCACTCGACGATGACGATTATCTCGCCGGATCGATCCAGCTGTGGCCTGTGGCGCTCACTGATCCCAAGGGACGCCCCCATCCGCTCATTATGGTCGGTCCGGTTGCGGTCATGCCCGGGCGTCAGGGAGAAGGCTTCGGCAAGGCGCTCATGGCTGCCAGCCTCGGCGCGATCGATGCCGCTTTCGAGGACGGCGCCCCGCCCTATCCGCAAGTGATGATCGGCGACCCGGATTATTACGATCGCTGGGATTTCACCGCCGACCATACCGGCGGCTGGCATTGCCCCGGCCCGTTCGAGCAAGAGCGGCTGCTGCTGCGCACCGGCAATCCCGCAATCCTGCCGCCGGAAGGCATGCTCGGCCCCTGGACGAAGGAAACGAGCGAGGCCGCCAGCTAAGGGTAGGTTCCCTGCCCGGCACCAAGCGCCGCGTCATCCATTGAAGCAGCGATGGTCTATACTCCGCCCCCCGAACTCGCTGGAATGAGCCTTGCCGATATCGCCGAAGCAGTGGCCGAACGCCGCCTGCCGCCGGTCGAACAATGGTCTCCCGAAAATGTCGACGACAGCCACATGCTCATCCGCGCGGATGGGACATGGCTTCATGACGGTAGCCCTATTACCCGTCCCGCAATGGTTCGCGCCTTCTCGGGCCTGCTGAACCGGGAAGAGGACGGGAGTTACTGGCTGGTGGTACCCTATCAGAAGCTTTCGATCGAGGTCGAGGATGCCTGCTTCATCGCCACCGACGTTAGCCGCAAGGACGGCGATCTCGCGTTCCGGCTCAACACCGACGAACTCGTGGTGGCTGGGCCGGATCATCCGATCCGCACGCAAGGCGATGCCGATAATCCGGCGATCTACGTCCACGTCCGCCGCGGGTGCGAGGCGCGTCTCAATCGCTCCACCTATGAACAGCTGGCGCAGATCGCGCTGAGCGAGAGCGAGGACTGGACAGTGACGAGCGGCGGCGACAGCTATTCCCTCATCCCCGCATGAGCGCCATTTTCGAGCGGCTAAGCGATCTGTTCACGCAGGGACACGAGCGTGATGTCGCCGATCTGCTGACCGATGCCCGCTTTGCCGATCTCGACCGGACGGCGGATGCTGCCGTGCTGATCGCGGTCACCGAATGCGATAATCCCACGGTCCTTCTCACCCAGCGTCCGCGGACCATGCGCGACCATCCCGGCCAGGTCGCCTTTCCCGGCGGCAAGATCGACGAAGGCGAGGACGCGGTCGAGGCGGCTTTACGGGAAGCCTGGGAGGAACTGGGTATCGAGGCCGAACAGGTGCGCGTGATCGGCACGACCGACCGCTATCAGACCGGCACGGGGTTCGATATTACTCCGGTGCTGGCGACCGTGCCTGCCGACCTTCCCATTCGCCCCGATCCACGCGAGGTCGAAAGCTGGTTCGAAGCCCCGCTGGCCAAGCTGATGGACCGTTCCGCCTGGAGCGAGAACGAAGTGTTCTGGAAGGGCGCGATGCGTCACTATTACGAGATGGACCACGAAGGTTACCGTATCTGGGGCGTGACCGCCGCGATCTGCATCAATCTTTCGCGCCGTCTGGCGTGGTTCGACTGAGCCGGTTAAAGGGCGCGGCATGACGAAACTGCCCGAAGCAGACTGGACGAAGCGCGAAGATCTGGCGCAGCTTATTGCTGCGCTGGGCGCGGACCATACGCGCTATGTCGGCGGGGCCGTGCGCGACAGCCTGCTGGGCAAGGACATTCACGACATCGACTGCGCGACCCCGATGCATCCGGCGGAAGTCATCGACCGATGCAAGGAAGCAGGCATTCGCACCGTCCCCACCGGCATCGACCATGGCACGGTCACCGCGATTCTCCCGCAGGGCAATGTGGAGATCACCACCCTGCGCCGCGACGTGTCGACCGATGGCCGCCGTGCCACGGTCGCCTTTGCCACCGAGTGGAAAGAGGATGCCTCACGCCGCGATTTCACGATCAACGCGCTCTATGCCCACCCCGAGACGCTGGAAATCGATGACTTCTTCGGCGGCGTTGCCGACCTCGAGGCAGGCCGCGTGCGCTTCATCGGCGATGCGCGCGAGCGGATCCGCGAGGATCACCTGCGGATACTGCGCTATTTCCGCTTCCAGACGCGCTTCGGCGGAGACTGGGACGATGAAGCCACCGCCGCCTGCCAGGAACTCGCCTCCACGCTCAAAGGGCTGAGCCGCGAGCGTGTCGGCTGGGAACTGCAGAACCTGCTTGCCCTGCCCGATCCCTCGGCAACCGTTTTCAAGATGCGCGAACTTGGCGTGATGCAGGAAGTGCTGCCCGAATGCGGCCAGCGCGAGGCGGACACCCTCGCCCAGCTTATCGCGACCGAGCATGCTTACGCGGCGGAGCCCGATGCGATGCGGCGGCTCGCAGCCTTGCTGCCAGCCGTGCCGCCGGTGGCTGAGGCCGTGTCGGCCCGTCTGCGCCTGTCGCGCAGCCAGCGCGAGCGCCTCGCCTGCGTGGCGGCACGTGACACGCGCGACGTGGAAGCTCCCTTGGCGCTTGCCTATTACGAAGGCGTGGAATGCGCGCGCGACCGGCTCCTGCTCCTGCGCGCCGACCCGGGGGCCCTCGACAACTGGACCGCGCCGCAGCTCCCGCTAAAGGGCGGTGAGATCGTCGAACGGGGCATGGCCAAGGGGCCGCAAGTCGCGCGCACGCTTCAGGAAGTGGAGCGGCGCTGGGTGGAAGAGGGCTTCCCCGAACGCGAACGGGTGATGGCCATGCTGGACGATGTCCTCGCAGCCGGATGACGCGCTGCAACACTGCCGTCTGCGCCCTTCCCAACAGCATCTTCAGCTTCGCTTAAGCTGCAATGCAGCATAAGTATCGGTGAAGCGGTTGCCTCCCGGGGACCGGTTTGCCATAGAGCAGGTCGTTTCCTCGGAGGGGGAACTGGCGGCCACGGCCCGAGACTTACAGTCTCACCGCCGCTCTAACTAATCAGATTCGTTCGCAGAGCGTGTTTCGCGCGCTGCGGAACCGTAAGTTAAACAAGCCTTGGAGATTTTTATGAAATTCGCGAAGCTGGCCATTGCCTCCGTCGCTCTTGCTGCAACCCCCGCCATGGCCAACGACCAGGTCGTTTCGGGCGCCACTGTGACCGGCCCCGAAGGCAATGCCGTGGGCACCATCGTTGCGGTCGAAAACGGCACCGCCGTGCTCGACACCGGCAAGCACAAGGTTCCGCTGGCGGTCAACATGTACGGTCAGGGCGAAACCGGCCCGACCATCACCGTTACCCAGGCGCAGCTGAACAGCATGATCGATGCGCAGCTGGCCGAAGCCGCTGCCAAGCTCGACGCCGCTCTCGTGGCCGGCGCGACCGCTATGGACGCAGAACAGGCACCGCTCGGCACGATCGTATCGGTCGAAGGCAACAATGTCGTCGTCGCCCGCGGCGGTGACGAAGCGAACAAGGTTGCTCTGCTGCGCGAACATTTCGCAGTTACCCCGAACGGCCTGATGGCCCTGCTGACCAACGCGCAGATCGATGCCGCGATGGCGCAGGCAGCTGCTGCAGCACCGGCTGCGGACGGTGCCGGACAGTAAGTTCGGCTGAACCCGTTTCTCTGGAGCCACCGAAAATCCGGAGAAATCCCTACCAAGGGGACCTGGGCCGGAAGCGATCACCGCTTCCGGCCTTTTTTGTCAGCTAAATTTTTTGTCAGCTGAAGGTATTGTCGCGGGGGAAGCCCTGCGGCGGCAGCCGTCCGGCACCGCCGCGCGCGACCTTCCATTGCCACATCTCTGTTTCGGTCCTGGTGCGGCCTTCCTTGCCGCCCATGGTCCAGCTCAGCCCTTCTTCCATGGTGAAGGTGGTCGCATCGGAAAGCCCGCCGTCGCGATAGTTCTGCAGCTTGTTGCCCTGCCCGCGCGTCATCTGCGGCAGTTCTTCAAGATTGAACACCACCAGCTTGCGGTTCTCGCCCACCACGGCGACGTGGTCATGCCCCTTGTCGATCGGCCGCGCCACGCGCAGCACCGCCTTGCCGGGGAGATTTACCACCTGACGGCCCTTGCGGGTTTCGGCCAGCAGATCATCGGTTACGGCGGCGAAACCCTTGCCCGTGCTCGCCGCCAGCAGCAAACGCTTGCCCGGTTCATGCACGATGACAGAAATGATGTGGGCGGTGGTCTCTATATCCAGCGTATTGCGCACCGGCTCGCCGAAGCCGCGCGCGCCGGGCAGCTTGTCCGCGCCGAGCGTGAAGAAACGGCCCTGATCTGTGGCGAGCAGCAATTTGTCGGTCGTCTGCGCGTGGATAACGAAGGCAGGGCCATCGCCTTCCTTGTATTTGAAGTCCTGATCCAGCGGCAAGTGCCCCTTGGCACCGCGGATCCATCCCTTCTGCGACAGGATGATCGTGACCGGCTCTTTCTCGATCATCGCATCCATGCTGAATTCCACCGCAGGGGCAGCTTCTTCGATGGTCGTACGGCGGCGTCCGAGATCGGTATCCTCGCCATATTCCTTGCGCAGCGCATTGAGATCGCGCTTCAAGCGCGTGCGCTGACGGGCCGGACTGCCAAGCAGCTTGTCGAGCTCGTCCTGCTCCTTGAGCAACTCGTCCTTTTCGTTCCTGAGCTGCATCTCCTCCAGCTTGCGCAAGGACCGCAGGCGCATGTTGAGGATGGCTTCGGCCTGCCGGTCGGTCAGGTTGAACTCCGCCATCATCACCGGCTTGGGTTCGTCCTCGGTGCGGATGATCTCGATCACGCGGTCGAGATTGAGAAAGGCAATGATGTAGCCTTCGACCAGTTCGAGCCGCCGCGCGATCTGGTCGAGCCGGTGCCGGCTGCGGCGCTGCAAGATGTCGATCTGGCTGGCGATCCAGTTGTCGAGCAGTTCCTTCAGCCCCATGACCATCGGCGTGCGCGTGGCATCGAGCACGTTGAGGTTCAGGCCGAACCGCGTCTCCATATCGGTGAGCTTGTAGATGCTCTCCTTCAGCAGCTCGGGGTCGATGTTGCGGCTGCGCGGGATCAGCACGATGCGGATCTGTTCGTCGCTTTCGTCCCGAACATCTTCGAGGATCGGCAGTTTCTTGTCCGAGATCGCGGCCGCGATCTGTTCGATCAGCTTGCCCTTGGCGACCTGATAAGGAATTTCGGAAATAACCAGCTGCCACTGGCCGCCCCCGAGCCTTTCGATGCCCGCATCGCGGTCTTCGGCCTTTTCCGCCTCTGCCGCATGGAAGCGGCCACGCACGCGGAAGGATCCGCGCCCGGTTTCATAGGCATGGCTGATGGTTTCCGCGCTTTCGGGGACCACACCCCCGGTGGCGAAATCGGGACCCTTGAAGATTTCCATCAGCCGCGCATGCTCGACATGCGGGTTGTCGATCACTTCCAGCGTTGCGTCGACGATCTCGGCAACATTGTGGCTCGGGATATTCGTGGCCATGCCGACCGCGATCCCGCTTGCGCCATTGGCGAGCAGGTTCGGGAAGAGGCCCGGCATGATTTCCGGTTCTTCTTCCTCGTTATTGTAGGTCGGGATGAAATCGACCGTGCCGGCGTCCAGCCCTTCCATCAGGCGCATCGCCGTCTTCGTCAGGCGCGCTTCGGTGTAGCGATAGGCCGCGGCATTATCACCGTCGATATTGCCGAAATTCCCCTGCCCCTCGACCAGCGGATAGCGCAGCGCGAAATCCTGCGCGAGGCGGACCATCGCGTCGTAGGCAGCCGTGTCGCCATGCGGGTGGTATTTGCCGATCACCTCGCCCACGACGCGGGCCGATTTCTTGAATCCGCTCGCCGGATCGAGCTTCAGCTGCCGCATGGTCCATAGCAGGCGGCGGTGAACCGGCTTCAGCCCATCGCGCAAATCGGGCAGCGACCGCGCCGTGATGGTGGAGAGCGCATAGACGAGATAGCGTTCCGACAGCGCGGAATCGAATGGTGCATCGACAATCGCATCGAACGGATCGGCGCCGGAATCATCAAGGTCGGTAGTGGCCATGGAGCCTGCCCTATCAGAGCCACGGCTCGCCTGTCAGCAAGGAACGGGGCGTCATCCCCACACGTTGCATGGGTAACACGAAATCAAAGGAATTGACCCATGACAAAGCGCGTAATGATCCTCGCCACCAACGGCTTCGAACAATCTGAACTTATGAAGCCGAAGGCAAATCTCGAGAACGCCGGTTTCGAGACGACAGTTGTCAGTCTCGAAAAGGGCGAAATCAAGGGATGGGACCAGAAGGACTGGGGTGAGAGCGTGACCGTAGAGAAGACGGTCGACGAAATTGCCGACTGTTCGGGCTACGATGCTCTCCTTCTCCCCGGTGGCCAGATGAACCCGGATGTCCTGCGTATGAACGAGCGTGCGGTCGCGATCGTGCGCGAATTCAACATGGCAGGAAAGCCCATTGCGGCTATTTGCCACGCGCCATGGCTGCTTGCCGAAGCCGATCTGGTGAAGGGCAAGACTGTGACAAGCTGGCCATCGATCCGTACGGACCTGAAAAATGCAGGTGCGAATGTGGTCGATCAGGAAGTTGCGGAAGACGGAAACCTGATCACCAGCCGCAAGCCCGAAGATATTCCTGCCTTCAGCAAGGCCTTGATTGAGAAGCTGGGCGCCACCGCAGATAAGAGCGCGATGGAAGCCGCCTGATCTTCCAATATAAAAATGCTAAGACCCCGTTGCCGCAAGGCAGCGGGGTTTTCTATTGCGAACGGAACCCTTCGCCTGTCCGATCCATTGGGGCCGCATGGGGATGAAAATCAGCGACTTCACCAAGAGCATAGCCGTTTTACTTCTGGCCTTCCTTGCGCTGCCGCTCGCGGCCCAGAGCGGACGGGATATCGCACAGGGTTCGGAGCCTTTCGTCTACGAAGTGGAGAGCCTCCAGAATGCCACCGGCGCTGCCCGTTCCCCGCTCGATCTCGATACGCCGATGGGCTTGCTCGAAAGCTTCATGGATGCCGGCGCGCAGAAAGACTGGGGCCGCGCCGCCGCAGCACTGGATCTGGAGAATGTAGGGGGAGAAGCACGCGATCCCGATCAGCTTGCCGAAGAGCTTTACGATCTCCTCCACCGCTCGATGACCGTGGACTGGGCAAGCTTGCCCGACCGCCCGGATGCCGTCGACACGGCGACCACGTCCAAGGATCCGATGGCCGGAGTTCCCCGGCGCAGCCTGACGCTTGGGAGGCTCGAACTCGCCGACAGGACCGTTCCAATCCGGATTGCGCGGGTTCGTGCACCCGGCGGCGAACCCGTATGGGTGTTCAGCCGCCAGACCGTGGAAAATGTCCCCGCTCTCTACGATATTTACGGCCCGACCAAATTCGAACGCTCGCTGCCGACCTATCTCCGCAAGCAGGCATTCTGGACGCTGGCTTGGTGGGAAGTGATCGCGCTTCCGCTGATCCTGCTGGCCGGTGCGCTTGCGGCTGCCCTCACCTATCTCGCCATCGACCGCCTCCGCCAGACGCAGGAGGAAGACGGCAAGGTCTATGGTGTGCTGCAGGCGATCCACCTTCCCGCGACCCTGCTGGCGTTTGCGGGCACGTTCGCCGTGGTTCGGGCGACGTTCTTCCGGCTGTCCGGGCCGGTCAAGGACCTGCTCGATCCGCTCCAGCTCGTGCTCATCATCCTGGCGGTGATCGGGATCGCCCTTTCGGTGATCGAATCACTGTTCGACATCGCAACCTCGCGCCGGACCGACGAGCTGGAGGCGCCCGAGAACAACGCCGATCGCAATTTCTACACCAAGATGAGCGCGATCCGCCGCATCGTCACCGTCCTGATCCTGCTCGCCGGGATCGGCTTTTTGCTTGTTGCCAGCAATATCTCGGACACTCTCGGCTTTTCGATCCTCGCGTCGGCCGGGGTCTTGGGCATCGTGCTCGCCTTTGCTGCGCGCAAGGTGCTGGGCGACATCATGGCGAGCGTCCAGATCGCTTTCGCCCAGACGGCGCGCATCGGCGATGCCATCTATTTCGATGGACAGTGGTGCTTCGTCGAGAAGATCGGCTTCACTCATCTGCGCCTGCGCACATGGGACGAACGCCGCGTGATCGCACCGGTCAGTGATTTCACCAGCGACAGTTTCGAGAACTGGACCAAGCAGGACCCGAGCCTGATGATGCATGTCGAGCTCGAACTCGACAACCGCGCCGATGTCGACCAGCTGCGCGGACCGTTCCGCGAATTCATCGAGAACGACGAGGATGTGGTCGATCCCGATGACGCCAGCTGCGAAGTCGTGGCGCAGAATGCGAAGGCGATGACCGTGCGTTTCATGGCCCGCTCGACCGATCCCAAATGCGGCTGGAAGATGCACTGCCGCCTGCGCGAACACATGCTGGCCGCCGCCTCCCGCCTCGACGCAGCGTCAGGCTACGAGCCTGCGCCCGCCTATATCCCGCGCGAACGCGAGGTGCGGATGGATCTCACGCGGGACGACGAGGCCGACTGATCCCTGCGATCGGCCCGGTCACTCGGGACAGGGTTTGCGAAACGATCCGTCGAGGCTCAACGGCAGCACCAGCGTACTGAAGCCCAGCTCCTTGCTCGCCGCGCACATGTCCGCAAACGCGGCGGCATCGGTGCGGAAACGCTGGTCGTATTCGGCGTGGAAGACCGGTTTGCCCTGCGCGATGAAGGGCGCCAGCACCTGGCATTCATCATATTCGGTGCACTGCTCGTTCACCGCGAAGTCGAACTCGTCGACCAGCCCGGCCACCTGGTCGAGATCGTTCTTCAGACCAACCGCGAGCCCTCGCGCATGCGCTTCGGCGGCCAGAAACCGGTTGTAGGATAGCTGGTCTGCTCCGGTCAGGGCGAAGCCGCTGTCATTGGCATAGGCATCGACATTGTCCGGCTCCACCCCGTCGCAGCCCTTCTGCGCTGCCAGTTCGAGCCGCTTCGACATGATCGCGCGGACGGCATTGCTGCGAATGTCGACCCATTGTTCGTCGGGCCAGCCATCCATCGTCTTGCCGATATCGGCGGAGGGGAAATCACCCGCATCGCTGCGATAGTTCTCGCGCGATCCGGCCGAAAAATAGCAGATCACTTTCACACCGCGCGCCTGCAACGCTTCGATAGTCGGCGTGGGCGTCTCGTAGAGGTCGATGTCGTAGACCGCGACGGGCAGCGAGGTGTCAAGCGACCCGGTCAATTGCCAGTGCCAGTCGAGCCCGGCCTTCGGGCGGTACCAGTCCGCTGTTCCGCCCGAAGGCGGCGGGGTAGGCGTTGGCGTAGGCGCCGGAGTTGGGGCTGGTGCAGGTGCAGGAGCACCGGTCGCGGGCGGCGGCGTCGCTTCGCTGCCCTCGCCGCAGGAAACCAGCAGCAGACTTGCCAGAGTTATAGTGAGATGACGCATCGACCCGAACTACCTGTGTTGTTCTGTATTGTTCGGGCGCGCGCTACCTCTCCGCTGATTGAAATTCCGTGAACTCGCTAGGCACTTATGAAACCGCGGCAGGATTACTTCGGCGCGGTGGATTTTGCCTAGCGCGACATGTCATGGCTTTCGACCGGGATGGTCACCGTCAGCCCGTCGAGTTCTTCGCGCAGGACGATCTGGCAGGACAGGCGGCTGGTCCGGCGGGCGCCGGCGGCAAGGTCCAGCATGTCCTCTTCCTCTTCGCTCGCTTGCGGCAGACGATCAAACCATTCGCTGGCGACGATGACATGGCAGGTGGAACAGGCCATCTGCCCTTCGCAGGTCCCCTCCAGCGGCATGCCCGCAGCCTGCGCGATCCGGAGCAGGCTGTCTCCGTCAGCGCCCTCGGCGTCCACGCGCTGGTCGTCCGACGTGATGAAATGAACCTTCATAGTGACCCTTGCGCCTTTGCTGCCTCGTTGATGGTCCGGCCCGCTTCCTCGATTTCCTCGAGCGTGGTGTAGCGCCCGAACCCCAGCCGGATCGAACATTTCGCCAGCTTCTGGGGCAGGCCGATGGCCTCCAGCACATGGCTGGTCCGGCCCGATCCGCTGGCACAGGCCGAGCCGGCGGAAAACATCACATTGCGGCATTCGCTCATCAGCCGGTTCACATCCAGCCCGCCGCCATTGGGCCCGCGCGGACGGATGTTGAGATTGCCGTGATAACGCGCTTCGGCGCTGCCGTTCAGCTCCCAGCCTTCGAATATTTCGGTCGCGCGTTTCCACAACTTCTGCACGTGTTCGGCATCCTGCTCCATCCGGTCCTTCGCCTCGGCCGCCGCCGCGCCCATGCCGGCGATCAGTGCCGGCGACAGCGTGCCCGACCGCAAGCCGAATTCCTGCCCGCCGCCGGTCTGAACCTCCGAAAGGTCCACCCCGTTGCGCACCCATAGCGCGCCCACGCCCTTGGGGCCGTGGAACTTGTGCGCGCTGATGGCGATCATGTCGGCGCCGGTCACTTCGATCTTGCCATAGGCCTGCACCGCATCGCAGAAATACAATGCGTTGTTTCCCTTCGCCTTGCGGTGCCATTCGACGGTCGGCTGGATCGTCCCGATCTCGTTATTGACCTGCATCAGGCAGACGAGGCGCGTATCCTGCGGCAGATCCTGCTTGGTATTGCACTGTCCGTTCTTGGCGACATTGAGGACGTGGCACGCGCCCAGATCGCGCGCCGTGTCCAGCACCGCGGCATGTTCGATGGCCGAAACCGAAACCGTCCCGCCTGTCCCGCTGCCGCGAATGGCGAGATTGATGGCTTCGGTCGCTCCGCTGGTAAAGATCACCCTGCCCCCGGCGGGAAATAGCGCGGCGACCTGATCGCGAGCAAATTCGATCGCCGCCTTTGCCTGGCGGCCCATCTTGTGCGGAGAATGGGGATTGCCGAAACCGGTTCCGCCCGGCCCGTCTAGCCAGCGCAGCATGGCATCGCGCGCTTCGGGAGCGAGCGGGGTGGTGGCCTGATAGTCGAGATAAATCATCGGTGCGCAAACGTCCCTATCCGTTCGCCCTGAGCTTGTCGGAACCGCAGGTGGGCAAACGCCCTACGGCCGTACTCGCTTCGGGTGCCGCGCCAGTCAAAAAGAACAACGGTGCTTCGACAGGGTCAGCACGAACGGACACTACTGTTTCGCCAAATCAAGCCATACCTCGCAGAAGCGTTCCACTTCCTCGCGCGTGGTGGTCCAGCCGAAACTGGCGCGGATCGTGCGGTCGGCGATTTCGGGCTCCACCTGCATCCCCTGCAGCACATGGCTGGTCTTCATCGTGCCCGACGAACAGGCCGAGCCCTGGCTTACCGCGATTCCTGCCATGTCGAACCGCATGACCTGCGCACTGCCGCTCATCGCGGGCATCGCAATCGCGCGAACGAACGGCGTGGGGCTGGACAGCCGGTCGGAAAGCCAGGTGCCGCCCATGTCGCGGCATGCCTGCGCAAGGGCATCGAGCGGCGCGAGAATGGCCGGATCGATATAGCGCTCGCCGCAAGCCTCCAGCGCCGCCGCCATACCCAGCGCGCCGGGCATATTCTCCGTCCCGCGCCGATAGCCGCGCTCCTGCCCGCCGGCGGGATCGAGCATGGCGAAATCCTTGACCAGCAGGGCACCGATCCCGATCGGACCGCCGAACTTGTGCGCCGAAACGATCGCCATCTCGCAATCCGGCAGCGCGAGCTTGCCGGCGGACTGGGCGCAATCGGCCACCACCATGCCGCCCGCATCGCGCACGATTTCGGCGATGGCCGCCATATCCTGCCGATTGCCGGTTTCCGAATTGATCTGCTGCACCGCCACCAGCGGGCGTTCGCGCTGGACGGCTTCGGCCAGCAATTCCAGATCGAGCGCACCGTCGGCCTTGACGAACAGCCGTTCGGCCTCGGGCGCGGCCTTCAGCACGGCGTCATGCTCAATCGCAGAAACCAGCCGGGCTCCGGCCCTGGCATGGCCGAGCGCCAGCGCCGCCGCCTCGCTCGCGCCGGAGGTGAAGATCACTTCCCCCTCCCAGCCGAGCGCGCGTTTCACCCGCTCGCGCGCATCCTCCAGCGCGGCGCGGGCCTTTCGGCCTTCGGCGTGCGGACTGCTGGGATTGGCCCAGCGGGCAAAGCCTTCGTCCATCGCCGCCCGCGCTTCGGGGCGCAGCGACGTGGTTGCGGCATGGTCGAGATAGATACGGTTATTGACGGGTCATGCTCGAATTTATTGCGATTTCGGTGGTAAACACTATATAGCCCGCGACCCCGCGCAAAGCCCTTCTCGGGATCAGCGCCCCGAAAATTTCTGCCAAGGTACTTTCACCTTCATGCCTACCGTGATTTTTCCCGGCCCCGAAGGCCGTCTAGAAGGCCGCTTCTCTCCTGCCCCCCGGCCCCGTGCCCCCGTGGCGATGATCCTTCATCCGCACCCGCAGGGCGGCGGCACGATGAACGAACAGATCACGCAGCGTCTGTACAAGACCTTCGTGAACCGGGGCTTCGCTACCCTGCGCTTCAACTTCCGCGGCGTCGGCCGCAGCCAGGGCAGCTTCGACAATGGCGTGGGCGAATTGTCCGATGCGGCATCCGCGCTCGACTGGGTCCAGCAGGTCCATCCCGAAGCGCAGGTGACCTGGATTGCAGGCGTCAGCTTCGGCGCCCTGATCGGTATGCAGCTGCTGATGCGTCGTCCGGAAATCCGTGGTTGGCTGTCGATCGGTGCGCCGGCCAGCATGTATGATTTCTCGTTCCTGGCGCCCTGCCCCGCTTCCGGTATCTTCATCCACGGTGCGCAGGACACCGTCGTTCAGCCGAATGCGGTTACCAAGCTGGTGGAAAAGCTGCGCACCCAGAAGCACATCACCGTGCATCACGAAGAGATCCCGCGCGCCAATCACTTCTTCGAAAACGAGCAGGAAGAGCTGATGAAGTCGGTCGACAATTATCTCGACTTCCGCCTCGACCCGGCCTGCCCGATCACGTGATAATGCGATCCTTTTCCAAGTAATTAAAAAGGGCCCTTCCGGGGCCCTTTTTATTGCCCTGAGATCTCTCGCTGAGACGCAATCCAACAAAGACTTGTCTTTATATGGTAATGTTGTAACATTGCCGAGTCATGGGTTGCAGAGGAAGAGGAGGCATCAAATGGCATATGTCGATCAGAAACAGGGGCCTTCGCCAGCCGGGCTGGCCGGTGCCATAGTCACGCAGGCCGCGATCGGTGCGCTGGTAATTGCGGGATTGTCGGTGGCCACAGGTGTCGCGGAACCGGGCGAGATCATCGATACTTTCGATATCCCGACGGTCCCCCCGCCCTTGCCCGAACCGGAGCCACTGCCGGAACCGGAGACCACCGCCGAACCAAAGGTTCAGTCAGACCCTCCGGTCACGGTGCCGGATCCCAAAGTCGAGCTCAGCGATCAGAAATCGACATCTCAAACGACGACCACGATCCTGGATATCCCCCGGCCGCCGGTGCCGCTTCCCAAGCAGGAGGAGCTATCCATACCCGCCCCTCCGGCGCCGGTCCCTACCTTCGATCCCGTCGGCGCCAAGCCGCGCAACGATCCAGGCCGATGGCTGACCGATCGCGATTACAAATCGAGCTGGGCCCGGCGCGAGCTGACCGGCGACGCGAAATTCCAGCTGGACATCTCCAGGACCGGGGCCGTGACCGGCTGCCGCATCCTGGGCTCGACCGGGCATTCCGAACTGGACCAGGCGACCTGCTCGCTGGTCACCCAGCGTGCGAAATTCGAACCTGCCCGTGGTTTGAATGGCGAACCGGTCGCTGGAAAGTTCGTCTCGTCGGTAAGGTGGCAATTGCCCCGGTAATCCGCCGCTTCCGACACAATTAGCGCGAGCCTCGTTCGACCTTGTCGAGCGGGGCTTCGCCGTCTGTGGTGGGTACCGTCCAGATCGCCACATTGATCAGCGCGATGAACGCCAGCACCACCATCAGGGCGGCGTTCTTCGCATTGCCCGTACGCCGCCACAGGAAGTACGCGCCCGCCAGCAAGGCGATGGCGGCAAGAACGACGATCGAAAGCACGAGATCCAGCATGACTGCTGCCTAGCGGGCATGGCGCGATTCGCGCAATCCACCGGAACGCGCGCTGCGGAGGTCCGTTGATCCGGCAAGCATGCGGCATTCCGCCGCCAGCCGTTTTACGGAGCATATTCAAATGGGCATTTTCAGCAGCATCAAGGACGCGATCTTCGGCAAGCAGGCAAAGGCGCAGGACGCTCCGCCGGTCGAAACCAAGACGGGCAATGCCTGGGCCGACGCGCCCGTCACGCAGCCCAAGGCGGCCCCGGTCGTCGATGTCGAGAACAGTCTCGATTCCATGCCCGGTGCCGACCGCCTGAACTGGCGGACCTCCATCGTCGATCTGATGAAGCTGATCGGCGTCGATTCCTCCTATGAAAACCGCAAGGCGCTGGCCCATGAGCTTGGCCGCCCGGACTATTCCGGCAGCGCCGAGGACAACGTCTGGCTGCACAAGCGGACCATGCGCGAACTGTCGGCCAATGGCGGCAAGGTTCCGGCGGAATTTCTCGATTGATTTGACTTGGTTATGCGAGGGGCGCACATGCTCCTCGCATGACGACACCGACCTTCGACACGACCCGCCGCCAGCTCCTCGCCGGACTTGGCGCCACCACTGCCCTCACCCTCGGCGGATGCGCCACGGTCCCCCGGCCCGTAAGCGGCCAGACGGCCGACCAGCTGCTCGAAAGCGTCGCCTACAACCTCCTCCAGCACGAACCCGAACGCGCCACCGGCCTCGGTGTCGATATGGGTGAATATAGCTATCTTCGCAGCAGGCTGGAGGATCAGTCTCCCGCCGGCCAGCGCGCCTACGCCGCCACGCTGAAGACCGATCTCGACCGCGTCCGCGCCTTCCCGCGCGATGGCCTCGACAGCACCACGGTGACCAATCTCGAAGTCGTCCAGAGCGCCTATGAGCTGGCGCTAGACGGCTTCGCCCTCCCCTATGGCGATACGCCCGTCGGCAACTGGCGCACGGCACCCTATGTCGTGATCCAGAATGTCGGCGAATACATCGGCATGCCGCGCTTCATGCAGTCCACCCACATGGTGGAGACCGCCGCCGATGCGGATGCCTATGTCGAACGGCTGAAGCAGGCACCCGCCACCTTCGACGGAGAATTGGCCCGTATCCAATCGGCCCGCAAGATGGGCGTGGTCCCGCCCGACTTCCTCCTCGACAAGACGATCCGCCAGATGGAACAGACCATCGACAGTGCTGGAAAGGGCGAACTGTTTGCCGCCGATCTTCGCGCCAAGCTAGCTGCAAAGGGCTTGCCAGAGATCCGTGCCCAGCAGGCACTCGTCCTCGAACAAGGCCCGATTGCCGAAGCTCTTGGCCGGCAGCTGGCCGAACTCAAGGCGGAAAGGGCAGTCGCGACATCGGCGCCGGGCATTTCCGCCCGGCCATATGGCGAAGAATTCTACGCCTGGGCGCTCCGCAACAGCACGACCACCACGCTCAGCCCCGATGAGGTGCATGAGCAAGGTCTCGAAGAGCTAGAAGCCTTGCATGCCCGCATGGATCCGATCCTGCGCAAGATCGGCTACACCGACGGCAGTGTGGGCGATCGCATGAGCGCCTTGGCCGACGACCCCCGCTACAAATTCGCCGAGGGCGATGCCGGACGCGCGCAGATAATGGAGTTCATCGAAGAACGCGTGGATTGGATCCGCGCCCAGATGCCGCGCGCCTTCAACACGCTGGTCGATCCCAATCTGGAAGTTGTCCGCATTCCTGTGGCCGAAGAAGCCGGCGCACCGGGCGCATATGGCGGCGCAGGCAGCAAGGACGGCACGATCCCGGGCCGGTTCTGGATCAATCTACGCACGACCGACCTTCATCGCAAATACGACCTCGCGGACCTGACCTATCACGAAACCATCCCCGGCCATGTCTGGGAGGGGGAATATTCCAACCGCCTGCCGCTGATCCGCTCGATACTCGCTTTCAACCCATTTAGCGAAGGCTGGGCGCTATATGGCGAACAACTTGCGGATGAGTTGGGAGCCTATGACGGTTTCGAAGTCGGACAGTTGGGCTATCTCCAGTCCCTCGCCTTCCGTGCCTGCCGTATGGTGGTCGACACGGGCCTCCACGCGAAGGGGTGGACCCGCGAACAGGGACGCCAGTTCTTCATCCAACGCAACGGTTCCAAGCCGGAAGAGGTGCAGAGCGAGGTTGATCGCTATTGCAGCTGGCCCGGCCAGGCGACCGGTTACAAACTGGGCCACAGCCGCATAGTCGCGCAGCGAGCGCGGGCACAGGCGCAGCTGGGCGGCGCTTACGACTTCAAGGCATTCAACGATGCAGTCGTCCTTGGGGGGAACGCACCGATGGACGTGATGGAGCACAATATCAGCAGATACATCGCCCAGACGAGGAGCTGACCAGTGCGCCGGGGTGCGAACGCCTATTCGTAGACGCGCACCCAGTCGACCTCGACAGCGATCCGATCGTCTTTGATTGCGTCCACGGTGGACGCAGGAAGGCCGTAATAGGGCGAGGTCACATTGTTGTAGCCACGCGGATACTCGCCGCCCAGCGCCAGGTTCAGGATCAGAAATTGTTCGCGGTCGAAACGCCACTGGCCCTTCTCTTCGACCTTGGCCCGCGTGATCTTGAGGAATTCGCGGTCATCCACGAAAAAGCGGATATCGTCGGGGCGGCGCTCGACGGCGTAGACGTGCCACTCCTCCTCGCTCTGGCCGGCTGGGAAAAATTGACGTTCTCCGATATTGCCCCCTGCCGAATAGCCGGGACCATGCAGCGATGAACTGGTCCAGCCTGCTTCGCCGATATATTCCATGATGTCGGTTTCACCGGCATCGGGCCAATCGCCATAGCCAAGCATCCAAAAAGCAGGCCACACTCCTTGGGCGCGCGGCATGCGGATGCGAGCTTCAACGCGGCCATAGGTTACGTTGACCTTGTTGGCGGTATCGATCCGGCCCGAAAGGAAATCGACACGGCGGCCGGACGGGGTCACATAGCCCGGCTGGTACCGCGCGCGCAGGACCAGCGCGTTGCCGTCATCGGCGTCGGCGATGGAAGAAAGGGCGATCGTTTCCTCCGAATCGACATAGGCCTGCTGCTCATTGTTGACCCAGAACGAAGGACCCTCGATATTCCAGACACTGCGATCAAGCGTGCCTGTGGCAAACTGTTCTTCGAAGACAAGCGTGTCGAAACTGGTCGGGGTCGGCGTGGGGCTGGGTGTCGGAGTTGGGCTGGGCGCAGGCGATGGAGCCGGTCCGCTAATGGGTGGAGGGGCCGAGCCTTCGCCACCTCCGCAACCAAGCAAGGCCAACGCGGCGACCGCCGGCAGCAATCCGAATGTCTTCATCTTCCGCTCCAAAGAAATGTGTTGCAGGGCTATACTACACTAACGGTCAGCCCACACTTGCATTCGTTTCCACAAGGCGAATTTCAAAAAGAGACGGCCAGAGCTTTCCCGTCACGAAAAGTCTCTTGTTCTCTGCATCCCAGGCGATCCCGTTCAGGACCGCGTCGCTATCGGTCGGTGATATGGTCTGAACGATCGCCCGCAGGTCGATGAGCTTCCGCACCACGCCATCGGCCGGATCGATGGCAACGATGAACGGTGTCATCCAGACGTTGGCAAACACCAAACCGTCAATCATCTCAAGCTCGTTAAGTCGCCTGAGAGGACGCCCGTTCAATGTCACGCTTACGCTCCGTCGCACTTCGTAGGTTTCAGGATCGAGGACCCGTAAAATATCGCTGCCGTCCGAATGGATCAGCCCTTCTTCCGCAGAGGTCAGACCCCACCCGTCCAGCGGATAGTCCGAGCGGCTAGAAACGTGTGCGAGCGTATCGGCATCCCAGCGATGAATCACGCCGTCGCGCCACGTCAGGCTGATCAATGCGCCTTCCCACAACGCAAGCCCCTCACCAAACTGGTCGGCGGGAATAGCGCTCTCGCCAATCGTCTTTCCGGAACTGAGGTCGACTTTGCGCACGACGGACCTGCCTTCCTGTCCAGTGCTCTCGAAGAGGGCACCATCGTGCCACAGCAGCCCCTGCGTGAAGGCGTCCTTATCATGCGGATACCGCGCAACCACTTCGGCTTGATATACAGTTGGTCCCGCATAGGGGGCTACGGCGACCTCCGGTGATGCTTCCTGCGCCGTCGCCGCGAATGGCATGGAGAGCGAAAGCAAAAGTGCGGAAAATGTCTTTCGAAGCAGCATCGGGTGAGAATGTGCCTTTTAGTCCCTTGCCGCAAGCTGAAGCCGCCAAGGAAGATTTCACCGGACTTCTAGAGTCCCCAACGCGATCGCCAATTTAAAACCCCCGGTCCACACCGAAGTGCGGCCGGGGGTCTCCTCTCCAACTCTTTGCCTCAAAAGAGGCTATTTGATCAGGCGGCTGCAGGAGCCGCGTCACGCACGCCCTGATCGACATGGGCGGCAAAGGGTTCAAAATTGTCTACGAAAAGGTGCACCAGCTTGGTGGCAGTGCGATCGTATTCTTCCTTGTCGTCCCAAGTCGAGCGCGGGTCAAGGATTTCGCTATCGACACTAGGCACGCTCACGGGCACTTCGAACCCGAAATTCGGATCCTTGCGGAATTCGGCGTCGTTCAACGACCCGTCCAGTGCAGCGTTGAGCAATGCGCGCGTCGCCTTGATGGGCATGCGGCTACCTGTGCCGTACTTGCCTCCGGTCCAGCCGGTGTTGACCAGCCAGCATTGTGCGCCGCCCTCGGCAATGCGTTTCTTGAGAAGGTTGCCGTAGACGCTCGGATGGCGGGGCATGAACGGTGCGCCGAAACAGGTGCTGAAAGTGGCAGTCGGCTCGGTCACGCCGATTTCCGTTCCCGCGACCTTGGCGGTGTAGCCCGATAGGAAGTGATACATCGCCTGATCGGGCGTGAGACGCGCAATCGGAGGCAGCACGCCGAATGCGTCGGCGGTCAGCATGATGACATTCGATGGCGGTGGGCCTAGATTATCATCGCTGGTATTGGGGATGGAGGACAGCGGATAAGCACCGCGGGTGTTTTCAGCGAGGCTGTTGTCGTCGAGATCGACCTCGCCATTCTCATCCATTACCACGTTTTCGAGGACCGTACCCTCCATGCGGGTAGTGGCATATATTTCCGGTTCGCTCTCCGGGTCGAGGCGGATCATCTTGGCATAGCAGCCGCCTTCGAAGTTGAAGACCGCCGTGTCCGACCAGCCATGCTCATCGTCACCGATCAGCGTGCGGCTGGCATCAGCCGAAAGAGTAGTCTTTCCCGTACCGGAAAGTCCGAAAAACACAGCGCTCTTCCCGTCCGGTCCGATATTCGCCGAGCAATGCATTGGCATGACGCCCTTTGGCGGCAGCAGATAGTTGAGTACGCCGAAAACGCTCTTCTTCATTTCACCGGCATACTTGGTGCCGCCGACAAGTATCAGCTTTTCTTCGAGATTAACCGCGATCACCGTCTCGCTGCGGGTGCCATGCCGCTCTGGATCGGCCTTGAAGCCAGGAAGGTCGATGATGGTGTATTCTGGCGTGAACCCTTTAAGTTCTTCCGCGGTCGGGCGCACCAGCAACGTGCGGATGAATTGGTTATGCCAAGCAAGCTCGTTGATGACCCGTACATTGACCCGGTATTCGGGCTGCGAGCCTCCGAAAAGATCGGCCACGAACAGGTCGGACTTGTCGGCCAAGGCAGCCATGAAATCCTGCTTCAACGCAGCAAAATGCTCCGGCGTCATCGAAGCGTTGTTGTCCCACCAGACGGTGTCTTCCGTTTCCGCATTGCGGACGATGAACTTATCCTTCGCGCTACGACCCGTGTGCTTACCAGTTTCGACGACCAGCGGACCATGCTTTGCGCGCCGACCCTCTCCCCGCTCCAAAGCGACGGAGGTCAGTTCCTCCGCTGTCAGGTTGGCGTGAATGGTTGCAGCGGTCTCGATGCCCTGCGCGGCAAGCGAGTGGGAAAGCTCGGTGGTCACTGAAATCTCCGGCGCAAAAGAGGCGGTCACGTAACGGGAATCGTCGGCGCATACGAATGCGCCGCCCTTGCCGCTGCCATTACTCGCAGTGCGCCTTCACGTCAAATCAACCCAAGCAGTTTAATCTCACAGTCCGCCAGGGCACGTTGTCTTGCCTGTCGAACTGCGGTAACCGCTCCAACTATGCAAACTGAAGCCAGCCACGGCACGTCGCCGCCGGAAGACGATCGCACCGTCATCGCCCTGGTCGACGACGATCGCAACATTCTCACGACGGTTTCGATCGCGCTGCAGGCAGAAGGCTTTGCGACACGCGTGTACTCGGATGGCGAGGCGGCGCTGTCCGCTCTGCTGGGCAATCCGCCCGACCTTGCCATCTTCGATATCAAGATGCCCAAGATGGACGGCATGGAACTGCTCCGTCGTCTGCGTGAGCAATCCCCGCTTCCGGTTATTTTCCTCACCAGCAAGGATGACGAGCAGGACGAGGAAGCTGGCCTGCAGATGGGCGCGGACGATTATATCGCCAAGCCGTTCAGCTTGCGGCTGCTGCTCGCTCGAATCCGGGCGATCCTCAGGCGCTCGGACGCTCGGCGCCCGATTCCGATCGAGCCAGGCGAAAAACCGGCCGAGATCATCGAGCGCGGCCGGCTGCGGATGGACCCTGCCCGCCATCACGTGACGTGGGACGAGAAACCCGTGTCGCTTACAGTAACTGAATTCCTGCTTCTCGAGGCTCTCGCCTCGCACCCCGGGGTAATCAAAAGCCGGAATCAGTTGATGGACGCGGCCTATCCGGATGATGTCTTTGTCGACGACCGGACGGTGGACAGTCATATCAAACGTATGCGGCGCAAATTCCGCAGCGTGGATAATGAATTCTCTGCCATCGAAACGCTGTACGGTGCTGGCTACAGCTTCAGCGATGGCTGAGAGAAAGAGCGTCCTTCGGGGCGATCCGAGGCTGGACAAGCTGCGGTGGTCGCGGCGTCTGACCCTTACAAGCCGCATTCTGTTCGTAAATGTATTGCCACTGGTTCTGCTGGGCGGCGGCGTCCTCTATCTCGACAGCTATCGGACGCAGCTGCTCGACGAGCGGTTCAAACTGGCTCTGGTCGAAGCGCAGATTACGGCAGAAGCACTCGCTGGCGCCACGCCAAAGCGTCAGGAAGCCCTCCTGATCCAGATTGGCAAGGAACAGCGGCTTCGCATCAGGGTCTACGATGCCGAAGGCAAGCTGGAATCCGACAGTTTTCAGCTTGCCCCGCCGAGTTTCGAACTGCCGGATCCGGCAGACGTCGACCAGACCGATTTCGCCCTGCGCACGGACCGCTGGTTCGATCGGGTCGTCGGGGCACCTGCCCTGCCCGACTATCGTGAACCGGTATCCGACAGTGTAGATGCGTGGCCGGAGCTCGTTCGTGCGCGGGAAGAAAGCCTCACGCAGATCGTCCTTCGCGACGCGCCCGACGGTACGCATGTTATCAACGCCGCAGCCCCTGTCGGCCTTGATGGGGACACGCTGCTCATCACGCGCAACCCGGTCGACATTACCCAGAGTGTGCGGGAAGCACGCACGACAGTGGCGATGATCGTCCTGCTATTCCTCCTCGTTTCCACCCTGCTCAGCTTTTTCCTGGCGCAGACAATCGTAAGGCCACTTCGTGAACTTGTGCAGGCGGCCGTGCGCGTGCGGCAGGGCCGTGATCGGCAGGTGGAAGTTCCCCGCCTACCCGATCGGCGTGACGAGATCGGCATGCTGGCGCGCGCCGTCTCCGACATGACCGCCGCCTTGCGGCACCGCATTGATGCGGTGGAAAGTTTCGCCGCCGACGTAGCGCATGAGATCAAGAATCCGCTCGCCAGCCTCCGCAGCGCAACGGAATCTCTGGGTAAGGTGGAGGATCCCGATCTGCGGAGCCAATTACTCGATATCGCAGTCCATGACGTGCGGCGGATAGATCGTCTGGTCACCGAAATTTCGGACGCCAGTCGGATCGATGCGGAAATGTCTCGTACCGAATTCGAACGGGTGGACATGGCGGAGTTGCTGCGCAATGTTGCCGCCAGCCGTGAAGAGCGCGGCGAGAACGAGGGGCGCAATGTCACCGTGACCGCCGACGAAAGTAAGCTGGTCGTTAACGGCGTCGGCTTAAGGCTGGAACGTATAATGGAAAATTTGCTCGATAACGCCGTCTCTTTCTCCCCTATCGGAGGCTCTATTGACGCGCGCCTTGTCCGGCGCGAAGGGCGCGTAGTCCTTACCGTGTGCGACGAAGGCCCGGGCATCCCCGAGGAGAAGCGAGAAAAAGTGTTCGAACGGTTCCACTCGGATCGCCCCGAAGGCGAAGATTTCGGCAATCATTCCGGGCTCGGTCTCGCGATTGGACGCACCATCGCGGAAGCACATGAAGGCACCTTGCATGTCGAAGACCGCGCTGATGGCGACCGCGGCGCATGTTTCGTTCTCAGCCTGCCTGCGTTGGACAAATGAAAACCAAACTTCCCAATGTCACCGCTGTGGCCATCGATGGACGGGGCCTCCTCATTGCGGGCGAACCCGGAGCCGGCAAATCCTCACTTGCCCTGGCCCTCATTGACCGCGGAGCCACCTTAATCGGCGATGATGGTCTGATTATCGATGATGAACAGGGTTTTCCACTCGCCTGTCCGCCAAAGACCACCCGCGGTTTGCTCGAGGTTCGAAATGTCGGCTTGATCGAATTTGACCCCTGCGATGCTCCCGTTTCCCTCGTGCTGCAATTGACCACCCTGGCGCCGCGTTATCCGATGGAACTTGCAACGACGACACTTGGGGGCGCACCAGTACCTGTCCTGCTTTTTCGCCCTGGTGATGCGACGCAAGCGCTGCGCGCCGAATTCGCCCTTGTGAAGCATGGCCTCCCGCTCCCGAACGCTGCGAAGGCAGTCGCCGCGGTCGAGCAGCAATGACCGGAGATAGCCAGCCAATCCTGCTGGTCACCGGTATGTCCGGTGCGGGCAAATCGACTGTCCTTCAGGTCCTCGAGGATCTCGGGTGGGAAACGCTCGACAACTTCCCTCTTCGTCTGCTGGCTAATCTCCTCGAGACGTACGGCGAATCTCCGACACCGATCGCGATCGGTCTTGATTCGCGCACAAGAGGATTCGCTCCGACCGATATCATCCGCGAATGCGAGGCGCTGGCTTCGCGCGACGGGGTCAGTCTCACGACGCTTTTCATCGACTGTTCCGACAGCGAATTGCAGCGCCGCTACAACGAAACCCGAAGGCCACATCCAATGGCTCGCGAGCGGCAGGTGGCAGACGGGATCAGTGATGAACGCAGCCTTCTCGAACCGCTACGCAAGTGGGCCGAGACGCTTGTCGATACCAGCGCATATTCAACCAATCAGCTCCAGCAAGTCATCCGCGAAAGATTCGGCAAGAAAGATGCGCAGGAAATGACTGTCACGGTAACGAGCTTCGGATTCTCCCGTGGCATGCCACCCTTGGCAGATTTGCTGTTCGATATGCGCTTTCTCGATAATCCACACTGGATTAGCGGATTGCGCGACCTGACCGGTCTCGATGAGCAGGTAGCCGACCATATCCGCCAGGATCCCGCGTTCGACCCGGCATTCAATAGCATTTGCAATACGCTACTCGAATTGCTTCCTCGCTATGCAGCGCAGGATCGAAGCTACCTCAACATCGGTTTCGGCTGTACCGGAGGGAGACACAGGTCCGTCTTCAGTGCGGAAGCAGCGGCACAGGTCTTGCGCGAGGCCGGATTTTCGCCCACGGTTATTCACCGCAATCTGGAAAGTCGGCCCGCCGATCCGCTCGAGCGCCGCTAACCTAAACAATGGTGCAAACCCAAAGCCCCCACTTGCGACACGCGAAACGGATATCGACACCCGCATGATCGGCATGATCCTCGTTACTCACGGCAAACTGGCCGAACACTTCATCGACGCGATGGAGCATGTCGTCGGCAAGCAGGAAGGCGTGGCCACCATTTGCATCGGGCCCAATGACGACATGGAGCAGCGACGCAAAGACATCGCCGACGCTATCGCCCGTGTCGATACCGGAGAGGGTGCGATTATCTTGACGGATCTGTTCGGTGGCACACCGTCCAATCTCGCCATCTCACTGCTGGATACTGGTCGGATCGAGGTCATCGCAGGCATCAATCTGCCGATGCTTATTCGCCTTGCCGGCGCCCGCAAGAGCATGAATGTGGTCGACGCGGTGAATGCCGCGCAAACCGCAGGCCGCAATTACATCACTGTGGCGAGCGAGTTTTTAGGCCAAGATCTCGACAGTGCGCGGAAAGCAAGTTGAGCGAAGTCAGGAAAAGGGTTGAGGTCGTCAACCAACGAGGGTTGCACGCACGGGCAAGCGCGAAGTTCGTCGGGGCGGTCTCAGAAGTCCCTGAAACCTGCCGGGTCCGCGTGAGCAAAGGGGACAATGAGGCAGCAGGCGGCTCCATTTTGGGCCTGATGATGCTCGGCGCAGCCAAAGGGGACACGATCGAAATTATCGTCGAGGGGCATGACGCCGAGGCGGTACTGGCCAATCTTGCTGGATTGGTCGAGGACGGCTTCGGGGAACCCTGACAATGTCGTCGCAACGGCGGGTTATTACCGGCTATTCAAATCCAACAGTCAAGGCATTGCGCTCTCTGCGCGAAAAGAAGCATCGCAAACGCGAAAGAAAGTTTCTTGCCGAGGGCCTGCGCCTCCTCACTGACGCGAGGGAATGCGGCCACGTCCCCGAAATTCTGGTCCTAGCCGATCGGCGCGAGACTCACCCCCTACTCAGGGCGCTGGAAAATGCGGTTGATGCGAGCGGCGGAGAAGTAATCGAAACCACGCCGGACATCCTGTCCAAGATTACGGGTAAGGAAAATCCTCAAGCGGTCGCCGGCGTATTTACAGAATTCGACACCAGTCTTGAGGCGCTGAAGCGAGACACTTCGAAAATTTGGCTGGTCGCGCAGGCACTGCGCGATCCAGGCAATCTCGGCACCATGCTTCGCACCGGCGATGCAATCGGTGCAGGCGGCCTCATCCTGATCGACGATTGCGCCGACCCGTTTAGTGTTGAAGCGGTGCGGGCGAGCATGGGTGCGGTCTTCACTCAGGCGATCGCGCAGACGAATTGGCAGGAATTCGAAGAATGGCTCCGCCAGGGTCCCGGTCAATTGGTCGCGGCAAGCCTCCGCGAAGCCCATCCCTATCGCGGCGCGCCTTACTCTGCGCCCTGCTTTGTGATGGTCGGTAATGAAAGCCGCGGTCTGCCTGAAGACTACGAACTGGCTTGCGACCTCCGCGTGACGATGCCGATGAAAGGCCGGGCCGACAGCCTGAACGCTTCGATTGCAGCGGCTGTGCTTGGCTATGAGGTATTGGCTGCCCTAGATGCGGGCGACTAGCTCTTTTCTGTCTGGATTTATCGCAGCACATGCTGATCCGATGAACTTGAGCGCGAGCCCCATCTTCTGGATGAGTTTGGACAGCTTACTGCTATTGCTGCGACTTTCATTAAGACGAGGCGATGTCTGGTTGCGCTGGTCGCGCTACCTTCCCATCAACTTAGTGTCCGAAACTCGTCTTTTCCGCCTTGCGCGATGATATGATCGAGAACGGCGGGATAAAGCGGTTGGTCGAATTCGACTCCGGCACAGCGCCGTTCGATCCAGCGCACTTTTGCATGTAAAGGGCCTATCTTTCCAATGCGTAGAGTGATCTCGTCACCCGCTTCCAACCGCCCGACGACATCGTAAAACTGACAGCCGTATTCGGAAAGATCCTTGATCGAAATGTCGAACCTTATCCCGGTGCCACGCCGGTATCGTCCCGAAGTCGAGATCGAATAACGTGGTTCTCTGCGCAATTCCATAAATTCAGCCGGGCAACGCCCCCTCCGGTTGCGACCGCGGACTTACCTGAATTATATTGGAGCAAGTTGCTAGGCCCTATTAGTTTAGGATGCCCTAACATACCAAAAGGCCAGTTCCGTATCTTCCGGTCAGTTTTCGCCCTGGGAACGTTCGGCGGCATCCGAAAAATTGGCGAGCGCGCGCGGGGTGTGGCCGATCGGCAATGCTTCAGTGAGATCCTGCGCGCTGGTGTCGACGTTCAATTCCTCGAACCGCTCTCCGGTGCGCCGCAAGTTGCTATCGAAACTTCCCACCAGCTTGTCGAAGTGCTGGTTGGTGGAAAGCAAGCTTTTGCGCATCGCCCCCATATGGCCCGCGACGACGCCGAGCCGATCGTATAACTCTTTGCCAAGCTGAGCAATTTCCTTCGCATCTGCCTGCACTCCGGCCTGGCGCCAGACGGTGGAGACGGTCAAAGCGATGGACATGAAATTGAGAGGGCTGGACAATACGATCTGCCGTTTGAGAGCGTAATCCAGCAGGCCGCTGTCCTGCGTCAAAGCTGCGTAGAGCACGTGTTCGCCCGGGACGAACATCACAACGAAGTCGGCAGAGCCATCGACATGGTCCTGATAGCGCTTCCCCGACAATTCATCGATATGGGTCCGCAGCTCTCGAGCATGCGTTTTAAGCAGAGCTTGGCGTTCTTCGTCGCTATCCGCCTCATTAGCAGCCCGATAAGTGTTGAAGACGTTCTTTACATCCACCACCAGACGGCGGTTGCCGGGGATATTGATTACGGCATCAGGACGCAGCAAATTGCCGTTCTCATCGCGAACGCTGGTTTGGAAATTGAAATCTGCCTTGTCGTAAAGACCGCAGCTTTCGAGCAGGTTCTCAAGCTGCAGTTCACCCCAATCGCCGCGCGCCTTGGTCGCACCCTGCAGCGTCGTGGTGATGCGGTTAGCACCGTCAATGACACGTTGCTGGCCTTCGCGAACCTGGCCGATGACACCCTGCAGGCGCTCGAAATCGGAAACGCGATTCTTCTCCAGTTCCTCCACCCGCTTGCGATAGCGCTCTAGCGTCTCGCCGACGGGCCCGACCCGCTTTTCCAGCTCGGCCAGGCTTTCCTTGTTGAGAGTAGCCAGATGGTTCTGTGCGCCTTCGAGAAATTTCGACTGTGCGCCGACAAGCATTTTCTCGCCGATTTCACCGAACTTGGCCTGCAGTTTCTCTTCGGCGTCCTGCAATCGCTTGAGTTCGCGCGCAAATTGCGCCTCGCGCTCGGAATAACGCTCCTCGAGTGCGCGCTCGCGTGCTTCGGAAGAGCTTTCCAAAGAAGCCAGCCGATTTGCCGCCAATTCGCGATCCGCTTGCGCGGTTTTCAGGTCTCGGGCCAAGTCATCCGCTCGCGCAGCGCGCTCGGACATGATTGCCAGATCGCGTGTCATTTCCTTAAGCTTGTCCTCGATGGCACGCGCTTCGGAATCGCGCTCGGCATGCCGCGTTTTCCATTCCGCTACCGGGCGTGACCCCAGAAACCATCCGAAAACCAGCCCGGCGACAAGCGCGACGATTGCGATAATGCCCAATTCCATGAGCTCAGAGTATGCGGAACACAAAAGGAACGCCAGTGCGCTGGCCGCATCTATCCACTATGGATGATCATCCCCGGCCGCAGTGAGCCCATCGCCACCTCGATCTCGCAAAAGAAAAAGGCGAGCCGCTGAGCGACCCGCCGGTTTCGGATTACAAGAATCTCGTAAGGGTCCTAAGCCGCCTCGCGCAGCTTTCTCAGCTTTTTCAAAGCCATATTACGCTTGAGACGCGAAAGATGGTCGATAAAGAGCACGCCTTCCAGATGATCCATCTCGTGCTGGATGCACGTAGCCATCAAACCGTCCAGATCTTCCTCGTGGGTCTCGCCCTCGAGATCCTGATAGCGCACGCGGCAGGTTGCCGGCCGGTCGACATCGGCGAAGATATCGGGAACCGAGAGACAGCCTTCCTGATAGGTAGCAAGCTCTTCCGCCGGATCCAGAATTTCCGGATTGATAAAAACCCGTGGTTCCTTTTTCGTCGGGTAGTGGACGTGTTCGTGGCCGCCGTGGTTGCAGACTTCCCCTTCAGCCTCTTCATCTTCCGGCTGCAGGTCGATTACCAGCACGCGCTTCGGTACGCCCACCTGGATCGCCGCCAGTCCGATTCCCGGCGCGTCATACATAGTTTCGAACATGTCGGAGACGAGGGTACGCAGGTCGTCGTCGAACTCGGTAACCGGTTCGGACACGACTTTCAGCCGGGGGTCCGGCACTTCAAGTATTTCACGGATAGCCATGGAGCATAAATAAGCGCGCCGCACGCAATTTTCAATCCACTTGGACCGCTCAGAGTTATCGCCTAGCCCAGCGGCCGACGAGCCCTCAGGGCCTGCGCAAGAGTTCCCTCGTCGAGATAGTCCAGTTCGCCCCCTACCGGCAGCCCATGGGCAAGCTGGGTAATCCGGACAGGATAGTCCTCCAGCCGTTCTGCCAGATAATGCGCGGTGGTCTGCCCCTCCAGCGTGGCGTTCATCGCCAGCACCACTTCGTCTACACCGCCCTGCTCGACGCGTGACAACAGACTGGCAATGTTCAGATCTTCAGGGCGTATGCCGTCGAGCGCGGAAAGTTTGCCGCCAAGCACATGATATTTCCCCGTGAAGAGCTTCGCACGATCCAGAGCCCACAGGTCTGCGACATCTTCCACTACGCACAGGCCCTTCCCGTCCCTGCGCGGGTCGGCGCATATCCCGCAGGGATTGGTCGTATCGACATTGCCGCAAATATCGCATTCGACCAGTGCCTCGCCTACAGTGGCCAGCGCCTCGAGCAATGCCGGAAGCGCGCTCTCGCGGCGCTTGACCAGCCACAGGACGGCACGCCGCGCACTGCGCGGGCCGAGGCCGGGCAGACGGGCCAGCGCGGCGGCCAGCGTCTCGATCTCTTGCGATGCCATACGGGCACAGATAGGGGCCTTGGCGGAACAGAGAAAGACCAGACAGGGGCTTCATGCGCATAATCTTCATGGGATCGCCGGAATTCGCCATGCCAACGCTACAGGCATTGGTTCACGCCGCGCATGAAGTCGTGTGCGTCTATACCCAGCCGCCCCGCCCCGGTGGGCGCCGAGGCAAGGAACTGACCAAGACCCCGGTTCACCAGCTGGCCGAGCGGCTTGGAATAGAGGTGCGCCATCCAACATCGCTTAAATCCGAGGAAGAACAGGCAAAATTCGCCGCACTCGACGCGGATATCGCGGTGGTGGCAGCCTATGGACTGATCCTACCCCAGGCGATCCTCGATGCTCCAAAACGAGGCTGTCTCAATGTCCATGCCTCTCTCCTTCCCGACTGGCGCGGCGCGGCGCCCATTCACCGCTCCATCATGGCAGGGGATGAGGTTACCGGCGTCACCATCATGCAAATGGAAGCCGGACTCGACACCGGTCCCATGCTTGCCACGGTTCGCACCCCGGTCGAAGACAAGACCACCGGAGAACTGACCGAGGAACTGGCCGAGCTGGGTGCGCAGCTGATGGTCGGCACTCTCATCGATATCGATGCGCTGCACGCGGTCGAACAGGATCATGATGCCGCAAGCTACGCCAAGAAAATAGAAAAGGCCGAAGCGCGCATAGACTGGTTGCGATCTGCCGAAGATGTGGCGCGTCACATCCATGGCCTTTCACCCTTCCCCGGCGCATGGGCCGAACTCGAAGGCGCAAGAGTGAAATTCCTCCGCGCCGAGCCCGTAGACGGTTCGGGCGATCCGGGGACGGTGCTGGATGACGACCTGACGATTGCCTGCGGCGAAGGCGCCATTCGCCCGCTGCGTCTCCAACGCGCCGGCAAACCTGCAATGGAACGCCCCGAATTCCTGCGCGGTAATTCCGTGGGCGAAGGCGCACGTTTCGCGTGACACGCTTCGCGCTTACCATAGAGTTCGACGGCACGCCCTTCTTCGGGCTCCAGCGGCAGGACAACGGGCCGAGCGTGCAGCAATCGCTGGAGGAGTCCGCGTTTCGCGTCACCGGAGAAGACGTGCGCCTTCATAGTGCCGGCCGCACGGACACCGGGGTCCACGCGCTCGCCATGCGAAGCCATGTCGATATCGAAAAAGAGATAGCGCCGTTTCGCCTGATGGAGGCGCTTAACGCACAAGTGAGGCCAGACCCAATCGCCGTCACCCATTGCGCGGTGGTCGATGACGATTGGCACGCACGCTTCAGCTGCACCGGGCGCAGTTACGTCTACCGTATCGCCAACCGCCGCGCGCCGCTGACCCTTGAACGCAACCGTCTGTGGCAGGTCCCGCAGGACCTCGATGCTGAGGCGATGGACCGCGCTGCGAAAGCGCTGGTGGGTCTGCACGATTTCACCACTTTCCGCTCGGTCCAGTGCCAGGCCCAGAGTCCGCTCAAGACCTTGGACCGGCTCGATGTGGAAAGGGTCGGCGACGAAGTGCGCGTGCACGCCGCAGCGCGCAGTTTCCTCCACCATCAGGTGCGCTCGATGGTCGGCTGCCTCGCGCTGGTCGGTATGGGACGCTGGCGGGAAGAACAGATGGCGGAGGCGCTGGAGGCCCGCGACAGGCAGGCGCTGGGTCTCAATGCTCCGCCGCACGGGCTCTACTTCGTCAAGGCGACCTATCCGGACGATGCGTGACTGAACGGCACCCTAGCCAATTTCCATTTCGGCGCGTAGCGAGACGGTCAAACAGGTTTCAATAACGCACCGAAAGGGAACAGGATGACCACCGGTAAACAGCTCTTCACCACGCTTGAAAGCGACGGCACACTCACTCTCCAGATCGAAGACGTCACTTTTCCCGAACCGAAAGGCAATCAGGTTCTGGTCAAGATGGAAGCCGCACCGATCAACCCTTCCGATCTGGCGATCCTGACGGGCGCTGCCGATTTCGAGAATGCCGAATATTCGCCCGGCAAGGTCGTCGCCAAGATGCCCGAACCGTTCAATTCGGGGAGCAAGGCGCGCCATGGCAAGAAACTGCCGGCAGGTAACGAAGGCGCCGGCACGGTGGTTGCGACCGGTGACGGCGACGCCGCAAAAGCCCTGATGGGACAACGCGTGGCCTGTGTGCCCGGCAATGCCTTCAGCCAGTACGCGATTGCCGATGCCAATATGTGCCTGCCGCTGGGCGATCATAGCGCCGAAGCCGGCGCATCGAGCTTCGTCAATCCGATGACTGCTCTTGGCTTCGCTGAGAACGCGAAGATGGAAGGACAGGACGCCATCCTACACACGGTCGGGGCATCGAACCTCGGCCAGATGCTGAACCGCATCTGCCTCGAAGACGGACTTGGCCTCGTCAACATCGTGCGCAAGGACGATCAGGCGGAACTGCTGAAGTCGCAGGGCGCGACGCATGTCGTGAATTCATCCGGCGACGATTTCATGGGCCAGCTTCGTAGCGCGATCAAAGATACGGGCGCGTTTTTCGGCTTCGATCCGATCGGCGGCGGCAAGATGGTAGACAGCTGCTTCAAGGCCATGGAGCAGGTGGCTGTGGCGAACATGACCGAATATTCGCGCTACGGATCGAACCAGGCGAAGCGGATGTTCATCTACGGCCGTCTCGACGTCAGCCCGACCACGCTAACGCCATCCTATGGCTTCGGCTGGACCTTGTCGGGCTGGCTACTGTTCCCGTTCCTTCAGCAGGCGGGACAGGAAACGATGGGTCGGATGCGCAAGCGCGTGCTCGACAATCTCACCACGACCTTTGCCAGCAGCTACAAGGCGAAGGTCGACCTTCAAGCCATGCTGACCAAGGATGCGATCCTGGACTATCGGGAAATGAAGACGGGCGAGAAATATCTGGTCACGCCGCACGGCTAAGTCAGCGGCGGTCGAACTTCTGCTGGATGGCGGCGGGATCGCTGATCCCGTCCGCCAGAAGCAATTGCAAAAGCACCCGCGCTTTCTGGGGATTGAGAGCGCGGGCCGCGATGAAACCGTTGTCCCGATCTTCCGGCTCCCGGTCGACGAGGCCTTCATCGGTGCGGCTCGCACGAACCACGGCAACGCCATTACGTGCCTGTTCGACCAGAGCGGTGCGAACCGCTTCGGGCATATTGCCTTCCCCAAGGCCGGCGACAACAATGCCGCGCGTCGCATCGCCGATCTGACGTCTCACGCTTGCTGCATCGAGGCCGGCATGAGCGTAGACAATCACGACTTCGGGCAGGTCGGTGGTCCATCTGAAAGCAGCAGCCCTGCCCTGACGCCAGGGCGCGCCGAACCATTCCAGGCTGGCAGGCGTGACCAGCCCGATGGATTCGCGCGGGAAGCCGCGAAATGCTTCGGTTCCGCGCGTCCGCACCTTGCGCACATCGCGCGCGGCAAAGACCCGGTCACCCATGACCACGAGCACTCCGCGCCCGGCTGCGTCCGGGTCGCTCGCCACACGCACGGCATTGGCGAAATTTCTCAGGCCATCGTATCCCACCGCATCAGCAGGCCGCATGGCGCCCACCACGACCACCGGCTTGTCGGCGGCCAAGGTCAGGTCGAGCAGAAACGCCGTTTCCTCCAGCGTGTCGGTGCCATGGGTCACGATGATCCCGCGGCAGCCATCATCGGCCATCGCCTCCGCAATTGCCGCATGCAGGGGATTCCACACGCCCGGCCCCATATCGGCCGAATCGATATTGGCGATCTGGCGGCCTGAAAGCTCCGCACCCAGGCCCAATCCGCCGACTTTTTCGAGATAATCATCGATCCCGATTTCGCCTGCACGATAGTCTTTCGCTATCGCAGAACCGGCGATTCCCGCGATTGTGCCGCCAGTGGCGAGGACTGTGAGCCTGGTCGAATTCGTGCTTGTCATCACAAAGCGCACTAGCGGGAATTGATTTATGCGTCACGCACGCTATGTGGCGCTTCACCCGATGCTGGTCGGGGCGATTAGCTCAGTTGGTAGAGCATCTCGTTTACACCGAGAGGGTCGGCGGTTCGAGCCCGTCATCGCCCACCAGTTCCAGGCTTCGGGCCCTCACTTCAGCCACAGTCTCAGCCCGTAGGCGACCGCGCCGAGCACGGCCACGCTGACGATCCAGATCAGCACCATCCAGCCGATGCGCTGCCAGAGCGGCTTTCGCTCCGCCTCGTCCGATCCGGAAAGCGGATCGAACGGCATCAATGATATCCTTCCGTACCAACCTTGCCGCGAAAGACCCAATAGGCCCAGCCCGTGTAGGCGAGGATGAGCGGCATGGTGATGGCTACTCCGATCAGCATGAAGATCTGGCTCTTTTCGGGTGCGGCAGCCTCCCAGATCGTGACGTCGGGCGGTATGACATTGGGCCAGATGGTCAGCCCCAGTCCCGCCATGCCAAGGAAGAAGAGCGCTATCGATAGCCAGAAAGGCTTGCTGTTGCGTTCTTTCCTCAGCGCGCCGAGCAGGGACAGCGCCAGAATCCCGGTCACGATCGGTACCCAACCGGTAATGTAAATCTCCGGCGCGGTCAGCCAGCGGTCGGAATATTCGGGATTGAGCACGAGATTGTAAGCGCTCACCGCCCCCATCAATGCAAGCGTGGCGAGAAAGGCTTTCTTGGCCAGCGTGCGCGCATGAGCCTGCGATGCCCCTTCCAGTTTCCAGATCAGCCAGGTCGCGCCGAGCAGTGCATAGCCGGCCACCGTGCCGATACCCGTCAGCAGGGTGTAGGGCGTGAGCCAATCCCACCAGCTTCCCGCATAGGCACGGCCCTCGACGTCGATCCCCTGCAGCATCGCACCGAGGATCATGCCCTGCGCCATCGCGGCGATGAAGCTTCCTGCCGTAAAGCTGATGTCCCAGAACTTTTCGTGCGCCTTGTCGCGCCAGCGAAATTCGAAGGCCACGCCGCGAAAGACCAGCCCCAGCAGCATGGCGATGATCAGGGGATAGGTTGCCGGGAGAATGACCGCATAGGCCAGCGGGAAAGCCGCAAACAGCCCCCCTCCCCCGAGCACCAGCCAGGTCTCGTTCCCGTCCCACACCGGCGCGATCGAGTTCATGGCCTGATCGCGTTCCTGCCCCGGTTTGAAGGTCGGGAAAAGGATGCCGATGCCGAGATCGAAGCCGTCCATCACGACATAGGCGAACACGGCGAAGGCGATGATGAAGGCCCAGATCACCGTCAGGTCGAAATCAATTCCCATCGGTCGCCTCCTCGCGGCTTTCGGGCAGCACATCGGGGTCCGCGCCCGGATTCTGCGTTGGCCCCGGCGTGATACCGGCGGTCCGCACAGGCCCCTTCTCGGTACGCTTGACGCCCTTTTCCCCGAGATGCGGCGGGTGGCTCATCAGGCGCAGGATGTACCAGGTCCCCACGCCGAATACGGCGAAATAGACGATGACGAACGCGATGAGCGAGGTCGCCACGGCCGGCGCGTCGAGCGGGCTGGCGCTATCGGCGGTCCGCAAGACGCCGTAGACCGTCCAGGGCTGGCGCCCGACCTCGGTTGTAATCCAACCGGCGATCACCGCGACGAAACCAGATGGTCCCATCACCACGGCCGCGCGGTGCAGCCAGCTCCAGTCGTAAAGCTTCTTCCTAAAGCGCGCGAACAGGCTCCACGCGCCGAGGCCCAGCATCAGGAACCCGATACCGACCATCACGCGAAATGCCCAGAATACGGGAAAGACGGGCGGCTGGTCCTCATCAGCAATCGTGTCCAACCCTGCCAGCGGGGCATCCAGCTCATGCTTCAGGATCAGGCTGGAAAGCTTGGGAATGCCGACGGCGTAATCCAGCCGCTGTTCCTTGTCGTTGGGAATGCCGAACAGATAGAGCGGCGCACCGTCCGGGTGGCTTTCATAATGCCCCTCCATCGCCATGACCTTGGCGGGCTGGTGTTCAAGCGTGTTGAGCCCGTGCATGTCACCTGCGAAAATCTGCACCGGCGCGACCAGCGCGGCCATCCACATCGCCATCGAGAACATCTTGCGCGCGTGCTGGTTGGTGCGATCCTTGAGCAAGTGCCAAGCGCCCACCCCGCCGACGACCAGCGCAGTGGTGAGATAGGCCGCGATGACCGTGTGCACCAATCGGAACGGGAAGCTGGGATTGAAGACGATGTCGAACCAGCTCGCCTCCGGCAGCAGCTGTCCCGCTTCGCTGACCGACCAGCCGACCGGCGTCTGCATCCAGCTGTTGACCGACAGGATCCAGAATGCGGAAATGAAAGTGCCCAGCGCCACCATGAAGGTGGCGAAGAAGTGGAGCCCTTTGCCCACCCGGTTCATCCCGAACAGCATGACGCCCAGGAAACCGGCCTCGAGGAAGAAGGCGGTCAGCACTTCATAAGCCATGAGCGGCCCCAGGATCGGACCCGTCTTATCGGAAAACACGGACCAATTAGTGCCGAACTGGTAGCTCATGACAATGCCTGAGACGACACCCATGGCGAAGGCGATCGCGAAGATCTTAAGCCAGTATTTGAACAGGTCCTGGTACAGCTGTTTGCCGGTTTTCAGCCACAGCGCTTCCAGCACCGCGAGATAGCTCGCCAGCCCGATCGAAAAAGCCGGGAAGATGAAATGGAAGCTCACCGTGAAGGCAAACTGGATGCGAGCTAGCAGAAGCGCGTCGGCATTTTCGAACATGGCTGCACCCTATAGCGGCAAATCTTGCGAACCGCGATGAAAGCTGTGCACCAGATGATGCGCGCGGCGCACCACGTCAGCCCGACTTCTTGAAGCGAGGGCGAGCGACAGACCCAAGGACAGTTCTAGCCTTCGATGACCTCATCGATTGCTGCCCGCGCTTCCGCGCCGGCCCAGTCGAAATCGCCGCGAACCCGCCACACTTCCTGGCCGCTTGCATCATACAGCACCGTCGTGGGCAGCACCGTGTCGCCCAAGGCATAACCCAGCTGGGCTTCGGGATCGATCCAGGGTTCGAGATTCTCGTAGCCCCCTTCCCGGAAGAAGTCGGTGACCTTTTCGACCTTGCCCATATCTTGGCTGACCGTCACCACTCTGAGCCGGTCGCCATAATCGCCCGCCAGTTCGTCCAGCAGCGGCATTTCCTTGACGCAGGGTGCGCACCATGTGGCCCACAGATTGAGCAGCACCGGCTGCCCCTGCAGCGCACCCAGATTAAGCGCGCGGCCATCCGGGTCCTGCACATTTATGGCCGGCATCAGCATGCCTGCATTGGAGGTGTCGATTTCCCCGGTTGCCGCATTTGAAGCACCGCTTTCTTGCACCTGCTCCGGCGCGCTCCTATCGCAGCCGGCAACGGCCAAACCAAGGATACAGACGAACGTGAGCGACAAGCGGGACAATCAGGGCTCCAACAGCATGTGGGGCGGAAGGTTCGCCGAAGGGCCTAGCGCCATCATGCGCGAAATCAACGCTTCAATCCCTTTCGACAAGGCGCTGTGGCGGGAAGATATCGCCGGCAGCCGCGCCCATGTCGCCATGCTGGCCAAGCAGGGCATCGTCAGCGAAGCCGACGCGAAGGCCATCGACGACGGGCTGCAGCAGGTCGCCGCCGAATATGAAGCCGACGGTGTTCCCGAAGATTGGGATCTCGAGGACATCCACATGACGGTGGAATCGCGCCTGACCGAAATCGTCGGCCCGGCAGCAGGCCGATTGCATACGGCGCGCAGCCGCAACGATCAGGTGGCGACCGATTTCCGCATGTGGGTGCGCAGCGCCATGCAGCGCGCGATTGCCGGGGTGGACGCGGTTCTGGGCGCAATCGCCCAGCGCGCCGAAGACCATGCCGACACGATCATGCCCGGATTTACCCATCTGCAAACCGCCCAGCCGGTCACCCTTGGTCATCACCTGCTCGCCTATTTCGAAATGCTGGTGCGTGACCGGTCGCGCTTCGCCGATGCGCTCGCGCGGATGGACGAATGCCCGCTCGGCTCTGCCGCGCTGGCAGGTACCGGCTTCGATCTCGATCGCGACATGACCGCGCAGGCGCTCGGCTTTGCCCGCCCCACGCGCAACAGCCTCGACGCCGTATCGGATCGCGATTTCGCGCTCGATTACCTGATGGCGGCCAGCCAGTGTTCGCTGCACCTCAGCCGCCTCGCGGAAGAGTTCATCATCTGGGCCAGCCAGCCCTTCGGCTTCGTGAAACTGCCCGACACGCTTTCTACCGGCAGTTCGATCATGCCGCAGAAGCGCAATCCTGATGCTGCCGAACTCGTGCGCGGCCACGCCGGGCGCGTCATCGGCTGCGCAACCGCGCTGATGGTCACGATGAAGGGCCTGCCGCTTGCCTATTCGAAAGACATGCAGGACGACAAACCGCCCGTCTTCGAAGCCGCGGGCCTGCTCGATCTCAGCCTGGCGGCAATGGCCGGCATGGTCGCCGACAGCGGGTTCGACAAAGCGCGGATGCGCAAGGCGGCCGAAGCTGGCCATGCGACGGCGACTGACCTTGCGGACTGGCTGGTGCGGCAGGCGGACATCCCTTTCCGGGAGGCACATCACATCACCGGCGCGGCGGTGAAGCTGGCCGACGAGAAAGACGTCGCTCTCGACGGTCTTACCATCGAAGACCTCAAAGCCATCGACGAGCGGATCGACGAACGCGTTTTCGATGCGCTGTCGGTCGATGCCTCGGTGGCCGCCCGCGCTTCCTATGGCGGCACCGCCCCGGTGCGTGTAAGGGAACAGGCGAAGGAAGCCCGCCGGCGGCTGGAGGAATTTTGATCTATGCGTAAACTTGCCATCCTCGGCCTTGCCGCCCTGCTTGCCGCATGCGGGCAGAAGACGGATTTGAAACCGCTGGCGCAGGACACGCTGCCGCCCACGCCCTATGGCGCGGAAGTCCAACCGGATTCGCAGGACCTCCTCGCGCTCGATCCGCAGGCGGCGCCCGACCGTTCGGTCGAATTGCGGACCCGTTCGGAAGAACGCGAAGACGATCCGTTCGATCTGCCGCCCGAATGAATTGCAGCCCGCAAAGTACTCATTGTTAGACAGGTCGCGCGCGATTGGGCAGAGGCGCCCGCATGGACCATTTTGAGCTTCGTGACGGCGCCCTCTACGCCGAAGATGTCCCGCTATCCGCGATTGCCGATGATGTCGGCACGCCGGTCTACGTTTACTCGCGCGCCACGCTGGTGCGCCATGCACGCGTGTTCCGCGATGCCCTGGCAGAGCTGAAAGACCCGCATATCGCCTTTGCGGTGAAGTCCAATCCAAACCTGTCCGTGCTCCGTGTGCTCGCCAATGAAGGCTATGGCGCCGACGTGGTATCGGGCGGGGAACTGCGCCGCGCGCTCGCGGCCGGGATGAAAGCGGAAGACATCGTGTTCTCCGGCGTCGGAAAAACCCACGGCGAATTGCAGGAAGGGCTGGAAGCCGGCATCGGCCAGTTCAATATCGAGAGCGAGGAAGAAGGCTACGAGCTGGCAGCCATCGCTCGCAGGCTGGGCATGAAGGCCGCTTGCGCGCTGCGCGTCAATCCCGATGTCGATGCGCGCACGCATGAGAAAATCTCCACCGGCAAGCGCGAGAACAAGTTCGGCGTCCCGCTCGACCGGGCGGCAGAAATCTACACCGCCCTCTCGCAGGAAGACGGCCTCGATATGCGCGGCATCGCTGTTCACATCGGCAGCCAGCTTGCCGATCTCGAACCGCTGGAAACCGCTTTCGGGAAGGTCGGGGCGCTGATCGCTGAACTGCGCGCCGCCGGCTGCAAGGTGACCCATGCCGATCTGGGCGGCGGGCTCGGCGTACCGTACAAGGCCGGTGAAGAACTGCCCGCGCCTGCCGAATATGGCGCCATGGTCGCGCGCGTGACCAAGGACTGGGACGTGCGGCTGATGTTCGAGCCGGGCCGGGTCATTGCCGGAAATGCGGGCGTGCTGCTGACGCGGGTCATCCGCGTGAAGCGCGGGATCGAGCGGCCTTTCGTGGTGGTCGATGCCGCCATGAACGATCTGGCCCGGCCTGCCATGTATGGCGCCTGGCACGATTTCGAGGCGGTGAAGCCCAGCGGCGCCCGGACAGTGGCCCATATCGTCGGCCCCATTTGCGAGACCGGCGATACATTCGCCATGGACCGCGAATGCGATGAACTCGTCGCGGGCGATCTGGCGGTGTTCCGCACGGCCGGTGCCTATGGAGCGACCATGGCGTCGAGTTACAATTCGCGCGGCTTCGTTGCCGAAGTGCTGGTGGACGGTGATCGCCATGCCGTGGTGGCGGAACGGATCGGTGCGGATTCAATCATGGATGCCGAACGCGTGCCGGACTGGCTCGAAGGCTGATGCATTCGCTGCCGCTCTTCCACCGGATCGGCGGCCAGCGGGTCGTCGTGGTCGGCGAAGGCGAAATGGCCGATGCGAAAGCGCGGCTGGTCGTGCGGGCGGGCGGCATTCCCTGTGCCGAGACCGAGGCGCATCATGCCCGCCTCGCCTTCGTGGCACTGGACGATCCGAAGGCAGCGGCAGCCGCGCATCTGCGGCTCAAGCGCGCCGGGCTGCTGGTCAATGTCGCCGACCAGCCCGATCTGTGCGATTTCACCCTGCCCAGCGTGCTCGACCGTGAGCCCGTGCTGGTTGCCGTGAGCACTGGCGGCGCATCGGCAGGGCTGGCCAAGCATCTCCGGCTCCGGCTCGAGCGGCTTCTGCCCCAGTCGCTCGGCGGGCTGGCGCAGGCGCTGTCCGATGCGCGCGAGGCTATTCGGCGCAAGTTCCCCGAAGGCGCGGCGCGGCGCAGGGCGCTCGACGATGCGCTGGCCGAAGGCGGCGCGCTCGACCCGCTCGAGAGCCGCGAAACTGCGGGCGTGGAGGAATGGCTTGCCAGTCCCGCGACCACCGGGGGGACGCAGCTGCATGAATTCGTGCTGTCGAGCGACGATCCCGACGATCTGACGCTGCGGCAGGCGCGCCTGCTGGGCAAGGCGGATGCCGTGCTGCATGATCCCGCCATACCGGAGGCAATCCTGGTGCGCGCGCGGGCCGATGCCCAGCGCATCGCCCTGCCCGCCGATCCGCCGGGTGACGGGATCGCCGTGATCCTGCGCCGCGAGGGCTAGGCGGCCACAGCTTCGCCGGTAGCGACAAGGCCGATCGCCGCGAAATAGCGGGCCATGCTGTCGGCCGTCTTGTCCGCCAGCGCGATATGGGCGCGCCGGCGGTCGTGCGGATCGGGAATGCGCAGCAGCAGATCCGCCTCGACCATCTGGCCGATCCAGCGCAGCGCCGTGGTGGCAGGAACGCCCGCCGCGATACACAGCGAGCTGACACTGACCTGCTGGCGTTCGGCCCGCGCGGCGGCGAGGTCGAGCAGGATGTCCCAGGCCGGATCGGCGAAGAGTTCCGCATCGAAGAAGTTGCTGCGCAGCTGCCGGTGGTGGATCAGCTTGCGGATCGCTTCGGCGGGCGGCAGCTGCGGCGCCGTGTCACGCGCCCTGGTGCCCGGTTCATCGCCTTCGCCGCGGAAGGTCTGCCTGGCCGCTTCGAAGCGGAAAGCGCCCCCGTTCGCCGTGCGGCCTGCGAAGACCTGCGCCGAGAGCCCTTCCACCCGCTGCGCCACGCGGCCGACCTGTTCGGTCAGGCGCAGCAGCATCAGCCGGTCGGTTTCGGACAGTTCGCGCAGGCGCAAATTCGGCACGCTGGCCAGCACGCGCCCGATCGCGATCACCCGGTCGGCGCGGCCCGGATCGACCAGGATCTGCGCCGGCGAGATGGTGAAACAGCCGAACACCACGTCGAGCGATTCCATGATGGTGGAGACGACCAGCTGCGCGCCGGACTTGGCCGCGCGCACGTCCAGCCGCGACAGCAGCGCCATGGCCTGCGCATCCATGCCTGTGCAATCGACCAGCACCAGATCGCCCAGCGCCCCGATCGCGCCGCTGCCGAATTCATCGAGGCCGCAGCATTCCAGCACGCGGAAGCCCGCCCCTTCGGCATCGGCGCGCATTTCGCCCCGCACCGTGTCGCGATCGGCCAGGATCGTGACCGTCAGCTGGCAGCCGGCGCCATCGTAAACCGGCTCGTAAGCGAAATCCTGCATCGAATCAGCCCCTTCAATTTGCAGGAACAGGAGTAGAACAAAACGGGAATTTGTCAATGTCATGCCGCCGGATCCATCCCCGATGGCGGCCGCGCGCACCACGGCGCTCGCCAAGGGCGGCAAAAGCGATTAGGGGCCGTGGCATGCATTTTCTCGACCAGGCCAAGATCTATCTCAAATCCGGCGGGGGCGGCCCGGGCGCGGTCAGCTTCCGGCGCGAGAAATATATCGAATACGGCGGTCCCGACGGCGGCAATGGCGGCAAGGGCGGCGATATCATCTTCCGCGCCGTCCAGGGTCTCAACACGCTGATCGACTTTCGCTATGCCCAGCACTTCAAGGCCCCGCGCGGCGCGCATGGCATGGGCAAGGACCGCACCGGCGCAGGCGCGGACGATCTGATCATCGACGTGCCCGTGGGCACGCAGATCCTGTCGGAAGACAAGGAAGAAGTGCTCGCCGATTTCACCGAAGTCGGCCAGGAAATCGTCTTCCTCGAAGGCGGCATCGGCGGCCGCGGCAATGCGAGCTACAAGAGCTCGACCAACCGCGCGCCGCGACAGCACCAGCCCGGCATGCCGGGTGAGGAAATGTGGGTCTGGCTGCGGCTGAAGCTGCTGGCCGACGTCGGCCTGCTTGGCCTGCCCAATGCGGGCAAGAGCACGCTGATCAACCAGGTCACCAATACCAAGGCCAAGGTGGGCGATTATGCCTTCACCACGCTGGTGCCCAAGCTGGGCGTCGTGCGCCACAAGGGCCGCGAATTCGTGCTGGCCGACATTCCCGGCCTGATCGAGGGCGCGGCGGAAGGCGCCGGGATCGGTGACCGCTTCCTGGGCCATATCGAACGCTGCCGCGTGCTGATCCACCTGATCGACATTGCGGGCCAGGACCCGGCCGATGCCTATAATACGGTGAATGCCGAGCTCGACGCCTATGGCGAAGGGCTGGCCGACAAGCCGCAGCTGGTCGCGCTGAACAAGCTCGATCTGGCGGATGCCGAACTGGGCAAGGCCTTTGCAGACGAACTGCTGGCCGCCGGTGCCGAAAAAGTGTTCAATATCTCCGGGGCAACCGGCGAAGGCATGGAAGAACTCCTCGACGGCGTCCTGTCCTACCTGCCCGATCGCACCAGCACCGAAACGCAGGCCGAAGAGGTCGAAGACGAGGGCGACGAGCCCGATTGGTCGCCCATCTGACGGCCATGGCCATCGCCAGCCTATCCGATCTCGCGCAGGCACGGCGCATCGTGGTCAAGGTCGGTTCGGCCCTGCTCATCGAACGCGGGCAGGCGCGGGCCGAATGGTTGGCCACGCTGGTCAAAGAGATTGCCGGGCTGGCGAAGGACGGCACGCAGGTCATCGTGGTTTCTTCCGGCGCCATCGCGCTGGGCGCGGCCAAGCTCAAACTGCCCAAGGGCGGCCGGGCCAGCCTTGCCGATGCGCAGGCCGCGGCCTCCGTCGGCCAGGTTGAACTGGCGCGCCTGTGGTCGGAAATGCTCGGCCAGCACGGACTTACCGCGGCGCAGATGCTGGTCACGCTGGACGATCTGGAAGACCGCCGCCGCTATCTCAATGCCTCGGCCACGCTCGAACGGCTGATCGAGGCAGGCGCGATCCCCGTCATCAATGAAAACGACAGCGTCGCGACCGAGGAAATCCGCTTCGGCGACAATGACCGCCTGTCCGCCCGGGTGGCGCAGGCCGCGCAGGCGCAGGGCGTGCTGCTGCTCTCCGATGTCGACGGGCTGTACGACCGCGATCCCGCCGATCCCGATGCCAGCTTCATTCCCACGGTCGAAGGCGTCACGCCCGAGATCATCGCCATGGCCACCGGCAGTTCCGGCTCCGGTCTCGGATCGGGCGGCATGCTGGCCAAATTGCAGGGCGCGCGCATTGCCGAACGCGCAGGCATCGCGCTGGCGATCATCAACGGCACCCATGCCGATCCCATCACCACCGCGCTTGCTGCGGATCGCGGCACGCTGTTCCTGCCGCAGGGCGATGAAAGCGCGCGCAAGGCTTGGCTTTCAGGCCGCCTCGCCCCCGCCGGCGTGCTTACCGTGGATGCGGGTTGCACCGAAGCGCTGGCTCATGGCGCCAGCCTGCTCGCCGCCGGTCTCACCGAGGTCGAAGGCGATTTCCGCCGCGGCGATCTGGTGGCGATCTTCGGCGCCAAGGGCGAACGACTGGGCCAGGGTCTGGTCGAATATACCGCCGCCGAATGCCGCGCCATTCTGGGGCTGCGGGAAGAGGAACAGGCGGCAAAGCTGGGCTATTCCCCCCGCGCCGCCGTGGTCCACCGCGATCACATGGTGAAGGCATGATCGTCGCGCTGACCGGGGCGACCGGCTTTGTCGGGCAGGCTGTACTCGATGCCGCGGCGCGGCAGGGCGTGGCCATTCGCGCCCTCACCCGGCGCCCGCAGGAAGACCGCGAGGGCGTAACCTGGCTCGCGGGCAGTCTCGACGATCCGGCCGCGCTGGAGGAATTATGCCGCGGCGCGGACAGCGTGGTGCATGTGGCGGGCCTCACCAACACGCCCGACCCCAGCGAATTCGAACGCGCCAATGTGCTTGGCACGCGCAACCTGCTCGATGCCGCGCGCACGGCGGGTGTATCGCGCTTCGTCTTCACCTCCTCGCTCTCGGCGCGCGAGCCCTCGCTGTCGCAATATGGCGCCTCCAAGGCGAGCGCCGAAGGCTATGTCGAAACCTCGGGCATGGATTTTACCATCGTGCGCCCCCCGGCAGTCTATGGCCCGCGCGATATCGACATGTTCGAGCTGTTCCGCACCGCCAAATACGGCGTCGTGCCGGTGCCGCCCGAAGGCCATACCTCGATCATCCATGTCGACGATCTGGCCGAATGCCTGCTGGCCTTGGCCCCGGCGGGCATCGCGCCCGGCGCCACGCTGGAGCCCGATGACGGGCGGCAGGGCGGCTATGAACATGGGGAACTGGCCCGGCTGATCGGCGAGGCGGTGGGCCGCCGCGTCTTCGCTCCGCATCTGCCCGGCGCAGTGCTCGGCCTCGCCGCCCGCGCCGACCAGCTGCTGCGGCGGGACAAGGCCAAGCTGACGCCCGACCGCGTGGGCTATATGGTTCATCCCGACTGGGTGGCCCGCCCTGCCCGCCGCGTGCCCGATGATGTCTGGAAACCGCGCGTCGACGGCCCGGCCGGGCTTGGCGCCACCGCGCGCTGGTACGAACGCGAAGGCTGGCTCTGAGGGCAAAAGCGCGATAGCTTCGCGCAATGGACTTCATGAAGATCATCAAGTCGCTGGAGCTGCTGCTCTACGAATTGATGGTGTGGGTGGTTTTCTATCCGCTCACGCTGTGGAAGTCTTTTCGTCATCCGCTGGCACTGATGGACTATGCGGATGACGAATTGGAGGATGCCGATGACGATCGGTATTCGGATACGCTCAGCCCGCCGATCTTTCTGGCCATCACGCTGGGGCTGATCCACTTGCTGGAAGTGTCGGAGAGCTGGAATATCCAGAGCGACGGCATTTTTTCGGACGACAAGAATTTGATCGCCTTCAGGCTGGTCGCCTTTTCCCTCTTTCCGCTGATGATGGCGCTGCGCATGCTGCGCGCGAAGGGGATCGCGCTGGACCGTAAGACACTGCGGAAACCCTTCTATGCCCAGTGCTTTACCGCCGGTCCCTTTGCGATCGGCATCAGCGCGGCGACCCTGTCGATGGCGGCCGGTGCACAGCTCGCGGTAGGCCTGGCGATCATCGCCATTACGCTGCTCTGGTATATCGCCGTGCAAACGCTCTGGTTCCGCTCACAGCTTGCGATCGGCCCGGTCCGCGCGCTCGGCAATGCCTTGCGCGGTTTCCTCGAAGCGCTGATCATTGTCATCGTGCTCGATATCGCGACCGACACCCTCTGACCGGCGCGCCCTAGAGGAAGGGTTCTTCGCCCGGCTTGTGGATGCCGCATTCCACCTTGTCCCACCCGGCCCAGCGCCCGGCGCGCGGGTCTTCGCCCTCGGCGACGGGGCGAGTGCAGGGGGAACAGCCGATGGAGGGAAAGCCCCGCTCCACCAGCGGATGGCGGGGCAGGTCGTGTTCTTCGAAATAGGCGGCGATGCGGTCCGCATCCCAGTCGATCAGCGGATTGATCTTCAGCCGCCCCTGCTCGTCCGACGTATCGATTTCGAAGCGCGGCAGATTGGCGCGGGTGGAGGACTGGAACGCCTTGCGCCCGGTCAGGCTGGCGTCATAACTCGCCAGCGCTTTCGCCAGCGGGCGCACCTTGCGCAATTCGCAGCAGCCATCGGGATCGTAGGACCAGCGCAGGCCAGTCTCGTCGCGCTGCTTCAGATCTTCCAGCTCGGGATAGAGATTGACGAGATTGAGGCCCAGCCGCTCGGCCAGCTGGTCTCGGTAAGCCAGCGTTTCGGGGAAATGCTTGCCCGTTTCGAGGAACAGCACGGGCACGCTGCGGTCGATCTGCGACACCAGATGCAGCAGCGCCGCGCTTTCCGCGCCGAAGCTGGACACGATGACGATGTCGCCCGCCAGCCCGTCACGCAGCACCGCGCTCAGCCATTCCTCCGTCTCGCTGCCACGGAACATGCGGTTGAGACGGATCGCATCATGCTCGGTGAAGCGGGGGCCGGTATCCAGCCGGTCGATGGCGCGCAGCTGGTTCACGCGTGCCTCTTGCTCCAGATCGGCGTCCGGCCGTCGGCAGCCTTCTGGTATACTTCGGGCCAGCGGTTCAGCGCCGCCTCGAGATCGTCCGCGTCGAGCGCGCTGTCGGGATCGAAGGCATCGAAGCCGCAGCGGCGCATATAGGCCACCTGGTCGACCAGCACATCGCCCACCGCGCGCAGTTCGCCCTCGTACCCCGCCTCGCGCAGGATCTGGGCCGAGGAATAGCCGCGCCCGTCGCCGAATGCGGGGAAGTTCACCTCGACCAGCGCCAGCCGTTCGAGATGGGGGATGAGTTCGCGCGCATCGTCGCCCGGCTCGATCCGCACGGCCGAGGCATTGGACTGGTCGAGAAAGGCATCCACCGTCACCGCGCCGTGATCGACCGGCTTGTCGTCACGATAGCGGATGAGGTTGAGGCGGGCGGGATCAGAAGACAGGTCAGCCATAGAGCGCCTCCTTGAACGGGTTCATGCCGATGCGGCGATAGGTGTCGAGGAAACGCTCGCCGTCCTGGCGTTCGCGCAGATAGACATCGGCGGCGGTCTCCACCGCATCGACAATCCCTTCCTCGTCGAAACCGGGGCCGGTGATCTTGGCCAGGCTGACGTCCTCGGCCTCGCTGCCGCCGAGCAGGAGCTGGTAATTCTCCACCCCTTTGCGGTCGACGCCCAGGATGCCGACATGGCCCGCGTGGTGATGCCCGCAGGCATTGATGCAGCCGGAAATCTTCAGCTTCAGCTGGCCCAGCGCCTCGGTCTTGCCGCTGGCGGCGAAGCGCTGCGAAATCTTCTGCGCCACGGGGATCGACCGTGCATTGGCGAGGCTGCAATAATCGAGCCCCGGGCAGGCGATGATGTCTTCCACCGTATCGAGATTGGGGCTGCCCAGCCCGGCCTCGTCGAGCGCGGTCCACAGGGCATGCAGATCCGCCATGCGCACATGCGGCAGCACGATGTTCTGCGTGTGCATCACGCGCAATTCGTCGAAGCTGTAGTCCTTCGCCAGATCGGCCATCAGGCGCATCTGCTCCGAGGTGGCATCGCCGGGGATGCCTCCGACCGGCTTCAGGCTGATCACGGCCGAGACATAGCCGGGTGCCTTATGCGCAACAGTGTTGCGATCGACCCACAGTGCGAAGTCGGGATCGCTGCGATCGATCGTTTCGGGCGCATTCTGTTCGAACAGGGGGTCTTCGAAGAACGTCCGGACACGTTCCAACTCTTCAAGTACCCGATCAAGAGGGTGTTCGGTGAGCTTTTCGTACTCTTTTTCAACCGCCGCAGCATATTCCTCGGCGCCCATTTCATGGACCAGGATCTTGATGCGCGCCTTGTATTTGTTGTCGCGGCGGCCCTGCCGGTTGTAGACCCTCAGGCACGCCTCGGCATAGGTAACCATCTGATCGAGAGGGACAAATTCCCTGATGCAGGGCGCAATCATGGGGGTGCGCCCCATGCCGCCGCCGACATAGAATTTGGCGCCCAGCTCGCCGTCTCGCTCGACGATCTGGATCCCGATATCATGCAACCGCATCGCCGCCCGATCATGGTCGCTGGCGATCACGGCGATCTTGAACTTTCGCGGCAAGTAACTGAATTCAGGATGGAAACTCGACCACTGGCGCAGCAGTTCGGCATAGGGACGCGGGTCGGTCACCTCGTCCGCCGCCGCTCCGGCGAAGTGGTCCGAACTAATATTGCGAATGCAATTCCCGCTGGTCTGGATGGCATGCATCTCGACCTTGGCGAGGTCCGCCAGGATATCCGCCGCATCCTCCAGCTTGATCCAGTTGTACTGGATATTCTGGCGCGTGGTGAAATGCCCGTAACCGCGATCATACTTGTCGGCGATATCCGCCAGCGCATGCATCTGCCGGCTGTTGAGCGTGCCATAGGGAATGGCCACCCGCAGCATATAGGCATGCAGCTGGAGATAGAGCCCGTTCATCAGCCGCAGCGGCTTGAACTGGTCTTCGGTCAGCTTGCCTTCCAGCCTGCGGCGTGCCTGGTCGCGGAATTCCTCGACGCGGGCATCGACCATCGCTTGGTCATATTGGTCGTAAAGATACATCAGATAACCCAGTTGCCGATATCGGGATCGGCCGGTTTGAGGGTGAGGTCCTGCCGGACGGTGGGACCCAGCGCCCGGACGCGGTCCTTGATATGCGCGGGACGCGGGCTGCCTTCATGCAGTTCGGCATCGATGGCGTAAGGGACATTGACCCGGCGCGCGGCTTCCTCGCGGCTTGCGATCTCGTCTTCCTTGCCGGTGACATCGACCGCGTCTTCCACATGAAGCGACCAGTCACTGCCGGTCCACCAGGTGACGAAGCCCGTCTTAAGATCGTTTCCGGTAAGTATTCTCATATCGCCGCCTCCTGCGCGAGAGCCGCCAAAGCATCGTCACGTGCAGTCACTTCGCCAATCACGATCAGAGAGGGGCTGATCACATTCTCGCGCACCACGAGATCGGGCAGCCCGGCAAGCGATGCCCGCAGAACGCGCATGCTCGGCCGCGCGCCGTTTTCGATGACCGCAACAGGCATTTCGGGCGACAGGCCATCGGCCATGAGCTTTTCCGCGATCAGGGGCGCGGTCTTGACGCCCATGTAAATCACGAGCGTGCGGCCTTTTCCGGCGAGCCCTGCCCAATCCTGATCCGCCAGGCCCTTGCATTGCCCGGCCACGAAACTGACGATCGACGAGGCATCGCGGTGTGTAAGCGCGATCTGCGCCGCTGCTGCCGCACCATTGGCCGCGCTGATGCCGGGCACGATCTCCACCGATACGCCCGCTGCACGCGCAGCTTCCGCCTCTTCCCCACCACGCCCGAAGACGAAGGGGTCGCCGCCCTTGAGGCGCACGACATCCTGTCCGCTTCTCGCAATGGAGATGAGCAGTTGATTGATCTCTTCCTGCGGCATCGTGTGCTTCGAGCGTCGCTTGGCGACCGAAATCAGCTTCGCACTAGAAGGCGCCAGATCGAGAATCGACCGATCGACCAATCCGTCATGAACGATGACGTCCGCACTCTCGATCAGCCGCGCCGCGCGCAACGTCAGAAGATCGGTATCGCCCGGCCCTGCGCCGACGAGATAGATAGTTCCAGCTCTTGCCATGGCGACAAGATGTGCGGCCCGGCAAAACTTCGCCAATCAAAATGCGTGTGCAGCAGGGTAGCGGAAATTTTGAAACCCCCGCTGTGGGCGCTCCAACCTAATCTTTTGCGGGCAGCTCGCCATTTCGCGCCGCAAACCAGCGATCGAGCTGGTCGCTGGACCGGATGTGGATGTCCCGCTGCGGGAACGGGATTTCCACCCCATGCTCCTTGAATAGCCACCACAGCTTCTTCAACACGGCGCTGCGCACATTGCCGACACCGTCTTCCGGATCCTGGATCCAGCAGTGGATGGTGAAATTGACCGAATTGTCTCCATACTCGCTCATCCAGACGGTCGGCGGTGGCGCCTTGAGAATGCGATCACAGCTACCAGCCGCTTCCAGCATAAGCTTTTCGGCCAGGTTCATGTCGGCTTCATAGCTGACGCCCACGGGAACCTGCATGCGTACATTCTTGCTCGAGTAGGACCAGTTCTCCACCTGATTGATCATCAGGTTCTCGTTCGGGATCAGATATTCGCGCTGATCGCGGGTGGTCACCGAAACCGCGCGGACCCCGATCTTACGGATCTGGCCGAAGGTCTCGTTGCCAGCCATATCTGCCACCGCAATGACATCACCCGGCTTGATCGACTTGTCCATCAGCAGGATGATCCCGGCGATCAGATTACCGAAGGTCTTCTGAAGACCGAAACCGATGGCCAGACCGAAGGCGCCGGAAAACACGGCGAGCGCGGTGAGATCGATGCCGAGCAGATCGATACCGAGGAAAAATGCGGCCGCCCAGACCACGATAGTGAGTATTTTTTCCGCCAGAAGCTGCTGCGTATCGTCCAGCTTGGTAAAGCGGCGCACACCGCGGCGGGCCAATTTGCTGATAAACCATGCAAAAAACAAAACACCGGCGACGATTGCTGCGACAAGGAGGACGTCGAGCAACGAAATGCGCATATCGCCCATGCTGAGCGCCACGGCATCGAGCCCATCGAGAACCGAGCCAACCGTTTCGTTCTGGCTGCCAACAGCTTCCTTGAACCCTTCAGCCGCTGCAACACCGCCTTGATCCGGTGCATTTTCGGCCAGACTCCAAGCCTGTTCGACCGGCGTTGCATCCGGGTTGGGAGTGGGAGTTGGGGGTGTTTCGCCTTGCACTTGGAGTACCGTGTCTAATCCTGATTCATGACCGCAAAGGCCTGTTCGAGGTCGGCGATAAGGTCGCCCGCATCTTCAAGCCCGATGGATAGGCGAATACCGCAGCGATCCTCAACCCCCCAGCCCGTTTTGGGCCAGGACATCTTCTTGCGTATCGGTTCAACGTCAAACGGCAATGCGAGGCTTTCGAACCCCCCCCAACTATATCCAATCCCGAAAAGGTCCAGTGCATCGATCAGACGGCAGCGCGCGGCGTCGTCCCGGCCGCGCAAGACAAAGCTGAAAAGGCCGCAGCCTCCTGTAAAATCGCGCTGCCACAATTCGTAGCCGGGAGCTCCGGGCAGCATGGGGCACAGGACGTGTGCCACGTCATCGCGTGCGGATAGCCTGCGGGCGATGGCAAGCGCGCTCTCGCTCTCCTGCTTCAGGCGAACGCCCATGGTGCGCAGCCCGCGCAACGCCAGTGCCGCATCGTCAGGCGAGACGACATGGCCCAATTGCTGGGCAGTCTGGCGCAACCGGCGGTGCAATTTCTCGCCCGCGCTAGCCGCCCCCATCATCACGTCGGAGTGACCGCCGATATGCTTGGTGAGAGCTGTGATCGAGATGTCGCACCCACGCTCCAGCGCCGGGAAGCCCGTGGAAGTCGCCCAAGTATTGTCGATCAGGCTGACTGCTCCCTTCTCCCGCGCGATGCCGGCGAGCGCTGGGATGTCAGCCATTTCCATAGTCAGGCTACCGGGATTTTCGAGCATCACTGCCTTCGTGCGGTCGCAGAATGCATCGGAATATGCTGCGGTATCGAGCGGATCGAAAAAACGATGCTCCACACCGTAGCGTTTCAACAGCCCCATCGCCGTGTTGCGCGTAGGATCATAAGCGTTGTCCTGTACCAAGAGGACGTCACCCGCCCGCAGCACGGCCATCAGCGCCCCGACAAGCGCGGCAAGCCCGCTGGGATAAAGGACCGTCCCATCGGCACCAGGCTCCAATTCCGTCAGAGCTTCGGCTAACGCCCATTGCGTAGGCGCGCCTCTGCGGCCGTAAAAGAAGTTGCCGTCTGCATTGCTCTTAACCCCTTCCCGCAAGGAGGCGCAGTCGGGATAAAGGTGGGTGCTGGCACGCCAGACAGGCGGATTGACTACGCGCTTTCCAAAGGCGCCTGAGCGACCTCCGGTCACCAACTGCGTTCCCTTGCCGATTGAACTACTTTTAGGCGAACTCATCGAGCCTCCGGTAATGATGAGCTATGCAAGCACAGCTTTAAGGCGTGTCTCTTTGGCAATTGTGCGCAGGCGGTTGGGGCAGGAAAGGGTCTCCAGCCTCAAGCCCCGCTTTCCTTCGGCAGCGAAGGATCATGGCCCCATTCCATCCAGCTACCGTCGTAAAGCGCGACGTCGTCTTTTTCGATCAGTTCGAGACCAAAAAGCAACACAGCCGCCGTCATACCACTGTTACAACTCGTGACGACCGGCTTGTCGAGATCGATGCCAGTCTGCTCGAATTCGGAGCGGATGTCAGGCGCAGACTTGTATGTCCCATCTTCGCTAAATAGCCGAACGAAAGGCACGTTTCGCGCGCCGGGAATATGTCCTTCCGAGCCGCTGTCCTCCTGCCCTTCGAACCGGGCAGTGTCGCGCGCGTCGACGACTTGCCAATCCTGGCTATCGAGATTGTCGCGTATCTCGTCCTTTGTCCGGACCTCGCGCGTCGCCTCGGGTTCCGCGCGGTGCCGGGGCGCATGCTCCACGATACGTTGGGATAGATCTCGGCCTTCCGAGCGCCATTTGGAAAGACCGCCATCGAGCACTGCCAGTTTATCCTCGCCATACCGATCGAGAATAAACCACGCACGAGCCGAGCTTTTGATCGCGCTGTCATCATAAAGCACGATGCGACTGCCCGGCGCGATGCCGAGTTCACCCATCCGCTCTGCGAACTGTTCGGCGCTGGGCACGGCTTTGGGCACCTCCGACTGCTCGTCGGTGAAACTCGCAAGATCAAGGAAACGCGCGCCGGGTATGTGCCCGTCCTCGAACTCCGCGCGGGCATCGCGGCCCGCATCAGGAAGATGCTGGGTCGCATCGAGGATCACGATGTCATCGGAACCAAGCCGTGCGGCGAGCCATTCGGTCGAAACGAGTTTGTCCATGAGCGCACGCTAGCGCCCGCTGCACGGACTGTCGATGAAATCGGCCTGATCTAATCTAGCGCGCGGGCAGCGATCGGCTCGTAACTGCGCGGCCCTTCGTCGATCCGGAAGGGCATGACCCGACCGCCCTCGGGCAGGCCCAGGCCTACCACGAAGGTTTTCACCAGCGGCTCGGACGTGGCCCCGTCGATACGCAGGCGTAGCAGCGGCACGAACAGCGCGGCGTTATTTTGCCGAATAGCGCGGATTTGCGACAAAGGTATTGTGATCTGCCCTTCGTAGCGGACATTCTGGCCCGGCGCGACACGATCGAACTGGTGGCGTTTTTCCAAAGCATGGTCGGCGCTGGCGACCTGCTGCTCCATCGGAACGCCGCCGTGCGCAGAAACGACATCCGCCCCGATCGCTACGTTCGATAGCGCACGGGTGGCCTTGTTGAGCAGCGATACACGATAGTGCAGCGTCGCATTCATGACCGACCGCGTGAGCTTGATCGCTTCTGTCCGAATGTGAATGTCGCTCGCATTCACAGGACCGCCGGATCCGACGACTGGCTTTTCGATGATCGGAGCGGGCGCACTACTGCGCCGTCGCGAGAGAAAAGAACCCAGCCCAAGAAGCGCAAGAATTCCGCCCCCAATTGCTGGCCAGATCCAATCCGCTTTTTCCTGCTCGGTGTCGGCTTGAGGAAGCGGCGCGATTGAACCGCTCTCGTTCGGCATCGGTTCACCGGTCGCTTCTCCCACCTGATCCTCCCCTTGCAGGTTTGGCTCAGCTGCCGCTTCTACACCCTCGCCCAGCGGTGCGCGCTCATCTGCCGAAGGCAGTGTGATTGGGGCGTTGCGCGGAATTTGGGGGACTTGATCGATCGGCGCAGTGCGGGCCGGGGCGGGACGGTTCGGCGGCAGCGGCGCAGACGTCGATTGGGGCACGGTCGGCTGCGGCACCGGGGATGCCTGCCGAGGTGTCGGCGCAGGCGCAGGTGTAGGCGTCGGTGTCCCGATAACGCGCGGGCGTGCCGGGATACTGTCACCCTCAGTATCGACTGGCCCCTGCACTCGGGGCGACGGGGTCGGTGTCGGATTCGGAGGCAACTGGAAATCCTGCACGCTCTGCGCGACCAATGGGGTCGGCGCGGCGAGGATCAGCGCGATGAAGGGAAGGTGATTGCGGGTAAACATGGGCGTTGGTGCCTGATTTGATCGGCGCGCTGAATAGGCACTGAAGGGCGTGGTTCCAAGCCCTGCCTTGCGCCGAACGGACATTCGCGGCAAATGCGCTGCATGAGCGACACAGTTACACCGAAGTTTCTCGGCGAGAACAGCCCCCTACCCGCCTCCCCGGAAGAGGCCGAGCTGGACTATGTTCCGAACCCTCGCGCCGGACAGCTTTATATGGTCCGTTTCGCCGCGCCGGAATTCACCTCCCTCTGCCCGGTCACCGGCCAACCCGATTTCGCGCATCTGGTCCTCGATTATGCGCCCGAGGCGACCATCGTCGAATCCAAGAGCCTGAAGCTCTTCCTCGGATCTTTCCGCAATCACTGCGGGTTTCATGAGGATGTCACCGTCGGTATCGGGCGGCGCTTGTTCGAGGAAATGAAGCCGAAGTGGCTGCGTATCGGCGGCTATTGGTATCCGCGTGGCGGCATACCGATCGACGTCTTCTGGCAGAGTGGTTCCGCGCCGGAAGGATTGTGGGTGCCTGATCAGGGCGTTTCCTCATATAGGGGTAGAGGGTAATGGAAAATGACGATCAATCGGCCCGTGTGACGAGGCCAGATGATGAGGAGCGGGTCATTTCCCAACCGTCTCCGACCAAGGATCGCGAGTGGCGCCGGAGCCTTCCCAAATACGCGCTGTGGCTGTCGCTAGCCGTGCTCATATGGTTCGTCCTCGCCGCTTTCGGGCCGAAATTCGGGCTGATCGACTGGCGCACCGGCTTAGGCTTCATGATCAGGGACGCAGGCACCATCCTTATCGCAATTTCCGGCCTCTTCGCCGCGATCGCTTTTCTCTTTGCCTTTCTCAAGACACCCAAAGGCCCGTGGTGGAAGGCCGCCTTCGCCTTCGCGATTCCCGCGCTACTTTTTGTCGGGCTGCTGTCGATGAAAGCGCAGGCCGAAGCCGTGCCGCCAATTCACGACGTCTCCACCGACTTGCGAGACCCGCCGACATATTCCGCGCAGACCATGGCTCTCCGCTCCGAGCTGGGCGCCAATCCGATGAACGACTACGGCACGCCGCTTGGCGATCTGGAGATGTGGGCCAATTCTGATGATGAATCACTTAAGGTCAAAAATCACGCCGACATCATCGCGGAAGAATTTCCCGATCTGCAGCCGATAGTGATTGGTCAGGCGACCGAAGAACAAGCGTTTGACGCCATCGTCGCGGCCATGGGTGCAATCGGATTACAAGATGTTCGCCGGGTCGCTGGCTCGAACACGGTCGAAGGCGTGGCTGAAACCTTCGCTTTCGGCTTCAAGGACGATGTGGTTGCCCGCGTCGCCGATGGCCAGATCGATTTACGGTCGGTCAGCCGCGTGGGCGTGTCGGATCTCGGCTACAATGCGTCGCGCGTCAAGGAACTGCGCGAGGCCATCGAGGATCGTTTGAAGTCTGAGTAGCCTGGGGGAGCGGGGCGGGGCAGGCGCGCCGACCCGACCGAGCTATCGCTTTCTTCCATTAGAGTGTGAGTGGTATTTGAACCGACGCCTTTAATGGGGCAGTGGTCAGCTACGGATTTTCCAACCCGAAGCAAGGATGCGGTAAACCACAAAGGCGAACACCAGATTGAAGAGTCCGAGACCGATGGCGCTATGGATCACGGCCTGGTTGGTATCGCCGATGTCGCTTTGACCGAGAAATCCGAAGCGGAAGCCGCTGATCACATAGAAGAATGGATTGAAGCGGCTGATCGTCTGGAAAAGCGGGGCGAGGTTGTCGATCACATAGAAGGTGCCAGAAAGTAGGCTGAGCGGTGCGATCACGAAATTCGTGACGGCCGCATTGTGATCGAACTTTTCCGCCCAGATCGAAGCGAGCAAGCCCATCAGCGCCAGCATCACCGCGCCCATCAGGCCGAACCAGACAACAGCCCAGGGATGCGCGGTAGCAAGGGTCACGCCAGGGTAGAAGGCCATAGCGAGAGCCACTGCGCAGCCTACTGCGACCGCGCGTGTTACCGCAGCCGCGACGATGCCTGTCATCAGTTCGCCAGTCGAGAGCGGCGGCATCAACAGATCGATGATCGTGCCCTGGATCTTACCCGAAAGAAGAGAAAAGCTGGAATTTGCGAAGGCATTTTGCATCATGCCCATTACGATCAGCCCGGGTGCCACGAAAGTGGCGAAGTTCACCCCCAGGATTTCGCGGTCCGATCGGCCTAGCGCAACGGTGAAGATTACCAGAAAAAGCAGAGTGGTAACCGCCGGAGCCCAAATCGTCTGCGTCTGGACCTTGAGAAAACGGCGAACCTCCTTAATATAGAGGCTCCATAAACCCACGCGGTTGATCCCGGTAATGACCGGCTCTCCGCGTTTCGGGAAACTGCTCCTCCCCTTGCCCGTAGTTTCGGTGAAAGAGGCATCCTCGCTGGACTGACCATGGTCGGGTTGCGCGGCGGGAGAGGGTTGGACTTGATCGGCCATAGGCCTGCGCCTAGGGCCAAGCACTTCCGCTGGCAAGACGGCCGTGGCGGAGACATGAAGGATACAGGATTCGCATGAGCTGGACCGACGAACGGATCGCGACGCTGAAGAAGATGTGGGAAGGCGGCTCGACTGCCAGCCAGATCGCCGACGAACTGGGCGGCGTCAGCCGCAATGCCGTTATCGGCAAGGCCCATCGCCTTGGCCTCAAATCGCGTCCCTCGCCAGTAAAAGCTGCGGAAAAGAAAAAGCCTGCGCCCAAGCCGAAGCCGACGGCAAAGCCAGCGGTGAAAAAGGCAGCCCCCCGCCCCGCTGCGCCTCCCGCGCCAACGCCGGCCCCTGCTCCCGCGCCGGCGCAGGCATCGGCGCAGCCAGCACCTAGGTCCGATGCGGCTATTCCGTCTCAGCCAATGCCGAACAAGAATTCGGATCTTCCGAAGATCGTTTCCGTCGGTCCCGGGGGCTTTCTCCGCCAAGGACCTGGCGACCAGCAGCCCCCCATCCCTCCGGCACCGCCGCGGCGTCTCGTTCCTGCTAAGCCCGACCCATCCATTGCCGACAAGACGAGCCTGCTGGATCTTTCCGACAAGGTCTGCCGCTGGCCGATGGGGCACCCGGGCGAACCCGATTTCCATTTCTGCGGCGAAGCGGTCAATCCCGGCTTCCCCTATTGCGTCGAACATTGCGGACGGGCTTATCAAGCCCAGCTGCCGCGCGGTGCGCGCCGCCCCCCTCCGCCTCTGCCATTCGGCGGCCCGCGGGTACGCTGATTACCATTCACATGGAGGCCCGGCAGTCGCAAGACAGCCGGGCCTTTTGCTTTCCTGTCCTGGAGAACGATAATGCCGCTTTCGCTTCACGCCGCCTATATCCCTAGTGCGCTGCAAATGCTGGGGACGGCGCGCCACCTTGTCGATAAGGCGGAAAGCTGGTGCGAAGCGAGCGGCACTGCCGAGAAAGACATCATCGGGGCGCGCATCATCGAAGACATGCTGCCCTGGTGTTATCAGGTTAAATGCGTCGCCGAACACACCCAGGGTTCGATGGAGGGCGTGCGCAAGGGCGTATATTCACCCGATCTCAACCCTCCGCCGACGAGCTTTGCCGCCCTGCGCGACAAGCTTTCTGGCGCCCGTGAGGCCATGGAAGCTTTAACCGAGGACGAGATGGAAAATTTCATCGGCCAACCGATGCGTTTCGAATTCAAGGATCATCGGATCGATTTCACAGCCGAGAATTTTCTATTGAGCTTCAGCCAGCCCAACTTCTATTTCCACTGCGCAACCGCCTACGATATTCTGCGCATGAAAGGCGTTCCGATCGGCAAGACCGATTTTCTGGGGCGAATGCGCCTCAAGGCCTAGCGCTTGCGGGCAAACCAGATCGTGTGACGTGGCCCCTTATTGTTGGGCCGCGCGCGCACTTCGCGCACTTCCACATCGAACCCGCTTTCTTTCAAACGCACCGTGAACTTGTGGTCGGGCGCGGCGGACCATACTGCAAGGATACCGCCGCGATTGAGCGCATCACGCGCCTTGCCCAGCCCGGTCTTCGAATAGATCCGATAATTGGCATCGCGCACGATTCCGTCTGGACCGTTGTCCACATCCAGGAGAATGGCGTCGTATTTAGCCGTAGTGCCATCGTTGGCATCGTCGATTAAGGCAGCAACATCGCAGATCACGATTGAGCCACGCGGGTCTGCCAGGCTCTCGCCGGTCAGGTGCGCGAGTGGCCCTTCCGCCCATTCGAGGATTTCCGGTACGATCTCGGCCACAGTGACCGATCCACCCTCCGGCAGTTTGGCCAGCGCCGCGCGATAGGTGAAGCCCATACCATACCCGCCAATCAGCACGCGCGGGCGTGGCCGGTCGAGCTCTGCGAGTGTCAGCTCGGCCAGCTGTTCCTCGGAGAATTGCATGCGCGTGCCCATGAGCTCATCGCGGCCGAGCATGATGATGAAATCGCGCCCATGGCTGACAAGGGTGAGTGTCTCCCCATCGGGAACCTGGGCAGTGGCAAGGGTTTCACGCGGCAACATCGGGCTGCTCTAGCATCGCTAACCATAGGGACAATCCGAAATGCCGGAACGGGGAGAGTGAGCAGCAGTTTTCTTAACAATACTATGGATGGAGAATTGCATGTCTACGAGTGCCCGTATCGCCGTTGTTGCCAAAGCCGGCGCCGACTACGAAATCGAAACCCGCGACATCGCCGATCCTGGCCCGCATGAAGTCCTGATCAAGCTGACGGCAACTGGTGTGTGCCATACCGACCTGTCGGTGCAAGCGGGCAATCTGCCAACTAACTATCCGGTGGTGCTCGGCCATGAAGGTGCCGGCACCATCCTCAAGGTTGGCAGCCATGTTCGCGATTTGGCCGAAGGCGACAAGGTCGTACTGTCTTACGGCTCCTGCGGCCATTGCCGTCCATGTGAAGAAGGTGACCCTGCCTATTGTGCCGATTTCGAAGCACTCAACTTCATGAATGAACGTCAGGGCGATGATGCCCCGGTGTTCGATAATGGTCCAAATGCCGCATTCTTCCAGCAATCGAGCTTTGCCACTCATTCGATCGCGCACGAACGCAATGTCGTGAAAATCGACGCTGACGTCGATATCTCTCTACTGGGCCCGCTTGGGTGCGGTATCCAGACTGGCGCAGGTGCTGTGATGCGCACTGCACGCCCGCCGGCAGGTTCGAGCCTGCTCGTCTCGGGTGTCGGAAGCGTCGGCATGGCTGCCGTGATGGGCGCAAAGGTCGCAGGCTGCAGCACGATTATCGCTGTCGATACCAATGCGGATAGGCTCGACCTGGCCCGTGAATTCGGTGCGACCGACACTGTGCAGGCAGGCACGGATGTCGATGTCGCGGAAGAAGTCCGCAAGATCGTGGCCGGAGGCGTCGATTTCTCGATCGAATGCAGTGGCAACGACAAGGCGGCCAGAGCAGCGCTGCAGGCCTTGGCCAAGCGCGGCACACTGGTGGTTGTCGGCGCCCCGCCATCAGGCACGGAATATGCTTTCGATGCCAATGAACAGATCCTCAGCGGACGCAAAATCGTTGGCTGTGTGGAAGGCGACGCCAAAGTGAAGCAGTTCATTCCCGAACTGGTGCATCTTTACGAGCGCGGCCTGTTCCCCTTCGATCGCCTGATCGAGCGTTATCCGTTCGACAAGATAAATGAAGCGGTGAAAGACCTGCACGATGGCAAGGTGTTCAAACCTGTGCTCGAATTCGGTTGATCGGACAGGAGATCATGCGACGGAAAATATGGAGAGCCGGAAGCACATAGCTTTTCGACTCTTTTCCAACAAATAGGATTAATTTTCGGGGGCGGTCAGACCGGCTGCGGCAATACCGGCCAGAGCGCACGCGACATCTTCGTCGCTGCTGGCTCCCGAAACACCTATTGCACCCAGCGCTGTACCATCGCTCGCTAAAAACGGTACGCCGCCCGCCCAATCTGCCAGCATCGGGGCGCTTCCACCCCATGTAGCCGTATTCGCGCTCGATTGGCGATATGTTGCTGCCGACTTTCCTTTCCACTGTGCGACTTCGGCAATCGCGGTCGGCGTCCCATCTAGGTGGGCTGTCGTGATCAGACGCCCCGCGTCATCGAATACCGCAAGCGACACTGTAATATTGCGCTCTGTCGCCCACGCGATGCATCCGTCCCGGACTTTCGCCGCTGTCTTGTAGGTCAGCACGGTTTGACTTGCCTGCGCGCCTGCTGCCGTTGCGGTAATCAAGCTCAACACAACTGAGGAAAGCGTGATCAACGTCATCGTTTGGCGCATATCATCCCCTCTCGTTTACACCTGTGCCATCATGCTTACCCTCACCAGAAAGGCAAGCGAGCTAAAGAAAAGGGCTGCAGCGCATGTCGCGCCGCAGCCCTGATGCTAGGGTGCCCCTCAGCATGGACGGGCACGTTTTTGCTGAAGTCTTAGTCCTTCAGGAAGTCCGGCACGTGAGCTTCGCCGCCCTTGTCACCGCGGTCACGTCCGCCACCACGCGGGCCACGGTCACCGCCGCCACGACGATCGCCGCCACGGCCGCCGCCGCCGCGTGGGCCACGATCGCCTCGCGGCTCACGCGGTTCGCGCGGAGGACGCGTGTCTTCCAGTTCTTCACCGGTTTCCTGGTCGACGACGCGCATCGAAAGGCGGACCTTCCCGCGCTGGTCGATCTCAAGGACCTTTACCTTCACTTCCTGGCCTTCCGACACGACGTCGGTCGGCTTTTCCACGCGCTCGTTCTTCATTTCGCTGACGTGGACGAGACCGTCCTTGCCGCCCATGAAGTTCACGAAAGCACCGAAATCGACGATATTGACGACCTTGCCGTTGTAGATCTTGCCGACTTCCGCCTCTTCGACGATGCCTTCGATCCACTTCTTGGCGGCTTCGATCTCATCGGCATTGCTCGACGAAATCTTGATCACGCCTTCATCGTCGATATCGACCTTTGCGCCGGTTTCAGCAACGATCTCACGGATCACCTTGCCGCCCGTACCGATGACATCGCGGATCTTCGACTTGTCGATCTGCATGGTTTCGATACGCGGAGCGTGCTTGGACACTTCACCGCGAGCGCCCGAAAGCGCCTTGGTCATTTCGCCCAGGATGTGCGCACGACCGGCCTTAGCCTGTTCCAGCGCGGTCTTCATGATTTCCTGCGTGATGCCGGCAACCTTGATGTCCATCTGGAGCGAGGTGATGCCCTTCTCCGAGCCGGCGACCTTGAAGTCCATGTCTCCGAGGTGATCTTCGTCGCCCAGGATATCCGACAGAACAGCGAAGTCGTCGCCTTCGAGGATAAGACCCATGGCGATACCCGATACCGGGCGTTCGATCGGCACACCGGCATCCATCATCGACAGACAGCCACCGCATACGGTCGCCATCGAAGACGAACCGTTGGACTCGGTGATGTCCGACAGAATGCGGATCGTGTAGGGGAAGTCTTCATGAGCGGGCAGAACCGGATGCAGCGCGCGCCATGCGAGCTTGCCGTGGCCGGTTTCGCGGCGGCTGGTGAAGCCGAAACGACCCACTTCGCCGACCGAATATGGCGGGAAGTTATAGTGCAGCATGAAGTGATTGTACGATAGGCCTTCAAGGCCGTCGATCATCTGCTCGGCATCCTTGGTGCCCAGCGTCGTAGTGCAGATAGCCTGCGTCTCACCGCGCGTGAACAGGGCCGAACCGTGCGTACGAGGCAACAGGCCGACCATCGCCTCGATCGGGCGAACCTGGTCGAGCTTACGGCCGTCGATACGCTGGCCGTCCTTCAGAATAGCGCCGCGTACGATTTCCGCTTCCAGCTTCTTGACCGCCTTGTTGGCGACCATCTGCGTCTGCGGTTCTTCTTCCGCGAAAGCTTCCTTGGCCTTGGCGCGCGCGTCGTTGAGCGCATCGCTACGAGCCGACTTATCGGTCAGCTTGTATGCAGCAGCGATATCGTCACCGACAATGCCGCGCAGCTTTTCCTTGATCGCCGAGGTGTCGTCCGAGGTATCCATTTCCCACGGATCCTTGGCGGCCTGTTCGGCCAGGTCGATGATCGCACCGATGACCTTGCGGCTTTCCTCATGCGCGAACATGACGGCGCCGAGCATTTCTTCCTCGGTCAATTCCTTTGCTTCGGATTCGACCATCATCACCGCATCCTGGGTTGCGGCAACGACGAGGTCGAGACGACCGTCTTCCCCCAGCGCGCTGTCGAGGCTCGGGTTGAGGATGTAATCGCCATCGTTCGAGAAGCCGACGCGTGCAGCGCCGATCGGGCCCATGAAGGGCACGCCCGAGATGGTCAGCGCGGCCGAGGCAGCGATCATCGCGACGATATCGGGTTCGGTTTCGCCGTCATAGGACAGGACCTGCGCGATGACGTTGATTTCGTTGTAGAAGCCTTCCGGGAACAGCGGCCGCACGGGGCGGTCGATCAGGCGGGAGGTCAGCGTTTCCTTCTCCGTGGCGCGACCTTCGCGCTTGAAGAAGCCGCCCGGGATACGGCCCGCGGCAGAGAATTTTTCCTGGTAGTGAACGGTTAGCGGGAAGAAGTCCTGCCCTTCGCGTACACTCTTGGCGGCAGTCACGGCGCAGAGCACCACGGTTTCGCCATAGGTAGCCAGAACGGCACCGTCAGCCTGACGGGCGATCTGTCCGGTTTCGAGGGTGAGGGTCTTTCCGCCCCACTCAATCGATACGGTTTTCTTGTCGAACATGTATTTTCCTTGATGACCCGCACGGCCTTATTGCGGTGCGGGGCCTACTGTACCGGGCAATCCGTCCCGGTCCGGTTCGAGGCGCTTTATCTTGCCTCTTGTTTGCCCCTGCGCCGAATTGCGAAGGTAGCCAAATGCGAAAAGGGCGGCCCGTTTGAGCCGCCCTTCCCGAAAACTCTTACTTACGAAGACCCAGCTTCTGGATCAGTGCGTTGTAACGCTCGACATCCACCTTCTTGAGATAGGCGAGCAGGTTACGGCGCTTGTTGACCATCATGAGCAAACCGCGACGGGAATGGTTATCCTTATGGTTGGCCTTGAAGTGGTCGGTGAGATTGCGAATACGCTCGGTGAGGATCGCGACCTGGACTTCCGGCGAACCGGTATCGCCCTGTGCCTGGGCATTGTCCTTGATAATTTCAGCTTTACGCTCGGCAGTAACCGACATGTATTCTACTCCGCGACATCCGGCAGATTGAAACCCCGCACGACCTTGGCCGAGCCTCCCTCCAGTTCCATCAGCGCCACCGGAACTTGTCCAAGTTTAGCCATATGAAGCCCGTCAGGCTGGGGCAGTTCCGACAATACCCGGCCCTGGCGGACCGCCTGCGCGCTGTCGGGATCGAGGTGAAGGACCGGGATGTCGTCCAGTCCCGCCTCTAGCGGCAGGAGAAGGTGTTCAAGAGGCGCGCCCTTAGCGACTTCTTCCGCCGAGTCCAGCGAAATCGCCTGTTCCTGAGTGAACGGGCCAGCCTTGATGCGTCTGAGATAGGTCACATGTCCGCGGCTTCCAAGGGCGAGCGCGATGTCCCGTGCAAGCGACCGGATGTATGTCCCCTTGGAGACATGCGCGCGCAGGGTCACCGCTTCCGCCGCGCCCTCAAGGATATCGAGCGCATGGATCGTCGTATCCCGCAGCTTCATCTCGACCTCTTCACAAGCTCGCGCGCGGTCGTAGGCGCGTTTGCCATCGATCTTGATCGCCGAATATGCCGGAGGTGCCTGCCGGATCGGTCCGGTGAAGGCAGAAAGGGCGGCAGCAATGTCCCCCACGCTCGGCATATGGTTGGAGGTCGCGACGACCTCGCCTTCGGTGTCGAGCGTGTCCGTCTGCTCGCCGAAGCGGATGGTGAAGTCGTAGATCTTACTGGCATCGAGCATGCGCCCGGCCAGCTTCGTTGCCTCGCCCAGCGCGATCGGGAGCACGCCTTCGGCCAGCGGGTCCAGCGTGCCGCCATGCCCGACCTTGGTCTTGGCATAGCCGCCCTGGCGCAGCACGCGCTTCACCAGGCCGACGGCCTGTGTCGAGCCGAGACCGCGCGGCTTGTCGAGCAAGAGCCAGCCATGGGGCGCGGGCTTGGATCGCGCGTTCATGCGATCACCCGCGCCACGCCGTCCGCGACCGCGTAGAAGATACCCGTCAGCCATTCCACCGGCGGGAACAGCGTGTTTTCAATCCAGCGCGCGTCCGGGAAGGCCCAGGTCGCAGCGATCAGGACCACCAGCAGCAGCATGCCCATGGCCTGCAGTTTCTGCCAGTGATGCACCCAGCGACGCGGCATCAGACCGCCCACGATGTGCGATCCATCGAAGGGCGGGATCGGCAGCATGTTGAACAGGGCGAGGAAAGCATTGATGAGGACGAAAGCCCCGAAGAAGGTCAGGGACCATTCCGGCGGGGCAACGCCCCAGTTCGATGCGAAACCGGCGAATATGCCGAAGAGTATAGCCGCTGCAAGTGCGAGCAGGATATTTGTGCCGGGACCGGCGGCAGCCACCGCCATCATGCCGTAGCGCGGATTGTCGAGCCTGCGCTGGTTGACCGGGACGGGCTTTGCCCACCCAAACACCGGGCCGCCCATGAGAGCCAGCGCGCCGGGCACGAGCAGCGTGCCGATAGGATCGACATGACGGATCGGATTGAGCGAAAGGCGCCGCTGCTCCTTGGCAGTCGGATCGCCCAGCATAAGCGCGACCCAGCCATGCGCCACTTCATGAAAGACGATCGCAATGATCAGGCACGGGATCAGAATGGCCGCAAGGGTAAGTGTGTCGAGCATCGCTGGTATGTAGATACGCGGAAGCGGCCGCGCACCCCTTACTGTGCCTGCAACCCCGGAAAATGATCGCCGCCGGTTCTTTCGACGAAATGCTTGCGGCACAGCGCGACATAGCGATCGTTGCCGCCGATCTCGGTCTGGGCGCCTTCGCGTACGGCCCGGCCGCTTTCATCGACGCGCAGGTTCATCGTCGCCTTGCGGCCGCAATCGCAAACCGCCTTCATCTCCACCAGCTTGTCCGCGATGCCGAGCAACGCAGCAGAACCGGGAAACAGCTCGCCCTGAAAGTCGGTCCGCAAACCATAGCAGAGAACGGGAATATCGGCCCCGTCGCACAGGCGCGCCAGCTGCCAGACCTGCGTCTTGGTGAGGAACTGCGCCTCGTCGATCAGAACGCATGCGACCGGAGCCTCGGCATGCTCTTCGAGCACGCGCGCCTCGATATCGGTTCCGGCATCGAAGCGGTGCGCGTCGCTTGCGAGGCCGATACGACTTGAAATTGCCCCGAAGCCTGCCCGGTCATCAAGCGCCGCGGTCCACAACGAGACCTTCATGCCGCGTTCGCCATAATTGAATGCCGTCTGCAGAAGCGTCGTGCTTTTCCCGGCATTCATGCTGGCATAATAGAAATAGAGCTTGGCCATTGTGCCTGGCGCGCCTCTCAAACAACTTCTCTGCGGGACTTCGCTTAACCGGCACCTAAAGCGATGGATGGCCCTGCGGCAAGTTCAGGGCGCGGCGAAGCAGGGGATCATTCTTCCTCGTCGAGGTCGCGCGCGACCTTGGGATCGCTCAGCAATTGCTCGATCCGGTCTGCTTCATCGAAGCTCTCGTCCGGCTTGAAGGATAGCTTGGGCGCGAATTTGAGCCCTAGGCGCTGCGCCACCTCCTTCTGGAAGAAGGCTGTGTTCGTGCGCAGGGCCTTGAGCACTTCGGCTTCATCCTTGCCCAGCAGCGGTTTCACATAAGCCTTCGCGTTGCGAAGATCGGGCGTCATGCGTACTTCGGTCACCGCGATATGGTGCGCGCGCAGGACGTCATCATGCGCCTCGCCCCGCGCGAGCAGTTCGGACAGGATATGGCGGACCCGCTCCCCCACCTTGAGGACGCGGACCGATTGCTGTTCTGGAGTGGATTGGTTGCGAGCCATCAGGATAATTTCTCGATAATTCTGTTGAGCGAACGGACATTGCGGGCAGTGCCTCTGCAGCCCAGTCGCCGTTCGATGAATGCACGGGTGAGCTTGCTGGAGCCGACACTGGAAACGAAGTCGATGTGGAGCGCACGCGTCCCTGGCGCAAGCCTTTCCGGCCCGCGCCCCTCATGATCGGCAATGAGGGCACTGAATTGCGCCGCCGTCGGTTGACCGGTCAGGAAATGGACATGAACGAACTTGTCCTCCCCCTCCCCCGCGAAGGGATTTTCCGCCAGCGCGGCAGCTAGATCTTCAGCGCTGCGGACCGTGGCAACACTGTCGATTTCGAACTCATCCTTCAGGATGGCAGCGATGCGGTTTTCCAATTCCGCATCAGGTGCGCTTTCATGGTCGAACAGCAGATTTCCGCTGGCGACGACAGTAGCGACATTCTGGAAGCCGCGCGTCTCCATCGCCGCAACGAGATCCGCCATCTTGAGACGGTTGCCACCGACGTTGATGGACCCGAGAAGTGCAGCGAAGCGCGCCATCATGCTGTCCCTTTCAGCTGAGCCGCAATGCATTTTTCAGTTTGAGCGAAAAGCGAGGGCACTGCCGCACTTACCCCCAAACTGCCGAAGGCGCCGCCCATCCCCTCTGGATGGACGGCGCCTTCATCATGCGGTCTGTCGGACCCGAAACGGATCACAGTGTGCGTTCGCGCTCCTCGACCTCGAACACCTCAAGCTGGTCGCCCGGCTTGATGTCGTTCGTGTCGGCGAGGACCACACCGCATTCGAGACCGGCGCGGACTTCGTCCACATCGTCCTTGAAACGGCGCAACGAGGCGATGGTCGTGGCCGAGACGATGACATCGTCGCGCGTGAGACGTGCGTGCAGTCCCTTGCGGATGACGCCTTCCTCGACGAGCAGACCGGCGGCCTTGTCCTTCTTGCCCGAACGGAACACTTCCTTGATCGCGGCACGGCCGACAACATTCTCGATCCGCTCCGGACCCAGCTCGCCGGCCATTTCCTTCGCGATTTCCTCGGTCAGGTGATAGATTACGTCGTAATACTTCATCTCCACCCCATCGCGCTTGACCAGTTCGCGGGCCTTCGCATTGGGACGGACGTTGAAGCCGATGATCGGCGCCTTCGAAGCCGCAGCCAGCTGAACGTCGCTTTCGGTGATCGCACCCACGCCTGCATGCAGGACGCGGACCTTGATCTCGTCGTTCGAGAGGTTGTGCAGCGCCGAGGTGATCGCTTCGACCGAACCCTGTACGTCGGCCTTCACCAGCACGGGGAATTCGATCACATTCGATGCGAGGTTGTTGAACATCGTATCGAAGCTTGTCGGAGCCAATGCAGTGCGCTTCTCGGTCGCCTTCTCCTGACGGTATTCGGCAACTTCGCGAGCGCGCTGCTCGTTCTCGACCACGGTTAGCACGTCACCGGCACTCGGCACGCCGCCGAGGCCAAGGACCTCGACCGGCATCGATGGCCCGGCCTTCTTGATCTGCTTGCCCTGATCGTCGACGATCGCGCGGACGCGGCCGCTCTGGGTACCGACAACGAAGGTGTTGCCACGCTCCAACGTGCCACGGGTGACAAGCACGGTGGCCACCGGTCCGCGGCCCTTGTCGAGCTGCGCTTCGATGACGGTCGCTTCCGCCATGCGATCGGGATTGGCTTTCAGTTCGAGCAGTTCTGCCTGAAGCGCGATCTTTTCAAGCAAATCGTCCAGACCGGTCTTCGCCTTGGCGGAGATTTCCACGTCCTGCACATCGCCCGACATCGATTCCACGATGACTTCGTGTTCGAGCAGACGGGTGCGGATGTTGTCCGGATTGGCTTCCGGCTTGTCCATCTTGTTGATCGCCACGATCATCGGGACGCCAGCGGCCTTGGTGTGATTGATGGCCTCGATGGTCTGCGGCATGATGCCGTCATCGGCGGCCACCACCAGCACCACGATATCGGTGACGTTGGCACCGCGCTGGCGCATCTGCGTAAAGGCGGCGTGGCCCGGCGTATCGAGGAAGGTGACCTTGTCGCCGTTCTTCGTCTTAACCTGATAGCTGCCGATATGCTGGGTAATGCCCCCGGCTTCGCCCTTCACCACATTGGCGCCGCGAAGCGCGTCGAGCAGCGACGTCTTGCCGTGATCGACATGGCCCATGATGGTGACGACCGGCGGACGCGCTTTCAGCGTTTCTTCCGGATCGACATCAGCCTCTGCGGCGATGTCGACATCGGCTTCGGAAACCTTCTCGATATTGTGCCCGAACTGTTCGACGAGCAGTTCTGCCGTATCCTGGTCGATCGTCTGGTTGACGGTGACCATCATGTCGAGATTGAAGAGTTCCTTGACCAGGTCGGCACCCTTCTCGCCCATGCGCTTGGCCAGTTCGCCAACCGTGATCGCCTCGGGCACAACGACGTCGCGCACCTGCTTTTCACGCGGCTTGTTGGAGCCACCGCCCTGCATGCGGCGTTCTTTCTCGCGCGCACGCTTGAGCGCGGCGAGGCTGCGCGCACGGCGGCCTTCGTCCTCGTTGAGAGCCTTCTTGACGGAGAGCTTGCCCGACCGGCGCTTGTCCGGCGTTTCGGCCGTGGCACCGCGAGCAGGCTTGTCTTCCTTTTTCTTGGCGCGCTCTGGCTTCTTGATTTCCGGACGCTTGACCGGGGTGAAGCGACGCGGCGCGGGCGCCGAAGTGCCTTCTTCCTCGGCATCGGCAGCGGGTTCGCTTGCCTCGGCCTCGGCTTCCGGCTCGGCTGCCGCTTCCTTGGCTTCGGGAGCCTTCTTTGCATCTTCGGCAGCCTTCTTGGCAGCCTCTTCCTCGGCCTTGCGGTTTTCCTCGGCGCGCTTTTTCTCGTCCTCGGCAGCCTTGCGTGCGCTTTCTTCTTCGCGCTTGCGGGATTCCTCGGCCTGACGCAGGCGATCTTCCTCGGCTTCGCGCTGAAGACGGGCGACGCGTTCCTGCGGCGTTTCATTGGAAGGAGGTGCCTTCTTGGGCGCAGGCTTCTTGGCCGCAGGCGCAGGGGCCGGAGCTGGCGCGGGAGCCGGTGTCGGCGCCGGAGCTGCCTCTGGCGCTGCCTCAGCGGGCGTCGGGGTCGGTGCCGCTTCGCCCGGTTTCACGAGCTTGCGGCGGCGCTTCACCTCGACCGCCACCTTGTTGGTGCGGCCGTGGCTGAAGGTCTGCTTGACCTCGCCCGGTTGCGCGCCCTTGAGGGTAAGCGGTTTACGGGCCGGTTTCTTGTCGTCGTCGCTCATTCTTGCTCGTTTCTCTTCGTTCAATCGTTCGTATCGGTTGCGGCGCGCGAATTCGCACGCCCGGATTCGTCGGGAATTTCCTGTCCCAGATAATGCATCAGCCGCTTCAAGGGTTTGAGCACCCGAGCAGCCGCTGCATCGTTCGCCAGTCCGAGATGGACGACATTGTCGCGGCCCAATGCCACAGACAGAGCGTCGCGGTCCAGAGGCAGGGTCCAGCCCCGTTCTCCGCTGCCTTCCGTCTCCCGGCCGACGCGCCACGCCTGATCGAGCTTCTTGCGCCCGTCCTCGCTGGCGTCGCTGGCATGGAAAAGCGCCGAGATACCGCCCGCACGGGCAGTCTCGGCGATGCGCTGCGTCCCCAAGATAAGGGCTCCGACGCGCATTTCGAGACCCAGCCGATCAAGAAAGACGCGTTTGAGCGCATCTTCGATCTTCTGGGGCAGTTCTTCGGGTATCTCGAGATCGCCGGTCTTGAAGGCCCGCGCAAGGGCGCCCTTGAGCTTGCCGTTCGCCTGCGCCTCTTCGATCGCGCTGCGCGATGAGCACACCCACGCGCCCCGACCCAGCGCTTTTTCCTGCGCGTCGGGGAGCACCAGACCCGAGGGCGAAGCGGCAAGACGCACCAGTGCGTCCCGCGATTCGGATGCACCCGTCAGGACGCACCGGCGCTCCGGGCAGGCCTTCTGGGGCCCGGAAGCTTTCCGGGCCTTGCCAGTTTCAGCGATGTCGGACGTCAGGCGCTCATTGGGTGGAGTCCGCATCGGCGGCCTCCTGCGTGTCGGTCGTCTCGGCAGTAGCCGGAGCTTCCTCTTCGTCGTCGAACCAGTGGGCGCGGGCAGCCATGATGATCTCGTTGCCCTGCTCTTCGGTCAGGCCGTATTCGCCGAGCACGCCGCCCTTGTCAGCTTCGCGCTGCGGACGATCACGGCGCATCGGCGGGCCGTCGGCATTGTTCCGGCGACGCGGCGCTTCGCGCTTCTTGGCGATGAGTTCGTCAGTGGCGAGATCCGCCACATCATCGAGGGTCTTCAGGCCAGCCTTACCCAGGGTCACCAACATCGCCTCGGTGAGGTGCGGCAGGTCTGCCAGTTCGTCTTCCACGCCCAGTTCACGGCGCTCGGTCCGGGAAGTCTCTTCCTGACGGTCGAGCGCTTCCTTCGCGCGGTTCTGGAGTTCTTCAGCCAGTTCCTCGTCGAAGCCTTCGATCGCCGCAAGCTCGTCGAGCTCGACAAAGGCGACTTCTTCCAGCTCGGCGAAGCCTTCGGCCACGAGCAGCTGCGAAAGCGTTTCGTCGACGTCCAGTTCCTCTTCGAACATCTTGGAGCGCTCGGCAAATTCCTTGCTGCGCTTCTCCGAGGCTTCTTCCTCGGTCATGATGTCGATCTGGTTTCCGGTAAGCTGGCTGGCCAGACGTACGTTCTGACCACGGCGGCCAATGGCAAGGCTCAGCTGATCGTCCGGGACCACCACTTCGATCCGGCCGTCTTCCTCGTCGAGCACCACGCGGCTGACGGTGGCGGGCTGCAGCGCATTGACGATGAAGGTCGCGCCATCTTCCGACCAGGGGATGATGTCGATCTTTTCGCCCTGCAGTTCCTGCACGACGGCCTGAACGCGGCTACCCTTCATACCGACGCAGGCGCCGACCGGGTCGATGCTGCTGTCATGGCTGATCACGCCGATCTTCGCGCGGCTGCCCGGATCGCGGGCAGCGGCCTTGATTTCGATGATGCCGTCGTAAATTTCGGGGACTTCCTGCGCGAACAGCTTCTTCATGAAGTCGGGGTGCGCGCGGCTGAGATAGATTTGCGGGCCGCGGTTGTTGCGCTCGACCTTGGTGATCAATGCGCGAACACGCTCGCCGACACGAGCCGCCTCGCGCGGGATCTGTTGGTCGCGGCGAATAACGCCTTCGGCGCGGCCGAGGTTGACGATCACGTGACCGAACTCGACCGACTTGATCACACCGGTGATGACTTCACCGGCGCGGTCCTGGAATTCGTTGAACTGGCGCTCGCGCTCCGCATCGCGAACTTTCTGGAAGATAACCTGCTTGGCCGACTGCGCATCGATACGGCCGAGATCGACCGGCGGCAGCGGATCGACGATGAAGTCGCCAATCTTCGCATCAGCTTCGAGCTTCTGCGCGGCCTTGAGATCGACCTGCTTGAAATAGTCCTCGACCTCTTCGACAACCTCGACGACACGCCACAGGCGAAGGTCGCCCGTCTGCGGATCGAGCTTGGCGCGGATGTCGTTCTCCGCGCCGTAGCGGTTGCGGGCGGACTTCTGAATCGCTTCTTCCATCGCTTCGATCACGATGGATTTGTCGATCATCTTTTCCGATGCGACCGCATTCGCGATTGCAAGGAGTTCTGCCTTATTGGCGGAAATGGCACTGGCCATCAGTCGTCTGCCTTTTCTTCTTCGATGTCGTCGGCACCGCTCGTGTCGAGCGGCTGGGTGGCGGCGATCAGCGCGTCGGTCAAGACGAGCTTTGCCGAATGTATGAGATTACGGGGGAAGGAAACTTCGCCCGCCTTGTGATCCTCGATCGTGACCATATCGCCATCGATGCCCTTGAGGTCACCTTTGAGCGTGCGCTGGCCATGGACCTTCTCGACCAGCGAAATCTTCGCTTCGTGCCCGGACCAGTTGGCGAAATCCTTCGCCCGGGTAAGGGGACGATCGATACCAGGGCTCGACACTTCCAGATGGTATGCACCCGGCACAAGTACCTCGCCTTGCTCCTCCAGCTCATCGAGCCTGTCTGACACGCGGCGCGAGAGCGCGGCACATTGTTCGATCACAAGCTGCCCGGTCGCCGGGTCTTCGGCCATGATCTGGAGCGCCTGCCCACCGTCGCCAGCTTCGGACGCCATCATCTTCACGCGTACGAGTTCGAAGCCCAGCGCCTGCGCTTCGGGTTCGATAATGTCGTTCAAGCGGTCGATGTCGGCCATTCATACTCCATGACTGGATGACATTATGGCAACGGAGTTTGGTGCCGGCCCCTTCCGGCGCCAGCCCCACAGTGTCGCGACAATGTCGGGATTGATGCGGAGATAGGCGCGAGTCCCGAAAAAGGCAAGGCCCCGCAAAAAGGAGCTGGGACCCGGCGCTAAATCCGGTGCCTATCAATGGATTAGGATACCTTACCCTTCGGCGCCACTCAAGCTTCGCCAAGAACCGATGCTCAATCGGCGTCGGTGAGGCCGTGCTTCTTGATCGCGTGCCGCAACTGGTCGTAGCTCAAGCCGAGCGCCTTTGCGGTCTGGCGCTGGTTCCATCTGTGTTTGCCCAGTGCGTGTTCGAGTATCGCCTTTTCGTACGAATCGACCGCCGCTCGCAGATCATCGATCTCATCGAGTTGCGTGGTGGCTTCTGGCGCCTCTGCACTATTGTCGCCTTCCTGGTGGGCTTTAACCGAAGGCATGGGCGCTGGCTTCCAGGGACTGTCGAACGGGTCGAACACCACATGACCGATTGGATTGGACCAGTCGTCCCAGCGATAGACCGCGCGCTCGACCACATTGCGCAATTCGCGGACGTTGCCAGGCCATGGATGATTTTCCAGTTGCTCCGCAACATGGTCTGCGAAGCCCGGCCAGGCTTCCCAGCCCAGTTCCGCCCCCATGCGCCGACCGAAATAATCCGCCAGGACCTCAATGTCTCCTTCGCGCACCCGCAAGGGTGGAAGAGTAATGACCTCAAAGCTCAGGCGATCGAGCAGGTCGGAGCGAAATTCGCCGCGACGAGCCTTGTGCGGAAGATCTTCATTGGTTGCAGCGACGATGCGCACATCCACTCTGATCGGGCGCGATGACCCGATCCGGGTAACCTCCCCATATTCGACGGCGCGCAGCAGGCGTTCCTGAGCGCCCATGGAAAGTGTGCCCAGTTCATCAAGAAACAGCGTCCCCCTGTCCGCCTCCTCGAACCGGCCGATCCGCTGCTTGGTCGCGCCGGTGAAGGCCCCTGCCTCGTGACCGAACAATTCGGCTTCGATCAGCGTCTCAGGCAGCGCGGCACAATTCATCGTCACCAGCGGCTCTCCCCACCGCGTGGACAAACGATGAAGACGCTCGGCGATCAATTCCTTGCCGGTCCCGCGCTCTCCGATGACGAGAACAGGCCTGCGCATTGGAGCGGCGCGGCTCGCCCTTTCGACCGCATCGAGAAAGGCCCCGGACTGTCCGATAAACTGATTTTCGCGCTCCATGGCCAACACATAGGAAATTTCACCAAGGCTTGGCAATAGTCACCAATCGAGGGCCGGGATGAGATCAAAGATCCCGCTGTTTTCCGCCACAAACGGAATTTGGCACAGCCTTTGCTGAACAGTGAACAACAAGAAATCACGTCCAGGGAGGACACCATGTACGATCGCAAGTTCTTCAGCACGACCCTCGGCAAGGCCGCACTCGCCAGTGTAGCTATGATGGCCGCCTTCGTTGCCTTGAGTTCTCAGATCACAGTCGCCACCCCGATGCCGATGGTGGCATCGATCCAGCAGATGGAAATCGCGTGAGCAACCAGAAACACCCCCTTGGGCCGGAGCGCCTCGTCCCCGAAACCTCCGAGCCTCCCGCTCGGCAGAATAGCGCTTCGGCCCGCCCCGACCGGGTAACTCTTTCGCGTCTGGACAGTGAGGTTGAACGGCTACGTCGATCGCCTACTCCGACGCAGGACAAGCCGCGCAACCGAGGCACAGACTTTTTCTCCAGTGGAGCACCTTTAATGGGAATATTCAGCCGTACTCGCGATATCATCGCGGCCAATTTCAACGATATGCTCGACAAGGCGGACGATCCGCAGAAGATGATCCGCATGATCATCCTCGAAATGGAGGAAACCCTGGTGGAGGTCCGCGCCAGTGCCGCGCGCACGATTGCCGACCAGAAGGAAATGCACCGGCATACTGTGAAGCTGGACAAGCTTCAGGGCGACTGGGGCGAAAAGGCCCAGCTGGCCCTGTCGAAAGATCGCGAGGATCTGGCCCGTGCCGCTCTCGTCGAAAAGAAAAAGGCGGCCGACATGGCCGATCAGCTCAAGGAAGAAATCACCGTACTCGATGACGCTCTTCGCGCCTACGAGCAGGATATTCACAAGCTCCAGAACCGTCTTCGTGAAGCGCGCAGCCGCCAGACCGCCATCGCTGCGCGTCTCGAGAGTGCGGAAAACCGCGTGAAGCTGCGTAGCCTGATGACCGAAGAACGCGTGGACGATGCGCTGAGCCGGTTCGACCAGCTCGAACGCCGTGTCGATTATGCCGAAGGCAGAGCGGACGCGCTGAGCATTTCGGACGGCGCCGGCAAACCCAGCCTGTCCGACGAGATCGCCGCGCTGGAAGGAGCCGATGCGATCGACGACGAGCTAGCGGAAATGAAGAAAGCGCTCGGTAAAAACGACAGCGCCGAGAAGGAGGGCTAAGCCATGGAAGAAGTATTTGCAGTCGTTGCGATTTTCATCGCTCTGCCATGGATCGTCCTTCACTACATCACCAAGTGGAAGACTTCCGCCACCATCACCACCGATGACGAGGCCTTGCTCGAAGAGCTCTACAACCTCGCCAAACGTCTGGACGAACGCATGGATACGGTCGAGCGCTTGGTCGCTTCCGACAATCCTGACTTTCGCCCCGCCCGCCTGATCCACGATAGCGAACAGGATAACCAGCAATTGCGCGAACTAGAGCAGTTGATTGCCGAGAAAAAAGGAGTTCACCAGTGAACAGCCCCCGCACCACCCTCTATCGTGACAAGCATAATGCGAAGTTGTTGGGCGTATGCTCGGGCATTGCGGACTATACCGGCATCAATAACTTCTGGGTTCGATTGGGCTTTATAGTGTCGCTTTTCACACCACTTTCGGCAATTACATTTCCGGGATACTTCATTGCCGGCTTCCTGCTTAACAAGAAGCCCGCGCATCTTTATTCCGAACCTGCCGAGCAGAAATATTGGCAGGGCGTTCGCCAGAACCCAAAGCGCACGGCCCGCGAAATTCGCGCGAAGATGAAGGACGTCGATCGCCGTCTGGCAGAAGTCGAAACGTTTTACGTCAGTAGCAATCCGCGCCTGAACGCCGAAATCGAACGGCTTCGCTGAGGCATAAAGAACAGGGGGAAACCATTATGAGCGACCTTGGAGTGCTCGTCCCGATCCTCGCGCTGACAATCCCGATCATAGCGATCTGGACAAGGCATCAGCAAAAGATTGCCGAAATGAACGTAGAAACCACCGCGAAAGCCACGGCAGAAAAAGCGGCGCAATATGCCAGCCACGTTCAGGACCTTGAGGATCGCGTCCGCGTGCTGGAGCGCATCGTGACCGACCGGGGCTACGATGTAGCCACTCAGATAGAGGCCCTGCGTGACCAGCGAGAGGTGGAGCAAAAGGAAAGCGATCTACCTCTGGATAGCAAACACGGGGAGCGAGCATAATGGACTTTGGAGACCCCTCTTTCGTTATCGCCATCATCGCAGTCAGTACGGGCGGATGGCTGATCAACAACTGGATCCGCGCAAAGCACGGCTATTCCTTGGAGAACGAATGGGGCGGGATGACCGAGCCTTCGGATACCGCCGAAACCAAGCGTTTGCGCGCTGAAAACCGCGAGCTGAACGAGAAGCTGGACACAATGCAGGATCGCATGGTCGTGCTGGAGAAAATCGTGACCGATCGCGGCTATTCGTTGAGCGAGGAGATCGAGGCACTGCGCGGTCGTCCCGAGGGAAATATCAATCCGGCAGGACTGCAAAGCAAGGAGCGCACGTAATGGAAAAGATTGCTTTACTTGAGGCTCTGGCGCCGATGATTGCGGTAGGCATCGTTTCGATTTCGATCGGTTGGGTGATGACGACCTGGCTTCGCATCAGGAACGGCTATCCACTCGAAAGCGGATGGGGAAAGCCACTCTACCCCAAAAGCCTCGAATCCGAAGAGCGGGTGAAACTGCTCACCCAGGAAAACGCCCAGCTTCGCGCCGAACTCGGTTCACTGAAGGACCGGCTTGGGAATGTTGAGCGCATCGTAACCGATAGTGGATATCAGCTTACCAGCGAAATCGAGTCCCTGCGTGCCAAGCAGGAGGCAAACTGATGGATCCCGACCTTACTCTCATCTTCGCGTTCATCCTCGCCATCGTCATTATGGTCCTGCCGTTCGCCTATTTCGTGAATCAGAGGGTGCAGGAGCACGAAGCACGCAAGCTGGAACTGAAGGCTCGCGTTGAAGAGGCGAAGGCAGAACAGCTGCGCTTTGCCAATGGCGATTATTCGAAGATGGAAGAACGCGTCCGGGTGCTCGAGCGGATCGCTACCGACAGCAACCATGCCCTGGCCTCGCAAATCGAAGAATTGCGCAGACTGGATAGAGCGGCAGCTGGTCCGCAGCTGGCGGAGCCTATCGAATGAATATCTGGACCGCGCTTATCGTGATCGTCGCCATCTGGGCGGTGGTCCAGATGTATACGTACCGACGCGATCGGATTGCGAACGTGAAGTACGACGAAGACGGCTATCCTCTTCCGGCGAAGGAGGATGAGGAGACAAGACAGGAAATCGACGAATTGCGCGAGCGCATTCGGGTGCTGGAGCGGATCGCCACCGATGGCAATTCGCTCGACGCGCAAGAAACCAAACGGATTTCCGCCGAGATCGAAGCCCTGCGTGACAAGCAGAGCGATTGAGGCGGTAGGGAAAGATACAGGTTCAAGGAGGACATGGGGAAATGTTCGAGCCGACACTCGTAATTGCAGCAGCAAGTCTGACTGGCATTGTTATCATCGCAGCGGCCCTGCTTCGTGCGTGGCAGGGCTGGCTGGAACTCAAGCGGCGCGAATTGGACGGCCATACCGCTCCGCGCGCGGAGGAGGGTTCCTCGATCGGCGCAGCTCGGATCGAGCTCGCCGACCTCAAGGAACGGATCAAGAAGCTGGAAGCAATCGCCAGCGGAGTTGATCTGTGAACCAATTTGTTTCCCATTCGTCCTGAACGTATCGTAGCGAAACCTACCATCCGATACATTGGTACGAACGGAGTTTGCGTGAGAAGTCTTGAAGATATCCAGGAAGAATATGAGTTTCTCGAAGGCGACGAGCGATATCGCCTGCTGATCGAACTGGGCCGCGAACTCGATCCCATGCCAGATGCTCTCAAGACCGATGCCACCCTCGTTCGGGGGTGCTCGGCAAGCGTATGGGTTTATCCGACCGGTGAGGCGGACGAGCTTCACTTCCTGGCGGATAGCAATGCCGCCATCACCAAGGGTATCGTCGCGCTCGTGATTGCTGCGGTCCAGGACAAGCCCGGCGAGACGATCGCCGCCATGGATATCCACCAGGCGCTGGCACCTTTCGATCTCAAGAACCAACTGTCGAGCAATCGCACACAGGGCGTCCCGAACATGATCGCACTGGTCCAGGAACACGCGTCACGCATAGCGACGGGCTGACATGCGTCATCTGTACCGTATTCTGGGATATCTGGCGGTGGCGCTCGGCGCGATCGGCGCGGTGCTCCCCATAATGCCGACAGTACCCTTCCTCCTTCTGGCAGTCTATTTCTTCGCCCGTTCAAGCCCCGAACTTGAACAAAAGATACTCGACCACCCGCACTGGGGGCCGCAGGTGAAAGATTGGCGTGAACGCCGCGCGATCAGCCGCTCCTCGAAAACAATTGCGATCGGAGCGATGGCAACCGGTTCCGTATTCACATATTTCACCCTTGGTCATCCATGGTATCTGATATCCATCGCGATCCTGGTGATCGCAGGAAGCTGGATTGCGACACGAAATGAATAACTTCCGAGGAACGAGCGCGTCGATCGACCATTGGTGAGGCGGACGACGGGAGGGCGAACCAGAGGACATTCTACATGGCAATTCTGATACTTATCGCGACCATTCTCTTGCCCCCGCTCGGCGTCGCCGCCAAGCATGGGCTGGGAAAGACCGCATTGATCAACCTCGTGCTCACGCTGTTGGGATTCATTCCCGGGCTAATCCACGGATTGTTCGTGAATTACGCCCGCTAAGAAAGAAAATCAGATTTTTTGCAGAGAGCGCCGGGGCCTCAGGCTCCAGCGCTTTCGCGTACCACGGCTTCGCCTGCTTCGCGCTGCCGGCGCAATTCGGCTTTCAGTTTTGCCGGATCCTGCGCAAATACAAATCCGAAGCTGACGCCGCCTTCCTTGCCGATAGTCGCATGATGCAGCTTATGCGCTTGGACCAGCCGCTTGGCATACCCCTTTTTCGGAACCCAGCGAAAGTAACGCTGATGGACCAGCCCGTCATGAACGAAGGTGTAGATCAGCCCGTAGCAGGTTATTCCAAACGCAATCCACCAGAGCAGATCCGACCACACATAACCGATGGCAAACATGGCGAACACGATCGTCCCGAAGGTTACGGCGTAGAGATCGTTTTTCTCGAAAATATTATCGTGCGGCTCGTGGTGATCCCGATGCCAGCCCCAACCCCAGCCATGCATGACGTATTTATGCGCCCACCAGGCGAATACCTCCATGCCGAGGATGGAAAGAAAAACGGTGAGTAGGATGGCTGGAACGGTCATGCTGTCACTTGTTCGTCGCGGGATGCCTGCCGACGCGCCGCCGGCAAATGCCACCATGGTACATTGGGTGCCAGGTGATGTTCGTGGTGATAGCCGAAATGAAAGCAGGTGGCGAGAGATGCCGCGGTTCCGAAATTGTCGGAGCGGGCGTTGTGCCGGTCAGCGAAGCGATCTTCTCCATGCCGGTGGGGGCGAAAAGTCCCGAAATAGAAAAGCTGCATAGACGATGCGATCGCAGGCATACCGTATAACAGAACAATCTTCTCGATCGGAACGCCGAAGGCAAGCCAGTACGTCAGCACGACGGTGAAAACGAAAACAACCGACTGCCAACCGAAATAACGTTTCAGGAATTGGCCGTACCAAGGCCAGAAGTGCGATGGGTGATCTGCGCTGAAGTCGGGATCATCCGGGCTACCCGGCACGCGGTGATGGGCGAAATGGGCATCGCGCATCCGCCGCCAGGAAAAGCCCGCGTAGATGAAAAGCAAAAGGCCCCCGATCATATCGTTCACCCGACCGCCGCGGGGCACCAGCGAGCCATGCATCGCATCGTGGCTGACTATGAAAAGACCAACCGACAGCCAGCATTGGAGCAAGGCCATGGCCAAGGCCAGCGGAAGGCTTGCCCAGCGAAGCTCGAAAACGAACATGGCATAAGCGTGCAGGCAGGCCCACGCGGCGACGATCGCTAACGCCAGGACAAGACCGGTCGCTGCCTGTCGGCGGGCCGAAAGCGGCAATTTCGAAACCTGATTTCTTTCCCGCATACGGTCTATATAGGTTGCCGGGCGGCCCAGCGCAAAAGACTTAGTCTGCGGCGACCCCGCTCTTGCGACAAATCCCGAAATATTTTTCCGCTACATCGGCACTGATGCGCGCGGGGCGATGACTGTCGGCATCGAGGCAGCACCACATGCTTTTCACTTCTGCCAGGACATCTTCGCCGCGGCGAATCACCGTGTTGTAGAAGCTGCGCGCGCCTTTTATCTTTTCCAGCACCGTTTCCGCGATCACCTCGTCATCTAGGAACGCTGGTTTGCGATAGGTTATCTCGTGCTTGAGCGCGACCCATGCCTTGCTGGCGACTTCGTCCGCCGGCGCGAGCTTTTGCCAGTGCGCCAGCACCGTGTCCTGCACCCAGTTCAGGTAGCGCGCATTGTTCACGTGCCCCATGAAATCGATATCGCCGGGAAGGACCTTGATCGGGAAGCTGAATGGCTTTGCTGACATGAATGTAAGTAAAGCACAGAAAGGTTAAGTTTGGAAGACTCTGGATTTGCCTTTTTGCTCCCGGCGCGATCCGGGACCACAACGATGGCATGGCAAGCAAACCACGGACACTCTACGAGAAAATTTGGGACGCTCATGTCGTCGAACGGCATGATGATGGCACATGCCTGGTCTATATCGACCGTCACCTCGTACACGAGGTGACGAGCCCGCAGGCGTTCGAGGCGCTCCGCCTTGCGGGCCGCAAGGTCCGCCGTCCCGATCTCACGCTCGCTGTCCCCGATCACAATCTGCCAACGACCGCCCGAACTGACGAGGCTGGGCGGCGGCTGCCGATCGAAGATCAGCAAAGCGCGGCGCAACTCGCCGCGCTTGAGCGAAACGCGCCTTCTTTCGGCATCCACTACATCGACGCTGTCGCGCCTGAACAGGGCATCGTGCATGTGGTCGGGCCCGAGCAGGGGTTCTCCCTTCCGGGGACGACAATCGTTTGCGGGGACAGCCATACGGCCGCGCATGGCGGTATCGGCGCCCTCGCCTTCGGTATCGGCACGAGCGAAGTCGAGCATGTCTTGGCGACCCAGACGCTGCTGCTACGCCCCAGCAAGACGATGGAAGTCCGGGTCGAAGGCGCGCTCGGACCCGGGGTCACACCCAAGGATCTCATTCTCCATATTATCGGAGTGATCGGAACCGCCGGGGGTACGGGACATGTCATCGAATATCGCGGCGAGGTCTTCGAAAGAATGAGCGTCGAAGGCCGACTTACCGTTTGCAATATGAGCATTGAGGGCGGCGCGCGGGCAGGCCTCATAGCGCCCGATGACACGATATTCGCCTATCTGAAAGGCCGTCCTTATTCGCCCACTGGCGAGGCTTGGGAAAAAGCGATCGACTGGTGGCGCTCCCTCGCGACCGATGACGGTGCGCGATTTGACAAGAGTGTCGTCATCGACGCGTCGGAGATCGAGCCTACCGTCAGCTGGGGGACCAGCCCCGAAGATGTCGTACCAATCGGCGGGAAAGTGCCCGCCCCCGAAAGCTTTGCCGACCAGGCCAAGAAGGACGCTGCGCGCAAAAGCCTCGATTACATGGGCCTCGAACCAGGCACGCCGATGGAATCGGTTCCCATCGAGAATATCTTCATAGGATCATGCACGAACAGCCGGATCGAGGATCTGCGTGCGGCCGCTGCAGTTCTGAAGGGCCGGACCAAGGCCGAGAATGTCCGCTGGGCGATTGCCGTGCCCGGATCAGGCTTGGTCAAGCGCCAGGCCGAAGAGGAAGGGCTCGATCGCATTTTCACGGACGCCGGTTTCGAATGGCGCGAGCCGGGTTGTTCGGCCTGCCTCGCGATGAATCCGGACAAGGTGCCCGCCGGCGAAAGATGCGCATCGACGTCGAACCGCAATTTTGTGGGGCGGCAGGGTCCCGGAGCGCGCACCCATCTGCTCAGTCCGGCGATGGCTGCGGCGGCGGCGGTGACAGGTCATTTGACCGATGTGCGCAAGCTGATGGGCACGTGACCCCTTGCCCTCATCCGCGCCAAATACCATGAGGGAAGCATGACGAAACTTCCCAACGGCAAGGCCGCAATCGCTGGGGCCATCGGCTCCGCCGCCATCGCTGCAGCGCTGCTTTACGCAAACAAGCGCCGCGAACGTAAGAACAAGCCCGATCAGGCGGGAAAAATTCCCTCGGGCGAGAATCCGGAGACCGATTGATGAAGCAGGTATCGACAATCCACGGCCGCGCCATTCCGCTTGGCCTCAAGAACGTCGATACCGATGTCATCATTCCCGCCCACTGGCTGAAAACGGTAAGCCGCGAAGGACTTGGCCGAGGCGCTTTCGAAACTATTCGGCAAGCGCCCGGCAACCCCTTCGATGTCGAAGACTTTGCCAACGCCCCCATTCTCATCGCGGGCGACAATTTCGGCTGCGGCTCCAGCCGGGAACATGCCGCCTGGGCCATGTTGGACATGGGGCTCACTGCGGTGATCGCGCCCAGCTTTTCCGACATTTTTTCCGGCAATGCGTTCAAGAACGGCATCCTTGCGGTCGAATTGCCGCAGGATCAGGTCGACCGCCTTCTCGAAGTGGCGAAGGATCACGCAATCACCATCGATCTGGAAAACCAGGTCGTGACCACCCCCTTTCAGGACCGCTTCGCTTTCGACATCGATCCCTTTCGCAAGCATTGCCTCACCAACGGGCTTGATGAAATCGGACTGACGTTGGAGCGTGATGCGGTCATCGAAGAACACGAAACAGAGCGTGCAGCCGGATTACCCTGGCTAGACGCGTCCCGAAAAAACCGGAGAGAACACGCATGAAATCAGTCCTGTCGAAAGAAACCGGCGGCCCCGAAACGCTCGTCGTCGAAGAGATCGAAATTCCTGCTCCCGGAAAGGGCGAAGTTCTGATCGATGTCGCCGCCTGCGCCATCAACTTCCCCGACACGCTGATTATCCGCGACATGTATCAGTTCAAGCCGCCCCGCCCCTTCGCGCCGGGCGGCGAGATATCCGGCACGATCGAACAACTGGGTGAGGGCGTCGAGGGGTTTGCCGTCGGCGACCGGGTCATATGCGGACTGGGCAATGGCGGCTTGCAGGAAAAGGTCGTCGCACCCGCGGCCAAGCTTTTCAAAGTTCCCGATGGCATCGACCTGGTGCAGGCCTCTGCACTCCTGATGACCTACGGGACGACGATCCACGGCCTAAAGGATCGCGGCAATATCAAGGAAGGCGAAACCGTGCTGATCCTTGGCGCTGCGGGCGGTGTGGGGCTCTCGGCAATCGAATTAGCGAAGGCCTATGGTTGCCGCGTGGTCGCCGCCGTGTCGACCGAAGAAAAGGCCGAGGTCGCACGCAATGCGGGCGCCGATGAAGTGGTGATCTATCCGCGCGCGCCGTTCGACAAGGATACGTCGAAAAAGCTGGCCAGCGATTTCAAGGAAGCGGTTGGGCCCAATGGCGCCGATATCGTGTACGACATCGTCGGCGGCGATTATTCAGAGCCCGCGCTCCGTTCGATCGCTTGGGAAGGCCGCTTCCTGGTTGTCGGTTTCCCGGCCGGTATCGCCAAGATGCCGCTAAACCTCACCCTCTTGAAAAGCTGCGACATTCGCGGCGTATTCTGGGGCGCATTCACAGCGCGCGAACCGGAGCGCAATAACGCCAACATCGCCGAATTGTTCGACCTTTGGAAGGCTGGCAAGATCAGTCCCTTGATCAGCGAAACCTATCCGATCGAACGCGCTCACGAAGCGATCACCAAGCTTGAGAACCGCGGCGCGATCGGAAAGCTCGTGGTCACGATGGAATAATCGCGCCTACATCCTTGCCGCTCGCGCGGAGCGTCCCTATTCGGATGGCAAATGCTTCAAGGGAAATGACATGACCGATTTCAAGGACCGCGAACGCGGCGAGGAAACCAAATTCGCCTTCGATCAGGAAAACGAATTCAAGATCGCCGCCCGCCGCAACCGGCTTCTCGGGGAATGGGCCGCCGAGAAGATGGGGCTCACTGCCGAGGAAACCGACGCTTACAAGAAAGCGGTCGTACAAGCCGATTTCGAAGAAGCGGGCGACGAAGATGTAGTGCGCAAACTGCTGGGCGATCTGACCGCTGCCGAATGCGATGTGAGCGAAGCCGATATCCGTGCCAAGCTGGATGACTGCACCATTGAGGCGCGTCGCCAGTTCATGAGCGATCAGAAGTAATCCCATGCCGATGCCAGCCGAAGACATCGTCGCGTTGATTGAGGCCGCGCTTCCGGGCGCGACAGTCGAGATGCGCGATCTAGCAGGCGATAATGATCATTGGGCAGCCAAGGTCATCGCCCCGCAATTCGCGGGAAAGACCAGGGTAGCGCAGCACAAGCTGGTTTACGAGGCGCTAGGTGAACGGATGGGCGGCGAACTCCACGCCTTGCAACTCACCACGCAAGCCCCCAACTGATCTTCAGACAAATTCAGCAATTCCAAAGGCAGGGCTCATATGTCCGACGTAAATTCGCGCATCTCTGACATCGTAAAGGAAAACGACGTCGTGCTCTTCATGAAGGGCACGCCGCTTTTTCCGCAATGCGGCTTCTCCAGCCGCGCGGTGGCAATTCTTGATCATTGCGGCGTCGCTTACGAGAGCGTCGATGTTCTGCAGGACATGGAAATCCGCCAGGGCATCAAGTCCTATTCCGACTGGCCGACCATTCCCCAGCTCTACGTCAAAGGTGAATTCCTCGGCGGCAGCGACATCATGATGGAAATGTTCGAAGCTGGCGAACTTAAGCAGCTTATGGATGAAAAGAACGTCGCCAAAGCCGAAAGCTGATGTCCCTTCACCGAGTAAAAACAAAACCCGCCCGGGGGACTACCGGGCGGGTTTTTTATTGGGGAGGCGAGCGCTGAAAGCTTGCTCGCCTCGAAGACTATCAGGGACGGATTTCACTATGCAGAGCCCGTGCCAGCTTGCGCTCATCCCCCGCCTGCCTGGCATCACGATGGTTAACATGGATGCCGGCACACGCTGACCTGTAAAATATACCGACAGGATGCGTCACTCTCCCCGCTTGGCAAGCGTCTCTGTTGGCGGCAGACTGGCAGACGATGACCAGTTCAAGAACCGATGATGCCGAAGGAATACCCGCCGCCACAGTGATCGTGTTTCGCGATGCGCCCAGCGCTGGGCCGCCGGAAATCCTGATGACGATCCGGTCCAGAGAGCTTGTCTTCGCCGGGGGGATGGCCGTTTTTCCGGGCGGGCGCGTCGATCCGAGCGATTATGAACTCGGCGCCATGATCGGCGGTCCGCTCGACCCGGAAGAGGCCGCTCATCAGATCGCCGTGGTCCGCGAAACGCTGGAGGAGACGGGCCTCGTCATCGGCCTGTCTGGCGAAATAGACTCCGACAAGGCCCGCCGCGCACGGTCCTACCTGCTCCAGACGGGAGATCTGGCAACCGTCCTGGATCATTTCGGCTGGGAACTCGACCTTGATCAGCTTACCCCCTTCGCGCGCTGGTTTCCGAAGAACGAGCGCCTGACGCGCCTGTTCGACACCCGTTTCTACATCGCCGATCTCGGGACGGGCGCAGTCGAGATCGAGGCGGATCTGGCGGAGAACACCCACCTTTTCTGGACCAGCGCCCAAGCCGCGCTGGACGCTGCGGAACGCGGCGACATCAAGGTCATCTTCCCTACCCGCCGCAATCTCGAACGCCTCGCCCAGTTCGACAGTTTCTCGGCTGCGAAAGATCAGGCGGAGCGGATTCCCGTACGCACCATCATGCCTTTCACCGAAGAACGTGAGGGGACGAAGTGGCTGCGGATCGACGAAGACCTTGGCTATCCGGTAACGGCAGAGGCGCTCGAAACGGTGATGAGGGGCTAGCGGAAGGAATCACTGGAAACTTTTGGTACCGCTATCATTATCGTCTGGCAGCGAGATCAGAGCAGCTTATCGTCTGCACGGTAGCTTTGCGAAATTAACCGCAATTGACAGCGCTGTTCTCGTTCAATAGCTAATGATAGCGCTCACATAATTCGCGCGGGGCCGAGCCAAAAGGCAGGCTGCTCTAGGGGAGGGAAAATGTCCGTGAAATCCGTCGGTATCGTCGCGCTTTTTGGCGCCAGCGCGTTCCTTGCAGGATGTTCGACCTACTCGGTCGGCAGCGCTCCGGTCGCTAGCCAGCCTGCAGATTCGGTCACGGCGCCTTCAGGTGCCGGCGTAGCTCATCCCGAAATCTGGCCTGCGTACGAATATCCGGTTGCCGTCCAGCCAGACGATGAAGAGCGCATTGCCTCGCTTCTGGCGCGCATGACGCTGGAAGAGAAGATCGGGCAGTTGGTTCAGGCTGACCTTTGTTGCGTCACCCCCGAAGACGTTCGCAAGTACAACCTCGGGTCAATCCTTGTCGGGGGCAATAGCGGCCCCGGCGGCAACGATCTGGCCCCGGCCCCCGAGTGGCTGGCGGCGGCTGACGATTTCTACCTTGCCTCTGTCGACAAGAGCGATGGCGGTGTGGGCATTCCCCTCATCTGGGGCACCGATGCCGTCCACGGGCACTCCAACATAATCGGCGCCACGATTTTTCCGCATAATATCGGCCTTGGCGCCATGCGCGACGTAGATCTGATCCAGAAGATCGGTGCCGCAACGGCCAAGGAAATCCGCGTCACGGGCCAGGAATGGACCTTTGCCCCCACCGTCGCAGTACCGCAGGATTTCCGTTGGGGCCGCGCTTATGAAGGCTATTCCTCCGATCCCGATCTCGTGGCGTCCTATGTTGGCGCGATGGTCCGCGGATTGCAGGGTCCGCCGTCCAGCGACGATCTGCTGGCAGGGCCCTATGTTATCGCTTCGACCAAGCATTTCCTCGCCGATGGCGGGACCGATGACGGTGTCGATCAGGGTGACAGTTCGATCAGTGAAGAAGAACTGCGCGATATCCACGGCAAACCTTACGGCCCCGCGATTGCTGAGGGTGTCTCTACGGTCATGGTCAGTTTCTCCAGCTGGCAAGGTAAGAAGATGACTGGCAACCGGTCGCTGGTGACAGGTGTACTGAAGGACCGGATGGATTTCGGCGGGTTCGTGGTGTCCGACTGGAATGCTCACGGGCAGGTCGAAGGCTGCAGCAATGAAAGCTGCCCTCAGGCCCTGATGGCCGGTATCGACATGTATATGGCACCCGACACGTGGAAGCCGATCTACGAGGATCTGCTGGCCCGCGCCAAGGCGGGCACCCTGCCGATGGACCGGATCGATGATGCAGTGGCGCGAATTCTCCGAGTTAAGGGTCGTGTCGGCCTGTTTGACGCAGGCAAGCCGTCCGATCGCCCCTATTCAGGCGATTACGAGGAGCTGGGCTCGCCGGAGCATCGCGCTATTGCCCGTGAAGCGGTGCGCAAGAGCCTGGTATTGCTGAAGAACCAGGGCGTTCTGCCGCTCGAACCGGGCGGGCGCCTGCTGGTGGCCGGTGACGGTGCCGACGATCTCGCCCGTCAGTCGGGTGGCTGGACGCTCAGCTGGCAGGGCACGGGAGTGAACAACAGCCATTTCCCGGGCGCCACCTCGATCTGGTCGGGGCTAGAACAGGCCGTGCAGGCAGCCGGGGGCAGCGCGGAACTGTCGCCCGACGGGACCTTCGAAACGCGGCCCGATGCGGCGGTGGTGGTGTTCGGCGAAACGCCCTATGCGGAGTTTCAGGGCGACCGCGAAGCACTGGCGCTCGATCCCGAATTGACTGCTCCCTTCGAAACCATGCGCAAGCTGAAAGCGCAGGGAATTCCGGTGGTTGCGCTGATGATCACCGGGCGCCCGCTTTATGTGAATCCCGCCCTCAACGATGCCGACGCTTTCGTTGTGGCGTGGCTTCCGGGTAGCGAGGGCGGCGGGATCGCGGATGTCCTGATGGCGCAGGAAGACGGCACGCCGCGCTTCGATTTCACCGGCAAATTGCCCGCAGCATGGCCGCGGACGACGCAGATCGCCGATGGCGCCCTGTTCGATTACGGATATGGTCTGAGCTATGCCAGCGAAGCTTCGGAATGGGCCGAATTGCCCGAGCTGGATACCACTCAGCTGGCGGGAGACAGCCGGTTGTGGTTCAGCGCAGGGGCTCCGGCGGCGCGCTGGTCGCTGCTGGTGAGCGGCGGCGAGGAGAGTGACCAGATCCGGATCACCAATGTTCCTGCGGAAATTCTCTCGGGAAAAGCGACGGTTACGGCTGAAAACTACCTGGTCCAGGAAGGCGCGCGGCGCTTTGCGATAACCTCCGGCATGGCTCGCACAGAGCTGCGCAATTTCGACGCGTTGGATATCGACCGCGAGACGAATGCGGACGTTATGTTGTTGGTAACATTGAAGGTTTGGGATTCTCCGGACAGTGCCCGCCTCGGTGCGATCGGGCCCGACAGCGAGGGCTTCGTCGATATCGACCTGCCCGTGACGAGCGACTATGTCCGCTACGGTATCCCCTTGAAATGCCTGCGGGAAAACGGCGCGGACGTGACCAATCTGACGCAGCCTTTCGTGCTGGAAACGCAAGGCCAGACCGATTACGCCATCGGCGAAGTGCGGCTTGGCAGCGATGCGGAGACCGTCCTGCGTTGCGGATAATGGCCCGAACACCCTCTTGATCGGTGCCAATATGCCCGAACAGGAGGGTTTTGCGTCCGAAATGACGGAAAGGGGCCAAGACAGAGTGGGAGAGAAAAACATGAAGCGATTTTTGCTGCGATCTTCGCTGATCCTGTGCGCCACCTCGCTGGCGACCCAGTCCGTGGCGCAGAGCGCCGCCAACGCCCCCGCCGCCAACGCCCCCGCCGCCAGCGAAGCGGCTGCCACCGATCCGCTGCCGGTGGGCACCTGCGTCAATCTCGGCAACACGCTGGAGCCGGAAACCGAGGGCGCCTGGGGCGGCGCGCCCGTGACCAAGGCAGATATGGAGCGGATCGCCGCGGCCGGGTTCGACACGGTCCGCATCCCGGTACGCTGGCACAACAAATCGCTGAGCGAGGCACCCTATACGGTCGACGAGGCCTGGATGGACCGGGTGCAGCAAGTGGTCGACTGGGCGCTGGAAGCCGATCTCAACGTGATCCTCAACAGTCACCATTTCGATCCGATCTACGAGCGCCCGCTGGAAGTGGCGCCATGGCACGGCGGCGTGTGGAAACAGATCGCCGAGCGGTTCGAAGGCTATCCCGAGGAGACGCTGTGGTTCGAACTGGAAAACGAACCGCACAACAAATTCGACCATTCGAACCTGCTGGCCACGCTGACCCCGGCGCTGGAAGAAGTGCGCGCGCTTCACCCCACGCGGGCGGTCATCATCGGCGGGGAAAACTGGAGCGGGATCAAATCGCTCGAGACGCTGCCGCTGCCCGAAGATCCCAACGTCCACCCGACCTTCCATTATTACGAACCCTTTGCCTACACCCATCAGGGCGCGGAATGGGCCGGGCCGGACGTGCCGCCGGTCGGCCGGAGCTTCCCCACCGCCGAGGACAAGGCGATGCTGAAACGCGATGCCGCCGCGATCGAGGCCTATAAGGCGCGCACCGGCAAGACGCCCTTCATGGGCGAAACCGGGGCCTTCGACCGGCATATCCCGCTGGAAGACCGGGTGACCTATCACCGCACCATCCACGATACCTTCGCCCCCACCGGGATCGGCATGTGCATGTGGGCCTATGCCAACACCTTCCCCTTCTACGATCATCAGGAAGGCCGCTGGCTGCCCGGCCTGCTGGAAGCGATCGGGCTGAAACCCGAAGAAGACTGATCCGCAAAAGAACGGGGCGCCCGGCCCAGCAGCCGGACGCCCCCGATCGGGCGCGCTTCGCAGCGCGCCCTTTTTTGTGTCCGCTCAGGGCTTCGAATAGGCATAGGGCCCGACGACCAGCCCGGTGAACAGCCCGGCATGGACCGAGGCGAGCGGTTCGACATTCACCCCCTCACCCACGGCCAGCCACTGCGAGGCGCCCTTCGCGCGCCAGAAGGCCTGCGCCGTGCCTTCGCGGATCGCGAGCTTCAGTTCGAGCGGCCCGTCCGTGCTCAAGTCCTGCGAGGCTGCCAGCGCCCCCTGCTCTTCCTGCCCGGCATCGGTCCGCAGCCGCACCACCAGCCGGTCTCCTTCCTGTCCGAAGGCGAGGAAATGGTTTTCATCCATGAAGGCAAGCAGCCCGGCAAAATCGCCTGACGAAGCGGGATCGAAATCCACGCTGGTGGTGAAATCGGCCGAAGGGTGCCGCATCCGGCGGCCCATGAAAGCGGGCTTGCCCAGGCTGCCCGCGGCATCATGGCCCGAAAGCACATGCAGCCGGCCATCGCCCACCAGCAGCGCCTGCTGGTCTTGGGGATTGCGGATGCCGATCCATTCATCGGACAGCGGCGCGGAAAAATCATCGCGCCAGTGCGACCAGTCGGTGCCCTTGCCCGGCGGCAGATTGGGCCGCTTGCCGACGAAAGGCACGGCTTCGCCCCGGTCGAGGAAGCGCGGCCAGCCATCTTTCCATTCCAGCGGCAGCAGGAACGTCTCGCGCCCGAGCAGGGTCGACTGGCCTTCGAAGGGACGCGTGGCGAGGAAGACGCCCCACCAGCTGCCATCGTCCAGCTGCACGATATCGGCATGACCCGTGGCCTCGACCCGGTCGGGCCGGTCCGCGGGCAGATCGCGCTGGGTCAGGATCGGATTGAAATCGCCGGGGGTGTAAGGCCCCTGCAATTCGCGCGAGCGGTAGATGGTCTGCGAATGCTGTTCCGCCGTGCCGCCTTCCGCAGTGAGCAGGTAGTACCAGCCATCGACATGATAGATGTGCGGCCCTTCGGCCCAGATCGGATTGGTGGAGGGATCGACCCCGCCATCGACCAGCAGCGTGCGTTCGGGCAGCACCTGCATAGTCTCCGCGTCGAATTGCTGCATCCAGATCGCGCGATGCCCTTCGTAGCGCGGCTCTGTCGGCGGGGCGTCGTTATAGACGATCCAGGCGGTGCCATCCTCCGCGAAATAGAGCGAAGGGTCGATCCCGCCGAAATCGAGCCAGGTCGGATCGCTCCACGGACCGGCCGGATCATCGGCGGTGATCAGGAAATTGTCCCCGCATTCGATGCAGGTGTTGACGATCCAGAACTTGCCATCGTGATGCGTGATCGCCGGGGCGAACAGGCCGCGATTGGTGCCCAGCCCGCTGAAATCCATCTGGCCGGGCCGGTCGATCGCATTGCCGATCAGGGTCCAGTTCACCAGATCGGTGCTGTGGAGAATCGGCAGGCCGGGAAACCAGCTGAAAGTGGATGTGACGGCATAGAAATCGTCCCCCACCCGCACGATGGAGGGATCGGGATGGAAGCCAGGGATCACCGGATTCCGATAGCTGCCCGCAGGGGCATCGGCGGCTTCATTCACCGCTTGGTATTCCATGTAATCGAAGCTGGCGGTGGAATTCGCCTGTCCCTGCCCCGGCCCTTGCTCTTGGGCCATCACCGGCATTCCAGCGGGCAGCAGGGCTGCTGCGCAGCCGAGCAAAGCGGTTTTGCTGATAATCGTCATATCTCTCCCTCCATTGACCGCGATGGGGCTTGTTACCGCGCGGTCTCCTGCTTATGGTAGCGCTATCACAAGGGAGGGCAAGAGCCAGAACATGGCCGACAATATTTCCGACAGCCTGCCAGCCGATTACGAGCGCGGGCGTTTCCTGGGCAGGGCCGATACGCCCGATGGACCCTGCGTCATCCTGATCGAACAGGGCAAGCTTTACGATCTCACCGCCCGGGTCGCCACCACTTCGGGCGCCATTGCCCGGCGTGCATTCGATGGCGGCATGCTGATCGGCCCGGTGAGCGATGGCCTGCCCGAAGGCTGGAGCCTGCTTTCTCCCGTCGACCTGCAATGCATCAAGGCCGCGGGCGTCACCTTCGCCCTGTCCGCCATCGAACGCGTGATCGAGGAACAGGCGCGCGGCGATGCGGCGGCGGCATCCGAAATCCGCGCCCAGCTGGAAGGCAAGGTCGGTTCGGGCATCCGCTCGGTCGTCCCCGGCAGCGAGGAGGCGATGCAGCTTAAAGCCGCGCTGATCGAAGAGGGCATGTGGTCCCAATATCTCGAAGTGGCGATCGGGCCGGATGCGGAAATCTTTTCCAAATCGCCTGTGCTGTCCACCGTGGGCCATGGCGCCGAAATCGGCGTGCGCTCCGATTCCAGCTGGAACAATCCCGAACCCGAGGTGGTGCTGGCCTGCGATGCGCTCGGCGAAGTGGTCGGCGCCGCGCTGGGCAATGACGTCAATCTGCGCGATTTCGAAGGCCGTTCGGCGCTGCTGCTGTCGAAGGCCAAGGACAATACGGCCAGCTGTTCGATCGGCCCCTTCATCCGCCTGTTCGACGAGAATTTCACTATCGACGATGTGCGTTCGGCCAATGTCGATCTGACCATCGAAGGGCCGGACGGCTACCGCCTCGAAGGCACCAATATCATGGCCCAGATCAGCCGCGATCCGCTCGATCTCGTCAGCCAGTGCCTGTCCGAACATCATTATCCCGATGGCTTTGTCCTGTTCTGCGGCACGCTGTTCGCGCCGACGCAGGACCGCGACGAGGAAGGCGCGGGCTTTACCCACAAGATCGGTGACAAGGTGACCATCCAGTCCGACCGGATCGGCACGCTGCAAAACACGGTCACCACTTCGCGCGATGCCGCGCCGTGGGAGATGGGCTTTGCCGCCTTCGCGCGGAATCTGGCCGGACGCGGATTGATCGACAAAATTTAAAGCGCCGCGTGCCGGAAAGAATTGCACGCCGCCGCTCGGGACGAGGATAGAATTACCATGAATGCAGAGCCCCGCAACACTGCGCAAAGCGCCGTATACCCGAGCCTTCGCGGGCGAAAAGTCATCGTCAGCGGCGGCGCTTCGGGCATTGGCGAAGGGATCGTGGAAGGTTTCGTGCGCCAGGGCGCGGCGGTCGCTTTCGTCGATATCATGGAAGAACCGGGCCGCGAGCTGGTGGAACGTCTTGCCCCCGATGCCGAGATCGCGCCCCATTTCGTGCAGTGCGACATTACCGATTGCGACGGGTATGCAGCCAAGATCGAGGATATCGTCGCCCATCTGGGCGGGTGCGATGTGCTGGTAAACAACGCCGCCAATGACGATCGCCATTCGGTGGAGGAAGTCAGCTCGGCCTATTGGGACCAGAGCATGGCAGTGAACCTCAAGCACCAGTTTTTCGCTGCCAAGGCAGTCGTGCCGCATCTGAGGAAGAACGGCGGCGGGTCGATCGTGAACATGGGGTCGATCAGCTGGCATCTGGGCCTGCCCGATCTCACCATCTACCAGACCGCCAAGGCGGCGATCGAAGGGCTGACGCGCAGCCTCGCGCGCGAGCTGGGCCGGGACAATATCCGGGTCAACACCGTGATCCCCGGCAATGTCCAGACGCCGCGCCAGATGAAATGGTATACGCCTGAAGGCGAGGCGGAAATCGTGGCGGCGCAATGCCTCGACGGGCGGCTGCAGCCGGTCGACATCGCGGCCATGATCCTGTTCCTGGCTTCGGACGACGCGCGTTATTGCACCGCGCATAATTACTGGGTTGATGGAGGATGGCGCTGATGGCCGATGTGAAGGCAGTACTTCCCGCAGAAACGAAGCTGGGCGAAGGGGTCCTGTGGGATGCCCAGCGCCAGGTGGTGTGGTTCGTCGACATCAAGCGGCACCGGCTGTGGCATTTCGATCCGGCAAACGGCAGCAATTCCTATGCCGAGGCGCCCGAACAGATCGGCTGGGCGATCCCTGCGGAAACCGGCAAATTGCTGTGCGGGTTGAAGGATGGCCTCTACCTGTTCGATCCCGAAACCGCCTCGTTCGAAAAACTGGGCAGTGTGCCCGGCGAACCGGCGACCAACCGCCTCAACGATGCCTGCACCGACCCGTGGGGCCGCGTGTGGTTCGGATCGATGGATGACGGGGAAGCCAATGCGTCGGGCCGGTTCTATATCTTCGACCGCGGCGATATCCGCGCGGCGGGGCCGCAGGGCATCACCATCACCAACGGCCCGGCGGTCAATGCGACCGGGGACCGGATCTATTTCACCAATACCAGCGAACAGAAAATCATGGTCGCCGACCTGTCGCCGCGCGGCGTGGGCGAAGCGCGGCCCTTCGCCGATACGGGCGCGCTGTTCCCCGCTGCCTATCCCGACGGCCCGGTGGTCGATGCGGAAGGCTATGTGTGGACCGGGCTCTATCTCGGCAGCAAGGTCGCCCGCTTCGATCTCGATGGCAAGCTCGATACCACTATCGACATCCCCGCGCGCGACGTGACCAAGATGGCCTTCGGCGGCGCCGATCTCAGCACCGCCTATGTCACCAGCGCGACGAAGAACATGGAGCCCGCCGATATGGAGAAATATCCCGCGGCGGGCAGCCTGTTCGCCTTCGCCGCGCCGGTCGCCGGGTTTGCGCAGACGCGGGCGAAGCTGGGATGAAGCGCCTACTGATCGGCAGCGCCCTCGCCGCCCTTTCCGCCGCGGCCAGCGCCGCGCCAGTCCTGGGCCCGGCCTATGGCGACGGCATGGTCCTCCAGCGGGGGGAACCCATCGCGATTGCCGGGACTGCCAGGCCGGGGGTGACAGTCACCGCCGTGCTCGGAGACATGAGCGCCAGCGCCCGCGCCGATGCCGACGGGGACTTCACCGTCACCCTGCCCGCCCGCGCGGCCAGCACCCGCCCGGTAACGCTCACGCTGACAGATGCGGACGGCACGGCGCAGGTCGGCAATATCCTGATCGGCGACGTGATATTGTGTTCGGGTCAGTCGAACATGGAACTGCCCGTCACCCGCGCGCTCGATGCGGGCAACCAGCTCGGCCGTGCCGCCGATGACGGCATCCGCCTCTTGAAAATTCCGCAGAGCACTGCCGCAGTGCCGCAGGACCGTTTCTCCACCCCCGTCGCCTGGCATGCCGCCGAACGCGAGACGGTCGCGGGCTTCTCCGCCGCCTGTTTCTACATGGGCAAGACCCTGCGCACCGAGCGTCCCGACATTCCCGTGGGTCTGATCCATTCCAACTGGGGCGGCAGCGCGGCCCGCGCCTGGCTGTCTCCCGCGGCGGTGGAAGACCTTTACGGCGAGGACACGCTTTCCCTGCTCCATGCCTATGCCGACGATCCCTATCGGGCCACGCAGAGCTTCGCGCCGCGCTGGATGGACTGGTGGCGCGAGCAGGACAATGGCCGCGAACCGTGGCGCGACAGCGCGCAGCTCGACTGGGCGCCGATCCCCGCCTTTTCCTTCTGGAACGAATGGACGGGTACCGGGCTCGACACCGAACCGCGCGCCAATGTTTGGCTGCGCCAGACGCTGACGCTGACCGAGGACCAGGCCGCCCGGGGCGGCCAGCTGTCCATTGGCGCGATCGACGATCTCGACCTCACCTTCGTCAATGGCCAGCCGGTCGGTTACACCTTCGGCTGGGGCGTCGAGCGCAGCTATCGCGTGCCCGGCGAAGTACTGAAAGCAGGCGAGAACGAGATCCTGATCGCCGCCAACAACGCGTGGGACATGGGCGGCTTCTTCGCCGGGCCGGAGCGGTTATTCTTCACCCCCGGCGATGGCGGCGAAGCCATCCCGCTAGGGGCGGACTGGGAGTATTCCGTCGCGCCGTTCCCGGACGTGCCACCGCGCGCGCCGTGGGATGCCAATGCCGGCGCCGGTGTGATGCACAACGCCATGATCGCCCCGCTCGGCCCGATGCGGCTGGCAGCGGTCGCCTGGTATCAGGGCGAATCCGATACCGGCCAGACAGATTACGATAAGCGGCTCGGCGGGCTGTTTTCGGGCTGGCGTACCCAGTTCGGCGACCAGGCGAGAATGCTGGTGGTCCAGCTTGCCAATTTCGGCCAGCGCCAGTCGCAGCCCGGCCCTTCGAGCTGGGCCGATTTGCGGCAGGAACAGCTCGATGCCGTCATGGCGGCCCGGGATGCCGCGCTGGTCACGGCAATCGACCTTGGCGAGCCGGGAGATATCCATCCCGCCAACAAGAACACGTTGGGCCGCCGACTGGCGCATGCCTTCATGGGCCAGCAGATGCCCATGCCCGCAGGCGCGAAACGCGAAGGCGGCAGTGTGACCGTGCGGTTCAGCGGTGTCGAGGGCGCGCTGGTGGCCTATGGCGGCGCGGCGGTGCTTGGCGTCGAGCTGTGCGGCGAGACGCAGGAAAGCTGCCGTTTCGTTCAGCCAGAGCTGATGGGTGATCGCATGGTGATCCCGGTTGAAGCTCAAACGCCTGCGACCAGAGTGCGCTATGCCTGGGCCGACGCGCCGGTGGTGAACCTTTATGACGGCAATGGCGATGCGATCCCCGGCTTCGAACTCGCCATCACCGATTAGGCCATTGGCTTTAGGGTGAGCTGCGAAAGGCAAGGATCGCCGATGGCTGAAATCACTCTGACGGCGGGATTGTGGAAGGCCGTGATCCGGCCGCAGACCGGCGGCTGCCTTGCCGGCCTGTCTCGCGGTAACCTGCCGATCTTGCGCGAAATGCCTGCGCAACCGGATGAGGTGCTGGGATCCGCCTGCTTCCCACTTGTGCCCTATTGCAATCGCATTGCCGATGGGAACTTCGCTTTCGGCGACCGACAGGTGCGGATCAGCCCGAACATGGCACCGCAGCGGCATCCCCTGCACGGGCTGGGGTGGAAGTCAGCCTGGCCGGTGACCCGCCAAGCCGCCGGCTCCGCCGTACTGGAGCATGCCTATGAGGGAGGCGGCGAATGGCCGTGGTCCTATCTTGCCCGGCAGCACATTGTGCTGGACGAGGAAGGCTGCACCATCGCGCTTCAGGTTGAAAACCGTGCCAGCGACGCCGCACCGTTGGGGCTTGGCCTGCACCCCTATTTCCGTCGCTCTGCAACCACACAGGTCCGCTTCGACGCCGACGAGATGCTTGGCATCGACGCGGAATTCCTGCCCGATGGCACGGCGCATCCGGCGGACGCATTCGCCGATTGGTCCAAGGGCAGCGCGCTGCCCGAAATGCTGATCGATCACTGCTTCACAGGTTGGAACGGCAAAGCCGCCATCGCCGACGATCAGGGCATCATTACCATTCAAGCATGGGGCGCGCCCTTCCTGCATGTCTTTTCGCCGCCCCGATCGGATGACCTCTGCCTCGAGCCGGTGAACCATCCGCCCGACGCGCTCAACCGCGCGAGCGCGTCCGTGCCCAGCGTCCCGGCAGGCTGCGCAATTTCGGTGGCGATGCGGATAGAGGCAGGCTGAGCGCAAGGCGCAGCCTGCCCGGCGCCATCAGTGATTGTGGCGCGGCAGTTTCCTCGACGTGCCGCGATATTTGAGCGCGAAGTCCATCACGCCGCCCTCGCCCAGCTGGCCGGTCTTTTCGCGGAAGAGCTCTTCCCACGGCGTGTTGTGCTCGGGCTTTTCCGGAATGCTTTCTTCGGCCAGCCGCCGTTCGATCTCCGCCTCCTCGACGTCGGCATTACAGGTGCCTTCGTTGAGATCGACGCGGATGATATCGCCGGTGCGCAGCCAGGCGAGCCCGCCGCCGACCGCGCTTTCGGGCGAAATGTTGAGGATCGAGGGGCTGTCGCTAGTGCCTGACTGGCGACCGTCGCCCAGCGTCGGCAGCCACTGCGTGCCCGCGCGGATCAGCGCGTCAGGCGGCTGCATGTTCACCACCTCGGCACTGCCCGGCCAGCCGATCACACCCGATCCGCGGATAACGAGAATGCAATCCTCGTCGATATTGAGATCGGGGTCGTTGATCCGGTGGTGATAATCGTCCGATCCGTCGAACACGATGGCGCGCGCTTCGAACACGCCTTCGTGGCCGGGGCGCGAGAGATAGCGGGCGCGGAATTCGTCCGAAATGACCGAAGTCTTGAGGATGCCGAAGTCGAACAGATTGCCCGACAGAACGAGAAAGCCGGCCTTCTCCATCAGCGGATCGGCGAAGGGGCGGATCATCTCGCGATCCTTCGTTTCGCGGCCCGCGAGGTTTTCCGCCATCGTGGCGCCGGTGCAGGTGCGCACGTCGCCTTTGAGCACGCCCGCTTCGAGCAATTCCCACAGCACGGCGGGAACGCCGCCTGCGCGGTGGAACCGCTCACCCAGATATTCACCCGCTGGCTGCATGTTGAGCAGCAGCGGCAGGTCATAACCGTGATCCTGCCACACGCTCGGCTCCAGCCGCACGCCCGCATGTGCCGCCATCGCCTGGATATGCGGCTGCGCATTGGACGATCCGCCGAGCACGCTGACTGCGGCGACCGCATTGAGGAAGGCATCGTGCGTCAGGATGTCGGACGGCTTCAGATCCTCGTGCACCATTTCCACGATCCGGCGCCCGGTCCGGTAGGCGACCTGTCCGCGCTCGCGATAGGGCGCAGGGATCGCGGCGCAGCCGGTGAGGCTGAGGCCGAGCGTTTCGGCCACCGCGTTCATCGTGCTGGCAGTGCCCATTGAATTGCAATGCCCCGCGCTCGGCGCGCTGGAGGTCGCGCGGTTGAGGAATTCCTCCTCGTCGATCTCTCCCGCCGCCAGCTTGCGGCGGCTGCGCCAGATTACCGTGCCACTGCCGACCAGCTCGCCCTCGTGCCAGCCGTCGAGCATCGGGCCGCCGCTGAGCACGATGGCGGGAATGTCGACCGTCGATGCCGCCATGATCTGGCTCGGCGTGGTCTTGTCGCAGCCGGTGGTCAGCACCACACCGTCGATCGGATAGCCGTTCAGCAGTTCGACCAGCCCGAGGTAGAGCAGATTGCGGTCGAGCGCGGCTGTGGGGCGGCGGCAGTTTTCAAAGATGGGATGGACGGGAAATTCGATCGGGATACCGCCCGCATCGCGGATGCCGTCGCGCGTGCGCTTGGCCAGTTCCAGATGGATGCGGTTGCAGGGCGAAAGATCGCTGCCGCTCTGCGCGATGCCGATGATCGGCTTGCCGCTACGCAGTTCTTCCGGAGTGACGCCGTAATTCATGAACCGCTCGAGATAGAGAGCGGTCATGTCCATGCGTTCATGGTTGTCGAACCAGTCACGCGATCTCAATTTGGCGCCACTGCGCTCTGTCATGGCTTCTCGCCCTTTGGATTGAAGGATGATGCAAGGCTTGGCCCGGCATCGGAATTACGGCGGATGAGTTCGTAAGGCAGCAGGATCTGTTCGCTCTTGCCGCGCGAGGGACGGCCCGATTTCTTGTGAGCCTGAGAAATCAGCACCACGGCCTGCGCGGTCATTTCGCGAATGGGCTGGCGGATCGTGGTGAGTTCCGGCCAGATCGACCGGGCAAGTTCGGTATCGTCGAAGCCGCAGACCGTGATGTCGTTCGGCACGTCGAGATGGCGGCGGTGCGCCATGGCCACGGTGGCGGCTGCCATATCGTCGTTGGAGGCGAAGATCGCGGTCGGCGGATTGCTGGCTCCAAGCAGCTTTTCGGCGGCCACCATGCCCGAGCGATAAGTAAACTGGCCTTGTGCGATCAGCCCTTCATCTACCGTGAGCCCGGCCTGCTCCATCGCCTCACGATAGCCCTGAAGGCGGCGGCCGCTGGCCACTTGTTCGGGGTTGCCGATAATGAAACCGATCCGTTCGTGCCCTAGGCCGATGATGTGGCGGGTCATATCGAAAGCCGCCTGGTATTCGTCGATCAGGACCGAGCCATAGGATCCGCGCGCCTTGCCCGGGCCGACCGCGACGGCAATCGCCCCGGCTTCCTCGATCAGGTCGAGCACGCGCTGATCATCGCACAGCGGGGGTGGCAGAATGAAACCGCTGATGCCGCCTTCGATCAGCTTGCGCACCAGTTCGCTACTCTGGACCACGGTTTCCTGGCTCTGAACGACCAGATAGATGTCGCGCCGACTGGCTTCTTCCAGCGCCCCCATCAGGAATTCGCTGAGATAGGATGCCGAGGGATTGTCGAACAGCAAGGCAATCCTGAGCTGCGACCCACCCGCAAGCGATCGTGCCGCACGATTAGGCACATAGTTGAGCTTCTTGATGGCGGCGAGAACGGTGTCGCGCGTGTGATCGCGGACGTTTTCCTCCCCGTTGATTACCCGGCTGACAGTCATCGGCGAACATTGCGCTTCGCGGGCCACATCGGCGATGGTGGGGGCGGTGTTGTTGCGCCGCGTGTTGCGCTTGCGTCCGCTGGCGGCTGTCCCTTGGGTTGCATTCATGGCACCAGCCTTAAAGCCATGCCCGCAAGATCGGCAAGGGGCATCACTGTCCGGGCGCTTCCGGAAAACTCCGGCTTTTATAGGCTTCGAGCGTTTCGGCAGGCGGGGACGCACCCTGCGGCATCTCCAGCCCGTTGAGCGATTGCCAATAAGCGACAGAGGCATCGCGCCACCAGCGCGCCTCTCGCTGCTGGATCGCGAGGCTTTCCGACACGGCACGGTGACGTTCGGCGTCGATCGCTCCGCGCAGTCCGGCCCATTGCCCGGCCATCGTATCGACCGCAGCGACGCCGCGATCATATTCGCGCACTAGTTCCTGCCACACGGTGCGCCCGCTCGGCAGCGTGTCGTCCCATGCCACGTGATGGAACCAGAGCAGATAATGCGGATCGATCGTAGCCGGGTCCGCCCATTGGGCAGCCACCTGCGGCGCGTATTGCGAAAGAGCGTCCGAACCGTTCGCAGTGCGATCAAAACCGATGCCCGACCGGTCCGCCTGATGGTAATAGCAGGGGTTCCATTCGGGCCGCGCCAGATCGCAGACCCATGGGCCCGGGCCGTAATGGTGGCCGGTGTCCATCTGATGCGCGAGGCCGAGCGGAGTCATATAGCTGACCACAGCCTCGCGGCTATCCAGCATCATCGATGTGATTGCCCCGACCGCAGCCGGATCGCGCGTGAAGGTCTGCGCCGCCCACTCGCCGGCGATTTCTTCGCTGGTCAGTGCCGGGTTCCACGCGAGCCGCCCGAATGCATACCAGTTGGCCTGATCGAAATGCGATCCGGTCCAATTGCGATCGGATCCCGTATTGGCAACCCCGGCGATGCCAACCGGGGCGACCACTTCGGCAACCGTTCCGCCGCGCCCGGTGTCGGCGTCCAGGACTTCCTTCCACAGCGGCGCCAGATAGGCGAGATGGCTCGCGAATCCGAGATACTCCTTGGTGATCTGCGCTTCGAGCATCAACCGGGTGTTCGGCATGGCGCCGAACATCGGATGGAAGGGTTCGCGGGGCTGGAAATCGACCGGACCGTTCTTGACCTGCACGATCACATTGTCGGCGAACTGTCCGTCCAGCGGCACGAATTCCTCATAGGCCTGCTTGGCCCGGTCGGCCTCGTCTTCCGCGGAATAGACGAATGCCCGCCAGATGACCGTCCCCCGATCGCCGATCGCCGCGGCGAGCATATTGGCCCCATCGGCATGGGTGCGGCCATAGTCCTGCGGCCCCGGCTGCCCTTCACTGTTCGCTTTCACGAGGAAACCGCCGAAGTCCGGGATTGCGGTGTAGATTTGGTCGGCCTTCGCATGCCACCAGGCCCGAACCGCCGGATCGAGCGGGTCGGCCGTGTCCAGCCCGCCGATATCGCGGGGCGCACTGAACCGGGCCGACAGATAGACGCGAATGCCGTAAGGCCGCCAGGCATGGGCAAGCCGTTCAAGCTTGGCAATATAGCGCGGCTCCAGCATGAAGGACTTCGCGTTGACGTTGTTGACCACCACGCCGTTGATCCCGAGCGAGGCATTGGCGCGGGCGTAATCGATCATCCGCTGGTCGAGCCGTTCGGGCAGATGCCACCAGTCGAAAATCGACCGCCCCGCATAGCCGCGCTCCACATGCCCGTCGGGATTGTCCCAGTGATTGAGCATGCGCAGAGGCATGGCGGGTGCCTGACCTATCGCAATATCGGAAAGCCGCTTGCCCGTGCTCAATTCGCGCAGGAGAGCAAAGCTGCCGTAGAGGCATCCAAGATGGTCTTCGGCGGCGATGAGAAACGCTCTTCGCGGGTCATCCGCAACGGGACTCAGCCGATACCCGCCCTCGCCCGTGCCGACCGTCTCACCGCAGTCCAGCTCGACCTTGACCGGCGAACCATTGGCAGCGCGCGCGCCTGAGCCCTGAAGTCCCGCAAAGCCGCGTGAAAGCTCTTCCAGCGCGATCTCTAAAGTGGGGCTGGACCTGCCACCGTCCGCAATATTCGCGAACGGAGAATCGGCCCGCAGATCGGACTGCGCCTCCCCCTCCAGCGGTGCATAACGCAGCCACAGATCATATCCATCTTCGGCATAAGCAGGCACCGCTACAACGCTGCACGCCACCATTGGCGCAGACAGGCGCCCAAGCCAGTTGACAAGCCTTCTCCCTCTCATCATGGTAGCGCTACCACAACGATGGCGGCAGTCAAGTCGCCCCACGGGAGAGAGACAAGATCATGCGTCGAATCAAGCGAAGCGCGCTCGCAATGGGGGTCTGCCTGGCAGCGCTCCAGCTTACATCCATCACTCCGGCCATGGCACAGGAAGTCGCAGTCGAACGATCGATGGCGGATGCTCCCTATTGGGATAGCAGCCTGCCGGTCGCTCAGCGGGTGGAGGACCTTCTCGCTCGGATGACACTGGACGAAAAAGTCGCGCAGATCATCACGATCTGGGACAGCAAGGGTGAAATCCAGGGTCAGGGTGATGATTTCGATCCCGCCAAGGCCGCCCGCCGCTTCCCCGATGGCATCGGCCAGATTGCGCGGCCGTCGGACCGTCTCGGCCCCTCCAGCCCGCGCCAGGTCCCGCGCAGGAATATCGAAGACAGTATTCAATATGTGGTCGATGCCCAGAAGTGGGCAATGGAAGAGACCCGCCTGGGTATCCCCATTCTGTTTCACGAAGAATCGCTCCACGGTTTCGCAGCCAAGGATGCCACAGCCTTTCCCCAGTCAATTGGCCTCGCCAGCACATGGAATCCCGATCTCATCCGTGAGATGAACGATCTCATTGCAGGCGAGGTTCGCGCGCGCGGCGTCCACCTAGTCCTCTCCCCAGTGGTCGACGTCGCGCGCGATGCGCGTTGGGGCCGGATCGAGGAAACCTTTGGCGAGGATCCCTATCTGGTCGGCGAAATGGGCGTAGCCTCGGTCGAAGGCCTGACCGGCGTGGGCACAGACCGCAAGCTGCGCGATGGCCAGGTCATGGCCACCCTCAAGCATATGACCGGCCACGGACAGCCCGAAAGCGGCACCAATGTCGGCCCTGCCCAGATCAGCGAAAGAACGCTGCGGGAAATGTTCTTCCCGCCCTTCGAACAGGTGGTCACCCGCACGGCGATCGATGCGGTGATGGCGAGCTACAATGAAATCGATGGCATCCCTTCACACTCCAACAGCTGGCTGCTCAACGATGTCTTGCGCGGCGAATGGGGATATCAGGGCGCTGTCGTCAGCGACTATTACGCTATCGAGGACATGGCCCGCCTCCACAAGATCGTGCCCGATTACAAGGCCGCCGGGGAACTGGCTCTGACAGCCGGTGTGGACGTCGATCTGCCCGAAGGTGACGGGTTCGAAAATCTCGCGGCCAGTGTGCGCGAAGGCAAGGTCTCTATGGAACAGCTGGACACCGCCGTCCGCCGCTTCCTGACGATGAAGTTCAACGCCGGACTGTTCGACAATCCTTGGCCGGACCTTGCCCTCGCCAAGCAATCGAACGGTGCCGAAGGCGTCGCTCTGGCGCGCAAGGCAGCGGCGCAGTCGCTGGTCCTGTTAAAGAATGACGGCGTGCTGCCCCTCGCCCTGCCGGACGCTGGTGGCACCAAGTCCACGATTGCCGTGATCGGCCCGAATGCAGACGTCGCACGGCTTGGCGGATATTACGGTGAACCGCGTGCCAGCGTGACACCGCTCGAAGGCATCCGTGCGCTGGTCGGCGACCGCGCGAATATCGTGCATTCGCTCGGTGTCGAAATCACCAAGGGCGATGACGACTGGTGGGATGACAAGGTTGAACTGGGCGATCCTGCGGAAAACCGGCGCCGCATCGCCGAAGCGGTGGAAGTCGCCAAGAATGCCGATACCATCCTGCTGTTCATCGGCGACACCGAGAAGACAAGCCGTGAAGGGTGGGCCCCCGGTCACCTCGGCGACCGTACCAGCCTCGATCTCGTTGGCGAGCAGAACGAACTCTTCCAGGCGATGAAGGCACTCGGCAAACCTGTCGTCGCGGTGCTCGTCAACGGGCGCCCGCCGAGCTATCCTGCAGTTGCCGAACAGGCCGATGCAATCCTCGAAACCTGGTATGCCGGCGAACAGCAGGGCACGGCGATTGCCGATGCGCTTTTCGGACGGGTCAATCCAGGCGGCAAGATGCCGGTCACCACGGCACGCAACGTCGGCCAGCTTCCCAATTTCTACAATTACAAGCCAAGCGCGCGGCGCGGCTACCTCTTCGACGAGGTCACGCCGCTCTATCCCTTCGGCTACGGCCTCTCCTACACCAGCTTTGAAATCGGTGCGCCGGTTCTGTCTGCCAAGAGCATCGCTGCGGGCGAAGGCGTGACCGTCCGCGTCCCGGTTACCAATACCGGCGATATGGCTGGCGACGAGGTGGTTCAGGTATACCTGCGTGACGAGATCAGTTCGGTCACCCGTCCGGTGAAGGAACTGGTCGGCTTCCAGCGCATCACGCTGCAGCCCGGCGAGACGCGGCAGATCGATATCGCAATCGAACCGCGCGCCTTCATGATGTGGAACCGCGATATGGAACGCGTGGTCGAACCGGGTGATTTCACCCTGATGGTCGGCCCTAATTCCGAAGACCTGACCGAAGTAACCCTCACGGTTCGCCCGTGATTACGCACCGCAGAGGTGCAATGAAGCTGCTTGCGGGCGGGAGCCTTTCGGCTCTCGCCTTCATGCAGACCCCGGCAGCCTTCGCGGAGGCTGGTGAGCAATACAAAAATCCATCTGCGCCGATCTCGGTTCGCGTCGCCGACCTGATGGCGCGCATGACGCTCGACGAAAAGGTGGCGCAGATCCGGACGGCTTGGGCCGCCAAGGGCGACATGATCGACGCCCTGGAATTCAACCCTGCCAAGGCCAGCGCGGCTTTTCCCAATGGGATCGGCCATGTCACCCGGCCAAGCGACAAACGGGGCGTCCCCGGCATTTCGGGTGCGGCAGGCGGCACTGCAGCCAAATGGAGGACGCCGCGCCAGACGGTGGAATTCATCAATGCCCTCCAACGCTGGGCGCTGGAAGACACGCGGCTCGGCATTCCCGTGCTCCTGCATGAGGAATCTCTCCACGGCTACATGGCCACCGAAGCCACCATGTTCCCGCAGGCGATCGGTCTTGCCGGATCATTCGATCTTGACCTGATGCGGCGGGTCCAGTCGGTCGTCGCGCGCGAGGTGCGCTCGCGCGGTGTCCCGCTCGTGCTGTCGCCGGTCGTCGATATCGTCCGCGATCCGCGCTGGGGCAGGATCGAGGAAACCTGGGGCGAAGACCCCTATCTGGTCGGCGAGATGGGCGTTGCAGCCGTGGAAGGTCTGCAAGGTCCGGGCAAATTCGAGAAGCTGCGTGACGGCAAGGTCTTTGCAACGCTCAAGCACATGACCGGTCACGGCCAGCCCGAAGCAGGCAACAACGTATCCCCCGCCCAGATTTCAGAGCGCGAGCTGCGCGAAGATTTCTTCCCGCCATTCAGACGGATTGTCAGTCGGACTTCGGTGGGCGCAGTCATGCCCAGCTATAATGAGATCGACGGTCTGCCCAGCCATGCCAATATCTGGCTGCTCGGCGACGTCCTTCGCGGCGAATGGGGCTTCGATGGCGTGATCGTGAGCGATTACGGCGGCGTCCATGAGCTGGAAACCTTGCACCACGTTGCAGACAGCCTGGAAGACGCGGCGCGGCAGGCGCTGGAAGCGGGTGTGGACAGCGAACTCCCCGAAGGCCTGGCCTATGCCACCCTGCCCGACGCGGTGCGCGCCGGACGTGTGCCCATGGAATTGATCGACGTCGCCTGCGCCCGCATGCTGGCACTCAAGTTCCGCGCTGGCCTGTTCGAAAACCCCTTCGGTGACTGGCAGCAGTCAGAGCAGATTACCGGCAATGCGGAAGCGCGCTCGCTTGCGCTTGAAGCTGCGCGCAAATCTCTGTGCCTGCTCACCAATCGCGACGCGGCACTGCCACTCGACAGCCAGCGCATGGGCCGGGTCGCAGTGATCGGGCCCAACCACGCAATTGCGCGGCTCGGCGGATATTCCAGCGTGCCGAAGCAAACCATCAGCCTCATCGAGGGGCTTCGCACCATCGCTCCGGAGACGGACTTCGTCACAGCGCAGGGTGTCTTCATAACCACCAGCGAAGACCGCTCGCAGGATCTCATCGAACTGGCCGATCGCAGAAAGAACCTCGATCTGATCAAGGAGGCGGTCGAGATTGCAAGCTCTGCCGATACGATCATTCTCGCTATTGGCGACACCGAACAGACCAGCCGCGAAGGCTTCGCGACCGATCACCTGGGCGACCGCACCGAAATCGACATCGTCGGCGAACAGAATGAACTGGTGGATGCCCTGTCTGCTCTGGGCAAGCCGCTGATCGTGACTGCCTATAACGGGCGGCCGCCTAGCTGGCCGAACGTGGTCGACAAGGCCGACGCCATTCTGGAATGCTGGTATCCGGGCCAGGAAGGCGGGATTGCTGTGGCCGAAGCTCTGCTCGGCAAGGTGAACCCCGGCGCCAAGCTCCCGGTGACGGTGGTGCGCAACGAAGGGCAGATACCCTATTTCTACAATCACAAGCCCAGCGCGCGGCGGGGGTATCTGTTCGACAACAACGACCCTCTGTTCCCGTTCGGTCACGGGCTGAGCTACACGCAATTCGAGATTTCAGCCCCGCGAACTGCCAAGAAAACCTATGGCCCGAATGAGGCGATAGAGGTAGCTGTCGACGTGCGGAACAGCGGCACCTATCCCGGCGACGAGGTGGTTCAGCTGTACATTACGCGCACCGACGTGTCAGTCACCCGGCCCGTGCTGGAATTGAAGGGCTTCGAACGTCTAACGCTGAAGCCCGGAGAGAACCGCACGGTGACCTTTATCATCCCACCGAGCCAGCTGGCTTTCTGGAACAGGGAAATGGAAGAAGTGAACGAACCGGGCCCGGTAAAGCTCTCTGCTGGTAACAGCTCCGCAAACCTCAACTCAGTCCTAGTGGAGATCGTCTGACAATGCCTCGGGACCTGCGCCTTACCCGCCGCGATGCGCTTACCGGTCTTGCGGCCATCCCCTTGGCCGGATGCGCTTCCAGCTATGCGGGGCGTTCGGTCCTCGAGCCGGGCGCCGGTTCGGCAAACGGGTCGCCATATCCGAAACCAAGCCTCGACCAGCTTGCGCGCAAGAACGGGCGCCGGTTCGGCAGCGCGGTCGCATCGACGCCCGGACGCACAGATCAGGGATCGATCCAGAACGCGCGCTACATGAAGCTTATCAAGGCCGAATGCGGGATTGTCGTGCCAGAGAATGAGATGAAGTGGCAGACTATCCGGCCCGGTCCCGACGCTTTCGATTTCTCCCGAATGGATTCCATCACTGCATGGGCGAAGCAGAACGATATGGCGCTTCGCGGCCATACCCTGCTGTGGCATCGGCCGCAGTGGTTTCCAGACTGGCTTAACACCTATGATTTCGGTGCCAATCCGGTGGCCGAGGCGGAAAAGTTGCTCACGGATCACATCCGCGCCGTCACCCGCCGCTATCGCGGGCAGATACAGAGCTACGATGTGGTCAACGAAGCGATCGATCACGATCGCAATGCCCCTATCGAGACCAGTCTCAGCCGCGCCATGGGAAGTCCCGAAGCAGTCATCGATCTGGCCTTCCACACCGCGCGTGAAGAACTGCCGGACGCTCAGCTGGTCTATAACGACTACATGAGCTGGGAACCTGACCATCGCAAACACTGCGACGATGTGCTGCGTCTCCTCGAAGGCATGGTGAAGCGCGGCACGCCGGTCGATGCTCTCGGCATCCAGTCGCATATTGAGATTTTCGCCATTGATCCCGCGACCGGTGTGGGCCCATATCTGGAACGCGAATGGCGGCGTTTCCTGGACGAGGTGACTGGAATGGGCCTGCGACTGCTCATCACCGAATTCGACGTCAAGGACCGCGCCCTGCCCGCCAATGTCCGGGAACGCGACCAGAAGGTGGCCGAATTCTCGCGGCGCTATTTCGATCTCATGCTGGAGTATGGCGACCATCTCGATGACATCCTCGCCTGGGGGATGACCGATACGTTCAACTGGCTACAGTATTTCGAGCCCGCAGAAAGACCCGATGGCCTGCAGGTACGCGGTACGCCCTATAGCTCGGATTATGAGGTGAAGCCGCTGCGAACCGCGATAGCCGAACAGCTCGACTTTTAGGGCCGCCTCCGAGCCTCAGATGAAGCTGCGCGCCGAAAACGGCGGGAGTCTCCCAACTACTTCACGGGAAACAATGGGCTAAACTACCTAACATTTGGCTTCATACATGTAGGAGTGAAAAAGCCGCGCCATTCTCTCGGATGACGCGGCTTTTTCCGCATTTCCCTCGCAGCTAGAAATTGCCGCGAATGATGAACGAGAACCGTCGATCGTTAATGAAATAGGAATATGGTGCCAGATCAGCTGGATCGCCCGTATTAGCTTGGGTAGTCTTTGTTACTTCATTCAGCAGGTTCACACCCTGTGCGCCGATCTTGATGATCCTTCTTGCCAGGATGCAAAGCAATTACCCTTCCATCTGCTCCAGTTCGAGACCTTTGGTTTCGCGAACCATCATCCAGACGAAAATGACCGAGAGGGCAGCGCTGATGGCATAGAAGCCATAAGCTCCGGTCAGTCCGACGCTCGCCAGCATGATCGGAAAGGTCATCGTGATGCCGAAATTGGCCACCCATTGGGCAAAGCCGCTCACTGCGAGTCCCGATCCACGGATCTGATTAGGGAACATCTCGCCCAGCATAACCCACATTACGGGGCCCCAGCTGAAGTTGAAGAATGCGACATAGATGTTCGCGGAGATGAGTGCCGCGAGACCTGCTCCGTCGGAAAGCTGCAGCTTTCCATCCACAAGTGACCCGCTCATGAAAGCGAGCGCCATGATCGCAAGAGTGACTGCCATGCCGATCGAACCGATCAGAAGCAGAGGCTTGCGGCCGAGGCGGTCGATCAGAGCGATGGCGAGCAGCACAGAGGCGATCGAAATCGCGCCACTTAGAATGTTGATCTTCAGCGCATCGGATTCGCTGAAGCCGACGGCCTGCCACAGGACAGCACCGTAATAGAAAACCACATTGATGCCGACCAGTTGCTGGAACACGGCGAGTCCGATCCCTACCCACACAATGCGGCGAATCTTTCCCGTATTCTTGTCGAGAAGATCCGAGAGACGAGGCGCATGGTCATTCGACACCGAGGTCTCGATTTCGCCCACCTTGCGGTTGGCCGTAGCGTCGCCGAACAGGCGATACAATACCGAGTGAGCCTTGTCGCGATCGCCCTTGGTCACCAGATAACGAGGGCTTTCAGGTATGAAGAACAGCGCCAGAAGGAAAATCGTCGCCGGAATAAGCTCCATCCAGAACATCCACCGCCAGGCTTCGAAACCGAGCCAGAACTGGTCGGTCGACGAGCCCGCAAATTCAGCCAGAAGATAGTTGGAAAGAAACGCGGCGGTCAGACCGACGATGATCATAACCTGTTGCAAGCTCGAAAGCCTACCACGCATGGCCGCCGGCGTCACTTCGCTGATATAGGCCGGTGCCAAGACGCTGGCCGCTCCCACTGCGAGGCCTCCGATTATACGGTAGACGACGAATTCGCCCGACGATCCAGCAATACCAGACCCATAGGCGCTGATGATAAAGAATGCCGCCGCGATCAACAGGGTGCGCTTGCGCCCGAGAATGTCCGAAAGTCTACCGGCGACGAAGGCACCAACCGCACAGCCAAGCAGCATCGACGCGACATTGAAGCCCGTACCCACGTCATCCGAATCGAATGCAATCCGCAAGCCATCGACAGTTCCATTGATGACCCCGCTGTCGAAGCCGAACAAAAACCCGCCCAAGGTAGCGACCGCCACAATTGCGGAAATCAGCGCCATATTGGCGCCTGTCTGCACTCTCTCCAAAATTCCCTCCCTTGCTGTGCTGTTGCACAATTGTGTGTATATGTTAGCGCTACCTTTGACGGAAAATAGCGGCTTTGCAAGTCGCCTTTTCATCCACTCAGATTTTGAATCCAGGAGAGAATGCCCATGCTAACAGGCAAAAATCACATCGCAGGCGAATGGCGGGGCGGTGACCGCAGTTTTACAGCAGTCGATGCCGCGAGCGGGGACAAGCTCGAACCACATTTTGCCGAAGCTTCGAAATCCGATGTTGCCGATGCTTGTGCCGCAGCCGCAGAAGCTCAGAAAGTGTTCGGGAGCCTCGCACTGGGCAAACGCGCCGCATTCCTGCGTCTCGCCGCGGACAAGATCGATGCGCTCGGAGACACACTCACCCAGCGCGCAATGGCCGAAAGCGGCCTTCCCGAAGCCCGTTTGAACGGTGAACGCGGCCGTACTGTCGGCCAGCTTCGCCTGTTCGCCGACGAAGTGGAAAACGGTGCGTGGCAAGGTTTGCGGATCGATCATGCCAACCCGGACCGCACGCCGCCCAAACCCGACTTGCGCATGCGCAAGATTCCGCTGGGACCGGTCGCCGTCTTCGGCGCGAGCAATTTCCCCCTCGCCTTCTCGGTTGCCGGAGGCGACACCGCCTCGGCATTCGCCGCCGGCTGCTGCGTCGTGGTCAAGGGCCATCCTGCGCATCCGGGCACCTCGGAACTCGTCGGTGGAGCGATCGCGGAAGCCGTGAAGGAAAGCGGCCTTCCCGAAGGCGTCTTCTCGCTGCTGTCGGGCACCGATTTCGAACTCGGAGAAGCGCTCGTCAAGGATGCGCGAATTGCGGCAGTCGGCTTTACCGGCTCGCGCTCGGGCGGTCTCGCGTTAATGGAACATTCGGCAAATCGCGAAGTGCCAATTCCGGTCTTTGCCGAGATGAGTAGCATCAATCCAGTCGTACTCATGCCGAACCGGCTTGCAGAAGCCCCCGAGGCTCTGGCGGAAGCCTATGTCGGGTCGCTGTCGATGGGTGCAGGTCAGTTCTGCACCAACCCCGGCATCGTGCTGACGGTTGAGGGAGAGGCGACCGACCGATTCATTGCCAAGGCACGCGAAGCGCTTCCTTCGGTTGCCGCGCAGACCATGCTGACCAAGGGCATCAGCGATGCTTACCGTAAAGGTATCTCTACCCTTGGCTCGCTCGACGGTGCCGAACCCGTTGGCGTAGGCCAGGAAGGGTCGAGTGCCTGCGGCCGAGCCGAGGTGTATACCGTGTCGGCTTCCGCTTTCCGCAAGGATAACGGGTTCGAGGAAGAAGTCTTCGGGCCAAGCTCGATCATTGTCCGCTGCAGAGATCTTTCCGAAGTCGCAGAAATTCTCGAAAGCCTCGAAGGGCAGCTCACGGCTACCCTGCACCTGAACGAGACCGATCATCAGGAAGCGGCAAAGCTGCTGCCAGTGCTGGAGCAGCGCGCAGGGCGTATCCTTGCGAACGCTTGGCCGACCGGTGTCGATGTTACCCATGCCATGGTCCATGGTGGGCCGTTCCCGGCGACTTCCGATGGACGCAGCACATCGGTGGGCACGCTGGCTATCGATCGTTTCCTGCGCCCCGTGTGTTACCAGGACCTTCCGGAAAGCTTGCTTCCGGAGGCATTGAAAGAGGGCTCACTAGGCTCGCTTACGCGCGTTGATGGGACCTACCAGCTCGCAGAAAAATAAGATCGACCACAGTTTGATCTAAAACGAAGGCGGGGCGTCGGACGCCTCGCCTTTTTGTTTGCCAGTACTTTAAGTGAAAGGTTGAAACCGGATCAGTGCCAGCTTGACGCGGATAACGGCTTGAGCTGTTGCCCTCTGACATCAAATCACCTGAACCGGGAAGAGACCACAAAACATGGGCCAGCTTACTCTGCTTCTCGGTGGCGCCCGGTCTGGAAAAAGTCGCAGAGCGCTGGCTCTCGCGGAAGAGATGCCTGGTCCCCACATCTTCGTTGCGACGGCGCAAGCCTATGACGCGGAGATGGAGGAACGCATCTCGCTGCATCAGGCTGAGAGGGATGCGCGTTGGACAACTATCGAAGCGCCGCTCAATTTGCCCGAGGCGTTCGCCAAGCAATCGCAGGGCACTCTAGTCATCGACTGCTGCACCATCTGGCTCTCGAACATCATGCTGGCAGACCGCGGCACGGACGCGGCAATGACGGCGTTGATAGACGCTCTAGGCCAAGCCGAAGCCAGGCTCATTCTGGTCAGCAATGAAGTCGGGTCAGGCGTCGTCCCCGAGCATGCGCTTGGCCGGCGATTCAGGGATGAACAGGGACGATTGAACCAGCGACTTGCTGAAATCTGTGACCGCGTAGAACTGGTCGTCGCAGGAATTCCGCTCACCCTGAAGCAGCCAAAGCCCTAGCCAGTCGGGACAATGCCTGCGCATCGGGCGGCAGGCCGATGCGTAGCGCCTTGCCCTGGTCCTCGAAACCACGAATGGCGATGCCTTGGTGGGCAAGTGTGCGCCAGACAGCTTGCGCATCTCCGGTTTTTACATATCGAAAAAGATCGGTGCCTCCGACATCTTGAAGCCCCGCATTTACCAGCACCACCCGTAAGCGGGTGGCCGCTTCTGCCAAACGGCTGCGGGTGGCTTCGTGCCAAGCTTTATCGGCATACGCTTTTGCACCAAGCGCCAAGGCAGGACCGGAAACATCCCAGACGCCAAATCGCTCAGCAAGCAATGCAAGGATATGAGGCGGGGCAAGCACAGCCCCAAGGCGCGTGCCTGCGAGCCCGAAAAACTTCCCGAACGACCGCAGGATGATCAGCCCCTCGCTTCCTGCGAAAGGCGCCATGCTGGCGGAAGGGTCGAGATCCGCGTACGCCTCATCAACAATCAGCCACCCGCCGCGCTGGGCAAGTCGCCCCCGGACCTCCTCGAGTTCTGCTATAGTCCACCGATATCCGTCGGGGTTGTTGGGGTTGACCACCACCACGGTATCAACCTCGTCGACCAGTTCCAGCGGCCGCTCGACTTCCCGTACTTCGGCACCTGCAGCATCCCATGTCGTCGCGTGGTCAGCATAACTCGGAGATCGCAGGGCTATGTGGCGTGAATGAAGAACGTTCGGTAATTGGCAGATCACCATATCTGTGCCTGCAAAAGCACGGCAAACGCCCGGCTTGCAGCCAAACGCATCCGCCATCGCAACTTCGCAATCCACGCGCGCCTGTTCACCCGGCAAGCGTGCCCAAGCTTCCGGCGCCAAGGCTGGCACGGGATATGGCCAAGGGTTGATCCCAGTCGAAAGATCAAGCCAAGGCTTTGGCGCATCTGGGAATGCTCGTGCCATGGCATCGATCTGTCCGCCGTGCCCGTTTATATAGTCGGATCGCGTCATCGGGAGGTAACCCACCCCAGCGCCAGCAAGCAAAGCACCGTCACCGCGATTGCATAGCGGTAGACGGCAAGGGCCTGAGCCAAGTCGGCCATAGACGGATCGCGCCCTTCTGCATTCAGCCAGGGCTCGTTTGCGATACTGTCGCCGTAGCGCCGCGGCCCGGAAAGCCGTGTCCCCAATGCCCCAGCCATCGCTGCTTCCGGCCAACCTGCATTGGGAGAGCGATGACGGGACGCATCGCGAAGCATCACCTCGATAGATCTGTGAGAGCAACTGACGAGACCGAACAGCAAACCGGTCAGCCGCGCAGGCACCAGGTTGGCCAGGTCGTCCAGTCGCGCCGCGACCTTTCCGTAGGCCTCAAATCGCGGACTGCGATGTCCGATCATGGAATCGAGCGTGTTGATCGCCTTATAAGCGAACAGCCCGGGCAGGCCGAAAAGTGCGCCCCAGAACACAGGCGCGATAATGCCATCGGAGGTGTTTTCCGCCAGGCTTTCGATCGCCGCTCTCGCGATGCCATGTTCGTCCAGCGATCGCGTTTCGCGGCCCACTATCATGCTCAGTGCCTCGCGAGCAGCGGGCAAGCCATTCTCAGAAAATGCAGACGCAACCGCCGCCACGTGGTCATGCAGAGATCGGGTCGCAATCAGGCTGGCGGCGATCACGGACTGCAACAGATATCCCGCCCATCCCTGGGGCAAAACAGCTTGGAAAGCGATTCCTGCGCAGGAGACAATCACAACGAGGACAACGGTCGTTATACCTCCAAGGAAGATGCGCGCCGTGCGGCCAAAGCTTTCGCGGTTCGAGAACCTTTCCGTGCGGCCAACCAGCCAGCCGAACCAGCGGACGGGATGTCCGATGCGTTTATCCAGAGCATCCGGCCAGCCGAAGATCGCTTCCAGAACCAACCCGCCGAGCATCAACCACAAGACATTCATCGCGCAAGCCCGAACAGCGCATCGACATCGAGCGCCGCCTCTACGCCGTCTGCCAATTGGTCCAGCGCGTTTTCAATGCCCTCTTCATAGTCGAGCACACTTTCCCGACCACTGCGTAGCCCTTCGAGCCAATACCCGCGGAATTCGTCGCTGCTGAAAAGTCCGTGCAGATAGGTGCCGATCAGGCGACCTCCGTTCTTCACAGCACCGTCATGCGTGCCATCTTCCAAACGACAGAACGGGGTTTCGAGAGCCGGACCGGTAGATTGGCCGGAATGTATCTCATAACCACTTACGGCGATCCCGCGAGCCAGCGCCGTCCCACCCGTGGGCCGCACGGTTTTGTCTCCAGTCATGCGGGTGCTCATGTCGAAAAGTCCGAGAGCGGCAGCCGCACCTGCAGGACCGTCGCGCCCCTCGGGGTCCTCGACCCGGCAGCCGAGCAGTTGGAAACCGCCGCACAGGCCGACCACATGCGCACCCCCGCGAAAGGCGGACAGGATGTCATGATCCCATCCCTCCGCACGCAGCATGGCAAGGTCGGCCAGCGTCGATTTGGTTCCTGCAAGAATGATCGCGTCGGCTTCGCGCGGGATCGGTTGCCCGGGCGGGATAAAACGCAGATCCACATCGGGTTCAGCAAGCAAGGGGTCCAGATCGTCGAAATTGCTGATCCGCGACAGCATCGGAACCGCAATGATATTGCCTCGGCCAGCAGGAATTGACCGATCAAGCACGACTGCGTCTTCTGCCGGGAGTCGCGCCGCGCAGGCCAGCCAGGGCACGACGCCGAAGGACCGCCATCCAGTACGCTCCTCGATAAAGTGCAAACCGTCGTCGAACAGCGATAGATCGCCGCGGAAGCGATTGATGGCGAACCCCGCCACCATCGCTGAATCCTCCGCATCCATCACTGCCTTGGTCCCGACGATGGATGCGATCACCCCGCCCCGGTCGATGTCGCCGACCAGAACCACCGGGACATCCGCCGCCCGTGCGAAGCCCATATTGGCAATATCGCCGCGGCGCAGATTGACTTCGGCAGGGCTGCCCGCACCTTCGACGATGATCAGATCATGAGCACCGCGCAGGCGGCCGAACGCGGACAGCACAGGAGCGAGCAGCCGTCCCCGCTCAGCCATATAATGTGCCGCCTCTGCGCTGCGCAGAGCTTTCCCATCGACCACTATTTGCGCGCGGCGATCGCCTTCAGGTTTGAGCAGGACCGGGTTCATGTCGGTCGTAGGCTCGAGCCCCGCTGCTCGGGCCTGCAAAGCCTGGGCCCGCCCGATCTCCCCTCCGCCCGCGCACGCAGCTGCATTGTTCGACATGTTCTGAGGCTTGAAGGGCGCGACTTTTATGCCTCGGCGATATGCGATGCGGCAAAGGGCGGCCACCAGCAGCGACTTGCCGACATCCGAGCCCGTGCCCTGCAGCATGATCGCCCGTGCCCCCATACCGGATCAGGCCGGTCCTTGGATGTCTAGGCGCAAAGCCCGACCTTCGCGCCTGACATGTGCGGCGATGCCGAACACCGAACGAAGCCGGTCCGGGGTGCAGGTTGCCTCCGGCGGACCATCCGCAACGATCCTGCCGTCATGCATCCACAGCAGCCGGTCCGCATAGCGAACCGCAAGATCGAGGTCGTGGATCACGGTCAGCACGCCGCGCCCATCGCGCGCCATGTCGGCAAACAGGCGCATGGTCTGATGCTGGTGCCTCGGATCGAGCGCTGCGACCGGCTCATCGGCAACCACCAGAGCGGTTTCCGCCGCGAGTGCCCGTGCCAGATGGACCCGCGCAAGCTCGCCCCCGGATAGCGTATCGGCAGCCCGATTTTCAAAACCCTCGAGCTGGCAGGCAGCGATGGCGCGTGTCACAGCGGCTTTGTCTTCGGGCGAAAGGCGGCCAAGCGCTGCGCCATAGGCAAATCGTCCCAGCGCAACGATGTCCTCAACCGGCTGCGGCCATACCAGGGGCCGGGTCTGCGGCAAATAGGCAACACGGCGGGCGCGCTCGATAGGCGACAATTCGCCACTGGGCATGCCGCCGATCCTCACCTCTCCGGTGTCGCCGGGAACAATGCCGAGAGCTAGGCGCAACAGCGACGTCTTGCCCGATCCGTTGGGACCGATCAGCGCCGTCAACGTGCCTGACCCGATCGTGAAGCCGGCATCGCTCACGAGAGCCTTACCTTCGATCGCGTGGTTCAGGTCGCGAGCTTCGAGCAGCATCATGCGAGCCTCCTGCGCGATGCGATCCAGATGAAGATCGGTGCGCCCAGCAGCGATGCGACTACTCCCAGTTTAAGCTCGCTATCGGTGGGTAATATGCGCACGCCGATATCGGCCAGCACGAGGATCAACCCGCCCAGCAGCGCCGAAGGCACCAATAGTTGCGCGGGATCGTAACGCAGGAACGGGCGCACCAAATGCGGCGCGACGATGCCCACAAAGCCGATCGCTCCGGCCAGAGACACCGCCGCGCCAGTTGCGAGCCCGGCGCCGATGATGACGGCCAGACGCTGGCGGCGCAGGTCGAGGCCAAGCCCCTCGGCCGCTTCATCGCCGAGTGAAAGAGCCGACAGGCCTCGCCGCGACATGAGCAGGATCAAGGCCCCGGCAATCATGAAAGGAGCGGCGAAACTGAGATCCGCAAAGCTGCGATTGTCAACCGTCCCCAGCATCCAGTTGACCATGTCGGCCAGGCTGAAGGGATTGGGCGCGAGGTTCATCAGCAAAGCCATGATAGCTGCGGAAAAGCTCGACAGACCTACCCCGATCAGGATCAAGGTCACCACCGAGCGTGTCCGGATCGCCGCCAGCGCTACCACCAGCGTCGCCAGCAATGCACCCGCCACAGCCGCCAGCGGCAGGACAAGCGGCCCCGCGGTTGCGAAGCCGAAATAGAGGACGAAGGTGGCGAACAGGGCGGCGGTGGCCGAAACGCCGAGAATGCCAGGCTCGGCAAGCGGGTTGCGAAGAAGGCCCTGCAGCGCTGCTCCGCTCATCCCCAGCGCGGCGCCGACCATTGCCGCTGCCAACGCGCGGGGCAAGCGGATCTGCCAGACCACCAGCTCATCCCCCTCGCTGCCTTGAAACGCCAGCGCCGCAAGCAAGCGGTCTATCGGAAGAGATACCGATCCCAGTGTCACCGAAAGCAAGAGGGCCAGCAAAAGTCCCACTGCGAGCGTTGCTAGCACCCGCGTCACGAGGCCTTCTCCGCCGCGTTGGCCAGTGCTTCAACCGCATCTAGGACAAACCACCCGCCACACGCTGTCCAAGCACCTTCGAGCGGCACGACAGGTAGCTCGCGTAATTGCGCGCGGGCAACCGGATGGCGCGCAGCGCTCCAATTGTCGACGTGGTTGGTCTCGCTTTCGAAGAAGGATGCGGCCACCATGTCCGGTCTTTCATAAGCAAGGCGTTCAAGCGGAAGCGGGTTCCAGCCCGGTTGCGTCTGGAAATTCTCTATTCCCGCGGCTTCGAAGAGTTCATGTACCAGCGTACCTTCACCCGTCGTCACTCCCGCCGGGGTCATGTACAGGACGGTCTTGCGCGGCATTCCGCGCCTAGCGAGCGTTTCAAGCCGTCTATCCATATCGGCGACCAGTTCCCGCGCCTTCTCAGGCTTTCCCAGCGCTATTCCCGCTCGCAGCACTTCTTCGCGCACCTCCGCAAGTGTTTGCGGAAAACCGATTTGCAGGACCGGAACACCCGGTTTTTCCATAAAATTGGCAATGTCGTGGCCCCCTCCGTATGTACGCACTACGAGATCGGGCTGAAGCACCAGCACATCCGCCGTTCGCGGACGGACGGTCGGGATGCCTGCGGCCTCGGCGCGCATATAGGAATACCGTTTCTCCGCATCGGGGGAGAGCGCAAGGATGTCCTCACGATCCGCGAACTTCAGCACATACTGGTCCGCACAGTAATCGAGGCTGACGATCCGCCGCGGCGCGTCGGCCTTTCGCTCCGCAGCCTGCACACAGGCCAGGAGCGAAAGGCTTGCTGCCGCCGCGAGGATCGCCCGAAAAACCATCAGAGGCGGTATCGCACGCCGCCAAATGCAGCACGGCCGGGTTGACCATACCGATAAACGGTCTCGTATTTGGCATTGAACAGGTTCTCGACGCGCCCGAATATCTCGAGATTGTCGGTTATACCGTAGCTTGTCCGAAGATCGGTCACGACATAGCCGTCAAGCTCGCGGCTATTGCCGGCATTGTCGAAACTGTCGCCAACAACCAGGATTGTGGCCCCCAGACCAATCCCGCTTTCGAGGCGATAGTCGACGACCAGGCTGGCCTTATCCTTCGCTCTGCGGGGCAGAAAATTACCGATGCTCTCGTCGATCGCATCAGTCGTCGTGTAATTAAGGGCGACGTTGAAACCGTCGACTGGGCGCAGGGCAACGCCGAATTCCCAACCATGCGCCGAAGCGACTTCGGTGTTGTCGTAATAACCGTATGGATCGGTATCGGTCGAAACGAAGCCGATGAGATTTTTAGTATCGCGCTCGAAATACGTCACTCCAGCCTGTGCGCGTCCATCCAGAAAGCGGTGTGTAATGCCGGCATCCCAGCTCTCGGACTCCTCGGGGCGAAGCCCGGCGGTGCCGTAAACGCTGTAAAGCTGATAGAGCGACGGAGCCTTGAACCCTTCACCGTAGCTTGCGCGCACTACCGTGGCCCCATTATTGGGCGAGTAAGCTCCGCTGGCCGAGAAAATTGTTTCATCGCCGTAGGTTTCGTGGTCGTCATAACGCACGCCGCCGGTCAGCGAGAGCCCGGCGAAAGGAGCCAGATTGAGCTGGCCATAAACGCTGTTGATCCAAACCTCTGCCTCGTCGGGCGTGGCGCCGTAGCTCGAACTGCGAAATTCGGATTCCTCACGCTCGGCGCCGAATACCAGTTCCGCGAATTCGGCAGCATCGAAACCGCCCTGATATTCGTATCGGCGGTTTTCCCCATGGGCATCAAAGGTCTCGCTATCGCTGCCGAAATCGAAGTTCCGGCGATCGATATTGGTATAGGCAAAACCGATCCGGTTACGCAGCCGCCCATCCAGGAAATCGGCGTTCAAACCAGCATAACCGACCAGATCGTCGCGGTAGGAAACTTCGGCAGTGTCGCCGAATCCGTTTGCGCCAAAGCCGTCGATGTCCGTCTCTCCGTCGGCATAGAATGCGCGCAGGTCGATCGAAATGTTGTCCGCAAGCGCGACATCCAACTTGCCGTTGACGCCGAGGCTTTCGAACCCGTCTCTCTCTTCTCCGCCGCGAGCCTCGCTGAAGGCAGAAATACCGTCGGTGCGAAAATAGGTTGCCCCTACGCTGGCGGCTACAGGTCCAAAGCTGCGGGAAAGATTACCGACCAGCTCTGCGCTGTCACGCTCGCCGTATTCCGCGCTCAAGAAAACGCCAAGATCCTCGCTCGGCTCGCGGGTGATGAGATTCACAACGCCACCGATCGCCTGGCTTCCATAAAGGACGCTCTGCGACCCGCGCACCACTTCGACACGAGCGATATTGCCGGTCAGAAGGGTTCCGAAATTAAACCCGCCGCCTGTAGACGAAGGATCGTTGAGCTTGACCCCGTCGATCAGGACCACGGTCTGGTCGCTATCGGCACCGCGAATGGACAGGTTCGCGTTGGTTCCGATGCCGCCATTGCGGGTGAAGGTGATGCCTGGCACGGTCCGCAGCAGGTCCAGCGCATCGGTCGCCTGCCGGCTTATGATTTCGTCTTCAGCGATAACCGTGACCGACTCGCCTACCTGGCTTATGGCCCGCTCGGTTCGATTGGCGGTGACGACGATCAACTCCGAAGTCATATCGCCATCTTCGGGAAGATCGGCCGACTGGGCCTGAGCCGCGGTCGGGCAGACTGCCAAAGCAGCCACCGCGGCAGTAGTATAGAATACAGTTTTCATTATAAATCCAAAGTCACGCCACGCGGTGGCTCCGGCGCCCGCATGGAAATCGACAGATGGCCCGCCGCACGCCCGCGCAGGGTTTGCGGCACCGGAAACCGGCCTGGCTGCCGTTACTTCGGAAAAAACTTTCCTGTCCCATTGGGCTGGACCCGGCCCCGGACGAACGACGCGACGGCAGGTCTCCTGGCTTACCGATCAAGGCCTTCGAACCGCCTTCCCGGCGAGACCTGTGAGGCATCGCCAGTGGCATAGTGGTCCGGGGCTCCCGGCTTACAGTTGCGGGCACAGCGCCGGATTTGTCCTGACAGACTCACCGACTTCCCTCTTAGCGACAGGCGTTTTCACACCTGAGGCACCGTCTGCCGGCGCCAATGGGCGCAGGGAAAGCCGGTGTCAATCCTGCCCGGATCAGAAGTCCAGCCCTTGCTGGGCCCTTATCCCGTTATGGAAGGCATGTTTAATTTCGCGCATCTCGCTGACCGTGTCGGCGTATTCGATCAGGTCGGGCTTCGCATCGCGCCCCGTAAGGATGACACGGGTCTTGCCGCGCTGCTCCAGCACGTTGATGACAGCGTTCGAGCCGAGATAGTCGTAGCGCAGCGCGATGTTGATCTCATCGAGTACGACCAGCGCATAATCCTGGCTGGCAATCACTTCACCTGCCTTGGCGAGAGCCTTTTCCGCAGCCTCGATGTCACGCTCACGATCCTGCGTGTCCCATGTAAATCCGTCGCCCATGACATGCCAGTCGACCAGATCGGGAAAGCGCCCGAAGAATTGCTTTTCACCGGTCTTCCACTTGCCTTTGATAAACTGGACGACAGCCACTTTCTGCCCCCACCCCAAGGCGCGGGCAATGACGCCGAATGCCGAGCTCGACTTGCCCTTGCCGTCGCCCGTGTGAACCAGCACCAGCCCGCGTTCGGGGTCCTTCAATTCGCGCCGTCGCTGCGCCTGTTCGGCCTGCAGCTTTTTCATCTGCGCCTTGTGGTCGTCCTGCTCGGTTGCGGTCATACAATGTGGTCCGTTTCGAAGGTAAGAAAATCGCCGAAGCCAAGCTTCAGCTCGAAAGGGTCGGGATATCCAAGGATGGCTGAAATCACACGCGCCACTCCGAGGCGGCTGACTGCCAGAACGTCGCCCGGCTCGCCGGCTACGTCAGTCAGATAGGAACACGCGCGCACCATCAGTTGGGCGACACTTTCCCCGCCATGCGGCCGCGCATTCTCGACATCGCTGGCCCATAGATCGATCTCGTCGCGGGGAATGTCGTTCCATGGCTGCATTTCCCAATTCCCGAAGTGGATTTCGGATAGCCGCGGGTCGGTCTGGACTTGCAAATCCAGCAATTGGGCGAGGTTCTGGGAAAGGTTCATGCAGCGGCGCAGGGGGCTGCTGTGCAATCTGCTGACCGGCCGATCGATGCGGGAAAGGACATCCAACAGTTCTGCATGATCGGGGAGACGGGCGTCGATATCCGACTGGCCATAGCACACGCCGGACGCAATCTTCGGCTCGCCATGCCGCAAAAGGATCAGAGCCATGCGAGCAGGCCGAGGTAAAACCCGATTTCGGAAAGCTGCTGGACCGCGCCGAGACAGTCGCCGGTGTAGCCACCTAACTTGCGTTCGAACAGCAACCGCGTCGCAAGGTGGCCCATGCATAGGCCAGCGAGCGCGCAAACCGTGCCGCCCATGCCTGTGAAGATTCCGAAGGCTGCCAATGCCGCTACGCCGGAAAGCGCCGCGACGATCAAGGCGCTGCGGGCCACGCCTGCGGCCACCGGCTTGGCTATGCCTTCAGGTCGGGCATAAGTACTGGTGGCTATCACTACGACAGCCGACAGGCGCGAGAGCCCGTGGGCGACGGGGAGCGCGGCTAGCGCGAGCACAGGCGGCATGGCGGCAAGCGCTGCGACCTTCAGGCCGAGCGCCACGAACAGGGCCGCCGCGCCGAAAGTGCCGAGTCGGCTGTCGCGCATGATCTCCATCATCCGCTCCGGCGTGGACGCGCCCAGTCCGTCGAAAAGGTCGGCCAGCCCGTCCTCGTGAAAAGCGCCCGTGGCGAGCAAGGTTGCGGCGCAGGCGAAAATGGCAGCGATAAAACCGCCGCCGATCATCCACCCTGGCAGAAATGCGAGGGCGCCGATCATGCCGAGAAGCATGCCGACAAGCGGATAGAATGCCGGTGCGGCTTCGAAATCCGCGTCCGACAGCGCCTTGGTTCCTACCGGGATGCGGGTCAGGAACATCCAGGCCGCCAGAAAGGCAGCCAGCGGATTTGTCATGACGCTGCACCCCCGGCACCGGAAACCCCGGCCTGCGAAAAGCTTGCCATCGAGAAAAGCGAAAGAGCCGCGCGGATCATGGGAACTGCCAGCAGCGCCCCCGTGCCTTCACCCAACCGCATGTCGAAATCGAGTAGCGGATCGGCATCCAACCATTCGAGCAGGACACGGTGGCCCTGTTCTGCCGAGCGGTGCGCATAGACGAAAGCATCGGCGCTGGCCGGTTCGATAGCCCGCGCGAGAGCCGCAGCGGAGGTGGCGATGAAGCCATCGACAACCACCAGCATGCCCGCTTCCGACACGCCAATCATGGCGCCGGCCATCGTACCGATCTCGAAGCCGCCGACTTGCGCCAACACTTCCATCGGCGCCAGCTTACCCGTCCGTGCGGCCGCTCGCTCAAGCACTTTGCGCTTATGCGATAGGGCCTCGTCGCCAAGCCCGGTTCCGCGGCCGACGAGTTCGCCGATTTCCATCCCGCTGAGCTTGTGAACGACCAGTGTCGCCGCCGAGGTGTTGGCTATGCCCATCTCACCGAAACAGGCCATCTTGCCCGAAAGACCCGCGGCGAACCGGCGGCCCTGTTCGATCGCGCGTTCCGCCGTTTGGGCTGTCATGGCAGGACCGGCAGCGCTGTCCGCCGTGCCTGAACCCAGCCGTAGGTCGACCAGGGCAGGATGTGGTGCGGGAACCGCCGCGATACCGCAATCGACCACCGTGACCGGAACATTCAACGTGGCGGCAATCACATTCGCAGCCGCTCCGCCGGCAAGGAAATTCGCGACCATCTGCCCCGTTACTTCTTGCGGAAAAGCAGACACACTATTCGTGGCAATACCGTGATCGCCCGCAAAAATAGTCAGCGTCGCACCCATGTCAGGCGAATTCCGATGGCCAAGTACCGAGGCCGCCTGCACCGCCAGTTTTTCCAGACGGCCCAAAGAACCGATCGGCTTGGTCTTGTCGTCGAGGAGGCTCTGCAAGTCTTCTTTCTTCATGCGCGGCACCTTTAGCGCAAGCCATTCGGGAAACAACCGAGCCAAGACGGGCGGTGAACAAGACGAGCATCCCCCGCGACCATATCGCCTTTATTCACAAGTGTGTCCGACAGGTGACGCTTCCACATTGAAGGTATAACATAACATTGACCTGAGCGCAGCGGCAGCTATGGGCGCCAGCCGATGAGATAAAATCTCATGAGCAAATCTCTTTATCCATTGCGAGTCCTCCCCATGATTGCCCGTCTCTCCGTCTCGACAGCCCTCGCCACCGCCAGCCTCGTCCTTCTGCCTGCCCAGGCGCTGGCCCAGTCGGGCGACGATCTCGATCAGGCGTCCGACGCCGCCAGCGCCCGTGGAACCATCATCGTCTCCGGTGTGCGCCAGGCCTATCGCGGCAATTTCGCGATTTCCGAGATCCCTCAATCGATCGACGTGATCGATGCAGAAACCTTGGAAGACAACAATCTGATCCGGCTGAACGACGCGCTCGACCTCAACGCGTCCGTCGCGCGCCAGAACACGCTGGGCGGCCTGTGGGATGCCTTCGCCATTCGCGGTTTCGCCGGCGACGAGAACCTGCCGACCGGCTATCTCGTGAACGGCTTCAACGGCGGTCGCGGCTTCGGCGGTGAGCGTGATACTGCCGGTATCGAGCGGATCGAAGTCCTCAAGGGACCGGCCGCAGCCTTGCTCGGTCGCGGAGAACCCGGCGGCACGGTGAATATCGTCACGAAGCAGGCGCAGATCGGTCAGACCTTCGGCACATTCGGATCGCAGATCGGCAGCTTCGACAAGGCAAGATCGGAAGCCGATATCAACCTTGCGGTGACCGATGGCCTCAGCGCGCGCCTGGTCGGATATATCGAAGGGGGCGACACGTTCCGCGATACGGTGGACGAATTCCGCTGGGGCTTCCTGCCTTCGATTGGCCTGGCCCTGGGCGCCAACACGCGGATTACCTACGATCTTGAAAAAACGCGGGTGGAGACGCCATTCGATCGCGGGATCGTGGTGCTCGACGGGAACTTCAAGACCGTACCCCGCTCGCGTTATCTCGGGGCACCGGGTGACGGCGATCACATTGCCCGCGCCGAAGGCCATTCGCTGCGCATCCAGCACGATCTCGACGATCGCTGGAGCGTACTGCTGGGCGCAAGCATTCGCGACACCCTGCTGACCGGGCTATCATCGGATGCTGACCTGAGCGGATCGCGCCAGTCTCTCTTCCGGGATGGCCGCTCCCTCGCCCGCGAGCGCCGGTCGCGCCTCTATGATTCCGAGCAGACGGTCGTCCGCGGGGAACTGACTGGCGAGTTCATGACCGGGGGCCTGCGCCACCGCGTGCTGCTGGGCGCCGATCACGACAGCTTCGACAATTATCAGCAATTCGGCCGCACCCGCCCACCGGCTCTGTCGACGAACCCGAGCGAAGAGGCAGCCTATGTGATCGATATTCTCGATCCTGTTTACGGGCGCTTCGATCCACCCATCCCGCGTCCCAACAACGATCGCCTGGATCGCCAGACCTCCAGCGGCATCTTCGTCCAGGACCAGATCGAACTGACCGATCGCCTTCAGGTGAGGCTGGGTGCCCGGTACGACGATTTCACCTTGCGGACCGAGAATTACATCACCGACGTCAACAGCGAACGCAAGGATGACCGGATCAGCCCGCAATTCGGGATTGTGTATGAAGTAGCCGCAGCGCTCACGCTCTACGCTGCCTATAGCGAAGGCTTCCGCGCCAATATCGGGACCGACGTCAACGGCGTGATTTTCGAGCCGGAGATCAGCAAATCCATGGAGACTGGTGCGAAAGTGAGCCTTCTTCAGGGCGCACTGACCGGCACCTTCACGGTGTATCAGCTGGAAAAGGACAATGTCCTTGCCAGTGATATCAACAATCCCGGCTTTTCGGTCGCGATCGGCAAGGCGCGCAGTCGCGGCGTCGAAGTCGACATGAATGGCAAACTGCCCGGGAAAGTCGATCTCCTGCTCAGCTATGCCTATGTCGATGCGGAATCGCGCAGCAGCGTGCTGGATCCCAATTTCTCCTTCGAGATCAAGCCGGGCGATCCGCTGATCAATATTCCGGATCACACTTTCAACGCGCAGCTATCGAAGACCTTCTCGGTGGCCGGGCGCCAAGCCAAGCTGGGCGGCGGCGTGCAATATGTCGGCGAGCGTCTGGGAGCGACGGGAACGGAATTCTATCTGCCCGACCACACTCTTGTCAGGGCCTTCGGCGAAATCGAAGTGGTCGACAATGTGTCGCTCTTCGGCACCGTATCGAACCTGTTCGACGCGGCCTGGTACGCCAACAGCTATTCCCAGCTTTGGGTCCAGCCAGGCGCACCGCGCACCGCGACCATCGGCTTCCGGGCGGGGTTCTGATGATGACCGAGCCACACATCCAGCCGGCCGTCGAAATCGCGCAACTGCATCACCGCTACGGCGCGGACCCCGTCTTGCGAGGCCTCGATCTGATTTTGCAGCCGGGCGAAATCTACGCCCTGATGGGCGGCAATGGTGCCGGAAAATCGACCACTCTCGCCGCCTTGCTCGGCTTCATTTCCCCCGAGAGCGGAACGGTGCAGGTTTGCGGCATCGATCCGGTCGCCGACCCGCGCGCCGCACGCGCGCAGATGGCCTATGTCCCGGAGAACGTCTCGCTTTACGAGCACCTGACGGCGCGGGAAAACATCAGCTATTTTCTAGCCCTCTCGGATAGCAGGCGGGGCAGCGACGCCATTGAAGCTGCCCTCACCGACGTGGGCCTGGCGTCCTCCGCCTGGGACAAACGCCTTTCCGGCTTTTCCAAAGGCATGCGGCAAAAGGTCGCGATTGCGTTGGCTCTGGCGCGCGATGTCCCCGTGCTCCTGCTCGACGAACCGACCTCGGGCCTCGACCCTCGGGCCGTGCTGGAATTCAATCGCCTGCTCGACAGCGCGCGCAAGCGGCGCGTGGCGGTTCTCATGGTAACGCACGATCTCGTCAGCGCAGTCGACATAGCCGACCGCATCGGCTTCCTCATCGCCGGGCGCATCGAGGAAGAGAGGGAAGCGCAAGCCAGCGGCTCGAGGTTCGATCTCAATGCGCTGCACGATCGCTATACGCATGCGGAACGCGCGGCATGAGTGCGGCAACATTGATCGCGCGCGAGGAATGGCGTCTGTTGGCGCGCAACCGCGCAGGCCTTCTTGCCACTGCACTGCTGGTTCTGCTCGTCCTCGTGGCGAGCTTCACCAGCCTCGAACGGCGCAGCGCCATTGAAGCGGATCGGGAACGCTATCAGGCCAGCACAGATCATGATTTCGATGCACAGCCCGATCGCCACCCGCATCGGATGGTCCATTACGGCCAGTTCGTCTTCCGCCCGGTGGCGCCGCTGGCCTTCTTCGATGCCGGGGTGGACAGCTTCACCGGCAACACGATCTTCCTGGAAGGGCACCGGCAGAACAGCGCGAATTTCGCAGAGGCCAGGCAATCCTCGCTGCTTCTGCGCTTCGGCCAGCTGACACCAGCCTTCGTCCTGCAGACGCTGGCGCCCTTACTGCTCATCTTCCTGGGCTTCGCCAGCGTCGCGAGAGAGAAGGAAAGGTCGACCCTACGTCTGATGCTAGCCCAGGGGATCAGCGGAAAAAGCCTCCTGTTCGGCAAATTTCTGGGTCAGGGCGTTCTGGCGCTCCTGATCGGTCTGCCCGCCTTCACAGTGCTGGTGGTTTTCGCAGCCACCGGTTCGACAGGTTGGGGAACGGTCGCCCTGATGATCGCGGCCTATAGTGCTTGGCTGCTGCTGTGGGCTTTTCTGAGCGTCCTCGTCTCCGCTCTGGCACAAAAGCCGCGCGATGCGCTGGCCGTGCTGATAGGGCTCTGGATGGTGATTGTCATCCTCCTGCCGCGCGCACTGCCCCAGGCCGCTTCGGCGCAGACCGAACTGGCAACCAAGATCGAAAGCGAGATCGCGCTTCACCGCGACCTGCTCGAGATCGGCGACAGCCACGACCCTGAAGACCCGTATTTCAACGACTTCCGCGACAAGGTGCTGGCGCAATATGGCGTCGATACGGTGGAAGATTTGCCAGTGGATTACACTGGCCTCGTCAGTATCGAGGGCGAGAAATTGACCACAGCAATCCATGCCGATTCCGCCCAGCGGCAGGCGGCGCTGGAGACGGAGCAGAACGCCTTTGTGCATCGCTTCTCGGTGCTCAGCCCGCTTATCGCCATTCGCCAGCTGTCGATGGCGCTGGCCGGCAGCGATCCGACGGCCCATCTCGATTTCCTCGACCAGGCCGAAGCCTTCCGGTATGATTTCGTCCAGCAATTGAACCGCATGCAGGCCGATCTCCTTCCGGAGGTCGAGGGCGATGATCCGCGTATTTCGGCGGAAAACTGGAAAGAAATCCCGCGGTTCAGCTATCAATCCAGTGACCGGCTTGATCGATCGGACCGGCTTGTCTGGCCCTTCGCCGTGCTCTTGGGATGGCTTGCCGTCATTGCTGTGGCTGCCCCGTTTGCCGCGCGCCGTATCGGGAGGATGGGACAATGAACGCTCTTCGTGCCGAGGCTCGCCTGCTGCTGCGGTCGGGCCGCAACCTTCTTGCCCTCGTTCTGCTGCTGGTACTGTCCTGCGCGGCGGTCTGGGTGGGTATTGCCAAGATCGAGAACCAGCGCGCTACCATAGAGCGGGTCGAACGCGAGCAGGCTCGCGACCTTGCATCGGTGGAAGATGCGAACGCGGGGCCCGAAGGCGATGCGGGCTATAATGCCTATTATGCCTTCATGCTGACGCAGGACCCTCCGCCCGCGCTGGCCTTTGCGGCGATCGGGCAGCGCGATCTGCAGCCCTTCGTCCTGCGGGTGCGGGCGCTGGGATTGCAGGGGCAACTCTATGATTCCGAAACATATAATCCCGAACTGGCGCTGCCTGGCGTGTTCGATTGGGCCTTCGTCCTGATCTATCTCCTCCCGCTGGTGGTGATTGCGCTTGGCCATGACCTGGTGACCGGAGAGCGCGAGACAGGGCGGCTTCGCCTGCTGCTCTCGCTGGCGGGTGAAGGGCTGTGGCTGCGGCGGATCGCGCTGCGCTACGGCGCCGTCATGGCCGCCGTCGGCCTGCCGCTGGTCGTGGGCGGGATCATCATGGCCGCGCCGGCTGCCGGAGTGGCGGTCATGCTCGCCGGAGCGGCGCTTTACTGCGCTTTCTGGTTCGGCCTCGCCATGCTGGTGGGCGGGACGATGCGGTCGTCGACCACGGCGGCGGCGGGCATGATCGGCTGCTGGATCGTGCTGACGCTGGTGCTTCCCGCCCTCGCCAATGCGGCGATTGCGCGGCAGGTGCCGGTGGCCAAGGGCATCGACCTGACGCTGGCGCAGCGCGAGAATGTGCACCGCGGATGGGATATTCCCAAGGAAGAGACCTTCGAGCGCTTTTTTGCTGACCACCCGGAATGGCAAGGAAAACAAGAATTTGAGGGCCGCTTCCACTGGAAATGGTATTATGCGATGCACCAGGCCGGGGATGCTTCGGTGGCCGGGGATGTGGCGGAATATCGCGCGAGCCTGGCGCGGCGCGAGGAATTGACGCGGGTGCTGGGCTTTGTTCTGCCGGGTGTGGGGACGATGAATCTGGTCCACCGGATGGCCGATACCGACATTGCCGGACAGCTCGCCTACCAGGACAGCATCGCCGATTACCACACGGATCTGCGGACGTTCTACTACCCCTATCTCTTTGAAGATAAATACTTTACCCGCGCCGACTTCGCCGCGATCCCGCGCTATTCACCGCGCGCCGGGACGGGGTCGGTGGCGCTGGGACCGCTGTTGGCGCTGGCTTTGGCGGCGCTGCTGGTAGTGGCTGCGGGGGCCCTGCGGATGCGCCGGATTTCGGGGCATTCACGGTAGAGGAAAGGGCGCGGCGAGGCTTTTGCCAATGCCGCGCCCTGTTCCGGAATAGGGCCCGAACACCCTCTTGATCGGCCACCGCAGGCCCGGACACCGGCTACGGACGACCGATCAGGCGAATTCGCCCCGGCGATAGGCTTCGAAAGCGTCGCGGATTTCCTGCTCGGTGTTCATCACGAAGGGACCATGCGCCACCATGGGTTCGCCGATGGGGTCGGCATGGCCGAAGAGCAGCACCGCGCCATCGGGGGCGAAGACCTCGATGCTGTCGCCATCTTCCAGCTGGGCGAGATGATGTTCGGGCACTTCGCGGTCCCCGATCCGGAGCGAGCCGCGCACGGTGTAGAACAGCACGCTGCGACCGGCGGGGGCCGGCAGAGTGGCGCTGGTGCCCGGCTGGAAATAGACCGTGGCGAGCGCCACCCCGGTGAGCGAGGTGACCGGCGCATCGGCAAAGCCCGATACGGGCCGCAGCGTGACCCCTTCGGCCAGTTCGACCTCGGGGATCTTGGCCGCCGGAACCTCGATATAATCGGGGTCGGTGAATTTGAGCCGCGCGGGCAGGTTGACCCATAGCTGGAGGATTTCCAGCGGCCCGCCATCGCGCTTGAAACTGTCGGGCGAAAGCTCGGAATGGACGATGCCCGATCCCGCCGTCATCCACTGCACCCCGCCATCGGCGACCACGCTCTGCGCGCCGCTGCTGTCCTGATGGGCCAGACTGCCCTCGATCATGAAAGTCACCGTTTCGAACCCGCGATGCGGATGCGGGCCGAAGGGCAGGCCGTTATTGTTCGGCGGATAATACTGCGGCCCGTGGTGATTGAGGAACAGGAAAGGATCGACCTGCGCCAGCCCGCCCGTGGGCAGCGGCCTGCGGGTGGTGAGATCGGCAATGTCGTCGCGGTTGGCGCGGTGGACCGTCTTGAGCGCGCGTGAAGTCATGCCGCCACTCCCTTTGCTGTCCTGGCCGTTTCATTGCCCGGCACTTCGGGGCGCGGCCCCGGCGGCACGATACCGTTCGGATTGATATGCTCGTGGCTCTCGTAATAGTGATGCCGGATGTGCTTGAAATTCACGGTCTCGGCCACGCCGTCCAGCTCGTAAAGCCGCCGCGTGAGCGCTGCCAGATTGGGATAGTCCGCGATCTGGCGGCGGTTGCATTTGAAATGCGTGTGATAGACGTGATCGAAGCGGATGAGCGTGGTCCACAGGCGGATATCGGCTTCGGTCAGCTGCCCGCCAACCAGCCAGTCCTGCCCTTCGAGGCGGTCTTCCAGCTCGTCCAGCTTGTCGAACAAGGGGCCGATCGCCTCGTCATAGGCGGATTGCGATGTGGCGAAGCCAGCCTTGTACACGCCGTTATTGACCGCGTGATAGACCTCTTCATTCAGCGCATCGATCTCGTCGCGATGCGCTGCGGGATAGAGGTCCAGTTCCTTCGCGCCGACCTGGTCGAACGCAGTGCCGAGCATGCGCAAGATGTCCGCGCTTTCATTGTTCACGATGGTGCCCTGCTTCGTGTCCCACAGCACCGGCACGGTAACATGGCCGCTGAAATCGGGTTTCGCGGCGGTATAGACCTCGTGCAGATTATCGGCATCCAGCAGCGGATCGGGGGTGACGCATTCGCCGTCGCGGAAAGACCAGCCGCCTTCCTTCATCAGCCAGTGAACCACGACCAGTTCGATCATGCCCTCCAGCCCCTTGAGCCGCCGCGCCACGGTGGCGCGGTGCGCCCACGGGCAGGCAAGGCTGACGTATAGACGATAGCGCCCCGGTTCGGCGGCGAACCCGCCCTCGCCCGTTGGCCCGGCGGACCCGTCGGGCGTTATCCAGCTGCGGAACGGACTGGGCGTGCGTTCGAACTTGCCGCTGTCCTCGTCATTATAATCCCACTCGTCATACCACTTGCCGTCTTTGAGAAATCCCATGTCCTGACCCCTTATACATCGTCCGCGCTGAACGGATATTGGCGGCGCTCGTGCTGGATGGAAATCCAGTGCGTGCTGGTGAAAGCGTCGATCGCCCATTCGCCGTTGAACCGGCCGATGCCAGAATTCTTGGCGCCGCCAAAGGGGGCGAAGGGGCTGTCGTTCACCGTCTGATCGTTGATATGCGTCATGCCTGCCTGCACCTGCTTGGCGAAGGCCAGCGCGCGGCCTTCGTCGCGGCTGAACACCGCGCTCGACAGGCCCATCTCGGTGGCGTTGGCCAGTTCCAGCGCATGGTCTTCATCCCGCGCGCGCTGGATTGGCGCGACGGGGCCGAAGATTTCATTGGTGACCAGGCAGCTGTCCTCGCCCACATCGGTGAAGACATGCGGCGGGATCACCAGCCCGTCGGGCTCGCCGCCCAGCGCGCAGGTGGCGCCTTCTTCCTTCGCCTTGGCGATCATTTCGCTGATGCCGTCGAACTGGTCGCGGTTGACGATGGGGCCGATGAAGCATTCGGGATTTTCGCGCTCGCCGACGGGCAATTGCTTCACCCGCTCGACGAATTTCTCCACGAAGTCATCGTAGATCGCGTCTTCTACAATGATGCGGTTGGCGATCATGCAGATCTGGCCCTGGTGCATGAACTTGCCCCAGACGCTGGCTTCCACCGCGCGGTCGAGATCGGCATCGTCCAGCACCACGATCGGACTGTTGCCGCCCAGTTCCAGTTCGACCGGCTTGATCCGGTCGCCATCCAGCGCGGCCTTGCCCACGCCCCGGCCCACGGGGGTAGAGCCGGTGAAGCTGACGACTGAGGGGATCGGGTGGCGGATCAGCGCATCGCCGATGGTGGAGCCGGAACCCGGCAACACCGAGACCAGCCCTTCGGGCAGGCCCGCTTCCTCGCAGATCGCGGCGAAGATGGTGCCGCCGGTCACGATGGTATCGCTGGCGGGCTTGATAACTACCGCATTGCCCAGCGCCAGCGCGGGGAACAGCGTGCGCGCGGTCAATTGCAGCGGGAAATTCCACGGGCTGATCAGCGCGATCACCCCGGCGGGCTGGCGATAGGCGCGCGATTCCTTGCCGGGAATATCTTCCGGCACGATCGCGCCCTTGACCATATAGGGCAATGTCGCGGCTTCGGAGCGGGCGACCTGCGTCACCAGCATCAGTTCGAGCGCGGCCTTCAGCTTGGTGCCGCCGGCCTCGCGCACGATCCAGCCGGCGATTTCGTCTTTCCGGGCTTCCAGAATATCGGCGATGGCGTGCATCTTCGCGGCGCGTGCGGCGGGCGGCATGGCGCCCCATTCGCGCTGCGCCTTTTGCGCCGCCTTGCAGGCCTCATCGACATCGCCTTCGGTGGTGGAGGCCACCTCGAAGATGGTGGATTCGTCCCACGGGCAGATGTTGGCGATCGCATCGCCGGTGGCCTTGCGCCAGCTTCCGCCGACGAAGGATTGATCGAGCTTTTGGTATGTATCGGACATAGTGCCGAAGCGATTGCTTGCAGATTAGGTTCCGTTTGTCCCCGCTGATAGCGCTATCATTTCGCGCAGATTTCGATATTCTCACCGCAGGAAAAGGGCGGCCCGCAGATGGCCGCCGGGGATCGAGGGAGACGAAAGATGGCAATCAACCGCCGGGACTTACTGATCGCAAGCGGGGGCGCGCTGACCGCCGCCATGGCCGGGCGCGCGCTGGCGCAGGAGGCGCAGGGCCAGCCGCTGATGGGCAATCCCACCCTCCCCCTGCCGCCGCAGCAGCGCATGGGCTGGGCCGTGGTGGGGCTGGGCAGTTTTGCCGTGGGGCAATTGATGCCCGCCTTCGGCGATGCCAACCGGTCGCGCCTGACCGCGCTGGTATCGGGCAATCCGGAAAAGCTGGCGCGGCTGGCCGATACCTACGGCGTCGAGCATACCTACAGCTATGACGATTACGACAGCATCGTCGACAATCCCGATATCGACTGCGTGCAGATCGCGTTGCCCGTGGGGCTGCATGCGGAATACACCATTCGCGCGCTGGAGGCGGGCAAGCACGTGCTATGCGAAAAGCCGATGGCATCGACCAGCGCCGAATGCGAAGCGATGATCGCCGCCGCGCGCAAGGCTGGCAAGGTGCTGGGCGTGGGTTACCGCGTCCATTTCGAACCCACCAATCAGGCCGCGCTGGCGATGATCCGGGGCGAGGACATCGGCCCCTTGCGCCATATCCGGGCCGAACACGGTTTTCAGGCGGACCCCGAAAACTGGCCCCCGCATCGCTGGCGGCTGGAAAAGCAGCTGGCGGGCGGCGGTTCGATGTATGACATCGGGATCTACGGCATCAACACATCGCTGATGATGCTGGAAGGCGATGCGCCGATGAGCATATCGGCCGTCTATGCCTATCCGCGCGATGACGCGCGCTTCCGCGAGGTGGAAGGCGGGGTGGACTGGCGCATCACCATGCGCAGCGGCGCGGTGGTGTCGGGCTCCAGCTCCTATTGCTATGCGCCCTACCATTCCAAGCAAACCTATATCGGCGCCAAATCCTCGCTGCGGATGGACCCGGCGACGACCTATTACGAAAATGCGCTGTGGCACGAACACGGCGGGCGCGAGACGCAAATACCGGCCGGCGCGCCCTATACGCAGTTCGCGGGCCAGGTGGATGCCTTCAGCGAAGCCGCGCGCGCGGGCAGGCCGCATGCCACGCCGGGCGAGATGGGTTACCGCGACATTCGGCTGATCGAGATGGCCTATCGCAGCGCGGATCAGGGCGGCGCGCCGGTTTCGCTGGAGGGGATCTGAAATCCTGTCGCCCCGGAATGAACCGGCATGAAAATGGCCGGGGCGTACTTTGCTTTTCTAAGTAAAAGCCTGCTAATATTGGAATAAGTACTTACCACCTGCATTTGCCCTTGCAATTATTGTGCGGGACGGCAAGGTCCTTGGCGACGGATCAGGTGGGGGAAACTTGTTCAATTCGACGGGACGATTGCGCGCGGTCACTCGCGCTGCGCTGCCGATGGCGGCGGCGGTGGGCCTTGGCGCCTGCGCCACGCCGCTGGTCACTGCGCCGCAGCCGGAGGTGGCGGTTCCGCCCGCATGGGCGACGGTGGAAACCGGCACCGCCCCCGCGCCCGAGCTGGCGCAATACTGGACATTGCTGGACGATCCGCTGCTGACCGATCTGGTCGAACAGGCGATTGCCGAAAACCGCGATCTGGCGATCGGCATCGCCCGGCTGGACCAGGCGCGCGCGGGCCTGCGCGGCGCACGGGCGGGCTATCTGCCGACCGTGAACGGATCGGCCGGGGCGCGGCGCGATGTCGGTGATCTGGCCGATGACGATGTGCGTTTCAGCCTCGGCGCGGATGCGGCGTGGGAAGTGGACCTGTTCGGGCGCATCTCGAACAATGTCGCGGCCAGCCGGGCGGATCTGGCCGCGGCGGGCTATTCGCTGGCCGATATCCAGCGGCTGATCGTGGGGCAGGTCGCCAGCCAGGCGATCACCGCGCGCGCCCTGTCGCAGCAGCTGGCCATCGCGCGCTCCTCGCTCGCCTTCCAGGACGACAATCTGCAGCTGGCGCGCTGGCGCAACCAGGCGGGGCTCGTCTCCAGCCTCGATGTCGAACAGGCGCGCACCCAGCGCGCGCAGACCGCGGCGACCATTCCGCTGCTCGAAAGCAATCTGGCGGCCACCGCCAATGCGATCTCGACCCTGATCGGCGAACCGCCGGGCCGCGTGCTGGCCGCCTTCGAGGCGAGCGAGCCGGTGCCCGTGCCTCGCCCGCCGATCCTCACCGCTTTCGCCGCGCCGGCCGAAGTGCTTGCCCGCCGTCCCGATGTGCGCGCGGCAGAGGCCGATGTCGTGGCCAGCGCGGCGCGCATCGGCGTGGCCCGGGCGGACCTGCTCCCGGCGCTGCGCCTCACGGGCAGCATCGGTGCGGGCGCCTCGCCGCTCGCCGACATCTTCGACCTCGTCACCGGCAATCTGTTTGCCGGGCTGACGCAGCTGATCTTCGACGGCGGCCGCACCGCCGCGCGGGTGGACAGCGCCGCCGCCGCCGCCCGCGCCAGCCTTGCCAGCTATGAACAGGCGATCCTGCGCGCGCTGGAGGAAGTCGAAAGCTCCGCCACCGATCAGCGCTCGGCCGACGAACGCGTGGCGATCACCGAAGAAGCGGTGGATGCGGCGCAGAATTCCGCCTTCCTCGCGCGCAACCAGTATGAAGCGGGCCTCACCGACTTCCAGACGCTGCTGGTGATCGAAAGCCAGCTGCTGTCCGCGCGCAACCAGCTGGTCGGCGCCGAGGCCGACCGCGCGACCGCCTTCGTCCGCCTGACGCAGGCGCTGGGCGGCGGCTGGAGCGACCTCGATTACACCCTCCCCATTCCCGGCCCCGCCGCCGGGCAGGACGACAGGACAGCGCAATGAGCGAGACCGAAACCCCCGGCACCGGCGAGGATATCGAGAGCTATCTCGAAACCGGCAAGCCGAAGAAATGGTACAAGCGCAAGCGGGTCTGGGCCGGCGCGATCGTCGCGCTGCTGCTGCTCTTCGCCATCTCGCGCTGCGCGGGCGATGATCCCAAGCCCAATTACATTACCACCGACGTGGTCAACCGCTCGCTCGATCTCGCGGTCACCGCGACGGGCAATCTGCGCCCGACCAACCAGGTGGAAGTCGGCTCCGAAGTGTCGGGCCGGATCGACCGCGTGCTGGTGGACGTGAACGACCAGGTGGCCCGCGGCCAGGTGCTGGCCGTCATCAACACCGATGTGATCGAGGACCAGATCGTCCAGAGCCGCGCCAATCTCAACGCCGCCCGCGCGCAGGTGGCGCAGGCGCAGGCGACGCTGGATGCCGACCGCGCCCAGCTCGAGCGCCTGCGCGAGGTGGAGCGTCTGTCGGGCGGGCGCGTGCCCTCCGATGCCGAGATGGAGCAGGCCGTGGCTGCCGTGCGCCGCGGACAGGCCGCCGTCGCCTCCTCGCGCGCCAATGTCGCGTCCGTGCAGGCGCAGCTGTCCACCGCGCAGACCCAGTCCAACCGCGCCGTGATCCGCGCGCCCGTGTCGGGCGTGGTGCTCGCCCGGCAGGTCGAGCCGGGGCAGACGGTCGCCGCCAGCTTCAACACGCCGACGCTGTTCGTGCTGGCGGAAAACCTCGCCACCATGCAGCTGCGCGTCAATCTCGACGAGGCCGACGTGGGCCAGGTCGACGTGGGCCAGACCGCGCGCTTCACCGTCGATGCCTATCCCGGCCGCCGCTTCCCCGCGCGGGTCGAGCGGGTGGATCTGGCATCCAACAACATCGCTCAGCCCGCCCAGCAGGCCGCCCAGCAGCCGCAGCAGGTGGTGAGCTACGAGGCGCGGCTGATCGTCGACAATCCCGAAGGGCTGCTGCGCCCGGGCATGACCGCCACGGCTACCATCGCCACCGCCAGCACCGGCAAGCGGCTGCTGGTGCCCAACGGCGCGCTGCGCTTCGATCCGGAAGAAGAGGAAGAAGGCGGCGGCATCTTCGGCAATCCCGAACTCGGCCTCGACCAGACGAGCGAAGCCAGCATCGGCGTGGGCAGCCGCCAGACGGTCTACACCGTCACCGACACCGGCGACCTGGAAAAGATCGACGTCGTGACCGGGCAGAGCGATGGCCGCTACACCGTGGTATCTTCCGACAGGCTCAAAGCGGGCATGAAGGTCGTGACCGGCATCGGCGCGGGCGCCGACTGAGGCCGGTGTGAGCGAGGCACCGCTTATCCAGCTGGAAGGCATTACCAAGACCTTCGGCACCGGCCCGGCGGCGTTCCAGGCGCTGAAAGGCGTCGATCTGTCGATCGAGCGCGGCGATTTCGTGGCGATCATGGGCCCGTCGGGTTCGGGCAAATCGACCACCATGAATATCCTCGGCTGTCTCGACACGCCGACCAGCGGCATCTTCCGTTTCCGCAATGTCGAGGTCCAGTCGCTGAGCCGCGACCAGCGCAGCCTGCTGCGGCGCCGCTATCTCGGCTTCGTGTTCCAGGGCTTCAACCTGCTGGCGCGGACCACGGCGCTGGAGAATGTCGAGCTGCCTCTGCTCTATCGCGGGGAAAGCAAGAAGGCGCGGCGCGAGGCTGCCGAACGGTCGCTGGACAAGGTCGGCCTGCTGCCCTGGGCCGGGCACACACCGGCCGAACTGTCGGGCGGCCAGCAGCAGCGCGTGGCCATCGCCCGCGCGCTGGTATCCGATCCCGACGTGCTGCTGGCCGACGAGCCGACCGGCAATCTCGACACCGAACGCTCCATTGAAATCATGGAATTGTTGCGCGACCTGAGCCGGAGCGGCATCACCGTCTTGATGGTCACGCATGAAGAAGAGATGGCCGAATTCGCCCGAACCATCGTCCATTTCCGGGACGGTCTGGTGCAGCGGGTGGTGGAAGGCAAACGGCGCGAGGTGGCGGAATGAGACTGCGCATGCTCGGCGCCACCTTCCTGCTCGCGCTGCGTGAAATCCGGCGGCACCTGCTGCGCAGCTTCCTGACGACGCTGGGCATCATCATCGGTGTCGCCGCCGTCATCACCATGGTCACGCTGGGCCGCGGGCTGACTGCCAATGTGCAGGAAGATATCGCGGGGCTCGGCTCCAACGTCTTCATCGTCTTTCCCGAAAGCGTCGAGGAACGCCAGCCCGCCCCGTTCGACGATATGGACGTGGCGGCAGTGGAGCGGCAAATCCCCGGCGTGGTCAATGCCGCCGGGTCCTCGCAGACGCCCGCCGTCGCGTTCCACAACGGGCAGGACTGGTCCACCACCGTGCAGGGCGCGGACGCGGCCTTCTTCGCCGCCCAGTCGATCGAGGTAGTGGAAGGGCGCGGGTTTTCGCAGCGCGAAAGCGAGCGCGGCGAAAGCGTCTGCATTCTCGGCCCGAAGATCGTCGACGAGATATTCGTCGAGGACGCGGTGCTGGGCGAGACCATGCGCGTGGGCAATGTGTCGTGCCTGGTGGTCGGGGTGATCGACGAACGCTCGAATGCGGTGGGCGGCGGCCAGGATGCCGACGATGTCGTCCTGATGCCGCTGAAAACCGTGCAGCGCCGCTTCACCGGCGGAACCAATATCCAGTTCTTCGTGGTGAAATATGACGATTCCTACACCAGCGCCTCGATCCAGCAGCAGCTGATCGACCTACTGCGCGAACGGCGCGTGATCCAGGAAGGCGAAGCGAACGATTTCAACATCGTCGACACGGCCGACATCAATGACACGGTGAACAATGTCACCGGCACCATGACCGCCGTGGTCACGGTGATCGCCGCGATCAGCCTGCTGGTCGGCGGCATCGGCATCATGAACATCATGCTGGTCAGCGTGACCGAGCGCACGCGCGAAATCGGCATCCGCCTCGCCATTGGCGCGCTGGCCAAGGAAGTGCGGCTGCAATTCCTGACCGAGGCGGTGGTACTGTGCTGTTTCGGCGGCCTGATCGGCATATTGCTGGCATTCGGCCTGTCCATCACGCTCGCCAGCGCGATCGACCTGCCCTTCCTGTTCGATCCCACGGTGAACATCATCAGCTTCCTGTTCAGCGCGGCCATGGGGATGATCTTCGGCTATTATCCGGCGCATCAGGCAAGCAAGCTCGACCCGATCGACGCGCTGCGCCACGAATAGCCGGGGCCGCTGCCAGCATCCCTGCCCGCCCCTCCCCGCGTGGGCAGGCCCGCATTTGGGCAGCCGGAATCCTTCACGGATCAGGGTTTTCGGGAGCCTTCCTTGCCCTGCGCGATTTGATCTTGTGGCCAAGACCCGTATGATGGCCGGGTTCCCACCCGCTGGTCGTCGAACCTGCGGATCTCCACAATAGAGAGAAAACAATGTCTTCCGAGAGCAAGAAGGGCATCGCACCGCCCCTGATCGATCTGCCCATCCATACGGCCAGCCGGGGTTTCTACGATGGCTTCAGCCGGCAGGTGACCATTCCGGCCAAGATTATCGTCACGCTGATCATCCTGTGGGCGATCTTCTTCCCGGTTCAGGCGAACGAAACGCTCACCGCCGCCAATTCCACGATCATCGCATCCTTTACCGGATGGTATGTCTATCTGGTTGCGGCGCTGATGGCGTCCTGTGCGGTGCTGGCGATCATCCCGCAGGTGGGCCGCATGCGCATCGGCGCGGCCGATGAAGGCCCGGAATTTGGCCGCCTGTCGTGGTTCTCCATGCTGTTCGGTGCGGGCATCGGGATCGGCATGCTCACCTATTCGACCGGCGAACCGCTGGCGCATTTCTCGAACAATCCCGAAATCATCACCGGCGAGGTCGGCGCGCGTTCGGCAGAAGCGGTGCATTCGGCCTATCTCTATACTTTCCTGCACTGGGGCTTTGCCGCCTGGGGCACTTACGCGCTGGTGGGGCTGGCGATCGGCTATGTCGCCTATCGCCGCGGCCTGCCGCTCACGGTACGCTCGGCGCTCGCTCCGCTGTTCGGACGGACCATGTCCGGACCGCTCGGCCATGTCTTCGATGTCGTGGCCGTGGTGGCGACCATTCTGGGCGTCGCCGTCACCATGGGCCTGGGGGTCGAACAGTTCGTGGTCGGGCTGTCGCGTATCGGGCTCGGTGACTGGCTGCTCGATGCGGACGGATCATCCTCGCTCGCGGCCATCGTGGTGGCGCTTACCGTGCTGGTCGGCGCCTCCACGCTCAGCGCGCTGTCGGGTGTCGGCAAGGGCATCAAATGGCTGTCGAACATCAATCTGGGCCTCTCCTTCCTGCTGCTGCTGCTGTTCGCCGTCGTCGGGTCGGGTCTCTATGCGCTCGAACTTCTGGGCAGCGGGCTGGTCGATTACCTCGCGCACATTGTCCCGCTGTCGCTGACGATCTTCAATGATAGCGGTCCTGTCGGAGAGGAACTGGTTACCTGGCAGCGCGACTGGTCGGTGTTCTACTGGGCGTGGTGGATCGCCTTTGCGCCTTTCGTGGGCATGTTCATCGCGCGCATTTCGCGCGGGCGCACGATCCGCGAATATGTGCTCGGCGTGGTGCTGGTGCCTTCGCTGGTGTGTTTCGTGTGGATGACGCTGCTGGGCGGCACGGCGATCGCTCTGGAACTCGATGGCAGCGCGGCTGGCACGATCGTCAACGCGCCCATGGCGGACCAGCTTTATGCGACGCTCGCAGTGCTGCTCGATCCCGGCGTCGCCATGGTGGTATCGGGCCTCATCGTGCTGCTGCTTATGACCTATCTCGTCACTTCGGCGGACAGCGCGATCCTGATCATCAACACCATCAATGGGGCCGGGGAAACCGAAGGCGAAAGGCGCCGTCACATCCTGTTCTGGGGTGCGGCGCTGGCGTTGATCGTGGGCAGCATGCTGGTGCTAGGCGGGATCGAGGCGATCCGCATCACAATGATCATCGGCGCACTGCCTTTCTCCTTCGTGGTGGCGCTGATGTGCATCTCGATCATCAAGGCAATCTGGTTCGACCTGATCCGAAAAAGCCAGGGCGTGCCAACTACTGCCGCTGCAATCGAGAGCAGCGCGGACTAGAGCCGTTATTTTCCGGACGGGCGCGAAATCTGCTATGTTGCAAAAATGCTACAGCAGATTTCGCTTCCTTGAAAAAACGGGACTGTGGGGTGGTCCGGCGCGTCTAGTCTGAGTAGGCCGCGCTCACTTCACATTCTCACCGCCGCTCACTGGCCGACATCGTCGAGCCGGTTGTGCGGCCTCATGTCCGATTGATGGGGGCTAACCATTCTTAGCAAACTTGTAAGCAGTACGTCCGCTGGCGCACTGGCTATCGCTCTTCTCGCACCTTCGCCCGTTCAGGCCCAGACCACTGGCACGGCCCAGACCGCTGGCACGGCACAAACCACCGGCACGGCCCAGCCTGCCCAACCCGCCGCCAAGAAGCCGCGCACGGGCGGCGTTAAAACGATCGTCGTGACGGCGCAGCGCCGCAGCGAAGATCTGCAGGACGTGCCGGTTTCGGTGCAGGCGCTCGGCGAAGAGCAGCTGAACCAGCTGAACATCTCGACCTTCGACGATTATCTGCAGGAACTGCCGACCGTGACTGCCGGTGGCGGCAGCCCGGGCCAGAGCACGATCTACATTCGCGGCCTCGCCTCGACCACGCCGAACCTGACCACCGCAGGCGTCGCCGGTCTGGCACCGAACGTGTCGCTCTATCTCGACGAACAGCCGCTGGCACAGCCGGGCCGTAACCTCGACGTCTATGCCGCCGATCTGGAGCGGATCGAAGTCCTCTCCGGTCCGCAGGGCACGCTCTTCGGAGCCAGCTCGCAGGCGGGCGTCGTGCGCCTGATCACGAACAAGCCGGACCTGTCGGGCTTCGATGCCAAGATGACCGTCGGCACCTCCTTCACCAAGGGCGGCGAAGCCAGCTACAAGGCGGAAGCCATGCTGAACGTGCCCGTCACCGACAGCCTGGCGCTGCGCGGCGTGGTCTATCTCGACGATCAGGGCGGCTATATCGACAATGTCGCCGGCACCCGCACGGCCCGCGAAAGCGCACGCTTCCGCCCCGCCGGCACGGTCCGCGACAATGGCGTGCCCGTCGCCCCCAACCGCGCCGGTTTCCAGGCGGATGACGATCTTTCGGGCGTCGAGTTCATCGAAGCCAACAATGCGGGGCTGGTCGAGGAAGATTTCAACGACACCCAGTATTCGGGCTTCCGCGCTACCGCGCTCTACGAAGTCTCGCCCGACTGGCAGGTCACGCTGGCGCACAGCCGCCAGAGCCTGGAAAGCGACGGCGTGTTCTTCGCCGATCCGGAACTCGATCTCGACGATCTCGAGATCCAGCGTTTCGAAGACGACCGCCTGGAAGACGATTTCTCCAACACCGCATGGACCGTCGAAGGCCGCCTCGGCATGCTCGACGTGATCTACAACGGTGCCTACACCGAGCGTGAGACCGAACAGCGCATCGACTATTCGGACTATCTCTTCGCCGGCCAGTACCTGCCCTATTACATCTGCGACGGGTCGGTCAGCTATCCCGGCGATGCAGCGCCGAGCGGTACCTGCCAGGCCCCGAACCTCTATGTTGGGTCGAACAGCGAACTGTCGGTCTTCACGCAGGAACTGCGCTTCAGCACGCCTGAGGAAAACCGCTTCCGCGTCACCGCCGGCGGCTTCTACTCCGATCTGGAGCTGAAGGAACGCAACGACTACACCTATCCTGGCAGCGAGCTGGCCGAACCCTTCGGCGGTTTCGCCCCGAACTTCCCCTTCCCCGGCGCCTATCAGTCGGAAGCGGGACCGTTCCCCTACGGCGTGATCTTCCGCAACGACGTGAAGCGCACCGACGAACAGTTCGGGATTTTCGGGGAAGCCACCTTCGACATCGTGCCCGATGTGCTGTCGATCACCGGCGGCGCGCGCTATTACGATGTCGCGGTCGACTTCGAAGGCACGGCGAACAGCTCGTTCTGTAACGCGGGCGCGGCGGAAGATGCCAATGCCTTCGGCACCAATCTGTCGGACCTCTACGACGGCGACGGGCAGTACACCTTCATCGGTTCGTGCGATGCCGACCTGCGCCAGACGTTCGATGTGAACGACACGCTGGAAGACATCCAGGCCGCCGGCCTCAGCGCTGCGCAGGCCCAGCAGGTGTTCAACGCCGTGCGGGCGCCCGACAAGGCGAAGACCGACGGCTTCATCTTCAAGGGCACCGTGAACTATACGCCCACCGAAGATCTGCTGTTCTACGCGACCTATTCGGAAGGCTTCCGTCCCGGCCTGCTCAACCGCCCCGGCGGCGCGCAGGGCCCCGGCGGCTTCACGGTCCCGTTCGAACTGCAATCGGATGAAGTGCAGAACTACGAAGTCGGCGCGAAGACCGAACTGCTCGACCGCCAGCTGCGGATCAACGGCAGCCTGTTCTATGTCGATATCAGCAATCTGCAGACCACGATCTTCGATCCCAGCATCACCAACCTGTTCTTCTCGGACAATGCGGCGAATGCAGAGATCAAGGGCTTCGAAGCCGACTTCACGCTGGCGCCCTATGATCTGGCCGGCCTGACCGTTTCGGGTGCAGTGTCGTTCCTGGACACCGAAATCACCGAAGTGCTGACGCCGACCGACGATGTGCAGGCAGGTTCGGACCTCGCCTATGCTCCATCGTTCCAGGGCAATTTGCGGGTTCGCTACGAATGGGATCTGAGCGACAGTCTCGGCGCATTCGTCCAGCCTTCGGTGTCGCATTCGGCGTCGAAGTTCACGGATATCGTCTCGATCAACCGTCTCGAACTCGACAGCTACACGATCGTCGATCTTTCGGCCGGCGTGTCCTACGACCGCTGGACATTCGAAGTCTACGGCGCGAACCTGTTCGACGAACGGGCACAGATCGCCGGCGATTTCTATTACGATCGCGCACGCATCGTCACCAACCGTCCGCTGACCGTGGGCGCAAAGGCAACTTTCAGCTACTGATACAGTAGCATGTTGACCAGCGGCGGGGGCGGAGCTTCATGCTCCCCTCCGCCGTTTGCATATGTACCAACGAAGGGGACGCAGTGGTTTCGCGCGAAGAAGGTCTCAAACAGGCGCAAGCTGCCCTGCAGGCGCAGCAGTTCGAACGCGGGCTCGATCTCGCGACCGGCCTTCTTGCAAGCGACCCCGAGGACGCCGAGGCCCTCTATATCGCAGCCGTGGCGAACAGATATCTCCAGCGGCCCGAAGACGCGGCGCGCCACCTCGACCGCCTGCATGCCGCCATTCCCGAATATGGGCGTGCCTGGCAGGAAGCGGGCCACCTCGCCCGGGCCCAAGGTGATACGGGCAAGGCGCTCGAGGCCTATGGCCGCGCGGTACGGTTCAATCCGGCACTTGTCGCAAGCTGGCGGGCGCAGGCCGAATTGCTCCAGGCCGCGGGACGTCCATCCGAAGCACAGGCGTCACGCCTGCAGGAACAGCGCATCGGCAGCCTGCCCCGCGAACTGATCGCGGTGACGCATCACCTGCACGAAGGCCGTCCGCTTCGCGCAGAAGAAATCTGCCGCCATTTTCTCCGCCGCCATCCGGAGCATGTCGAAGGCATGCGATTGCTGGCACAGATCGGGCTGAGGCTCGGCATTCTCGACGATGCCGAATTCCTGCTGGAAAGCGCCGCGGCGTTCGAGCCTGACAATATTCAGGTGCGGCTCGATTATATCGACGTTCTGCGCAAACGGCAGAAATTCACGCGTGCACGGGATGAGGCCGAAGCGCTCTATCAGCGCGATCCGGGCAATCCCCTGTTCCAGTCGCACCTCGCCATCGAAAGCATGCAGACCGGCGATTACGAGCGGGCCTTCGAGCTTTTCGAACAGGTCCTGAAGCGCCTGCCCCGCGACCCGGCCACGCTCACCTCGCGCGGACATGCCCTGAAGACCGTCGGCCAGCAGGACGAAGCGGTCGCCTCCTATCACGCGGCAATTGCCGCCCGGCCCGGCCATGGCGATGCCTATTACGCGCTCGCCAATCTCAAGACCTATCGGTTCACCGACGCAGAAGTCGCTGCCATGCGCGCCCAGGCGGACCGGCCCGACATTGCTTTCATGGACCGGGTTCATCTCGCCTTCGCGCTCGGCAAGGCGTATGAAGATCGCAAGGAATATGAAGATTCCTTCGGCTTCTACGAATTGGGCAACACGCTCAAACGGCGGCAGACCGGCTATAGCGCCGACCGGATGACCGCCGAGCTGTTAGCCCAGCAAGCGGCCTGCACGCCCGCCCTGTTCCAGGACAAGGCTGGGGCCGGCAATGCCGCGCGCGATCCGATTTTCATCGTGGGCCTGCCACGCGCAGGCTCGACGCTGCTCGAACAGATCCTGGCCAGCCATTCGCAGATCGACGGCACGCTGGAACTGCCGAATATCCTTGCGCTGGCGCACCGGTTACGCGGCCGGAAGGCCGGACAGAGCCGCTATCCCGATATTCTACGCGATCTTTCGGCCCAGCAATTGAGCCAGTTCGGGTCGGCTTTTCTGGAAGATACGCGCATCCACCGCCAGGGCGCGCCGTTCTTCATCGACAAGATGCCGAACAATTTCCGCCATATCGGCCTGATCCATCTCATCCTCCCCAATGCGACCATCATCGACGCGCGGCGCGATCCGATGGATTGCTGCTTCTCCGGCTTCAAGCAGCTCTTCGCCGAGGGGCAGGACTTTACCTACGGCCTGACCGAGATCGGTCGCTACTATCGCGACTACACGCGCCTCATGGAGCATTGGGACGAAGTGCTGCCGGGCAAGGTGCTGAGAGTGGATCACGAAGACGTGCTCGACGATCTGGAAGGCCAGACCCGCCGCATGCTGGATCACATCGGCTTGCCCTTCGAAGACTCCTGCCTCGATTTCCACCGGACCGACCGGGCCGTGCGCACTGCAAGTTCTGAACAGGTGCGACGTCCGATCAACCGGTCCGGTCAGGACGCCTGGAAACCCTATGCTGCGTGGCTCGGCGACTTGCGGGAAGCGTTGCACGGAGGGTGATCGGCATCGTCTCCCTCCATGCGGTCCGAATTTTTGTATCAAATTCGCCACACTTTATATTCAATTAAGAATAAATGACTGCCTCTACTCTGAAATATTGATTCCACCCTGAACATGTGTTCATCTTCCGGCTTCACAAAAAGAAACCGCGAAGGATTACGAATGCCATCAGGTCACATCGCTCGACGCTCTTCCTTTCATCGCCTTGCCCTCTATACCACTACCGCAACCGCATCCCTGATGGCCTCTGCAGCGGTTCATGCAGAAAACACCGACACCCTGGACCTTTCGGCTGTTGCGATCAGCGAAACCAATCCCCTGCATCGGGCGGATATGTCTATCGGCCCTGTTAACGGCCAAGTGCTGACGTCGTCGCAGCAAGATTCTGCATCGGCGAATTCGGGTATGGTGACCACGCCATCAATTCCGACAATGTTGCGGCAGCCCGATTTCGTCGAAGATACGCCCCATGTCGTAGTGGAAGGTCCCGGCGAAGGGCACACCCTCAATCCCGGGGAGCCTGGCTCGATCTTCGATGACGCCGTCGATGTGACGGGAGTGGGCCAATTCTACCGCGCCGATGGTTTCGTCTGCACCGGTACATTGATCAATCCGCGCACCGTTCTCTTCGCCGCGCACTGCGTCAACGACGCCGGAGAAGACGGGTTCGGCGCGCAGGTCGGAAACATTCCTGCCGCCTTCGCTTTTCAGGCAGACGCGCTCGAAGGCCTCAGATCCTGGATCAGATCCGGCTATTCCTCGGTGCCGGAAGACTATGTCTACAACATCGAGCAGATCGTTTTCGATCCGGACTCGCTCGCGCGACCTGAAGCGCGCGGCTTCCTCGAAAGCGATGTCGCCCTCGCGGCACTCGACACCCCGGCAAGCAATGTGCCGACCTGGGCCATGCTGTTTTCACCACTTGCCGTGCCTGACTCGATCGATAGCGTATCGGGCACCGGATACGATGTCCGCGTCGTCGGCTATGGCCGCAGCGGTTATGGCGAAAGCGGATCATTCCAGGGCACCGATTTCCGTCGCCGTGCAGCCGAAAACGTTCTTGGTGCGCTTGCGTCCCTGAACGACCGTAACGAATGGTTGTTCGGCCCGGGCGACTACGGCCTGCCTCAAAACCTTTACCAGACCGATTTCGACGATCCCAACCGCACAAACCCCTTCGATTTCAATCTGTTCCGCGATGGCGCCCGCGACAAGGAAGGGAGCACTGCGGGAGGGGATTCGGGCGGTCCTCTCATCCTCCAGTCATCCGTGGGCGAACTGGTCATCGGGGTTCTTTCCGGTGGATCGCGCTTCTTTGCCGCCCAGCCGGACTCATCCTACGGCACCAACAGCCTGTATCAGCCGCTCTATCTTCACTGGGACTGGATCGTCGCCAATAATCCCTATCGCTATGCCCAGACCGTAGCGGGCGACGGCAATTGGAGCGATGCCGATCACTGGCAGCTGGCGCTCGACCCGAATTACCGGATCATCGACCAGAATGGTGAAATCGTAAACGGCGTGCCAGACAGTCCGGGTGCCGGAAATGAAGGAACCGAGCCGAAGTTCGGGCAGGTCTGCGACGGGAATTTCTGCCTCGATCTAGCGACAGGCGATATCGTGGATTACGACGGTAATATCCTCGTTCCCGGCGGCTCCGACACCGATCCAGAACTTATTTCGAACTCCATCGGAACCGTAATCCCGGAGCGACTGCTCGATCTTGCCCGCTCGACGGCCGAGAAGAACGCCGCCATTTCTGCAGCCGATGATATTGCCGCTTTGCCGGAAGCCACATTTGCCAACGGCCTTCCGGGCGGCAGCGGCTTCATACCGGACAATGTGGCTTACTCGCCCGAGACCGCCGACAGCGAGCGGGTGAATGCCCGTTACTTCGACGTCACTCTCGCAAATGCCGGAACCACCACACTCGACACCGACGTCACGATCGACAAGTTCATGATCGCAGGTGCCGAAGCCGCGCTGGACATTACCGCCGACGGAATGCTGACCAGCCTGGTGGACATCACGCAGATGGCCGGGATGATGAATGTCGACGGTACGCTGGCAAGCAATGGCGACTATCTGCTGTTCACGGGCGCGCTGACCGGCAACGGGACCGTCCAGACGCCCTATTTCACCAATATGATGGGTATCGTCGCTCCCGGCACGATGGGGACCATCGGTACGTTGACCTTTGAAGGCAATGTTATCCTGACCTCCGGCAGCGTCTACAGCGTCGATTTCGACGGCATGGGGCAGTCGGATCTCATCTCGGTGACCGCCACCGAGTTCGACGACGAAGGTAACCCTCTCAACGGTGTTGCCAGCATCGGCGGTACGGTTCTGCTGAACCCCGTGGACGGATCCATCCCGCGTGACGGCGACACCTTTACGATCTTCACTGCGGAAGGTGGGTATGAAGGGACCTTCCTCACTCCGGAAATCAGCGCCATTCTGCGGCCCGAATTTACATACGGCCCGCAATCGGTAACGCTTTCCATCGAGGCACAGTCCTATGCATCGGTCATCGATCCTGCATCGCCGGTGCAGTCGGCCTTTGCCGCGCTGCTCGACCGGAACCGGTCGCAATACGATCGCTATGCCGATCTGTATGGGCCACTGGATCTGCAGAACACAGCCTCCATCCGCGATGCTCTGGAAAGCTTCGCACCGCGCGAACAGGCGCTCCGCGGCGCAATGGGCCTCGCCGCTGTCAACGTGGGCAACCGCCTGATCCGCGACCGGCTGGTGCAACTCGGCGCCAGCAACGACATGGGCGGCGGTCTCGCGGTTCTCGGGCAGCCGCATCAGGTCGCCCGCTCGACCTCGCTGGACGGTGCGAACGTTCCGGCGGCGGAACGGGCTTACCTAGGCGAAGAGCAGACCGGTCTCGCCGAGGATTATAGCGGTTTCCTCGCCGGCGGATATCTTGACGGCGAAGCTTCCGGCATGCCTACCGCAACACCGCAGGGCGACAGCCAGTTCGATGGCTTCTACATTGCCGGAGGCCTGGAAAAGGCGATCGAGAACGGGGCCATCGGCATCGCGCTCACCTACATCGACATGGACGGGAATACGGTGCTGCCAACGCACACCGCCGATGGCGACCTCTATCAAGGCTCGCTTTACGGTGTGACGACGATCGGTGGGCTCCGGCTCGATGCCCAGATCAATGCCGGTGTCTACTCGACGGAAACGCGGCGCAGCGTGTCCGCGGGAACGAGCCAGTTCGACATCGTCGGCAATGACAATGCCTTCGTTTTTTCGTCGGAGGCAGGTCTCGGCAAGGTACTCACCGCCGGAGCGTTCGACATCACGCCTCGTGTCGCCTTCCGGGCCGCGCGGATCGATTTTTCTCGGGTAGCAGAGGAAGGCGAAGGTCCCGCTCTGACTTACGAACTGCCGAGCTATGACAGCTATCAGGCAAGGGCAGGAGTCAATCTGGCGGGCAGAGGTGGCTTCAGGCCGTTCCTGAACGCCAATTACGTCCACGACTTCGCGGACCGCCCTGCCCTGTTCGGGGCGAACTTCGTCGGCGGAGTGGGACCCAATGTCGGCTTCGCATTGCCTTCCAGCGATAATGACTGGGCCGAAATAAGCGGCGGGATCGGCTATCAGGCCGGTAATGTCGGCCTTTCGGTAGCTGCCGAAACCACACTCTGGCGCGACGATGTGTCCTATCAGAGCTATTATGGTTCTGTTACCTTCCGCTTTTAGGCAGATGAGCAGAGGGCCGGCCTGGGATTCAGGCCGGCCCTCTGCCACGCTTTCGAACTGGAATTGGAATATGTCGTGAAGCCTGGCGCCTTTGGCCTGATTGTTTGTGCAGTTCTCGCGTCATATGGCTCTCCAGTGATGGCGCAGGACGCAGATCCAGGGGTATCGCGGGCCAAAGAAATGGAGGAGTTTGTCGCTCAATCATTCCGACAGCAGATTACCCTCTGGTTGAGGGAGACCGATCTTTGGATTGCGGATTACCGGCAGGCAGAAAAATTAATGGGCCGGAACCTCTTGCGCAATGGCGATGCAAATAGTCTTCTCATGCATCGTGCAGCAATCGCTCGACTGGAGTGTAGCGCCCAGACAAACGATCAGGTCAATTTCGCGAAGGTCGAGGCGCTGCGTGTAGAGCACGAGCAATTCCGCCAGGCGCATCGCAATTTGCTGGCCGCGATCAGCAAGATCGCCCGGAAACCGGGGGACCTCAAGAAACCCGAGCGAGCAATAGACGAGCCGTATTAAGTGTAATTATATTTCGGGAGGGCCGAGATAAGGAGGTTCTGTCGGGCCACCCTGGAAGAGCATCTCCCTTTCTCCGCTCAGGATTTTCTCTCCCGGCCGACAGCCACGCGTGCCTCGCCGGTCAATGGTCAGTTGTGTAAAACAGCGTTTTGAGGGAGACAGTACCAATGTCGCTCTCTTTCAGAGGTCTACTGATCGCTTTCCCGATCGTCATGCTCATCGTGGGCGGGATGGCGTTTTTTACTTACCGATCCGCCATTGCAGACTTTCAGAGCGACGCCGTAGCCGAATTGCGCGTTTCCAATGATGCAGTGGTCGAAAACCTGCGCGAAAAGCTCCGGCTTGTCGAAGAAACGGAAGAACGCGCCCTGTCGATCATGGAGCGCAGCCTTGAATCCGGGACGTCGACGGAGCTTGAGGAGGTTTTCGTGCGGTCGGAGGATGGCGCGTTTCATTCCCGTTCGGATCTCTGGAGCGGGACAGACCTTGCAGGGCCGATAAGATTGCGAGGTTTTGGGGGCTTCATCGGCCCGCCAGAACCCACTGGCGATCGGCGGGCTGCAACCAAGGCCGCGTTCGATACCATCAAGGCCATGGCGAACGGGTTGCCGGAAGAAATCGAAAGTCTCTATTTTTTCTCTTCGGCCAACGATCTTCTGATCTATGCCCCCACGCGGCAGGACGAGTTGTCCTTCTATCGCAGCGCTCCGGCAGATTTCGATTTTCAGGATGCAGAATTCATCTCGATTATCAAACCGGCGAATAATCCCCAGGGCGATCTGCGCTGCACCAGTCTGCAAACTCCGATTTACGACGATTCCGGCGAAAATTGGACGACCGGTTGCATGTTGCCGGCCCGGATAAACGGGAAGCAGCTGGGCGGATGGGGCATCAGCATACCCCTCCACGACCTGACCGACAGCCTGCCGGAACCGCTAAATGGTGCCACGACAGTCATTGCCAGTCGTGACGGCAAATTGATCCACCACTCCGGCCTGACCTCTGCGAATGGTGATCTGCTTGCCGCGAATATCGACATGGAAGCATCCAAGGACCCTCTACTACTGGGATTGCTCCATTATATTGAAAACGGCGCCGAGAGAGAGGTCGAGTATTCGGAAGAACTGGATGCCTATATCTCGGGTGACCGATTGGAGGCGCCGGACTGGGTGGTACTTACCGTATTGCCCGACGAGGCTCTGAGCGATCGAGCGTGGGCCATTGCGAAGCGGGTCATCGGTGTCGCGATCCCGGGCGCCTTGCTGCTCGGCCTTATCCTCAGCGCAGTCTTTCACAGAACAATTGCACGGCGCATTTCGAAACTTGCCGACCGTACGAACGCGATCGCCATGGCCGGGGGGACGGGTCAGCACGAGTTAGACGGTGACGAGATCGTTCAGCTGGAACACGCTTTCGACAATATGGAGGAGCGCCTGGACCAGGCACGGGTTCGGGAAACACGGTCCTTCGACGCGCTCGTCGATGCCGCCGACAGCTACGCAATGGTCCTTTACGACGAGCACGGTTCGCTGGTCAGAGCGAACGATGGCGCCGTCCGCCTGTTCGGTGCCGAGGAGTTGGAGCGGCGGGGGAAGGAGCTAGGAAAGGCTTCGCAAGAGCCCGATACCGGGCCGTCAAGCGGGCAGCCGGGTCCCGAGCCTGAAATATTCGAGCGCAAATTGGCCGACGGTAACCGGGCATGGCTGGAAGAAACGCTGATACCCCTTTCTGACGCAGACGGTATAATCTTCGGATGGGCCTTCATCGCCCACGACTTGACGTCGTTCAGGAACGCACAGCGCGAGATCGAGAAAAACCTCCTCTATCTTGAGCTGGCCCAATCCAGTGCGCAGGCAGGGCATTTCGCGCTCGATCCACAAACTATGGAAATCAGCCTCTCGCCGTGGCTCATGGCCAGGCTCGGGCTGACGGATCCGATTTTGCTTCTGTCGGATGTCCCGGCCCTCATCGACGAAAGCCAGCGCGAGAAAACGATGCAGGACATTGCTGCGGCGATCGAACGGAAATCCGAGTTTTCCTTCGAGACGCTTGCAATCGGGGCGGAAGGCGGCCGTTTTCCTGCGCTTCTGCGCGGAACGACCATTTTCGACGATGCGAAAGAGGAAAGTACTGCCGAGGTCATCGGCTACTATGGCATCCTGCAGGACATCTCCGATCAGAAAGCGGCGGCGCAAGCGCTGCTTCACGCACTCGACGAAGCCAAAGCCGAAGCACGCGCGAGAAGCGATATTCTCGCCGTGATTTCACACGAGATACGCACGCCGATATCCGGCATTCTCGGTCTCATCGATCAGGTCCGCCGCGAACGCTCCGAAACGGAGAGAAGCAGAGCCCTGACCCTGATCGAAAACTCGTCGGAGGCATTGTTGGAGACTCTTGATGCGACCTTGAACAGGGCGAGAGGAGAGCGCGAGAGGCAGGATCAGAAGAAAGAGATATTCGCACCGCTCGACCTGCTCGAACGAGTGGCCGAACTCTTCCTTCCCCTCGCCCGCCGAAAGGGCTTGGCGATCGACATTGAAAAAGGGGATGATCGCAAGGTTCTCGGCAATCCCGGCCGCATCCAGCAGATTCTCGCCAACTTCGTATCCAATGCGATCAAATTCACTTCGACCGGCGGCGTGACGCTGAGCTGCGATCCACCGATCGATGAGGACGGTCACTGGACATTTGCGGTGGCAGACACTGGGGGAGGCATCGCTCCCGAGCGGATGAAGACTATTTTCGAACCGTTTTCTGGCAGCTCGCCCGACACGCTGGGCCGCCAGTCGGGCAGCGGCCTCGGCCTGTCGATCACGCGTCAGCTGGCAACCGAGCTCGGTGGCAGTGTAGAACCCGAGGCGCGACCGCGGGGCGGTACTCGCATGGTCTTACGTATCCCGCTGGAAGCAGTGGCCGAAGTTGCGGAAAGTCAGGAACCTCAGGGCCTGATAGGTATCAGTCTTGCTCAAGCGTCGCTTGCCATCAAGGCGGAGGTAATCGCGGAAAACAGCGGCTTCGCCGTCGCAAGCGGTAGCGGGACCCGCGCAATCGACGTCTTTCTCTGCGACGATCGGGAGGTAGTCAAAGCAAGCGATGCGCCATGCCGCATTTTCGTTACCGACGAACCCAATGACGGCGACGATCAGCACGTGATCTTCGTCCAGACTGCCGAGCTGGTTTCGCGTTTGCCGGTGTTGTTGAGGGCTTTTGGCGATGACTAAACTCGAGGATCTCCCCGCCGAGCAGCGAGCAGAGGTACTTTCCCTTCGCCTCCAGAGGACGGAGCGGGCTCTTCATACCGCTGAACATGCGCTGGAGGAGCGTATGCGGCAGCTGTCGCGGGCAAATCAGGACTTGAGCCTGAGAGAGCAGGACCTGGCGCGGAAGCTCGAAATCGAAAGTTCGCTTTTGCTAGGTGCGCTGTCCACTGCCCAGATGGCGACCGCCTACGGAGAGCGCGATCGCGGCTTCACCGTTTCGGAAAGTTCCGCATCGATCCTGGGCCTTCCGGACGGCGAAGAAGCCACCCTCGCGAAGCTCGTCGCCGCACTGCATCCGCTCGACCGGACCAAGATCATGCTTCAAGGCATGGAGTTTTTCCGCGAGATGCCAGCAGGGGTCACTCGGAAATACGAGCATCGGATCATCCGCCAGGACAATGGCGAAATCCGGTGGCTGAGCTGGGCGATAAAGCGCGAAGCCAGTACGCCGGATCGCCCCAGCCACGTGGTCGCGACAGTTCGCGATATAACCGAGGAGCGACATAATGCGCGGCGCGTAAAAGCACTGCAGCTTCGGGCCGAACGCCGTCTCGCAGAAATGACCAGGCTTCAGAGCCAGCTGGCCGAAGCGAAAGAGCGCGTCGATAAATCGCTTGCCGCACGCGACCGGTTCATCTCGGAAATGGCGCACGCCATCAGAACGCCGCTGGCCGCACTTTCCGGAGCGCTCGAACTCGTTCGCCACAATGTGCCGGACCAAGCGCGCGACGATCTGGCAGTGGCCCGCGACGCATCGGACCAACTGGCCGAAGTGGCATCGAAGCTGATCGAGGAAGCTGCGCTGGACGAGGAGATCCAGTTCAGGACGATCAGGAAAACGGTGCCTGCTCCTTCGGCAGGGCTGGATGCCTCCCTCCCGGAAAACCCTCGGGTGCTCGTTGCAGAAGACACCGAAAGCAACCGCTACGTAATCGAACGTATGCTCGTTGAACTCGGATGCGAGGTGGAAACCGTCGACAATGGGGCTGCCGCGGTGGAAGCGGTGCGGCGGGAGGATTTCGATCTAGTTCTGATGGACGTCATGATGCCGATCATGAATGGCGAACAGGCGACACAGGCCATCCGCGCTCTGGGTGGACCGGCGGCGCGCACGCCCATCATCGGAGTAACGGCGCACAGCCTGCAGTCCGAACGCGAGAGATTGCTGTCCTCCGGTATGACTGCCTGTCTGGCAAAACCGGTGCGCAGGGAAACTTTGGAAACAGCGATAAGGACGGCGCTTATTTCCGGCCGGGACGTGGGACGCGATGCGGCGCGGTTTGATCATGACCTGTTTCGCCGCGCTTTCATGGATTTGCCCAAAGCCTATCGCGGGCGAATGCGGGAGGCAGCGAAAAAGGACATTACCAGATATTCCGCCGATGTCCTGGCCGCGGTCGAAGCAGACAGCGACGAGGCCCTGTCGAAAGCGGCGCATTCGCTGACCGGCGTCTCGCTCAATATCGGTGCGGTCGGAATAGTGGAAGAATTGGCCGAATATCGCGAGAAGAGGCCTGCCCCGGATGCATCGATCGAAAGCTTCAGGCAGGCGGTCGCCGCCTGCCTGCTGGCAGTCGACGACCTCTACGATGCCCTTGTCGAAGGCGATCAATAGGCGCCCCGGCCTCCGATTACCGCCGGCACGGTCATTGCGATCAACTTAAGATCGGTCGCAAAAGACTGGCGGCGCAGATAGGCGCGATCCATGATCGCCTGGCGGTAAAAGGGTATCTCGGCCCTTCCCTTGACCTGCCAGCTGCAAGTTATTCCCGGCTTGCCCGAAAGCCGCTCCCATTGACGACCGTGATATTGCGCGACCTCGCCGGGAAGCGCAGGGCGCGGTCCGACGATCGACATCGCCCCGGCCAGAACGTTGAATATCTGGGGCAACTCGTCGATCGACAGGCGGCGAATGATCTTTCCGGTGCGCGTGATGCGCGGATCATCCTGCATCTTGAAGCAGGTCCCGGCTCGGTCTGATTGAGCTAGAAGAGCTGCGCGCCTTTCCTCGGCATCGGTATACATCGAACGAAACTTGATCATCGAGAAAGTTCGTCCTCCCGCGCCGATCCTCGTCTGCCGGAAGAAGACCGGTCCATTGTCCTCCATCCTGATCGCCAAAGCCGTGGCTAGGAAGATAGGAAACAGGCCGATCAACGCGAGTGTGGCGGCTACGATGTCGAAGGCGCGCTTAGCGATGCGCCCGGCAAGTGCGGGTGCGCCTCGCTGCGCTGCCGCTTCTTTCGCGGCATGCGCAAGGAACACTGCATTGCCGAGCAGATAGCGGCCCGCCATGCGGCGCGGCTCCATCGCCAGCCGCCAGGCCCATTCGCACCGCGCGGTGCGCACGGCTTGCGGTGCTCGGGGAATACGCCCGGAATAGTAATCGAACAGGCCGCCGACACCCAGTACTACCGGCACATCCAGCCGGTCACGATTGCGAGCGATCCATTCTTCCTGAAGCGGCACGCCGAGGCCAACGAACAGGATCGCCGCTCCCGAACGGTTGATGCGCTCGATGAGGGCGTCCTCATCATCGCGATCAAAGAAGCCGTGTTCAGTCCCGCGAATGCGGAGGCTGGGCCACTCGCCGCAGGCCCATGCAGCGGCTCTGTCGGCCACGCCGGGATTTCCGCCCAGAAAGAAAAGGCCTGCGCCTTCGACGGCAGCGCGTTCGCAGATCAAGGGGAAGAGATCGGTCCCATTCAGGTTATCGAGCTTGTCGCAGCCTGACATTCTCGCCGCGAGTTCAAGTCCAATACCGTCCGGCAGCAGAAGGTCGGAATGCGAAAGCGCTTCTCTGTAAGCTTTGCTTTTGCGGGCGACGTTGATGCAGTGCGCGTTGATGAAACTCACCGTGGTTTTGGCACCGTGGGCGGCCTTCCTTACGATGTGCGATGCGGCTGCCTCGGGCGACGCGCTTGAAAGCGAAAGCCCGAACAAATCGATCGTGCGAAACTGTTCGCCATGGCATCCGGCGAAAGCGCCGAACGCGACGGGGTAGGCGGCAGTACGAATAGCTGAAGCAGGAATGTTTCTCATGGCGATGATCCTTTGAATAAGTCACCACCGGAAGGGCAAAGCCCGTGCCAATATGTATATGCCTATGATATAAAAGAATATTATTACCTTCGCCAAAATACTTGTCGTTCGAATTCGGGTTCATTTCGCAAATTGCGACGGCCATTTGATGCATTCTGCAACAGCTGCGACTGCAAGATGCGAATAGTGGTTTTCCGACCTGCTCAGATCCGCACAAACCCTCGGGATCGGAGTTTGGCACGCTCTTTGAAAGGTCGTTCTCGCATCACTCGAGGACACCATGACCACCCTTCGCTCAACGATATCTGCAGTCTCGGCCGCGCCACTGGTTCGCGGGTTCGTAGCTTTCGGCTCGGCCGAAGCGGCGACGCGCGTTGTCCGGCTCGCGGCACTGCTGATCGTCGCCCGCAGGGTTTCTCCGGAAATTTTAGGGACAGCAGCGCTTGCCCTGAGCTTGTTCGAGCTGGTTCGTGTCCTGGCCAATGTCGGTATCGGGCAACGCCTCATAATGGCGCGGCGAGACGAGCTCCCTGCTCTTTGTGCGGCCGCGCACCGGTTGTTCTGGATAATCTGCGTGACCGTCGCGGCAATCCAGATTGTCGTGGCCGCCTTTATCTCCCTTTTATTCGACCTGCACGAGGCGGCGGCTTTGCTCGCAATCCTCTCGCTTGTGTATTTCGCGATGCCTCCCGGCCTCGTTCAGATTTTCCTGACCATGCGCGAAAACCGTATGGCCTCTGTTGCCCGCATCGCCGCGACCCAAAATATGGCCGACAGCATGATGACGGTCGCGCTCGTGATATTCTGGCCCAGTGCCTGGGCGCTGGTCATCCCAAAACTGCTGGCGGCTCCACTCTGGACCATCCTCGCCCGCCGCAGCTCCTCCTGGCGGCATGACGCCGAGCAGCGCAAAGCACCACTGAGCGAGTTCGCCCTTTTCGGCCCCTCCATCCTTGGAACGGAAATCCTTGGTGCAGCCCGACTGCATGCAGACAAACTCATTGTCGGGGCGATGCTGGGCACGGAAGCTCTCGGCATTTACTACTTCGCCTTCAACGCCGGGCTAGGCATCACACAAAGCTTCGTCTCCGCCTGCAACACGGTCGTCTTCCCCCACTTGGCCAAGGTACGCGCTGCGCGGGCCCTGACCGAATTTCGCAAAGCGTTCCTGACCGGCCTCGCCATGCTCGGCCCCGTCGTTGCAGCACAAGCGCTGCTGGCGCCGATCTACGTACCTATCCTTTTCGGCGAGAAGTGGGTGCCGGCCATCACCTTCATCGTCCTGCTCTCCTGCGCTGCATTGCCGCTTTATGCAGGATCGCTGGTCGGCGCCGCGTACCGCGTTGCCAGCCGCCCTCAGACCGAAACCCTCATCACCGCCCTTGCTACAGCAGCTGCTCTCTCCGGCCTAGTGGCCGGAGCGCAGATCAGCCTTGCATGGGCCTGCTTTGGATATGGCGCCGGGCTGGCCTGCGTCTTCCTTCCCGCTGCCGGCATCACTCTCAGCCGTCCCTGCACTACCCCCATCCTCAACCCGAAAGGATAAAGACCATGACCCAGCCTACTTTCTCCGTCGTCATCGCCGCCTACAACGCTGAGCGCACGATCGGGACCACGATCGACTCGGTTCTCTCGCAAAGCGATGCGGACTTCGAACTCATCATCGTGGACGATGGATCAGAGGATCTGACGCTGCCTTTCATTCTCGAGAGGGCGAACGCGGACATGCGGATCAAGATCGCTACACAATCCAATCAGGGTGTGTCTGCGGCACGCAATCTCGGCGTCGCGAAAGCGCGCGGGACCTACCTCGCATTCCTCGATGCCGACGACATCTGGCATGCCGATAAGCTGACCAAGCATCGCGAGATGCATGAAAACGACCCTGCGCTTGAAGCAAGCTATGCGCGCATCGCCTTCTGCCCGGACAGGGGCGGCGAGTTGAAGGCCGGTCGGACACGGTCCACGGTTCTTGAAGACTATTGCGCCCTCGAAGATGTGCTGATCGAGAACGTCGTGTGCACGATGAGCAATCTGGTCATCGAGCGCGAAACCTTCCTCGAGATCGGCGGATTCCGGCGCGACATGCGTCATGTCGAAGACCAGGACCTGCTCGCGAGACTGGTTGGCGCGGGTCACTTGCTGCGGGGAATTCCTGAAACGCTCGTGGGTTACCGCATGAGCGCAGATGGCCTGAGCTGCGATTTCGCAGCCATGCTGGATGGGTGGAAGGCGCTGGCTTCGCGGTGGTCCCACCGCATCGACATGAAGCGCGGCGAAGCCCTGTATTGTCGCTACCTCGCCCGCCGCGCGCTTCGTTCGGGAACGACCATGGCGCTCGCCCGCGATTTCGTCCGCCGCGGCATCGTCAGCGACAGCAAGGCATTCCTATCGGGCGGCCCGCGCGGCGTCATGACAGCTGGTGCCGCCCTTGCCGGCGGCGCGCTTCCAGCGCGAGCACGCGCAGCAATCTTCGCCTGATTTTCGATACAAGGAGTGATTCGATGACATCCCCCCGCATTTCGGTCGTAATGCCCGTTTATCATGTCGAAGCCTACATCGAGGAAGCCATCAAATCGGTTCTCGATCAGACCTTCGAAGATTTCGAATTGATCATCGTCGACGATGGCGGGACCGACAGTTCCATTGCCTTGGCTCGCGCCTTCGACGATCCGCGTATCCGCATCATCTCACAGCCCAATCGCGGGCTGGCGGGAGCGCGGAATACCGGCATTGCGCATGCCCGAGGGGCTTTCATCGCACTGCTGGACTCCGACGACCGGTGGCACAAGGACAAACTGCTGCTGCATTATGTTCATCTGCAGGCGAACCCGGAAATCGGCGTGAGCTATTCAGGCTCGAGAATGATCGACGAACACGGCCAGGCCCTGAAGGTCGCGATGCGTCCCAAGCTCAAGGGCGTGACCGAGGCCGACATCTTCTGCCGCAATCCGGTCGGCAATGGCAGTGCTCCTGTTTTCCGGCGCGAAGCGCTCGACCGGGCCGCCTTCCGGAATGCAAGTGAGCCAACCAGGGTCTGCTGGTTTGACGAGAATTTCCGCCAGTCGGAGGATATCGAATTATGGGTGCGGCTGGCGTCCGTTCACAGCGTAAAATTCGAAGGTATCGAAGGCCTTTTGACCGACTATCGGATCATCGGTGGTGCCTTGTCGGCCAATGTGGTCAAACAGTACATCAGTTGGACCCAGATGCTTGCAGTCGCGAGCCAGAATGCACCTGACTTAGTAGAGAAGCACGGCGCCCGTGCCAGGGCATACCAACTGCGCTATCTCGCGCGCCGGTCGATCCAGATGGGCAACGCGGTACTTGCGAAGGATTTCATCACCCGAGCGCTCAAGACAAGACCTGGCATTCTCATCGAAGAGCCGAAGAAATCCATCATGACCTTCTGTGCTATCCAGCTGGCGTGGATCGTTGGTCCTGACTGGTTCCAGAAAATCGCGCGTCCCTTTTTGAAGGCCGCAGCATGATACAGATCGCTCATCTCCTCGACGATTTCGCCATGGGAGGCGTGACTCGTGCGCTGTCGCTTTTTGACGAACCGCGGCTCAGAGAGGCCTCTCGTTCCGTCATCCTGCCAATGCAGCGCAAAATGACCGAGGCACCTGCCCTCGAAGCAGACGTGATAGTAATCCACGTCCCGCCATGTTTCAGCAGGCTGCCCTATCTTGCTGCCCTGCGCTATCGCAATCCGAGCGCGCACATTGTCCAGGTCGAGCACAGCTACACGCGTTCGTTCGAACAGCAGCATGTCTCTTCGCGGGTGCGGTTCCGGATATTGCTCAGGACCGCGGCCAGCCTGGTGGACGAAGTCGTCGCAGTATCGAAAGCGCAAGCGGCATGGCTGGCAGAGGTCGGAATAGACGAACACAAGATTTCGACAATCAACCCGTGGAGCGGGCGGTTCGAACTCCTTGATGTGCCGGAATGGCGCCCCGCCGCCGGACCGCTCAAGCTTTTATCCTACGGTCGTTTTTCCGAAGAAAAGAATTTCACCGCGCTGGTGGAAGCTATGGGCTCCTTCGATGTTAGTGAGGTGGAGCTTACGTTGTTCGGGTCAGGTCCCGAAGAGGCGGCACTCATGGAACTTGCTGCGGATATGCCCAATGTCCGGATCGAGCCTGCCTGCGATAATCCTGCGCAGTGGCTAGAGAAGGCCGATGCAGTCATTCTGCCCTCGCGGCGCGAGGCGTTTGGCCTGGTGGCGACGGAAGCGCGGATGGCCGGACGAGCTATTCTCGTCAGCGATGTGGATGGATTACCCGAGCAGGCCGATGCCGGAGGCGGCCGGGTCGCCCCGATGAGCACAGCTCAAGAGATTTCCCAGGCCATCCGCTCTCTTTCGCAACAGGATCTGGGCGAAATGGGCCGGGCTTCCCGAGCGGGCGTTTATCGCCAGCACGACGAGATTATTCACGGCTGGGAAAACATACTTGAACGCTCAAGTTCGTGCCCACCCTGTTCGGACCTCGAACAGCTTCGGAAACTTGCCAGCGTCTAATCCCTCCTGGACGCTACAAGTACCGCCCGCCTCGGGAGCCCATTAGCCGAGGCGGGCGGCTTTTTATGTGGCTGGATCCTTATCCTCGGAGCTTGGGTTTCGGCGAGTTGGATGTAAGTCCGCCAGCGCTTTCCCGACAAGTACCAGCGCAGGCCAGAACAAATAGGCAAGGATTTCGAGATTCTCCCCAAAGGAATACAACACGAGCACCAACGTCAACGCAAATGACAAGCGCTGGAGCGCGCCATGCCGGGCGTGCCACAGGAGAAGAATGAACGTGACGCTTAGAGGTGCCGCAAGCGCCAGTGCCCCCAGCAGACCTTTTACAAACAGCAAGCCATACCAGCTATGGTGACTTCCGATCGGCATATATTCCACCAGGTGGGGACCATTTTCGACCACGCCGTGGCCGAACCAGAACGCCTCGTTCTCCCAGCGCTCCAAGGCGATGCGGCCCAGCGCTGCCCTGACCCGGCTGGAATCCGCCCTTGCAGCGGAAAAATCGTTCGATAGTTGCTCGATGAGAGCGATCAGTTCTGTACCGAACAGGCCGATCATAAAAACTGCCGGTGCCATCAACCACCACAGCCAGCCGCGATCTACCCGTGCGATAGCCAAGGTGACAGGTGCCACGAGCGCAATCGCTAGGAGGGCCAGCCGCGACTGGGACAGGACGGCAATCGCCAGGAAGCCGGTAATACCGACAATTCGCCAGACTAGCTCTTTTTCCTGTGCGGCGATGAAAATGTAGATGACCGCGACCATCCCGGCTGCCGGCGACCACGGTGCAAAGAACTGCCACCGCGGTGTGCCTGCGCCAGGTTCAATCGTGTAGAGGATGGTGGCGAAATACTCCGGTCCCGGTCCGCCTACCGCTTTCATTGGCGAAACCCACAGCATTTCCGGCAACCCGGCGAAGGGCGCGATCAGGAAGAACGGGAGGATGATCAGCGTCCACATGCCGAGCCGGCAGACGGCCCGTGTTATCACCGACAGACGTATGTCGAGCACTGCCCCGGCGAGCGGAAACAGGGCGATCAACGCCCAGCCCTTCGCCCATCCAATCGAGCTCTTCACGGTTTGCGCTGTACCAAGGGAAAAATTGGCGTGGCCGGCCCAGAGGATCACCAGCATTGCCGCCATTGACCCGAGCCATAGCCACACGCTCGAAGGAATAATGGCCAGACTTTTCCGGCCGAGATAGATCTCTGCAAAAACCATCCCGGCCAGAAGCCAGCCGATCACCGGGCCGGCGATATAAAGCGCACCAACGAGCCATAGCAGCCACGTGGCAGCTATGGCCCGCCCGATCAGGCGTTCGGAAGGAGTTTGCGGATGATCGGCTGACGCAGCCATAAAAGCAGAAATCCAAGCAGGGTGAACAGGCTGGCGGCAAGCGCTCCCATTATCGCAAAGACCGGAGACGGCGCAGAGCGCGTGCGAGGCAGCGAAGGGGATTCCAACGTCTGGACCAAGGGATAGGATGCGAATGGGTCGGATTTGTTCGTATCCAGCCGGGCGAGCGCGGAGCTGAAAACCGCTTCTGCGACGCGCAAATCGCGCATGAGGTCTGCTAGCCGCGAGGCCTGGGCGACCAGATCGTCGGCATCGCGATTTTGTTCACCAATTTGGCGGCGCAGTTCGGAAAGTGCGGCCTGATGCCCGCCTCCCCCAGCGTCCCGTTCCGTAAGGGTTGCGAACAGCCGTTCGCGCGTATCTGAAACAGCAAGGTCGGTGAAGGACAGCACCCGTCCTTCGCTCATCCCCGAAACACTGCGGCCACGTTCGCCAAGCGCTCCGCGAAGCGCAGCTCGTTCGGCGGCCAGTTCTTCCATCGACGCATGCGCATCGCCCAGTGTGGCTCCAGTCTGCGAATGCTGGGCCTCGACGGCCGCATAGCGCGTCAACAGCTCACGGAATTGGGGGTCAGCTTTCAATTTCATCGCGATGCGCGCCTGCCCGAGCGAGATATCGAGAGTGGATGCCAGACGTCCAGCACCGCCACGACTTTCAGCCAACTGCACACGGCGATCGCGTTCAGATGCCTTGAGTTGATCCAGCGCAGAAACGCGTCCCGCAAACTGGTCCAGCGAGACCAGTCCCGTTTCACCCTGAAAATCGAGCAGGGCCTTCTGCGCCTCATCTACCTTTGCCTCAAGTTCGGCGATGCGTTCTGAGTCAGCATCTTCGCGAGCGACTGCTTCATCGGCCCGAAGCTTTTCGAGAGCAGCGAGAAAAGCCTCCTGCAAAGCAATCATTCGATTTTGCGCAGTATCCGGATCACCGGCCGGCATTTCGACCTCGATGAGATTTGTCTGGTCGATTAGTTTGATACCAGGAACTGGAAAGCTGCCCTCATCTTCTTGTGCTCGCCGTGCTGCATCCCGTAATACAATGTCGGATGCAAGTAGGCGCTTGTAATTTTCGGTCGGGCTGAGCGACGGACTGGAGAAAGCCGACGACGTATTCGTCGTTGCCTGGCCGATCGATTCTAGGTTCAGGGACCCGCCCACACCCGTGCCAGGCAGGATCAGTGTCATTTTGCTATCAAAGCGGTCTGGGGCGAACATAAGATAAGCCAGTGTTACCCCCCAGATCACAAGCAAAGGGCCGGCGAGCGCCACGAAGTATCTCCGATAGCGTCCGACTGATGGCAGACCATCTCGAACCACAACCCAGGCACGCAGCAGAAAGCGCGGAGGAGCCGGAGCTTTGGAATTGAAGGGCGCATGCATCATAGCGCGTTGTCCAGAAGAAGTGCGGGAGTGATGGTGCTGACACCCTGCGATACGACGCCGATCGCTTCGGTGAGATTGGTCCACCGGCTGTCGTAGCATGCGATTGCATCGCCCGGCATGAGAAACGGATCGTAATTATCGCGATCGGCTTCGCGGACCAGCTTTTCGATGTCCCGTTCGACTACAACACTTCTGCCATTGATCGGATTACGCGAAATCAACACTGCTCGGCGGTCCGATTGCATGTAGCTCCCGCCGACGCAGTTGGCCGCGACCAGCGCTTGCAGCAAACGCGTTCCATAGGGAAGCGAGGTGGTCTCCTGTCCGATCGCAGCGCCGGCATTGTTGTTCGCACTACGCGTCAGGTTCGACATGTAGACGCGAATGCCGGGAGGCGTGAGCGGGGTGGGTCGCATGAGCTTCTCGTCGAAACAGCGCCGGCTGGGCACGATGATACGATCTCCGGACGTCACCGAAATATCCTGCGCGCCCCAGCCGTGGACCAAGCCCGACAAATCGAGCTCAACATAAGCACCATCCCTGACGAGGTAGATCCGCTGAACATCTGCATCCGGGCGCACGCCTCCGGCAGCACGGATAGCTGCCGATACCGAGCGGGAGACATTGGCATCCCCGCTCACATCACCTTCCTTTAAGCCGATGCGGCTTTCTGGGGTGCGCTCACCTGCCCGAACAGCTTTCGCATCGAATACTGCGCCCGCTACGGCCACGGAGACACCGGCAGATTCCACGAGTGAGATGGTCACGGCATTGCGCAGCGGCTTTATAACACCAGCTTTCAGGAGACGTGCCCGCAGAGCTGTTTCAAGATCCAGCAAAGAACCGCCGCCTGCGCGGGTAGGGGGTACCCCACGCAGGCGGACGGAGCCGTCGCTATCGACGACATAGGTACCGGTCAGACCATCCCTGTCTCCAAGCACGCGGATCGAAAGGCGGTCGCCGGGGGCAAGCGGCGGTGTCTGCGAAGCGAATTCTCCGACATTCGCACGCTGGTAAGTTTCAAGTTCACGGGGGACCGCCCACTCACAGGTTGGAGCTCCGCGACCTGTGGGTGTCGATGCAATCCACGCTCCCTCGGGATGGCCAGTGCGCGATCCCGCCGTTTGATGAGGTGCGTAAAGGCTAGCCCGGTGGTTAGAGGGTGCCGGGCCTGACACGCAGGCTGAAGCCAGTGAAGCAAGAGCCAGAACGATGGGTGGATATGGCTTGGACGAGAAAGGCACGTTAGATCTCCGCATGGTACGACCGGAGCCCTTCAAAGGTCGTGCCAAACGCAAAATCCTGCGGCCTGGAACGAAAACTGCCGCATTCTGCAAAGAATAAGCTTGCAAATTGCGCGAGGTTTTGTTGCATTTTGCGAATTCTAGTCGCATATTGCGAGAAAATGCTGTTGCGAAGCCAGTTTTTGCGTGGATCGCCAGCGGGCACGCTTCTTGCATAAAACCAGTGGTTATGAGCAGGAGCGAAACGTGAAGGGTATCATTTTTTCTGAATTAATCGGCTTTCTCGAACTGGCTGGTGGCCCGCTATTTGCGGAGAAGGTTTTGGCCGAGGCAGAATTGGAACACGGAGGCGCCTATGCGCGGATCGGCCAGTACCCCTGGCAAGAAGCAGTGCGCGTCGTGAAAGCTGCGTCACGCGAAAGCGGCGACGACTTCGCCGATCTTTGCAATCAGTTCGGCATGTATCTCTTCGAGCGGTTTACGGTTCTCTATAAGGAAATCGTCGGGCGCTATGCGACTGCCGAAGCGTTATTGGCCCACGTGGGTGAGCATATCCACGAAGAAGTCAGGATCCTCTATCCCGATTCCAGCCCCCCGCAAGTCCTTACCCACAACGAAGGCGGGATCCTGCGTATCGAATATGCTTCTCACCGCCCCTTCGCTCATATTGCGCACGGCCTTGTCGCAGGAGCAATGAAGCATTTCGGCGACGAGCGAAAACTGGAATGGATCAACATGAGTGATGACGCAACGAAGGCCGAATTCGCTTTGACAGGATAAGTAATGGCGAAATCCAATATTCTCATCATCGAAGACAGCCCGTCTCTTGCGCTAGGATATGCCGCCCAGCTGGAGGAAGTCGGCTATGGTGTAACGCTTGCGTCGACTCTGGCCGAGGCTCGCGAGGCGTTGCAGGGGAGCCGGTTCGCAGCCGCACTCCTTGATTTGCAATTACCTGATGGCGATGGCCTTTCCTTGCTTGAAGAGCGGGACGAGCAATCACCAGCGTTTATCGTCATAACATCGGACGGCTCGCTCTCGCGTGCGATTGCCGCCATGCGTGTCGGAGCCTTCGACTTTCTCGTGAAACCGGTTGCAGGCACGAGGCTGCTTGCAACGGCGCGCTCGGCGGTCGAACAACGCAAGGACGCGAACAAGACCAACGCTTCACATAGAACCGAGGATGGTCCAAGATTTCACGGCTTCATCGGTCAGTCACCAGTGATGAAAGAAGTCTTCCGAACTATTGAACAAGTCGCCGACTCCCGAGCATGCGTATTCGTGACAGGGGAAAGCGGGACAGGCAAAGAAGTCACGGCGGAGGCCCTGCACTCCGCTTCGCGCCGAAGCGACAAGGCCTTTGTGGCAATCAACTGCGGGGCCATCCCCGAGAACCTGCTCGAAAGCGAACTGTTTGGTCACGTAAAGGGCGCATTTACCGGTGCGGTGGAGAACCGCATCGGTGCCGCGAAGGCAGCCGATGGAGGCACGCTCTTTCTCGATGAAATTTGCGAGATGGAACTCAAACTTCAGGTCAAACTGTTGCGGTTTCTGCAAACCGGCATGATCCAGAGGGTCGGGTCCTCAAGGGCTGAACCAGTGGATGTTCGGATTGTCTGTGCCACCAATCGCGATCCGATGCGCGAAGTGGCCGAGGGACGCTTCCGTGAAGACCTTTTCTACCGACTGAATGTAATTCCCATTCACCTTCCGGCTTTGCGCGATCGTGGCGACGACATCCTCATGCTGGCAGAAAGGCTGACGGCCACGATTGCAGAAGAGGAGCGCCGTCAAGGGGTGCGATTGAGCGCCAATGCCCGTTCTGAAATTCTCAGTTATCCCTGGCCGGGCAATGTCCGCGAACTGCAGAATTCGCTGCGCCGTGCAATCGTCACTTCAGGGCAAGATGAGGTCGAGATTGATATCTCCACCCCCAGCAGTTTCGCGGCTACTCGGCCGATCACTTACGAACCCGCGCAGGCGCCGCCGCCTCAGCTGAAGGAGGAAAGCCCCCAGCAACTTACACAGGATACTCGCTGGGAAGGCATGACCCTCGCCGAGGTTGAGAGAGTGGTAATCGAAGCCGCCATCAACCGAAACAAGGGAAACATCACCCGAGCGGCACGGGAGCTGGAGGTGAACCCTTCGACGATTTACCGGAAACTCGAGAAATGGGCGGGCTCATCTTAGTGTAAAAACTTATTGAGGCATTACCCCGGCCGAAATTTCCAGCCCCACGGCGGGCCCCGAAGGACTAAGGGTTAGTTGGTTTGTCGAGGGTGCCTTTCCTTCGCGGCACCTCCCCGCTAGAGCGCGCGCCGTGCAATCTCGCGCATCTTTGTCCCGGCTGCTGATGCCACTGGCCGCACTGGCTTTCCTCGTGCAGCTGGCGGTTCCCTATGGCTGGATGATCGGTCCGTCCGGGAATGGGCTCGTCGCCCTTACTCCCTGTCCTTCGGCGTCACCGCGGCTTGCGCAGCTGGCGACGCCCTCTGCCGGTCACACTGCCCTTACTACGCACGGGACGCATGGTGACCATGGGGCTCGAGCGGAGCACCATCCAAATCAAGCACACAGCAATCCACCCGTGCACCGTTCGGCTGGTAAGCAAGGCGGCCATGACAAGCACACAGCGCTCGAAAGCGTGGTGTGCGATTTTGCCTCGCTAAGCTTTCCGGCAACGCTTCCCGATCCGCCAACGGTCGAGCCTGTCGCCCCTGCATCGCCCGAAATCGTTCCGGGAATCGCTCTTTCCATGGCGCCCGGCCGCGGCCTTGCAGCGCCCCCGCCCCCGTCGACCGGACCACCGCACCTAGCCTGACACACAACGCTTCATTCGCCGCGCTTTTGCGGCCCAATGCATTTGTCAGGACTATTCATGATTTCCCATTTCAAAGGCCGCGCGCATCTGGGCGCGTCGGCAATCGTTTTGCTGTCTTCGCCCGCTATTTCCGACACAGGCGAAAGCGCCGCAGATCGCAATGACAACGACACCACCATCGTTGACACCACCATCGTTGTAACCGGCACGCTCGAAAGCCGCGAAATGCGCACTCTCGACACCCCCGCACTGGGCGTGGCGATCGATGCGGACCAGATCGGCGCGATAAATACGATCAACGCCGAGGACGCGATCCGCTATGCGCCCAATCTGATTGTGAGGAAGCGCTATATCGGCGATGCGAATGCGACGCTGTCGTTCCGCAACATGCATACCACCCAGACCCCGCGAGCGCTGGTAACCGTCGACGGGTTCCTGATCTCCGATTTCTTGGGGGTCAGCTATACCACCGCACCCAAATGGGCAGTCCTTGCGCCGACCGACATCGCGCGTGCGGAAATCATCTACGGCCCGACCTCAGCCCGCTATGCCGGCAATTCGCTGGGCGGAACGCTCCGGCTCGAGACCGCACCGATCACGCAGGATGCGATCCTGATCGGCACACAGAGCTTTTACCAGCACTATGATTATTACGGCACCGAAGAGGGTCTGTTCGGGTTCGCCGTCAATGCGCAAGGAGACGTGGCGATCGGATCGCGCGGCGGCCTGTCGCTTGCCTATCGCCATTTCGAGAATGAGGGGCAGCCGCAGCAATGGCGCACTGTGACACCCGGAACACCTTATGCGGATCAGGCGATCGTGGACAATGCACTGGGCTTTCCGCTGCGGATCGCGGCGCAGGATAGCACGGTCGACAGCGTGGAAGACCAAATCCGGCTACGCGCCAATTACGATCTCGGCAATGGATGGGAGCTGCGCGGCCTTGCGGCCCTGCTGATCGACGACGAGAGGACCGACAATCCGAAAAGCTTTCTGCGCGGCAGCGACGGCCGTCCCAGTTTTGTCGGCATTTCCGGCGTCACCCGGGGCCAGGCGCAGAGTACAGAATTGCTGGCCGGGCTCGGCCTTGCCGGCAATTTGGCAGACTGGGACATCGGTCTCACAGTCAGCCGCTTCGAACTGCTCGACGAGCGCGCACGCCAGTCCGACGGGGTCGATGTGGTGTCCGGCATCATCCCAGACGGCGGGATCGTGACCGACGAGGACGCGCACTGGACCAGCGTTGAAGCTTCGGCAGAGCGCGAGCTGGCTGCGCACCGCATCGCGCTGGGAGCGTCCTACGCGGGCTATTTTGGCTTGAGCGAAACCGGGAGGGTCAGCGATTGGCGTAGCGGCGAGCCCTCAGCGATCCGCAGCGCATCGGGTGGCGAGACTCAGCTGATCGGCCTTTTTGTCGAAGACCGGATCACGCTTGCTCCGATGATCGAGGCCACGCTCGGCCTGCGTTACGAGAACTGGCGCGCGGACGGCGGCTTCCTCCAGGCCGCGGGCAGCCGCGTCGATTACCGCACGCGCACGGACCATGCATGGTCGCCCAAGCTGGCGGTGACGATGCGTCCCGACGCCGAAACGGAGATCGTCGCATCGACCGCATGGGCCACCCGCTTCCCCACTATCGGCGAACTCTATCAGGCCAGCCTCATCAGCTATGGCCCGAATGTGGGCGAGGTGGACCTCGACGGCTTCGATCCGGACCTTGCCCCCGAACGCGGGTTCGACCTCCAGCTCACCGCCTCGCGCCGGTTTGACAATGTAAAACTTACGCTCAGCGGTTTCCGACAAGTCGTGGACGACACGCTGTTCGGTCAGACGATCCTCATGCCGAGCGCCGATGATCCCGATGTCCTGGTCAGCCAGTCGCTGATCACCAATATCGGCGAGGTCGAAACCTGGGGCATCGATGCGATCGTGGCCGTCGAGGACATGTTCATGGACGGCTTGTCTCTCGATGCGAACGTGGCATGGCTGGACGCGGTCATCACCGAAAATGCGCTGAACCCGAAGCGGGAAGGCAACCGCTTCCCGCGCGTGCCACATTGGCGGGCAAATGCATCGCTTCGTTATGCAGTGTCTACCGCGTTCGATCTGGCGGCCAACTGGCGCTACCAGAATACGCCGGACCGCAATTTGGATAACAACGCCAGCTCGCGCTGCGACAGCTATTACTGCGTCTCACCTTTCTCCTTCGTCGATCTGAAATCGAGCGTCCATTTCGATAAGTTCGATCTGGATCTGGGGATCGACAATTTACTCGATGAAAAAGCCTTCGTGTTTCACCCCTATCCGGGGCGCACTTTTGTGATCGGCCTTAGCTGGAACGGAGGTTTGTGATGACGCTTGGCATCGCCAAAAGCGGCGCAGCTGACGCGCGGCAGGAGAAATGGTATCGCACGGTCTGGCGATGGCATTTCTATGCCGGGCTCTTCACCATGCCCTTCATCCTCTGGCTGTCGTGTACCGGGGCGCTCTATCTGTTCAAACCGCAGATCGAGCGCTGGATCGACAGCCCTTACAACAATCTCACGATCACCGGTGCGCCGCTGGCGCCCTCGGTGCTGGTCGAGCGGGCGCAGGCGGTGGTGCCGGGATCGGTTCTCCATCGCTTCATCCTGCCCGAAGAAGCCGACGACGCGCAACAGATCGTGGTCGGCGTGGGACCGGACGAAACGCGCGTCTATCTCCATCCGCATACCGGTGAAGTGCTGAAAAACGTGGGCGAGCAAGACCGCTTCATGCGCGTGGTTCTTCACCTGCACGGTGAGCTAATGATGGGCCGCTGGGGATCCGTACTGGTCGAACTGGCGGCCAGCTGGACGATCGTGATGCTGATCACCGGCCTGTTTCTGTGGTGGCCGCGAGACAGCAAGGGCCTGGCCGGCGTGCTGTATCCACGGCTAAGCCGGAGCGGGCGCAACTGGTGGAAGGATATCCACGCGGTCACCGGAATTTGGGTCACGCTGTTTGCCGCCCTGCTGATCTTTACCGGGCTGCCCTGGGCGCAAAGCTGGGGCAATTATCTCGCGACCATGCGTGAAATGACCGGCCAGGTCGAAGGCCCCGTCGACTGGTCGCGCGGTTCGGATGCCGAGCGGGAGGAACGTGCCGCGCTCGACCGCCACGCCCGCGTTTCAATGGGCGCCCATGCCGCGCATCATGGCATGGGAACGATGGGCGGCATGCAAGCCGCACCGTCCATGGCGGCGCAACTCGATCGCGTCATGCCGACCGCGACTAGGCTCAACCTTCCGGCCCCGGTCGAGATTACGCCGCCTGTGACTGCCAGCGGACCTTGGAGAGCGGTGTCGAACACCGCCAACCGCCCGCAGCGCAGTACGGCGGAGATCAATGGCGAAACGGGCGCCCTCATCGGCCGGGTCGATTTTGCCGAGCGACACTGGATCGATCGCGTGGTCGGCTATGGAGTTGCCTGGCATGAGGGCGCGCTATTCGGCCTTGCCAACCAGCTCCTCGCGCTCGCAATCCTTGTTGGCCTGATCACGCTATCGCTTTCCGGCGCAGTGATGTGGTGGCGCCGCCGCCCCGATGGCCGCCTTGGGGCGCCTGCACCCAAGGGGATCATCCGGCACAGCTGGCTGCTGGTCGGTCTCACCGTCGTACTGGCTTTCGTGGTGCCACTGTTCGGATTTAGCCTAGCCTTGGTCATCTTGATCGAGCGCTGCGGGCGGAGAAGCTCGACAGTGCAGAGTTTCCTCGGCCTTCGAAGCCCTTCGGTGAACTCCTGAGCCGACTGGACGAGGTGCAACAGGCTGGCGGAGCGCATTACCCCGCCAGCTTCGCCACCTGCTGGACTGCCAGGACGATGAACAGGATCGCCGAACCGGCCAGCGTGATATTGGCGATCACGCCATTTCGAGCCTCGGCCGGGAGGCGTTCCGAATTGTTGAGCATCAGCAATGTGATCGCAAGGAATGGCATGAACAGCGCCCCGAAGGCACCATAGATGATGACAAGCAGGAACGGACGATCGGCGAATAGCAGCACCATCGGAGGAAAGGTCAGCCAGGCAAGATAGAAGCGATAGGCCCCGCTTCCCTCGTGACCGCCCTCCCCGCGCCCTTTCAATTGATACCACCAGTCGGAAAAGAACAGGCTCATGCCCTGCCAGACACCCAGCAGGGAAGAGATGGACGTAGCGGCAAAGCCCACGAGAAACAGCGTGGCAATCGTTTTGCCGAAGCGTTCTTCCAGCACATCGGAGAGTCCAAGCAACCCTTGGTCGCTGTCTTGCAGCGCGATGCCGGCAGAATACAGGAGTTCGGCGCCCACGATCAGCATGGCCACCACGAAGATGCCGGTAATCACATAGGCGGCCGAATTGTCGACCCGCATCATCGGCATCCACGGTAAGCCGCGCCAGCCCTTGGCCTGCGTCCAGTAGCCATAAGCAGCCGTGGTGATCGTGCCGCCAACGCCGCCGATCAGGCCTAGCGTGTAGAACAAGGAACTTTCAGGCAGGGCAAAGGCCATGCCGCCCGCGAGATCGGGAAGGCTCGGGCTCACGAGGATTGCCAGGCCGACCATGATGACGAACATCAATCCGACCAGGAGTTTCATCACGGTTTCGAAGGTTTCGTAGCGATTGAACCATACGAAGAGGAAACCGAAGACACCGGCAATCATCGCCCAATCGCGTAGTGGCAAGACAGGGAAGAGTGCGGCAAGCGGCAGGGCAGTCGCGCTCATGGCTGTAGCGCCGTAGATGAAACCCCAAATGATGACATAGATACCGAAATACCAGCTGGTCCAGCGGCCAAGCGAGCGCCACCCGGCAAGGATGGTCGATCCTGTGGCAAGGTGATACCGCGCCGAGCCTTCGGATAGCGCAATCTTCACGATGCAGCCGACGACGGCAGCCCATAACAGCGCGTAACCGAAGCGGGAGCCAGCGATCAGCGTCGCGACTAGGTCGCCCGCACCCACGCCAGTTGCCGCTACGACGATACCTGGCCCCATATGGCGCCACATCCGGCGCCGGGACGGCGGAACAGGCTCCCGGTCGGCTCGCTCCATACTACCCGCGTTCTGCGCTGCCGCGGCCTTGCCGGTCATCGTCATGGAACCCTGCCTCCCTCACCCGTTGCTGCTCGGCAGCTTTATGTCTCGCGCACGCCCAGAAGCTGCAAGGCTACGGGGAGATAGATGGCTTGGCGACAATTTTCCTGTATCGCCGGTGCCTCGCATGGCCGCTTCAGAGCGGTCTTCGTTTTCCGCAGTGTAGCAGGGTGTCAGCCGTTCTCGATCGCTTCCAGCGCGGCTCCGGCCTCAAGCCACGCTTCCTCAGCCTCAGCGAGACGGTCTGCCACTTCAGCCCGCGTTCTCAGGCAATCCTGCATCTTTTCACCGTCCTGGCGGAAGCCCGTCGCGCTATGTTCAAGAACCAGTCCGTCGAGCTTCTCCAACTCGGCAGTCAGACGCGTCACCGCCTTTTCTGCCTTGTCCAATTCCGATTTCGCAAAGCGGATCTGGCCACTTGTGTTTGTCTTGCCCGCATTGCCGGAGGGATCCTTGCCGCCGTTTCTCTTTGGCCCCCTCTCTTTTTTCGGCTGATTTCGGCCCAGGATGAAATCGATGTAATCCTGTACGCTGCCGGCATACTCGCGCGCCGTCCCGCCATCCACCAGGATAAGCCGGTCCGCCGTCAGTTCGACCATGTGGCGATCGTGGCTGATGAGGATAACCGCTCCCGAATAGTCGTTCAGCGCCTGAATCAGGGCCTCACGCGCATCGACGTCTAGATGGTTCGTCGGCTCGTCCAGAATAAGGAGGTGGGGCGCGTCGCGTGTGATCAACGCCAGGGCGAGCCTCGCTCGCTCGCCCCCTGAAAGCTTGTCCACGCGCGTCTGCGCACGCGGGCCGGAAAAGCCGAACCGACCCAGTTGCGCGCGCACCGCGGCCTGCGCAGCCCCATCCATGGCGCGGTTCATTAGGTCGAGCGGAGTGTCTTCGCCGGCAAGCTCTTCCACTTGATACTGCGTGAAATAGCCCACCTTCAGCCGACCGGGTGCATTCACCTCTCCTTCTGCGGCCGTGAGCTGAGATGCCAAAAGCCGCGCCAGAGTCGTCTTCCCGTTACCGTTGCGGCCAAGCAGCGCAATCCGGTCGTCAGCCTCGATGCGGAAGTTCAGCCGCCGCAATATCGGCGGGGTTTCACCATAGCCCACCGCCGCCTGCTCGATAGTAATCATGGGCGAGCGAAGCTCTTCCGGGTTCGGAAAGTCGAAACTGAGACTGGGATCTTCAATCAATGCGGCGATAGGCTGCATGCGGGCGAGCATCTTGGCGCGGGATTGGGCCTGCTTGGCAGTCGATGCCCTTGCGCTGTTCCGCGCCACATATTCCTGCAGCTTGGCCCGCTGCGCATCTTGTGATGCCTTGGCCGCCGCCAGTTGCGCGGCACGTTCCGCACGTTGCTTTTCGAAAGCATCATATCCGCCCGCATACAGGGTCAACTGGCCGCCCTGGAGGTGCAAAATGTGATCGACGACTTTGTTCAGAAGGTCGCGTTCGTGGCTGATCACCACCAGCGTCGCTGGGTAGGACTTCAGGAAGTTTTCAAGCCAGAGCGTCGCTTCGAGATCGAGATGGTTCGAAGGTTCGTCCAGCAACAGAATGTCGGGCTCGGAGAAGAGAAGCGCCCCCAGCGCGATGCGCATTTTCCAGCCGCCGGAAAAGCTGTCGACCGGACGTTGCTGCATTTCTTCGTCGAAGCCCAGACCATTCAGGATCTTCGCTGCTCTGGCGGGAGCGCTATATGCATCGATCGCCAGAAGGCGATCATGCACATCGCCCATCCGATCCATGTCGGTACATGTCTCGAGTTCGGCCAGAAGCTGCGCCCGTTCCGTCGCAGAGGCCAGAACCACCTCTTCGGGAGTCATCGAACCGTTCGGCGCTTCCTGCGCAATGTAGCCGATCCGCGCGCGCGACGGCTTGGAAATCTCTCCGTCGTCGGGCTCGATCTCACCGATCAGCGCCTTCATGAGCGTAGATTTGCCCGCCCCGTTCCGACCGATCAGGCCCACGCGAGCGCCCACTGGCACAGTCGCGCTGGCGCGTTCGAGGATGGCCCGGCCGCCAAGCCGCACTGTGACACCGTCAATGGTAAGCATGGAAGGCCCCCTAACAGCGTAATCCCCTCGCCCAAAGAAAATACGCATCAGGCTTGGCGCGAACTCCGAAAGACACGCCTGCTGCCTATAAAGCCCCTTCAGAGCAGATAGCCTTGCGAGATCACGTCGCGACAATTCCTATAGATCGGCATGGGATAGTTTTGCCCAGCTTATCGACCCAAAGACCTTCGGCGGAAGTGGCGTCTCGCCAGTCGAAAGAAGACGGAAGATTTACGAAATACTCAGCCTCAGGTCGCGAAGCCACTTTATTGGTGACGCATCTATCACCCGACAAACACTATCCTTGCGGGCCTTTTTGAGAGCTCGTTCCGATTTACGTGATGACGCGCGGTAACAGTGGATTTTGGAATGCACCTTATCTCAGATCTCACACGACCTATCGATAGCCTCAGAGAATTCGTAGACTCTACTACTTAATAAACATAGGCTTATCGCAGCAATTTCGCACGATTATTCAATAATAAAACGCAACCACTAAGTTAACTTTCTAGAAACTCATTGCAAAATGTCCTGATAGCTCTTGATCGTCTTATTCGCATCTCGGATAAGCTCGATTCTATTTCAGCGGAGAAAGATAATGCGTGCCAACCTGTCTGTTTCTTACATAGCCATGGCCTTCGCTATACTTTCAAGCAGCGTATCGACGCGCGCTCAGCAGCCAGGAAATAGCCAGACGATCGTTCAGGCAGATGAGGAAACCCGCAGGACATCGACCGCTACGATTGAGCAAGACGGCAGGGGCAACACTGCCGACGGCACGTTCAGGGGCCGTGAAACGGTCACTCTCTTCAATGGCGAAGAGATCGATTTGGCCCCCAATGGGGCAGGTATTTACCAGGATGGCTCGGGTTCGACTGCAACGATCGACCAGTTCGGAAACGGAAATGCTGCAGCCATCGATCAGGCGGACAATGTCGAAGGCGGTGCTGACAGCTCGACTGCGGTGATCAAGCAAGGTGAGAGCGGCAACGTGGCTCGGGATTCCTTGGCATACATCGAGCAAACAGGGGATGCGAGCGAGGCGACGATCGAACAGAATGGTCGGCGGAATTCATCCTTGGGTATCCAGCGAGGTAATCTCAGCGGAAGTCAGACCGGCAACAAGCAGACCCACACAATCGATGGCAACGACAATCGCAGCGAGATATTCCAGGATGGGATCGCCAACGAGGCAGACGTCACCCTGACAGGGCAACGCAACACAGGACTGGTCTCTCAGACAGCAAGCCTCGACCGTGCATCTATCAGTGCCAAGACCGGCAAGGACAACCGGATCGAAATCAGCCAGTCGGGAAGCAGCGAAGGCAATAATGCCGATGTCGATGTCGATGGCGGGGACAATGACGTCACGATTGCTCAGACCGGCAAGGGTGGGCAACATGAAGCCACGGTTACTCAGGCGGGCAAGAGGCTGAGCGCCGACGTTTCGCAGATCGACACGACCGAGGCGGGTGAAGGCAATCTCGCGGCGATCAACCAGAATGGCAGGGATTCAAGCGCAACGTCTCGTCAGAGCGGCTCGGGCGGAGGCAACAATGCACAGATTGCGCAGGAAGGCGCGGGTTCCAGGCGTCTCGATGCTCTTATCGCGCAGGATGGCGACGGCGGTTCGAACAAGGCCGATATCGACCAGACCGGCTACGATCAGTTGGCCGAAATAACGCAGAAGGGGCGTGGTGGGGGAAGCGTCGCCGCAGTGGACCAATCGACCGACAACACGCGTCTGAATGCCGCCCGGATAATGCAGACTGTCGATGCGGCTAACGGTACCGACGAGGTGGACGTCGACCAGGGCGGCAACCGGAATACCGCCAATATCGCTCAATCGCGTGCAAGTGGAGGCACCGGGAATACCGCAACAGTTGCGCAGCCTGGTGAAGGCGGTACTGCGGATATCGATCAGTCGGGCCAGGGGCAGCTCGCCAATGTTGCTCAGAATGGCAGGTTCGCTGCGGCGACGGTGGAGCAGAGCGGCTTTGGTCAGAACACCGCCGACGTCGACCAGGCAGGCAGCCAGAACGCAGGCACGATCCGCCAGAGCGGTGCCGGCGGCGGAAGCATTGCGGGAATTGATCAGTCGACGAGCGGAATTTCAGAAAACACGGCAACTATCGTTCAGGCTGTCGATGCTCAGGCAGGTACCGATAATGCCGAGATCGACCAAGGCGGCAATCGGAACTCGGCAATTATTGCGCAGATGCGTGCTGATGGTGGTACCGGCAATACCGCGACTGTCGTTCAGCCGGGTGATGGCGGCACTGCGGATATCGACCAGTCGGGCCAAAGTCAGCTCGCCAATGTCGCGCAGAACGGCAAGTTCGCCGTGGCGACGGTGGAGCAGAGCGGCTTCGGTCAGAACTCCGCCGACGTCGACCAGGCAGGCAAAAACAACGAAGGCACCATCCGCCAAGGCGGCACAGGCGGTGGAAGCATTGCTTCCATCGATCAGTCGACCAGCGGAGTTTCCGAAAATACCGCGGCCATCGTTCAGATGATCGATGCTCAGACCGGCACCGATGACGCCGACATCGATCAGGGGGGCAACCGTAACACGGCTCAGGTGGCCCAGACGCGTGCGAGCGGCGGAACCGGCAACACCGCAACCGTTGTTCAGCCAGGCAACGACGGTACGGCGGATATCGACCAATCGGGTGAAAGCCAGCTCGCCAATGTCGCGCAGAACGGCAAGTTCGCCGTGGCGACGGTGGAGCAGAGCGGTTTTGGGCAGAACACGGCCGATGTCGATCAGGCAGGCAGGCAGAACGAAGGCACAATCCGCCAGAGCGGTGCAGGAGGCGGCAGCATCGGCGCAATCGACCAGTCGGCCAGCGGAGCGTCCGAAAACACTGCGACCATCGTTCAGATGGTCGATGCTCAGGCCGGCACCGATGATGCCGATATCGACCAGGGCGGTGACGAGAACCGCGCGAAGATCACTCAGACGCGCATGGCTGGCGGAACCGGAAGCACTGCCTCCATCACCCAGCCAGGCCGCAAGAATGCAGGCACCGTCGACCAGGACGGAAGCAATCTTCTGGGCCAGATCAGCCAGAACGGCGCGATGAACGAGGCAATCATCGAGCAAACAGGTGAAGGTACTGCGGCCACGGCGTCGATTGCCACCAGTACCGGGGCCGACAGCAACTTCGCCCGCATCATCCAGGATAGCGGCGGGACCATCGCGTCAATCGACCAGACCTCCAGCCGTAACGCTGCACGGATCACGCAGGTCAATGCGCAGCCGATGAACGGCACCGTGGAAGCCGACATTGATCAAGGATCGGGTGACCGGAACGATGCCGAGATCGATCAGGCTGGAGAGGGTACGGCACGGGTCGCTACCATTGCTCAGGCAGGTTCCGAGAACCGCGCTTTTGTCGAGCAGGGGGGGAATGGAAACACAATTACCGCGACGCTCCAGCAGTCCGGCAACCGGAACTACATCAATGCGGTGCAGATGGCTGACGGGGGCAATAACCTAGCTCTAAACCTGCAGCAGCAAGGCAACAACAATCGTATCGAATACGAACAGCGCGGATTCGAACTCGGCGGAGAAGTTTCGCAGGACGGCAATAACAACTTCGTCGATGTGACTCAGACTGGCAGCGGCTATGACGTGGCGATAACCCAGGAAGGCAACGGGTTGAGCTTCTCCATGACCTATGACGGCCCGTCGCCGACAGGCGGTGGCTATACCGTGACGCAAACCGACTGAGGGGCTGACAGATGAGGAACGAACTTCTGCGTAACGCCGTCGCCGGTCTCCTGGCGCTTACGCTGTCTGCGGGTGCGGCACAGGCGGGGGACGTCAAATACCGTCCGATCAATCCGAATTTCGGCGGCAATCCCTTCAATGGCGATTACCTGCTGAATCAGGCGCGTTTGCAGAACCAGCATGAGGAAGATGCCGAGGATCCGCTCGAGCGCTTCGACCGCGACCTGACCCGGCGGCTCCTCAATCGCGCGGCATCCGAAATCGAAGATCGTCTGTTCGGCGAGAATCCCGAGGATTCAGGAACCATTCCGCTCGGCGATCTGAAAATCGAATTCGAACGCATCGGCGCCACCATCTTTCTCAAGGTGGTCGATCTTGTGACGGGCGGCGTGACCGAAATCGAAATTCCGGCCCCCGGTTCCTGACGATGCGCTTTTCATTGATGCTACAAGGCGGCGCCATGGCTTTCGCGGCCCTCGCGCTGGGCGGCTGTGCGTCTCTTCCGACCCCGTCGGGAATTGAGCCGAAGCTGGCTGACTACACCCAGACCGAACGCCGCCTGCAAGAGCTGCCGCCACCTGCAGAACCGGTCATCGTCGCGGTCTATCAAATGCCCGACAAGACCGGCCAGCATAAGCCGAACGACGATTTTTCCGAATATTCGCGTGCAGTTACGCAGGCTGGCACGGAAATTCTGATCGAGGCGCTGCAGGAAGCCGGGCGCGGACAGTGGTTCGTCATTCTGGACCGCACCGGCCTCGATAGCATCTTGCGAGAGCGCCAGCTCATTCGCTCCACGCGCGAACAATATCTGGGCCCGGACGGCAAGCCCCTCGGCCCCCCGCCGCCGCTCCTCTACGCGCCCGTCCTGATCGAGGGGGCGATCGTCGCCTACGAAACCAACACCTATACTGGCGGAGCCGGAGCGCGCTTACTCGGCATCGGCGGCAGCACCGTTTACGAGCACGACCGCGTCACCGTTAGCCTGCGCGCTTCGAGCACCCAAAATGGCCGCCTGTTGCGAAGCGTGTCGGCAACCAAGGAGATCTATTCGCAGGGGCTGCAGGCAGGCGTCTTCAGCTTTGTCGACTTCGACGAGCTTCTCGAGGGGGAACTGGGCTATTCGGTCAATGAGCCGCCGCAACTGGCGGTACGACGGGCCATCGAGAAAGCCGTCTACGCGCTGGTCATCGAAGGCGCACTCAGCGGGGCATGGACCTTTGCTGATGCCAATGCAGCGCATCCGCTGGTTCAAGAGTATCTCGAGGAACGCGATGGTGGTGTGTCGGTGAGCCTGCCTGCGCCGCCCTCTCCGGGCAAGCTGGCGCCGGCGGATGACCGGTCTCTGGTAAACGAACCATCACCCTCGACGGACTTTTCCAGCGAGCTGGCGAAACGTCTGCAGGAAGCAACGGAGGCCGGAGAAGCAGCAGGCGATAGGAAGCGCGAACCAAATCCAGATAATTTCCAACCCACGCCCCAAGGCCGGCGCAATGACCCACCGCCGCAAAATCGACCGGAATCTTGAAGAGGCCGCTAACGCATGTGGCGCTCGCAGTAACTCCAAAGAACACCAATCAGCGAACTAATCGGCCGGCTGCTTTGTCGCTGCTTCCCCCTGACGATATTATTCGTTAGGCCATCCCAGTGGCCAGATCGATTTTCCGATTTTCTTTAGTTGCTCTATCCCTCCTCATCACAGCTTGTGGGGAAGCCGAACCTGAACCTGAACGTGAAGCCGTTCCGGTTGTAGCCGAGGAAATTCGCGTTCTTCCCGAAGAGGTGGAGGTCGAGGCGATCGGTTCGGCTCGCGCTGCGACTTCTGCAGAAATCTATGCCGAAACAGATGGTCGCGTTACAAACGTGCTGTTCAATGCGGGCGATTTCGTCAGGAAGGGGCAACCACTCATTCGTCTCGATGCCCGACAGGAGCGGCTCGCGGTGGAAGCGGCACAGGTCGACGTGCGCGAGGCCGACCAGCTACTCGGCCGCTACCGACGGATCGAGGATACAGGCGCAATTTCCGAAAGCCAGATCGAGGCAGGCGAAACCGCGCTCGCCTCGGCGCGCGTTGCCTTGGAACAGGCGCGAACCGCATTGTCCGACCGGGTGGTACGCGCGCCCTTCAGCGGCCATGTGGGCCTTACTGAGATCGACGCCGGCGACCGGGTGAACGATACGACGCCGATCACACAGATCGATCAGCGCGTCACCCTCTACGTCGACTTTCCAGCTCCCGAGGCGGTCTTCAATTCGCTCCGGCCTGGGCAGGTGGTTCAGGTGACCCCCTTTTCAGATCCCTCTCGTACCATCGATGCTCGGGTGGTGACGACCGATAGCCGCGTATCGCAGGACAGCCGCGATTTCATCGTGCGCACTGCGATCCAGAACGAGGATGACCGCCTGCGGCCGGGCATGAGCTTCCGGGTGCTCTTCAGCAGTGCCGGGGAGGCGCGCCCCGTCGTGCCCGAGCAGGCGATCGTCTGGGGCGGAGAAGGCTCCCACCTATTCGTGATCCGCGAAGGGAAAGCGGTCCGCATTCCTGTCACCATTACCTCCCGCCGCGACGGCAGCGTGTTCGTCGACGGAGCGCTTCGCCGCACCGACCGCGTGATCGTCGAAGGCGTACAGAAGGTCCGCGACGGGCAGGACATCCGTATCGTGCGCGGTGGCAGCGCGAGCGAACAGCAGGTTCGCATTCGCGAGCAGCAAGGGGCGGCCTCTCCACCCGCAGCCGATGAAGAATAAGTTCGACCTGCCCATGCTGGCGGTCAAGCGGCCGCTGCTGATCGGCGTGCTCAATCTGCTGATAGTCATTGCGGGGATCGCGGCCCTTCTTGGCGCTGAAGTACGCGAACTTCCCAATGTTGACCGTCCGATCGTGTCGGTCACTGCGAGCCTGCCCGGCGCCGCTCCCAAAACCATGGATTCCGAAGTGACCAGTCTGCTGGAAGACGCGGTAGCGCGCGTTTCCGGGGTGCGCCAGATCAGCTCGTCCAGCGAGGAGAACAATTCGCGCATCCGGGTCGAGTTCAACCCCGGCATCGATCTCGACACGGCGGCGTCCGATGTGCGCGAGGCGGTCAGCCGAGTGAACCGCGATCTTCCCGAGCGGGTAGAGCAGGTGACGGTGGTCAAGGCCGATCAGGATGCGCAGCCGATCATGACGCTGGCGGTCCAATCGACAAAATACGATCAGGCAGAGCTCACGCGCATCGTCGAGAACGATATTGTGCCCGAATTGCTGGCCGCCGAAGGGGTGGCTAGCATCGAACAGTTCGGCACCCGTGCCCGCCAGATGCGCGTGTCAGTCGACCCGGCGCGGCTCAACCGCTTCGGCCTGACGCTGACCGATGTCGCCGATGCGCTGCAGAACGCGCCTTACGACGTCCCGGTCGGCTCGTTCCGTTCGGACGCACAGGAACTGGTGGTGCGCGCCGAAGCGAGCGCTACGAGCCCCGCCCTGATCGAAAACGTGGTCATTTCCGGCACTACGCGCGTGGGTGACGTGGCGCAGGCGGATTTCGCGCCTGCCAACGCCACCAATTTCGTGCGCCTCGATGGGCGGCCTATCGTGGGGCTTGGCGTTGTGCGGCAAGCAAGTTCCAACACGATCGAGATCTCGGATAGTATCCGGCAAGGCGTGGACCGACTGAACCAGCGGTTCTCCGACCTTTCCATCGACGTCGTGTCCGACGACGCCGAGTTCATCCGCATCTCCGTTCGCGAGGTGCTCATCACGCTCGGCTTCACCATACTTGTCGTGATCGGCACCATGCTGATGTTTTTCCGCGCCTGGCGGCCGACCGTGGTGCCGAGCGCCACCATCCCGGTCGCCTTGGTGGGCGTGGTCGCCGGCATCTGGATGATGGGCTTTTCGATCAACTTGCTGACGCTGCTCGCCCTTGTGCTGGCGACAGGCCTCATCGTCGACGATGCCATCGTCGTGCTCGAAAACGCGCAGCGCTTGCAGAACAAGGGGCTCGGGCGACGCGCGGCAGCCGTACTGGGCACCCGGCAGGTGTTCTTTGCTGTCGTCGCCACTACGGCGGTGCTGGTGTCGGTGTTTGTGCCGATCAGCTTCCTTCCGTCGGAAGCAGGACGGTTGTTTCGCGAATTCGGGTTCGTGCTTGCGGTCGCCGTCATCATCTCGAGCTTCGTGGCGCTGTCGCTCGTACCCGCTCTCGCCGCCCGCTTCGACCTGACAAGCGCGAAGGAGGATGAGGACGAGGCAAAACGCGGGCGCCTGTCGCGCTGGGGCCATAAGGCGAACACATGGTACGAAAGCGCTCTGCGGCGCTGCCTCGACCGGCCCAAACTGGTCGGTATCGCGTCCGTCGTCGTCGCGGTGGCGGCGGGCCTGCTATATTCGCAGCTCGATAACGAGCTGGTGCCCGACGAGGATCGCGGCGTCATCACTGTCGATGCGACCGGGCCTGACGGGGTCGGCATCGATTTCATGGATGGTGAGCTCGACGAGGTGGAGCGGGTGCTTCAGCCCTATCTCGACAGTGGCGAGATCGAGAGTACATTCTCGATCGTCGGCCGCTATGATCCCAACCGCGTGCGCGTGACCGCACAGCTGGCCGACTGGGATAACCGCGACCGGAGCCAGACCGAGATCGTGGACGAACTGAACGAGCCGCTTCAGGAAATACCAGGCTCGCGCACCAATGCACGCGGGCGCGGGACGTTGAGCTTCGGCGGTGGCGGAAACGGTATCGAAGTCGCACTGACCGGAGCGGAGTACGATACGATCTACGATTCCGCGCAAGCGCTCGCGACTGCGATCGATACCCGGTCCGATATTCTGTCGAATGCCGAGATCTCCTACCAGCCGACACAGCCGCAATTGTCCGTGCAGATTGATCGGCAACGCGCTGCCGATCTCGGCGTCGACCTGGACGATCTTTCGCAGACTTTACGGGCGATGGTCGGCGGAGACGATCTCGTGGACCTCAACGTCGGCGATCAGGCGGTGCCGATCTTCCTGACTGCGCAGGCGGTGACTGTCACCAACCCCCCGGACCTGCGCAATCTTTACGTGCGCGGCACTGTAGGCGGCGAGGACACGCTGGTCCCCCTCTCCAGCGTCGCGCAGATCGAAGAGCAGGGCATCGCTGCGGAACTCGACCGGACCGAACAGCGGCGCGCGATCGAGGTCAGCGCCAATATCGAAGCGGGTACTCCGTTGCGCGATGCGGTGGACGAGATCGAACGCCTTTCACAGGAAGCGGTAGGTCCAGGCATCGATATGCTGCTCCAGGGCGAGGCCGAAAGTCTTGAAGAGACGTCGAATGACTTGCTCCTGACCTATGCCTTTGCCCTGGTGATCGTCTTTCTCGTCCTAGTCGCGCAGTTCGAAAGTTTGACGAGCGCGCTCGTCGTATTGCTGACCGTGCCTTTTGCCCTCGCTGCGGCGATATTCTCGCTGTACCTGTCTGGCGTGTCGCTCAACATCTATTCTCAGATCGGCCTTGTCATGCTGATCGGTCTGATGGGGAAGAACGGGATCCTGATTGTCGAATTCGCTGACCAGCTACGGCAGCAGGGGCGCAGCGTGCGCGAAGCGGTCGAAGAAGCGGCTGCCATTCGCCTGCGCCCGATCGCGATGACGCTGATCTCCACCGTGCTGGGCGCGTTGCCGCTTATCCTGGCAAGCGGGGCAGGTTCAGAAGCGCGCCAGTCGATCGGCTGGGTCATTTTCGGCGGTCTTGGCCTTGCCGGCCTTTTCACCCTGTTCCTTACCCCGGTCATCTATCTCGGCATCGCGCGCTTCGGCGAACCGCGCAATGTCGATCTGGAGCGTTTGCATCGCGAGATCGAGGACGTGGACGAAGACATGACGATGGCTCCGGCATGAGGCACCAATTGGTAGTCACCGGCGCGGCGATTTTGCTAGCGGGATGCGCTGGCACTGAACCCGAAGTAATGATTCCGCTTGTCGAGACACCGCCAGTCTATGCGACGGACCTTCCGCCATCCGGCATCGAGCGGGACTGGTGGCTAGGCTACGAGGACCCGGTACTAGATACGCTTATCCGGCAAGGGCTCGCTGCCAATCTCGATATTGACGCGGCCTCTGATCGGCTCGGTTCGGCAGCCGCGCTCCTGCGGGCCGAGCGGTCCGATTTGGTCCCGTCGGCAGACGGCGCCACAGAAGCCGGGGTGTCGCTGGCGAGCGACAGCGAGGTTACCGCAACGGCAGGCCTCTTTGGACTGTTCAATCCCGACATCAACGGGCGGCTGGCAGCTGAAGTGCGCGCAGCGGCGGCGGATTATGCCGAAGCGGAATATTTGCTCGCGGATCAGAGGCGCATCGTGGCCGCGGCAATCGCCAGCCAATATATCGAATATCGCCGCACCGGTGCCCAGCTCGAATTGCTGGAGCAATCGACCGATTTGCAGGAACAGACGCTCCGGATCGTGAAGCTGCGTTTCGAAGCGGGTCTTGCCGCCAATCTTGACGTAAGGCGCGCGGCGGCGGACCTTGCGCAGACCCGGGCGCGGCGCGGCCTCATCGAAATTGCTCGTAACGAGGCGCAAAATGCTCTCGCAGTCCTGTTGGCTGAGCCGCCCGGCGCTTTTTCCGTTCCCGGTGCCGGTGAAGCGGACATACCCGATTACCGACTGGGGCCACCCGCGGGTGTCCCGGCAGACCTATTACGGCGGCGAACCGACATTCTCGCAGCGGAGGCGCGGCTGGCACAAGCGGCGGCCACTATCGGGATCGAACGGGCGGACCTGCGACCTTCGCTAACCATCCCAGGTACACTCGGCATCGGCGACGGGACACTTGGAGGGCTGTTTGGCGATTTCCTGATCGGTATCGGCGCAGCGCTCGATTTGCCGCTGTTCGACGGAGGCCGGCGCAGGGCGGAAGTATCTGCCGCCGAATTCGAAGCAGAAGCTACACTCGCGGAATACAACGCTGTCTTCCTGAACGCGCTGGGCGAAGTCGAAAACGCGTTGGTCGCGATAGAAGCGTACCGCCAGCGCAGCGACGCCCTGTCGGAGGCAATTGAAGAAAGCGAAACCGCGCTTTCACAGTCAAACGCTCTCTATCGGGAGGGGCTAGCGTCGCTTTTTGATGTATTGGACGCACAGCGCCAATTGATTGCCAGCCGGCAGTCACTCATCGACAGCGAAGCTGCACTGGCCGAAGCCTACACAGCTTTTCACGTCGGGGTCGGTTCCCACTGATCTTCGTCGCAGACACCGGTAACCAGCCTTGATTTTGGCCAATGCAAACCGTCGGTGTTCGGCGAAAGCAATTGAATGAGAAGATTTTGCTCACAAAGCCAGTAATAGACCTGTGCGGCACGGCCTCGAAAATTGCTCACTAAGCTTTTTCATGACGAGGTGCATTCAACATCGTGATTAGATCATGGTGAGGTTGTCCCCACAGATCATCGAACGGAAAGTGGCGCACCCGGCATGAAAGTGATGGGCACTGTAATAATTGGGAAATTCTGTTTTCCACTGCCCTCGTAATGGCAGCTTTGCACCCCAATGGCGGTCATCCGAAAGATTGACGCTGAGACCCGAAAGCTGCCGTTCGATCAAGGTCGAAGGCTTGCAGTTATGCGCCCTAATACTGGTCATTCGCCCATATCGGCGTTATCCCGAGCGGGTACAGTCCGCATCGTCGAGCAGCAGCAGCAGTAACAAAGGCAGATTAAGTACAGCTGGTTTCACCACTGCTCGCAAATGTCAGGGAATTAGCCGGCGAATTGAAAGTACGGTGCATCCTGGGTGCGCTCCGGGATTGCGCCCTTATGCGTTATCACCCAGCCCGCGAGAGCATTCGCCTTTCGTGCGGCCTCTTGGACCTCCTCTCCGGCCAAACGAGCTGCCAGGTAACCTGCGTCAAAGGCGTCACCTGCTCCGCTAGTGTCGACTGGAAGGAGTAGGTTTGACGGCGCAACCCTTTCACCATCGGGCAATCGGCAACCAAGAGGACCCAATTTCACTACGGTTTCACCACAACCGAGGGTGCTCCACCGCTCTGCCACTTGGTCCGCCGTCGCCTGTCCGCTCAGCGCAATTTCGTCGTCGAGGGTCGGAAGGCCGATGGTCGACGCAGCGATTGCGCGGTCGCGCCAGTAACCCGCAGCAGCAGCATCCTCCCAGAGGGCGGGCCGGTAGTTGCCGTCGAAGGCCACCATTCCCCCGGAATTGCGAACCGCGCCGGCAAGGGAGATGAGGGCATCCCTCCCATCATTGGGCAAGATCGCCAGGGAGATCAGCGAAAACGCCACAGCAGGTGACGAACGGACCACGTCCCCAATTACGGCGCTTCCGGATAGCGAGAACATCCGGCGCGCCGCGCTATCGCTTCGCCAGTAGGTAAAGCTTCGCTCGCCCGCTTCGTCCAGAGTGATTGCATAGAGTCCCACCCTGCGCGCCGGATCCAGCAAGATGGCGCTACAATCCAGTCCTTCGCGTGCCCACTCGCCGAGCAATCTCCGGCTAAACGTGTCGATGCCCAGCGCCGTGGCGTAGGTCACGTCGCAGCCCAGCCGGGCCAAATGAATAGCCGTGTTCAGCGTGTCGCCGCCGTAGCCCAGATGGCAGCCACCATCGGCTTCCGTGCGCAGCTCGACCATGCCTTCCCCCACGCAGACTATGCGGCGAGCGGACACCTTACCAGTTCCACATTGCGCCGTCCGACAGGCGCGCCACTGGGAGAGACGCTGGCTTGTAAGGGTGTTTCATGGCCAGTTCTTCGTCGATATCGACCCCGTGGCCGGGTGCTTCGCCGCAAAGCAGATACCCGTCGGCAAATGAATAATCGTGCGGGAAGACTTCGTCCGTCGCCTCGCTGTGACGCATGTATTCCTGAATGCCGAAATTGGGCACCCAGCTGTCGAAATGCAGCGCGCAGCCCATGGTGACGGGCGAAAGATCGGTCGCACCGTGGCAACCGGTGCGGACCTGATACAAAGCGGCGAGGTCGGCGATGCGGCGCAAATGGGTTAGACCACCCGCCCCGACGATCGTGCAACGGATATAGTCGATGAGCTGGTTTTGAATCAGGTCCTTGCAGTCCCAGATCGTGTTGAAAACCTCGCCGACGGCAAGCGGCGTGACGCTGTGCTGGCGTACCAGCCTGAAGGCCTCCTGATTTTCTGCCGGGGTGCAATCTTCGAGCCAGAACAGCTGGTAGGGCTCAAGCATCTTTGCCAGATTGGCTGCTTCCTGCGGCGTGTAACGATGGTGACCATCGTGCAGCAAGTGGTAGTCGAATCCATAGGTATCGCGCAGCTTCTCGAACAGCTGGGGCACGTAATTCAGCGCCTTTCGCGTATCCCAGCCGGTGACCGACGGAAGCGCTGCATCGGCGGGCTCGTAGCGCAGTTTGCCACGCCCCACTCCGTAGGCATCCTTGATTCCCGGTATGCCGGTCTGTGCGCGGATCGCCTTGTAGCCTAGATCGATATATTCGCCGACTGCATCGACCGTCTCTGAGATATCGCTTCCGTTGGCATGGCCATAAACCATGACTTTGTCCCGGCTCCGACCGCCGAGCAGTTGGTAGAGCGGCATTCCTGCCATCTTGGCCTTAATGTCCCACAGCGCGACATCGACTGCTGCGATGGCCCGCATCGTCACCGGCCCGCGCCGCCAGTAGGCACCGCGGTAGAGATACTGCCAGATGTCCTCGATGCGCCTCGGATCCTTGCCGATAAGGCAGGGAATGACGTGGTCTTCCAGATAAGACACCACGGAAAGCTCACGCCCGTTCAGCGTGGCATCGCCAATCCCGTAGACACCTTCGTCGGTCATGATCTTTAGCGTGACGAAATTACGCCCCGGGCAGGTGACGATGACCTTGGCAGCCTGGATTTGCATGCAAATACCCAAAATTCTATTTCTGACGATGACGCTCCTTGACGCCATCATTTTGGTCTGTCAAGTTTGACGCAATCGGTAAGTCCAAAAGAAAAAGGGCAAGGGATTTTCATGCCACCGACACCGCGATTGTACAAAGACATTGCCGCCCGGCTGATGACCTCTATCAGAGACGGGACCTTTCCCGTGGGTGCCAGATTGCCGGCCGAGCGTGACCTTGCCGTCCGGTTTGAGGTCAGCCGTCCGGTCATCCGTGAAGCGATTATCGCCCTGGAGGTCGCGGGGCTCGTGGAGGTGCGCGTCGGGTCCGGAGTTTATGTCCTGTCCGCCTCCGAAGCGAAGGCGGGCGGCGAAGAGGACGTCTCGGCCATCGAACTTACCGAAGCCCGCCTTCTGGTCGAGAGTGAAGTCGCCGCGCTCGCCGCCGCGCAAATCACCGACGAGGAATTGCGCGAACTCGAAAGTCTGGTCGACCAAATCGATGCCGAAAACAAGACGCCCGACGGCAAGGAGGAGGCCGATGCGGCCTTCCACCTCGCGATCGCGACGGCGGCGCGGAACAGCGCGCTGTTCGATACGGTCGACCGATTTTGGGCCTTGCGCCGGACGTCGCGCGAAGCGGCCCTGCTTCATGAAAAGGCGCGCCACGCCAACATCAAGCCGGTGGTCGACGAACACACGGCCATCCTCAAGGCACTGAAAGCGAGAGACCCGAAGGCGGCGCGTGAAGCGATGCGGGGGCATCTGTCGCAAGTTCTCGAAAGCCTGTTGTTCGCAACCGAACAGCGCGCAGTGGACGAGGCGCGCCGCAGCGTCGAGGCGCGCCGCGAACGCTTCTCACGCGTGACGGCATAAGTGGTCTGCGCAGCAGCCAACGCAATGCACAAACTCTCGCTTCATCCCGACCGGCTGTTTCCAGCAGAACCGGAAGTCCGGAAGATCGCGCGCGATCTCTATCGCTCAGTGCGCGACCTGCCGATCGTCAGCCCGCACGGCCACACCGATCCCGCGTGGTTCGCCCACAACCAAGCTTTCGAGAACGCGACCGAGTTGCTGCTGGCACCCGACCATTACATTCTGCGCATGCTCTACTCGCAGGGCCTATTGCTGGAAGACTTGGGAGTGGCTGGTCGCGATGGCGGCAAGAAAGCCGATCCGAAGGAGGCCTGGCGCCTGTTTGCCGCTAACTACCACCTTTTTCGCGGGACACCCTCGCGCATCTGGCTGGACTGGGTTTTTAGCGAAGTATTCGCTCTTGAGGATATGCTGAGCGCCGAAACGGCGGATATGTACTACCACCGCATTACAGACAGTTTGCAAGCGGAGGCCTTCCGCCCGCGCGCGCTGTTCGACCGGTTCAACATCGAGGTCATCGCAACCACCGAGAGCCCGCTCGAAACTTTGGATAGCCACAAGCTGATAAGAGATAGCGATTGGGCTGGACGCGTCATAACGGCATACCGCCCCGATCCGGTCATCGATCCGGAGTTCGAGGGCTTCCGCACCAATTTGCGCAAACTTGGCGCACTGACCGGCGAAGACTGCTTTTCGTGGCATGGTTATCTCGCCGCGCACCGCCAGCGCCGCGATTTTTTCCGTTCGATGGGCGCCACCTCGACCGATCACGGTCATCCGACAGCTATGACGGCAGACCTGTCGGCGGTCGAATGCGAAGCCTTGTTTGCTCGTGTGCAGGCCGACGAGGTCAGCGCCGCAGACGCCGAGCTGTTCCGCGCACAGATGCTGACCGAAATGGCCGGCATGAGTCTCGACGACGGGCTGGTGATGCAGATCCATCCCGGCTCTTTTCGCAATCACAATCCGCAGCTATTTGAACGGTTCGGCCGCGACAAGGGCGCCGACATTCCGGTTCGCACCGAATATGTTCGCGCGTTACAACCGCTGCTTGCGAAACACGGCAACGACACCCGCCTCACCGTGATTGTCTTTACGCTCGACGAATCCACCTACGCTCGCGAACTAGCCCCGTTGGCCGGACATTATCCTGCGCTCAAGCTGGGGCCGGCGTGGTGGTTCCATGACAGCCCGGAGGGTATGCGGCGCTATCGCCGGATGGTGACCGAAACCGCAGGTTTCTACAATACGGTCGGCTTCAACGATGACACGCGGGCCTTCCTTTCCATTCCCGCCCGCCACGATTTGGCGCGACGCATCGATTGCGGTTTCCTGGCGCAGCTGGTTGCCGAATATCGTCTGCAGGACTGGGAAGCCGCAGAGCTTGCCGGGGACTTGGCGTATCGCCTGGCCAAGGAAGCCTATCGGCTATGAGGTTGTCACAGGATACCCTTGGGGCCGTGTCGGGCGAAGTCGACGCGTTCGACTACGATCGGTCGGCTTCACTGGAAATCGTCCACTTCGGGATCGGTGCATTCCATCGCGCCCACCAGGCGCAGTTTACTGATGGCTGCAACCGGTCTGGCGCGCGCCCGTGGACAATCACCGGCGTCTCGTTGCGCTCGGCAACGGTCGCGAAGCAACTGAATCCGCAGGACGGCCTCTACACGCTCACGATCAGGTCGCGCGATGGAAACGATACGCAAGTAATCGGGTCCGTAACGCAGGTGCTTGTCGCCGGGCACGATCAGGCTGCCATCGTTGGACGGATCGCGTCTCCGAATTGCCACCTGGTCAGCTTTACCGTCACCGAAAAAGGGTATTGCCGGGCGCCGGACGGGACGCTCGATCATGCGCTGGCGGCCGACGGTTTCTATCCGATCCTGTGCGCCGCTTTGGCGCAGCGCAAAAAGGCAGGGATGCCGGGCCTGTCGCTGCTGAGTTGTGACAATTTGTCCGGCAACGGGCAGCAGCTCGGCAGACTGATGCGCGAATGGATCGACGCGAAGGCACCTGACCTACGTGAATGGTTCGACCAGAATTGCACCACGCCCGACAGTATGGTTGACCGTATAGTCCCCGCCCCTTCGCCCGCCGATCTCGACGAGCTGGAAAAACGCACCGGGCTTCGTGATGAAGGTGCGATCTTCACCGAAGCGTTCAGCCAATGGGTGATCGAAGACGACTTCGCCGGCCCGCGCCCTGCATGGCATGAGCATGGTGCACAAGTGGTAGCCGACGTCGCGCCTTTTGAAACCGCGAAATTGAGAATGCTGAACGGCGCGCATTCCCTCCTTGCCTACACTGGTCTCGATCGCGGGCATACTTACGTGCATGAAGCGATTGCAGACGGGCAGCTTCGTGCTCTGGTAAAGCGTCTGATGTTGAAAGAAGCCGCGCCCACGATCAATAGCGGCGAAGGACAGGACCTGACTGCCTACGCCGACCAACTCGTCACCCGGTTTGAGAACCCCGCACTTTATCATCGTCTCGATCAGATCGCGATGGATGGGAGCCAGAAGATCGGCCAGCGCTGGCTTGAAGTGCTCGCCGCGCACCGGATCTCGGGCACGTGCTGCGAAGCGATCCTGACAGGTATCTCCCATTGGCTGCACCATGTCAGCGGCAGGGTTCGGCCGGTCGAGGATCCGCTGGCAGAGCAATTGCGGGCCATATGCGAGGGTGCGGGCGCGGCGGAAGCGGTCGCGGGCATATTCGACCCGTCGGGGCCCGTTCCTTCGGCCTGGTCTCCGTCGACGGCAGAGAGGGAATTCATCGTCGAAAAATGGCGCGCTCTTCAGTGAAACTATGCTGCGCCTGAGCCGCCGATCTGCCCTATTGACTGCGGGTGCCTTCGGCGCCGCCGCAGTGGTGGGCGGCTGTGGCACGTTCCCGCGCCCATTAATGGCTGCGGACAGCCAGCCGGAAAACTACCCCACCGTTCAGGCGCTTCGCTTTTTCGGGACAGAATTGGCCCGACTTACCGACGGACGTGTGAGGGTTGACGTCTACCCTTCGGAACAGCTCGGCGGGCAAAGCGACACTCTGGAGTTGGCGCAGTTGGGCGGGGTCGATTTCATCCGCATCAATTCTGCGCCGCTCAACGTGCTTGTACCCGAAACACTCGTGCCTTCGCTGCCCTTCCTGTTTCGCTCCATCGGCCACATGCGCGCCGCAATGGATGGTGCAGCAGGCCGAAGGATCCTCGGCGGGCTCTCACGTCACGGCCTGATCGGCCTTGCTTTTTACGATAGCGGCGCGCGATCGATTTACACCGTCGATCGGCCGGTGCGCGAACCTGCAGACATGGCGGGTCTGAAGATCCGAGTGCAAACCTCCGACCTCTTCGTCAGCATGATCGAGGCGATGGGGGGCAACGCAACGCCGATGGCCTATGGCGAAGTCTATCAGGGCATGGTGCAGGGCGTGATCGATGGGGCGGAAAACAACTTCCCTTCTTACGAAAGCTCCCGCCATTTCGAGGTCGCGCCGGTCTACAGCCTGACCCGCCATGTCATGGCGCCCGAAATTCTCGCGATGTCGAAGCGCAGCTGGGACAAGCTCTCTACCTCCGACAGGGACGCGGTAAGGGCGGCAGCCGACGCGTCCGTCCCGTTCATGCGCGAAATCTGGGATCGACAGGTGATCGAAGCGCGCGATCTTGTGGGTAAAGCCGGGGTCCAGATCGTCGATAACGTGGATCGGGCCGCCTTCAGCCGACTGATGCAGCCGATCTGGCGGCAATATGCTGCAACGCCAGACCTTCAGCAGCTGGTCGAAGATATCCGCAATATGGAGAGCGACAATGACTGAACGTTTGCTCAAGGGCGTCAGTCATACGCTGCTATACGGTTCGGCGCTGGCTCTGGCACTAATGATGTCGATCCTGACATGGCAAGTCTTTGCACGCTATGTCCTCGGCAGCAGCCCTGCGTGGGCGGAACAGTCTGCCCTGATCCTGCTGATCTGGATGACGTTCCTCGGCACGGCGTCCGGCATCGCGGAAGGGTTTCACATCCGCATCGTCGAAGGCGTGGCCAGCCTAAACCAGCCTTGGCGCAGCCGCGCCGTTCAGACCGCGAACGCGCTGATCATCCTGGCTGGCATCCTCATCCTGGGCTTGGGTAGCCTACTGGTTGCGACGACGTGGACCAATGCCGTTCCGACACTGCCTGTGACGCGCGGCATGGTCTACCTCGTCATCCCTGCATCGGGCGGTTTGATGGCGATCTTCGCGGCGCGAAAACTGTGCCTGGGTGAAGAGATCGAAGGAAGCGCGGCAAGCGCATGACGTTCATCTTCATCCTGCTCGTCCTGCTCGCCATCATGCTATATCTCGGCGTGCCGGTGGCGATCTCTCTGTTTCTGTCGGCCACCGCGCTTCTGCTGATGCTCGATATCCCGCTTGTCGTGGCTGTCCAGCGCATGTCGGCAGGCGTCAACGTCTTCACTCTCATGGCTATTCCGCTGTTCATCCTCGCAGGAGAATTGATGACCCAAGCGGGGATCGCCAGAAGGTTGGTGAATCTGTCGGATTCGACGCTTGGCGCTGCGCCTGGCGGCCTCGGGCAGGTGACGATACTTTCTTCTATGCTGTTCGGAGCGGTGTCGGGTTCCGCGCTTGCCAGCGCATCCGCCATGGGATCGGCAATCGGTCCGGAAATGCGCAAGCGGGGATTCGATGCCGATTACACAGTCAATGTGTCGACCACCGCCTCCATCACCGGCTTGCTGATCCCGCCCTCGCACAACATGATCATCTTCGCCACCGCCGCCGGGACGGGAATTTCTATTGGCGACCTCTTTCTGGGTGGCGTGGTGCCGGGCATACTGACCGGCCTCACTTTGATGGTGGTGGCTGCCGTAGTCGCAACGCGGCGCGGCTATCCGCGCGGCGAATTCCCTGGTTTCCGCGAACTGCTCCGCACGGCGGCTTCTGCGGTTCCCGGTATTCTGACGGCAATCATTATTCTGGTTGGGATCCTCGCCGGCATTTTTACGCCGACCGAGAGTGCCGCCATTGCTTGCGCGTACACATTGGTCATCGGTGTCTTCCTCTACCGCGAACTCGATCGGACGCGGCTACGCTCTGCCTTCGTGAACAGTGCCCGCACCACGATCATGGTCATGTTCATTATCGCCACGGCATCGCTGTTCGGCTGGGTTCTGGCTGTGCTGCAGGCACCCGCGCAGCTCGCCCAGATGCTCGCGCCGGCAATGACGAGCCCGCTCCTGACCTTGCTGCTCATTGCCTTGATGCTGTTGTTGCTCGGGACGTTCATGGACATGGCGCCGCTGATCCTGATCACGACGCCAATTTTCCTGCCCATCGCCACGCAAGTGGGGATGGACCCGGTCCAGTTCGGCGTCATGCTGATGCTTGCGCTCGGGATCGGCCTGCTGACACCGCCTGTCGGTTCGGTCCTATTCGTCGGATGCGCGGCTCAGGGGCTTCGGGTGGGCCAAGCCCTCAGGACGATCTGGCCCTTCTATTTCGCTCTGCTCTTCTCGCTGCTCCTGGTGATTATGATGCCTTCGCTCTCGCTCTGGCTGCCAGGACAGTTTGGCTGACGGAGATTGCAGGTCCACCGGCGCTGGCGCGGGTGGCAGGCTCCGAAGTCGCGACAAGCGAAGATGACGATGTGAGCTTTCCTCGCTGCGCATGGGGCCGTGGCTATGCGCGCCCGTTGCGGCAGTCCTGGCAGCAGCGAGGGGCGCATGGCCTCGGTAACGTGGCCGGCTTCGCCTCAGCGCTTCACGATGCGCCGGATCTGGATGGCTGTTCGGCTCGAGGGTAGTGGCACTACTTCTCTACCATCCTTCGACTTCGCGCGGCTCTCCGCCGACTTCGAAGGTCGTGTGGTTCGATGCGTTAGAGCTCGCTCCGACCCAAAGATCGAAAGTTCCGGGGTCCACGACCCAAGTCTTCTCAGCGTCGTTCCAATAACGCACGTGGGTTTCATCGAGCCGGAATGTCACCGTCTTCGTTTCGCCCGGCTGCAACCCTATCCGCTGGAAACCCTTGAGTTCGCGCACGGGACGCGATGCACGACCGGCGCGTTGATGGATGTAGAGCTGGACGACCTCGTCTCCGGCGCGCTCGCCCGTATTGGTGACGTCGACAGACACGTCGATACTGCCACCTGGCGCCAGGGTTTTCCTGCCAAGCGTGGGATTGCCGATCGTGAAATCGGTGTAGCTTAGCCCGTAGCCGAATTCGAACTGGGGCGTCGACGGCAGATCCCAATATCGCTTGCCCTGATCGTTGGGGGCATGGGTGGCATTGTGGGAGTAATAGATCGGAACTTGGCCGACCGAGCGTGGCCATGTGACCGGAAGCTTGCCGCCGGGATTGACGTCTCCAAACAGGGCACGCGCGATTGCGGTGCCTCCGCGCGTGCCACCATACCATGCGTGCAAAATTGCAGGCGCGCGCTCAAGTACAGAGCCCAGTTCGAGAGGTCGTCCGCTCATCGTGACGATGACGACCGGCTTACCGGTGGCAAGCACCGCATCGAAAAGTCTGAGCTGATCGCCGGGCAACGTCAGTTCAGCGCGCGATGCGCCCTCGCCGCTCATGTTTTCCGCCTCACCGATCGCCATGATGACAAGATCGGCACCTTCGGCCATTGAAACGGCGCGCGCGAATTCCTCACTCGACCGCTCATCACTCCATTTGGGTTCCGGCTTTGGCCTGCCGGGAATATCGAGGACGTCGAACATCGAGGGATAATGGCGCTTGAGCTGGACGCCCGGTGCGGTTTCCACCAACGCCTTGCCAGCCAGTCGATCGCGGACGCCTTCGAAGACGGTGACGGTTTCGGGCAAGTCGTACTGGAAGGCCCAAGGACCGAGCATGTCCAGTTTCGAGTCTGCCAGCGCACCGATGACGGCGACACGTGCATGTTCGCCTGCGCTGAGTGGCAAGGCATTGCCCTTGTTCTGGAGCAGGACGAGCGAGCGTTCTGCTGCGATCCGTGACACCTCCCGGTGTGCGGGATCAGCCAGTACTTTCGCCGCCGTGGCTTCATCGACGAACGGATTTTCGAACAAGCCCATCTTGAACTTGGCCGTCAGGATGCGTCGCACTGCCCGGTCGAGCCTTTCGACGTCCAGTTTGCCCTGTCGAACGGATTCGGCGAGGGTTCGGGCCGAGGCTGCGGGGCCGAACGACATCTCCATGTCGTTGCCAGCAGCGATGCTTCGAACTGCGGCTTCGGCTTCGTCCTTGGCAAAATTCTGGACGACCTGGTTCTTGGTTCCGTTGGCGTCCGAAACCACCCAACCGGTGAAGCCCATCTGGTCGCGCAGAATGTCTGTGAGCAGCCACTCGTTGCCCACGGCGGGGATGTCGTTCAGATCCGTGTACGCGCTCATGACATTGCCCGCGCCCGCATCGATGGCTGCGGCGAAGGGCGGCATGAAGACATTGTAGAGTTCGGAATCGGCTATGTAGACGCTGTCGTAATCGCGACCGCCGTCGGCTGCGCCGTAGCCGACAAAGTGCTTCGGCCCGGCTATCAGGCGGCCGGGCGTGCCGATTTGTGGCCCCTGAAATCCGCGGACCTGCGCACGGGCGAGTGCAGAGGCCAGGAACGGGTCCTCGCCGGGGCTCTCGACGATGCGGCCCCAGCGTGCGTCGCGTGCAATGTCGAGCATCGGCGCGAAAGTCCAGTGGACGCCGACCGCACGTGCTTCTGACGCCGCCACAGCCTGCGCGCGTTCGAGCCCGGCCGGATCCCAGGATGCGGCATTGGCAATCGGCACCGGGAAAATGGTGCGTAGTCCGTGCACGACGTCGTAGCCCACGATCAGGGGGATACCGAGCCGCGTTTCGTCCCTGGCCACCCTTTGCAGCCGGTTGATGATGGTCGGGTCGGTGACGAACAGCAGCGATCCAACCTGGCTGTCGCGAACCTCGGCCGCGAACTGTTCATACTCGCCGAACATGAATTGCTGAGAGACCTGGCCGGCCTTTTCTTCCAGTGTCATGGCCTGCAGCAAGGCTTCCGCCCTAGCCTCGGACGAGAGGGATTGGTCCATCCATGCCCGATCTTCAGTGACCTGCGCTTCCACAGGTTCGGTTGCCGAGACGGATGACGTGACCGCTATCGCGGACGCACCGGCGAGAACGCATGCGGCAAGTGATATCCGGACCATATCGTCGGTTTCCCTTTATTCATTGTTCGCTCAAGCAAGCATTTGTCGGGCGATGAGGCGAAAAGGCCGCAGCGCCCGCGCAATCGGCTCAGAAGCTAAAGCGTGCCCGGATCCCGGCGTAGCGGCGCGCATCGCGGGGCAATGTCTGGGCAACGAGGCCCGCGCTACCGCCCGCCGGCGTGCCGAGGGCCGAAGCGTAGGATTTGTCGAAGAGATTGCTCACGAACAGCGCTATCCGCATACCTCCACGTTCGTTCTGGTCGATCCCGATGCTCGCGTTTACCAGAGCATACGCGTCTTGCACCAGCAGAGGATTGGCGAGGAGGCTGTAACTGACATCGCTTTGATAGTTCACATCCGCCTGGACGAAGGCATCGAATGGCATCGAAGGCATGTAGATGTCATATTTGGCGCCCAGGTTGAACTTCCATTCGGGAGCATTGCTCAACCTCTCGCCGGCGAGATCCTGCAGTCCCGTAGGCGAGCCCGCCACCGGCAGGCAGCCCTCGGCTTCCGTCTGACCCGTGTAACATTGTGCATTGGGGAACTTTAGAATTTTGGCATCAGTGTAGCTGATACCGCCATCTATCCGCAGGGCCTCGATGGGCCGGGCCTCGAGCTCCACTTCGATGCCGCGGGTCCGTACCGAACCTACGTTGTTGAGCTGAAGCTGGATCGTCCCGTCCGGCAATTGGACACCCGACTGCGCCTGAAAGTTGCTGAAGTCCGTCCAGAACGCAGCAACGTTCAGCTGCACACGATTATCGAGGAAACGGCTCTTCAATCCGAGTTCGTAGGCGTCCGAGGTTTCAGGCTTGACTGGATCGGCGGCCCGGGCTGGAGTGAAGCCGGTCGAGATATCGTAGCCCTGCCCCTTATAACCGGTCGAATAGGACGCATAAGCCATCACGCCATCTGACAGGTCTTGACGAAGGGCGATCTTGCCAGTGACGACGCTGTCGGATGCCTCTCCGACGCACAGGCTGTTGCATCTGGCATTGTTGGCTGGCGGAACCGCTGGGGCGACATTGTTGATGTAAGTGACGTCGATCTTTTCATGGTTGGCGCGCAGGCCGACATCGACATGCGTGCTTTGTGCAAGATCAAAGCTGACCTGGCCGAAAGCGGCGTAACTTTTCGTGCCGTTTGACGAATTCCACTGCGCGACTGCCGGTCCTGAGGGGCCGCGATCGAACGTCCGATCGGTCTCACCGTTCGCGTAGAACAGCCCAGCCACGTAATTGACCGGACCGCCGCCATTCGACGCCAGCCGCAGTTCCTGCGCGAATTGGCTGGCCATATAGCTGCTCTCAGCCACAATGCCGTTGGGCAAACCGATGACGGTGCCGACGATATAATCAAAATCTTCGATGAAGCGGAAACGCCAGTCCTGATAACTGGTAATCGAAACCAGGTCGACAGAACCGAGATCGACTGTCACGCGTCCGCTCACCAAGGCCGATTTGCTTTTGTTGAACAGGGGGCCGTCGAAGGCAGTGTCGAAATTGTCCTCGCCGGGCGTAATACCGACCAGCGTATTGCTAAGCGGCGAACCATAGATCGCAGAGCCCGCAGGAACGGTCCGGTAAGTTCGTGCGGTGCCGTCGCTTTCCGAAACGGAGTACGTGCCGGTCAGGTCGATCTCCACGATCGGCGACGGCTCGATCGCAAGCCGCCCTCGCACGCCGTAACTCTTGTCGTTGTTCAGGCGCCGCCCATCGTAAACATTATCGATGTAACCCGCGCGATCGCCATAGAAGCCATTGAGACGGAAGCCGACGCTGTCGCCAATCGGACCGGAAACAACGCCATCGATGCGGTATTGTTCATCCGTCGTCACCGTGCCGGTTACCGCACCGGTTAGATAGCGGGTCGGACCTTCAGATACGATGTTGAGCGCCCCGGCAGATGCGTTCTTACCGAAAAGAGTGCCCTGCGGCCCGCGAAGAACCTCGATTCGGGCGACGTCGCTCAATCCGGAAAACGCTTGCGCCTGCTGCAGCAGCGCAACGTCATCGACAATGACGGCAACCGACGGCTCGATCGCCGTCGAAAATGCGATTGTGCCGATCCCGCGCAGATTGATCGAGTTGTTGGTTGGAACGTTACCTTGGGTCACGGTCAGGCTCGGCGCGAGCCGGGGCAGATCGGAGACTGTGGCGACATTTCGATTCACAAGAGCGTCGGCGCTGATGGCGGTGACCGCGACCGGGACGTCTTGAAGATTCTGCGAACGCTTTTGCGCGGTGACAACGATGACATCCAGCGTGCCTTCAGGGGCAGTCCGGTCATTAATGACCGACTGTTCGCCCGCCTGATCGGACGCGTCTTTGTCGCTGGCCTCATCCGGCGTTTGCGACGGAACGATGGCGCCGCTTTGCGCCGCGACCGGAACGGCACTCATAAGTGCGGAACTAGCCAGAAGTGCCGATAGAATTCGCATCGAATCTCTCCCAAGGATCGTCGCGTATCTCGCGATCTGGTCTTACCGATTATTTCTTTTGGTAGACCATGTCAAGCGCATGACCGAAGCGGCCTGATAAATGGGAGCCGGCTGACAGCGCCTTGGGCCGTGGGGGCGAGGAGAGCGCCCACGAGTTTTCCAACTCCCGCCTCATCATCTAACCATTGGGACTCCTGTTTTCCGGGTTCCACTCAAAGGGTAACGCAATAGGAGAACGAAGCTCTCGACCTCCCGCCATTTCCTACAGACCCAAACTGGATCGCGCACCTCAGGGCCATATGGGGCGCATGGTTTCAACCCCATCCCGGCTGTCACAGCAGTCGTAATCGGTAAGGCGTAATCACAGAACCGCCCTGCAGTGCAGGGATTGCGATCGTCTACTCGAAGTAAAGGTCCACACGGACCACCCAAATCTTGATACCACTGGCCAGACCGATTCTGAAATGCTAGCGGAGTGGTATTGGGGAAAGGAAGCCGTATGCGTAGCACCTTGATGATATTGCTAATGGCGGGCATCGCCTGTCCGGGCGTTGCCGCGCCGCCGCAATCGACGGAAACAGAGATCGTCTCGCCAGCTCCTCGCGCTCTGACAGTGCTTACCGATGGCTGGGTATTCAAGCAGGGCGATCTCGTCGGCGACCCGTCGTCCCCATCCTTCGACGACAGCGCGTGGGAGGATGTAACGATCCCCCACACCTGGAATCGTGTAGGTTATTACAAACCCGATCCGCAGGCGCATATTCATCGCCCCGAGACGATCGACAAGTCGCAAGGCGTCGGTTGGTATCGCCTGGAGTTCAGAACCCCACCCCATGCATCAGAAAAGCGTGTGTGGCTTGAATTCGATGCGGCCAGCCGGGTGGCAAGTGTCTGGGTGAATGGAAAGAAGCTCGGCGAGCATCGCGGCGGATTTTCCCGGTTTCGTTTCGATGCGACCGAGGCCCTCGATGCCTCGGGGGTGAATGTCCTTACCGTTCGCACCGACAACAGCCCACCCGACGGCCAGACCGAAGCGACGGCGGATGTGTTGCCGCTCGCCGGCGACTTCTTCGTCCATGGCGGGCTGTATCGTCCTGTTCGACTGGTAGTCGTAGACCCGGTGCACATCGATCTTTCGGATTACGGCAGCGCCGGATTCTCCGCAACCACGATCGCTGCGAGCGATACGGAGGCGAAAGTCGCGGTTGTTGCGAAGGTCGCGAACCAATCGGCCAAAGCTGCGCGGGTACAGGTTTCTGTGCGGTTGATCGACACCGACGGCCGCGCTGCGGCGCACTCTGTCAACGCGCTCTCCATCGGTCCGAACGCCAAGGGTGATGTGAAGACGATGCTCTCCGTCGCCGACCCGCGGCTGTGGCAGGGAACAGAAGACCCTCATCTTTACGATCTGGTCATCGAGGTGGCAGATCATCGCGGTCGCGTGCTCGACCGGATCAGAAAACCCTTCGGTATCCGCACAATCTCTATCGATCCCGACAAGGGCCTCTTCCTGAACGGTCGTCATGTGACCGTGCGCGGAGTCGGATATCATCAGGATCGCGAGGGCAAAGGTTGGGCAGTCGGTGCCGCCGACACCGAACAGGATGTCGCCATCCTGCGTGAAATGGGTGTGAATGCCATCCGCCTCTCGCATTATCAGCATGGCCAGGTCATCCACGATCTTGCGGATCGCTACGGACTGTTGCTCTGGGACGAAATTCCGCTCGTATCCGTATGGACCCGGCGCGGCGAACTGGTTCCGCGTCCAGCCTTGGTTGAAAATGCGGCGCAGCAGCTACGCGAGCTGATCCGCCAGAACCGCAATCATCCCTCAGTGGTCACATGGGGCATCGCCAACGAGGTGGATTTCGGAAATTCCTTCCCAGCTTTTCTGACCGGATTCCCCGAGGGGCAGGCTCCCGATCCAATGCCGCTGCTCGAAATGTTGCAGTCCGTGGCACAAGAAGAGGATGCGAGTCGCCCCACAGTACTTGCCACCTGCTGCGAAGGGCGATTGTTCGATGACGGCGTTGATATTCCGACAACCGCTGCGGCGGCCGATCTCGGAGGCGCCAACCGCTACTTCGGCTGGTATTTCGGCAAGCCCGGAGACTTGGGCCCACATCTCGACCAGCTGCGCGCCTTGCGCCCCGAGCAGCCGCTATCCGTAAGCGAATACGGCGCGGGCGGTGCGACCACGATCCATACCGACGATGTCCTTGGCGGGCCGATCGATTCGCGTGGGATCAGGCAGCCGGAGGAATATCTGGGCTATATTCACGAGGAAGCGTGGAAGGCGATCGACGCTCGACCCTATCTGTGGGCCACATGGCTGTGGAATGCATTCGACTTCGCCACCACGATCCGCACCGAAGGCGATGCGCAGGACATCAATACCAAGGGTCTCGTCACTTACGACCGCGAGATCCGTAAGGATGCCTATTATTTCTACAGGGCCAATTGGTCGGATGCGCCGACCGTCCATATCAACGGCCGCCGCTATGTCGACCGCGCCTATCGCGTCACCGACATACGTGTGTACAGCAATGCTCTGGAAACGCAGCTAACGCTCAACGGTCGCTCGCTCGGAAGCAAGCGTGATTGTCCGCAGCGCATCTGCGTTTGGTCTGATGTCACGCTCAGCCCCGGCAAGAATATGGTGGTCGCGCGTGGAGATTTCTCAACTGGCGCAATCGCGGACGAAGTGAGCTGGTCGCTATCGCAAGACTCGGCGCTGGCTTTCCGTATCGATTCCGGCGCCATCGTCGCAGCACCCGCCAAGGTTCGATACGGATCGGATGCCTTCTTTAACGGGGGTGCGACTGGTTCGCTCGATCAACCGGCAGATTATGGCAAGCCTGCCGTACCTGCGACGATTTCGGGGACAGAGGAAACGGCCATCGCGGCGACTTACCGCAGCGGGCAATTCGAATACACAATCCCTCTCACGCCCGGCCGGTATCGCGTCCTGCTGACATTCGTCGAGCCTGCCGCCGGGCCGGGGGAGCGGATCTTCGATGTGCGAGCGAACGGCGAGACTATTGTCAAAGCGCTGGACATTGCGCGCGTGGCAGGCGGTACGAGTATCGCGATCAAGCGGTCGGTGGAAGTGTCTGTCGCGAACGACACTCTGACGCTTGGATTTGAGCCGTCAAAAGGTGAAGCGATCGTGTCGGCGATCGAAGTCATTCCAGCAGATCTGTGAACAGAGCTTTCGCATGAAGAACATTGGGACGCTCGGCGAGAAAAGTTCCGCTTGGACTTAGAAAACGAGTTTGGTCTCCAGTTTGAAGATGCCGACGTTGGTCCGAGTGCAAGCCTGCCGGCGTTTGTTATGTTCATCACTGCCAATTGGGAATGGGTCGGCCCAAGTGCACTCGCCATATTCTTCGGCGGCAAACGCGTCGAGGATAGTTGGAATTGGTGGGTTGCCAAAGCCAAGATAATTAAGAGAGTAGCGGATAAGAAGCAGATAAAGCTTAATCGCAATGGCGCGGCTATACTCGCTGTAAACGCAGTGATGCGTGACTTCTCCGATACGCCTTTGGAAATAAAGCTACTTCGATATGGGGTCGCTCACATGGGCGAACCAGACAATCTCAAAGCCTTCGAGATAGAGAACGAAATAAAGGGGTCGACTGACACGCTTTACCTTGGCTTTATCAAACATATCTTCGAGATCGAGGCCGACGGTAATGTGTTTCGGGCCCAAGTAGATGGCGCTGAGGTGGAAATCAGTCGTGTCGACTGATGAGCCGTTTCCAGACCGGCGACTTATGCGAGAAGCTGCCATTCGCGCTTCGGTGCCAGTGCGGACCTTTCTCACTCGCCGCGCGCACCACACTCGGGCGCGAGGGCCCAGGCGTGTGATCATTCAAGAAGGCGCGCACCTGAAGGTACGCGCCTTGCTCGATTAATATTTGTAGGACTGCCCACCATCGATCGTGATGACAGCCCCGTTAATGAAACCGCTCTCTCCCGACAGAAGAAACGCAACGAGCGCGGCGACCTCTTCCGGTTTGCCGAACCGCTTCATCGGGTTGGGCTCCACGAACTCCTTGCCCGCCTCTTCCCAGTTATCGCCGGCCATCTGCCTAAGCGATCCTTCGACCATCGGGGTCATAATCGCACCGGGGGCGATGGCATTGATCTGGATACCGTACTGACCATACTCGATCGCACTGTTGCGGGTCAGGCCAACGACGCCGTGCTTGCTCGCGGCGTAGCCTGACTGGTTGCCGACCCCGCGAATACCGCCAACCGATGCGGTGTTGACGATCGTTCCGCTGCCCTGGTCGCGCATAACTTTCAGCACTTCAGCCATTCCGTAGAACACGCCATTGAGGTTAATCCCGACGACCTTCGCGAATTCGTTGTTCCCGAAGTCCTCGGTGAGGTTCTGCCGCCCCTCGATCCCGGCATTGTTGAAAAAGCCGTCGATCCGGCCGAACCGGTCCAGCGTTTTCTTTACGTATTCGCTCACCTTGTGGGCGTCGGACACATCGGCGGCTACGGTCAGCACCTCTGTTCCGTCCGGCAACCCGGCCGCTGCATCTTTTAGGCTGTCCTCCTGCAGGTCCACCAGAACAAGCTTGGCGCCTTCCTCCGCAAGACGATGGGCGGTCGCCAGGCCGAGGCCCGAAGCACCACCGGTTATGATCACGACCTTGTCGGTAAAACGTTGCATGTCAGTTCCTTTCTCGAATGCATCAAAAGTAGATGTAATGGGCCGGCACGTTCGCAGAAAGAGCAGCCGCTTCTGCTGCCTCAGCGCAGGCCGAGAGTTCGGCATCGGACCCTAACCAGGTTATGGAGAGCGAAGTCTTGAAGTGGGTGAGTCTCAGCGATTTCAGGCTTTGGCAGCCTAACGGAGCCGCCCCGGCGAGATACAGCAGTGGCACGATCTGCATAAGGGTCGGTGCCACCCGGGCGTACTCAAGGTTTTCGAGCAAACGCAGCGCGGAAATCGAACTGATAGCCCAAGGGGTGGAGGGCATCGATCGAGAGCTATAGCACCGGGGTGTCGGCATCGGCATATAGATGCGCGAGCATCAACGAGGTTCCGTCCTGCGTCGTCAAACCGCGAGGAAAGAGCCGCGAGATACCGACGGCCACCAGCGAAATGGTAGCGGAGGAGGAACTCGAACCCCCGACACGCGGATTATGATCCCAAGGACAACGCTAGATAGACGCGTCAATGTAGTCGGTTCACTACACGCAAGCTCCGGCAGCCAGTGGGCCGATCGCGGGTGTCCGTTGATGAGCCAGCGGAGCGAGCGATAGCGGGCGCAATTGCGCGAACAATCTATTCTTGCCGGTCCGCTACCCAGTTAATCAATTAGGCGCGGCCTCCGTCAATTCCTATCACTCGCGGTATTCAGAAGCACCCAGCGGTGACGGTGGGACCTAGGGCGCTAGACCTTCCGATGCGAAGGTAAGGTGAGCGAAAAGCGGAACTTCGAGGTGTTTTGCTATTTGCCGGGCCAAGCAGGTGTTTTCGAAAATAGCAGCGAAGGAAATCAACGTAGGTTTGGATTAACAGATTACCCCGATGCAATCCTGCGCGGGTCAGCGCTCGGCATTCTAACGCTGATTTGGGTAATCCTTGTGGTGCGGGTAATCGGTCTTCGAACGTTTTCTAAGATGACCGCTTTCGACTTTGTTATTACGCTTGCTACCGGTTCGCTCCTGGCATCTGCTGCTTCCGTCACGGAGTGGACTGCGCTTGTCCAAGCGTGCAGCGCGATCTTGGCGTTGCTTACTGCTCAAGTGGTTTTGGCAATTCTTCGGCGTGATTCGCGAACCTTCCAGCTCCTCATCGAAAACGATCCCGTCATGTTGATGCACGATGGCAAGATCCTCGAAGGTGCGCTCGCGAAAACGCGTGTTAGCGAAAGCGACGTTCTCTACGAGATACGCTTGCAAGGTATCCAAGACATATCCGATGTACGAGCCATGGTTTTGGAGAGTACCGGCGCTATCTCGATCATATCGGGCAAGGCTGACCCAACTGAGGAAGTCATGAAAGAAGTCGATCGCTGCTATAGTCCGGAAAAGCGTCATACCGCTCGCCGGGATTAATACTCGCGGCAGCGGATGGCACTTAGAGGTGCTGCCTTGGCCAATTGGATGTACGTAAGTCGCGGAGAATCTGACCAGACTAGGCTGATCTAAGCAGTCACCGCTAGATGCCCTACGATCCGCCAACCGTCTCTCGGCTGTAGTTTCGAGAAACAAATCTTCCGGGCCCGCAGATTCCTCACGCAATTATGGTATTATATTGAAATCGTTCTTCGATGTCCTCATCGAGGTGTCGCGATAAATGCCAGTGGTCTTTTGCATTCAGCGTCTCGTAGGAGGAAGCAGTGAAGGCCTTTTTCCCCTGCCCTTTGTATGAGGTCACCGGCTTGAACGTGCCTCTAATGCTGGTTCTCGAAGCGGAGCCAATGCGTGAAATCAAGCTGGCCGGATCCGCCACTAGCTCGGCGTGACTGACCAAGAGATGGCCGCGTGCGCGCGACGCGGCGCGAATCCAATTTTGTAATTTGGCAGTTCGCATTGCGATGGCATTGGCGAATGGGCCGCCGGATTCGGGACACAGTTCCTCCAAGATCGGGGAGCCGAATTTCGGATGCTCCCTATCGATACCCCAAAAGTCTTGATCCCAAACAGTGCGCCATTCCGCGCGTATGAATTGGCCGAAGGTCATGGCCTTGAGGTCCGGATGTACATGCCAAGGAGTCGCGTACAAGCTGCGAAGCCAATGGTCGACGCGCCGCGCAATAACGATGACAAAGACATCGTCCGGAATGGTGATCTCGGGTGAAACAAGCCAATGCTTGAAACCGTATTCCTCGGTAAACTGGAGTTCTTTAAGGTTCTGTTCGAGTAACTTTATCAGCGCGTTAGTACCGCTACAGCGCTGACCGTAAACTTGAAAACGCCTGAATTTTCCCTTCTGCAATCTTGATCTCCGTAGTTGCAGGATGCGCCTTAGCCTTCGGCTGCACAGGGTTCTGCTTGATCGATGTTGTATGGCCGAAACGAATTGGCCGGAGGATCGTCGGGCAGGCGATGATAGGCCATACAGAAATTCAAAACGCCGCGATTGGGGCTGACGAAAAGCCTGCACTGGTCGATACATTGCGCGAGCACATCTCCGAGGATGGATTTCCATGTGTCGGGGCCAAGTCCGCTCTCGCGACGGGGCGACTGAAGGTATTGACCGCCCGGACGCTTACCAGTGCATGGAACGACCTGGAAATCCACGAAGCGTTGCTCGATTGGAGCAGCGCCTATGCTGAAGATCCTAGCGGCCTTCGCAGTCTGGCCGTGGTCTTTTCTGGCCCCAAAGACCTGAGCGAAGTGCAGTTCGAAAAAGCGATGTGGGAACGGCTCAATTCGCTTGCTGCAAAAGACGGCTGGCGCGGACAGCGCTACGATCCTCAAGTCAGCAGCGATCCAGCGGATCCTCACTTCTCTATGAGTTTCGGGGGGAAGGCTTATTTTGTGGTCGGAATGCATCCAGGCGCGTCTCGAAAAGCGCGCCGCACGCCGCATCCAACGCTTGTCTTCAATCTGCATGATCAGTTCGAGGCGCTACGGGCATCGCAGCGCTACGAACGTATGCGAGAAACCATTCTGAAGCGGGATATAAAGCTGGATGGGTCGCTGAACCCCATGCTTTCGCGTCATGGCACTGTTAGCGAAGCACGTCAGTATAGCGGCCGTGCAGTTTCAAAAGATTGGGCCTGCCCTTTTTCGGATCCAAGGACCAAATCATGACTCGCATTCCACCACGTACAGGCACTGCGATCGAAATCGCAAAGGGGCAGGTCCTCACTGTGACGGATCCGGAGGGTGGCCAGGTCAGCGACCTGCTGGCGGTGTCGCGTTCTGATCCACTGGAAATCTTATCGAACGGCCGGACCTTTGACTACGAGGAGCGGATCATGCTCACCACGGGTGCGCGCCTTTGGTCGAACAGGTCGAACCCGATGCTCACCATCGTGGAAGATACCGCCCCGGCCCATGATTTCCTGCTTACGCCGTGTTCCGAAGACACTTTTCGGCATTTCTATCCGGACAAGCCGATCCATCGAGGTTGTTTCGGAAATCTGGCGCACGCGCTCGCTCCCTACGGCGTGGCTAGGGACGCCATTCCCACGGCTTTCAACGTATTCATGAACGTGCCGGTCGCTGGCGATGGTACAATTTCGGTCGACCCGCCCCGGTCCACGCCAGGCACATTTACCCGCTTCCGAGCCGAGATGGACCTTGTGATCGGGCTCACCGCTTGCGCCGCATATGCATCGAACGGGGGGACATTCAAACCCATCGACTTCACCGTGAGCAGCTGACGCGATGCTCGATATTCTCGAATGGTACGGCGCGATTGCGGCCGTCATTGCTGCCTTGATCGTCGCATCGAATGTGAGCAAACGTGTTACAGGATGGGCCTTTGTTCTGTTCGTTTCATCGTCGCTCGCACTCACGGCATGGGGCTTCTTGAGCGAAGATGCCGAAGGAATCGGTTGGCAGAACATTGCGTTGCTGCTGATCAACCTATGGGGTGTTTATCGCTACCTCGGCCCAAGGAAACACCCCCGCCGAGGGACTGACGCAAAGACCGGGGACGTAGCATGAAAAGGATTGCGACGACCCTTGGACCAGCAATCGGAATCCTTCTGGTGGGATTGGCTGGCCATTTCGCGTCCGGCGCAATCTATTCCTCTTTGGAAGCGCGGAAGATGATCGCCGCGTTATCCAGCCCAGCGCTTTATCTCGGCAGTGCGATCGCTTCGAGCGCTGCTACAACGCTTGCTCTCATGCTGACCCTGCTGGGGCTGGTGCGCCGTGCTAACGCCGAATTCGATCCCCTGATGTACAGGCAGATTTACCGGATCGCCGCTCTTTCGACGGTGCTTCTGGCCGGGGCTGTCGTGATGCTGCTGCTGATGACAATGCCGATTGGCGAATTCGAGGATGTTCCGGCTCGTTGGTTTCCGATGCTCTACAAAGTGCTGTACTGGATAGTCGTGATCCTTAGCGCCGGTTTGGTGGCGATGGTCTCGATGCTGTTTGGCACTGTGCGTTCGCTGATCGCCAAGCTCACCCCGCATGACGATGTCTGACGGAGTTCTACCTTTGCTGAAGCCTATCGTATTCTTCGCACACCATCAGGGTCGCGGTCATGCAAATCGGATAATGGCAATTCTCGAGCACTTGCCTGAGGAACGGCCTGTTATCATCATGACCGCCGACCCGGCACAGTTCGACGACCGGCCACGCAAAGCGACGATGGTCGAACTCCCAAACATGATCGGCGCGCCTTCGCGCAGCCCGGCGCTGCACGATCAGCCGACGCCCGAAACGATGCACTGCGTCCCGCTTGGCGTGGAAGAAATGCGCCGCCACATGGGTGTGATTGCGCAGACCCTGTGCGAGCATGACCCCGCATTGTTCGTCATCGACGTTTCGGCAGAAATCGCGATGTTGTCCAGAATCATGAGCGTGCCAGCGGTGACCATCAGGATGCACGGGGAAAGAGACGACAAGGGCCATGTTGCTGGTTACGAAGCCTGTGTGGGGATGCTCGCTCCGTTCGACGAGCGGATCGAGCAGGCGAATTACACCCACCGCCTACGCGAACGGACGTTCTATACCGGTGGCCTTTGCACGACGAAGGCGCCGCTGCGCGGGCGGCAAGAAGCGCGCGAAACGCTCGGCTTGCCGGAAGACAGGCGCATCACCTTGGTGATTGCGGGCGGCGGTGGCTCCGGCACGCCTTACGCGCCGCTGACCGTAGCCGCGAGAGCCGAGCCGGACACGCAGTGGCTGATCGCCGGTCCCGTTCACCGCGAAGGGCACGAAACCGATTTCGGAAATTTGCGCGAATTGGGGTGGATCGACAATCTAACTGACTATCTTTGCGCCGCTGACCGCGTGATTGCGTCGGCGGGCGATAACACGGTCCATGAAATCGCGCGCGCAGGAAAGCCGTTTTTATGCATTCCCGAGTGGCGCTATTTCGATGAACAGCAGGCCAAGGCGCGCGAACTGGCGCGGTTGGGTGCGGCAACTTACCGCGAGACTTGGCCAGCCTCCATTCCCGAATGGCAACGCGCGCTCAACGAAACGGACGCGCTCGACACCGCAATCCTCAGTTCACTGCATCACGATGATGCCGCACTGAAAGCTGCGGAATGGCTGGAGACTCTCGCGACCGACCTTTGGAGGGTTAGCTGAACAACACGTCGTCGCCTTGCCGGGAGGCGGCTATTTCGGCAGTCGTTGGGGATCGCATGATTTCAAGCCGGTCTGCGGTTCGCGTTACCAGACCGCGCCGTTCGAAATCGTCCAACCAGTAGCCCATGCACCATTTGCCCCACCGGCTATGGTACAGTCGCGCATTGCGCACAATTGCATCGAAGTGCTGCATCGGTGGCCGGTGGACGTAATGATGCTGATGGAAACAGACGGTGCCGCCGATCCAATACATGTTCGCGCCACTTAGCCTAAGGCGTTGGCCCAGATCGGTTTCTTCAGCGCCGTAGCCGACGTAATCTTCGTCCATGCCACCTGCTGACCGCCAGACGGAGGCTCCCATGATGAACGCCAGACCCCATAATTCGCCGAAATCAGCTATTGCGACAAAACTGGTATCGTTTAGCGGGCGCTTGCTGGGGTGGCGAACACCCCTCTCGGCCAGAAGATTGTAATCCGGCGCCCCGTTGTTCTTACGCCAGCCCTCCGAGTTCCCGGGAAGATATCGCACTTCAGGGAGGAATACGCCCTGTGGGTCGAAAGCATGACCTTCTGCAGCCCGGCGGACAAAGTCCGGATCGGGAATGCAATCGACATCGAGGAATGCCAGTACATTGCCATCCGCCATATTCGCAGCTCGATTACGCGCTGCCGCGAGCGGCATCGGCTCGCCTTCCACCCGCACATACCGAACCGGAAAGGCGCCCTTCGTTTCGATATTGGGCGCGTCATCCTGCATATAAGCGACAACAAGTTCGTCCGGCGGAAACCGCTGCGCGTCCAGACCGGCCACCAAATGGTCCAAGTGCTGCTGGCGCCCGCGTACTAACGTCAGCACCGAAACGGATCGATAGGTGCTCACCAGCTGCCCTGTGCCTGATAGTGACGCACACCCTCAAGCACGCCTGCGGCGAAATGGCCCTTTGCCAGATAGGCGTGGGATAGTGACGGTTCCTGCGCGAGGCCGTCGCTTGAATTGCCAACCAGGATCGGGAAGGGGCAGGCCCGCAACATCGTCAGATCGTTGCCACTGTCTCCGGCAACCACCACCCGCGACTGGGTAAGGTTCAACCGGTCGGCTACATAGGCGACGGCGTGCCCCTTACTCGAGCCCTCGGCCAAGATATCGAGATATCGTCCGTGACTCGCTACGATCTCAACCGCTATTCCGGCAGTCCGAAAAGCACGCTCGATTGCTTGCGGATCACGTCCGTCCAGGAAGTAGCTTGCCTTTCCGGGATGCTGTTCCAGCAAGGCCTGTGGCCGCAATTCCAAATCCCGCGCAAGGGCCCGCACCTGTTCATCCCTCCAGCTGCTTTCGGTCTGTCGACGCCAGTCGCAATCCTCGCGAAACTGTCGGGCTTCACGGTCATACCAATGAATACGCGTACCGACGCTGCTGATGATGACATCGGGCGTCGGCACACCTTCTGATGCCAGGATAGCTTGCGCACTGTGAAAACTGCGACCCGTGGCAATGCCGAGCGCAATTGTGCCTGCATTGTCAGCCTGCCAGTGGAGAAACTCGTGCAAGGCGTCGCGATCGCCCAGCAGCGTATTGTCGATGTCGCAGCACAGGATGCGCTCCCACCGGGGCATTGGCGCGCTTGGTTCGATAAGCTCGGCAATGAGGTGGTGGTAAAGATCACGGTGCGCTTCCCAGTCATAGGCGCTGACAGCGTCGAGCCCGGCTGAGGCATAGCGGATCCATTTTCGCTTATCCGTCACGATTCCGAGGCAGGCGTCGGCGATTGCGGCCGGATCGCGTGGACAAACAAGCTCGCCGTTACGGCACCGTTCGATTATGTCGTTCGGGCCCCCGCTATCGGTTGCGACCACCGGAAGCCGGGACGCGGCTGCTTCCAACAATGTAAGACCGAAAGGCTCGTTGAGCGCCGGGTTAACGAAGACGCCGCCACTTTCGCGCGCCAAAGCGTAATAAGCAGGAATGTCTGTCTGTTCGTGGTTCTTGGGATAAGCGACTTTACCATACAGATCGAAGCGGTCCACGGCCTCGATCAGCTCCTGCATGACCTCGCGGCATTCTTGCTCCAAATCGCCGATAAGTGATCGGCAACCAGCCACGATCACCAGATTAGCGGTTTCGCGAAGCTCTTTGTCGGCACCAAAGGCCTCGATCAATGCCAGCAGGTTTTTCTTTCGCACCGGTCGAGCGATAGCGAGAAGCATGGGCTTTGCGGGATGGCGCAGGAAATGGTCGAGATCTGCCCGCACCTTCTCGCTTGGAACGGCGGATTGGAAGCGGGTCAGATCGCAGCCGGGAGGGATAACCCGGATGCGTCCCGCCTCGATAGTATCGTAATGCGCATATTGTGCCTCGGCCTCGTCGCGCGAGCTTGCAATGACAGCGTCGGCCAGCTCCAGCGCTTGTGATTCTATTTTGATCCGCTGCCGAAGTGATGCATCAGCGCCTCCGTTCACCTCGCGTTTCACCGCTCCAAGAGAGTGGCCCGTGAAAATATACGGTATTCCGCGCTGCTCCTTCGCGTGGCGCGCGAGGACACCCGCATCGGCATAATGCGCGTGAATGATGTCCGGGACACTGCCCGTTTCATCCAGATATCTAAGAAAGGCAGCGCATAGTGCGTCATGGCGTTCGTGCAGACGCTCCTTGGGAAGATAATCAGGATCGTGATCGTCCAGACGGATAAGACGTATTTTCCCGCGGCTCTCCGCGCATTGCGCTTCGAACCGCCTACCCAGCTGGGCGTCTGTGAAGCCGCGCGTGACGATATCAATGCGGTCGATGGACGGATCGCGTGCGCTCGCGCAGGCCAGCTCCAAGAGGTAAGTAATGTGCCCCCCGGTGTCGGCGTTGATCCCGTAGGGAACATCCGACAATGTGAGGCAGCCCTGCAGGGCGATATGACAGACAAACATCGACGAACTCCAGGTATGTTATTACCGAGTGGTTCGAAGCCTCCCAAGTTCCTGGCAAACAGGGTGATAAATGTTGTCTAAGTGCGAATAGCCCACGTCGCTCCCGTGATACATCCGGTCCCGCCGCAAACCTATGGCGGAACGGAGCGCGTCATCGCTGACCTCGCCGATGCTCAGGTTGCGCAAGGGCATGACGTAACGGTGTTTTGTCCCGCGGACTCTGCATTGGATGGCCTGACTAAAGTCGGAGATTACCATTCGCTGAGCTGGCATGAACGACATGCCAGCAATGTTCCGGCGGGTTTGCCAGCGGTGCTCGAAGCGCAGCTACTCAGAGATCTGCTGGAGCATGGCGGCGATCACGACGTGCTACACCTGCATGGGTCGGCCCATGCGAGTGCGATCGCCGGAAAACTTGGCCTTCCGGTCTTCCGCACGATCCATTGGCGTGCGGACGAGCTTGACCATCATGAGCACTTCCGGGCCTTCCCCGATGAACGCATTATCGCCATTTCGCATTCGCAAGCGAAGTCTGTGCCATCGGCCAGTCTCGCCGGTGTGGCGCATCACGGCATGCCCTCATCCCGCTACCGGCTTGGCGATGGTCGGGGCGGCTATCTTGCATTTCTGGGCCGCATGACCGACCAGAAGCGGCCCGACCGCGCAATCGAACTGGCCCGTTCCAGTGGCCGAGTGCTGAAACTTGCCGGGCCGATCGATCCTGGCAATCCCGCTTATTTCGAAACAGTGGTCAGACCGAAGCTGGACGATGCCACCCATCATCTTGGCAATGTCAACGACGAACAGAAGCAGGACCTTCTGGGCAATGCCGGGGCCTTGATTTTCCCGATCGATTGGCCCGAACCCTTCGGCTTGGTGATGATCGAAGCGATGGCTTGCGGAACACCTGTCATCGCCTGGCGCGAGGGTAGCGTAGCCGAAGTGGTGGAAGATGGGCTGACCGGCATTGTGGTCGGCAGTCTCAAAGAAGCGACCGAGCGTTTGGATGAAGTGTTTACCCTTGATCGGCAGCGTATCCGCGACAGGTTCGAAGAGCGTTTTTCAAGCGCGCGGATGGCCCGACAAATTCTGGATATTTACCGCGCCGCCCCGCCGTCGCGATCTTCGAAGGAATCGAGCGCGAGATCGCCTTCTCCATAAAGGTAATCTCCGCGAAACTCGCCCAAGCGCTTCAGCTCTGCCTCATTAAGTATTTCGATCCGGCCGTCACCGCCAAGTTCCAAAATACCGCGATCCTTCAGATTGCGGAAACTCCGATTGGCATGAACTGGGGTTATGCCGCAGGCCTCGGCATAGTCGCGCTGCAGCAATTGGACGGGTAGATTGTGGCCGTCGTAAAGACCCACGAATTTATGCCTTTCGACGATTTCGCAGATCAAATGGGCAATTCGGCCCTCGGCATTTAGCCTTCCGAGCCGGAAGATCCACTCACGGTGCATGGCAGCATCGAGTAGCGTGGAAAACCAGAGTGCGCGTGCAAGATGCCCCGACCTGTCAACCAGTTCGGCGATGGCGGAATGCGGCACCTCTGCCAAATGCACATGGCCGAGGGCCGCCGTGCTATGATCCAGCCGTTTCATCGGAAAACCGTGAAGGTCCACGAAATCGCCCGGAAAATTGAGACCGACTAGCTGCCTCTCCCCATTTCGGTCATCAAGATGGCGAAGTACCGTGCCTTCGATGATGTAATAGGAATGCTCCACCCGCGTGCCGCGTTCGACCAGTGTTTCGCGCGGTTTGAGCCGGATGGTGCGCTTGATTGCTTCTTCGAGCCAGACCTTTTCTCGAGTGCCCAATTCGTGGCGGAGTCGACCTTGCAGGAAAAGCTTCGTGTGCAACATTTAATTCCTGTAACTTTTGGAGCGTGATCGTGCGGCTAACCGAGGCGGTTAAGGGTGTCAAAGCGCTATTCTGCCCAGCCCGCGACATAAGTCGAGAGGCAAAAGCGGCGGACCCGGGAGCCGTACGATACGGGCGAGTGCCGCTCTTACCTAGACACCCGCAGACGCCACTTGGCGCGAATAAATCGCACATTCTTTCTGTCCAACCCAACGACACGCGCAACGAATAGTCGCATCCGGTCGTTGTTGGCGAGCCGGAAACTTTTGCGCAGCCATTAAGAACAGGAAAAACAGCGTGCACAAGCCACTTGATGCGCAAACGGGCCTCGAAATAGATGGGCTCTGCGCCAAGGTTTTACGGGTCCTTCGCGTGGTAGGCGACGACACCGTGCTTTATCTTGCCGATGATGAAACCGAGGCGGAAGGACTGGCGCTCCTCCTTAAGCGATTGCTTCCGGATACACCGGTCATCCACCTCCCTGCCAGTGACACTTTGCCCGGCGAGGATGCCCCTGCTTCGCCCTCTAACGTTGGTCGCCGCGTTACTGCGCTGCGCCGACTGCGGGCGCTCTCGGCGGACCTAAGGTCTTCAGGCGCGATTGTGGTGAGCAGCGGCGAGGCGGCTGCGCGACGCTACGCTCGTCCGGAAGCTTTCGATGCCGAGCCCCCGGTAGTCCGCGTAGGCGATAGCATCGATGTGGACGCCTTCCTCGCCGAGGCGGTCACAAACGGTTATTTCGCCGACGATCGTATCGACGAGCCAGGCGAGATAGCCGTGCGCGGCGAAGTAATCGACCTGTACCCTGCCGATGCAGGCGGGCCGGTGCGCATCGATATTGTCGACAGCCATATCGGTGCAATCCACCATTTCGATCCGGTCACGCAGCGCCGTGGTCAAGCCTGCGATGCAATAGAGATTGGCCGCGCCGCAGAGCCCGAAGAGGCATTGGAGGCGACCATGCTCGCCCACCTTTCTACAGGAACCGTGTTGCTGTCCCGCCGCGCCGAGAAGCGGCGCAAGCGGTTCGTGCAATTGGCTGAGCGGACGGCCCAAGAGATGAAGACCGAGGTCGACGCCGTTTCGGACGAGCGCTGGGCAGCGGCGCTCGAGGATTGGCGAACCGAAAGTGATCTGGACGAAGCGGGTGGCAACGCCATCGCATCGGTACCGCGCTTCGCGGAGAAAAAATCGATAGCCCGGGCGTTTACCCGTTTTCTCGCCGCCGAACGGGAAGAAGGGCGCGCCATCGCTTTGATCGGGAGTGAACGCGATTTGCGCTTCCTGCGTATCCGGCTGCAAGGAGCGCTGTCCGACGCTTGCGAGATTGGCGACATTCGCAAATTGGAAGAGCGGGACGCAGGGGACGTCGTGACCCTCTGCGCGCCGCTAGACCGCGGAGCCAGTGATGGGCGGATGACCCTGATTGCTGCCGCGGATATTCTAGGCACGCGCGCCCTGATCCAAGAGAATTCCACTCCGGTGCAACCTGTGGGGCTTGGCGGTGCAGAAATACGCATCGGTGATCTCGTCATTCACGAAAGTCATGGTTTCGCCAAGGTGTTGGGCCTTGAACCGGCTCCCGATGGAGATGGCGAGATGATCGCTCTGGAATATGCCGATGAGGCCCGACGCCTCGTGCCAGTGCGCGACGCCGGATTGCTATGGCGCTACGGCGGCGACAGTGACAGCGTCACGCTCGACAAGCTTGAAGGCAAAAGCTGGAACAAGCGCCGCGCGGAGATCGACAAAGCGATTGCCGAGACTGCGACTTCCCTGATCGATCTTGCAGAGGAACGCGCAAAGCTTGAGGCGCCGGTGATGGAGCCTGACGGTGCCGCTTACGAGCGCTTTGTCGCCGGCTTTCCCTACAGCGAGACTGCGGATCAGGCGCGAGCAATCCGCGAGGTGCGCGATGATCTGGCGGCCGGCAAACCCATGGAACGCCTTGTCGTCGGGGATGTCGGTTACGGTAAGACCGAGGTCGCATTGCGCGCGGCGGCCATCGCTGCCCTTTCGGGTTATCAAGTCATCGTGGCGGCGCCGACCACTGTGTTGGCGCGCCAGCATCTGGAAGAGTTCACTCGCCGCTTCTCCGATACCGGCGTGAAGGTTGCAGGTTTGTCGCGACTATCGAGTGCTGGCGAGAGGAAGAAGGTCCAGACAGGGTTGGCCGACGGATCGATCGGCGTGGTTGTCGGCACCGCAGCGGTGGTTGGCAAGGCCATTAGTTACGCCAAGCTCGGTCTGGTTGTAATTGACGAGGAACAACGCTTCGGTGCGGCGGACAAGGCGAAGCTGCGCGGTCACAAGGGCATCCACCTGCTTGTGATGAGCGCAACACCGATACCGCGCACGCTGCACCGCGCCATGATCGGCCTGCAACAGGTTTCCGTCATCGCAACCCCGCCTGCCCGTCGGCAACCTATCCGCACCACGGTGAGCGAAGTCGACGATACAGCGATACGCCTCGCGCTGCGCCGCGAAAAGGCCCGCCGGGGGCAGAGCTTCGTGGTCGTGCCGCGTATTGCCGATCTCGCCGATATGCGGACGATGCTCGAACGACTAGTGCCTGACCTCACGCTGATCGAAGCGCATGGAAAAATGCCGGGCGCTGCACTCGACGAGGCCATGATCGACTTCGCAGGCGGAAAGGGCGATATCCTGCTTGCAACCAACATCATTGAAACCGGGCTCGACGTTCCGCGGGCGAATACGATGATCATCTGGCGCTCGGACCGCTTCGGCTTGGCTCAGCTGCATCAGTTGCGAGGGCGCGTGGGCCGCGGGCGGCGGCGTGGCCAGGTCATCCTTGCGACCGAGGGAGATGAGATCGGTGAGGCAACGGAGAAACGTCTGCGCACACTTTCCACCTTCGACCAGCTCGGCTCGGGCTTTGCCATCGCTGGAGCGGATCTCGATCAACGCGGAGGCGGCGACGTTCTGAGCAATGCGCAGTCCGGGCATATGAAGCTGATCGGCGTCGAACTTTACCAGCACCTGCTCGAAGGGGCGCTTCGCAGCGCACAGGGCGAGGAGCAACGCCAGTGGCAGCCCGATATCCGCACTGGCGAAGCCGGCGGTTTCCCGCCAGAATGGATCCCGGAAGAGGAAGTTCGTCTCAATCTCTACGTCCGTCTCGCGCGGCTTCGGGATCGTACGGAACTCGAAGCGTTTGAAGACGAATTGCTTGATCGGTTCGGACCGCTGCCCGAGCCCGCTTCAGCGCTTGTCGATCGCGCGCGCCTGACGATGCTGGCATTCGAAATGGATATTCGCGCTATTAATGCTGGTCCGGCTGCGATCGCGCTCACACCTGCCGATGAAAAATCACCTGCGTTTCACGCCGAAGGGCTAGTTCTGAGCGACGGACGCTGGCTGGCCAAGGATGACGCACCCTACGCCAATCCGACAAAGGCCGCAGTGACGGTGTTAGAAGCTCTCGCCGAAAGCGGCTAGTATTAGGCTGGAAGTCTCTCTTCCAGAGCCATTCAGTTCTCTTCGGATCGAAGAGTTTCTATGCCGCCTGCTCCGCTTCCCATTCCGCCATACGCAGGGCAACGTACCGTCTAAGCATCTCGACCCGGCGTGGACGGAAGCTCGTGGTACCCTTGGCAAGGGCGGTCATACGAGCAACTTCGAAAGTGCGATAATCCTCGCGCAGCAAACACCAGCCTACGATCATGAGCGTGGTCGGACTATAGGACAGCCCGAGCGGCAGAATTTCCCGCTCGGTGAGGCGGTTCTGCTTGTCGCGATAAGCGAAATGGACGCTCATTTCGTCCCAACAGGCTTCGCGTAACAGCTCTATGTCGATGGTAATGTCGGGTCGGTACACTGCGGGTCGCCACGATCTCATGATGGCGTGCATGGATTGACGTGACTGGCGGTCAGGCAGGCTGGCGATGATCCGGGCCAGCGCATCCTTTCCCGCTCTGGTAAGCCGCTCGTCACCCAACTGATCGAGACTTCCCACCGCAAGCATGAGCGCTTCGGTTTCGAGGCGGGAGAAGCTTTGAGGGGGCAGCGCGGGGTCTTCCGTCAGCGTGTAGCCATATCCAGCAGCGCCATCGATCAGCACACCGCCAGCGCGCAAGGTGGCGATATCGCGGTAGAGTTGACGTGTCGAAATTTCAGTCTCGACTGCCAGCCGGTCGGCGGTGACGGGAGCGGGCAATCGCCTCAGTGCGGCGAGCAGACGCATCAGCCTGTCCTGTCTGGCCATATCTGTTCCTGCCTCAATCTGTCAGGAGGCTGAGCCTATCGCTTCGTCTCCATCAACGAAAGGAGTATTCCGATGACCACCCTCTATCATTCGCCTCAATCGCGATCCGACACCGTCGTAGATCTCGTCCGCCTGCTCGGCGCCAAGATCGAAATTCGCGAAGTGACGATCGCGCGGCAGGACGGCACCGGAGGCCCCGATCCAGATAATCCGCATCCGGAGAAGAAGGTGCCCTATCTCGTCGATGGGAGCGAGCACATTCGCGAGCGCGGGGCGATTGTGCTGTATCTCACCGATGCCTACCCCGCAGCGAAACTGGGGCCGACCGTCGGCGAAGAGGGGCGCGGAAGCTATCTGTCGTGGCTGGCATGGTATCAGGGCGTGATGGAACCGCTGCTGATCCTGAAATGGGCCGGCGTATCGCATCCCGCCATCGAGTCTGGCCTGCGTGACGAGGCCACCATGCTGGAGCGTCTGGCCGAGCCGCTCCGCTCAGGACCTTGGCTTCTAGGGGAGCGGTTCAGTGCAGCGGATATGCTCTGTTCGTCGCCGTTCCAATGGTTCAAGGAATTGCTGCCAGCCGATCCCACCATCCGTGACTGGGCTGAGCGATGTGCTGCGCGCGTAACGCGGTAGCGGCTCTCAGGTAAAAGAACGCAACTTCTTTCAAACATACGGCAAGGGCAGCAAGGCTTGAATCTTTTGACAGCCTGCCATGCGAGATCGCGCGGATTTCTGGAGGAAGTTCAAGCGCTGCCTTTGTCGATGTTGAAAACATCCCCGCGTCTTAAATTACTGAGCGCAGCCGCCTCGAATCGCCGTGTAAGCGCTGCTTTCCAGTTTGTGTGCAACTTGGATTACTTCGGCCGCTAAATTTCCAGTCAGCGCTAAATTAAGAACCAGATGCCGAAGAGCAAAACCAAAGAGCCGAACCCCATCAGGGAAGCGACCAAGCGCAAATTAATTCGCTTGAGAGGTTGGACCGAGTGAGCATCCAATCTTTTGAGCACGCTGCAGGAACTTCGTTCGGCAAGATAGAAGACAACCATACCGGACAATATGAAACAGGTGGCTATTGCTCTGGGAAGCCACGCAGGTTCCATTTTGCCGAACAGAGCGTTGAACCCCAGACCGATGCCCACCGCTGCGAGGCCAGTGCGCATCCAGCCCGCGAATGTGCGTTCGTTGGCTAGGACCGTACGATCTTCCGCGAGATCGGTTCGTTGACCAGCAAGATCATTAGAACTGGCAACGTCATTCATTGGGGAAAGCCTCGATACCGAAGCGACGAACCTATAAGCCACTTGGCAACAAGGCAATCGCCATATGTTAAGTGTGGATCCTGGAAAATGAAACACGAATAGATCAGTGCAGAAAAAATTCCTGCTGGTGATGAGAGTCATTATTTATTTCAAAAAAGCGGTTAACATATGTTAATTAGTAATGAGAATTGGTTTTAATCAAATTTAATATTTCAAACTTGGCAACTTAATTTAGCCGACTTCGTTTGGGAGCCATACCCGTAACGGAGCGTCGCGTATGACCAAAGATTTCGAATTGTCCAAAGGGGGCGCCAACCATCAGAAGCCTCGAGGCGACGACGATGTAATGACGACGGCACAAGGCCATCCGATCGCGGATGATCAGAATTGGCTAACTGCAGGCCCGCGCGGACCGCAGCTGCTCGAAGACCAGATCGCGCGTGAGAAAATCTTTCATTTCGATCATGAGCGTATCCCCGAGCGTGTGGTTCACGCCCGCGGCTATGGTGTGCACGGCCATTTCGAGCTGAAGAAAGCGATCCCGCAGTATTCGCGTGCGCGGATTTTTAATGAAGAGGGCGTCAAGGTGCCCACCTTCACGCGCTTCTCGACGGTGGCGGGCAACAAGGGTTCGCCCGATCTGGCGCGCGACGTGCGCGGGTTCGCTACCAAGTTCTATACGCAGGAGGGCAACTGGGACCTCGTCGGCAACAATATCCCTGTGTTCTTCATCCAAGATGCGATCAAGTTTCCCGATCTGATCCATGCCGCCAAGCCCGCGCCCGATCGCGGCTTCCCGCAGGCGCAGACCGCGCACGACAATTTCTGGGACTTCATCAGCCTTAGCCCCGAAGCGATGAACATGGTCATGTGGATCATGTCCGACCGCACGATCCCGCGCTCGTTCCAGTTCATGGAAGGCTTCGGCGTCCATACCTTCAGGCTGGTGAACGAAAAGGGCGAAAGCCACTTCGTCAAGTTCCATTGGAAGCCCAAGTTAGGCCTCCAGTCGGTGGTCTGGAACGAGGCGCTCAAGGTCAACGGGATGGATCCCGACTTCCATCGCCGCGACATGTGGGATGCCATCGACGCGGGGGACTTCCCGCAGTGGGACCTCGGCATTCAGGTGTTTGACGAGGAATTCGCCGAAAAGTTCGAATTCGACGTCCTCGACGCGACCAAGATCATTCCCGAGGAACGAGTCCCGGTGGAGATCATCGGCACACTGACGCTCGACGCGAATGTCGACAATTTCTTCGCCGAGACCGAGCAGGTGGCATTCTGCACGCAGAACCTGGTGCCCGGCATCGACCATTCGGACGATCCGCTGCTGCAGGGGCGCAATTTCAGCTATCTCGACACGCAGTTGAAGCGGCTGGGCGGCCCCAACTTTACGCATCTGCCGATCAACGCGCCCAAGTGCCCGGTGCGCCACTTTCAGCAGGACGGCCATATGGCGATGACCAACCCCAAGGGTCGGGTGAATTACGAGCCCAACAGCTGGGGCGATGGCGACGGTGCCGGGGAGGATCGCGGCCCGCGCGCCTGCCCGATGAAAGGCTTCCAGAGCTATGAGGCTCCGGTCGCAGGCCCCAAGATGCGCGTGCGCAGCAAAACCTTCGCCGATCACTACAGCCAGGCGCGTCAGTTCTACGTCAGCCAGACCCCGGTCGAGCAGACGCACATGGCCAACGCGCTGACCTTCGAGCTTTCCAAGGTTGGCCGCATGAGCATTCGCAAGCGGATGATCGGCCACCTGCGGCACATCGACGAAGGACTGGCGCAGGAGGTAGCCGACGGGATCGGCCTTCCCGAACTGCCCGAGAAGGTACCGGCGGCGCGCGACCCGATCACCGATCTGGCCGAAAGCCCCGCGCTCTCGATCCTCAAGAACGGCCCCGGCAATTTCAAGGGCCGCAAGCTGGGCATCTATATTGCCGAGGGAGCAGATGCGAATGTGGTCAAGGCGCTGAAGGATGCCGCGACCAGCGCAGGCGGCATGGTCGAGATCGTTGCGCCGCACGTGGCCGGCGCCAAGCTTTCCGATGGCACCATGATGGAAGCCGACGAGAAGATCGATGGCGGTCCTTCGGTGACCTACGATGCGGTGGCCGTCGTGATGAGCGAGGCTTCGGCCAAGCGCTACAACACCGACAAGCCGAGCATCGACTTCGTCAATGACGCCTTCGCCCATGCGAAATTCGTCGCCTACGTCCCCGCGGTCCAACCGCTCTTCGAGACGGCAGGCGTGTGGAACTGGATGGACGACGGGTTCGTCGATGTCTCCTCCGGCAAGGACGCGGCCAGCGCCTTCATCGAGAAGTGCGGCGAACTGCGCTTCTGGGACCGCGAGAGCGTGAAGCAGGACTAAGTGGGAAGGACACCGACATGAAAAACAATCGAGAAATCGGCATTGCGGGCAGTGTAGCCGCCGCGGGTGTGGCGCTGGGCGCCGTGGCCTTTGGCGCCTTCCTCTCCCGCCGGCATGACGGTGGCAACGACGATGCGCCGAAAATCGCCCGCCGAAAAAACCAGGGCGAACACACGCTGGTTGGCCGCACAGTCACCATCCGCAAGCCTGCCGCCGAGTTGTATGCCTATTGGCGAGACTTCGGAAACCTGCCCGAGTTCATGGAGAACGTCGAGCAGATCACCAAGCAAGGCGGGACGAAGGGCCGCGCGAACTGGACGATCAAAGCACCCGCCGGGACGACGGTCGATCTGAAAACCGAGATCACGGATGATGTCGAGAACGAGCGGATCGCATGGGCATCCCTTGAAGGCTCGGATATCGAGACCACCGGCGAGGTGACTTTTACGGAAGCTCCCGGCGATCGCGGCACCCGCGTCTCGCTGCGGATCGAATACGACGCACGGGGCGGCGCCATCGGGCGCGGGATTGCCAAGGCCTTCCTTCGCGAACCCGAAGTGCAGGCCCGCCACGACCTCAAGCGTTTCAAGATGCTGATGGAAACGGGCGAGATCGCCACGTCCGCCCATCGCAAGAGCGAAACGCGTAAAGCAAAACAGCAGGAGAACGGATAATGCGTGCACTCACATGGCACGGAACGCACGACGTCCGCGTGGACACAGTTCCCGATCCCGAAATCATCAATCCGCGCGACGCAATCCTCAAGATTACCTCGACGGCGATCTGCGGCTCGGACCTGCACCTGTATGACGGCGTCATCCCCGGCGTGGTCCCAGGCGACGTGCTTGGTCATGAATTTATGGGCGAGGTTGTCGAGACCGGGAAGGACAGCACTCTGAAGAAGGGCCAGCGCGTAGTGGTGCCCTTCACGATCAGCTGCGGCGGCTGCTTCCATTGTCAGATCAAGCAATATTCCGCGTGTGAGAATTCAAACCCTGCCGAAAAGCAGGACATGTCCGCAACGCTCTACGGTCATCCGATGGCTGCGCTGTTCGGCTATTCGCACCTTACGGGGGGCTATTCGGGCGGTCAGGCGGAATATGTCCGGGTGCCGTTCTCAGATGTCGGGCCGATCGTGATCCCCGACCATTTGGAAGACGAGCAGGTGCTGTTTCTGTCCGATATCCTGCCGACCGGCTGGATGGGAGCGGAGAATGCGGATATCCAGCCTGATGACACGGTCGCCGTCTGGGGCTGCGGCCCGGTTGGGCTGTTCGCGATCCAGTCTGCAATCATCATGGGCGCGAGCAAGGTGATCGCGATTGATCACTATCCGCACCGGCTGGAACTGGCGAAGCAACTCGGCGCGGAAGTGATCAACTTCAAGACAACCGACGTGCGCGAAGCTTTGATGGAAATGTCAGGGGGGATCGGTGTCGACGCAGTCATAGACGCAGTCGGCATGGAAGCACACGGCTTCGCGGTCGATAATATGCTCGACATGGTGAAGCAGACCATAGGTATCGGGGCAGACCGAGCCGCTGCGCTGAAGCAGGCGATATTGGCAGTGCGTCCTGGCGGACGCGTCTCGATCCCCGGCGTCTATGGCGGCATGACCGACAAGTTTCCGCTCGGCGCGCTTATGGAAAAGGGTCTTCAGGTCAAGTCGGGCCAGACCCACGTGCAGCGTTATACCAAGCCGTTGCTCGAAAAGATCGAGGACGGGACAATCGACACCACTTTCCTGATCTCGCATCGCCTCCCGCTGGAAGATGCCGCTCGCGGTTACAAGAACTTCCGCGAGGAACAGGACAGCTGGACCAAAGTGGTCCTCAAGCCCGAAGTGGAAAAGGGAGAAACAGTATGAGCAAGAATCCGATCGCCAAACTTTCGGGCTTCGTAGTGGTGACTGGCGCGTCAAGCGGGATCGGTTTGGAACTGGCTAAACTTGCCGCCAAGGACGGTTGCGATCTCTTGCTGGTAGCAGACCGTGATCTCGCGCCTGCAGAGGCGTCGGCTCGCGAATCCGGGGCAAAGTCCATAGAGACCCTCGAGGTTGATTTGGGAACAGCGGCTGGCATCGACGAGCTGATTGAGAAGATCGGCGATCGTAATGTCGACACGTTGATTGCCAATGCCGGGCACGGGCTCGGCGATGCGTTTCTTCTTCAGCGGTGGGACGATATCGCACATGTGATCGATACCAATATCAAAGGCACCATCTCCTTGATCCACAAGGTTGGCTCGCGGATGGTGCTTCGGGATAAGGGGCGGATCCTCGTCACCGGGTCGATCGCGGGGGACATGCCAGGCGCGTATCAGCTGGTCTACAACTCGACCAAGGCTTTCGTGAACGACTTCTGCGTGGGTCTCGCGAACGAACTTAAAAACACGCCCATAGTAATTTCCTGCCTCATGCCTGGAGTGACCGACACGCAATTCTTCAAGCGCGCAGGAATGGAAACGACGAACGCAGGGCAGATGGAAAACAAGGCAGACCCGGCCAAGGTCGCCCAAGATGGCTACCAGGCGGTGCTCAAGGGCGAAACGCAGGAAGTCAGCGGGTTCCTCAACAAGGTGCAAGACCTTTTTGCTGATATCCTGCCCGGCGAACTGGTGGCCAAGATGCACGAACGCTTGGCTAAGCCCTAACCTTGAACGAAAAAACAAGTCCGCTTCGGGCCGTGAAAAATCCGGGAGATCAAGATGCGGCAACTTTCGCTATGCTTACGAGATAAGGTGCGGCTGTTATCGACGCTAGTCTGAACCAACGACAGCTTTCGAGCGAAAGTTGCGACCACTGAATGACCGAAATGGGGCGCAGAGCGGTCATTTGACCTCGGTCACTCAACGAACAATCGCTCAGGCTCTACGCATTTCTGGGAAAAGGCCACACCAAGGTTATAGCTGGGTCACGGTCAGCTTGTCCAAGGGGATCGAACGGAAAGTGGCGCGCCCGGCAGGACTCGAACCTGCTGCCTCAAGATTAGAAGTCTCGCGCTCTATCCAGATGAGCTACGGGCGCGCTGCGCTGTTCCCATAACGTGGGTTTTCCGATGCGCCAATCGGCGATATCCGCTTAGCTATGGAAAATCGCGCCATCACCGTCGGGCAGGAGCAGCTGTCGTTCCGATACTACGACCTCGTCATGGCGGCATTCGTAACCATCCTGCTGCTTTCCAATCTGATCGGCGCATCAAAGCCAAGCTACATAACCCTGCCCCTCATCGGGCAATGGTCCTTGGGTGCCGGGGTGCTCTTCTTTCCCGTTAGCTACATCATTGGCGACGTGCTGACCGAGGTCTACGGCTATGCCCGTGCCAGGCGCGTCATCTGGACAGGTTTTGCGGCCCTGCTGTTCATGGCCTTCATGGCATGGATCGTGGTCCTGCTTCCGGCTGCAGAAGGCTGGCCGGGTCAGGAAGCCTATGAATTCGTGTTCGGGAACAGCTGGCGCATCGTGCTGGCCTCGATGGTCGCGTTCTGGGCCGGCGAGTTTGCCAACAGCTTCGTCCTGGCCAAGATGAAAGTCTGGACAGCGGGCCGTCATCTCTGGATGCGGACGATCGGCTCGACAATCGTCGGCCAAGGCCTCGACAGCCTGATCTTCTATCCTCTGGCTTTCTGGGGGCTTGCAGGGTGGCCGGTGGACCTTCTCTGGCAGGTCATTCTATCGCAATGGCTCATCAAGACGCTGTGGGAAGCGCTGCTGACGCCCGTAACCTATCTCGTCGTGAGCAAGCTCAAGCGGGCAGAGCGCGTCGAGATTTTCGACGAGCACACCAATTTCTCTCCTTTCGCGTCACGCTGATCGACAGCGCACCGCTCTCAGAAGCCTTGGGCGAGCAACTCCGCGCTTTCCGCGATGTGGGCGATGCCGCGTTTCCCGTTCGCATCGCGGCTCAACTGCACCACGACATCGATCACGCTGGCGGCATAGGCAATGGTGTCCGAGCGGGTGAGTCCGATACCAGTCTGCATCACCATCAGCGAAAGCTGTTCGAGCGCGCCGCGCAGCGAATTGGCATGGATCGTCGAAAAGCTGCCCGGATGGCCCGTGTTGATCGCGCGCAGGAAGCTGACGCTTTCCGCGCCGCGCAATTCACCTAGCACGATCCGATCGGGCCTGAGGCGCAGCGCGGCCTGCAGCAGTTCATTGGCGGTAACCTTCGCTTCGCCCAGCTCCCCTTTGACGGCGACCAGCCCTACCCCGTTCTCGCCCGGCAGCTTGAGCTCGGGCGTGTCCTCGACAAGCACGACCCGTTCCTGCCGCGGGATTTCCCCCAGCATGGCGTTGAGGAAAGTGGTCTTCCCGGTGCTGGTGCCCCCCGATACGAGAATAGTGCGACGCTGCCTGACGGCTTCGCGCAGAAAGGCGATGGGCTGTGCCTGCGGGTCGGGCATCTCGCCGCGACTATGGGGGGTTAGTGGCCCGGTGTCATAGGCATCGAGCGGCAGATCCAGCTGGCGGTGCCGGCGAATTGCCATGGCCCAATGCTTGCGCGCAGCGGGCGGCCCGCAGAACTGGACGCGGGCACCGTCGGGCAAGGTCGCACCCAGAAGCGGGTGTTCGCGATTGATACCCTGATGGCTGACCCGGGCGACCTGTTCGGCCAGCCGCTGGATCAGGCGGTCATCGATATCGGGCCGGGAGATTTTCTGCATCCCACCAGCCGCGGCATCTTCCACCCAAACTTCACCCGGGCGGTTGACCAGTATTTCGGTGACGGTGTCGCGTTCAAGCCATTCGGCGAAGGGCTTGAGATAGGCGTCGAGATAGACGCTGCGTTCGCCATGCAGGTCCACATTCGGCGCGTCTTCGTCCGGGAAATCATCCGGATGAAAAGGATGGATATCGGCGCCCATGGCCAGATCAGCTGACCCGGCTGAAATCGAGATCGCGCGCGGTGAAGATGCGGATCGGCTCGCCTTGGCGCACGCGCACGGTAGGCCCACGTTTCCCGTCCTGCTCGGCAGCCGAAGCCGCGGCCGAAGAGCTCGCACCGCCCAGCACCACGCCCCCTGCCCCGCCCGTCGCCAGCGAGCCCAGCCCGCCGACAACCGACAGCAGCATTGCCGACCCGAAGCGTTTGAAGAAGCCGCCTCCGGTGACCTTGCCTTCTAGACCGGTGGTGCCATCGAAGCCGATGGCCGGCGAAGCGAGGTTCACCGAAGCACCATCGGGGCGAATCAGGCGCGTCCAGATCACGTAAGCACGCTTCTGGCCGTTCTGCATTCCGGACTGGTATTGGCCGATCAGGCGGCTTGAGCGCGGGACAAGCGTTTTCGTGCCATCGAAGCTGCGGACGTCCTGACTGACGACCGCCCGGACATAGCCTGGGACATTGGTGTCGATGGCCGTTTCGAGAATGGCCGGAATGAGCGTGCCTTGCGTCACCGTGGTGGACGGATTGCTCATGGCCTTGGCCTGCGCCGGGGCGCCGCCCACGCCGCCCACGCGGCTTGCAAAATCGGTCGCCGACCCGGCAGGTGCCGCTGTTGCGGTGCCGGCAGCGGCTTCGGCAGCCTCCATCGGTCCTGCGGCCGCGCTGCTGGAACCGGCATCGAATACCACGGTCGGGCTATTGTAAGGATTGCCCATTGGCTGGGTCTGTGCCTGAGGCGGCGCTGCATATACGGGCGATGGCGCCGGATCGCGCATGGCTGTCTGCTGCGCCGCGGTCGGCGGATCGACCTTGACCGGCTGCGGCGCGGCAACCTGCGCCGGAGCAGGAACCACGGCCTGCTGCTGACCGCCGACGCCCTCCTGATCCGGCAGGCGGGCGGAACTCATGCTCCAGAGCGTGATCGCCCCCAGCCCGGCAACAATCGCAATTCCTGCCACCATGCCCATGGCATCGCTCTTGCCGCCGGGCCGTGCCACCGCGGGGAATGCATTGCGCTGCGCAAGATCGATGATTTCGGCATCGCTGTCATCGCGAGGATCGATATCGTTAGCGACTGTCGTCGATTGCGGGATTCGATTGGCAAGACGCATGATCAGTTACCCCTCTGGGCGAGATTGCTGCTGGTGGTCGTGGAGGCGGAAGCGCGTTCGGGCCCGGCGTTGATCAGCAAGGCGCTGTCCTCGCCGGATCGCAGGACGATGGTGCGCGGCACGCCTTCGATCACTATGGTATCACCGCGCACAGTGTAATTGACGGGACCTTCGTCACCCTTGGAATTGGTTACGAGTATGGCAGGCACCTCGCGTCCCGCCGGCCAGGTAAGGAAAGTCGCTTCGCCATCGTCGAAAGCGCGCTCGGGCAAGAGCGCAGGCGCGCCGTCCCCATTCCACGCGAAATTCAGATCCGCAGGATCGACGGATGAAAATGGGTCGATAGGGGTTTCAGGTTCTGCCGCCTGCGCCAGTTCGGCCTTTCGTGCCTCTTCTTCAGGGTCGACCGGATAATCGAAGCGCAGCACATAGATCGGCTTCGTATTTGGGCTGGCCACCAGATCAAAGAGATAGGTGCGCTTGCTGGTGACTACCGTCAGATTGGTAGCGGCACGCGCTTCGAGTGGCTTCACGAAAAGAATATTGGCCCGCTTGTTGGGAGTGACCTGCCAGGTTTGCGAATTGCCGATCGCGACATTCTCGATCGTCTCGTCGTCGCCGAAGACGATGCTGGCCTGCACATTGACCCGGCCGGGCAATGTAAAAACCTGCATCTCATCATACATGACCTGCTTCAACCGCGTGTCGGCAAGGGCCGGCGTCGCGAGCAGCGAAAGGGAGAGCGCGGCAAGCGCTACGCGTTTCATGAGCTTTTCTCCGTAGAACCGAGACTGCGGGGAGCTGCCGCTTTGAAGCGACTGCCGATTCCCATCGTTCGGCTTGGGCTGGTACCGGCAGCGCTCTCCTGAGCGCGACCCGGGGCCGTGGCATAAATCTTGGTCGTGCGCGCCGCTTCACTGGCGCCGCGGTCGTTCGCCGCTGTTCCCGTCGCCACCGCCGATACGTCGATGCGGCGGGCATGATCGCTCGCCTGTGTGGCGGCCTGGGCCTGAACGAGGGGTTGGTAGGCCGCAGCTACCGCGGGCGCAGCAGCGGGTGACGCGGCCTCGCCTTTTTCGCCTGATGGAACAAGCCCGAAAACAGTCCAGCCCGAAACCATCGCCCCGGCGACTTTGAACACCATGATCATCAGCGCGACATGGACTGCCCCGATCATGAAGAATGCCATACCTGCTTGTGCGGGGACTGTACCCGGATTGGCGGTCAGGGCACCAAGAACTGGCACGGACAGCTCCAGCATGATCGAGCCGCCGAGAACGGCGAAGAGCGGCGCGAGAGCGCACATCACAACGCCCTTCAGCCAGCCGGTAAAGAGCCCGCGCGTGCCGTTGAACAGCGCGAGGACAACGAATATTGGCCCTAGCGCGACAAGAATACCGAGCGCGATCTTCGTGGTAACCAGCAGGCCCACGGTACCGAGCATGAACAGCATCGCTCCCAGCCACATCATGCCTTGCGGGGAAAAAGCGGAAAAGTCGCTTTGGCTGCCGCTGGCTTCCTGGATCGCCATGAAAACCACGTCGATCTTCTGCGCGAAAACATCGGTTGCCGATCCCTGAGTTCCGGTCAGAATTCCAGCCAAATAGTCCGGTGTTCCGATCGCCAGGTTCCAGACCACGCTCTGGTAGGCGACCCAGCTCGTCGCAAAAGTCAGGACCAGACCCAAGGTCATCATTCGCGGGACCAGGGCCCGCACCCCGATATTCGTGCGACCGGTCAGAAGGAGGAAACCGAAGATGGCGATATAGAGCGTAAGGACGATCGTCAGCGTAGTCCCCAAGGCGCCCCCCGGGGCGAAAAGCTTGCCGAAGGCCTGAGCGCTCGCTTCACCCGCTACACAATCAACGCCGCGCAGAGCTGCTGCGACGCCGTTACCGACCTCCTGGGCCGCTTGCTGGCATCCTTGACTGGTCATTCGGCAGCCTGCCCGATCTGAATGTCTTCACCACGCGCATCGTCGGGTCCACCCGGCCACGCCGTGCCTGTGAGCGCAGGATACCAGTCGGCCGGAGCGTCTCCCATTGCATTCCGCAGCAGGTCGAGGCGGCGGACCGAGCTTTCCCGGCCCGAAAGCAAGGTGAGTACTTCCGGAGCACCGGAAAGGTCGAGCCTTACGACCACGCTTGCATCGGGCTGCCGCACCAGGAAGCACCGGCTATGTGCAGGCAATGTCCGGATCAGCGCGAGTTCGTGGCTGGTCAGGCCGAACCCGTCGCAGTAATCTTCCGGTCTCGCCCGGCTGTTTGGCATGAAAACCATGGTGGCAGTCTGTTCGACCAATGCGGTGGAAATACGGCTTTCCAGCGCATCGCGGGCGCTTTGCGTGGCAAATCCGACCAGCGCATTGCGCTTGCGCAGCGTCTTCAGCCAGTCGCGGATACGAGCGGCAAAGATTTCATCGTCGAGCGCTTTCCACCCTTCGTCGATGAGGATCATGGTCGGCTTGCCGTCCAGACGCTCCTCGATCCGGTGGAAAAGATACATCATGGTCGGCGTGCGCAGCTTGGGATTCTCGAGCAGCGCCGTCATGTCGAAGCCGAGAACGCGTGCGGTCAGATCGAGCCGGTCGTCCGCATTGTCGAAAAGCCAGGCGTTCTCCCCCTCTCCGATCCATGCGGCAAGGCGGTCCGCCAGGTCTCCCGGTTGCGGCCGGCGCGTGCCCGAAAGCAATTCCTTGAAATGACGCAGGCGGCGGAGCGACGCATCATTGGCATAGGCTGCATCGACTGCTGCGGCGATGGTGGCGTGTTCTTCCGGACCGTCGGCCTTCAGCAGGACGGACAGCCAGTCGCGCAGGAATGCCTTGTTGCCAGGCGTGTCCGGCAGCGCCATGGGATTGAAGCCCGTGGGTTCCCCCGCGCGAATACTGTCGTACCGGCCGCCGATCCCACGAACGAAAAGCTCCGCCCCGCGGTCCTTGTCAAACAGGATCGTCCTCGGACTGAACTTCTGGGCCTGAGCCGCCAGGAAGTTCATTACCACCGTCTTACCCGACCCGCTCGGCCCAATGACCGAAAAATTGCCGAGGTCCCCATGATGGAAGTTGAAGAAGAACGGGGTGGCGCTGGTGGTCTCGAGCAGCGTCACCGCCTCGCCCCAATGGTTGCCCTGCGCTTGTCCAAGTGCGAAACCGTGCAGTGAACCGAAACTCGCCATATTTGCCGACGAGATCAGCGCTCGCCGCACGAGATAGCCCTCGTTGCCCGGAAACTGCCCCCAGAAAGCGGGTTCGAGATTGGTGTCTTCGCGCACTGCGATCGCCCCGGTATCGGCGATGGCGGCAGCGCAGGCAGCGGTCGCATCGTCCAATCTGCCGAGGCTGCTTTCCTTTACCATCACGGTGAGGTGATGATCGCCGAAGCCGACCGCACCGTTACCGAGCGCATCACGTGCCGCCATCATGTCGGAGCGCTCTGCGGCGGCTTCTTCGTCGGCACTCTTCAGGCGGCGAATAGCCAGATCCATCCGCTCGCGCGCAGTCTGGCGTTCTGCCGGCGCATAGCTTTCGCAAACGACCATTTCAAAAGGGAGGCGCAACAGCCCGTCGAGCAATCCCGGGCTCGTGGCCTCCGGATAATCCTTCAATCCCAGGATCGCACCGAAATCGGCCGAGCCGGAACCGCGCATTTCGATCGCATCGAGACCGAAGCTTACGCGCCGGTAAGGTAGCATCATGCCTAGGTCGACGGTGTCGGAAGGCCTGCGAACGGGCCGCATCTCGCCATTGTACAGCGCCGAGAGCAATTCCAGCATCTCAGAATTCACGTTGCCTTGCGGTCCGACATAGTCGCCCAAGACTGTCGCTCCGTAAGCGGTCAGCGAAGCGACAAGGCCCTGCGAGGCCGCACGCAAACTCCGGAGGTCCTTGGGATCGGCTTCCAAGCGGTCCTTACGACCTTTAGTCTTCTTCGAAATCCGCTCGACCAGTCCCGCCTTTCCGCGTGCCGGACGTCGGATCAAGGTGATGAATTGGTCGTTGACGAAAAGCTGACCGGACCCAAGCCGTTCTTTCCATCGCGCATCGATATGGCGACTGATAGGATCAGGAAATTCGGCATCCAGTTCGACCGAAACGCGGCGCCGAATGACGTGGTGATACATGACGAAGCGAGCATCGAGAGTGCTTCGAAGCATGACTTCCCGGGTGGCCGCATGTGCGTTGAGAGCATCGCTATCTTCGGTCTCGAAAAGCAATCCGGGCACTTGGATCGCAGTCATGAGGCTGCCGTCGCGCATGAGGACCGTGTTTTCGTCTACGAGCTGCGAATAGGGCAGCCGATCCCCCGCACGGGCTTCTTTCGAACCCCACGCCGCGGGACCGAGCCACTTGGTCTTACGCGGCATAGGAATTGCACCCCCAGCGCTTGTAATTCTTGACCCGCGGACATTTCGACACCTTGGTCATCCAAAGATCAAAGATCCGTGGCTCGCGCAGGCATGCAAAATAACCGATGCCGTGCATTACGAGCGCGGCGAACAGCGCCCAGAAACTGCCGGTGATCAGAAAAATCTCTGTCGTCACCACCCCGTTGATGATGAAGTAGTTGAACGTGACGCCCGCAAACATCTGCGGTCGCGTCAGCGCTCTATGAACGGGATGGCGAACAAGGGCAGTCATGTCAGGCTGCCACTCCCTGGATGCCCGCGACGATGGAAGCTGCACCAAACAGGATAAACACACCGATGATGACGGTCGCGCCGAAGCGCCAGTTTAGCCTTCCTGTCAGCATCATGAAGCCAACTGCAGCAACTGCCATCACGGCGACTGCTGTTGCGACATTGCCCAGCAATGTGCCCTGCAACCAGCCAAGTGCATTCACTATCGGCCCGGATCCCGCCGGATCTTGCTGGACGGCCTGAGCCATCGCAGTTGACGGACTGACGAGGGCAACAACAATAGCCAGCTTGGCAAGGTACGATTTCAAACTTCTACTCCCGTGAGTGATCTGCGAGGCGACCCAGAATGGAAGCCACGTAAAGCTGTGTTTCGCGAATGCGCGGAATGCCGTTGGCACGCTCGACACGCCCAGGCCCAGCGTTGTAAGCCGCGAGTGCCTTTTCAAGATCGCCATCAAAGCGATCAAGCTGCTGACGCAGGTAACGGGCTCCTCCCTCAAGGTTGGCGAACGGATCGCTTGGGTCCACTCCCAGTTCGCGTGCAGTTCCCGGCATCAATTGAGCAAGACCCTGCGCCCCTGCCGGAGAGCGGGCATCGTGTCTCCACCGGCTTTCCTGCCAAACCATTGCCTCGATCAGCAATGGTGACAGATCGAACCGCGCGGAAAGTTCGGCGACTTTGACCCGATAAGCGTCAGGTACGCGGGCCGCGTGGCGGGAGGGATCGCCAACGATATTGTCAGGAACATAGATTTCTGCCGGCACATCCGCGATTGCAGCCGTATCGCGTGACATTGAATTTGGGAAAGCAGCATCGGTCGCGTGCGCTCCGGCGATCCAGCGCGCACCTTCCGAATTTATCTCCATGACATCCGCCTTCACTGGGAAAGCGGTGAGCGCCATGCAAGCAGCAAAAGCCAGCAGCGCCCAGTGTGCGCGAATCATTTCGTACACCCTCCGTACGGCCCCACTGGCTATTCTACATGACAACGGGGTGACAAAAAGCTGAATATACGAAGTTATCGTTCTCCAAAAAAGAAATTGGCCCGCAACCTCTCAATAGAGCGCGGGCCAAGGCGGAGTAAGCTCTTAGAGCTTGAGAACTAGCGTACGGCCAGTGTCTCCATCGATCCAAATTTTCCAACTTCAAGCATAGCCAATCCGCGGCGCGCCAGAACCCGGGAATCCACCCAATCCCCGCTCGCTGTTTCCAGTTCATAGCGCTCTGCATTTCTCGCAGCAGCGTCGAACCGCTCCTTTGCCGCCTCATACTCCCCTACCCGGGCCAGAGCCACAGCGAGATTTATCTGCCTCGCGGGATCGGTAGAAGGCAATTCATCACATTTTTGAATGGCTTCGATGGCCGCGCGGTTTTCACCGACAACCAATTCTCGGTAACCGATGTCGTAATCGGTAGCGGGCGCGGAAACCACCATAACGGGCCCCTCCGCCAAAACGAAAAACGCCGCTGCAGCTACGATGGACATTGTCATTCTCCCAAACTTCTGAGCCCTTTCTATCCACAGCAGCACCTCGACTGCAATAAAAACGTAACATTGTCATATTTCTGCAATGTCCGGGAGTCGCGCCATTCACCTTGCGAAAGTGCAACATAACGGTCACGAAACGACACAAACTGTCACACAGGCGTCCTAGCTGGCGAGTCGCGATCAACGAATTCGCACTTCGAATTTCGACTCATCCGGTTTTTTGAGGGGACCGAACCCGTGAAGACACTCCACCGTTCGCTTATCATCGGCACATCCGCCTTGGCTCTTGCTGGCTGCGGCGCCGACGAAATCGTTTCGCCGGGCACAGGCGGCGACGTGATCATCAATCCCGGCAACGGTGGTGGATCGCCGACCCCGACCCCGACTCCGCCAACCACGGAAAAAGTAACTCCGGCAGCTGGCTGCCCGACGATCAGTGATCCGAAGGGTCTTAAGGACGACAAAACCATTTCGGGTCCGACAGGCGAGTATCGCGTCTGCACCATGCCGGAACGTTTCACCGCTAGTTCCACACTGCCCTACATCAAGGGGGTACTTTATCGCATCAACGGCCGCGTTGATGTCGGCACAGATGGCGGCCCCGCAGCCGATGACAGCGATGGTGTCGCTGATACAAATGTCGAGCTGACCATCGAGCCTGGCGTGATCGTTTTTGCATCCGGATCGAGCTTCCTGAACGTCAACCGCGGAAACACGATCGAAGCCAACGGCACCGCCGATCGCCCGATCATCTTCACAAGCCGCGACAATGTTCAAGGGCTCAACACCGACAGTTCTTCAGGTCAGTGGGGCGGCGTTGTCCTTTCAGGCCGCGCGCCTGTCACTGATTGCATCGCGTCTGGCGCAACTCCCGGGACCGTGAATTGTCAGCGTCAGGTGGAAGGCGCAGCTGACCCCGCGATCTTTGGCGGCGAGACAGTCGATGACAGTTCGGGCAGCATGTCTTACGTCCAGATCCGTTATTCGGGCTTCGTACTTTCGGGCGATAGCGAGCTTCAATCGCTTACGACCGGCGGCACTGGCACCGGCACCGAACTTGATCACATCATGAGCTTCAACAGCTCGGACGATGGGGTCGAATTCTTCGGCGGGTTCGTCAATCTGAAGAATCTGATTGTTGTTGGTGCAGAAGACGACGGTCTCGATACTGACACGGGCGTGAAAGCGAATATGCAGTACGTGCTGGTGGTTCAGCGGCCAGGCGCCGGTGACACGATCATCGAAGCTGACAGCGACAACGCTTTCAACGACAGCACACCCCGTCAGCAAACTCGTATTTCGAACGCGACGTTCGTTCACCAGAACGCTCTCGATCAGGCGATCCGAATTCGTGGCTTTGCCGACTATTCAATCGCCAACTCGGTCCTCGTTTCGAATCAAGGCACGGCCTGCCTCCGCGTCGACGGGCAGGAAGAGCTTTTCCGTGCCGCAAACGGATCGATCGATGAAGCCGGCCCTGTCACCTTCGACAGCTTCGCGCTGGATTGCGATACACCGTTCCGCGATAGTTCGGGTGCAACTGCTGCCGAGATCGAGAGCGTTTTCGACAATGGCGCGAACAACAACTCGAACTTCACCAACACTCTTCAAGCTCTCTTCGTCAACGGCAGCAACGAAAACGGCGTTCCGGTATTCGATGTGACGACCTGGAGCGACTTCTTCGAAAACCCTGCACACATCGGTGCAGTCTACGATGAAAACCGCGACTGGGTGAATGGCTGGACCTGTAATTCCAGCACGATCTCCTTCGATAACAGCGTTACGGCCTGCACGAGCCTGCCCGTCTACGATTGATCTCGATTGCATTCGCCGGGGGCGCGCTATTTCGCGCCCCCGGCATTTCAACATTTCCAAGCTTTTGACCTGATCTGAGGGGGTCGTTCACATGTCATCCGGCAAGCAGCTTTCTGCACTGCTCCTGCTCTCCACCGCCCTGACTTTCCCCGCCGCTGCGCTTGCGCAGAGCACGGGCGCCGAGGGCCCTCCTCCAACCGAGGAAGAGGTCCCCGACGAAGCACTCGCACAGGGTGTCGATGCAGCGAACGAAGGCGTCCCCGGCGAGATTGCCGATCAGCAAGCTGCGCCGGATATTTCCATTCCTGGCGGGACAATCGTCGTAACAGGGCGACGCAACCGGGATATTACCCGCGCTTCGCCTCAGGTCGTGACGGTGCTTGATACAGCCACCATTGCCCGGACCGGCGAAGGAGATATTGCCGGTGCGCTTGGTCGCACTACTGGCCTGTCCCAGCAAGGGAACGGGCTGGTCTACGTCCGCGGCCTGGGCGATCGCTATTCGCTGGCCTTGCTCAATGGCCTACCGCTTCCTTCCCCCCAGCCTCTATCTCGTGTCGTGCCGCTCGACATCTTTCCTACCAGTGTCGTAGCCTCAAGCCTCGTACAAAAGACGTATTCTGCCAATTTTCAGGGTGAGTTCGGTGGTGGCGTCATCAACCTGACAACGCGCGCAATCCCAACCGAGAGCTTTCTAACTGTGAGCGGCTCGCTGTCAGGCGATACCGAGACGACCTTCAGTCCCGGCTATACATACTACGGTGGCGATTATGATTGGACCGGCTTCGACCAAGGGCGCCGCAGCGTAGAAAATTACGGTGCACTGCAGGGCTTTCTCGATAGCGGCGCACGGATCAATGATGAAGGCGTCGACACTCGCGCGATCCTGCGCGACATCAATGATCCCAACCTCTATCTGGTGCAGAAAGTCGGAGATTTGCCAGCCAATTTCTCCGCTGGCCTTACAGCGGGTACGGCATTCGACGTCTTCTCGGACGGCCGGTTTGGGATCATCGCGACCGCTTCCCTCAGCAACAAATGGCGGAATCGCTTCATCACCAGGCAAACGGCAGTGAACGAAGAGCTGGAACTCGATACCGATTTCCGAGAACTCGCCACGGACAATCGCATGCTCTTCAATGGCATGCTTGGCTTCGGGCTGGAGGTCGGAGAACACAAGTTCCGGTTCACCAATCTCTTCATCCGGGATACTCTTAAACGCACGTCGCTTGAGCAAGGAACCGATTTCCAGGACGGTGACGACGAACTTATCCAGAATACAGCGTGGTTCGAACGGCAACTACTGAACAGCCAGTTCGTCGGCGAGCTCGAGTTCGGCAAGCTGTCGATCGATCTACGAGGCGGATACGCACAGACCCAGCGAGAAGCGCCATTCGAATGGAAATTCGAATATGTGCGGACGAACAATGCGAACGATCCCTTTGGCGACACCTATCTAAACACCCTTGATCCGCAGCGCGGAGGCGCAATCGTAAGCTTCTCCGACCTTACCGAAGACCTTTGGTATGGCGGTATCGATGTGGGCTACGAAGTAACCGACTGGCTGAACGCCACTGTTGGCTACGCTTATACGGACACCGAGCGTTTCTCGACCCGGCGCGAGTTTGATATCCGTGCGTCCTCCGCATTTCCCGATGCCTTCGGAGCCTTGCGTCCCGATAACCTGCTGGGGGACGCACTGATCGACTTCGGATTTGATCGTGAAGCGCAGCTTGCGGGCGGCCTCAGCCCCTATGAATTGAATATTTTCGAAACCACCCAGTCCGATCCGGCATTCGAAGCCGCGCTCCGTATCCACGCAGGGTATGGCAAAATAAACATCCGGCCGCTGGATCGGCTCTCACTCGATATCGGTGTGCGCTACGAGGACGCCGTACAATCGGTGGATCCGGTGGAAGTTTTTGCCGAACCACTCAATTCAGGTAGCGGAACCCTTCTCAAAAATGACTATTGGCTGCCCGGCGCAACACTGACGTGGGAGTTGACGGATAACCTGCAGTTCCGCGCAAGTGCATCGAAGACCATCGCTCGGCCGCAGTTCCGCGAGTTGGTTTACCAGACCTATTTCGATCCTGAATCCAATCGCCAGTTCAACGGCAACCCGCGCCTCGTGGACAGCCGCCTGAAAAATTACGAAGCACGCCTCGAATATTATACCGGCGGCGGCGGTCGTGCCAGCGTGGCGGGGTTCTACAAGGAAATCGAGAATCCGATCGAGATTTTCACAAGCTTTTCGGATAACGACATCATAAGCGGCTTTGCCAATGCACCCAAGGCGGAGCTGTACGGCGGTGAAGCCGAACTGCAGTATAATTTCGATCTCTCGGACATGGGTGACTGGCTCGCCAGTCAGCAGCTCGTCGCGGTGGCGAACTATACGTACACCCAGTCGAATATCGAAGTCGGTTCCGATGACATAGCGCAGGTGTTCCCTTTCGCGGATCAGCCGGCGAGCAATTTCTTTGATGACGGAGTGCCGCTCACGGGACAATCCGATCATCTTGTGAACTTGCAACTGGGCCTCGACGATCTCGACCGTCTCAGCCAATTTACGTTTCTCCTCAAATATGCGAGCGAGAGAGTAAGCAGCCGCGGCGCCGGCCCTCTCCCAGACATCATCGAAGAGCCTGGCCTGTCACTCGATTTCGTCGTGCGGCAGGGGGTCGAACTGGGTGGCAATGAAATCGAATTGAAATTCGAAGCACGCAATCTGACGGGTCAGGATCACGAAGAGTTCCAGACCAACGGCGAGCGGCGTATCGAAATCAACAGCTACGATGTCGGCCAGAGCTTCTCTATCGGTGCGTCACTGAAATTTTGAGATCCTGCAAGGGTAGCCTTGGACGGGGGCCGCTGAGAGGCGGCCCCCTTTTTTCGTCAGGAAGAAGTCTTGCAGACGCATCATCTCGCGCGCCCACGAGAGTGACCATCCTCACGGTAAGTTTATGTAGGGGGCTCGCGCCGGGCGCCGCCCGCTTGAGCAATCCGCAGTCTCTAATGGCTGTCGTAGACATAGCCTAGGGAGCGCACAGTACGAATAGGGTCGCCCGCGCCCACCTGTCGAAGCGCACGGCGAAGCCGCCCAATCCAGACATCGACCGTTCTTTCATCGATCGGTGGATCCTGTTTCCCCAGGCCGTCGATCAGTTCGGACCGTCCCAATACGCGGTCCGCGTTTTCTGCGAAAAAGCGCAGGAGTCTGAATTCGTTCGGGCGCAGCGGGATAGGTTTTGTTTTCCATCGAGCCTGCAACGCAGGCAGATCGATTTCCAATTCGCCAAGGACGAATGGCTGCGCGCTGGCCTGGGCAACTCTTCCCGTCCCCAGCGCGAGCACACGATCGAGAACTGCAGTGCGATCAACAGGGCCCACGACATAATCGTCGGCCCCCGCAGCCAGAGCGCGCCGCTTGTCATCTGCGTCGCAGCTTTCGAGAACCATCGTGATATGAGCATCGCTTGTCCGCGGGTCTGCGCGCAACCGGCGGCACATCTCAAGTCCGGACAGTTCTTCGAGAACCCAGTCGACGAATGCGCAAACCGGTCCTTCGATAAGTCGCTGTGGCCCTCGCGAAGTCAAATGATCGAAGACGTACCGTATCTCTCCGTTGTCAAAGGAATCGTACGCACCAGCCTCTTCGGCAGTCATTAGAATATTCATCACGCCACGCACACGTTTCACGCCCCCTAATTCGGGGGGCAGAAATGGCGCATTCATGTGACTGGTTTGTGACCGCAGGTGGCCGTTTGTAACTTTGTCTACGAACTGGATTTCAGCGTAACTTGGCCGAAGTCCGGAGCAGTTGAAACCACACCTACCGGCACCTTGGGAAGATAAGGTTTCTCCAGCCTGTTCACTTCATCGTTTCTCAAAGTCACGCTAAGCGCTTCGACAGCGGCATCTATATGACCCGGCTTGGTAGCGCCAATGATAGGTGCGGTCATGCCTTTCGCGAAATGCCAGGCCAAGGCTATGGTTGCGCGCGAAACCCCACGCGCATCCGCAATCTCTCCCACGGCCTCGATCACCTCACGATCAGCTTCGATATTCTGGGTGTACAGCGTTTTACCGAAACCATCCGTTTCGCTGCGCACGGTGCTTTCATCCCACGCCCGCGCGAGCCGGCCACGCGCAAGTGGTGACCACGGGATCAAACTTACTCCCTGATCCCTGCACAAGGGGATCATCTCGCGGTCTTCCTCTCGGTAGAGCAGGTTCACATGGTTCTGCATTGACACGAATGTGGTCCATCCGCGAATGCGCGCTACCTCCTGCGCTTTGGCAAATTGCCATGCTGCCATGGACGATGCGCCAATATAGCGCGCCTTGCCCGCCTTCACGATGTCGTGCAGCGCCTCCATTGTTTCCTCGATCGGCGTGCTTTCGTCCCAGCGATGGATCTGGAACAGGTCGACATACTCCATGTCGAGCCGGGTGAGGCTGTCATCGATGGCCTGCAGCAGGCTCTTACGTGACAGACCTCCCGCATTGGGCGTGTTGCGCCACGGCAGGTAAGCCTTGGTCGCGACGACGATCTCATCGCGATGAGTGAATTCGGGCAGCAGCTTGCCGATGACCTCCTCGGAAGCACCTTTTGAGTACATGTTAGCGGTGTCGAAGAAGTTGATGCCCGCTTCCACCGCTTCGCGAATGAATGGTCGGCTTTCATCCTCGCTCAAGACCCAGTCGCCGTGCCATCCCTTGCTCGTATCACCATAGCTCATGCATCCGAGGCAAAGCCGCGAGACCTTGAGACCGCTCGGCCCCAAATTGACATACTCCATACTGCGCTTCCTATCCGGCTTGAAAACTTGAAAGTCGCTGGGTGATGATTTCATCAGCTTCCGACATAACGCGGTCGATCAGTTCCTGACAGGTGGGAATGTCATCGATGAGGCCCGCCACCATGCCGCAGGACCACGCCCCGGCATCCATTTCGCCCTCGGTCATGATACGCGGATAAACGCCCGCCACCTGCTCGATGATGTCCTCGAATTTCAGGTCGGCGCCCTTTTCCTCCTCGATCTTGAGCAGCTCCTCCACAGCGCTGTTTGTCATCACCCGCTCGGTGTTGCGCAGCGGCCGCATGACCAAGCGGGTGTCGAGCTCGCTTGCAGCGACGATAGCCTGCTTGACGTTCTCATGAACTGGCGCTTCTTTCGTGGCGATAAAGCGTGTTCCCATGTTCATTCCGTCGGCACCCATAGCCAGAGCCGCGACCAAGCTGCGTCCATCGGCCATGCCGCCACTGGCGACGAAGGGGATTTCCAGCTCGTCCGCTGCTCGCGGAAGGAGTATCATGTTGGGTATGTCGTCCTCACCCGGATGACCGCCGCATTCGAAGCCATCGACCGACACCGCATCGCAGCCGATCGACTGTGCCTTCAGGCTATGTCGAACGCTGGTGCATTTGTGGATGACCTTGACGCCAGCGTCTTTGAAATAAGGCAGCACCTGAGCGGGATTATTGCCTGCCGTCTCGACGATTTTCACCCCGCCTTCAATGATGGTTCGGACCAGGCCCGGATAATCCGGCGCATTCACAGTCGGCAAAAACGTCAGGTTCACGCCAAACGGCTTATCGGTCATGTCCTTACAGCGGGCGATCTCGTCAGCCAGTTTCTGAGGAGTGCCTTGAGTAAGGCCGGTTATGATGCCCAGGCCTCCCGCGTTACTCACCGCGGCGGCCATCTCGGCGAAACCGACGTAATGCATGCCACCTTGAATGATCGGATGCTGGATACCGAACATTTCGGTTACGCGGGTCTTCATCTGTGGCTCTCCCAAATTACTGTGGTGAACCGGGTATCTGGCAGCGCAGTTCGAGTCTAGCGGCCCGCTACGCCTTTCAGAGCTTCCAGCAGTTGAGAGCCCCGCTCCGTCAGAACGAGATTCCCGTCTTCTTGTTCAGCCAATCCGTCCCGCTCCAGATCGGCGCCGGATTGGTCGCGCATTATCCGTCCATAGCGCCCGCCGTGATAAATGAGTGGCTCTGCCTCACGGCGGCCGAAATCGATCACCTCGCCCAAGAAAATAGCATGGTCACCGCCTTCGTACTCGAACTGCGCACGGCAGCCGAACCGAGCCGCGCAACCCTCTATAAGGGGAGCGCCTTCCGGACCGTCGGAGAGATCGAGCCCGGCAAATTTATCGACCCCGGGAGTCGCAAAGCGATCGGACATCCCCTTTTGGTCGGCCGCAAGGACGTGGACGGCCCAACTGGCTGCATCGCGAAAGACCGGGAGGCTGCTGGATTGCAGTGACAGGCTCCAAAGCACCATCGGCGGATCGAGGCTGACAGAATTGAAGCTATTTGCCGTCAGTCCAACCGGCCTACCATCGGCGTCACGCGCAGTGACAATGGTCACGCCAGTGGCAAACGAACCTAGCGCGCTGCGAAATGATACTGGATCGAACATGCTGCACGCAGCGCTAAACGCCGAGGCGAGCAAGAGCAATCCGCAAGCTCGTCGTTATTATGATCTCGCGACCAATGCACGAATACACTTGGGCACTAATGCAACACTCCGGCCGCGATATGTTACGGTCATGTTTCGGACGCGTTGACCGAGTGAACGTTATCAATTAGGTGAACGTTCACAAAAGGGGTTCTGGGTGAGCCAGATCCTTGTGTTGGGAGGAGAATCACTGATGGCTTTTGGACGTACACGCACGTTCGCCAAGTATTTCGCGAGCGCCTCGGTCATGGCACTGGGTATCAGCTCTACCGCTGCGATCGCGCAGACAGATGCAACAGCAGATGAGAGTGCTCAGGAAGCAGCCACTGAGAACGATGATGTTATCGTCGTCACCGGGATCCGGGCTTCGTTGCGCGACGCAATGAATATCAAACGCCAGGGCCAAGGTGTTGTCGATGCAATCTCTGCCGAAGACATCGGAAAATTTCCCGACACCAACCTCGCGGAATCGCTTCAGCGCATCACCGGTGTGTCGATTGATCGTGAAAATGGCGAAGGTGCGCGTGTCACGGTCCGTGGCTTTGGGCCGGAATACAATCTCGTCCTGCTCAATGGTCGGCAAATGCCTACCTCGACGCTTGGCGATGGTGCAAGTGCACCATCTTCACGTTCGTTTGACTTCGGCAACCTGGCCTCCGAAGCGGTGGCTGCGGTCGAAGTGTATAAAACTGGCCGAGCCACCGTCCCTTCGGGCGGTATTGGCTCGACCATCAACATTCGCACGCCTCGCCCGCTAGATGACCCAGGCTTTGCTGGCAGCATTGGCATCAAGGGGGTCTATGACGATTCTCAGAATGGCGATGTAGACATCACGCCGGAGATTTCCGGCATCATTCGCTCGACATTCATGGACGATCGCATCGGCGTCGCCATCAGTGGCAGCTACCAAAAGCGCAAGTCAGGCTTTAACCAGTTTTCGAGCGAATTCCGCGATGGTTATCTCGGCTGCGGTGCACCGGATAACCCTAGCGGTTACGAGAACGAGTGGGGTGCAGTTTGTAATAAAAACACTGAAAACACGCCCGGTCCGGACGACGTTTACGCAGTTCCGCAGAACGGATCTTACAACGTCACGGACATCGATCGTGAGCGGATAAATGGGCAGGCTGTGCTCCAGTTCCGCCCCGCCGACAGTGTTACAGCGACAGTCGATTACACTTTCTCACAGAATACCACCGAAGCTCGGCAGAGCTCAGTCGGTATCTGGTTCAATCACGGCAACGTGAGCAGTGCCTGGGGTGATGGTCCCGTTTCCGACATCCTCTTCTATTCGGAAAACTTCGGCGATGCCCCGTCAGACCTCGCGTATAGCGGTTCCCTAACGGCAAACCGCTCGACCAACCATTCGATCGGCGCGAACATCGAATGGGAAGGCCCCGGTGGCCTGACGTTCGTTCTGGACGGCCACACCTCAAGCGCGGAATCTAAGCCAACTCTTCCATATGGCTCCAGTGTTTCGGTGGGCACGGCTGTGTTCGGCCTCCAAGAACAGCGGATCGATTTCGGTTCATACCTTCCTGTAATATCCTACGTGAATGCGCCTGGTGTCGATTCCAACGACATCTCTCAGCGATTTGCGACCGGTAATGCGTTCCGAAACGCCTATTTCCGCGACGAAATCGATCAGATCCAGCTGTCAGGCAATTACGAACCCGACACCGGTTTTCTGAACAGCCTCGACTTCGGAGTGACCTACACCGACAATCGCGTTCGTTCTGCTTACGGATTTCTTCAGAACGAAACTTGGGGCGGCTTGGGTACGCCGGACGATTTGCCCGACGATGTCTTCTTCCCGATCGATGTGCGCGATGCGTTCCGGGGCTTGGACGGGGTAGATAATCCTAACATCATCCAAGAATTTTATGGCTTCGATGTCGAGCGTGTTGTTGGGATCCTAGAAAATCAGTTCAATATCTGCAGCCAGTCTGCCGTGGGAACTGCGCTCTCAGGCACTTGCCTTGCTGAACCGACGACCGATCGGCGGATCAACGAAACGACGCTGGCCCCCTTCGTCGAAGCAAGCTTCTCGTTCGATATCGGCTCCACCCAGGCCAATTTGATAACCGGTCTCCGCTACGAGGACACGATCGTGGAATCGGAAGCGTTGGTACCGAGCGTAACCGGGTCGTACTGGGCGGCGGCGAACGAATTCTATCTAGAGATCGACGAAGAAAATCGTATTTTTACGAGCTCGAAGGATTCGTATGACTTCTGGTTGCCGAATGTAGACTTCGACATCGAGCCTGTGCGCGATGTAAAGCTGAGGGCATCCTACAGCCACACCATCACGCGGCCGACATACGACAACCTCCAAGGTGGTCTGACGTACAACCCGCTATTCCGGCAGGATGGCGCGACGGGCAATCAGGGCAACCCCGGATTGCTGCCGTTCAAGTCGGAGAATTTCGACGTCTCGGCTGAATGGTATTATGGCAATGCCAGCTATCTTTCGGTCGGCTATTTCCGCAAAAATGTAGAAAACTACATTTCCTTCAACGGTAGCTATCAGGGCACCATCGATGGGATTACCAATCCCTATGACGGGCCGCGAGCTGACGAAGCGCGTGCTGCGCTGGGAGCTGGCGCCAATAACGAGTCTATTCGCGAATACATCATCGCCAACTATCCGGAAACGACCGTGGTTGTCGGTGGGGTGACACGAATTCTCGGCTTGCCGGAGGACGCGGCACTTGATGTCGATGTTACCGTACCGACGAACTCTGATCAGACGGCGACGATCGATGGATGGGAATTTGCTCTTCAGCACAACTTCTGGGACACCGGTTTCGGCGCGATCCTGAATTACACCATCGTCAACGGCGACGCGAAATTCGACAATACGCAGCCGTATAAGGTTGACCAGTTCGCCCTGGTTGGCCTTTCGGATAGCGCGAACGCGGTTCTTTTCTACGACAAGGGCCCGTTCCAGACACGTGTCGCCTGGAACTGGAGAGATGACTTCCTTGCTGGAGCGAGCTCCAATCCCAGCAACCCATTCTACCGTGACGAATACTGGCAGATCGATGCCAGCGCCTCTTACGAATTCGATATGGGCGTGACGGTATTCGCGGAAGCCATCAACCTGACCGGAGAAAACCTCAAGGGCTATCGACGGAGCGAAAACAATGCCTTCTTTGCATATCGCGGTGCTCCGCGTTACGCTGCGGGCCTTCGCTTCAGCTGGTAATTGGCATCAGGAGCGGTCAGTGTTCTATCGCTCCTTGCCTTAGAAACGGAGAGGGCCACGCTGCGGTGTCGCGGCGTGGCCCTTTTCTTTGGTGTTGGCTGCCAAGCCTGTATGGAATGTCGAACTGAGATGGCGAGAGATTTCGAAAAGCTGGTGATCGTGGGCGGAGGAACCGCAGGATGGCTGTCGGCCGCCTATCTCGCCGCTCGCCTTCCCGAGCTTCGGATTACATTGGTGGAGGCGCCGGATATTCCCACGATCGGGGTCGGCGAGGGAAGCTGGCCGACCCTGCGCGAAACTCTTCGGATAATCGGTATCCCCGAAAGCCGGTTCCTGCTCGAATGCGATGCAAGTTTCAAACAGGGCTCCCGTTTCGATGGCTGGCGAACGGGCGGGCAAGACGACAGCTATTTGCACCCCTTCACTCCTCCCCTTTCCGGCAGCATCTCCGACCTGCTTGCCCTTGGTGCTGAAGGTGAGTTGGGGAGCTTCGCCGATGTAGTTTCTCCGCAAGCCGCCATTTGCGCGCGTGATCTGGTCCCGCGCCAGCGAAGCATGCCTGATTATGCCGGCGCACTGAATTATGGCTACCATTTCGATGCCGGGAAATTCGCCAAACTTCTGTCGCGCCACGCGGTTCAACAGCTTGGCGTCACCCACATCAAAGACGAAGTAACGGGAATTCGTGCTGCCTCCGCCGAATGCATCGAAGCGGTGTCGCTTCGTGGAGGCGACCATCTCGACGGCGATTTCTTTCTGGATTGCACTGGGATGGCGGCGCGTCTGATCGGTGAGCATTGCGGTTCGGCCTGGATCGACCGGTGCGATGTCCTTTTCAATGACAGCGCACTGGCCGTTCAGGTAGACACCCTGCCCGCCAGCCCGGTGGCCTCGCAAACCGTCGGCACAGCGCATGAAGCTGGGTGGCTTTGGGATATTGCCCTGCCTACCCGGAGAGGGATTGGGTGCATTTACTCTTCCCGGTTCACCGATGAAGATGCAGCCAGGCGAACGCTCCTGGACTATGTCTCCGCCTGTGTACCCGAACAGGATGTCGAAGCGCTCCAGCCGCGCATGATCAGCTTCAGGACAGGTTATCGAGAGAGCTTCTGGCGGGGCAATTGCCTGGCCATCGGACTGTCTGCAGGCTTCATCGAACCCCTAGAAGCGTCCGCAATCGTTTTGGTGGAACTCTCGCTAAAAGCCCTCGCCGACAGCTTTCCTGCAACCCGCGAAACGCTGCCGGCTTATTCGGAGCGGTTCGACAGGCTCTTCCACTACAGGTGGGAGCGGATCGTCGATTTCCTCAAGCTGCACTATGTCCTCAGCGAGCGCGACGAGCCCTATTGGCAGGCGCAACGACATCTTGAAACCATTCCCGCCTCGCTCGCTCGTCAATTGCGGCTTTGGCGTGACCATCCGCCGACGCAATTGGACTTTCCGCATTCGGACGAGCTGTTTTCCGCTGCTAGCCAGCAATATGTGCTTTACGGAATGGGCTTCCCGGCACCGCGCAGCGGATCCAGCGGCGATCTCGGAATGGTACAGGGAGAAGTCGCAAGAGTACGGGAGAAGGCACGCGCCCTCACGGCGGCTTTGCCGACGAACCGCACTTATCTAGATGCTCTGAGAGCAACGCAACCCGCCGATCCGCGGGAGGGAGAATTCGCTTAAATGGCAAACCACCAGACTTTGACCCCCGAAGAACATCGGGACCTTCGCATCCTTACCGAACCTGGCGTCGAGCTTGGCGACGGAGTGATGGCGACGTTGATCATTCCCGAAGAATTCCGCCGTGTTCAAAGCGAATTCCCCATCGTATTTCGCCGCACTCAGGAGGGCGAGACCTTCGTGCCTCTGGCGCTGTTCGGATTTGAAAACGGAGAAAACCTCTTTCTGAGTGATGGCCGATGGCAGGCGCGCTACCGCCCGCTCTCGCTGGCGATCCAGCCATTCCTGATCGGCGCCCCGACAGACGAGGGCAGCGAAGGGCAGGTTCACATCAACATGGATCACCCTCGCATCTCCACCTCTGGCGAGGGCGTCCGCGTGTTCGACGAGGATGGTGGTACAACTCCCTACCTCGAACAGATCGCCGGGCAACTGGGGGAGCTTCATGTGGGCTATCAGGGGACGGCAGTCTTCATTGAGGCCTTGGAGCGCTACGAACTGCTCGAAGCCTTCACGCTCGAGGTACCGCTGTCTGACGGTTCGAAGCAATCGCTCGTCGGGTTCCACATCATCAAGGAAGACAGGCTCCAGCAGCTCGATAGTGATGCGCTGGGAGACCTTCACGGCCAGGGCTTTCTGCTACCCATATTCATGGCAGTGGCCTCGCTCTCGCACTTCTCCACCTTGGTCGAGCGCAAGGATACCGCATTGAGCAATGGCTGACGCGGGCACTTCTATCTTTTCCAAGCTCACCCATATCGCGGACCGCGAGGTGGCGGATTTCGGCGGTCTGGCGGAGCTGATCGAGGGGACGCGCGAGCCGTTCGTGGTGCGGGGGCTGGTGGCGGACTGGCCGCTGGTGCGCGCGGGGCTGGAGTCAGCTGCCAAGGCGCGCGAGCATCTGCTGGCCCATGCGCGGGCCATGCCCTTCACCGTGGCCATCGGCCCACCGGGGCACGGCGGGCGCATGTTCTATGCCGACGACATGCAGATGAACTTCCGCGAGGGGACCGGCAAGCTGGCCGACATCTTCGGCGGCTTCGAGCGATACGAGGGCGAGGACAATCCCCCCACCGCTTATGTCCCGTCGGTCGATATGAACAGATATTTCAACGGCTTGACCGAGGCCAACCCCAGCCCTGTCGCCCAGCACAAGCCGCGCGAGAGCATCTGGATCGGCACTCCCACCAGGATCGCCGCGCATAACGATTTTCCCGACAATCTCGCCTGCTGCGCGGTCGGGCGCCGCCGCTTCACCCTGTTCCCGCCCGAGCAGTTCGAGAACCTCTATCTCGGCCCGATCGACAATACCCCTGCCGGCCGCGCGGTGAGCATGGTCGACTTCCACCAGCCTGATTTCGCCGCCCACCCCCGCTTCGAAGCCGCGCTGGAAACCGCCCTCACCACCGAGCTGGAGCCCGGCGACGCGGTCTTCATCCCGTCCATGTGGTGGCACCATGTCGAAGGACTGGCGCCGTTCAACGTGCTGGTGAACTACTGGTGGCGCGAGACGCCGAAATGGCTCGGCCAGCCGCAGGACGCGCTCAACCACGCCATCCTCGCCATTCGCGACCTGCCTCCGGAAGACCGGGCGATCTGGAAGCAGATGTTCGACCATTACGTGTTCGAACACGGCCCGAACGTGACCGAACATATCCCCGAAGGCAAACGCGGCGTTCTGGATCCGCTGACCCCCGAGGCGGCGAACCGCATCCGATCCTTTCTGCTGAGGGCACTCAACCAATGAGAACCGCGACCACACCCCGCCGCATCGTCATCGCCGGTGGCGGCACATCGGGCTGGATGGCCGCCGCCGCCCTGGCCCGGACCATGGGCGACACGATCGAGCTGACGCTGGTGGAATCGGATGCGATCGGTACGGTAGGCGTGGGCGAAAGCACCATCCCGCCGCTGGTCAAATACAACCAGCTGACCGGCATCGACGAAGCCGAATTCATGCGCGAGACCAATGCGACCTTCAAGCTGGGCATCGAGTTCGAGAACTGGAAGAGCGACGGCGAGAGCTATTTCCATTCCTTCGGCGCGACGGGCAAGGATCACTGGTCGGCCGGCTTCCAGCATTTCTGGATGCACGGCCTCACGCAGGGGCACGAGCACAGCTATGGCGATTACTGCCTGGAGCTTGCCGCCGCGCATGCGGGCAAGTTCGCCATCCTGCCCGACAACCGCATCAACTATGCCTACCAGCTCGACGCGACGGCCTATGCCCGCTTCCTGCGCCGCAAGGCGGAAAGCTTCGGTGCCACGCGCCGCGAGGGCAAGATCGCGGCGGTCGAACTCGACAGCGAAAGCGGCGATATCGCGGCCCTGACGCTGGAAAGCGGGGATCGGATCGAAGGCGATCTGTTCCTCGATTGCACAGGCTTTCGCGCGCTGCTGATCGAAGGCGCGCTGCATGTCGGTTACGACGACTGGAGCCATTACCTGCCCAACGACCGCGCCATCGCTGTCCAGACCGAAAGCGTCCGCGATCCGGTGCCGTTCACCCGTGCCATCGCGCATGAGGCGGGCTGGCAATGGCGCATCCCGCTGCAGCACCGGCAGGGCAACGGCATCGTCTATTGCAGCCGCTACATGTCGGACGACGAGGCCGAGGCGCGGCTGCTTTCCACGGTCGAAGGCGCCACCTGCTCCACCCCCAACCGCCTGCGCTTCACCACCGGCGCGCGGCGAAAGCAGTGGTATCGCAACTGCGTTGCGGTGGGCCTGTCGAGCGGGTTCATGGAGCCGCTGGAATCGACCAGCATCCACCTGATCCAGCGCGCCATCCTGCGGTTGATCCGCATGCTGCCTTCGGCCGAGCGGGTGAGCCAGCGGGATATCGACGAGTTTAACGACCAGCAGCTGACCGACATGGACCAGATCCGGGATTTCCTAATCCTGCACTACAAGGTCACCCAGCGGCGGGATTCGCCCTTCTGGCGCCAATGTGCCGACATGGAGATCCCCGACAGCCTGACGCAGAAGATCGAGCTCTTCCGCGAAACAGGCCGCGTGTTCCGCAGGAACGAGGAATTGTTCGCGGAAAACAGCTGGGTCCAGGTGATGATGGGACAAGGGCTGATGCCCGAAACCTATCACCCCGTCGCCACCAAGATGAGCAGCGAAGAACTCGACCGCTTCCTCGGCACGCTGCGCAGTAATGTAAGCCGGACCGTGGCGGGCCTGCCCGAACACCATGCCTTCGTGAAACGCTATTGCGGTGCGAGACAGGCCGAGGCCGCGTAGGTGGGACGGATGAGTCGGTCACTTCGTCAGGATTGAAAGCCGGTCCATGCGCTAAGTCTGCGATGGCGATTTGCGGGAATAGGCCAGCCTGTCGGGATGGGCTGGCTCGGGGGCATTCAGGCACTGACGAGTTTTCTAGAAAATGGGACAGTTAAAGATACACCGACATGTCAGCTACGCGCCCCAATTCAGGACGTTCTTTTTCCTTCAGATGCCTGGAAGCGGACCGGCAGCTTTGCTCCGATAATGAACATCGCGAATGTCCGATTTTGGGTGGAAAGCGGACGTCGGCTAATCAACCACTTTGAACAAGACTTTCGCTCCATCCGGCAGGTCCTTCACCTGCGCGAATAGGTCTCCAGTGACAGAGAACCACTCTTTCCATGGTGCTACCCAAACGTTTTGCGGAGTATACTCGCCACCTAAAATGGGCGGGACGGTAAACGCATAACATTGGCCATGTCGGAGGGTGAGACCGCTCGAACGGCAGTCATCTGCCAGTTGGGTCATCAGCCAGCCCTGATCGTCGTTACTTACGCGATGCCAGAATGTATCCTCGCTGTCGGCTATGGGTTCCGCGCAGCATCCGGCCCTTTCGAGCAAATGGACGTAGCCATCTGCGCCAACGATAAAGGCGTCACCGAAAAGGTTAGTCCGAAGAATGCGAGGCTGGTCGGGCAGTATGGACGCCCATGCACCGAGGTCAGCTAGATCAGCCGCTCTCGGTAAGAAGTATCCGTTCACGTCCACGTTGACGGAATGAAGCAATTACCCGACGTCCGCAATCGGGTCGTTAGCAGACAAACCGCTTTTCGCGATCTTTGGTCGATAGCGGACGGCCCGCTAGCGGACCGACAAAATTCCCAGTCGACCCTCAGCGTCAGTTTTAAGGATCGGGGCTCGCGATGTGCGGGTACGCCAGATGGGAAAACGCATCGCTGCGGCCCTCTTTGATGAGTTAGACGACGATTAGCGCAGTGTCGCGCGAACGAGTTCAGACCTATCGAGAGACTAAAAACCTGAAACGTGGGGTTGGAGAAGTATCTGCTATTGCGATCGCCGCGGATATTTTTTCAGCGCTCTTTCGTGCGACGCCACATTTCGGCCAGAATGATCCCGGCACAACCACAGATTATCATGATCAAGGCCCGACGCAATTCGAAGGGCTCTCCTCTCGCGGTGTTAAGAAGCCACATAGCTAGCAACACCAATCCGCAAAGGAAGCCCATCTCGCGCAACATCTTCTTAGTCATCTTTGGCTCCTGCGTTGCGCTAACAATCGAAGTTTAATCTCACCCTGGTTGCCAAGTTCTCGTCGGGAACGGGTTGGTAGCAGAAAGTCTGCTTTCCGGCATGGCGATGAGGTGAGAACTGGTTTGCTAGTGTGGGAAATTACCAATTAAGTTTTCTTATTGGCCGGGGCGAGGGACGCGTAGACTATTGAGGCAGCCGTCCAACCGACCAAAAACGAAGTCTCGATTCTCGTTCCCTGTAAGCAATTGACCACGCTATAGAATCCTGCCCCCAGTCCCCAAAATAAAAGTGCGGAGAAAAATCGATTCTTCATTCGCCGATGATCTATCATAGATGTCGAACTTATACATTGGCGCTCAGTTGCGAAGGTCCGCAATTGGGACGTTTCCATTGCCGGCTTTCATTATGGTGGCACCCGCGAGCAGACTGACCGCTTCCAGCCCAAACCAGGTCATTCCACCACGGTACTGAGCCACACTTATCCGCGCCGAAAAGACAAACCGACTGGAAACTCGAGCGAAGCGGTTTCAATGTACTGGCGAAGACGGTTTTGCTGCGTTAGCGAGAGATACGATTAGGGGGATGTCTTAATGGGTCGGCGGCGCCAGTCGGTGACGATCAAGCATGTTGCTGCCGATGCGGGGGTTTCCCTGCAGACCGTCAGCCGCGTCATCAATAATGAGCCCAATGTGCGGCCCGCGATGAAAGAGCGCGTGCAGGCCAGCATCGACAAGCTTGGTTATGTGCCCAGTATCGCCGCGCAGCGCATGAGCGGTTCGCGCTCCTACATCATTCTGGCCATCAACGATCGCGACCGCACAATTGCGGACTGGCGTGCGCGCGAGGGGCGCGACTGGATCGACCAGATGCTGCTGGGCGGCATGCTGACCTGTGCCGAGCATGGGTACCGGATGATGATCGAGCTGGTCGATACGCATAACGACCACGTCGAACGCGAACTTAGCGCAGCCATCGCCGCGCTCCAGCCCGACGGCGTGATCCTCACCCCGCCACATTCGGAAAACGACCTGATCACCGGCCTGCTGGCCACGCGTGGCATTCCGTTCGCGCGGATCGGATCCACGCAAGCCGGGCCGGGCATCGCGGTCACCATGGGCGACAAGTTCAACGCCGGGCTGGCCACCGATCACCTGATCGAACTGGGGCACGAACGGATCGGCTTCATCGCCGGGCCTGAGGAATTCAGCCTGGCCAATCGCCGTATCGCCGGGTGGGAAGCGGCCATGGAACGCGCCGGCCTGTCCACCGAGGACCTGTGCCAGCGCGGGGATTTCGGCTTCGAAAGCGGCGCTGCCGCGGCGGAGAAACTGCTGTCTCTCGTACCCGCGCCCACGGCCATCATCGCCAGCAGCGACCAGATGACGCTGGCGGCGCTGGCCGTCGCCCGCAAACGCGGGCTTCGCGTGCCCGAGGACCTGTCGCTGGTCAGCTTCGACAATTCGCCCATCGTGCGCTTCACCCAGCCGGCCCTGACTGCCGTCGACCAGCCGATTGCAGCAACCATATCGCGGGTGGTCGAACTGCTGATCGAGGCACAGTCCGGGAAACTGCCCGATGGCCCGACCGCCGTACCCGGCGAAGTGATCGTCCGCAGCTCGACCGCGCGCGCGCCGAAGCATGACGCAGGCTGAGGGGCCGGACCACGGGCGGCAATCGCTGCGCTTCATGTGGCTGTACGCGCTGGCGGTGGCGGGGGGCGCGGTGTCTTATGTGCCGTTCCTCACCCTTTTGCTGCCGCTGCGCGCCACCGAAATGGCGGGCGAGGCGCGGATCGACCTGCTCGCCTATATCGCCTTTTCCGGCGCGATCGCGGCCAGCGCTGGCAATGTCCTGTTCGGCTGGCTGAGCGATCTCACCCGGGCCCGCAAGCCCTGGATCGCGGCCGGACTGGTGCTGTCCTGCACGCTGCTGGTGAGTGTCCGCGCCACCGGCACGCCGGTGCAATTGCTGGGCCTGATCGTGGTCTGGCAGCTTGCGCTCAACATGATGCTGGGGCCGCTCGGCGCATGGGCGGGCGATGCCGTGCCCGACCGGCAGAAGGGGTTTCTGGGCGGATTGCTGGCCTTCGCACCAGCGCTGGGGGCGGCATCGGGGGCCATCGTGACGCTTCCCGGCCTCGCCGGTGCCGATCACCGGCTGGTGCTGGTGGCGGGCCTCGTCGCGGCCATGGTTCTTCCCGTGCTGATCTTCGGCCGCCCGCGGGCGATGCCGCAGCTCGTGCTGGACGACAGCAATCCCGACGAACAGGCCCGCCACGCCAAGCGCAGCGCTGCTGCCCGGATGTGGCTGGCGCGGCTGCTGGTACAGATCGCGGAAGCGGCGCTGTTCGCCTATCTGCTCATCTGGTTCACCAGTATCGATCCCTCTTTTACCGACAGCGATACGGCGCGGGTCTTCTCGATTGTCCTGGCGCTGTCGGTGCCGCTGGCGATGCTGGCCGGGCGCTGGTCCGACCGGCGCGAACGCCCCATCCTGCCGCTGGTGCTGGGATCCGCCATCGGCGCAGTGGGCCTGCTGATCATGGCGCTGTCGGACAGCCTTGGCGGTGCCATCGCGGGCTATGTCGTCTTCGGCCTGTCGTCGAGCGTGTTCCTCGCGCTGCATACCAGCCAGACGCTGCGCGTGCTGCCCCGCCCTTCGCGCCGGGGCCGGGATCTCGGCATTTTCAACCTGACCAACACCGTGCCCAGCATGATCATGCCCTGGCTGACGCTGGCGCTGGTGCCAGTGTTCGGGTTCAGCGCGCTGTTCTTTGCGCTGGCGGCCCTCGTCGCCATCGGGACAGCGCTGCTGCTCACCCTCACCCCTGCGAAGTAGCCGCTTGATTTTGCGCACCGAGCGTGCCAATCCCCGCAATTGATAACGTTCTCAAAAAGGGAGCGCGGAGAGGGATGATCGATATGAAAGCGTTTTGGATGGCCACGGCCGCGGCAATCACACTTGCCGGGTGCACCAACGTTCCGGGCGATATGGAGACACCTGCCGCCAGTACCGCACGCGCCGCCGAAGATGCCCGCGTCGCCGACCTGCTCGCCCGCATGAGTGTGGAGCGCAAGGTCGCCCAGCTGATCCAGCCGCAGATCAACAGCTTCACCGCCGAAGACATGCGCCGCTACCGTTTCGGCAGCTATCTCAACGGCGGCAATGGCGGCCCTTACGGCGATGAATATGCCGAAGCCAGCGAATGGCTGAAGCTCGCCGACGAGATGTATCTCGCCTCGATCGCGCCGCAGGCCGATGGTCAGCCGACCGTCCCCACCATGTGGGGCACCGATGCCGTGCATGGCCATACCAATGTGATGAAGGCGACGATCTTCCCCCACAACATCGGCCTTGGCGCCACGCGCGATGCCGACCTCGTGCGCCGCATCGGCGAAGCGACCGCGACCGAGATCGAAGTGACCGGGATCGACTGGAATTTCTCGCCCACCATCGCCGTGGCACAGGACGACCGGTGGGGCCGCACCTATGAGAGCTATTCCGAGGATCCGAAAATCGTCGCCCCACTGGGCGCCGCGCTGGTCGAAGGGCTGCAGGGCCGCAAGGGCGATCCCAACCGCCTGGGCGCGGGGCATGTCATCGCTACCGCCAAGCACTTCTTCGGTGACGGCGGGACCGATCAGGGCGTCGACCAAGGCGAGGTCACAGGCGATATCGAGAAGCTGAAGAAGATCCACGCTGCCCCGTACCCCGCCGCGATCGGCGCCGGGGTGGAAGCGGTTATGGCCAGCTTCAACTCGATCAACGGCCGCAAGATGCACGGCAATGAGGCGCTGCTGACCGGCGTGCTGCGCAATGAACTGGGCTTCGATGGCCTCGTCGTCGGCGACTGGAACGGCCACGGCCAGGTCGCGGGCTGCACCAATACCGACTGTCCGCAATCGCTGCTCGCCGGGCTCGACATCTACATGGTGCCCGACGACTGGAAGGGCCTGCTCGAGACCACCGTTGCGCAGGTCAAGGACGGCACGATCCCAATGCCCCGCCTCGACGAAGCCGTGAGCCGGGTGCTGCGCGTGAAATACCGCGCCGGGCTGCTGGATGAATTCGTTCAGCCGTCAGGCCGCCCCAATGCGGGCCAGTACGATCTGCTCGGTTCACCCGAACACCGCGCCATCGCGCGCGAGGCGGTCGCAAAATCTCAGGTGCTGCTCAAGAACAACGGCGTACTGCCGCTGAAGTCCGGAGCGAACATCCTCGTTGCAGGCAGCGCGGCTGACGATATCGCGCAGGCCGCGGGCGGTTGGACGCTGACCTGGCAGGGTGGCGGCGATCTCGACAACAGCTATTTCCCGGGCGCGACCTCGATCTGGAAGGGGCTGGAAACCGCGGCAAAGGAAAGCGGCGGCAAGGCCACGTTGTCGGCCGATGGCACCTACTCGGCCAAACCCGATGTGGCCGTGGTCGTCTTCGGCGAGGAGCCCTATGCGGAGTTCGCGGGCGACCGCAAGCACCTCGGCTTCACCGACGAGGAAGGGCTGACCCTGCTCCGCAAGTTCAAGGCGGAAGGCGTGCCCACGGTCGCCGTGTTCCTCTCGGGCCGCCCGATGTGGGTAAACCGCGAAATGAACCTGGCCGATGCTTTCGTTGCATCCTGGCTCCCGGGTAGCGAAGGCGCAGGCGTGGCGGATGTCCTGACCGGCGCGATGCCCGCCACCGGAAAACTCGGCTTCAGCTGGCCCGCCACCTGCGATGCCGGTCCGCTCAACGGCCCCAAGGGTGCTCTGTTTGCCGTCGGATACGGCCGCGCGCTGACCGACACCTCACCCACTCCGCAGCTCGACGAAAACTGCGCCCCGCTGCTCGAAGGTCCGTCACGCGCCCTGTTCGAATCCGGCCGCCTGGCCGATGGCGTAGTCGCATTTGCGGTCAAACCGAATGTCGAAGGCGTGGGCGAATATCTCGCCCAGATGCGGGGCGATCTCACCGATTCCGGCGTTCTGGTTCGCGGTTACGACCGCAATGCACAGGAAGATGCGCGCGAGATCACCATGCGTGCCAACTCGCGTTTCGGCCTGTCGCAGACGCCCGATACCGGCGGCGCCTATCGCATCACCTACGAAGTGGTCACGCGGCCGACCGCTCCGATCAAGCTGCGTGTAGGCGAAGACGCGTTGGTCGACCTGACCCAGCCCTTCGCGGTGGCGCATGGCAAGGGCTGGCGCGAAATGCTGATCACCGATCAGTGCGCGCCCGGACTTGGCAACCGCATCCGGTTCGAAACCGAAGCCGAGGTCACTTTCCGCATCGCCAGCGTGGTGCGCGAAGATGTTGCCGAAGGAACGGCCTGCTCGTTCTGAGCGCGCGAAATCGTATTCGCTTTGTGCTGCCCGAAAAGGCTGGCACATAGCGTGACGCAAGATCAACGCCGGTTCGTGAAGTTCGTCGGCACTTGGGAGGAATACTGAATGGCACTCGCACCAGATGTCGCGTCGAGCACCGACCCGGCGCCCATCGACGCCGACGATACGGGAATTCACGCACCCGGCCTGAATTACTTCGTCTTCGGCCTGTTCTTCATCTTCGGCGGCATCACGTCGCTCAACGACGTGATCATTCCGAAGCTGAAAGAACTGTTCACGCTCAACTACACGCAGGCCATGCTGGTGCAGTTCTGCTTCTTTACGGCCTATCTCGTGATCGGCATTCCGGGTGCGAAACTGGTCAAGCGACTGGGATACATGCGCGGCGCGGTGGCAGGCCTCCTGACCATGATGGTCGGCTGCCTGCTGTTCATTCCGGCCAGCCAGACGGCGACCTACGGTATCTTCCTGTTCGCCCTGTTCGTTCTCGCGAGCGGCGTGGTGATCGTGCAGGTCGTCGCCAACCCGCTAATCTCCCTGCTCGGCCCGCAGCGGACCGCGCACAGCCGCCTGACCTTCGCGCAGGCGTTCAATTCGCTTGGCACGACCGTCTTTCCGATTGTCGGCTCGATCGTCATTCTCGGCAGCCTCGCCAATGTCAGCGCCGACCAGCTATCCGGTGCCGAACTGACCGCCTACCGGCAGGCTGAAAGCGAAGCGATCTGGCAGGGTTATCTCGGCGTCGCCTGCCTCATTGCCCTCGTTGCGCTCGCCGTATGGCTCTTCCGTAATCGCCTTCAAGGCGAAAAGCATGAAGCGTCTTCCGGCCTTGCGGGATTCGACCTGCTGAAGCGCAGCCGCTTCGGGTACGGCGCCCTGTGCATCTTTGTCTACGTCGGTGCCGAAGTTTCCATCGGTTCGATCATCATCAACTACCTTGCGCAGGACCGCGTGCTGGGCCAGCCGGAAAGCGTGATCGGGTGGATGATCGGGCTTTACTGGGGCGGAGCCATGGTTGGCCGCTTCATCGGTTCGTATTTCCTGCGCATCTTCTCGCCGGGCAAGATCCTTGCCTTCAACGCGACCGGTTCGATCCTCCTGATCATCATCAGCGCTCTCAGCAGCGGCGAACTCGCAGCGTACAGCTTGCTCGCCGTGGGCCTGATGAACTCGATCATGTTCCCCACCATCTTCTCGCTCGCCTGCGAAAAGCTTGGGCCGCGGGCGGCAGACGGTTCGGGCATCATCAACGTCGCCATCTTCGGCGGCGCAGTGGTCCCGTTGCTGTTCGGCGTACTGGCGGACACGAGCGGCAGCCTCGCCTTCGCATTGATCCTGCCGATCATCTGCTATGCGATCATCGCCGGCTTCGGCATCTTTGCGAGAAAACCTGCCGTCGCCTGACTGCAGAATTTCTAAACACCGTGGGGGTTCGCAAGGCGGCGCAGGTCTGCCATGCGAACCCCCACTGCTTTAGAAATCCGCGAGAACCCAATGACCGACGCCGAACTCGCTGCCCATCTCGCTCAGGTCGCTGGCCGGATCCTGCTGGAAGTCCGTGCGAGCGGCATGTTCGAGGGCAAGAGCCTCGGCAAAGCGGGCGACCAGACCGCCAATCAGTTCCTCTGCCACGCAGTTCGCGCCCAGCGCCCCGATGACGGCCTTCTTTCGGAAGAAAGCAAGGACACAGCCGAACGCCTCTCCAAAAAACGTGTGTGGATCGTCGACCCTGTAGACGGCACCCGTGAATTTGGCGAAGAACGCAGCGACTGGGCCGTGCATGTGGCACTGTGCGTCGATGGCAGGCCGGAGACGGGCGCGGTGGCCCTGCCCGGCCTGGGGGAAGTGCTCCGCAGCGATACGCCCGGTGCCCTACCCCCGGCCGCGAAAACCCCGCGCATGCTGGTGAGCCGCACGCGGCCCGCCAGCGAAGCCGTGGCTGTGGCTGATACGATCGGCGCAGAACTATTTCCAATGGGTTCGGCCGGAGCCAAGGCCATGGCCGTGGTCAGGGGCGAAGCGGAAATCTACCTGCACACCGGCGGGCAATACGAATGGGACAGCGCTGCCCCCGTCGCGGTCGCGCTGGCGCACGGACTCCATGCCAGCCGGATCGATGGCAGCCCGCTGATCTATAACCAGCAGGACACCTACATGCCGGACCTGCTCATTTGCCGCCCAGAGTGGAGCGAGCGCGTTCTCGCCGAAGTCGGCAAGCTCAGCGCCTAGCCATCCACCTGTGCCAGAAGCTGCCGCGCCCGGCTGAGGTGGGGGCGGTCCAGCATCTTGCCGTTATGGCCGATGGTCCCGGCCTGCGGATTGGCTTCGAACAACGCCACGATTTCACGGGCTTCGGCGATTTCGTCCTCGCCCGGGCTGAATGCTTCATTGATCACCGGCACCTGCGCCGGGTGGATCGCCAGCATCCCGCGATAGCCGTCGCGCCGAACCTTTTCCGCGCGGGCTTTCAGACCTTCCAGATTGCGAAAATCGCCGTCGATCGTCTCGATAGCGGGCACACTGGCTGCTGCCGCGCCAAGCAGGGTCAAGCTGCGGGCCAGTTCATAGGTGAAGGCATATTCGCCATTGTCCAGCCGATTGGACATCGCGCCGATTGAATCGGCCAGGTCTTCCGCCCCCCAGGTCATCGCGGCGAGGCGCGGCGCACCGGCGTAATCGCCCGTGGTGAACATTGCAGCGGCAGTCTCGGTGACCAGCGCAATGACCGGCGTCGAGCCAGGCGCAATTCCAAGCTCCATTTCCAGCGGGGTGAGAAGGCGGTCGAGTTCTTCCACATCATGGCGCCCTCTCGCCTTGGGCAGCATGATCCCGCCGGGACGGGCGTGCATGATGGCAGCCAGGTCATCCGCCGTGTGCGGTCCGTCGAGCGGGTTCACCCGGACCCATAGTCTGGCCCTTTCGCTGTCATCACGCGCGGCGAGAAATGCGGCGATCCCCTCGCGCGCGGCCGGTTTTGCCTCTTCCGCCACCGCGTCTTCAAGATCGAAGATGACGATATCGGCTTCGCCCTGCGCCGCCTTCGTCATTTTCTTCTCGCTGTCGCCGGGGGCGAACAGCCAGCTGCGATGCCGGGGCGGAAGGCTGGGAGAAGTCGTCACGGATGAATCTCGCTTGTGGTCTGTCGTTTGCCAGCCATGAGCCTGCACCGACCGTGCAAGTCAAGACGGGGGCGATCAGCTGTCAGGCTGCTGCTCGTCCGCTGCTTCGAATATGGCGGCCATGGCGGTGGTACGCGGTAGGCTCTGGAACGCCTGCTGATCCTCGGCCGGGACCGAAGGCCGGGCAAAGGTCCGCCAAATGCCGAACAGCCCGCCGAGTATCGCAAGCCCGCCCGTCACGGCGAAAAGCCCGCCAGGGCCCAGAGCGCCCATGCCGATCGAGCCCAACATGGGCCCGGCAACCGCGCCTGCCGAATAGGTGAGGACAAGGCCGCTGCTTGCTCCGATCCGCTCCTCCTCTGACAAATGGTCGTTCGAATGCGCCACGCAGAGCGGATAGAGGGCAAAGGCGAAGCCGCCGAAAAGGCTGCCCAGCCCGATCACCGCCACAGGGGCGAGCTCCATCAGGAAAATGGGCAGCGATACGGCGAAAGTCGCCAGGAAGCTCGCGATCACAATCAGACGCCGGTCGAACCGATCCGAAAGCAGTCCGAGCGGATATTGCAGAGCGACCCCGCCAGCAATGACGCATGAGGTGAACAGCGCCACCTGCGACAATCCCATTCCGATCCGCTGGATATAGACCGCGCCCAGCGCGTAGAATGCCCCCAGAATGGCTCCCGTTACGAGCGTGCCGACGATGCCGAGCGGAGAGACCTTGTAAAGGCGGCGCAAGGAAAAGGGCGCAACTGTCTCAATGACCGGCTGATCCATGCGCGTGAGGAGGACAGGAAGCAGCGCGATCGACAGCAGGATCGCGGAAAGCATGAAGGGCAGATCCGGAGCCTCGTCGCCGAGATTGAGCAGGAACTGGCCTGCCGCCTGTCCGCAATAGAGTGCGATCATGTAAGCCGCGAGTATGGCGCTGCGATTCTTGGGGCTTGCCTGCTGGTTGAGCCAACTTTCAAGGCACACGAAGACACCTGCCATGGCCAGCCCGTCGATAAATCGCAGAACTGTCCAGACAGCCGAAGATTCGAAAATGGCATAGGTCAGGCTGCTTGCCGAATAGATCGTCACGAAAGCGGCAAAGGCGCGGATGTGGCCGGTTCGTTCGATAACCTTCTGGACGCGGAGCGATCCTAGCATCAGTCCGCCGAAATAGCTGGTACCGACAAGGCCGATAACACCAGCCGAAGCGCCTGCCAGTTCCAGCCGGATCGCAATCAGCGTGGACAGAAATCCACTACCCGCCATGAGGACGAAGATCGCAGTCAGAAGCGCGCGTACGGGGTAGGCTGAGGAAAGCATCGAATCGCCCGTATTCCTGCGCGCTATCCGCTTCAAGCGAAGTCTGCTCTGCGAAGGTGACTCACGCAACCTTCCGCGAGGCTGCGGCCCATCCAAGGTTGCGGATGAATGCGCATTTGTTTGATGGAAAATACCCGCCGTTGCGCTGGCTTCATCGGCTGCGGTATAGGCCGGTCATCAAAGGGGATCGTCATTGAAGAAGCGCCACGCCCTCTCCACACGTCTCTGGCACTGGATCAACGCCCTGTGCCTTGTCGTGCTGTTCATGAGCGGCCTCAATATATCGAACGCCCACCCTCGCCTGTATTGGGGTGATCGGGGGTTCCTGCCGTCCGAAGCGTGGCTGTCGCTGCCGGACTTTCCCGGCTGGATCACCATCCCGAGCTATTACAGCCTGGCCGCGGCGCGTGACTGGCATGTGGTGTTCTCGCTGCTCTTCGCCTTCGGCCTCCTGGCCTTCATGGTGATTGCCCTGATCAACGGTCACATCAGGCGCGATCTGCTGCTACGCGCGGCGGAATGGCGGCCGCAGAGCATCTGGCGCGATGTGAAGGCGCATCTGCGGCTCGATTTCGAGCACGGCAGTGGCAAATACAACGTGCTGCAGAAGCTGACCTATGCGCTGGTGATCTTCATCCTGCTGCCAGCGATGATCTTCACCGGCATGGCAATGAGCCCGGGGATGGAAGCCGCATGGCCGTGGCTCACCGAGATGTTCGGCGGCCGGCAAAGCGCACGCTCGATCCATTTCCTGAGCGCTTTCGCTCTCGCAGCCTTTCTTATTCTCCACGTGGTGTTGGTCCTGCTTGCAGGTCCGATCACCCAGCTGCGCGGCATGCTGTTCGGCGGCCGCCTGGACACAAGCGGAGGCGCCGATGCGCAGGCGTAACTTTCTCGTCGTCCTGGGGGCAAGCGTCGTCGCGGGATGCGATGCCGTCGGAGACAGCAGCTGGTTCGGCAAAGTCGTGGACAGGGCGCAAAACTGGCACCGGGGACTGCACCGGGCGCTGGGCGGCGGCCGGATTGCCATGGCGCCCGAGTTCAGCCGCTCCGCAATCTCACCCTTCTTTCGCGGTAATGGTACGCAAAGTATCGACACCGGGACCTATCGCGCCGCCATGGAAGATGGCTTCGCCAATTGGACCGTCACGGTCTCGGGCCTGGTCGAGCACCCGCTTGAGCTCTCGATGGAAAACCTGCGCGGCCTGCCGCAGCGCACGCAGATCACCCGCCACGATTGCGTGGAAGGGTGGAGCGCCATCGGCGAATGGACGGGCCCGCAGCTGTCGACGATTCTCGATGCGGCTGGCGTGCGGCCTGAGGCGCGGTTCGCAGTCTTTCGCTGCGCCGACAATCTGAATGGAGGCGATTATTACGAAAGCTGCGATCTGGACGATGCCTTACATCCCCAGACAATTCTCGCTCACCAGCTTAATGGAGAGCCGCTGCCCGAACGCAACGGTGCACCGGTGCGGCTGCGGCTCGAACGCCAGTTAGGGTACAAGCACGCGAAATATCTGACGGGGATCGAACTGGTCGAAAGCCTCGATGGGATCGGCGAAGGCAAGGGCGGCTATTGGGAGGATCGTGCCGGCTACCAATGGTACGCCGGCATCTGATCGCATCAATGCTCGCAGTGGTACGCCAAGCCGAAGCCTAGCGCCCCCCTCCCAGTCCGCCGCCCAGCGCCACGAACAGCGTCGTGCCATTCTGGAGATAGGCCCGACGGGTGGTCAGCAATTGCTGCTGGGCTGAGAACAGATTGCGTTCCGCATCCAGCACTTCGAGGTAATCGGCTACGCCCTCACGGTACCTGAGACGCGCCAGCCGGGCGAGCCGCTCCTGCGCTGCAACGCCCTTCTCCAGCGCCGTCACCTGTTCCGCCAGCCAGCGCCTCCCGGCAAGCCCGTTGGAGACCTCGCGAAACGCGGTCTGGACCGTCTTGTCATAGATCGCGATCTGTTCGACCTCGCGGGCCTTGGCAAGATCGAGATTGGCTTCGCGCGCGCCCCAGTCGAAGATGGGAAGCGAGATCGAGGGGCCGAAAGACCAGGAAAATCCGTCCGAGCCGAACAGATCCCCCAGATCGCTGGATGCGAGACCTGCATTACCGGTGAGGGAAATCGTGGGGAAGAAAGCTGCCCGTGCCGCGCCGATATTCGCCCGCGCGGCGCGCAATTGCTCTTCGGCTGCCTGGATGTCGGGACGGACGAGCAGAAGATCTGACGGCGTTCCGGCATCAAGCGTCATGCCATTGTTCTGCGCCGTCATCGGCAGAGATTGCGGGAGGTTCGCCGGGATCGCACCGCCGACCAGAACGGCCAGCTGGTTCCGCAGTCGTGCTTCGGCGAGTCGTTCTGCGGCCAGCTGCTGCTCCGCAGTCGTCAGAAGCGTTTCCGCCTGTCTGAAAGGCAGGGCCGAAGTCACACCGGCATCGAGACGACGCTGAGCGATGCGCAATCCTTCCTGCCTGCTTTCCAGCGTCGCCTGCGCCAGACGGATCTGAGCTTCCGTTTCGAGCAGTTCGAAATAGGTCGATGCGGTATCGGCAATGAGCGACAGATAGAAGGCACGCTGATTGGCTTCGACCGCCAGATATTGCGCACGCGCTGCTTCGGAGAGATTGGCTACCCTGCCCCAGAAATCCAGTTCGAAAGCCGAGACGCCTACGCCGACGTTGAAACGATCGCTGGTTATCGATCCGTCGGCACCCGGCTGAACCGTGCCCACCGGAGTGCGGGACCGCGTGGCGGAGGCGTTTGCTACAGCGGTCGGCAAACGGCGGCTGTCCTCGATCCGGTACTGCGCACGGGCCTGTTCGATCCGCGCTGTCGCCGCAACGAGATCTCGATTGTTGGCGGCCGCAGTCTCGATCAACGCAACCAGCCGTTGATCGGCAAACCATTCCCCATAAGACAGAGTGCTCGCCACGACCGTTCCGTCGGGTCGGTAATCGGCATCATAGGTTGGAAGCGTGGCAAGCTCGGGACGCCCATGATCGGGCGCCATGTTGACGCATCCCGAGAGAACCAGGGCCGACAGGCTGACGGTTAACAGGCGTCTCATTCGGTTTCTCCTTCGAGGTGGCCGGTAGGCGTTGGCTTGCGGCCGCCCAGCCTGGTCCGCACCAGAAGATAAAGCAGCGGGATGATGAAGATGCCGATCGCCGTCGCGGCAATCATGCCTCCCATCACGCCCGTCCCCACCGCGATCCGGCTGGCAGCGCCTGCCCCCGAAGACAGGACCAGCGGCACCATGCCCAGGATGAAGGCAAGCGAAGTCATGATGATTGGCCTCAGCCGCAGCCGTGCCGCAGCCTTCACCGCCTCCATCGGGCTCTTGCCTTCGGCTTCTTCCTCGATCGCGAATTCGACGATCAGGATCGCATTCTTGGCAGCAAGACCGATGATCGTGATGAGACCCACGTTGAAGTAGATATCGGCCGACAATCCGCGCAGCATGGTGAATACCACGGCACCCAGGACACCCATCGGCACGATCAGCAAAACGGAAAGTGGAACCACCCAGCTTTCGTAAAGCGCTGCAAGCACAAGGAAGACGATGACAGTGGACAGGCCGAGCAGGAGGCCGATCTGGCCGCCGGCCTGCTTTTCTTCATAGCTGATGCCGGTCCATTCGAAGCCGATCCCTTCGGGAAGCTGGCTTGCAAGCTGTTCCATCTCGGCAATCGCGGCACCCGAGGATTGGCCCGGTGCAGCTGTGCCCGACAGCGTCATCGCAGGATAGCCGTTGTAACGTGCAACTGCGGGCGGACCGGCGGTCCATTCCGCCGTGGCGAACGCACTGAATGGCACCAGCGCACCTTGCGCGTTGGGAATGCGGAGGGAAAGAACATCCTCTGGCGTCATCCGGTGCGGTGCATCCGCCTGAACGAGGACCTGAAGAACGCGCCCCTGCCGGTTGAAGTCGTTCGCATAGGCAGACCCGAAATTGATCGACAGTGCATTGTTTACGTCAGTCATCGACAGGCCCATCGCCCGGGCGTTTACCCGGTCAACTTCGACATGGAGCTGGGGGGCAGGTGCCTCGTCTTCGGGGCGGATATTGGCCAGAGTCGGACTTTGCATCGCCATGCCAAGCAGCTGATCGCGAGCGGCAGAGAGCGCTTCGCGCCCCAGCCCAGCACGGTCCTGCAGCTTCATGGTGAAACCGCTGGCCTGTCCAAGCGACTGGATGGCCGGGGGCTGGATCGCGAAGGCAAGGGCATTGTCGAGCCCCATGAACGTGCCCATGGCGCGCCCGACGAGACCTTCTGCCGAGCTTCCATCGCCGCTTCGTTCACCCCAATCTTCGAGCGGGGTGAAAATGATGGCGTGATTTTGTCCTTGGCCGAAGAAGCTGAAGCCCCTGACCACAACGCGATCCTCGACTTCTTCCTGGGCCGCCCAGAATTCCTCGACCGGTGCCAGCGCCTCATCCAATCGTTCACGCGTCGAACCGGCCGGTGACTGGACGACGGAGATGACATAGCCCTGGTCTTCGGTGGGAAGGAACCCGCCTGGCAGGCGGAAGAAGAGCAGGCCGGTAAGGCCGGCAAGCAAAAGGAATACGGCAAAGCCGCGCATCGGCCGATTAAGGATCCGCTCGTTCGTCTTGCCATATCGATCGGTCATTCGCCCGAACCAACGATTGAAGCGTCCGAAGAAGCGGCCCATTGAACGGCGCCCCTTCTCGACCGTGCCGCGCCATCCGTCCGGCACAGGCCTGTAGGCTTCATCATCTGAAGGCGCTTCTTCGTCATGTCCCTGCACGTCTTCCTTCCGCAGGAATGTCGCGCAGAGGGCTGGCGTAAGCGACAGCGCAAGCACGGCGGAGAAGAAGATCGAAATGGCCAGTGTAACCGAGAACTGGCGGTAGATGCCGCCAGTCGAGCCCGGGAAGAACGCCATGGGGATGAAGACCGCGATCAGGACAAGCGTGATACCGATGATGGCACCGGTAATCTGATCCATGGCCTTGCGGGTGGCCTGTAGCGGGCCAAGGCCCTCTTCGCGCATGATCCGCTCCACATTCTCGATAACGACAATCGCGTCATCGACCAGGATACCGATCGCCAGAACCATTCCGAACAGCGAAAGCACATTGATCGAGAAGCCGAACAGCCACAGGCCGAGACATGCGCCGGCAAGTGCAATAGGCACCACCAGAGTGGGAATGAGAGTTGCGCGCCAGTTCTGGAGGAACAGGAACATCACAAGGAACACGAGGACCATCGCCTCGACCAGCGTTTTGACGACCTCTTCGACCGAAATTTCGACAAAGGGAGTAGTGTCGTAGGGAACGGACCAAGCGACATCCTGCGGCAGGCCCGCTCCGATTTCCTCCATCCGTTCCTTGACGCCTTCTGCCGTCGAGAGGGCGTTGGCGCCGGTAGCTAGCTGGATTGCCATTCCGGCCATGGGCTGGCCGTTCAGCGTGGTTGAGGTGGCATAGCTTTGCGCCCCGATTTCGACCCGGGCCACATCGCCAAGGCGAACACTGGCACCGCCTTCGTCGGTCCGCAGGATGATGCGGCGGAACTCGTCTTCGGTCGCGAAACGGTTTTCGGTCGTGATCGTCGCGGTGATTTCCTGCCCTTCCTGAAGCGGAAGTGCGCCGATCGAGCCACCTGCGGTCTGCGCATTCTGTTCACGAATGGCCGCCACGACCGCGCTTGGCGAAAGATTGTAGGATGCAAGCTTTTCCGGATCGAGCCAGATGCGCATGGCATATTCGGAGCCGAACAGCGTCACGTCACCTACACCGGCTACGCGGCGCAATTCGTCGACCACCTGGGTCGATGCGATGTTGCCGAGATCGGTAGTATCGAGATTACCCGATTTGGAAGTCAGTGCCACGATAAGCAGGAAGCCGGCATTGGCCTGGCGCACCGTAATACCTTGGCGGCGGACTTCCTCGGGCAGGCGCGCTTCGACGGTGCTCAGCCGGTTCTGGACTTCGGTTTGCGCGATATCGATGTCGGTCCCGGCTTCGAAGGTCAGCGTAATCGCTGCCGAACCGTTCGAGCGACTGGATGAGGACATGTAGAGGAAGCCCTCCACCCCATTCAGCTGCTGCTCGATCACCTGCGTCACGTTCTGTTCGAGCGTCTCGGCATCGGCCCCCGGATAGACGACATTGATTGCCAGCGAAGGCGGCGCGACTTCGGGATATTGTTCGATGGGCAGCGCGCGCAGAGCAATGAAGCCCGAAAGCAAGATGCCGAGCGAAATCACCCATGCGAAGATGGGGCGATCGATAAAAAAGCGCGCCATTTACTTGGCCTTTGCTGCGGGTTTGGCGGGCGCCTGCTGGCCGGTCCGCGTGTTCGCGACCTTTACCGGCATTCCCGGCTGCAGTTTCTGAAGGTTGGACACGATAACCTGGTCCCCAGGATTGAGCCCGCTTTCAACCACCCAGTCGTCGCCAATCAATTGGCCGAGCTTGACCGGGCGAGGCGCCGCCTTGCCTTCCTTGTCGACGACCATCACGGTTCCGCCGCCATCCGTGACGGTGATCGCGCGCTGCGGAATGGCAACGACGTCGCTGACCTTGCCGGCATAGATCCGGGCGTTGACGAACTCGCCAGACAGCAGAAGCCCGTCGGGATTGGGGAATTCGGCGCGCAGCTGCACGGTGCCGGTTGACTCGTCGACAGAGAAGTCGAGAAATTCGATCACGCCAGGCAAATCATATTCGGTGCCGTCCGCAAACAGCAGGCGAACCTCCACTGCATCGCCGGGGGATAGGTCGAGCTGTCCATCGGCTATGGCCCGCCGAATTTTGAGCACCTCCGTCGCCGACTGTGCGAAGGATACATAAATTGGCGAAATCTGTTCGATCCGCGTCATCAGCGTGCCTTCGGGCTGCGACACGAGCGCGCCTTCGGTGACCGCGGCACGGCCCGCACGACCCGAAATCGGGGCACGGACAGTGGTATAGCCGAGCTGAAGCGAGGCCGCTCGCAGCTGCGCCTGGATCTGGGCCACATTCGCATTGGCTTCGCGTGCAGCGGCCTGTGCAGCGTCAAACTCCTGCCCGCTGATGGCGTTTTCTTCCAGAAGCGGCCGGTAGCGCTTTACCACCGCATTGGCATTGGCGGCCGTCGCCCGAGCCCGCTCGAGGCTTGCCTGCGTCTGCGCATAGCTCGCCCGAAGTTCGGCAGGATCGATGCGAAAGAGCGCCTGCCCTTTGCCGACATCGGTACCTTCTTCATACATGCGGTCCTGAACGATGCCGGTTACGCGTGCCCTGACTTCGGCCACACGAACCGGTTCCACCCGGCCGGGGAGTTCAATGACATTATCCAGACTGGTCTTTCCGACGGTCACCGTGCGCACAGGAATAGCCTGATCCTGCGGCGGAGCTTCGGCTGAGGAACATGCCGCGACCAAGGCCCCGAGAACCAAAAACAGGAAAGTTCGAAAAAGCTGCATCATATATCCTTGCGGAAAATCCCACGGTTTCACCCGCCATTCATATGGATCGGCCTTTTGACAATTTTAGTACAACTGTAAATTGACATTTTTGCATCATTTGTAGAAAAGATTGTTATGGAAGAACGGGCATGCATGATCGCGGAGGCGGGCTACGAAGTGATTAGCCGCTATGGAATACGCCGCGCCACGATGAACGATATTGCGCAAGCTGCCGGCGTTTCACGTCAGACTGTTTACAATATCTTTCCTAACAGGGAAGAGTTGTTGCACGGTGTTATCCGCTATCATTTTTGGCATAAGTGGAACGAGATCAGCGAAGCGGTCGATCAAGTCGAAAATCGCGAAGAACGGATTGCGATTCTTCTTGATCGCCTTGTGGTGAGATCTTGGGAATCCATGCAGGCCATGCCTCATGCCGACGAGCTGGAACTCGAGATCGACACTACGATGCGCGAGCGGATTGCAGACATCCATCAGGAAGCCGCGACAAATCTTTGCGAGTTTTTCAGCCCGTATGAAAGACAGCTCAGTTCCCGGGGCATGACAGCGAAGGGGATCGGCGAGATGCTGCACCTGGCGTTCGTGGGTATGAAGCTAAGTTCCACCAGCCAGGCTCAATTGGAGACCGTGGTGGGCACAATGAAGGCCTGCCTCCTCGCCGTTACCGAATAGCGTCAGGCCCTCGGAAGCACCATTGTCAGCCTATAATGGCAACGAAACACGCAGTTCTGCGCCATCAAAGGTCAGCGTCCTGACAGGCTCTTCTGAGAATACCGGCGAAGCGCCATTTCCATTGTGGAGAACGATACCGATCTGCCGCTCAGAATGCATTCCGGGATAAGTCCCTGCCCGCGCGCCGATCGTCAGAATTCTGCTAACCTCGTCCCATGCCATTGGAATACGGGAGAACTCGCCTCTTTCATAACACATGTCGGTCCCTTCATCCTCGTAATCCCTTCATCCTCGTAAAGGGTGAAGCTGCCATCGGAGCCGCCGAAGACATGAACGGTCAACTCGCCCCCGGTGTCCTGCGCAGTCGACGGGATCGCCGGGCCACTGGGCACGATGGAACTGGCGCGTACGAATAAGGGCATCCGCTCCAGCGGCGCCTTCGCCACGATTGTCTGCCCGCCCTCCAGGCTCTGCCCGTTACTGGCATCCACCCACTGCGCTCGCAATGGGAGGTAGACCGCGCACCGCTGGCTGATTGCCATTTGTGGCCTTTAAGCCACCGTATAGTGTTGTGATTTTGGTGTAATGTTTGGTTGCGGGGGTTGGATTTGAACCAACGACCTTCAGGTTATGAGCCTGACGAGCTACCGGA
>NZ_JAIGNP010000002.1 GCF_019711535.1 Qipengyuania aestuarii
TCCGGTAGCTCGTCAGGCTCATAACCTGAAGGTCGTTGGTTCAAATCCAACCCCCGCAACCAAACATTACACCAAAACTACAGCACTGCTCGGTGGCTCATACGCCGCAAATGGCATTCAGCCAGCGGTGTGTGCCACGGCGAAAGTGCCGCTGGTCTTCTATGCCCACGTCCCTGCAAAATGACTAATTCAGCAAGATCGGGAACGACAACCCAAGGTGCGATGCGGTATCAAAGCTTCCCATAGGAGGCCTTGGTATGCGGCATAATCAAAGAATGCTTTACGCTGAGCGGATCGAGCGGGCGGTTGAGCACATAGAACACAGCGTCACCCGGGGCGATGCGCCTACGTTGGAAGAGCTGGCTAACGTGGCGGCGATGTCGCCTTACCATTTTCATCGGATCTACCGGATCATGACCGGCGAGGCGGTCGGTGAAACTGTCCGGCGCATTCGCCTCGCACGCTCCGTTTCGGCCCTCGCCGAACGGCGGCCCGTTGGCGACGCAGCAGAGAATAGCGGTTACGCCACATCCCAGGCTTTCGCTCGAGCATTCAAGGCAGCGTCCGGCAGTTCAGCGTCGGAAGTCAGAGATCAGCCAGCACTTCTCGATGCTATCTTGAGTGACTTGCGAAAGCCACGGCGCGGGGCCGGTGGGGCTTCCAGCGCGCTCGACATCGAGGTCATTTCTCTCGAGCCCTTTCGCGTGCTAGCGATACGCAACGTTGGCGATTACGCGGAACTGAACGCAGGATACGAGCGGCTGTTCGGCCTCGTCCTTGAGCAAGTCGAAGAGTGCGAGCTGCAAGGCATCTATGGCATTCCCCTTGATGACCCGCGCTTTACGCCCGCTTCGGAATGCCGGTTCGATTGCGCGCTGGCTACCGGCGAGGCCGGTCGATCTGCCGGTGACCTGGACGACCGACAAATCGCTGGAGGGGATTACGTTCGTCTGCGGCGCGTGGGGAACTACGACGAACTTCATGAGGCTATCGATTTGGCATATGCGTACGCGGTGGATGTGCTTGACCGCGCGGTCGCAAATCAGCCGCTTGTCCTACACTATCTCGATGATCCCGAGGAGATCGAGGATGAGCAGCAGTTGCGCGCCGATATTCTCCTCCCTCTCGCGACGGGAGCCTGACCGTTGATAGCCAACTTATTCGCCCCTGTGCTGATTTCGTCAGTCGCAATGCCGGCTGCTGACGATCCCGAAATACATCAGGTCCTCCAGCAAACAGCCTCCCGTGCGGAGCTTGCCGATCTGCAATGGCTCGAAGGGGCATGGGAAGGGGAGGGAATCAACGGAGCCCTCGCAACCGAAGTCTACTCTGCGCCGGCAGACGGGCAAATGGTTGGCCATTTTCGCCAACTTGATACTGCCGGGTCCGCACTGTTTTACGAACTCATCACCATCTCTCAGGTCGGCGATACAATTGAGTACCGGCTGAAGCATTTCGACGCAGATCTCACGGGCTGGGAAACGCAGAAGCAGGTGCGCCGCTTCCCTCTTCTTTCCAAAAACAAAGACAGCTGGAATTTCGATGGCTTGATCATCAAGCGCGAGGCGGAGGACCGTATGAGCATTACTGTTCGCGTGAGACAGGATGACGGATCGAACGACAGCCTGCTATTCCGTTACCGCCGATTGCGCTGAGCGGCCTCGCTTTCGAGGTTGCGTGCGAGTTCCAGATAAGGGACCGGATCCACATAGCGGTGTCCTTCGATCGTGGTGGCGAAATGGCGCAGCCAAGGCGTGTGTCCTGCGCCATAAACCACAAGGATCCGATCTCCTGGTTTGGCGTTCCGCATCAGTTTTGCGTAAATCGCCACATTTCTGGCGTACCATCTCGCATTCAGATGAGCTCCAGCGAGTTCTTCGCCCGTGATTATGGGCAACATGGCATCGTAATAAGCCTGACCGCCGGCGAAATCGGTGGCGTTGATCTCCAGCAAGAGGTCGGCGATCGAACGGGTGCTTTGGCTTTCGCCGAAGCGTGCAACCGCACCCCCGACTTCCTCGTTCAATTCGTCCAGAATTGCCGTTTGGCCCGATTTCGCAGCTGCCGAGCGCACTTTGTCGATCGGGAAGTAATCTTCCTCTCCGGCAGCCGATTGCACATCGATCCCTAAAACATGCTCCAGCCCGAGCCTGTCTGCTATGCGGTAACCTATCTGCACGATTTCATTCGGATCTTGTTGCAGCATCTCGGAAGAGAATCGTTCGTATTCGGCGACGCGATAATCCGGCTCCGGTGCCAAAGTCTCGACCATGATCTGCGTCGGCGCGAAAGCCGCCAGAGCACGCGCTACGGTGTCCAGCTCTGCTTGTCTGGTGGGGGTGAGGACGGAATCTACCTCGACATTGTGCTCGTCCAAGCCGGGATTGGAGAAGTGATAGACACCCAGGACCATGACCTGAATGTCGTCGTTGTCAGTCTGCGCATGCACGCTGCCGGAAGACAAGCCAAATAGAGAGAGTGCCACCGAATAAAAGATACGCTTCATACAGGCTCCATTCGGTGAAGAATATTATGCTGTCTCCAAGAATATAATTCTGCGGACACTAATCAAGCGTCATCGCTCGTCGTCCTTCAAATAGCTATGCGTGTTTCACCCCTTCCGGCGGCCCGCGATCAGCGCTTCGACTACGGTCGGATCGGCCAGCGTAGAAGTATCGCCTAGCGAACCGTAATCGTTTTCGGCGATCTTGCGCAAAATGCGGCGCATGATCTTCCCGCTGCGTGTCTTGGGCAAGCTGGGGGTGAAATGAAGATGGTCGGGCGTGGCGATTGGTCCGATCTCCTTTCGCACCAGCTGGCGAAGGTCGTCGCTCAGTTCTTCGGACGGCTCTTCCCCTGCAACCAGCGTCACATAGCAGTAGATGCCCTGACCCTTGATATCATGAGGAAAGCCCACGACCGCCGCCTCGCTGACCAGCGGATGCAGCACGAGTGCGCTTTCGACCTCGGCCGTGCCCATGCGATGGCCTGCAACATTGATCACATCGTCCACACGGCCCGTGATCCAGTAATAGCCATCCTCATCGCGGCGACAGCCGTCACCGGTGAAATATTTGCCCGGATAGGTGCTGAAATAAGTCTGGATGAAGCGATCATGATCGCCGTAAACGGTGCGAGCCTGGCCGGGCCAGCTGTGCGTTATGCACAGATTGCCCTGTGCTGCTCCATCGAGGACCTTGCCATCATTGTCGACCAGCTGGGGGCGCACGCCGAAGAATGGCTTGCCCGCGCTCCCCGGCTTCATGTCATGGGCTCCGGGCAAGGTTGTTATCATGATCCCGCCTGTTTCGGTCTGCCACCACGTATCGACGATCGGCGCCTCGCTGCCGCCGACATGGTCATGGTACCAGCGCCATGCTTCGGGATTTATAGGTTCTCCGACGGTGCCGAGGATCCGCAGCGATGACAGGTCGTGTTTCGCGACATATTCGGCCCCCTCGCGCATGAGGGCACGAATAGCCGTGGGGGCGGTGTAGAAGATGTTGACCTTGTGCTTTGCGCACACCGCCCAGAAGCGATCATTGTCGGGATAATTTGGCACGCCTTCGAACATCAACGCGCTCGCACCGTTCAGGAGCGGCCCGTAAACGATATAGCTATGACCCGTAATCCATCCGATATCGGCCGTGCACCAATAGATTTCGCCCGGACGATAATCGAAGACATAGCGAAAGGTGGTTTCGGTCCAGACGGCGTACCCGCCAGTCGTGTGCACCACACCTTTGGGGCTTCCGGTCGATCCTGACGTGTAGAGAATGAACAGCGGATCTTCCGCGGCCATGGGCTCGCAGGGACAGGTGGCTTCGACGTCGGCTGACAATTCGTGATACCAGTAATCCCGTCCTTCGGTCATCGAAACACTCGTCCCGGTGTGACGCACCACCAGCACGGCCTTGGCCGGTGATTTGGTAAGTGCTTCGTCTACATTTGCCTTGAGCGGCACGTTTTTCGAGCCGCGGAGTCCTTCATCAGCGGTCACGACGTAATCGCTTCGGCAATCCTCGATCCGCCCCGCAATGGCATCAGGAGAGAAGCCGCCGAAGATGACGGAGTGAACCGCCCCGATGCGCGCACAGGCCAGCATGGCGAAGGCGCCTTCCGGGACCATGGGCATGTAAATCGTCACCCGGTCGCCCTTTTCGACGCCCATCTTTTTCAGCGCGTTGGCCATGCGGATCACTTCTTCCTGAAGCTCTGCATAGGTAATGTGGCGGCCTTCGCCTTCGGGATCGTCGGGCTCGAAGATCAGCGCAAGCCGGTCCCCATGGCCAGCTGCAACGTGGCGATCGACAGCATTGTGGCAGATGTTTAGCTTGCCATCCTCGAACCATTTGATGTCGACCGGATCATAGCTCCAGCCAGCGATCTTCGTTGGCTTTCGCAGCCATTCCAGGCGTTCTGCCTGCTCGGCCCAGAACTCGTCACTGTGTTCGATACTGCGGGTGTACAGGCGCTCGTAATCGTCTGCATTGCAGGAGGTCTCGGCAGAGGCGGTTTGCGGCCGGCGCACCCAGCTGTTGGTGGTTGCGGTATCGCTCATTTATCTCTCTCCTCCACGATAGCTGGTCGTTGTAGCGCCTCGATCTCGGCGGCAAAAGCCGCTCAATTCAAAGGTCCGGCAGATCCTGATCGGCAAGGCCCCAGCCCTTGAGCGATTTCGACTGTGCGCGGTCCAAGAGTTTCTGGGCTTCGTCGATTGAGAAGGGATGGGCAGTCTGCATGTGCTCAAGCTCGTTCCACCCCAGCGGCACGGCGACCGGTGCGCCGGACCGCGCGCGGGCGGAATAGGGCACAACGGCGGTCGAACCGCGCTGGTTGCGCATCCAGTCGATGAAGATCTTTCCCTTACGCTTGGCCTTGCTCATGGTGGCGGTAAATCTGTCGGGCTCCGCAAGGCTTAGAGCCTCGGCGAAGCGCCGTGAAAAATCCTTGTGCTGCGGCCAGCTGTGGCCCCGGTTCAGCGGGACGATGACGTGGACGCCCTTGCCGCCGGAGAGCATGGCGAAACTGGTGAGGCCGAGGTCTGCCAGACGGCCGCGAATATGCTGCGCGGCGCTTTTCACGGCGGCAAAGTCCAGCCCTTCGTCGGGGTCGAGATCGAAGATCATCCGGTCGGGTTTTTCGACGGCATCCGAGCGCGAGGCCCAGCCGTGAAATTCGATCGTGCCCATCTGTACGCATTGGAGGATGCCGCGGGTGTCATCGACAAAGAGATAATCCTCGTGTCCGCCGTCCTTCTCCTCGATCGCGACCGAATGCACCGCATCGCCCAGCCCGCCGCTGTCATGCTTCTGGAAAAAGCACTTTTTCGCGCGGCCTTGCGGGCAGCGCACGAGGCTGATGGGACGATTGGCGACGAAAGGCAGCATGACCGGGGCAATCGCGGCGTAATAGTCGGCCAGTTCCCCTTTGGTCTGTCCGCTTTCCGGGAAGACCACGCGATCGCGGCTCGAGATTGCGACATCGCCGGCACCCCGTGCGATAGGCTCCGATGCCTCGGGCGTGACTGAAGCCGCCTTCTTGTCGTCACGCAGGCCGAGGAAGCTGCCGTGGCGCACGTTTCCATCCGCCGTGAATTCCGAAAACGCGATTTCCGCGACCAGCTTGGGCGTCACCCAGGTCACACCCCGCGCGCTTGCCCTGTCTGTTTCGACCGGAGGCGTCTTGCGTTCGAGCCGGCGTAATTTCTTCGCCAGCTCATCGAGATCGTCGCTGGAAAAGCCGGTGCCCACATTGCCCTTGTAAATAAGCTCGTCGCCCTCGTGCTGCGCCAGCAGGAGCGATGCGAAGGGTCGTCCCCGGGCCGAGGATTCCTTCCAGCCCACGATGACGAACTCCTGCCGCCGCGTGCATTTGACCTTCACCCATGATTTGCTCCGGCGGGACGAATATCGGCCGTCCACTGTCTTCGAAATGATCCCTTCCTGACCGGCATCGCACATGGCGCGATAGAGCTTCTCGCCGGCGCCAAGGATATGTTCCGCGACATGGATCGGGGGCTCCGCCGCCTCCAGCAGCGCCTCCAGTCGCTCCTTGCGTTCGATATTGGGAAGGGCGGCGAGGTCTTCGCCCTCCAGTTCGAGGAGATCGAAAGCGTGCAGAGCCAGTCTGTCGCCGTCCCCTTGCGATCCCTTCCCGCGCTTGAGCACCTTCTGGAGCGTCGAGAAATCGGGATTGCCCTTCGCATCGCTAGCCACGATTTCGCCGTCGATCAGACAAGGCGGCAGGTCTAGCGCTGCGATCGCGTCGACCAATGGGCCGAACTTGTCGGTCCAGTCCTTCCCGTTGCGCGTGTAGATGGCCACGGAATCGCCTTTGGCGGCGACAAGCGCGCGATAGCCATCAAACTTTATCTCATGCATCCAGCCATTGCCTGCAGGCACGTCGTCGACGAGCGTGGCGAGCTGGGGCTTGCGGTATTTGGGACGCCGCGCACTGCCTTTGGCGCCGGTCCTGGCTTTAGATGTGCGCGGCTTCCCAGATTTTTCCATCTGCGCGAGAAACGACTTTTCCTTCTTTACCGCCGCGGGACCTTCGCCATCCCTATCCGCCGCGATCTCGGCCATTGATCGGCCGGTTGAAACGCTTGTCAGCTGGCGTTGAACCAGCGCATCGCCTTCTCCTGCGTAGTCGTCCTGCAATTTGCGCAAGAGCCAGTTCTCGCGTTTTTCTTTCGGCTTCGGCTTCAATCGGATCAGCAACCATTCGCCTTTCATTCGCTCGCCTTCGAGCACGAAATGGAGATGGCCTTTATCGAGGTCGCTGGCGCTCTTGCCCTCGATCGGCGACCACGTGCCCCGGTCCCACAGCATCACCGTGCCGCCGCCATATTCCTGCTTCGGAATGACGCCTTCGAAATCCGCATAGGACAAGGGATGATCTTCGGTGCGCACCGCCAGGCGTTTGATATCCGGATCGGGCGAGGGGCCCTTGGTTACCGCCCAGCTTTTCAGTATCCCGTCCACCTCCAGCCTGAGATCCCAATGGAGCCTGGTGGCGTCGTGCTTCTGGACGATGAACAGATTGCCGCCCGAACTGCTCTGCTTTTTGCCCGCCGGTTCGGGCGTCTGCGCAAAATCGCGCTTGGTGTTGTAAACGGCGAGGGGGTCGGTGCGCGCCGCCACCGGGTCAGGCCGACTTCTTACGCTTGGGCGCCTTTTTGGGCTTGTCCTCGCCAACCGATTTCTTGAGCGCAGCCATCAGGTCGATCACATTACCCCCGCCGCTTTCCGGCTCGTCGACATCCTCGACGATGGTCTTCTTGCTCTTCGACTTCGCTTTCTTGTCGATCAGTTTCTTGAGCGCATCGGCATAGCGATCCTCGAACTCGCCTGCATCGAACGGCGCAGTCTTCTGCTCGATCAGCGTATTGGCGAGATCCAGCAGTTCCTTTTTGGGTTTGGTTTCCTCGATATCATCGAAAAAGGACTGTCCGGCGCGAACCTCATCGGCATAACGGAGCGTCTCGAGCAGAAGGCCCTTTCCGCAAGGCTTGATCGCGACAAGCTTTTCACTCCCCCGGACCGACAATTGCCCTAGCGCGACCTTTTTCGCCTTGCGCAGGGCTTCGCGCAGCACGACGAAAGCCTCTTCCGCCAGCTCATCCTGCGGAGCGACGTAATAGGGCTTTTCAAAATAGAGGGGATCGATCTCGCAGGCATCCACGAACTGGACCAGTTCCAGCGTCCGCTTGCTTTCTATTTTGACCGCTTCGATCTCTTCGTCTTCGAGAAGGACATAATTGCCCTTCGAGACTTCGTAACCGCGAATGATGTCGTCGCGATCGACCGGGCCAACACCCTCGACCACTTTTTCATAGGAAATGCGTTTGCCGCTCGGCTCGTGGATCTGGTTGAACCGGATTTTCGCCCCGGACTTGGTTGCGGAGTATATTTCGACCGGAATCGAAACCAGCGCCAGCCTGATCTGTCCCTGCCAATATGCGCGTGCCGCCATGAACCATCCCTTCGGATAGGTAGCGTTCCGGCGCGCAATTGGTTTCCTGCAGCGTCCCGGGATCGCCTTATGTGGAGAGCGCCAGTTGGTAGAGCTTAATGGGTGAGCCGGTTGCGCATCCGGTATCGGCCATTTTCGAATTGCTCGAAATATTGGTGCACATCCGGGTGCGAAACGGGGCCGGCCAGCGAATCGCCAATCAGGTTCTGCTGGCTGACATAGGCGACGTAATCGCTCTCGTCGCTTTCCGCGAGCAGGTGGTAGAAGGGCTGATCGCGGTCGGGCCGGATCTCTTCCGGGATGGCCTGATACCATTCCTCGCTATTGGCGAAGACCGGATCGATATCGAAGATTACGCCGCGAAAATCGAACGCCTTGTGACGGACGACGTCACCGATCGCGAAGCGTGTGCGTAGACGGCTCGGCGCGTCCAGAGTGCGGCCTGCCTGTGCGGAGAAAAACGAAGATCTTTCCATGAGTTTGCAGAATATGGTCCCGGACGCGCTCAAGACAAGGCCTTGGCCGGGCTCGTCCCCCGAATTCGTAAGACAAAGGGCTTGGCAAGGCGATGGGACGGGGTTAAGGGGCGCGCTCGCTTCGACCCGGGTCGCATGACCCCGAAAGCGCACCCGATTTGCGGAGAGGTGGCAGAGTGGTCGAATGCGCCGCACTCGAAATGCGGTATACGGGCAACCGTATCGAGGGTTCGAATCCCTCCCTCTCCGCCATCAATCCTCTGAAATCACGCGCATTTAACCTATGGCATCGACCGCCCTCCAGCGCTGCGCATGCTTGGTAAGACGGCGTCTGAACCATGCCGCTGCTGCTCCCGATGTCGCAAATGACGGTGGCAGCCCAAGACGTGCCCAGCCAATCGCCGGTATGCTTTTGGCGCAAGCCTTCTCGGGGTAACTCGTTGCAGTTTTCAATCGTCGGGCGATTTGCGGGCGATGAGTGCGAGCAGCGCGAAGCTGGCAAGCCAGTGTTCTCCGGCGTAGTCGCCCGCTATGTGTTCGCTCCCACTGGCCAGGTGCAGATTGCCGCGTTGCATGACCTGCTCTCTCACGGGGTGCGGGCCCAGCGCTTCCGCTATGGAGTAGAGGCACCATGACCGGCTGAGGTTGAGCCCGTCGAGATGGGCGATTTTGCCGTCGCTGCGATCGCTGACGGTGACGGGCCAACATTCATTCCCGAGCCAGCCATTGTTTATCACGAGCGCCTCAAGCCAAGGTGCGAACTGGCTGTTCGGCATAACCCGGCTCATCAGAAGTGCAGCGCTCAGAACAGGCGACAGGAATTCATCGCCACCAGGCTCCCAGCCTGCGTAGTCCTTTTTCGCAGCAAAGGCGGCGAGCGACCATTCGTCGATTGTCGCCAGCAATTTGGGATCGTGCGTCTCGGCCCACTGGCGGGCAAGGACCAGTGCGAAGGCCGTATTGAAATGCGTGCCGACAGTGATCGGATAGGTAAGGATCCGCAGATAATCGCCCAGACGCTCGGCAAAAGCGCGGGCGAGCGGTTCCAGCCTCCTGGCCCAGTCGGCATCTTCATGCCGCTCCGCTTCCTCGTGGAGATAGAGCAGCCAGGCCCAGCCATAGGGCCGCTCGAACCCACGGGACTCCGGCCTTTCCAGATAAGCGAGCTCGGCGGAGAGCTTGGCTTCGGTAAACGTCGCATCTGCAAGCGCCGCTATATCGCGTGCTTCCGGGGTGTTGGGATAAAGCCGCTTCACCGTCAGCAGCGTCCACCACCCATGGACGCAGCTATGCCAATCGAAGCTGCCGACGAATACCGGATGCAGTTTGCGGGGAGGGAGCACATCTGCATCGCTCCCCATCACATGATCGAGCTTGTGCGGATATTCCTTCCCGACATGTCCAAGCGCGATTTTGGCGAAGGTCCGGGCGGTATCTTCGGTCAGTTCCATAGCAAGAAGCCCGCGATGTAGATGATGGCGATATTGCAGATGAGGAGCGGGACAGCCGTCCCGACCTGCTGACGGATCACGGCGTTCTGGTCTTTCAGTTCCAGCAGTGCGGCTGGGACAATATTGAAATTGGCGGCCATGGGGGTCAGCAAAGTACCGCAGAAACCGGCCAACATTCCCACCGCGCCGATTACAGCGGGATTGCCATCATAGGTCTCGATCAACAGTGGGATTCCGATCGCCGCCGCCATCACGGGAAAGGCCGCGAAGGCGTTGCCCATGATTATGGTGAAAAGCGCCATGCCCAACGCGAAGACTATGACGGTTAGAAGCACGTTTCCTTCCGGAATGACCTGGCCCGCCACACCGCCGATAATCTCGCCCACGCCAGCGAGGGCGAATACCGCGCCCAGCGCCGCAAGCATTTGCGGGAGTATAGCCGCCCAACCAATGGAATCGAGCAGGCGGCGTCCTTCCTCGGCAGGCGCCAGCAGCGGCGGCCGCAGCCACAGGATGGCAACGATCAGCGCCACGATCACGCCGACCCCGAAGAGGATCAGCGTTTCTCGCCGTGGTTCGAAAAGGCCCGTCTCGCTCAGAGGGGTGTAATTGTAGAGCAGCGTGCCCGCCACGGCCGTTAGCGGGACGATCAGCGCGGGTATGAAGAGTCTGTTGCCAAGCCGTCCGGCATATTCGGAGCGCTGCTCAACATTTGTTGTTTCAGGATCGCTCCGCCTGAGCCCTCCGACACCTGCAATTCCGACCAAGGCAAGGACAAGCACTCCATTGGCGAAATCGCTGAGATGGCTGCCGAAGAAGAAGCTGGCCGACAAGAGGCCCCAGAAAGCCGCATTGCCGTACTTCAGGTCGCGCAGGCTGAGTAGCGACCAGATCGCGAAGAATGCTCCTGCCAGAATGTAGAGCCATTCATAGGTGATCATGCCCGGCCCTTTCCAAGCTTGCGATCGAGTGAGCGAATACGCCACGAATGAATGATGAAAGCGCAAATCGCGGTCGGGATCGCCCAGACGGACAACTGCAGCGGAGTCAGCGGATAACCATAGCTCTCGAAGACCCCCTGGATCAGCAGGATCGAGGCGATGGCGAAGAATATGTCCTCGCCGAAGAACAGGCCGACATTGTCTGTGGCGGCGGACATCGCAAGCACCTTCTCGCGGTGTTCATCGGCCAGCGTGCCGTGCGACTTTTCCGCCGCAGCTTCGGCCATCGGGGCAACAAGCGGGCGCACGGCCTGCGGGTGCCCGCCGATATCCTTCATCCCCAGGGCCGCCGTCAATTGGCGGAACAGGAGGTAGATGGTCAGTAGCTTGCCCATGGTCGCCCCGCGTACGCTTTCGATCACGCCGCGCGCACGTTGCTGCAGCCCGTAGCGCTCGAGCAGGCCGATCACCGGCAGGATGATCCAGGTGACGGAGATGTAGCGATTGTCATTGAAGGCCTGTCCCAGCGCCTCGATCACTGCGACGAGGTCGAGCCCCGCCAGGAGTCCGGTCGCCAGGGCGGCGGCTACCACGACCAGCAGCGGGTTGAACCGCAGCGCGAAGCCAATGACGACCAGCGCGATGCCCAGCAGGGGCCAGTAGTTCATTCCTATTCCTCTCCGAAACCGCCGCCGCCGGGCGTCAGGATCACGAACGTGTCGCCCGGCTCCATGTCCCGGTGGCCGGTGGCGCCGAGGTCCTCCCGGCTGCCGTCTTTGCGTTCGACCCAGTTCGTGCCCGGCTGCGCATCGCCGCCGCCGCTGATCCCGCGCGGCGGAATTTCGCGGCGGTTCGCCAGCATGTTGGCGCGCATCGGCTCGAGGAAGGTCAGGCGCCGCTCCACCCCGTCACCACCTCTATGGCGTCCTGAGCCGCCCGAACCGCGTCTGATCGCGAATGCCTCCAGCCGCACGGGCAGGCGGGTTTCGAGTATCTCCGGATCCGTGAGGCGGCTGTTGGTCATGTGCGTCTGGACCGCGCTGGTCCCGTCGTTGTCCGGGCCCGCGCCTGACCCGCCGCAGATCGTTTCGTAATACTGGTGATCTTCATTGCCGAAGGTGAAGTTGTTCATCGTCCCCTGACTGGGCGCGAGGCGACCGGTCGCAGCGAACAGCGTGTCGGTGACGACCTGACTGGTCTCGACATTGCCGGCAACCACGGCCGCCCCCGGAAGGGGATTAAGCATGGACCCTTCGGGCACGACCAGCTCGACAGGGCGCAGGCACCCGTCGTTCATCGGGATCTGGTCGTCGATCAGGGTGCGCAGAACATAAAGAGCGGCGGCGCGGGTGATCGAGCGCGGCGCGTTGAAATTGTCGCCAAGCTGATCGCTCGTGCCGGTGAAATCGAACACCGCGGACCGGGATTCGGGGTCGACCCGGATGGCGACCTTCACAATCGCGCCATTGTCCATTTCATAGGCAAAGGATCCATCGTCCAGCCGGTCGAGCAGGCGGCGTACGCTTTCCTCTGCATTGGCCAGGACATGGGACATATAGGCCGCCACAACCTCCGGCCCCTGATCCCGTGCAGCGCCCTGCAAAAGTTCGGCGCCCCGGGTGCAGGCCGCCAGCTGGGCGCGAAGGTCCGAGAGATTGCGCGCCGGATTGCGCGCCGGATATCTGGCATCCGCCAGCGCGGCCAGCACGGCATCTTCGCGGAAGGTCCCTTCATCCACCATCAGGAGGTTGTCGATCATGACGCCCTCTTCCTCGATGGTCCTGCTTTCGGGCGGCATGGAGCCGGGGGCTATCCCGCCGATATCGGCATGATGGCCCCGCGCGGCGACGAAGGCCTGCGGCTCTGCGCTGCTCTCGTCATGGAATACTGGCACGATCACGGTGATGTCGGGCAGGTGGGTGCCACCGCGATAGGGATCGTTGAGCACATAGGCGTCGCCGCGCCTGAAACCGCGCCCGTCGCGCGCCTGCCCGCGCTGTTCGATCACGCGGGCGATGCTGTCCCCCATGCTTCCCAGATGCACGGGAATGTGGGGCGCATTGGCGATCAGGCTGCCCTCGGCATCGAAGAGCGCACAGGAAAAGTCGAGCCGTTCCTTGATGTTGACCGAAGTGGCGGTGGACTGGAGCACCACGCCCATCTCCTCCGCGATCGCCATGAACAGATTGTTGAAGATTTCCAGCCTTACCGGATCGACTTCGGTGCCTACGGCCCTGTCCCGTTCCAGCGCCTCCGCCCGGGTTAGCACCAGTGTGCCTTCTGCGGCGAGGCGCGCGGTCCAACCTTGCTCGACCACTGTGGTGGAGCCCGGATCGACGATCAGCGCTGGGCCAGGCACTTCCTGCTCTTGTGTCATGCTCGCACGCGTCATGGTGACCCAGCTGCCGGTCGCATCGCCGGCAGTGGGAACGGGCGTCGCCGTTGCTTCCGCAAGGCCGCCGGAGACACCGCTTGCTTCCACGCTGAGCGCTTCCAGCATGATCGGTGCATCGGCATCGGAATGGCCGAAGCGCTGCCGGTGTAGCAGGCGAAAGGCCGCGTCCATTTCGGCCCCATCGGCAATATCGATGGTCAGCATGGAATCGCTGCCCTGGAACCGAAGTCGGGCACGGCTGACAAGATTGATGGCGTCGCTACCGATCCCTTGCGCGGTCAGCGCTTCCTTCGCTTCCGCTTCCAGCGCGGCGAGCGCGTCGCTGAAATCATCGGTCAGCGGTTTGACAAGGCTGACTTCCCGGATTGCCTTTATCGGGGCAAGACCGATCCCGAATGCCGACAGGATGCCTGCCAGGGGATGGACCAGCACGGTCTCGATGCCCAGCTCATCGGCCACCTTGCCTGCATGCTGGCCGCCCGCTCCGCCAAAACAGGCGAGCGCATAGGTCGTCACGTCGTGCCCGCGGGCGACGCTGATCTTGCGGATTGCATTGGCCATGTTGTCGACCGCGATGGCGAGGAAGCCTTCGGCGATATCTTCAAGCGGCTTGGGCTCGGGGAGGGCAGCCGCGACTTCCTCCAGCCGTGCGCGGGCAGCAACGGGGTCCAGCGGCTCGTCTCCGTCAGGCCCGAAAACGGCAGGAAAGAATGCAGGATCGATGCGCCCGAGAAAGAGGTTGCAGTCGGTCACTGTCAGCGGCCCGCCCTTGCGGTAGCAGGCCGGTCCGGGATCGGCACCGGCGCTTTCCGGTCCGACGCGGAAGCGCGCGCCGTCGAAGCTGCAGATCGAACCGCCGCCCGCCGCCACCGTGTGGATCTGCATCATCGGTGCCGCCACGCGAACGCCGGCCACCACGCTCTCGCCGGTAAGTTCGTATTCCCCGGCATAATGGGCGACGTCGGTGCTGGTCCCGCCCATATCGAAACCGATCAGTTTGGAATGGCCGAGCGGCTGGGCCGCAGCGACCATCCCGACCACACCTCCTGCAGGGCCGGACAGGATGGCGTCCTTGCCGCGGAACGCACCCACTTCGGCAAGCCCGCCGTTCGACTGCATGAAGCGCAGCCGGTCCGCATCGGGCAGGGCGGCACGCAGATTGTCGGTGTAGCGATCGAGGACCGGTGAAAGATAGGCATCGACGACCGTCGTGTCCCCTCGCGGTATGAGTTTGATGAGCGGCGCAACCTCGTGGCTGACGCTGATCTGGGAAAAACCGGCTTCGCGCGCCAGACCGGCGAGCCTTTCCTCGTGCTCGCGATGTTTCCAGCCGTGCATCAGAACTATGGCGAGTGCGTCGTAGCCCGTTTCTCGCAGCTTTTGGAAGTCGGCGCGCGCGGCGCTCTCGTCGAGCGGCACGAGCACGTCGCCGTCGACCCCGATCCGTTCGGTGATTTCGACTACTGCCGACGGCAATTGCTCGGGCAGCACGATGTGGCGGGCGAAGATGTCCGGCCGCGCCTGGCTGCCGATCCTCAACGCATCGCCAAACCCTCTGGTGATCGCAAGAGCCAGCCGTTCTCCCTTGCGTTCGAGCAGCGCGTTCGTGGCCACCGTCGTGCCGATACGCAGTTCGGCGATGGGGCCTTCGCCATGCTCGGCCATCAGGCGCCGCACAGCCTCGCTTGCTGCGTCGGTGTAGTGGCCGGGATTTTCACTGAGAAGCTTGTCGGTAACAAGCCGGCCATCGGGCGTGGTGGCCACGACATCCGTAAATGTTCCCCCGCGATCGATAGCGAATTTCCATGCGGGTGCCTGACCGGTGCGTTTCATCGCTTGGACATTGCACGCAGGCAAAAGGAATTCAAATGCTTCGCGCCGTGGTCTCGGATGACGTGCAAATGGCACGCGGCGGAGCAAACGGATAATGCAATAGGGCCGGTCCTGCCGAATGGCAGCCTTTCAGGCTAGCGAACGCTCGCTCACAGCAGGACTGGCGGTCAAAGCAGGCTTGAGCTGCGGGACTGGCTTGCAATTGCCTGCGCAACTTCGTCCGAAAGCTGGACCAGCCTCGTCTTCCCGTTGAGGCTGTCGAAGCCCACGAATATTTCCCGCTGCCCCGGCATGACAGACAGTTTCCCGGACAATGCGCAATCGCCCAGTGCATTGGCTTCGATTACAATGTCCACTGTTGCACGGCCCTTGGGCGACAGCAGGACCCTCGTGAAGCCAGACAGGCGCCTCGGGCTTTCCCTCTCCATTTCTGACGGGGTCCGCACATAGAGTTGAACCAATTGCTCAGCCTCAGTTTCGCTGCGGTTTGAAACCTCCACGCTCACCGCGATACGCGCCCCGGAAATCTGAACCTTCACATCCTGCAAATCGAATTGCGCATAGGAAAGGCCATGGCCGAACGGCAGCCCACCTTGCGTTTCGGTAGCCGGAAGGGGGATTGGCAACCGTCCGACTGGAAAGGCTTCTCCAGTCAGCAGTTCGGCAATCGCGTGGCCGCTCATCGTGCCGAGCTGCCCGGCGTGCAATACGCACGGCAATGGGCTTCCATCGACGAGGGGATCGATCGGAACCGGGCAGATCGTCACCAGCACGAGCCGCGGATTTACAGTCAGCAGGTGCCTCAGCAATGCCTCGCTCGCTTCGCCCAGCGTTTGCTCGCCCGCGAGCGACGGTACGAAAATGACCGTCGATGCGCGGCGGGCGGCATCGCAAGCCATCGATATCGCCATGGTATCTGCCGCGATAAGGGCGTCGGGCCGTTCTTCGGAACCGCGCAGCGCCAGACCCGACACGAAGCGATGCGGCACGCCAAGCCGTTCGAAACCGTCGATCACGCTCGTCGCTATGCCCTCTCCGGCGACGGGGATTTTGCGATCTTGTGCCGCGCTTCCCACCACAAGGATGCCGCCCGGTTCCATGTCGAGCGGGAGCAGCCCAGCGCTGTTACGCAGGAGTATGGGGCAGCGTTTCGCGCATTCCAGGGCGGTCTCGCAATTGAGTGTCGGCGTCGCGCTGCTTCCACTGGTGCTGCTCGGCCGCGGTGCATGGATTACGCTGAGCAGTCCGAGCCTGAATTTCGCCCGCAGCAACCGGCGGGCTGCTTCATCGAGTCCCCGTTGCGGGAGATTGTTACTTTCGATCGCAGCGTACAGCATATCGAAACTGATGGTGTTCCAGCGAGCGGCGCTGTTGCCATGGGAGATAGTCCGGCTGAGAGCGTCTCCCAGCGGGAGGATCAGGCCATCATAGGCGCCAGGCCTCCGAAGAAATTCCACCAGGGGAGCGTAGTCGTCTCGCGCGAGCGTGTCCTCGCCATCGAAGGCTAAAGCGCCTACGCGCGCTTTTGAAAAGATTGCCGTGACGAGCCGCATCAGATCCTTGGCATCGCCGTCCGAGCCCAGCGACTGCCGGGACAGTTCGAGGCAGGCAAGGAGAGATGCGTCCCCCCTCCGATCGGGCGATTGAAGCCCGGCGATGCGGGCGATGGCGATTTCGGCAGCCAGGTACACATCCGAACCGCTGCTCGATCCAGGCTCCTCGTGCCCGGTTGCAAGTTCGATCGTGGGGCCGAGCGACCAATTGATCCCATAGCTCCTGGCTTCGGATGCCTTCACCTTCTCCGCATTCTCGATCGCTTTCAGATCCCAGCTCGCAGCCATGGTGAGGGGCGCGGGAAAGTCCGTATCGAGCCCGTGGTCGGTGCTTCCCGGAAAAAAGAGCGGAATGCCGAGGCGGCTTTCGTTCTGAGCCAGATCCTGGAGACGGCTCGCAGTGTCGAAATCCGAGATTCCGGTCACGGTGCCGACGCGGCCCTTGGTTATCTCGTATTCGAGTGCCTGGATCGCCGAGCGGTCATCGGCGGGCGGCATGGGCTGGACGACCAGCTGCCCCGCTTTCTCTCTCGGGGTCATCAAAGCGAGCAGGTCGGCGACCACGCGTTCGCATTCGACTTCAGTGCTTCGCCACGTCACGCTCGACTCTCCCGGGGCCGGTTCGAACCTGTCGGTGGATGCGAGCGTCGGGTGCCTCATGCCCCCCAAACCCGATCCTACCTCGTTTCATTCTTGTTTTTTTGATGTCCTGCACGCATCGGCGCCCGATCGGACGCACCATGCGGCCGGAAAAATGAAAATCAAGTAAGCAAATTCTTTTTTAGAGTGACCTAATCCCCGGAGGCCGATTTAAATCGACCGATTTACAGATATAAAAATATCTTTATATGTGCGCTGCGATGCGTACCGAAACGATCTTTCGTGCTCTGGCCGACCCCACGCGTTTGCGAATAATGCGCCTGCTTGGTTCGATGGAGCTTGCGGTTGGCGAAGTCGCGCAGGTGCTGGGGCAAAGTCAGCCTCGCGCCTCGCGTCATGTCGGTATCCTGTGCGATGCCGGCCTGGCAGAGCGCCGCCGTGAAGGGAGCTGGATATTCCTGCGCGCCGCCAGCGATTCGCGCGGCGATCCGGCGATCCGGTCGGAGATAGCGCGATTGCTCGCGCTGCTGGAAAGTACCGACACCGCCTTTGGCGAGCAATGCGAGGCGGATCGCCAGAAGCTTGCCGCCATTCGCGATGCCCGCCAGGCCGAGGCGCAGGAGTATTTCGCCGAGCACGCGCATGATTGGGACGAGGTCCGCCGCCTTCATTCGTCGGACGAGCAGATCGAACAGGCGCTGGCAAAGGCGCTGAAAGACATTTCGCTCGGACGGGTTCTCGATATCGGAACCGGAACCGGGCGAATGGCGGAATTGTTCGCCGAAAAGGCGGACCACATCGTGGCGCTGGACAAGAGCCTCGCGATGCTTCGGGTGGCCCGCGCCAAGCTGCAGCATCTGCCGACCGAGCGCGTGGAGCTGGTCCAGGGCGACTTCACCAGCCTGCCTTTCGCGGCGGCGCGGTTCGATACGGTCCTCTTCCACCAGGTCCTCCATTTTGCGGACAGCCCAGCGGCCGCGCTCGCCGAAGCCGCGCGCGTGACCCGCAGCGGCGGCCGCATCGCCATCGTCGATTTCGCCGCCCATCAGCGCGAGGAGCTGCGCGAAAAATACGCCCACGCTAGGCTCGGCTTCGCCGACGCCCATATGAATGACCTTCTTGAAGAATCGGACTTCGAACCCCGTCCTCCCGTCTCGCTCGATGATGGGGAGATCGGGATCAAGATTTGGGTCGCCGAGCGTCGGCCGCACGCTGAAAGGATGACGGGATGAGCCCCACACTGGATCAGATGCGCGAGGCACAGCGCGCGCTTGAAACCCCGCTTTTCTCCGGCTTGGCCGGAGACATCGAGGTCAGCTTCGAGTTCTTCCCTCCCAAGACTGAAAAGATGGGCGAGACGCTTTGGCAGAGCGTCAAGACGCTCGAGCCGCTCGATCCACGTTTCATCTCGGTAACCTATGGCGCAGGCGGATCCACGCGGGAACGCACTCACGAAGCGGTCCGCCGTATCGTAAGCGAAACGAAGGTCCCGGCGGCGGCACATCTTACCTGCGTAAGGGCAACGCGCGACGAAGTGGATCAGGTGGCCCGCGAGTATTGGGATGAGGGTGTGCGCCACATCGTCGCACTGCGCGGCGACGCGCCTGATGGCGCGGAGGGCTATTCACCCCATCCGAATGGCTACGAGAACGCCGCCGATCTCATCGCTGGCCTCAAGCGCATCGCCGATTTCGAAATCTCGGTGGCTGCCTATCCTGAGGTTCATCCCGACTCGACAGATCGCCAGGCAGATCTCGACAATCTCAAGCGCAAGTTCGACGCCGGAGCGACCCGCGCCATCACTCAGTTCTTCTTCGAACCGGAATGCTTCTTCGATTTTAGGGACAAGGCGGCCTCGGCAGGGATCGAGGGCGAAATCGTACCGGGGATCATGCCGGTCCTGAGCTTTGCCGCCGTGCAGCGCATGAGCGGATTGTGCGGGACAGCAATTCCCGAATGGATGGAAGGCCTCTTCGACGGCCTCGACGATCGGCCCGAAGCGCGCCAACTGGTTAGCGCAACTATCGCCGCGGAGATGTGCCGGCGGCTTTATGCTGGCGGAGTGCGGCAATTCCACTTCTACACGCTGAACCGCGCCGAGCTGAGCTACGCCATCTGCCATATGCTCGGTGTGCGCCCGCAAGGGGAAAAGGCATGACGTCGGTTCGCGAAGTCTTCCTTCAGGAGTCCTCCAAGCGCATCCTGATCGTAGACGGTGCATTCGGCACTGAAATCCAGAACTGGAAGCTGTCCGAAGAAGACTACGCCGGGTCCCTCGGTCTCGCGAAGGATCAGAAAGGCAATAACGACATTTTGGCTTTGACCAAGCCGGAAGTGCCTGAGTCCATCCACCGCGCTTATTTCGCTGCAGGAGCGGATATTGCCGAGACGAATACTTTCTCGGCGAACCGCATCAGTCAGGCGGACTATGCCGCTGAACATCTTGTCCGCGAGATCAATATCGAGAGCGCCGGCCTTGCGCGTCGGATTGCGGACGAATTTGTCGCGAAAGACGGCCGGCCAAGGTTCGTCGCCGGGGCGATTGGTCCCACGAACAAAACACTGTCACTTTCGCCCGACGTCAACGACCCTGGATTCCGTGAGGTTGATTGGGATGAATTGGTGGATGTCTACCGCGAGCAGGCCGAGGCGCTGGTCGAGGGTGGGGCCGACTTCATTCTGATCGAAACCATTTTCGATACGCTGAATGCCAAGGCTGGCATCATGGCAGTCCGGCAGGTGGAGCGTGACCTTGGTCGCGAAGTGCCAATCATGCTGTCGATGACGCTGACCGATCTATCGGGGCGCAACCTTTCCGGCCACACTGTCGAGGCGTTCTGGCATGCCGTCCGCCACGCGCGGCCGCTTACAGTAGGTCTGAATTGTTCTTTCGGCGCGACGCAGCTGCGCCCCCACGTGCGCACGCTGAGCGCGATCGCTGATTGCCCGATCATGGTCTATCCCAATGCCGGCCTTCCCAACGAACTCGGCGAATACGACGAAATGCCGCGGGAAACCGCCGCCTTCGTGCATGAATGGGCCGATCAAGGCCAAGTGAATGTACTGGGCGGGTGTTGCGGCTCGACGCCGGCTCATATTGCGGCAATTGTGGATGCTGTTGCAAAACTTCCGCCACGGCAAATTCCGTCGCCTCCCATCGTAACCCGTCTCGCCGGTCTCGAGCCGTTCGAGATGGCCGTCTGATTTGCTGGAACGACTTCGTGTCTGATGTTTCTTCTTCCCGCTTCGTCAACATTGGCGAACGCACCAATGTCACCGGATCTGCGCGCTTCAAGAAGCTGATCATGGCGGGAGACTATCCTGCTGCGGTCGAAGTAGCGCGACAACAGGTCGAAAACGGCGCTCAGGTGGTCGACGTCAACATGGACGAAGGCCTGCTGGAGGCGGTCGAAGCGATGACGACCTTTCTCAAGCTGATTGCCGCAGAGCCAGATATCGCCCGTGTCCCGATCATGATTGACAGCTCGAAATGGGAAGTCATCGAAGCGGGCTTGAAATGCGTCAGCGGCAAGCCGATCGTCAATTCCATCAGCATGAAGGAAGGGGAGCAGCAATTCCTCCACCACGCGCGCAAATGCGTGGATTACGGCGCTGCGGCGGTCGTCATGGCTTTCGACGAGAAGGGGCAGGCCGATACCAAGGAACGTAAGGTCGAAATCTGCAAGCGGGCTTATGATCTGCTGGTGGCCGATGGCTTCCCTCCCGAGGACATCATTTTCGATCCCAATATCTTCGCGGTAGCGACCGGAATAGAAGAGCATGATCGCTATGGCCTGGATTTTATCGAGGCGGTCGCCGAATTGCGCGAGCTGTGCCCGCACGCGCATTATTCGGGGGGGCTGTCGAACCTGTCGTTCAGTTTCCGTGGCAACGAGCCCGTGCGCCGGGCGATGCATTCCGTCTTCCTATATCACGCGATTCCGGTCGGGCTCGACATGGCTATCGTCAACGCCGGCCAGTTGGACGTTTATGACCAGATTGATCCCGAGCTTCGCGAGGCCTGCGAGGATGTGATCCTCAACCGGCCCGCCCGCACCGAAGGCCAAAGCCCAACCGAGCGTCTGATCGCCTTGGCGGAAACCTATCGCGGCACTGATGTCCGGGCCGAAAAGGAAGCCGCTGAATGGCGCGGCTGGGATGTGATCAAACGTCTCGAACATGCGTTGGTGAAGGGTATCGATGCGCATATCGTCGATGATACCGAAGAGGCGCGGCAAACCATTTTCGAGCGAGGCGGCCGTCCGATCGAGGTTATCGAGGGCCCGCTGATGGACGGGATGAATGTGGTTGGCGACTTGTTCGGGTCAGGGAAGATGTTCCTGCCGCAGGTGGTGAAATCCGCTCGCGTCATGAAAAAGGCCGTCGCGCATCTCATCCCCTTCATCGAAGCCGAAAAGGAAGAGGGGGCGAAAGCCAAGGGCAAGATCATCATGGCGACCGTCAAGGGCGACGTGCACGATATCGGCAAGAACATCGTTGGCGTCGTGCTTCAGTGCAACGGTTACGAGGTGATCGATCTTGGGGTCATGGTTCCGTGGTCGACCATTCTTGAAGCGGCGAATGAGAATGATGCCGACATGATCGGACTTTCGGGACTGATCACGCCTTCTCTGGATGAGATGGTGACTGTGGCCGAGGAGATGAGCCGCGCCCAGATGACCATGCCGCTCCTGATCGGCGGCGCGACGACAAGCAAGGTTCATACCGCCTTGCGCATCGATCCCGCTTATGGTGGCCCGGTAATCCATGTCCTAGACGCCAGTCGGGCTGTTGGCGTGGCGAGCAAGCTGCTCTCCGATACTCAGCGCGATAGCTATGTCGACGAAGTCGCCAACGATTACGAAAACGTGCGCGAGAAACGGGCGGGCCGAGGCCAGAGCAAGCTGCTTCCGTTGGGGGACGCGCGCGCCAATGGCGCGAAAATCGATTTCAGTGAAAAGCCTGCCGATCCGGCTAAGCCGGGGCTGCACGTCTTTGATGACTGGTCACTAGCCGAATTGCGGGAATATATCGATTGGACGCCCTTTTTCCGCGCTTGGGAATTGCATGGGAATTTCCCGGCAATCCTTGACGACGAAATAGTCGGCGAAAGCGCACGCAGCCTCTGGGAGGATGCCCAGGCTATGCTGGACCAGATTATCGACAAGAAATGGCTCACCGCCCGGGGCGTTGCCGGCCTGTGGCCGTGCTACCGCGACGGTGACGATATTTTGGTCCACCATCGTCACGTCCAGGATCGCGTCAGCAAGGATGGCGGGCATTTCCCCGACGCGCCGATACCCGATCTCGACCGGACCAACGAGGAAAGCACTCGGTTGCCGATGTTGAGGCAGCAGGTTCACAAAAGCCGGGATCGGGCCAATTTCTGTCTGACGGATTTCATCGATCCATCGGGCGACTGGATCGGCGGATTCGCGGTAGGAATTCATGGTATCGATGAACCTTCGGCGCGCTTCAAAGCCGCCAATGACGACTATTCGGACATCATGCTGAAAGCTTTGGCAGACCGCTTCGCCGAAGCCTTTGCCGAACGGTTGCATCAGCACGTCCGGATGGATCTGTGGGGTTACGCGCCGGACGAACAATTCACCAACGAAGCGCTCATCAAGGAAGAGTATCGGGGTATCCGTCCGGCCCCCGGATATCCCGCATGTCCGGACCACAGCCTCAAACCTCTCTTGTTCGAGATGCTCAATGCTGAGGAACACACGGGTCTGGTTCTGACCGAGAGCTTCGCCATGCTGCCTACCGCGGCGGTAAGCGGCTTTTATTTCGCTCATCCGGACAGTTCATATTTCGGGGTGGCGACTGTCGGGCGAGATCAGCTTGAAGACTATGCGCTCCGCCGCGGTGTCGATATGGCGACAGCCGAACGATGGCTGCGCCCGAACCTCGATTGAACGCTTGGCCGGCAGGGCGCTTAGTCCTGGTTGGCGGGAGCGTCCTTCTCCTCGCCTATGCTGCGCTGTGGTTGAGCGTGAGCTACAATTCCGAGCTTCTGTCCACGCTCTGGTTTCTGCCCGGCATCGGGGTGATCGGGGCAGTCATTGCCAATACCTCGGGTACCGGGGGTGGGGTTGTCTTCGTTCCCGTTTTCAACGCGCTCCGGGAGCTCGGCGAGCTTGATCTGCAGCCGCTGCAGATTGTCGGCATCTCGATGTGCATACAGAGTTTCGGCATGACCATGGGAGCCCTGCGATGGACCGACCGGCTGTATCATCAGCCGCTCCCGGATGAACTGCATGCCACGGTCAGGCCCCGCGATTTCTTTGCTGTATGCCTGGCAGTAATGGCGCTTTCGCTCCCGGCCATGCTCGTTACTCAACGATGGGCCCAGCTCGACCAGCATGCTGTTCTTACCGCCTACAAGCTCTTCTCGATCCTTCTCGGCTTGGCTCTCATCGCCTCGACCTGGACCTTCAATTTCAAACGCGGCGAAAAAGACCGGCTTGAGCGAGCTGATCTTGCAGTAGTCCTCTTGCTCGCCATTCCGGGGGGAATCCTTACTGCGCTGTTCTCGGTCGGTATCGGCGAACTCGTCGCTCATTACCTTTTCATCCGCCATTATCCCGTGCTCCTGTGCACGGGCGCGGCATGCGTGATCTCTGCCGTCAGCGTCATCGCCGGATCGCTGTGGCACGTTCAGGCCGGATCGGTTCCATGGGAAGTGGTGTTGCTCGCAGTACCCGGGGCCATACTCGGAGGTTTCCTCGCTCGCCCAATCGCCCTGTGGCTGGGCGCCCGCCGACTGAAAACACTGGATGGCGGCTGGATCGTCGCCTCGGCGCTCTATTTGCTGTGGTCGAACGCGAATTGAGCCAATTGGCCAATTGACCGGGCGTACAGTATCGCGCAGGGCGTAACTGTCGGCTGCAGGAGCGATTCTGAGCAGGCACGCACGGGAGAGTCCTTGCGGGTTTGCGCCCGTACGGCGCCGAAGGAGCAACCGCCCCGGAAACTCTCAGGCACACGGACCGTGCGCTGCCATCGACACTCTGGAAAGCGCCGCCACTTCTGTGTCGGCCACCGAAGGGGTAAGCGCACCCGATCGTGCGCCAGTCTCTCAGGTTTCCCGACAGAGGGGGCATGGGTTGGTTTGGCGGACCGGATGGTGCGCTCCCATGCTTGCGAAGGACGGGATTTGAGCGACGAAAACGAAATCATCGACGAGATGCAGACGCTGCCGCTGGATAGCTGGCATCGGCGCAAGGGCGCGCGCATGGTGCCCTTTGCAGGCTATGAGATGCCGATACAGTATGAAGGCATCGTGGTAGAGCACAACTGGACGAGGGACCAGGCGGGCCTGTTCGATGTGAGTCACATGGGCCAGTTGATGGTGACTGGCGAAAAAGCGGCAGAGGAGCTGGAGAAGTTGCTCCCCGGCGCCATCGCCTCACTCAAGCCCGGACGGACGCGCTACTCGCTGCTGATGGCTGAAAACGGCGGTATTCTGGATGATCTGATGGTCACCAATGCGACCCCGTGGATCGAGGGGGATGAAGAGGAGGGCACCGAAGGTCATTGGGGCCAGGTTGCCTATTATCTCGTCGTCAACGGGGCAATGAAGTGGGACGACATCGCGCACCTTCGTGAACATCTCGACGACGATGTTACTCTGACCCACATGGACGATCGCGCCTTGCTTGCGCTTCAGGGACCGAACGCTGCAACCGCACTCAACCGCGTCATGCGCAATGTCATCGACGACATGGTTTTCATGGACTCCGTCGTTCACGATTTCGGTGAATGGCCGCTGCGGATTACGCGATCTGGCTATACCGGTGAGGATGGCTTCGAAATTTCGGTGCCCGCAGAATTTGCGGAAAGCCTTGCCGATCGGCTCTGCGCCGAAATCGAAGTCCGTCCGATCGGACTCGGTGCGCGTGACAGCCTGCGCCTGGAAGCCGGTCTACCCCTCTACGGGCACGATATTACGGAAGACACCGACCCGGTTGCCGCCGATCTTGGGTTCGCATTGACCAAGAAGCGCCGCGAGGAAGGTGGCTGGATGGGCCACGAAGCGGTCGCCAAGGTTCTTGCCAATGGCCCTGCGCAAAAGCGCGTGGGCCTGCAAATCGAAGGCCGGATGCCAGCGCGTGAAGGTGCGTTGGTCTATCTCGGCGATAAGCAAGTTGGCCGTGTTACGAGCGGAGGGTTTTCGCCTACACTCGAACGACCGATCGCCATGGCTTACATCGATATCGCACTCGCCGAAGAGGGAGCCGACCTCGAGGTGGAAGTGCGCAAGAAGAGATTGCCCGCGAAGGTCGCGAAGATGCCCTTCGTTCCCCACCGCTATCACAGAGGAAAGTGAGAGAGATGGCCCGCTATTTTACTGACGAACATGAATGGATTGACCTCGAAGGCGAAACCGCGACGGTCGGTATTACCGATTTCGCGCAAGGCCAACTCGGCGATATCGTATTTGTCGAGTTGCCTGATGTCGGTGCCGTGGTCGAAAAGGGCAAGGACGCTGCTGTTGTCGAAAGCGTCAAGGCGGCGAGCGATGTCTACGCGCCGCTCTCGGGTGAAGTGGTCGAAGTGAACGAGGCTCTGGAAGACGATCCGGCTTTGGTGAATTCCTCCCCCGAGGATGACGGCTGGTTCTTCAAGATGACCGTTTCGGACAAGGCCGAACTTGAAGGTCTAATGGACGACAAGGCTTACAAGAGCTTTTGCGACGGACTTTAATTCCCATCCCGCTTTCGGGACATAAGAGGTAATCGATGCGCTACCTGCCGCTGAATGACGCCGACCGCTCGGCGATGCTTGATAAAATCGGTGCGCCCGATGTGGATGCGCTGTTTGTCGATGTGCCAGAAGAGGCGCGGCTTTCCGGCCCCATCGACGGGCTGCCGATGCACGCCTCCGAAATGGCGGTAGAGAAGCATATGCGCCGTCTGTCTAAGAAGAATCTCGCAGCGGCAGACGCTGCCTTCTTCCTCGGCGCGGGAGCTTATCGCCATCATGTCCCGGCGAGCGTCGACCACATCATTCAGCGCGGCGAATTTCTGACCGCATACACGCCGTATCAGCCCGAAATCGCGCAGGGCACGCTGCAGATGCTGTTCGAGTTTCAGAGCCAAGTAGCGCGGCTTTACGGTTGCGCCGTGGCCAATGCGAGCATGTATGACGGTTCGACTGCGTGCTGGGAAGCCGTCGCCATGGCGAGCCGCGTGGCGCGAGGCAAGAAGCGCAAGGTGGTCCTTTCCGGCGCATTGCATCCACATTACGCCGAAGTCGTCAGGACCATGGCGAAATTCACCGAGGATGAGATTGCCGGTGCTCCGCCGAGCCTGACGGCAAAGCCCGATGACGACGGTCTGATTGCCCGGATCGACGAGAGTACCAGTTGCGTCGTGGTGCAATATCCCGACATTTTCGGTCGCCTGCCGGACCTGGAAAAGATCGCCGAGGCTGCGCATGACAAGGGCGCCTTGTTGATCGCGGTAAACACGGAGCCGGTCGCTTTGGGAGCAATCAAATCGCCCGGTGAACTCGGTGCCGACATCGTCGTGGGCGAGGGGCAGTCGATCGGCGTAGGTTTGCAGTTTGGCGGGCCATATCTGGGGCTGTTCGCCGTCCGCGACCCCAAGCACGTCCGCATGATGCCGGGCCGGCTATGCGGGGAGACCGTAGATGCGGAGGGCAAGCGCGGCTTCGTCCTGACGCTGTCGACCCGCGAGCAGCATATCCGCCGCGAAAAGGCGACGAGCAACATCTGCACCAATTCGGGGCTCTGCGCGCTGGCCTTCAGCGTTCATATGACCTTGCTGGGTGAAAAAGGCCTGCGCAGCCTCGCCACGGAGAACCACCGCCTCGCCTGCATCGCTGCTGAACGGCTCGGCAAAGTTTCCGGTGCCAAGGTGCTCAACGAGAGCTTTTTCAACGAATTTACCCTGCTGATAGAAGGCGACGCGCGCAAGATCGTGCGCGATCTGACCAGCCAGGATGTCCTCGCCGGAGTGGCGCTGGGCCGCCTGTTTCCGGGCAATGACGCGCTGGGCAAGGGCTTGCTCGTCGCGGTCACCGAAACCACCACCGAGGAGGACATCGAGACGCTGGCTTCCGCACTTGAGGAGGTGCTGGCATGAGCACGCCTAATGCATCGGGCTGGAAGCCCGGCACACCGGTCGAAGGCCACAACGCAATGAGCGGTCCCGACACCGCCACCGGCAATCGCGCGCTGCTGCTCGAAGAGCCATTGCTGTTCGAGATTGGATCGACCGAAACCACCGGCGTGGATTTCGAGTTTGCTGCCAAGCTGGATCTCGCCGGCGTCGAGCAGCCATCGCCGCCAAAGTCCGCTCCGGCGAGCCGCCTTGGCGGGTTCGAGCGGACTGACGCTATTGGCCTGCCCGGTCTGACCGAGCCTGAAACGGTCAGGCATTATACGCGTCTGAGCCGTCAGAACTATGCGATCGACCTCGGTCTCTTTCCGCTCGGATCGTGCACGATGAAGCATAATCCGCGGCTGAACGAGAAGGTTGCACGCATGCCGGGCTTTGCCGACGTTCACCCGCTACAGCCGGTCGACACGGTCCGCGGTGCGCTGGAAGTCGCCAACGAATTGGCGCATTGGCTGATAAAGCTGACCGGCATGCATAGCGTCGCCATGAGCCCCAAGGCAGGCGCGCACGGTGAGCTATGCGGTATCCTGTGCATCCGCGCCGCGCTTGAAGCTCGCGGCGATGCGCGCAAGGTGATCCTTGTGCCCGAAAGCGCGCATGGCACCAATCCCGCCACCGCCGCCTTTGCCGGATACGAGATCGAGGACATTCCTGCCAATGCGGATGGCCGGGTGGACCTCGATGCGCTTAAGGGCCGTCTCGGTCCCGATGTTGCCGGTGTGATGATCACCAACCCTTCTACACTCGGCCTGTTCGAGCGCGACCTAAAGGCTATTTCCGATGCGGTCCATGATGCGGGCGGCTTCGTTTATTGCGACGGCGCGAACTTCAACGCCATCGTCGGCAAGGTCCGTCCGGGCGATCTCGGTGTCGATGCGATGCACATCAACCTCCACAAGACTTTCTCCACCCCGCATGGCGGCGGCGGCCCCGGATCGGGGCCGGTGGTGTTGTCCGAAGCGCTCGCACCTTTCATGCCGCTACCTTATACGGCGCGAACTGAGGACGGTGTCGTGCATCTCGTCGAGGAAGAAGACGCCGAGGCCTTCGCTCAAGAGCATTTCGGCCGTCAGCTTGCCCATTTCGGGCGCATGACCGCGTTCCACGGCCAGATGGGCATGTTCACCCGCGCGCTCGCCTACATCCTCAGTCATGGGGCTGACGGGCTGAAGCAGGTGGCGGAAGATGCGGTGCTCAATGCAAACTATGTGCTGCGCAGCCTGGAAGACGTTCTCGACGCGCCTTTCGGTCACAGCGGGCCGTGCATGCATGAGGCATTGTTCAGCGACAAGGGTTTCGCCGAGGGCGTTTCAACGCTCGATCTCGCCAAGGCGTTGATCGACGAAGGCTACCACCCGATGACCATGTATTTCCCGCTGGTGGTGCACGGCGCAATGCTCATCGAGCCGACCGAGACCGAAAGCAAGGCCGCGCTGGACCAGTTCATAATGGCGCTGCGCAGCGTGGCGGAACGGGCAAAGACAGGCGATGAAAGCCTGAAGACAGCGCCGTATTATGCGCCGCGTCGCCGGCTCGACGAAACTTTGGCGGCAAGAAAGCCGGTACTAGCTTGGGAAGAGCCGAACCCGCCTGCAGGCACACCGACGCTGAGCGAGCAGGGCGGGCGGTAATGCCTGTCCTGCGGCGATGAAGATCGTTTTCAGCCGCAAGGGGTTCGATAGCGCATCGGGCGGCGGGCCTTCGCCGATCGTGGCCGGGCGGCCATTGAGTCTGCCGATCCCGGCCAGTGGGGCATCGCGCACCCGGTATGGCGATATAGGGCTGGGAAAACATGCGGAGAAAGCCAGCAAGGGAAAGCTGTGCGCAGATGACCTTTGCCACTACGATCCGATGTTCCGTGAAGATGGCACCTGCCTATTCGGACAAGTCGGCGCGGCGCAGACCCATTTGCGGAATCAGGGCGTCGGGCTCGGAGATGTTTTCCTCTTCTTCGGCTTGTTTCGAGAAGAAGATACGGAAGAGCCGCATCATCGCATTTTTGGCTGGCTGGAAGTCGGTGAGGTAATCGATCTTTCGCTCGGTGTGCCGGACTGGCTCGTCGAGGCGGGACATCCGCATGCGCTGAAAATGCATGGACCGAACGACTGCGTCTATACAGGCTCCGGTGGTACCGCTCTCCGGGCCGCAGATGCGCTTCGTCTCACCGTGCCGGGCGGTCCGCCATCGCTCTGGCACCGCCCTCAATGGTTGAAGCGAGGCGGGCTTTCCTACCACGACCGCGCAGATCGCTGGCTGCGCGGCGGCAGGCTGAAGAGCGTCGCGCGGGGACAGGAATTCGTCGCCGATATCGGCCGGCGAAAAGCCCCGCGCGAATGGCTCGCGCGGGTCCTGGACGAACTTAAAGCGTCTTGATCACCGAGGAGAAGTCGAGTCCGCCGTTTTCCTCGGCAAGCTTCTCGTAGATCTCGGCGGCTTTCGCACCCAATACTGTGGTCGCGCCGACATCTTCCGACGCATCCATAGCGAGGCGCAGGTCCTTGAGCATCAGCGCCGTGGCAAAGCCGCCTTTGTAGTCATTATCCGCCGGGCTTTCGGCACCCACACCGGGCATCGGCGTGTAGGCATTTAATGACCAGCAATAACCAGAAGACTGACTCGAAATCTCGTAGAACTTCTGCGGATCAAGCCCGAGTTTCTCGGCCATCTTCATCGCTTCTGCCGTGCCGATCATCGAAATGGCGAGCAGCATGTTGTTGCAGATCTTTGCCGTCTGGCCCGCTCCTGCATCGCCTGCGTGAATAACGGCCTTGCCCATTGATTGTAGCACCTCTTCGGCGCGCGCGAACGCTTTCTCGGTTCCGCCTACCATGAAGGTGAGCGTGCCACCATTGGCTGCCGCGATGCCGCCCGAAACAGGTGCATCGACCATGTCGTATCCGGCAGCTTCGGCGCGGGCAGTGACTTCCTTGGCAGTGGCGACATCGATGGTTGAGCAGTCGAGTAACACTGCGCCATTAGGAGCCTTGCCGATCACGCTGCCTTCGTAGACCGCCCTCACGATCTCACCGTTGGGGAGCATGGTCACCACCCCGTCGACACCTTGCACAGCCTCGCCTGCATCGGTGAACGGCGCGCAGCCATTGTCCTTTGCTGCGGCAAGCGCTTCTTCCGACAAGTCAAAGGCATTCACCTCGTGTCCCGCTTTCACGAGGTTAGCGGCCATTCCGCCGCCCATATTGCCGAGGCCGATGAAGGCGATTCTCATAATTTATCCTCTCTCAATTATCGTGGCGAGCGGCGAAGCTCGGAAGCAATTCAATCCTGATGATTCATCAAGCGTGGCGACTAGCCTGCTTCCCTGTCAGGCTCCTCGCAGAGGCGAGAAGCCCAAATGGCGATTACCGCCCCTTCCACTTGCCTTCACGTTTTTCAACGAAGGCAGCCATACCTTCCTTCTTGTCCTCGCTCGCTGCGAGAATCTGGAAGATGCGCCGCTCGATGATGAGCCCTTGGTCGAGGCTGGTCTCGAAGGCGGCGTTGACCATTTCCTTGTTCGCGATGGCGGCCATCGGCGGCATGCTGGCAATCTGCTTAGCGGTCTTCATCGCCTCCTCCAGCAGGCTGTCATGTTGAACGACACGAGCGACAAGATTGCTGCGCTCCGCTTCCTCGGCATCCATCATTCGGCCAGTGAGGCACATTTGCATCGCCTTGGACTTGCCGATCGCCTTGGTCAGGCGCTGTGATCCACCCATCCCCGGAGCGACGCCAAGCTTGATTTCGGGCTGGCCGAATTTCGCGTTCTCCGACGCGATGATGAAGTCTGCCATCATGGCAAGCTCGCAGCCGCCGCCCAGCGCGAAGCCGTTGACCGCAGCGATCCATGGCTTGCGGGTCTTCTTCACGATTTCGCTGGTCCAGGGGCTGAAGAAATCGTCGAGATAGAAGTCGGCCGAAGCCTTTTCGCTCATTTCCTTGATGTCTGCGCCAGCGGCAAAGGCTTTGTCGCCGGATCCGGTGAGAACGGCGCAAAGCTGGCTCTCGTCGGCTTGATAGGCGGCGAAAGCGTCAATCAGTTCTTCGAGTACTTGGCTGTTGAGCGCATTCAGTGCCTTGGGCCGATCGAGCGTGATCAGTGTGACCGCGTCGCGGGTTTCGACGGTGATGGTTTCGTATTCGGCCATTCGGCTCCCTTTCAAGTCGTCACCCTGAACTCGTTTCAGGGTCCATGTTTTGATCCAGACCGTCCTCTCATCGGGCGAGATGGCTGCCGAACCAAGTTCAGCATGACGGTGCGGATTATCCCAGCGGCTGCCATTCCTCGCCTGCGGGCAGCGGCGCGAAGATGCTGTCGATCAGCTCATCGCTCACGCCTTCTGGCGTTGCCGGGGCCCATTTGGGATCGTTCGTCTTATCTACGATCACCGCGCGTACGCCCTCGGCGAAATCGGGGCGGGTCAGCACACGGCTGGCGATGCGATATTCCATCGCCATGTTGTCGGCGAAGCTGTCCAGATGTGCGCTGTCCGCCAACTGGCGGAGCGCGACCTTGCATGTCTGCGGGCTCTTGCTGCGCAGCGTGGCGAGTTCCTTCGCTGCCCAGTCACTGTCGTCCGCTTCAAGACTTGCAAGGATGTCCTCGAACCGGTCGGACGCGAAGTGCTTGTTTATCCGGTCACAGTTCGCCTCAATTCGGGCCTCGGGCGGAGTTACCGAGAGTTCCGACAGGATGCCGCCGATGCGCGCGGGGTTGTCGATGATCCGAGCCTTGGCCTCTTCCAGCTTTTCCGCCGGGAGATAATGCGTCGACAGGCCTGCAAACTGGCATTCAGCCCCGTCCAACCGTGCGCCGGTCAGTGCCAGGAACTGGCCCAGCCGTCCGCCGAGGCGGGAGAGATGCCATCCGCCGCCGACATCCGGGAAAAGGCCAATGCCGGTTTCAGGCATGGCGAAGCGCGTGTGTTCGGTCGCGACGCGGTATTTGCACGGCAGGGCAATGCCGACGCCGCCGCCCATCGTGATGCCGTCCATGAAGGCAACGATCGGCTTGCCATAGGAGAACATCTGGTGGTTCAGCTGATACTCGTCGTAGAAAAATTCGCGTCCGCTTCGGCCGTCATCGTTCAGCGCGGAGTGGCGCAGCAGATTGATATCGCCCCCGGCGCAGAAGCCGCGGCCTTCGGCGTGATCGAGGATCACCGCTTCGATCCCGTCGTCGTCGGCCCATTCGCGCAGCGCCTTGCTCATTGCGCGGCACATGTCGAGCGTCAGCGCGTGCAGCGCCTTGGGGCGGTTCAATGAGATGTGGCCGATGCGACCATGTGTGTGGATATGGACCTCGTCGGTCATGCTGCTTTCCTATGTTCTATGAGATCCCAACGATTGCCCCAGGGATCGGTAAAGACCGCCACCGTGCCATAGAGCTCTTCGCGTGGGCCATCGCTGAATTGCACGCCACATGCGGCGATGCGGGCATGATCGGCGGCGAAATCGTCGCTGGACAGAAACCAGCCGACGCGGCCGCCGGCCTGGTTGCCCATGGCAGCGCGTTGGCGTTCGTCCGTGGCGCGTGCGAGCAACAGCCTGCCGCCACTTGCGCCAGCCACCACGACCCAGCGCTTGCCCGCGCCCAGATCGCTGTCTTCCAGCAGGGTGAAGCCCAGCGCGTCGCGGAAGAAGGCGATGCCCTCATCGTAATCGGGGACGAGGAAGGTGGTCATGGCAAGGCCGCTCACTGGCGCAGCAAATCCCGGCCCACGATCATACGCATGACCTGATTGGTGCCTTCCAGGATCGAATGCACGCGCAGGTCGCGCCAGAAGCGTTCGATCGGATATTCCTTGAGATAGCCGTAGCCGCCGAACAGCTGCAGCGCGTCGTTGACGATCTTGCTGCCATTGTCGGTCGCGAGCCGCTTGGCCATGGCCGAGAAGCGCGACTTGTCGGGCGCATTTTCGGTCACCTTGGCGGCGGCGAGATAGAGCAGGGCCCGCGCCGCCTCCAGATCGGTCGCCATGTCGGCGAGCATGAACTGGGTGTTCTGGAAATCGGCGATCGGCGTGTCGAACTGCTTGCGGTCCTTGGTATAGGCCACCGCTTCGTCTAGGCAGCGCTGCGCCCCGCCCAGCGAACAGGCGCCGATGTTCAACCGCCCGCCGTCGAGCCCCATCATGGCGAAGCGGAAACCTTCACCTTCGTCGCCCACGCGGTTGGCCACGGGCACGCGGGCGTCCTCGAAGATCACCTGCGCGGTCGGGCTGGCGTTCCAGCCGAGCTTCTTCTCCGGCTTGCCGAAAGATACGCCGGGCGTGTCCTTGTCGATCACCAGGCAGGTGATGCCCTTTGTCTTGTGCTCGCCAGTGCGGACCATGGTGACATAGATGTCGTTGACGCCGCCGCCGGAGATGAACTGCTTGGTGCCATTCAGCACGTAATGGTCGCCATCCAGCACGGCATTGGTCTTCAATCCCGCCGCGTCCGAGCCGCTGCCCGGTTCGGTGAGGCAGTAGCTGGCCAGCTTTTTCATGCTGACGAGATCGGGCAGGTAGCGCTCCTTGACCTCTTCGCCGCCGAAGCTGTCGATCATCCAGCTGGCCATGTTGTGGATTGAGATGAAGGCGCTGGTGGTAGGGCAGCCATAGGCCATGGCTTCCATGATGAGAGCCGCTTCCAGCCGGCCCAAGCCGATGCCGCCGCTCTCCTCCGAGACATAGATCGCACCGAATCCGAGTTCGGCAGTGCGCTTGATCACATCGCGCGGGAAGTGCGATGTTTCGTCCCATTCGCCCGCATGAGGTGTGATATTGTCGGCGGTAAAGCGCTGGGCCATTTCCTGGATGGCGAGCTGCTCTTCGGTAAGCTGAAATTGTCCTGTCATGGGCAGCGCTCTAGCCCGCCCATCGGGGCAAGGGAAGGGGGCGGCAGGCTAGGCGGAAACGATTGCTTCGGCCTCGATTTCGACTTTCCACTCCTTGCGGCAAAGCCACGCGCAACCGACCATCGTTGCGGCTGGCGGCTTCGCTCCGAAAAATCGGGAATGTACCGCGCCGACCACTTCTTGATCACTGAAGTCGGTCAGAAACATGCGCGTTCGCACGACATCGCCGGCGCTGCCGCCAAGCTGTTCGATCGCGCGCAGGATCAAGGTGAAACAACGATCCGCCTGCGCGGCAGCGTCGCCTGGCGTGGTGCTGCCGTCGTCCTCTACCGGACCCGTGCCTGCAACCACGATCCGGTCGCCCACGCGCACTGCGCGGGCGAAACCGAACTTTGCTTCATAGGGCGAGCCTGTGAAAGCCCGCCCCCGATTACTCATCCGCATTTTACTTCGGTGATGATCATGGCGGCGTCATACCGCACATTCACGCGGTCTTCGCGATAATCCATCGTCCACATCGTGCCCGGTGCGCCCCAGCGAAGCGTCTTCGCACCGCTTTCGGCGAGGATTTTCGCACCGATGTCAGCGTCGGCCTTCTGACCGACATATGTCTGGAGAGCGTCTGCCTCACAAATGCCGCCCCCGGCAGAAGGCGATGTCATATCACCACCGGTGGTTGCGCAAGCAGCAAGGGGAAGGGCGGCAAGGGATAGAACATACGCTTTCATCAGTGTCTCCTCAGACGGGGCATTTGGTATAAGTCAGCGGGTCGGACATTGCATCCTCACCGTATTCTTCGCGTATTAGTCGGGTGCTGCTTTCATTTAGGTGAAGATTGATCTCCCGCTGCCAATTCTGACCTTCGCCCGCGAAGTCGAAGATGGCACGGATATTATCATCGCCTTTTTCTTTTATTTCGGCAATCGCGGCCTGCGATTCATAGAAACGCAGCTTTGTGGCCGAAATTTCGAGCGCTCCCTTGGCGTCGCCGTCTTCGTCGGTGCAATCGCCCGGGGCCAGACCCCACCTGCCATGAAGTGCGCGGGGGATAGTCTCCTGCTCGGTTTCGGGGAGCGGTTCTGCACCATCGCCAATCCCTCCGTCGGGCTCGACCGGAATCATTGTCTCATCGTCCTGCGAGGTGGTCTCATCAGCGGCGGTGCAGCCTGCGAGTGCCAGCAGGGCGACGGGCAGGGCGGAGCATAGCGGCAGGTTTTTCATCATACTGCCCCCAATGCTCCGCCCGGCCGATCTATCCCATGGTGGGGATGACGAAGGCGTTCGACCCGTCGCCGCCGCCATCGGGCCAGCGCTGGGTGACCTTCTTGGCCTTGGTCCAGAACTTCAGGCCTTCCATGCCGTATTGATCGATGTCACCGAAGCCGGAACGCTTCCATCCGCCAAAGCTGTGATAGCTGACTGGAACCGGGATCGGCACGTTGATACCGACCATGCCGACATTCACGCGGCTGGCGAATTCGCGCGCGGCGTGGCCGTTCCGGGTGAAGATGGCGACGCCATTGCCATACTGGTGTTCGCTCGGCAGGCGCACGGCTTCTTCGAAATCCTTCGCGCGCACGATCTGGAGAACCGGGCCGAAGATTTCTTCCTTGTAGCTTTCCATATCAGGCGTGACGCGGTCGAGCAGGGTCGGACCGACAAAGAAGCCGTTCTCATGCCCCTGGAGGGTGAAGCCGCGGCCGTCGATGACCACTTCGGCGCCTTCCTTCTCGGCCGTGTCGATCCATTGTTCGACACGCGCCTTGTGCTCGGGCGTGACCACCGGGCCGTAATGCGCTTCGGCATCGGTCGAAACGCCTACGCGCAGCGCATTGATCGCAGGGATCAGCTTCTCGCGCAGCCGTTCTGCGGTGTCCTCGCCCACCGGTACCACTACCGGCAGCGCCATGCAGCGCTCACCGGCCGAGCCGAAGGCGGCCCCAGCCAGGTCTCCGACCACCTGATCGAGATCGGCATCGGGCATGACGATGCCGTGGTTCTTCGCTCCGCCGAAGGCCTGAACGCGCTTCGCATTGGCCGTGCCGCGGGAATAGATATACTGCGCGATATCGGACGAGCCGACGAAGCTGATCGCTGGGATGTCGGGGTGGTCGAGGATGGCATCGACCATTTCCTTGTCGCCGTGGACGACCTGCAAAAGCCCTTCGGGTGCACCCGCTTCCAGGAACAGTTCGGCCAGTCGCACCGGCACGCTCGGATCGCGCTCGCTCGGCTTCAGAATAAAGGCGTTGCCTGCAGCGATTGCCATGCCGAACATCCACATCGGGATCATCGCGGGGAAGTTGAACGGGGTAATACCAGCCCCGATGCCGAGCGGCTGGCGCATCGAATAGACATCGATGCCGGGGCCTGCACCCTGCGTGTACTCACCCTTCAGAGCCTGCGGGATGCCGCAGGCATATTCGATCACTTCCAGCCCGCGCTGCACGTCGCCATGCGCATCTTCCACGACCTTGCCGTGTTCGCTGGCGAGCAGTTCGGCCAGTTCCTGCTTATGCGCTTCGACCAGTTCCTTGAACTTGAACATTACGCGGGCGCGGCGCTGCGGATTGGTGGCGGCCCATTCAGGCTGCACCTTCTTGGCTGCTGTCACAGCCTGATCAAGCAGTGCCGCACCTCCCAAAGGAACTTCGGCCTGGACCTCGCCGGTAGACGGGTTCCAGATCTTGTGCTTGCGGTTGGCGGCCGGACTGTCTCCGGCAATGAAATGGTCGACCTGACGCATGGAAAAATCCTCTCTTTTCTTGCCAACGGCCTTGGCAAGCGAGAGGTCCTAAATCAACCGGTTTCAGATGAAACCTCAGCTGGACGGGATAGTGAGAGAGCTAACCCACACCAGCCATAAGCTGCGCGCACAGTATGGCACCATAGGTGCCCAGCGCATAACCGAGCACAGCCAGCAACACGCCCACAGGGGCCAGCGCGGGGTGGAATGCCGCCGCCACAACCGGCGCGGAGGCTGCGCCCCCCACATTGGCCTTACTGCCGACGGCCACGAAAAAGAACGGGGCCTTGATGATCTTGGCCACGACCAGAAGCAGCAGGATGTGAAACAGCATCCAGATGGCCCCGATCGCCATGAATGCAGGGGCGTCCATGATCTTGGTGACATCCATTCGCGTGCCGATGATGGCGACCAGCAGGAAGATGAACAGTACGCCGAATTTGCTCGCGCCGACCCCTTCTAGTTCGCGGGCGCGGGTAAAGCTGGCAAGCAGGCCGGCGGTCGTGGCGATGACGACGACCCAGAAGAATTCGCTTGCCAGGGTTGCATCCTCGCCCTGAAGCTCGGCGAAGAAATTGCCGATCCACCCGCCAAGCAGATGCGAAAGGCCCACGACGGCGAAAGCGACGCCGAACAGCAGAACGTAATCATTGGCCTTGGCCACGCGTTCGATACTGTCGGAGTAGTTCGCCATGCTGTCGCGCAGCTTCTCGATGGATGAAGCATCAGCGCCGAGCCAGCGGTCCACGCGTTCGGTTGCACCTGCGCCATAGAGCAGGAAGATCATCCAGATTTCCGCCACGATGATGTCTACGGCCAGCAGGGCGGAGAAGTTCTCCAGCGGATAGCCATAGACTTCGAGCATTGCCGTCTGGTTAGCCCCGCCGCCAATCCAGCTGCCCGCGAGTGTCGCCAGACCCCTCCAGGCTGCGGTGTCGCCTGCGCCGATGACGCTCGGGTCGAATTGCGCCACGATCCACAGCGCTAGAGGCCCACCGATAATGATGCCGACAGTGGCGGTCAGGAACATGATGATGGCCTTGCTGCCAAGGCCGATGATCCCCTTGATGTCGATGCTGAGCGTCATCAGAAACAGCGCGGCGGGCAGGAAATAATCCTTGGCGATCGGCCAGAGCTGGCTGTCCGAAGTATCGATCAAGCCGGACGTCACGAAGAGCGAGGGAACCAGATAGCAAACCAGTATGATCGGAACGAAGACGTAGAACCGCTTCCAGCCGGGCCTGTCCCGCGTGGCGAACACGAAGGCGAGCAGGGCTGCCAAGAGGCCTAGAATGATGCGATCATCGCTGATCATGGGCGGATTGTCCTCTCCAGTATCGAGACAGGCCTAGCCGGCCGCGAAGGTCCCTGTCTCGAAGAAATGCGCTATCTTCTTCTGCTGCGGTACGATGTCGAGGCCGTTATCCGCAAGCCAGGCATTGTCGAAAATCGTGTCGGCGTAGCGGCTGCCATCGTCACACAGGATCGAGACGATCGATCCTGCCATGCCCCGTTCCGCCATGTCGGCTGCGATCTTGGCGCATGCCCACACATTCGTCCCGGTCGAGCCGCCGCATCTGCGCCCTAGCCTTTTGCTGACCTCATGGGCAGCAGCGATGGAGCAGACGTCCGGGACCACTTCCATCCGGTCGACCACATCGGGCAGGAAACTTGGCTCGACCCGTTGCCGGCCGATGCCCTCGATACAGCCGGACGAATGCTCGATACGATCGACCGACCGATCGGACCAATGGCGGTGGAAGACCGATCCTTCGGGGTCGGCGACGCACAAACGTGTGTCGTGCCGGTGGTAGCGGGCGTAGCGGCCGATGGTTGCCGACGTGCCGCCCGTACCGGCGCCGCAGACAATCCAGCGCGGAACGGCGTGAGGTTCCTGGGCCATCTGCGCGAAAATGGATTCGGCGATATTGTTGTTGCTGCGCCAGTCCGTGGCGCGCTCGGCATAGGTGAACTGGTCGATGTAGTGACCGTCCAATTTATCGGCGAGCGAATGTGCGGCCTCATAGATTTCCGAGGGACGGTCGACAAAGTGGCACTCGCCGCCCTGGAAGGTAATCGCGTCGATCTTGGCCTTGGCGGTCGAGCGCGGCACTACCGCAATGAAGCGCAGGCCCAGCATGCGGGCGAAATAGGCCTCCGAGACAGCTGTCGATCCGCTCGACGCTTCCACGATGGCCGTGTTCTTGCCGATCCAGCCATTGCACAGGCTGTAGAGGAACAACGAGCGGGCCAGCCGGTGCTTCAGGCTTCCGGTCGGGTGGCTGGACTCGTCTTTCAGATAGATCGCGATATCGGGCAGGGCCGGAACGGGTAGGGGAATGAGGTGGGTATCCGCCGAGCGGTTGAAATCCGCCTCGATCCTTCCGATCGCCCAGTTGAGCCATTCGCGTTTGTTTTCCATGCAGGGCCTTCTAGGCAGTCTGGGCGAGTTGGGAACCCGCGGGAAAGTGTTTTCCGCCAAACGCTCCGGATTGTATTGACCCACTCGCCCATCCCATGCCAACCGCAGCCGGGCTTCGCGGGTGTAGCTCAATGGTAGAGCAGCAGCTTCCCAAGCTGACGACGAGGGTTCGATTCCCTTCACCCGCTCCAGCTTTTATGGTTCGCCCTCCACCTTCGGACGTTTCGCACGCACTTTACGAAGGCGCGCATGCTGTAGTTCGGCCTGAAGACATTCATTCAACAAGCGGTTGCACTGCGAGCCGTGCAGCCACAGTAACAGCGCCGTATTAGCTCCCCAATGCTTAGGCGGCTCGCGCAAGAATCGGCCATAGCAAGATCGCAGAGGTGATCAAAAACCCCACGGTTGCAGAGGCGAAAGCGTCGCGGTGGGGGTGCCACCAGGGATCCTTATTCTTCGCCATTTTCGCCTCCGGTACCTTGCTCCCAGCCGCCGCCCAAGGCGCGAAACACGGCGATCTGATCTCGGGAGACGGCGGCGTCCTGCTCGGCGAGTTCGGCGCTCGCTTCAGCCAGCGTGCGCTCCGCGTCCAGCGTGTCGAGGGAATTGACCAGCCCCTCGCGGTTCTGCGCGCGAACGATCCGCGCGGCGCGTTCGGCGGATGCTACGGCCGCCACCAAAATACGCCGCCGTTCCAGCGCACGGGCGTAATTCGACAAGGCTGTCTCCGCCTCCTGGAGCGCCACGAGCACGGTCCCGTCGAAGGCAGCGAGCGATCCGGCGGCATTCGCCTCGGCTGCATCGATCCGGGCGTAAACCGGCTCGCGATTGGGAAACGCCCAATCGATCAGCGGGCCGAGCACGAAGCCCAGCGGCCCTCCGGCAAACAGATCGCCCAGCCTGGTCGCATCCGATCCGATAGACCCCCCGAGCGTGATGCGCGGATAAAGGTCTGCGCGGGCAATCCCGATCCACGCTCCGTCGGCCAGCGCGCGCTGTTCGGCTGCGCGAACATCCGGGCGGCGCGCGAGCATCTGCGTGCCGTCCCCCACCGGCAGCGGCGCGGCGATTTCGAGCGGAACCGTTCGTGCGCCGATATCCGCCGGCAGCTCCGCAGGCGCCCGGCCGGTCAGAGTGGCCAATGCGAACAGGGCAGCGCGGCGCTCTGCCTGGATCGCGGGAATGGTGGCCATACGCTGTTCCACCAGACTTTCGATCCGCGCCACTGCCAGGCCATCGGTATAGCCTGCATCATGCCGCAACCGGGTCAGGCGGAGGCTGTCTTCGAGCAGATCGACTATCGAGCGCGCCACGCGCAACCGGGCTGCCGCGCTGGCGGCATCGGCATAGGCGCGCGTGGTATCCGCCACCACCATCACCCTCACCGCTTCGGCATCGGCGCTGGCGGCGGTAACATCGCCGCGCGCGGCCTCGATACCGCTGCTCACCCGGCCGAACAGGTCGACTTCATAGGCGATATCGGCGCCGATCGAGAACTGACCACCGTCGCGGTCCTGCCCCGGCAGAGTCTGCGCTTCGGGCGCGCGTCCATAGCCAGCCGATGCGTCTAGCCCCACTTGCGGCAGCCGGTCCGCCCGCGCCCCCCGCAGCGCGGCACGGGCACGGTCGATGCGGGCGACGGCCTGCCGGATATCGGTGTTTGCGGCGAGTGCATCGGCCACCAATCCATCCAGAACGGGGTCGTCATACAGACGCCACCAATCCTGCGGGAGGGGCGCTGCGGATACGCTATCTGACTCGGCTGAGAGGAAGGGGCCGGTTTCCACATCGTGGATGGGAAGGGACGCGATGTGGTCCGGCCCCGCCGCGCAGCCCGCCAGGGCCAACGCGGAAACGGCGGGGAAGAGAAATGTGCGAAGATTCATGAGCAAGGCTCCTATTCGGCGGGCTGCATGGCGGGGCGCACATCTGAGCTGCCCCGGGGGCCGCGCAGCGATGCGAGCCGGTCGCCCAGAGCGCGGCAAACGACATAGAAAGTGGGGGTGAAGATCAGGCCGAAGCCGGTCACGCCAAGCATGCCGAAGCACACCGCCGTGCCCAGCGCCTGGCGCAGTTCCGCGCCCGCGCCGGTCGCGATCACCAGCGGGACCGAGCCGAGGATGAAGGCGAAGCTGGTCATCAGGATCGGGCGCAGACGGGTCCGCGCCGCTTCGATCGCGGCATTGATGGGCGACAGGCCGTGCAGCGCCTCGCCCTGCCGGGCGAATTCCACGATCAGGATCGCGTTCTTGGCCGACAGCGCGATCAGCACGACCAGGCCGATCTGGGTGAGGACGTTGTTGTCCATCCCCATCAGGTTCACCCCGATCATCGCCGCAAGCAGGCACATCGGCACGATCAGGATGATCGCCAGCGGCATGATCAGGCTCTCGTACTGCGCCGCCAGAACCAGGAAGACGAGCAGCACCGCGAGGCCGAAGACGTAGATCGCGGTATTGCCGGTGCTGGCCTGCTGGAAGGCGATGCCGGTCCATTCGGTCGAATAGCCCTGCGGCACGGTTTCCGCCGCGACCTTCTCCATCGTCACCAGCGACTGCCCCGTCGAACTTGTCGGCGCGGTGTCGCCGTCGATGGCGACGGCGGGGGCGAGATTGTAGCGGCTGACGCGGTACGGGCCGGTGGTGTCGGTCACGGTCGCAACCGATCCCAGCGGCACCATCGCCCCGTTGCCGGACCGGGCATACAGATTGCCGATATCGCTGACATCGTCGCGATAGCTCGCATCCGCCTGCGCGGTGACGCGATAGGTCCGGCCCAGCAGGTTAAAGTCGTTGATGAAGGCGCTGCCCAGATAAACCGACAGCGTGTCGAAGATGTCGCTCGGCGAAACGCCCAGCATCTGCGCCTTTTCGCGGTCGATATCGGTCTTCACCCGCGGCGTGCCGGTGTCGAAGAAGGTATAGACCCCGGCCAGCCCTTCCTGCTGGTTGGCCTGCGCGATCACCGCGTTTGCCACGTCCTGCATCTGGCGGTAGCCCTGCCCGGAATCATCCTTCAGCATCATGCGGAAGCCCCCGGCGGAGCCGATGCCCTGGATGACGGGCGGCTTTACGATCATCAGGCGCGCTTCGTTGATATCGGCGGTGGCGGCCTGCGCCTTGGCGATCAGCTCGTCGATCGACTGGCCGTTGCCCTCACGATGGTGGAAATCGTCGAGCACCCAGTAAGCGGCGGCGGAGCTGGCGGACTGGGTCTGCGTCGTACCGTCGAAACCGGACAGCATCACCGTGCCCGTGATTCCTTCGATGGGCAGCACGCGTTCGGCGACCTTCTTCATCACCGCATCGGTGCGCGTCGTCGACGACCCCGGGGGCAGCTGGATGACCGAGACGAAATAGCCCTGGTCCTGCTGCGGTACGAAGCCGGTGGGGGTCATAACCAATGCTAACCCGGTCAGGCCGATCAGCACGCCGTAGGCCAGCACCATGCGCCGGGGCATCGCCACCAGCCGCCCGGTCAGCCGCGCATAGCTGTCGCTGAAGCGCTCGAACCCGGCGTTAAACTTGTCGCCTGCCCGCTCGATCGCCTTGCGCCAACGCGGCGCGTCTTCGGGCAGGTGCTCGTGCGGCCGCAGAAGCAGCGCGGACAGCGCGGGCGAAAGCGTGAGCGAGACGAACAGCGAGATGATGGTCGCGGCGGAAATCGTGACCGCGAACTGCTTGTAGAACTCGCCCGACAGGCCGCCCATGAACAGCGTCGGCACGAACACCGCGCACAGCACCAGCACGATCGCGATCAGCGCGCTGCCGACCTCGTCCATCGATCGCCGCGCGGCTTCCAGCGGGCTGTAGCCTGCCTCCAGATTGCGCTCGACATTTTCGACCACCACGATCGCGTCATCGACCACGATCCCGATCGCGAGGACCAGCCCGAACAGCGAGAGGTTGTTGAGCGAATAGCCCAGCATCGCCAGCACCGCGAAGGTGCCGACCAGCGAGATCGGGATGGCGAGCACGGGGATGATTGAGGCGCGCGCCTTCTGCAGGAAGACGATGATCACCAGCACAACCAGCACCACCGCTTCGAGCAGGGTGTGCAGCACCGCGTCGATGCTTTCGGCGATAAATTCGGTCGGGTTGTAGACGATCCGGTATTCGAGGCCCTGCGGGAAATCGGCCGCCAGCTCGTCCATCGTCGCCTTGACGCCTTCCGCCGCGGCGAGCGCGTTGGAGCCGGGCTTCTGGAAAACCGGCAGGATCACCGAATCCGTGTCGTTGAGGTAGGCCGAGGTCGCGTAGTCCGCCGCGCCGATCTCGACCCGCGCCACGTCGCTGACGTGGATCTGGCGGCCCTGGTCGTCGGTGCGGATCACCACCTCGCCGAACTGGTCCGGGCTGGTGAAGCGCCCCTGCGTCTCGACATTGAGCTGGAAGGCGGAATCGGGGCTCGGCTGCTGGCCGAGCGTACCGGCGGCTACCTGCACGTTCTGCGCCCTCAGCGCACGCACGACATCGCTGCCCGTCAGGCCTAGCGCGGCGGCGCGGCCCGGATCGATCCACACGCGCATCGCCAGCTCGCGCTGGCCGAACATCTGGACGTCGCCGACGCCCTCAAGCCGCGCGATCCGGTCCTTGATCCGGGTCTGCGCGTAGTTCGAGATATATTCCCGGTCGAGCGAACCGTCGGGCGAGATCAGGTTGACCACCATCAGGAAGTCGGGCGTGGTTTTGCGGGTGACGATGCCGAGACGCTGGACCTCTTCGGGCAGCCGCGCCTCGGCAATCGCGACGCGGTTCTGGACCAGCACCTGCGCTTCGTCGAGGTCGGTGCCGGGCGCGAAGGTGACGGTGATCGTCATCCGCCCGTCGCCGGTGGATTCGCTCGACTGGTAGAGCATCCCGTCGACGCCGTTTATCTCCTGCTCGATCGGATTGGCGACGGTATCGGCCACCGTTTCGGCCGAGGCGCCTGGATAGACCGCATTCACGGTTACCGTCGGCGGGACGATGTCGGGATACTGGCTGACCGGCAGGAAGAAGTAGGAAATTGCACCGACCAGCGTCACCAGCACGGCGAGAACGCAGGCGAAGATCGGCCGATCGATGAAGAAGCGGGAAATGTTCATGGACGCACTCCGGGCGTGAAATGGGGGCGTTGGAGATGGGGCGGGGCGCGGAACGCGCCGCGTGCGGGGTCTAGCTGGCGAGGCTGGCCGAGGAGGCAGGGGTCGCCATGGGCGCTTCCCTGGCCTTGTCGCCCGCCGGGGCGGAGGCGACGATACGGCCATTCTGCGCAGTGACCTTCTGTCCCGGCATCGCCATCTGCGTACCCTTGATGATCACCCGGTCGTTTGGCTTGAGACCTTTCTCGATCACTCTGAGGCCGCCCACCAGCGGGCCCAGTTCAACCGGGCGGTTCGCCACCGTCCCGTCCTTCTGCACTACCAGGACCAGCTTGCGCGTCTGGTCCGTCACGATGGCCGTGTCGGGAACTAGCAGCGCCTGGTGCGTGCCGCTGGCAGCGAGGCGCATGCGGCCGAATAGTCCGGGCGCAAGAAAGCCCTCGCCGTTGCGAACCACGGCTCGCGCACGGATGGTACCCGACTGGCTGTCGAGGCCATTGTCGGTAAAATCGAGCGTGCCGAGCCAGCGATAATCGGTCTCGTCCTGCAGACGGATTTCGACCGGTGTGCCCTTGTCGAGCCCTTCGCGGCGCGCCTTGAGGAACAGCGCCTCGGAGCCGGTGAATTCGAAATAGACCGGGTCGACCGCATTGATTGTCGTCAAGAGCGTGGCCGCGCTTCCGCCCCCGCCGGATACGAGATTGCCCGCATCGATACGGCGGTCGGAAATCCGCCCTGAAATCGGCGCCCGCACCGTGGTGAAGCCAACATCGAGAGCGCGTGCGGATACTCTTGCCTTGGCGGCGGCGAGGATTGCGGCATCGTTTCTGACCTGGGCCTGGAGGCGGTCGATCTCGGTCCCGGCAATCGCATCATCGGAAATCAGCCGCTGCGCGCGCGCCAGATTATCGCGCGACAGGGCCAGCGCGCTGTCGGCGCGCGCGACTTCGGCTTTCGCTTCGGCGAGCGCAGCGCGGTAAGCGCGAGAATCGATGGTGAAGAGCGGCGCACCCTGCTGAACGAACTGGCCGTCGATAAAGTGAATACGCGTAATCTCGCCGGTAACCTGGGGGCGAACTTCGACGCTGCGACTGGCCTGGAACCGGCCAACGAATTCATCCCACTCGGTGATTTCCTTCTGCAGCGGATGCGCAGCTGTCACCGCTGGCGGACCCGCCGCGGCAGTGGCGACGGGCTCATTTCCCGTTAACCACCACGCCCCGCCCAATCCGGCTACGATGAGGGCGAAGGCGAGCCAGCGCCGCTTGGGCCGTGGCCGCGCAACCGGGCTGTCTGATCGATCCTCATCGTCCTGCTCAGGCTCGTCTAGAATTTCAGAAATGTGCTGAGCGCGGCGCTCTTCGGCGGCTTCATCTGCGCGGCGATCGAACGGTGTGTCGAACATGGAGTATACCTGACCTTATCGAGACGAGCGCTATCGCCTCCAAAAGCAGGGGCTTTCGGAGCAAAACGCTGTGAATTCGGATTAACCGGAGGCTTGCGGCAACCAGCCGCCGCACAGCGAAACATCGCTGTGCGACTATCTGTACCGATAAGTATTTAATCTGGTGTTCAGGTCAAGCGAAATTTATGTACCGCTAGGTATTTTTATTCTCAGATCGAGAAAGTCTCAGCGTGAGGGCCAGGAAAGAAGCGCTGATTCAGTCACTTGCAAAAGTTCGGCGCGACTGGCGCCCGACTGGGCCTGAACCGACATGCCCTGCATTAGAGCCAGTAGGTAACGCGTAATTGCCGTGGCATCGGTGGGGACGATGAACTCGCCGGCATCGATGGCGCGCTGCATCCGGTCGACGATCAACTGTTTCGCCGATTCCGCGCGCGCATTGACGTCGTCGCGGATGGAAGGCTCGATGCTCTGGCAACCGACGGACGCAATAACGCCCATGCAGCCGCGGCATTCGTCGCCCGTGGCCACGTCCACGGAACCGAGCAACAGCGTCTCGGCAACGGCGCGCGCAGTGGGCGCCTCGACCGCTTCTCCGATATAGGCGAGCTTGTCCTTCTCGTAGAGATCGAGCGCCAGGCTGAAGAGGTTTTCCTTGTTACCGAACGCTGCATAGAGGCTCGGACGGGTAATCCCCATGGCTTCGGTCAGATCGCTCAGCGATGTGCCTTCGTAGCCCTTCTGCCAGAACAGACGCAGCGCCTGGCCAAGCGCCTCGTCAGTATCAAATTCGCGCGGGCGACCTCGTGTTGCAACCTTTTCCATACCTTAAGGTATAGATCTTCGGCGAGAAAGATTCAACGCTTCGGTTGGTTGCTGAGGATGTGTGCCGGGGGGGGGCAGGCTGACGGCGGCCGTTATCGAAGCTTTTCGCGATTTCGTGGTCTGGTGAGCACATCACTTCCTTGACGCTCGTCAATCCATGACTTCTTCAGCAAGGCTTCCTCGATTTGGTAACGCCCGCTATTTTATGGGTAAGGATGACTTTAATAGTATCTAAAAGGTTTCAGCGGTTGGCCAAACAAAGTTTCGGATGAGTGAGACGAGCAACCCTTTTTGCCCTAAAGACACTCTAACATATCAGAGGTAGGCAAAATATCTCCGCTCTCACTATATTTTCAATGTTAACAACATAATTATAATAGAGAGAAATAAAAAATTCGATAAGTTGTATTGAGGTCACATAATTTCTTATTTTTCCAATAAGTGTCTAATTAATGTAAACAACGCTAGCGGTCTCTTGAAAGAATGTTAGCCCTGATCATGTCTGGGATTTTGGAAGTCGACCAAGCGGCGACTATTCGTTTTCTCGGAAAAAAGATATGATTAGGGGACATAACCATGACTAAGAAATTGCGTAAGACTCTTCTTAGTGCGAGCAGCGCATTGAGAGCTTTTTCTGTAGTTGGTGCAATTACGGTGGCTGGGGTGACGGCGGCACCTGTATGTGCGCAGGACTTTACCAATGTGACAGCAACCGGACGTGTCACCGATGCTGGGGGCAATCCGGTGTCTGGCGCTACAGTCTCCATTACTTCTGACGATCAGGGTTTCAACCGAACGGCAACGACAGACTCTGACGGTTCGTATCGCGTGCCAAACCTGCCTCAAGGCGAATACACGTTCGAGGTTTCCGCGCCTGCATTCGCGACCTATTCGGAAAACGGCATCGCCCTTCGGCAATCAGCGGGGGGTAACAGCTTCCGACTGGTGGCAGAAGATGCGGTGGCGAGCGGCGCGGGTGATGCCATCGTCGTTACCGGACAGCGCGTTCGCGTCTCGGATTTCGATCGCGCAACGGTTGGTGCCGTGGTGAATGTCGCCGATGTTGCCGGCCGCGTTCCTATCGCCCGGGACCTCACCTCCGTCATCCTGCTTGCGCCTGGCACGACACAGGGCGATACAGCGTTTGGAAATCTGCCCGCCCTTTCTGGTTCTTCTGTTTCTGAAAATACCTATTTTCTCAACGGCTTGAACGTCACGGATTTTCGGCAGGGCCTAGGCGCTGTTGAAGTACCCTTCGTATTCTACGACACCGTAGAGGTTAAGAATGGCGGCGTCCCGGCTGAGTTCGGTCGCTTCACGGGTGGCTTCGTCAACGCCATTTCAAAGTCCGGTTCGAACGATTTTCATGGCGGCGTCCTAGTAAACTATCAGCCGAGTTGGGGATTCGAGAAAAGGCCCAACACGCTCATCGACTACAACACTTCAGATTTCGACGAGACAGTTGAGGTTGTCGCAAATCTCTCCGGGCCAATCTGGAAGGACAGACTTTTCTTCTATGGGTTTTACCAGCACAATTACCATCGGTTCGATGATTTGGAGCTGACCGTCCAGCCTAACACCGTTCTCTTGCCGGCAACCGACACGCGCCCAGCCGACATCGATCCAACGACAGGACAGCCCGTTACGTCGGCGACGACCGTGGCTCCGTACAGCACGGGCTTTCGTTTCCTCCAGCAGACCGAGCGGGATCCTTATTTCGGCGGCAAACTGGATTTCATCCCGTTCGATGGCCATCGTTTGGAATTCACATATTTCGATTCCGGCCAGACCAACAATCAGCGGACCTATGCTGTAGTGGACGCCGATGGTGGCGCCTACGATAGTCGCGTTGATGATCGACCTTTTCAGGGTGGCGCAACGGCAACGACGGTCTCCTTGACGGGCGGTGAGAATTATATCGGGCGTTACACCGGCCAGTTCACCGACTGGTTGACGCTATCAGCGGCCTATGGCCGGTCAGAGCGGCGTGATACGGTGACATCTTCCAATCCGGATTACCCGTTCATTTCAGACACCGCGGGTCTCGGCATTACGGGAAATCCGACGAACCTGATTGAAGAAAACGACGACACGCGTAAGTTCTATCGTGCCGACGCGGATATCTACGTTAATCTGCTCGGCTCCCACCACTTCAAATTCGGATATGATCGCGAGGAACTGACTTCAAACCAGCTAACCTCCTATACCGGTGACCGTGCCATCACTTATGTCAACTCCGGCAGTACAGGCGACACGAACGTGCCGACGCCCGACACGCTTTACTTTTTTTCGCGCACCTTCAGGAATGGCGGTACTTTCGATTCTGTCAATGAAGCAGCCTATATCCAGGATAGCTGGTCGCTCTTCGAAGATCGGGTCACCTTGAACCTGGGTCTTCGCTGGGACAAATTCACCAACGACAATGTGGCTGGCGAGACTTACTTCGATTCCGGCGATCAGTTTGCTCCCAGAATAGCCTTTACTGCCGATCCTTTCGGCGACGGATTGACCAAATTTTATGGCTCGTTTGGACGTTACTATCTGCCGATACCGAGCAATACGAATATTCGTCTGGCTGGCGCCGAATTCGACTACGATCAATATTTCCTAGTCGATGGTATCAATCCCGACGGCACGCCAATCCCGGGCGCACCGGTTCTAACGGTTCAGAATGGAGTCGCCTGTCCCAACGATCCCAGCGCCATTTCGCCGGGTACGGTCAATTGCAACATCCGAAGCGATGGCACTCCCACCCCCACAGTTGCTACGGTAGCGCAAAACCTGACTCCGCAGTCGGTCGACGAGTATGTTCTCGGCCTGGAGCGGAACATCGGGAACGGCATGACGGTCGGCATCTTCGGTATTCACCGCAGTCTGAACGAGTCACTTGAAGACGCAGCGATCGACGCGGCCGTCATCGCCTATTGCGAAGACGAGGGCATTTCAGGTTGCAGCGATATCTGGTCCTCATTCCATCAGTACGTTTTGATCAATCCCGGCGCCGACCAGACAATCACCTTGTCGGATCCTTTGCCGGGCGAAACCGAATTGCGCACGGTGGACTTTACTGCAGCTCAGCTAGGCTATCCGCAGGCTCGGCGCACTTACTGGGCCGGCACGGTGACTTTCGACCGAGAATTCGACGGTCTGTGGAGCGCCAACGCATCCTACACTTATTCTGAACTGAAGGGTAACGTCGAAGGGGGTATCCGCTCCGATAACGGGCAAACGGATTCTGGTTTGACGACCGCCTTCGACCAGCCCGGACTTACCGATGGGACGTATGGTTTCCTTCCAGGACATGCCAAACACCAATTCAAATTCTTCGGATCATATCAGCCCTTCGATTTCCTGACCCTGGGGGCTCAGTTCCAGGCGATCAGCCCACGTAAATTCGGATGTATCGGACGCGTTCCGGCTAACCGTGACCCCTTTGCAGGCGCTTACGGAGCAGCCGGTTTCTACTGCAACGTCGACGAGCAGGGCAATGTCATCACGGATCCGAATTATTCAGATTTCGTGAACGACGGCACGGACACCTCTCTGTCGATCACCCCGCGAGGAAGCCAGCTGAAAAGTGATTGGAATATCTTCACCAACCTCTCGGCAATATTCCGCCTTCCGACGGATGCGTTCGAATCATCGTTGCGTGTAGATGTCTTCAATGTATTCAATCAGAAGGCTGTTACCGACATTCGCGAACTTGGTACGCAGGGAAGTGGTCGTCCTCGCGGAGATTATGGCACGCCGCTGAACTATCAGCAGCCCCGATATGTCCGCTTCCAATTCTCTGTCGATTTTTAGGGCACTGGGTAACTGAGTAGAAGGCTCGCGCCCTCGCGCGGGCCTTCTTTTCTATTCTATGCAAAAACTTTATGGTTCCGCGGTGGCGAGTAATCCGAAGAACACATTGGCTGATCTGCGTGAAGCCATCGAGCAACGCGACCGTGCCGCTATCAACAGCGCAACCGCTCGGCTTGTCGCGGACGCAGCGCCATTGGGTGAACGGTGGGTCCCTGTCATCAAATTGCTTTCGCGCAATGGCGAGTGGAGCTTAGCGGATGCAGCATCGCGCTTGCGAATTAATCAGGGTGGAGACTTTCGCGCCAAGTTCGATCACGCAGCACTCGCCGCAAATTTTGGCCGGGTTGCCGAAGCAATTCGGATGGCTGACGATCTTCCTGATGATTGTCCAAGTGTAGCAGAGGTCGAGTATCTACGCGGCACGCTAGCCATGACAAGCGGTGATTTCGGCAAGGCGCATAAGCATTTCATGGCGGTGCTTGAAGCTGCTCCAATGTCTGGCCAGACTATGCTGGCGCTTTCTTCTCTTCCTGAAGACCGGATCGGTCAAACGATCAAAGCACGTGAAGCGTCCATGGCGAATGCTCCAGCTTCCGAGCGATCCGCGTATTTCTTCGCGCTCGGAAACATCCTCCACAAAGAAGGCAACTTCGAGAAAGCCTATAAGGCGTTCTGCGCGGCCAATCGATTAGCGCAAGGCAGCGCTCCCTACGACCAAGTCGTGGATCGGGAAAGTGCTTCTCGATCAATGAATGGTTGGAGTGATCGTCCAATTTTCAATGGGGAGAGGGCGGGGGGCGCAAGCACGATATTTGTCACTGGCTTGCCACGGAGTGGCACGACTTTGGTCGAACAGATCCTGTGCGCAAATCGTCTTGTATCCGGCGCAGGAGAGGTTTCGCTGCTCAGATTGCTCGCGCAGGACATCGGCGGGTCAGATGCCGCTTCCTACGCGAGATTCGCAGAACATCGCGATGCAGGCAGCTTGGCTGCACTTTACCGGCATCTCGTTGAGCAGCGCGGGCTTCAATCGGATCGGAAGATAATTGACAAAAGTCTCGACAGTTCTCGCTTCATGGGCATCCTCCTGTCATCCCTTCCGGAAGCCAAAGTTGTCTGGATCCGCAGGAACGCGCGAAGCTGCGCTTGGTCCAACTTCAGAACCAACATCGTTACAGGCGCCGATTGGTCGCATTCTCCCACTGATATTGCACATCATTTCAAGATCGAAGATGCTCTCTTCGATTTCTGGATTGAGAAAGCTCCCCAGCGGATCCACCCCTTGCCATACGAGGCTCTCGTTGCTGAGCCGCGGCAAGCGCTTCTCGACCTTTGTGCGTTTCTTGGCCTTGAGTTTTCAGAAGCGATGTTACGGCCTGAGAACGTTCGCAGAGCGGTCACGACTGCCAGCGTCGCCCAGGTGCGCCAGCCTATTAAGTCATCTTCGCTCGGCCAAGATCAGGCGTACAAAGCATTTTCGGAAATTTTCTCGAAAGAATATCTTACGTGACAATATTTATGGCGGGTTTGACTTTAGGAGCGTCGCACTGCCGTCAGCTGGCGTTTCCCACCTGACGGGCTGGTGTGCCGAGACATTGATAGGTGTGCTCAGCTTTCCCCTCCCGCTACAACCGGAAGTAAGGTGAGAGGCGTTAGATGGGACCATTTGGGATCTACGCGTCGAACAGGCTTGGATCGATTTTGTTCAAAGCGTTGATAATCCCCTGCTGATTCGCCATTTGCACGCTGAGCCCCGGGCGGGCGTTGAGCTCCAGCAGCAGCGGGCCCTTGCGCGCATCGATGACGATGTCGACGCCCAGATAGCCCAGCGGTACCGCATCGTAGCATCGCGCCGCCATCTGGAGCATATCGTCCCAACCAGGGATCTGGATTCCGGCAAGCTCTTCAAACGTGTCGGGATGGCGCGTCACCGTGCGGTTTTTGTGCACCGCGGTCGTCGTCACGCCGGTCTCGATATCGACACCGATCCCCACGCCGCCCTTGTGCAGGTTGGCCTTGCCGTCGCTCTGCGTGGTCGGCAGCCGAACCATCGCCATGAACGGAACGCCCTTGTAGACGATGATGCGGATGTCCGGCACGCCGGATGCCGATACGTGGTCGAACACATCGGCGAAGATCACGCGCTCCTCGATCAGGGCACGGTCGGCAATCGCGTTCTTGCTGTACATGCCGCTGACGACATTGCGGATGAAGTAGAGCAGCTTGGCCGTGCTCATCGGCTTGCCGCTGGCCTTGCGCCAGCCGCCTTCGGGTGTTCGGCCGTTGATGACGAGGATGCCGTTGCCCTGCGCACCGCGCGCGGGTTTCACTACGAAATCCTCCCGATCCCCGATAATCTCCTCGATTCTGCGCGCATCGGAGGTGGTCTCGATCACCCCCAGCATTTCCGGAGTAGGCACGTCTACGCTGGCCGCCGCCGTCTTGGTCAGGATCTTCGAGTCCACGATCGGCAGCAGCCGCCGTTCGTTAAGCGGGTACACATAGTTGCAATTGCGCGCGTTAATCCCGACCAGCCCATCGGCGCTGAACTTTCGCAACCGATCGAGGCCGATCATGCCTGTTTCTCCGCCGTGCCGAAGTCGCGGAAGCGATGGAATTCGGTCAGGCGATAACCGGTATAGCGACCCAGCATCAGCAGGATCGCCAGCAGGATGAGCATCGTTTCGGGGAAGACGAAGAAGAGGTGCTTGAGCACGTCGATCTGCATCACGAACCAGGCGAGCAGCGCGACGAACAGGCTGCCGACGCCCTCCTGCAACGCCTCTGCCGGTCCGTTTTCCTCCCACGTGACCGACATGCGTTCGATCGTCATCGTCATGATGACCACCGGGAACAGCGAGATCGATAGGCCAAGGCCCAGCGACCAGCGGTCCGCGACGACCGAGAAGATTGCCAGTAGCGCGATCACGATCACCAGCATCGCAGCGAGGCGTGGGACGAGCATGAGGTCAAGCTGGGCCAGGTACAGCCGCGCTAGCAGGCCCAGCGCGACCAGGCTTACGAAAAACAGCATGCCGTAGACCGGGCCCGAAATGAGGAACACGAGCGCGATCAGAACCGGCATGAACGTGCCCAGTGTGGGGATGCCAATCATCTGGCGGCAGACGACCAGCACGATCACCCCGACCGGAATCATCACCAGCAGCTGGAAGACGAGCTGGGAATTGATCGTCATGTTGAAGAAGGAAAAAGCCGAGAAGAAGCTCGATCCGCGCGGCGCATCGCGCAAGGTGTCCACGCTGCCGACGGTCTGCTCGGCCACCGCGATGCGGATGCCGGCGTCACGCGCGTTGGTCGCCTGGTAAAGCGCATCGTCACCGCGCCACCAGACCAGCATGTTCCGTTCGATATCGCTGCTCAGCCGGTCGGCGTCGTAGGTAGTCCAGCGATCTCCGTCCCATACCTCCAGCCAAGCGGTGGGTGCCGCGCGCTCCAGCGTTTCGGTCAGCAGCAGGCCATGGGCGGTGCGCGCGGGAATACCGGAGAGGTTTAGGATACGGGCGGCGGCGCGCACCCGGCGGCCGACCGTGTTAGCCTCGCCCACTAGTGCGCGAGCCTGCGCATCGGGCGCTTCGCGCAGGCGATAGAGCAGAGCGAGCACGCGGTCCTCCTGCGGGCCGTCACCACTGCGCATCTCGCGGGCCAGCCCCTCGGCTGCCATTTCCCTCAGGCCTGGCAAGGGTGTGGACAACCCTTCCTGCGATGGCGGGGCGGCACTCGCCGGGGCGTCGGGCAGGCGCGGGCGACGCTCGTACAGGCCACGGTAGATCACCGTCGCGCGTTGGCCCGGTTCGCTGAGCGTCCAGATCGCCTGCCGGTTGCCGTTCAGCCGCTGCTGGAAGAGGACGGGGACGCCATTGGAAACCAGTTCTTCGGAGACCAGCCCATAGCGTTCGTCGGTGGTCGGGGCGAACATTGCCAGGCGTCCAATTTCGTCCCCGTTCTGCATTTCCAGCTGTACTTCGAGGCGCCACAGGGACGTTTCCTCGTCCGGCAGCAGAGGATAGTCGAGGCCCAGCCAGCGGAACAGGAACAGCCCGATTCCCATGGCGAGCAGGGCGATCACGATCACACGAAAATGCATGATGAGCCCCCCCGGCTTCCTGCGTTATCGATCACGCCTCGCGGTCGCACCGCGGCTCTGCCGAAAAGGCCTGCTTCACGTTGATCAGCAAGTTACCTTTCTCGAGCGCCTGCCGACCGACCAAAAAGCGATAGTTTAGCCCCGTGCGGTCGGCGAGGGTCACGCGTACCGTCTGCACGATTCCCGCAATGCACAGCGGCATCTCGACGACGGGCCGTTCCTGCCCCTCACTGCTCGCGCTCTTGATCCGGACCGTGTCGACCACCGGCCGCTCGAAGCTGAGGGCTTCGCCGCCGTTAGATTTCGTGTCGAAGCGCACCCATTCGTCGCCGTCGCGTTCGAAGCGTTCGATATTCTGCGCGTCGATCGAGGAACTCAGGGCGCCGGTGTCGATCTTCGCCTTCAGCTGCGGGCCGTTCGGGCCAAGGCGGACGTTCTCGACCCGTCCGACCACAGTCAAATAGCTCGATGGCTTCACGATGGCCCCGTCGCCATCGATATCCAGGGGCTCGCCGCTTTCCTCGGCCTCGCCCTCGGTCTCGTGTCCGATCTGCGATCCGTCGCCACATGCTACGAGACCGGCCGCCAGCAAAGGAAGCATCAGAAGCGAAAATTGCAATTGAGACATGCTCATAGGGCCGCCTTTGCGTATGATGTCGCAAGTCGAGGTATGGATTGCCTTCATGGCAGCACGGTGACGCGCGGCACGTCGTCGAGCTCGTCTGCCTGGGTTGCGAGGGCCTGCATGAAGGCGATGACTGCCAGCACTTCGCTCGACTGGTCCTGCGGGTCGTCCAGGCGATTGAGGACATGCCAGTCGCGACCGCGATAGGGCACCGCGTCGAAAGCCTCGCCTTCGCGCAGGTGGAAGACCGTGCGCGCCCCGCAGTCGGACGCGGTCTGCTGTGTCCAGCACCGCGCCGCATCGCCACGATAGGCGGTGTCGGGACGGGTCGCCCGGCGGTCCGCGACGCCACGCAGGGCCAGATCGGGACGCGAGAGGCCGGCAACGAAGTCCATCACTTCGATCGGGGAGCGCATGCTGATCGCGAAGGCACCGAAATTCTCCAACCGGCCCAGCTCCTGCTCCCCCACGCCATCGTCCTCGCCGCTTTCCGACTGTGCGATGAGGCCATCGAGTAGGTCGGTCAGCGACACTTCGTCTCCGACCACGCGCTCTGTCTCGTCGATCGCTTCGAGCAGGCGGCGGCCCTCCTCGATCTGTTCCGGGATGCTTTCCAGCAGGCGGCGCTTCTGCGGGCGGCTCAGCTTCTTGAGGTCGCGCCCGCCTAGGTTCGCGCGACCTAGCTGCGACACGACCCACGAGCGGCAGGTGAGGTCAATCACTCGGGCGCTCTGCTGTTCGTTAAGCCGCGCTATGTCCAGCACCGGCGGGCGGCGGAAGCACAGGCGAAAGCCGCCGGGTTCACCGATCACGTCGAAGCCGCCCGTCTGGCGGTCGGGCACGATCGAGAGGCGTGAGGAAGCGATGCCCTGTTCCTCAATCAGTTCGAGCACATCGTCCTGCTCCATGTCTTCGAACAGGGTGTTGTCGCCCAGCAGCGGCTCGGTACCCAAGCCAAGCGCGGCAAGCAGGCGGATACGCCGCCGCACGGCCGAGGGGCCTGCCAGATCGGGATCATTGACCAGCGGCTGCGTGCCCCAGCCGATTTCGCCGATCATGAGCGTCAGCAGCAGCTCCCGGTCGTAGCGGCGCGAAAGGAGTCGTTCGAAAACGCCCAGGTCCATCGGCCGAGACATAACGCGGGTGAAATTCGCGCTGTTGAGAGTGGAGAGCGTGTAACGCGGAGCACTGTCCTCGATGTTCAGGCCAGGTAGGAACGCCAGATCATCGGCGTCGAACGATACGGGCACTTCGCCCGCCAGCAGCAGGTCACCGCGGCTGCGACTATCGATATTCGAAAGGGATGCGAAAAATGCCGGCTCTCCTGCGGCCGCGCGCAGGATATTGAGAAGGATGAAACGCTTCTCCGTACTCGCGACGTCTTGGTTCAGCGAAACCGCGTCTCCTGCGATCCGCGTGGGTCCGGTGACACATGCGCCGAGGCTCAACACTGCCATCAAGGCGCCCAAGACGCGCAACATATACTCACCCCCGATTGTTTCGGTGCCGTTTGTAGACAGCGGCCAACTTAATATAACAGCTTAGTCGAATGACGGTTTAAGTATAACCTCACCCCCGATTGTTTCGGCTCCGTTTATAGGCAGCGTCCAACGTAATACAATATTTTATTCGAATGATGCTTTCAGTTGCAGTGCCTCTGATGACGGTCTGTCCGGATGGGATTCCTAGTGTTTACTCTTCGACCGATGGTGGCCGCAGAGAAATACAGTAGGGCAGTCGCGTTTTGATACAAATACGCGGCATCGTACGGCTTGGAACGCTGGCAAAAATGTTGGAACGAAGCGTCCGCTAACGCAGAAGCGAATTTAGGCGATCCGCTTCCATCTTGATCGCGCAGGGCGGTTGAAGGACAAACTCCTTTCAACCTAACTGGCGACAGCAAGCTGCGTGGATGCGATCCGCCTAAGATCGGTGACGTCGTTGCGGGCGCCGACATCCGCAACCGAGCAACCGTCATCCAGCAAAAGACAAATCGACCGGTGCAATTCGAACTCACCGCCGATGTTCGAGCCACTAAGCTAGCTTGGATTGACAAACGAGGCGGCTCGACGAGCGATTATCTTTTCCCGAGCCGTGTCGATCCCATGGGTAACGGAAATCAGACTGCTCAACGCAGAACACGGGACACATTCGTTGCGCCGGACGAAGGCGGCCATGATCTACCGGGCAACCGGCAATATCCGAGCTATCCAGATCTTGCTGGGGCACACAAAATAGACAACACGCGGCGCCACCCCGGCGTCGACGTTGAAGACGCGTTGCTCTTAGCGGAATCAACTGAAATCTAGCCGGTGAAGCGGTCGCTCGGCATCTCTGATCGACCGATATGGGGTGGTTCTGCGAGTGTCTGGTGTTGGGTTGGGATAGGCGAAAAGCGGCAATAATTTGCGGGACGCCTTTCCCAAAAAGAATCGATAATTGAGGAAAGGTTGTTCATTTGCGGACTAAGCCGCTCTGATCGGCACCATTCGCTAATGCCCGCTCTGCCAGTATCGTGATTGGTGGGGATGCCACTCCGTCCACCACGTCGAAGGTCAGCGTGAACGGCTTGAATTTGGATGCCAACAGGCGACGCGCATCACGATGACGATTATCGGCCACTCTCAGGGCGATTGAGCAATGAGGCGTCCAATGTCCCGGACGGTATGGTAGCTTGCATCGTGACGGATCGATGAAAGCGTGTGTGCAGGCGTGCAGCTCGAGCAACGCTTGCGTCGGCCTAGGTGCCGCCCAAAGGATCAGGAAGCCGGGATCGAACGATCCGAGCTTATCGAACGTGAGCGATAGGCTGGGAGTCTTTGCGAGCGCGTCCACAGCGGTTGTGATCTCGCCGGCATCCACATCATACTTTGCTAGGGTAATATGCGGTGCATAGGCGAGGGCACGGATGGTAGGCTGCACTTCCAAGGAGGCCGCCTGATCGACCAGCGCCCAAAAAGGGGCCGCATAACCACTGGCCCGTATGTTGATCCCAAAAGGCATGGAACGATCTGAAACCTACTCTGATGCCGTCCACAACGTCACGGTCCAGACGCTTTTCGGATTGAACCTAAAGCGGGACGAACGGTTGGCGATCGCGCCGACAGCGATCCGAGCTGCTCTTCTCCCGAAATGGCCTCTGAAGACAGAGAAACGAGAAAGATTGCGCCTAATTAACGGCAGGTTTTGGGGCGCCGTGCCGATCTGTTGAACGACCGCAATGGGTTCGCTTGCGGACTGGTAGGTTTGTGGCAGAGAGCTTCAGGAAAACGGTCCTTCAGGTGCTGCTTTTTAGGAGGGAAGGCCATCGGCTGTAGTGGCCTCAGGCGAACGGTGACGCTTCTCCCGCTTCGTCTCGCCCACTTACAGCCGATCGGCGAGATAATCACCAAACAGCGCTCGGCTGACACTGCGGGTCAAGTGGCCGCCGTCGCGATAGATCGACTGCCCCTCGAAGGTTTCGGCGCACTCCTCCCCCGAACACAGGGCGTCCTCCAGATCGATATACATCGCGCCCCGCTCCCGCGCGGCGAAGGCCTCGATCTTGCGGACGGCAGTGCGATCAGGCGTCAGGATCGGCGCCGGCAAGCCGAATGCTTGCGCCCGAGCGAGATCGAGGGGCAGATCGCTTCCCCGGCTCAGCTTGGGCAGACCGTACAGAACCACGACCGATTTGCTGGCCGAGCGGAACAGCGCGACAGTGCGCGCCAACAGGTCGAGGCTGCCATCGACCTCAAAGTCCCTCGAGACGAGATAGACCGTCTTGATCGCCGGATCCTGCGCTACTCGACGCAGGCCTTTCATGTTGCGATCAAGGCAGTTGCGAGCATCGATCCGTGATCCGTCGGCGATGCTGTATCCAGCCAGCGGCTTGCACGAATTCTGGTGGAAGGATGCCCCCGCGATCCCCTTCGCTTCCAGCGCTGCGTCGAAGGCGGGGGCCAAGGCCGCGGCGTAGGAATCGCCGATCACCACTGCGCTAGGCGCCTCTCCATCCGCACCCAGCCGGCAGTCGGGATCTCCCAGTAGGCAGCGATCGGGAATGTCCGGCCCGTCCGCCGCCGCCGCTGCCAGCCGGTTTACCGTTGCGGGAAAGCGCTGGGGCAATCCGGCGAAGACCAAAGCGACCGCGGCCGTTGCCAGCAACGCGGCGGTCCCGCCCGCGCTCACCCGGCATAGCGCGAGGAAGGAGAAGCTTTTCCGGCGGGTCGGTACTTCAATCAAGTAATAGCTGGCAAAAGCCAGCGCGACCGGGATGGCGATCGCTGGGACGATCGCGATCAATCCTTCTGCATCGGGCCAAAGATAGTTCTGAAAGACGATGACGGGCCAGTGCCAGAGATACAGGGAATAGGAGATTAGGCCGAGCATCAGCACGGGCGGCTGCGCCAGGACGCGCGAGATCCATGGGATCGCGTCCCTTCCTGACAAAATGACCAGCGCAGTGCCCAGGCAGGGCACGAAGGCGACCCAGCCTGGGAACGCCATGCCTTCGTCGATGGCGAACAGCGACCAGGTGATCGCGCCGAAGCCGATTACGGCCAGTGCCACAGCGGGCAACCGGTCGAGCATCCGTGGACGCTCGATTACCAGAACCGCAGTCAGCGTGCCGAACAGCAGCTCCCACACCCGGGTTGGCAAAAGGTAAAACGACGCGCCCGGCCGCAGGGGGCTTTGCCAGACAGACAGGCTGAACGAGAGCACGAAGGCCAGCAGCAGGCACAAATATAGGGCCTTCTTCCACCGCGCCAAGAAGAGGATCAGCACGGGGATGAAGAGGTAAAACTGTTCCTCGATCGAAAGGGACCATGTGTGTAGCAGCGGAATGCTGGAATCCTGCGCGGCGAAATACCCCGATTCCTGCCAGAAATAGATGTTCGAAAAGAAACCGAGCGAGGACAGCAGGCTGATCGCGAAGCTTTCCAGACTGGCGGGAAATAGCAGCAGGAACGCGAATATCGCCGTGACGAACAGAACCGTCAGCAGAACGGGCGCGATGCGGCGCAATCTGCGGCGGTAGAAATCCCGTATGTCCACTCGGCCTGTCGCCGCCGCCTCTTCGATAAGGTGCTTCGAAATAAGGTAACCCGATACGACAAAGAATATGTCCACGCCAACAAAGCCGCCGGCCACCACTTCGACACCCGCATGAAACAGCACCACAGATATGACCGCGATGGCGCGAAGGACGTCGATATCGGGACGATAGCGGTGGTTCTCTCTTATATGAGACGGTGCTTGCATGTATGTTGAACTTTGTCCCGAGATATAGATGGGTGTCGGCGGCCTTGCCGGGCAGCGGATCGCGACGCTTTAAGGCTCAATCGCAGTGCGCGCAGATAGCTGCAGACGGCAGTGAATAAAAGTGGCATGGTTCGAATTGTCATCGGTAGAAACGAACGGCCGCTTTCGGGCATCCACCGGATTAGCCGGAATGACCGACATTGGATGCGTAGCAAACTGACAAGATTTGGGCCGACGGCAGACTGTCCGCTTTTAGCAACCGAACCCGCTCGTGCGGACGTTCGACTGCGGTGCTCAGCTTTGGTCGTTGAAGACCGACATCTCGGCGCTCCGGGGACGGGTCAGTTGCGAGCGCTATCTTTTTCGACCTCGGCGGTTTGCGATATTCTGATCATTCTGCCGAGTGGTCAGCGTTCCGGGCCTCGCGCCGGTCGCCTAGCTCCTTGAGTATCGCTCCATGCCGTTGCGTATCAGTCGATAACGCAGGCAAGTCAGGGCGGCCAGCGTAAGGATAGCGGCGCCGGGGCCGTAAATAGCGCCGATCCACGCTACGATATGCGGCGACAAAATTACGGCTCGCCCCACGGCGTAAACGAGCGTCCAACCACCATTATTCAACGACTATTGAATATAAAATTACGATCGCTTATGTTGCATCGCACAAGGAACGGTACATGAATGAACGGCGCGGGCGTGGACGCCCCAACAATACGGATACGGATACCGGCAGCGCGATCGCTCGCGCGGCGACGGATCGGTTCGCCGCGCAGGGTTTCGACGCGACCTCCATGCGCGAGATTGCGGCGGATGCGGGGGTCGACGTGGCGCTCATCTCGTATCATTTCGGGGGCAAGCAAGGGTTGTGGAAGGCGATCGTCGCGCAGGCGGGGCGCGAACTGCGCGCGGCGCTGGAGGCGGTGCTGGCCGATGCCGAAGAGATGGATGCGCAGGCCCGGCTCGACCGGTCGGCGCGGGCCTTCCTCGCCCATCTTCTCCAGCGCCCCGAAGTCCCCCGGCTGCTGCTGCGCGATATCACGTTCGACAGCGACCGGTCGCAATGGCTGCTCGAGACGCTGTCGCTCCCTCTGCACCGCCACTTCAACGAGCTGGCGCAAGCAGCCGCACAGGACCGTGCCGATCCGCCCGCCTATCTCCAGTTCCGCGTGGCCAATTTCATTTACTGCGCCGCCAGCTCTGTCGTGCGGCGTGAGCGTCTCGGCAAGCTTGTCGACGGGATTGCCGGCGATGCGGAGTTTGCCGCCGCGCTCGAGGCCACGCTGGTCGAAGGGGCGCTGGCGCTATGAGCGAGCACCCTCACTTCGTCGACACCGTGGGCGGCTATCGCTTCAAGCCCCACGAGATGCCGATCCTCCCGGGTTCTCCCGCAAATCCCGATCATCCGCACGCGCGCCGCGCGATCTATTTTGCGATCGGGATCTTCATGGGGCTGCTCGGCGGCTCGCAGAACGGCTTCCTGCTTGCCAATGCGCCCGCGCTGCAGGCCGAATTCGCGCTCACCCCGGTCGAGGCGGGATGGCTGACCGTGGCCTTCTACTCGACCTATGCGACGATGAGCATGCTGCTGTTCCGCGTCCGGCAGGAATTCGGCATCCAGCCCTTCGTGCGTTGGGCCATGCTGAGCCTGGTCGCTGCCAATTTCGTGCAGATGGTCGGCCCCGGTTACTATCCGGAACTGGCCGCGCGGGCGGTCGCGGGTGTGACGGCGGCGGGGCTGTCGGCACTCGCCATCTATTACCTGATGCAGGGCCTGCCGTCCGCCGTCCGCGTGGCAGGGCTGGTGATATCACTCGGCCTGTCGCAGATTGCCTTCCCGCTTACGCGCGCGCTGTCGCCGGCGCTGATGGTCGACGGGAACATCACCCATGTGTTCCAGTTCCAGTTTGCGCTGTCGCTGGTCGGGCTCGCGCTGGTTTATGCGCTGCGCCTGCCGCCGGGTATCCGCAAGCCGACCTTCGAGAAGCTCGACATCCCGAGTATCGCGCTGTTCGTGATCGGGGTGGGCGCGCTGTGCACCTTCCTGATCCAGGGGCGCATCCAGTGGTGGGATACGCCGTGGCTCGGCTATGCGCTGGTGGTCGCGATCCTTGGGCTGGGCGGATGTTTCCTGATCGAAGCCCATCGGCAAAGCCCCATGCTCGATCTCAGCTGGCTGTCGAGCCGGTCGATCCTGGCGCTGGCGCTGATCGGGGCAACCGTGCGCGTCCTCGTTTCCGAACAGGGCTTCGGCGCGAGCGGACTGTTCTCGGCCCTCGGTTACGGCAGCCAGCAGCTGACGAGCTATTTCTGGATCCTGACCGGCGCGACGATGGCCGGAGTGGCGCTATCGGTGGTGCGGCTCGACCCGCGCGATCTCACGCGTCCGGTGCTGTTCGCGATACTGGTGATCGGCGTCGCCGCCTTTGCCGATACGCGCAGCGGCGTGCTCACCCGCCCGCAGGACATGTATTGGACGCAGGCCGCAATCGCCTTCGCCGCCGTCTTCGCGATGGGGCCGATCATGATGGAAGGCATGCTGCGCGCGCTGGCCGCGGGGCCAAGCTATGTCATCAGCTTCATCGCCGTATTCTCGCTGTCGCAATCGGTCGGCGGCCTTGCTGGGATCGGGCTGCTGTCCGCCTTCCACACGGTGCGCCTGAAAGCGCATCTCATCGATGCAGGCAGCACTTTGACGATGGCCAACCAGCAGCTCGCGCAGACGGTCGGCAATGCCGCGCGCAGGGTCGCATCGCTCCAGGGCGATCCCGCGCTGCAACAGCAGACCGCGATGGCGAATGTCTCGCGAGAGATCAGCCGCGAAGCCGCGGTGCTGGCCTTCAACGACGTGTTTTTCCTCATCGCCACGCTGTCGGCGGTGACCTTTGCCGCGCTGTTCGTGCCGTGGCTGATCAACAAGATTCGCGGGCGCAATCCGCTCGCCAAGGAACTGGCCTTCATGGAGGCCATGCGCGCAAGGACGAAACAATGACGCAAGCAACCCCGGCGCAGGCCGATCTCGAAACGGACGCCGAAACCACGGCCGCCCCCGAACGCACGACGGGCTGGTCGCCCGACCCCTCGCGCCGCCGCATCGCGGTTGCCGTGCTGCTGCTGCTGGTCGGCGTGCTCGCCGCGCTCTACGCCTGGGGCCTGCCGCCTTTCGCAGGCGGCGACCAGACCACCGATAATGCCTATGTCCGCGGCCGCACCACGGTGGTGAGCCCGCAGGTCGGCGGCTATCTGGTCGAGGTACCCGTGGTGGATTTCCAGCGGGTCGAGAAGGGCGATCTGCTGGCGCGGATCGACGATGCTCCGTTCCGCGAGAAGGTCCGGCAGGGCGCGGCCAATTCGGCGGCGCAGCGCGCCACGCTAGCCAACAGCGCGCAGAGCCAGCGTTCGGCGCAGGCGCAGCTCAAATTGCAGGATGCCGCGGTCGCTTCCGCGCGCGCCGGGCTGCAGAAGGCGCAGGCCGACATGAATCGCATCGCCGAACTGGTCGATGAAGGCTCGGTCTCGCTGCGCGAGCGCGACCAGGCGCGCGCGGCCTTGCAACAGGCGCAGGCCGGCGTGCAGCAGGCGCAGGCGCAGCGGGCCATTGCGGCGGAGAACCTGCGTTCGGTCAGCGTCGGCCGCGGCGCGCTCGAAGCGCAGGTCGCCGGGGCCGAGGCGTCAAGCGGACTGGCCGAGTTCGAACTTGCGCGCACCGAGATCCGTGCCCCGCGCGCGGGGCGGCTCAGTGAAGTGGCCGCGCGCGTCGGCCAGCTGGTCAACGCCGGCACGCAGCTCATGTTCATTGTGCCTGACGATCTGTGGGTGGTCGCCAATTTCAAGGAAACGCAGACCGCCGATATGGCGGTCGGCCAGCGGGCCACGCTAGAGGTGGATGCCCTCGGCGGAGTGGAGCTGACGGGCCGCGTCCAGAGCATCGCGCCTGCCGCCAGCAGCGAGTTCAGCTTGGTGAAGCCCGATACGGGTGCGGGCAATTTCGTGAAAGTGCCGCAGCGCATCGCGGTGCGCATCGTGCTCGACAAGGGGCAGGCCGCCGCAAAGCGCCTTGGCCCCGGCATGTCGGTGGTCGCCACCGTTCATACGGAGGACTGATGGTGATGCGCCGTTCTCTCGCTCTTATCGCCAGCTCCGCTTTCGCCCTGAGCGCCTGTGCGCCCACGTTGCAGGACGCCCCTCCCGAAGCGGCTGTGTCCGCCCCGGCGCAGTGGCGCACTCGGCTCGATGTCACCGCCCCGGTCGAACGCGACTGGTGGAATGCCTTCGGCGATCCGCAGCTCTCGCGCCTCGTCGAACAGGCGCAGCGCAACAATGCCGACGTGCAGATCGCGGCTGCCCGCGTGGAGGAAGCGCGCGCGACCGAGCTGGGCTCGCGCGGATACCTGCTCCCGACCCTCGGCGCGGGCGCGGAAGGTGCCTACCGCCGCGAAGTCTCGCCCTTCGGACAGCCGCGCACCGTCGAGGTCGCCCAGCCCACGTTCCGCGCCTCCTACGAGCTCGACCTGTTCGGCAAGAACGCCGCGCGCGTGGATGCCGCCGAGGCAGGCGTCGCGGCGAGCGCGGCGGCGCAGGAGGCAGCGCGCCTTTCGGTCACCGCTGCGACCGCCAGCGGCTACATCACCCTGCTGGCGCTCGATCGGCGGCTCGCCATTCTGGAAGAAACGCTACAGGCGCGGCAGGAGGCGGTGAAGTTCGCCCGCGACCGGGCTGAAGTGGGCTATACCTCGCAGCTGCCGCTGCGCCAGGCGGAGGCCGAATATCAGGCCGCCGTGCAACTGGTCCCGCAGCTGAAGAGTCAGATCGCGCGGCAGGAGAACGCGCTGTCAGTGCTGACCGGTGAGGTGCCGGGCGCCATCCTGCGTGGCGGGACTCTGGCGGACCTGCGTCAGCCTGCCGCCCCCGCGACTCTCCCTTCGGAACTGCTGCGCCGCCGCCCCGATGTCGCCGCCGCGGAGTACCGCATCGCTGCAGCCGACGCGAAGATGCGCGTCGCCCGCGCAGATTTCATGCCCTCGATCGACCTCGGGGCATCGGCCGGACTGGCATTGTCCGACCTGCTTGCAGACCCGATCGGCGTCTGGTCGCTGGGCGGCAGCATTCTCGCGCCGATCTTCCAGGGCGGGAAGCTTCAGGCGCAGCTCGATGGCGCCACGGCGCAGCGGGATCAGGCGGCATGGGCCTATCGCTCGGCCGTGCTCGACGCGTTCCGGGAAGTGGAGGACCGCAAGGCGGTGCTGGCCAATCTGAAGGCTCAGGAGGCCGCGCTGGTGGCCCAGCGGGAGGCGGTGGCCGATGCGCTGCGCCACGCGCGCAACCGTTATCGCGCCGGCTACACGCCCTATATCGAACAGGTCGACGCCCAGCGCGCCCTGCTGGGCGTGGAGCTGTCGCTGGTGCAGGCGAAAGCCGACGAACTGACGGCGCTGGTCGGCCTTTACCAGGCGGTAGGCGGAGCCCCGAAGTAACGAGGCCCGGCCCGAGGCCTGGCTGAAATTGTCGCATTTAGGGGGGCGCAGAAGTGGTCCGTTCTCCAATAATTTTGAATCCATACGGATAGGCTTACCAATCCCTTTTTGAATCCCCGCTCTTACAAATTTGAATCACTTTCACGTTTTCAGTTCGCTCCGAGGGAAGCATGTCGTAATATACCCATTGCCGACTCGGAGTGGTGTCCTATGACGTCATTATTCGAACAGTGGTAAGACACGACGCGCCCGCCGAGGATTCGCGGGGCGAAGCCTCACCAGATTTGCGGAAATATCTCGCCAATCTGCTGCAATTCGAGCCGGTTGTTGTCAGGCCGAGCATCATTCAGCGATCGACCATTCGACGCTGGCACCCGTCCGGAAAACCCAATATTTCGGCTCTCAATCTCAAAGATCGGCATCCACACTTCGAAACTGGAGAGGACCTGACGCCGGTACGCAAAGTGCCGCGGCTCGCGCAATCGCCAAAAATGGGTTGGAGAGGCTATTTCCAAAGCCACAAAATGGACCGATCGATGCAATTTTACAATCTATCGGAACTCTGGGCTTTGCAAGCGTGTGAAGCGGATCCCGTCGTCGCAGATTTTGTTGAGCATCCTATTTGCCTGTTGGTTGATCACGGAGGAAGACACAGGAGGGTTCGTCTTTCGACCTTCGTCACCCGAAAGTCCGAATGTTGGTTTCTCCTAGGGATGCGAGAGCAAACAGCCTCAAAGGAGCCACGAACCGAATTCTTAGAGAAGATCGGGCAAACATTGTCGACCCACGGATTTGGTTTTGAGGTCCTGACCGAATTGCATCGGCGTGAAGAGCCTTTGGCTAAAACGGTGTTCGACATTCTACGTGGTCGCGGAACCAAGCCTCTAGACCAAGCGCGTGTTGATTTCGCGGTGGCATTAGCGAATGCGGGTGCCACTGTCGGTGATATCGAAGATCGATCCGATCTAGATCGCAATGACATTTGTCGCCTGATTTTAAATCGGCAACTTTTCGTAAACATCAGAAAGCCTCTGGACCATAAGACCCTAATCTCACCTACTCCCTTCGCCGACCCCATTCCGCCATGGAGCGCCAGGTGAGGCGGTTCGCTTTCGAAGTGGGCACCTATGTCCAGATAGAGGAGCGAATACTCCTTATTACATTAGTGAATCCAAGTCATACCGCCCTTACTTTGCTCGATCAACATGATCGCTCAGTAGTTGAGTATTCCCAGGAGGAACTGGAGGCTCTATTTGAGGAGGGCACGCTCCGTTTTGTTTCTTTTGTGGGTGAGAGCCTCGACGTTCGCATTCGACCCCGCAGTTCGGAGCCGCTTTCGACTATGCCCGATAAAGAGAGGGTACGTGTCGAGCTTCGACTTTCAGTTATAAAAGCCGTCGATTCTTTGGGCCTTGGAACCCATTCCGAGCGAATAATTGTTACCGATCCAGCTACCGGAGAGAAGGTCTTCACATCGAGGATCCAGAACGCAATCAACGAGGCCTGTTACGCGGCCGGTCAAAAGCCCGTCACAGTTCAAACCTATTACAATTGGCGAAAACTTCTATCGGAAAACGAGGACGTTAGCGCACTCGCTGGCAATTTTGGCAATCGTGGTCGCAAGCCTTATCTCGATCCCGTCGTCGAAATAAAAGTTCAGCAGGCCTTAGCGACTGCAGTTGAAGTCTCTAGGGCGCAAACGCACCTTGGAGCACGGGGCCGGATTACTCCCAAGAAAATCATCAATTCTCTTCGGCAAGAGTTGCCCGAAGAGAAGTTGCCATCACCTAGCTACATTCATCAGAAGATCCAGCAGCTACCGGCATACGACCGAGCAGTGGCTCAGAAAGGAGCGCGCGCCGCCGACAATCAGTTCCGCATGGCGTCGCGCGCCGAAAAGCCCACGGCGTGCCTGGACTCGGTCGAATATGACGAGACCCGCCTGAAGCTTGTTCTGGTTGACGAAGAGTTCGGTATCCCGCTGGGGAGTCCGTATCTAAGCTGGTACGTTGATCGGTACTCAGATGCGCCCCCTGGATTTTACGTCGGCTATGAGCCGATGAGCGATGTATCGACGATGGCAGCACTCCGGCATGCCTGCCTCCCTAAAGGGTACATGCGGAAGCACTACCCCGACATTCGAGGATCAATGTGCGCTGGTATTCCCCGTTCTATCACGCTGGACAATGGCCTCTCGCAGCATGGGGACACTATCCAGTCTGCCGCAAAGGATCTCAGCATCGATATTCGCTACGCCCCGCCATATCGCGCGTGGTTCAAAGGTGCAGTCGAGGGGATGCACGAGACCCTGAATCGTTTGCTTCTGGAGGATCAAGCTGGCTACGTATTGAGGCCACAAGATCAACCAAGTGAGTACGATCCGACGACTCAAGCCTGCTTGGGAGTGAGACAATTCGTCCGGATACTGCATCATTGGATAGCCGATAGGTACATGCAGACGCCTACTGGCGTTTTCCGTCGCAGCCCGGCTGAAAAGTGGGCGGAGGGGATATCCAGCATTCCGCCCACGTTCCTGCCATCGGTAGAAGAAGCAGATCTCGTGTTTGGAATATTGCGGGAAGGAACCTTGGATCACAGGGGAGTTCGCTACGAAAATCTATTTTACCTCAGTGACGAGATGGTGGAGTACCGGCGACTTCATGGCGTCTCCATATCGGTCGATGTCAAAGTAGGTCCTCATATGGGGCGAATATATTGGCGCGGACCTGACGGGGCCTGGCGTTCCGCAGACGCGGATCTCTACGAGTATGCGTGGGGGCGGACGCTTCATAACCACAAATTGGTACGAAATAGAGCCCTCGAAGTGTTTCGTAGTGATAAGTTGGAGGCGCTTCTAGAATCCGATCGCCAACTCAAAGAGATCGCGCGCGCTGCCCTCCCAATGCAGCTTGGGTTGAAACGTCAAAAGCGGATCGCGCGGGCGTTCGGGATTGGTACCGAAACTCTTCTTTCTAATCACCAGACTGACGGAAAGCTTGAGTGCAGAAATCAGTCGCCTGCGCACTTTTCTGAAACTGCTGCGGAAGACGATGGATGCTTGCCGAGGCAGAAATTGAGGCTGACAACTTTCGATACAGAAAGGCGCGGAGAATGACGGAAGTTCAGAAGCCAAATCGAACGGCCAGACCGTTGCACAAATCCTGCGGCTCTTCAGATGCGAAGGCACTTTTTGACGGCGTTAATGACCTTATTGTACGGCACCCTCGCCTAATCGAAGCAAAGCGTTATGCCGACATGATGGTGAATCTCGGGCCTTATGCCGACGAAGCCCCCTGCTCGGAGATTTGTGGCCCGTCTGGAATAGGTAAATCTACACTCTGGGAGTGGCTTAGGGACGAGGGCACGTCGAAAGAAGAGTGGTGCGATTATAAAGTGCCGAAGCGACCTTCAGGGCAGATCAAGCGTAAGCCGTACCTTACAATAAAGCTGCAGCAGCAGCCCACAATTAGCAAGATATGCGACGAGTTTCTACAGGAGCTCGGAGATCCATTCTGGTGGCAGGGTAGCGCGACCGAAAAGACCATACGTGTCGATATCTTGCTGCACGCAGCGCAGGTTCACGCGGTTTTCATCGATGAATTTCAATACGTAGTAGATCGTTCCGGAGTAGTGGTTTCGGAGGCGATTGTCGATTGGCTGCGCGATCGGCACATGCCTGCTTCTCGTACGAGAATGAATCTGCCCAATGCACGGTCGATCGCTATTTGTTTGCTTGGGCTTGGGCGTCTAAGTGCGATCTTCTCCGACGATCCGCAGCGACTTAGGCGATGGGACGCTGGTTGGCGCATGGAGCCATACGCAAATCATGGATCTGATCTCGAGGATTTTGCGAGCATCATCGCGTCTTTTCTAAACTCCGTTCAATTGCCGATCGACGATGCAATCGATCCCACGGATCCGTCCGTTGTAAAGCGGTTTCATTATGCCTCGTGGGGTATTCCTGGCTACGTTAAGAAGCTCTTCTCCGGCACAATGCTGTTGGCCGGCCTGCACCCGCGGCGCCATACTCGCCTCGACATGGGGTTGCTGCGTTCGGCATTTGCTCATGTCACGCGCATGGAAGAATTCGAAGTGCCAACATTCGGCGTTGTCAGAGACGGTGTTACCGCACAATCGCTCATGCAGAACCCATTCGACGATGGTTTCAATCAAACTTTACCGTCCCCACGTCTCATGGATGATCGGCAAGCATTGCCATCACCTGAAAGTCGTCGAAAGTTGGCAACCACGCGCCGCCGCAGAGCCGCTGAGGTTGATCGCTCGTTTGCGAAATGACGAATTTTGCGATCAAATGCGCGCCAATCTTCGGAGAAGGGCCCGAGGGGTTCGTCATTCGTGTTTTCGAGACAAACGGATTTTATGGCCTCGGTCAGCTACGTAATTTTTGCGGGACGCACTCGATCTTGCAGGCGGCAAAGTCACTTGGCTGGATTTTCCAAAGGCCTCCGAGCGGGCTCTCGTGCTACCAAGATATGCCGCAGAATGAAACCTGGTGGCGTAAGAATCTACGGCGCTTGCAAGGATTGGACAAATCGCTGAGGCGAAAAGACGGATACCGATATTGTCCCGCTTGTTTGTGCAGCCAGGAGATAAGATTAGAGATTTGGAATGCCGAAGGTTTCTGGGCCTGTCCTACGCATCAGTGCTATCTCAGAAATTCTTGCCACGTTTGCGGAGCCCTTGAAAGGGGCGCTCGCGTGGCCTTGGCATCTTGTTATGCCTGCGGCGCAAAACATGCAGATGCTCCTTGCACAACTGCCGACGAATCCACGTTGGCAATCGCGCGCCTCATGGAAACGGGCGATGGGGAAGTTTTTCCGCCAGTTCTGTCGGATATCGGTGGTCTTACCATGGATGCAATCCGCTTGTTTGGAGCACCTAATCGGCCTGGCGTAGACTTACGTCGCGACGTACTCTCTAATGAATTTGAATTGTCCGAGAAGACCATTGCGCAATGGTCTGACCGATCCGCATCGGTTTTATGCAATTGGCCTGACGGATTTCATGGGTGGATTGAAGAGCGGGTCGATCCGGACAAGTCAAAAGTTGGCCCACAGCGCTTCGGTGGCTGGCTATCTCGAGTAAGAAACGAGTTGGGTCGCGTCCCTGCGGTACGCAAGGCCGTTTATGATTACATGTGGAGCAGGTGGGACCGAATACCGCTAGCTGGAGAAGGTAGTTATTTCTCTGGCGAAACTCCCCCAGATCACATCCTCATTCCTCGGCATGCCGCTAACCTTATCGGGGTTGCTGAGGGAAAGATCAAACTACTCATTGAAGAAGGAAAGTTGGAGGGGCGATCCGAGGTTCGCGGAAAAAATACATATTGCTACGTGAGCCGGACATCGGTGGAGAACTACATCACCCAGGAGCAGCAATTCTCTTCTGCCGACGATATTCAAGAACGCTTGGGGACCCGTAAAACGCTCTCCAGAGAACTGGTCGCCGCAGGGCTGCTCGAAATGTCTCCCGCGCGCAAGGCGTCCAGATATTTCACTGCGAGCGTCGATACTCTATTATCGCGACTGGATGACGTGAGCATCGCTAATGACGGGGTTTTGGACCTCGTCAGACTTTCTGATATTTCGACTGCAAGGCGGGTCAAGCTTGCGTCGTTGTGCCCCCACATTTTGGCGGGTGAGATCAGTTGTTTTCGGGTCAATGGGGTCGGTCTTGCCGGCTTCGCAATTCCGCTCGAGGCGATGCTGGGATACTATTACGAGGACGGGGTGATCTATTGCTCATCAGGCCGCGTTGCCGAGATCACTGGATTGCATAAGGGATCGATAGCGGGATGCGCGGAGGCAGGCTTGTTAGAGAGACATTTCTCGCCTCATTACAAATTCCGAAAGCTTTTCCATCTCGACTCTGCGACAACTTTTCACGACCGCTACATCGGGTCACGCGAACTCATGCGCAGGACCAATTTGAACTACCACGACGTCACGTCGAAGCTAATCAACTGCGGAATACATCCCGCGATAGAACACGACGTTTCCCGACATATCAGTACCTATTGGTGCCGTAAGAGCGTGGCCGATGCATTGTCTGCGAACCTCGCGGTCAACAAAAGGACCCCCTCGCCTGCGAGCAAAGGAAAAGTCCTGAAGCAGTATCTTAAGCGCGAAAAACGCCAGTTGTACGACATCATACCTGCCAAGCTAAGCGCATAGACTAGCGTGCGCAATTCGGACGCTACAGTCCGGGAATCCATTATTGCGGCGAAGACTACCGGAACCTTAGGTTGATGTGGGGAAGGTTGACACATGCAATCCCGCCGGAACAAAACAAATACGTCGATAATGTCCAGTAGGCACGATAATGGTCCTTATCGTGATATCTCTGACATCGGGTAATTAGCGCAAATTTGAGCGCGTTCCAAATGAGGTCGAGGTCGCGGCTCGATAGGGGGGTAGATCGATCGATTTGTAGGCCATTTTTGGCAAAATTTGACGGACGCCCTCACGCATTATCGTTTAGATGCAATTGTTTGACCAAATGTCACGAAATGGGACGAGAACGAGCGATCTTCGTCCATTTTTGCGCATATCAGGAAGATTCTGGAAGGCTCTTGCATCGCTCCAAATGTTCTGCGACGCATTGGAAATCGCTGGTGAGTCCCAGCGGTGGGGCCTGCTAACCCCTGACGCTGTCGGCCGGTCGCTTTTCAAGCGGCCGGGTGGCCGTCGCGTATGTCCAAGGCTCGCCTAAAGGCGACGGACCTGGCGCGACAGCCCAGGCTTAGCAGCACCCGGCTCCGCCGGTCCGCCCCAAACATTTGGAGGACTGGCATGCATTTTGGTTTCAATGGCCGTTTCCCGGTTACCGAACTCGACAACACCGCTCATGCGGTGTCTCTCTTGCTGCAAGATGAGAAGCTCGACGAAATCAGTGACCTCACTATCTCCTTTCTCGGTTGGAGAAAGGGCGAGCGCACGCAAATTGTCGACCAAAAAGGGTTTATTCAACTCTATAAATTGCAGTGGAACGATGTGATCGAGCACTTCGGCACGGGTCGTCTTAAGCTTAATCTCCCTACAGGATGGGTAATCAGAGATCGACCTCAGGACTTGGAGTGGAGTCCTCTGGCCGTCATGGCGGGCCGCGACGATTGAAGCCTCTCCGAACCTACAGCCTGATCAGCGAACCATTGTCGATCCAAGAGTAGGCCAAGACCTTCCCGAACGACCAAGTCCATCTTCCATCGAGGAGAGATCCATCAAGTAATGTCCCAATCTGGCGACGCTTCTTGACGTTGGTGACCGCGCCGAAGCCATTTCTCATCTTCGGGAGGGTGTTCCGCTTTTGGGAGCTGTTGACGACCGCTCCGACCGCGCTGCTTTGGAAGCTGCAACGCGCCTTTTCGCAGGCGATCTTTTGAGGACCGTCTTCTTTATGAATAAGATCCATCCGTGGCTCGATGGCCAAACACCTCTCGAACGCGCTTGATGAGCAAGCCCTCGATCGGTTCCGAAAGTGCGAACCGCGATAGCGTTTGTCTCCAGGTTTTCGGCAATATCGCAGCGCATTGGGACATGACCGTTTCAGAGCAATGCTTGCTACTCGGAGTCGACGACGAAGAAGTTCTGCAGGATTGGATGGAGCGTGCGCGAGCCGGCGAAGATGTTTCGCTACCTGAAGACGTTTTGGAAGGCATTGGCTGTGTCCTCTCGATCTACGCCTCGCTGGTAATCCTACTCAACCATGAGCGATCGAAAGGCTGGGTGCGAGCGCCCAATCGAGCTCCGTTATTTCAAGGCAAGTGCGCAATGTCCCTGATGGCGAGCGGAAATCGCAAGGCCTTGGAAGATGTCGCTCGGTACTTGCTGAGCGAACGCTACAGATGAGCGAGCCCTATGCCCGCTTGCCGCCTATCACCATCGGCACGTGGCGTGAGCGCGCGCGATTCACCCACCATTGCGAAAGCAGCATCAGGACAACGGTACGATCCCGTCTTGCATGATTGGATCATTCTACCGCTGGCTGCCTACCCAGGCACGTATCTTCTAATCGGGATCGTGACCAACGATCGCAATAACCGATTTGTCGATGGAAGGTGCATCCACACATCCGCAATCGTCACTCCGCTCGAGGCGATCGTCGAAGGTTCGGTCGCCGAAACCCTCAACACCCGGTACCTGCTCGGAGAAGAACGCGAACGCAACTGAATGAGCGCCAGACAGCGCGCGGTGAAACGGTTCAAGGGTCGCGGATCTAGATAGAAGGGTTTTTGTTCGTGGCGGTAGAATTGCACGAGAGCTTTGCAATCCATCCCGGGCCGTGGCTGCGCGATCAGGTGATCAAACCCTATGGTATGACGGTCACGGGTGCTGCCGATCACCTTCAGGTGACTCGGTCAGCCCTAAGCAAAGTGATAAAGGGCAATGCTCGCCTCACGCCTTTGATGGCAATGCACTTCGAGAAGGTATTGAAATATCGGCAGCGAAGTTGCTTCGAATGCAGTCGTGGCACGATCTAACGCGGGCGAAGCTAAAGGCATCGTCACTCAACATCAGCCGGGTCCCACCTCCAGCCAAATAGCACAAGGTTCGGAGGCCGCTGCCAGCTGTTTAGGGCCAGTTGATCAGACCCCGCAATTTGGCACCAGCGTGTCTCAAGACGTCCGCTCTGCGCCCCAATTCCAGACGTTCGAGCGCCGCAAGGCAAACCCCGGAAGCGGCCGTTCTTGCAACTCAACGATTAGGACAGGTCCGTCGCCGATGCCGAATTTGATCTGCCTTTAAAGTGCCGTGGCTCTCGAGAGATGACCGCGCTGCACAGGATAGGACGATCCGCTCTTCGCAGATCGCCGTCCTGCACAGTGCGGCTTGAGTTCAGAAGGCGGCCGTCAGCGAGACAACTAAGGCGGCGTCGACAATGTCCGGTGTCGCGCCAGCTGCAAGCGCGCTGAAATCGGAGATGTCAGTGTCGATATAGGCGACGCGCGCGGTGAGGGTGTTCCAGCTTGCGCTCGCGCCCAGCGACCAGTCGGTATAGCCCCCTCCGGGGGTGAGCGCGGTCTCGCCTTCCGATCGTCCGACATGCGCGTCCAACGCAAACGGAGTGCCCTCGATCGGCAGCGCGGCATCGGCGGAGACATAGAAATTGTCGTTGCCCCCGATCACATCCTGCGCGGGTGCGTACGCAACGCCGAGCGTAAAAGCGGCGGGACCTGCCGCCAGAGCGAGCTTGGCATAGGGCTCGAAGAACTCGAATTCCCCGCCCGTCGAGCCCGGATAGGCATAATAGATCACCCCGCCATCGAGCGTGACATCGTCGGCAACCTCGGTTTTGTAGCCGGCGTAAAGATCTAGCTCGACATTGGAGCCGCCGAGCTCGCCGAATCCGTCGACGCTCGAAGCCCAGGTGCCGGCATAAAGGCCGCTCTCGTGGGTGACGCTGACCCATCCTTGCACCGCCACTTTCTCGTCCGACAGGTCGATCCCGCGAAACCGGTAGGAGGATACCAGCGCCGTTCCGCCCGAGACAGTGACAGCATCGGCCTCGGTCTGGACCGTTTTCTCCTGCACATCCTGAGCGAAAGCGGGCGTAGCGAGCGAGGCCGCAAGGGCGGCGAGGCAGATCAAGCGCATCGGGGAATCTGTCCTTGATGAAAGGGCGGCGACCATCGCCGCACCGTGCACATGGTCTCTCCTCATTTCGCCCGTTAAATTGCCATGCGGATCGCCGGGGTGGCCCGTGAAATCCGCATGAAAGCCTAACGAAGCTGGCGTATTTTCACGCTCTTTTAATTCCACCGCACGCGATAGCCCCGCGAATTTTCATGCGCGCGAGGTCCAGAGCGGCTCCCGAATAAGGAGCTGTTTCGCATGACATTCGATCTTATCCTTGTGGGGCTCGTGGCGCTCGGGCTGCTGGCCTACCTCACTGCAGTCCTCCTGCGGCCAGAGCGCTTCTGATGGAGCGCGCAACCTCTGGCCAAACCGGGCTGTTCCAGCGCGAGCTGGTTGTCCCCGCGATGCGCGACTCCTTCGCCAAGCTCGACCCGCGCACGCTGGTGCGCAATCCGGTCATGTTCGTCACCGCGATCGTCGCCACAACTGCGACGGTGATCCTACTGCGAGGAATTGCCACCGGGGCCGAAGATATCGGCTTCCAAGCCCAGCTGGTCTTCTGGCTGTGGCTGACCGTGCTGTTCGGCAACTTCGCCGAAGCGCTCGCCGAAGGGCGCGGGAAGGCGCAGGCCAAAGCGCTGCGCGACACGAAAGAGAGCCTCGTCGCGCTCAGGATCGGCAAGACCGGCGATACCGAGAAGATCCCCGCGACCCAGCTGCGCTATGGCGACATCGTGCTGGTCTGCGAAGGACAGCAGATCCCCGCCGACGGCGAAGTGGTGGCCGGGGTGGCGTCCGTGAACGAAGCGGCGATCACCGGCGAAAGCGCGCCCGTGATCCGCGAGGCTGGCGGCGACCGCTCGGCGGTGACCGCGGGCACAACCGTGATCTCGGACGAAATCCGAGTGAAAGTGACCGCCGAACCGGGTAGCGGCTTCCTCGACCGGATGATCGCGCTGGTCGAAGGCGCTAGCCGGCAGAAGACGCCAAACGAGATCGCGCTGACGATCCTGCTGACGGGGCTGACGCTGATCTTCCTCGTCGCGGTGGGCACGCTGCCTGCTTTCGCCAGCTATGCCGGGGGAGCGATCGCGGTGCCGGTGCTTATCGCCCTGTTCGTGGCGCTGATCCCGACTACGATCTCCGCGCTGCTGTCCGCGATCGGGATCGCTGGAATGGACCGCCTGATCCGCTTCAACGTGCTCGCGAAGTCGGGCCGTGCCGTCGAGGCGGCGGGCGATGTCGGCACACTGTTGCTCGACAAGACAGGGACAATCACGATCGGCGACCGGCAGGCGAGCGAGTTCGTGACCCTGCCCGGTGTCGCCGAGACCGACCTGCTCGAGGCTGCGCGTCTTTCCAGCCTCGCCGACACGACACCCGAGGGTCGCTCGATCGTTGCGCTGGCGGGGGGCGAGGAAGCGCTGCCAAGCGATGCGGAACCGGTCGCCTTCACCGCGCAGACCCGCGTGAGCGGGGTCGACTTGCCTGGCCGCATCATCCGCAAGGGCGCGGTCGATGCGGTTCTCAAGCTGAGTGACTATCCCGAAGACACCGTGCTGGCGCTGAAGAAGATCACCGATCGGATCGCGCAGGCCGGTGGCACGCCGCTCGCCGTGGTCGAGAACGGCCGCTTGCTTGGTGCGATCCATCTGAAAGACATCATCAAGACCGGCATTCGCGAGCGGTTCGTCGAACTGCGCCGGATGGGCATCCGAACGGTGATGATCACCGGCGACAACCCGCTAACCGCCGCGGCCATCGCTGCCGAGGCTGGCGTCGATGATTTCCTCGCCGAGGCGACGCCCGAAGACAAGCTCGCCTACATCCGCAAGGAGCAGGCCGAGGGAAAGCTGGTCGCCATGTGCGGGGACGGAACCAACGATGCCCCCGCGCTCGCGCAGTCCGATGTCGGCGTGGCGATGAACACCGGCACGCAGGCCGCGCGCGAGGCGGGGAACATGGTCGATCTCGACAGCGACCCGACCAAGCTGATCGAGGTGGTCGGCATCGGCAAGCAGCTGCTGATGACGCGCGGCAGCCTCACCACCTTCTCGATCGCCAACGATGTGGCGAAGTATTTCGCGATCCTCCCGGCGATCTTCGTGGTGCTCTACCCCGCGCTGGGCACGCTCAACGTGATGGGGCTCGCCAGCCCGCAGAGTGCGATCCTTTCGGCGATCATCTTCAACGCGATCATCATCCCGTTGCTGGTGCCGCTGGCGCTCAAAGGCGTCGCGTATCGCCCGATGCCTGCCGCCAGCCAGCTGCTGCGCAATCTCGGCATCTACGGCGTGGGCGGCGTCATCGCCCCCTTCGTCGGCATCAAGCTCATCGATCTCGCCGTCGCCGGCCTCGGCCTCGCGTAGGCCCGCGAAAGGACACTCCCATGCTTTCCGCAATTCTCACCACCATCCTGATCGTCGGCGGCACCGCGCTGCTGGCATGGCCACTCGGCATATACATGGCCGGGCTTTTTTCCGGCCGCTTCGCAAGCGCTGACGGGCTTTTCGCCCGCACGGTCGGCGGCGCGCCAGAACAGGACTGGAAGCAGTATTCGATCGCTCTTTTCGCCTTCAACATCGTGATGTTCGGCTTCGTCTTCGCGCTGCTGGCGACACAGCACATGCTGCCGTTCAACCCGGATGGTCAGGGCGCGGCAAGCCTGGACCTCGTGTTCAACACCACGGCCAGCTTCACCACAAACACCAACTTGCAGCACTATTCTGCCGAGAGCACCTGGAGCTATCTGGCCCAGATCGGCGGGCTGATGTGGCTGCAGTTCGTGTCTGCGGCGACCGGTATCGCCGCTCTCGCTGCGCTGGCGCGGGGCATCGGGGGCAAGCCTACCATGGGCAACTTCTTCGTCGACGTGCAGCGCGCTTCATTCTGCGTGTTGCTGCCGCTGGCGATGATCGTCGCGGCGGTGATCGCGTTGAACGGCGTACCGATGACGCTGCAGGGCGCAGCGCAGGTCACCACACTGGAAGGCGTGGCGCAGACCATCGCGCGCGGGCCTGCTGCCGCCTTCGTCGCGATCAAGCAGCTGGGCACCAACGGGGGCGGCTTCTTCGGCCCCAACTCCACGCATCCGCTGGAAAACCCGACCTTCTGGTCGAACGCGTTCGAGATGGTCGCGATCATCCTGATCCCGATGGCCTGCGTGTGGATGTTCGGGCGGATCATCGGCCGGCCCAAACATGCGATGGTCGTGTTCGGCGTGATGGCGGCGCTTCTGCTGATCAAGCTCGTGGCGTCGGTCGGCTTCGAGACCGCTCCGACCCAAGCCTTCATGGACCTGCCGGTGACGCAAGACGTCGGCAATCTCGAAGGCAAGGAACTGCGGCTCGGTGCCACTACCGGCCCTCTATGGGCGGTGCTAACCACATCGACCAGCAATGGTTCGGTCGGTGCGATGCACGACAGCCTCAACCCCCTGACCGGGCTCGTCCCGATGGCAGGCATGTGGCTCAATGAGACCTTCGGCGGCGTCGGCGTCGGCATGATCAACATGTTCCTCTACATCGTCGTCGCGGTGTTCGTCGCGGGCATGATGGTGGGCCGCACGCCGGAATATCTCGGCCATCGGATCGAGGGGCGCGAAATGCGGCTCGCGGTGCTGGCGCTAATCAGCCACCCGGTGCTGATCCTCGGCGGCACGGCGCTGTTCGCGGCGACCGCCTGGGGGCAGGACACGCTCAACAACGCCGGTGCGCACGGCTTCTCCGAGATCCTCTACGAATTCAGCTCGGCAGCCGCCAATAACGGTTCCGGGTTCGAAGGGCTGGGCGACAACACCGTGCCATGGAACATCGCCACGGGCCTCGTGATGCTGATCGGCCGCTACCTGCCGATCATTGTCCCGCTCGCCATCGTCGGTTCGCTGATGGCCAAGCGCCGCAGTGCGGAAAGCGCGGGCACGCTGAGCGTGGAGAGCAGCACTTTCGGCGTGATGCTGTTCATCACCATTTTGATCTTCGGCGCGCTGACCTTCTTCCCCGCGGCCGCCCTCGGCCCCATCGCCGAACACCTCACGTCAATGCGCTGACGGCAGCCCAGACAAGGAACCGATACGATGAACTATGTCCTCCCTTCGCTCCGCCTGTGGCTGGCGACGATACTCATCTGCGTGGTTGGCTATACCGGACTGATGCTCGTCTTCGCTCAGACCATGGCCCCCTACCAAGCTAATGGCTCGATCATTGAAGTGGACGGCCAGGCCGTGGGCAGCGAACTGGTTGCGCAGGACTTTAGCAGCCCGCGCTATTTCTGGCCGCGACCCTCGGCCGCCAGTTACGACGGCATGGGCGCGGCAGGGAGCAACTTGTCGCCCACCAGCGCGGACCTCGCCGCGCGTGCCGCAGAGACGGTCGCCCGCTACGGCGCAACTGCCGGGAACCCAGTTCCGGCGGACTTGGTAGCCGCATCGGGCGGCGGGCTCGACCCGCACATCTCGCTCGACGGGGCACTATACCAAGCAGACCGGGTCGCAGCTGCGCGAGGGCTCGATCCAGCCTGGGTGCGCGATCTGATCGAGCAGCAGGCCGCCGCGCCGGGTGCGATCTTCGCGCCCGAGCGTATCGTGAACGTGCTGCAACTCAATCTGGCGCTCGACCGCCTAGAAGAATAGACGAGGCGAACAATGGCCGACCAGCAGCCCAACAACGATGCCGAACGGTTCCTTCGGTTGGTCCGCGCCGAGGAACGCGGTCGCCTGACGGTCTACCTCGGCGCGGCACCCGGCGTCGGCAAGACCTACCGCATGCTGCAAGACGCGGCACGGCGGCAGGCCGAGGGCGTCGACGTGGTCGTGGGAGTCGCCGAAACACATGGCCGCAGTGACACCGCGCTCCTGCTTGAGCCGCTGGAAGTAATGCCTCGCCGATATTACGACCATGAAGGCCACCGGCTGGAAGAATTCGATATCGATGCGGCGCTGTCACGGCGACCGGAGCTCATCCTGGTCGACGAACTGGCGCACACCAACGCCCCTGGCTGTCGCCATCCCAAACGCTGGCAAGACATCGCCGAACTGCTTGTTTCGGGCATCGACGTCGCAACCACCATCAATATCCAGCATCTGGAAAGCCTCAACGATATCGTGGCCGGGATCACCCACGTCCGCGTGCGCGAGACGGTGCCCGACAATATCCTCGAACACGCCGAGATCATCGCCGTCGATCTGCCGCCCGAGGCGCTGATCGAACGGCTGGTAGCGGGCAAGATCTACCTGCCAGAGACCGCCGGACGCGCGCTGTCCAACTTCTTTACCCCCACCAAGCTCGCCGCCTTGCGCGAGCTCGCGCTGCGCTACGCCGCGAGCAATGTCGATCGGCGGTTGAGCAATCAGCTCGAACTGAGCGGCGAAGGCGGCGGTTTTGTCTGCGGCGACCGGCTGACGGTGGCGGTTAGCCCTGGCAAGGGCGGTGCGCAGGTTGTGCGCGAGGCCAAACGTTTGGCCGACATGCTGCACGCCCCGTGGACCGCGGTGGTGATCGAAAGTGGCAGCGCGCGCGCGGTTTACGGTGCGCAACGAGAGCAATTGGCGGACAATCTCGCGCTCGCATCGTCGCTCGGCGCCTCGCTGATGACGGTCGCGGCGACCGATGTAGGCCAAGCGCTGGTCGATCAGGCGCGCGAATTGCGGGCGAGCCAGATCGTGATCGGCAAGAGCCGCCGCAGCCGCTGGTTCGAGTGGCGCCACGGCTCGATCGCGCACGAAGTGATCCGCAAAGCCAAAGACGTTTCGGTCCACGTCGTCCCCGTCGAAGAAGCGGACGAGAAGCCGGCGCGGCCCAAAGATCCTTACTCGCAGCGCAACAACATCTTCGCCTTTGGGTTGGTTGCCTTCACCATCCTCGGGCTGCATTTTGCCCAGCCGCTCATTTCGCGCAGCGCAATCGACTTGGTCCTGCTGCTGCCGGTGATAATCAGCGCAACCTTTCTCGGCATGCGACCGGGAATCTGGGCGTCGATATGGGCGGCGCTGGGCTACAATTTCTTCTTCACCCAGCCACTCTATACGCTCGACATCTACAGTACGGCAGACGTCGTGACCTTTATCGTCCTGTTCGCGGTGGCAGTGATCATCGGCGGGCTGGCTGGCAAGGTGCGCCGTCAGGCCGAAACCAGCGCGGGGGTTGCCCGGCTCAACGCCTCGCTGGCGCGCTTCGCAGGGCTGATGGGCGGGCTCTCCGACCGGGACGACACTGCGCGCGTCGCGTGCAGCGAGATCGGCGGCCTGCTCGATGTGGAGGCGATCATCGTTTCGATCGAGGATGACGGGCTGGTAGTGCGCGGCAACGAACACTATCGCCAACTCGACGTGGTCGATGAGGCTGCGGCGAAGTGGGCGCTCGAAAACGGCGTGCCAGCGGGCCGCGACACAGGCACACTGAACGCAGCCGACTGGCAATTCCACCCGCTCAAGACCGCGCTGGGGATGATGGGCGTGCTGGGGATCGCACGGCCGTCGCAGCAGCGCGTAATCCGCCCCGACGATGCCACGCTGCTCGCCTCGCTGGTCGACCAGACCGCGCTTGCGCACGAGCGGCTAGTGCTCGAAGCGCGAGCGCGCGAGGTCGACGCTCTGCAACAGCGAGATCAGCTTCGCGGAGCCCTGCTCGGCAGTATCGCCCATGATCTGCGCACGCCGTTAACGTCGGTGATCGCCGCAACAGACGCGATCCCGTCAGAAGGCTCATTTGCCAGCGAGGTGCTGATCGCACGTGAGGAATCGCGCCGGTTGCAGCGCTTCCTGAACGATCTGCTCGAAGCCTCGAGAATCGAGCATGGCGAGATCCAGCCCAACATGGAGAGCGTAGACATGACCGATGTGATCGCCGCGGTCCTGCGCGATCTGCGGCAGGCCGGCCCCGATACGAGGGTCGAGACCGCCATCGATGCCGATTGCCCCTTGATCCATACCGACGCTCTGCTGCTCCGCCATGTACTGATCAACCTGATCGACAATGCGCTCAAATTCTCGCCGCGGTCGAGCAAGATTTTGGTTGAGTTCGATTGCAGGGACGATGACTTGGCGTTGCGAGTGCTCGACCGGGGCCCTGGCCTGCCGCCGGACTCTGCTGCGCTGTTCGACCGGTTCGAGCGGCTCGAAGGAACCGATCGCGTTGGCGGCTCGGGCCTCGGCCTATGGATTGCGAAAAACTTCGTCGAGGCGGTGGGTGGTTCGATTGCGGCGGAAAATCGCGAAGGCGGCGGCGCAATGTTCGCGATCGCGCTGCCCCTGGCTAGGGGCGTGTCCGAGGAGACCGCCGACCATGCGTAGCGACGTACTGATCATCGACGACGAGCCCGCGATCCGGCGTTTGCTCGTCGGCGCGCTCGACCGCATCGGGATAAGCCATGCCGAGGCGACGAACGCAAGCGAGGCACTACGGCTCGCAAAGCTTCAGCCGTCACCAATTGTGGCGCTGCTCGACCTTGGCCTGCCCGACCGCGACGGGCTCGAGATCGTCCCGCAGCTTGCCGCGCTAGGCATCGCGGTAATTGTCCTGACCGCGCGCGAAGCGACCGAAGAAAAGGTCGCCGCACTCGATCTGGGAGCGGACGATTTCGTGACCAAGCCTTTCGACAGCGAAGAGCTGCTCGCCCGTGTCCGTTCCGCGCTGCGGCGCAGGGCGGGGCCGCTCGCTGACACCGCTTTGCGCGAATTCGCCGATGGCACAATCGACCGCGAGACGCATGCCGTCACTCTACGTGGCGAGAAAGTCGAACTGACGCCCCGCGAGTTCAATCTGTTATGGGCGTTAGCCGACCGCCCGGGACGCGTAGTCACGCATGAGAGCCTGCTGGAGACGGTCTGGGGGCCGGCGCACCGGCAGCATTTGGACTATCTGCGGGTTGCAATCCGCTCCATTCGCCGGAAGATCGAGCAAGATCCTAGCAATCCACGGCTGATCGTGAACGAACCAGGCGTGGGCTATCGTGTAGCTGTAAACCAAGGGCTGAGAGTCTGATTTGATCTAATTGCAAGAAAGAACCGACTGCCTGCTAACGGCCCCGCAATCGACCGGCAGCTCTTCGTCCTCGCCAGCTACCCCCCCGTTATATGCGGTCCAAACCAAGCTATACGGCTTCATTAGCGCGAAGTCCGGTAGCGTAATGCTGAGCCCACCATGCAACTCGCCGAATCTGCCTCATGCGATCCGTCCGACCCGGACGCAAAGCCCATGCGATCCCGGACCGGGCAGCACTTGCGTTACCGCGAGCAAGCAATTGAGCCCCTCGCGCGAACTCAAACGCTCGGTCCCGATCATCGCCAAAAATCTTCGCAAGCAGCGCGGGGAGGACGATAGCTGGAGGTACCTTATCGACTACATCCATGATCTAGGGACCGGCTGCGAATAGGTGTCAGACAAGCGCCTGGACGATCGAATAGAGGCTGGTCGTCAGAAGCACCAGGGCCACGGCACCCAGCAGCAGGCGCGGGGGGATGCGCTTGACCAGCACCGCTCCCAGCGGTGCGGCAATGACCCCGCCCACGATCAGCCCGACGGTTGCCAGCGTGAATGCCGCCACCCCAAGCGAGGTGATGAAAGCGATAGAGACTGACAGGGCGAGCAGGAACTCTGCCGTGTTCACCGTCCCGACGACGCGCCGCGGCTCGCCGCCTTGGATCAGCAGGTTGGAAGTGACCACCGGGCCCCAGCCTCCGCCCCCCGCTGCGTCTAGAAACCCGCCGACGAGTGCAAGCGGCCGCGTGGTCTTGGGGTCTTCGAAGCGGGACTTGGACATGCGGATTGCGCGGTACAGCAGCAGGCAACCGATGATTGCGAGATAGGCCATTACGAATGGCCGCGCGACCGACGCGTCGATATTCGACAGGAGGTACGCGCCGATCACGCCGCCGAGGACGCCGAAAGGTACAAGCCGCTTGAACAGACCCCAGTCAACATTCCTCTGGATTATGTGGCTGGCACCTGACGCGCCGGTTGTGAACACCTCGACCAGGTGAACGCTGGCCGATGCAGCGGCAGGTGGCACCCCGATGCTCATCAGCAGGGTTTGCGAAATGACGCCGAACGCCATGCCGAGCGCACCGTCGATCAACTGCGCGGCGAAGCCGATTAGGATAAACGGCAGGATATCGTAGAAGGATATATAGCCGATATCGAGGATCGGCAGCGAGGAGGTGTCTAACATGATAAGTTGCTCCACGTGCGCCTGTGATTAGAAGCGGAAGCCGGTGGTCAGGCCGAAGGTACGGGGATCGCCAGGATTGCCGACAATCAAGCCGGTGTTCCCGCTGGGAATTTGCAGCTGTTCGAAATACTTTTGGTCGAACGCGTTGCGCACCCAGGCGAACAGGTTGAGCCCGCTGTCGCTGCGGAAGCCGAGGCGGAAATTGCTCAGTAAGTATCCGTTGACCTGTGTGTAGCTCGATGGCGAGGGGTTGGACGAAAAGTCGGAGCGATAGGAGCCGTCGTAGCCGAAGTAGAGCCGGCCGCCGGCACCGAGCAACGTGACCGGATGGTTGTATTCGGCCCCATATGAAAACGCCCATTCGGAAATGCCTGGGAGACGCTGGCCGGATATGTCGCAGTTCGCAGGGCTGATCCCATTCGGCGTGCCGGGTGGGCTCGGGACCTGGCCCGGGGCAGCGGTGGTTCCGCCGGAGAGTTCGGGCGGGCACGGCGCATCGGTGAAGCGGCGATAGGTCGCGTCGGCATATGCGCCGTTGACATAGGCGTTGAACCGCTCGCTCGGTCGGAACGACAGATCGAGCTCGACACCTTGGCTGCGCACCTTTTCTGCGTTGGCAAGATAGCCGCGCAGCACGCCCAGCTGCCCATTGGTCAACAGTGCCTGGTAGTCCGAAATATCGGTCCGAAATGCTGCGATATTGGCTGTCAGGCGGCGGCCGAGAAACTGTGCCTTAACACCCACTTCGAAGTGATCGACGGCTTCGGGCGCGACGCTCGCCGCAGCGAGGATCGGATTGCCGTGCGAGTCGGAGGGCAAACCATTCAGGTTGATCCCGCCCGACTTGAAGCTCTTGGCGTAGGTCGCATAGGCAAGCACGTCGCCCGTCAGATCGTAGCTGGCGGTAAAATCGTAGCTCAGGTTCCAGTCGCTGAAGGTCGTCTCGAAACTCTGCGGAGCAAGCACCCCGCGCTGCGCGACGATCCGCGGATCGGTGCTGGCGAAAGTGATCAGTTGGCCGTCGCTGTTTGTCACGATCGACTGGTAGAACCCGTCCTTGCGATCATAGTTGAGGCGAATGCCTGGTTGCACGGTCAGTCGGTCCGTCACATGCCAGCTCAACTGGCCGAACAGCGCCGCGCTAAGATTATCGAGCCGGATGTCGTTCGTCGCGGTGAGGCCGTCGAGCACGTTCGGATCGTTGCTCAGCGGATTGCTCGGACTGATCAGCCAGCGGCTCGCCGCGGGTCCCTGTGCTTGCGAGCCCTCTGTGCGAATTTCCTGATAAAAGCCGAATGCGCCGAGCACTAAATCGACCGCACCGAGGTCCGCGCTGTAGCGCAGCTCCTGCGTGTACTGGTCCTGCCTTGAGGGGTTCTGCGAAAGCGTGGTGATCGGCAAACCGATGAAGTCGCGATCATTGGCGGGGAGCCAGTCCCAATATCGCCATGCTGTGATCGAGGTCAGCGTGCCCGGTCCAACTTGCCATTTCGCCTTAAGCGCCGCGCCGCCTAGTTCGTTCACCGCGCTGAGCGGCGCATCAAGATCGGCAATCCGGTCGAACGGAGCGGTGCTCGGCACCTGGTAGACCTGGGCTGCGGCAAGCGCCGCAAACTGGCGATCGAGTGGTCGCTGGGTCCTACCGGTGCCGACAAACACCGTGCCGCAGCACTCTGGGTTCTGGCGGCTCCAGTCGAGCGCCAGCGTGACATCCAGCGCGTCGCTCGCCTTCCACAACAACTGTCCGCGCACGCCGAAATTGTTCTGTTGGTTGATGTCGTCGCCGGTCGCGAAATTGACCAGAGTACCCTCGCGATCGCTGTATGACAGCGCGACCCGACCCGCGAGAGTGTCCCCCAGCGGGCCGGACAGCGCAGCCTTAACCTGCCGGAAGGCGAGATTGCCGACCGACGCTTCGAGGCTGCCTTCGGGTGTGAAGCTGGGCTGGCGGGTCCCAATATTGATGGCCCCGGCAGTGGTGTTCTTGCCATACAGCGTGCCCTGCGGCCCGCGCAGCACCTCGATCTGCGCCACATCGAGGAAGTCGAACGTCGCCGATGCGACGCGCGAATAGTAGACATCGTCGACATAGATGCCGACGCCCTGTTCGATCCCGTCATTAGTGAGGCCGAAAGGAACCCCGATGCCCCGGATGTTCACCGCCGAGTTGCGTGGGTTGGAACTGTAGAATTGCAACGTCGGGGTCAGCTGCTGCAGCCGGCCCACATTGAAACTGCCGGTCGCGTCGATGTGCTCGCCACCGACGACCGAGACGGCAATCGGCACGTCTTGCGACCGTTCCTGCCGCCGCCGTGCGGTGACCACGATTTCGCCTCTATCGACCGCCCCAGTCCCGACCGAGGACTGCGCTCTCGCTTCGTCTCGATCGGATTCAGCGGCCTCAGGTTCGGTGGGGTCAGCCACTTGCGCAAAGGCAGAGGTGAAGGGGATTGCGCACGACAGCAGCGCCGCGATGCGGATGAGCGTTCTCGGATGCATGGTCTCGCTTTCAGTAAATCGAGCCGCATCCGGTGGTCCGGTCTGCTTCTACAGGTTGGGTTGATCTGGGGGTGCTCAGGTGAAGCGGCGCTTCTCCGTAATGTCGAGCTGGATAAGCTTGCCCTCGTGGACGGTCAGCTGGATCATGCCGAAGCGCAACTGCCCGAGTGCCTGCACAACCTGCGCAAGCGGATCGGACAGCTGGGGCACAAGTTCCGTAACTTTCTCATTCAATCCAGCCATTCGCATGTCCCCATGTTGTCGAATCACCTTGATCTGAACAATGAAATAATCTCAACCAATTCAGTTGACAATAATCATGCGGCGAAACGTTCTGCGTCAGTGCATAGGTGGAGGTCACGTGGATGCGTCGTCGAAATGAGGAACCGGCGCGATAGGGTCGGACAAGCGGATCGCGTCAAGCAGACCTGCGGTCTGATCGCGGACCTGAAGCATCAACGCGCGCAGGCGGCATTCGTTCTCGGAGAGGCAGTTTGTACACTTTTCGTGCGCATTGCGGCTGGCGCAGGGGACTAGCGCAACCGATCCTCGCATCAGCCGAACGAGATCACCGTATGTGATCTCCTCCGGTGCTGCGGCAAGCCAGTAGCCGCCATCCCTGCCACGTTGGGATTCCACCAGGTCCGAACGCCCGAGTTCCGAAAGAATGGTGGTCAAGAACTTTGCCGGGATCTTCTGCGCCTCGGCGATCTCGCCCAATTGAACTGGTCCATCTCCGTAGTGATCGGCCAGATGCTGCATTGCGCGAATGGCATAGCGGGTTTTCTGGGAGAGCATTGTAATGCCTTAACCCAAATCCGGTCGGTGCGCGAGGACGTCCTCAAAACGGCCGCTATATCATGAAATCTCATCGACAGCGGACTATCCGCTCCCGGCCCCGGTTTTGCCGTTTGATCTCCTATCCACAGGCGTTCGGGTGTCTGGTATAGCCATTCCGATCCATAGGGGCCAATGGCGGAACCGCACGATCGTGCTGGCCAAAAAGCTCGACTATATACGCCCGTTCGCTGACAGCGGGGTAAGCGGCATTGCAGGGCAGCCAAGCGTAAAGATGATACGCTTATCTCACGCCTTTTTTTCGATCGAGGGAAACTAAGTTATCCCGATTGCGGGGCGTGCACCCAACTCTTTGCCTTGTAACCAAGGGTTTGGAGGCGGCGGACCGTTACGTCCGACGCTGTGTGCTCGTGATGATGGTAGATAAACTGGCAAAGTGCCCTGCATCCTTCACCCTTATTAATTGCAGTATTAATACCTATATTACAGTAGAGTAAAATTTGCGGAGAATTATTCAAATATAGACTTGCTTTTGTCAAAGATCGGTGGAAAGTTTCAATCTCGATGCGGCCGAGTCGAATTTTATTATCTAAGGGAGCATATTTGAATGAAAAATATTAGTCATGAATTCGAAGTCGAAGACATCCAACTTGAGGAAGTTGAGGTCCGCGAGTTAGAGCTGCGCGAAGAAGCTGGCATTGACTTGTTCCCGGGTGACGGCGTCATTTGCCGTACGACCTGAAATCTCGTGAAGGTTTGGTTTGACGCCAAACCTTCACTTAAATTTTCATGATCTATAAGTACCAAGAGGCGCGAGCGGCCCTAAATTTGCTGGGCTTGGGCTTTGCAGAGCACCGGGCAGGCGAACTGGCTAAACGCTGGTCACAATTTCAGAAGTCGATGTCTCCGGCCAGGATTTCCGGATTGGTGAATATGTTCCAATACGATGAGGATTTCATCTCGTCGCTGTCTGGTGGCGGACTATTTATTTCCTGTCACTACGGTTTTTACCCAGGACTCTATCTCACCCTTGCCGAAGCAAGTGCATCCAAAACAGTGTTAGCCGTGATCGGGGAGCAGCCCGATGAGCAAGTCGAAGTTCTGCAAGCTCTGGCGAACCAGCATGGCCTAACCATCGACTTCATCAAGAGCGGGCCGAGCATGATCCGAGAGGCTAGAGCTGCCATTTCCGGACAAATTCCCGTGGTTCTTCTTATAGACGTTCCATGGACAAAGAGCGGACGTGGACCTGATGGAGAGGTGCAAACAGAAGCTGGCTTGTTCCTCTACAACGCGTCATTGCTGCGGCTAGTAGATCTTATCGATCCAGATGCCCGCTGGATCGACAACAGATCGATCGACGGGAAGTTCATTCCCTCACTCGTACCTTCCACCTCGATTCGATCCGGGTTGCAGCGCCTGGGGCGTTACTTACGCGAAGCTCCGCAATTCTACGAGCGCCTCGACCGAATGCATAGGTTCTTGATTCCTCCCAAAGCGTCGGGAGCCGCTGTCTTTTTCGAAGTTCATCATGATTTGTGCGTGATGCACAATGAAAGTGAAAAAATCTGGATTTTACAAAAAAACGCTTCTTTACAAGGATCGGGTGTCACCAAGTCGCGCCCAACGCTACGACAGATCAATCAGCTTTTCAAAAAAAATCTCCATCGTGAAGTTGATGTCGCACTATCGCTGTAATTTTGACGACGTTGCCCTAGGCACGGATTTTGCGGTATTTGCGAGAGGTTATCGGCGGTTCCTGATCGCAAATTTAGGAGCCGCTGACATTGCTTTTCTAGCGAAGTATCGTTCATCCGTTGAAACCCTAGTCTTAACGGATGAACTACGACGCGCAATGATAGCGAAGGGCTTGCTTGTTCCAGCCAATATCGCAAGTGAAGCCGTTACTGTGAGAGCATACTTGTCATCTGGCAAAGTGGTCTTTTTCGCACGCTATTTGACTGGCTTCGCTCGCCCGTCAGTTCTCGTTTTGCTGATCATCATTGGTCTTATTTGCGCTGTTGCAATCTTTCTGTCTGAATTGAGTTCTCATCAACCACTCACGCGGCTGAGTGGCATGGCGGCCTTCGCAGCGGTTGGTGGCTTCTATGTCTCGCTGTTTTTTCACGAACTGGGCCATGCGGCTGCATGCCTCTTGCGTACTGGTACCGTCGGAGGAATACGACTGGGAATGATCGGGATCCTGCCGTCAATGGCGACTGATGTTACCAGTTCCGCTCTGGTCAGTCCCAAAGAGCGATTTTGGATTTCCGCAGCGGGACCAATTTTCCATGGCGTTGTATTCGTGCCGCTGCTTGTTTTGCTAATTTTCGCCCCTGCCACGGGCCACTTGGTCATGGTTTTGACAATCTCTAACACGCTCGCAATCGCACTTTCGGTTATACCCTCGCGCGGAAACGACGGTTTCTGGATGTTGAAAAACATTGCCGGTTACGACCTACGGGACAACAGCAGTTCAGCACGCCTAACATATACAGTGCTGAAATCCTTGAGGGTTTTAATTATAGGTATCGCACTATGCATCTTATACTTTGGTTCAGGCCCACTGATGTGACGAAAAGTCGCTTTCTGCTTCCGTGCATTGCGCTGTTTGGCCTAACCGGCTGTGCTAGCGTGCACGAAGCGGTGCGGAATTGGGATTCTGGCGAGATTACAGTCGATGTTGCCCAATTCCGTGCACCGCTAGCAGAACTGCAGATCAACGGGGAGCCAGTGGAACTCGAGGTTGATCCAGGGTTCGGGTCTGTTCGTATGCTCAACAGTAGCAAGGTTCGCGACCTCAAACTGCAGCCTTCGGGAATAGCCGGAGGCTACCGGATCGGACCGATTACCTTGACTTCAAGGTCTTCTGCTGTTGCTATTTCAAGCGAAAATTATTCTGGCCCGGCGCGCGTCCACTGGTTTCCAAAAACACAGGTTTCCGAAGAGGCTGACGGCCTGATCTCGCCGGTCATCATGCCGTATGCCAGAGTGAGATTCTCGCTCCGTCCATTTGATGCCCAGGATGAAGTGGCTACCCTGCCTTTGCGCGGTCCAGGCACTTACGGGGTATCGGGCGGCTTCGGGATAATCGACCTGGCAGGCAAAGAGGTGCAGGTGGCTTTTGACTTGCATGCAATAGACACATTCGTGTCTGCCGATCTTGGTACCCTCTTATTGAAAACCCATGGCGGCCGGTTTTCGGGCATCAGTGAGGATCGCCTCATCCGTTATGGCGTTTCGAGACCGGTACTGCAACTTGATTTGAACCGCCCATTTGATTTTGCCGGCATCAGATTCGATAGTGTCCTTGTCGAGGTTGAACGGCGCGGAGAGGCAGCACTGGAAAATGCTGATCCGCAAACTATCATCGTGACGGCCAGACGCGACCCTTCCGACATCGAATTGCGATTGCTTGTCGGACGTGACGCTATCAAACGCTGCGCCTACTTCCAATATGATAATGCCGGAGGCGTGGTATCGCTGGCTTGCTCCCCGTCCGAAGGTACTGGCTGAACTTGTTAACTTTGTGCTCCTGTGACTCTTGAAGCGGGGCAACGGGGTCGATAGCCTAATGGATTTACCGGGCGACCCCAATTTCAAACCTTCGATCTACTATAGCTTGGGGCCCTCATGTCCGCATCGGAGCAGCAAATCTCTTATGAATGGGTCTGCTTATCATATTAGATTACGGGAAGATGATAAATTCAATCACCTCGCCGGCTATGATGCCTCCTTCGCTTCGTGGCCCATCCCTACGAGATGATGTCGAGGCAGAAATTCGTATTTAGGAACGGCACCCCAATCCTGATTTTGCGGTGGTGTTCCGGCAGGTCGAACTCTGCGCGCCATAGACCTTTTGGCTGACCGAGCCTTAAATTGCTGAGCGATATAGTCGTTGCTGTAGCGGCGATGCGCCAATGCCCATCCATTTTCGACAATGGTAGCATTCAGATCGCGGCCGCTGGCGTTTTAGATCGCGAGAAGCCGCCCATGATAGTCAACTTTAGTTCCTGCAAATTAGACAGTCTGCTCAGTCAAACTCTCCAGTTGACTCCGCGCTCCCAGTGCTGCCCGTCAAGGGTGCAACGATGATTCAGCTCCGACGCGTCGATTCCCCACAAGCGAATCCTTGCCTCTCCGATCGCGAGCGTATCGCCATCACTGGTGTGGGCCGTCCCGATAAAGCCTTGCGCCACAGCGGGCACAGCAACAACGAAGAATTAGAGCAAAATCATAATTCGCATGGCCCCTTGTCTCTTGAGATAAGTCGATGTTGTCTCGCTTTGCTACAGATCAAGCAAGCGCGTGCCTCTTGGGGGCGGACTCCTAGGCGAGGGCTTCTGGTGAGAGCTGCGGGGCGAAATATTGAGCGGACCGAGACGTCCAAGAAGATATTCTGGCACAACCGGATGCTTCGTCCATCAGTCATTCTACCCCGTCACCCAGCTTATCTAGCGGTCGTTGCGCGTGAATTGCCCGTGGTCACCTGTGTCGAATTCACTCTGCGCGCCCGGGCGCTGCGCGATCGACTGGCGGCTAACGAGATGTCGTTTCTGAAACTCCGCGCATCAGCGAACGAGTTCAAATATGTATCGAACCATGAGATAATCTCATCGAAAAGATTTCGAACATTGGCAGGCGAGTTCGAAATGGAATGGCCTTCGCCCTCATAGGTCACAAGGCGTGCGGTCTTTCCTTGACGATACATTTCAGTAAAGAATTGTTGTGCCTGCTGAACTCCTGCCCGGATATCCATAGAGCCGTGTGCTAACAGCAGCGGCGTATCGATCTCCTTGACATGGCTGATGGGTGAATTCTGAAAATACAGCTCGGGATCTTCAAAAGGGGGCGTTCCGAATCGAATGGCTCTTTCTACCAGGATGGCATTCGCAGACTTATCTTTGGCAAGGTCGCCCCACCCCGACCAAGCGCTGTCGAACCCCGCATGAAGAGCCGTCCAGTCGGTCACGCCACTGATTGAAACACCGGCTTTGAACCGATCGGTTTGAGCCAAGAGTGCGTCAACCGCAAAACCGCCAAAGCTTTGGCCGAAGACACCAACGCGGTGATCATCGGCGATGCCCAGTGCCACTAAGGCATCGATCGCTGGGAGGACGCCGATAGTCATTTGCGGGAACGGTCCTCCTTCACGAGCCAGCGGCATTGATGGGACAAGGATCGCATATCCCTTGGCAGCGAAGAGCTGTAAATTGTAAATCCCCGGAAGATATGGGTCGTTCCAGTAGCCTTCTGCCGAGCGTATGATCGTTCCTGGATACACCCACACAAGGAGCGGATACCGCTTGCCAGCTTCATAACCGGGTGGAAGTATCATAAGGCCCTTCAACGACTGTCCGGCCTCTCCATGATATTCGAAGATACGGCTTTCGCCCCAACTAACGTTTGCAAGGTGCTTATTCAATACAAGTAGGGTCTGATTATTTTCTGGTGTCGACCCAGAGCTGCGAAGATAAAGTCCGGTACGAGTTTTCTCCTGCCAGACGTAATGATCCAAATTATTGTCGAGTATCTCGCCTCGCTGCGGAACATTCGCATTCTTTTCTTCGAAAACAAAGTCTGATCGGCTAGCCTCTCCGTCGTAGTCCTGCCACCACTGAGCCTCGGACTCGGGCTGGTCTGCGGCAGACCCACGTACAAAAACGGCACCGGCTTTCCCCCATCGAAGCAGTGGCCTCCGGAAGAACCCTACTTCACCTGCTCCAGAGGTAACACCAGCCGCAATTGCGTCGACGGTGAGGTCATCTATACTAAGCTTAAAAAAGCCAACTCGAGTAGAAGCAGGGTCCGGGCGGGCCCGGAAAGCGATCGTGTTGCCTCCCGGAGACCACTCAAGCAAATCGATTGGATACCGAGCTGCAGAGGGCAGTTTAAGCCATTCGACTTTGGTTTCCGTTCTGAGTCCGACCAAAGCAAAACTCTTTTCTACGATGGCATCTGGAACGTTCAGTGCATCGTGGCCTAGCAAATGCGGAGGTATGACTCCAATCGGTGTTAGGATGGCCAGTAGGCTTCCGTCTGGTGAAATGCTTGCGTCTAAATTTCCGGAGAAAGGAAAATTCGGAATTCGCGCTAAGGCTTTCTCTGTCCCCCGGCGAGTGTCTATGATTCTAAGAACGACAGCGTGCTCTTTCAGCGCATCTGTATTCTGATTGGTCGCCCGGGTATCGGAAACGACTGAAGTCGGCTCGACACCCTCTCTAAGGGTTTGTTTCACTACTTGGGCGTGTTCCGCACTCAGACCGTATTGCGTGAAAAGAGCTGAATTACGGTCATCGGGCATCTGTAGTGCCATGATCCGAGCATCATCCAGCCAAACAAACGGTGCGTTTTCCTCGAATTTACGGCATTCATTGGAAGCGTCACCATGGCTGTTAGACTTCGTGAGGTTCACTGCATTTAAAGAGGCCCCAAAGCGTGTCTGAACCAACATTGGGTGTTCTGAGAGCCTTCGCAGCTTTCCGCTTTCCGTTGAATAAAGGTAAAGCCGCACCGAATTACCACCTCTGGGCTCACCTCCGGTGGGCATCGTCGAAAGCATGGCTAGGTGTTTCCCATCGGGACTCCACTTTGGACACCAAAACCCTGCGGCTGCTTCCTCTCCACGGGTGAGATTACGCTTTTCCCCAGTAGAGCGGGATATAATCCAAATATCGCTGCGCGATGGATCGACCTCATAAGAGGTCCGACCAAATATCTCATTGGCAGATACGGGCCTTTGAACGACCACAGCCACGTCATTTCCGTCAGGGGAGATCGCGGCAGTATCTATCGAGGTGGTCTCAAATACATCGTCAATAGTAACTGGCGAGGCTATTAGGGATGATATGGGAGAAGCTATTGTCACGATAAAAAGGGCGAGAAAGGCGACGCGTGAATGGCGCACAATACTTCTCCTTGGTCAGAAAAGACACTGTTCCGAAAGCTCACCATTCGTTGCATCTGGCAGCCTTGTCGTAAACTGATGGCTCTTTTTGTGTAGCTGATATTTCGGTTAAACTCCCGCCTTTCATCTCAAATACCCGGTCGGCCGTTCTGATGGTCTCCTCGCGATGGGCAATAATGATTCTCGTAATGCCTAGGTCGGCAACAGCGCGTCCAACTCGGCGCTCGCTTGCGACGTCGAGATGAGACGTGCTTTCGTCAAGAATAAGGATCCGGGGCTTTTGATAGAGCGCCCTTGCCAAGAGAATGCGCTGCTTCTGCCCCCCTGAGAGTGCAGCGCCCATATCACCGACAAGAGTATCATAACCCATGGGCATACTGCGGATGTCTGCGTCAATATCTGCGATTTGAGCCGAGCGGACTACCTCGCTTTCTTCAGCAGCTGCATCGAACAGAGAAATATTATCAAAGATCGATCCTGCGAAGAGGCAATCATCCTGCAAAACCGCCGCGACGCCGGAATGATAGGCTTCGTAACCGAATATGGAGAGCGGGAGGTCATCGACGAGAAGTTCCCCCTCCTCTGGGTCAAGAAGGCCTAGCAATATCTGAGCCAAGGTCGATTTGCCCTCGCCGGAACGACCGGTAATGGCGACTGACTCGCCCGGCTCAACTCTCATCGAAGCGGATTTGACGACATGTTTATCGAAGTTCGAATAGCGATACCATATATCGCGTAGTTCGAGCCCCCCACGAATTTCTCTAGCCGCTCTTGGACTTTCGTTGAACCTAACGTCCTCCGGGCTCAACGCAATATCCGCAATACGGTCGAGATGCATGCCGAGTAGGCGGAACTGCCAAACTTTCTCAATCAAGGACACCGAGGAAGACGAGAAGTGAACCTTATACGCATATAGCGCAAAGGCCGCCCCTAGGGAAAGCGAGCCGGAGATTACGAGAGAGAATGAAACCCACAGGAAAACGACGTTCTCCAAATTAGTGATAAGTGTTTTGCCAACCATCTGGACGTTTGAAATTCGTTTGGCGTTAGTTTCTGCGTTGATTGAATCTACGAGTCTCGTCCGCCATCTGAGTTCTCTATTCCGGCCTTTGTTGGACAACCTTATAGAGCGTATTCCTTTTAGCGTTTCGATCAGAAAAGACTGTTCTTTACTCGATGCGATGATTGATAATTGTTGCGCGGCTTGATCTCGATCGAACAAGAGTCCCTTAATCGCGAAGTAAATGATGAAACCTGTGGCGGGAATCATCGCAAGATATGGCGAATAAAAGAACATCACGATCAAGGTGATTAATGCGAACGTGCCATCGAGCGCTGCCATCACCGTGTCTTCGGTTAAAGCGCTTTTGATAGGCTTGAGCGATTGAAACCTAGCAAGTACGTCGCCGACGTGGCGATTGTTGAACCAAGCTATTGGAAGTCGAAAAAGTCTGCGTGCTAAGTTACTTGAAAGCCCATATGAGAGATTCGCTCCGCTAGAAAGCAGAACAGTGGCCCGCAGCCAGTATACAAGCGCATGAACGGCCGCGATCAACCCGAATCCAACCGCCAAAGCGGTCAGCGTTTGGTGACTGTGTTCGGCCACCGCTCGATCTATGGCAATTTGCGAAAAGAACGGTAGGATCAGCAGCAAAGCTTGGGCTACCAACGATAAAAGTAAGACCTGCCCCAAAGATTTTGATAGACCTGCGGAAGAACTCCAGAGCTGTTTCAGTTTCGGCCGATGTCGATATTCGCCACCTTGAAAATCAACCGAGGGAGCGAGTTCAAGCGCCACGCCTGTGAAGCGGCGAGACACTTCTTCGATCTTAAGCCATCCCGAGGAGCCTGCTGGATCGAGAATCCAAGCTTTCGAGCCTTTGACCCGCTCTAACACGACGAAATGGTTCATGTTCCAGTGAAGGATGGCAGGAAGCTGGAGAGCTCCTAGGTCCTCAAGCTCAATCCGAAGGGGCCGCACAATAAAATTTAATTGTTCGGCACAATTCATGATTGAAGAGAGCGAAGCCCCCCGCGTCGGTGCCGTGAAACGACGCCGCAGAGAACCCAAATCGACATCCAATCCGTGAAAGCGCGCGACCATTGCAAGTGCAGCTAATCCGCACTCTGCAATTTCTGTCTGCGTTTCCAGGCGAATATGTGACTCGAACAATCTAAGAACTCTGAAACCAACCGCGAGGGTTCAGAAGGCGGTCTAAAAAGGAGGGAGGCTCTATCGCAATGTGCCCGGTGACCCCCATACCCTCCATCAGCTCGACGCCGACTAATCCGGGCGGACGTTCGGTGTGATTAAAGCTCACGTGCGCCACATAAGTTGGGCGCATTGGTGTATCGCTTTCAGAATCGGGCACTGCCGATAAATAAGTAATAGTGCCTTTCAATAACCCATATTTTTGGGCTGGGAACGCCACGAATTCAATGTGGCATGCCTGGCCCACATCTGTGAGACTGGCGAGGCGCTCGTCGAGTTTCAATTCTGCTGAAAGCGCATTTTCTGAAGCACCGAGAATCATTAGGGTCTCGTTGGCGCGAACATGGTCACCAACCTTTAGATCTAGGTTGCTTACGCGACCCGAGTTGGGTGCCTTAAGCACATATCCACGTGCCAAGTCGTTATCTATTTTAGCTCGACCAAGTTCGGCTTGCCGTGCGAGCAGATCGCTTTTCTGACTAAGTAGCTCCATCTCGAGAGCTCTTAGTTCGGCCTCGAATTGCGCAATCCGAGCCGAAGCAGCAGCTTCTTCCCCTTCGATAGTCGCTGCCTCCTCTTTCCTTTGCAAAAGCCTCTCTTCTCGACGAAGGAGATCCTGCTGACTGACGAAACCGCGCTCAGCAATCTTTTGAGCGTTAGTGAAGTCCTCTCGCGCCGTAGCTAAGAGGCGAGCGACTGTTTCGGCACGCTGCGTGTGCGATAATCTTTCGGCTTCAACCTCCGCTATTTGAGCGTGCATCGCGTCGATCCGCGCTCGATACAGACCGGTTACTGCTTGGCGCCGCATGAGAATAACCGCCGCTTCTTCTGCTAAGAGCCCTTCCGCAGCTTTTCCCAAGTCCGCCCCGGAGGCATCGAAATCGTTATTGGTGACTACTGCCAATTCTCGTCCCTTCGACACCAAATCCCCACTGCCAACGAGGACCTCAGTGAGTGTCCCATCGCGAGGGGCGACGACCGATACGACGCCGCCCCCTTGTCGCAGGATGCCGACTGCAGAACCGGACTCGGAATAAGTGGCGACCCCGAGAATGACGATCACCGCAGCCAGCGCGAGAATAATTGTAACGACAATCATCAGCCAGCCGACGCGCCCATCAACGATGACGCTGCCGTGAAGCCTGTCGGCCCGGCGGCGTTGTAACTCTTCGCGGAAGAAGCTCATGTGATTCTTCCGATGCGGGATGACTTATAGCGCGGCGCCGCTAGGGCTCGCAGCAGATCTTGCTTCAGCGCCGGTTCCTGTTTTTGCCTATGGTCGGATGCTGAACCATTGGAAGGAGATTTGCCGGGCAGAGCGGACTTGACATCTTTGGGGTGCCGGATCGGATTCTGATGACTATGTTCCTCAGCCGGTCTTTTCGACTTGATACGCATGGCAGGCTAAGTTCTCACGCTAGATATCGCCTAAGGACCGCATTAAGCTTGGCGGCATTCCAAATTCTCCCAATAAGAGGATAAGAAAAGCCCAAATGATAAGCCGACCGGCATTCGTCGAACAACGAACTGAGATTCATCATCTCAAAGTCAGAGACGGGTCCATCACCGAGCAATTCCTCGACATCCACGAAGGCCATCTCGTGTCGCATTAACGCCCCATAGTGCTCCGGAAGCCGTGGAAATACAAAGGCGTCGCTCAATCCAAGTTTGATAAGGCTCGTCCGCATAAGAAACCTGTCGTGCCTAAATTCTCGTGGCAGGGCGCGACAGAAGTCGATGACAGTTGGCGAACAGAGCGGATTAATTGCCCAAATTCCGCGACGCATGAACATGTCCGCACGTGCGCACCCTGCGACAACGGACGAGGTGCAAACGGTCCCAGGCACTTCCCATTCCTGACTGGTGTAAGTATTCTCCATCATCAATTCATCGCCACCGATCCCAGCGATTAGGAGATCGAATTGCGCGTTACCGAGTGCATCAATGGCTTTGACACATGCTGGGCGATGATTGTCATCGAACGCCGAAATGGAAGATTCATCCATTCGAAGTCCTGCGAAGGGCGGAAAGGCGTTGGCATTAGCCTCAGAGTCTTTAAGGCCTACCAGTTCGATGAGCTCACGGCGCCGTAGCGCCTGTTGATCTCCAGCGATCCCGACCTGCAATAATCCGTAGGAGTAAACTTCCGGAAGTGAGGTAGCGGCGACGATTGCCAAAAGGCTAGAGTCCAAACCGCCACTGACTTCGACCAAAGACTTTTTCGATTTGGTCCTGAAACGGCTTAACTGTTGGGATAACAAATCGGTGAACGCCTTAGATATATTAGCGTTGTGCAGGACTGGCGTAGACCCCAAGATATCTCGCTCAGGCGCTGATTTGAAAGTAAGACCGCTCGAATTAAAGTGAACTTCCTCGCCGGGCCAGAAGTTAAACGTAGATTCGATGACTTGGTCCCGAATCCGCGTTGCGCCATGATCGATGAAAATCTTGCAAGCCGTTAAATTCGGTCGTGGATCTATAAGGGCTGCAACAGCTTGCTCATAGCGCCACGTTATAACCAGCCGGTCCTCTTGGATTGCAACATAGATAGGCGAGGTTCCGGTATAGGTGCGTGCTGCGATAACCTCCGCCCCTCCAGGGTCGCGGCGAACACAGATGGCAATCCCTTCATAATCGACGAATGAGCGATAAGCGTCCATCCTCGCCGTCGCTCCCTGTGTCGCTGCAAAAGGATCTCGGCCTTCACCAATCCAATAAAAATCCCCCTCATCAGAGCCAGAGTTTTCAACGTGCAAATGGGGAGACTCGAAAGCATTAAGGGAGCGTTCGTAAAACCCGATAATGTTTTTGCACCCCTCCACGTTTCTGGAGATTTCGTTTAGTCCAATACAGAGATCGAGCATAAATATTTGATTTCGTATAAATAAGACTTGCCCCACCCAACCAGACCCAAGTGGCAAGATAGGAAGAAAAAGCCTTCGTCAATAACTAAAATGAGGCCGAAGCAAATCAAGCTTCGACCCCAAAATATTCAGCTCGCCATTTGATCGGCTGCGATTACGTTTGAACTCATACTGTTCCACTCGCGAGATTGATTATCCACACCGCCGAGGTTCTTGTATCCACCTCCGACTTGCACCAGCTCCTCGCCTTTCAAGACGCGGGGTGAGCGCGAAAACACGCTATTAAATTTATGCTGAGAAGCTTTATTCATCCTCAAGTTCCTTTAGTTACAGAACCCATAGCATTTCAGTAATTGAAATCTATATGGGCACATCAGTGCTAATGATTCTTAAGTCAAAGTAAACTAGGTAAATTACACTAGGATTGAGGAAAATTTTAATATTTGACCTAATGGGTTGATCGCTCGGTAGTTGGGAAAGAGTAAGCCCGCATTATATCCAACGAGGGTTTCCATCAGCGAGAAATAATTCCCTTGATCAATTTTAGCCTGAAGCGCAGCACAGTTGATAAAGCAGAGCTAGGAAATTCTTTGCGCACCGTCAGCTTTGCTTGGCGTCGGTCACCCGAAGCAGAGCGAGCATGATCTCCAAAATGTTCTGAGCTCAAACCACTGAGCTAAGCAGAATTCCAAATAAATTTTTGAGTGAGTGGGCCGAGAAATTCGCAATCATCTATCCAACATCTTCTCGAAAATAACTCTAATCTCGCAATTTTTTGTCCCTCGTTCTTTCTACAGTAGAATTACGCCCGGCAGAGGAGCGAATGTGTGCGGTAAACACGGGACCTGCTTCCCACTCCCGTTTCTCGGCGTCGACGTAGGATATCGCATAGCGATGCTTTCATTACGAATTGTCGTATCAATGGGATACGAGAATGATAATTCCAGGCTGTCCAAGTATGGGCTCTTGAGCGGGACCGGCCTGCTTTCCTTCGCCACCTCCGTGGTGGAGCGATACTACGGCCAAGTTGGCGGTTTGGAATAATGAGTCAAAGAAGTTCACGCTAATAAAACCCGCAACGAAGACGTTAAGATGCGATCATTCAGCGCTGAATTGGTGAAGACTGCCAACACGGCCGAGATCCAGTCCAGGCAGGCTTTGATTGTTCAGAAAATTGCAGAACTTAAGCCGATACTGGAAGACGCATTCAGTTTCGTGAGTAAAATCGAAATCGCCCGGCATGAGCTTCACGATGATTTTGGTCGACTGCGGGAATACGTAGCCAAATTTGGGTCGGATTGGGACAGAGTAGCAAGATAGCAGAGTCAGCTATCCGCACTTTCACTGCCAGAAACGGACAGTCCGCAAGCGGCCCAATTGCGGGCGCGAGATATCACCCAACTCTTCCGTGACGGGCAAGGAAATCGATAACGATCTCGACACGTCTGGGAAGGTTTGCTGCCCGGCCGGTATAGACGATGTGAAATGGTTCGGTGAAGGTTAGCGCCGGGTCTAGCACGGAGAGATGGCCGCTATTTAGCATATCGTCTATGGAGAAACGCGGGACAAACCCTTGGGCCGACCCTGCCCGGACCGCCGCGATAATCGTCGCGCCATCATCTGCGAGAAAGGGAGGCGGGTCCCTGTGCCACTTCGTGTCGGCACGGGCGTAGGAGAGACCGAAAAAGGGCAGACTGGCGTCGCTGCCCGCGTTCACCAGCTCCACCTCACCCAGCGATCGGGTGAATAGACTGGAATCGGGTAGTGAACCGGCCCTGATCGCAAGATCCATACCTGCTTCGGCCAGCGGCGAAACACGGTCGGACAGGCAAAGTTCGATGCTTATCGCTGGATGTTCTGCATGGAACCGATCCAAGAAGGGCGCGAGAATATAGCTCGCATAAACCGCGCTGGTCGCAATCCGGACCAGTCCCTCGGGCCGATCCTTTGCCATATCGCGTTCCAGGGCGGATAATTCGGCCACGATCGTCCGCCCGCGCCCGGCGAAGGCCTCGCCCGCCTCGGTTGGCGTTACATGGCGGGTGCTGCGATGGAAAAGCATGACGCCGAGCCGTTTTTCAAGGCGTGCAATCGCTTTACTGACGGCGGATGCAGTGCGGCCAGTGCTGCGGGCGGCTTCGGAAAAGCTGCCGCTATCGATCACGGCGATCACCAGTTCGAGCTCAGCAAGGCGATTGTTGGGTGCGATCATCGATGAATTCAATTCACAGCAGCTGGTCGAAACCATAGCCTAATATCATAAGCCCGTGCGGACTATCCAACGGTTCCTCCACACGCCGGGACCGCCGATGACCGATTGCACACACCCTTCCCTCCCATCGACCGCGATGACCGACCATGCCCACCCCTCCCCTGCCAACCGGCGTGGCCTGATCGCGCTGGCGGCGGGATCGTTCGGGATCGGGCTGACCGAATTCGTCATCATGGGCCTGCTGCCGCAGGTCGCGCGAAGCCTCGACGTCGGGATCGCGAGCGCAGGCCTGCTGGTGGCGGGTTACGCCCTGGGGGTCGTCTTCGGCGGCCCGGTGCTGACGCTGCTGACCGCCAGAGCGTCGCGCAAGATGGTGCTGCTGATGCTGATGGGTGTCTTCATGATCGGCAATCTCGCCTGTGCGCTCGCCCCGACATATACGGCCCTGATGCTGGCGCGGATCGTAACCGGGTTCGCGCATGGCACCTTCTTCGGCGTCGGCGCGATAGTGGCGCAGCAGCTGGTCCCGCCGGAGCGAAAAGGCTCGGCCATTGCGCTGATGTTCACCGGGCTGACGCTGGCTAACGTGCTCGGCGTGCCGTTCGGCACATGGATCGGACAGGCCTGGGGCTGGCGTGCGACCTTTCTGGTCATCTGCGTGCTCGGGATTTTCGCCCTCTCAGCGATCGCGCTGTGGGTGCCGCGGCTGCCGGTCGAACGCGCGCCGCGCAAGGCTCGCACCGAACTAGCGGCCATGCTGAGAAGGAGACCGCTGCTGGGCTTTGCGATGACGGTGCTGGGCTTTGCCGGCGTCTTTCTGTTGTTCACCTATATCGCGCCGGTGCTGACCCGTATGAGCGGGTTTGCGGACAGTGCAGTGGCGCTGCTGCTGCTGCTGTTCGGCGTTGGGCTGGTTAGCGGCAATCTGGCTGGCGGATGGCTGGCCGACCGGAACCTGCGCCGCGCGGTCCTCGGCACGCTGCTGGCGCTGGCGGCGACGCTGATCCTATCGCGCTGGGCCTTCGGCTCCATGCCCGGAGCGGCGCTGGCGATCGCGATGTTCGGCGCGGTGGCGTTCGGCACCGTCGCTCCGCTGCAGGCGTGGACGATCCGGCAGGCGCGCGGCGCGGACGAGGCGCTCGCCTCCACCTTCAACATCTCCGCCTTCAATCTGGGCAACGCCATCGGCGCATGGATCGGCGGCCTCGTGCTGAGCGCCGGATGGGGCCTGCCCGCCCTCTTCTTCGTCGCCGCAGTCCCGCCGGGACTGGCTGCGGCCATCGCTTTCCTCACCATCGAACCGGAGACCACGCCATGACAGCTCGCAGGCCGCTTGCCGCGACACTTCCTCTCGCCCTTACCGCGATGATCCCCCAAGTATGTCATGCCCAGACCGCTGACCCGCGTGCCGATCAATGGGTTCCGCTGTGGACGGCCAGCCCGCAGCGTGTGTGGGACGACGAGAATTCCTTCTTCGAAACGGGGCTTCCTGCGCAGATCGAGGGGGTGGCGGTCGACCAGCCGCTCACGCTCGCGCTGCCGAGCGACCGTGTCCGGATCGAGTTCTCCAACCGCTACGGGGCAAGTCCGCTCGAGCTGGCGGACGGGACGGTGCGCTGCCTCGATGCAGGCGAGGGGAAAACCATCGCACCGCTCACCTTCGCGCAGTCGGCGCGCGTAAGCGCACCGGCCGGCGCGACCGCGCTCAGCGACCCGGTTGCCATGAATGGCTGCCGCAGGATCGCCGTGCGGATTCGCTTTGCCGGAGAAAACGGCGGCGACTTCCACTGGGACGCGCGCGAGACGAGCCGCTTCGTGACCGCCGATGGGGCAGAGGGCACGATGACCGCCCGGCTCGCCCTGTCGGCCGTCTATGGCGATGTTGACGCGCGCGAAGTCGTGGTGGCGCTGGGCGATTCGATTACCGATGGCAACGGCGCGCAGGTGGATGCGATGGCCCGCTGGCCGGACTATCTGGCGCAGGATCTTGCCCCGCAGAACATCGTGGTGGTGAACGCCGGGATCTCGGGCAATCGCCTGCTCTCGCCGGGCATGGGGGAGCCGGCGCTGGAACGCATCGCGAGCGAGGTCTTCGCGCTGCCGAGGGCGGACACGGTGGTGGTCCTGATCGGGACCAACGACATCGCCTGGCCCGGCACGCCCTTCCGACCCGACGAGCCTATGGTCACGCTCGAGGCGTTGCAGGACGGGGTGCGCAGCTTGATCGCGCAGGCGGAGCTTCACGGCACCCGGATGATCCTCTCCACCATCGCGCCCTTCGGCGATGCGCTGCCCGGCACACCGATGGAGGGCAATTACTGGACGCCCGAAAAGGACGCGCTGCGCCGCGCGTTCAACGACTGGCTGCGCGCCCATCAGGGATCGGCCACGCTGTTCGATCTCGATCGCCTGCTCGCCCACCCGGCCGATCCGGTCCGGCTTCTCCCCGCCTACGACAGCGGCGACCGGCTGCATCCGGGCGCGCAGGGCAACCGTGCGATCGCCGATGCGTTGGTGACACTCATCCAGTCAGGAGACAGACATTGAAACTCGACCTTTCGGGCCGTTCGGCCCTCGTGACCGGTTCCACCGCCGGGATCGGCTTCGCAGCCGCCAAGGCGCTGGCCGAATGCGGCGCGCGCGTATTCGTCAACGGGCGCGATGAAGGCCGCACCACCGAGGCGGCCGGGCGAATAGCGGCGGGCGCGCAGCCCGTGGCCGGCGATGTCGGCACGGCACAAGGGTGCAAGGCGATCCACGCCGCCACCGGCCCGGTCGACATCCTCGTCAACAATGCCGGGATCTTCGAGCCGGCCGACTTCTTCGATACCGACGACGAGACATGGGATCGCCACTGGCAGGTCAATGTGATGAGCGCGGTGCGCCTGTCGCGCGCCTATGCCCCGGCGATGGTCGACAAGGGCTGGGGCCGGATCGTGATGCTGGGCTCCGAAAGCGCGTTCAACATCCCGGCCGAGATGATCCATTACGGCGTGAGCAAGACTGCCGACGTCGCCTTCGCGCGCGGCCTTGCGAAACGGCTGGCGGGGACCGGGGTGACGGTCAACTCGGTCCTGCCCGGCCCGACGCTGTCCGAAGGGCTGGAAGAGATGCTCGCCGATAAAGCCGCGCAGAGCGACAAGCCGCTGGAGGAGGTCGCCGCCGACTTCGTGATGGAGAACCGCCCGACCTCGATCATCCAGCGTGCGGCAAGCGTGGAGGAGGTGGCCAGTATGATCGCCTATGTCGCGTCGCCGCTGTCCAGCGCCACCACCGGCGCGTCGCTGCGCGTCGATGGCGGCGTGGTGGACAGCATCTAGCGGCGCACGAGCTCAGCCGGCGAGGATGGCCTGCGCCAGTTCTGCGGGATGCGTCAGCGCGACCATGTGCGGGGCGTCGGGAATGACGGTGATATCGGCGCCAAGCCGTCGCATCAGTTCGGGCGGGGTCGATCGGTCGACCTCGCCCGCGATGATCGACACGGGCGGTTCGAGCGCGTCGAGCCTCTCTTCCAGCGCAAGCGTCGCCAGCACCCGCCAGGCCGCCGCCCATTCCTCTGGCGAGGCCGCGCGCACGCAGTTTCGTGCATAGCGGGTCGGCCAGTCGTTGCGGGCGAGATCGCCGGGCCGGAACCAGCGCGTCAGGCTCGGGATGATCTGCGCTTCCAGCCCGTCGTTCTCTGCCGCCTGCGCGCGCTCTTCGAAGGCGGGAAACGACCATGCCGTCGCCGCGATCACGGTCAGGCCGCCGGCCAGATCGGGCCGCTGCAAGCCCAGTTCGAGCGCGATCGATCCGCCCAGCGACAGGCCGGTGACATGCGCCCGACCGATACCCAGCCGTTCGAGCAGGTCCGCGACGTCTGCCGCGTAATGCGCCAGATCGGCGACATGCGGTGCGCCTGCCGCTGCGCCGAAGCCGCGCAGGTCGATCGCGATGACGCGGTAGCGCGCGGTGAGATGGGGAATGACGCGCGACCACATGCGCCAGTCCAGCCCCAGCGCATGCAGCAGGACCATCGGCGGTTTCTCACCGCCGCTGTCGAACAGCGCGGTCGTGTGATCGCGCAGCGCGAAGGGGCGCGCGGTGAGCAGTATTTCCCCGCGTTCGGCGGCAACCTCTTCGACGATCCGTGCCATCGTGAGTGCGCGCGGATAGCCAGCATAGACCGAAACATGCTCCGCGCTGGCCATGATCTCGCCGGGCGACAGGCCGCAATCGAGGGCGAAGCCGATATGCGTGCGCAGCTGCGCCTCGCACCCGCCCAGCGCGCCGAGCATGGCGATCGTCTCCAGCTCGCGCTCGGCCACGCCCAGCGCGGCATCGGCGATGACCGACCCGAACGCATGGGTGACCAAGTTGTCCGCCAGGCGCCGGGAGCGGGCGGCGGTGGCGGACAGGATGCCGTCCATCGCGCCGCCGGTGACCCGCCGCATCGCCAGCGCGCCGATCTTTGCCGACTGGTCGGGAAGGTCTGCGAACACACTCATGCGTTCACCCCCTTCATCCCTTCGGCGGTGTAGCGTTCACCGACGAAGGTGCCCGGGGCATAGGCGCTATCGAGCCGGTCGATATCGTCGGCGGACAGGGTGAGGCTGGCTGCGGCGATGTTCTGTTCGAGATAGGCCAGCCGCTTGGTGCCGGGAATCGCGAACACGCCCTTGGCCAGCACCCATGCCAGCGCAACCTGCGCCGGGGTCGCCTCGCGCCGGTCGGCAATGGCCGAGAGGGTTGCGAGGCGGGCCCTGTTGGCCTCCAGCGCGTCCTCGCCGAAGCGCGGCGCCTGCCGGCGGAAATCGTTTTCGGCGAGCGTTTCGCGGTCGATCGCGCCGGAGAGCAGTCCCCGGCCGAGCGGACTATAGGCGACGAAGGCCACCCCCAGCTCGCGGCAGGTGGGCAGGACCCCAGCCTCCATGTCGCGGGTGGTGAGCGAATATTCGCTCTGCACAGCGGCCACCGGATGGACCGCGTGGGCGCGCCGCAGGGTCTGGGCGGAAACCTCGCTCAGGCCGATGCGCGCGATCTTGCCTGCTGCGACCAGATCGGCGAGCACACCCATCGTCTCCTCGATGTCGCGACCGGCTTCGGCGCGGTGGATGTAATAGAGGTCGATCCGGTCGATTCCGAGGCGCCTCAGCGACGCATCGCAGGCCTGCCGGATGTAGTCCGGGCTGATGTCGATCGTCCGCGCATATTCGCCCGGCTGCTTGCGGATGCCGAACTTGGTCGCGACGAAGGCCTCTGCGCGCCCCTGCTTGAAGAAGCGCGCGAGCAGCTCTTCATTATGGCCATTGCCGTACATGTCGGCGGTATCGAAGATGCGGACGCCCAACTCGTAGGCGCGGTCGAGCACCGCCAGCGACTGCGCGTCGTCGGTCTCGCCGTAGAATTCGGACATGCCCATGCAGCCCAGGCCAAGCTGGGGGAGCTGCGGGCCGTCAGTGCCGAGGGGAAGCGGGGGGATCATGATGAAGGCTCCTGTGTGGGTCTGTGCGCCATTCTAGGCCTTTGGCAGCGCCGCGAAATTGCATGCTTTTGCACTCCACCTGTGCAAAAACGATCAGATGAACTGGGATGATCTGCGCATTCTCGCCGCGCTGGAACGCGAGGGATCGCTGGCAGCCACCGCGCGGCGACTGGGCGTAAACCATGCGACCGTCTCACGCCGCATTGCCGCTCTGGAGGACGATCTGGGGCAGCAGCTGATCCGCCGCCTCGCGCGCTCGACGCCGCTGACCGAGAAGGGGCGGGAAATCGCGGCCATCGCGCAGGAGATGGAACACAGCGCGCTGAAGGTCGCGCGCGCAGGCCATGCCGCGCAGGGCACGCTGACGGGAACGGTGCGCCTGACCGCCCCGCCCGTCCTCGTGAGCCAGATCATCATTTCCGCCATGGGCACGCTGCGCTCCGCCCATCCAGACTTGCGGATCGTCCTCTCCGCCAATTCCCATATTGCCTCGCTCGATCGCGGGCAGGCGGACCTGGCCGTGCGGATGGTCGAACCGCAGGGGCAGCAGAACATCGTGCGCCGGATCGGGCAGGTCGATTTCGCCCTCTATGCAAGCGCGCGGATCGCGAAGCAGCCGCCGGCGGAATGGCGCTTCATCGCCTTCGACGAAACCCTCGCCCATGTCGCCCAGCAGCGCTGGCTGGAGGAATATGCGGGCGACCGCCCGCTCGACCTGCTGACCGGCGATTTCCACTCGCAGTTCGCGGCCGCGCGCGCCGGGCTGGGGGTGGCGCTGCTGCCCTGCATCATGGGCGATGCCTGCCCGGAAATTGTGCGCGTAGCGCCGGAGCAGCCTGAAGACAGGCCGGTATGGTTGGTCATTCACGCAGACCTCCGCGACGCCCCCGCCGTTCGGGCCGTCACCAATTTCCTGGTCAATGTCTTCGAGAAGCGCCGCTGAGGACCCCAGACTTATTGCGACAGCAAAGTCCTGTTCGCTGGCGGGAAAACGTCAGCTTGCTCGCGATTCCAAATCAAAAGTGGACAGTCCGCTGTCGGCCCACAAGTCGCGACCTCTTTTGCGTTTCTCCCACGGCCAATCAGGGCCGAGGAGAAATGCAATGGGACACTCACGCTATGATGGAGTTACGCGGCACCGTCCGGCTTGGAATGCCGGCAAGAATGTTGGAACGAAGCGTCCGCTAACGCAGAAGCAGATTTGGGCTATCCGCTTTCATCTCGATCGGGAAGGACGATTGAGGGATAAAACCCTGTTCGATCTTGCCATCGATAGCAAGCTGCGCGGATGCGATCTGGTGAAGATCAAGATCGGTGATGTGGTCGCGGGCACCGACATTCGCAATCGCGCAACCGTCATCCAGCAGAAGACTAATCGGCCTGTGCAATTCGAGATCACGGCCGATGTGCGAGCCACATTACTAGCGTGGTTGGAACGCCGGGGCGGCTCTACAAGCGACTATCTATTCCCCAGCCGCGTTGATCACGCTGGCCACATGAGCACGCGACAGTATGCGCGTCTGGTCGATGAATGGGTAACGGCGATTGGACTGCGCAAAGCGGAATACGGGACACACTCTCTTCGACGGACGAAGGCGGCCATGATCTACCGCGCAACCGGCAACATCCGAGCTATCCAAATACTGCTCGGCCATACGAAGATCGAAAACACTGTGCGCTATTTAGGCGTCGATGTTGAAGACGCTTTACTCTTGGCAGAGCGAACTGAAATCTAGCCAAAGAAGCGGTCGTTCGGCAGGCCTGATCGACCGCTTCCAGGTTGTCTGACATCTGCGCTGATCGTCAGCGATTGGGTGGGGCGCGGACAGTCTTGTTTCGGGTCTGGAGAGCTGACGTTCGATGAGTTCTGTCAACTTTTAGGTCTGTCGGCTCATCGCAAAACTAGCCGCTCATTTGGATCAGGTCCGGTTCACTCATGGGGCAGTAACGTAATAAAGCCAGAGTTATCGAGAGGAGATCTGATGATGCATCGTCCTGCGATTATAGCCGCTGGTATAGCGGCCCTAGCGAGCGCCACCGCTGTACAAGCGCAAATGGCACCAGAAGCTGTCGCTGCGTTGCAAGAGCCGGTAGCGGTCGAGCGGAAGAACAATGTCGAGACGATTCCACTCGTTCCGCATATGGGCAAATTTGCGATCCAAGCGGCGTTGAACGGACACGCGCGCAGCTTCGTCTTTGACACGGGTTCTCCCACCCTGATTTCGAGAGACTTTGCCGACGAGTTGAACCTTACCGTCATCGGATCGAACACAGGACGGGACGCGAACGGGCGAGCGGTCACGACCGAGATTGCGGTTGTCGAGCAACTGACCATTGGCGGATTGACCTTTTCGAACGTGCCGGTGCTGATTGCGGATTTCAATCTGTCCGATCCGGATGGATGTTTCTTTGATGGCGGGGTGATCGGCTCCGAGATATTTCCGGGAAGTGTCTGGCATATCGACGGCGAGGCGCAGACCATGCAGATCGCTGGCAATATCGAAGATATTTCCGGGCTAGAGTACACGACAGCGGTCGCCGTTACGCAACTTCACCTCGGCTCCTATCCTTATGCTCCCGTTTTCGACTACGCCTTCGGCGCATTCGAGGATCGCGCGCTTTTCGACACCGGCAATTCCGATACGCTCGTTCTTTTCGACCAGGTGATTCAGGATCGGCGCATTCAGCGGTCGATAGTATCCGACAGCCTACATAAAGGTCGCGGGTCACACGGCGTTTCCGCCGGAGGCATGGGCTCTGCGAATGATCTGCTCAGGTTCGAAGTGGAGAATCTGAAAGTCGGTTCGCTGCTTCCTCCCCTCTCCGCAACGACCCGCAATGCGCCACCGTCCCTGATCGGTCTGGGCATATTGGACCGCTACAATGTCACCTTGGATTATCCGGGCGAGCGCCTCCTGTTAAGCGAACGCGCTGCTCCGGCAATCCGCGCCGAGCACCCCGGATATGCGATTATGGTGGTGGAAGGGGCGGCAAGGGTCGTTCAGCTTTTCGAAGGTTCATCTGCGCAACGCGCAGGGTTAGAGCTCGGAGACGAAGTCATTGCGATAGATGGCCATTCGCTTCTTGGGCGAGAGGAGCCTTGCAACGTTGTGCAGTGGCTGGTGGAAGAGCATCCGACTTCTTCTGCCGAAAAAGTGACCGTAGTTCGGAATGGCCAGTCGGTAGTACTTAGCCTTGGACATGAATGATCGCAGGGGCATGATCGAAGATTGAACGTATTCAGGTAGATTTCGTCGAATAAAGAACGACCGCAATCGGGTCGTTATCTGCCGGTCATGGTCTTCACGCAGTTCTTCGGGGAGAGAAGCATAGCGGGCCTGGGCCTGCATATAGCCAGCGAATAGCTAATCTGCACGATGGCTATATGGAAATACATGATCATGAAGAACCCGGCCGCTGCATTAAAGTACGCATCCCCGCGCGCTGACCCTGTTCGCGGAATTTTATCGATTGCTCGTCAGGCCGCCGGGGGTCGACCGGCGCATTAAAAAATATTCTTCTCGTCGTTCGGCAACCCTGTCACAGACGCACCTTATTCCGAGCTAAAATCCCCCATACAATATTTAGGTTTTGTTAATTATAGGCTAGAAGCGTTAGATCAGAAGATCGGTAGGGGTCGCCACCATGCAGTCCGAAAAAAATTTGCGTGCTCGTAGATTAATCGGCAATCTGGGTCTGGTCGTTCTGCTTGCATTAGCTTTCGGTATTTTTGCCTGGATCGGTATCAGCCTCACACGCGAGAGTGGCCGCGTAGCTGCACTCTGGATCCCTAATGCTATCGTCGTGGCTGCTATCCTGCGTGCAGACAGGCGTACTTCCATCCAATTTCTGCTTGCCGCATTCATCGCGAATTGTGCTGCTAATCTCGCTGCAGGTGACGGCGTTGCGCTGGCTCTTGGTCTTAGCTTCACCAATACTGCCGAAATTTTGATGGTCCTTGTGGCCCTTCACCTTTTACATCCCGAGCCGTACGATATGAGCAGGCTTTACGACCTGTCACGGCTCGTTCTGGCCAGCATCCTTGCACCCGCACTTTCCGCCTGCATCGCAGCGGTGATATTGGCCTCGCCAGGCACAGTCTTCTCACCGCAGGTCTGGTTTTCTTGGGCGGCTGCCGACGGGCTCGGATTGCTGATCGTCACGCCGGTTGTGCTTATTGGGATCGATGCCTGGCGCCTCCGCCGCAGGCCTAGCCTTGGCGAGATGAGAGAGTGGGCAATATCCATCCTGATCGCCCTGGCCGTAAGCATCGCCATATTTGCACAGACGCAATACCCTTTCCTTTTCCTCGTCTGCCCAATTCTCATCGTGGCTGCCTTTCGCACGGGCATCACTGGCACGGCTGTGGCGGTGATGATTGTTTCAATCGTCGCATGGGTCGCCACCATGCTCCAGTCGGGCCCAATTATGCTCGTCCGGGGCGATTTGCCGACGAAACTGGTCGTTTTGCAACTGTTTCTCGCCAGCAGCTTTCTCATGGCCCTGCCGGTGGCCGCGGCATTGGCCGGCCTTGCCGAAACACGCAGGGAGCTGCGCGCAAGCAGAGATTCGGCCCGGTCTATCCTGGAGAATATGAGAGAGGTCATCTTTCGGACTGATGCACAGGGCCGCTGGGTTTTCCTGAACCCGGCGTGGGAGGACCTGACGGGCTATACCGTCGAAGAAAGCCTGGGTTGGCGCACCACGAAATTGCTGGAACCAGAATTTCTGGAAGAAGCCCAAGTTATTTACCCGAAACTGGCCTCCGGGGAGATGTGCGAATGCCAGCTCGAACAAAAGTTTACGGATGCCGACGGCACCAGCCATTCGATCTTGGTGAATGTCCGGCGGCTGACCGATGAAAATGGAAATTTTATCGGTACAGCGGGAAATCTGCGCGACATAACCCTTCGTAAGGGTGCAGAAGAACGTTTGCGGGAGAGCGAGGAAAGATTCCGGCTGCTGGCCGAGGCCGCGCCAGTGGGCATTTTCCAGACGGGCCCGGATAACCAGCTGTCTTATGTTAACTCTGCCTGGACCCACATGTCCGGGCTTACCCTCGAACGGGCGCAGAACGATGGCTGGACCAGCGCGATGACGCCTGAGGACGCAGAGCGGATATCTGCGGGATGGGCAAAAGCAGCCGAATTGTCGACCGATTACCGTAGCGAGTTCCGGTGGCAACACGAAGCTGGCGGCGAAACATGGGTCGATGTGCTGGTTCAGCCCATTAGGCGAAAAGATGGGGAGGTGATGGGCCACATCGGAGTGTCGATCGACATAACCGAACGCAAGCAGATGGAACTCGATCTTATCGAGGCGCGCCGCCGGGCCGAAGAAGCAGCCGAGGCCAAGTCTTCTTTCCTTGCGAATATGAGCCATGAATTACGCACACCCATGAACGGAGTTCTGGGCTTCACCGATTTGCTCCTTTCTGACCGGCTGACCGAAAGGCAGCGCAGGCACACGCAATTAATCGCCGATTCCGGGCAAGCGATGATGCGTCTGCTCAACGACATTCTCGATATTTCCAAGATCGATGCGGGCCAGATGCAAATCTCGGCCGAGCCGCTGGAGATACGCCACAAACTGCGCGGTTGTAAAAATCTGATGAACCCGCTGGCCGCACAAAAGGGCGTGGATCTCACGCTCGATATAGCCGCCGCGGTACCGCAATTCATTGTCGGGGATTCGCTCAGGCTGCGGCAGATCGTCCTGAACCTTTTGGGTAACGCCGTTAAATTCACCCATGAAGGGAGCATCTCTCTTTCGGCCGACATCGCGTCCGCAGGGCCCACCAAATCTTTGCGGATAGAAGTCGCAGACACGGGTATCGGCATTCCTGCTGACCGTCTCGACGCGGTATTCCAGAGCTTCTCTCAGGCAGAAACCACGACGGCGCGTAAATATGGTGGAAGCGGACTGGGCCTTACGATCAGCCACAACCTGGCAAAACTTATGGGTGGCTCGATCACCGTAGAGAGCAAAGAAGGAGAAGGGACGACCTTCACCGTGGTGCTACCACTTGTCGAAGCTAAGGCTCCGATGCTCAACCAGCTTGGTGACGAAGCGGTCAGCGCCATTCCGGCAAACATGAGCGCGCGTGTCCTTGTCGCCGAGGACAACGATATCAACCAGGAGCTCATCAAGGCGATGGCGCAGCGCATCGGCTTGGATGTCGATATAGCGGTCAACGGTCAGGAAGCGATCGACTTGGTCAAAGCCGCTCGGGCGGACGGCACACCCTACGATATGGTTCTTATGGACGTTCAGATGCCCATTGTTGATGGGCTGGAGGCAACTCGAAGATTACGAGCGGAAAAAATAGATGCGGACGAATTGCCGATCATCGCCCTGACAGCCAATGCCTACGCCGAAGATATCGAAGCGTGCCTCGCGGCGGGAATGCAAGCGCATCTTACGAAGCCGCTCAAGCTCAAGGGTTTGAGGGATATTGTAGAGCAATGGGGCCAAGGCAGGAAAACCCTGCCCGCCGCTGATGTCGGCATGCCGCTGCCTAGCACTTTGCAGGAGAAATACGCTGAGCGAAAGCGGGAAACCTTCGCGAAGATAGAGGCCAATTTAGGGTTGAACCGGATCGGCCAGAACGAACTCGATGAGCTAAAGGACCTGTTGCACAAGCTCGCCGGCACTGCCGGCCTTTTCGGTGATGATCGCCTTGGCGTACTTGCCTCGCAACTTGAACATGCGCTGCTTGCTGAACCAGCGCGGAGCGGGGACCTTCTGAAAGAAAGCCTTCCGCGCCTGAGAAAAGCGAGCTGAGCCAGAATTTGTGCCAGTCCGGGAAGGCCAGTGCCGAACGCCCGGATTCAGTCGCTTGATTGCGCCGCTATGCGGTGAATATTGACCTGATCATTTCGACGTCAGAACCACATTCCAATGGCTGCGGCGTTTACTCGGATCCGTACGGACGAGCAATGCGATTGCGACTGGCCTTACTTGAGCAGGCGATGGCTTATTTCAGGTTTCACGTCACAAACGAATGACGTCCGCATTGGGGCGGATGCGGACCGTCCGCTCTTGGCTTCACCTTCGGCAATGTAGACATCCACGGGCCTATAAGTCGGTGCGAGGCGTTACCATTACATGACCATGCATTACACGCGCACGGGGCGCGGAAAACCCCTTCTCCTTGTCCACGGATTGGGGGCAACCTCCGGCTCGTGGGACACGATCGCGCCTGCGCTTTCTCAAGTCCGGCAGGTTATTGCCATAGACCTGCCAGGCCATGGGCAGACACCTGAAGAGGCCGACAGCGGCACGTTCGACGGTCTCGCGCGCAGTCTGAACCAGTGGCTTGGCGCAGAGAATCTCACAGGTATTGATATGGTTGGCAGCTCGCTGGGAGCTCGCCTGGTGCTGGAGATGGCGCGGCGCGGCCAAGCGGGCGCAGTTGTCGCACTGGATCCGGGCGGCTTCTGGCAAGGATGGGAGCGCACCTTCTTCAAGACGACCATAACGCCATCGGTTGCCCTGGTTCGCGCGCTACGACCGGCGCTTTCTGCCATCACCGGAAATGTCGCCGGCCGGACCGCGCTTTTGGCCCAGCTCTCTGCAAGGCCGTGGGCGCTCGACCCGGCATTCGTCGCGCGCGAATTGAAGTCGTTGGCTGACACGCGCACCGTCAATTCGCTTGTGAAGGATCTCGCCAACGGCGCGATGCAGGAGGGTCCTGCAAAAACGGCTGCGCCAATTGTCATCGGCTGGGGACGAAAGGATCGGCTGTGTCTACCGCAGCAGGCGGATCGCGCGATCAAGGCTTTCCCTGAAGCGACGCTGCACTGGTTCGAGCGTAGCGGACACTTCCCGATGTGGGATCGGCCAGAGGAGACCGTTCGCGTGATACTGGATGCAACGAGCATCTAGGAACCGAAATAATACCGCAACTGGGTGATTAGCAAAACGAAGGCCTATGCAGGGACTGGCGCCATTGTAAGGTCCTTTGTGGGGCCGATAGCGGTCTGTCCGGTACTGGTGATTTGGCGCTACATAGCCGACATTCGGTTGGCGACCCATAAGCCCACATTCCCCTCCGGATGTCAGCTGTGCGCTCCGTGGCCGCCGTTCATCGTCACGCTGGCGTTTCTTGTTCGCAATGCGATGCGCGGATCGATCGCCGATTGTTCATTAGGAATACTACGGTGCTTTGACTGATCTGGAGCGTTTCTAGCGAATCAGCGTTAGAAGGTCGGCTCGCAATTCAGCGCTCGCTTTATCGATGATCGCATCAGTCCCGACCTTACCGCTCACCGCAATCACGCTGTCGGCCCAGCGGCGGATTGCGTCCACGTAAAAGGCCTAGCGGGTGTCGCCGCACCGCACTGCGGCCTGGATCGGTTCCTCCATCTCTTCATGCCCACGATCTTTGACTCAGTCCTTTTCGCTGGCGAGTTCGATCATGCCCTCCCACCCCGCGATGGCCAGTTCGGCGACTGCCTGTAATTCCGCTCTGTCCGCTCCGTCACGCGCCCGGATCGCCATGCCGCTCTGTATGGTCTGCAGGTAGCGCGCGAGCTTTCCGACATTGACCGAGGCAGGAAGTTCACCCTCGGCAACGGCACGTTCAAGGCGCTCGGTGAGCACGTCATACGCGCTTGTGCGAGCGGTGCGCATGAGTTCGCGCAGCTCGTCATGGCCGTCGCCTCCGACCGTACCGAGATTGACCATGCATCCACGAGGAAGGTCGCTGTCCGCCCCCGTGATCGCGGCCGCCGTGTCCACCAGATAGCAGAGCATCGCTTCGCGGACGGTCGCAGCTTCGCGAAACCGACCCAGTGTCAGGTGCTCGTAGCTTCTGGTGTAGTAGCCAAGCGCCTCTTCATAGAGAGCGTCCTTCGATCCGAAGGCGGCATAAAGACTCTTTACCCCGATTCCCAGCGCATCGGTCAGATCCGCGATCGAGGTCCCTTCATAGCCCCTTGCCCAGAACAGCTTCATCGCTGTCCCGAGCGCCGCCTCGCGATCGAAAGTGCGTGGTCGGCCGCGCTTGCGAGGCGCTGGTGTATCGGAGTGCTCGAAATCTTTTTTCATCGATCACTGCATAAACATCTTGACCGCGGATTGCAACGACGCCAGTTAATGCAGCGAACGCTGTAAAAAGGAACTTGCAATGATTGATCTATCCGGAAAGCGCGCTCTGGTGACCGGGGCATCCCGAGGAATCGGGGCCGCCATCGCGGTCGCGCTCGCGGAGAACGGTGCCGATGTGGCCATCACGTTTCAGAACTCGCCGGACCGAGCGGAAGATGTGGTGTCGAAGATCGAGAGTCTGGGGCGCAAGGCATTCGCCATCCAGGCGGACAACGGCGATCCCGTCGCTGCCGAGCGGTCGGTCGATGAGGCAGTGGCCGCGCTCGGCGGACTCGACATCCTTGTCAACAATGCCGGCATCGCGCGATACAACATGATCGCCGATTTCGAGTACGAGGACATCGACGCGATGTTCGCGGTCAATGTACGCGGCCCGATCCTCACGACCAAGGCTGCCATTCCCCATCTGCCCGCAGGGGGGCGTGTCATCAACATCGGCTCTGCCGGTGCCGATCGCATCGTCGGCACCCCCGGTACAGTCTACTACATGACCAAGTCCGCGCTCCAGTCCTTCACCCGCGGACTGGCACAGGAACTCGGTCCCCAGAACATCACGTCCAACCTCGTGCAGCCGGGCTCGACCAACACCGACATGAATCCGGCTGACGGGGAAAGCAGTGACTATCAGCGCAGCCTGATGCCGCTCGGCCGATACGGCGAGCCGGGCGATGTCGCTGCGGCAGTCGCCTTCCTGGCCAGTCCGGCCGCCAAGCACATAACCGGATCGATCGTCACCGTCGATGGCGGTCTGCTGGCCTGATCTTCGGCGCCGAAGCAGCCTGGCGATCGACTGAATACGCAGGTCGTCGGCCGCATTGCGAAGATGACATTGAACCTTGGAGTCAACGAAATGAACAAGATGAAAAGGATAGATGGAAAGCCCTTCTCCTTCCTCGGGAGAAGCCTTCTGATCGGTGCCGCATTCGCGGGTCTCATGTGTACGACCGCGGCATGCGCGCACGCCGCCACCGCCACGACGGAAAATCCCGTCACCCGATCCGCAGCGAACTCGCAAGAGCCGATCGCAGTGGTGAATCAGCTCTTCGAAGCGCTTCAAGCGGGAGAGAAACCCAAGGAACTCGCGAAGTTCTTCGACGAGAGCATCGATTGGAACATCGAGGGCGACACGGCCAATGTCCCGTGGATCGGTCGGCGTACGGGGCGTGCCGGGATCGAGGACTTCTACACGCTCATGTTCGCGAACCTGAAACTCGAGCGCTTCGAGGTGACGGACACGTTCACCAAGGGCGACAAGGTCCTCATGCTGGGCTCGCTCGATTCCCGCTACCTCGGGAACGGCGAGCTGATCACGACCGATTTCGCCTACGAGATCGTCGTCCGCGACGGGCTGATTGTGAAATATCACATGCTGGAGGATTCGTTCGGCATTTCAGAGGTCGTGCGCCGGAAATAGCATTTCGGCTCACATCTCAAATGGCTGACGGCTGTCGTTTCCGCCCGCGCTAGCGGACGAGACAGCCGTAAGTCCCACGAAATCAGGTTCCAGGACTTCGGCATGACTTATTCGCAAGCAACTCCCCGAGCGATAGGGGTCGGCATCGTCGGTGCCAGCGCAGAGCGTGGATGGGCCAAGGCTGCACACGTTCCCGCCCTCCGGACGTTGGAAGCGTTTCAGATCCGCGCCGTCAGTACGACGCGTATGGAAAGTGCGACCGCCACCGCGCAACAGCTAGGCATCGACCTTGCCTTCGATACGCATCTAGCGCTTGTGGAGAGGTCCGAGGTCGACCTCGTAGGGGTTGCCGTGAAGGTACCGGAACATCATCGCATCGTCTCCGACGCGCTATCTGCGGGAAAGATGGTCTACTGCGAATGGCCGCTCGCCCGGAATCTGGCGGAAGCCGAGAAACTGACTGCGCTCGCTCGCGAACGGGGTGCGAGAACGCTGATCGGCCTGCAGGGCGCCTTGCACCCGCCGATCCAGTTCCTCTCCGATATCGTCCGCCAAGGTCTGATCGGCAGGCCGATAAGCACCAGCATCCGGGCGCATCCGACCGAGGAGATGTGGACTGGCCGGTTCGATGCGCCGTTCGCGTTTATGGCGCGCGCCGAGCACGGGGCGACGTTTCTCAGCATCGCGCTCGGGCATGCACTCGAACCGCTTGCACGCGTTCTCGGTACCTTCGAGAGTCTGTCTGCCATCGCTGCAAATCAGCGCGGTGACGGCGTCCGCCTTTCCGACGGCGAGACGCTTGCGAAAGACGTGCCGGACGAGATCATCGTCGCCGGTCTGCTCGAAAACGGGATCGTTGCCTCCATGCACTACAGCGCCGGGCAGCCCGCCGGCCCTGCCATGGTATGGGAAATACAAGGTACCGAAGGCAGCCTCCGCATCGAGACGGCAACCGGCTATCTCCATTTCGGCGACCTCGTGATCACGGTTTGCCGGGGCCGCGACCCCATGCGCCGCTTGGCGGTGCCTCCCGCCTACTTCGCCCCTGATCGACATCTCGGTCCGGGCGCGGCGGGTGTCGCTCGGCTTTACGCGCAATTCGCCCGCGACATCGCTGACGGGTCGTCGGTAGCGCCCGACTTCTCTGTCGCGCTGGAGCGTCACCGGGTGCTCAATGCGATTACGCGATCCGCCAAGACCGGGCGTCGGCAGCACGTGTCACCCTCCGAAGCTCTCTGAGCATCCGAGATCAGGCCCTATACAGTCAATCGGCGTGCACGTGCTAGATTGGCGACGAGTTCTGGCTTGGTATGCTCGTTGAGAGCACTCATGCAGGCTGACCGGGCGCGCTCCGCCAAGCTTCGCTAAGAGGCGAAGTGTCGACTGTCTCGAAACCGATGTGATGAAGCAGGTCCACAACCAGGGCCACCGCCTTAGGATAATTGCTCGAAACAGGCACCGCTATGCGATCGGGGGCACCTGCGGGGCGCGCGCGCCGCCATGCGGGGAGTTTGGATGTGGCTGAAGGCTTGGACGACTTTGGATGAGGGCAGTAGCTCCTGCCGCAATTCATAGATCGTCTTTTCGCCTGAATCGACGCGTGGATAATTACGGTCACGCCAGACCATATAGTTGTTAGTATCGATAACGATTCCAGCGAGTTGCGGGGTGGGCATGTCGTTCGTGAGTTGAGAGGGACCGCAACCACGACGAAGTCTCCGAAGGCTGCATCGGCGGCCGTTGCGGCGCGAGCGGGCGGCCCGAACCCTCTATTGGGAGGTCTACGCCGCCGTCACCGCATTTTTAAAGCATTACCGTGCATCGGCGCGATGCACGGTAACTGCGAGGGATCATTCTCCGGCGATTGCCTCGGCGAAGGCTTCGGGAGAGGGCGTCTCCTCGAAGATCGGCGTATTCTCGTCGAGCGTGATCCAAGGCTGTGCGCGGCTCATCCAGATATGCGCCGCAGGCGTGACCTCGTTGCTTCTGTCGAGGGTGCCTACCTTCAGAACCGCCATCCCAGGTATGGCGCTGTTCGTGTTGGCGATCCGGGTGAGGCAGGCAGCGCAACCGATATGCTCGGATGGCATTGCTTCGGCGTCGGCCGGCAATCGCAACCGGACCGCCTCACCGCTGATCTTGAGCGTATCTTCCGGAACCATGGCATGAAGCAGGAATCCGCTCCCGCTCCAGGTCTGGCAGTCGAGACAGTGGCAAGCGTAGGTCAGGGGCAGCTCTTCGCTATCCAGTTCGTATCGCACTGCACCGCATCGGCAGCCTCCGGCAAATGTCATGACCTATCCTTCTTGATATTCTGTGAGGGTGGAGGGCGGAGTTAAACGAGACGCGCGCCGCCGTCGACATGAAGTGTCTCGCCGGTCATCCACCCGTGCGACATCAGGAAGGTGATGGCGGAAGCGACGTCGTCGGCAGTACCGATCCGTCCAAGCGGCAGGCTGCCTGCGAGCGCGGCGACATAGTCGTCCTTCGCCGGTCCCAGAGCTCTGTCCAGCAGAGGCGTGTCCGTCGGCCCCGGTGCGACCGCGTTGAAGCGTCGGGGCGCCAGCTCCAGCGCCATCGCGCGGGCAAGCGATTCCAAGGCAGCGCACGCAGCGGCCATGATCGCAGTGCCGTGTGCATTGGGCCGGTCGGCGAGCGCGCCTGACGTCAAGGTGATCGACGCATCGGGTGCCAAGCGATCTCCAAGGGCCCGCAGCACATGGATGGCCGCCCACAGCCGCTGATCGAACACGCCGCGAAGCGCGTCGATATCGGTCTCCAGCACGCCGCCCATGACGAAGCTGCCTGCGAGCATCACCAGATGGTCGACCTTCTCGACATCGGCCAACGCTTTGATCATTGCCTCGGGCTGGCCGACGTCGGCGGCGCGCCACCCGGCAAATCCGTGGTCGCTGGCCACCTGTCTGGCTCGCGCCTCATCGGAACCAAGAATGGTCACCTGTGCGCCTTCAGCCTGTGCCTGAAGCGCTACGCTCAGACCGATGCCCGAGGTGCCTCCGATGACCAGCACGGATCGGCCGGTCAGGGTCTGGATATTGGAATGCAGGGTCATTGTCGTTCTCCGGCTGCTCTCGCAGCAATCTGGGCTCAGTTGACCGGCCCGAGCCCGTAGCCGCCATCGGCGACGAATTCGGATCCGGTGGAAAATCCTGCTTCGTCAGATGCGACGAACAGGACATAGCGGGCGATCTCGGCCGCCGAGGCCATGCGCGGGATAGCGAAGTCGACCACGGGCACGAGCTCCTCACCCGAGCCGGGATCGTAGGCGAGAGGGGTGTCGATGATCCCGGGGTGCACGGCGTTCACCCGGATATTGTAGCGGGCGAGCTCATGGGCGGCGGTCAGCGTCACGCTGCGCAGACCCCACTTGCTTGCTCCATACGCTGCCATACCCGGCGTTACATGGAGACCAGCGATCGACGACACGTTGACGATCGATCCGCCGCCCGCGCGCCGCATGGAGGGTGCTACCGCCCGGATGCCGAGAAGCGGCCCGGTAAGGTTGGCATCCAGCACCTTGCGCCATTCTTGCAACGGTACGGCCTCGACACCACCGATCGCGATGTGCGCGGCGTTGTTGATGAGCACCGATACCGGGCCGAGCTGGTTCTCGGTCGCAGCCAAAGCATTCGCCCATGATGTTTCGTCCTCCACCTCCAATGGAACGAACAAGGCTCGGCGGCCGATCTTCTCTGCAAGCGCTCGACCTTCGGCTTCCCGTCGGGCGGCAATGGCAACACGCGCCCCTTCGGCGGCGAAGGCGTCAGCCAACGCGCGTCCCAAGCCTCCGGTCGCGCCGGTCACCAGCACGACTTGGTCCTGAAACCGGCTACGCATCGACCATCTCCTGCGTCCGCGACGAGCCGACGAGGGTCGACGACCCCTCAACGTCGAAATCGGTCGAGAGAGCGACCGCACGCTGTGCATCCAATTCGGCAATCCGGCCGGTGAGGGTCTCACGGATCATCGCATAGGCGTCGCTCCCCAAAGCCAAGCGGCGCGGGGCAGGGCGGCAATAGACCGAATCGATCATCGCCTGTGCCATTTTGCGCGGGTCGCCGGGGGTGGGAAACGCGCCTGAGGTCGCGGCACGGCGAAGCTCGCCTACCGGAGTGGCGTCGTAGACCGGCAAGGGCTTGCCCGCTGCCATGCTGCTCCCACCGAAGTTGGTTCGGGCACTGCCGGGTTCCACGATTGTGAATTCAATGCCGAAGGGCCCCACGTCCTGGGCGGTGGCCTCGATGAAGCCTTCGATGCCCCACTTGGTCGCGTGGTAGAGGCTCAGGCCAGGGAACGCCATCTGGCCACCCATCGACGAGAGCTGCAGGACACGGCCTCCGCCCTGTTCGCGCAAGTACGGCAGCGCGGCGCGAACGACGTTGATGGAGCCGATCAAGTTGGTATCGACCTGATGGCGGATCTGCGCGTCGGTGAGCTCCTCAGCCGCGCCAGCAAGACCGTAACCTGCATTGTTGACCACCACATCAATGCGGCCAAGCGCATAAAACGCAGCTCCAACGACTTGGCTGATCGCGTCGGCATCCGTCACATCGAGCGTAGCGACCCATAACTGCGAGCCGTACTTTCTCTTGAGCTCGTCCATGGCCGCGAGGTCGCGGACCGTCGCAGCGACGCGATCGCCGCGATCCAGCAGTTCTTCTGTAAGCGCCCGTCCGAATCCGGATGAGGTGCCTGTTATCAACCATGACCTGGCCATTGCTTATCTCCTTCAAGTTGGATGTCGGGCTGACTTCCGACATCCACGTTTTCAGCGAAGAAGAGGCACGCTTGTAGCGCTCGATTGCGCATGATAGTGTTGACTACATGTCCAAGCAGATGTTGCCTAAGAGTATATCTCAGCTTCTGTCATTCGTACGTATCGTCGATGCCGGCTCTTTTTCGGAAGCGGCCCGACGTACAAACACGACAACCTCGGCGATGTCGAAAGCCGTCAGCCGACTAGAAGCCGCGCACGGACTGAAACTCCTCAACCGTTCGACCCACTCGCTGTCGCTCACCCCAGAAGGCGATCGAATGTTCGAAGTCGGGAAACGATTGCAGCTCGAGGTGGAAGAAGCAGAAGCTGCGTTTGCCGACGTCGGTCATCGGGGGATTGCTGGTCAAGTGCGGATCAGCGCGGCAGGCGCGCTCTTTCGGCGCTGTCTCATGCCCAGCCTTTCCGACTTCCTCGAAGGGCATCCCGATATCGTATTGGAAGTGGAAGAGGCAGATGACTTCTCTAACATCGCACAGCGCGGCATCGATCTTGCGATCGGAACAGGCAGCGTCGCTGGACTACCTGGCCATTTCGTTCGCAAGGTAGGCACTTTTCCATGGGTCGCGTGCGCTTCTCCACGATACATAGAAAAGCATGGGGCACCCGCCACGCCGCAGGATCTTGCGCGACACGCCCTGGTAGGATTTCGCAGTCCGGCTTCGAGGCAGCTCGAAAGCTGGCATTTTCAGGATCCAGAGACCGGTGGGATCGTCCGCCACGCCCCCCGTCCGAGACACATCTTCGACGATCCCGACACAACATGGGGAATGATAACAGAAGGTCTGGGCGTCGGCTTTGGACCTGCCTTCATGGGTAGTGCCGAGTGGCGAGACGGGACTGTCGTAGAGGTGCTGAGCGAATGGCGGGCAGAGGAGGCTCCTATATACGTCGTTCGTCTAGACAAGCGGCACACGCCACAGCGGGTGACCATCGTCCAAGAATTTGTCATTAACAGGATTCGAATGTGGATAGACGGTTTTCGAGAATAGATGACGGTTGGATAATTAAATGCTTTTAGAAGTATAATTATGAAGTAGTTGAAAACACATTTTTTTCTATCAATTCGTATTTAAGACCGATATCCATCGGCGTTTGCCGGCCACTCGCAAATTACAGGTTGGTTATGGTATACCGGACACCCGAAAGCCTGTGAATAAGGCGATCAAACGGCAAAACCGGGGCCGTTTGCTGACTGTCAGCTATTGGCTAGACTTAAACAGATTCTGACGTGCGCACACACCTATCTGTACGCTCAAACTTCTCCACCTAGATCATCTATGCTTGTAAAGCTGAAGACGATTTCAGCATGCCGGATCCGATCGAGAGTGTTATCGAATCCCTCGTCGGAAGTGCCCGGCTGAATATGCTGGCGGATGGCATCATAATGTTTGCGGGCGGCAACGCGCGAAACAGAGCGTGTTAAGTGGAGGCGTACAGCCAGACTTTCAGGGCTGTCGCAGCCTTCGCGGACAATACCGCTCAGCATCGCCAAAACCGAAGGGACGGGTGTCTCGCCTTCCGCCGCGCGCAGCCGGGCCGCAAGCAGGCGTCCGGGAATGCCTGCTAGAAAGGCGAGGTCGGGCACGAGCCGCAACGCGAAATGGCGGGCATTCTTGCACTGCTTGAGATTGGTCGTGCGCCCGAGAAGTACTTTCTCGATTTCGCACAGCGGCACCCCGGACATCCATATCGGCCATAGCTTGCGTAACCAGAACAACGCATGCTTTCCGCGTGCCTCATCATCGGCCAGGCTCTTGTATGGCGTACCGAACATCTCTTCCAAGCTTTCCGGCCGAACTAGACTGAGCAACTGACTTGGATGAGCGTCGAGCCAGTCGAGCAGCGCCGTTACGACCTCCAAAGCTGTCCCTGAAAAGGCACCAGCATCGAGCCGCTCAACGATCTGCTGCAGCAAAGCGACGGAGAGCCCGGTTGCGCCAGCGACCTGCTCGATCCAGCGATCGGGTTCTGGGAGATCGAGATCGGCTCGCGCGGCGAGTGCCGACGCAACCCTGGTGCTCAGCCAATCGGCGTCGCTGGCGACAATCGCACGATAAGCGCTGAAGCTCCTGTTCAGTAACGCTGCTGCCGGATCGGGTTCCGCGCCTACGACCGCCAACGGCAGCTTGCTCAGGAGATAGGAAGACGCGGCAGTTTGAGTGATCCCGTCGTGAATGCTGTCGAGGACCGCTCTTAGCGGATCTTCGATGACAAGGCATTGGTCGGCCTGCTCGAAGATCGCCTGAAGGTCCATCCAATGGCCGTTGATCTGGTTGTTCTGATCGTCGAAATCGATGACCTTGCTCGGCACAAGAAGGACGAAACCTTGCGCACCTTCACCGGCGCGTCCCGCTCGCCCCGCAGCGTTCAGCAATTCGTGCGCCTCAAGCTTCTGCATCTTATCGGCCTGAGGGTCGAAACGGCTATCACCAGAGATAATGACGACTTCACTGGGCAGATTCATGCCTTGGGCAAGCGTCGAGGTTGCGAATAGCGTTTTGATCCCGTCAGGACGGCGAAACAGGCTTTCGTGCAGCTCGCGCTCCTCGCGCAGCAGCAGCGCATGATGGCTGGCGGTCCCCGTCCGCAGCGAGTTTCATGTAACAATAGCTGGCTCCGCCCATTTCTTCCTCGGCGAGGGTTCGCCATTTCTGCTCGTCCTCGTTGAGTGCAATCTTGGTGGCGCCTAAGCGCGCGGGGTACCTTTTGACGCAGCTCTCGCAAAAGACTGTGGTCTGCACAAACACCAATGTCTTCATGCCAGCGCTGGCCGCGGCGGCCGCGATTGCGCCGCTGGTCTCGTTACCATTGGGAGTTAGATACCAGTTGCCTCCCCTAGACCGGCCGCTCGACAGCAGCTTGCCATCGGCGAGCAATTGAAGCAGCGCATAGTCACTGCGGTCGGTGGTCGACCAAGTCTGAAGCAGACTGAACAGACCGAAGGGCTGCGCGAGCAGCGCATTCTTCACCCCGACAGGCGGCTTGTCGTGATCCGGATAGTCAATGCGCGCTTGAGCAAGGACATCTTTGAGTGCAGTGATTTGCTCAGCTGGGTAGACGACGCACCCACGTACCTGTCGTGTCGGTTTCCAGCTTAGGTCGAGCGTGAGGCATTGGCGCCCGGTCAGGAAGGCGACCCATCCAGCGATCTCCTGCGTATTTTTCATCATGGCCGAGAGGAGCAGCAGATCAGCCGAAGGCGCGACACGGGTCAGATTGAGGATCGAGAGCATCGCATCGAGGCCGCGTCGGCTGCGGTCGTCCTCTCGCGGGTGAAGCAGATGACACTCGTCGAAGACGATAAGGCCCAGATCGGTGAACGCGTCCGTATCGACCGATAATAACATGAGGCAACGCTCGGGTGTCATGACCGTGACTTCGCCTAGCACGACGACATCGCCGATACCGACATCCTCGTCTACATCGGCGAGAATGCTGTAGTCTTGGAAGGTGTTCTTGAGCGCACGCTGCGTCTGCCCGACCAGCGCATGAGTGGGTGCGAGGAAGATGACCCGCTCGCCGCGAAGCAGCGCAGTTGCGATCTTGAGCTCGGCAAGCGTCGACTTGCCGCCTCCGGTCGGAAAGCTGATCGCAGAGGAGACGCCTTGCTCAAGATAACCCTTTTCGATCGCTTCGCGGTGATTGCGCCAGAGATAAGGGCGCTGACGGGCCATGCGGCGAAGCGTTTGCCACCAGCCGTTTTCGTCAACTCCGCCTGGAGTAGGGATGCGGCTGAGCGCCGTGCCGAGTAGATCGCCCTCTAGCCCAAGCAGCAGATTGGCGAGGTGCAATGGACCTGGATAGAGGCTTAGTAGCGTCTCCTCCTCCACGCCGACACCATCGATGGGTTCGCTTGCCAAGGCCCGCACTTGCGCGAAAAGCTCGCTCGCAGGGACGACACCGCCAGCCTCGGGCAGGAGATCGACGCGCAGACGCAACTGCCGCGCGAGGTTGGTTACCCCGCGCAGAAGCAGCAATCGAAGCGCATCGAGCGCCCGCAAGGCAAGATCGTCGCCGTCGGTATCGATTTCCGGCTCATCGTTAGCGACGAGCTCGCCGAGCCGCCCTTGCGCTAAGCTTCGGATCGCAAGGAGTAGTGCTCGCTCAATCGGGCCCGCATCACCTGCAGGCACGATCCGCTTGGCGGCTTCGGAGGCATCTGCATGAGCTTCCGCCAACAGAAACAACAAGGTTGCGCAGACATCAGAACTTACCGCTGCCATGTCCACATGGCTGGTCGCTTGTGCCTTCCGTAGCGCCAGTGCGATCGCCTGATGCGCCGAGGCTGCGACGAAGGCAGCTGAAGCGCGGTTTTCGCGATCGGGCAGCAAGGCAGCATAGGCTTCGTGCGCAGCGGCGATACGGCGCAGCTCAGTCACGGTTGCGACTAGGGCTTCGTCTTCGGCGTCCGCCGGCGCGCCGCGCAGCCGAATGCGCGCTGAGACAATATCAGCAAAGGCTTCGGTTAGCAGCTTGGGGAGATTATCGAGGTCGAGCCCTTCGAGCGGCGGCGCCGCGCGGATCAACGCCGCGGTGGTCGGATCAAACATTGGCGATCGCTTTTATTTTGATGATCACGCGGGCAGAGAAGTCGGCCATCCAGTTGCGCAGTGCAGGGAGATAGATGGTGTCGGCGCGACGGCGCGCGGCTGTTCCCGGCGCGCTTTCATCAAATCCCTTGAACAGCTTGGCACGCGCCGAAACATCATTGTGCGTGTCGCCGATCGTGATGCTAACGCGATAGCGACGGGCATCATGCCAGAGCGTGTTCGCGATTGCGGAATCGAGGTCGAATTCAGGGTCGGCGGCAGCGCGCGCGTCTAGCATGCCGCTAACCTCCTGGCTTAGCTCGTTCAGCCGCTCGCCCTTTTCCAGGGCGACGATGCCCGGCCAGACATCGTCACGGATCGTGCCACGTGCGTTGTCGGTAGCCTTGTCCTCAAAGACGACAACCGCGGTAATCGCGGTACCGGCGTCGTTTAGTTCCATTTGCATGCCGTCAAACCCTTTATCGGCCTTGCGGATGTGCGGCATGCGCGTGAGCGAGGCCGACGGTTGCTGATGGGCCGCGATCCATGAGATTGCTTGGAACAGCCAACCGTCACGGTGCCAGGGATCGGCTCCCTCTGAGAGCGTCAGTTGTTTGATGGCAGCATTGGCCTGCTCGGCATTGGCGGCCGGTCCGGGTATGCCGGAGCCGTTCAAGATTTTCGCGACATGACGATATTGGCCCAACACGATGCGGGCGACGCGCTCTGCGAGCACATCCTCATCATCAACCGTCCATGCCCAGCCGTGGCAAAGTTCGCCATGGTCAATTGGGACAAGTGTCAGGGGCATAGGCGAGATCGCAACAATCGAAGAATCTTCAGCATTTCAGGTGAGCCTGTGCTCACGCGAATACTTTAGTAATGCAGTACCGAAACAAAAAGCGCAATTTTCTTTCGCGCTAAGTGAGCAATGAAAAATGACTACTTCGTTGTAGGTTTGCCTCTACCGGCCGCGACGTGGTGTCTGCTTTCCGTCGAACCGACCGCCGCAAGCTCGATATCCTCCGCTGGCAAGGCGAACTCGGACGCGTGCGCAAGATCCTCAAGCGGATAGCGAACCTCCAGTGTCCGCGCATCAATTTGAGGAAGCTGAATTTTCTCGAAGTCGAATACCTCGCGTCCGTTCAGAAACAACTTTCCTGTCGCGCGGTCAGGCCAGTGAACGCCAAACTCTACAGTTCGGAAAAAGGGATAGACCTTCAACATTTGCGGCGCACCACCAATCACTCCGCTATGAGCGCCTCGCCGATCGGAAAACTCACGGTCTCCCAGCATACTCGCGAGAGCGCTGAAAGGCTCCATGTCGAGCCGCGTCGCGTTCGCGAAATTGATATGGCGCCCGAGCTCCTCGAAGTAGTGGTGTGCGATATCACCGATCATTCCGAATTGCTTTGCCCCCTTATGTAGGCTGGCGCTTTTAGGTTTCGGAAAGGGGGAGTTGGCCGCGACGTATTGCTTCGGGCCGTTGTCAAAAACGATCTTGTTAATGATCGGTCGACCCAGACGCCACGAGAAGCACCCTATGAGAAACGTGGTCTCAAGCAGTTCGCGTTCCAAATCGACGGCATCGACATAGGATTCGAGGAATCTATTCGCCAGTCCGGCAAACCGGCGCGGAAGCTCCGAGCCATCCAATGCGCGATCAACATTTTTCTTGTAGTTTTTCACATACGAAATGAACTGATTGATGATCGGATAGGCGATCAGCGTGCTTCCGCAGAATCCGATGCCGCCGTCCTCGCGCGGCAGCGGAAATACTTTTTGGCAGACGTCGATGTTGCCACCGCCTGTGAGGCGACTATCGGAGCAAAATATGATCTCCGAATAGCTCGCGAGACGTCGTTCCCAAGCAAGCGTTATCGTCATTTGCTTCTCAATATCCCACGACGGCTATCTCGGCATATATCATCTGCGGTCACCAGCCATCCAAGATGGTAACGGACATCGCTCCGCCGCCTCCTACTTTGGTGCACGCTGTGGCACCGGCCGTCCTGGCACGTTCAATTGCCCAACTTTCCCCTGCAAGACTTCGCGGTACTAGCATTGATGCTTTGCTTGAGCCGCCCATTCGGTGCTGGGTGTAGAAGATGAGCTCAACGACTTTTTCGTCGTCGGTATCTCGCACCTCAGGATCGTCTGTAAATTCAACTTGTTCGGTCATACAGAACCTCCGTTCTCCTCGAATCTACCGAAGCATTCCGAATGATCAATGCACGAAACCATGGGCTTCACGCGACGGCCGCAGCGACTGACGCCAAGCGAACGGCAGCTTTCACGATTTCAAAGCCCCAGGCCGGACGTCCGATGTTGGGGCGCGAAGCTGCCTTCGGCAATGAGGGGAAAGGGTTGCGCGCGATGACTATTCTGTAAACGTCCCGCTAGGCGAAAATTGTAGGTACGAGAAAACACTTGAGCTTGTCGAACTACAAGCGCGTCAATTTGCCAATAAGCTTTCATCAGTATAGACAACTTCGCTTATTTAAAAGTTCATGGGGGAATAAAATGCGTATTGTATTGCGGATAATTATCGCATTTCTAGCGGCCTTCTCAAGTGCAGTCGCAGCCCAAGACGAGCCCGCCTCCAGCGTAGATGAAGCAATCCTTGAAGCCCAACAGTCCAAGGCCCGGTCCGAGGCGTCCAAAGCGCGTTACGACGCGCTGAAGGCAGAAATCGAGGCAAAGGCCGCGCTGGCCGAAGCCCGCTTCGGCTTTCTCCCTTCCTCGGGAGCTGAAGGTAAGGTCACGCTTGGCGAAGGTGCCGGGTCGAGCGAGGTGGCCATGCTGACTGCTCTAGCGCTCGATGAAGCGGCTAGGCGTATCGTCTTGGCAGCAGAGCCACCGAAAGGCACGCTCCTGATCGCTGGCGGCGAAAATTTTGACTTCGATTCTCTCACAACTTTCCGCGCCGAGACCGAAGGCGTCGAGACCGTAATGAAGGTTGCGCTGATGGAGGCCGAACTCGCTGGCTGCACCGAACCGGAGACGGGCCCAGAACTCGCGGTCGGGACCGTGGGCGCTGCGGTGTCCGCGCTGGCCGGCATGCTGCGAACCGATACCGAGCTACGTGGGGTTAAGACCGACCTTGCTAGTCAAATTCTTGTGCGCGCCGTCGCTGGGAAACAGCCCGGCTTAGTCATACCATCATACCGTCTTGTGCCTTCCCCGGCGGCCAACAATCCGGTTGTTTGCACCCTAGATCGGCTTGAAAAGGCGCAGACAAGGGCAAACGCCAAGCTTCATACGACGCCTCCTCCGAGCGGCGATGAAAAGACGCTGCTAGAAGCGGCGATCAAACGCTATGAGGCATTCATTGATGGCTGGACCAAGCCGGCTTCCGATGGTTCGGTGCGCCTGGCGGAGGCGATCGAGCAGGCCGAACTCGTGTCAGAAGGGACGCAAGTCCTCAGGGTCTATCTAGACAACCAAGGCGGAAGCCTGCTGACCCGGCGCAATTTGTGGACCGCACTCGGCGCGAAAGCTGTCGCGGTCTCGGGAGGAGTGGTGGCAAGCTTCACGCTTTACGATCCATACAAGGGAAAGGTCACGACGAGTGGGATGTTTGTTTGCGGGACGACGCTGACCGATTTCCGCAAGGTGCAAACACTCGAGGGTATAGGAGCAAGGTGCCTTCCAGAAACTGTTGAGCGGAGGCGCGAACCAGAGACATCGAACCAGAACTGAAACCTGATCGGGCGAGGAGAAAGCGCTTGGAAACCGAATTAGATGAGAACCCAGACCTGCTCGAAGAGCGGCGCGGCGAGGCCAAGAGATACAAAGTTCGGTTCTCTTCTCGAGAAGCGTTGGAAGCCTCGATGGCTATAGAGACGGTTGGTGCTTCGGTCGTTGTTGCCCTGCCCGAACGCAAGGTGCTGAGCGTTGAAGTGCCCGAGGGACATGCGCCGCTCATGGGCGAGACCTTCTCGCTTTTTATGCGGGAGTTTGATGCCGAGATAGTCGAGGATTTCCGGTACGATCTGGAAGACCTTGATTTCTTCGGCCCCATGTCTTTCGTACCGGAAGATTCCGCCGATCCCTCGCTCGATGACGTGATCGACCTGATCGGGGCGAGGAAGGCGTGGGACCAGTCCCGCGGCGGTGATGTCGTAATCGCGATTATCGACACCGGGATTGCGGGTTCGCGTCTCGAGTTCCCCACCTCCAAACGGCATCCACGCTCTTGGGCCGCCGAAGGCGAGGACCCATGGACCGACTATCTTGGGCACGGGAGCATGTGCGCTGCAATCGCGGCCGGCACGACGGCCGAAGGCGGGGTATTTGACGGGGTAGCCCCTGATGCCAAGATCTTTTCTGGACGGACGCACTTCTACGATACCGAGCTCGCCGCGATATACGACCGGCTGGCCGAGCTGGCGCGCGCCGGAGAGCGGGTGATTGCGAGCAATAGCTTTGGCCTTAAGACAGGTTCGCCACCACCCCCGCCTATGAATAGCGACTTTATTCCGGCATTGGACGACGCAATTGCGGCGGGCGTAACGGTGTGCTTCAGCGCGGGCAACTATCACGAACTCGTTGGCGGAACTCCCACGGGCCATTCTCCCACCTCGATTTGGCTGCACAAATGTCGCGATGATGTTCTTACCGTGGGAGCTGCAAAGCTTGACGGTTCAATGTGGTCATATTCGAGTCGCGGACCTGGACAGCACCATGGCCAACCGGGAATGGCCCCCAAACCAGATCTGGTAGGAATTACACCGCCCAACGGCCGCATCGTTTATGGAAACGCCGTGCGTGCCTTGCGCGATGGATGGGGTACGAGCGGCTGCTGTCCGCAAGTGGCAGGACTTGCCGCCCTCCTTATCTCGATGCGCCCGGAACTGGCTATTCCCGCGCAGAGAAATACCCTATTTGAATTGATCCGCGATACCAGCGTTACGCTCGGACACCACCGCTCATCGCAAGGGTCCGGTCGTCCTGATTGCGAGACAGCCGTCAATCGGGTATGAAAACAGCACTAGATGTCCCTATATGACTGTCCGAGGAGACCCCATATGCGGTACAAGGTCAAGGCACCGTCACTCGAGTGCTTCCGCTCCGCGGAGCGTATCGTGCGTGCCGATACTCAGGTCTTCGTGGCGCTGGCAAGTCGTAGGACCCTATCGACCGGAGACATTTCGGAACAAGCCCGTGCCAAGCTGGAAGCAATGGGCGTCGTCATCCTTCCCGAGGGGCGCTATTCCCTCGAACGCAGCACTACCGCTTTTGGATAAGCTCGTGGCTCTTCGGCTCGAAGCGGCCCGCGGTTATATTTCGAGGCGATACTGAAAACGGCCTCGCCATCGGATCGCATGGCTTAGGCTTATCATACGCCTCTTAATGTCCTTACATTCCCCTAGGCTCAGGACGGACGTGAGCGCACAGCCTCCATCAGCGCGCCTTTCATTACGATCTCGACGGTCGCGGCTCGCCTATAGAGATCTTGGACGAGATTTGCTGGATGTCCAAGTCATCGCGCGACGGTTGCTATACCAGGTTGTAGGCGGCGACTCGGCAGATAGTCAGGGCCCTACGACACAAGCAAACGGTTGGAACCACATTTTAGAGAGTGGCTGTTTTCGGGTAGATTTGGATTGGTCTCGAACGACCGGAAATGGGGCGCGAAGCTGCCGTTAGACTTTCGTCAACTCAGTCGCTGATGCTCATACAGCTGAAACGGTTTCTACCGCCTGCAGTGTTTATGGGTCCAAAATATGCGTAATTGCTTCCAAATTCACTCTATTAGGTTCCACTAAGAGGAGGGGAATGAAAAAGACGAGATTCAAAATATTTAGCGAACGATTCAATTTATAAAGAGGACGGACCAAGAAGCGCGGCCCCCTAAATATCCAGGTTCGCCACGTTCAGCGCGTTTGCCTGGATGAATTCGCGGCGGGGTTCGACCACGTCGCCCATCAGGCGGGTGAAGATTTCGTCCGTGATGTCGGCGTCTTCCACCTTCACTTGCAGCAGGGCGCGGTTTTCGGGGTCGAGCGTGGTTTCCCAGAGTTGCTCGGCATCCATTTCGCCCAGGCCCTTGAAGCGGCTGACCTTGAGGCCCTTGCGGCCTGCGGCCATCACCGCGTCGACCAGCTGGCTCGGGAGGATCAGCGTGTCGTCGCCCGCGGCGGGCGCGGTGTTCGCATTGTCCCCAGCGTCCTCACCGTCATCGACATCGTCGCTGTCGACCTGGTCTTCGGCGTCTTCCTCGGTGCCGCGCACGAGGCGCACGGGCGAGGTGTAGACCTCGGCGTTTTCCTGCGCCACGCGGTGCAGCTTGCGCGCTTCGGCGCTGTCGACGAACTTGCCCTCGATCTCGTGCACGTCGGTCACCCCGCGCCACACGCGGTGGAAGCGGACATGGCCGTCCTCGCCGATTTCGGCGGACCATTTCGCATCGGGATCGTTCATCTGCAGATGGCTCGCCGCCTTGGCGAGCGCGGCCGAACGGTCGGCGCTGTCGGGATCGAGCGCGCCCGCCACGGCCATCGCCTCGACGATGTCGGCCTTGTACTTGCGCGGTACGAAATTCATGTGGTTGCGCACGCGCAGCGCATGCTGGACCAGCGCTTCGAGATCGCCCGAGGCACGCGGCCCGCCCGCGGTTTCGAGATAGCGGCCCTGCAGGCCCGCATCGATCAGATAGCGATCGAAGGCGGGCTGGTCCTTCAGGTAAACCTCGGACTTGCCGCGCGTCACCTTATAGAGCGGCGGCTGCGCGATATAGAGATGCCCGGCCTTGACGATTTCCGGCATCTGGCGGTGGAAGAAGGTCAAGAGCAGCGTGCGGATATGCGCCCCGTCGACGTCGGCGTCGGTCATGATCACGACCTTGTGATACCTGAGCTTGTCGAGGTTGAATTCATCGCGCAGGCCGGTGCCCATCGCCTGGATCAGCGTGCCGACTTCCTTGGACGAGATGATCCGGTCGAAGCGCGCGCGCTCCACGTTCAGGATCTTGCCCTTGAGCGGAAGGATCGCCTGATACTGGCTGTCGCGCCCGTTCTTGGCCGATCCGCCTGCCGAATCACCCTCGACCAGGAAGAGTTCGGCCTTGGTCGCATCGCGTTCGCGGCAGTCGGACAGTTTGCCCGGCAGGCTGGCGACGCTCATCGCGCCCTTGCGGCTCATCTCGCGGGCGCGGCGCGCGGCTTCGCGGGCGGCGGCGGCGTCGATCACCTTCTGGATGATCTGCTTGGCGTCGTTGGGATTTTCTTCCAGCCATTCGCCCATCTTTTCGCCCATAAGCGATTCCAGCGGCTGGCGCACTTCGGAAGAAACCAGCTTGTCCTTGGTCTGCGATCCGAACTTGGGATCGGGCAGCTTCACTGAAACGATGGCGGTCAGGCCTTCGCGCATGTCCTCGCCCGACAGCGAAACCTTTTCCTTCTTCATCAGCCCCGACGAAGTGGCGTAATTGTTGAGCGTGCGCGTCAGCGCCGCGCGGAAGGCGGCCAGATGGGTGCCGCCGTCACGCTGCGGGATGTTGTTGGTGAAGCACAGCACGTTCTCGTAATAGGAATCGTTCCATTCCAGCGCGACATCGATGCCGATGCCTTCCTTCTCCGCGCTGACCGAGATCGGTTCATTGACCAGCGGCTGCTTGTTGCGGTCCAGATATTTGACGAAGGCCGCAATGCCGCCTTCGTAGAACAGATCATGCTCCAACGGTTCCTCGTGGCGCTTGTCACGCAGCAGGATGTGCACGCCCGAATTGAGGAAAGCGAGCTCGCGGTAGCGGTGCTCCAGCTTGTCGAAATCGAACTCGGTCACGTTCTTGAAGGTGTCTTCCGACGCCTTGAAGGTGACGCGCGTGCCCTTCTTCAGCCCGTCCTCGTCGCCGTTGGAGGCAACCGGCGGGGCATCGCCCACGACGCGTAAGGATTCCACTGCATCGCCATGCTCGAAGCGCATCCAGTGTTCCTTGCCGTCGCGCCAGATGGTGAGTTCGAGCCATTCGGACAGCGCGTTGACGACCGAGACGCCCACGCCGTGCAGGCCGCCCGATACCTTATAGGCATTGTCGTCGCTGGTGTTCTCGAACTTGCCGCCCGCATGCAGCTGCGTCATGATGACCTCGGCCGCCGAGACGCCTTCTTCCTTGTGCATGTCCACCGGAATGCCGCGGCCATTGTCTTCCACGCTTACCGAACCATCGGCATTGAGTTCGATCAGGACGAGGTCGCAGTGCCCGGCCAGCGCTTCGTCGATGGCATTGTCCGAAACCTCGAACACCATGTGGTGGAGGCCCGATCCGTCATCGGTATCGCCGATATACATGCCGGGGCGCTTGCGGACCGCGTCGAGGCCCTTGAGGACCTTGATGGAATCGGAATCGTAGGCGTTCTTTTTAGGGGCGGTTTCGCCGCTCTCGGGAATGTTCTCGTCCATGACCATCATATAGGCGCGAGGGGGCAAAAAACCAAAGATTTCGGCCCTGTTTTACCCACAGGTCAAAGCAGGGCCGGTTTCAGGTGATACCGGTTGATTTCACACGCTTTGGGGCGCATCTCCGCGCCCATGCTTTCGGTGCTGGATATCTTTCGCATAGGGATCGGTCCCTCCTCCTCGCATACGGTCGGGCCCATGCGCATCGCGCGGACTTTCGTGCGGGCGCTGGACAAGGCCGGCAAGCTTGACCGTGCCGCGCGCGTGGCGGTGGAACTGCAGGGCTCGCTCGCGCTGACCGGCGTGGGGCACGGCACGGTGGATGCCACCATGCTGGGGCTGATGGGCTTCGCGCCCGATCGCACCCATCCCGACGAGGCGGCCGAGGCGCTGGCGGCCCTGCGCGAGAGCAAGCGGCTGGCGCTGGGCGGCAAGCGCGACATCGCTTTCGATCCATCTACCGCGATCGATCTGGCCGGGCACATCATTCCCGATCTGCATCCCAACGGCATGCGGCTGGCCGCTTATGACGAGGCGGGCGAGAAGCTTTCGGCGCGCACCTATTATTCCACCGGCGGCGGTTTCGTGGCTTCCGAAACGCAATTGAAGCGCAAGCCCAAGGGCGACCGGATCAACACCGGCACCAGCGTGCCGCATGATTTCGGCTCGGCCGCCGAACTGCTGGCCGCCTGCAAGGAGACCGGGCTGACCATCGCCGATCTGGTGCTGGAAAACGAAGACGCCTTCCGCCCGCGCGACAAGACGATGGAGGGCATCGACCGCGTGGCGCAGGCTATGGACCAGTGCATCGAACGCGGGCTGACGCAGCGCGGCATCCTGCCCGGCGGGCTGAAGGTGGAACGCCGCGCGCCCGATCTATGGGACAAGCTGTCCGCCAATCCGCAATCGAACGAGCGCGAACAATTGTTCGACTGGCTCAATTGCTATGCCATGGCCGTGAACGAGGAAAACGCCGCCGGGGGCCGCGTGGTCACCGCGCCCACCAATGGCGCGGCGGGAATCATCCCGGCGGTCATCCGCTTCTACTGCGTGACGGCGGGCGAAGAACCCTGCCGCGACAGCCGCCGCAAATTCCTGCTGACGGCAGGCGCGATCGGCCTCCTTTATAAACAGCGCGCCAGCATCTCCGGCGCGGAGATGGGCTGCCAGGGCGAAGTGGGCGTGGCCTGTTCGATGGCGGCGGGCGGTTTGGCGGCACTCTGGGGCGCGTCACCCGTGCAGATCGCCAGCGCGGCGGAAATCGGGATGGAACACAATCTCGGCCTCACCTGCGATCCGGTGGGCGGGCTGGTGCAGGTGCCGTGCATCGAACGCAATGCCATCGGCGCGGTAAAGGCCGTCAATGCCGCGCGGCTCGCGCTGCACCGCACGGGCGCGGAAACGCTGGTCAGCCTCGATCAGGTGATCGAGACCATGCGCCAGACCGGGCTCGACATGAGCAACAAGTACAAGGAAACGAGCCAGGGCGGGCTCGCGGTGAATGTCATCGAATGCTGATGCTGCTCGCCGTGGTGCTGGTGGTCTCGGGCGCGCTGGTCGTGGGGGCCGCCTGGGGCATTTACGGCAAGCTGCCTGAAAAGCTCGAAGGCTTCCTCGTCGCGCTGGCGGGCGGGGCCTTGCTGCTGTCGGTCACCAGCGAGCTGATCCAGCCCTCGATCGACAAGAGCAGCGTGTTTCACGCCATGCTCGGCGTGGCGGCGGGGGCGATAACCTTCGCGGTCGCCGACTATCTTATCGACGAGAAATGGGGGTCCGATTCGGGCGGCGGATTGCTGGCGGCGATCACGCTTGACGGGATTCCGGAAAACCTCGCGCTGGGCGTGGCGCTGATCGGCGCGGGCGGGCTGGAAGTGGCCGCGCTGGCGGGATCGATCCTGTTGTCGAACCTGCCCGAAGCGGCTGGCGGCGCGAAGGAAATGGCCGGGGGGCGGCATTCCCGCGCCAAGGTTCTGTGGCTGTGGATCGGCACGGCGGCGATCCTGTCGCTGGCCGCGGTTGCGGGCAATCTGCTGCTGACCGGCGCGGGCGAGGGCACGCTCGCCATCATCCGCTGCGTGGCGGCAGGCGCGGTGATAGCCAGCCTGGCGACCGAGGTCTTCCCCAAGGCCTATAAGGCCGAGGCGCATTGGGCAGGCGTCGCCACCGCGCTGGGCGCGATCTTGGCCTTCACCCTGTCGAGTTTTTCGGCCTAGTCGAGCTTGCAGGACAGGCGGATGACTTCCGCCTTGCGGTCGAAGCTGAGCGAGGAACAGCGTTTCAGGCTGGCCGTGCCGATCGACAGCCGGGGCTCCGTTTTCGTCTTGCCGCCCGCCACGATGATCTCATTGGGATCGCTGGCCTCGTCGGGGATCGCGGCGGTCGAGCCGGTGTCCTGCGAGCGTACGACCACATTCGTCACCGGTAGCTCGCCGAGGGTGAAACCGTTCTGGAACACGAGGCTGCGCACGGGCCGCTCGATGCCGAATTCGATATGCAGGTCGCGGGCCTCCCCTTCCATCCGCGCACCGTAAGCCTGGGCGAGCATCGCGCCAGCGGCGGCATTGGCCATGGTTTCCTCGCGCTCGAAGGTGAAGAAGGTCGGGATGGTATCCTCCCCGATCGGCAGACGGGTGTAGAAGCCGCCGCGTTTGTGTTCGACCATCGGCAGGGTCACTTCGCGCTCGCCTTCCTGCACATCGCGCAGACGATAGGTGATGACCGGGTCGGGCAGCGATACCGGCCCCAAAATGCCGTCGCCGCGATAGCGCCAGGCTTCGGTGTCGAAGAAGAAGGCCCGGCGCTTCTGGGGCTTGCCTTCGCCGAGATCGATCCTGACCAGATTGCTCTGGGCGCGTAATTTGGTGGTCCCGATCATGCGAACGCCGGCCACCATGCTGCCTTCGAGGCCCAGCCGCTCGGCAAATGCCGCGGAGAGCACGGGATTGCCTGGGGCATCGGGTGTCACTTCGAACGCGGCTTCCTGCCCGTCGACCGTGAAGGTCATCACCGGGTCATCGGCATCGATGATGCGTTCCTGCGCCTGCGCTGTACCGGTCCACAGCAGCATGGCGGCACCCATCAGGCCAAGCCTCGATTGCGTCATTCGATTACCCCCTTGTTCAGGCGGGGTTATGGCTGGCGGCCTGTCGGCTGGATGAACGGGGTTGCCGCCGTCGCCCAGGGGGCGATCGCACGGGAATCTGGAATACTGACGGGGGGCGGGGCGCTTCCGGGCCGGTTCGGCACCGGGCAGGGGGGTGACCGGCTTAATTCCCGCCGATCAAGAGGGTGTTCGGGGCCTGTTTCGGAACACTTGAGGGGGATGCGCAGCAAAATGCGCCTCGCGCCATAGTTGCACGCAATCGAACACATGCCGCGCGGCCTTTTCGAGAAACTGCTGGTGGGCAGACTTCGCGAACCGGCGGCGCGGCATGGGTCGGAGGACGGGGCGGGCCCGTCCGAAACAATGCTGTAATCAGACGAACGCGGGCGAGAGAACGATGCTCGAGAACCCGGTCGCAAGGATGAGAAAGGCCAGGCGGCCAACTGCTGCGGTCATGATCTTTTCCTTCTTTTCTTGCGCATGCGGCGAGGCAGGTGGCCATGCGACTGCCACCCCCATTTACGGATGTACGGCAGGAGTTCGAGACGCGGCGCGGACACTTGGGGAGGGGGAGAGGAGGTGTCGGCGGCCGCGTCTCTACTCGCTGCCATATCGCCTCCGGGGGAGCGACGCCTGCACTAGGAGGAATGCAGTGTCATTCGACTGGGCCGCCGGCCCGGAGGAAGGCGACGACAGGCTCTTGGGAAGCGCTGCCGCCATCTCTTTGCCGGACGAGAAATTGCTTGGAGAGAGGTTCTCGCCCCGGCTGTGAGGCTTGTAATAATATTGCCGTTGTGTGAACTAAAGTGAGAAAAGGTCAGGAAGTGTTGCGTTTTGCGCAAGTTAATGCCGCCGCCCGCCAGCCCCAGTCTGGACAGCGCCCAAAACCCCCCGTAACCGCTCCCCATGGACGCATCCCACCACCCCGATTCCATCCTCATCGTCGACTTCGGCAGCCAGGTCACCCAGCTCATCGCGCGCCGTGTGCGCGAGGCCGGGGTGTACTCGGAAATCGCCCCTTTCTCTCAGGCGGAAGAGGCCTTCAAGCGGCTGAAACCCAAGGGTATTATCCTGTCGGGATCGCCTGCCGGGGTGCCTGACGAAGGCAGTCCGCGCGCCCCGGAACTGCTGTTCGAGGCGGGCCCGCCGATCCTCGGCATCTGCTACGGCCAACAGGTGATGACGCACCAGCTCGGCGGCGAAGTGCGCCCCGGGCATGAAACGGGTGAAGGCGGCGAATTCGGCCGCGCTTTCCTCACCGTCACCAAATCCTGCGCCCTGTTCGCCGGCCTGTGGCAGGAGGGCGAGCGCCACCAGGTCTGGATGAGCCATGGCGACAAGGTAACGCGCTTCGCCGAAGGCTTTGAAATCGTGGCAGTATCCGACGGTGCGCCCTTCGCGGTGATCGCCGATGAAAGCCGCAAGTTCTACGGTACCCAGTTCCACCCCGAAGTGGTCCACACGCCCGACGGCGCCAAGCTGATCGCCAATTTCGCGCACAAGGTCTGCGGGCTGGCCGGCGACTGGACCATGGCCGAATACCGCGCGACCAAGATCGCCGAGATCCGCGAACAGGTGGGTGACGGCAAGGTCATCTGCGGCCTGTCCGGCGGGGTCGATAGCTCGGTCGCCGCGATCCTGATCCACGAGGCGATCGGTGAACAACTGACCTGCGTTTTCGTCGACCATGGCCTGCTGCGCATGAACGAGCGCGAACAGGTCGAGACCATGTTCCGCGACCATTACAACATTCCGCTGGTGGTGGTGGATGCCGAAGAGCGCTTCATGGCGGGCCTCGCGGGCCAGACCGACCCTGAAAAGAAGCGCAAGTTCATCGGCGCGGAATTCATCAATGTGTTCGAGGAAGAGGCGAATAAGCTCGGCGGGGCAGATTTCCTCGCGCAGGGCACGCTCTATCCCGATGTGATCGAATCGGTCTCCTTCACCGGCGGCCCGAGCGTCACGATCAAGAGTCATCACAATGTCGGCGGCCTGCCCGAACGCATGAACATGCAGCTGGTGGAGCCCTTGCGCGAACTGTTCAAGGACGAAGTGCGCGAGCTGGGCCGCGAACTGGGCCTGCCCGACATCTTCGTTGGCCGTCACCCGTTCCCCGGACCCGGCCTCGCCATCCGTATCCCCGGCGAAGTCACCAAGGACCGCTGCGACATCCTGCGCAAGGCCGACGCGATCTATCTCGAAGAGATCCGCAATGCGGGCCTCTATGATGCGATCTGGCAGGCATTCGCCGTGCTGCTGCCGGTCAAGACCGTCGGCGTCATGGGTGATTACCGCACCTATGACAGCGTATGCGGATTGCGCGCGGTGACAAGCACCGATGGTATGACGGCGGATGTCTATCCTTTCGACGGCGCGTTCCTGAGCAATGTCGCGACCCGCATCGTCAACGAGGTGCAGGGCATCAACCGCGTGGTCTACGACTATACGTCGAAGCCGCCCGGCACCATCGAGTGGGAGTAATTCCGGCTTCCGCCATAAAGGCATGAACCAAGCTTGCAGTGGCCCGTTGCGAAGGAAAACCCCATTCCAACGGAGCAACTGATATGAAAGCCGTCCGCGTCCGCACCCCCGCCAGCCTCGATAGCCTGGAGGTGGCCGATATCGCCGAACCCGGCACCCCGGCCGCCGGCGAAATCACGGTCAAGCTGCACGCCTCTTCGCTGAACTTCCACGATTATGCCGTGGTCGCCGGCATGATCCCGACCGATGACAAGCGCATTCCTCTTTCCGACGGGGCCGGTGAAGTCGTCGCTGTCGGAGAAGGCGTGGAGGAGTTCGCCGTCGGCGACCGGGTGATCTCGACCTTCTTTCCCCGCTGGGAACGAGGCGCGCCGCCGATCGGCAGTTTCGAAACCACCCCCGGTGACGGCATCGACGGATTCGCCCGCGAAATGGTGACCAAGAGCACCAATGCGTTTACCCATGCGCCGCAATCGCTCGATTTCGTGGAAGCTGCGACCCTGCCCTGCGCCGGACTTACCGCGTGGCGTGCCCTGATGGAGGATGGTAAGCTCGTCCCCGGCCAGACCGTGCTGTTCCAGGGCACTGGCGGCGTTTCGCTGTTCGCGCTGCTGTTCGCCAAGGCGGCGGGGGCGAAGGTCATCGCCACGTCGAGCTCGGATGAAAAGCTCGAGACGGTCCGCGATCTGGGCGCCGACCACACGATCAATTACAAGTCGTGCGAGAATTGGGGCGATGCCGCCTTCGACTGGACCGATGGCAAGGGTGTCGATCACGTCATCGAGGTCGGCGGGCCCGGCACGGTCAACCAGTCGATCGCCGCTATCCGTCCCGGCGGCCATATCCATCTGATCGGAGTGCTCACCGGGCAATCCGGCGAAGTCGAAACGGCAGCGCTGATGCGCAAGATGGGCCGCTTGCAGGGGCTTACGGTCGGCAGCCGGGTGATGCAGCAGCGCATGATTGCGGCGATCGATGCCAATGGACTGAAACCCCAGATCAGCGATCGCTTCCCGCTGGAAAAGCTCGCCGATGCCTTCCGCCACGAGGAAAGCGGCAAGCACCTGGGCAAGATCGCCATCGAAATCTGAAGCGCCTCGCACGTGAACCTGCTCGATCTCGGTCCCGATCCGCGAACCGAAACGCTGCGCCGCCTACAGGCGCTGCTGGTTCAGCGGTTCGGGCGGATCGAGCGGGCAGCGGCACAGTGGCGCAGGCCGGAATGGGTGCTGGTGCAGGGCGTGATCGGCGCGCGCACCAAATCCGAAGTGTCGAATGCGGCGACCGACCGGCTGCTGAAGCGATATGGCTCGTTCGAGGCCGTCGCGCAGGCACCGCTGGAGGAATTGCAGGCGGAACTTGCCACACAGACCTATCCCAATGTCGCGGCAGAGCGGCTGAAGGCCAGCCTTACCGCGCTGATCGAGCGCCGGGGCGCGGTGGATCTGGCGCATCTAGCGAAAATGGATGCGCTCGCTGCGATGCAGTGGCTCGAGCAGCTACCTGGGATCGGGCGAAAGATCGCCGCCGGGGTAATGAATGCGTCCACGCTGGATCGGCGCGCGATCGTTCTCGACAGCCATCATACGCGCATTCTGCAACGCATGGGGCTGGTTCCACCCAAGGCGACCACCGACAAGGCCTTTGCCGCGATCATGCCCGCCATGCCCGATGAATGGACCGGGGCCGATTTCGACGAGCATCATCTGCTGATGAAGAAGCTGGGCCAGACATGGTGCCGCCCCGCCGCGCCCCAGTGCGCAGCATGCACGGCGCAATCGCTTTGCAAGACCGGCCTCGCACGCACCGGATAAGTACGGGCCGGATAAGTACGGGTTGAAACATGGGAGAAGACCCATTCGCACATTTCTCACGACGCTGCTTCACGATTTCGGCTGGATCCACCGCGGTATCGGCCTGATCGGGAATCTGACCTTCCTCCTTGGCAGCATACTGTTCCTGCCGAGCTTCAGCTCGCTGCAAACTGCCGGAGTGTGGCTGTTCATCGGCGGGAGCGCGCTGATGTTCGTCGGCGCACTGGGCGAATTCCTAATCAGCTTGCCAGGTATAAGACAGTGGGAGGAGAACCGCGCGGACTAACGGCGCACGAGCCGCAGCACAGGTGCGACCGGAGGCAGGCCCGCTGCGGAACGCGGCTGCTTGCTCATCCGTTGGCCAGCTAAACATCCTTTTGGAGATATCATGTCGATCAAAACCGAAAATGCCGATCTGAAGCCGCTGTTCGAACCTGTTTCTATCGGCGCCTTCGAAGCGAAGAACCGGATTTTTATGGCGCCGCTGACGCGCAGCCGTTCCGAGGCGAAGACGAATGAGCAGACCGGGCTCCACGCACTTTACTATGTCCAACGCGCCGGCGCCGGTCTGATTGTCGGCGAAGCCACGCAGATCAGCAAGCAGGGTCAGGGCTATGCCTGGACGCCCGGCATTTTCACTGAAAGCCAAGTGGAAAGCTGGAAAGTCGTGACCGATGCCGTGCACGAGGCAGGGGGAAGGATATTCTGCCAACTCTGGCATGTGGGGGCGATCAGCCATCCCGTGTTCCAGCCTGACGGGGGCCAGCCCGTTTCCGCTTCCGCCTGGACGCCCGATGGCGAGGCCTTCGTAGGGGACCGGCATGAAGACGGCCCGCAAGTGCCGTTCCAGGAGTCTCGCGCCCTTCGCACCGACGAGATCCCCGGCCTGATCGAGGATTATCGCCACGCCGCCAAATGCGCGGCGGATGCGGGGTTCGACGGGGTGGAGGTGCACTGCGCCAACAATTACCTAATCGATCAGTTCATCCGGTCTGCGACCAATGACCGCGACGACGATTACGGCGGCAGTCTCGACAATCGCCTGCGCCTGATGCGCGAAGTGGTGGATGCCGTCTGCGACGTCCTGCCGGCCGATCGCGTCGGCGTCCGCCTTTCGCCACAGGGCGGCCCGGGCGGGACGGAAGACGCCCAGCCGGAGGAAACCTATCCCGCCGCCGCCAAGGCACTTGCGGGCCGCGGCCTGGCCTATCTGCATGTGATTCGGCCCAATTCACATACGGGCGAGGGCAAGGACGAAAGCGGTGACAAGATCCTTCACCGGATGCGCGAGGCTTTCGACGGACCCTTCGTCGCGAATGGCAATTTCCAACCCGAAGAGGCGGCGCGGTGGATCGCCGATGGTCACGCCGATGCGGTGACCTTCGGCCGGCTCTTCCTCGCCAACCCCGACCTGCCGGAGCGCATCGCGCAGGATGGCCCCTATAACGAGCCCGACGAGGAAACCTTCTATGGCGGCGGTGCCGAAGGCTATACCGACTATCCCTCGCTCGAGCAGGTGGACGATGCACTTCCGGCCTGAGCCTTGCTGACCCTGCCGCAAGTCGAGGAAGTCTACCGCATCCTCGCGCAGGAAATGCCGGGCCGGACACCCGGGGCAAAGGGGCCGAAAGGTCAGCCCGATGCCTTCCGCTCGTGCATTTCCTGCATGCTTTCGGCCCAGTCGCTCGACCGGAATACGGCCAAGGCAAGCGCGGCATTGTTCGCGCTTGCCACCACGCCGCAAGAGATGCTGGAACTGGACGATCGCGCCATTGCGGCAGCGATAAAGCCGTGCGGTCTCTACAATAACAAGACCCGCTCGATCCGCCGCTTCTGCGAGACCTTGCTGGCCGAACATGGCGGTGTGGTGCCCGAAACCCGCCAAGGGTTGATGAGCCTGCCGGGAATCGGCCGAAAATGCGCCGACATCGTTCTCAGCTTCACTTTCGGGAAGGACGTGATTGCTGTCGATACGCATGTACACCGCGTCTGCAATCGCACCGGACTCACCCGGGCCAAAACGGCCGACAAGACGGCAGCGCAGCTTGAAGAGCGTTCACCGCAATGGGCGCTGCATGATGGGCATTTCTGGCTGATCCAGTTCGGCAAGCGCGTCTGCACCGCCCGCACGCCAAAGTGCGAGACCTGCCCGATCAGCGGCCTGTGCGAGTGGTACTCCGGTCAGGCTTGAGGCCTAGGGACCGCAGGCGCTTTGCCTGAAGCCCTTGGCGCCCGACTTAATTGATTTCGCTCAGCCCTCGTCCGCTTTGCGATAGGGCACGAAGTCGTCGAGGAAGATCACTCCGGAAAAGAAGTTCCCCGTGCGGCTGTAGGTCGTGATCTGATCGGTCCGGCAAAGCGATGTCGCGTCGAACTTCTTGATCACAAGATAATCGCCATCGTCGATCGAATCCGGGCTGCGGGTATAATTCACCCAGACCGTGTCCCCATCTTTGTAGACCAGGGCGGTGTCGTCGATTTGCGTGAGCGATTTGGAACCGAAGGTGCGGATGCAACGCTCCGGCTCGCCTGCTACGCGGCCTTCGAGCATTTTTGCCAGCTTCGCTTCGCCCCGGGTCTGGGCGGGCGCTTCAGCGGTTTGCGCAGCGACAGGGCCGGCCAGCGCGCCGATGGCTGCGGCGGAAAGGACAAGACGTTTCAACATGATCGTTTCTCCAAATAGCCCAACCTCGATCTCTTACATCCCAACGCCTGAACCGGCGATGAGTTGCCTTCTTGCTGCGACGGTCAGCCAGTACCGCCAACGGTGATGCCGTCGATCAGAAGCGTCGGCTGACCCACGCCCGCAGGCACGCTCTGGCCGCCCTTGCCGCAGATGCCGATGCCTTCGTCCAGCGTCATGTCATTGCCGATGCCCTTGACGCGTGTCAGCACGCTGGGCCCATCGCCGATCAGGGTCGCGCCCTTGATCGGGGCGACGATCTTGCCTTTCTCGACCTTATAAGCCTCGGTACATGCGAAGACGAATTTGCCGCTGGTGATGTCGACCTGGCCGCCGCCGAAGCTGGTGGCATAAATGCCGTCGTCCACGCGGCTCAGCAGTTCGGCCGGATCGTCGTTCCCGCTCTGCATGAAAGTGTTGGTCATGCGCGGCATAGGTGCGTGCTGATAGCTTTCGCGGCGGCCGTTGCCCGTGGCTTCGACACCCATCAGGCGGGCGTTGAGGCGGTCCTGCATGTAGCCTTTGAGGATGCCGTCCTCGATCAGCACGGTTTCGCGGGTGGGGGTGCCTTCATCGTCGATGCTCAGCGAACCACGCCGTTCGGCCATGCTGCCATCGTCGACTACCGTCACGCCGGGGGCGGCCACGCGCTCCCCGATCCGGCCCGAAAAGGCGCTGGTGCCCTTGCGGTTGAAATCGCCTTCCAGCCCGTGCCCGACAGCTTCATGCAGCAAAACGCCCGGCCATCCCGGGCCGAGCAGAACCGTCTGTTCACCCGCCGGAGCAGCCACGCTGTCGAGATTGACCAGCGCCTGGCGCACCGCTTCGTCGATCCCGCGCATCCACGCCCCTTCGTCGAATAGGCGGTCGTAAAGATAGCGGCCGCCAAGACCATAGAAACCCGTTTCGCGCCGTCCGTTCTGTTCCGCGACGACCTGGATGTTGAGCCGGACCAGCGGCCGGATGTCGCGCGCGATATGGCCATCGGGCCGCACGATCTCGATCACGCCCCAGTTTGCCAGCAGGCTGGCGGAGACCTGCGCCACGCGCGGGTCCTTCGCTCTTGCAACAGCGTCGATCTTTTCGAGCAGGGCGACCTTTTCCTCGAACGGCACGAGATCGAGCGGGCACAGGTCGGTATAGAGATGGCGGTTGGTGCGCTCGGGCGGAGCGGCGAGAGGCTGACTTGTCGCATCGAGCAGCTTGAGCGTTTCGCCGGCGCGGGTGATCGCCGCCGCGCTCACCTCGTTCGCATGGGCAAAGCCCGTGGTCTCGCCAGAAACACCGCGCAGGCCAAAGCCCGAATCGCGTGAATAGTCGGCGGTTTTCAGCCGTCCATCGTCGAAGCCAAAGGCTTCCGAAGCAATGAATTGCAGGTAGAGCTCGCCATCGTCGCACGGTGCCAGCAGCTTGGCGGTCAGTGCCTGGGCCTCGTCGGGCGAAAGCTTGTTGCCGTAAACGAGAGCGAGCGGATCGGTGAGCGGTTGGGTCATGCAAGGGAGATAGGCACGAACATGCGCCCCGTCACCCTTTCATGTCATGCTATTTCCATTGGAAAGGCGCGCGATACCGGCGCCTCTGCGACCCCCCGATCGCTCTGGCTTATCAGGGGTGCCCCGGATCCGCGCCTTCGGAAATATCTTTAAGCAGCGACTGATCGACGCCGTCGGCGGGGCCGCCTTCGAGCACGAAGCGCCGGTCGCAATAGCCGCAATCGACATAGCCATGTTCGTCGATCTCCAGATAGATCTTCGGATGGCCAAGCGCGGAAGGCTTGTAATTCTTGCCGCTGCGGATGTCGGTCGCGCCGTCGCACCATACGCGGCGGGTGGTGACCTTGGACACTTCGGGTGGGGGCAGACTCATGGCAGTGCCGATAATGGGTTTTTTCGAACCGCTCAAGCGCCTAGGGCATGGGCATGACCACACCTCCTGCAATTCGCATCGACAATCTCGTCAAACGTTACGCGCCCAGCGGCCCGGGAGACGAGGGCAAGCTGGCGCTCAAGGGCGTGAGCTTCGATGTGCCGCAAGGCGGTGTGTTCGGCCTGCTGGGCCCCAATGGCGCAGGCAAGTCCACCATCATAAATATCCTCGCTGGCCTTGTGCGAAAGACCAGTGGCAGTGCCGAAATCTGGGGTTTCGACACCGACGACAATCCGCGCAATGCCAAGCGTTCGATCGGCATCGTCCCGCAGGAAATCGTCTTCGATCCCTTCTTCACGCCCTTCGAGGTGCTGGAGAACCAGGGCGGCTTCTACGGCATTCCCAAGGCGGACCGGCGCAGCGAGGATCTGCTTGCAGCAGTGCATCTGTCGGACAAGCGCGATGCCTATGCGCGCACGCTGTCGGGCGGGATGAAACGCCGTCTACTGATCGCCAAGGCCATGGTCCATTCACCGCCGATCCTGGTGCTCGACGAGCCAACCGCGGGTGTGGACGTGGAACTGCGCCGCCAGCTGTGGGAATTGGTGCAGGAACTGAATGCGGAGGGCGTGACCGTGGTTCTCACCACCCATTACCTCGAAGAAGCCGAGCAATTGTGCGACCGGATCGCGATCATCAACCACGGCGAACTGATCGCCAACAAGCCGACGCGCGAACTGGTGGGGATGGCGCGCGAAAAGATCGTGTCCGTCAGCGTCGACAAGGATCTCGGCGGCCCGGTCATGGAAGAAGCTTTCCTCAAGGCGGAAGTGGTCGGCGAACGCCGGCTCGACATCACCTATGACCGCGACAAGACCAGCGCCGGTCAGGTCCTCGCGCTGGTCCAGTCACATGGGTACGCCATCGAGGATGTGACCACCCGCGAAGCCGATCTGGAAGATGTGTTCGTGCAGCTGACGGGCGCGGGCTGACCCGCGCCACCTTTATCTTTCAGCCGAAATAGCGGCGGCCCAGCCCGGCGTCCTTCACCTGAAGCACGTCCCAGACATTCGGCTCGATCTCCTCCATCGGGGTTTTGCAGCAGACGCATTTGCCTACGTGCATGCCCCCGGCCTTGCGCTTGTTTGCGACATCGACCGAATGGCGCCCGAAGGCGCAGGCGAGCAGACCCACTTTCATAATTTTCGACCCTCCAAGATCCCGTAGGCCCCCACGATTCCCTGTCGAATCGCGGCATAGCGTTCTGCAGCCCCATTTTAACCATATTTCGGCGAATCGTTCTGTGCTTGCCGCGGTGCGAAGTCGTCGCCATGACAGCCCGATGACCGAAGCATACGACGTCCTTGTCATCGGATCCGGCGCGGCCGGCCTGACTGCCGCACTCGAACTGGCACAGACCAAGAAAGTGCTGGTGCTGGCCAAGGGCAAGCTCGACAGCGGATCCACCGCCTGGGCGCAGGGCGGCATCGCGGCCGTGCTCGATACCGGGGATACTTTCGAAAACCACATTCGCGATACGATGGTCGCGGGCGCTGGCCTGAACGATCTCGAAACGGTGGAATTCGTCATCGAACGCGCGCCTGCCGCGATCGACCGGCTGTGCGAACTGGGCGTTCCGTTCAACCGCGAGGAAGGCGATCTTCATCTCACGCGCGAGGGCGGACATTCGCATCGCCGCATTGTCCATGTGAACGATGCGACCGGCTGGGCCGTCCAGGCCGCGCTGCTCAAGGCGGCGGAGGAAAATCCGAATATCACCCTGCTGCCGCACCAGAGCTGTGTCGATCTCATCACCGGCCGCAACCAGCAGGACTATTCGGGATCCGGCCGCGTGTGGGGCGCCTATGCGCTGGACGAGAAGAGCGGAAAGGTCGTGGCGCATGTCGCGCGGGCCACCGTGCTGGCCGCTGGCGGGGCGGGGCGCGTCTATCTTTTCTCCACTGCGCCGCGCGGCGCGACGGGCGACGGCATCGCCATGGCCTGGCGCGCTGGCGCTCGCGTCTCCAATATGGAGATGATGCAGTTCCACCCCACCTGCCTCTATAATCTGGAGGTGAAGAACTTCCTCATTACCGAGGCCGTGCGCGGGGAAGGCGGCCATTTGCTCAACCCGGTTACGGGCGAGCGGTACATGGAAAAATATGATCCGGAACGCATGGAACTGGCGCCGCGCGATATCGTGGCCCGCGCCAATGACGACCAGATCAAGCGCTACGGCCTCGACTACGTCCATCTCGACATCAGTCATCAGCCGCCCGAATTCGTGAAGGAACATTTCCCCACGATCCACGAGAAGCTGCTTGGCCTCGGCATCGACATGACCACGGGGCCGATCCCGGTCGTGCCCGCGCAGCATTATACCTGCGGCGGGGTCAAGATCGGCCTCGACGCCAAGACCGATCTGCCCGGGCTCTGGGCGGCGGGCGAATGCACCGAGAGCGGTCTGCATGGCGCGAACCGGCTGGCGTCGAACAGTCTTCTCGAATGCTTCGTGTTTGGAGAAGCTGCGGCCAAGGGCATCCTCGAATGCTGGGACAGGCTGGACGAACCGCCCGCCATCCTGCCGTGGGACGAAAGCCGCGTGACCGATTCCGACGAGGAAGTGGTGATCAAGCAGAACTGGACCGAAATCCGCCGTTTCATGTGGAATTACGTCGGCATCGTGCGGACCACCAAGCGGCTGGAGCGCGCCGCCCACCGTATCCGCATGCTGCGCGACGAGGTGGAGGATTATTACGGCCACTTCCGCGTGACGACCGACCTCATCGAACTGCGCAATCTGCTCGAATGTGCCGATCTCATCGTGACCAGCGCGTTGAAGCGGCGCGAGAGCCGTGGGTTGCAGTTCATTCTGGATTATCCCGAGACCGATCCCGTCGCGCACGATACGGTGCTGATTCCCTAAAGAGAGGCAGCCGCTGCAAGATGGCGGCGTTTCTTTCCCGGGGCCGGAAAGCACCCTAAGGGGCAGCGGATGCGATTCTACAAGGCGACCTCCTTTCTGTTTCCCCGCAGCTATGCGGCGCGGATGTTCACATTGTGCTTCGGAGCGGTGCATGTGCCGATTGTTGCCTTCCTGATCTTCGCGGCCATTCGCGGGGACTGGCAATGGAGCATCTTTTTCGTTCTGCTGGTAGCGACAGTGATGGGAAGCGCCATGGGAATTGTGGGGATATGGGGACTGCTGGCGCCCGTGGGCGAAGCGACCCGCTCGCTGCGGGCCCTGCGCGACGGCGATCTCGACCGGCCGGTTCCCGTCGGCGGGAGCGATATGGCGGGCGAACTGCTCGAATCCGTGGCCCACGCTGTGCGCTCCACCCGGGAAAGGCTGACCGATCTGGAGGGCCTAGCGACGACCGACAGCCTGACGGGTCTCGCCAACCGCCGGGGTTTTCTTGAAGCCCTCGAAAGGCGGGGAGACGTGGAAGGCGCGCTCGCCATTCTCGATGGCGACAATTTCAAACGGATCAATGATGCGCACGGTCATCTGCAGGGCGACCGGGTCCTGCGCGCGATGGCGCAGCGCCTCGCCACCAGCATGTCAGGCGGCGAAGTCGTCGCCCGCTGGGGCGGAGACGAATTCGTGGTCTTCTTTCCGGACTGCACGATGGAGGAGGCCGCTTACCGCCTCGACCGGCTTCGTTATTCGATGCGGTGGCGGCCGCTGGCTGAAGTCGACGGCCAGCGGGTCTCCTTTTCCTTTGGCCTGACCCCGATCGATGCAGCCGATGCCGGGCAATTCGATGCAGCCATCAAGCGGGCCGATGAAGCTCTCTATCGCGAAAAGCGGGGGCGGGCCGAAACTGCCTGACGCTGCGGTCGGCAGCCTCAGAGAGTTTGCATAGTCCCGCATCCTGACGCACACCTTTGCGGCATATGCGGCGTGGCCCTTTCTGCCACCAGCCCCGAGGGAGAACGACGTGCCAAAGGCAACAGCAAACGGGATCGAGATATATTACGAAGAACAGGGCGATCCGTCGGCCCCGGCGATGCTGCTCATCATGGGCTTCGGAGCGCAGCTGACCCTGTGGCCGGATGAGCTGGTCGACGAACTTGCCGGCAAGGGCTTCCGCGTCATCCGCTACGATAATCGCGACATCGGCCTCAGCCACAAGTTCGACGGGGTGAAGGCGCCGGGCCTCGTCAAGATGACGGTGATGGGAAAGCTCGGGCTCATGCCCAAGGTCCCTTACACGCTGGCGGATATGGCGGCCGATGCCGTGGGTCTGCTCGATGCGCTCGGCATCGCCAAGGCGCATATCGTCGGCGCGAGCATGGGCGGGATGATCGCGCAGCATGTCGCGGCCAAATATCCCGATCGCTGCCTCAGCTTCACGCAGGTTTTCTCGACCACCGGCAATCCGCGGCTTCCCGCGGCGAAGAAGGAGGCGCTGCAGGCGCTGGTCACGCGCCCCAAGAGCGATGAGGAAGAGGCGCTGGTCGAACATGGCATCATGCTGGCGCGTACCATCGGTTCGCCGGGCTATCCTTCGGCGGAAGAGCGCCTGCGCGACCGTACCCTGACCAGCGTACGCCGCAATTACTATCCCGAAGGGCCGACCCGGCACCTTTCCGCCATTGTAGCCGACGGGGACCGCAGCGCGATGCTGCGCGAGATCACCGTGCCGACGCTGGTACTGCATGGCGAGGACGACCCGCTCGTTCCCTGCGAGGGCGGGCGCGATACGGCGGCCTGTATTCCCGGTGCGAGACTCAAGACCATTCCGGGCTGGGGTCACGACCTCCCCCTGGAGCTGGTGGACGAACTCGCGGGCCAAATCGCCGCGCATGCCAAGGGAGCGAGCGCCGCCTGACGCCTGCCTGGCGCGGCGTATCCCCGGGCTGAATATAGCGCTCGGACACGCAAGCCGCAGCGTCAGCGGGCGCTATCGGAGAACGATCGCCGATTCCAAAATTGCGCCCCGAGATTCGATTGAGTCGCAAGCCGACAGTATAATTTTTGCCCGCAAAATTTTTTACACGACTGCATTTTTGGGCTTGCGAAACCGCTCAGTCCAGCTTGGTCCACGCGTCGCTGCCCGGCCTCATGGCGCTGGCTCAGCATCGATGCGGCAAATCGAGCTTAAAATTCACTTACCCCCCTTGCGCCGGACTCGCGTCTGATTCACTATTTAGTGGTCGGTTGCCCGGGGGTACCCACTAGACCTAGGTTTGAGCGCGTTTCTCCCCATATGGAGAGTTCGGCAGTTCGCCTTCGGTCTGTGGAGAAAAAGGGGAGAAGTTTTCGCCCCGTCCCATGGCTCCCGGTGCTAGGCAGGACGGCAGTTCGCCGACTCGAACACATAGTGAACGGCGGGCCTTGCCCCGACCGCTCAACGAACAGATGGAACGGTGGGCACAATGGATTTCAAAGGCGGAGACGAAGCGGCGATGGGACTCGATCTGGACACGCATGACACAGCTGAGGACAGCACGCCCGCAAAGACCGAATCCGCCAAAACCGATAAGGCAATGAACATGGCGAAGCAGGATCAGGGCAGCGAAGAACTCGTCGCCGACAAGGCCGGACAGGCAATGGCGGGTGCCATGGCCGAAGTCGCCAAGGCTGCGGTCAAGGAAGACAGCAAGAAGGTGCTCGACCGCCGGTTCGACGTGAAAACGGACAGCAGCCGCGACGATCTGCTGACCGAATTCGGCAAGGAAACGCTGGAAGATCGTTATCTGCTGCCGGGTGAAAGCTATCAGGATCTGTTCGCCCGCGTCGCCGATGCGTTCGCCGACGATGCCGATCATGCCCAGCGCCTGTATGATTATATCTCCAAGCTGTGGTTCATGCCCGCAACGCCCGTGCTGTCGAACGGCGGCACCCAGCGCGGCCTGCCGATCTCCTGCTACCTCAACTCGGTGAGCGACAGCCTCGACGGGATCGTCAACACGTGGAACGAGAACGTGTGGCTTGCCTCCAAGGGCGGCGGCATCGGCACCTATTGGGGCAATGTACGCGGCATCGGCGAGCCGGTCGGCCTCAACGGCAAGACCAGCGGCATCATTCCCTTCGTCCGCGTGATGGACAGCCTGACGCTGGCGATCAGCCAGGGCTCGCTGCGCCGCGGTTCGGCCGCCTGCTACATCGACATCACCCACCCGGAAATCGAGGAGTTCCTCGAAATCCGCAAGCCGTCGGGCGATTTCAACCGCAAGGCGCTGAACCTGCACCACGGCGTGCTGCTGACCGATGCCTTCATGGAAGCGGTCCGCAATGGCGAGGAATTCGACCTTCTCTCCCCGCGTGACGGTTCGGTCCGCAAGACCGTGGATGCCCGCGGCCTGTTCCAGAAGCTGGTGGAAACCCGCCTTGCCACGGGCGAGCCCTACATCGTCTTCTCCGATACGGTGAACCGCATGATGCCCAAGCATCACCGTGATCTGGGTCTGAAGGTATCCACCTCGAACCTGTGCGCCGAAATCACCCTGCCGACCGGCATCGACCATCTCGGCAACGATCGCACCGCCGTGTGCTGCCTGTCCTCGCTCAACATCGAGAAGTGGGACGAATGGAATGCGGACAAGCAGTTCATCGAGGACGTCATGCGCTTCCTCGACAACGTGCTGCAGAATTACATCGACCGCGCGCCCGAAGAAATGGCCCGTGCGAAGTATTCCGCATCACGTGAACGCAGCGTCGGCCTCGGCGTGATGGGCTTTCACTCCTTCCTCCAGCAGAAGGGCATCGGCTTCGAAAGCCCGATGGCCAAGGTCTGGAACCTGAAGATGTTCAAGCACATCCAGTCCAAGGCTTCCGAAGCATCGATGGTGCTGGCGCAGGAACGCGGCGCCTGCCCCGATGCCGAAGAGATGGGCGCGATGGAACGCTTCAGCTGCAAGATGGCGATCGCGCCGACCGCGTCGATTTCGATCATCTGCGGCGGCACCAGCGCCTGCATCGAACCGATCCCGGCCAATATCTATACCCACAAGACGCTCTCGGGCAGCTTCGTGGTGAAGAACCCCTATCTGGAAAAGCTGCTCGACAAGAAGAGCAAGAATTCGACCGCGATCTGGAATTCGATCCTCGAAAAGGCGGGCAGCGTCCAGCATCTCGACTTCCTGACGCCGGAAGAAAAGGCCACTTTCAAGACCAGCTTCGAAATCGACCAGCGCTGGCTGCTCGAATTCGCTGGCGACCGTGCGCCCTATATCGATCAGGCGCAGTCGCTGAACCTGTTCATCCCGGCCGATGTCGACAAATGGGACCTGATGATGCTGCACTTCCAGGCGTGGGAAAAGGGCATCAAGTCGCTCTATTATCTCCGCTCGAAGAGCGTGCAGCGCGCCGGTTTCGCCGGCGGCGTGGAAGCGGACAACACCGCCGATGCCGCGAAATACGAACTGGCCGCGGGCGGTGAGCAGACAGATTACGAGGAATGCCTCGCCTGTCAGTAATCCGGCTTGCAAAAATGTAATCGCATAGCGCAAACCAAATCGCCGCCCCGCTGATCTTCAGCATCAATGGGGCGGCGATTGTCGTTTACTTTCCTGCCCGACCGACTCTGATAGCGTTTTTTCCTAGAAGCGATCCGGCCGGACGACGTTCACCGTAGAGCGCAGCACCACCAGACCGTGGCTCTCGAGCAGCGGTACCAGCGCTTCCTGGAATGCGTCGGCGCGTTCGCTGTTGGCGATCGTCAGGAAAATGTACTTCGCCGTCGCGCCGCTGATGAGATCTTCCGACCATTTGCCATGGCGTCCCTGTCCGCTTTCGGTGCGGATCAGTGTGTGGCCCGTAATGCCGGCAGCCTGCGCCAGCAGGGCAAGCTGCGGGGCCAGTGGCGCGTCGACGAGTACCTCTATCCGTTCGCGGGGTGTGGTTTCGATCATAGGAGCGCTCCTGCAAATTCGGCGATCCCGCGCAGCAGCGGGATCCCGAACACGATATTGAAAGGAAAGGTCACGCCAAGCGACATGGCAAGGTATAGCCCCGCGTCTGCCTGGGGAAGGGACATGCGCATCGCCGCCGGGACCGCGATATAGGAGGCGCTGGCGGCAAGAATGCCCAGTGCCGCTGCGGAGGGCGCATCGAGACCGATCAGTGTTCCGGTAAGAACGCCAAGCGTACCGTTCACTACCGGAAAGAGGATGCCCAGCGCGGCGAGCCGCAAAGTCAGGGCGCGCGTTTCCAGGATCCGGCGCATGGCGATCAGCCCCATGTCCAGCAAGAACAGGCACAGCACGCCGGTGAAGCCGGCCCGGAACAGCGGTGAAATCGGTTCGAACCCATCCTCGCCAATGACCATGCCGATGGCGAAACTGCCCAGCAGCAGGACGACAGAGCCGTTGAACAGGACTTCCCGCAGCAGTTCGCGCGAGATCAGTTTCCCGCTTTCGCGCCGGGCGATCAAGAGACCCGAGAGGATGGCCGGGGTCTCCATCATGGCGAGTACAGCGACCATGAAACCCGCGATTGCGAAGCCGCTGGAGCCATAGATCTGGCTGGCAGTGACGAAGGTCACGACGCTGACCGAACCGTAATGGGCCGCAACGGCACCGGTATTGATCCGGTCGAGACCACCGAAGCGGCTGAGCGCGGGGGCGACAAGAAAGGGGATCGCCGCGCTGAGCGCGAGCCCCGCAGCCAGTGCACCGAGCAAGTCGGTACCGATGCCTGCCTTGGCGACTTCCACCCCTCCCTTGAGACCGATCGCCGCCATCAGATACAGCGACATGCCCTTGGCGAGCGTTTCGGGAACCGAGAGATCGGACCGCGCGGCAGCGGCCAGGCCTCCGAGGATGAAGAACAGGACGGGGGCGGAAAGCAGCGTCGCGGTAAGTTGATCCATCCGGCGTAATCCTTGCGCATGTCAGAGAGGCGTCGAGCCCGGTAAAATCACGGGCTGCCGCTGTGCGTCGCGCATGTGGAGCAGCAGATAGGTATAGGCTAATCGAATTCTGGATGACTTCGTGATAAGCTGCGCTTATTGGATGGTGAATGATCACCCTGCAGCAGCTGCGCATGTACGATGCCCTGGCCCGCACCGGATCGATGCGAAAGGCTGCCGACATGCTGGCGCTTTCCCAGCCCGCGCTCTCGCAACAATTGCAGACTCTGGAGGCGAGGCTCGGCATGAAGCTCTTCGAACGGATCCCGACCGGCATGCAGCCAACGCCGGGAGGCGAAACGCTGCTGGAAGAGGTGCGCGTGATCCTCGCGGCGGTGCGCAGCTTCGAGGACCGCGCCGCGCGTATTGCCGAAAAACCTGTAGGGGCCATCCGCTTCGGGACCACCCCCACCATCGGACCTTATCTCCTGCCCGGAGTCGTGCGCCGTCTGCACGCGGCCTTTCCGGACGTGCGGCTCTACATCCGCGAAGGCATCCCCCGCGAACAGCACGCCGAACTGCTGGCGGGCGAACTCGACATGGTGCTCTCGCCCCTGCCGATCGCCGGGGCGGCTCTGGAGGTCGAGCCCCTGTTTCGCGAACCGCTGCGCATCGTCGCTGCACCCGACGATCCGATCGCCGCAGCTCCAGAGATGGCCGCGCTCGCGGGCCGGACTTTCCTGACGCTCGATCATCGCCACCATTTCCATGCGCAGCTTTCGGCGCTGTGCGAGCGACTGGGCGCGACCATCCTCGGCGATTACATGGGTACGAGCCTCGATGCCCTGCAGCAGATGGCGGGGACCGGCGTGGGGCTGGCGCTCTTGCCGGAAATCTATGTCCGCTCGAAGACGGCCGCGCTCGATGCGGTGCGCCTCGTCGATCCGGTGGGATGGGACGAATTCCGGTCGGTCGGCGCGGCGTGGCGGCGCGGCGCGGCATATGCCGACCTTTTCGCCTCGATCGCCGACATCATCCGCGCCGAAGCCAACCAGCGACTGGCTTGACAGGCGCTTCCGGCGAACCCCACGCAAGCGAAAGCCCCGCCCTCCGGTTTGGAGAGCGGGGCTTTTCGTTATTCGGCTGCGATATGTCGCTTAGGACATGGTCGCCTTGTTGCCGAGACCTTCGGGGAGGCGCGTGCCTTCCTTCAGATAGATGCGGTTGTCGTCGATCTTGTCGACACTATCCAGCTTGATAAAATGGTGCATGTCGTCGCCGCTGTCCGACTTGGTCAGCTTGATCGCGTCATCCTGCGTATCGTCGACCGTGCCAACGTGCTGGCCCTTCGAATCGACGATTTCCATGTGTTCCTTGATGCGTAGCTTCTCAAACATAAATTTCTCTTTTCTTTAAAGTGCTTATACCTAACCAACGGGCGGGACGGCGATCGGGTCCACGGCTCGCCGCCACGGGGGAACGCCCTGTTGCGTCCGCGCTCGATCGCGCCGTTTCGCATCCGGAGCGCGCACGGAAAAGCGCCCCGCCTTTGAGGGACGGGGCGCCGGGGTAATGCGAGACAGGCCCGCAAAAGGGGAAAACCGGACTTGTCCGCTAGCCCCCCAAACTCGTGAAAACCTCAGTCCTTGCCGAGCGGGCGATTGGCGTCTGCTTCGGCGCGCTCGTCGGGCCGCGAGGAGGTTTCGCCGGGCTTCACCTTGCCCTTGTCCGCTTCTTTGCCGGCTTCGGCGCCCTTGGCGGCTTCCTTCTCCATGTGGCCTTCCTCGTCGCGCGCATTGCCGTACCCGGGCTGCGCCTGTTCTGCCTGGGCGTTGATATTGCCCGCCTGGTTGACTTCGTACTGGTCGTATTCGGGCCGCGCACCGCCCACCTGCGCATCGAGCGCCTGCTGCTGGTCGCCGGGCTGTGCGCCCTGACCCTGCTGCTGCTCTTGCTGCTGGTCGGTGCCGTCGTCCTGGTCCTGCTGGCGCGTTTCGCTTTCGCGCGGGCCGGTGCGCTTGATGCCGCCGGGCTCATGCCCGTCATTGAGCGTCACGTCGCGGCTGTCGTCGGGTTCGTACTGTCCCATGAGAAACTCTCCTTTGCCCAATTAACCATTGGCCACGCCAATGCGTTCCGCCATTCGTCGCGCGCACGGGGCGCTTTCCGCCCGATTCCGGCGCCGCAAAAACTTACCCCGCTCTTATCCCCACCGAATCATCCCCTCTTGCCTTCGAATCCGAGGCATGATTCCCTATATGAGTCGTTCACACGCAGATCCGGAGACACAAGATGTCGTTGCTCGAAGCCCGCAAGACCTACAAGCCGTTCGAATACCCCTGGGCCTACGAGTTCTGGAAGCGCCAGCAGCAGATTCACTGGATGCCGGAAGAAGTGCCTCTCGGCGAAGACTGCCGCGACTGGGCGCAGAAGCTGTCCGAGCACGAGCGCAATCTGCTCACCCAGATCTTCCGCTTCTTCACCCAGGCCGATGTCGAGGTGCAGGACTGCTATCACGACAAATACGGCCGCGTGTTCAAGCCTACCGAGATCAAGATGATGCTCACCGCCTTTTCCAACATGGAAACGGTGCACATCGCGGCCTACAGCCATCTGCTCGACACGATCGGCATGCCCGAAAGTGAATACAGCGCCTTCCTCGATTACGAGGAAATGGCCGACAAGCACAATTACATGCAGCAGTTCGGCGTCGACAACGATGAGGACATCGCCCGCACGCTGGCCATGTTCGGCGCCTTCACCGAAGGCATGCAGCTGTTCGCCAGCTTCGCCATGCTGATGAACTTCCCTCGCTTCAACAAGATGAAGGGCATGGGCCAGATCGTCAGCTGGTCGGTGCGCGATGAAAGCCTGCACTGCGAAGGCATCATCCGCATGTTCCACGAATTCGTGCGCGAGCGGGACTGCCTGACCAAAGCGGTCAAGGAAGACATCATCGACATCTGCCAGAAGACGGTGCGGCTGGAAGACAATTTCATCGATCTCGCCTTCGAAATGGGCCCCGTGCACGGCATGACGCCCAAGGATATCAAGAAATATATCCGCTACATCGCCGACTGGCGCCTGGGCCAGCTCAACCTCGATCCGATCTACATGATCGACGATCACCCGCTGCCCTGGCTCGCCCCGCTGCTGAACGGCGTGGAGCATGCCAACTTCTTCGAACAGCGCGCGACCGAATATTCCAAGGGCGCGACCAAGGGCGACTGGAACACGGTGTGGTCGAGCTTCGACAAGCGCCAGAAAGCCAGAGCCGCGAACGAGGAAGTCGCGACCGACGATGGCCCGGGTCTCTTTGGCGACGGTGAAGAGGTTGTCGCTGCGGAGTGAGGCAGCTTAGCTTGACGGGAACAGATTAAGAACATAGCGGTACGCGAAAGAGGGAGTATCGCATGCAATCCATAGAGTTTTGTGCTGGGGCCGGCGGTCAGGCGCTCGGGCTTGAGCAGGCGGGCTTCCGGCATGCTGCCCTCGTCGAGATCGAATCCGATTTCGCTAAGACGTTGAAACTTAATCGTCCTGCGTGGGATGTACGTGCGACCGATATGGCCGAGTTCGATGGCACCTCGTTTAAGGGCGTCGAACTTCTGACCGCGGGGTTGCCGTGCCCCCCCTTTTCGGTTGCTGGAAAGCAATTAGGTGAGAAGGACGAGCGCAATCTGTTTCCTGCGGCTTTGCGATTAATCGACGAGATTAAGCCCAAAGCCGTCATGATCGAAAACGTGCGTGGATTCCTTTCCGCTGTGTTCGAGGATTATCGGGCTCATCTGAAAAAAGAGCTGTCGAAGCTTGGTTATCATACCGATTGGCGGTTGTTGAACGCGTCCGATTTCGGTGTCCCGCAACTTCGCCCGCGGGTGGTTATCGTGGCGCTGAGGAAGGATTTGGTCGACGCCTTTGATTGGCCGGAGGTCGAACCACATAATCCGCCAACAGTTGGTGAATGTCTGAGAGATCTTATGGGTGCAGGCGGTTGGCGCGGCCTTGACCGCTGGGTTTCGCAAGCTGATGAAATAGCGCCGACTCTCGTGGGCGGATCAAAGAAGCATGGAGGCCCTGATCTTGGGCCAACAAGGGCACGGCGGGCTTGGGCGTCACTGGGAGTTGAGGGCAAGAGTCTAGCTAATGAAGCGCCTGCAGCGGATTTTGTGGGTATGCCGCGGCTGACGCTGCGCATGACGGCTAGATTACAGGGCTTCCCTGACAGTTGGGAATTTCACGGAACGAAGACCACTAAATACCGGCAGATAGGCAATGCTTTTCCGCCCCCGGTTGCTCGCGCGGTTGCAAAAAATTTAGCCATAGCTTTACGTACGAACCGTGCATTCTCGTTGGCCGCAGCATGATGAGCCTGAAACAAGCGCGCGACTCTTATCATCAAAGGCTTACCGAAGAGATTCTACATTTCGTGCATACCCAAAAGCACGACTGGAACGCTAGAAATGCCGATGCTTCGAATACGGCTAGCAAAGAAATCGCCAACAGTTTGGCAGTCGCCCTTGGGGCCTCGCAAGGCACCAAAATTCCAGGCCAAACTGTAGGCACGAAATTTGAAGAGATCACGGCGGATTTCTTACGTTTTTGCTTTAGCGCCCTTAGCCATTTACAGCCAGGTGTGTGGAAGACGGAACGAGAAACTTCGCGCTCGCCCTTGGTTATAGCTAGATTTTCTCAATACTCACACCTCAAAGAGGTTTATGAGGCTTCGAAAGACAATCCTGAGTTGGCGGCCGTATTAGGCAGAGATTACAGCGTCGCATCCGATGTACTCGTCTATCGGGAAAGACTGGATGATCAGATAATCAACTCTAAGACTGAATTCGTTTCGAAAAAGTCAGGTCGCGATCATTTGAGGGCAGCAACGGCAGGGGCCCCCTATCTCCATGCGTCTATTTCATGTAAATGGACCATAAGAAGCGACCGGGCTCAGAATACCCGTACAGAAGCTTTAGACCTCATAAGAAAACGGAAGGGTCGTGTGCCACACATTGTGGCCGTGACAGCTGAGCCTTTACCTTCTCGGCTAAGCTCACTGTGCTTGGGTACTGGAGACTTGGATTGCGTCTATCACTTCGCACTTCCGGAACTGGTAAAAGCAGTAGGCAATATCGGTCAAAGTGAAGCTACTGAACTGCTCGAGCTGATGATCGAAAGTGAGCGCATAAAAGACATCGCTGACCTGCCGTTGGATTTATTACTTTAATCGATCTCCCACAACTCAAACCGTTTTCCTACACGGATAAAATTTGCTCCATCCTGCTGGATGAAGCATTATCCTCATCCGCGCGGCCCTCTCTATCGGCGCAAGCGCTCCATTCCCGCCTTTCATCCCGTTCCCGTCTGCCCGCGCGCCGATGGGTGGACGCCGCAGCGGCAGGTCGATTTCATCGGCCATCTCGCTGAAACGGGCAGCGTGCTCGCTGCGGCGCGGGCGGTGTCGATGGGGCGCGAGAGTGCCTATCGCCTGCGCCGGCGGCACGGCGCGGCGGGCTTTGCCGCGGCCTGGGATGCGGCGCTGGGAAAGCCACACGATCCTGTGGATTTGGCATCGGGAAAGGCCACAGGGCTGCTGGCATCCTATCGCTGCGAACACGGGCGGCTGAAGGTGGTCATGTATAACGGCCGCTATGCCGCGCACCGGCGGATTCCCGACAATGACGCGCTGCTGCAATGGGAAAAGCAGACCGCCCGGGGGCTGCTGTAAGCAGGGGCCGGGCAGGGTGAAAGTCACACTGGTACGCCCGGCTACTGCGTCAACCTGCGCAGCGTGTGGACTTTACGTTGCTCGCATGTGTATTATTTGAGCAATACACATAAGGGAGTAGACCGACATGATCGCCGCCACCGGGCTTGCCGCCCTCCTGCTCGCGCAGGCAATTCCATCCGCAGACGCTACTTCGGGCGCACCTTCCTCCGCCAGCGCCGCTGCACCGCCGATGCCGACGGGCGCGGAGATGACCGCGCGGATCGAGGCGAATGACGCCGCCCTGTTCTGGAATTTCTTCGAAGCCTGCGATCCCGCCGCCGCCGCGCCCCTGCTGCATGAGGATTTCCGCATGCTCCACGATCTCGCCGGAGTGGCCGCCGCCAGCGCGGAGGAATTTCTCGCCGGGGAACATGAGCAATGCGACCGGCGCAAACCCGGCGGCGAGGACGAGGGCTATCGCAACCGCCGCCTGCTGGTGCCCGGCAGCCGCACGATCAAGCAGCTGGGCGATTGGGGCGCGCTGGAAGAAGCGCACCATACCTTCCTCGAATGGCGGGGCGAGGAAAAAGGCTGGGTGCAGACCGGCGGCGGCCGGTACATCCACATCTGGCAATGGATGCCGCAGGAAGCGCGCTTCCGCCTGCTCGAAAGCCTCAGCCTCGATCACGGCGCCGCCCCGCAATATCCGCCCGAAGGTGCGCAGTGACAGCCTTGGACGCGATGGGAAGCAAGTGGCCCGCCCCCCCCTCGATACACTGAATGATAGAGTATTACATGGCCTCGAACGCAACAAAGGTTAAGTGAAAGAAGTAAAATATGACCCGGATTCTTAAGAAACGTACGAATCCGATTTAATTTGGAACGTTTCTCTTCATGGAAGGCTGTTGGCTTAGGGGCACGCGACTTGACGGGCTGTTGGGTAGTTGTGTCCCCAATGAGGAGGATACCCTATGGCTGAAATTCCCGTAGAGAAGAAATCATCTTTATCATGGCTCTGGTGGCTGTTGCTCCTGGCCGGTGTGATCGCGTTGATCTGGTGGCTCATCGAAGGCACCAATGGCGATGACGAGCTCGTCGCCGATGAAACGGTGATCGAGGAACCCTATGTCGACGATACGGCCGTGACCGATCCTGCCGGGGACACTGGCGTGGATGGCGAAGTGACTGCTCTCACAGGACTTGCGGGTCTTGCCTCGCTCGGTGACATGATCGGACGCGATGTCCGCCTGAGCGATGTGGCCGTGAACGAAGTGGTGGGCGATGAAGGCTTCACCGTCGGTGAAGGCGACAATGAAACGCTCGTCATGTTCGACGAATATCCCACGCCCAACACGCCCATGGAAGGCCAGGTCGACGTGAACCCCGGTTCGCGGGTGACCATCGAAGGCGAAGTGCGCGCATTCCCCGGCGATCTGCCCGAAAGCGTGACGCGTGAAGTGGATACAAGCGCCACCGCCATGATCTTCGCCAGCCGTGTCGACACGGTCGAATAAGGAATTCCCCATGCATCATGAAGACAGATTTGCCGATCTCGATAGGCTGTCCAAATGGCAGCTCGTAAACGATGACCAAGACATTCGCGGCTGGCCCGTGCGCTCCGTCACCGGAGAGGAGCTGGGCCGCGTGGAAGACATGCTGGTCGACAAGGACCGCGAGGAAGTGATCGCCTTGCGAATGGAAGACGGCACGCTGGTCGCCGCCGAATATCTCGACATCCGGGGGGATCACGCGATCTACGACAGGCCGGAGACGCCTTCGCCCACCGCCTATACCTACACCAGGGTACGGCGTCTGTAAGCGACTGGCCCGTTACATGCTGAAGGGGCGGCGGTTTTCGCTGCCCCTTTTCACATTCAGTTTCCTATAACGGGTTGGTTTTCTGCGGCCTTCGGGCGACTGGCGCAATTCCAGCCCCTACTGGCGCAAGGACTGAAACCATCGCTCTTCCCTTCGCTTGATTATTTGTGGCCGGTATCTTCCGCGCCACGATTTTCCGAAGGAAAACACCATGGACAACAAGGACCAGAAGTCCGGCCAGCCCCAGCAGGGCGGCAAGGACGCAAACCGCGACAAGCAGCCCCAACAGCAGGGCGGTGCCGGTAAGCAGAACGATGGCGCCAAGTCCGACAAGAAACCCGAACAGAACAAGTAGGGTTTCACCTTAGCGCCTCTCACAAGGCACAAAACGGCGGCCGCCCCGAAACGGGTGGCCGCTGATTTGTTGTGGGGCTTTGTTGTTGGGGAGGCTTGCGCGAAAGGCTGGTGGCGCAGGGCGGCGATCATGCTCTTCCGCCCCGGCGATCCAGCGGCTAATGGGGCGCACGAACCCACAGGATAGCCGATGGAAAGAGTGCCCATGAATCTCACCGATGCCAGCGCCAAGGCGCAGACGCTGATCGAAGCGCTGCCCTATTTCCAGCGCTATGCCGGGCGCAGTTTCGTGGTGAAATACGGCGGCAATGCGATGGGCGATGAAGACGCCGCGCGCGAATTCGCCGAGGATGTGGTGCTGCTTAAAGCGGTCGGCATCAACCCGGTGGTGGTCCATGGCGGCGGCCCGCAGATCGGCGCCATGCTGAAGAAGCTCGGCGTAGAAACCCGCTTCGTCGACGGGCTGCGCGTGACCGACAAGGCTACGGCAGACGTCGCCGAAATGGTCCTTTCGGGCGCGATCAACAAATCCATCGTCGGCTCGATCGCCCGCGCCGGGGGCAAGGCCATGGGCATCTCGGGCAAGGACGGCGGGCTGGTGACGGCGCGCAAGGTCGAACGCACGACCAAGGACCCGGAAAGCAATATCGAAAAAGCGCTCGATCTCGGCTTCGTCGGCGAACCCAGCGCGGTCGATACCACCATCATCGAAACCGCCACGGCGGCGGGCATGATCCCGGTGGTCGCCCCCATCGGCACGGGCGAGGACGGGCATACCTACAACATCAATGCCGATACCATGGCGGGCGCGCTGGCGGCGGCGCTGGGGGCGGCGCGGCTGCTGTTGCTGACCGATGTCGACGGTGTGCTGGACAAACAGGGCAAGCTGCTCACCGATCTCACCCCGGCGGACATCGCCGAACTGCGCACTGACGGCACGATCAGCGGCGGCATGATCCCCAAGCTGGAAACCTGCGTCAGCGCGGTGGAGGCGGGCTGCGAGGCGGCCGTCGTGCTCGACGGGCGGGTGCCGCATGCGATGCTGCTGGAATTCTTCACCGCCCGCGGTGCCGGCACGCTGATAAGCGCGGCTTAGGGGTGGCGGCGCGCGCGCACCTCTTGTAGGGGCACAGGCCAAAGGTACTGCCACTCAAGACTACGGGATCGACCCAAGTGCTGATTACCCTCTACCAGATCATCGAGATGATCACGAACATCTTCGTGATGCTGATCATCATCCAGTTCGTCATCGGCCTGCTGTTCGCCTTCAACGTGGTGGGCCGCAACGAATTCCTGATGGGCTTTTACGACGCCATCAACCGCCTGCTGGAACCGGTCCTCAGGCCGATCCGCAACCGGATGCCCAATACCGGCTCGATCGATTTCTCGCCGCTGGTGGTGATCATATTGCTGCAGATCATCCTGATCGTCCTGCGCAACATCATCATGTCCGTATGACCGCGGAACGGATCGACGGGAAAGCCTTCGCCGCCAACCTGCGCGAGCGGGTGGGGGACCAGGCCGCGAAGTTCTCTGCCGCTACGGGCCGCAAGGCGGGCCTCGCCGTGGTGCTGGTGGGGGAAGACCCCGCCAGTCAGGTGTATGTCGGCAGCAAGCACAAGGCCACCGTGGCCGCCGGCATGGAAAGCTTCGAACACCGCCTGCCGGCCGGCACCAGCGAAGCCGAATTGCTGGCACTGGTCGAACAGCTGAATGCTGACGATGCGGTGGACGGCATCCTCGTCCAGCTGCCGCTGCCCTATCATCTCGACGATCAGGCCGTGATCGCCGCGATCAGCCCGGATAAGGATGTGGACGGGTTCCATGTCACCAATGCTGGCCGCCTCGCCGTGGGGCAGAGCGGCTTCGTGCCCTGTACGCCGCTTGGCTGCATGATGCTACTGACCGACCGGCTGGGCGACCTGTCCGGTTTCGACGCCGTTGTGATCGGCCGCTCGAACATCGTCGGCAAGCCGATGGCGCAACTGCTGCTCGATGCTAATGCCACCGTCACCATCGCGCATAGCCGCACCAAAGACCTGCCCGCCGTGGTCAAACGCGCCGACATCGTAGTCGCCGCCGTGGGCCGCGCGGAGATGGTCAAGGCAGACTGGCTGAAGGATGGCGCAACCGTGATCGACGTCGGCATCAACCGCCTCCCACCCGCCGAAGGCGCGGAAAAGGGACGCCTGGTGGGCGATGTGGATTATGCCGGGGCCGAAGCGGTCGCTGGAGCAATCACGCCGGTACCGGGCGGTGTCGGGCCGATGACGATCGCCGTGCTTTTGCGGAACACGCTGGTCGCGGCCTACCGTAATGCCGGATTACAGGTGCCGGATAGCCTGTGAGCTGGCGTCTCGCCTTCGCGGCCATCGCAGCCCTGTCTCTCTCCGCCTGTGCAGGCGGTCCGCAGGAGCGCTACGGCCGCTTCATCCAGCCCGTCGCCAATCCGGGCAAGGTCGTGGCGACGGAACTCGCCTTCGCCCGCGCCGCGCAAGACGATGGCCAGTGGACCGCTTTCGCGGATTACGCGGCGGATGATGCGACGATGTTCGTGCCCGAAGCGGTGAATGCGCAGCAATGGCTGAAAGGCCGCGCCGATCCTGCATCCGCAGTCGCCTGGCAGCCGCATCAGATCTGGTCGAGCTGCGACGGCAGCCTCGCGGTGTCGCAGGGCGCGGCGCAGTGGCCCGACGGCAGGAACGGTGAATTCCTCACCGTCTGGCGGCGGCAGCGTGACGGTTCCTATCTCTGGGAAGCCGATATCGGGCAGGATTTGGACGCACCGTTAACAGCGCCCGATTTCGTGTCGACCAAGGTGGCGAACTGTGCCGAACCCGTGCCCGCAGGCCAGCGCATGGCCAGCAGCGAACGCCCGGCGGCAAAAGGCCAGTCTGACGATGGCTCGCTCCAATATCTGATCCACACGATGGACGGCGGAAGCACCGTCACTCTGTTGCTGTGGAATGGCGAATTCGAAGTAACCGGACCAAAGGTGTTCACAGACTGATGCTTGCCCAGCTCTTCGTTTCCGCTTTCATCACTCTGTTCGTGGTGATCGATCCGCCCGGATGCGCGCCCATTTATGCGGGTCTTACCAAGGGCGCGTCGACGGCTGAGCGGCGCAATATGGCTATCCGCGCAGTGTTGATCGCGGCCGTCATCCTTCTGATTTTCGCGCTCTTCGGCGAACAATTGTTGGGCGCGCTCCACATCGACCTCGACAGCTTCCGCATCGCAGGCGGGTTGATGCTGTTCTGGATTGCGTTCGAAATGGTCTTCGAAAAGCGCACTCAGCGCCGCGAGGAGCGGGCCGAGAAGGTTGCAGCCACGCCTGAGGTCGAGGATGTCTCGATTTTCCCGATGGCCATTCCGATGCTCGCCGGTCCCGGCGCGATCGCGGCCATCATGCTGCTCATGAACGAGGCGAGCGATCTGGCCCAGACCTTCACCGTGCTGGGCGCCTTGGCTGGCGTGCTGATCATCACAATGCTCGCCCTTATGGCTGCGGGTCCGATCATGCGTCTGTTCGGAGACAAGGTGGAAGCGGCAATTACCCGCGTGCTGGGCGTCCTGCTCGCTGCGCTGGCTGCCCAATATGTGATCGACGGCCTTCGCGGATCGTTCAATCTCTGACCAACTGACAAGCCCTGGCGCGGATCACTGAAGAGTAACGATCTCGTCACCGTCATCGCGCAGGGCGAAGAACTGCATCAGCTGAACCATCAGCTCGCAGCGTTCAGATAGAGTGTTCGCCTCGAGCAGGGCCTGCTTTGCGGCGCTGTCAAAAGGAGCGATCTGCGCGACCCCGTTGATCAGCGTCTCATCGTCGAGCCGTTCGACCGAATCCCAGTCGACCGAATAGCCCTGCATCGCCGCAAAGCGCTTGGCCTCGAACTCGAAGCCGGCGCGTTCGACACTGGCCAGAACCTCGTTCTGCGGATCCTCTATGAGCTCGGCTTCTACCTGCCGGAAGGCCGTGCTGACTTCCAGTTCGCGCAGGACGCGGAAGCGCGCTTCGCCGTCGAGCACGATGTTATAGCGCCCATCTTCCAGCGCCTCGACATCGTCTATCCGGCCAAGGCAGCCGATCTCGTAAAGCGGGGAGCCGTCGGAGCTGCGCTGCGGCTGCACCATGCCGATCAGGCGATCCTTGGCGAGCGCGCTGCCCACCAGATCGCGATATCGCTGCTCGAAAATATGCAGCGGCAGCTGCAAGCCCGGAAACAGGATTGCTCCAGGCAGCGGGAAGATGGAAAGGCGCTTTGTTTCGCTCATCCGAAGAGCAGCTTCGAGAGGCGGCGGCGCGTCGCCACGACCCAAGGGTCTTCGAGCCCCACCGCGTTGAAGATATCGAGCAGCTTGGTGCGCGCAGCACCCTCGTTCCATTCGCGGTCAGCCTCGACCATCGAAAGCAATTCGTCGGCCGCCGCATCGCGTTGTCCGGCGGCGAAGGCCGCCTCGGCGTAGGCGAGCCGGGCATCCATATTGGCAGGATCGGCGGCAGCCTTCTCGCGCAGCGCGGCAAGTTCGCCATCATCTACCTTATTGCCTGCCAGTTCCAGGGCTGCCTTGGCGTTGTCGATCAGGCTGTCATTGGCGAGCGCCGGATTGGTCTCGATCGCGGCAAGGACGGATTTCGCTTCTTCTACCTGTCCCGCTTGCGTTAATGCCCTGATGAGCCCTGCATGCGCGGCGGCATTGTCGGGCGCCATCTCGGTTACTTGCGCGAAAATGCCGGCAGCCCGAGCAGCATCGCCTTCGGCCAGCACCTGCTCGCCCATGGCGACGAACTGCTCTACCTGCTCTGCGGCCTGGGCCTGCGCACCAGCGGCATCATCGCCGCCTTCAACCGGAAGCTGGGACAGGATCTGGTCGAGGGTCTGCTTGAGCTGCGATTCGCTGCGTGCATTCGTAAGGTCGGCTACTGGCTGACCCTGGAACATGGCGTAGACCGTCGGGATCGACTGGACCTGAAATTGGGCCGCGATGAATTTGTCCTGATCTACATCGACCTTGACCAGCACCACGCCTTTGTCGGCATATTCGCCCGCGACCTTTTCCAGCATCGGGGTGAGCGCCTTGCACGGGCCACACCATTCAGCAAAGAAATCGAGGATGACGAGTTTCGCCATCGACGGTTCGACGACGTCTTTCTTGAACTTCTCGACTGCTTTCTGCTCGTCGATGCTCAAACCCATGCTCGCCACGTAAAACCGCCTTTCGCTATATAAACTGTCACCCGCCCATGTGGGCTTTCCCGAGCGAATGTGAAGGGCAGAAGCCCCTCGCGCAAGCGGAGCGAAAAAAAGCGCATTTTTTTGCTTGCGGGACTCGAGAGCCGTTGCTAGTTGCGCGCCTCCCCACCGGGCCACACGGTTCGGTAGAGCGCCAGTGAGCGGGCGTAGCTCAGGGGTAGAGCACAACCTTGCCAAGGTTGGGGTCGGGCGTTCGAATCGCCTCGCCCGCTCCATTTCCCAGACTGTGAAGACGTAAAGGCTGCCGAAGGCGGCCTTTTGTCGTTTGTCGCACAAATATGTAATTCGTCGCGAGAATGGTTGCGTTCGCATGGATCGCGGCTATGGGGCGCGTTATGTTGTATCACACCGTAACGCTCCGCCGCGCTCTGGGCGCATCCCTGTCACTTTTTGCCCTCAGCTACGCCGCGCCCTCCATGGCGCAGCAGGCCAGCGTGCCGGACGACAGCCCCACTGCCGAGGACGACTTGCACAACCGCCGGATCGGTCCCGACGGCACTATTATCGTGAGCGCCGAAGGGCTGCGCCAATTCGACCTTCTGGCCGGAACTGACGTGATCTCGGGCGAAGAGCTCGATTCCAATATGGATGGCCAGATCGGCGAAGTGCTCGCCCATATCCCCGGTGTGACTGCCACCGGCTTTTCTCCCGGGGCGTCGCGGCCAATCCTGCGCGGCTTCTCTGGCGAACGCGTGAAAGTTCTGGTCGACGGTATCGGTGCGATCGATGTTTCGAACACTTCGGCCGACCATGCCGTATCGATCGACCCGCTGACTGCTGAAAGCATCGAAGTCCTTCGCGGTCCGGCCGTGTTGCTCTATGGCAGCCAGGCAATCGGCGGCGCGGTGAATGTGATCGACAAGCGCATTCCGCGCCGCGTGCCTGCCGAAGATGTGCATGTCGACGCGATGGTGCGCGCCAATACGGTAGCCGACCTGCGCGAAGGCGGGGCTTCGATCGATCTTCCTGTGGGCGGTGGCTTCGTCGTCCACGCCGATGGCCTCTACCGCAAGACCGACGATCTCGAAGTTCCCGGCTATGTGCTGTCCGACAATCTGCGCGCGGACTTGCTGGCCGATGCCGACGAGGAAGAGGAAGAGGGCGAACTCGAAGAGGCAGAAGAACTGCGTGAAGCGGCCAATGCCCGTGGTCGCCTCTTCAACAGCGGCACCGAAACCTGGGCGGCCAATGGCGGCGTCGCCTTTTTCCGGGGCGGATCCAACCTTGGCATATCCGTCGGCGTCTACGACACATTCTATGGCGTACCCATTCTTCCCGGCGCTCACCATCATCACGAGGAAGGCGAAGAAGGAGCCGAGGAAGAGCATGGTGAAGAGGAAGGCGCGGAAACCGTCAACATCGGCTTGCGCCAGTATCGCGCGGACATGCGCGGAGACATTCTGCTGGGGGATGGCTTCTTCCAGCGTCTGAAGATCCGTGCGGGCTACTCCGACTATACCCACACCGAATTCGAAGGTGATGAAGTCGGCACGGTCTTTGACGTCCAGGGTATCGAGGCACGCGCCGAGATCCTTCAGAACCCCGACAATGTGCTGCGCGGTTCCACCGGCGTGCAGCTTTACCTGCGCGATTTTGCGGCGGAAGGCGCGGAAGCCTACGTTGCGCCCAACCGTACCGAGCAGCTGTCGGTCTTCACGCTGCAGGAATACGGCGACGGTCCGCTCCAGCTTGAAGGTGCGCTGCGCTACGAGACCACCGATGTAGATTCCGTCCCGCTCGGCATCGAGCGCGACTTCGACGGAGTATCGGGAGCGATCGGCCTTGCCTACGAACTCACTCCCGCATTCCGTACGGGTGTGAACGTGTCGCGCGTTTCACGTGCTCCCAGTGCAGAAGAGCTTTTCTCCAACGGTCCGCACGTTGCTACGCAGCAATTCGAGGTCGGCGACGTGGATCTCGAGATGGAAAAGGCTTGGGGTGTCGAACTCTTCGCCCGCGGCACTCTCGGTCCGGTCGATCTTTCGCTGGCGGCGTATCGTTCGTGGTTTGATGATTACATCTACCTTAGCGAAACCGGTGAAGAGGAAGACGAGTTGCCGGTGTTTCAGTATCTGCAACAGGGTGCGACCTACACCGGAATCGAAGGCCAGGTCGCCTGGAACTTCATCGATACGCCCGGCTTCGACATGACCGCCGAACTGCGCGGCGAATATCTCGATGCCGAACTGGATGATGGTTTCAACGTGCCGCGCATCCCGCCGCTTAGCCTTGCGGGTGCGCTCGAAGCGGATACGGGCAACATCACCTTGCGCGGTGAAGTTGAATGGTTCGACGATCAGAACGACGTGGCGCCTTTTGAAACGCCGACCGAAGGTTTCACCTTCGTCAACGCTTCGGCAATCTGGCGTCCGCTGCCCAGCGATCCGGCCCTGTCCGTCATTTTCAAGGCCGAGAACATCTTCGATGAACAGGGGCGTCGCCACTCCAGCTTTACCAAAGACTTCGTTCCGCTGGCGGGCCGCAACTTCAGCGTCGCCGTGCGCATGAGCATCTGACGGAAGATCTGGGGGGAGCGCGCGGCGCTCCCCCTTTATCTTTAATTCTCGACTTCGAAGCGCAAGTGCGCATGTTCCCGCAGCCGGTCCACCAGCGCCTCGCCGAGAAAAGAGCCAGGAGTGCCGACGCCTCCTTCCGCGTCGCTATCGAGTAGGGCCATGGCGGTTTCGCCGAGCATACGGCTGGTCGAGCCATAGCCCGGATCGAACTTACCCTTCACGGCGTAGCGCATGGTCTTTCCATCGGGCCATTCTCCGACAAACACCACATCGTAGAAACCGTTTTCGCGCTCTTCCTTCGTCGGGCCTTCGCCTGGCTTGGGCGGCTTGGAGCCGAAGGGATTTTTGACCATCTGGACCAGCGCATCGGCGGCCGCCTTTCCGGCGTCGCCCGGACTGGTCAGCACCATCTCGTCATAGCGAAAATCGGTGCCGTAAGGATGGCCGCGCAGAAAGTTCGTGCGGTGGACATTCTTCGTGTTGATCGCCGCCATGACAAATGGCGCGGCCCACTTGCCGAGATCCTCTTCATAATGCGGCACCATCCCCGATGGTTGATCCGGCCCTTCGAAACCCGGCGTCAGGGCAAAGGGGTCCCGCAAGACACCAACTACGGCGGGATTCTTGACTGCTGCCTTCATCGTGGCACCGAGGCTGGCGGCGGTACCGCCGGAGAACGTCCCCTTCATCGCCCGCACACGGCCCTTCACGCGTGGAGCGGGCGATCCATGGCGCTCCTTCGCCTCCTTCTGGAGCATCAGCACGCCAAGGTCGAACGGAATGGAATCGAAGCCCGATGAAAAGCAGATACGCGCTCCGCTTTCCTGTGCTGCTGCATGATGCTCAGCGATCTTCTCCGCCATCCAGGCCGGTTCTCCGCAGAGGTCGGCATAGTCCGTACCCGTTTTCACGCAGGCTTCGACCAGTGCATCGCCATATAGCTGGTAGGGTCCGACGGTGCTGATGACGACCTTGGCGCGGCGGCACATGGCTTCGAGGCTGGCAGGGTCTTCGGCATCGGCGACGATCATGGGCGTGACAGGTGAAGCGCCGATCTCTGCGCGCACCGCAGCCAATTTGTCTTCGTTTCGCCCAGCCATAGCCCATTTGGGTCCGCTGTCGGACGCGCCGTATTCGCGCACGAAATGTTCCGCCACAAGGCGTCCGGTATAGCCGGTCGCTCCATAAACGATGATGTCGAATTCGCGAGTTTCCACTATATATCTCCCATTCTTATCGGGAGATGTGGCCTCGCCTCGCGATCAAGTCAAAGACGTTGCGGCATTGCCGCTCGGCGTCACAGGCGGGGGAGGGTCACGCCGCGCTGACCCATATATTTGCCCGCCCTGTCCGCATAGGTGACTTCCGGCCGTTCGTTGCCCTGCAGGAAGAGGAACTGGCAGGCCCCTTCATTGGCGTAAATTCTTGCCGGCAAGGGCGTGGTATTGCTGAATTCCAGGGTCACGTGACCTTCCCAGCCCGGTTCGAGGGGGGTGACGTTCACAATAATCCCGCAGCGGGCGTAGGTGCTCTTGCCGAGGCAGATCACGAGTACGTCCTCCGGGATGCGGAAATATTCGACCGTCCGGGCGAGCGCGAAACTGTTCGGCGGGATCACGCAGACATCGGTCTGCCGGTCCACGAAACTGGTCGCGGCAAAGTCCTTGGGGTCGACCACTGCATTGTCGACATTGGTGAAAATCTTGAATTCGTCGGCCACCCGGGCATCGTAGCCAAAGGATGACAGGCCGAAGCTGATCATCCCGTCGCGCCGCTGGCTCTCGACGAAAGGTTCGATCATGTCGCGCGTGGTGGCCGCTTCGCGGATCCATTTGTCGGAGAGAATCGCCATGGATCAGTGATTGACCTTCGCGCCGCCCAACCGCAAGCGCGAGGCACGAATAATCCCCCTCGAATGCCCGACCATCGGATCAGCGGTGCATTTCGGCGATCGTTTGCGTGCTTTTCTCAAGCACGACAAAGCGATCGCAGTCGGGCCGTTTCTCGCGATAGAAAGCGGCAAGTTTGGCAAGATCAGCCCGATAATCTCCAGTCGGCATCAGCGGTTCTCCCATGCCGCCGGTCATGGCGTCATGATTGACCCAGGCAGGAACAATCGGGACACCGGCGGCCATGGCGATGTGGTAGAAACCGCTTCGCCATTCACCTTGCGACGTGCGCGAGCCTTCGGGTGCGATCACGAGCGCGAGTTCATCCGCATCCTCGAATGCTTTCACCACCTGAGAAACGTAATTTGCACGCTGTGAGCGATCGACCGGCACTCCGCCCATGTCGAGCATAAAGTTGGTTGCCGGCCATTTGAAGAGGCTTTTCTTGCCCATGAAGCTGGGGCGAATGCCCAGATCGTCAGCAACCCCGAGAAAAAAGACGAAGTCCCAGTTCGAGGTATGGGGGGCGCCAAGGATGACGAATTTCGTGACATCCGGGCGCGACCCTTCGATTTGCCAGCCTTTCCACCGGTAAAGCAGGACAAGGATGCGTCGCACGAGGCGGCTGAGAAGGGACGGTTTACGATGCATCGGGAACTCCGAGGGGCCGCTTAGCAGGGCCGCCTCGGATTGCGACTGGCAAGGAGGGAGTTACACCCGATCCCGATCGCGCAGTGCGGGATCACCGGAAGGGCGGACAGGAGCAGTCTCATCGCGGCTATCGACGTCACCGTATTCAACGCTCACATTCTGTTCGCGGTACTCTGTGGTTGACCGTTGGTCAGCATCGGAAACTTCGCTCGTCATTTCGCCATACAGGGCTTCATAGTGATTGATCGCCCTGCGCAATTCCTCGGTGGTTGCGTCGCTTGACCGGTCAGCGATTTCATGACCCGCCAGATAGTGTTTTGCGACATCGCCATGATCCACGGTAAGATCTGCATGACGCTTTTCGAAATCCGCCATCGGATAACCGCGCGTGGACATGATGTCGGTCAGCAGGCGGTCGGCGCGGCTAACAGCCTCGACCGGACTGTCGACGAACAGTGCCTTAGTATCCTTCCATTCGCCGGCGAAGCGATCGCGCTCAGAAGCTGAGAGCGGACGGATTTCCAACTTTTTCACGCGTTCTTCGCGCTCGACAAGGTCGGCTTCAGCGCTTCTGCGGCCGCCTTTCGCCTCGAGCGTGCGATCATATTCTTCGCCATAGCGATCACGCAATTCCCTTGTGCGATTTCGCTGGATGAACAGCCATGCAAGCAAGGCCCCCACCAAGAGGACGATGATAATAATGGCGATTGTGACTTCTTGGCCTTCCATGGAACTCTCCTCAGCCCAGCCCAAACCCATGTTATAAAGCTGGAATGTACGGAACGCCGAGAAAGTTCCTTCGCTACATCCTGAATACGCCGAACTGCGGGCTGTCGGGTATCGGAGCTTCGAGTGTCGCAGCAAAAGCAAGCCCCAGGACGTCACGGGTCTGAGCCGGATCGATCACGCCGTCGTCCCACAGGCGGGCGGTGGCGTAATAAGGATTGCCTTCGTCCTCGTATTTCTGGCGGATCGGGGCCTTGAATTCCTCGGCCTGTTCTTCGGACCAACTGTCAGCGTCGCGGTGCACGGTGGCGAGGACCGACGCGGCCTGCTCGCCGCCCATCACCGAGATGCGAGCATTGGGCCACGTGAACAGGAAGCGCGGGGAATATGCTCGGCCGCACATGCCGTAATTGCCTGCGCCAAAGCTTCCGCCGATGACCACGGTAACCTTGGGTACGGTGGCGGTGGCGACCGCGGTCACCAGTTTCGCACCATGCTTGGCAATGCCTTCGGCCTCGTATTTTCCGCCGACCATGAAGCCGGAGATGTTCTGTAGGAACAGCAGCGGAATACGGCGCTGGCAGGCGAGTTCGATGAAGTGCGCGCCCTTCTGTGCGCTTTCGGAAAACAGCACGCCGTTATTGGCGAGGATTGCCACCGGCATACCCCAGATATGCGCGAAGCCGCAGACAAGCGTGCTCCCGTAATGCTGCTTGAACTCGTGGAATTCGCTCCCGTCGACGAGGCGGGCGATGATTTCGTGCACATCGTAGGGCGCGCGGACATCTTCGGGCACAATGGCGTAGAGATCGCCGGCGTCGAATTTCGGCGCGCGCGGTTCCTTAAGCTCGATACCTTTGGCTGCTGCGTAATTGTCGCCGAGGTGGCTAACGATATCGCGCACGATTGTCAGGGCATGCTCGTCATTCTCGGCCAGATGATCGACCACGCCCGATTTCTTGGCGTGAAGATCGCCGCCGCCAAGGTCCTCGGCGCTGATTTCCTCGCCTGTCGCGGCTTTCACCAGCGGAGGCCCGGCGAGGAAGATCGTGCCTTGGTTGCGCACGATTACGGTCTCGTCGGACATGGCGGGCACATAAGCGCCGCCCGCAGTGCAACTGCCCATCACGCAGGCGATTTGCGGGATACCCAGCGCCGACATATTCGCTTGGTTGAAGAAGATCCGCCCGAAATGGTCGCGGTCGGGGAATACCTCGGCCTGATGCGGCAGATTGGCCCCTCCACTATCAACGAGATAGATGCACGGCAGCCGGTTCTCCTGCGCGATTTCCTGCGCACGCAGATGCTTCTTCACCGTCATCGGGTAATAGGTGCCGCCCTTCACCGTGGCATCGTTGCACACGATCATCACCTGACGGCCCGAGACGCGGCCGATACCCGCGATCAACCCCGCGCCGTTGATTGCATCCTTACCGTACATGCCATTGGCGGCGAGCTGGCCGATCTCAAGGAACGGGCTGCCTGGGTCGAGCAAGCGCTCGACACGCTCGCGCGGCAGGAGCTTGCCCCTTCCGACATGCCGTTCCCGGCTGCCTTGGCTGCCGCCCAGCGCTGCCTCTGCAACAGTCGAGCGCAGGTCGGCCGCGAGTGACTTGTTGTGGTCGAACCGCGCCTTGGCGTCAGGAGCCTTGCGGTCGAGCGTGGAGGTAAGAACGGGTGCGGTCATAATTTTGGACTCAGCGTTTTTTCACGAATTCGGCGCGCAGGACGAGGCCCTTGATACCGGGATGTTTGCAGTCGATTTCCTGAGGGTCACCGGTCAGGCGGATCGATTTGATCAGCGTGCCCTGCTTCAGCGTCTGGCCTGCGCCTTTGACCTCAAGATCCTTGATCAGCGTCACCTGGTCGCCATCGGCGAGCAGATTTCCCACTGCGTCGCGGACCTCTATTGTGTCAGCGGCCGCCTGCTTCGCCGCATGTTCGGAAGCGGGCATCCATTCGCCGCTTTCCTCGTCGTAGACATAGTCTTCGTCAGCACTCATCCTGCGGCCCCGATCAGTTCGCGCCCGATCAGCATCCGGCGGATTTCGTTGGTACCTGCGCCAATGTCGAGCAGCTTGGCATCGCGCATGTAGCGTTCGACCGGCCAGTCGAGCGTATAGCCTGCGCCGCCCAGTGCCTGGACGCTCTCTGCGGCCACGCGGAAAGCATTCTCGGATGCGAGCAGGATTGCGCCCGCCGCATCGAACCGCGTGGTTTTCTCAGCATCGCAGCTCTTAGCCACGGCATAGGTATAGGCACGGGCCGATTGCAGCGCGACATACATATCGGCGACCTTGGCCTGCATGAGCTGGAAGCTGCCGATCGGCTTGCCGAACTGGGTCCGCTCGCGAAGGTAAGGGATGACCGTGTCGAGGCAGGCCTGCATCACGCCAAGCTGTATCCCCGACAGAACGACACGCTCGTAATCAAGGCCGCTCATCAGCACGCCCACGCCGCCGTTTTCGGGGCCCATCACGTTTTCTTCCGGAACGAAGCAGTCATCGAATACCAGTTCTGCAGTGGGCGAGCCACGCATGCCTACCTTCTCGATCTTCTGGCCGATGGAGAAACCGTCGAAATCCTTCTCGATCAGGAAAGTGGTAATGCCGCGGCTTGCCGCTTCCGGTGCGGTCTTGGCATATACGACCAAGGTATCGGCATAGGGCGCATTGGTGATCCAGAACTTGGTGCCGTTGAGGACATAACCTCCATCGACCTTCTCGGCCTTGGATTTCATCGACACGACATCCGATCCGGCGCTCGCCTCGCTCATGGCCAGGCTGCCGACATGTTCGCCGCTGATCAGCTTCGGAAGGTATTTGGCCTTTTGAGCATCGTTGCCCCAGCGAGCGATCTGGTTGACGCAGAGGTTGGAATGCGCGCCATAGCTAAGCCCGACAGACGCACTCGCGCGGCTGACTTCCTCTACCGCGATAACGTGCTCGAGATAGCCCAGGCCCAGCCCGCCGTCAGCTTCCGAAACGGTTATGCCGTGCAAGCCCAGTTCGCCCATTGCTGGCCACAAATCGCGCGGGAACCAATCTTCGCGATCGACCTTTTCGGCGAGAGGGGCAATCTGTTCGTCGGCGAAGCGCGAAACGCTGTCACGGATCATCTCGGCACTCTCGCCAAGCTGGAAATCGAAATCGGGGGTCGCGCGCATAGTCTCTCCTTCATGCCTCGCGAAAATTCGTATGCGAGCAGGCCCGTAGCCGAGCAGGGCGCATCGGGCAAACCCCTTCACTCCTGCTTCGGAGAGGTGAAGGTTAAACTCTTTGTCCCGCGCGGAAATTTCGATTAGGGACCGCTCAACAGTGATTTACAAAGACGAGACAATCCTCTGGCCCGAAGGGCGCGATCCCGATCCTGCTTTTTGCGGCGAGGATGACCGCCTTTCCGTACTCGCGTCGTACGGGACAGAAGCGCTTTCTCAAGACCCCGAATTGCAGCAGATCGCGGATTTCGCGGCTAAGCTGTGCAATGTCCCTTATGCATCAGTCACCGTGGTCGAGCGGACCCGTCAGGTTTTTCTCGCGCAGACCGGGCTGAACCGGGATGGCACGCCGCGGTCCGACAGTTTTTGCGCTCACGCGATGTTGCAGCACGAGCCGCTGGTCATCGAAGACGCGACAAAGGACCCCAAATTCTCTGAAAATGGGTTGGTGACGGGGGTGATGGGCCTGCGGTTCTATGCCGGCTTCCCGCTCATCTCCTCGGAAGGGGCTCCTCTAGGGGCTCTCTGCGTAATCGATACCAAGCCGCGGCCAGGTGGTTTGACGGAGTTTCAGACCGAGGGAATGGCGGTTCTCGCCCGCTCGACGATGCGGCGCATGTCCCAACTGCGGCTTGGTCAATCGGCGATCGCGGCTGTGGAACGGCGCGAGGCCGACTTGCGCGACATGATCGACAGCGTGCCGGGAATAGCGTGGACGAGCGATGGGGAAGGAAACTTCACTTATGTGAACGCGCGCTGGAAAGAGGTAACCGGTCTCGACGCTCCGACGCGCGTCGGGGATTGCCGGGCGGCTCTGCATCCTGAAGATCAGGATCGGGCTCTCGAGCGCTTGCGTACAGCGCTGAGCGGGCAAAACCTGTTCGAAGACGAGTGGCGTATGAGACTGGCTGATGGCGAATATCGCTGGGTGCAGGCGCGTGCGGTCCCTGTCGCCCGTGAAGATCACGAGGTCCGGTGGTTCGGAACCATCATCGATATCGACCGCGCCTATCGTCTTTCGGAAGCGCGCGATCTGCTGGCGAACGAGCTATCGCACCGGATCAAGAATATTTTCGCGGTGGTCTCGGGACTTATCGCGCTTCGATCTCGCGGCATGCCCGAGGTCAAAGAGTTCGCTGACGATCTCAATTCCGCTATTCGGGCTTTGGGCACGGCGCATGACTATGTCCGCCCCGGTGACGGCCGCGGGGCAGACAAGCTACAAGGCTTGCTGACGGATCTGCTTGCTCCTTACGAGGGCGGAAAAGGCGAGCGTGTGCTCATTTCCGGCGACGATGTGGATATCGGCGCGCGGGCCGCGACCCCGCTTGCGCTGATCTTCCACGAGCTGGCGACCAATGCGGCGAAATACGGAGCTTTGTCGATCGAGGATGGCAAAGTCTCGATCGAGATCAAGCTGCCCTGCGGCGACGCCGACGAGGTCTGCGTTTTCTGGCGTGAATCTTCCACGAGCACCCAAAATGGCGACAGCGAATCCAGAGAAGGCTTCGGTTCGCGCATGTTGCGTATGGCGATAGAAGGCCAGCTGCGCGGCAGTTTCTCCCGATCGTTTTCCGAGGAGGGACTGGATGTGCAGATCGCGTTCCCTCTTTCGTCGCTCGGAACTTGAACCCGCTCTCGCCAAGCGGCCGCTGTTTTTCTATGGCGGCATTCCATGCCGAAAGGAGGCCGGTTTGCGCGGCAACTCAGACAATCTGTTCGTGATGGTCGCCATCCTCGCGGGCCTGTCCGCAGCCTCCTGCACTCCCGCGCAGGACGATCCGATGGCAGAGGTTGAGAGTGAGGCGACGCCTGCAGAACCCGACGCCGGTAATGACTCTTCGAACGGGCCGCCGACATTCGCGGACACTGCCTGGCGCAGTGTTTCCGAAGACGGCGCGCGTTACACCACCATGCTCGATCGCGATGGGACCTATCGCGATCTTCGCAATGGCGATCCTTGGCAACAGGGTAGCTGGACCTACGCCGAAGTGGATAATCGCAAGGAGCTGTGCTTCTTGCCCGACGCCGAAAACGGAGTTGAACGGTGTTGGACGCCTGGCCGTATGGAAGATGGCACCTTAATCGCTACCGGTCCCGGGGAGCGCCGGATCGAACTGCAGCGTGTCGATTATCAGTCGCCGAAAGTCGGCGAAGCCGATGAGGCTGAAGAGAGCGAAGAGCAGTGACCGCAGCCCCTCCAGAAGCGCTGGTCTTCGAGGGGATCGTCAAAAATTACGGCTCAACAATTGCAGTCGCGGATGTAACGGTCACTATTATGCGCGGCGAATTTGTCGCGCTTGTCGGTGCCAGTGGATCAGGCAAGTCGACGCTCCTGAAAACGGTAAATCGTCTTGTCGATCCTACGTCGGGCACGGTTCTCTTTGCAGGGGAACACGTAACGGCCAAACCGATGCCCGCCCTTCGCCGGCGCGTCGGCTATGTGTTCCAGTCGATCGGGCTCTTTCCTCACATGACGGTGGCAGAGAACATCGCCATCGGACCGCGGCTGGCTGGCGAAAAGCTTCGACGCGATCGGATCGAGGAACTGCTAGCTCTCGTTGAACTCGATGCCGCGTTAGTCAAAAGAATGCCCGATGCCCTGTCCGGCGGGCAGCGCCAGCGTGTCGGTGTTGCCCGCGCCCTTGCCGCCGGGCCTGAACTGCTGCTGATGGACGAACCTTTTGGTGCGCTCGATCCTGTCACCCGCGATGCGCTGGGTGAGAGGGTGCGGGCTCTTCACGAAGATCTTGGTCTCACGACAGTAATGGTCACCCATGACATGGCCGAAGCCTTGCTGCTGGCAGATCGGGTTCTGGTGATGGACAAGGGGCGGGTCGTGGCAGACGAGACCCCGAAAGCGCTCGTGGCAGGTGAAGGCGGTGAGGTCGCACAGGAACTTGTCGCAGTCCCACGTCATCAGGCCACTCGCTTGGCAGAGCTTGCACGATGAACGACCTCTGGAATGCAATTCTTGGATTGCAGGATCAACTCTCCGCGCACGTTCTTCTGTCGGCCTCCGCGATTGCGCTGGGGATCACGGTGGCCTTGCCGCTGGCCGTATGGGCCAGTCGCTCCGAGCGGGTAGCTCGGATCTCGCTCGCCTTCGCCAGTCTGGTGCAGACTATCCCTGCGCTAGCACTGCTGGCGCTGTTCTTCCCCGTTCTGCTCAGCCTGAGGGCGGTTTTCGGGAACGGCTTGCCGACATTGGGCTTTCTGCCCGCGCTGCTTGCGCTCACCCTCTATGCACTACTCCCGATCCTACGGAACGCCGTGACGGCTCAGGCCAATTTGGACCCCGGTGTGATCGAAGCTGCTGAGGGCGTCGGCATGACACTTCGCCAGCGTCTCCTCCTAGTGGAAGCTCCGCTCGCCGCGCCCTACATCATGGCCGGCATTCGCACCGCCGCCGTGTGGACGATCGGGGCCGCGACGCTCGCCACCACGATCGGGCAGAAGAGCCTCGGCGATCCTATCTTCGCCGGGCTCCAGACGCAGAACTGGGTGTTAGTTCTGGCAGGCTGTTTGGTCAGTGCGGCGCTCGCCATGCTTGCGGATACTCTGCTGGGCATAATCGAGCGCGGCTTCCGCGAGCGGCGCCGGGCCCTGTCTGTCGGGGGGCTGGTGGCCGTCGCGCTTGGCGTGGTGGCAGCGCTTTTCGCGCAATTCGGCGGTAATGAAGACGAGCGTATCGTCATCGGGGCCAAGAGTTTCTCGGAGCAATATGTGCTCGCGCGGCTCATTGGCCAGCGCCTTGAAGCAAGCGGGTTCGAGGTCGAGTATCGCGACGGGCTCGGTTCGGCCATTGCCCATAGCGCGGCGGCGACAGGACGGGTGGATATATACGTCGATTATACCGGCACCATTTGGGCCAACCAGATGAAGCGGGAAGACAACCTTCCCCGCGAGGCGATGTATGATGAAATTGTGCAGTGGGAAGAGGCCAATACCGGCATGCGCGTGCTGGGCCGGCTTGGCTTCGAGAACGCGTACGGGCTGGCTGTCACCCAAGACACCGCACGCTCAAGGTCGCTTAATTCTATCGCAGATCTTGCGCGAGTGGCTCCGCAAATGACGGTTGGCGGCGATCCCGAGTTTTTCGAACGACCCGAATGGATTGCAGTTCGAGATGCCTACGGCCTGCGGTTTGGCGAGCAGCGCAATTTTTCCCCGACCTTCATGTATAACGCCCTGCGATCAGGCGAGGCGGATGTGATCGGCGCCTATACCTCGGACGGGCGGATCGAGGCGGACAAGCTGACGGTCCTGGCCGATCCGGAAGGCGCTTTCCCGAATTACGATGCCGTGCTGTTGCTAAGTCCGGAAGCGGGAAAGAACGAAGCTGTCGTTTCGGCGCTTCAGCCCCTGATCGGCGCGATCGATGTTGGCGCGATGCGCGCGGCGAACTATTCGGTCGACCGCGAGGAGGACAAGCTTTCGTTCAACGAGGCCGCACGCCTTCTGGCACAGCGCGCGGGCCTCTAGGTCCAAGCTTCTATCAGCGGGCCTTGGTCCAGGTCTGCGTCTTGCAGAACGGGCCAATACAGCCTTTCACTTCCAGCGTGTTGGCATTCACGCGGCGGATGGTCGAACGGTAGGTCTTGCCGCTCTTAGGATCGTAGATCTCGCCGCGCCAGTCGTCCCCATCGTCCGTGAAGCCTGTGAGGATCGGCATGCCCAGCAGCTTGCGATCGCGCAGCTTGGGATTCTTGTTCCTGGTGTCCCGCTGGTCGAGCCCTTGCGGCGGCGTGACGACGAACTTGGAAATGCGGCCGCAGACGGTCTTGCCGCAATCGCCGATGGTGACCACGGCGTTACGCTCCTCGGTCAGCCATTTGCCATCGACTGGCTGAGCGGCGAGCAGGGGAGAGGCGGCGACGAGCGCGGCGAATGCGAGTGCTTTCTTCATCTGATGTCCTTGCATGAGTGCATGATGCGGGGTTGTGAGAGGGGATGGATGAACCTTAGCCGAAGCCGGCTCCGCGCGGCGCATTGCGCGGCGTGAGCGCCATAACTTTAAAAAGGTCACCCATGTGGGCGGGGGCGACGAGGCGGTCGTGGGCCTCGGAAATGGCCTTGGCGTGGGCGGGGCTTTTGCTGCTAAGTGACTGAGCGCGCAGGCCAATTCCCATGGCGGTGAGCCAGGACCCTTGGGCGGCGGTGGCGACGGCAAGGCCTTCCCGGGCCGCGACCTTTGCCAGCGTGGCAAAATCGACATGGGCGGTGAGATCCATGTCGCCCGGCGCATCGAACAGGCCGACCTTTTCGTGGCGCCGGATCGCCTGCATGGTCTCCCCGGTACGGGCTTCCAGATAGCCATAATCGATGAACAAGGCCGCGCCGCCCTGAACGTCGATCCGCTGCGCGATCCCGGCCACCGTTGCCGCTGCGCCGGGGCAGGTCTCGATTACCGTGCCGACCGGCTGGCTGCGCTGTTGGGCCGGAACGGCATCGTCCATCGGACTGGGCCCGGCGGCAAAGACGAAACCGTCCCCGTCGAGCGCCACCATCCGTTCGCGCCAGCCCTTATCGGTCATCACGAGTTGCCGGATCGGCAGCGCATCGAGAAATTCGTTGGCGACGATATAGAGCGGGCGGTCTTCGGGCAGAGTGTCGATCGTATCGTGGAACTGCGGCGCCCCGAGCGCGGCCGCCTGCGCGCCGCGCAGCGCGTCGGAGCCTTCGACCAGATGCACCGGCGGGTTGAGGCCCGTACTCGCCATGGCGCGCAGCGCGTCGCGGGCCAGCGTCCCCCGCCCGGGGCCGAGTTCGACATAGGCGGCATCGGGCCTACCGGAACGGCTCCACAGATCGGCCAGCCACAGCCCCACCATTTCGCCGAACATCTGGCTGATTTCGGGCGCAGTGGTGAAATCCCCCTGCGCCCCCAGCGGATCGCGGCTGGTATAATACCGCGCGTTGCTTTCGCCCATGTAACGCGACACGGGCATCGGGCCGTGCCGCTCGATCAGCCGGCGAAAGGTGGCCGCCAGATCGGTCGGCTGGATGCCGCCCGTCATGCAGTCCGGGGCTGGGAAGCCGGTTTTCCTGCGCTGCTCACCGGAGACCTGACCAGCGCATAGATCAGCACCGCGATACCCACCGCGATCATCGGCAGCGACAGCCACTGGCCGCGCGACAGCCCGGTTTCGGTCACGACATAGGCAAGATACGCATCCGGTTCGCGGAAGAATTCGTTGACGAAGCGGCCGACGCCCATGCCGATGGTGAAGATCGCCACCAGCAGGCCGGGGCGATAGCGGGCGCGGGTTTTCCAGAACAGCGCGAGCAGGAGAATGCCGAGCAGCAGCCCTTCGAGCCCCGCCTGGTACAGCTGGCTGGGATGCCGCGCGACATCGCCGCCGCCGGGGAACACCATCGCCCAGGGAACATCGCCTTCCACCGGACGGCCATACAGTTCGCCATTGATGAAATTGGCGATGCGGCCGAGCATGTAGCCGATGGGGACGTTGACCGCGACATAGTCGCACACGCGGAGCCAGTTCAGCCCGCCGCGCCAGGCGACCCAGCTGATCGCTACCAGCACGCCTATCACGCCGCCATGGAAGCTCATCCCGCCGTTCCACAGCTGGAACAGTTCGACGCCGCCGAACAGTTCGGGCTGATAGAAGGCAGCATAGCCGAGCCGTCCGCCAAGGATCACGCCCAAAGTGCCGTAGAAGAACAGATCGTCTGCATGACGCTGCGCCAGCGGGGCGCCGGGCGCCTTGATCATCTTCGACAGATGCCAATAGGCGAACAGGATGCCGAACAGATACGCCAGCGAATAGTAACGGAGCTGGAAACTGCCGATTTCGAACAGATAGGGCCGAAGTCCAAGCTCCGCCCACTGGATCGGTTCGTGTGCAGCCGCAGTCGCGGCCAGTAGTGACAGCAAGGTTTTATCCCCTTAGAGAATATCGCGAAGGCCGACACGCGCGACCCGTTTCGGATGCGGCTTTTGGCATAGCAGGCCTTTTGGGGAAAGCCTGTCTCGCATCTCTTTTCGTCCCATGGCGGCGAATAGCGTATGCATATGTCCGGGCAGACAATGGAGAGGAAATACCACGACAATGCCGACTGAACTCGACAAGGATATCCAGCGTTTCACCAGCGCCGTGACCGCGCCCGGACAAATGTTCGAAACCGTCCCCACGATGCGCCGCGGTGTGGAAATGCCCGCCTTCAAGAATGCCCCACCCAGCGTGGCGCATTATTTCGCGCATTTCGCGAATGAGAAAAAGGACGTGCTGTTCCTTGTCGATGGCGATCTGCGGCTGACCTTCGGCCAGGTCTATGGTGCCGCCGCCTGCGTGGCCCACGGCCTGGTGACGAAGCACGGCCTGAAAAAGGGCGACCGCGTGGGCATTGCTGCCCGCAATTCGGCCAATTGGATCATCGCCTATATGGGCACGCTGATGGCGGGCGGCTGTGCCACCCTGCTCAATGGCTGGTGGACGGGCGAGGAACTCGCCTACGGCATCAATCTGTGCGACTGTTCGCTGGTGCTGGCCGATCCGCAGCGCGCCAAACGCATGGAAGGCGAGAACATTTCCGCCAAGGTGGTGGTCTTCGATCACGGCGTTCCCGCCGAAGGGCTGGAGCCGATCTGGGCCGAAGGCGATACGGCGATGAAGATGCTCGGCGAACTGGGGCCGGACGATCTGGCCACGATCCTTTATACCTCGGGTTCGACCGGCAATCCCAAGGGCGCCTATTCCGATCATCTCGGCGTGGTGTCGGGCACGATGAATTATGTCGCGCAGACGGTGATGATCCTCCAGATCCTGACCGAGCGGGGCGAGGCGCCGACGGTCCAGCCCAGCGCGCTGGTCGCAGTGCCTTTGTTCCATGTCACCGGCGAAATCCCGCTGCTGCTGCAAAGCTTCGCGCTGGGCCGCAAGCTGGTGCTGATGCCGAAATGGGATCCGCGTCAGGCGCTGTGCCTGCTGGAAGAGGAACAGATCACCTATTTCGTGGGCGTTCCGCTGATGAGCTACGAAATGGCCACCCATCCCGAGCGCGAGAGTTTCGACCTGTCGAGCTGCAAGAGCTTTGCCGCCGGCGGCGCGCCGCGCCCGCCCGAGCATGTGACCAAGATCAAGCAGGCATTTCCCGATGGTTTCCCGCTGCTGGGATATGGTCTCACCGAAACCAATGCGGTGGGCTGCGGCAATCTGAACGAGAATTACATGGCCAAGCCCGGTTCCACGGGCATGCCGTCGAAGCCGCTGGTCGACATGGCCATCATGGACGATGACGGAAACAAGCTGGCATCGGGCGAAGTGGGCGAGGTGTGCATCCGCACCGCAGCCAATTTCCTCGGCTACTGGAAGAACGAGGAAGCGACCGAGGCGGCCTATACCAAGGATGCCTATTTCCGCACCGGCGATCTGGGCTATCTCGATGCGGACGACTATCTGTTCATCGTCGACCGCAAGAAGGACATCATCATCCGCGGGGGCGAGAACATTTCCTGCATCGAGGTGGAAGAAGCGATCTATGCGCATCCCGCCGTCGCCGAATGCAGCGTCTTCGGCGTTCCCGACGAACGGCTGGGTGAAATCCCGGCAGCGGTCTATTTCACCCATAAGGGGCAGGATCTGCAGCCCGACGAACTGCAGGATTACCTGCGCGAACATATCGCATCCTTCAAGGTGCCGGCACATGTGTGGCGGGCGAGCGACAATCTGCCGCGCCTCGGCACGCAGAAAGTCGACAAGCGCGCCGTGAAGGCAACCTACGCACCGAGCATCACTGCGGTTTGACTACGCCCGCCATCCCCAACCAGCGCAAGATATTCGACCGGCGCGAGATCGCGTCCCGGATAGAAGCGCTGGCGCAGGAGCATGGCGACAAATCGCGCCAGTCGGTGGTCGACCTGCTCAAGCAGGCGCTGGAAGGCGGACGGCGGGAATTGGAAAGCCGGCTGGAGGCGCAGCCTTCGGCCGGTCATGCCATTGCTGGCGGCTATTCCTTTCTGATCGACCAATTGGTGCGCGTGATCCACGAATATGTGACGCAGCACACCTATCCCGCGCCCAATCGCAGCGCGGGCGAACGGCTCGCGATCATGGCGGTCGGCGGCTATGGGCGCAGCGAGATGGCGCCGCATTCGGATGTCGATATCGCTTTTCTGGTGGGCGAGCGGCGCAATGCCTGGTGCGAACAGGTGGTCGAGGCCATGCTCTATATCCTGTGGGATCTGGGGCTGAAGGTGGGGCATTCCACCCGCACGATCGACGAAGCGATCCGGTTGGCGAAGGAAGATTTGACGATCCGCACCGCCCTGCTGGAGGGTCGCTATGTGTGGGGCGACCGCGACCTGTATGCCGAAGGCGGCCGCCGGTATACCAGCGACGTGGTGCGCGGGAACGAGCGCGCCTTTCTGGCTCAGAAGCTGGACGAACGTAATGCGCGGCACAAGCGGATGGGCGACAGCCGCTATGTCGTCGAACCCAATGTCAAGGACGGCAAGGGCGGTCTGCGCGATCTGCAGACGCTCTACTGGATCGGCAAGTTCATTCACCGGGTGTCGAGCGCGTCGGAACTGGTCGATGTCGGCCTGATGACGCGGAATGAATATCGCAGCTTCCGGAGGGCGGAACGCTTCCTGCTCGCCGTTCGCAGCCATATGCATATCATCACCGGGCGGGCGGAAGACCGCCTGACCTTCGATTTGCAACGCCAGGTCGCGACCCGCATGAATTTTGCAGACCGGCCCGGCCAGCGGGCCGTCGAACGCTTCATGCAGTTCTATTTCCTGCAGGCCAAGCGCGTCGGCAGCCTGACCGGCGTGTTCCTGGCCCATATCGAGGACGATCTGGCCCAGCGTTCGGCGAGGCGGGGCTTCTTTGCCGGGTTCAAGCCCAAGCCGCGCATGGTGAAGGGTTACCGCGTCTTCGGCGGCCGGATCGCCGCGCCGTCCGACGACTGGTTCGCCAAGGATCCGGTGCGGCTGATCGAGCTGTTCCAGCTGGCCGAGGCCGAGCAGCTGGAAATCCATCCCGAAACCATGCGGCAGGCAGGGCGCGACGCCAAGCTGATCGATGCCGCCATTCGCGAAGATGCGCGCGCCAACGCGCTGTTCCTCGATCTGCTGTGCGGGCGCAACGATCCCGAAATGGTGCTGCGCTGGATGAACGAGACCGGCGTCTTCGGGCGCTTCGTCCCGGATTTCGGCAAGGTCAATGCGCAGATGCAGTTCGATATGTACCACCATTATACGGTGGACGAGCACACGATCCGCGCCATCGGCCTGCTCAACCAGATCGAGAAGGGCGAGCTGAAGCAGGATCATCCCCGCGCCACGCGGCTGATTCACAAGGTCAATTCGCGCCGGGTCGCCTATGTGGCGGCGCTGCTGCACGATATCGCCAAGGGCCGCGGGGGCGATCATTCCGAACTCGGCGCCGAAATCGCCGAGGAGCTGTGCCCGCGTTTCGGCCTGTCCGACGGCGAGACCGAGCTGGTGGCCTGGCTGGTGCTCAACCATCTGCTCATGAGCCACACGGCGCAGAAGCGCGATCTGACCGATCCCAAGACGATCGAGGATTATGTCGGCCAGGTGCAGAGCATCGAGCGGCTGCGGCATCTGGCGATCCTGACCGCGGTGGACATCCGCGCGGTGGGGCCGGGCACGTGGAACAGCTGGAAGGGGCAACTGCTCGGCGAACTCTACGATGCCTCGGCCGAGCGGCTGCGGCTCGGCCACATGCGGCACGGGCGCAAGGAAAAGGTCGCCGCGCGCAAGGCCGAGGTCGCCCGGCTGCTGGGCGACAAGGCTGCGCTGGTCGAGGAGCATGGCAACAGTTTCGGCGATGCCTACTGGATCGCCGAACCGGTCGATATCGCCGCGCTCAATCTGGTGCATTACGATGCCGCACGGAAGATGCAGCACGAACTTTCGGTCCACTGCGAATATTATGAAGCGCGCGGGGCCACGCTCGTCACCGTGATCGCGGCCGATCATCCGGGACTGTTCTACCGCATTGCGGGCGGAATCCATCTGGCCGGCGGAAATATCATCGACGCGCGCATCCATACCTCGCGCACCGGCTGGGCGATGGACAATTTCCTCGTGCAGGACCCGCATTGCGCGCCCTTCCGCGAGGAACAGCAGCTCGAACGGCTGAAGAAAAGCATTGCCGATGCGCTGGCCAACCGGATCGACCTGATGCCCAAGCTGGCCCAGCGCCCGCTGCCGCACAGCCGGTCGAAGGCGTTCGATGTGTCACCGCGGGTGCTGTTCGACAACAAGGCATCGAATCGATTCACCGTGATCGAGGTCAATGCGCGCGACCGCCCGGCACTTCTCAACAGGCTGGCGCGGGTTCTTTTCGAGCAGCGGCTGGTGGTCCATTCGGCCCACGTGACCAATTACGGCGAGCGCGCCGCGGATACGTTTTACGTTACGGATCTGACGGGTGACAAGCTCGCCGAGGGGGAGCGGCAGAACCGTCTCGAAGCCCGGCTGGTAGAGGCGGCGGGTGATGCAATGCAGGCACGGTTGGAAGAAGCCTAGCATACGTTTGCAGAAAGAATGTTGCGTCAGTGGCGCAAATCCGGCATCGAATCGGTCGAGAGAATACCAGGAGAGAGGGTTCCCATGAGGACGACTACGCTATCATTGCGCGCGCTGGCGATACTTGGCGCGGGTTTCACATTACTGCCGCAGGCCGCCATGGCCCAGTCGACCGCCGACGACGGCGACATGATCGATAATGCCGATGTCGACAGCACCACGCCGGTGATCGTCGTGACCGCACAGGGACGCGAGCAAAATCTTGCCGATGTCCCCGTCGCGATCTCGGCAGTTTCGGCGGAAACGCTCGAGAATTCCGGCACCAGCGACATTCGCGAACTCAACCAGGTCGCGCCCTCGCTGCTGGTCTCCTCGACCGGCAATGAAGCCAATGGTTCGGCCCGTATCCGCGGCATCGGGACCGTGGGCGACAACCCGGGCCTCGAAAGCTCGGTCGCGGTCTTCGTCGACGGTGTCTACCGCTCGCGTTCGGGTAACGCACTGTCCGAGCTCGGTCCGCTCGACCGGATCGAAATCCTGCGCGGCCCGCAGGGCACGCTGGGCGGCCGTAACTCCTCGGCCGGAATGATCTCGATCTACACGGCCAAGCCCGAATTCGATTTCGGCGGCTATGCCAATTTCACCTATGGCAATTACGATGCGATCCGCGTCGAAGGCGGCGTGACCGCTCCTGTGGGTGATACGGTCGCCGCCCGCGTCGACGGCGTCTTCTTCCGCCGTGACGGTTTCTACAATGACGTGATCAACGACACCGACGTCAACAATCGCGATCGCTATCTCGTCCGCGCCCAGGCGCTGTTCGAGCCCACCGATTCCATCAGCTTCCGCCTCGTCGGCGATTATTCGAAGAAGGACGAGGCGTGCTGCGCGGCGACCTTCGTGCAGCCAAGCTTCGCCCCGCTGGCCCGGCTGAGCGACGATCTGCCGCCGACTTCTGCCGATGCGAAATTCGATTATCCGGGCACGGCGACGCCGGCACTGACCGACCCTGCCAACCCGATTATCCCGATCTTGCTCGGCCTCGGTCAGAACCCGGCAGCGCTCAACCAGTCGACCTTCAACCGCAATATCTACGTCACGCCGGGCCGCAGCTATGCTGGCTCGACCGAGGATTACGGCATTTCGGGCGAGCTGAACTGGGATTTCGGCAACGCCACGCTGACCTCGATCACCGCCTATCGCGAATATGAGAACACCCAGGCGTCCGACACCGATTACACCCAGGTTGATATTCTCTACCGTGCCCCGGGCGACTTCGCCGGTGCGCGTGAGTTCAAGACCTTCACGCAGGAACTGCGTCTCAACGGAACGGTCTTCAACGACCGTCTCGACTGGCTGGTTGGCGGTTATTACGCCAACGAAGACCTGCAGACCCGCGACAATCTTCGCTTCGGCACGCAATATGGCGCGTTTGCGCCTTGCCGCGTCGTCAATGCCGTCAATCCGGCGCTAGCAAATCCGCTGGCAACCGGATGTATCGGCGCAGGCGGCCGTGCTGTGCTTCAGGGTGCCAATGGCGGTGCAGGAGCTTTCGGGCCGGCCACGCCGCTGATCTTCGCAGGCCTCGACCGGCTTTCTCAGATCAACGATCTCGGAAGCACGGGCGACGTCTACAACCAGACGAGCGAGAACTTCGCGCTCTTCACGCACAATATCTTTCACATCACCGATACGCTCGATCTGACCCTTGGCCTTCGTTACACCAACGAGACCAAGGATTTCGACGCATCCTTCGCCAATGACAACGTCATCTGCCCGCAGAACCGCGCACTTCTCAGCAGCTTGCTCGCTGTGCCGAGCCTCGCCGGTCTTGCCGGCGGCATCATCTCGCTGTCCTGCCAGGGCAATTCGACGTCAGAATTGGACGGCGTGACGCTCGAAGACAGCCGTGACGAGGATGAATTCACGGGCACTGCGATCCTCAGCTGGAAGCCGGTGGACGACCTGCTGGTCTACGGATCCTATTCGCGCGGCTACAAGGCAGGCGGTTACAACCTCGACCGTTCGGCGCTTGCGCTGCCGGTGGCACTCAACGTCAACACGATCAATCCTGCTGCGCTGCAGTTCGAGGAAGAAACGGTCGATGCCTATGAAATCGGCCTGAAATACCAGGAGCGCATGTGGGGCGCGAGCCTTTCGCTCTTCCGTCAGGAGTTCAGCAATTTCCAGTTGAACACCTTCAACGGTTCGGTCTTCGTGGTTCAGAACATCAATGGCTGCGATACCGATCTCGGCGGGCTCGATCGTGACAACAGTGGCACCACCGGCGCCTGCGATGCCGACAACATCGCCCCCGGCGTGGTTTCGCAGGGCTTCGAATTCGAAGCGAACCTGCGTCCGGCCAATTCGCTTATCTTCACCGTGGGCCTGACCCGTGCAGATACGGAATTCGCCGACAATCTGGTGGGTAGCGAAGATGGCACCCCGCTGGATCCGGCACTTCGTCTGCTTCCCGGCGATCAGATGTCGAACGCCCCGGCATGGGTCGCGACGAGCTCGCTCACCTGGACACCGGACATCGGCACCAGCGGCATGAAGGGCCTGTTCTACATCAACGCCCGCACGACCAGCGATTACAACACCGGTTCCGACTTGCTCTACGGCAAGGAACAGGACGGCTATACGCTGGTGAACTACCGCGTCGGCATCACCAATATCGCCGATCGTTTCTCGGTCGAAGGCTGGGTGAACAATCTGTTCGACCAGAACTATTCGCAGGTTGCCTTCAATACTCCGTTCGTGGCCGAGCAGCAGACCTACTCTGCTTTCCTTGCGGAACCACGCACTTACGGCGTTACCCTGCGCGCAGAATTCTGAGCGTAGTCCACATGAAACAGAAAAGGGCGCTTTCGGGCGCCCTTTTTTGTGTCTTCAGCGGGAAAGACGCGTGTCGGCCCTAGTCGCGCTCGCCGAAGAGCGCGGTGCCCACGCGCACATGGGTGGCGCCCATCATGATGGCAGTCTCGTAATCGCCGCTCATACCCATGCTCCGGCCGTCGAGGCCGTGGTCGCGAGCCAGCTTGTCGAGGAAAGCGAAAAAGGGCGCAGGCTCGATCTCGGCAGGGGGCAGGCACATCAGCCCCGCTAGCGGGATATCCGCATCGCGTGCCTGCCGTAGCAAGTCCGGCACCTCGCCTACCGGGCAACCGCCCTTCTGCGGCTCATCGCCCACATCGACCTGCACGAAGCAGGGGACCTGTCGGCCGGTCTTGTCGAAGGCCTTGGCCAGCGCTTTCACGAGGCTCGGCCGGTCGAGCGAATGGATAACGTCGAACAGAGCCGCGGCGTCCTCTGCCTTGTTCGATTGAAGCTGGCCGACAAGGTGAAGGCGAACGCCGGGATGTTCTTCGCGCAAAGCGGGCCATTTCTCCTGCGCTTCCTGAACTCGGTTCTCGCCGAAATGGCGCTGCCCTTCGATCAGCAGCGGTTCGATGGCGGCGGCGGAATGGCGCTTGCTAACCGCGACCAGAGTAACTTCGCCAGGATCGCGCCGCGCACGTTTGCAGCTGGCCTGAATGGTGTGAAGGACCGATTGAAGCGGAGTGTCTGCCTTTTCCATGGCACTGCGCTATAGCGATTGCATGACCGTGCGCCAGACCCTGCCCCTGCTTTGGCTCCTTTCCGACCTGCGGAACGATGCCGGATTGGAACGCGCTTTGGCAGATATCCCCCGGGGGTCAGGCTTCGTCTTCCGCCACTATCACCTTTCCGGCGCCCACCGGCGGGGCCGTTTCGACACGCTGGCCGATGTGGCTCGCAGCCATGGCCATACGGTCGTGCTCGCCGGCAATGAGGCCGGGAGCGGGGAGTGGGGTGCGGACGGCTTTTACGGTGCGCAGCGCAGCGACCGCACGGGGCTGTGGCTGGCAACAGCCCATGATGCCGACGAGATCCGCGCGGCGGAAGAAGGGCGCGCGGACGGCGTGTTCCTTTCGCCGGTCTTCCCGACTGCCTCGCACCCCGGCGCGCCCACGCTGGGAGTGGACGCATTCCGCAAATTGGCTACACGGACGTCGGTGCCGGTGATTGCGCTCGGGGGGATGACCCAGGATCGCGCCGCCCAATTGCAGTGGCCGCGCTGGGGCGCCATCGACGGACTCGCTTCGGCGAACGCTGCTTGACGCAGGAGTCCTGCTGGACTCATACTGGGCCTCAAGACGGAAGAAGGGAATTTTCATGGCTTCGCGCGCAAGCGCCAGACCCGATTGGCGTGCGGCATTTCGCCGTTCGCTGCGCCGCGCCACCCACATGGCCGGGGCCGGTGCGCTGTTCGCGCTACTCGTCTTTCTGACCCTGGCGCTGGCAAGTTACAGTCAGACCGATCCCAGCGTATCCACGGCTGCTTCGGGCGAAGAGATTTCCAACTGGATGGGCGCGAGCGGGGCCTGGGCCGCCGAACGTGCGCTCTTCTACTTCGGCCTTCCCGCGTTGCTGCTGCTGCCCATGCTCTGGATTTCCGCCCGCCGGCTGTGGACCGGGGTGGAGGATCCCGAAGAGGAGGAGACGCCTGGCAAATGGTGGCCGACATTCGGCCTGCTGCTGCTTGCCATGCTGTTGCTCGGTTCGGTGGTGTCGCTGCTGCTGGAAGAAAGCCCGGGGCCGTTTCCGGCGGGCGCGGGCGGTCTTGCCGGTCTGCTGGGCGCAGGTGCGATCGAGGCCGTGGCCACGCGCTTCGGCGGAAGTTTTTCGGGCTGGATCATCGCACTCCTGGGCCTTGTCGCGCTGGGCGGCGGACTGGCGCTCGTCACGCGCGTTTTCGCCATCGACTGGGCGCAGTTCTTCACTCTGCCAGAAATCCTCAAGCGGCGCCCGCAGCTGTCGGATATCGATTTGCCGCTGGGCCCGAAAAAGCAGAAGCGCGCCAAACCGCCGGTTGCCGAGGACGGAGACGACCTGCCCGCCGAAGAGAGCGAGACCAGGGCCGCCCGGCGCGTGCCTGAAATCGCCGATCCCGTTGCCGCGCCGGTGCAATCGGGCACTGCCAAGCCCAGACAGCGCGACATGTTCGCCAATTACGAACTGCCCAGCAACGATCTGCTTGCCGATGCGCCCGAACAGAAGGCCGCCAAGCTCGACAAGATTGCGCTCGAACGCAATGCGCGGTTGCTCGAGAATGTGCTCGACGATTTCAACGTGAAAGGCGAGATCACGGCCGTTCGCGCCGGGCCGGTGGTGACGATGTACGAACTGGAGCCTGCGCCGGGCATCAAGGCCAGCCGCGTGGTCGGCCTGGCCGAAGACATCGCCCGCAACATGAGCGCGATCAGCGCGCGCGTGTCGCCCATTCCGGGCAAGACCGTGATCGGTATCGAACTGCCCAATGCCGACCGTCAGATGGTCAGTTATAAGGAACTGGCGACCTCGAGCGCCTTTGTCGACCATAAGGGCAGCCTGCCGATGATCCTGGGCAAGGACATCGCTGGCGAACCGATTATCGCCGATCTGGCCGCCATGCCTCACCTGCTTGTCGCAGGTACGACCGGTTCGGGTAAGTCGGTCGGGCTGAATGCGATTCTCTTGTCGCTGCTCTATCGCTTCACGCCCGACGAGTGCCGCCTGATCCTGATCGATCCCAAGGTGTTGGAGCTCAAGACCTACGACGACATCCCTCATCTTCTCAGCCCCGTGGTGACCGAGCCCGCCAAATCGGTGCGCGCGCTCAAATGGGCGGTCGAGGAGATGGAGAAGCGCTATCGCATGATGTCCTCCGTCAACTCGCGCAACATCGCGGGCTTCAACGACAAGGTGCGGGCGGCGGCGGCCAAGGGCACTCCGCTCGGCCGCCGGGTCCAGACCGGCTTCGATCCGGAGACTGGCGAGGAACTCTACGAGGAAGAGCAGCTCGATTACGAACCGTTGCCGCTGATCGTCCTGATCGTCGACGAACTGGCCGACCTCATGGTGACGGTAGGCAAGGAAATCGAAGTGCTGATCCAGCGCCTTTCGCAGAAGAGCCGCGCGGCGGGCATCCATCTTATCATGGCGACGCAGCGTCCGTCGGTCGACGTCATCACCGGCGTCATCAAGGCCAATCTGCCGACCCGGATCAGCTTCAAGGTGACGAGCCGGATCGACAGCCGCACCATCCTGGGCGAACAGGGCGCCGAGCAATTGCTGGGCAAGGGCGACATGCTCTACAAGCCCAACACGGGCGCGGTAGTGCGCGTGCATGGCCCCTTCGTGGCCGACGACGAGGTCGAACGCGTGGCGGATCACTGGCGCGAGCAGGGCAAGCCCGATTACGTCGATGCCGTGACCGAAGAGCCAGAGGAAGGCGGCTTCAATTTCGAGGACGAATTTACGGCGAGCGACAATCCCGAAGAACGCAAGTACCGCCAGGCCTGCCAGATCGTGATCGAGAACCAGAAGGCGAGCGGAAGCTGGCTCCAGCGCCAGATGGGCGTAGGGTACAACACTGCGGCCAAATGGATCGAACGCATGGAAAGCGAAGGGCTGGTCGGCCCGGCCAACCATGTCGGCCGGCGCGAGATTTTCCGCGACCAGGACGGCAACCCGATTTAAGGGCAAGTGATGGACGCCGTTACCCGCAATCCATCCGCCGACGAAGAGGCAGAACGCGCCGCCCGCTGGGTATTCTCGCCCATCGGCCGGGGCGTGGCACAGGTGCGCCACTATTGGCGAACTAATGTGCGCACCGGTGTCGATCATCAGGAAGTGATCGCCAAGATCGCGCTCGAATGCCCGATGACCGCGCGGTACATGCTGATGACGATGATGTCGGCGGGCATCGCCATCCTCGGCCTGCTGCTTTCGTCGGGGGCCGTGGTCATCGGCGCCATGCTGCTTTCGCCTTTGATGAGCCCGATCCTCGGGGTCGGTTTCGCGCTGGCGACCGGCAAGCAGAAATGGCTGCGCATCAGCGCCAAGACCTTGGCGCTCGGGAGCATCGTCGCGGTTCTGTTCGCCGCGCTGATTGTGCTGGTTTCGCCGCTTCAGACGGTCACTGAAGAAATCGCGTCGCGCACGCGGCCGAACTTGCTAGACTTGCTGGTGGCGCTGTTCTCCTCGATCGCCGGATCCTATGCGATGATCCGCGGCCGCGAAGGCACCATCGTCGGCGTGGCCATTGCAACGGCCTTGATGCCGCCGCTGGCCGTGGTGGGCTTCGGGCTCGCCACACTCAACTGGACCGTGTTCTTCGGCGCGCTCGGCCTATTCGTGACCAACTGCCTGACCATCGCGCTGACCGCCACGATCATGGCGCGCCTCTACGGTTTCCGCACGAGCCTCTCCACGCGGCAGGGCTGGTTCCAGAATGTCGGCATCTTCATGATCTTCGTGGCTCTGGCGATCCCGCTGGGCTTGTCGCTGCGGCAGATTGCGTGGGAGACCAATTCCCAGCGGATCGTGCGCAATGCGATCCAGGCGGAATTCGGTTCGCGCGCCAGGATCAGCGAACAGACGATCGACTGGGACAGTGAACCGCTCAACATCACGGCCACGGTCTTCACCCCCGATTTCGATACGGGCGCGAACGGTGATCTTTCCAAGACACTTCAGCAAGAGCTTGGCCGCGAAGTCAGCGTAAACGTCGAACAGTTGCGCGTCGGTGCCGATCCGGGGGCAGCCGAGCAGGCCGAACTGGCCCGTGCCCGCGCCGCCGAACAGGCTGCCGCGACCGAGCGCCAGATCTCCACGCTGGTCGACCGTATGGCGATGGCCGCCGGCGTCGACCGTTCCGCCGTCCTGCTCGACCGCGATACGCGCATCGTCTCGGCCAATGCCAAACCTCTGCCGGGCCTTGCGCTCGAAGGCTATCGCGATCTCGAAGCGCGCGTGATCGGCGATACGCCCGGATGGCAGGTCAGATTGCGACCCCCTCTACTTGCGCTACCCTCCGTTACGCTGGGCGAGGATGGTCCGGATGATGCCGGGGTCGCGGCGGAAAAGACCGTGCTCTGGGCCGCACGGCGAATCGATCTGCCCTTGATATTGAGCGGGCCTGCACAGCAGACAGAGGCGCTGGCCACGCGCCTGCGCGGAGAGGGAATCGAGATTGCGCAAGTCGATGAGGCTGATGGCGAGCAGATTGCAATCCGCTGGGCCCCTGTTCCGCAATAAGCTTGCGTCCGTGCCTCCTTTGCTTGCTGCCCGATAGCTAGGCCTGTACCTCCCTCCGCAAGAGAAGGAGTTCGCATAATGCGTGTCGGTTGCCCCAAGGAAATCAAGAACCACGAATATCGCGTCGGCCTGACGCCGGAGAGCGCGAAGGAGCTGATTGTCCAGGGCAATGAGGTCTGGATCGAGACTCAGGCCGGCTGCGGCATCGATGCGACCGATGAACAATATATCGAGGCGGGGGCAAAGATCGTCGACACGGCGGACGAGATTTTCGCCGAATGCGAGATGGTGGTGAAGGTCAAGGAACCGCAGGCCGTAGAACGGGCCAAGCTGCGCGAAGGGCAGATCCTCTATACCTACCTTCACCTCGCGCCCGATCCGGAGCAGACGAAGGATCTCGTCGACAGCGGTGTGACGGCGATTGCCTATGAAACCGTGACCGGGGCCAACGGCCAGCTTCCGCTCCTCAAGCCCATGAGCCAAGTGGCCGGGCGCATGAGCGTCCAGGCCGGGGCGAGCGCGCTCGAGAAGGCCCATGGGGGCCGCGGCGTTCTGTTGGGCGGCGTACCGGGCGTGATGCCGGGCAAGGTCGTGGTGATCGGCGGCGGTGTCGTCGGTTTCAACGCGGCGCAGATGGCGGCCGGTCTTGGGGCGGACGTCACCATTCTGGACCGCGATCCCGATGTGCTGGAGAAGGTCGGCACCCATTTCGAATCGCGCGCCAGCACCCGGTTCTCCAACCAGGCTAATCTCTACGATGCGGTTTGCAGCGCCGATCTGGTGATCGGTGCCGTGCTGATACCCGGTGCAGCGGCTCCCAAGCTGGTGACCCGTGAAATGCTCAAGGACATGCAGACCGGCGCGGTGCTGGTCGACGTGGCGATCGATCAGGGCGGCTGTTTCGAAACATCCAAGCCGACGACGCATGCCGACCCCACTTACGTGGTGGATGACATCGTCCATTATTGCGTCGCCAACATGCCCGGTGCCGTAGCGCGAACGAGCACCTATGCCCTGAACAACGTGACCCTGCCGCATGCCCTGCGCATTGCCCGTCTGGGATGGAAGAAGGCGCTCGCTGCGGACCCGTATCTGGCCGAAGGACTGAACGTCCATGCCGGCGAAGTTACCTATGAAGCGGTCGCGCGCGAACTGGGTTATGGCTATCGCCCCGTCGCCGAGGTCCTGACGGCATAAAATCCCGGTTTCATGCGGCAACACAAGTTTAACGTGCCATTAGGAAAATAATGCGTATCGGGGCTCTCAATGGGAAGGGCCCTGATCGCAGTCTTGCGGTCTGCTTCATGGCGGGCTGCGGCAATCACCGTGCTTTGCGCGGCGATGCTGCTCGTCCCGGGTAGGCTTGAGGCAAGCGATGGATTTGCTCCGGGGTCGATCTGCCACATTTCCACCGATACCAGCATGTCCTATCGTCAGGCCGTTCAGACACCCGGCGACTGGAACTGCGATGACGACCTGCTCGATTGGAACGCGGCGCGACATATCATCCGTCACGATCTGTCCGGCTTTACCGGAGCCGGTGCTTATCCCCGCTATGCGGAGTTCGATCGCTTCGAATTCGATCGCCTCACGGTCACTGCCGAGGCGATCGACGGAACGATAGCGTCACGGACCTTCGGATTTGAAGATCTCAAGCTTGGTCCCTCAAGCCTTCGCGCCATGATCGAACTGCCGGATCCTGGTGGCCCCTTGCGGACGATCACCTTCATCCATGAGGGCGGCCAATATCCTGACGTATTTGTCGACGCCGAATTTGCGCGGGAAACCGATACGCCGGCGGTCGCGGGATATTACCATCTGCTGGCAGCGCTGTTCTGCGGGCTCCTGCTTACGCCGGCAATTTTCGATCTCATTTTCTACCGGGCGCTGCGCGAACCCTTCCTGCTTTATCACAGCCTGTTTTGCATGATGGCAGTCATTCAGACCGCTGCCGTCTCGGGCCTGCTCCCGATGGTTACCGCGCTTTCGTATTCGGCAGAACTCTCGATCACATATCTCAGCCTCGATCTCATGATCGCGGCGACCTTCCTTTTCGCTTATCGATTTATCGAGCGAAAGAGTCTTACGCCACGGCACCGCCGCTGGTTGCTGGCCATGGCGGGATTGGCTGTCGCCAATGGTCTGGTGGGAACATTCCTGATCGACCCGCTGGCAGACTATATCGACTACATCTATTTTGGGGTTCTGGTGGCGCTTTTCGGGGCCTATTTCCCGATACTGCTCAGAGCGCGCCGAAACGCAAGCCGGGTGGCCGTACTGCTTGCGCTGGGCATCTTGCCCCTTTTTCTGATCATCCTGGCACAGACGGTCAGCGTCTATGCCTTAGGCGAGAGCGGAGAGTTCGACGAAACATGGCCGCAAAACTTTGCTTTGTTGTTCGAGGTCCTGGCGACGGCTCTTGCGGTCGCGGACCGCTTCCTCATTATCCGGCGTCAGCGCGACCGCGCTCTTCTGACCGCACGCGATCTGGAAGCAATCACCGAGCATGATGAGCTTACCGGGCTGCGCAACCGGCGATCGCTTGAAATTCGCTATCCAGAGCTCGTGAAGGATGGTTTCAATGCGCTTGCGCTGGTCGATCTGGACGATTTCAAGGCCATAAACGACGATTTCGGCCACCCGGTAGGGGACCGCGTCATTCGCAGCGCTGCCTGGGCGCTCAGTCCGGGAGACGACGACGACCTCATCGCTTTCCGGATGGGCGGCGAGGAATTTCTGCTGCTGCTTCGCGGAAAGGATGCGGCAGAAAAAGCCGAGGCGCGGCGCAAGGCAATGACGGCTCGCATCCTGGCGGAAGTGGATGAAGTCGACCGGCCAGTGACGGCGAGCATGGGCTTCGTGGATTTTGGCGATCTCGCCAGCGCCGAAGCGACGGAAAGCTTCGGCAAGCTCTATGTACTGGCCGATCGATTGCTTTACGATGCCAAATGTTCGGGACGCGATGCGGCAGAGATGGAGAAGCTGCGTGCTGAAGACCCTATTCCCCGCTTCTCGCACCAGGCTGCGGAATGACCTGCGGCGCGTAAGGCGGTCAGCGAAAGGGCTCCAGGATTTCAGGACGCACCCGGACCAGGCGGTTGCTCTCGCGATCGAGCATCGCCCAGGTCGTCGCTGCGGAGATGATGACTTTGCCGGCGGCATTGCGGAAATCGACCCTGCGGACCGAAGTCGCGCCCTTGGGCTGGCCCTCGATCCAGGTTTCCGCAGTCACTGTCTCGCCTTCTGCCACATTGCCGCGATAATCGATCTCGTGCCGGGTCACGACCCAGAAGAAGCGCGCGCTGTCCTCGGGGGCGGCGACCTCTTCCCAATTGGTGACCGCGATGTCCTGAATCCAGCGCACCCAGACGGCGTTGTTCACATGACCAAGCTCGTCGATATGTTCGGGAAGGGCGGTGAAGGTCCTCTCGAAACGCTTGCTCATATCGCCTCGCCCATCTGCCACAGGATGAAAGCGTATTCTTCCGCCACTTCATAGATTGACGCGAAGCGGCCCGACTTGCCGCCGTGGCCTGCACCCATATTGGTCTTGAGCAGCAGTTCGTTATCGTCGGTCTTGAATTCGCGCAGCTTGGCAACCCATTTGGCAGGTTCCCAGTAAGTCACGCGCGGATCGTTCAGGCCGGCGGTGACCAGCAGCGGCGGATAATCCTGTGCCGCCACCTGATCGTAGGGCGAATAGGACAGGATATAAGCGAAGGCCTGTTTGCTCTCGATCGGGTTGCCCCATTCGGGCCATTCGCCCGGGGTGAGCGGAAGGTCCTTGTCGAGCATGGTCGAAAGCACGTCCACGAAAGGCACGTGTGCGACCACCGCTCCCCACAGCTCCGGATTGGTGTTGAGCACTACGCCCATCAATTCGCCGCCCGCCGAGCCGCCGCTCGCACTGATGCGGCCTTGCGCCGTGTAGCCTTGGGCAATCAGCCCCTTCGCCACATCAACGAAATCGTTGAAGGTGTTGGTGCGCTCGTTGAGCTTGCCCTGCAGATACCAGATGCGCCCGAGATCGTCGCCGCCGCGAATATGCGCGATTGCGAAGGCATAGCCGCGATCGACGAGGCTGAGGCGCGTGGTCGAGAAATTGGGCGGGTAGGCAAAACCGTAGGCGCCATAGGCATAGAGATGCAGCGGCCCGCCGGCCTCGCGATCCTTGCGGCTGACGATGGATACTGGAACCGGCGTGCCGTCGCGTGCAGCAATCTCGATCCGCTCGACCTGATAGAGGTTTGCATCATAGCCGCTTGGGATTTCCTGCTGCTTGAGCAGTTCCAGCTCAGCGGTATCGACATGGTAGTCATAGACCGAACCGGGCGTGACCATGCTTTCATAGGCAAGCCGCAGCCGGTCGGTTTGATATTCGGGATTGTTCGACAGTCCGGTCGAGAAGCTTGCTTCGGTAAAGGCGATGGGCTTGACCAGATTGGGGTCGGTGTAACTGCGCAGCTGAATCTGGTCGAGCCCGCGCAGACGGCCTTCGGTGACGTAGAAATCCTTGAACAGCTCGAACCCGTCGAGATAGAATTCGTCCGACCCCGCGATCAGCGTGGTCCAATCGCCGGGTGTGTCGAGGCTCGCCGTGGCGAGGCGGAAGTTCACGTGATCGTCATTGGTGTGCACGTAGAGGACGGCCTCGTCATCCTCGGTGCGGAGATCGACATCGTATTCGCGGCCCGTCTTGCGCGGGGCGACAAGGATCTGTTCGCCGGTCGGATCGTCTGCCCGCACCAGCCGCACTTCGCTGGTCTCGTTGTCACCGGTTGAAATGATCAGCCAGTCTTCCTGCGCCGACAGCCCCGCATCGACGCGAAAGCCATCGTTTTCCGTTTCACGGTAGAGTTCGACATCGTCCGCGATCGGTGTGCCGAGCACATGCATCGTCGCATCGTGGACGCGCCACTGGTCATTGGCCAGACCATAGACGATTGCCGTGTCGTTCATGACCCACGCAAGCCCGGTCAGCGTGCCGGGGATTTCGTCCGGCAGAAGCTCGCCGGTCTCCAGATCCTTGATACGGGCGGTAAAGCGTTCCGACCCATTGGTGTCCGCCGAATAAGCGAGATAACGACCGTTCTTGGAAACCGAAAAGGCGCCGAGGCGGAAATATTCGTGCCCTTCCGCCAGTTCGTTCTCATCGAGGATCAACAAGGGCTCTCCGCCCGCCACCGGCTTGCGGTAGTATTTGCGGTATTCCTTGCCTTGCTCGAATTCGGACCAGTACAGCCAGTCGCCATCCTTTTGGGGGACGCTGCTCTCGTCCTCCTTCACCCGCGCTTTCATTTCCTCGTACAGCTCGTCGACCAGCGCCTGCTGCGGGGCCATGCGCGCCTCGAACCACGCATTTTCGGCTTTCAGATGCTCCAGCACCTCCGCATCGTCGATTGTGGGATAACTCTCGTCCTTGAGCCAGTGATAGGGATCAGAAATCGTGATCCCGTGGTGCGAATAGGAATAGTCGCGTTTTTCGGCGGTCGGCGGAGAGGTGGGGGCAGTCACGGATGTCCCTTCGTTGGATTGGGCATAGATTGGTGCGGCCTGGGCCAGCACGGCGACAGATAGGCATGCGACCAGTCGGTTGAAAGTCACGGAACACCCTTCTTGATCGGCACAAAGCTGGAAAGACCGGCGGTAAGCGCCTATTGACGAAGATGTGATTATGCGCGGCCACTGTCGGCCGCAAGTGCTGCTTCGCTTCTGCGCCCGGCAGCCCGATGAAAGGATTATCGCCCATGCTTATGCAGACCCATGAAGCCCGTCTCGACGCGCTGCGCACCGAACTCGACAAGCGCGGCCTCGACGGTTTCGTCATCCCCATTTCCGACGAATATATGAGCGAATACGTCGGCTCCTACGCCCAGCGCCTGCACTGGCTGACCGGCTTCGGAGGCAGCGCCGGCAGCGCGGCGGTCCTGCGGGAAAAGGCCGCCATGTTCACCGACGGCCGCTACACCGTGCAGGTGCGCGAACAAGTCGATGGCAAGCTCTATGACTATGAAGACGTGCCGGCGACCTCGCCTGCCAAATGGATCGCTGCCAATGCGCCCAAGGGGGCGAAGATCGGCTACGATGCCTGGCTTCACGGTGTCGATTGGGCGGAAGACGCGGAAAAGCTGTTCGCCAAGAAAGGCATCGAACTGGTCGCGGTCGATGGCAATCCGATCGATGCTGTCTGGGCCGATCGCCCGCAGCCTTCGCTGGAAGCGGCCGTTCCGCATGACGACAAATTCGCAGGCCGGTCCAGCGCCGACAAGCGCGCCGAAGTGGCCGACTGGCTGAAGAGCGAAGGGTACGATGCGACGGTGATTACCGCGCTCGATTCGGTGGCCTGGCTGCTGAACATGCGCGGGGTGGACGTCGACAATACGCCTGTCGCCTTGTCCTATGTACTGGCGCACGCCGATGGAACGGCGGAACTGTTTATCGCGCCCGAGAAGGTAACCCCGGAACTCACCCAGCATCTCGGTAATGCGGTGCGGGTTCGTGACCGGGCCGATTTCGAGCCGGCCCTGGCTGGCTTGCAGGGCAAGATCGTCGCGGTAGATCCCAAGCATGCTGTGGCCGGTATCTTCCACGCACTGGAACAGGGCGGAGCCAAGGTCGTGCGGGATGCGGATCCTGCCGTTATGCCCAAAGCGATCAAGAACCCGGCGGAACAGCAAGGTCATCGCGATGCGCAGGCGCGCGACGGTGCAGCGGTTGTAAAGTATCTTCGCTGGATCGAAGAGAATGCACCTTCGGGCGACATCGACGAACTGACCGCTGCCGCCAAGCTGCGCGAATTCCGCGGTCTGAGCCCGGATATGAAAGACACCAGCTTCGACACGATCAGTGCCGCTGCCGGCCATGCGGCGCTTCCGCATTACAAGGTCGACGATGATAGCAACATCACAATCCCGCCCTCCAGCATCTATCTGTGCGATTCGGGCGGCCAGTATCCTGACGGCACCACCGACATCACGCGTACCGTCTGGGTCGGTCCCGGCGAACCGAGTGCGGAAATGATCGATCGCAACACGCGTGTGCTGAAAGGTCACATCGAACTCGACCGGGCCCGTTTCCCCGACCAGACCACCGGCGGTGCGCTCGACGTGCTCGCGCGTATGCATCTGTGGGCGGCCGGCGTCGATTACGGTCACGGCACCGGCCATGGTGTCGGCAGTTACCTTGCCGTGCACGAGGGCCCCCAGCGCATCTCCAAGCCCGGCGGCGCCTTCCCCGGCACGGAAACTCCGCTGAGCGAGGGCATGATCCTTTCAAACGAGCCGGGTTATTACAAGGCCGGTGAATTCGGCATCCGGATCGAAAACCTGGTGCTGGTCGTCGATGCAGAAATCGATGGGGCTGAAGGAAAGTATCTGACCTTCGAAACGCTGACCCATGTGCCGCTGGACCGCCGTCTGGTCGACAAATCGATGCTGACCCCGCAGGAAATCGAGTGGTGGAATAGCTACCACGCCAAAACGCGGGAGATCCTCGCGCCGCAGCTCGAGGGCGAAGATCTGGCATGGCTCGAACGCGAGTGCGCGCCCCTCTAGGAGACTGCTCCTGTCATGATGTCCCTTGGCCGCGTCTTGCGGCCAGGGGGCGTTCGCCGCCATGCGGGGTGGCGGACCGGTCGGGCCTTTCGCCAAAATGAACCGCCCTTTCGATGCGCGACATTCCGTTACAATTCATTCGGTCTTCGGGATAATGCTGCGACAATGGCAGCCTAGAAGAGGTTCATGAGCTGCGACGGGGTCGTCGATTTCCTCCCCTCCTCATGACGGGTCCGCGCAGCTCTCCCCTGTTTTGGAGAGTATCATGAAAAAGACCATTTTCGCATTTTCCGCTGCTGCTACGGCCTTGGCCGGAACTGCTGTTCTGGCTCAAGGGCCGCTAAACAAGGCTGCATCTCAAGCCGAGGTCACCCGTAGCGAGGCTGCGGCTCAGACAGCTGCTCGCTTTGATCGCATGGACATCAACAAGGACGGCGTTATCGATGCGGCCGACCGCGCGGCACGTGCCGAGCAGCGCTTTGCCAAGGCAGATGCCAATGGCGACGGCGAATTGTCACAGAGCGAGATGGCGGCGATGCATCAGGCGCGCAAGAGCCGGCGCAGCGAAGCCAATGAAGCACGTGCCGAGCAGCGCCAGGCTCGCATGGCCGAGCGTTTTGCCAAACTCGATGCCGACCAGTCCGGAGGCCTTTCGAAAGCTGAATTGGAAGCGATGCACGAGATGCGCGGCAAACGTGGCGGCGAAGCCCGCGAAGGCCGTCGCGGCGGCAAGCGTGGCCATCACATGCGGGGCGGTATGGCCGACAGCAACGGAGACAAGGCGATCAGCCGGACCGAGTTCACCGCGGCAGCGACTGCCCGTTTTGAAAGCGCCGATGCGAATGGCGACGGAACAGTAACCGCCGCCGAACGCCAGGCGGCCCGGGAGGCGCGCCGCGCCGAATGGCAAGCGAAACGCCAGACGGCGGGCGAATAAGAGGCTTGTCCCGCAAGCCCCACTCAAGATAGGCGCCACCAAGAGGATTTGATGACCGACATCGCGCCTACCACAATCTTGCTCGTCGATGACGAGAGTTCCCTGCGCGAGCCCTTGGCCGAATATCTGATCGGCCAGGGGTTCGCCGTGATCGAAGCGGACAGCGCGGCTGCTGCCCGCAGCCGGATGCAGTCAGAAGCTCCGGACCTCGTTCTTCTCGATATCATGATGCCCGGCGAAGACGGGCTGTCGCTTTGCCGCCATCTGGTCGAGACGCGTAATTTGCCGGTTATTTTACTGACCGCCAAGGGCGAGGCGATGGACCGCATCATCGGGCTGGAAATCGGAGCCGACGACTATGTCGCCAAGCCCTTCGAGCCGCGCGAGCTGGTGGCGCGGATTCGCTCCGTCCTTCGCCGCGCCGACCGGTCTCCCGACGCTCCGGCAGAAGAGCTCGCCTATCGCTTCGAGGGCTGGACCCTCGACCCTCTCAAGCGCCGACTGATCGATCCCGAAGGCACGCTGGTGCCGATCTCGACCGCCGAATTCCGCATGCTGCAGGCATTTTGCGATCGGCCCCGCCGCGTGCTCGATCGCGACCAATTGCTGGATATCGTTCAGGGACGCGAGGCGCATCTGTTCGACCGCGCCGTCGACAATCAGGTCAGCCGTTTGCGCCGCAAGATCGAAGTCGACAGCCGCCACCCGCATTTCATCCAGACCGTGCGTGGCGGCGGGTACCGTTTCGGCGCCGAGGTCGAGCGCGTATCGCTTGGACAATCATGAGGCGATTCCTGCCGAAAAGCCTGCTCGGCCAGGTCACGCTGGCAGTCGCTCTCACCCTGTTTCTGGTTCAGGGCATCAATGGCTTCCTTACGTATCGGATAGAGAAGGATCGCGCCGAAACCGAGCTGGTCAACAGGCTCGGCCTGCGTCTCATCGCGTCGGCCAAACTGCGCGAGGCTGAGCTGCGGGGCCCGCTCATGAGGATTCACACACGTCTCCAGCCAGACAGTGAACGAGCTTCGAACGACAGAGATCGGAACGGCGGCAGGGAATGGGGGCGGCGCGGCGGACGACGTTTTGCCGGGACCGATTTTACCCGCGCCGCTGCTTTCCAAGTTCTGCCGGGCGACCGCGTCCTCCCGGAACTTGAAGACCGCTTGGCCGAGACGCTGCGCGATAACGGGCGCGATTTCAGCGAAATCAAACTGGTCTCGCGCCCGGCCGCCTCGGATCCTGCGGCCCAGCGCTTTCTTCAGCGCTTCGCAAGGCGTCGGAACCTCGACGAAAGCCAGCTTCCGGACTCCGTGGCCGTTGCGGGGATACGGGATGATGAAGGCTGGGACATCGTCCGCGCACCGATCCGCCCCACCGATGACCGACTCGGTCCGGTCCTGCCCCTCGCCCGGGCCGCCGCGCTCACCTTGTTGCTATCGCTGGTCCTGTGGCTGGTTCTGCGCCGCATCACGCTGCCGCTCGCCGATCTGACGCGGCGAACGGAGGAATTTGCACAGGCTCCTGGCAGCAGCGAACCGATGGAGCCGCGCGGGCCGGAGGACCTGCGGCGGCTGATCGGTGCGCATAATACGATGGAGGCACGGATCGGGGCCATGATCGAGGAAAAGGACGTGATGCTTGGGGCGATTGGGCATGATCTCAAGACACCGCTCGCCGCGCTGCGTGTGCGGGTTGAGGGCGTCGAAAACGAAACCGCCCGGGCGCGGATGGTCGATAGCATCGAGGATATTACCCGCACGCTCGACGAAATACTGCTGCTCGCCCGGCTGGGCCGCGCTCAAAGGCCGGCCGAACGGACCGATCTCTACGCCTTGCTGGTTTCGGTGGTCGAGGAATTCGAGGATATGGAACTGCCCGTCTCGCTCACGGAAGGCGAACATGTCGCCGCACCCGTGCATCTGACATGGGCCAAGCGAGCAGTGCGCAATCTCGTGTCGAATGCGCTGCGGTACGGCGGTACGGCGAAAATCACGCTGGAAAAGCGGGGCGGCGAAGCCATCATCAGCGTCGAAGACACCGGCCCGGGCATTCCCGAAGACCGTATCGCGGAAATGATGGAGCCGTTCACTCGCGGCGAGACCAGCCGCAACCGGGCGACGGGCGGCGCAGGGCTCGGCCTTACTATCGCCCGCGCCATTGCCGAGCAGCATGGCGGAAAGCTGGCGCTGGCCAATCGCTCGGGCGGCGGCTTGCGCGCTGAATTGCGCCTGCCGCTCTAGCGCATCAACCCGCCCACGATATTGCGCACGAAAGCGTTGAGGCCGGTGCGGACCGGATCGGCGCTGGACTTCTTGCCCAACACCGTGGCGACCGCCACCGAGGTCAGCGATCCGGCGGCGGCGGTCGCAGCGGCCTTACCGGCCCTCGTCCACATGCTGGTCGTCTTGCGTTCGCGCTTGCCGACTTCGGCGCGGCCCTTCCGCTCCACCTCTGCAGCGGTGGCTGCCGCATCGGCCGTCTTGGCGGCGAGCACCTCCTCCGCGCTTTCCCGGTCCACGGGATCATCGTATTTCCCGTCCAGATCGCTCACCGAATTGACGATCTTCCGCTCCTTCTCCGTCACGGGGCCGAGGCGCGAGTGAGGCGGCTTGATGAGAGTGCGCTGCACCACCGACGGGGCGCCATCCTCGCCGAGTGTCGAAACCAGCGCCTCGCCCACTTTCAGTTCGGTGATTGCCTGCTCGACATCGAGTTCGGGATTGATGCGGAAGGTTTCCGATGCCGCGCGGATCGCACGCTGATCGCGCGGCGTGAAAGCGCGCAGGGCATGCTGGATGCGATTGCCCAGCTGCCCGGCGATCTTTTCCGGAATATCGATAGGGTTTTGCGTGACGAAATAGACGCCGACGCCCTTTGAACGGATCAGGCGCACGACCTGTTCGACCTTGTCCTCCAGCGCGTCGGGTGCATCGTCGAACAGCAGATGGGCTTCGTCGAAAAAGAACACGAGCCTAGGCTTTTCAGGGTCGCCGACTTCCGGAAGGGTTTCGAACAGTTCGGCCAGCAGCCATAGCAGGAAGGTCGCATAGAGCTTGGGGCTGCGCATCAGCCGGTCGGCGGCGAGCACGTTGACGATGCCCCGCCCGTTCTCATCGAGCTTGATGAAATCGTTGATTTCCAGCGCAGGCTCGCCGAAAAACATGTCCGCACCCTGCGCTTCGAAGCTCAGCAGCTGGCGCTGGATCGCGCCCACGCTGGCCTTGGATACGTTGCCATACTGGCCCGACAGGTCTTTCGCGTTGTCGTAAGCGAAAGCCAGCATCGCCTGCAGATCACCCAGATCCAGCAACAGAAGATTGTTCTCGTCCGCATGGCGGAAGACGATATTGAGCACACCTTCCTGCGTATCGTTGAGATCGAGCAGCCGGGCAAGCAGGAGTGGTCCCATCTCGGAAATGGTCGTGCGGATGGGGAAACCTTTTTCGCCGTATAGGTCCCAGAAGACCGCGGCATTATCGGCATAGGCATAATCTCCCATGCCCAGTTCCCTGGCACGGCTTTCCAGCTTGTCGGCGTGTTTGAACTGGGGAGACCCGGTCATCGAAATGCCTGCCAGATCGCCCTTCACATCGGCAACGAACACCGGAACGCCTGCAGCTGAGAAGCTCTCTGCCAGGCCTTGCAGCGTCACGGTCTTGCCGGTGCCGGTCGCTCCCGCAATCAGACCGTGGCGATTGGCTTGTCCCAGCTGCAGATGCTGCGGCTCGCCATTTGCGCCAAGTCCGAGGAAAATCCTGTCCATATTCATTCCAGCCCTTGCCACCCTTCCGTCGGCGACTTGGCGCAGTGGCGGGCGCAAGGTCAAGCTATCGCTCGACTTGCACGCTAAGGAATGTAAAGGCTTTCTGCAGAATGGCGGGCCGACATCCCTTTGTATTGCTGGACGATGCGCGCGATAGCGCCGCCGCCGATGCGTTATTTTATGAAAACCCGCGCGCGCTCTTCGTCGCCAGGCGTCCCGAAGAGGTCGACGGCGTACTTGCCGCTGCCGAAACGGCTCGCAAGGAGGGCGGGGAACTTGCCGGCTACATTGCCTATGAAGCAGGTCTGGCGCTGGAGCCGCGCCTGGCGCATCTTGCCGCTGCAAGAACCGGTGGTACCGGGCCACTGGTCTGGCTCGGCCTGTTCGACGGAGCGGAGCGCATCGCCGCTTCCGACATGCCGCGATGGCTTGCCGGACGCTCGACGGGCCCGGGCAGCGTCGGCCCGCTCGAGCCGCAGCTTTCTCTGGGCGGATATGCTGAAGCTTTCGCGCAGCTTCAGGACGCGATTCGCCGCGGCGACATCTATCAGGCCAATCTGACCTTCCCGCTGGCGGGAGGTTTCACTGGCGATCCGCTGGGGCTTTATGCAGCGCTCCGGCCTGCTGCCCGGGCCGGCTATGGCGGAGTGATATTCGATGGCTCGCACTGGCTGCTCAGCCTCTCGCCCGAACTCTTCGTTTCGCTGAAAGACGGGGAGGCGAAGGCCAAGCCGATGAAGGGGACGCGTCCGCGATCCGCCGATGAGGATCAGGATCGCGCCTTGGCCGACGAACTGGCAGCCTCGGTGAAAGACCGTGCAGAAAATCTCATGATCGTCGATCTCATGCGCAACGATCTTTCGCGTGTGGCGCAGGCCGGCAGTGTGCGCGTCGACGAACCCTTCGCCATAGAAAGCTATCCCACCGTCCATCAGATGGTCAGCGTGGTACGGGCCAGGCTGCGAGAGGATATGGGCGCGATCGATCTCGTACGGGCTCTTTTCCCGTGCGGATCCATCACCGGCGCTCCAAAGATCCGCGCGATGGAACTGATCGATCAGCTAGAGCCTGCCGCGCGCGGGCCCTATTGCGGCGCGATGGGCCGGATCGGCAGCGATGGCGATGCGGCTTTCAATGTCGCCATTCGGACGCTGAGGCTGACCGAGGTCGAAAACGGCCGCGGCAAGGCCGTGCTCGGTGTCGGCGGGGCCATCGTCGCCGATGGCGACATGCGAACCGAATGGCGCGAAGCCTTGCTGAAGGGAGAATTCGCGCGCACTTCCTCACCCGAACATCAGGCGGCGCAGTTCGATCTGATCGAAACCATGCGTTTCACGCCCGAACAGGGTATCGAGATGCTGGAAAAGCATCTTGAACGCATGACGCATGCGGCGAACGATTTGGGATTCCGGTTCGACCGGCACGAAGCGCGCAATCAGCTCCATGCTTCCTGCTTCGTCCTCGACAAGCCGAGCAGGATCCGCCTGCTCTCGTCGCGCAGTGGGGCAGTCGCGCTGCAGGTCGAAGACATGCCTGCCTCGTGGCCCAGTCCTGCTCCGTGCATTGTGCTCCCGCTGCCTGTCGATCCGGGCGATTGGCGCCTGCGCTACAAAACCACTGATCGCGGCTTTTATGAGGACGGGCAGGCTGTTGCGCGGCAGAACGGCGCAAGCGAAGCGTTGTTCGTGCGCGAGGACGGGTTGCTGACCGAAGGCTGCGTGACCAATATCTTTGTCGAACGCGGCGGCATCCTGCTCACACCGCCAGCGTGCCTCGGCCTGCTGCCCGGCGTTTTTCGCCAGTCGCTGCTCGATCAGGGCAAGGCACGCGAAGCCGAACTCACGAGCGCCGATCTCGAGGACGGTTTCTTCCTCGGCAACGCGCTGCGCCAACTGGTGCGCGCCGAATTGAAGACTGCATGACCCCCATCCCGATTATTTTCGAAGACGGCGAAGCGCTCGTCATCGACAAGCCCGCCGGTCTCCCGGTCGATCGCCCGAAGCGCGGCGGTCCGTGTCTCGAAGATCATTTCGAGCAATTGAAACTCGGTTTTCAGCGCGCCCCTTCGCCGGTCCATCGGCTCGATACCGATACCAGCGGATGCCTGCTGCTTGCACGCAACCCCAAGGCGCTCAAGCGATTCGCCAAGGCCTTCGAGGATCGGCTGGTGACCAAGCGCTATCTCGGTATCGTTGCCGGAGTGCCCGATGAGGAAGAGGGCACGATCGAATTGTCGCTTTCCAAGATCAGCAGCGCCGGGAAGGGCTGGCGCATGATCGCTGCGAAGAAGGGCAAACCGTCGGTCACCCATTGGCGCAAGCTGATGGAACATGATGGCAAGGCCTTGCTGGAATTCCGCCCGGAAACCGGCCGCACACATCAGATCCGCATTCATTGCGAAGCGGGGCTTGGTCTGCCGCTGCTCGGCGATCCGGTCTATGGCACCGGGAAGGGCGCGCCGCGCACGATGCTGCATGCCGCTGGCCTGACTGTCCCACGCGAAGGCAAATCGCCCATCGAGGCGGCCGCGCCCCTGCCGCGCGATTTTGCCGCTCTCGGGTTTACGGATGGGTAGAATTGCCGACCGTGCGCTGGAAATAGCGGAGGAGAAATTCATCGCCTCTTCCGGCCCGGGCGGTCAGAATGTGAACAAGGTCGCCACTTCGGTGCAGCTGCGAGTCGATGTCTTCCAGCTCGGCATGCCGCCCGAGGCCTTCGAACGGCTGAAAGAGATTGCGGGCAGCAAATTCACGAAGGCAGGGGAGATCGTCCTCACGGCGAATGAATACCGTACACAGGAGCAAAATCGCGAAGCGGCGCGCGAGCGGCTCGTGGCCATGCTCGGCGAAGCGCTGACGCCGCCGAAAAAGCGCAAGAAAAGCCGTGTCAATCGAGTGGGCAAGGTCAAGCGGCTCAAGGCGAAGAAGGTCCGCGGCGCGGTAAAGGCCAATCGCGGCAAGGTAGATTGGTAAGCCATCGGCGTCCCGGCGCTTGACTTTTTTCCGTGAATCACACAAAGGGCGCGCCGGAACGGCGGTGCTGCTCGCGCCGCCCTTATTTTTTCGGCTTGTCCCGCTCGTCGGGTCGGCCCCTCAGAAAGATCTTTAGGAACACGCCATGGCGAAGCCCGCAACAGTCAAGATCAAGCTCGTCTCGACCGCCGATACGGGCTTCTATTACGTGACGAAGAAGAACCCGCGCAACCACACCGAAAAGTTCGTCTTCAAGAAGTACGACCCGGTGGCGCGCAAGCACGTTGAATTCAAGGAAGCCAAGATCAAGTAATCTTGGCGGGGCGTGCGCTCCGGAAGCTGAACGGCGGGAACGCCTTCAGTTCACTGTCAGTTCAATGCTCCGACCCTATCTCAGGAGCATGAACACCTTGTCTATCTTCAAGAATCGCCCCGTCGCATCGGCCCTCGCTCTGGCGATGGCCGTCGGCGTTCCCGCGTCCTTCTATGCCGCACCGACCCCGGTGGAGGCGGCTGCAGGCGATCTCGACCAGGCGGTCGCGGCGCTGCGCGGCATTTCCACCATGAAGGCGAACTTCGTCCAGACGGACCGCAACGGCCAGGCCGTGTCGGGTGTCATGACGCTCAAGCGCCCCGGCAAGATCCGTTTCGAATACGAAAAGGGCGTGCCGCTCCTCGTCGTGTCGAACGGCAAGTCGATGTATATGATCGACTACGAGGTGAACCAGGTCCAGCGCTGGCCGATCACCAATTCGCCGCTCGGTGCGCTGCTCGATCCCAGCCGTGACGTGAAGAAATACGGCAAGCTGGTCCAGACCAGCCACAGCGATGTCGTCAGCATCGAGGTACGCGATCCCAAGCGTCCGGAATTCGGCGTCATCACGCTCATCTTCGCGCGCGATGCCTCCGCGCCCGGCGGTCTGCGCCTTACGCACTGGGTCGCGCTCGATTCGCAGAATCACCGCACCACCGTGCGCCTCAGCAACAACCGCTACGGCGTGTCGGTTGCCGACAGCGCGTTCACCTTCAAGGATCCGCGCCGCTCGTCTCGTCGTCCAGGCTGAACGGAAGGGCGTCAGGCCGTTCGCCTTTTGCGATTCACTGACGGTTTGCGTTCATTGAGTAGCAATCCGCAGAGGCCTAAAAATGATCTATCGAAGCGGCGGGCGGCAATTTCCCCCCTGTTGATTGCCCCGCTCACTTAACCGCTTCGTCAAAGCGTGACGAACGCTCACAAGGAACCCTCGAGCCAATGCCCCCGGCTCGAGGGTTTTTTGTTGCCCGCTGCGGGTAGACCGTCGAGCCTTGGCACCCTATCTCCCGCGCCATGGTTTCTGTAGCTACCTGGAACATCAATTCCGTTCGCCTGCGCATGCCCATCGTGGAGCGTTTCCTGAAAGAAACGGCACCCGATGTCCTGTGCCTGCAAGAGATCAAGTGCCAGGAGCACCAGTTCCCCTATGAGGCATTCAGGGAACTGGGATACGAGCACATCGCAGTTCACGGCCAGAAGGGGTATCACGGCGTGGCGACGGTGAGCCGTGTGCCGATCCGCGAAGTCTCGCGCCACGACTGGCAGGATAATGGCGAGGCACGCCATGTCGGCGTCGAACTTCCCGACCATGACGGCATGATCGTCGAGAATGTCTATGTCCCGGCGGGCGGCGACGAGCCCGACCGCGAAGTGAATGCGAAATTCGGGCAGAAGCTGGACTTTCTCGAACGCATGACCCGCTGGGCCGATGCCGTCGATCGGCCGACGCTGATCGTGGGCGATTTCAACATCGCCCCGCTCGAAAGCGATGTGTGGAATCACAAGCAGTTGCTGAAAGTCGTCAGCCACACGCCGATCGAGGTCGAAAGCCTCCAGCGCTTCATGGATGCGCACGGCTGGTCCGATATCGGGCGCGAACATATCAAGGCGCCCGAGCGGTATTACAGCTGGTGGAGCTACCGCTCGAAGGACTGGAAAGTGAACGATCGGGGTCGCCGTCTCGATCACATGTGGGCGAGCCCCGAACTGGCGCTGCAGGCGACCGGTCATTCGGTCCATGAATACGCTCGCGACTGGGAAAAACCGTCCGACCACGTCCCGCTGGTGACGGAGTTCGACATCTGAGCGAGCCTTCCCCTTCGCGGCGCGCGGCGCTGGCGGTGGATGCGCTGCGCCACGGCTGGCCGCTCGCGATCGAGGGTGCGCCGCTGCTGCAGCCGGTCGAAACCGCGTTTTCCGACGTCGCGGGCGAGACGATGCTGGTGTCCGCCACACGGGCCGCCACGCTCAAGCTCGCCAATCAGCGCGAGGCTGCGGTGCCTAGCACGCCCGTTCTGCTCCGCGGCGCAGAAGCATTCGACCTGCCAGCTGCGCTTGCCGTCGCGGATCCCGCGCTCGATCTGCAAAATCCGCTGAAAGGTCCGTTCAAGGCGCTCTCCCTCGAATGGGAAGAGCAGGCCCGCGCTGCGCTGGAGCTGGCCCGGATAGCCGGTATCCTGCCCGCCTTCCTTGTCGATCCAAGCGGCGCGAGCGAGGCGGCGAGCCTGCAGCCAAGCGACCTAAGCGAATTCACCGATCCTGCGCGCCTGCGCATTGCCACGCGCGCCAGGCTTCCCGTGGCGGCGGCGGAAGGGGCCCGCATTGTGGCCTTTCGTTCGCCTGACGACACGCGCGAGCATGTCGCGCTTATCATCGGGCAGGAAAATACCGATAAGCCGCCGCTGGTTCGCCTGCATTCCGAATGCCTGACAGGGGATATTCTCGGCAGCCTCAAATGCGATTGCGGTCCGCAATTGAATGCCGCGCTGCATGCCATGGCGCATGAGGCTGAAAAGGGCGGCTGGGGCGTGCTGCTCTATATGCGGCAGGAAGGGCGCGGCATCGGATTGGTGAACAAGCTGCGCGCCTATCGTCTGCAGGATCAGGGGTTCGATACGGTCGATGCCAATACGCGCCTGGGGCTGCCCGATGAAGCGCGCGATTTTCCCACGGCGGCGCGCATGCTGGAATTGCTCGGCATCAGGGCGATCCGGCTGATGACCAACAATCCGGCGAAGGTCGATGCCCTGTCCGCGCAAGGGGTCGAGGTGGCGGAACGCGTGCCACATTCGCTGCCCGACAATCCGCACAATGCCCGTTACCTCGCGACCAAGCGCGACCGGGCGGGGCATCTGTTACCCTAGCCTACGGCCGATCGCCTGACCCATGCGGACGGAGTCGCCTGCCTTCAGACCTGCGCTCCATTCGACTTTGCCAGGCTCGAACAACAGCACCACGGTGGAGCCGAGGATGAAGCGGCCCATTTCGTCGCCAGCAGAGAAGCTGTGCTGACCCGGGGCATAATCCGCACGCACAAGCTCCGGGTTGTGTGTCTCGATCAGACCCGACCAGACCGTCACGATCCCGGCCACGATCATGGCGCCGACCATCACGCTGGCAAATGTCCCATCCGGGCCGTCGAATACGCACGCCAGCCGTTCATTGCGCGCGAACAGGCCGTCGACATTTTCCGCAGTGACCTGATTGACCGAGAAAAGCTCGCCGGGCACGTAAGTCGCGTGGTCCAGCGTACCTGCGGCAGGCATGTGGACGCGGTGATAGTCTCGCGGCGAAAGATAGATGGTGGCGAAATTTCCGCCGTCGAATTTGCGGGCAAGCTGCTCGTCACCGCCCAGCAATTGCGCTGCGGTAAAATGGCGTCCCTTCGCCTGGAAGATGCGTCCTTGCTCGATCCGCCCGATCTGGCTGACCGCTCCATCCGCGGGGCTTAGGATCTGGGTGGAGCCATCGGCCAGCGGACGTGCGCCTGGCTTCAGTTCGCGGGTGAAGAAATCGTTGAAGCTGGCGAATTGTTCGATGCTGCGGGCAGCTTCGCTCATGTCCACATCATAGGCGTCGATGAACCGCCGGATCAGCAGGTTCTTGAGCCACGGCGTCCGGCTGGACGCGATCTTTCCCGCGCCGCGCGAGACAAGGTGATGGGGCAGGGCGTGCTGCAGCCATATGAAAGGTGATGTCATGGCGCTGGCCTTGAACCGGGCCGCGCCTCAGCGCAACTGGCTGTCCTTGCTTCCCCGGCGGTTGAAACCGGACTGTCGGATAGAAGCGTCGCGTCCCGACTGGCAGGCAACGCATGTTCTCACACCGGGCAAGGCTGCGCGGCGTTTCTCCGGAATCGGTTCGCCGCACTCGTCGCAATATTCCGCGCTATCCCCGCGCGGCATGCGTGCGCGGGCGGCGCTGATCGCATCGCTCACCGTATCGTCTATCTGATCCTGTACGGCGCCGTCGCGCGCCCATCCGCCTGCCATTTCACACTCCTTTCCTTACCAACGATAGGAGGGGGGCGGGCGTTCCTGAGCGCGGCTTATCCCTTGCGGTTCAGGTCAGGGGCGCCAGCGCCAGCCGCCGCGGGTCTTGGCGCGGCTCACTGCGATCAAGGCAATCGTCGCGCCTATGAACAAGATCACCGCTGCCATTTCATAGACGTCGTCCTGGCTCTCCCACAGCAGGGCGGCGATCATGGCAGTGCCGATGTAGAGGGCGAGAACCAGCCAGCCTTGCCAGGCGATCGGCCAGCCTGCGCCATAGCCGAATTTTTTCTGCCTGAACCACGCACCATCCTCTTCATCCATCGCTGCTCTCCTTGGGTGGCCGCCCCCGCTTCGGCGCCGCGCTTTGTTCCACATCTATTCCCCGGCGTTTCAGCGCCTCGCGCAGCAGCATCTCGATCTGGGCATTGGCGCTGCGCAGTTCGTCTGCGGCCAGCCGCTCGACCGCGGCATGGACTGCCGGGTCGAGACGCAGGGCAAAGGCTTTTTTCTGAGGCATGAAAGTTACAAACGAATGCTCAGTAGAGCGATCCCGCATTGACCACGGGATGCGCTTCCTTCTCGCCGCACAGCACCACCATCAAATTGGACACCATATTGGCACGGCGTTCATCGTCCATCTCGACGATGCCGTCCTGGCTGAGCTTGGTCAGCGCGTCTTCCACCATGCCGACCGCTCCCAGCACGATCTTGGCGCGGGCCGCGATAATGGCATCGGCCTGCTGGCGCTTGAGCATCGCGCTGGCGATCTCGCTGGCATAGGCAAGATGCGTAAGCCCGGCCTCGTCCACGACCACACCGGCGACTTTCAGCCGGTCGTTGAGTTCTTCCAGCAGCTCCCGATTGACGACATCGGCACTGCCGCGCAGCGTGACTTCTTCGCTTTCGAAATCGTCATAGGGATGGCGCGAGCCCACGGTGCGCAGTCCGGCCTCGATCTGGATGTTCACGAATTCCTTGTAATCGTCGACGTCGAAGCTCGCCTGCGCCGTATCGCGCACACGCCAGACGACATTGCAGGCAATTTCGATCGGATTGCCGCGCAGGTCGTTGATCTTGACCCGCTCGGAATGGATGTTGTGGGCGCGGGCGGAAATCTTCGTCTTGCCCATCCACGGCCAGACCCAGCGCAGGCCCTCCGTCCGTTCGCTGCCGCGATAGGCGCCGAACAGGGTAATGACTGCCGCCTGGTTGGGCTGGATCATGAAGAAGCCGATGGCGAGGATGAGAACGCAGATCGCCGAAACGAACAGCATGGCGACGAAGCCGATCTTCGCCGCTTTCGCGGCTCCGTCTCCCGGGGCCATGCCGGGAATGATGAAGGCCAGCGCAGCGACGACAACCACAAGGATCCCCAGCATGACGTAGCCATTGTAGCTGGTGGCCGCATGCTCGCGGCTCGTCTTCATTCCGGTCAATTCTACTGACATTCCCGATCACTCCTCCGATATAATTATGATATCATATTTATATCGATGCCGGCGAGGGTCAAGCAAAACCGGTATCAGGCCAAGGCGAGCGCTCCCGCGGCAGCGAAGAGATGAACGAGGATATGGCCGAACATCGCCGCTTCCAGCCCGCGGCGCATGAAGAGCCAGCCGAAGGCCAAGCCGAGAGCCGCATTGCCGGCGATCACCGTGGCGACGATCCACGCCGGCAGTGCGGCTACGACTGCATAGAGCGTGGGCAGGTGGCCCAGGCCGAACAGAACGGCCGCGATGAGATTGGCACTCCACAAGGCGGCCGGTCTCGTGATGGGCAGCTTTGCCAGCCCCACCGCCAGCAGCGACATCAGGCCCCAGCGGACCATGATCTCCTCGCCGATTCCGCCATAGAGCACGCGTGTAACCAGCGGCGGTGCCAGCGTCACATCCGCATCCGCGAAAAAAGGCGCCGTGACGAGGCCATAGGCGCCCAGCACCAACGCCCCCGCGATGCCCACGGCGAGGGAGGGAAGCAGAGCGCATCGCAAATGCGCTTTGTATGGCCGCCGGCGGACCAGCCCTGCGATGATGGGCGCTTTCAGATCGACCTTCGGCGCTGCCCACCAGCCCACGACCGCGGCAAGGAGCAGGAGGACGGTCGGCTGGATGATCAGCACGGCCCGCGGCAATTCGAGACCGGCGGGCAGTGCCGTTTCCAGCGGCACCAAAAGCAGCGAGGATGCCGCAATCAAAGCCAGCAAGATGAGGATCAGAAGACCCTGTAACTTCATGCGGCGAGGAGGCATGCAATACTCTCTAAAGAAAAAGGGCCATATCTACGCGATCAAAGCGTGGCCTATTCGTCTCTAGGTGTAAACACTTGTCTTAATGGCGCCCGATCTCATCGACGAAGCGTTTGCCGTAAGCTTCCAATTTCTTCGCTCCGACGCCGCCAATACGTCCCAACTCGCCAAGGCTCGCTGGCCGCACCGCGGCCATTTCGCGCAAGGTGGAATCGTGGAAGATGACATAGGGCGGGACCTGCGCTTCGGCCGCCAGTTCGCGCCGCAATTCGCGCAGCGCCTCGAACAGTGGATCGCCCACCGGATTTGCCTCCGCATTTCCGCCGCGTGTGCGCCGGGTGCGCTTGGGCGGAACCACTATGGCCACATCGCGCTCGCCCTTGAGAATTTCCCGGGCGCTGCCGCCAAGTGCCAGACCGCCGTGCTCGGTCGGCACCAGATCGCCGCGCGCCTGGAGCGCGCGGCCCAGCGGCTGGAGCAGGCGCGCGTCGTCGCCTTCCACGATCCCGAACACGCTCAGCCGGTCGTGCCCGCGCTGGAGGATCCGTTCGTCCTGCGCGCCGGTTAGCACTTTCTGTAGATGGCCCATGCCGAAGCTCTGGCCGGTGCGATAGACCGCGGAGAGCAGCTTGCGGGCCAGCTCGGTGGCATCGGTGACGTCGGGCGCGTCGAGGCAATTGTCGCAATTGCCGCAGGTCTCGGGCGGGTTCTCGCCGAAATGACGCAGCAGCACGGCCCGGCGGCAATGCGGCGTCTCGACCAGCCCGGCCAGCGCATCGAGCCGGCTGCGTTCGGCATTGCGCCGGTCCTCGTCCACCTCGGCCAGCCGCATTCTCGCGGTGGCGAAATCGCCGGCGCCCCAGAACATCGTCGCCGCCGCAGGATCGCCATCGCGCCCGGCGCGGCCCGTTTCCTGATAATAGCCCTCGATCGACTTGGGGACGCCGACATGGGCGACGAAGCGCACGTCCGGCTTGTCGATCCCCATGCCGAAGGCGACGGTGGCCACGATCACCATATCCTCGCTCGCCACGAAGGCGGCCTGGTTCGCGGCGCGGATCTCCGGGGCGAGCCCCGCGTGATAGGGTTTCACGGCGCGGCCCGTGGCATCGCCCAGCTTCTGGGCGAGATCCTCCACCTTGCGGCGGGTCTGCGCATAGACGATGCCGGGGCCCGGCCGATCCGCCATCAGCGCGGCGATCTGGCGCACCGGATTGTCGCGGTGGCGGATCGCATAGCGGATGTTCGGCCGGTCGAAGCCGGCCAGCACCAGCCCGTCATCCGGAATGCCAAGCTGCGCCATCACGTCCGCGCGGGTCTGCCGGTCGGCCGTGGCCGTCAGCGCGAGGCGCGGCACGGCGGGGAAGGCGTCCATGAGCGGGCGCAGCATACGGTAGTCGGGCCTGAAATCATGGCCCCATTCGGACACGCAATGCGCCTCGTCGACGGCGAAGAGCGCCAGCTTCGTGCTGGCCAGAAAATCCCGGAACGCGGGCTGGCTCGCCCGCTCCGGCGCGACATAGAGCAGGTCCAGTTCCCCGGCGCGGAAGGCGTCCTGCGTCTCGCGCCAGTCGGCATCAGCGCTGGTCAGCGTGGCGGCGCGGATGCCGTTGGCCCGGGCGCTGCGCAACTGGTCGTGCATCAGGGCGATCAGCGGGCTGATCACGACGCAGGTGCCCTCCAGCATGACTGCGGGCAGCTGATAGGTCAGCGACTTGCCCGCGCCTGTGGGCATCACCGCCAGGCTGGACAGACCCGCCAGCGTCCGCCCCACCACATCGGCCTGCCGCCCGCGGAAATCATCGAAACCGAACGTCGCGCGCAACGCCTCGCGCGCATGCTTCAAACTGGTGGTATCGCTGGCGACCATCGGTCCCTGTTGCCGCACCGTGCCGCCAGCGCAACCGCTCACAGTGCATTTTCCCCTTGGCGTGAGGGCGGGGGAGCGATTAACCAGCCCCGCGATCCAATTCGAAGGAGATTACCATGAAGTTCCGTATCACTGCCGTCCTCGCCACCAGCCTCGCGCTCGCCGCCTGCGGCAGCAATGACAACGCCTCGACCGAAGCCGAAGCGGAAACCGTCGAAGTGTCGGCCGACGAAGCGATGGCCCCGGTCGAAGAAGAGCCGGTTGCCGATCCGGCTGCCAGCGTCACCGCCAGCGAAAACGACAGTGCCGGCACGGTGACCGAAGCCGAGGCGGCCTCGGTTGAAGCGGCGGGCGACAATGCCGCTGCAACTGCCGAAGCGGCGATGGATGCCATGGGCGAAGACCAGGCCGAGTAAGACCGTTGCTTAGGGTACGGGCGGGCTGCCGCGGCCTGCCCGCGCCTTGCCGTAACGGCTTTGGCGATGGCGCTGCGGGGAGCTAGCATCCAGTCATGAACCGACTCGCAGCCCCGCTCGCCCTGATCGGACTTGCCGCCCTTGCGGCGTGCAATTCCTCGACCGATGGGGCCGATCCCGGGCCCGTGACCGAGCAGGAAGCAGAGGCGCTCGAAGACGCCGCTTCCATGCTCGACGAACAGCGGATGCCTGCGGAAGAATCACAAGAAAACAGCCCCACGACCGACGGAGAGAGCGAATGAGTGCCGGCCCCAATCCCGGAATGGACCAGGATACTTTCGAGCAATTCCACGAACAGCTCGAACGCTACGTGCGCGAACGCCTGATCCCGGCGGAGAAGGACATGATCGAGCATGACAAGGTGCCCGACGATATCCTTTCCGAAATGAAGGACATGGGTCTGTTCGGCCTTACCGTGCCCGAGGATTTCGGCGGTGCGGGGCTCAATATCACGCAATATGCCAAGGTCGTGCAGACCATGGCCTATGCCGCGCCTGCCTTCCGGTCGATTTTCTCGATCAATGTCGGCATGTTCAATTCCGCCATCAAGAACGGCGGCACCGACGCGCAGAAGGCTGAATGGTGGCCGAAGATCGCCGAAGGGGCGATCGCCTGCTTCGGCCTTACCGAACCGGGCAGCGGCAGCGACAGTGCCGCCATGCAGACCATGGCGAAACCCGATCCCGATGGGAACGGCTGGATCCTCAACGGAACCAAGCGGTACATCACTAATGCCCCGCATGCCGATGTCGCGCTGATCATGGCGCGCACGGAAAAGGACGCATTGCCCAAGAACGCGCATGTCAGCGCCTTTATCGTACCGATGGATACGCCCGGTGTGTCGGTCGGCAGTCCGGACAAGAAGATGGGCCAGGCGGGCAGCCACATCGCCGACGTCATGCTCGACGATGTGCATGTCCCGGGCGAGGCGCTGCTGGGCGGCGAACCGGGGCAGGGCTTCCGCTTCGCCATGATGAGCCTGGACAATGGCCGCATCTCGGTCGGCGCGGCCAGCGCGGGCTATGCGCGCCGCGCGCTCGACAGCGCGACCAAATATGCCACCGAGCGGCAGGCCTTCGGGGAATCGATTTCCAACTTCCAGCTGATCCAGCAGATGCTGGCCGAAAGCTGGACCGAGATTTACGCCGCCGAAGCCATGATGGCCGATGTGACGGCGCGCGTGGACCGGGGCGAAGATACGGTGAAGCACGCCGCCGCCTTCAAGGTATTTGCATCAGAAATGTGCGGCCGCGTGGTCGACCGCGTGGTGCAGATCTATGGCGGCGCAGGCTATCTCGCCGAATATGATGCCGAGCGTTTCTTCCGTGATGCGCGCATCTACCGCATTTACGAAGGCACCACCCAGATCCTCCAGCTGCAGATCGCCAAGCGCATGCTGCGTGAATATGCGGCGGGCCTCTGAGGGGTGTATAACCTCCTCGACGATCTCTCGATCATCGAAGCGTCCAGCTTCGTCGCCTCACCCACCGCCGGGCTTTACTGCGCGCAGATGGGCGCGGAGGTCATCCGCGTCGATCACAAGGCGGGCGGGCTCGATTACGATCGCTATATGCTCACCGAGCAGGGCCGCTCGCTGAGCTGGGAAAATCTCAACCGCGCCAAGAAATCGGTCGCGCTCGATTTGCGCAGCGGAGAAGGGCGCGAGCTGCTGGTGGAGCTTTCGGCGAAGACCGGGAATCTCATCACCAATCTGCCTGAAAAGAGCTTTCTCTCGCATGCGGCGGTGGCGGCGAATTGCTCCGATCTCGTCAGTGTGCGCATCATGGGCTGGCATGACGGGCGCCAGGCGATGGATTTCACCGTCAACGCCGCCAGCGGCTATCCGCTGATGTGCGGACCGGAGGAATGGGATCAGGACACCGCGCCGCCGGTCAATCAGGTGCTGCCCGCCTGGGATTTCATCACCGGCGCTTACTGCGCCTTCGCCTTGGTTTCTGCCATACGTCACCGCGACAGGACGGGGCAGGGTAGCGAACTGCGCGTGCCGCTGGGCGATGTCGCCATCGGCACGGTCGCCAACAGCGGGGCGCTGGCCGAAATGCTCTATCGCGGCGGGGACCGCGAACGGCTCGGCAATGCGATCTGGGGCGCATTCGGGCGCGATTTCCGCAGCAAGGACGGCACGCGCTTCATGGTTGCGGCGCTCACCGCCAAGCAGTGGACGGGCCTCGTCAAAGCCTTCGATCTGGAGCAGGATATCGCCGCGCTCGAAGAGACATGCGGCGTGCGTTTCGCCGATGGCGACCGCCCGCGTTTCGAGCATCGCCATGCCCTGTTCGACCTTTTCCAGACCCGCGCGGGGGCGGCGGGCTGGGCACAGCTTTCCGCTGCCATGGGCGCGGAGGGCTGCACGTTCGAACGCTATCGCACGATGCATGAGGCCGCGAACGATCCGGAGCTTGTGGGGGATAATCCCCTCTTTACCCCCAGCGCGGGCAATCCCAGCGGTTTCGAATATCCCGCCACCCGCAGCTTTGCCAACATTCCCGGGCGCGATGCGGGTAATCCGGCCCCGGCTCCCTTCCTCGGCCAGCATACCGAGGAAGTGCTGGCCGAACGGCTCGGCCTGTCGTCGGGCGCCATCGGCGATCTGATCGACCGGGATGTCGCCCGCCTCTCGGATGGGGAATAGGGGCGGCTTGCGAATATGGGCTGTCCTACAGGCCTTGGCCTGTGCGATGACGGCGGGATGGACTTCGCCGCACCCTCTCTTTTCCCCGTCTACAGCGCCGCTTGGCAGCGCCTTCGGTTTTAACCTCAGGACACTGTCAACTGTGTCAACTTCATTCAAGAATGGACCAGCATAGATGAACGAAACCAGCCTTCGCCGAGTCGCCATTTGCAAGCCGCTGCGCACCCCCGTGGGCAAATTCCTGGGCAGTCTCGCCCCGATCGAGGCAGGTGAACTGGGCGCGATCATCATCCGGGCGCTGGTCGAAAGATCGGGCATCGATCCGGCCCGCGTCGACGATGTGGTTTTCAGCCAGGGCTACGGCAGCGGTGAAGCGCCCGCCATCGGCCGCTGGAGCTGGCTTGCCGCAGGCTATCCCATCGAAGTGCCGGGCTTCCAGCTCGACCGCCGCTGCGGTTCGGGCCTGCAGGCCGTCGCCACGGCTGCGATGATGGTCCAGACCGGCGCTGCCGATTGCGTGCTGGCAGGCGGCGTCGAAAGCATGTCCAATGTCGAACATTACACCACCAAGGCGCGCCACGGGGCGCGGCTGGGCGACATGGTGCTGTGGGATCGGCTCACGCGGGGCCGCCTCATGAGCCAGCCGATCGAACGGTTCGGCGTCATCACCGGCATGATCGAGACGGCGGAAAATCTGGCCAAGGATTACGGCATCAGCCGCGAAGCCTCGGACGAGTTGGCCGTCCGCTCGCACCAGAACGCGGCCACGGCCTGGGCAGAATGCAAGTTCGACGAGCAGGTCGTGCCGGTGGAGATTCCCCAGCGCCGCGGCGATCCGGTGATTTTCGCAAAAGACGAAGGCTTCCGCGAGGATGCCGATATGGAGAGCCTGGCCAAACTGCGCGCCATCGATGGCAAGCGCGATCCAGAGGCCATCGTTACGGCGGGCAATGCCAGCCAGCAGAACGATGCGGCCGCCGCCTGCCTCGTGGTTGCGGAAGACAAGGTGGAGGAACTGGGCCTCGAACCCATCCTGTGGTTCCACAGCTGGAGCGCGGCGGGCTGCGATCCTTCGCGCATGGGCATCGGACCGGTCCCCGCAGTGGACCGCCTGTTCGCGCGCAGCGGGCTCGGCTGGGACGATATCGGGCTGATCGAACTCAACGAGGCCTTTGCCCCGCAGGCGCTGGCCGTGATGAAGGGCTGGGGCTTTGCCGAAGACGACAGCCGCCGCGACATCGTGAACGTCAATGGCTCGGGCATCTCGCTCGGCCACCCCATCGGCGCCACTGGCATCCGCATCCTGGCCGATATGGCGCATGAAATGCAGCGCCGCGAAGTACGCTATGGCCTGGAGACCATGTGCATCGGCGGCGGGCAGGGCATGGCCGCCGTCTTCGAACGCGCTGTTTAGCTGTCCGGTACAGTCGGGATCGGCTGGAGGACGCCGTAGCTTTCCTCCAGCGGCGCGTGGCCGAGATCGGGAAAATCGATTGCGGCCGCATCGCACTGTGTGTCGGGCAGCCGGTCCAGCAGGTCGCGCACCAGCGTCAGCCGCCCGCGCTTCTGGTCGTTGAAATCGACCAGCGTCCAGGGCGCATGATCCGTATGCGTCCGCGCGAGCATGTCTTCGCGCGCCCTGGTGTAGGCATCATATTTGGCCCGCGCGGCAAGATCGATGGGCGATAGTTTCCAGCGTTTCAGCGGATCGTCCAGCCGCTCGCGCAGCCGCTCCTCCTGCTTTTCCTGATCCGCGCCCAGCCAGTATTTGAATAGGAGCATACCGTCGTCGACCAGCATCTTTTCGAAGGTGGGTACCTGATCGAGGAAATGGTCGACTTCATCTGGCGTAGCGAAGCCCATCACCTTTTCCACCCCGGCGCGGTTGTACCAGCTGCGGTCGAACAGCACGATCTCCCCGGTGGTCGGCAGGTGGGGGACATAGCGCTGGAAATACCACTGGCCCTGCTCGGCGTCGGTCGGCTTGCCCAGCGCCACGACATGGCATTGGCGCGGGTTCAGCTTTTCGGAAATGAAGCGGATGGCACCGCCCTTTCCCGCCGTGTCGCGTCCCTCGAACAGCACCACGATGCGCTGCCCGGTCACCCGCGCCCAGCGCGCCATGGCCACCAGCTCCTCCTGCATCGGGGCCAGCAGGGCCTCGTACCGCTTGCGTTTCACCTGCGAAATCTCCCCATTTGTAACCGCCGGACAATGCGCTTAAATAGGATGTATGGCTACACTCGCAGAACCAGAGCACGACTTTACCCGTTTGCCGGAAATGCCGGCGGATGTCTTCACCGCGCCGCTGAAGAAGCCCGCCCATGTCGGCGACGACTGGCTCGAGCCCAAGCAGACCGAATACGACAGCGACGACGATGCGATCTGGAACGATCTGTTCAAGCGCCAGATGGAGATGCTGCCCGGCCGCGCCGCGACCGCGTTCATGGAAGGCACCGAAAAGCTCGATCTGGGGCGGGGCGGAGTCCCTGAATTCGGGAAATTGTCGGAAGAACTGGACAAGCTCACCGGGTGGAGTGTGGTGCCCGTCCCCATGCTGATCCCCGATCACGTATTCTTCTGGCATCTCGCCAACCGGCGCTTTCCGGCAGGAAACTTCATCCGCACGCGCGAGACGTTCGATTACATCCAGGAACCCGATGTCTTCCACGATGTCTTCGGGCACGTGCCCATGCTGACCGATCCGGTTTACGCGGATTACATGCAGGAATATGGCAAGGCCGGCTGGAAGGCGATGCGCTACAACCGGCTGAAGGCCTTGGGTTCGCTTTATTGGTACACGGTCGAATTCGGCCTGCTGGAAGAAACGCCGGGCGATATCCGCGCCTATGGCGCTGGCATTCTCTCCGGTCCGACCGAAGTGGTCTATTCGGTCGAGGCGGAAAGCCCGAACCGGATCATGCTGAACGTCGACCGGGTCATGCGCACCGATTACGTGATCAGCGATCTCCAGCCGACCTATTTCGTCATCTCCAGCTTCGAGGATCTCTACCGCCAGACGGTGGAGCGCGATTTCGACAAGCTGTACCGCAACCTAGGTCCCGGCTTCACCTATGCCAATACGGCGGTGATCGACGTGGACAATGTGGTGAACCGCGGTACGCTGGAATACACTTTACGCGGCGGTCGCGGCAGCGGTGCCAAACCTGTCTGACGCCAGCCTATGTGACACATAAAAACGGGCGCCGGATTGCTCCGCCGCCCGTCTTCTTTTCCGTAAGTACGGAGAAGATTACATGGTTTCGTCGACCTGGTCTTCCATGTTTTCTTCCATGGCGTCGGTCTGGTCGTCCATCGCGTCAGCCTGTTCGTCGGTGATTTCACCGCTGGCTTCCATTTCGTTGACCTGAGCGTCGCGGTTATCTTCCATCTGCTCGATGTTGTCTTCGGCCTGGTTTTCAGCAGCGCTGTCACATGCAGCAAGGCCCAGCGACATAGCAGCAGCCGAAACGACGAGAGCGGTCTTGTTGAACTTCATTTTGATTCCCCTTGGTTAATCACGAGCCACATGACGGCGGGTCCGCATGCGACTTTCATGGCCAAAATGTGTCAGACCGCTCTATGGTTCCCGATTTCTTAAAAGAAAGCGGCCCGGGATCGCTCCCGGGCCGCTTCCAGCATACTTCAAACCGTTCGATTACATCGTCGATTCGTCGACGGTGCTGCCGATGGGTTCGTCATTCGTGCCCATGTCGGTATCGCCTTCAGCAGCGTCTTCGACACGGTCGGCCTGCTCTTCCATCACATCGGCTTCAGCGTCGGTGATCTGGCCTGCATCTTCCATAGCGTCAGCTTGGTCTTCCATAGCTTCGGCCTGCTCTTCGGCAGCTTCTTCCTGGGGGCTGTCGCAAGCGGCGAGGCCGAGGCTGAGGACGGCAGCAGAAGCAACGATAGTAGCTTTGGTGAACTTCATGAGATTTCCCTTTACGCGGATGCGCACCCCACGGCCGCTATCCGGCCTTCTGGATAAAAGGAACTTCGCTTAACGCAAGGCCTTCTGACGAAAGAGATTATAGGCTGTTATCAGCACTACAGCGCCGAGCGTTGCCCACAGCAAAGTGATGCCCTGGATCGAACCGAGGAACATGCCTCCCGAAGTGGCGACCCCGACCACGACCGAACCGATGGTGCCTGCAAGTATGTTCCTGACGACGCTGCGACCATCTTCGAGCCGCAAGAATATGGTCGCGAGCCAACCGAGCAATGCTCCGGCAACTATAAGAATAATCAGGCCCATTTCAGTACTCGCAAAAATATTCGGTCGCGCTCAGTGTAATAAATTCCCGCATACGGGAGATGGTTCCTGAAAAGCGCCGGAAATTAAAGATGAATTACAGGAAGAGCAGCAGCGCAGATCCGAGGATGACCCGGTAAATGACGAAGACCAGCATGGAGGCTTTCTTCAGGAAATTCATCAGGAACATCATCGTGGCCAGCGCGGCAAAGAACGTCAGCACGCCCGTCACCAGCGCGTCCTGCTGCATCTGTGCGGTCGCATCCGCGAGGTCGAGTGCGGCCAGCAGGCCCGCACCGGCCACTGCTGGAATGGCCAACAGGAACGAGAACCGCGCCGATTCGACCCTGGTATAACCCAGCGCCCGCGCAGCGGTCATGGTGGAGCCGGAGCGGCTGGTGCCCGGAATGAGGGCCAGCGCCTGTGCACAGCCGACCAGGATCGCGTCTCGGAGCGTCATATCCTCATAAGCCTTGGTCTGCTTGCCGAAGCGATCTGCGAGACCCAGCAGGATGCCGAAGATGATCAAGTTGGTCGCAACCAGATCGGTCGAGCGAAAGCCTTCTAGATAACCGCCCGTCTTGATGAAGAGCCCAACGGCGACGGCCGGGATGGTGCCGATCAGGACAAACCAGAACAGGCGGCGCTGTTCATCGTCCTTGCCCAGCCCGACGCTGGCGAAGCCGCCCCGGGCCAGGCCGAGGACATCCTTCCAGAAATAGAGAATGATCGCGAGCAGCGAACCGACATGCACGGCCACATCGATGAGCGGGCCCTGGTCGGGGAAGTCGGTCAGCTTGGGAATCAGGATCAGATGGCCCGACGATGAGATCGGGAGGAATTCCGTGATGCCCTGGACGATCGCGATGATCAGTTCTTGGAGGAAGGTCATGGGGTCCGTTCCATGAAGAAAGGGCGGAGCAAGTCAAGCGACCTGCTCCGCCCATTTCCTTTTTCACACCGTGTTGCGGCTTACCAGATGCTGATGCGCTCTTCCGGCGGGAGGTAAAGCGCGTCATCCTTGGTCACGTTGAACGCCTTGTACCAAGCGTCCATGTTCCGCACGATGCCGTTCACGCGGAACTCTTCGGGGCTGTGCGGATCGGTGGTGAGGCGCTGACGTGCGGCAGCTTCGCGCTGCTGCGAACGCCAGACCTGCGCCCAGGCCAGGAAGAAGCGCTGATCGCCGGTCAGGCCGTCGATCACCTTGTCTTCCTTGCCGTTCAGCGAGAGCTTGTAGGCACGGTAGGCCAGGCTCAGCCCGCCGAGATCGCCGATATTCTCACCGAGCGTCAGGCGGCCATTCACACAGGTTTCGCCATCGTCCAGCGGGCAGTAGGAATTATACTGTTCCACCAGCGCATCGCCCAGCTTGTCGAAGGCTTGGCGATCGGCATCGGTCCACCAGTTGCGCAGCATGCCGGTGCCGTCCGACTTGGAGCCCTGATCGTCGAAGCCGTGGCCCATTTCATGGCCGATCACACCGCCGATGCCGCCATAGTTCACCGCCGGATCCGCACTGATGCCGAAGAACGGCTGCTGCAGGATGGCGGCGGGGAAGACGATCTCGTTCTTGGTCGGATTGTAATAGGCATTCACCGTCTGCGGCAGCATATACCACTCGGTCCGGTCGATCGGGCCGCCAAGCTTGCTCAGCATGTCGTTCCAGGCCCATTTCGAAGCCTCGATACGGTTGGCAATCGGCGAGGCTGGCTGGATCGTCAGGCCTTCGTAGGTTTCGAGATTGTCCCGGTAACCGATCTTGGGATCGAAAGCGTCCAGCTTGGCGATCGCCTGCTTTTTGGTATCGCGGCCCATCCAGTCGAGTTCCTCGATAGAGTTCGCCATCGCCCGGCGCAGATTGGCGACGAGTTCGTCCATCGCCGCCTTGTTTTCCGGCGGGAAATAGTCGGCGACATAGGATTTGCCGAGCAGTTCGCCCATCAGGCTTTCGGTTTCACCGATGGCGCGCTTCCAGCGGGGGCGCTGTTCGGGAGTGCCGTTGAGCAGCGTGCCGTAGAAGGCGAAATTCGCATCGTCGAACCGCTTGGGCAGTACTTCGGCGTTGCTGGAAAGGAAGCCCTTGGCGGTCCACGCCTGCAGCACATCCATCGGCGTTTCGAGGATAAGCTGCATCGCGGCGGGCATGCCGCCGCCGATCTTGGCGAGGGTTTCCGCATCGAGGCCGAGCTCTTCGGCGCGTTCCTGGCTCGGCGGGAGGTCGGTCACGATGAAACGATCGACATCTTCGAAACCGCTGGCAGTCAGCATTGCCGCGAGCGGGAAGCCGCCAGCCTTGGCGTTGAGCTCTTCCGGCGTCAGCGCATTGTAGGTCAGGTCGTCATTGCGGCGCGTCGCGCGGTCCCAAGCAACCTTGCGGGCCAGCGAATCTTCGAAGTCATAGACCTTCTGCGCCATGCCGGCGGCATCCGAATAGCCAGCTTCGCCGAGCAGGAAGGCGAGGTATTCGCGATATTTCGCCTGGATGTTCGCGCCCTTCTCGCTCTCGTCGAGATAATAGTCGCGGTCGGGCAGGCCGAGGCCGCCGGATCCGGCATGGACCGAATAACGCGTCGGCTCTTTCGCATCAACTTCGACATAGGCGAAGAGCGGCGAGGAATAGCCCGGGCTACCCCAGAGCTCTGCCAGGCTGGCGAGCGTTTCGGCGCCCTTGATTTCTTCCAGATAGGGCTGCGCCGGAGCGAGGCCGGCTGCTTCGATGGCGGCCGTATCCAGATAACCCTCGTAAGCATCGACAATGCGCTTTTCATTGGCGGTCAGCGTGGCAGGGTCTTTCGCAGTCAACCTGTCGACCAGCGTCTTCACGTCCGAAGTCGACTTTTCGCGCAGCAGGTTGAAAGCGCCGAAGCGGCTGAATTCTGCCGGCAGCGGATTGGCATCGAGCCATTTCTGGTTGGCATAGGCGAAAAAGTCGTCGCCCGGATCGATATCCTGCGAGATGGAGGCCGGATCGAAGCCCCAGTCGCCGAATTCCATCGTGGGCAGCGGGGTTTGCTCTGCTGCCGGTGCCGTCTCGGCGGCATCTTCCGCCATGGCAGGTGCGCAGATGGCGAGGGCCAGTGCCGATGCGCCAAGCGTCAAAATTCTCGATTTCATGAGTGCAGTCTCCTTCAGGCAGCCGACCGCGCTCGCAGGAGAGCAGGCGACCTCGTGCAGTTTGGATAGCATATTGAGGCGACGGGAGTCGCCGTTCGTCGGATGGACGGCGAATTTGGTCGAACGGTCAGGCCGCTTCATCGCCGAACTGAAGCTTCGACAAGCGCGCATACAGCCCGCCATTTACCGCTAGCTGATCATGCGTTCCCTGCTCGACCATTCTACCCTGATCCATGACCACGATGCGGTCCGCCGCCCTCACCGTGGCGAGCCGGTGAGCGATCACCAGCGTGGTGCGGTTTTCCATCAGGCGGTCGAGCGCATCCTGCACCAGCCGTTCGCTTTCCGCATCGAGCGCGCTGGTTGCTTCGTCCAGCAGCAGGATCGGGGCATCGCGAAGGAGCGCACGCGCAATGGCGAGGCGCTGGCGCTGGCCGCCCGAAAGCTGAGTCCCGTCCTCGCCCAGATGGGTATCGAGCCCTCGCGGCAGATTTTCGAGAAAGTCCGCGGCGTTTGCGACCTTGGCAGCCTGCCAGATTTCTTCCTCGGTGGCGTCCCATTGGCCATACCGCAGATTGTCCCGCGCACTGGCGGAGAACAACACGCCTTCCTGCGGAACGAGGGCAATACGGCGGCGGATTTCCGCCGGATCCGCCTTTGCGAGCGGAATTCCATCGAGCCTGACAGTGCCCGCCTGCGGGTCGTAAAAGCGTTCGGCCAGCTGGAACAGCGTGGACTTGCCCGCGCCCGATGGGCCCACAATGGCCACAGTCTCGCCGGGTTCGACCTCCAGCGTGAAATCTTCCAGCGCGGCAGTTTCGGGCCGCGTCGGATAGCGGAAGGTCACATTGCGGAACGACAGGCCGCCGCGTGCCGGCTTTGGCAGCGGCATGGGGCTTTCCGGTGCGGAAATCTCCGGCTCGGCATTAAGCAGCTCGGCAAGCCGGCTGGCCGCGCCCGCTGCGCGCAGCAGGTCGCCCAGAACTTCGGTCAGCGCGCCGAAGCTGCCCGCAGCGATGACGCCTGCGAAGACGAAAGCCGCGATGGTACCGCCCGTGATCACGCCTTCTTCCACCAGCAGGGCGCCGCGCCACAGCAGAACGGTAATCGATCCGAAGACCAGTGTGATGAGGATCGCCGTCATCACCGCCCGGATCAGGATGCGCTGCCGCGCAATATCGAACGTGCGTTCTACGGCGTCGCCGAACCGCTCGCCTTCGCGCGCCTGCTGGCCGAAGGCCTGTACGATCTTGGTCGCCGACAGGACTTCCGTCACCATCGAGCCGACGTCGGCAACGCGGTCCTGGCTGGTGCGGCTGACCTTGCGGAGCCGGGATCCGAAGATGGCGATGGGGATGATCACCACGGGAATGCCGATGACGAGATAGAGCGCCAGCTGCGGCGCGAGCCAGAAGAGATAGCCGACGCTGAGGACGGCCATGATGAGGTTGCGCAGGGCGACCGAGAGCGTGGTGCCCACCGTCTGCTCGATGATCGCGGTATCAGCGGTCATCCGGCTCGAGATTTCCTTGGGGCTGTTGGTCTCGAAGAAGGAAGGAGAAAGGCGCAGCAGGTTTGTGTGCACGGCCTTGCGCACATCCGCGACAACGCGTTCGCCCAGCCAGCTGACGAAATAGAAACGCAGGGCGGTAAAGATGCCCAAGGCGCCCACCAGGATCAGGAGATAACGGAACCAGCGCCCGATATCCGCCCCGCCTTCGGCCGCAAAACCGCGGTCGATGATAAGCTTCAGCGCGCTCGGCAGCGCCAGCGAGCTGATGATTGCGGTGATCAGCAGGGCCGCGGCGGCCAGGACCAGCTGTAATGGATAGGCCTTGGCAGCATCGTACACCATGCGCAGCGGTTTCAGGCTGCGGTTTTCGCCGTCGCGTCGCCGCCCGAATATCCGGCGGCGAGCTTTCTCAGGTGTACCCGTCTCGTCCATGTGCGCCCAGTTAGGCGCGGGGAGCGCTAAAATCCACACCGCTGCGCCGCAAACGGCACTTTTACACTGTTTGTGCATTGCACAATCGCGAACCAATCGTCACATTGTGGCAAATCGGACGTGCCGCGGAAAAAGCCATAACAGTGCGGCCAGCAGGGAACGCCAGCATATGCTCTACCACCTTCACGAACTCCAGAGGAGCTGGCTTTCCAGCGCCAGCACCTTTGCGTCGATCGGCTCGGAAATGCTTTCGAATCCGGCGCTGTCTATGGGTTACATGGGGATGGGCCAGATGGCCGCCAGCGCGCTGGAAGTCTTCGCCCACGCAACGGCGACTTATGGCAAACCGGCCTGGGGGATCGAACACGTGACCGTGGATCGTGACCAGTTTCCAGTGGTGGAATCCACCGTGCTCAACAAGCCCTTCGGTGATCTCAAGCGATTCCACCGCGAAGGTCTTCCGGAAGATGCGCCGCGCCTGCTGGTGGTCGCGCCGATGAGCGGGCATCACGCCACGCTTCTGCGCGGTACGGTCGAACGCATGCTGCAGAACTACGTGGTTTTCGTCACCGACTGGGCCGATGCGCGCGATGTCCCGCTGCACGAAGGCGAGTTCGATCTCGATGATTACATGGAATATGTGATCGAGTTTCTGGAGCATATCGGCCCGGGCAAAAACGGCGGCGGCGCGAATGTGATGGCGGTGTGCCAGCCCTCGGTGCCGGTTTTCGCTGCCACTGCGATCATGAACCGCGACGGCAATGAATGCGCTCCGAAAACGTTGACCATGATGGGCGGGCCGATCGATACGCGGTGTTCACCCACCAGCGTCAACGATCTGGCGATGGAGCGGCCGATAGAGTGGTTCCGCCATAATGTGATCGCCACTGTGCCGGTGCAGTATCGGGGATCGGGGCGTAAGGTCTATCCGGGCTTCATGCAGCTGGCCGGCTTCATGACCATGAACCTCGGGAATCACATGATGAGCCATTACGAGATGTTCAAACACCTCAACAAGGGCGACGATGCGAGCGCGCAGGCGACGAAGGATTTCTACGACGAATATCGCAGCGTCTGCGACATGACGGCGGAATTTTATCTGCAGACTGTGGTGGAGGTATTCCAGAAACACTCCATCCCCAACGGCACCTTCATGCACCGCGGCAAGCGCGTGGATCTGGGAGACATCACGGAAACCGCGCTGCTCGCCATCGAAGGCGAACGGGACGATATTTCTGGCCTGGGTCAGACCCGTGCCGCACTAGAGCTGACGCCCAATCTCGATGTCTCGAAAAAGCGCTACTACATGGCGGAAGGTGCCGGGCATTATGGCATCTTCAACGGCAGCAAATGGCGCGACCGGATCGCGCCGGTGGTGGAGGAATTCATCGCCGCGCATGGGTGAGGGGTGTTTTTCCCTGAGAGGATGAATCGAAGAGGCGACCTCGGGCATGTATGAAGAAGAGGATAATGCGGTTCACATCTCCTTCCAGTGGGTAGTCGGTGATACACGGGCGCTCGAACAAAATGTGCGTGAAATGATCGGCTTTGATCACTCGTATGGGATTGCGGTTTTGTCTCGACTGGTCGCGTTTTTGCTGACCTATTTCGTGGCGAAGGCCTTACTACCGAATACTGACTTTTTCGTGCTCATTTGGATTGTGCTCGCTGCCAGTCTCTCAATTTGGGTCTCGCTGGGAGTTGAGATTTCTCTCATGAGGATGCTTGAACGATTGCAAGCAGACGACCCCAAACGAGTTGGCTGAAATTCAGTTTGGCTGGACACATCGGGGGTCTCTTGGAGCACTGAAACCAGCGAGGATTATACAAGCTGGCTAGGTGTTATCGATGTAGTCGAACGAGAAGGTTCGCTCTTCATTAAGACCGGACCAGCTCATGGCTATTACATTCCACCTAGGATCTTCGCATCCTCAGACGAACTTGCGAAATGCAAGAAGCTAATCGAGAGGTTGAGAAAAGATCCAGTCCCTTCCAAGCATCTCGTCGAATCTGGCGAAGGCATGGTCAAACATTAAGAGGCGCCATCGGCGCGCGCGATTGAGCGCTCTGGCTCGGAAAATTGCTTAATCGGGATCATTTCAACTTCTCCGCATGCCAGGCTACATGCTCGGCCATGAAGGTCGAGATGAAGTAATAGGAGTGGTCGTAGCCCTCCTGCATGCGGATGTCCGCGGGAATGCCGGCCTTGGCGCAGGCCATCGACAGAAGGCCGGTCTTGAGCTGGTCCTCGAGGAAATTGTCCGCCGTACCTTGGTCGACCAGCAGATGATCGACCCGCGCGCCGTTCTCGATCAGCGCGACTGCGTCATATTCTGCCCATGCCGCGCGGTCCTCGCCCAGATAGCGGGCTAATGCCTTTTCGCCCCATGGCACCTTGCTGGGCGCGACGATCGGCGCGAAGGCGCTGATGGAGCGGAAGCGGTCCGGATTGCGCAGTCCGATGGTCAACGCACCGTGGCCGCCCATCGAGTGGCCGGTGATCCCCTGCCGCGCCGGGTCGACCGGGAAATTCGCCTCGACCAGGCCGGGCAATTCGTCCTCGATATAGCTTCGCATCCGGTAATGCTGCGCCCAAGGGGCCTGTGTCGCATCGACATAAAAGCCTGCGCCCTTGCCGAAATCATACTCGTCTTCCGCATCGGGCACATCCTGCCCGCGCGGGCTGGTATCGGGGGCGATGAAGATCACGCCGTGCTCCGCGCAAGCTGCGCGGTATTCGCCCTTTTCGGTGACGTTGGCATGCGTGCAGGTCAGGCCCGACAGATACCACAGCACCGGCAGTTTCGCGCCATCGGCATGCGGCGGCACATAGACTGAGAAGGTCATCTCCGTGCCGGTGCTTTCGGAGTGATGCGAGAGAACGAACTGTTCGCCGCCAAAGGCCTTGTTCTGCGAAAGGTATTCGAGTGTCATCGGGTTTCCTGTGCGGGTATGTCTGCGACCAGCGGCGCATGCCCCCAATGTTCGAGCAGTCGCAAGCAGTCCGCGCCGGACAGGCCGATGGTCGCGGTATTGCGAAGGGGGTGGACATTGATCCGGTCTGCCTCTGCCAGGGTCCGGTCGAGGACCACGGTGATGCTTCCCGGCGCGGCGTTGATCGCGCCCAGCGGCGTGACCGAGCCCGGCGTCAGGCCCAGCAGCCGGTCCATGTCCTCGGGCTTGCCGAAGCTCACCCGCCTGCAGCCAATCGCCTGCGGCAGAGCCTTCAGGTCCACGCGCATTTCGGCGGGCACGGTCACCAGCCAGAACGCGCCGCCTGCATCTTTTAGGAACAGGTTCTTGGTGTGCTCGCCGGGAATGGCGTCTTTCACACCGCGGCTTTCCGCCACGGTGAAGACCGCTTCATGGTCGTGATGTTCGAAGGGGATCGCGAGCGCGTCCAAATCGGCCCGCAATCCCGCTTCGCCGCGCATGCTCACTTGGGGCGATAGATGCCGCAAATCTTGTGGCCGTCGAGATCGCGGAAATAGGACAGATGCACATCGCCCATGCTGGTCTGACGAAGGCCGGGGGCATCCTCGCATGTCGTCCCGCCCGCGGCGATGGCGACATCGTGGAGTTCCTTCACCTGTTCCGGCGAAGAACATTTGAAACCCAGCGTGAAGCCATTGGCGCAGGTCGCCGCCTCGTCATTGATCGGCTGCGACAGCGCCAGCACGTTGCCGTCATGCATGAAGAACACTCGCTTGTGGCCGCTGTCGGACGTATTGTCCATCGAACCGGCCGCCCCCAGCACGCTGAGGACCTTCTCGTAGAAAGCCTTCGATTTCTCGATATCGTTGGTGCCGATCATGACATGATTGAACATGGGTACTCTCCTCGCTTTGGTTTCAGGCGTCGACCGCAATCGTAGCGGTTTCGGGATCGCCGGTGTTGGGGGAATCTGCCGGGTCCAACAGCAGGACCTGAACCTCTCCCTTGCGTGCGTTGGGCCTGTGTTCCTCCCCCGCCTCGATCAGGAGCAGGTCGCCCGGATGCAGAGTTTCGGTACGACCGCGAAACTCGATGTCGAGCTCGCCGTCGAGGCACAGGAACAGCTCGTCATGAGTGTGCCTGTGCCATTCGAACTCCCCCTCGAGCCTCGCGATACGCACCTCGTGACCCTCGTATCGCGCGACAATGCGCGGCGCCCATCGTTCGGTGAACGTGCCGAACTTTTCGGCGAGGGTCACTTTGCTGGCCATCAGTCGTAAACCACCACGCTGCGGATGCTTTCGCCCGAATGCATCAGGTCGAACGCCTTGTTGATTTCTTCCAGCTTCAGAACATGCGTGATCATCGGGTCGATCTGGATCTTGCCGTCCATGTACCAGTCGACGATCTTTGGTACGTCGGTCCGGCCCTTGGCGCCGCCGAAGGCCGTGCCGCGCCAGTTGCGGCCCGTGACCAGCTGGAACGGGCGCGTCTCGATGGTCTTGCCGGCTTCGGCAACACCGATGATGATGCTGGTGCCCCAGCCTTTGTGGCAGCATTCGAGCGCCTGCCGCATCACCTCGGTATTGCCGGTGCAGTCGAAGCTGTAATCCGCGCCGCCGTCGAGCATTTCGACCAGCGTCGCCACCACATCGTCGACATCCTTGGGATTGACGAAATCGGTCATGCCGAAATGTTCGGCATAAGGCTTCTTGTCGGGGTTGATGTCGACGCCCACGATCCGGTCCGCGCCCGCCATCTTCGCGCCCTGGATCACGTTGAGGCCGATCCCGCCAAGGCCGAAGACCACCACATTGTCGCCCGGGCGCACATCGGCGGTATTGACCACCGCGCCGACGCCGGTCGTCACGCCGCAGCCGATGTAACAGCTGGTCTGGAAGGGCGCGTCCTCGCGGATTTTCGCCACTGCGATCTCGGGCAGGACCGTGAAGTTCGAGAAGGTCGAACACCCCATGTAATGGTAAATCGGCTTGCCGTTATAGCTGAAGCGCGTGGTGCCATCGGGCATCAGGCCCTTGCCCTGCGTTTCGCGAATGGCGCTGCAAAGGTTGGTCTTGCCCGACAGGCACATTTTACACTGGCGGCATTCGGGCGTGTAGAGCGGGATGACGTGGTCGCCCGGCTTGACAGAGGTCACGCCCTTGCCGACTTCGCGTACGATGCCCGCACCTTCATGGCCGAGCACGCTGGGGAACAGGCCCTCACTGTCGAGTCCGTCCAGCGTATAGGCATCGGTATGGCAGATGCCGGTCGCCTTGATCTCGACCAGCACTTCGCCTTCTTTCGGGCCTTCCAGATCGAGTTCGACGATTTCCAGCGGCTTCTTCGCTTCGAATGCTACGGCTGCTCTGGTTTTCATGGCGCGTATATCTCCTTTGGCGATCGGGCCTAGGGAAGGGCGCTGGCGCTCGCAAGACGTGTTGCTTGCCGTTCAGCGTGCAGGATATAGAAGTGGCCGCATGAAACTGCTTATGGCCCCGCTCGCTGTCCTCATGCTCTCTCCCGCCGCACAGGCGCAGGAGACTGCGGCAACGCCGCAGCTCACCGCCCAGCAATCCGCCACGCTGCGCTGCTCGGCCGCCTTCGCCATCGTGGCGCAGGGGCAGAGTGAAGGCGTCGAGGCTGCTCTGGCCTATCCTCCGATGAACAAGCGGGGGCGCGAGTTTTTCGTGCGCAGTACTGCGCGATTGATGGATGAGCTGAGCCTTGACCGCACCGCGTTGCAGGAACTCGCGGCGAAGGAAGCGCGTGACTTGCAAAATGAAGGTGCGGTGGACGAGGTGATGCCCGCCTGCCTCATGATGCTGGACGCTTCGGGGCTTTAAGCGGTGTTCAGGCCCCTGTCAGCGGCAGCGGCCTATCGATCCCGTGAACTGCCGAATGGGGATAGCAATGCGTAAACTTATCTTGGCGACTATGGCGACTGCGGCTCTTGCCGCACCGATGTCGCTGTCGGCTCAGGAAGTCGTGGAGATTGGCGAGCCGATTCACAACCAGGACGCCTCGCAAGATCTTTCCGGCTTTGCCGAGCGCATGCAGGATCCGGATACGCAGCGCGAGCTGGCGCTGATGGTTCGCACCATGGGCGAAGTCCTGCTCGACCTGCCGATCGCCCCGCTAGTTGCTGCCGCGGGGGAGATGAGCGAAGACCTGACCGGCAAGGATCTGCCCCCAGTCGATCCGGATGCGACGCTGCGCAAGATTGCGCCGCTCAGCAGCCGCGCCCCGGAAGAGATCGAACGCAACCTTCCACGCGCCCTCAATGCGATGGGATCGATGGCGAAGGCGCTCGAAACCATGGCGCCCACTCTCAGGGACATGGCCGCCCGGATGAAGACCATCACCCCGCAAGCCAATTGAAAAACGTCGCAAAACTTTGACCGCGCAGTGACTGCCAGTGGACGCGGGCGCGCCGCTGATGCATGAGCGCTCCAGCATGTGGCAGCTGCACCAATTCCCTTTGTGTCCCTTCAGCCGGAAGCTGCGTCTCCTCATGGGGGAGAAAGCGGTCGCCTATGAGCTTGTCCGGGAAAATCCCTGGGAAGCGCGCGATGCGTTCTGGCAGCTCAATCCGGCGGGGCGGACCCCGGTGCTTCACGATCCCGCGCGCCGCGTAATCCTGTGCGATAGCCAGGCGATCTGCGAATTCTTCGAAGAAACGGTCGAGCGCGTGCCGATGATCTCGGGCAATGCGATGCAGCGCGCCGAAATCCGCCGCCTGACGGCCTTGTTCGATGAGAATTTCTATAACGATGTGACAGAGCCCGCACTGCACGAGAAGATGAAAAAGCGGCTGGTCCTGCGCCAGCCGCCCGATGGGCAGGTGCTGCGCCAGATGGGCCGGTTACTGCATGGCCACCTCGATTATATCGACTGGCTGGTCGATACGCGGCAATGGCTTGCGGGCCCGCAGCTGAGCCTCGCCGACCTGACCTGCGCGGCGCATCTCTCTGTGGTGGATTACCTCGGCGCGGTCGACTGGCGCGGGCACGAGCAGGCGCAGGGCTGGTACATGGTCATGAAAAGCCGCCCCAGCTTCCGCCCGCTGCTGAGCGAGAAGATGGACGGCCTGCCCCCGCCACGGGAATATGCCTCGCTGGATTTATGAGTTCAGTCGCTTTTCGGGATCGGTCCGCGTTCCCTTTCGCGGCAATCAATTTGTCTTTTGCGCCGTGAGAAGCAGATCAGCCGCTGGGCGGAAGTCGACATGCCCCATTGTTTGTCGGCTTAAGCATTGAAGCGCCGAAGTCTCTGCATCAGTCCGCTCCTCAGGATCTTTCAAGACTTTGATTTTCATTACCTGCGGTGACTCGACCACGACCTCGATCAGGTTCTCTGCCTTGCATTTCTCAATGAGGCGGTCGGCATGAGCCTGCAAAGTTTCCGTGGTGGGAGGAACCCATGTTGCCGTGAGAGAAATCAGCAATCCAATAGCAGCAAACCCTCTGCCGCATGCCTTGAGACGAGTGATTGCGCTCGATTTCACTCTGCGATTGTAATCGAAAAGAGCAGAGATTGCATCTCTTTCGACTTCACCTCTGACAAACCGGACAAAACCACGTGCTTCTCCCGCCCTGCACGATGCGGCGGATCGTGCCGCTGTCCTCGTGGTGGCAGGGCTCGCCCTCGCGTCCGTAGACGTGGAAGCGGGTGGCGAAATAGCCGAGATTTCCGTCGGGCTGGGCGAAATCGCGCAAGGTGCTGCCGCCGTCGCGGATGGAGCGCTCCAGCACGTCCTTGATCGCGGGGACGAGGCGGCGGAGCTGCGGCATGGTCACCTTGCCGCCGGCCTTTCGCGGATGGATGCCAGCATGCCATAGCGCCTCGCAGACATAGATATTGCCGAGACCCGCCACGATGCTCTGGTCGAGCAGCAGCAGCTTGATCGCTTGTTTGCGTCCCTTGGTAGCCTCGCGCAAATGTTCGGGGGTGAGGTCGTCGCCTAGCGGCTCCGGCCCCAGCGCGGCGAAGGGTTTCCACGTCACCAGCTCTTGCGCCGTCATCAGATCGACCGAGCCGAAGCGACGCGGATCGTTGAGTGCGAAGCGGTGGCCTGCGGTCTCGATCACCAGATGGTCGTGCTTTTCGTCCTCTGCCGGGTCGATTCGCCAGCGTCCGCTCATGCCGAGGTGGAACACCATCGCGTGGTCGCGGCTGGTGTGGATGAGGCCGTATTTCGCCCGGCGCGAGAGGTGCGTGACGCTCGCCCCGGTCAGTGCCTGCACCAGATCGGGCGGGAAGGGGCGGCGCATGTCGGGGCGGTTGACCGTCACCCGCGTGATGGTCTCGCCCTGCAGGAACCGCGCAAGGCCGCGCACCGTTGTTTCGACTTCGGGAAGCTCTGGCATGAAAACCCCTCTAACACCCTTTGCGCCCCGCTCAATTCCCCCTAAGGCTCCCTCCCATGAGTGACACTGTTTCCTTCGGCTACGAAGACATCGATGCAAGCGAGAAGACCGGCCGCGTGGGCGAGGTGTTTTCGAATGTCGCCGCCAAATACGACGTGATGAACGATGCGATGTCCATGGGCATGCACCGCCTGTGGAAGGATCGCTTCGTGGCTCGCGTGAAACCGCAGCCGGGCGAACAGATCCTCGACATGGCGGGCGGCACGGGCGACATCGCTTTCCGCCTGGCGGACAAGGGCGCAAGCGTCACCGTGTCGGACATCAATCAGGACATGCTCGACGTCGGTATCGAGCGCGCAATGGACCGCGGCATCGACGGGCTGGTGTGGAGCCGCCAGAACGCCGAAGAACTGGCCTTTTCTAGCCGGACGTTTGACGCCTACACCATCGCTTTCGGCATTCGCAACGTCACGCACACGCTCAAGGCGCTGAAGGAAGCGCACCGGGTGCTGAAATTCGGCGGGCGGTTTTACTGCCTCGAATTCTCGACCGTCGAATGGCCGGGCTTCAAGGAAGCCTACGACCTCTATTCGCACAAGCTGGTGCCGCAGATCGGCAAGGCGGTTGCGGGGGACGAGGACAGCTATCGCTATCTCATCGAATCGATCCGCCGTTTCCCCGACATGGCCGCCTTCGAGGCGATGATCCGCGAGGCGGGCTTCTCGAACACCCGGGTCGAGCCGATCATGGGCGGGCTCGTGGCGATCCATTCGGGCTGGAAAGTCTAGGGTGGCCAAACCCGCAACGCACATCTGGCGGCTGCTGAAATGGGGCCGTACGCTCGCGCGCCACGGGGCGTTGCGCGGGATCGAGAACGATCCCAACACGCCCGCGCCGGTCAAGCGTCTCGCGCGGATCGCCCGGTTCGGCACGGTCCAGCCGAAGGAGCCCGATTACGCCGGCGCATTCCGCGAAATCGGGCCCGCCGCGATCAAGCTCGGCCAGACGCTGGCGACGCGGCCCGATCTCGTGGGCGAGGATGCGGCGAAGAACCTGCTCAGCCTGCAGGACAATCTGCCGCCCGTGCCGTTCGAGCAGATTCGCCAGAGCATCGAGGGAAGTTTCGAGCAGCCGCTGGAGAATCTCTGGGCGGAATTCGATCCCGAACCGGTGGGCGCAGCCTCCATCGCGCAGGTTCACCGCGCGGTGACGACCGATGGCCGGCAGGTCGCCGTCAAGGTGCTGCGCCCCGGCGTGCGCGAACGGTTCGCCAAGGACATCTCCACTTACGAATGGGCCGCCGCGCATCTGGAAAGCTTCGGCGGCGAAGCGGCGCGGCTGCGGCCCCGGCTGACCATCGCCAATTTCAAGCGCTGGACCTTGCGCGAACTGGACCTGCGCCGCGAAGCCGCCAGCGCGTCCGAGCTGGCCGAGCATATGGTCGGCACCGAGAAATACGAGATCCCCGGGATCGACTGGGACCGGACCAATGGCCGGGTGATGACGGTCGATTGGGTCGACGGGATCAAGATCAGCAATACCGAGGCGCTGATTGCCGCAGGCCACGACATGGACGAACTGGCCAGCCGCCTCGTCCTCGCCTTCCTCAAGCAGGCGATTTCGGCCGGGTTCTTCCACGCCGACATGCATCAGGGCAATCTGTTCGTGAAACCCGACGGCACGATTGCGGCGATCGATTTCGGCATCATGGGCCGGATCGACCGGCAGGCGCGCATGTGGCTGGCGGAAATCCTCTATGGCCTGACCACGGGCAATTACCGCCGCGTCGCCGAAATCCATTTCGAGGCGCAATATGTGCCGAGCTATCACAATGTCGACGAGTTCGCGACCGCGCTACGCGCCGTGGGCGAACCGATGCGCGGCAAGCCGGTGAGCGAGCTTTCGGTGGGCCAGATGCTCGACGGGCTGTTCGCGATCACCCGCGATTTCGACATGCAGACGCAGCCGCATCTGCTGCTGCTGCAGAAAACCATGGTGATGGTCGAAGGCATCGCCACCCAGCTCAATCCAAAGATCAACATGTGGGACGTTTCCGCGCCCTTCGTGCGCAGCTGGATTCGCGACGAACTGGGCCCCGAGGCCGCGATTGCCGACCGCATTCGCGAAGATACCGAAACGCTTCTGCGGATCCCTGCGCTCGTGCGCCGGATCGAGGACCGCTTCCCGCCCAAGGGGGGCGCGCCTGAAGCGCCGCCGCTGCCTGAGGTGGAGCTCATTTGGGAACGCCGCGAACGCATGCAGAAGGGCCGCGGCTGGTTCGGCTATCTCGTGGCCGCCGGCGCCGGCGGGATCGGCGTCTGGGCCGCGCTTACGCAGGGCCTGCTGGGCTGACCCGGCCATAGGGCAGCAGCCTGATGGCCAGCACCATCACGACGACATGCAGCGCCTCCACCGCCATCGGCTGCCACCAGCCGTCATAGGTGCCGACCGCGATAAGATTGACCAGCCTGCCGGTGAAGGCGATGGTGAACAGGGCCAGCGCAGGCCACAGCATGTCCGCGCGCCGTTTCCACGCGGTCCAGCCCATGCATAACGCGGCCAGCCAGAAAAAGGCGGTAAAGTCCCCGCGCATCGCCGAAAGCCCTTCCGGCGTGGCGGATTGCAGTCCGAAATCCGCGCCTGCCGTGGCCGGGTCGAGAAAGAAGCTGATCCCCAGCATCAGGTCGAGCAGGGCGCCCAGAGCCAGCAGGATGACGAGAATGAATTGCATGGAAGGTCCTCAGCATTACCGTTTTCTAAACCATACGCTGGCAAGGGTGCGCAGGAATGTCACGCTTTTGCGTGCTGGCAATGACGGACGGGGGGCGCTAGCAAGCGCATCAATGACGCAATGGGATTACACCAGCCGGTTCGCGCCGCTGACGCTGCGCGCCACGAAAACCGCGGATTTGGGCGCATGAGCGGCCCAAAAATTCTGCTCGTGATCGGTGGCGGCATCGCCGCCTACAAGAGCTGCGAACTCGTGCGACTCATCCGCAAGGCGGGCGGCGATGTCACCTGCGTGCTGACCGAAGGCGGGCAGCAGTTCGTCACGCCCATGGCGCTGGCGGCCCTGTCCGAAAACAAGGTCTATACCTCGCTCTTCGATTTGAAGGACGAAGTGGAGATGGGCCACATCCAGCTTTCGCGTCAGGCGGATCTGGTTGTCGTTTGCCCGGCAACTGCCGACCTGCTGGCCAAGATGACCGCCGGCATCGCCGATGATCTTGCCACCACGCTGATTCTCGCGACCGACAAGCCGGTGATCGCCGTGCCCGCGATGAACGTGCGCATGTGGGAACATTCGGCCACCCAGCGCAACGCCAGCTGGCTTCGCCAGGCGGGCGTCACGGTGATGAACCCCGATGAAGGGGCGATGGCCTGCGGCGAATTCGGCCCCGGCCGCTTGCCCGAACCACCGGCCATCCTCAAGGCCATCGCCGACGCGCTCGATCTCGACATCGACCTGCCCGAACTCAACGGGCCCGCCCCGCAGCTCGCGCCGCCTTCGCCGGCCGCCTTTGCCGATGAAGGCGAGGACGAATATGACGAGGAAGAAAGCTCCAGCAGCGGTTCGGGCCTCGGCAGCCTGCTGAACGCGATTATTCCGCGCAGCACCGAAACCCGCGACGCCGAGGATGAAGAGCAGGATTTCGACGACGGCGACTTCGACGAACCCGATTTCGACGAGGCGGAGTTTCAGGAAACCGAATTCAAGCCCGACTTCAGCGGTCCGCTGCTGGCCAAGAAGGGCGGCGCCGCTGCCGCTCCGCCGACCGACCGCGAAGCGATCAACCACACCGTGGCCCGGCAGGACGAACGCGCCATGCCGCAGCCCATGCCCGAAGACATCGCCTATGCCGATCACGGTGCGGCGCTGGCGGCCGATCCGCTTTACGGTCAGGCGATCTTCGATGAAAATCCGGAGCATCGCCCGCTCTATGGCAAGCATGTTCTGGTAACCGCCGGACCAACTCGTGAACCGATCGATCCGGTGCGCTACATCGCAAACCGTTCGAGCGGGAAGCAGGGCTTCGCGATTGCGGCCATGGCCGCTGCTGCCGGGGCCAGGGTCACCTTGATCGCTGGTCCCGTGCATTTGCCGACGCCGGTCGGGGTCGACCGGATCGACGTGGAAACCGCGGAAGATATGGCGGAAGAAGTGCGCAATGCGCTGCCCGCCGATGCGGCCTTCATGGTCGCGGCAGTGGCCGACTGGAAGAGCCGCCATGTCGCGTCCGAAAAGATGAAGAAGCGCGGCAGCGCGCCGCCCGCGCTCATCCTTGCCGAAAACCCCGACATCCTCGCCGCCGTGGCGGCCGGGCGCAAACGTCCGCAGCTGCTGATCGGCTTTGCCGCCGAAACCGAAAACGTGGTCGAAAACGCCAAGTCCAAGCGCAAGCGCAAGGGGGCCGACTGGATCATCGCGAACAATGTTTCGGCGGCGGAAGGCGAAAGCGTGATGGGCGGCGATCTCAACCAGGTGCATATCGTCACCCCCGGCGGGGTCGAGAGCCTGGCGGAAATGCCCAAGGAAGAAGTGGCCCGCGAACTCGTTCGCCGCGCTGCCGAAGCGCTTGTGGGCACGGGTGACGCGGCTGCCGGTTAAGGCGGCCGCTTCAGCTCCTATCAGTTCGTCAACGGGGCCCGGGCGCAATAGCCCGGAGCCTGAATGCTACCGCGTCCGAATGGATGAGCCGGTCCCCTGCCGATGCCAGGGGGCTGGATATCACCCCGCATCACGTACCCGCAGCATGGCGAAGGCGGCGATGGTCCAAACCGCGGCTCCGAACAGCATCGTCCAGATGGGGTCGCCGGGAAACAGCGCATTCATGATCGACCCCATGACCGTGGCCACCAGCAACTGTGGCAGCACCACGAAGATGTTGAACAGGCCCATGTAGATGCCGAGCTTGGCCTGCGGGAGGCTGCTGGCAAGGATCGCGTAGGGCATGGCGAGGATCGACGCCCAGGCCACGCCGCGCAGGATTTCGCACAGGATCAGCAGGTTCGGATCGCGCAGGAAGAAATACCCCAAGAACCCGAGCGCGCCCGCCAGCAGGCAGAGCATATGCGTCCGCGCCTTGCCGAGCCGCTTGCTCAGCTTGGGCAGCAGCAACAGGGCGGCCACGGCGGCGACCCCGTTCTGCACGGTATAGATCAGGTTCCACCAGTTCGCGCCCTCGTTATAGGCGGCAGTGGTGGGATCGGCGCTGCTGTAGAAATATTGCGATACGATCGGGCCGGAATAAATCCACATCACGAACAGTGCGGACCAGCTGAAGAACTGCACCAGCGCCAGCCGCTTCATGGTGGCGGGCATGCCGGCGAAATCACCCACGATGGTGGACAGCATGTTGGCGGAGCGGCCCCGTTTCGCGAGCGATATCGCGATTGCCGAAAGCACGCCGTAAGTCGCCAGCAGGGCGCCGAGCAGGTAGATTTCCTTTTCCAGGCCGAGCGGGGCGACGATCAGCGCGATGCCCGCGCCCAGCGCCAGCCAGACCAGCGCCGAACCATAGTTTTTCTCCGCCAGTGCGGAAACGGGCTGGGCTACGGCGGTTGCGCGTTCCGCTTCGAAAGCCGCCATTTCCTCGGGCGAATATTCGCGCGTGGTCAATACGGTCCAGCCGATCGCCGCGAACAGGGCGATGCCGCCGGCCCAGAAGCTCCACCGGACCGTATCGGGGATCTCGCCCGCCGGGGCCACATTGCTCACGCCGAGATGGCCGAGCAACCATGGGAATATCGCGGCGAAGACTGCACCGGCGCCGATAAAGGCGGTCTGCACGGCATAGCCGGTGGCGTGCTGCGAGCGGTCGAGCATGTCGCCCACGAATGCGCGGAAAGGCTCCATCGCGATATTGAGGCTGGCGTCGAGCAGCCACAGCAATCCGGCGGCAAAGACCAGCGGCGCGGCGAAAGCGGGCGCGAAGGGCATGAGGAACAGCGCCAGCGCGGCCAGCAGCGCGCCGGTCATGAAATAGGGACGGCGGCGGCCGAACCGGTTCCAGGTCTTGTCCGACAGATGGCCCACGATCGGCTGCACGATCAGCCCCGTCAGCGGCGCGGCGACCCAGAGCGCGGGCAGGTCGTCGAGCGAGGCGCCCACGGTCTGGAAGATGCGGCTCATGTTCGAATTCTGCAGCACGAAGCCGATCTGGATACCGAAGAAGCCGAAGCTCATGTTCCACAGCCCGCGTAAGCTCTGGCGCGGTTTTTCGGTCAGCGCATGTGTCATGAAATATGTCCTCGTCCGCATCCGGCCCAAGTCTTTACGCCCGCTCGGATGAATTGGGCTCGGCTCGCATGAAGCGGCAGGTGCGGCAAGGCCGCATACGAATGTGGTCTATTCTTCGGCAGGCCCGCTGGAGGCCCGCACCACCAGTTTTCCGGGCAGCTTGCGCGGTGCGGTCTCGCGCCCTTCGATCTGCGCGATCAGCGTTTCCACCAGCGCCGCGCCCGCGCCGGTGATGTCCTGCATCACCGTGGTCAGCGGCGGGGTGGTCAGGCTGGCGGCGGGAATATCGTCGAAGCCGACCACGGCGATGTCGCCGGGCACGCTACGGCCCGCTTCGGCGAGTGCGCGCATCGCCCCGATCGCGATCAGGTCGCTGCCCGCGAAGATCGCGTCGAAGTCGCGCCCGCTATCCATCAGGGCGATGGCGGCGTCATGGCCTGCCTCTTCGGTGGTGATGGCATCGAACTGGAGGCCCGCGTCCTGGGGCAGGCCCGCATCCTCCAGGGCCGCGGAAAGGCCGAGGTAACGGCCATGGAATTCGGGATAATGTTCGTCCGCATGGCCGAGGAAGGCGATCCGGCGGCGCCCGTTTGCGATCAGGTGCTTGCCCGCAAGGCGCCCGGCCGCGTGATTGTCCGTGCCTACCGTCACCCCGCTCGCATCGTTCGAGACCGAGCCCCAGCGCGCGAAGCATGTGCCTTGCCGCACCAGCTGTTCGAGCCGCTTGCGGTAGAGCGTGTAATCGCCATAGCCGAGCAGGATCAGCCCGTCGGCGCGGTGGCTGTCCTGATAACGGACGTGCCAGTCGTCTTCCATTTTCTGGAACGATATCAAAAGGTCCAGCCCGCGATCGGCGCAGGCGCGGGTGATCGATCCCAGCATGGCGAGGAAGAAGGGATTGATCATGCTGCGGTCGGGCGTCGGGTCCTCGAAGAACAGCAGCGCGATCGTGTTGGACCGCTGGGACCGCAGCGAGCTGGCGTTCTTGTCGACCGTATAGTTCAGCTCCGCCGCAATCGCCTCGATCTTGGCGCGGGTCTCGGCGCTGACGGACTTTTCGCCTCGCAGCGCCCGGCTCACGGTGGGCTGCGATACCCCCGCGCGGTAGGCGATGTCGAAGCTGGTCGGCCGTCCGGTCGGTGCGCGTCCCAAAACCAATCCTCCTGGCCATTTGCAGGCCCTTGTGCGCCCCGTGCGAGGCCGTCTCGCGCTAGGCCGTCGGCGCGCTCTTGGCAATGCGTCCGGCCTCGTCCACGCGGACGTTTCGCCCTCGGTGAGCGGTGCCCGTGCATAGCATAACATACGTATGCTCTCTTCCGAAGTGGCGGAGTTCCGGCCTATCCGGGCGCCGATGGAAGCGGGCCGCCATGCCGGATGTCCCTTCCAAGAACACGTATGGCCGACCCCTTCGGATCGGCAGTGGAGAGGGTATACCGATGGCATTTCGCGACACGCTTCGCAGCGGAAGCAGCATTTCCGCATTCACCGTAACCCTGGCTCTGGCGGGCGGGATGATCCCGGCCCACGCCCTGGCGCAGGGGACCCAGCCCGAAACGCCCGAGCAGGTCGATGCCGGCCAGCCGGTCAGCGATCCCGATGCGGCCGACGATGTCATCGTCGTCACCGGTTTCCGCGCCAGCCTCGAAAGCGCGGTCGCGGAAAAGAAGCTGTCCGAACAGATCGTCGAGTCGATCACGGCCGAAGACATCGGCAAGCTGCCCGACGCATCGATCGGCGAATCGATCGCCCGTCTCCCCGGCCTCACCGCGCAGCGCCTCAACGGCCGCGCCAATGTGGTCGCCATCCGCGGCTTCGGCCCGGACTTCTCGCAAACCCTTCTCAACGGCCGCGAGCAGACGACCACGAGCGACAACCGCTCGGTCGAGCTTGATCAGTATCCGTCCGAGATCGTCAACCAGGTCGTGGTCTACAAATCTCCCACCGCCTCCCTTGTGGGCCAGGGCCTGGTTGGCACCATCGATATCCGCACCATTCGCCCGCTCGAAACCGGTGAGCGTATCCTCGCCGTCGGTGCGCGCGGGTCGTGGGCGGATATCGGTGCCCTCAACGCCGGTTCGAACGAGTTCGGCTACCGTGTGAACGGCACCTATGTCGACCAGTTCGCCGACGATACGCTGGGCATCTCGCTCGCCGCATCCTATGTCGACGAGCCGTATCAGCTGCAGGAATTCAACGCCTGGGGCTATGACACGGCAAATGTCGGCGGGCAGGACGCCGCGCTGATCGGTGGATCGAAGTCCTACGTCACCTCCACTCAGCTCAAGCGCCTCGGCCTCAACGGCACGATCCAGTACCAGCCGATGCCGCAGCTGACCTTGACGGTCGACGGCTTCTATTCGAACTTCGACGACGACCAGACCAAGCGCGGCCTCGAGCTGCCGCTGGCCTATGGCGGCGATCTGAACTCCGACTTCGATCCCGCAAGCGCCACGGTCGAGGACGGCCTTGTCACCGCGGGCCGGTTCGACAATGTCCGCGGCGTCATCCGCAACGACATCTTCCAGCGCAAGGCCGATCTCTATTCGGGCGGCTTTAACGCCAACTGGGAAGGCGATGACGGCTGGAGCGCGTTCTTCGACTTCGGCTATTCGCGCACCGACCGCAACGAGCTGAGCCTCGAAAGCTATTCGGGCACCGGCTTCAACGGCCCGGTGACCGGTGACGGCGCAGCAGCTACCATCGACTTCACCTCGGGCGACAAGGGCACGGTCTTCGATTCCTCGCTCGATTACAGCGATCCCTCGCAGATCTTCCTGACCGATCCGCTCGGCTGGGGCGGCGGTACGGTGCCGCAGGCCGGTTATTCGAACAACCGCATCGTCGAAGACGAGCTGTTCCAGTACCGCGTCGAAGTGGAGAAGGAACTCCAGAGCGACAGCTTCCTGCGCAGCGTGCAGTTCGGCATGAACTACACCACCCGCGAGAAGAGCCTGACGCCTGATGAAGCCTTCGTCCGCCTGCCGGGCGGTGCAACCGAAGTGGCGATCCCCTCGCAGTATCTGCAGCGTTCGACCGATCTCACCTATCTGGGCCTTGGCCCGATCGTCAGCTACGATGCGCGTGATCTCATCGCCGACGGCATCCTCGTCCTCGAACCGCGCGTTGCGACCGGCCCCGATGCGGCCAACGATGTGCTGAGCAAGAGCTACACCGTCGCCGAAGACCTGATGACCATGTATCTCCAGACCAATCTGGAGCAGGAAGTGGGCGCGGGCGTGATCACCGGGAATGTCGGCGTCCAGGCGATCAACACGGTCCAGAAATCGACCGGTTTCATCTTCCCGGAAACCGGCCCTGAGCGCCGCACACTGGGCGATGATTACTGGGACGTGCTGCCCAGCGCCAACCTTTCGCTGCGCCTTGACAGCGACTGGGTCTTCCGTGTCGCCGCAGCGCGTGAAATCATGCGCGCCCGGCTCGACGATACGCGCCTGTCGATCGATTACGGTATCGACGCCACCGTGCCCGGCGGCCTCATCCGTGGCAGCGGCGGCAATCCGGCGCTGCGGCCCTACCGGGCCAATGCCGTCGACTTCAACATCGAGAAGTACTTCGGCACCGGCGGCGTCGTGGCGCTCCAGTTGTTCTACAAGGACATCAAGAGCTACGTCTTCAACGGCCGCTTCGCCTTCGATTATTCGGCTTTCCCAACGCCCACCGGCGCGGAAGCCTATCCCAATCTGCCGGTCATCGGCACGCTGGAAGCACCGACCAACACCGGCGGCGGCGATCTCTATGGCGCGGAACTGGCAGTCACGCTGCCGTTCTCCACCTTCACCCCGGCGCTGGACGGCTTCGGCATCACCGGCGGCGCCAGCTATACCAAGACCAAGATCGAAGATCCGGACGGCAATGAAACCGAAATTCCCGGCTATTCGAAATGGGTGGTCAACGGCACGGCCTATTTTGAAAAGGCCGGTTTCAACAGCCGCGTCAGCGCGCGCTACCGTTCCAGCTTCCTTGGTGATTTCACCGGCTTCGGCGGCTCGCCCACGCGGCGTACTGCGCTGGCGGAAACGATCATCGATGCGCAGATCGGCTATGATTTCCAGTCGGGCAGCGCGCTCGAAGGTCTCTCGCTCTATATCCAGGGCCAGAACCTGACCGACCAGCCCTTCGTCTCAACCGGCGAAAACCGCAATCAGGTGATCGATTACCAGAGCTACGGGCGCCGCTTCCTCGCAGGCTTCACCTACAAGTTCTGATGCATGGGGCGGGGATGGCGGATCATTCACCAGCAACCGCCGTCCCCGCCGCCTGGCTTTCCGATACCGTTGCCCTTGCTGACGCTTGCGCCGGACAAGGGCGCGGTGACCGGATAAGATCATGGCCGTGACGCACACCTCTTCTCCCACCTCAGGCGGCAGGCGCGCGCCGCTGCGCGTCGCCATTGCCGGGGGCGGGACCGCCGGATGGATGGCGGCTGCCGCGCTGGCTCGGCTGACCGGCTGCGAAGTGGCGCTGGTCGAATCCGATGCCATCGGCACGGTCGGCGTGGGCGAAGCCACCATCCCGCAAATCCGGCTGTTCAACCGCGGGTTGGGGATCGACGAGGCGGAATTCCTGCGCGAGACCAAGGGCACCTTCAAACTCGGCATTGAATTCGACGGCTGGCGCAAGGCTGGCACCGGCTACATGCACGCCTTCGGCTCTGTCGGGCGCGGGGCGGGGCTGCTGCCCTTCCACCAGCTGTGGCTGCGCGGGCGCGAACTGGGCATGGCGAAAGATCTGGGCGCCTATTCGCTCAACGAACAGGCCGCGCGTGCCGGCAGAATGCAGATCTGGCCTGCCGGGCAGGGGGCACAGCCCGACATGCCTTGGGCCTATCATTTCGATGCCGCGCTCTACGCCGCCTATTTGCGCCGCTTCGCCGAAGCGCGCGGCGTGGCCCGGATCGAAGGGCGGATCGAGACTGCCGAGAAAGACGGCGAAAGCGGCGACATCGCTGCGCTCGTCCTCGATGGCGGCCGCCGGATCGAAGCGGAATTCTTCATCGACTGCACCGGCTTTCGCGCGCGGCTGGCGGGCGACATGCCGGGCCAGAGCTTCGCAGACTGGAGCCACTGGCTGCCGTGCGACCGCGCCGTGGCCGTGCCGTGCGAAACCGGAGGCGGTTTCACGCCGTACACGCGCGCGGCGGCCCATGCGGCGGGCTGGCAATGGCGCATCCCGCTGCAACACCGGATCGGCAACGGGCTGGTCTATTGCAGCGAATTCCTGTCCGATGACGAGGCCGAGGCCCAGCTGCTGGCCAATCTCGACGGCGCGCCGCTTGGAATACCCAATCGCCTGCGCTTCACCACCGGCATGCGGGCCGCCCCGTGGCGCGGCAATTGCCTTGCGCTGGGGCTGGCCGCCGGCTTCCTCGAACCACTGGAATCGACCAGCATCCACCTGATCCAGTCGGGCATTGCGCGGTTTCTTTCCATGCTGCCGCGCCCCGGCAGCCCTGCTGGCGAGACGGCGGCCACGGCGGGTGAATTCAACCGCCAGTCCGCCTTCGAATGGTCGGCCATCCGCGATTTTCTCATCCTGCACTATGCCGCCAACGATCGGCGCGGCGAACCCTTCTGGGACCGCGCGCGGGCGATGGAGCTGCCGGCAGGATTGGCCGACCGGATCGAACTGTTCCGCAGCACCGGCTATCTCAGCCGCGAGCATGACGAGCTGTTTACCGAGGCCGGTTGGACGCAGGTGTTGCTGGGGCAGGGCGTCATGCCGCGCGCCGCCCATCCCAATGCCGATGCGCTCGATCCCGCGGCCCTCCAGCGGCTGCTGGCGGGGATCGAAAGCGACATCGCCGCTACTGTCGGCCCCATGCCCGGCCACGCCGAATTCCTGCGCGCCTTCTGCATGCCGCAGTCCGACACCCGACCCGCCGCCACCAAGGAGACGGCCCGATGAAATATTGCACCCTATCCCTTGCCGCCCTGCTGCTCGCCAGCATGCCGGGCCTCGCCCGAGAGGCGCAGGCGCAGGCAGATACGGCGGCGGCACCGCAGCAGGCCGGAGACTTCCGCCAGCGCGGCGTGGAAGACGAGGTGATCTATTTCGTCCTGCCCGACCGCTTCGCCAATGGCGACACCAGCAACGATCTGGGCGGCTATGCGGACGATCGGCTGGTCAGCGGCTTCGATCCTGCGCACAAGGGCTTCTATCACGGCGGCGATCTCAAGGGGCTGACCGAAAAGCTCGATTACATCCAGGGGATGGGTGTCACCGCGATCTGGTTCGCGCCGATCTTCAAGAACAAGCCGGTGCAGGGCGATCCGGGCAATCCGGGCAGCTTCAGTTCGGGCTATCACGGCTATTGGGTGACCGATTTCACGCAGGTCGATCCGCATTTCGGCACCAATGAAGAATTCGCCGCCTTCGTGGCCGCCGCCCATGCGCGCGGGATGAAGGTTTATATGGACATCATCGCCAATCACACTGCCGATGTGATCCGCTTCGCCGAAGACAGCTATGACTATCGCAGCAAGGGCGAATATCCCTATTCCACCGGAGGCGGCGTGGATGGGGAACGCATCAACAAGGGCTTCGACCCTTCCGATCCCAGCCCCGAAAACTGGGCCCGGCTGACCGATCCGGCCTATGCCTATACCCCCGTGGTGCCCGAGGCGGAGCGCGATGTGAAAGTGCCCGCCTGGCTCAACGATCCGATCTATTACCACAATCGCGGCGATACCTTCTGGATCGGCGAAAGCAGCGTCGATGGGGATTTCGTCGGGCTGGACGATCTGTTTACCGAGCACCCGCGCGTGGTGTCTGGCATGATCGACATCTTCGGCAACTGGATCGACCAGTACGGGATCGACGGTTTCCGCATCGATACCGCCAAGCATGTGAACCCGGAATTCTGGCAGGCCTTCGTGCCCGCCATGCTCGAACGCGCCGAAGCGCGCGGCATTCCGAATTTCCACATCTTCGGCGAAATCGCTTACGATACGCCCGATGCGATAACCGCCGCGCGGGTAATGACCGAGGCGGAGCTTCCCTATGCGCTCGACATGGGGTTTGCGAAAGCGGCCCAGCTCGTCGCCAGCGGCAAGGAAAGCCCCGCCGTGATGGCCGAATTCCTCAGCCAGGATGTGATCTATCCGGGCGGCGCGAAAACCGCGACCGGCCTGCCGACCTTCCTCGGCAATCACGATTTCGGGCGCTTCTCGATGTTCCTGCGCGACTATGCAGAGACGGACGATACCGACGAACTGCTGGCGCGCACCAAGCTCGGCCATGCGATGATGTTCGCACTGCGCGGGGTGCCGACGGTCTATTACGGTGACGAACAGGGCTTCATCTCCGACGGCAACGACCAGCTGGCGCGCGAGGATATGTTCGAAAGCCGGGTGGCGGAATATAACGACAATGTCCTGCTCGGCAGCGATGCCACCACGGCCGGCGACAATTTCGACACCGCCCATCCGCTCTATCGCCTGATCGGCGAACTGGCTGCGATGCGCACGGCCTCGCCGGCGCTGCGGCGGGGGCTGACCACGATCCGCGCCTTCGATCACGAAGGGCCGGGCGTGCTGGCGGTGGAGCGTTTCGACGATGCAAGCGGTCAGCGTATTCTGGCCGTATTCAACACCTCGAACACCCCGATCAAGAGGGTGATCGGGACCGAATCCGGAACAAAAAGCGTCGTTTCGCTGGCCGGGAATTGTCCCGCAAAGCCCGCCGCGCCGGGCAGCGTCAGGATTTCCCTGCCGCCGCTCGGCTGGGCGATCTGCGAGCTGGTGAACGACTGATGACGGCGCTTGAAATGCTTTCCGAGAACGCAGGAAAAATGCAGGAAAACAAAGTTTTGTGGTGGCGCGGTGCGGCGATCTACCAGATCTATCCGCGCAGCTTCATGGACGCCAATGGCGATGGCATCGGCGATCTGCCGGGCATCACCAGCCGCCTCGATCACGTCGCCTCGCTCGGCGTCGATGCCATCTGGATTTCCCCTTTCTTCACCAGCCCGATGAAGGATTTCGGCTACGATGTTGCCGATTATCGCGACGTCGATCCGATCTTCGGGACCCTTGCAGATTTCGATGCGCTGATCGTCCGCGCTCATGAGCTCGGCCTCAAGGTGTTGATAGATCAGGTTTATTCGCACACCTCCGACGAGCATGAGTGGTTCGTGGAAAGCCGCGCCAGCCGCGACAATCCCAAAAGCGACTGGTATGTCTGGGCCGACGCCAAACCCGACGGCACGCCGCCTTCGAACTGGCAATCGGTCTTCGGCGGCCCCGCCTGGACCTGGGATGCGCGCCGCGGGCAATATTACCTGCACAATTTCCTGAACTGCCAACCGCAGCTGAACGGCCACAATCCCGATGTGCAGGACGCGTTGCTCGATGTCGCGCGCTTCTGGCTCGATCGCGGCGTCGACGGTTTCCGCATCGACGCGCTGAATTTCGCGATGCACGACCCGCAGTTGCGCGACAATCCGCCGGCCCCGGCGACCGATCGCCAGCGCACCCGCCCGTTCGATTTCCAGCGCAAGATCCATAATATGTCGCACCCGGACATTCCTGGATTTATCGAACGAATCCGATCAGTTACCGATGAATATGGCGCGATCTTCACGGTCGCGGAGGTCGGCGGTGACGATGCCGAAATGGAGATGAAAGCGTTCACCCAGGGCGATACGCGGCTCAATTCCGCCTATGGGTTCAACTTCCTCTACGCCGACCGCCTGACGCCCGGCCTCGTCTGCGCGGCACTGGCAGAATGGCCGGATGAGGAGGGGCTGGGCTGGCCGAGCTGGGCCTTTGAAAACCACGATGCGCCGCGCGCCGTCTCGCGCTGGTGTGCGCCCGAAGACCGCGATCTCTTCGCGAGAATGAAGATGCTGCTGCTCGCGAGTCTGCGCGGCAACATCATCCTCTATCAGGGCGAAGAGCTGGGACTGACGCAGGTCGATATCCCGTTCGACCAACTGCAGGATCCCGAAGCCATCGCCAACTGGCCGCTCACCCTGTCACGCGATGGCGCGCGCACGCCGATGCCGTGGGAAAATTCCCCGCAAGGCGGTTTCGGTTCGGATGCGCCATGGCTTCCGCTGGGCGAGGAAAACCTTAGGCGTTCGGTGGCCGATCAGCACGCCGATCCGGCTTCGCTGCTTGCCCTGACCCGCACTGTCATCGCGCTCCGCAAGGCCTCTCCCGCCCTTCGCTGCGGCAGCGTGTCGGCCTGTGTTGCGGATGGGCCGCTGCTGCGCGTGGAACGCGCCTACGAAGGCGGCGGCGCCAGCGAAACCGTCGTCTGCCTGTTCAATCTTTCGCCCGAACCCATCGACGACGTCGAAATTCCTCAAGGAGAAACCCTATGCACCGTCAATTCGGTCCTGTCCGCCGGTCTCGGACCCTATGCAGCGCTGGTGGTGCGGGTATGATGCGCCGCGCCTTCGGCTGCTCGCTCGCAGCGCTTCTCGGCACTACCGCCCTCCCGGCCTTGGCCGCTGATGTCGCCTCGCCCGATGGCCGCACCGTCGTGACTCTCGACGTCGATGGAGACGGTGTGCCGTTCTACCGCGTGACGCGCGATGGCGAGGCCCTGATCGCGGAAAGCGACCTGGGTTTCATCTTCACCGACGCAGAACCCATGCGCCGCAATTTTCAGGTCGAAACGGAAACCCGCGCCAGCCATGACGATACGTGGGAGCAGCCCTGGGGCGAACGCCGTTTTGTGCGCGATCACCATAACGAGCTTGCGATCACCTTCCGCGAAGCCCGCGAGACGAGCAAGCGCGCGCTGACTGTCCGCATGCGCGTGTTCGACGACGGGATCGGCTTCCGTTACGAATTCCCTGAAAGCACCGAAATGCCGGTCGCCAGGATTGCCGAAGAGCTGACCGAATTCGCCATCGCTCCCGAAGCTGCGGAAGGCGGCAAGGCCTGGTGGATCCCGGGCGGGGACTTCAACCGCTACGAATATCTCTATAACGAAACGCCCATCACCGGCGTTTCCACTGCGCATACGCCGATGACGGTGCGCCTTCAGGACGGCACCCATCTTGCGTTTCACGAGGCAGCGCTTGTCGATTACTCGGGCATGTGGCTGCGGCGCATGGAAGGCTCGCGCTTCAGGGCCTCGCTCGCCCCGTCGAGCCGCGGGGCCAAGGTCGTTCGCGAAGGTGCCTTCACCACCCCTTGGCGCACGATCCGCATCAGCGATGGACCGGCCGGCCTCGTCGAGAGTGATATCGATCTCAACCTCAACGAACCCAACAAGCTCGGTGATGTGAGCTGGGTGGAGCCGGGCAAATATATCGGCATCTGGTGGGGCATGATCTCCAACAAATGGACTTGGGCGTCGGGCGATCGCCATGGCGCAACAACCGAACGGGCCAAGCAGTATATCGACTTTGCTGCCGAGCACGGCTTTCGCGGCGTGCTGGTGGAAGGCTGGAATATCGGCTGGGACGGAAACTGGTTCGGCAACGGGCGCGATTACAGCTTCACGCAGGCCTATCCCGATTTCGACCTCAAGGAAGTCACCGATTACGCCCGCAAGAAGGGCGTCCGACTGATCGGGCATCATGAGACCGGCGGCAATATCAAGGTTTACGAGGAGCAACTCGCCGATGCCATGAAACTTTATGGCGAACTCGGGGTCGACTGGGTGAAGACCGGCTATGTGGCCGATGCGGGCGGGGTCATTTCCTGCAATGCAGATATCGCCGATCCCTGCGAAGACGATACGGAAATTTTCGAATGGCACGATGGCCAGCGACAGGTGCAGCATCACCTGCGCGTGGTCGAGGAAGCGGCGAAGAACCACGTCGCGGTCAATCCGCACGAGCCGGTGAAAGACACGGGTCTGCGCCGCACCTATCCCAACTGGGTTGCGCGCGAGGGTGCGCGGGGACAGGAATACAATGCCTGGGGCGCGTTTTCGAACGGTCCGGACCATGAACCGACTTTGGTGTACACCCGCCTCCTGTCGGGGCCGATGGATTACACGCCCGGCGTGCTCGGTCTGGTGGGTGACCAGAATTATCCGATCGCCAGCACTCTGGCCAAGCAGCTTGGTCTCTACCTGGCGATCTATTCGCCGATCCAGATGGCGGCCGATTTCGTGGAGAGCCTTGCTGCTCATCCCAAGGAGCTCGAATTCATCAAGGCAGTGCCCGCCGACTGGTCGGAAAGCCATCTGATCGACGGCGCGGTGGGTGATTATGCCATCTTTGCCCGCAAGGATCGCAACAGCCAGGACTGGTATGTCGGCGGCGTCAACGATGCGACCGAACGCACGCTGGAGCTGGATTTCGACTTCCTCGAAGAGGGTCAGGCTTACACTGCCAAGGTGTGGAAGGATGGCCCGGAGGCGACCTATCTGACTGAAAAGCGTCACGATATCGCTTACGATACCGTTACGGTGCGCAAGGGTGACAGCTACACCGTCAGGCTCGCACCGGGTGGCGGACTCGCGATCCAGCTTCAGCCCAACTGAACCTCAGGCCGCCCCTGCCTTCACCGGCGGGGGCGGCACTTGAGAGTGCATCTGCGCTTGCTCCCGACCGGCAGGATGGGGCACAGGGCTCCCCTCAAAATCAGGGGGCCAGCAGTCTTATCTTATGAAAAAACTAGAGCTGAAAATTCTCGACGAGCGGCTGCACGAATGGGGCCTCCCGCAGTATCAGACTGAAATGTCGGCAGGAATCGACATGTATGCGTGCATTCCCGAACCGCTCGAGATCCAGCCTCAGGCGCAGCCGATCCTGATACCCTCGGGCATCGCCATCCTCATGAACGACCCGCAAATGGTGGCTTTCCTGCTGGCGCGGTCCGGTCTGGGGCACAAGAAGGGGCTGGTGTTGGGGCAGTCAGTGGGGACGATCGATGCGGACTATGCCAATGAGATTTTTATCAGCGCCTGGCTGCGCAATCCGCCGGGGAGCGACAGCCTGGTCATCAACCCCGGGGACCGCATCGCGCAGCTGGTTTTCCTGCCGATCCTGAGACCGCAGCTGGAGGTCGTCGAGGAGTTTTCGGCGACGACGGAGCGCGGCATGGGCGGGTTCGGGTCGACCGGGGTTTGAGCCGTAAAGCGCTGATATGAAAAGCTATTTCCGCCCAGCGGACAGGTGGAAGAGCGCCGCCGGTGGCAGCCACAGACCGGCCGCGAAGAGGACCGGGAGCCAGTCCGCCTGGCCGGTGAACTGGGCCGCGAGGCCGGTGGCAAGTTCTGCCGCGATCACCCCGCAGCAGAGCCAGAACATGGCCCCGGGGCGGAAGCGGGCGAGCGCTGCGAGCACCAGAAATGTTCCGATTATTGCCCCGAACACCATGTTGATCGGGCCGTCACCGACGAAACCTACGGCTGCATTGGCCCAGAGCGTCACAAATGCGGCCAAAGCGGTCAGAACGAGGGCGAAAGTGTGCGCACCGTTCCGCCCGACCTTCACGGCAAGCTCGATTCCCGCCCCCAGCGCGCCGAGCAATATGGCGGCGAAGACGAAGTCGCTCGCCGTCCAGCCGACTTCGCCGGTCAGCTGCATGGCGATGGCTGGCAGAGCGAGCAGTGCGAGCAGCGTTCCCCATCCGGCCACGCGCCAGCCGTTGAGGCCGGGCTTCTTTTCATGGCCAGAGGGCGTTTCGTAAATGCGGGTCATGGGCGTGTCCTTCCTTGGAGTGCTGAACGATCCCGGACCTGCCCGACCGCGGGCGCCGCGCCATGAGCAATTCGTGAGCAATCGCTGAAACCCTTTCTCAGGCCGGGATCATCGCTTACGCCGGGGCGCAATGGATCAGGGGCCAGGCCTTCTTGCGTTCGGTGCGTTCACGCTCGACATCGCGAACCGCCAGCTGCGGCGCGGCGGCGAGGTGATCGAGCTGGGCAGCCGCTATTTCAACGCGCTGGTCCTGCTCGCCCGCCATCCGGGAGAGCTGGTTTCCAAGGACCGCTTCATGGAGGAGGTCTGGGCGGGTATCCCGGTCACCGACGAAGCGTTGACCCAGTGCATCCGCAGCCTGCGCCGCACGCTGGGCGATGCCGCGCAAAGTCCCCGTTTCATCGAAACGGTGCCCAAGCACGGCTATCGCTTCGTGGCGCAGGTCGAGGCGGTGGCGGCGCCATCCCGCGCCTATGCCACGAAGGCAGGACCGGCATCGCCCGCCGCGCGGATCGCGGGGGCGACGACACTGGGCGGGCTGGGCGCCGGGCTGCTCGGGGGCGTGTTCTACGGCATGGCGGCGACCGGCGGCGATGTGGCCGCCGTGCTGACCGTGATCCTGTTGACGACGGCGCTGGCTGTGCTGGGGGCCGCCGGGATCGGCACCGGCATGGCGCTGGCGAGCCTGTGGCGCGGGGAAGGGCACTGGTCGCTGATCTTCGGCGGCGCGGCGGGCGGGCTGGTGGTCGGGGCGCTGGGTTCGGCGCTGGCGAGCCATGGGCTGCATTCGCTGACCGGCGTCTTTCCCGGGCGGGTGATGGGGCTTTACGAAGGCATGGCACTGGGCGCGGCAACGGGGCTGGCTATCATGCTGGGCGTAAGGGCGGCGGGTAGACGGTTTTCCGCCGCCCTGCTCGCCATGGTTTCGGGCGGCGCTTTCGCCGCCGTCGCGGCGCTGGCGGGCGGGACCTTCTATGCCGCCACGCTGGCGCTGCTGGCGCGGCAGTTTCCCGCCTCCAGCCTGAACCTTTCCCCTCTGGCGCGCCTTTTTGGCGAGAGCGGGATGGGCCCGGCTGCCCTTCTCGGCACCGCTATCCTCGAAGGCGCGGTGTTCACAGCCTGCCTTGCCCTCGCCAATGAGCTGGCCAAGAGCCGGGCCGCAAGGAGAGGCAGAGGGCGGGCAGAAGCCCGGCGAAGCGTCTAGCCACCTCCGCCAGCCGCCTTCTTTCGCGCCCCCTTGGCGTAGGGCAGGTCGAGCACCGTCGTCGCATCCGATCCGCGATCCTCGATCGTGAGGCGCAATTGATCGGCCTGCGTCTCGAACCGGATCCGCGCGGTCCGCGTGATGACGAGCCCGCGATCGGCGGTCCCGGCATCCACGCAGAACGCGCCTGCGATTTCCGCGCAAGCAGGCGCAGCGGGGGAGGGGGCAACTGCGGCGGGTTCGGGGGCAGGCGGCGCCGCCCCGATCAGCAGCGCCGCGCCAGCGATGAGGAGCCTATTTCTCATCGCGCGTTTCCCCGCCGTTCTGCACGATCGAATAGCCGCCGCCGCCTTCGCTCGGCCCCGAATAGGAGATGCGGAAGGAGTTATTGTTGCCCTTCTGCTCCACGCTGATGTCATAGCCGCTGCCGGTCTGGGTGATGTCCATCACATTGCTGTCCCCGTCCTGCGCCAGCACGGCGCTGATCGCGCTGCCTTTCTGCTCCAGCGTCATTTCGTTCTCGTCACCGCCCTGCTGAAGCTCTGCCGAGACCGCGCCGCCGCTTTGCGCATTCTGGATCAGCCGCACGCTGTTGCGCTTGCCGCCGGTCTGGACGGTGGCGGTAATCTCGTTCCCCGGGCCCGACTGGTCGATCCGCCCTTCGTTCTCGCGCCCCGATTGGGACAGCGTGGCGCTGCGTACGGTGCCCGCCCCCGATTGCCGGATGATGGCGTTGTTCTGCACATCCGACCCCTGATCGATATCGGCCTCTACCGTGCCTTGCGACGGGGAAGGGTTGGTCTGTTCGATCGTCGCGCCATTGTTGGGCGAGGTTTGGTCGATCGAGGCGATCACCCCGCCGGTGTTCTGCTTGATCTCGGCGGCATTGTTGTCGGTCCCGCTGCCGGTCTTGATCGAGGCTTCGGCCGCGCCGCCCGATCCCCGCTGGCGGATGGTGCTTTCATTGGCATTGCCGTTCTGGCCGATCTGGCCCTTGAGCGACGGGCCATCCTGTTCGACCGTGGCCACGCCGCGCACGCCGGGCTGGGTGATGCTGACATTGCTGCCCGTCCCGCCATCGCTGCGGCGCTGGGTGGCCTTGGCGCGATTGGCGCTGCCGCCCTGATCGATATCGACCGTGTCGGTGCCCGATTGCGCATCGACGGTCTGTTCGATGGTTGCTTCGTTTTCATCGGTGCCGTCGGTCGACTGGTCGATGCCGGCAACACTGCCGCCGCCGCTGCCGCTCTGGCGGATGACCGCGCTATGGGTCTTGCCGGTCTGGTCGATATCGGCTTCGTTCTGCCCGCCCGAACCGGTCTGCCGGATGGAGCCTTCGAGACTGCGGGAGCCTGCGCCTTCCTGGTCGATCTGCGCCTTGTTGGCTGGCGATTGCTGCTGCAGAATCGTGGCCGATCCTTCGGTGCCGTTCTGATTGACCGAAGACACATTCCCGGATGCCCCGTCCTGGACGACTTGCACCTTGGACTGTTCGCCTGTCTGCGAAACGGATCCTTCCTGCCTGCCATTGTCCGAGCGCTGGGTGATCTGGGTTTCGTTGCCGGCCCCGTCGATGTCGATATCGGCGGTGTTGCCGCGGCCATTGCCGCCTTGCACGACCTTGCCCTGACTGCCCGATCCGTTCTTGATCGCGATCGAGGCTTTCGATCCGGCCTGCGACTGCTGCACCAGCCCGGTGCTGTTGTTGCCCTGCGACAGCGTCACGTCGGCCGTGGCGGCTTCGGCGGCCTGGATGATCTCGCTGCGGTGTTCGTTGCCCGCCAGCGTATGGGTCTGCTCCGCGCCCGTGCCGCTGCCGTCCAGATTGGCATTCTGGCGCCCGAAGGCGACATTGGAATCGCCCTGCAGATTGATGCTGACGACCCCCTTGTCGCCGCGCTGGTCGATATAGGCGGTGCTGTTGTTGGCCAGCTTGCTGTCATTGCCGAGCGAGATGGTGGCCGACGATCCGTCCGCCCCGTCGCCCACATCGTCGGTCTGGCGGATGGCGGCGGCATTGCCGGTGCCCGACGACACGATCCGCGCGGTGGAGCCGCGGCCCTTCTGGTAGATGCCTTTGGCAGGATCGGGCTGAATCGTGCCGCCGGTGAACAGTTCCACGTTGCCCACCTCCTGCAGCGCCCCGGTATCCGAGGATTCGCGGACGATTTCGGCCGTGCTCGTCTCGCGCGTCACTTCGCTGTCCTGCCGGATCAGCGGGTCATCCTGCGCGGTGCTGGTGCCGGGTCCCTGGCTGCTGCCTTGGCTGCCGCCGGACGATTGTTCGGCCGAGCTGGGCTGCCCGCAGGCTGCCAGGCTGAGCGCAAGGGCGAAGCTGAGGGAATGAATGGTCTGTTTCTGCGGACGGTTCATGGCTTTCTCCTTTTTCGATCGAAAAGCTTTTCGGTGTGTCAGTCCTCGGTCTTGTCTTCCTTCTTCTCGTCTTCTTCGGTGTCTTCGTTCGTCTCTTCGCCGGATTGCGATTTGCGTTCGTTCTCGCCGCCATCGTCGACGAAGAGCTGGGCGTTGATGGGCTGGCGGATCTGGGTCTCCCAGAAGTCGAGGCAGAATTCCTCGAACCGGCGGCCAAGGGCGAGATGGTCGCGTTCCTTGTCCCAGCCCTGCTTGCGGCCGAACAGGTCCTCGACCCGGTCGAATTTCTCCAGCCTTTCGCGGCATTTGGCGGCCTGTTCGCGGGCCAGCGCCACGACATCGGCAGGGCCGACGATGCCGGCGAAATAGAGGCGCAGCAGGCCGGGATCGTTCGCCGGTTCGCGCAGCCAGGTGCGCAGCGCGGCCTCGCCTGCCGGGGTGACGATGAAGGAATGGCGCGGCCGCCCGACGGTGCGTTCCTCCTCTTCGTACAGCAGGCCGGCAGCCGCCAGGCGCGCCATCTCGCTGTAGAAGGGATCGCGGTCGCGGTCGGCATAGGCGCGCTTGTCGTGCCGCCGGACGGTGACCACCAGATAGGCCAGCAGCACGAAGATGCAGGCGATGATCAGGATGATGATGAGCATGGCGATCAGTCCTCCTTCTTGTCGGCTTGGGCTTTTTCGGCCTGTGCTTTTCCGGCTGCGGCCTCGGCCGAGTGTTCGGCGGCGACATCGTCCCAGAACTGGAGGCAGGCACGTTCGAAGCGGATGCCCAGCCGGCTGGCGGCGAGCGCGTATCGCCACTCGGGCCGGTTCACGAGCAATTGCTCCAGCCGTTCGTATTCGGCCTTGCGGGCGCGGTGGATCGGCTGCCTGTTCTGGGCGACCTTGCACGGTTCGTGCTGCTCCACGATCCCGGCGTAATTGAGCATCAGGAAGCCGGGATCGTTGCCCGGTTCACGCAGCCACGCGCGCAGGCCCGCCTCGCCCGCCGGAGTGACGGTGTAGGTGTGCTGTTCCTTGGTCTCGTAATCCTTCTGGGAATACAGCAGCCCGCCTTCGACCAGCCGGTCGGGTTCGGCGTAGAAGGGCTGGCGATCCTGGTCGAAATAATTGTTGCTGTCGTGCCGGCGCAGCGCCGCCACCACGAGGCTGGCGAGGATGACCACGATGGCCAGAATGAGGACGACGGTTAGCATGATGGGGCACCTTTCCGACTAGCTTTCGCTGGTCTGTTCCTGTTCGGCGGCTTCGGTCGGCCCGGGGACGGATGGTTCCTCTTCCGCGAAGAGGGCGGCCACCGCCTGTTTCAGCGTCGGGCGCATGAGCACGCGGTCGCCGAAGACGATCACGACCTGTTTGAGTTCGGGGATGCTGGCGAGCTGGGCGCCGAGCAGTTCGGACACGCTCGACTTGTCGGCCTGCACGAACAGCGGCTGGACATAGATCACCGCATTATCCAGCGGCACCGCCAGCAGGCGGCCGCGCGACACGCGCGAACCCGATTGCATGCGCAGCGTCATCCAGGCCGAAATCCGCTCGTCCTGGTCGATCCGCGCCTGCGCCTGCGAGGGGCCGATCACGGTATCGTCGGGCGGGAAGCTGTAGGATGTGAGCTTGCCCAGCCGGTCCTGGTCGCTGCCGCCGACGAGATAGCCCGACAGGACGTTGCGGTTTTCCGGGCTGAAGGGCTGGACGATGGCGAATTCGGGTTCGCCATGGCCGGGAAAGCGGGTGCGCAGCCAGTAGGGTTTCAGATCGACATTGCGCTCTTCATGTTCGGGCCGCGCCCGTTCGCGCCGCAGCGAGATGAAGTCCGCATCGTGCGGGATGCGCCATGCGCCCTCGCGGGTGTAATAGGCGTCGCTGGCGCGCATGTGGTAATCGGCCCAGATCACCGACTGGATCTGGAACAGGTCCTGCGGATAGCGGAAATGCGCCCGGACCTGCGCGCTGGCTTCCTCCACCGGGCGGAACAGCTCGGGAAAGGCGTTGCGCCAGGCCTGCAGCACGCGGTCGCTCTCGTCGGTGATGTAGAAGGTGATCCGGCCGTCATAGGCATCGACCACCGCCTTGACGCTGCCGCGCACGTAATTGGCGCGGTTGCTGCGGCGTTCGAGCAGGCGGATGAATTCTTCCGGGATGATCCCCGTCTCTTCCTGCTTGCCCTGGAAGATCTGCGAGAAATCGCCCAGATTGATGCGCTTGGAATAGGGCATCATGTCGCTGGCGGTGTAACAGTCGATCACCCATTTGATGCGCCCGTCGGCGGCGATGGGATAGGGATCGGCATCGACCTCGAGGAAGGGCGCCACGCGCTGCACCCGCTCGCGCACATTGCGGTGGTAGAGCACCCGGCTGTCGTCCGACAGCAGCGTGGTCAGCGCCAGGCGCAGGTCCCAGAACCGGATCGCGAACAGCAGGCGCGAGAACAGCCCGTCGATCGCCACCCCGGTGCCGCCGGCGAAATCGTGCTTGGCGAAGCTGCGCCCTTCGCGCGGGCGGTCGAGCTCCACCGTCTCGCTGTTCACGATCGAGAATTCGGGCGAGCTTTCGCCGAAATAGATGCGCGGATTGCGCACCGAGGTCGGTCCGCTGCCCGTGGTCGGGATGTCCGAGGTAAGGAAGACCGGCAGCCCCGCCTCGCTCGCATCGGCCACGGCGGCCGAAACGAGGCCGTAACCATGCGTGTAGATCAGCCGTTCCGACTGCCACCGGCGCGAGCGTTCGGGCAGCTGCTCGGTATCCACTTCGCGCGCGGCGATCATCACCGGCTGCAGCTCGCCGTCGATCATGTAGCGGTCGACGTCGATATCGACGAAGTCGTAATAGGCGCGGAAGGCCTGCAATTCGCGGAAATTGATCAGCAGCGTGGCCGGGTCCCACAGGCGCAGCGTTTCGAGCAGCGGCCGGTCGGCGCGGATGGCCTCGATGTCGCCGGTCTGGGTGACGCCCGCCGTGCGCCGCTCGACATGGTCGAGCCCGAAGCCGTAGCGGGTGAACTGGAGATGGTCCTCGATATAGGGCCGCTCGCGCTCCAGCTCCTGCGGTTCGACGATGATGAGCTGGAAGAGGTTGGGGTAGAACCGCACGATCGAGAGGCCGATCAGGATCAGCCAGACCATCACGATGGTCGGGATGATCCACCCGGGGCGCCGGATGTTTACCTGGAACATCACGAAACCCGCCACCACCGCCGCGGCGACGAATTTATAGGCCAGCAGGCTGGCGTTGGAATCGGTGAAGCCCAGTCCCGTCACCACCCCGCGTTCGGAATAGCTGAGCAGATGCAGTTCCAGCAGCATGCCCCACCCGATCAGCGCCATCAGCGCGAAAACCAGCGCGGAAATGTGCAGATTGACCTGGAACGGCAGCATGGAATGCGGTGCCTGCGGACGGATGCCGCCGAAGATGTAGCTGGTGACCAGCGTCAGGATCAGCGTCACCAGCACGCAGACGAACAGCCAGTGATTGATGAGCACATGCAGCGAAAGCTCGAACATGAAATAGCTCAGATCGCGGCCGAACTGCGGATCGTTGCGGCCCCAGTCCACGCGGTTCGTCCACAGCATGTAGGTCTGCCAGCGGGGATAGGTCTGCAGGCCGACCAAAAGGCCGCAGATCAGCGAGACGGTCATCACGATGGGGCGGAAATAGGGTTCGAAGGACCGCCGCCAGGCATCCACCCGCCGCTCGTCCGCGGAAATGACGCGGTCGGCCCGCGCCAGCTTGTAGGCCAGCGACATGTTCAGCGCCACGAAGCCGGACATGGCGAGGAAGGGCACCAGACCCATCCAGATCTTGGTCTTCACCACGGTCAGATAGACGTCGAGATAGCCGATCTCGTCGAACCACAGCACGTCGGTATAGAACTGCGCCGAGAAGATGACGGCGAGAAGGAAGGTGCACATTCCCAGCACCCAGTAGAACAGCGTGCTGGTCACTCCGCCGATCAGGAAGAAGGTCGCCGCGCGGACCATGGTTGCGGGGCGCCAGCTCATGACAGCCTCGGCGGTTTGCCGGACAGGGCAATTTCCACCGCGCGGGCCGCCCGCTGGATCTTGCCAAGGTCTTCTTCCTCGCGCACGGCCCGGTCGACCGCCCGTTGCACCAGTTCCATATGGTGCGCGACGGCATCACCTTCCTGGTCGCTCTCCACCGCCGCGCGGCCGACATCGGCCAGCATTTCGGACAGGCGCAGCATGACCGCCATGTCGCTGGGGCATGTCCGGCGCAGCGGAGTGACGACCATGTCGAGATAGGCTTCGAACGACCGGCGCGGCACGGCGACGCGGACATTCCCGTCATCGTCTTCCAGCAGAAGATTGCCGAGCCGGTGCTGGCAAAGTTGCACCAGGACGATTTCGGCCGATCGGATCGATGCGCAGGCAGTCGTCGGATCGTTGATCGCGGTGGACACGGCGCGCAGAGCAATATCGACCAGCTGGGTCAGCCCGAAGGCGACATCGGCCTGCACGCTGCGTTCGCGGCCGATCTGCATCGACTTGGCGATTTTCGCCCGCAAATCGTCTTCGTCTTCGGGCAGTTGCCCATCGGGATCCGCCGCCCACACCCAGGCCAGCGCGGTGTCCTTCACGGCCTGATCGCCCAGCATGTAGACATAGTGGATGACGAGGTCGTTCTCCGCCGCATAATCCAGCAGCAGATCGGCGTTGATGCGCTGGATGATGCCTGAGGACGTGGCCCTCACCGGAACCGCCCGATCGGGAATTTCGGGCAGGTCGGGCTTGGGATCGCCTTCTTCGCGGCGTTCGTAATTGGCAGTCAGCGCCCAGACCGTGCGTTTTTCGACATGGCGCAGGATTTCTTCGATCCGGATCGCGTGCACGATATGGTGGATGAAATAGACGAAGGCCGCCACGCTGATCAGGGCGAAGATGAAGGCCAGCGTCACTGCCAGCTGCGGGACGACCACCGTGTCTTCACGGATCGATCGCAGCACCGCCAGGCAATAGACGAAGGTGAAGATGAACACCGCCAGCGTCAGCTGGGTCGCTCGGTCGCGAATGAACTGGCGCGGCACGCGCGGCGAATACTGTGCGGCCGCGACCTGCAGCGCCACGATGGTGACCGAAAAGGCGATCGTGACGACGGTCAGCGAGGTCGACGCCACGGTTTCCACCAGATTGCGCGCGCCTACCGGCCCCCCGGTGGTCAGCAATCCGCCGAGGCTGGCCGAAGTCGTGACGTCGAGCCGGGTGACGAAGGTCGCCGTCAGGATCCCGGCGAAGATCGCGATCATCGGGAAAATCCAGAATGCCTGATGGATCAGCATTCTCAACTTCCCCAGCAGGGCCGAAGTGTTGACCAGCATCTTCATGCGTTCGACCGCTTGAAGAGCAGGCGCTGCGGCCCCTGCTTCGGCCCCCGGCTGAGCGCGCCGAGGAGATAGGAGGAACGGCGCGGACGCAGGTCTTCCACATAGCCCAGGTCATGCGCGATCGTGGCGACGAAGGCCTGTGTCTTGCGGTCCGCCGGAAGCCATTCGAGATAGTTGCGATAGGCGTCGGACGTGTCGAAGGACTGGTCGACGATCGTTTCGAGGCAGCGACAGTTGGAAAGGAACCGCTGGACCGACCGGCTGGCTGCCCAGTCTTGGCCGGAAAACGCTTCCTGAAATTCCGTGTAGGAAACCGGCGGGCTGTGATCCGCTTCCCCCACCGGTACATAGGCTTCGCCGAGGTCTCTCACGAGGTCTTGCATGCCCGCCTTGAGCGCCTGCAGATCGGGCAAATGCTGCGCGAGGCCGGGGTGGCAGTGGGTCAGCGTATCGGCCAGCGTACCGAGGACGTGGATAGTGCGCGGAAGACTGCGCTCTTCGGCGCGAGGCCGGTAGAAATAGACGATGGGATAGCGGCTGAGCCCCTGGTGGAGACCAATGACCCCGTCATGCAGGCGGCTGAGCAGGCTCTTGAGTTCCGACAGATCGCTACGGCTGAGATGCTTCGAAACGCTTTCCATTGGGTCGCCGCTGCGGCCGAGGCGGTGGTGCAAATCGGCCACGAGCCGGTCGTATTTCAGGATGCTGCGGTGGACGCTGAGGAAGTAGGTGATGGAGAAGGTGAGGATCACCGTGCCCAGCAGCGCTTCCAGTGCCACCGCGATGGAATACATCATGTTCGACGGGCTGATTTCCACGAAGCCGATGGTGGAAAGCGTGACCCAGCTCAGGCGGAAAGCGGCCGGGAGGCTGGGCTGCGATCCGCCGCCGGTGATGAAATCGCCGAACGACATGCCGCCGTAGAAGATGAGCGCAAAGCCGGTGACGATGCCGCCGATCCACAGGGAGATCATGAGGCCGATCATCAGCGGGGCGGCGAGACTGAGCGCGCCCTGCGCCACGGGATAGGGAAGCAGCTTTGCCAGGTGGCGCCAGATCCACCAGAACAGGCGATAGGCTTTTGTAGAAAAAAGACTGCGCCCGCTCGCGTCAAGGATGGTCAGCAACGCATCAAGGATGGTGAGCGCAAGCAGCAATATGCCAATAGCAGTAAGTAGCATTAATGCTCATCCCAGATATCTTATTTCATAACTTACTTCGGTTATGTTCTTGATTTGAAAAAGATATCAGAATGGGTCCTAGGCAAATAGTGAACCCTTAAGTAACTACCCGTAGGTCACATTAAGTATTTACATCGGCCAAAACTCGGCGAAACAATGCTATAGGCACCTGTTTTTGTAAGTTGCCTTTTTGTTACTTTCTTGTCGGGACGATATATTTATAAGATGAAATGTATCTAAAATTCAGCAATCCACCATTTGCCCTCCGGCTTGTACCCAAACGACAATTTGGGAAATGCCTTGCAGGTCGTTTGCAGTAACCGGTGTTAACCGCCTGTCCGCGAATTGGGTAAGCCCCGCGATACGTCGTTGCCGCTGCGAAAACTCGGTCTCTCGCAAGGGCCGGACGCGAAACATGTGCGGGCACGAAAAAGGGCGGCCCGATCAAGGCCGCCCTTCGTAATTTCCCGTCCTTGGGAGGAGTTATCAGTCGAGCCGGCGGATCGAATTCTCGTCTTCCGGCTTGACCGTGATGCGGACCGTTTCGCCCGAACGCCCGGGGAAGTCGGTGAACATCGCTTCGACCAGATTGGGTACCAGGTAGCCGAGCCGGTCGGAGCGCGAGAGTGCCTGGGCCTTGCCCTCGAACAGCCGTTCGCCGGTAGCCTGACGGTCGATCTTCATGTCGATGCCGCTGGTATAGACCGTGTAGCTCGTCACTTCCGGCCCGCCGAACCACGGATCGTAAAAGCCGTAGCCCCAGCGGCCGCCGGCATAACCCGAGCGGATCAGGCGCCCGTCACGGGTGCGGTAGTAGCGGGGACGATAGAACGGCGAGCGGTAACCGAAGCTGGAGCGATAGCCGTACCACGGAGAGTAGAACGGATCGCTGAAGCCGGTCGAGCGGATCCGCTCGCGGCCGTTGTCGACGCCGTAATCGAAGCGAACGAGCAAGGTGGCGTCTTCGGGCGAAGCAGCCTGGGCATAGCCGAGGCGCGCCATTTGGGCTTCGACCAGATCGGCATATTGCGCGAATTCGAGACCGCCGGCCAGCGCCGGGTCGTCGGCCACCACGGCAAAGCTTTCGCCCTGCGGGGCGGGCAACTGGGTCTGGAAGCGCGAGACATCGGCGTTGAAACCGGTCGCGCAGGCAGACAGGCCTGCGAGGATCATGGGAATGGAGGCCAGCTTCAAGGTGCGCCCCCAACCCTTGTTACGGGTAGTCATAGCTTGGGTCCTTTCAGATCGCGCATGTCCGGATTGCTGCACGCATCCCCTCGATACACGAATAGTTTTCATGTGTCGCTGCGTGCCATTTCCCCAAGGCATTCTGCCAGCGAATGATCACGCTTCTAGAGGGCGCGCCATTAACGCCCTTTGAATATGCCGATTCACAAATGATGTACATCGCGCGAGACTTGTCGGCAGGGGCGCGAAGGGGCTAAGGGTCGCCGCGATTCCAAACAACCAGCGGCAAGCGAGACTCATGGCAGGCCATTCCAAGTTCAAGAACATTATGCACCGCAAGGGTGCGCAGGACAAAAAGCGATCCAATCTCTTTTCCAAGCTGAGCCGCGAAATCACCGTGGCCGCGAAGATGGGCATGCCCGATCCGGACATGAACCCGCGCCTGCGCCTGGCGGTCAATGCCGCCAAGAGCCAGTCGATGCCCAAGGACAATATCCAGCGCGCGATCGACAAGGCTTCGGCAGCCGATGGCGAGAATTACGAAGAAGTGCGCTATGAAGGCTATGGCCCGGGCGGCAGCGCGATCATCGTCGAAGCGCTGACCGACAACCGCAACCGCACCGCCACCGCCGTGCGCACCGCCTTTTCGAAGAACGGCGGCAATCTCGGCACCGAAGGCAGCGTGCAGCACGGCTTCGAACGGCTCGGCCTGATCGAATATCCGGCCAGCGCGGGTGACGAGGAAAAGGTCCTCGAAGCCGCGATGGAAGCGGGTGCGGAAGACATCGAAAGCAGCGAGGATGGCCACACCATCTGGACCGCCGCCGACGATCTTCACGGCGTTGCGACCGAGCTGGAAAAATCGCTGGGCGAGGCAGAAACGGTCAAGCTGGCGTGGAAGCCCAATCTCACCGTCGACATGGACGAAAAGACCGCCGGCACGCTGATCAAGCTGATCGACGCGCTGGAAGACGATGACGATGTCCAGACCGTGTGGGGCAATTACGAGATCTCCGACGAGGTGATGGACAAGGTTTCGGCCTGAGGTCCGCGGGCCGGTGAAATGGCGCGAGGCGGCGATCCTGATCCTTCTGGGCGGCGCCTTGCTGCTCGCGATGCTGTGGCGCTTCGGCTTCCGGATCGGGTTGTGACCGCCGCCGACCTGCCAGGCGCCACCGGCCGGTGATCATCCTCGGTCTCGACCCCTCGCTCAGCTGCACCGGCTGGGGCGTCATCCGGGCCGAAGGCTCGCGCCTCGCGCATATCGCTAACGGGCAGGTGCCGACCCCGGCCAAAGCGCCCATGGCAGAGCGGCTGGCGATGCTGCAGGCGGCGCTGGCCGAAGTCATCGCGGCGCACCGGCCTTTGCGTGCGGCGGCAGAGGAAGTCTTCGTCAACAAGAACCCGCAGTCGACGCTCAAGCTCGCCCAGGCCCGCGGCGCCGTGCTGGCGGCCTGCGGCGCGGCCGGACTGCCGGTCAACGAACATGCGGCGCGGCTGGTGAAGAAAGCCGTGGTCGGCACCGGCGCGGCGGACAAGGCGCAGGTCCAGGCCATGCTGAAAGTGTTGCTGCCCGGCGCGGTAATCGCGGGTGCCGACGCCGCCGATGCGCTGGCCGTGGCGATTGCCGATGCGCATCTTTCCTACACGCCGCTGCCGCGCTAACCCTTGCGCATCGGACCTCTTTCACCTTCACAAACCGGCGAAAAAGGTCCGTTTCATCCCCCGGCGTTTGTTGCGTCTGGACCGTGCTCCATCTGCTCCATCCTGTAGGATTGCATCATGACCATCCAGCTTTACGGCATCCCCAATTGCGACACCGTCAAGAAGGCGCGGCGCTGGCTGGATGCGCAGGGCGCCGACTACGCCTTTCACGATTACAAGAAGGAAGGCGCGGATGCGGGCCGGCTTGCCTCGTGGAGCGATGCGGTGGGCGTCGAAGCCCTGCTGAACAAGCGCGGCACGACGTTCCGCAAACTGCCCAATGCGGACAAGGAAGATATCGACCGCGCGAAGGCGATAGACTTGATGGTGCAACATCCAAGCCTGATCAAACGCCCCGTCGTCGAATATGACGGCGGCATCATGGTCGGTTTTACGGAGGATGAGTGGGCGCAGGCGCTGGCCTAGGCCCCCTGCGTCGCCCACTGAACAGATGCCGTCCCAAGGAAGAAGGCTTGTGAATATGGTCCCGCAATTAGCCCGTATGCTCCCCTCATTGCTGCTACCCCTGCTGGCGCTGGCGGCAGCGCCCACGGTGCAGGCCGAAGACATGCTGGTGATCGCTCACCGCGGTGCGAGCGGGGAGCGGCCCGAACACACGCTGGCGGCTTACGAGCGCGCGATCGACCAGGGGGCGGATTACATCGAGCCCGATCTGGTGGTGACCAAGGATCTCGTCCTCGTCTCGCGCCATGAGAACGAGCTGTCCGACACGACAGACGTCGCCGCGCGAGAGGAATTCGCCGATCGCAAGCGCACCAAGACGATCGACGGCCGCCAGATTTCGGGCTGGTTCGCGGAAGATTTCACGCTGGCCGAACTGCGCAGCCTGCGCGCCACGGAACGCCTGCCCGGCCTGCGCCCGGCCAATGCGAGCTTCGACGGGCTCTATCCGGTGCCGACCTTTGCCGAGATCGTGCAGCTGGTCCGCGCCAAGGAGGCCGAGACGGGGCGTACCATCGGCCTTTATCCCGAATTGAAGCACCCGACTTTCCTGTTGCAGGAATCGGGCATCGACAGCGTCGACCTGCTGGTGACTGCGCTGCGCGAGGCCGATCTCGACGATGCCGACGACGCGATCTTCGTGCAGAGCTTTGAAGTCGGCCCGCTCCGGCGGCTGGACCAGCTCATCGATGTGAAGCTGGTGCAATTGGCCGTCACCGGCGCGGGCCCTGCCGACGAACCCGCCTTTAGCTATGAAGACATGATGGCCCCGGCCGGTCTCGCCGAAATCGCGACCTATGCCGATGCCATCGGAGTGGACATGCGCCTTCTTGCCGGACCCGACGGTTCGCCGACTACGCTGGTCGCAGACGCCAAGGCTGCCGGTTTGCAGGTCCACGTCTGGACGCTGCGCAAGGAAAACGCGTTCCTTCCGTCAAGCCTGCGCCGTAGCGGCGGCGATGGCGCGCGCGGCGATGTGGCGGGGCTGGTCGCCCTGCTCTCCGCACAGGGGGTCGACGGGGTGTTCACCGATGATCCAGGGCCGGTCAACGCAGCGCTTTCCGGCGCGAACTGAGGCGGGAAAGGAAGCTGCCCGCCTTCGTTGTTGGGGCATGCGACACGAAGACGAACACTGGATGCGCCAGGCGCATGATCATGCGGTGGCCGAAAAGGGCAGCGATCCCGCCAATACGCCGATCGCCGCGCTTCTGGTGCTCGATGGCAAGGAAGTGGCACGCGGCGTCAACCGCACCGAAGAATGCTGCGATGCGACCGCCCATGCCGAAATCGTGACTTTGCGAAGCGGCGGGCAGGCGCATGGGGACATGCGCATCGAGGGCGCCACGCTTTATTCCACGCTCCAGCCCTGCGGCATGTGTACCTTTGCCAGCATCTGGGCCGGCGTCAGCCGCATCGTTTATGCCGCGGGGCGCGACGATGTGCATGAAATGTATTTCGAGGACCGCCATCTCTCCACGCTCGATTACGTGGCCGATGCCTACAAGGACGATCTGGAACTGGTCGGCGGCGTGCTGGCACAGGAGTGCGCGCAGCTCTATTTCCGCCCCGGTGACGAGGTTCCCGAAGAGGATCAGGCTAATGAATAGGCAGGCCTGCGATCAGGCAGGCTAGCGATCAAGCTGGGCGGCGCGCGGTGACGATGTAGTTGAGTGACAGGTCGTCCGAGAGGTGAAGGCCCTTCATCGGCGAAAAGGCGATGCCCTTGGGATCGCCCGTGGAGAGACCGGCCTCTGCCAGAATGTCAGCCAGTTCTTCCGGCGTAATGAAATCGTCCCAGTGATGCGTGCCACGCGGGATCAGGCCGAAGCCTTCCGCTGCGCCGATCATCAGCGTGCGCGAGCGCAGGGTCCGGTTGGGCGTGGACAGCACCATCAGCCCCCCGGGCGCCAGACGCGCGGCGATTTCGCGGGCAAAGGACTGCTTGTCGGCCACATGCTCGATCACCTCCATCGCGGTGACCAGATCGAAAGTGCCGATGTCCTGCGCCGCCAGTTCGCCCGCCATATAGCGGATGTCGAGGCCCGAGCGATCGGCATGAACCGCAGCGGCAGCCGTGTTTTCAGGCGCTGCATCGACGCCGGTCACATCCGCACCGAGCCGCGCCAGCGGTTCGCACAGCAACCCTGCGCCGCAGCCGACGTCGAGCGCGCTCTTGCCTGCCAGCGGCTTCGGATCGCGAATGTCGCCCGCCCAGTGCAGATCGATGGCTTCGCGAATGAACGCCAGGCGCACGGGGTTGAGCTTGTGGAGCATGGCGGACGATCCCTTGGGATCCCACCAATCCTTGGCCAGCTTGCCGAAATGGGCGGCCTCATCCGGGCGGATCGTTTGACCCGCTGAAGTATTGCTTGGACGGCTCGTGGTTGCATCGCTCATGTCGCATGGCTAGCAGCCTCGTTCGAACCATTCCAGCACGGAGAATTCCTCGCTTGGCCCGTATCGTGATGAAATTCGGCGGCACCTCCATGGCGGGGACGGAACGCATCAGGCGTGTGGCGAATATCGTGCGCAAGCAGCAGGCGGGCGGTAACGAGGTTGCCGTCGTGGTCAGCGCCATGGCGGGCGAGACCGATCGCCTGGTCAATTTCTGCCGCGAGGCGAACGCGCTTTACGATCCTGCCGAATACGATGTTGTGGTGGCAAGCGGCGAACAGGTCACGTCAGGCCTGCTCGCGCTCACGCTGCAGTCGGTCGGCTGCAAGGCGCGCAGCTGGCTCGGCTGGCAGCTGCCGGTGCGCACGATCGAAGCCCATGCCAAGGCGCGCATTTCGGATATCGATGCCGATGCGCTGACCGCCTCCATGGCGGCGGGCGAGATTGCTGTGATTCCGGGGTTCCAAGGATTGTCGGACGATGGCCGCATCACCACGCTGGGGCGCGGCGGTTCGGATACGTCGGCAGTGGCCGTGGCGGCCGCGGTCAAGGCCGACCGCTGCGACATCTATACCGATGTGGACGGGGTCTACACGACCGACCCGCGCATCGTCGCCAAGGCGCGCAAGCTGAAGGCGGTGACTTACGAGGAAATGCTCGAACTGGCGAGCGTCGGGGCCAAGGTTCTGCAGACCCGCAGCGTCGGCCTCGCCATGAAAGAGGGCGTGCGCGTGCAGGTCCTTTCCAGCTTCGTGGGCGACGATGCCGTCCCCGCAGACGAACTTCCGGGGACGATGATCGTCTCGGAAGAAGAAATGCTCGAATTGGTGGAGAAGGGCGAAGTGGAACGCCAGCACGTAACCGGCATTGCGCACGACAAGAACGAAGCCAAGGTCATCCTCACCCGCGTGCCCGACAAGCCGGGCGCGGTGGCCCACATCTTCGAACCGCTGGCCCAGGCCAGCATCAATGTCGACATGATCATCCAGAACGTCGGCCGCGACAAGGGCGAGACCGACGTGACCTTCACAGTGCCCCAGACCGACCTTGCGCGGGCGCAGGCCCTGCTCGAGGACAAGCGCGACGACATCGGTTACAACCGGCTGATCACCGACAGCAAGATCGCCAAGATTTCCGTCGTCGGTGTCGGCATGAAGAGCCACGCCGGTGTCGCGGCGACAATGTTCAAATCGCTCGCCGATCGCGGGATCAACATCCAGGCGATCACAACGTCTGAAATTAAGGTCAGCGTGATGATCGACGAGGACGAAACCGAACTGGCGGTGCGCGTCCTGCACACGGCCTATGGGCTCGATGCGGTAGACGAGGCTGCCTGAGGCTTTTCAGAGCCGGGCTATGTGGCAGCGGTTGCGACCGTCCTTCTTGGCCCGGTAAAGCGCACCATCGGCCCTTGCGGTCCACTCGTCGGGACTGGTGATCCCCGTCTCGTAAGCCGAAATGCCGAAGCTGGCCGTCACATTGAGGCCGGTGTCGCCAATCGTGGTCTGCTCGATTGTCCGGCAGAGCTTCTCGACCAGCTGCATGCCTGACGCGCCGTCCGTATCGGGCAGGAGGATGGCGAATTCTTCGCCTCCGATTCTGGCCAGCACGTCCCAGTCCCGCAGCTCATCCTGACATATGCGGACGAGGCCCTTGAGGACCCTGTCGCCGACGGGATGACCATGAGTGTCGTTGATCGCCTTGAAATGGTCGATATCGAAGATCGCGAGGACGGCCGGGCTACCGCTGCTGCGGCAACGCGCGATTTCCCGCTCGATCTGGTCGAGGAATGTCCGTCTTGCCATGGCGCCTGTGAGGAAGTCGGTCTGCGCCATCCGCCGCATCTCGAGCCAGTCCACGACAAGGAGAGCGAACTCGCTGAGAATTTCGATCTGTTCACCGGTAAATTCGCGCGGCGTCCGGTCCATCGCGCACAGAGCGCCGAGAGCGTGGCGATCGGAGCTGACGAGGGGAATGCCGAGATAGGCTTGGATGGGTTCCGGCCCATTCACACAGGGAAGATCGGCGAAGCGGGGATCTTCAGCGAGGTCGGGGATGACCAGCGGGCTGAGGTTGGAGATGGTGTGCGTGCATATCGAATCGTCACGCGGCGTTTCGGTGTAGGAGAGACCGAGGCGCGCCTTGAACCACTGGCGATCCCTGTCGACAAGGGTCACGGTGGCCATCGGCACGCCGATCATTTTTCGCACGAGCTGCACGATCCGCTCGAAGGGCTTCTCAGGGGCCGTGTCGAGTACATCGAGTCGATGGAGTGCGGCGAGGCGGGCTTCCTCGTCGCGGATAAGGTCTTGCCACATTTCAGCGTTTCCAAAGGCTGGTTTGGCGCGCCGTAACAGATTACCTTTTGCCCGCTAGGGTGAAACGGCTTGGCATGAGCGCCTGCGTCTGCAATCGCTGCCGTTCTGGGAGGACGAGGAAGACAGTCGATGAGCTATACCGCACGTATTCTTTTGTTGGGATCAGGCGAGCTCGGGCGCGAATTCGTTATATCCGCCAAGCGCTTGGGTGCGTGGGTGGTGGCCTGCGATGCGTATGAGAACGCCCCGGCCATGCAGCTGGCCGACGAGCGGGAAGTGTTTTCCATGCTCGATGGCGAAAAGCTTCGCGCCGCGGTCGAGAAGCATCGGCCCGACTATATCGTCCCGGAAATCGAGGCGATTCGCACATCGGTCCTGATGGAGCTGGAGGACGAGGGCTTTACCGTAGTGCCGTCGGCGCGCGCGGCCCAGCTCACCATGAACCGCGATGCCATTCGCGATCTGGCCGCCCAGGATCTGGGGCTGGTCACGTCCAAATATCGCTATGCCAAGAACCTGGAAGAAGTGCAGGCGGCCGCAGCCCACACCGGGTTTCCCTGCGTTATCAAGCCGGTCATGTCTTCGTCCGGCAAGGGGCAGAGCATGGTTCGCGATGAGACCCGGCTGGAGGAAGCGTGGGATTACGCCTGCGCCAATATGCGCGGGGATCGCCAGCGGGTTATCGTCGAGCAATTCGTCGATTTCGATTACGAGATCACCTTGCTGACGGTGCGCCATGCGGGCGGGATCACCTTCTGTCCGCCGATCGGCCACCGGCAGGAACGGGGCGATTATCAGGAGAGCTGGCAGCCGACCCCGATGTCCGACGCAGCTATCCTGAAAGCGCAGGAGATGGCGAAGAAGGTCGTCGACGATCTGGGCGGCTTCGGGCTGTTCGGCGTGGAGTTTTTCGTGAAGGGCGACGAGGTCATCTTCTCCGAGCTGTCACCCCGGCCGCATGATACCGGAATGGTGACGCTGATCAGCCAGAACCTGACCGAATTCGACCTGCACGCCCGCGCGATCATGGGCCTGCCGATTCCTGCCGATTTGCGGGCGCGGCCTTCCGCCAGCGCTGTGATCCTCGCCGAACGCGACAGCGATCGCCTGGCCTATTCGGGGCTTGCCGAAGCGCTTGGAGAGCCGGGCACCGACCTCAGGATCTTCGCCAAGCCGGACAGCCGCCCCTATCGCCGGATGGGCGTGGCGCTGGCCGCCGCCGGGACGGTCGAGGAGGCGAGGCGCAAGGCGCATGACGCTGCGCACAAGGTGATGATCTCCTACGACCCTCAGCCGAAATAGGTGTCGATCGCGATGCAGGTGGCGATGCCTACGACGATGTTCATGGGCACGCCGATCTTGAGGAAATCCGCAAACCGGTAATTGGCTGCTCCGTAAACGAGTGTGTTGGTCTGGTAGCCGATCGGCGTGGCGAAGCTGGCGCTGGCGCCGAACATCACGGCAACCACCATTTCGCGCGGATCGGCCCCGGTGACTTGTGCCAGCCCGATGGCTATCGGCGTCAGGATCACGGCGACGGCATTGTTGGTCACGCTTTCGGTAAGCACGCTGGCCAGAGCATAGACCGCAAGGAGCATCATCAGCGGTGTCGCGGAAGCGAAGAAGGGGCGGGCCCAGCTCACGATAAGTTCGACCGTACCGGCGTTTTCGAGGCCGACTCCAAAGGCCAGCATGCCGAAGATGAGAACCAGCGTATTGCCGTCGATAGCGCTCCAGGCTTCCTCGGGTTCGAGGCAGCGGGTCAGCAGGACGACGCCTGCCCCCAGAAGCGCCAGCGCCTGAATGGGTAGATCGAAGACGGCGGCAAGCACGACCACGCCGATCAGGGTGGCGATCGCGATCGGGGCGCGCTTGCGGCGAAAGGCGCGGGTCGGAGCCTCGCTCACCGTGCCGAGACCGACATTGCCGCTCAGCGCCTGTGCCGCGTCAGCGCCCCCGGCGATAAGAAGGCGGTCGCCCGCGCGCACGCGGACTTCCGCGAGTTCAGGCCCGGCGATATGGCGTGGGCGCGACAGTCCGAGCACGCGAACCTTCAGCTTGGACAGCATGGGAATGTCGGCGAGACGGCGACCGATGATCGGATGCGAGGACGAGACGACCGCTTCCACCAGGGCGAGATCGCGTGGACGGTCAGGCCCGGCAGTGGACACGCCGCCGCCCACACCCGTGAGGCCGGTGCGAAAATCGAAAGCTTCGGCCAGCGAGGCGAGTTCTGCCGGACTGGCGGTAACCACCAACTGATCGCCCGCGGACAATTCGTGTTTGAAGATATCGTTTCTGGCGATGGTCCCGCCGCGTTTGACGCCGAGAATTTTCACCCCGGGCCGCCGGGCGAGCGGAATACGGCCGACCTTCTGCCCGATAAGGGCGCTGCCCTGCATGACCACGAGATGGGAAAGATAGGCATCGCTTTCGGTCTCGTCTTCATCCAGCGCGCGGGCCGGGCGGTCGGGGAGCAGCCTGGAGCCGAAGAGCGCCAGGAAAAGCGCCCCGGTCCCGGCTGCGGCGAAACCGACCGTGGTGATTTCGAACATGCCGAAAGGCGCCAGCCCCTGTTCCTGCGCCACGCCGTCGACGAGCAGGTTTGTCGACGTCCCGATCAGGGTCAGAGTACCGCCGAGGATGGTCAAATAGGACAGCGGGATCAGCAGCCGCGTGGCAGCTACGCCGAGCGCTTTCGACAATCGTTTGACGATTGGGATCATCACCAGCACGACGGGCGTGTTGTTCATGAACGCAGAAGCCGCCAGCGTTCCGAAGCCGATCTCGGCCACGGCGCGGCGCGGTTTGCGGCGGGTGCGGCGAATAATCCATCCCGATACCTCTTCGAGCGTGCCGGTTCTCAGCAGCGCGCCCGACAGGACGAACATGGCGGCAATGGTGATCGGCGCCGAATTGGAAAAGACGCCGAGCAATTCCTCGGTCGTGAGGAAGCCCAGTACGAACATCGTCAACCCGCCTGCCGCCGCCAGAACCACAGGTGGCAGACGTTCCAGCACGAAGCCTATGAACAGAATTATGAGAAGCGCCAACCCGATATGCGGGTGAAAAGCGGCGAGCGAATCGGGCAGCAGGGCTGGCATGTGACGCGACAGCTATCTGAAAAAAGTTGCGTGCATAGACAAATTCGATTTCAGATCTGATCGCGGCGCTTGCGGCGCGGCTAACTGCGAGATACCCGCTCGTGATGAACGATTTTTCCAAGACCGACCGCCTCATGGAACGCGGCTCCGCCTTTCTCGGCTCGCGCTACGCAATTTTGTGCGGGGCTATGAGCTGGGTGTCCGAACGCCATCTGGTTTCCGCGATCTCCAACGCTGGTGGTTTCGGCGTGATTGCATGCGGCGCGATGACTCCCGAACAGCTCGAAACCGAAATTGCCGCGACGCAGGAGCTGACCGACAAGCCCTTCGGCGTGAACCTCATCACCATGCACCCCCAGCTCTTTGATCTCATCGAGGTCTGCGACAAGGCTGGCGTGAGCCATGTCGTGCTGGCTGGTGGCATTCCGCCCAAGGGTAGCGTCGAAGCGATCAAGGGTGGGCAGAATCCGGCCAAGGTCATCTGCTTCGCGCCGACACTTGCGCTCGCCAAGAAGCTGCTGCGTTCGGGCGCCGATGCGCTGGTGATCGAAGGCATGGAAGCAGGTGGCCATATCGGGCCCGTATCCACCAGCGTGCTGGCGCAGGAGATGCTGCCTGAACTGAGCCAAGACCACATCATCTTCGTCGCCGGCGGAATTGGCCGGGGCAATGCGATGGCAGGTTATCTCGAGATGGGTGCTGCCGGCGTGCAGCTGGGCACGCGTTTCGCCTGCGCAAAGGAAAGCATTGCGCATGAAAACTTCAAGAAGGCCTTTTTCCGGGCCAATGCCCGCGATGCGGTCGCCAGCGTGCAGGTAGACGCCCGCCTTCCGGTCATCCCGGTGCGTGCCTTAAAGAATAAGGGCACCGAAGAATTCACCCAAAAGCAGAGGGAAGTTGCCGGAGTACTCGATCGCAACGAAATCGCGATGGAAGAGGCGCAGCTTCAGATCGAACATTACTGGGCAGGCGCCCTGCGCCGTGCGGTCATCGACGGCGACGTTGAAAACGGCAGCCTGATGGCCGGTCAGTCGGTTGGCATGGTGAAGGAAGAAGAGCCCGCTGCGGACATCATCGCCAAGCTCATGACCCAGAGCGAGGACGCCCTTACGCGGCGCTGACATGCTCATCCACCGCCTCGATCTCGATGTCGCGATCTACCGCAACCGGGTGCAGCTGACGCATCTGCCGACCGACACATTCGTAGACCAGCGGGCGGAGTATGCTTTTTCGACCGACGATTCGCTCGTCGCCCACGGCCGTTTCCTGGAGGATACGATGGTTCGCGCCATCCGCCAGATCGTGGCGACGGGCGGCTTCTCGTTGCGCGATCCCATCGCCCATGTGGTTCGGTGCGATGGGGAACTTACCGACGAGGAACGCGCGGTGATAGAAAGCGCGCTGCGTGAAACCGGCATGAAGAATGTGGTTTTCGAGCTGGGCGACTGACAATCCCAAATTGGCGCCGCCCAAGGCCTTCGCGCTTGCCAGGGCGTGGATCGCCTAAGCATTAGTCAGGCATGCATGAACCCCTCGTCCTCAGTCTGTCCTGCGCGGACCGGCCCGGAATAACCGCTCGCGTCACCTCATTCCTCTTCGACCGGGGCGGCAACATACTCGAAGCGCAACAATTCAACGATCGCGCGTCTGGCTCCTTCTTCATGCGGGTCGAATTCGATCCGGGCGGGGCGGGGCGCGAACAGCTGAGGGAAGATTTTTGCGCTCTCGCCGCAGAGCTGCGGATGGAATGGAAGCTTAGTCTGCGCGATCGGCCCCGGCGCGTGCTGATCATGGTCAGCAAGTTCGATCATTGTCTGGCGGACCTCCTCTACCGCTGGCGGATCGGGGATTTGCCGATGGTGCCAGTTGCGATCGTGTCGAATCATCCGCATGAAGCGATCGAGCATACCCATCTGGGCGATATTCCCTTCCATCACCTGCCGGTGACGGCCGCGACCAAGTCGGCTCAGGAGAAAGAGGTCCGTGAGCTTGCCGAAAATTGCGGGGCAGAACTCGTCATTCTTGCCCGATACATGCAGATTCTATCCGACGAGCAGGCCGCCCATTTCGCCGGTCGCTGCATCAACATCCATCATTCCTTCCTGCCCGGCTTCAAGGGGGCCAAACCCTACCATCAGGCTTACGAGCGCGGGGTGAAGATGATCGGGGCAAGCGCCCATTACGTGACCGCCGATCTCGACGAGGGGCCGATCATTCATCAGGCCGCCGAACCAATCACCCACGCAGACAGCCCCGAAGAGCTGGTGCGCAAGGGGCGTGACATCGAAAGCAGAGTTCTGGCCGAAGCCGTGCGCATGCATCTTGAGGAACGCGTTTTGTTGAACGGTCAGCGAACCGTGGTGTTTCGTAATTGACGCCGTCTTGCACTGCGCCTGCGCACTGCTAGGTTCGGCAGCGGACGGAGGAGTGGAGAGACCTTTATGTGCGATCAGGAACAGCTTGCCCGCTGGGCGAAAAAATCGCTCAATCGCCGGACCTTTGGAGCAGGCGCGATAGCCGGTGCAGCGGCAGCCTGCGCTCCGATGGGAATGGAGAGCGGGGCTGCCGGGTCATCAGTTGTCGGCCGCAAGGTAAGCTTTCGCACAGCTGCCGGAACAATGGACGCAGAATTCTTTCACCCCGAAACGGGTACGCACCCGGGAGTGATCTTCTGGCCCGACATCGCGGGCATTCGCGAAGCGAAGCGGCAGATGGCGCGCCGACTTGCGGCGAGTGGCTATGCGGTGCTGCTGGTCAATCCCTATTATCGCGACGTGAGCGGTGAACAGTTCGTCGATTTTGCCACCTTCGCTGCGAACAAGGGCTTCGAAACCGTGAAACCCTGGCGCGGCAAGCTGGATGCGGAAGCGATCCAGATGGACGGGCGCGCCGCAGCAGGATGGCTGCGGTCCCAGAATGCCGTAGACAAGGCGGCGCGGATCGGCACGCAGGGCTATTGCATGGGCGGCCCCTTCACCATCTGGACGGCGGCCGCCGCGCCCGATGTCGGCGCAGCCTGCAGCTTCCATGGGGGCGGGCTAGTGCGTGAGGGTGAAAACAGTCCGCACCGCATGCTGGATGCGGACGATCATTACCTTATCGCCATCGCCCGGAACGACGATGCCGAACAGCCGCAAGCGAAGACCGCATTGCGCAATGCGGCCAGCGCTGTTGGTGCCGCAGCCGAGATCGAAGTCTATCCTGCCGACCACGGCTGGTGCGTGCCCGACAGTCCCGCCTATGACCGGGAAGCGGCAGAACGCGCATGGTCTCGGCTCCTGGCTACTTACGCGGAGGCCCTTTGATGAACCGTTTCTGGCTGGTGATGGCGGCGGTTGCCCCGCTGTTCTTGCCCACTCAATCCTGGGCGCAGGAGTTCGAGCCTGACTGCGAGCGGATCGCATCCTTCCTCGAAGCCGCAACCGAAGAGGCGCGTGTCGCCGGTGCATCCGCACTGGTGTGGAAGGATGGTTCGGAGCGGTGCTTTACCGCCGCTGGCGAGGCGGATCGCGAGGCGTCCCGCCCCTTCGCCCGCGACACGTTGGTCCAGTTCTTTTCCATGACCAAGCCTGTCACCGGGGTCGCGCTGATGACGCTGTGGGAAGATGGCAAATTCGGGCTGGACGATCCGCTCTACTGGCATTTGCCCGAATACGAGGGGATCGAAGTGCTGACCGGCGAGACCGCCGGCGGCAAGCCCATGACCCGCAAGCCCACCAGGCCCATCACGATCCGGGATGTCCTGCGTCACACCGCAGGATTTACCTATGGCGCGAATGGCGACCCGCAGAACGCTGCGGACCGGGTGTGGGAAGATCTCCAGCCTCTGGATCCCGCCAACACGCTGGCCGAATTTTCACAGAAGATGGCGCAGGTCCCGCTGCTTTTCGATCCCGGAACCCATTGGCATTACAGCGCCGGTGTCGATGTGCAGGCGCGGCTGGTAGAAGTACTTTCGGGAAAGCCGCATGCCGAATATGTGCGCGAGACCATTTTCGAGCCGCTGGGAATGAACGACACCCGCTGGGCACGGTCGGATGAGGATCTGGCGCGGCTTGCCCGGATTTATACCGTGGAGGACGGCAGTTTCGAACCGCTGGCCGAGGACATCTGGCTACAGAACAATTTCAAGGGCAATCCGCTGACCATGGGCGGATCGGGCCTCGTCGGAACGGTGGACGATTACCTGCGCTTTGCGCGTATGCTGCTGAACGAGGGCACGCTTGGCGATGCGCGGATCCTTGACCCTGCGACCATCCGCCTGATGGCCACCGATCATCTCGATCCCCGCATAAGTGATGAAGACCGGTCATGGCTGGTCGGCAAGGGAAGCGGCGGCTTCGGGTTCGATTTTTTCGTGCGAACCGCTTCGCCCGCGACACCCGAGGAGAACCGCGGCACTGTTGGCGAATTCTACTGGGACGGCTGGCCGTCGATGCTGTTCTGGGTCGATCCGCGGCAGGATATGGTCGTGATCTTCGCGACGCAGAAACTGCCGTTCGACAATCAGCTACACCACGATTTTCGCGATGCAGTCTATGGTGACACCTATTCCGGAGAATAGGCGTTCCAGAATTGCCTGTGGCGCGGCTTCAGGCGCTCAGGCGTTCGGCAAAGCGGCCATGCTTGCGAAAGCGTGTCATCCACTTGTCCAGAAATAGCCCGAGCGGCTTGGGTTCGATTCCGAATTTCTCGAAACCGGGCGCCTTGCTTCCGGCGACATTCCCTTCCTTGAGAAGATTCCACTGGTCGCTGCCCATGGGCGTACCCGGAAGCGCCGCGAAGGCGGCAGAAACGCCATCGGGCAGCGGCAGGAAGGTGCGCTTGCGGCGCTGGGCGTCGGCAATGCGCTGATTGATCTCCATCATGGTGAGCTTTTCGGGACCGCCGAGTTCATAGACCATGCCGCCATGCTTGCCCGGTTGTTCGAGGCTCTGTGCGATCGCTTCGGCCACGTCGTCAACATAGACGATCTGCAGCTGGGAATCGGGTCCGAAGACCGGCAGGATCGGCAGCTTCGAAATAAGCTCTCCGAACATGTTGAGAAAATTGTCGTCCTTGCCGAAGATGATCGAAGGCCGGATGATCGTCGCGTTCGGATAAGCCTCTTTTACCAGTTGCTCGCCAAGATGCTTGGCGCTCGCATATTCGTTTTCGGTGTCTTCATCGGGCATCTGCGCGATGGCGCTGACGTGGACGAATGCCTCCGCACCAGCCTTTTGCGCCGCTTCGGCCATCCATCCGGGCGCCACGCCCATCAGTTTTTTCAGATTCCCTTCGAAGCTGCCCACAAGATTGACGACGGCGTCCGCACCCTCGATGCACCGTTCCACGCTCTGCCTGTCGGTCGCGTCCATGCGGACGAACTGCATCTGGCCCAGATTGGCTAGCGGCTTCAGCTTGAACGCCGCTTCGGGATGGCGGCTGCAAATCCGCAGCCGTGCCCCGCGCGAAAGCAGCGCTTGGGCCACGTAATTGCCCAGAAAGCCGGTGCCGCCCATCAGCACCACCATCTTGCCATTCAATGCACCGCTCTTGGCCATGTTCACTTCTCTAACAGATTGTTTAAATTGCCTGCTGCCGCCCTAGCCACAACCGGTGAACACCTGCAAGCGTTCCGCGCTACACGGCGGAACTGAAGCGCCGCTTGTCGGGAGTACGATGCACATCGAAGATCGCAGCGATGCTGCGCGCATAGGGTAGGCCATCGGGCAGTATTGTCAGCCATTGACGGTCGATGGCTGCAAGTCCGCGGTCGATAAATGGATATAGCGATGCGCGGGCTTCCCGCATCAGGCATGCCCCTAGCTGCGCGCGGCCATGGCAGAGCAATTGTTCGATGACAGCTCCCCGATACCGCGCGTCGGCGGACCGCAAGATGCCGCGGTTGGCAGTAAGCGCGTTCTGCGAAGTCAGCATGCGATAGCGGCCGCTATTCTTTTCGTTCTGGGCGAGGAGGTGCGGAAAGCTGCTGACCGACGACGCGCCGAGCCCGACAAGAACCTCGCTCTGATCGTCGGTGAAGCCCTGGAAATTCCGGCGAAGCGTTCCCGCCATCGCCGCTTGGGCAAGCGGATCACCGCCGGGCTTGGCAAAATGGTCGAAGCCGATCGGGGCGAAGCCGTGGGTCACGAAATAGGCGTATCCCATCGCTGCCATCGCAAAACGCTGTTCCTGACCAGGCAGCGCTCTGGCATCGATGGCTCTTTGCCTCGCAATGATCTGCGGGACATGGGCGTAGCCGAACAGAGCCACCCGGTCGGCACCCAGCACACGGGTGCGCTGTAAGCTGTCTTCCAGATCCCCAAGCGACTGGCCAGGCAAGCCATACATCAGATCGAAATTGAGCGATGATACGCCCGCTTCGCGTAGCCAGTCCACGGATTGCACGATGCAATCTTCCGTTTGCACACGGCCGATCGCTTCCTGACAATGCGCCGAGAATGTCTGCACTCCCAGGCTGGCGCGTTCTATTCCGATCCGGCCTATCATCTCGGCCCATTCTTGCGTCATTGTGCGCGGATCGAGCTCGATCGAGATGGTGGGATCGGGGCAGGCGAAGTTGAAGAAGATACTGTCTACCAGCCCGTGGAATTGGTCGGGCTGGAGCGCGTTCGGGCTGCCGCCGCCAAAAGCGATCCGGCGAACACGCACCGTCTGCGAAAGTTGAGAGGCGACCAATCCGATTTCGGTGTGCAGGGCTCGGAGATAGGATTCCAGCCGCTGCTTGCGGCCTGCCGCTGCGGTGTTGCAGCCGCAGTAGAAACAGATTTTCTCGCAGAACGGGATATGGATATAGAGAGAGATGTCACCATCAGTCTGGCCCAGCGCCTGCCGGTGGAGGCCGGGGTCGATACCGTCGAATTCGGCAGCGGTCGGATAGCTCGTGTAGCGGGGCACGGGCTTGGCGAGAAGGTCGGGGTAATAGGTCCACATGCCATCTTCGATGGACCGGTGAGACTCCTGCGTCATTGAGCCAGATCAAATTTCCTGCGGCAGCTGCCGGCGTGACAAGCCTTGCCGGGGCATAAGGGTGCGGGTGTTTTCTTGCGTTTGATGGGTATTTCGATCGCGGCGCCACTGCACAGTTTCGCCGTGATGCTGTCGCCGGAAGATGAGGGAGCGGCCGGGCTCAATGCAAGCGGCACGAGCGGCAGCAGCGCGGCATAGAGGGGGCCGCTCATTTATCGTCTTCCTCGTCGTTGATGAAAATTCGCTGGGCAGCGCCGTCCAGATCTTCGAATTGGCCTTTCCGCATCGCCCAGAAGAAAGCGGCGAGGCCGAGCAGGCCGAGGCCCAGCGCTACCGGGATGAGCAGGGCAAGACCGGTCATCGTGCAATTCTCGCTAGACGCAGCGAATTGCCGACGACAACTAACGAGCTCAGCGACATGGCCACCGCCGCTATCAGCGGAGTTACCAGTCCGGCCAGCGCGAGAGGGATGGCCAAAATATTATAGACGACGGCGAAACCGAAATTCTGCCTTATGACCCGCATGGTTCTCCGGGCCATGGTCACTGCCAGAGCAACCGGCATCAGCTCGTTGCTGAGAAAGACCGCATCAGCCGCCTGCTGGCTGATGTCGCTTGCGCTTGCCGGGGCGATAGAGGCGTGGGCGGCCGCAAGCGCGGGACTGTCGTTTATGCCATCCCCGATCATTAGCGGGCGCCTGCCGCTTGCCTTCCACCGGTTGAGCAGGGACAATTTTTCTTCCGGCAGCAATGCGGCTTCGAAATCGGTGCCAAGGATGCGCGCCACGGGGGCGACCGACGCCGCTCGATCGCCGGACACGATACGACTATCCAGCCCTTCGGCTTTAAGGCGCGCGATGACCTCGGCGCAGTCGGAGCGCAGGGGATCGGCGAAGGTGATGACGGTGGTTTTTTCGCCGACACGCAGGCTGGTCGCCAGCGCTCCGTATTCGCCAGATGGCCGTTCAAGCGCAACCGGCACAGGGCCCAGCCGCCCAGACAGCCCTATTCCTCCGCGTTCGCTGATGTCGGCGACCGGTGCGGGGGCGATCCCTTTCGCTGCCAAAAAGCGCGCGAGCCCCTTGCTCAAGGGATGGCGGCTGGTCTGTGCGAGCGCCAGTGCGATGGCTGCTTCTTCAGGTGAAAGCTCGCCGATCCGGGGCACTGGTTCGCCCAAGGTCAAGGTGCCGGTCTTGTCGAACAAGGCCATATCGACTTCCGCCAGCCGTTCGAGTGCACTGCCGTCCTTCACCAGCAGCCCGCTTTTGGCGAGCGCACCGGAGGCGACGACTTGTGCAGCCGGAACTGCAAGCCCCATGGCGCAGGGGCAGGTGATGATGAGTACGGCGATCGCGATCACAAGCGATTGATACCACCCGGCGCCCGCTACCATCCATCCCGCGAAGGCGAGCAGGGCAAGCGAATGCACGGCAGGCGCATAAATCCGCGCTGCGCGGTCGGCTATGCGAACGTAGCTGCTGCGTGATTGGCCTGCTTCATCCATGAGCCGGGCGATTTCGGCGAGCACGGTCTGGGAGGCGGCCGCGGTGATGCGAATGCGAACCGCACCGCCCAGATTGATGGCGCCGGCATGGGCGAGGTCACCAACCCCCGCAGGTACGGGCTGGCTTTCTCCGGTCAGCATCGAATTGTCGAAACTTGTGAGGCCTTTCTCCACCACGCCGTCCGCGGCGAGCGCCTCGCCCGGAGCGACCAGCATCAGCATGCCCGGTTCGAGATTTTCCGCCGCGATTGACGTGGAGCTTCCGTTTTCTTGCAGGACGGTCGCGCTGCGACCCATTTTCGACAGCAGGGCCCCTATCCCAGCGCGGGCTTTGTTTCGCATCGCGGAATCCAGGGCCCTGCCTGCGAGGAGGAAGAAGAGCAGCATGACTGCCCCGTCGAAATAGGCATGCGCGCCGCCGGTCAGCGTTTCATAGAGGCTCAGGCCCGTGGCCAAGAGAACGCCGATACTGATCGGCACGTCCATATTGGTCCGCGCATTTTTCAGAGCCATGGCAGCGCTCGAGAAAAAGGGACGTCCGGAATAGGCAATCACGGGGAGGGCTATCAGCGCCGAGAGCCAGTGGAACAGTTCGCGCGTGACACTGCCAGCGCCCGACCAGATGCTGACGGAAAGAAGCATGACGTTCATCATGCCGAAGCCGGCGACCGCTAGGGCGCGGAAAAGGGATTTGGCTTCGAGATCGTCCTGCGCCAGCGGATTATCCGAGGCAAGCTGTGCCTCGAACCCGATGCGGGCGATGGCTTCGACCAGATCCGCTTCGCTGAGATTGTGCTGGTGGCGGATGGTGACTTTCTTGGCGGAGAGGTTGACCCGCGCGGTTTCGACCCCCTCCAGCTCGCCCAGTCCGCGCTCGATCTTCGCAATGCACCCGGCACAGCGCATTCCCGGCACGGTGAAACGACTGTCGGCGAGCTGCTGGACAAGGAGGTCTTCGTGGCGGGGAGGAGCGTTCACTGTACTTCCAGCTCATCGATCCAGTGGTCCACGCCGTTGTCGATCACTATGCGGGCGATCCAGCGACCTGCAGGCAGCGGTCTGTCGGTGACATAGCGCCCATCGCCCTCCGGTTTCAGCTCCAGTGTCAGGGTCTCCGGCTTGCCAAGGGGCCGCCTCAATTGCGCGGAAACCTGCGCGTGATCGGGTGCATGGGCGACGTCGGCAAGCAGGTGATCGCCGGGGCCCCGCTCCAGCGCAACCGAATAGCCAAGCCGCTTCGTTTCACGTGCGCGTTCGAGCCAGCCATTGTATTTCTGGCTGGCGACATAGGAGTTTTCGACCACCACGCCGCCAAAGCCGCCGATGGCCACCGATGCCATGTAGAAATTGACGGCGACCACTACGGCAAACCCGCAGACCAGTATGATTGCCATGTCCTTGCCGGTGAATATGCGTTTCATCATTCTGTCTCCGGTGCATCGAAGCGGGTTTCCACCGCATCGGTCTCGCGCTGCTGGTCGAGGGAGGTGACGCGGAATGTCAGGGTTTGCGGGACCGTTCCGGCTGGCGCGGCCACATAGGCGCGCACTTGGCGTACGAGATCTGCGGGCACGGTCACCGTCTGCACCGCTGCTGCGTCCCGATAGGCGATGGTGTCCGTCCACATCGCGGCATCCGGCACGCCCTCGATGGCGATTTCCATGTCCCGCGGCCTGCTTTCCATATTGCGCAGCTTGAGCGTGTAGGAATTGCGGATGGACCCATCCGACAAGAGCATGAAGGGCGGATTGCGATCAGGCGCCACGGTGAGCTGGGTATGGCTGCGCACGCCGAGGGCGAACAGCAATGCCCCGCCAATGCCGCCCCAGATCATGAAATAGGCGATCGTGCGGGGGCGGAATAAAGTGCGCCAAGGGGACTTGGGTTCGCCGCCCGCTGCCTCGCGCTCGCAATCCTCGAGCGTGGCATAATCGATCAATCCGCGCGGCCGTCCGATGTCTTTCATCACGCGATCGCAGGCATCGATACACAGCGCGCAGGTGATGCAGCCGACCTGCGGTCCCTCGCGAATATCTATTCCGGTGGGGCAGACCTGCACGCATTGCTGGCAGTCGATGCAATCTCCGAACTGGCCGGGATTTTTCTGCGCTTTCTTCACGCTTCCGCGTGGCTCGCCGCGCCAGTCCTTGTAAGTGACCAAAAGCGATTTTTCGTCCAGCATCGCAGTCTGGATGCGCGGCCATGGGCACATGTAAATGCACACCTGCTCGCGCATGAAGCCGCCGAGAACCACCGTCGTCATCGTCAGCACGGCTACGGTAATGTAGGCGACCGGCGCGGCCTCACCGCGCCAGAAATCATGCACCAGCGTGGGCGCATCGGCGAAATACATGATCCACGCGCCGCCCGTCCAGAAGCCGATGATAAGGTAGATAGTCCACTTGATGCCCCGCCGGGCGACCTTGCCCCAGGTCCACGGCGCCGCATCGAGCCGCATGCGCGCATTCCGATCGCCGTCGATGAAACGATCGACATGCTGGAAAAGGTCGGTCCACACGGTTTGCGGACAGGCATAACCGCACCAGGCCCTGCCGACCGCGCTGGTGATCAGGAACAGGCCGATGCCGGCCATGATCAGCAGGCCGGCGACGAAATAGAATTCATGCGGCCAGATTTCCATGCCGAACATGTAGAAACGGCGATTGGCCAGATCGACGAGGACTGCCTGATCTGGCGCATAGGGCCCGCGGTCCCACCGCAGCCACGGCGTGACGTAATAGATGCTTAGCGTCACCAGCATCATGAGCCATTTGAAGCGCCGAAAGGGCCCGTCCACGCGCTTGTTATGCACTTGCCTGCGCGGCTCATAGAGCTTTTGTGGGAGGTTCTCCCGCGCAGGTTCATGTGGCTCGTGGCGGCGGGTGGCCGCTTCCCGCCCGGCCACCGCGCTGGAGACCGGGCGGTTGGTCTTGGCGACGCCGCTTTCGACGATTACCGACCAGTCGCGCCGGTCTCCGGATGGATCGTCAGGGCTGGTCATCGACTTTCACCTCGGGATCCGCGGCGACCTCCAAGAAGTCTTCGCCTCCCCCGAGCGAATGGACATAGGCCGCCAGCATCTTGATGGTCACCGGATTTAGCCTTCCCTCCCATTTGGGCATCATGCCCATGCGCGGTTCGAGAATCTGGTGCTTGATCGCATCGCGGCTATTGCCTCGCAGCCAGATCGCATCGCTGAGATCGGGCGCGCCTATTTCGCGGTTGCCAGTGCCCTTGCTGCCGTGACAGGCGGCGCAATTGTCGGCGAAGAGCTGGGCGCCCGCGTTGCTGGCATCGGCTTTGCCGCTCAATGAAAGGACGTGGTCCACCAGATCATCGAGCTGGCTGCTGTCGAACGCACCAGCGAACGATGGCATCTGGCTGGTTCGGGTCTCGTCATCGCCCGGCTGCCGGATACCATGTGTCAGCGTATAATGGATCGCCTTGAGATCGCCGCCCCACAGCCAGTCGTCGTCATTCAGGTTGGGATAGCCCAGTTCCTGATTGCCGCCCGCTCCCGATCCGTGACACTGTACGCAATTGACGCGGAAGGCTGCGGCACCGCCGGCCACCGCCTGTTGCATCAGTTCGCTGTCTTCCTCCAGCCGTTCGATCGGCACGCGTGCCAGACGTTCGCGCATGGTGGCGCGGGCCTGTTCGGCAGCGCTCATTTCCTCGGCAAGCTGGCCGCGGCTCGACCAGCCGAGGACGCCTTCGGTCGCCTTGTCGATCATGGGCCACGCCGGGTAAGCGATCACGTAACCGATCGCGAAAACGATCGTCAGATAGAAAGTCCAGAGCCACCAGCGGGGAAGCGGGGTATCGAGTTCTTCGATTCCGTCCCATTCATGGCCGACAGTCGGAACGCCGGTCGGTTCGTCGATCCGCTTATTCGCCATCGTCTTGCCCCTCGAATATCAGCGTTGCGGCGGCCTGGTTGCGTTTGCTTGCGCCGGGCCTGAAGGGCCAGGCACACAAACCCACGAACAGGGCGAGCATGAGGACGAGCGCATAGCTGTCGGCGAAATGACGCAGGGTTTCGTAAAAGCTCATCGCCCTTTCTCCTCGGCCAGTTCTTCAAGGGGCGCGGCGCTGTCGAAATCGACCAGTGTGCCGAGCATTTGTAGATAGGCGATCAGCGCATCCATCTCGGTCAGCTTGTCGGGATTGCCGTCGAAGTCGCGGATCTGCGCCTTGGGATAACGTGCGGCCAGATCGCCGGGATCGGCATCGGGGTCGGCCTGGGCCAGCATGTCTGCCTCGGCGTTCTCGAGATCGTCCTTGGAATAGGGGACACCAACCCGCATCAGTGCGGTCATGGTGGCCTTGGGATCGCCGATGGCGAGCGGAGTTTCCTTTAGAAAGCCATATTGCGGCATGACGCTTTCCGGCACCACGCTTTGCGGATCGGTCAGATGCTGGACATGCCATTCGTCGGAATAGCGCCCACCGACGCGCGCCAGGTCCGGCCCGGTGCGCTTGGACCCCCATTGGAAGGGGTGGTCGTACATGCTTTCCGCAGCGAGGCTGTAATGGCCATAGCGTTCCACTTCGTCGCGGAACGGGCGGATCATCTGGCTGTGACAAACATAGCAGCCTTCGCGGATGTATATGTCGCGCCCGGCCTGCTCCAGGGGCGTGTAGGGCCGTACTCCCTCCACTTCCTCGATCGTATTCTCGAGATAGAACAGCGGAGTGATCTGGACGAGGCCGCCGATTACCACGGTCACGAAAGTGCCGATGGCAAGCAGCGTGATGTTGCGTTCGAGCCGTTTATGGCCCTTGACGGTTTCGTCGACGACGGGATCGGTCATGATCTGGTGATCCTATTCGGCCGGAACGGCGCTGGGCTGATTGACGATGGGGCGATCTGCTTGCGGATCGTAAGCCGCGTCGCGCAGGGGCTTTTCCTCGCGCAGCTTTCCGGCAAGCGTCATCCATATGTTGTAGGTCATGATGATGGCCCCGCCGAGGTACATCAGCCCACCGACCGTGCGCATGACATACATGGGGAACATGGCGGCGACGCTGTCCGCGAAGGACCAGACGAGATAGCCGTCGGGTCCGTATTCGCGCCACATCAACCCTTGCTGGATCCCCGCGACCCACATGCTGGCCGCGTAGAAGACGATGCCGAGGGCAGCGAGCCAGAAGTGCCAATTGATCATGCGCAGCGAATACATCCGCTGACGCTTCCACAGGCGCGGCACGAGGAAATACATGCAGGCGAAGGTGATCATGCCGTTCCATCCCAGCGCGCCCGAATGCACGTGGCCGATGGTCCAGTCGGTGTAATGGCTGAGGCTGTTGACGCTCTTGATCGACAGCATCGGGCCTTCGAACGTGCTCATGCCGTAAAAGGCCAGCGCCATAACCATCATGCGGATGATCGGGTCTGTGCGGACCTTGTCCCATGCGCCGTTGAGCGTCATCAGGCCGTTGATCATACCGCCCCAGCTGGGCATCCACAGCATGATCGAGAACACCATGCCCAGGGTCTGCGCCCAGTCTGGCAGGGCCGTGTAATGAAGATGGTGCGGTCCGGCCCAGATGTAGAGGAAGATCAGCGACCAGAAGTGGATGATCGACAGGCGGTAGCTGTAGACCGGGCGCTCCGCCTGCTTGGGGACGAAGTAATACATCATCGCCAGAAAGCCTGCGGTGAGGAAGAAGCCGACAGCGTTGTGGCCGTACCACCACTGCGTCAGCGCATCCTGCACCCCGGCAAAGGCGTTATAGCTTTTCGCGCCCAGAAAGCTGACCGGCACGGCCAGATTGTTGACGATGTGGAGCATCGCGATGGTGATGATGAAGGCGAGATAGAACCAGTTCGCCACATATATGTGCGGTTCTTTCCGCTTGGCGAGCGTGCCGACGAAGACCACGAAATAGGCCACCCAAACGATCGTCAGCCACAGGTCGACATACCATTCGGGCTCGGCATATTCCTTCGATTGCGTGACGCCGAGAAGGTAACCGGTCGCCGCCAAGACGATGAAGAGCTGATAACCCCAGAAGACGAAGCGCGCGAGGCCGGGGAAAGCCAGCTGCGTGCGGCAGGTGCGTTGCACCACGTAGAAGCTGGTCGCCAGCAGGGCGTTGCCGCCGAACGCGAAGATGACCGCGCTCGTATGCAGCGGACGCAGCCGTCCGAAATTGAGATAGGGTTCGATATTGAGCCAGGGAAACGCCAGCTGCGAAGCGATGAAGACACCGGCAAGCAGGCCTGCGAGGCCCCAGAACATGGTCGCGATCACGCCCCAGCGGATCGGGTCGTCATCATAGCGGGACGGTCCTTCGGGCATCTGGAAAAAGCCCTGGGCCTTGCCCACCGGATCGAAGCGGGATGCGCTCATCCAGATCATGACGAAAGCGACGAGGGCGATGATGGTAGCGTGCGCCGCAAACCCGCTGTCGGCGGCTCCGACGGCGGCAGCCAGCGCCGCGAGCATGATCAGGAACCACAGGCCCACTCGGCCAAGTGCCGTTTCCGCTTGCATAGAATACTCCCTATTTGCGGCGCGGGTTAAGCGCGGGGGCCGCGGGTCGCATTGACCCAGATCAAATTCGCAAAAGAAATCATGCCGCCTCACACAGGAAACCGGCACGGCCATGCAGGGCCGCCAGATCGTTCAGGATGATGCCCGATCGTCCCACGGTTTCGATCGCGCCGTCGGCCCGCAGCGCGCTGAGGCGGCGGCTGACCGTCTCGATCGTCAGGCCCAGGCTTTCGGCAATGTCGCGCCGGGACATCGGCAGGTCGAGCAGGATGCGGCCTTCCTGCACATTGCCGATGCGGTCGGCCATGCCGATCAGGAAGATGGCGATGCGTTCGGAGGCCGTCTTGCGCCCCAGCGCGATGGCTTTTTCGCGGCATCGTTGCAGCGACATGGTCGCTCTATCGAGCAGGCAGCCCATCACTATCGCGTCGTCCGCCGCAAGCTCCAGAAAATCCGCAGTGGGAAAGCTCACGATCCGGCATTGGCGCAGCGCGCAGACGGAATAGGAATAATGGTCGCGCCGCGGCACGCTCAGCATCTCGCCGCCGAAGTGGAACGCGACGATCTGGTCGCGCGATCGGGAGGCATGCGCGACCAGCTTGATCGACCCTCTCGCGAGGAACAGGATATGCGGCCCGGCATCGCTGAAGTCGAGCGACTGATCGCACTCCAGCTTCTCGTATCGGGCGAGCGACTGGAAGCGGAGGTGCGCCGCATCGGACAAGCCGGCGGGCAATATGCGCATGGCGAAATGATCGAAGGCATCGGGCAGCGAGTTCATGGCGCTTCGTGTCGCCGTCAATGCGTTCCGCTTCCTTGATCTGGATCAAGGAAGGCCGGAAAATCCCTCCCTATTGCGCCCTCAGCCGCTGCAACCACCCTGAGCCGCGCGGTGCGGCTACTGCGGCGCTAGAGGTGAATTCAGATGAAAAGGTATCTCGCACTTGCCCTCGCCGGAGCAGCCATCGCCGCCGCCCCGGCTCACGCGCAGGACAGCGATGGCAAGGTGCAGGTCAAACTGCTCGGCAGCTATGTCATTCCCGACGGCAAGATCACCGCGGTGAACGAGGACATCTTGGGGCTACCCGACACGCTGCAGACCGAGGCGAATGAAAATTTCGTCCCCACGCTGGCAGTCGAATATTTCGTCAGCCCGAATTTCTCGGTCGAGACGATCTGCTGCATGACCCAGCATGATGTCGATGCCGTATCGGGCCTCCCGAATGCCGAACTCGTGTCTGATGCCAAGCTCATTCCCGCCACGCTGACGGCCAAATACCATCTCGATGCCGGCGCTGTGAAGCCATATGTCGGCGCAGGCGCGACCTATTTCTGGTGGGTCGATGTGGAGCCGGGTGCCGATACCATCCCGCTCGGCGTCACGCGGACGACGCTGTCGGACGAGCTGGGGCTGGTCCTTCAGGCCGGCACCGACATTGCGATCGGCGATCAGGGCCTCGGCCTGACGATCGACGCCAAACGCTATTTCGTCGACACCACGGCGCGCTGGTATGCGGGCGACACGCTGGCCATCGAAACCGAGCACAAGCTCGATCCCTGGGTCCTGAGCGCAGGTGTGAGCTATCGCTTCTGACCGAAGAGGCCGTCGACCCGTCATTACAGGGCAGGCATCTTGCAAGGCCCCCGGGATGCCACGTCCCGGGGGTTTTTGTATGCGCCTGCCGGATTCGAAGTTGCGCTGGCGAAGTTTATGCCGGATCGCTGCCGTGCAACCCGCCTGCGATACCGTCTTCCATCGAGAGGCAGTATGGACGCAAGGCTCGAACGAAAAGGTCTGGCGCAGCAGTGATCAGCTACGAAGAAGCCCTCTCACGCATACTTTCCGCAGTGCATCGCTTGCCGAGCGAGACGATACCGATCGCGCAGGCTGCAGGCCGTTTCCTCGCTCAGGACGTGCGCGCCGCCATCGATGCGCCCCGCGCGGATGTCTCGGCGATGGACGGCTATGCTGTCAGGATCGCCGATGCTGCGGGAGGGGGAACCCTGACGATGATCGGGGAAGCGGCAGCGGGCGCACCGTTTGCTGGGCATCTGAACGCGGGCGAAGCCGTGCGCATCTTCACCGGCGCGCACTTGCCAATGGGCGCCGATTGCGTCGTGATGCAGGAATATGCCGAGCGCGACGGTGACACGGTTCGCTTTCGGGAAGGCTTCGGGCCGGCACGCCACATCCGCACGAAAGCCAGCGATTTCTCTGCCGGGGACGTCTTGCTCGAAAAGGGGCAGCGCCTCGATCCCAGGGCCATGGTCTCGCTTGCCGGGGCCGACATGGCCACGGTCGAAATTGCCCGCCGTCCGCGCATCGCGCTTATCGCCACGGGCGATGAACTGGCCGATCCGGGCCATGCCGCGCAATCGGCGCATGCCATTCCGGAATCGGGAAGCTTCGGTGTCGCCGCACTTGCCGAAAGCTGGGGCGCGGTAATCTCGGCACGGATGACCGGGCGCGACGAGTTGGAAAGCCTGGCGCGTTTCGCGCGGGACGCCCTGGAAAGCGCCGACTGCGTCGTGGTAATCGGCGGCGCTTCGGTCGGCGATCACGATCTCGCCCGCCCGATGTTCGCCGGGACCGGGCTGGAAGAGCACTTCGCGAAAGTGGCGATAAAGCCGGGCAAACCCGTTTGGTTCGGCCTGTCCGGCGAAAAGCCCGTCCTCGGCCTGCCGGGCAATCCCTCCTCCGCCATGGTGACGGCCCGCCTGTTCCTTGCGCCACTGATCGCGGCGCTGCAGGGCGGACGGGCGGATGCCGAAACGCAGTTCATGCCGCATATTCTGGCCGCCGATCTGCCGGCCAACGGATCGCGGGAAACTTTCGTGAGGGCGCGTGCAACCGAAGAGGGGCTGCTGCCGGCCAGTAATCAGGAAAGCGGAGCGCAGGCTCCGCTCGCCGCGAGCAACTGGCTGATCCGCCGCGCCGTGGACGCAGATGCTGCGCGCGCCGGCAGCGTGGTTCGGGCGCTCGCCTTCTAATCCTTTCGCGGCGAAACCCGGCCGCCTAACCTTTCGCAGATCGGCGGCTGGGCGGGAAAAGCCCGTGCGGATCATTCATGACCAGCGCAGTGTCGCTGCGCGCAAGGGTGATCAGCGTGAGCCTGCCCTCGCGCGCGCGCTGGATGGCGAGGGTGGAAGGCGCGCTGATCGTGACCAGCATCGGTATGCCGCAGCGCACCGTCTTTTCCACCAGCTCCTGGCTGCAACGCGCCGAAAGCAGCACGAAGCCCTGTTCATGGTCGATACCTTGCCGGTCCAGCGCACCGATCAGTTTGTCGAGTGCGTTGTGCCGCCCGACGTCTTCGCGCAGCAGCATGATCTCGCCGTCGAAAGAACAGAACGCAGCGGCATGGGCCGCCCCGGTGGCGCGGCCGAGTTCCTGATGGGACCGCATCGCCGACAGGGCGCGGTGCACGGCTGCATGATCGGCCCGCGGCTGGGCGGCAACCGGCTGCAGCGGGGAAAGCGCGGCGGCGATGGAATCGATGCCGCAAATGCCGCAGCCGCTTTCCGAGACCCGGCTGCGGGCGCGTTCTGCGACGCGCGGAACACTCGACGCAGGAAGGTTTGCGCGGGCGATCCAGCCTCCGCCGGTCTCGAATAGCGAAACTTCCCCGATCTGGTTTCTACTGGCCAGCCCCTCGCTGAGCGAGAAGCCGGTCACGAAATCTTCCAGATCGGTCGGCGTGGCCATCATCACGGCATAGCCGATGCCGTTATATTCGATCGCTACAGGCACTTCCACGGGAACGATGCGGGCGGCTTCGCCCACTCGCCCGTCCTCGAAACAAAGCTCGTAAGCGCCATACACATCGGCTGCCGCCCCCAGCGCGCTCATCCTCTCAAGCGCCTCAAGCGCAGAAGGGGTGTTCACATTCACGATTTCGCGGCCAGTGTATTCCACCATGCGGGCACCGCAGGCTTCTATCCATGATAGGACCGACCGGCTGCCGGCTTTCAGATGCTCCTCCAGCGCCCCGGCCAGATCGCTTGGCCAGAACCCAAACAGCCAGTGCCGGTGGAGGGCGGCCGGACCTGAGCCCGCAAGACGCTCCAGCAAGCCATCCGGGACAGGATGCGCATCGACCGGCACGCTCAGCACCGCATCGAAACCACGATCGCGCGCATGGGCAAGGGCAGCGCATAGCCCGCCGAGTGGTCCGAGGCCGCGTTCCGGTATGTCCTGCAAGCGGACTGCGGATTGCGGAATGTCTTCATGGGAGCCGCCGCAGACCACCACTTCATCGCATTCATCGAATAGCGCCCGAACCGAATGGCTCAACAGGGACGCGCCCTGCCATTCGGCAGCGCTTTTGTCGGAGCCGAAGCGGCTGCTCTGGCCGCCTGCAAGGATAGCTCCGAGTGCGCGGGAAGGCTGTTCCGTCAATGCGATGCTCCCATACTGAATGCCATCGCAACGCGATTACACCGTCAGGGCAATATGCCAACCGTGGAGAAGGGCCATCGGGGCGCCCGAGAACCGTTCTCGATCCCTTGCGTTTATCGACCGGCGACAGTCTTGCTACGCCCGCTTTCAGGGTTCAGGATGCGCCGGGAAAACGAGCAGGAGAGATGTATGGCCGACGATAGCGCACATAAGCCCAAGGATCTCCCGCATTCGCCCGGCCCCGCCGGTGGCTGGGGCTCGATGAAGGGCATTGCCAGCATCTACGGCGAAACCTGGGCATCGCCCGGTGCGCTCGACAGCCTGCGCCGTCTGAACAAGCCCAAGGGCGTGATGTGCATGTCCTGTGCCTGGCCGAAGCCGGCCAATTATTCCGCTTTCGAATTCTGTGAAAACGGCGCCAAGGCGACCCTGTGGGAATTGACGAAAGACCGCTGTACGCCCGAATTTTTCGCGGCTGACGGCCATACGCTGGCCGAACTGCGTGAATGGTCGGATCATGAGCTGGAGAAATCCGGCCGCCTGACGCATCCGATGAAATACGACGCTGCATCGGACCGCTATGTCCCGGTCGACTGGGACACGGCCTTCGCCGAAATCGGTAGCACGCTGCGCGACCTGCCGCGCGAGGACGTGGTTTTCTACGCTTCGGGTCACGCCGGTCTCGAAGCGTCCTATCTTTATGCGCTGCTGGCACGCGCTTATGGCAACAACAACCTGCCGCAAAGCTCCAACATGTGCCACGAAACGACATCGGTCGGCCTGACCAAGGTGATCGGATCACCCGTGGGCACGGTGACGTTCGAAGATCTCGCCGAGACGGAATGTTATTTCTATTTCGGCCAGAATCCCGGCACCAACAGCCCGCGTTTCCTGCACAATCTGAAAGACCTGAAGGACCGCGGCGGCAAGATCGTCACCTTCAATCCGGTGATCGAGCAGGGGCTGGTCTCCTTCGTCGATCCGCAGAACCCATTGGAGATGATGACCGGCAAGGAAACGATCATTTCCGATCAGTACCACCAGCTCAAGGCAGGGGGCGATGTCGCCGCCATTCTGGGACTATGCAAGGTGGTGGTCGAAGCGGACGACGCCGCGCAAGCGGAAGACAGGCGTGCGGTGATCGACCATGAATTCATCCAGCAGCATACGACCGGTTTCGAAGAATTCATCGCCTACTGCCGCGATGCGCAGTGGAGCGAGATCGAGAATGCCTCCGGCCTGACGGAAAGCTCGCTGCGCGAGGCGGCGCAGGTCTACATCGAATCCGAAAAGACGATCGGCGTGTACGGGATGGGTTTCACCCAGCATGAGCACGGTGCGCTCAACATCGCGATGATGGTCAATCTGCTGTTGCTCAAGGGCAATATCGGCCGGCCGGGCACCGGCTGTTGTCCGGTGCGCGGACATTCCAACGTGCAGGGCCAGCGCACGGTGGGTATCGCCGAGAAAGCCCATCTGGTGCCGATGGACAAGCTGAAGCAATTGTTCGATTTCGACCCGCCGACCAAGGACGGCATGCATATCGTCGATGCGGTGCAGGGGCTGATCGAAGGCAAGGTGCGCGGGTTCATCTCGCTGGGCGGAAATCTCGTTCGCGCCGTCCCCGATCAGAAGCGGATGGAAGAAGGCTGGGCCAATCAGGACCTCGTCGTAATGGTCTCGACCAAGCTCAATCGCAGCCACCTCTATCCCGGCAAAACGGCCTATATCCTGCCGTGCCTCGGCCGCTCGGAAGTGGACGAACAGGCCACCGGCAATCAGGCAGTCACCAGCGAAGACAGCTTCTCGATGATCAATGGATCGGTGGGCCATCGGCCGCCCGCCTCCGAGCATCTCAAGAGCGAGCTGGCCATCGTGACGGGCATCGCCAAGGCCGCGCTCGACCCCAGTCCCAAGCTGAAATGGGACGAATGGACCGCCGATTATTCGCTGGTGCGCGACCTGATCGAATATACCTATCCCGACGATTTCCACGATTTCAACCAGCGCATGTTCCAGGCCGGCGGTTTCTGGCGCGGTAATCCGGCACGCGAACGGGTGTGGAAGACCGATAGCGGCAAGGCCGTCATCACTACGCCGCCGCAGCTCACTTCCCTGGGTTTCGAGGACAAGCCGGGCCGCTATCGCCTCATGACCCTGCGCTCGAACGATCAGTTCAACACCACCGTCTATGGCTATTCCGATCGCTTCCGCGGGATCGAGGGCACACGCGACGTGGTGCTGATGAACCCGGACGATATCGCCGAGGCTGGCCTGTCGGACGGCGATATGGTCACGCTGGTGACCGATTATGACCGCGACGACGTGGAACGGCAGCTGAGCGGGCTCAAGCTGGTTGCCTACAAGCTGCCGCGCGGGACGATCGCCGGGTACTATCCAGAATGCAATGTGCTGGTGCCGATCAGCCACCATGACGAGATATCGAAGACTCCCGCATCGAAATCGATCCCGGTGAAGGTGGTCGCCGGCTGACCGGAGTGATCCCCGGCTGGGTCAGTATGGCCAGCATCGCGCTGCTGGTACTTGGCGTTGGCTGCGCGCTGTACATGGCGTGGGTGACGGTACGTCATCCGCCAAAGATGGCGGTAATGCGGTTCGTGTGGCCGCTCTGCGCGCTGTTCGCGGGACCGCTCCTGATGTGGTTCTACCATCGCTACGCCGCACCCGAGGCCGGCGATACGCCCTTCGCCGCAAAGGTCGCCAAGGGTACCCTCCACTGCGGCGCAGGCTGCTCCCTCGCCGATCTCTTATGCGAGAACTTGGCGCACTTCGCACCCGGCGTTCTAACCCTGTTCGGCATGGGCACCATCTTCTCGACGGAGATCTTCGCGCAGTGGACGATGGATTATGTCTTCGCTCTCGCGACGGGGATCGTCTTTCAATATTTTGCCATCGCACCAATGCGCGACCTGTCGGTCGGTGAAGGGATCAAGGCTGCGGTAAAGGCCGATGTCCTGTCGCTCACCAGTTGGCAGGTGGGGATGTACGGCTTCATGGGCCTTGCCCATTTCGTCCTCTTTCCGGTTCTTTTCGGGGCGAAGGTGGACGCGGGCAGCCCGGTCTTCTGGGTCGCCATGCAGATCGCCATGCTGGCCGGCTTCGCGAATGCCTATTTGCCCAATTGGGGGCTGATCCGCTCGGGCCTCAAGGAAGAGATGTAGAGCGATCTTCGTGCGAGTTGCCGTGCATCCGGCCCCCGAGGTCGGACATGATGTACCACGTTCCACCAGCCATGATCGCCAGCAGCATGGCCGAAAACAGGACGAGCAGCAGATCCTCGCGCGATTGCTCGACCGAGAAACTCAGATGGAGGAAGTTGCGCATATGCGTGACGATCTGAAGCAGAGCCGCAGCGCAGATGGCGATGATCTTCCACACGGTCGGCAGGTCCGACAGCGCGGCGGCAAACGCGCCGACGGTAAGCAGCAGGCTGGCGACGAAGCCAATGCCGTAGGACCTCAGTTCTTGCCTGGCGCTTTCCTGCGGGTCGATCTCTCCGGTGTTGGGTTTGGTCATGACAGCGGCACCAGGAACACGAAGGAAAAGATGGCAATCCAGACCAGGTCGAGGAAGTGCCAGAACACGCCGAGCATCGAGAGGCGAACTTTCACCACGTCGTCCACGCCGCGCCAGATCACCTGTGCAATCATGGCGAGGATCCAGAGGATGCCGGAAAAGACGTGCACACCGTGCAGGCCGACGAGCGTCCAGTAGGAACTCAGCCAGCCACTCGCCTGCGGCACGCCGCCTTTACCGGCCTGCGTAATGAAATCCTTTATCTCGAAGAACAGAAAACCTGCGCCCAATGCCGCGCAGACGAGCAGCCAGACGATGATCTTGCCGCGCGGATGATCGTATTTCACCGCCAGCGACACGCCGCCATAGGCCACTCCGCCCAGCAGGAGGAAAGCCGTCTGGATGGCGACGCTCCTGATGTCGAACAGGTCGGATGGGCCGGGACCACCAGCCAGCCCGATCGGGTCGAGATAGGAAGCGTAGGAGGCGAACAGGATGCCGAAGATGATGAGATCGCTCATCACGAACACCCAGAAACCGAACACCGTGGTTTCCGCCTGTTCGTGCGCTTCGCCGTGGCCACTGCCGAGGTTCAGGCCGGGGTAGAGATTGCGCTCGCTCATCCAGCGAACTCCGACAGATCCGGGCGGCCGCGATTGCGCTCGGTCTCCTCGTCCGCGCGGGTGGCTGGGGCGAGGTCTGCCATCATCGTGCGGAAGCGCCGGTCGGCCTCCTCCACTTCGCCCGCAGGCACGATCCGCGGCTCGATGACCTGCATCCCGCGCCACGCCAGCAGAGCAGGGATGGCGAGGAAGGAAAGAGCGGCAAGCCACCAGATATGCCAGACCATCGCGAAGCCCAGGGCTGATGCAGTGGCTGCGATCAGCAGGCCATGCGCTGTATTGGCCGGCATCTCGATATCGACATAGTCCTGCGGGGCTTTCCACGGATCGCCCGAACGCTTGCATTCGCCCCAATCGTCCCGCGCGGCGACATGAGGGATGTGGGGGAAGGTCCATTCGGGCACCGGTGCCGGGGTGGACCATTCGAGGCTGGACCCGTTCCACGGATCGCCGCCCGGAACGGCCAGCGCCAGGCGGTTGCGATAGCTTGTCCAGAAGGTCCAGGCGAGGCTAGCCAGCGCACACAGCATCAGCACTGCGCCAAAGGATGCGATATACATCCATGGCATGAAGTCGGGGTTCTGGAAGGTGGGCGAACGCCGCGGCAATCCCATCAGCCCAAGCACGTAGAGCGGCAGGAATGTGAACACGAACCCGCCCACGAACAGCAAAGCCGTGCGCCGCCCCCAATCCTCGTCCAGCCGGAAGCCAAAGGCCTTGGGGAACCAGTAGTGGATGCCCGCGAGCATGCCATAGAGTACGCCCGGAATGATCACGTTGTGAAAATGCGCGACCAAGAAGGTGGAATTGTGCACCTGATAATCGATGGACGGGTTGGCGAGGATGATGCCAGACAGGCCGCCGATGACGAACAGCAGGAAGAAGCCCGTCAGATAGACGATCGGCGCCGTAACGCGGATGCGCCCGCGCCACATGGTCGCCATCCAGTCGTAGATTTTCACGCCGGTCGGAATGCCGATCACCATCGTTGCGATACCGAAGGCTATGTTGACGCCCGCGCTCTGGCCCATGGTGAAGAAATGGTGCAACCAGACGGTGAAGCTGATCACCGCGATGCTCATGCTGGCGATCACCAGCGAGGTGTAGCCGTAGAGGCGTTTGCCAGAAAAGGTAGAGCTGATTTCGGAGAACACGCCGAAGGCGGGCAGGATAAGGATGTAGACTTCGGGATGGCCGAACATCCAGAAGATGTTGGCATAGTTCATCATGTTGCCGCCCGCTTCGTTGGTGAAGAAGTGGGAGCCGGCATAGCGGTCAAGCGCCAGCATCCCGCTCGACACCGTCAACGCGGGCATGGCGTAGATCAGCATGATCGCGACGCACAGGCTGGTCCAGCAGAACAGCGGCATGCGCATGAAATGCATGCCGGGCGCGCGTTCCTTGAAGATGGTGACGGCGAAGTTCATTCCCGTCAGCGTCGATCCGACGCCAGATATGAGGATCGCCCATAGCCAGTAATCCACACCTTCCCCGGGGCTGTAATCGATGCCGGTGTAAGGCGGATACATCGTCCAGCCGCCGGTGCCGAACTTGCCGACCAGCAGCGAGATCATCACCAGCCCCGCACCAGCCGCGGTCAGGCCCAGGCTGACCTGATTGAGCACGGGGAAGGCCATGTCGCGCGCACCCAATTGCTGAGGCAGGACGAAATTGATCAGGCCGATGAGCAGCGGCATGGCGACGAAAAAGATCATGATCGTGCCATGTGTGCTGAAGAGCTGGGCGAAATGGTCCGGAGAAACCAGCCCGCTTTCTGGCTGCGTTAGCGTGCCGAGCGCGGTCGACTGGTGTGTGCGGATCACGAAGCCTTCGATGATGCCGCGCGCCATCATGACCAGCGCCAGCGCGATATACATGATGCCGATCTTCTTGGCATCCGCAGAGGTCAGCCAGTTACGATAGAGCGGCCCCCACCAGCGCATCCAGGTCAGCAACGCAACAGCCGCGATGGCGCCCAGCACCAGCACACTGGCCGCGCCGGCGCCCACGATGGTGCTGCTGTTCACCTCGCGCAGCAGATCGGTATAGGGCGTGACCGACCAGTCGAGCTTGCCGAAGATGGGGCTGATATCCGCACTCATTTGCCTGCCTTCGTAGCGTCGGCGACAGGCTGGCCTATGCCGCCCCAGTGCTGCTCGCGTGCCGGATCGCCCGCGTCGTCGTGGTACTTCGCAACGATTGTCTCGAACACATCCGGCCGGCCGAGCGACAGCGTGATGCGGCCGGAACTTCCGCGCAGTCCCAGGTCGCCGCGCGCTTCCGCCAGAACCGATTGGCGGCGCAGGATCGCATAGCTTGCTTCGTCCAGCACGGGAGCGCCGGCTGCTGCGGCCTGCCAGCGATTGAAATCGGCGGCATCGAGTGCGCGAACGGTGAATTTCTGTCGCCCGAAACCTCTTCCGTTGAACTGCGTGTTCTCTCCCTCGGCTGTACCCGGGCGGCTCGCGGCGAAGTTCAGCTTCGTCGTCATGCCGGGCATGGCGTAGATCTGGCCGGTGAGCGGGGCGATGAGCAGGCTCTGCATCACGGTGTCGGTGGTCAGCGTCAGCTCGACCGGGCGACCGACCGGGATCGCAAGCTCGTCGACAGTGGCGATGCCTTGCTCAGGATAAATGAACAGCCATTTCCAATCGAGCCCGATGGCCTGCACCTGGAGCAGTTCCGGGCCCAGCGGGTCATAGGGATCGAGCTTTTCGGTAGAGTACCAGAGCCATCCGGCCAGTATGACGACCACCAGCACCGGCACGCCCCATAATGCCCATTCAAGCTTCTTCGAAAACTCCCACTCGGGCGCATACTCTCCGCGTGGGGCTGAATAGCGATAACGCCACAGGATCAGCGGAACGCCGATCAGCACCGGAAGAATGACCACCATGGTGATGGCGACTACGCGCAAGAGATGATTCGATTGCTCTTCCGACACCGGCCCCATGGGCTGTAAAAAGCTTTGCTGGAGAGTGGCGGATGCACTTGCAGGTTCGGCGAAGAGCGCCAGAAGCACCCAAGCCGATGCAAGCCAGCCCACTACCCTGACTGCCGGATTGAGTTTGAGAGCTTGCGGTGCGGCCAAACCTTTCCACCCTGCTGCCAAGCCTGAAAAATCCGACATCGCGTTCGCGATCATACGATCGGTTTGAAACTATCGGGATTCGCCATGTGCCAATATTCGGCAAAAGGGGTGTCGTCCGGCTCATACAGCAATTTGCCGGGCTGCACTTCGTTTACGACTTTTGACCACGGAACCATTTCGGCGTTGTTCTTCCATTGGCGCAGATGACGCGGTGTGAATTCGTCCGGGCTTTCCAGACCGCAAGCGACGACGATGTCGTGCAGGCTGTCGAGAGTCTTCGACTGGAAATTGGCGACACGCTGGGCCTTTTCGGGGATCACCAGCCCGCGTTGGCGAGCGGGCGAGCTGGTCGCTACCCCTGTCGGGCAAGTGCCCGTGTGGCAGCGCAGCGACTGGACGCAGCCGAGCGAGAACATGAAGGCGCGCGCCGCATTGCACCAATTGGCGCCCAGTGCGGCATTCATGGCTATGGCTGATCCGGAGAAGACTTTCTCCGATGCGGCCAGCTTGATCTTGTCTTTCAGGCCGGTGCCGACCAGCGCATTGTTGACGTAATAGAGGCCGATACGCAGCGGCAACCCCACATGATCGGAGAGTTCCAGCGGAGCCGCGCCTGTACCGCCGCCGCCGCCATCCACGACGATGAAATCGAGCGTTATGCCGCTGTCGATCATGGCCTTGCAGATCGCGAAGACTTCGTGCGGCATGCCGACACACAGCTTGATCCCCACAGGCTTTCCGCCGGACATCTCGCGCATCCGGGCTGCAAATTCCAGCATCTCGCGCGGCGTGGAAAAGGCCGAATGCCCTGGAGGCGAGAGGCAGTCCTCATGCGCGGGGACCTGGCGTGTGTCGGCAATTTCCTGCGTCACCTTGGCAGCGGGGAGCAGGCCGCCATGGCCCGGTTTTGCGCCTTGGCTCAGCTTGATTTCGGTCATTTTAACCTGATCGTGCTGGGCCTTGTCGCGAAAGCTTTCGGGATCGAAATTGCCGTCCTTGTCACGTGCTCCGAAATAGCCCGATCCCAATTCCCAGACGACGTCGCCGCCATGTTTCAGGTGGTAGGGCGACAGTCCGCCTTCGCCGGTATCGTGATAGAAATCGCCGATCTTCGCACCGAGATTCAGAGCCTCGATTGCATGGTTTCCCAGCGCGCCGAAGCTCATCGCGCTGATGTTCAGGCGGGCCGCATCATAGGGCTTGCTGCATTGATCCGTCCCGACCTTCACGCGGGTGCGTTTGGGGGCTTTCGCATTGGGATTAATCGAATGGCAGAGCGCCTCATATTCTTCCGAATAGACGTCCAGTTCGGTGCCGAACGGATGGGCATCTTCCTGCTTCTTCGCGCGGGCATATACCAGCGAACGCGAAACCCGGTCGAACGGGCGCCCTTCCAGCGGGCCCTCCACGATGTAGCTGCGCAAGAACGGCCGAAGGTCTTCGAACAGCCAGCGAAATCGTGCAATGAGGGGGTAGTTGCGCCGCAGCGAATGCTTGGTCTGAACAAGATCCCACAGGGCAATCGCCAGCAGCGGCGCGAACAGCACCAAGGCCCAGTAAAACCCGCTGGCTACCAAGGCACCCAAAACGCAGGTCAGGATGGTCAGGAGCAAGGACGCCCACAGGCCGAGGTTTCTCTCTAGGCTCTCGGCCCCAAACAGACTGCGAATTGCCATCCAGAATATCCTTCTCTCTCCGGCTGCAAGGTTAGTAGGCATGGTTGGCTGCAAGTAAAGCAACTTGCACCGCGGCCGGCTGCTTACTTTCTCAGCTTCAAACCTAGCCAGAAGGTACGCGGGGCACCGAGATCGATCGATCCGCCCTGGTTACGGGTGACCACTTCCTCGTCGGTCAGGTTCTCTCCGCGCACGACCAGCGCGAGGTTGCGGTGCAGGGCGAGTTCACCGTAGGCATCAAGCGTTGTCGCTGCGGGGAGAATATCGGTTTCGAGATCGTCCTCGAATTGGCGGCCGACATGTCGAAGTGTAAGCGCGAGGAGGGAATCCGGCTGGATCGTGTAGCGCAGGCTAGCGCTGCCAGCCCAGGCTGGAACCTGCGCGGGCCGCTTCCCATCAAACGCCGCCCCGCCTTGCCTCGCGGCCGCATCGGTATAGGCTAGGGAGCCATTGAAACCAATCGCACCGAATGTGAGATCGGTGCTCACCTCGATACCGCGGGACGTTATCTCGTCGATATTCTGTCTCTGCCGTGTGACAGGGCCAAGCGTGACATTTGCGATGGCATCCTTGACGCGGTTGTCGAATGCCGTCGCGGAGACGCGGATATCGTCGCTCGGGACCAGATCGAAGCCCGCTTCGAACCCGACAAGCCGTTCACTGCCCAGATTTGCATTGGCCTGAGTCGTCACCGGAAACACGGTGAAGGGGCGGTACAGCTCGTTCAACGTTGGCAGGCGAAGGCCCGAATAGGCAGCCGCCCTCAGCCTCATGTCGCCGCCAAGGGCGTAGATAAGTCCGCCCCGAAACGAGTGCTCCCAATCACTGCGGTCGGGGTAGACTTCCTCTCGCAATACCCTGCCTGCTGGGTCACGAACCAGATAAAAACCATCGCGAATGCTGGTGCGATCCAGTCGCGCCCCGGCGGTGAGAGTGGCCTTGCCGATCGACAGATCGCTTTCCGCGAACACGCCGAGATCGCTCGTCCGGCCTCCGGCTGCGCGGCGCTCGTTTACGGATCCACTGAAAGCGCTCAGCGACACCTCTGCCAATTGACCGTCGCTGAGCCGGTAATCCGTTCCCACGCGAAGCTTCACCTGCTCCCCCACCAGCGGACGGATTTCAAATTTCCCGCCGAGCCCAGTTGAAGGGGTGTTGCATTGATCGAGGACCGGGACGAAGCGGGTCGAACTGACGACGATGTTGCTGAAGTTTCGCGATTGAACATAGGCCAGGGCATCGAATGGCAGAGCGCCGCGGCCGACCACGCGCAGGCTTGCATCCTGACCGGTGCTGGAACTGTCGGCGCCGTCGAAACGCAAAGTGCGATGGTCTTCATAAATCAGCGCGCGCGCCTGTAATTCGACGTTTGCCGTCAATGGTGCAGTGGCGCGTGTCTGGACGGAGAAACTGTCGAATGCCGCTCTCGCGGACGCGTCAACGCGATCCTCTGCGGGCGTAGTATAGAAGCCCCGCCCGCGATCCCATCTCCCCGATACCACAGCGAACCCGCTGCCAAGCCTTCCTGTCAGATGTGCCGCACTTTCCGTCTCGCCGCGATCATTGAGATAGATGTGGCCGCCGAAAGGAGAAAGCTGATCCGGTCCAGCGCTGTTCAGTTCAATCGTGCCAGCAAGGGCACCGGCACCGAATGGCCCCGATCCGCCCCCGCGTGTGACACGCACGCCGCCCAAACGCTCTGGTGCTATCGCGCTGAGCGGAATGAAGCCGAAGAACGGGTCCGCCATCGGCACCCCGTCCAGCAGGACGAGTGCCCGGCTCGTGGCATTTCCTCCAAGGGCGCGCAGGGTGACACCCTGCGCGCTGGGATTGGAAGAGCGACTGTCGGAGCGGCGGAATTGCTGGAAGCCCGCGACAGAAGCGAGCGCGTCCTCCAGGCGGCCGGACGCAGTCGTCGTCAACTGCTCGCGATCGATCGTCTCAACGGCGTAAGCGTCGCTCGATTGCGGGGGTGGGAGGCCTTCACCCGTAACGACGATTATCGAAGAGCGCTGCTGGTCTTCGATTTCTTCTGCATCCTGAGCTGCCACCGGCAGCGCAGGCAAGCAGAGCAGGCAGGTTCCCGCCAAAATACGGTTTCGTATGGAATTGAATATCGCCAAGATCATGCTCCGTCAGAAGACGCGCCTATCCGATCCCGCCGATTAGGCAAAGGCATGGTTCAGGGGCTGGGGTAGTCGAGCAATGTTGGTGCGCGGCTCAGCCTTCGGTGAAACCGACCCGTGGAACCGCGGCCCAAGTGCTGTCTTTCCGGAAAAAGCGCACGATACCGTAAAGACGGTACCAGAGGTTGATCTGCCGATAGCCGAAATTCTCGACGATGGCGGCCACGCCGATGCGCAACAGGTCCCTGGCGCTTGGCGTCCGGCGCAATTGCTGTTCTTCGAGCGCGAGCGTGCCGACACTTAAGGCACAGCCGAAGACGATCGAGACGAAGAAAAACGCCAGAGCCATCATGGGGTCGAGCAGCCCGAGCAAGGCGGCCGCCGGCAGGACCAGATAGCCGAGCAATTCGGCTGGAGGACCAAGAATGTCTTCCAGCACGATCTGCGGCATCGCGATCATTCCGATCCGGCCATATCGGGGATTGAAGATCATGCCGCGATGGCGCTGCAGCGTCTCCATCGCACCCTGCTGCCACCGGGCCCGCTGGTTATCCAGGCCTTTCAACGCCGCGGGCGCCTCCGTCCAGCAGACGATATCGGGTACGAATGCAATGCGATAATCCCGCCGCTTATTGCGCAGGAAGCGGTGCATTCGCACGACGAGTTCAAGATCTTCCCCGACCGTGTCATGCCGGTATCCGCCCATTTCAACGATAGTGGAGCGGCGAAACAGCCCGAATGCGCCGGAAATCAGCATGAGCGTATTCAGATGCGCGTTCGCCACACGGTTCATCAGGAAGGCACGCAGATATTCGACGATCTGGATGCGGGGGATCATCTCCTTTGCAATCCCCATCCGGTGCAAAGAACCGCCTTTGACGATACAGCCGTTGACGATTCTTATCGCTCCGCCAACCGCGACCAAGCGGTCGTCATCGTACATGAATGGCTCGGCGGCCCGCAACAGTCCGTCGGGCTCGATGATGGAGTCGGCATCGATCACGCAGACCAGCGGCGTTCGGGCAAATCCGATGCCGGCGTTGGCGGCGTCCGCCTTGCGGCCGTTTTCCTTGTCGACCACCAAAAGGTTCGGATACCGCTTGGACCGATAGACACCTAGAATGCGGGTGTGCTGGAGGTGAGCTATCTGCGTGCGCTCCGTTTTTTTCATGCCGAAGGCTTCGATCAGCGTGTCGAGCGTACGATCTTTCGAACCATCGTTGACGACGATGACTTCGTGTTCGGGATATTCCAGGGCCAGCAGAGCCCGGACGCTCTGCACGATTGAGAGCTCTTCATTGTAGGCTGGTGCGATGACTGAGATCGGCAAGGCAAGGTCGGCATAGCGGTGCCACAGGTCCCGGGCACCCTTGCCAGGCCTTACCCGCGTCGCAAAAACCCACCCAGCAAGCAATAGCTGCAGAAGGGCGATGATATTGCGGAGCGCCACTACGATGAAGCAGAAATAGGCGATCCAAATTACCACATTTGCGACAATGTGAATGAATTCGTCCCAGCTCATGACTTCGCGTCTCCCGGCGGCGAAAGCAAGCTTGGATCGAAATGCTCGATGGCTTCTTCCGCCCTCAGACGAACCCAGAGTTCGTCATCGTTGCGTAGCTGCAGGATTACCGGAAGTGCTTGCTTCAGATTCAGTTGAACTGCGGCCCTGATCGCCTGAAGCCTGACGGAATGCACGGGGTCTTCCAAGGCAGGTAAAATCCAATCCGCGGCGGCCGGATGGCCCAGCTTCGCGGACGCGCGTAGGGCTGCGTTGCGGACTTCTGGGTTCGGATCGATAGCCGCATTTTTGACTGCGTCGATCACGGCCAGACTTTCCGACCACCCCAGCGCATCGATGATCCTGGCTCTCCAGGCGCTATCCAAATCGTCATCCAGCAGCAGAAGCATCTGATCCGGGTAAAGGGGGGCGGTCGAACGCAGCAACGCGACATCTATGCGTGTCGGGGGCCGATCCATCGCGCCCAGGATGCGAAGCGTTTCGCGCGGCGGCGGGAGCGCCGCGTTCGCGGCCAGCCCGAAGGCCGCCTCCAGCCTCACCCGGTCATTGCGATCGCGCGCCATCAGTTCGCGCAGCCGCCCGATGCAGGCTTCGCTGCCGACGCGCTGTAAAAGATGGACAGCATTTACCCGGTCTTTTTTGTAAATGCCGTGCGATCGGTACAGCGTATCCCAAAGGACGCCGTCCAACTCTGCGATTTGCAGCAGGCGTGTCTTCTCGCCACCCCGCAAGAGCGGCAGAATTCGCGTCACCGCAGCCAATTGCGCCTTGGCGTTCCATTTTTTGGGGTCATCGACCTTATGGCCAGCCACCCGGTGAAGATAACTGCGGGTGATCGCTGTATCGCGTGCATCCAGCAGGGCAGCTCTCTTCTCGCCGATATATCTCCTGAAGACGAGAAGGAGAAAAAACAGAAATACGGCCGTCGCGCCGATCGTAATGCCCAAGACGACCTGCTGATAGGCATTCATCGCCGGTCGAACCTGTAAGTCAGCGCCAGATTGCCGGCCCATCTGCGGTAGCTATCCTTGCGATCTTCGTGGCTGCCAGTCGCCGAGAGAGACAGCCGTTCCGACACCGGCACGTTCATCCCCGCTGCCACGCTGCGCAATTGCCGGACATCGCCAGCTTCGGCATCGGGATAGCTCGCTGCCAAGGCAAAAAAGGACGGATGGCTATCGCGCTGGAAATCCAGCCTTATCGATCCGCCCAAGCGATAGCTTTCTCCGCCACCGAAGATGTTGATAGCTCTACCTGTGAGGGAGAAATCGCTACCCAGTGGGACACGCAGCCCAGGTTGGACAGAAACGATCTCACCGGTATCGTAATCCGCCAAGCGGACATCCATGAGTGCAGCCGTGCGGCCTGAAATCAGCAATTCGCCGCCGGCGCCCAAGCTCCAGTTCTCTTGGAAGTCAGCATTTGGCACCGCTGTGGCCGTGATATAAACCGAACCATCGGCAATCCGGTGGTCGAGACGTACTCCCCCTCTCATATCGATCGCCGAACGTTCCTCACGCGACAGGCTGACAGCAAGCGTATCTTCGGCTGAAAGGTCGAATGCTGCGACGATATTCTGCGTATTCCACGTCCGGCTTGCGCCGCTCTGAAGTGTGATGTCGGAAACGCCGCCCCCAACTGAAAGCGCCCGCAACCGAATTCCCGAATCCTCTCGAGCGCGCCGTAAACTCGCCTGGAGCGCCGCCAAGTCGGGATAGTCGGGTTCACGCGCCGCAATGGACTCGGTGACATCCTTGGCCGCTTTCAGGTCTCCTCTCCAATAAAGGATGTACGCGCGGGCAAGGGCAATATCGAGATCGTGCGGAGCGATCGTCGCAGCGCGGTCTATCAGATTGAGAGCCACGTCGAGCCGGCCCGCCGCAGCTTCGACCCGTGCAAGGCGCCTCAACAGATCTGGATCATCGGGATTTTCTGCAAGGAGATCCAAAAGGAGCCTGCGCGCAGCACTGTAATTTCCTTCAGCCTGCGCTGCTTCCGCCGATTGGATGGCACCTGCCCGGTTTTCCCCGCGAGCCTGCGCAAATGAAGGCGCAGAGTGGAGCGAGGCCCCGAAAGCCAATGCAACAATACAGAAGCTTGCGCGCATGCTCACACGGTTTCGATGAGGCCCGAAATCCTCACCAGCAATTCCTGCGGAATAAAAGGTTTCGTGAGATAATCTGCCGCTCCGCCTTCCAGGCCCGCAATGATGTCGGCCTCGCCATCACGCGCGGTCAGCATAACTACCGGGATGGTCGAAAGGTCAGGATCCGCTTTGAGTTCGGTCAGAACTTCGGGGCCGGAAAGAACGGGCATCATCGAATCAAGCACGATCAGATGCGGGCGATTTTCGCGTGCGGCAGCCAACGCTTCTTCACCGTTGGTCGCTATCGAGACGGAATGGCCAGCGCCTTCGAGCCGGAATTTCAGGATCTCGACGAGAATGGGATCGTCATCGGCAACAAGGATATCAGCCATTTCACTCCACCTGCGGCGCCAGAACTTTCAGTTTCAGGCCGAGAGGAAATCACCCTCCCAAATTGGGACACCTGAAAATTAAGACTTGCATTAGCGTAATATCAACCAAACGAAATTGCTAATTGTTCCTGCACCTGGCGTAAAATGCCAAGCGTTTCGTCGGTCGTGGAGCTATCGCGGAGCTGGTGGGATTTGGTTCGACAAATCGCGCCGAAGGCGTCCTGGCCGAAATAAGCGGAGACGCCCGCTAGCTGATGCAGGGTATTGGCTATTTCTGTCCGTTCGCCATCGGTAGGCTGTCCGCGTTGCAAGATGCCGTCGATGGCATCGCGCGTATGCGCCACTCGCTCCTGGAACATCGCCTGCAGGCGCGGGTCGGTTTCCTGTTCGATTCCTTCGTTGATGGGCTTTGCTTCAGGTTCCGGCTGCGCGTCTGCCTGTGACCTGGGGGACCACTCGGCGATGGCCGCACGCAGGTTTTTCAATCTCAGCGGCTTGGCCAGGTGGGCCTGCATCCCGGCTTCTTCACAGCGTTCGATATCGTCGGCATAGGCATTCGCCGTAATGGCCAGAATAGGCAGCTTTTCGGCACTGATCCCAGCGGCTCTGATTGAGCGGGTTGCTTCCAGACCGTCCATTCGGGGCATCTGCATGTCCATCAGGACCATATCGTAGGACCGATGTTCCTTTTCCGCCCGGATGACCATGTCGACGGCTTCCTGCCCGTCGCGCGCCAGCACGCCTTCATGTCCCGCTCTCTCTACCATCGCCAGGGTAAGCTCCTGGTTCACTGGATTGTCTTCCGCGACGAGGACAGTTAGCCGCCGTTCGCGCCCGGTTTCGCCCTCGTCCTCCGGATCTGCCGGGGACGGCATTTCCGTTAGTGCCTCGCCTTCCTCCAGCGGCAGGGACAAGGTAAAGGTCGAGCCTTCGCCGGGCTTGCTCCGCGCGGTGAGTTTGCCGCCCATGAGTTCGGCAAGCTCGGCGCTGATAGGCAGCCCAAGCCCGGTGCCCCCATATTTACGCGCGGTTGTATCATCAGCCTGGGTGAACTTGCCGAAAATGCTGTCCAGCCGGTCTTCGGGAATGCCGATACCGGTATCCTGGACCGCGATCAGGAGAGTTCCCGGATCCTGGCTGTCGGCCGCAGCGGAAAGCGTCACCTCGCCATCAGCCGTGAATTTGAGCGCATTGCCGACCAGATTGAGCACAATCTGGCGCAGCCGCATCTTGTCGATCATGAGGCGTTCGGGCAGGGCTGGATCGATCTCGAGGCGGAGGTCGAGTCCCTGGCTCAGGGCGACTGGCTCCATCAGGCGCTGGCAACTGCGCAGCGCATGGGCAAGATCGGTGCTCTCCTTGACGATAGCCATCTGCTTGGCTTCGATCTTCGCGAAATCGAGCAAATCGTTCAGCAGGCGAAGCATCGCATTGCCGGAATCCGCGATCATCTGGAGGCGGCGTTTCTGATCCGGGTTCTTTTCGGCGGACAGGGCAAGTTCGGTAAATCCGATGACCCCGTTCATCGGCGTGCGGATTTCGTGACTCATATTGGCCAGGAAACTGGTTTTCGCCTTGTCCGCCGCCCTCGCTTCCTCGATCGAATGCGTGAGCTTCTCGCGCATGTTCGTTTCCTCGGTCCGGTCGATGATGACCCCGAAGACTGCGATTACCTCGTCGTCCTCGTTGCTCTGGACCTGGCCCCGCACCTCGACATGCCGCATTTCACCCGCAGCTGGGCAAAGACGTGCATGAAAATCGTACGGTTCATGTGTTTCCATTGCAGTCGCCAGCGCCTGTCCTACCAGCGCGCGATCGTCGGGATGGTAGAATTCAATCGCCCGCTCCAGTTCCGGCGTGTCGCCAATTTCAAGCCCGTGCAGCCGATAGACTTCATCGGACCAGCGGATCTGATTGTTGAGTGTATCGAGATGCCAGTGGCCAATATGCGCGGTCGCCTCGGCAAGTTCGAGCATGTGGTTCTGTTCTGCGAGTTCGGTGGTCGCCCGTTCGACTTCGTTGAAGACATGGTTTTCACGGCGCAGGAATGTGACCAGCAGCAGGCCAAGCAGCAGGGTAATGGCAAATCCGCTTCCCACAGCGATGGCCGGGGCGCTCGACGAGTTGCGCGCGACGAACGGCTGGAGGCTGGTCCAGCGAAGAATCATAGGCTGACCTGCCAAAGTCACCGACCGCTCTATCTCGAACCGGGGGTCCGCAGTCGTCGTCGCTGAGGAGAAAATCGGAGTGCCGGTCGGGCCAGCTCCGTTATTGCGCACTTCAAGCGCAAAATCCTCACCTTGGGCGGGTGTTAGCCCAGCAAAGAGTTCTTCCGCCACCAGGGGGGCATAAATCCACTGGCCGGTGGGCCTGCCGCGATCGTCGCGAACGGGAAGCACGAGAAGAAAGCCTGCCCCTTGCTTGGCATCCTGAACGAGGACGACGGGTCGGGTGAGAACCGGATCATCGCGGTTGAGCGAGAGAAGGATGGCTTCCCTGCGACCTTCCTCGAAAGCAAGATCCAGCCCCAGCGCAGCATAGTTCGCGGAAAGCGGTTCGACCTTGGTAATGACGTAATGTATATCGCGCGGGATCCCAGGGTGAATATCGAATTCATTGCCATATTCGCTTTGGATTTGATCCCTCAGCGCCGGAAGCTCTGCGCTTTCGGCTTGCTGGAATATGCCGATGCCGCGCAATCCTGGATAGGCATCCGAAAGATCGAGCCGGCTCGCGTAATCACGCCACTCGGAAGCCGTGATATTTTCGCTGGTCGCGACGAAGGCCGCGGCGCCCTGCATGCCTCTTTGATAGATCTGCAGGCGATGCCGCAAAGCGTCTTCGGTTTCGGCTGCCATGGCGGAGAAATATCCGTCCGCGCGACTGTATTCCTGTTCTGAAATGAACTTCCACGCATAAAGCGTGAGAAGCAGAGTGGCCACGAGACTGATCGCAACCAGCGAATGAATGCCCTGCAGGATCCGCCCGTGCCATCGTACCGCAACCGGCGAACGGCGCGAGAACAGGAGGATGGGTAGCGTAAGCAGAACGCCGAACAGGTCACCGAAGTACCAGGTGAACCAGTTTCCGGAAGCGAGATCCAAGTCGATCTTGCCGAACAGCAGGAGCATGATCACCCCGGCCGTTGGCGCTATGAGGCAGGGGGAAAAGATGACGACAACGATCGCGCGGCCAAGGCGGGGCAGGTTTGACAGGTCGAGACCGTCTTCAAATTCGCGTGCCATGCGAAAGCCGACCAAAGCCTGAAGCGCGGCGCCCGAGGCAACAGCCGCCGCAATGGCGAAGGCCTGCCAATTGCCTGAGCTTTCCAGGCCGACCATGACGTTGAAGGCAAACGATCCCAGCCAGATGCCGGGCCACCGCGCCGGGCCGCGAGCGAGCAGGGCGCACAAGGCCACCCCCGATGCGGGCCAGACGATCGTGGCATAACCCGGCGGAACGGCAAGCGAGATGCCAACGCAGCCGGCAAGATAATAGCAGATCGCAAGGATTGCGATGTCGCGCCACAGGGTCGGCCTCAACAGGTTTGTGCCCGTGCTCCGGGCCCGACTTGGCTCAATGTTATCCATGGCTTGAGCCTGTTGGTATTATGTTTTCCAAGCTTGCGCCAGATGGTTAAGATTTTGCGCGGGAGATCGGGCTGGCATGCCGTTGAGCCGGTGCATTAGTCGTCAGGAAAGCGGGCATATATGAGCCAAGTGCTGAGCATCGCAGGCAATGAAACTTCCGCGACGCTGGCAGGGATCGCCTCTTGTGCCGGGGGCCCTCAGCTAGTGCGTCGGATAAATGGCGGAGACGGAGGGATTCGAACCCTCGATACCCGTTACCAGGTATGGCTCCTTAGCAGGGAGCTGGTTTCAGCCACTCACCCACGTCTCCGCATGACGCATATCGGCTGCGAGGGGCGCGCTATAGCCAGCACCTTCCAACCCTTCAAGGAAGAAATCGGGCCTGCTGCAAATCGCTCGAAATAACGCGCACAGGACTCGATTCGGCGCAATCGGGATTCGGTTCATCGCCGTTTCATTGCGCGGCTGCTCAAACAAGATTCTGTTTGCGGGGCAGCGCCATGCTTTGTGCCCGCGATGCCGGACGAGGGAACCAGAATGAACATCGCCACCAAATTCACCGCGAGCCTGTTGGCCGCCTTCACGCTGGCCGCAAGCCCGCTCGCCGCGCAGGTCCAGAGCGTGGATCCCGATGCCGCCTGGGATGCGCCGATCGACGGGGATCTCGACGCCCCGCAGAACGAATTGCCGCCCGTCGGCGAGACCGCCCCTGCGCAGACCCAGCCGCCCGTCTGGACGGAACCGGCTGCCGAAGCGCAGGCGCCGGTCGGCACGGAGCAGCCGCAATGGTCCGAAAGCGAAGCCGAAATGGCCGCCAATGCCGCGGTCGACCAGACGGCGGTCGATGACCCCGCTACCACATATCGCGAAGACGATCTGATCGGCGCGGCCGAAGGCGTCTTCGGCAAGGGCGCCAAGGGCGTTGCCGACATGATCCGCAAGCTGCTCGCCGACCAAGGCGAACCCAATGGCTATATCGTCGGCCGCGAGGCGGGCGGCGCGTTCATCGTCGGTGCGCGCTATGGCTCGGGCACGCTGTTCCACAAGATCGAGGGCGAAATGCCGGTTTACTGGACCGGCCCTTCGATCGGTTTCGATGCCGGGGCCAACGCCGGCAGCACCTTCGTACTGGTCTACAATCTTTACGACACTGAAGAACTCTATGAACGCTTCCCCGCTGCGGAGGGCACCGCCTATGCCGTCGGCGGCCTCAATGCGAGCTATGTGCGCAAGGGCGATGTCGTCCTCATCCCGATCCGCGTGGGCGCCGGGCTGCGGCTGGGCGTGAATGCGGGTTACATGAAGTTCTCGAAGAAGCAGAAGTGGCTGCCGTTCTAAGCCGGAATACGAAAACAAGCGCCATTTGAGGGGCCGCAATCTCGATTGAGGTTGCGGCCCTTCGCGCGATTGCGCAAAGAGCGCGGCATGCTCGACAAACTTGCCCCTCAGGCGCCCGACGCCCTTCTCGCCCTTATCAAGATGCACGCCGCCGATCCGCGCGAAGACAAGATCGACCTCGGCGTGGGCGTCTATCGCACGAACGAAGGCGCGACGCCGGTCTTCCGCGGGATCAAGCAGGCGGAAAAGCGCCTGCTGGAAGTGCAGGATTCCAAGAGCTATCTCGGCCCCGAAGGCGATGGCGGCTTCGTGAAGGCGCTGATGCCGTATATTTTCGGCGACGACAGCCCGCTGGCCGGACGCATCGAAGGCATGCAGACGCCGGGCGGCACCGGTGCGGTGCGGCTGGCGGTCTCGCTGGCGGCCAAGGCCGGGGTCACCCGCATCCATCTGGGCATGCCGAGCTGGCCCAACCATGCACAGATCCTGCAGGACGTAGGCGTCGAAGTCGTGCCGTTCGATCACGCCAACGAAGACGGCACTGCCAATCTCGACGCCGTGCTCGGTGCGATCAAGGGAGCCGGGCCCAACGACGCCGTGCTGCTCCACGGCTGCTGCCATAACCCGACCGGCATCGATTACACGCCCGATCAGTGGACCGCGATTGCCGACGCCTTTGCGGATACCGGCGTGCTGCCGATTCTCGATATCGCCTACCAGGGCCTGGGGCAGGGCATGGAGGAAGACGTCGCCGGTGTCCGCGCGGTCCTCGCCAAGGTTCCCGAAGCGCTGGTGGCCTATAGCTGCGACAAGAACTTCGGCCTCTATCGTGACCGGGTCGGGGCGTTCTACATGATCGCGCGCGAGGGCGGCGACATGGACGCCATCTCCTCCAACGCCAATGCGCTGGCCCGCGCCAACTGGTCCATGCCGCCCGATCACGGCGGCGCGGCGGTTCGCCTGCTGCTGGAAGATGACGGCATGACGGCGGTCTGGCAGGAAGAACTCGACGAGATGCGCGCCCGCATGCGCCGCGTACGCGACCGGCTGGCAGCGGCGGATAACGAGGTGCCGGGCCTCAACCTCGCCGCGCTGGGCGAGCAGAACGGCCTCTTCGCCATGTTGCCGCTGAGCAAGGACCAGATCGCGACCCTGCGCGAAGATCACGGGATCTACATGGCCGGATCGGGCCGCATCAATGTGGCGGGTTTGCACCAGGGCAATATCGAGAAGTTCATCGCCGCGCTGGGCGAGGTGACGAAGGGCTGACAGGGCATGGCGCTCGACCGGCAACCCCTGCTGGAGACCGAGCGCCTGTCCCTGCGCCCGCTGGCCGAGGACGACCGCGAGGCCCTCTACGCCGTCGCATCCGATCCGGCGGTGTGGGAACAGCACCCGATCCACGACCGCTGGCGGCGCGAGGTTTTCGACGCCTTTTTCGACGAAGGGCTAGCAAGCGGCGGCTCGCTCGCCGTGCTGCGCAAGAGCGATGGCGCTGTCATCGGCCACACGCGCTACGACAAATTCGACGCCGATGACGGCGGCGTGGTGGAGATCGGCTGGACCTTTCTCGCGCCGTCATGCTGGGGCAGGAGACTCAACCCGGAAATGAAGCGCGCCATGCTCGCCCATGCCTTCAGCCAGGTCGCCGCGGTCGAATTCCGCGTCGGCGATACCAATTACCGCTCGCGCAATGCACTGGAGGCCATCGGCGCCGAGCGGACCGAGCGGTATGAACTGAGCCGCTATCAGGGGCGGCGCGTGGTGCATCTGGTGTATCGGATCACTCGCGAGGGATTCGAAGACGGCCCGCTGGCCTGACCGATCTTTCCCGCTTGCGGAACCAGCCGCCACGCATGTCGTTCTGGTTCAACGGACTGGCAAATCAATTGCTTGGATCCGCCAAGGGGAGATTGATGATGAAGAAGTTCCTGACCATGCTGCTGTTCGGTGGCACCGCGCTGACGCTTTCGGCCTGCAACACTGTCGACGGTCTCGGCGAAGACGTCGAATCGGTTGGCGACTGCGTCGACGGCGTAGAAGGCAACTGCTGAGCCAGCCCTTCGCGCGACATGCGCACAAGACAAGCAATGAAAGGCGTCGCCCCGCAGGGCGGCGCCTTCTTTTATGAATAACGCTCGCCTCCGAACCGAACACTGCGATCACTTTTAGGCGCCTGACTTGATCGCACACTGAACTGCTGTATTATAGCGCTAAATCACTTAGGAGATTAGCGTGAAACTTCTGGTCCAGGCTGCGGCAGTTCTTGCCCTTTGCGGTTGCACTACAATTCCTGCAAGCGTTTCGCCTTCCTCGGCCCAGCCGGACGCGCTCGATGCCGCAGCGCCCGGTTTGATCGAGGCGAACAACGTGCCCAGCCTCGCGGTCGGCTGGATCGAGGATGGAGAAGTTGCCTGGATCGCCGTCTACGGCGAACGCGCCCCCGGCGAACCGGCGGATGACGATACGCTCTACAATGTCGCCTCGCTGACCAAGCCCGTCACGGCCGAAACCCTCCTGCGCTTGGCGGCTTCTGACACGCTCGACCTCGATGCGCCGATGGCCGCCCATTTCGTCGATCCGGATCTTGCCCGCGATCCACGCGCAAAGACGATAACCCTGCGCCACGCGCTATCGCATCGCACCGGTGTCCCCGAAAACTGGCGCGACCGGATGGAGGGCGGCAAGCTGCGCCTCGATTGGGAGCCGGGAACCCGCGCTTATTATTCGGGCGAAAATCCGGTCATGGCCGCCCGCTACGCAGAGGCAGTCACCGAGACCCGGCTGGCCGATCTCGCCCGGCGGCACCTGTTCGGCCCCGCCGGGATGACCGACACCTTCTTCACCCCGCACTCCTCATGGCAGGGTCGCGTCGCCATGGTCCGGGGAGCGGATGGTTCGCTGCGCCTGCCCGACAATACGCCCGGAGGCAGCGCCGCCGACGATCTGCATACGACCATCGGCGATTACACCCGCTTCGTGGCGGCGGCGATGCGCGGCGACGGCCTCACGCCTGCCCTGATCGAACAGCGCGCCACCATTTATGACGACCAGACCGCGCAGGCCTGCCCCGAAGGGATAATCCCGGCGGACAAATGCCCCCGGGCGACCGGCTATGGTCTTGGCTGGATGATCTACGACAGCGGCGAAAACCGCTTCCTGCTCCATAACGGCAAGGATTGGGGCGAGCGTACCATGGCGCTGTTCGAACCCGAAAAAGGCTTCGGCATCGTCATCTTCACCAGCGGTGCCAACGGCCGCCAGGTCATCGCCGACGTGCTGCGCCTGCTGGTGGACGACGCCCCGCTCCAGACCCTCGTGCAGGCCGAAGCCGATTTCGAAAAGGCAAGGAGGTGAGCGGGGTATTCGGATAGAGCCACCGTCTCTCCCAATCACAACTACCCTTCCTCACTTGCCTGCCACGCCCGCGATACTATGAGATTGCCGCATGACGGGGCGTTCGATTGCGATTGCTGGATGCGGTCCTTGCGGACTGGCCTCTGCGCTGCTGCTCGCGCGGGCAGGCAATCGCGTTGTGGTTTTCGAGCGTTTTACCCAGCCTCAGCCGATCGGCTCGGGCCTCATGATCCAGCCTACCGGGCTCGCCGTGCTGCATCAGCTTGGCCTTGCCGGTCGGATCATGGAGGAGGGGGCGCGGATAAACCGGCTCCATGGCATGGCCGCAAAGCGTGTCGTGCTCTCGGTCGGCTATGATGCATTGAAGGCCAGGCCCGCCATGTTCGGCATCGGCATCCACCGTGCCAGCCTGTTTGCCGCGCTCTACGATGCGTTGCAGGCCGAAGGCATCGCACTGCGCACCGGTCACACGATCACCGGATCGGTCATGCACGGATCGCAGCGGTGCCTGCGTTTCGAAGACGGTCAGACCAGCGAGCCGTTCGACCTGATCGTCGATGCGCTGGGCACGCGTTCGGCGCTTGTCTCGGGTCCGTCGGGTCAACTGCCCTATGGTGCGCTATGGGCCTCGCTCGATTGGCCCGAAGGCTTCGACCTGCCGCGCGACACGCTTTCACAGCGCTATCACCTGTCCAGCACGATGGCGGGCGTTCTGCCGCTGGGTAAAGGGAGCGGGCCGGAGGAACGGCTGGCGTTCTTCTGGTCGCTGAAGGGCAGCGATCATGCCCGGTGGCAGGATGCGGGTCTGGATCGCTGGAAGGCGCAGGTCCGCAATCTCTGGCCGATATGCGAACCGCTGCTGGATCAGATCGCCCGGCCGGACCAGCTCACTTTCGCGCGCTATGCCCATCGCACGCTGGCGCATCCGGCCGAAGAGGCGTTGATCCATATTGGCGATGCCTGGCATTCGGCGAGCCCGCAGCTGGGCCAGGGTGCAAACATGGCGCTGCTGGACGCATGGGCGCTTTCGCTTGCCCTTGCGCGCAATGCGGATGTGGCGCCGGCCTTGAAGGATGCCGTGTCGCTGCGGCGCGCCCATGTGGGAATTTATCAGTGGCTGACCTGGCTCTTCACCCCGGTCTATCAGTCCGACAGCCGGGTGCTGCCCTTCATTCGGGATCGGCTGGTCGGCCCCCTGTCCCGTCTGTGGCCAGCCAACAAGATCCAGGCGGCGATGGTCGCCGGGCTGGTAGCCAATCCGCTGCCGGAGCTTGAATTAGACTGTCGATAAGGGAGGCGATGGCAAGGTCGGCCATCCGGTGATCAGCCTTCGACTGACGCCTTGATTGCGTCCTATCTCGGTCGAACAAAGCTGTTCAGATCGATTTTTCCCTCCCGTGCTCCCTGGGATAGCGTAAAGGTCGGGAATTAAGACTCCAAACTGACGGTTTTAGACGCTCTCAGCAATTGAGCCAGACTTCCAAAGTGCGCGGTCAAGTTGTCGCAATTCGACGCCAATCTCTTTCGCAGTTGATCGGCAGAATGTTAGATATCTAATATACAGGTCGCGGGTGATGGTACGCTGTTTTGCGTGCAGTGCGTCGAGAACTTTTACGTCAATCACTGTATAAGAGGCTGGGTTGATACAGGTCAGAATGGCGGAAGCCATTGGGATTCGTACTCCGACCAATTTAACAAGCTCGTCCACCTTTTTTCCCGTCAGCCCGCACTCAGCAGTGGCTACATCAAGCACTTCCGATAGGAGCTCGCTGCTCTTGTTTGACTTAAGGTGATGCGCAGATCTCGGTGCTTTCCATTCAGCAATCATAAGGAGATCATCTATCTCCCGCGATCCGCTGCGGATCCGCTTGCCGGCCTCCATCGCTGCAATCTCGCGCTCGTAAATCTTGGATCGTGTCACTGCGCGATCGAGCACACCCACACATTTCGCGCACAACTCAAATGTGAATTCAGAAATAGCCGCTTCCCTCAGTGACGAATGCACATTGCACTAACGTACGTCCCTTTTTTGCATTCGGGCCTAATAGCCGCCTAGGGTTCACAAACGGAAACTGCTCCTCCCGCCTCAATCCCAAGACTTACCCCGCCAGCCCCTGCATCCGTTTGAGATAGCGCGCCAGCACGTCGATCTCGAGATTGACCGTGTCGCCTTCCTCCAGCGTGCCCAGCGTCGTCACTTCGGCGGTGTGGGGGATGATGTTGAGCGCAAAATCGCAGGTGCCATCTTCGCGGTCGCGCACCTCGTTGACGGTCAGCGAGACGCCGTCGACGGTGATCGATCCCTTTTCCGCCACGAACGGGGAGAACTCGCGGCCGATGCGGATGGCGTAGTGCCAGCTGCCGCCCTTTTCCTGTTTCGTTACCACGTCGCCTACCGTGTCGACATGGCCGGTGACGAGATGGCCGCCCAGTTCGTCGCCCAGCCGCAGCGCGGGTTCGAGGTTCAGCCTGCGGCCTTCTTCCCACATGCCGGGCACGGTGCGCGCCACGGTTTCGCCCGAAACGTCGAAGCCGATGCGGGCATGGCCTTTCTCGCCCGCCAGCGTCACCACGGTCAGGCACACGCCCGAACAGGCGATGGAGGCGCCGATGTCGATGGCTTCCGGGTCGAAAGGGCAGGAAACGGTGACATGCGCATCGCCGCGCTGTTCCACGCTGTCGATGGTGCCGATGGCGGTGACGATACCGGTGAACATGTTAGGCCTGATCCTCTTCGATGGTGCGGCGATAGGCGGTGAAAGTGTCGCTGCCAAGCTGGCGGGTTTCGGCCAGCTGCCAGCGGCCATGCGCATGGGCCAGCGTGCCGAGGCCGATATCGCCCAGGGCGGGCATGCCGCCGCCGATGATGATGGGCGCGCGGTAGATTTCCAGCCGGTCTACCAGATCGGCTTTCAGAAAGCTGGCCGCCGCGCCTGCGCCGCCTTCGACATAGAGATGGCTCACGCCGTCCAGCCCGGCGATCTGTTCGGGTGCGTTGATGACCTTCACCCCGTCGGGCGGGACGCCGCGGGTCAGCAGCACGCGCTGCGGACTGCGGTTTTCCAGCCCCGCCAGCCGCACGTCGAGCCGGGGGCGATCCTGCCGCCAGGTGCCGCCGCCCACGAGGATGGCATCGCTCAGCGCACGGCGCGAGTGGACATGGGCGCGGGCCTGCTCGCCGGTGATCCATTGGCTCGACCCGTCGGCGAGCGCGATGCACCCGTCGAGCGAGAGCGCCAGTTTCAGCGTGACATGCGGGCGGCCATGGCGGGCGCGGGTGAGATAGCCTTCCAGGCTGTGCTGCACGGCGGGAAGGGGGAGCAGGGAGGTTTCGATCCCCGCCTGTTCCAGCCGCGCGATCCCGGCGCCCGCGGTGCGCGGATCGGGATCCTGCGCGCCGATCACCACGCGGGCGAGGTTAGCTTCGGCCAGAAGCGTGGAGCATGCCGGACCGCGGGGCGATTGGTGGGCGCAGGGTTCCAGCGTGACATAGGCGGAGGCGCCGGCTGCGTCCTCGCCCGCCTGCGCCAGTGCCATGGCTTCGGCATGGGGGCGGCCGCCTTCCTGCGTCCAGCCGCGCGCGATGACGCGGCCATGCTTGACGATCAGGCAGCCGACGGAGGGGTTGGGGCGCGACAGCGGGCGGCCGCGCGCGGCCAGCCGGGCCGCCGCCGCCAGCCAGCGCGCATCACTCGCGGCCGGTGTCAATCGCGGTGTCCGCCTGATCCTGGCGCGCAGCGCCCTCGCGTGTACCGTCCTCACGCGCGCCGAAGAGCCGGTCGAGCCGTTCCTGTTCGGCGCGTTCCTCGGCCAGCCGTTCGGCTTCGGCCTCGGCTTCCATCGTTTCCACATCGAGACCGGTGGCCGCGCCCAGCGTCCGGTAGATATCGCGCTTGCGCTCCTCGATCCGGGCGCGTTCGGCGGCGCGTTCTTCCTTCAGCTTCTGGTTCTCGATGTTGGAAAGGCGGATTTCCTCGTCGGTCCGGCCATCGGCGAAGGTGGTGATATAGGTCACCTTGGGCTGTTCGGGCGGGTAGAAGTAATTTTCCTGCGTGATCCAGAACAGCAGGGTCCCCGACATGGCGAAAGACGCGGCCAGGATCGGCCAGCGATAGGGGGTGGGCCGTTTCCATTCGGTCCAGAAATCGGCAAATCCGCCGACCGGGTTGATCCTGTTTCTCAAGCGCATGATGACACGATAATAGCAGATGCACCTTAGCGCTAGCTGAAGCTGGCGTAGAGCGTGCGGCCATGCTCCTTCAGCCAGCGATTGGCTTGCTCGATATCGCCCTCGTAGATCCGGCCCAGCAGCGCGTGGAAAGCGGGCGAATGGTCGAAATGGACGAGATGGGCGACTTCATGCGCCACCACCGAGCGGCGGACGAAATCGGGCGCCTGGACCAGCCGCCAGTTGAGACGCAGCACGCCCTTGCTCGAACAGCTGCCCCAGCGGCGTTTGGCGCGGCTCAGCCGGACTTCCGCCGGGGGCAGGCCTGCACGCTCGCAATATTGGCGGACATCCTCGGTCATTACGGCGATTGCCGCCCGATCAAGCCAGTGTTCGAGGCGTTTTCCGGAACACTCGCGCGGGCCGCCGAGCTGCAGGCGGCCCTCTTTGAAGAGAGGTTTGCGGGGGGCATCCTCGCGCCAGTCCACGGGTATTTCACTGCCGCGGTAGAGGACCTTGCCGGCGGTGACAGGGTCCTGTTTTTCAGGGATTTTTTCGAGCTGGCGGGCCAGCCATTCGCGCCGATCCTCGGCAAAGGCGACCGCTTCTGTGGAAGCGCACCAGCGCGGCAGGGTGATCCGCACCGCGCTGCCATCGGGCGCCAGCCGCATGGTCAGCCTTTTCGCCGTCTTATGCCGCCGGATTTCGATCGGAAGGACCCGCGAACCCACGGAAATCTGCGGGTCGGCGCTTGCCTGCCGCAGCCATTCGATCATGCCGCCCGGCCCTCGTCCTGGTCCTCGCCATCGCCCCATTCGACGATATGATGCTCCAGCGGCCCCGCCTCATCCTCCGAGATAACCCGCCCCGCCACCGACACTCCCGCCGCGATCACCGCCTCGCGGTCGCCTGAAATCAGGTAATGCCAGCGGGGCAGCGCGCGCCCTTCGGCCCGGCGGCGATAGGCGCAGCTTTCCGGCAGCCAGGGCACGCGGTCGACCAGTTTGAGCGTGAGGCGCAGGCAATCGGGCACGAAGGCCTTGCGATGCTTGTAGTCACGGCATTGCGCCGTCTGGCAATCGAGCAGGGTGCAGGCGACATTCGTCTCCTCGATCTCCCCCGTATCCTCATATTCGACCTTGTGCAGGCAGCAACGCCCGCAGCCGTCGCACAGCGCTTCCCATTCCTCGCGATTGAGATCGGCGAGGGGGCGTTCCCAGAACTTGTCCCTCAGCGAACCCATTTCGCCAGTTCCGCTGCCACCGCCTCGGGTCCGTCTGCCGTCGGCAGCAGGGCGAGCGGCTCTCCGTCCGGCCCGAACAGATAGGTCTGGTTGGAATGGTCCATCAGATAGCCGCCATTCTCGGTTTCCTCGCCCTTGCTGTAGAAAACGGCAAATTCCGAAGTGACCTTGTCGAGCTGTTCCTTGCTGCCCGTCATTCCGATCAGACGCGGGTGGAACGCGTCGGTGAATTCGGTGAGGACGGCGGGCGTATCCCGCTCGGGATCGACGCTGACGAACAGCGGCTGCACCTTCGCGCCCAATGCGGGATTGTTTTTCTCGAAACGCTTGAGTCCTGCCATCGCGCGTTGGTTGTCGGTCGGGCAGACATCGGGACAGAAGGTATAGCCGAAGTAGATGGTGCGGTATTTCCCATCGAAATCGGAGAAACTGACCGGCTTCCCGGTTTCGCCGACCAGCGTGAAATCGCCTCCGATCGATGCGCCTGCGAGCGGCGGTTCGCCGCGCTCGGGCGCTGGATCGGCTTGCGAACAGGCAGCCAGAAGAAGGGTGGCGAAGAGCAGGTTGGTAAAGCGGGACATGACAGCAGGGTTCATGGTCTGCTAACGGCCGGGGTTCAAGGGTTTGCCGCGATGATATTCGCGATTTCGATACGGAGAATGCCACAGTGCGCAGGGTTGGACTGATACGGATACTGGCAATTGCAGGAACGGCGCTTGTTCTTTCGGCAAGCCCAGCGGCGGCGCAGCGGCAATCCGATGGTTACACTTTCATCAAGGCCGTGCGCGATCGTGAAGGCGATGTCGCGACCAGGCTGCTCGATGAGCCGGGCAATACCATCATCAATGCCCGCGATATCGGCACTGGCGAAACTGCCCTGCATGCGGTGGTCCAGCGGCGCGACATCACCTGGGTGAAATTCCTGCTTCAGCGCGGCGCCAATCCGAACATTGCCGACAAGAACGGCGTTTATCCGATTCAGATCGCCGCGCAGCTCGGCTTTGTCGAAGGGGTGGAGCGGCTGATTGCCGGCGGCGCGCAGATCGACGTCTCGGACAGCACGGGCGAAACGCCGCTGATCAGTGCGGTCCATCGCCGCGATCTGGGATTAATCGAACTGCTTGTCTCCGAGGGCGGCAATCCGGACCGGACGGACAATTCGGGCCGCAGCGCGCGTGATTACGCAACACTGCTGGGTGCACGTTCGGGCGCGCTGCAGGCTATCGAGAAAGCAGAAAAATCGGATGAGGACGAGGCCGAGACCTATGGACCAAGCTGAGATAAATCCCGCCGATCTGACGCTGGACGAGCTTCGTCTGGCGCTTGCCCCGGCGATCGCCGATGCCGCCGTTTTCGACGGCTGGACCGAAGAGGCGCTGGTGATGGCGGCCGACCAGATGGGCGCGGACATCGATGTCGCCCGGCTCGCCTTCAAGGGCAAGGGCGGCGGCGTTTCGGCGATGGATATGGTCAGCGCCTGGATCGAAACCGTTGACATGGCCATGGCCGCAGCTCTTCCGCCTGAAAAGCTGGCCCAGATGAAGATTCGCGAGCGGATCCGCAGCCTTGTGCAATTCAGGCTCGACGCGGTGGCGGGGCAGGAAGAGGCGCTGCGCCGGGGCCTTGCCATCATGGCCATGCCGCAAAATGCGCCGCGTGCGCTCAAACAGGGCTGGAACAGCGCCGACATCATGTGGCGCCTGGCCGGCGATACCGCGACCGATTACAACCACTACACCAAACGTGCGATACTCGCCTCGATATATGGCGCCACGCTCGCCGTCTTCGTCGACGATCAGAGCGAGGGCAAGGAAGAAACCCGTGCCTTCCTCGACCGGCGGATCGAGGGCGTGATGACCTTCGAAAAGGTCAAGGCGAAGTGGCTGGGATCGGACCGCGAAAGCTTCAGTGTCACGCGTTTCCTGGGCCGCCTGCGTTATCCTGCGCGCTAATTGGCGCGCTATTGATAACCAGTTGCAACAAGCCTTCCGATATGAGAGGGGGCGCGCATGACATTGGACGGTTTCGACAGTGAGAGAAGCGCTCGCATCACCAGCGTCGACTGGGCCGCGCTTGCCGAGGACGAGAGCAAGCGCCTCCAGGCCCTTGGTGTGGACGAAGGGGCCGAGGTTGCGATCATGCACCGCGGAATCTTCGGCACCCGCGATCCCATAGCATTGCGTCTCGGCAACATGACCATTGCAATCCGCCGCGCCCATGCAGCCGCCATCACGGTGGAAGCGGTATGAGCCGCAAATATACGGCCGCACTTGTTGGCAACCCCAATTCGGGCAAATCGGCCCTGTTCAACGCGCTGACCGGTGCCCGGCAGAAGATCGCCAACTACGCCGGCGTCACCGTGGAGCGAAAGGCTGGCCGCCTGATCCTGCCGAGCGGGGAGCCCGTCGAACTGCTCGATCTGCCAGGCTCTTACAGTTTCGATGCCGCCAGCCCCGATGAAGCGGTGACACGCGATGTCGTGAAGGGCACTTTCGACGGCGAGGCTGTGCCCGATGTGCTGGTCATCGTGATCGATGCGGCGAATCTCGAACAGCATCTCGTCTTCGCTCAGGAAGTGCTCGAACTGGGGCGCCCCACTGTGGTCGCGCTCAATATGGTCGACCTGGCGGAACGTGACGGCCTGACACTGGACCCGGCGGCCCTGTCCGAAGCCCTTGGCGTGCCCGTCGTGCCGACCGTTGCCGTTCGTCGTCGCGGGATCAGTGAATTGCTGGCGGCCATTGCAGAAGCCGAAACTCATGCCGACGAGGAAGCGCACAAGCGCTGGCATCTGACGCTGCCTGAACGGCGGCTTTCGGCCAAGCACATCGCGCGCGGCACAATCTTGTCCAAGTCAACGCGGCACAGCATCGAAAACGGCGTCGACAAGGTCCTCCTCAATCCGTGGATCGGCCCGGTAATCCTGTTCGGGCTGCTCTTCATAATCTTCCAGGCCGTGTTTGCCTGGGCCACACCCTTCGCCGACGCGCTGGAAGGCGGTGTAGGTATCTTGTCCGAAGCGACCACTGACTTGGTTCCCGCCGGCATCGTACGGGATTTTCTTACCGAAGGCGTGTTGGAAGGCGTCGGCTCGGTGGTGGTTTTCCTTCCGCAGATCGTGATCCTCTTCGCTTTCATCCTTATCATGGAAGCAAGCGGTTATATGGCCCGCGCAGCATTCCTGATGGACCGGCTCATGGCGGGTGTCGGCCTGTCGGGCAAAAGCTTCATTCCGCTCCTTTCCAGCTTCGCCTGCGCCATTCCCGGTATCATGGCGACGCGCAGTATTTCCGATCCCAAGGACCGGCTGACAACAATCCTCATAGCCCCGCTCATGACCTGTTCTGCGCGCCTGCCGGTATATGCCGTGATCATCGCTGCCGTCATCCCGAGGACGACGATCGGCCCCGGCATCGGCCTGCAAGGGCTCGTTTTGTTTGCGCTTTATGTGGCGGGTATCGTCGGCGCCATGGTGGTCGCTCTGGTCCTGCGCAGCACGGTGACGAAAGGCGCGGCGAGCGGCTTCATCATGGAATTGCCACGTTACCAGCTGCCCCGCTTGAAGGATCTTGCGATCGGTCTGTGGCAGCGTGCCTGGGTCTTCCTGCGGCGCGCCGGTACGATCATTTTCGTGGCCACGATCGCGCTGTGGGTGCTGCTCAGCTTCCCCAAGGCCGATCCAGGTGAAAGCCAGCTCGATGCCAGCTTCGCCGGCGCGGTGGCCGATGCGCTGCACCCCGTGCTCGAACCGGTCGGTTTCAACCGCGAGATGAGTTTGGCGCTTGTCCCGGCGATTGCAGCGCGCGAAGTGGCGGTCTCGGCGCTCGCCACGACCTATGCCGTCGATGCGGAAGACGAGGATGTCGCAGCCGAAGGCGTGACCGAGAAGATCGCAGCCCTGTGGAGCCTGCCGACCGCGCTGGCATTCCTGGCCTGGTTCGTCTTCGCGCCGCAGTGCCTCTCCACGATCGCAGTCGCCCGGCGCGAGACCAATGGCTGGAAGTGGCCGACCGTCATGGTCGTCTATCTCTTCGCATTGGCATGGCTTGCGGCAGGCGCGACCCACTGGATCGCGGTGAGCCTGGGGCTTTAGGTCCAGTGCGGGGGAAATGCCCTGGCATTCCCCTAGAACTGTTTGGCCAGGGTCGTTAGGCCATGCGGCAAGATATTCACGAAGGAACGAATCGATGGCCGGAAGCCTCAACAAAGTCATGCTCATCGGAAATCTGGGCGCAGATCCAGAGATCCGCAGCTTCCCGAACGGCGGCAAGGTCGCCAATCTGCGCATCGCCACCAGCGAACAGTGGAAGGATCGCAACACCGGCGAGCGGCAGGAGCGGACCGAATGGCACACTGTCTCGATCTTCTCCGAAGGCCTTATCAACGTGGTCGAGCGCTTCCTGCGCAAAGGCTCGAAAGTGTTCGTCGAAGGCCAGCTGCAGACCCGCAAGTGGCAGGATCAGCAGGGCAATGACCGTTATTCGACGGAAGTCGTGCTCCGCGGCTTCAACGGGACGCTGACCATGCTCGATGGTCCCGGCGGCGGTCAGGGTGGCGGCCAGTCCGGTGGCGGCTATAGCGGCGGAAGCAGCAGCGGCGGCGGCTCGCGCGGCGGAGACTATGGCGGCGGTCAGTCCGGCGGCGGCTGGAACCAAGGTGGCGGCTCCTCCGGCGGAAGCCAGGGCGGCAGCTCGAACTACGACGATCTGGACGACGATATTCCGTTCTAAGGCTCTCTGGCTCAGAGTATCCTCGACCGTTTGCTGACCAGTCTGTAGGCTGGTTCAACTAGTGGTGAGTCCATTCTCGCCGATAAGGTCTGAAGCCAGCGCTATCGATGCGCTTAATTCCAATTGCGATCCAGGCCCGATTTTATCGGTGGCTGGCTCGCGAGCCGGAAGCCTGTTTCTGCATCTTCAGTAAAGCCACAATCAGCAGCAGTGACAAGCATATCGAAGCCAAGGCGATCTGCGGATCGGGGCATCTTGGCACTGCATCAAACTGGGACAAAGGCGGATCTCTCGGACCGGACTAAGTAATTCTTCGTAGGTCGATGTCGTCGCTGTTCGAGGCTGATTCGAAGCTATTTGGCTTTGGGGTCAAACTCGAAATTGCGCATCGAAGTCTATTTTCGATCATTCAGTCTACGAGAGGGTACCCCAATGAAAAAGCTTATTTTCGCGACCGCGTCGGCCGCTCTGTTCAGCACCGCTGCTTATGCCGGCGATACCGATAGCCAGAGCTTTACCATCAGCGCGAACATCCTGCCAGAGTGCAGTGTCGAGGCTCCCGAAGACGTGAATTTCGGCAATCTGGCAATCAATGAAGATCCCGGCGAAAGCGCGCTTGAGGGCACTTTCGGTCGCCGCACTCAGACCCAGAACATTTGGGTCAGCTGCAACTATGGCGCCGACATGTCGATCGCTGCAGATTCGATGACCACCGACGAAGCGAACGACGGCCCTGATGCTAGCGATTTCACCAATGTCATTCCGGTTCGCATGGGTCTCGAAGCATCCGACGGCACGGCGTTCCGTAAGATGTTCTTCGACTCGCTGACCAAGGACGGTGATTCCAAGTCGAACACCGATGCCTTCCATGACCGCGCGAAGCTTTCGGTCGTCGTCAATCAGGAAGACCTCAAGGGCAAGCGCCCTCTCGCCGGCGCATACTCGTCCACTGCGACCGTCAATCTCGGCGCTATCTGATCGCGCTGATGTGATTGATCGGGAGGGGGCTGAAGGTCCCCTCCCTACCTTCCCTGCTACGCGGGCGAGTGGCCCGTAGGGGCAATAAATATTTGGAGGTGGGCCGCAATCATGGGAACTCTGATACGCCAAGGATTGAAGATCCTGGCTGGCTTCGGGCTGATGTTCTATCCTGTAACCGGCCAGGCAGCCAAGATTTCTCCGATGATCGTCGAGTTGAAGCCGGCAGGCCAGAACTCGATCGCCCGGGTCGAGCTGACGAATGACAGCTTGCGCGATATTCCCTTCGAAGCGGTGATGATGCGCGGTGTCATCACGGAAGATGGCGAGTTGGAGATGTCTCCTGCGGAGGAGCAATTCCTGGTATTCCCCGCGCAAGCAATCGTCGAAGGCAATTCTCAACAAGTTTTCCGCGTCCAGTACGTGGGCGAGCCCGAGCTCTCTCAATCGGAAATCTATTATCTCGCGCTCAGGCAGGTGCCGGTCGAGTTCGAGGGTGAAACCTCGCAGGTGCAGATCGTGGTCAATTACAACGTCCTTGTGAACGTTGTCCCCGATGGCACCGCCCCGGTTGCTGCGGTGGCGGAAGTTAATCCGTCAACACAGGACGAGAAGGATGGCCTCAGCCTGCTGGTGCGTAACGATGGCAACCGGTATTTCATGGCCGGGCTTTCGGATTGGATCGTCACCGGCACGACGTCGGACGGGAATCGTTATGAAGGCAAGTTCAAGGGGGGTGAACTGACACGCCACATTGGCGTTGGTGTGGTCGGCCCGGGACGTACACGCCGCTTCTTCCTACCCACCGATGTCAAGCTGAGCCCTGGCAGCGTCCAAGTCGAAATCAATCCCTGAGATCATGCAGGGTGGGGGCCAAGGCATGAGCGGGCTGGCGAGCAGGATTGCGATTTCTGCCGCATTGGCAGCAGTGGTGCCCGCACCCGCGTGGGCGCAGAAAATCGCTTGGCAAACCGCGCCATCGCAAATCCCCGCCGGCCAGAGGAAAATCACGTTCGCAGTACCGCTTGTTTACGGGGAACGCGTTCTTGGCGACGTTGTGGTCGAAACATCTCCCTATGGCGGAGAGACCCGGATCGAACGAGAAAGCCTGCGCCTGCAACTGGCGCAACTTTTGAACGAAGATGGACTCCGTGCGCTGGACGATGTCCTGGGAAGCGCTCCATTCGTGACTCCGGCTCGTCTAGCGGCCGCCGGTTTTCCAGTGCGTTTCGACGACGGTCGCCTGGAATTGGTCGTGGAGACGCTAGCGGGTGAATACCGGCCAGTAAGCTCTCTGGGCGGCGAGCGGTATTCACCGATCCCATCCGAGCTACCGACAATTGAGCCGGCTGAGTTCAGCGCTTACATGAACATTAACGCGAACCTGGATTATTCCGACAGCGATGGGGCCGACGAGCCGAGCTTTTTCGCGTTCGGCGCGGCGCGATACCGCGACGTCGTTCTCGAGTTCGACGGCGCTTTGACCGGCCAGTTCGGCGAAGACTACCGGTTCTACCGGCGCAGCGTACGCGCGATCTACGACGATCCCGAAAGCTATCACCGCTATCAGGCGGGCGATCTTCGGCTGAATACAATACCAGTTTTGAGAACGCCGTTCATCGGCGGGGTGGCCGTCGAGAAGCGGCGGAGGATATTCGATCCGTTCATTGCGGTCCCGCTTTTGAGTGGGCGCGAAATCTTTCTCGACAGCCGGTCGGATGTGGAAGTCATTGTGAACGACGATGTCGTCCGATCGCTACAGCTTGAACCCGGTCGTTACGATTTCAGCAATCTCCCGCTGGAAACCGGCTCGAATGATGTGCGTGTCGTAATCACCGATTCAGCAGGCCGGCGACAGGCTATCGACCTCGACTATTTTTTCGAACCGCTCGACCTGGCAGTGGGCGAAGACGAATATGTTCTGGGCGCCGGCTTCATTGCGAGGGATATAGAGTTCGAGCCCGACTATACCGGCGATCCGGTCGCCACGGGCTATTATCGGCGCGCTTTGAACGAACAACTCATTCTGGGCGGCGCGCTGGAGATCTCGGAAGACGTGCAGGTCATCGCCGCGGAAACAACGTTCGTGCCGCAGGTGATACCCGGCGTCATCGATGCGCAGATCGCGACGAGTTTCGCTGACGGAACGGGACTATCGGTACGCGCAGGGTACCGAGTACAAGGCGGAAACAGCTTGGCGAACCGTCGGCAACTGAGCGTCACCGTCGATTACGAAAGCGCGAACTACACCACGATTGGCGACATATTCCCCAGCGACTTTGATCTGCTGACTGTCTCGGGAAGCTACACCCAATCCCTCACCGAGAGAACCTACGCTAGCGCCGGGGTGCTCTACTCGAAACGCGGAGGCAACCGGGAGGATCGCAAGCTTGCCTTCGTCGACGTCTTCCACCGTCTGACAGACCGGATGAGGCTGACCGGCGGGCTGGTCTTTGGCGAAGACGAGTTTACCAGCAAGAATTTCGGCGTTCACCTTGGTCTCGCCTGGCAATTCGGCGACCGCAGCCGCCTGAATGCGGACTACCGCAGCCGCAGGGAAACCACCCGGGTTACTGCATCGCGCGGATCAGACAACTCCGTCGGTTCCTTCGGATATGATGTTGGCTTCTCCGATACGCGGGGATCGACAAGCGTCGACGGCAGCGTCAATTATGTCGGCAACCGGTTTGATGCGCGCGCGACCGTCATCTCCAGCGGGACCGGGTTCGGAGATCTCACATCCGACCAGCGCGCCCGCCTTCAGATCGGTACATCACTTGCCTATGCCGACGGTTCGTTCGGCATCGGTCGTCCCATCTTCGACTCCTTCGCGGTGCTGAAGCCGAACAATGTTCTCCGCGACCAGGAAGTGATCTCCGGCCGGTCGCTCAGCAATAACGAATATACCGCCCGCAGCGGCCCCTTGGGGGCGGCCGTTCAGTCGGATCTTTCATCCTATAATGTGCAATCGATACAGTTCGACCTGCAAGGTGCGGATCAGGTGGTTGCCGTCGGCGACGGTACGGCGCGCGTCGAGCCCCGGTTCCGTTCCGGATACAAGATCGTGGTGGGCGATTCCCGCTTTGTCAGCGCCGTGGGCACGTTGAGCGTAGGCGGCAGCCCGGCCGAACTCTGGTCGGGGACCATCACCTCGGTCGATGACGAAGGGTTCAAGCCAATGCCCTTCTTTACCAATTCAAGAGGCCGCTTTGGTATCATCGGTCTTTCACCTGGAAAGACGTACAGCGTCACGATTTCGCGCGAGGGTCGGGAATTCGAGATAACCGTCCCTGAGGACAACACCGGTCTGCTTCGTCTCGACGAGGTCAACCTGCCAGCCAGCGAGGATTAGGAGAAACGCATGCATAATTTCGTCAAGGTGCTCGCCTTTGCCGCGCTCTTCTCCACGCCAGCCATGGCCAAGGATTGCGAACCCCAATTTGCCGAACCAAGCACCACGGTAACGGTTTCGGGCGTCACGATCGGCGCCAACGAGGTTTCTCGCGAGAACTTCAACATTCGCGTCCGCAATGACGGAAACGGGCGCTGCACAGCCAATATTCGCGTCGCCCGGCTCGATGGCGCCACTGTGGGGGCACCGCTTGCCTACAATCTGCGTTCGGGTTCGAACACGATCGATATCCTGCCCACCGAAGGCTCTGCTGCCACTGCAGAAAGCGATTTTCTGGTCAATGGTATTCCCGGCGGGTCAAACGGCCGCGCCGTTCCGTTCATTGTGACGGTTCCCACCCGGTGGGGCCTCGAAGCGGGATTCCGGAGCGAACAGTTCCTGCTTTCGTTGCTCGACTCTGCGGGGGAGGTCGTTGACCGACACATCCTGACGATCAACATGACTATTCCGTCGTCGGTGAGCATGCGGCTCGTCGGGGCGACAGGCACTGATTCCATTCGGTCGGTCCAGCTTGGCACCATCGGAAAGGACAAGCCGAACCAGTCGGATCCTTTCGGCGTCCGGGTGTGGAGCACCTCACCTTACAGCGTGAGTTTCAGTTCCGAAAATGCCGGCGTGCTGGAACATGAGGCCGGGCTGGACCGCATTCCCTACGACTTGCGAATGGACGACATGCTGGTGAACCTCGCAGCGGGAAGCGAGTTCACGATACCGAGCGTTGCGCCGCCGCTGGGGATCATCCACCGGTTAAGCATCAAGGCAGGACCTGCCGCGGCGAGGGCCGGAAGCTATTCTGATCGGGTGACGGTTACGGTTTCGGCGCTGTGATCAGAATTGCGCCAAAGACAGGCTGATCGCCATACCGCTGCCGAGATTTTCCGAGCGAACTGCGATCGGTTTCCTGCTCATGCGTGGACCGGAACGGAACGCAATGGGGGAGTGGCCGGAAGCGTCGAGCACAACCGATTCTCCGTCGAACTCGATCTCGACTTTTTCATCGGCTGCAAGCGAACGATGATTTGCGAGGATATGGTATCCGCGAGACGAGTTACAGAACTCGGTCAAGGTTCCGCGAACTTCGCCTGAACCGGTGTCAATGGAAAGCGCATCGGATGCGATGTCACAGCGTTCAGGAACAATGGCAGAAACAGAAAATCCCTCAACATCACGCTGCTGCGCATGAGCCGAAGTACCGCATATCGCCAAAGCCAGAATAAGAGATGTTTTCCGCATCGCCAGTCTCCAAGATGGTTACTGACTACCCCGAAATAGTTAATTTTACCACAATACGTCCCGAACGGGTTAGAAGAGCAATCTTCAGCCTTTCGATTTCGTTTTGCTTTCAGTTGATTAAACAAAGTCCGCTGCGGCATCGCATGCAACGCCAGCCATCTCGCCTCAGACCGGGCTTATTCGAATCGGTGCCGCGCGTTGTCTTTCGATCGCTGCGACTCATCGATCAGCAAGAACGCCGAGGCTGACGGTGCTCAGGCTACCTTCCGGGAAAGCGTTTCTGGAGCCGTCGTCATCGGATCTCAATCCGGAAGGTGGTGGGGGCGGAGCCCACGAGTTCGAGAGAGCCGCCATGAGCCCGCGCGATCTGGCGTGCGAGGGAAAGGCCGATACCTGAGCCATCCGGCTTGGTCGTGTGGAAGGGCCGGAAAATCAACGCCGCACTTTCGGGTCTGACCCCAGGGCCGCTGTCGGTAACTGTGATCGTCAGGCGGCCTTGCCTGATCCACGCGGTGAGCCCGACCTGCGTGCCGCCCTGCGCATCGGCAGCTTCGGCGGCGTTATTCAGCAGCGCCCAAACTGCCTGGTGCATCTGATCGCGATCCATGATCCAACGGTCACTGGCGTCATATTCGATCGCGAGTGTGGCAGACCATCGCTCTGCGAAAAGCCGCGCAATGTCCTCTACGAACTCGGCGAGCGGGACCTCGGCGAGGCGAGGTTCGGGCAGGCGGGCCAAGGCACGATAATTGGTTGCGAAGCGCTCGAGGCCCTCGGCGCGGCGCGCAAGCGGCCCCAGAATTTCCTTCAGCAGTTCTGCATCCAGCGGTTTTCGCGCGGCAGCCATCTGCGCACTTTCTGCAAGTGAGACAATCGGTGACAGACCGTTTAGCAATTCGTGGCCTAGAATCTCGATCAGGTCGGCGCTGGCTCGCGCTTCAGCGGCAAGTTCTTCGTGCTCGACATCGATGAGAGCCGCGACAGTCAAGTGTGCGGAAGTTTCGACGCGATCGATCCGCCACAAGCGACCTTCGTGGCGCAAGGTTTTTGCGGAAGGATCAAGGAGGGCAGCAGGGGCGGGCACGATCCGGTGATCCGAGCCGAAAATAGTGCGCGCCTTTCGGTTGAGAACCCGAACCGCGTCTGGCTCGATGGCAAGCAGGGGGGTAGGGGCAGCGTCGAGGAGCAAGCGATGCACGGTCGTCTCCTCGTCGATACCGCCGCCTTGACCCTCCGCCGGACGCAATGGAAGTTGCGCAGCATTCCACCACGCCAGCGCCAGCATCCAGAGAGCCGACAGAAAAGCTCCGGCGAACAGTCCCCAGAGGCCATTGTTCCAGGCGTGAGTGCATATGAGGCCCGATGCGATCAGACCTCCCCCCAGCGCTGATGCCCGCCACCCTCGCCCGTGGTAGAGCATCACAGGCCGTGGCGCTCCATTCGCCGGTAAAGCGCCCCCCGACTCAATCCGAGCGCCTTGGCGGCGTGACTGACATTGTGATGATGTTCGGCCAGGGCTGCTGCGATCATCGCCTTCTCGGACCGATCAAGATCGAAATTGACGCTGCCGCTCGGCGCATGATCGTTTGTCCTTGCTGGTCCACCGAGCGCGAGGGCGGCCGTGTCGATCGTACCGTTTTCATCAGCTAGCAGCACTGCCCGTTCCATTGTTGCGGCAAGGCCACGCACCTGATCCGGCCAGTCTGCTTCGCGCAAGGCGATTTCAGCTGCTTCCGTCAGGCGGGGAACAGGGCGTCCGAACCGCTCCGCTGCGTCCAACAGGAAGTGCCGTGCCAAGAGAGCGATATCGTCGCGCCTCTGGCACAGCGCAGGAACTGCAAGCTCGATCGTGGCGATACGGCGCCGAAGGACTGGGGTGAGGTCCTCAATCCGATCGATTATCGCGATCGGACGTAGGTTGGCGGAAAGGTTTGCGGCAAGCCGATCCTGCTCGAGCTCGTTCAGCCGGTCGGGATAACGCAGGATCACCGTCCCGGAAGAATGCGCGTGGTTTTCAAGCGCATTCTCTTCCCGCAGGTCGAGGATGTTGGGCACCTGGCCGGCATCGGCCGAGGCCGCTTGAACAGTAAGTGCGGCAAGCATGCGGCCCGCACCTGACGGCCCTGTGATCGCCACCCCGGCTCGGGTCGGGGCAACTCTTCTAATTAGGTGGCGCAAATGCTCGACCGCTGCGCTTTCGCCGAGAATGCGCGGAGGCTGCGCACTGCGTTCGGAAGATGGTAAGCCTGCTGGTACGAGTGACGATTTACGCGCGGCCGCACCTTCGACTTTGGCGATGAGATCGGTGTTGCTCCACGGTTTGACGGCAAAATCTCTCGCGCCTGCCTGCATCGCGGCCACTGCCATTCGGATACCGCCATGTGCGGTAAGGACCACGACATTGGTGCCAGGATCGTCTGCCATCAGCCTTTCAAGACATGCGAGGCCTTCCTGGCCGTTGCTCACTCCCGGAGTGAAATTAAGATCCAGTATGACCGCGTCGAACAGCGTTCGGGCAAGCGTGGAATAGGCTTCTTGGGGCGAATGCGCGACAGTCAGCCTGTGCCCGGCCATGCGGAACGCGATTTCCATGGCACCAGCAACTTCGGGTCGGTCGTCGATGAGGAGAATCGTCAGACTGGATTTGACGCTTGACGCAGAGAATTGCTGTCCATTTCCGGACACTGTGTCCGCCGATGGACGGCTGGAGCCTGCTTCTTCGCCAGAATTTCTTTTAATCATATAGACTTAGGTCTTTCGGCCCTGTTCGGCGATACTCGGCTCATGATGACGCACAAAGCCGAACAGTCCAACCCTTTGTCACAGGGCGCGCCCGGCGCGGCGATGGACCGCAAGATCGAAAAAAGCAGTGGCCACTGGTGGCTCGACCGCAAGTTCCTTGGCGGGATCGGAGCCGTCGCACTCGTAGTCCTTGGCTGGAACGCCCTTCCTGCCAGCGGATCGACCGATGTTGCTGGCGATGATCTCCAGATCGGGGAAGTCACTCGCGCGCCCTTCGATGACTACCTGCCAGTCCGAGCCAGCGTTGTCCCTGCCACCAGCACACTGGTAGGAGTGATGAGCGGCGGCCAGCTCGAAGAACTGCTGGTTCAGGATGGCGCATTGGTGACCAAAGGACAGCCGCTCGCCCGGCTTGCCAACCCAGACCTCGAACTGACCGTGCTGAGCCAGGAAGCCCAGATCGCCAGCCAGTTGGGCGGGGTGGCGGGGGAAAACCTCGGCATCCAGCGTTCGCGGGTCGAACGTGCGGGGCTGGTGGCCGCGACCGAATACGATCTGATCCGGGCACGCCGCGATCTCGATATCCGTCGCCGGTTGCACCAGAAGGGCTTTGTCTCCGACGCAGGCGTGAAGAGCTATCAGGAAGAAGTCGATTACCAGACCCGGCGTCTATCGCAGCTTCGGCGGGGCAGTGCTGCCGAGGCCGGAATAACCGCGACCCAGGGGCGAATGCTCGATGCCACTCGCGCGCGCTTGCAAAGCAACCTCGCCGCCGTTCGCGGCAGTCTCGATGCGCTGGTGATACGCGCGCCGATGGCGGGCCGGCTCACCAATTTCTCGCTCCAGCCAGGGCAGACGCTGGCTGCAGGCGATCCTGCTGGGCAGGTCGATAGCGAGGGCGCTTGGAAGCTGGAGGCGGAAGTGGACGAATATTATCTCGGACGCGTAGAACTGGGCCAGAAAGCGCGCACCTCCGAAGGCGCCATGCTGACGGTATCCAAGGTCCTGCCGACTGTCACCGACGGGAGGTTCCAAGTGGAACTGACATTCGACCGCCGACCGCGGCAGGATCTCAATCGCGGACAGACACTTGACGTGCGGATCACCCTCGGCGCTTCAAAAGCGGCCGTGATTGCGCCGGTTGGCGGCTGGCTGAGCGATGGCGGTTCATCGGTGTTCCTCGTCACTGGAGACGGAGAACACGCGAGCCGGACCGGGGTGACCATCGGTCGCCGAAACCCGCGACAGGTCGAAATTCTGTCTGGCCTCGAACCGGGCCAACGCATCGTCACCAGTAATCTTGCCCGGATCAAGGGCGACACCATCAATATCCGCTGAACAGAGGGATTATCTTCGTGATCAAGCTCGAGAATATCGAACGCCGTTATATCTCCGACGAAGTCGAGACCACTGCTCTCCTCGACGTCAATCTGGCCGTGGCAAGCGGCGAATTTCTGGCCATAATGGGCCCATCGGGTTGCGGCAAATCGACCCTGCTCAACACATTGGGAACGATAGACCGGCCGACCTCGGGCCAATACTGGTTCGGCGATACGGATCTGGCCGCCATGGGCGAAAAAGATCTGGCGAAATTTCGCGCAGCCGAGCTGGGCTTCGTGTTCCAGAGCTTCAACCTGATCGACGAACTGACGATCCAGGAAAACGTCGCGCTCGGTCTTGCCTATCGCAAGGATGTGGCGGGAAACAAAGCGGAGCGGGTGGCGGCGGCGATGGACACCGTCGGCATCGCCCACCGCGCACGCCATTTTCCGCACCAGCTTTCGGGTGGTCAGCAGCAGCGCGCCGCGATCGCCCGCGCCATCGTCGGCCAGCCCAAGCTGATTCTCGCCGACGAGCCGACCGGCAATCTCGACACCGCCAATGGCGAGCAGGTGATGAACATCCTGACCGCGCTCAACGACGATGGCGCGACCATTGTGATGGTCACCCACTCGCCGAGCCATGCCGATATGGCCAAGCGCCGGATCGACATGCTCGACGGCCGCATCGTCGCCAGCGCCATGCGTGCGATCTGAGGGAGGGGACGCCATGAACCGCTTCGCGCTCCTGTCGCTCTATCGCTCGCTCACCCGGCACAAACTGTACGCCGCGCTCAATATCGGCGGGCTGGCAGTGGGGATCGCCGTGTTCCTCGTGCTGGGCCTCTATGTCCGCTTCGAGACCAGCTACGAGACCTGGCTGCCGCACTATGACGAGGTCTATTTGGTGCAGACGGACAGCCGTGTTCCCGATCAGCCGTTCAGTGGCCGACACCATTGGACGATGGGGGGACTCCTCGAACAGCTGCGCGAGGACTTTCCCGGCATCGTGGGCACCCGCATCGAACCGATGGGCGCATCGATTATCCAGGACGGCGTTGCGGTAAACGAAGATCTGAAACGTGCCGATGACACGTTTTTCGATGTGTTCGACTTGCCCATGGCCGCGGGCGAGGGACGTCGGGCGCTGGCTGATCCGGGCAATGTGCTTATCTCGCAAAGCGTAGCCGAACGCTTCTTCGGCAGCAGTGATACGGCCATCGGACAAACCATGACCGCGACGATTGATCACGAAACACGCTCGGTGCGCGTCGCAGGGGTATTCGTGGATCTGCCGCCAAACAGCGAGCTGGAATTCACTATGCTCACCCGGCTGCCAGACGATGCCGACAGCCCTTGGTGGAGCAATTGGGGGAGCACCTCGCTTCAGACCTTCCTCCGGTTTTCCAATCGGGAAGACGCTCGCCAATTCGAGGCCGCGACCAACGCCTTCGTGAATCGCCGCGCGACCGATAATTACGAGGCACCTGCCAGCGACCAGATCGGCATCAATCTCCTGCCGATTGCCGACTGGCATCTGACGCCCGAGGGCCGTGAGCCGGACAGCCGTCGACAGTCCGTCGCTACTCTGGGGATCGTCGGCCTGCTTACGCTGCTGATAGCGATCGTCAATTACGTGAACCTTGCGACATCCCGTGCCGCCTTGCGCGCCCGCGAAGTCGCCATGCGCAAGGTGTTGGGCGCCGATCGGGCGGCATTGATCAGACAGTTTCTGACGGAAGCCATCGCGACCGTCGCAATAGCGGGTCTCCTCGCGCTCATTATCGTCGAACTGACGCTCCCTTTCATCAACGCTGCTGGTGGGTTGGAACTAAGCATCGCCTACCTGGGAGGCGATGGCGTTGTCGTGCCGTTGATCCTGCTTTCTCTCGTGATCGGACTGATTGCCGGAGCCTACCCTGCGTTTCTGCTCTCTCGCTATCCCGCTGCAAGCGTTCTCGCTTCAGCCAAGGCGCCGGGCGGCGGGCGGGCAGGTACTCGCACCCGGCAAGCGCTGGTTGCAGTGCAATTCGCGCTCGCCATTGCATTCATGATCGGCACGGCCGTCCTTTTCGCCCAAACGCAGCACCTGCGCGATTCCGATCTCGGTTTCGACCGCGAAGGCCTGTTGCTTGTGCGATCGATGTATCTGCTCGATGATGAGGCTCAGCGGCGGGCTGTCCAATCTCGTTTGGAGGCGCTCCCCTCCGTCCGGTTCGCATCAATGAGTGACGGGGTGGTCGGCGGAGGCACTTCCACTAATGTCGATTCATTCGCCGAAGGTGGCAGCCCACCGATCTCCATGCGGCGCATCGCGATCGGGCCAGCTTTCTTTGAAACCTACGGTACGCGCCTTCTCGCCGGCCGCTATCTGGATGCGCAGCATGGTATGGATGATGCCACCAGCTTGGAGTGGGAAGAACCGCAGAATGTCGTCATCAACACTTTGCTGATGCGTTCACTCGGCTATTCCGATCCTGCAGAGGCAATAGGTAAGCAGATAGGTCGTGGCGCGCCTCCCCGGACGATTGTGGGGGTGGTCAACGATATGCGGTTCCTGTCACCGCGTGAGCCCGTCGATCCGACCTACTACACTTACTATGAGGAGCCGAAATACGGCGTCATGACCTTGCGTTTCACGGGCGACCCCCGGGTCACGACCGAACGCGCACGCGAAGCGTGGACCAGCGTGGCGGGGGAGATACCGTTCGAGGCTGAGACCGGCACCGAAAGCTTGCAGGAATTCTACGAGGATGACGAACGCGCTACTCGCCTGTTCGCCATCGGCGCGGGGCTGGCCGTCCTGATCGGCATGGTCGGCCTGTGGGGGCTTGCCTCCTTCAACACCGCGCGGCGGGTTAAGGAAATCGGCATCCGCAAGTCTCTTGGTGCGTCGGCCACCGATATCGTCAAATTGCTGGTCGGCCAGTTCATGCGGCCTGTCCTCATCGCGAACATCATCGCGTGGCCGCTGGCATATTGGGCGATGCGGACATGGCTGGCGGGTTTCGACGACCGGATCGAGCTTTCGCCGGTTCATTTCATAGGAGCCAGCCTTATCGCCATCGCGATTGCCGTTCTGACTGTGCTGGGACAGTCGCTGCGCGCCAGCCGCACGGCACCGTCCTGGGCCTTGCGCCATGACTAGGCGCCTGCTGACCGGATTCACGCTGCTCGCAGGCCTCCTGATGATATTTCCGGCGCAAGCCCGGGCCGATACTCTGCGCGAGGCAATCGCCGAGGCCTATGCCACCAACCCCGTGTTGGCCGAAGCCCGCGCCCGGCAGGATGCGCTGGAAGAACAGCCCGAGCAGGCGCGGGCGCAGGGCCGCCCCACGCTTTCTGCCAATGTCGACGCCGGCTATGACGATCTTGGCCGGGGAAATGCGGGCAGTGCCGATCTGCGCGCCGGTCTGCCGATCTGGACCGGCGGAAGAGTGCAGTCTTCCGTGCGGGCGGCCTCGGCGGATGTCGCGGCGGGCGAGCAGGGCCTGCGAGACCGTGAGGCGGCTGTTCTTGAAACCGTCGTGCTGGCCTATGCCGACCTGCTTTTCTCGCAGGAGGCGGTCGAGGTGGCACGGATCGGGATCGAGCGGCTGGACCGGCAGGTGGACGAGGCGAAATCGCGCTTCGATCTTGGCGAGGCAACGCGCACCGATGTCGCCCAGCTCGAAGCCCAGCGATCGAGCGTCATCGCCAATCTCGCGGATGCCGAAGCGGCGCTTGCAGCCGCGCAGGCCGCCTATCTCGCCATCGTGGGAAGGGAGCCTCGTCAATTGGTGGCCGACGTCCCCGCTCCGGCGCTGTTGCCAGGGACCCTTGCGGAAGCAAAAGCTACGGCCGAACGCGCCAATCCCCGCCTGCTCGAACGGCTTCGCATCGCCGATGCTTCTTTCTCCCGGATCGCGCGAGCCCGCGCGGAACGCTCGCCCGAAGTGGGGCTCGTGGGGGCATATGGTCAGGGACTATACGAAAGCGGCGGCAGGCTGAGGCGCTACGACAATGCTGCCAGTCTGGGATTGGCGGTCAGACTGCCGATCTATTCGGGAGGCCTATATGCATCGCAGGTGCGGGAAGCCGAGGCGATCTTTCGGGCCGACGGCTATGCCGCCGATGCAGAGGCGCGTGAAACGATGCGCACGGTCGAAACGGCATGGGCTGGCCTGACAGCGGCGGCTCGGCGCGAAAATGCCAGCAAGGAGGGGCTGGCCGCCGCGCAATTGGCGCTGGACGGCGTAAGGGCGGAATATGAATTCGGTCTGCGCTCGACGATCGATATTCTGCTGGCAGAACAAAGCTACCGCTCCGCACAGCTCGCGCTCGCCAGGGCGCGAAGCGATGTGCTGATAGCACAGGCAGCGCTTCTCCGCGCTACCGGCAGGCTTGATCGAGGGGCCTATCTAAGGTGACGTTATACATCATGATCATTTGATTTCATGCATTTAAGGGATGAACATTCACACCGGATTACAGCGATGGCTTCGGCAGATCGTTGCGCTAGGGCAGCGCGGCAATTCCTATCAAGGTGCGTTAAGCTGAACTTAAATTCGAGCGCTCTAAATAAGGAATGCTATAGATTTGCCCGACTAAGACTGGCAGGTCGCAGTTTTTAGGGGTCGGCAAATTGTCTCAGAATTCCGTGCGTATTCGTGCTTGTTCCGCTCTCATGGCCGGGGTGGCCTCCTGTGGTCTGGCCGCGTGCGGTGGCGGGGGCTCGGTTCGCAGCACGCCTCCCCCGGTTTCAAGCCCGTCGCCATCGCCAGCGCCAACCCCTACGCCCACCCCAACTCCTGCGCCAACACCCGCTCCGACACCCAGTCCCACGCCGGCACCGCCAGCAGGGTATGTGATTACCCCTGAGGCGCAGCAGCCCCAAAGGTCGGCGCAAGACGACCGGGAGTATCGCCAGAACTACGTCGCTGCCGAGCTCATCAACGGTCTTTACGCATTGGAAAGCGGCTGGGACGGCTCCGGCGTCGTCGTCGGCGTCGTCGATGACGGTGTGAATGAGATTGGTGAACTTGCTGGCCAGATCGATCATGATCTGAGCAAGGATTTCGGGTTGGAGATCAATGGCTCCAGCCGGCAGCCGCTTCGTCCCGGCGGCCAAACCGGAGATGCCAATTCGACGCACGGCACGCCGGTTGCAGCGATCATCGCGGGCAAGAACGATGGACGGGGTACCCAGGGTCTCGCGCCGGGGGTAAAGATCGCATCGCTACGGATCGACTCGGTTTCTGATGGCGAGGAAACGATGCTTCTCGGCTCCGACGTGTATGAATGGGCAGCGGACAAGAAAATCCCGATCCTCAATATGTCGCTGTCCTCCAATGATGAGGGCGGCAAGCCTTACCAGATCGAGCGCATTCTCCGTTACGGAGCATCGGGCGGGTTGATAGTCCGCTCAGCCGGGAACAGCGGCAAGGATAATGTTAGCAATTTCCGCGATCTCACCGATGAGACGGCCAATGTGCAGATTTTCGTCGTCGCGATCGATGCGGATGAGCGAAACTACACAATCTCGTCCTATTCCGACCGCTGCGGCGTCGCGATGGATCGCTGTGTCGCGGCGGTCGGTGAGAACGTGACGATGAATGCCGACGGCCAGACCGTATATTTCGCGGGCACCAGCTCCGCAGCACCGCAGGTCAGCGCTCTTGCGGCTATGGTTCTGTCGAAGTGGCCACAACTCAGCGGGCAGGATGCCGGCAATATTATTCTTAATACCGCCCGCGATATGGGCGAAACCGGCACGGACGCGATCTATGGGCGAGGGTTGATTGACGTTCGCGCTGCTCTCGAGCCGATCAATCCAGCGCTGTCCAATGGCCGAAGCTCGACCGCCGTATCGAGCTCCATCGCAGTCGTGGGCGGCGTTCTCGATGCCTGGGGGCCTGCGTCGCTAGGAGCGGCTTATGCAGACATAACGGTTCTCGATGCGTACGGCCGGAACTATTCGGGCGATCTATCGGGGTTGGTCGTTAGCCCGAAGCAAGGGGAAGAGCGCTGGCTTCACCGCAGAATGGACGCACAGGCCAACTCCGGTGTTTCCGGTTTCACTAGCCAGAAAATGAGCGCGAGCGTCGGTTATACCGCGCTTCCCACACGGTATCTCGACGAGGACGGCCAGGAGCTTCTGCAAAATCGTCTGACTGCTGCGCAACTGGCTTATCGTATCGACACCGCGACCACCGTCACAGCTGGATATAATTCCACCGATAATGTGATGGACGACTTTATGGGCCTTGCCCCGTCATCCGACGCAATGTTTGCCTACTCTCCGCTGGCACAGACGAGCATCGGCGTGCGGCACGTGGTGGGCGAGACGCTTCTCAGCCTCAATGCCGTCGGCGGGAAGCGCGATGGGATGAGCGTCGTCGGCACAAGCGCGGCCTTGTCCAGTAAGCAATCAAGCCTGAAATTTGGGTACCTTGGCGAAAAGGGGACCGTTTTCGGCACCCCGGTCGGCGCGGGAGCGATGCGGTTCGGTGATGGTGCCGACACTTTGTTCTTCGAAGCTGCGCAAGGGTTCGCTATCGGGGGCTGGACGCTAGAAGGCTATGCAAGCCTCGGTGCGACGAAGCTGAAATTATCAGACGATATGTTGCTCACCAAAGCGGGAACGATCGCCAGCGGCCGCTATGGCTTCACCACTTCTCGCAGCGCATGGGGCGGGCGGCTGAGCATGGGTGTCGCACAGCGGCTGGTTGGCCTTAGGGCAAATGGCGTGGTGACGGTCGGCTCCGATTACGATCTGGCCAGCCGCAGTCTTCGCTTTGAGCAGCGCCCGATAGACATGCGTGGCAAGTTGAGGCCCGAAATAACCCTCGGGTATGAGAAGTCGGGTGAACGCAGTGCGCTTCGTGTCGGAGCAGCTAGCGATTTGGCTGGCAATAGTGTCCGTGCGTTGGCCACCTACAGACTGAAACTCAATTAGCAGTGTTGCAGAGCTTACCCTGGAAGCTGAGGTTAATCTGACGCAAACTCTGTCATTCAGCTGTCGCTTTGCTATCGCATGGCGACGCGACACGCACCGATGGAGAATTTCGTGACCGCAGAATTGCACCGCCGCCAGTTCCTGTCCGCTACAGCCAGCGCTTTCGCGGCGCTGTCTCTCAGCGGATGCATGACGCGCGGAGTAATGCCCGGTGGCTTCGCAGGTTATGGTCCGCTTGTCCCGGATCCCGATGGTCTGCTCGACCTGCCTAAGGGTTTCACATACAGGCTCATCTCCAGCCTCGGCGATCAGATGAGCGATGGCGGGACAGTGCCCGACAAGGCTGACGGCATGGGTTGCCTTCCCTTGCCCTCTGGAGAAATCGCTCTGGTACGCAATCACGAACTCGTGCCCAGTGACGAATCGGGCGGGCTTATTGAGAAGGGTTACGACAAGATCGCGGGCAAAACGGTCCTGCCGGGCGGGACAACTACTGTCGTTCTCGATGCGGAGACGTTGGAAAAGAAAAGGGAATTTCGTTCTCTTGGCGGGACGATCCGCAATTGTTCGGGTGGCATTACCCCCTGGGGGAGCTGGCTCACGTGCGAAGAATTCGTAACGGAGACGAAGCATCTGGGCGCCGAAAAGCTCGGCGCGGACCACGGCTGGGTGTTCGAAGTTCCCGCGGCAGCAAACGGGTTGGTCGATCCCGTGCCGCTCAAAGCCATGGGCCGCTTCAATCACGAAGCCGCATGCGTCGATCCGGCCACCGGTATCGTTTATCTGACCGAAGATCGCGACGATTCGGTTCTCTATCGCTTCGTGCCCACGGTGCCCGGAAAGCTGCAGCAAGGTGGCCAGCTTCAGGCCATGCGGATCGTGGGCATTGCCGATACACGCAATTGGAAGGCCTCCGCCATGCCCGTGGGTCGTCGCTATAAGATCGAGTGGCTGCCACTCGATGCAATCGATGCGCCGCAGGATGATCTGCGCAAACGCGCCGCTGCGATGGGGGCGGCCATCATCGCGCGCGGCGAGGGCATCCACATGGGGTCTGATGAACTCTATGTTTGCTCGACGAGCGGTGGCGCCGCAGAACTGGGCCAGATCTTCAAGCTCATTCCGGGGCGCAGCCGCCGTGCTGATGAAGTGGAACTCTTCTTCGAAAGCGAGAACAAGGAGCAGTTCAATTTCGGCGACAATCTTACCGTAGGCCCCAATGGACATCTGATCGTCTGCGAAGATCAGTATACCGATGTCGTCGACAACCGGTTGATTGGATTGACTCCGGTCGGCGATCCCTATGTGTTTGGCCGTTTGCGGCTTCAGACAGAGCTGGCGGGTGGGTGTTTCTCACCCGACGGGAAATGGTTTTTCGTCAATGCTTATGCACCGACGCGAACCGTGGCCATCACCGGACCTTGGGCGGGCTGATTGTGATCGTAAAAAACGATTACTGAATTCCCCAGTCTCGCCGAAACCTGCGGGCGAGTTCTCCGTTGGGTGCGTGAAAACACTCTCGGAGGAAATTCATGCCCGAACTTGGTAACAACGCAAAAGCAGGTCTCGTCACAGCGCTCAACGGGGCGCTGGCAGATACTGTTGCACTCTATTTCAAAACAAAGAACTTTCACTGGCATGTGGCCGGACCGAGGTTTCGTGATCTGCATTTGTTGTTCGATGAGCAGGCCGCCCAGTTGATTGGCACGGTCGACGACATCGGAGAGCGTGTGCGCAAGAATGACGAATACACGCTTACGTCGATCGGTACTGTCGCTTCGGAAACCAAGATCAAGGACCAGGACGACGTAACAATCACTGCCGATGCGATGGTGGCCGAATTGCGCGACGACAACCGCAAGCTTCATGGTCGACTTGAGAACGTGAAGGAAGAGGCGGAGGCCGTCGGTGACAATGCGACCAGCGGAATTGTCGATGACTGGATCGATCAGTGCGAGGAACGCATCTGGTTCCTCAACCAGTCCAGCAAGTAACTGTGTCGACGCATAGCAATTCACCCGCCTCGCGGCTTTGCCGCAGGCGGGTTTTCTGTATTCGGTAGGGCCATGACACATATCAAGATTATCGAAAATGCGGACGACGTCCAAATTGCAGCATGGCTGGAGAAGAAGTTGAGTGCTGCACTGTCGGCTACCACAGGCCCGGTGGTGATCACGGTGCCCGGTGGTTCCACCCCTTTCCCGATTATCGAACAATTGTTGAAGGCAAGTCTGGACTGGTCCCGTCTGGTAGTCTGGCCCGGTGACGATCGCGTCGTACCCGAGGATCACGATGCTTCGAATACGGGCAAGCTTCGCGCGCTTTTCGAGCCTGCTGGGGCGGAAGTTGTCACGCTGACCATCATGGAACAGGTGCCACATTTCGACCTGGCCTGGCTGGGCATGGGGGAGGACGGACATATTGCTTCGCTTTTCCCGAACACCGACCCGAAGCTGGACGAAGAGCGACAAATCGCCAGGCTGACGCCGGACCCCTTGCCGCCAGAAGCTCCGTTCGATCGCATTACCCTGACATTGCCGTCCGTGCTCGATAGCGACGAACTTTTGTTGGTGATCCGTGGTGACGCTAAGCGGAAGGTCTTCGCAGATGCCGTAGAGCAGAAACACGATTTGCCGGTTGCGAGGCTGCTTTCGGGCGCTAAACAACCGGTTACATGCTTCAGCTAATTCCTGCTCCGCTTCACCGGCTCGCTCTTCGCGTCGCTTATCGCCTGCGCAATAAAATCCGCCGGACGACGGGCGTGGCGCGGGATGGCGTGATGATCATCGGAAAAGATTTCGATGGTCAGATAATGCTGGTCCGGCATAGCTATGGCCCCAAGGAATGGTTTTTCCCTGGCGGCGGTATCGCCAATGGAGAAGCGCCAGAGGTTGCGGCCCGCCGCGAATTGCGCGAAGAAACCGGGTGCGAAGTCGATGGTCTGAGACTGATCGGCACTGTGGACGAGACGATTTCAGGTGGAGCGCATAAGGGATACCTTTTCGAAGGGGTGGTGCATGACATGCCCGAACCCGATGGCCGGGAAATCATAGAGGCACGCTTTTTTCCGACCCATTCCTTGCCGCAGCCGCTGAGCCGTATCACGCAGCAGCGGCTCGAGATGTGGCAGGCCCGCAAGTCCTAGAGCAGCGATAACTGGGCGTCAGGCCGCCTCGGTTCCTCCGCTTCACTACGCTCCAGCTTAGACAGCGTCAGGCCCATCAGCCGGATCGGCATGGGAAGTGGTAGCACTTCTTCCAGCAAGGATTTGGCGCAGCGTTCGAACTGGGCGCGTTCCGTGATGGGTTGATCCAGCGTTTTCGCCCTGCTGAATATCTGGAAGTCGGTGTATTTCATCTTCAGCGTCACAGTCCGCCCTGTCGCTTCGGCTCTTTCGATATAGCCCCAGACGATGTCGATGATATCGTCCAGCGTCTCACGCAATTCGCTGCCCGAAGACAAGTCACGGCTGAACGTACGCTCACCGCCCACCGATTTTCGAATGCGGCTGGAGCGGACAGGGCGCAAATCGATGCCCCGCGCTGCGCGGTAAAGGTAGTCGGCAAAGCTGCCGAAATTTGCGCGCAACCATTCGATGTCCTTGGCGGCAAGATCGGCGCCTGATGAGATACCCAGACGGGTCATCTTCTCTTCCGCCTTCGGGCCCACTCCGTGAAAGCGCCGAACGGGGAGCGACTGGACGAAATCCGCGCCTTGCCCAGGGCGGATCACGCACATTCCGTCTGGTTTGTTCTGGTCGCTCGCAAGCTTGGCGAGGAACTTATTGTAGCTCACCCCTGCACTTGCAGTCAGTCTGGTCTTCGCCTTGATTTCCTGGCGAATGAGTTCAGCGATACGCGTGGCGCTGCCAATCCCGAGCTTGTCTTCCGTTACATCCAGATAGGCTTCATCCAGGCTCAGCGGCTCGACGAGATCGGTATGGTGCCGGAAAATCGCTCTGATCTGCTGGCTTACCTCGCGATAGATATCGAAGCGGGATTTGCAAAAGATGAGGTCGGGGCAAAGGCGCTTGGCGGTAACGCTGGGCATGGCGCTATTGACGCCGAACTTTCGCGCCTCGTAGCTGGCCGCTGCCACAACGCCGCGCCCGCTCGATCCGCCAACGGCCACCGGTTTGCCGCGCAATTCAGGGTTGTCGCGCTGCTCCACGCTGGCAAAAAACGCGTCCATATCGACGTGAATGATCTTCCTCAGGCCATCAGCCTCGGTATCATTTGAGTCGTCGATCTCGGTCATGCGTCATCAGATAGACTGCCGGGTTGCAAATCGGAACCTTGTGGTCCACGCGCCATTTTGTGCAAATGCGAAACGATCACCTAGCCAGCGGCGAACGGCCGCTTCCCGATAGCGCCCGCCGTCCAGCCGTGGGCGAGCGCGAGCTGATCTGGATGATGGCGCTGCTGATGGCATGCAACGCCTTCGGAATCGACGCCATTCTGCCGGCGCTCGATGCACTGGCGGGCGATCTGGGGGCGACCGGAAACAGTCGCCAGTTCGTTGTTGGCGCCTACTTGTTGGCGGCTGGGTTCGGTACTTTGGTACCCGGTGCTTTCGCCGACCGCTATGGCAGGCGGCCCGTATTGTTCGTGGCACTGGCCTGTTACATAGTCTTCTCGATCGGATGCGCCCTGGCGACCAGCTTCGACATGCTCGTCATATTGCGCGCGGCGCAAGGTTTCTTCGCCGCCGGTATCATCGCGCTTCCTCCCGCTATCATTCGCGACCGGGTTGGCGGCGACAAGATGGCGCGCATGATGAGCCTGATCTTCGTCATCTTCCTGCTTGTCCCTGCCGTTGCTCCTTCGATTGGTCAGGCCGTCCTGCAGCTTATGGGTGACTGGCGCTGGATTTTTGGAGCGATGGCGCTGGCAGGAAGCATCATGACGCTGTGGGTCTATTTCCGCCTGCCGGAGACGCTTCATCAGGAAGACAAGCAGGAAATCCACCTGCCCACGATCCTGCGGAATATGACCAGCGCCGTGACGCTCCGCGAGACAATCGGCTACACGCTTGGAAGTGCGCTGGTTTTCGGCGGATTGTTCGGTTTCATCAATTCCAGCCAACAGCTAATCGGCGAGGCATTCGGGGCAGGCGATCGCTTCCCGATGATCTTTGCGATCTGTGCAGGCTGCATGGCCATCGCCAATTGGTCGAACAGCCGCATCGTCGAACGCTTCGGAGCCCGCAAGGTGAGCCATGCCGGTCTTTTCGCTTTCATCGCAGTTGCGATCGCCCAGCTTTACTTCGCCAGTCAGCCGGACGAAACGCTGTGGACCTTCGTGCCGCTTATGGCGGCGAACATGAGCCTGCTCGGCTTCATAGGCGCCAATTTCGGCAGCATCGCACTGCAGCCATTCCATAAGATCGCTGGCGCCGCGTCGAGCGCTCAGGGCTTCCTTCGCCTGACGAGCGGCGCCGCGCTCGGTTCCTTCATCGGTTATGTCTACGATGGCACCGCGAGACCGCTCGCCCTGGCGCTGCTCTGCACGGCCGTGCTGAGCTTAGCCTTCGTCCTCTTCAGCGAGCGTGGCGCGTTGTTCGGCGAGAAAGTGGAAGACTGAACGCGCAGCCAAACGTCACTGTCAGGCTGCGCGAAATTTAATCTGCGTCCGGTTCGACCACGGCGAGGACCGCGTCGACCTGAACCTGATCGCCTTCGCTTGCGGAAAGCTCGGTTACGGTCCCGCCGAACGGCGCGGTGAGCGCGTGTTCCATCTTCATCGCTTCGAGCACCATGAGACGCTGGCCCGCAGTGACAGTTTCGCCTTCGGCGACATCGACTGTGATGACCTTGCCGGGCATCGGTGCGATGATGGCGCCGTCGCCCGCTAAAGCTGCGCCCGAACCTCGCGATTCACGTTCGAAAACAAAGCTCTGGCCGTCGGCGAACACCACCGCTCTTGCGGGGTCGACAAATCCAGTCGTTTCGCTGTCGGCCACTGTGCGCCCCGCGACGACCTTCCTCGTCTCCCCCTTGTGATGGAGCGTCGTGGCCAGCACGCCCGGTCCATTGAGGCGCAGGCCGATGGGCAAGTCCTCGTGGTCCTCGCTTTCGCTCAGCGCAATGAAGTCCGCCGCACTTTGCCAAATTGAATCACCCGCCGTGTCGGAGGAAACCAGACTGTCCATCTTCTCTGCAATAAAAGCAGTGTCGAGATTGGCCTGTTCGAAATCGTCGTCGCGCAAGCAATTTGCAATGAACGCGGCGTTGGTTTTCACGGGCCAGATTTCGACTCTTTCAGCGATCTCCGCCAGCTGATCGATGGTTTCGCCGCGCGTCTCCCCCCACACAACAAGTTTGGCGACCATGGGATCATAGAACGGTGAAATCGTGTCGCCTTCTTCGACACCTGTTTCTATGCGGCCTTCGATCCCGAGGTGGAAGTGCTCCAGAGGGCCTGTCGAGGGGAGAAAGCCGTTTGAAGGATCTTCTGCATAAAGGCGCGCCTCGATCGAGTGGCCGTCGATGAAGAGATCTTCCTGCTTTGCAGGGATTGGTTCTCCGCTTGCAACACGCAGCTGCCATTCGACCAGATCGACGCCGGTAATTTCCTCGGTCACCGGATGTTCGACCTGTAGGCGTGTGTTCATTTCCATGAAGAAGATGCGGTCGGCGCGCAGGCCCTCACTGGCATCGGCGATGAATTCGATCGTGCCTGCGCCTTCGTAATCGACTGCCTTGGCAGCGCGTACGGCCGCGGCGCAAAGCTCTTCGCGCGTCGCTTCGTCCATGCCGGGGGCGGGGGCTTCCTCGATCACCTTCTGGTGCCGGCGCTGGAGCGAGCAATCGCGTTCGAACAGATGGACCACATTGCCGTGGGCATCCCCGAAGACCTGCACCTCGATATGCCGAGGCGAGGTGATCCACTTTTCGAGCAACACTTCGTCGTTGGAGAAGCTGGCTTTGGCTTCTCGCCGACAGCTTGCCAATGCGGCCTCGAAATCGCTGGGCGCATCGACCTTGCGCATGCCCTTGCCGCCGCCGCCCGCTACGGCTTTGATCAGTACCGGATAGCCAATAGCGTCTGCTTCCTTGCTGAGGCGCTCCACGGACTGGTCTTCACCCTCATAGCCGGGAGTGACAGGAACGCCTGCCTCGCGCATCAGTCTCTTGGCAGCATCCTTAAGCCCCATCGCATCGATGCTGCTGGGTTTGGGGCCGACCCAGATCAGATCGGCATCGATCACAGCCTGGGCGAAAGCGGCATTTTCGGACAGAAACCCATAGCCGGGGTGGATCGCCTCCGCCCCTGTCTGCTTGGCCGCTGCAATGATCTTTTCTCCGACCAGATAGCTTTCCGCTGCGGGAGACGGGCCGATATGCACCGCTTCATCAGCGCTGCGCACGTGCAGCGCCTTTGCATCGGCATCGGAATAGACGGCCACCGTTGCGATGCCCATCTCACGGGCGGTACGAATGATGCGGCAGGCGATCTCGCCACGATTGGCGATAAGCAGTTTCGTGATCATACGAATGCGCTAGCGGCAGCCGCTCGATCCATCAAGCGGTGGGGGCAGCTACCAGCCTGCGAGCGGCCGATAATCGTGCCGCGACCACGTGATGGGTTCGTCGGGCCCGGGAGGGTTGTTGCGGAGCGCTTCGAAGAAAGCCGTGGTAACGTGCCACGCCTTTTCCAGCCCGCTGACGCGAGTACGGCTATCCCAGGCCTTTTGCCCGCGGTCGAGAACCTTGCGGCCGATCGCACCGTAGATATTGGCCGCTGCGAGAACCGCCCAGCGCGAACGAAAGGGAAGATTTTTTGCGCCAAGACGCGCTGCATCTTCATGTTTCTGCATCAGCGCGATCATGCGCGGCATGATACTGGCGAGAATGAAGCGATTTTCGGGTTTCGCATGCTCTCCCGGGGCAAGACCTGCCTCGGCCAACCAGTCCGCGGGAATATAGACACGCCCGGCAGCGGCGTCTTCCACGACATCACGGCTGATATTGGCGATCTGGAAGGCAAGGCCAAGGTCGTTGGCCCTGTCCAGCGTCTCTCCGTCGTCCGAGCGGACGCCCATGATATGGGCCATCATGATCCCGACAGCACCGGCGACATGATAACAATAACGCATCATGTCCCGTTCGTTGGTCGGGGCGAAGCCGGTCGCGTCCATAGCGAAGCCGGTGATGACATCATTGGCCATGTCGTAGTCGAGATGGCATTCCTTGGCCACGAGTCCGAACGCGTCGAAGGCGAAGTCGGCCGTTGGCTGTTCTTCGAGTGCGCGGCGAGTGAGCACGCGAATTGCCTGAATTCTATCCTCGGCGTCCTTGGGCGTTCCCTGATCGCCCAGAGGACCGCCCTTTTCCTGATTGTCCGCAATGTCATCGCACCGGCGACACCAGGCATACAGCAGCCAGCTGCGCTCGCGTGTAGTCTTGTCGAACAGTTTTGAGGCTGCGGAAAAACTGTGTGAGCCGACTTCGATGGACTCCAGCGCCTTTTCAACCAAAGCATACCGGTCCCGCCCGCCACCAGCCCTGGTGTAGGTGGGGCGAAGGTTCTGCGTCGTAAGGGGGCGGGGCTTGTTCAGAGGTCGGCTGCCTTCATCTTGAAGATCGGAGTATGCGGCTCATAAGTTTCCATCTTGTCGAGCAACGCACTTAACGTCTCTTCTGCCAGAATTATCCCCTGATGGGCAGGGCGCACGAAACCGACCTCTGCCATGTGGCGGTTGAAGGCAATGAGATGATCGTAGAAGCCGAAGGAGTTGAGCAGTCCGACCGGTTTGGTGTGATAGCCCAATTGCGCCCAGCTTACCGCTTCCCACAGTTCATCCATGGTGCCCACGCCGCCGGGAATCGTGATGAAGCCGTCCGACAGGTCGGTGAACTTCTGTTTGCGTTCGTGCATTCCGCCGACCGTGTGCAATTCGGTGCAGTCGTGATTGGCGACTTCGCTACTGGCCAGTGCCTCGGGAATGATGCCGATCACTTCGCCGTCTGCATCAAGCGCACCGGAAGCGACGGCGCCCATTAGGCCCAGTCGGCCTCCACCGTAAACGACACCGATGCCGCGCTTTGCAAGGCCGGCGCCCACTTCCCGGGCAAGTTCGATATACCGCGGATCATTCGGCGATGCCGAACCGCAATAAACTGCCAAACGCTTCATGCCTGAACCAAATCCTCGACCATCAAGCCGGCGGTCGCCTTGGCGCTACCAACTACGCCGGGTATCCCGGCTCCTGGATGCGTCCCTGCCCCGACGAGATAGAAATTGTCCAGCACGTCATCGCGGTTGTGCCCGCGGAAAAATGCGCTCTGGGTCAATAGCGGCTCAAGACTGAAGGCGCTGCCTTTATGCGCATTGAGATCGGTTGCGAAATTGCTCGGCGCGTAATGGAACTTGGTCTTTATCCGTCCATGCAAATCAGGGATCAGTCGGCGCTCGATCTCGTCGAGAATGCGTTTTTCGAGAACGGGACCCATTTCGTCCCAGTCGATCGACAACTTCCCCATATGAGCGACGGGAACCAGCGCATAGAATGTGCTCATTCCTTCAGGTGCCACGCTTGGATCGGTCACGCTGGGATGGTGAAGGTAGATTGAGAAATCCTCCGGCAAGACGCCGTGATCGTAGATGTCCTCAAGCAAACCTTTGTAACGGGGGCCGAACAGGATCATGTGATGCGGGATCCCGGGCCAGGTTCCCTCGATCCCGAAGTGTACGACGAACAGGCTTGGCGAAAATTTCTTGCGCGAGAGCGTTTTCGAATAACTCGCGCCCCGCTTGGTGCCTGCCAGCAGGTCCTTGTAACTGTGAATGATGTCCGCGTTGCTGGCTACCGCGTCGAAGCGTTGCTTGAAGCCGGACTGAGTTTCCACTTCGCTGGCCTTGTTACCCAGCGTGTGGACCTGGGTCACAGGATCACCCACGCGGATCGTGCCGCCGATGCGCTCGAAATGGGCGACCATTGCCGCGATCAGCCTGTTTGTGCCGCCTTTGGCCCACCACACGCCGCCGTCTTTCTCCAGCTTGTGGATGAGCGCGTAGATACTGCTGGTCTTCATCGGATTGCCGCCGACCAGCAGCGTGTGGAAGCTCAGCGCCTCCCGCAGCTTCTCGTTCTCGACATAGCTTGAAACCATCGAATAGACGCTGCGCCAGGCCTGTTTCTTGGCGAGGGCAGGGGCAGCCTTCATCATCGACTTGAAGTCGAGGAAGGGCACATGGCCCAGCTTGACGTAGCCTTCCTCGTAAACACCCTCGGCATATTCAAGGAAACGCTGGTACCCGGCGACATCCGCGGGATTGAGCTCTGCGATTTCGCTGAAGAGCTGTTCTTCGTCGTTAGAATAATCGAAATTGGTGCCGTCGGGCCAATTGAGCCGGTAGAATGGCATAACCGGCATGATCTCGATATCCTGAGCCATATCGTGGCCGGTCAATGCCCACAGCTCCCTCAGGCAGTCGGGATCCGTGATAACCGTGGGTCCCGCATCGAAGGTAAAACCATCGCGGTCCCAATAGTAGGCGCGCCCACCGGGTTTGTCCCGACCTTCGATGACAGTCGTGGCGATCCCGGCAGACTGCAGCCGGATAGCAAGAGCAAGACCGCCAAAGCCCGATCCGATCACGCAGGCGTTCTTGCCGGTCGATGCTGGGAGCGTCGGCGAGTTGGGAAGATCTGAGGCGACCGGCGGATACGGCGTTTCGGCGTTCATGGTCACTTTCCTTGGACGAGCGGAGCGCCCTTGCCAAGCAGAGCCTTCATGGCGCGGGCGATGGGCACAGGCGGTTTTCCGGTGAGGATACGCATCTTGTCGAGCGGGGTTGAGCGGGCGGCGTAAAAGCGTTCGATTAAAGATTCCGGTAGTCGGTAGAAGCGCTCGAATACCCGATATCGTTCCTCCGGCTCCGCCGCTTCGAACAGCATTTTCCCAAGCAGCCGGTAATAGGCGGTACGCTGCCAGTGCGATTTTGCCCGCTCGTCGACCAGTTGGGGCAGACGTGCGAGATTTTCGCGGGCTGCTTCGGCGATCGCCAGAGCGTTCTCGACGGCGATGGGCAGGGTGTAACTTGTCAGGGGGTGGACGAAGCCGCCTTTCGCTCCCGCCAAGGCCACCCCCGGTTGGGCCAATGATCCACGATAGGCTGAAAAATCCCCGCCGGTGACGACAGGTAGCACACCCGTCTCCTCATGCAGGACCTGGAATCGCCAGCGTTGTTCCTCGGCATAATCAGCGATGCGCTGGCGCAGAAGCGGCGCGTCGAGCTGCGGACTGTCTGCATAATACGTGTCTTCGACGAAGATTTCGTCGTCGCTCAGCGGCAATAAGTAAACGAAGCGATAGGCGCCCGGTTGATCGACGGCCGCATCCATGATCACCGGACGATCCACCCCGTGCGGGCGATCCGTCTTCAGGTTCTGGCCGAGGAAAACCTGCCATCCGCCGGTAAGATGCTCGCTCGGCTGAGCGTCCCGGCAGTCGAGAACCATTGCAGCCGCAACGCGCTTGCCGTCCGAGAGGGTTACTCCCTCGCTGTCCAGCCCCATCACCTTTGCGCACGTGCGGATTGCCGATTGTGGCAGTTCACGCCGCAGTGCGAGGTCGAAATCGCGGCTGCCGAGCGAACGATAATCGCTTTGCAGGCATCGGCTGTAAGCGGGAAAACGGACCTCGTTGCCCCCGCTCCACTGCATCTTGCGAAACCTCTGCATCAGCTTGGTGCCGCGCGCGTCCAAATCTCCCTCGAACCAGCTCCAGCGGTGATTGCCTCCGAAGCTCTCACCTGCTTCGAACAGACCTACCGTGAGCTGCGGTGCATAATCTCGCACGGCCAAGGCAATCAATCCGCCGGCAAGGCCGCCCCCGACGATGGCAAGATCGATATTTTCAGAATTCATCGGGAAATGGATTAGAAGCGCCATGCATTGGCGGCAACGTCCTTTTCTACTAACGCGGGCATACCAGATAACGCATTCCTGTGTCTGCCAGGAATAAATTGAGGGAATATTGAATGATTCGTTTCGTGCCTGCGATCGCCGCCGCTGCTATCTGCGCGCTGGCCGCGCCTGCTGCCGCCCAGCAGACTGACACTGCCGCACCGCTTCCGACCGGAGAGGAAGGCACGGTATTCGACGGCGATTTTCTCAGCGTCGGCGTCGGTGTCGGTTACAACCCCAGCTACTCAGGCAGCGACGACTACAATGTGAACGTCCTGCCGATCGTCCAGGGTTCTGTATGGGGCATCGATATCAATCCGCGCCCCGCCGGCCTGGCGCTCGATCTCATCCCCGACGCGGCGGAAGGTGTTTCCTTTTCCGCCGGCCCGATGGTCCGCCTGCGCAACGACCGTGTCGACGCCGATGACATCAACGACGATGTCGTTGCAGCTTACGGCGAGCTCGATCGCGCTGTCGAGGTCGGCGCTTCGGTCGGGGTGAAGTTCCCGCAATTGCTCAACCCCTTCGACAGCCTCAGCCTTTCGCTCGACGCCACTTGGGATGTTGCGGGCGCTCATGATGGCCGCACGATCAGTCCGTCGGTGACCTATTTTACGCCGGTCAGCCGCGCGACCGCAGCTTCGCTATCGTTCAGCACCAGCTTCGTGGACGATGATTTCGCTGATTATTATTATTCGGTTCCCTCGACCAACGCTGCTCTTCCCGCCGAGGACGTGCTCCCCGGGTTCAATGCCGAGGGCGGAATGCAAAGCTATGGCCTCAACCTGCTGGTCGCTCACGATTTGAGTGGTGACCTTACCGATGGCGGCCTCTCACTGGTCGGCATTGGCGGGTGGACGAAACTTGTGGGAGACGCGGCCGATACGCCGTTCACCAGCATCCGCGGTGATGATGACCAGTATCTCGTCGCGCTTGGCGTCGGCTACACCTTCTGAAGACGGGGGCTGGCGGGTGACCGGTCGCGCTTCGCTGACGGGGAACCCGCTTGCCGCCCATCGGGGCGCCTGGCTCGCCACCTTGGCGCTGTTCCTGGCGACGCTGGCTATCCTGCTGGCCATGGACCGCCCGCTCATCTGCACCTGCGGTGACATCAAGCTATGGCATGGTGTGGTGCAGTCTTCGGGCAACAGCCAGCACATAACGGACTGGTACAGCCCGAGCCATTTTATCCATGGCTTGATCATGTATTTCCTGGCCTGGTTGCTTTGGTTGCGCTGGAGCGTGTTCGGAGGTCGGCTGGCGAAATGGGCCCTGCCAATCGCGGTCGGCATCGAAGCAATCTGGGAAGTGGTGGAAAATACGCCGATGATCATCGATCGGTACCGCGAAGTAACGGTCAGCTTCGGCTATGTCGGGGACAGTATCGTCAATTCCATGGCGGACATCGGCTGGATGATGGCTGGTTTCCTCATCGCTTTCCGTCTGCCGTGGAAGGTCAGCGTCGCACTGGCAGTGCTGTTGGAACTGCTGACCCTGTGGATCATCCGCGACAATCTTACGCTCAATGTGGTGATGCTGTTCTGGCCGATCGAGGCAATTCGCGAATGGCAATCATTGGGCTGAGATAACGCCGGCAATGTGAAAAGGGCGACCTAATGGCCGCCCTCTCCTCCTCAGTCTTCTGCCTTGCCAGCCCCGGTCGTTCCAGCCGGGAGTTCGGGCCTGCTATCGGGAAGCGGAGCATCCCGGTCGCCCGTTTTCAGGTAAGTGTCGAACCAGCGCATCATCCGCAGATTGTAGTCGTAGCGCGAGGCAGCCTTGGAGTTGCCGTGGCCTTCGCCCGGATAAAGCACGAGCCGAACCGGCACTTCAGGCTTGCGCACCTTTATGGACCGATAGAGTTCATAGCTCTGGCTGGGCGAAACGCGCGTATCCTCTTCGCCGTGCATGATGAGCAGCGGCGTATTGGCCTTGTCTACGTGATAGATCGGGCTGACTTCGAGCATGCCCTGCCAGTCGTCCCACGGCCATTTGCCTGAATGCACGTTGTACATCTCGTAGGGAATATCGGTGGTACCGAACTTCGAAATCTGGTTCGAGATCCCGACGAACATCACACCGGCAGCAAATTCATCGGACAGGGCTGTCGACGACCAAGCAGTGGCATAGCCGCCGTATGATCCGCCGGTCACGCCGGTGCGATCCGGATCGGCAATACCTTCGCTGACGAGGGCGCGCTTGGCATCGACGAGATCGGTGAATTCAGGGTCGGTATAATTGCCCGTGTGCTGCTTTGAGAACGCTGTCCCATAGCCGGTGGAACCGCGATAGTTGGGGAGGAACACCGCATAACCCTGGCCCGCGGCAACCTGCCCGGGAGAGGAATAGCCCGTGACCCAGCCATTGCTGTCATGCGCTTCCGGTCCGCCGTGAACGTTTAGGATCAACGGGGCGCCGCCGCGTGGGGCTCCCCCGACCGGTTCGATCAGGACGCCTTCGACTTCCTGACCGTCTCGCGCGTTATAGCGGAACGTGCGCTGCGTGCCGAAGTCGATTTCGGAGAGCCAGGGATTGTGCCGCGTCCAGCGATTGAAGCTCCCATTGTTCCACACGAACAGTTCTGTCGGATGGCTGGGGCTGCTTGCTTCCACCGCCAGGGTGTTGCCACCGGCCTCGACACTCGAGAGGATTAATGCGCCGCCGTCATGCTCTTCGGCAACGGTACCATCGGGATTGTAGATACGCAGAGCGCTCTGCGCTCCCTTGTGGATGACTGCCGCGAGGCGGCCGTCGGCGAGCCATTCCGCATCGACCGCTGCTTCCGGCGCACCGGCGTTGAGTGCGCGATAGGTGCCGGTCGCGACATCGACCAGGTGCAGCGTCGTGTCGGCGGGATCGTTCATGTCGACGCCTGCGATCATCGAAAGCTGGCGGCCATTGGGCGACACTTCGATATCGCCAAGTTTGCCAGGCGTTTCGATCACGCGCAGCACCTTGCCGGTCTCCAGGTCGAGGACATGCGCCCGCTTGGAGGTGTAGGCATCATCGATCTGCGGCGTGGGCGCGCTGTCGACAACTGCGGTCTTGCCGCCGGGCGCGATACGAAAACCGCTGACGTAGCCCGGGATCGTGACCGCCACCGGATCGCCATCGACTTCCTGGCCTAAGCTGGCAGAGAACAGCCGGTTGAGGCGCGCCTCCTCTTCGTACACGATAGCATTGAACCCTGCTTCGGCCTGCTTTTCACGATCCTCGTTTTCCTTCGCCGATGCCAGCATCCAGATACGCGAACCGTCGGGCGCCCAGGCGTAGGAGCGAACGTTCGCATCTTCGACCGCGGCCAGCTTGCGCTGTGCACCGCCATCGACGGGTATGCCCCAGACGGCCCGGTCTTCTCCTTCGTCGGCCCAGACGAAGCTGACCATGCGGCTGTCCGGGGAGAAGGCGATTCCCGAAACGCTGATGTCGTCGGGCAGGAAATCCCGTGCGGTCATCGGCGCATATGCCATTTTGAGCTGCTGCTTGAAGCTGCCGTTATCCTCGCCATCGGTGATGTCGGGCAGGCTGGCGGTCGTGTAGGCGATGCGGCTGCCGTCGGTCGAAACGGCGATAGTGCCGACGCTTTCGAGCTTGGCGACATCTTCCGGCGTCATCGGGCGCGCTTGCGCGGTAGCACCGATCGAAGCGCTCGCAAGCAGTGATGCGGCGACGGCCATAGGGCGAAGTTTCATGTGCGATCCTCTCCTGTTGAATTGCGGGAGCTTTCATAACGAGCCATGCACAAAGGGCAAACCGGGGGGGGCTTGTCGGTGGCGGGCGGAGACGGCATCACCGAAGGCGACAGGAGGAGAGAATTCATGCGCGCTATCACTTTGGGCCTCGTCGGCAGTCTGCTCGCCAGCGCGAGCGCCTTGTCTGCCGAAACTACAATCATCCACGCAGACCGGGTGATCACCGATCCGTCGACCGCACCGATGGGGCGATCGACGGTGACGGTCACCGACGGGCGCATCGTGAGTGTTGAGGAAGGCTGGGCGGAAGCCCCGGAAGGCGCCGAGATGGTCCATCTGGAAGGCAAGACGCTGGTGCCAGGCCTCATCGATCTGCATGTTCATCTGACCGGTGATCCGGGAGGGGACTTCTGGCGCGAAGCGGTGGAGCCGGATGAATGGGGCGTCGTGGTCGGCGTCAAGAATGCGGAAAAGACCCTGAAGGCCGGGTTCACCACCGTCCGCGAAGCCGGCAGCGCGCAGCACACTGCCTTCTCGCTACGTCGCGGCACCGAGGAAGGTCTGATCCAGGGGCCGCGCATCATTGCCGCAGGTCCGCCGCTGGCTATCGTCGGTGGTCATGGGGATGTTTCTGGCTTCAAACCGGAAATCAACGCCATCCTGTCCAGCGGTTACAGTTGCACCGGGCCGGTCGAATGTGCCGAGAAGGTGCGGCGCGCCAGCCAGAACGGCGCGGATATCATCAAGATCACTGCCACGGGCGGGGTTCTCAGCCAGCAGGGTAGGGGATTGGAAGCGCATTTCTCCGACGCGGAGATGAAAAGCATCGCGGATACGGCCCACTCGCTGGGGCTCGATGTCATGGCCCATGCCCATGGGGCGCGGGGGATCGAAGCGGCTGCCAAGGCGGGCATCGATACGATCGAGCACGCAACCTATCTGGACGAAGCCGCCGCGAAGGCGATGAAGGATAACGGAACGGTTTTGATTCCGACGCTCATGGCTTTCCAGGGCGTGACGGAACGGCTCGGGCAAGGTGTCTATACGCCCACGGTCGAAACGAAGATCCGCGACGTGGCCGAAATAGCCAGGGTGTTCATGGGCAAGGCTTACCGCTGGGGCGTGCCGATCGCCTTTGGTACCGATGCCGGCGTGTTCGAGCATGGGCGCAACGCCGGTGAATTCGCGCTGATGGTCGGGCAGGGCATGACCAATCGCGATGCGCTCGCCACCGCAACCACGAATGCCGCCAAGGTGCTCCACATGGAGCACGAGATCGGCCGCATCGCCCCCGGTTATTCCGCCGACATGATTGCGGTGGAGGGTAATCCGCTGGAAGATGTGACCGCGCTGGAGGATGTCGACTGGGTGATGGTGCGCGGCCGTATTGCCGACTAGGCCGGTCGTTGGTCGAAGGGCATAATGCCGCGGTCGGCAGGCGATTTCACTTCGCGGAAGCTTGGGCGTAGAGTGGGCAGATAAACCAGAGGGGGTAATCTGCACATGAAATTCACCCGCATAGCGTTCATCGGCGCATCTGCTCTGTCGCTTGCCGCCTGCGCGACAACCGGACAGCTGGCCAATTCCGAAGCGGTTGCCGACCCTGCCGCGCCGGCGTCCGCTCAGGATGCGGCCCATGACGCGCTCTTCGCCCTGTTCGACGATGCCGATGAACGGAGCCTCGCGCTCAATCCGATGAGTGCGCTGTTCCGCGGGGACATGCGGTATGCCGACCGGCTCGGCGATTACCTGACGGATGAATATAACGATGCGAGCCGGGCGGATGCCGAGCTGAACTTGCGCAGGCTTGGCCAGATCGATCGCAGTGCCCTGACGCCGACCGACCAGCTTGCCTATGACGTTTTTGCATACGACCAGCGCCAAGCGATCAAGGGCTTGGCGCCCGAACTGCTCGCGGTCACCGAAGTGCGCCCGGTGAATCACTTCTCCGGCTTCCACACTTTCTATCCTGGTTTTGCCAGCGGCCAGAGCGCGGCGCCGTTCGAGACGGTCGAGGATTACGAAAACAACCTCAAGCGGCACGAGAATTATGTCGAATTGAGCGACCGCGCGATCGCCCGTTTCCGCGAAGGTCTGGCAAGCGGAGTGCTGGAGACACAGCTGACGATCGGCAATGTCATCAGCCAGCTCGATACGCAGCTGGCCATGGATATCGAAGAATCGCCCTTCTGGATGCCGGTGACGAATTTCCCGGACGATTTCTCCGAGGCCGACAAATCGCGCCTGACCACGGAATATCGCGCGTCCATCGAGGATATCTACGCCGCGCATGAGCGCATGCGCGATTTCCTGCGTGACGAATATTATGCCGAGGCGCGTACCAGCGTCGGTCTCTCCCAGATGAAAGGCGGACCGGCTCTCTACCGGCAGCTGATCGAGGACACGACCACGCTGCCGCTGACCGCCGATTATCTCCACAATCTGGGCCTGGCCGAAGTCGCGCGGATCAAGACCGGACTGGAAGAAATCAAGGCCGAGGTCGGGTTCGACGGCACGCTCAACGAATTCTTCGATTATGTCCGCACCGATGCGCAGTTCAAACCTGAAAGCCGGGCAGCGCTGACGCAGAATTACTACGACATCGGCAAGCAGGTAGACGCGAAGATCGGCGACTATTTCTCGCTCGTTCCGGAGACCCCGCTGCTGATCAAACCTTACGAGGAATATCGCGAGCAGTTCAGCGCTGGCGGGTCCTACGAGAGCGGGGCACCGGACGGATCGCGCCCGGGGACCTTCTATTTCAATGCCTATGATCTGCCGAGCCGCCTGACGACCGGCAATGTCACGCTTTACCTCCACGAGGGCGCCCCGGGGCATCACTTCCAGATCAGCCTCGCGCAGGAAAACGAGGACCTTCCGGCTTTCATGCGGTTCGGCGGCAAGACCTCCTATGTCGAAGGATGGGCGCTTTACGCCGAAACCCTCGGCTACGAGATGGGCTTCTACGACGATCCTTGGAACCGCTATGGCACGCTCCAAGACGAGCAGCTTCGTGCCATGCGGCTGGTCGTCGATACCGGGCTTCATGCCAAGGGCTGGACGCGCCAGCAGGCAATCGACTTCATGCTGGCGAACAGCGGAATGACCGAAACCGAAGTGGTCGCCGAAGTCGAACGTTATATCGCCATTCCGAGCCAGGCGCTGGCCTACAAGGTGGGCGCGCTCAAGATCCAGGAACTGCGCGAGCGGGCGGAGCAGCAGCTGGGGGATCGCTTCGACATCCGCGACTTCCATGCCCAGGTGCTGGACACCGGCGCGCTGCCGCTTCCGGTCCTGGAAGCCAAGATCGACCGCTGGATTGCCGGCGGGGGCGGATAGTTTCGCTGGCATCGACCGAAAAAAGTAGCTTGTACTGATATACGCTGCTTCCCGGGAAACCGCGGCTCACGATGGTTAATGTTGCAGGCGCGCCACAGCTATCGCGTCTTCTCCATGGCGCGCCCGGGAACCGGATTCTGGCGTAAGTGGTTCTACCCAGCGGACGAAGGGAAAAGATTTCATGGAGGAATTGCCCATGTCGAGCTTGTCCTACCGCAGCAGCCGCCCCGACGGGTGGGTGAAGCCCAAGACTTATAGCGATGCCAGCCTTCGCTATAAGCACCACGGGAAGATCATCCCGATGGAAGAACCGGGTTTCCTCGCACGTCTGTTCGGTGCTCGCTGACAAGAATGGTTTAGTCACGATGAAAGACAGGGGCCGGGAGTAGCGATACTCCCGGCCCCTTCTTTATGCCGCCGGCGAGGCGGAGGAGATCAGTACTCCTCCGGTTCCTCGGGCGTCTTGGCGGTGAAGGTCTTGCCCGCAGTCTTGTCCCCGCGCGAAAGCGCGAAGACGACACCGGACAGGAGCACCAGTGCAAGGAGGTTGGGGACGACCATCACGGCATTGGCGATATCGCCCATGCGCCAGATAAGGTCGCTTTCCCGGCTCGCCCCGACGAAGATGGCCACGCACCACAGCACGCGCCACGCCATATGGAGGATCCTCTCGCCGCCACGGGTCGAGCCCGGGATGCGGTCGTAGATGAAGGTGAGCGCCCGTTCCCCGTAGTAGCTCCAGGTCAGAAGCGTCGTAAACACGAACAGGAGCAGCGCGATGCTGGCGATCAGCGTGCCCAGCGGGATCGCGCCGATTTCGAAGGGGAAGGCCGCGGCAAAGGCGCCACTGGTCATGGCGAAGCCATCGAGATCGGCTTGCCAGGCATGCAGCACCGGCGCGCCGTTATGCGTGAAATTGCCTTCCACCGTCAGGATGACCAGCGCCGTCATGGTGCAGATCACGATCGTGTCGATGAAGGTCCCCAGCATCGCCATGCGGCCCTGGAACTGCGGATCGTCGGTCTGCGCCACCGCGTGCGCGATCGGGGTCGAACCCTGACCGGCCTCGTTGGAGAACAGGCCGCGGGCCACACCCGCGCGGATCGCCAGGATCACGGCCGCGCCCACGAAACCGCCGCTGGCCGACTGCGCGTTGAATGCGCCGCCGAAGATCCGGCTGAAGGTTTCCGGGATGTCCTGGATGTTGAGGAGGATCGCGATGATCGCCATCACGATGTAGGTCGCCGCCATGAAGGGGACGACCTTTTCCGCGACGTTGCCGATCGACTTGATCCCGCCGATGATCACGATGAACACCAGGATCGCCACGATCAGCCCACCGAGCCATTCCTCGATGCCGAACAATTCGTTGAGCCCATCGGCCACGGCATTGGCCTGGATGCCATTGCCGGTGACCAGCGCGCTGATCAGCGTGCCGATGCAGAAGAAGATCGCTAGCCAGGTCCACTTGGGGCCGAGGCCAAGCATGATGTAGCTCATCGGGCCGCCGCGATACGTGCCGTCGCTGGTGGTTTCGCGATAGCGGATCGCCAGCGATCCTTCGGCAAAGGCCAGCGCCATGCCGAACAGCGCGGTAATCCACATCCAGAAGATGGCGCCCGGACCGCCCAGGGCGATGGCCGTTGCGACGCCGGCAAGGTTACCGGTTCCCACCTGGCCCGAAAGGGCGGTGGAAAGCGCCGCAAAAGGGGAGATTTCACCTGCGCCGCCGCTCTTGCGGCCAGCGAACAGGTTCTTGACTGCTGCGGGCAGGTTCGTGACCGGATAGAGCCGGAGGCCGATCATGAACCACAGACCTGCGCCCAGCAGGATGATTGCCAGCGGGGGGAAGGGCAGAATGGCCTCGCCATTCCACGTTCCACCCCAGATGAAGTCCGCCACATTGGTGACGGGGCCAAGCAGACGTTCGTCGAACGTAGCCGGTTGGCTTGTTGCCATTGAATTTCCCCTCATGCGTCCCGTAATCGAGAAGCGCGCAGGCTAGCCATGCGGGGGGCGCTTGAAAAGGCGCAATTGCGCTGCTTCCCACGGCTTGCGTTTTTATTGCGCTCCGCCTAGACGGCTTTGCGTCTTCCGACATCGATGAAGGAAAAGCCCCTCCCGACCTTGTATCGGGGCGGCGAAACCCCCATCCCGGAAGCGACACAAATTCTAGCTTCGAGAGCGCATTCATCATGGCCGAAAAAGCCGACAACACAGCCAAGGTCGCAAAAGCGAACAAGACCTCGCCCGCCGAGTTCATTCGGCAGGTACAGACCGAAGGCCGCAAGGTCGTGTGGCCGACATGGCCCGACACGGTCCGCATCGCGATTTTCGTGTTCATCATGATGACGATCCTCTCGCTCTTCTTCCTCGGCGTCGATTCGCTGTTCGGCGCCCTGGTGCGCTGGCTGCTGACGCTGGCCTGATCTGACAGGGGTAACGAGACACATGGCACGCTGGTACATCATCCACGCCTATTCCGGCTTCGAGAACAAGGTTCGCGATTCGATTATCGCGGAAGCCGAACGCCTCGGCCTGTCCGAAGGCGTCGAAGAAGTGCAGGTTCCGACCGAAACCGTGACCGAAGTGAAGCGCGGCAAGAAGGTGCAGGTCGAACGCAAGTTCATGCCCGGCTACGTGCTGGCAAAGCTCAACATGACCGACGACGTCTATCACCTCGTGAAGAACACGCCGAAGGTCACCGGCTTCCTCGGCAATAACAACAAGCCGCAGGCCATTTCTGAGCGTGAAGCCGCCCGCTATTTCGGCGGTGTCGAAGAGGCGAAGTCCGCTCCGAAGAAGCAGGTCAGCGTCGATTACGAAATCGGCGATCAGGTCAAGGTGCTCGACGGGCCCTTCGCCAGCTTCAACGGTGTTGTCGAGGAACTCGATTTCGACAAGCAGAAGGTCAAGGTTTCGGTTTCGATCTTCGGCCGCGCCACTCCGGTGGAACTGGAATTCGAACAGGTCGAACTGGTCAAGTAAGACCCTACGAAACGATTTTCGATAGGGCGCTCTTCCGCTGGGAAGGGCGCCCTTTTCGTGTCAGGTCGCGGGCATGATGCCCAGCTTGGTGGCGTATGACAGGCTCATCATGATCGTGTCCACCGCGACATGGGCGATGATGCAGGCCCACAGATTGCCCTTGTTGTGAAAGCGCAGCCAGCCCAGACCGATGCCGACCACGCCTGTTATGATCACGCCGCCCAGCCCCTGATAGGCGTGGGGGAGGCCAAACAGAATCGCCTGGATAAGGATGATCGGCCAGACCCTGCCGCGCAGGCCGCCAAGGCGGGAAAGCCGGTCCATGAGATAGCCGCGCCACAGCAATTCCTCGCCGAAACCGGCCGAAAAGAAGGCAACCAGCGCGATCCACAGCGCGAATTGGAACGGGCTTTCGGTGACCCAGCCCAGCACCTGCCCGACGTCGGGCGTGGTCAGGCCGATCGCTTCCACCAGCATCGCGCCGAGCGTGAACCATCCGATGATCGCGACCGTCGCGGCCACCGCCCAACCCAGGGTGGTGCTCCAGCTCGTTGGCGCTTTCAGATTCCACGCCTGTTCCACCGCGGCATCGCGGCGCAGCCAGTACCAGGCCATCAGCAGGGCCCCGGCCATGCCGCCCGCCGTGGACAATGCAGCTCCGGTGGAGGTAATCGAAAACTGGCCGTCAGCCGTCGTGAAGCCCCAGATCAATGCCGGCGGGATCTGGGCGATGAAATAGACCAGCAGTATCGTGATGAACTGCCAGATGAACCGGCCCCAGCCCAGCTCGCGTGCGTCGGTTCGTATCATGCGCAGTCTTTCTCTCGGTCAATCGGCCGGGAAGATTGGTCCGGCGCCGATCCCGTAACAGCTTGCTGCCGGGTGATCACGCGGCCTTGGTGCGTTTTCCGCCTTTGCCCGCAGCTTTCTTCGTCACCGCGGCGCTGTCGCGCCGCATGGCGGCAAGCTCTTCCTCGATTGCCGAGCCGCGGCGCAATTCCTCGATCTCGCGCTCGATCGAAGCGTTGGCGCATGTCTGTGCGTCTTCCTCCACGGCGAAAGTCGTTCGTTTTTCGAGCGCGTCGATCCGGTCCAATCGGCGCTCCGTGCGGCTGCCATGATGGCTGGCGGCACCTGCCGCAGTGGTCTCAGCGGCCACCTGATCGGCCCGCTTCTGCCTCACCTCTTCGCGCTTTGTTTCGAGCTTGCCGATCGCCGCTTCGATTTCGGCGATATCTTCCGCGAGGCTGGCGATATCGCGGCCGGTCCGTTCTTCCTTCTCCCGGCAGTCTTCCCGCGCCATCAGGGCCTGCCGCGCAAGGTCCTCGCGGCCGTGATCCATCGCGACCTTGGCTTTCTCCGACCATGCCGCAGCTTGGTTTTCGGTCTGCGACAATTCGGTTTCCAGCCGTTCTTTCTGCCGCCGCGCCTTGGTGATCTCGCCGTGAAGATCGACAATGGCATCCTCGATTTCCCTTTGCAGGCGGGAAAGCATTTTCACCGGATTGGTCGCCGCGTCGAGAGCGCTCGTGACGTTGCTGGAAATCAAGTCGCGAACCTGCACAGTAATTCGAAACATGCTATGCCTTCCCCTGCAATTGTATTCCCGGTTAGTCCTGAACAGGTAAATTTCCGCTTATCTTGGCAAGTCGCGCGCAAGGCCGTCGGCGGATGCAGGTGGGGATTTCCTACACGGCTCTGATGGGGCAGGGTTGGCCGATGAATCGCCTCTGCTCCACCACCGGTTTCGCCGCGCGCCAGGCGGCGATCGGGAAGGCGGAAAATTTGCCTCAGGGGTGTGCTCCATGTGCTCCATCCTGTAGGATTACCGCAGGGCAATCCTACTTTCGGCCGTGCTTGCATTTACGGTCAGAATCGCTATGTGCGCGCCTTCCCAAACGACAGTTACGGGAACCCCACGCGGGAGGACTGCGATCCGTCAGGATGCAGACCGCTCGACCGCTCAACATGAGGCATCCTCGTCAGATGGTGCCGACAGTGTGAAAGGAGGCCAGTGATGGCCAAGAAGATCGAAGGCTACATCAAGCTGCAGGTGCCCGCGGGCACTGCAAACCCCTCGCCGCCCATCGGCCCTGCGCTGGGTCAGCGCGGCGTGAACATCATGGAATTCTGCAAGGCGTTCAACGCTGCCACGCAGGACCTCGAAAAGGGCGCTCCCATCCCGACGGTCATCACCGTCTATGCGGACCGTTCGTTCACCTTCGTCACGAAGACCCCGCCGGCATCGTTCTATCTGAAGAAAGCTGCCAAGCTGAAGTCGGGTTCGAAGGAGCCGGGCAAGGTTTCGGCCGGAACCATCAAGCAGAGCGCGATCAAGGAAATCGCCGAAGCCAAGATGGTCGACCTCAATGCGAACGATATCGATCAGGCCATGAAGATCATCGAAGGCTCCGCGCGTTCGATGGGCCTCGAAGTGGTGGAGGGCTAAGCACATGGCAAAGCAGACGAAGAACCAGCAGGTCCGCGCAAAGCTCGACAGCGAGAAGCTTTACACGGTCGAAGAAGCTCTCGCCACGCTGCGCGAGCACAAGTCGAAGTTCGACGAGACCGTCGAAGTCGCGATGAACCTCGGCGTCGACCCGCGCCACGCCGACCAGATGGTCCGCGGCATGGTTTCGCTTCCCAGCGGCACCGGCAAGGACGTGAAGGTCGCCGTGTTCGCCAAGGGCGACAATGCCGAGAAGGCCCTGGCCGCCGGCGCCGACAAGGTCGGTGCGGAAGACCTCATGGAAGACATGCAGAACGGCAATCTCGATTATGACCGCGTCATCGCGACGCCGGACATGATGGGTGTCGTCGGCCGTCTCGGTAAGGTTCTGGGTCCCAAGGGCCTGATGCCGAACCCGAAGCTGGGCACCGTGACTCCGAACGTGGAACAGGCCGTGAAGGACGCCAAGGGCGGCCAGGTCGAATTCCGCGTTGAAAAGCAGGGCATCATCCACTCCGGCATCGGCAAGCTGTCGTTCAAGGACGAAGACCTGAAGACCAACTTCAAGGCTCTGACCGATGCGATCGTCAAGGCGAAACCGTCGGGTGCCAAGGGCAAGTATGTCCGCAAGGTCACGCTGACCAGCTCGATGGGTCCCGGCCTCAAGGTTGACCTCGGCGAAGTCGAAGGCGCGTAAGCTTCACGCTTGATACCCGATAGGAGACAGCGCAAATAAAAAGCGCTTTCCTACACAGAACAGATTTGAAAGGGCCGGGGGAAACTCCGGCCCTTTCTCATTGCGGCGCGGGCGAAGCATTCAATTGCCTGGAATAGAACCAGCCGATCCCGATCAGGCTGGCGCCCAGTGCCACGAAGCTCGCAATGCGCAGCAATCCTTCCAGCCCCGCAGTGTCGATGATGAAGACCTTCAGCACCGTTCCGGTCATCAGCACCAGCGAACCGACCCGCCACAATCGCTCGTCCCGCGCGCTCCCGATCAAGAGAAAGGCGATCGCGAGCAGGATACCGATGAGAGAACGCAGCAAATCCTCGGTCTGAGACATGGGCAGCATATCGAAGTAGGTTCCGGCGAACACCTGCCGCAGCAAGGTCACGCCGCCGAGTGCGGCAAGCGCCATGATCGCGCTGTCGGTAAAGCGCCGCCACTCGGGCCACCACAGCCGCGCGGACCACAAGGCCCCGATGCCAGTCGCATAGGCCGCGAGGGCAAGGTTGGCCAAGGGGACTGGCCCGACAGCCTGATGCTCCCAGAGAGGATTATGCAGGATGACGGTGAACCAGAGGAAATGGAGAAACGATGCGGAAACAAAGGCTGTCGCGATCAGGCGATCCTTCAGCCCCAGCCAGATGCCCCAGCCGATGGCCAATAGCGCGCTCTGCCACAGTGTCCGCTCCGCAAGACCCTTCGCGGCAAAGTCGGGCAGCGAATTCAGCGCGAATAGCTGCTTGAACACGACGTGGGCGACAATGAGCGCGAATGGCAGAGCGATCAAGAAGAGCGGGATCGGCCGTTCGCGATAGCTTGGGATGCTGATTTGAGTAAAAGCCAGCGCGAGCGCAAGCGGGAGGATAAATCCGAACACGCTCCGCAGATTCGGCAGACAGGTCAGCAGCATCGGATCGCCGGCCAGAGCCCGCGTTCCTTCGTATATCCACTCGCCGGTAGGTGTGATGGCCCATAGCGCCATGCAGACGATCAGCGCCAGCGCAGCGGAAGACCGCTCTGGCAAGGCGTAACGGATGGCCACAGCCAGCGTCCCCGCCACCCAGACCAGGACAATCGGCGCGAGGATCTGGGCCAAGGCGGCGAAGAGCAGCAGTCCTGTGATGAACTCGGCTGCCATTCTCGTGCGCACGGAGCTGCGCATTGAGGCAATCGCGGCAAAGGGCAGCCCAGCGGCGAACCAGCGCAGGAAAGACAGGACCGAAGCTTCGCTCCGCCCATCGAACAGCGTGTCGACCTCGCTCAGCCGCTGATCGGCAACGGGTAGCAGGATGAGTGGCCCGAATGCTGCTATCCAGAGGAGTGCGGAAAGCGATCGGCTATCGGCGGCGCGTTCGCGCAGGATGTAGGCCAGACCAAGCGCAATGGCGCTGGCGGCGAACGGCAGGGTGGCATCGGGTAGCAGACAGGCTGCGGCAAGAAAGGCCAGCAGTCCTGCGCTGGCTAGGTTGGCTGCCAGCTCCCCATTGGCCCGGCGTGTCCACAGAGTTAAGGCCGCAATGGTGGGAAGGGCCAGCAGCAAGAACAGGCCGATCCCTTCCCAGATGCGCAGCGCATCGCGGTCGAAAGTATCGAAGGTCCACAGTGCAATCAGGCCGATCACCAGCGGCACGGCGGCGGTGCTGAGCGCTTCAAGCACTGCCTCGCTGCCGCGACGCAGAAGCATGAGCGGGACCGCGGCGAAAATGATCGCAAGCGCGGCAGCGACCACTGCGAAGAAGAAGGGATCGGGTGCTGGCCATAGCTGGAGCAGAACCACTCCGATTGCCGCTGCCATCGCACTGCCAGCACGCATGGCGGGCTTGCTCCAGCCGAACCACGCCAGCGTGGCGCCAAGCAGAAGATAGAGGCCCCAGGCGAGCGGTTGGTAGCCTCCCGCGTCCACCAACACTGCGAGCTGCAATCCGGCCGCGCCAGCCGCAGCAAAACGAATAGGCTGCTCGAATTGTTCGATATCGAGCAGAGCGGGTATCAGCGTCCCGAGAACAACGAAATATAGGCCCAGAGCGAGGATATCGGAAAAAGAATAGTCGCCGCCGATCAGGAGCAGCGCGCCCCAACCCAGCCCGCCCATCAACGCGCCGAGACCCAGCCACGAGCGTTTCTGGCGGTTGGCAGTCTGCGTGAGGCCGCCGGTCACCAGCACGAGATACAGCGCCAGCATCGGCAGGTTCGCATCATCGCCGCCGACCAAGGCAGGCGCAGTAAATCCGCCGACGAGGCCGAGCACCGCGCTTGGCAGGCCAAAGCGATAGGAGAGGAAAATGGCTAGCGCCGTCACACCGGCGAGCCCCAGGAAGGCCAGCGTCTGGCCGATCAAAGCGTACTGCGTGCCGGCGAGATAGAACGCGGCGTAGAGTGTCGCCAGTCCTGCGCCCGCCAGCGCCTGGCGAACGCGTTCGTCCTTTACGCGGTCTTCGAACCGGAAAGTCACTTCGGCAGCGACCAGCAATCCGATGCCAAAAAGGAAAGACAGGGCAACGCGCACTTGCGGCGTAAGCAGTCCGGATTCGATCGAATAGCGGACGAGAAACACGCCTGCCAAAGCCAATGTGATGCCGCCAGCCCAGATGGGGAGGCGGCGTCCGAAAATGTCCTCGAGATCGAGGCTGAAGTTTCTTTGTGGTGCTTGGCTATCGTCGGCTTGCTCGGTGCTCTTTTCCCGCTCGGGAGGTTGCACTTGCGACACGAGCACCGGCTCGTCGCTTCGGCTCAGGGTTACGGCAGGGACTAGGTCCGGCTTCTGCTCTACAAGCGGTTCTGGCTCGGCATCTTCATCTGCTTTGGTTGCAGATCCGGTTGCCGAAGCCAGCGCAAGCAGCTGCCAGGCATGTTCGTGATAGCGATCATTCAGTTCTTCGATCCGCCGTTCGGCAGCCGCGACGCGCTTGAAAAGCACCACGCAGGCGACGAACAATCCGACGGCGACAAGTTCAAGCATTGCAGTTCAGGCTAGTCCGAGCACGACAGTGCGCAAGTCCGACTTAAATTCCGCCGTGGGTAAATGCGAAACCCGCTGCTTCAAGTCCGCGGCACAAGTCGGCCGCGCATTCATCGAGGTCGGCCTGGTTGGTCGATCGGATAACGAAGTTCGCGCCGACCTTTCCTTCCTTGAAGAAGGGGTAGCTTCCGATCTGGCAGTTTTCATGCGCTTTCTCGACATCGCGGAGGAGGCCGGATACCTCGCTTTCCGGGATGAAGCCCCCCACCGTCGCAGAGAGCAGCGGGGCGCCGCCTTCCAGCGTTCCGGTCAGCGCATCGAGCATGCCGGCGGTGATGTGCGGCACGCCTGCCATCATGTGGACGTTCCCGATGCGAATGCCAGGCGCGCCCGACATCTTGTTCGGGATCAGCTCCGCGCCTTCTGGGGTACGGGCCATGCGCATCCGGCCTTCGTTCACGCCGCCCTTGTCCTGATAGTATTGTTCAAGGATTGCGCGCGCTTCGGGATGCACGACGACTGGCACCCCCAATGCTTCCGACACAGCATCGACAGTGATATCATCGTGCGTCGGGCCGATACCTCCGGTCGTGAACAGGTAATCGTAGCTTTCCCGCAGCGCGTTGACCGCTTCGACGATACGCTCGATCACATCCGGGACTACACGCACCTCTGACAGTCTGATGCCTTGTACCTGAAGCCAGCTGGCGACCTGGGCGATGTTCTTATCGTGAGTGCGGCCAGAGAGAATTTCGTCGCCGATGACGACGAGGCCGGCGGTATAGATGCGATCGGTCATGACCTGAGGCTTAAAGCGCTAATCGCGGGAAAGCTACCGGGCAGCTTGCAGAGGTTTGTCATTCTGCGCGGCAGTATTGGCTTTGCTCTGCATCACAAGGATCCCGTCGTCGACCGGCTCCGTCTTCATCCGCTTGCGATCGACCACATATTCCTGGTTCAGTCGCCACGGATATTCGACTGCGTTCTTCGGCATGAGGTGCCTGCTTCGCTGGATATAACCCGAAGAAAAATCGAAGATATTGTCCTCTTCCAGAGTATGGTTCTCGGGCAGGTATGGCACTGCGATATCGGCGCCTTTCTCGGCCATCTCGCTCAGAACACGGCAGATGAAGTCGGCATTTATGTCGGCGCGCAGCGTCCAGCTCGCATTGAGATACCCGAAAACCACGGCCAGGTTGGGCAGGTTCGAGAACATACACCCTTTGTAATAGAACCTGTCAGCCAGATCGATCGCGGTGCCGCCGATCGACAGGCCGATCTTGCCGGCGACCGCCAGCTTGAGCCCTGTCGCGGTAACGACGATGTCTGCGGGAAGGAAGCGGTCGTCGGTAAGCCGCACTCCGCCTTTTTCGAATGCCTTGATGTGGCCGGTGACAATTTCTGCCTTGCCGCGCTTTATCGCGCTGAACAGATCGTCGTCCGGGATGAGGCAAAGCCTTTGATCCCAAGGATCATAGGGCGGTGAAAAGGCGGCCAGATCGTAGTCTTCGCCCATCGTTTTGCGGATGCGCTTGTGCAGCAGGGCGGCCATCTTCTTCGGTTTCCGCCGAGCCATCTTGAAGCTGAAATCCTGAAGTTTGATATTCTTCCAGCGCGTGATCGCATAAGCGACCTTCTCTGGCAGGACCTTCCTCAGGAAATTCGCCACACGGTCTTTTGCCGGTCGCGAGAACATCCAAGTCGGCGTTCGCTGCAGCATGGTAACCTTCGCCGCTGTGTACGCCATGGATGGAACGATCGTAACCGCTGTCGCACCCGAACCGATGACGACGACCTGTTTGCCGTCATAGTCCAGATTCTTCGGCCAGAATTGCGGATGCAGCACCTGTCCGTCGAAATCGCCGAGCTCGAAACCCGGATCATAAGCCTGATCGTAATCGTAATAGCCCGACCCGAGATAGAGCCAGTTCGCGGTTAGCATCTTGCGCTCACCGTCGGGCATTTCGAGCGTCACGTGCCAGCGCGCATCCGCCTCGCGAAAGTCTGCGTAGATGACCTTGTGATTGAACCGGATGTGCCGGCGAATGTCTCGCTCGTCGACTATGCGATGCAGATAGTCGAGAATGGCGGGGCCGTCCGCGATCGTCTTCTCATGGGTCCAGGGTTCGAATTCGAACCCAAGCGTATGCATGTCGCTATCCGATCGCACACCGGGATATCGGAACAGGTCCCAGGTGCCGCCTAGATCCTCGCGGCGCTCGACAATCGCGAAACTGTGCTCCGGAGTTTTTTCCTTCATATGCGCGGCCATTCCGATGCCCGACAGGCCCGCACCCACGATCAGCACGTCGAAATCCGTCGCCCGGCTGCTTGTTGGTCTTTCTCCCATGGAGCAAGGCTATCCCAAGCTGGCGGCAAGGGAAAGGAGGAGCTGCGCAATAAAACGGGGAAGTAGGGCATTCCTGCGGCGCCAAAGTCTCGCCTTGACGCAGCGCCTAGGCTAGGGCGGAGGAGAGTGAGGAGATGCCATGAAAAAAGAGGAAAACGGGCGCCCGCACCGAGTAACGTCGATCGACGTCGCTGAACGCGCCGGGGTCAGCCAGTCTACGGTCAGCAGAGCCCTTTCGGGGTCAGAGACGATTACGGAAGCGACGCGGCGCCGGGTCGAACAGGCGGCTGCCGAACTCGGTTACCACATAAACATGCGCGCGGCAGGGCTGCGCAAGGGAGAAACCGGTACGATAGCGATCGTGGTGATCGGGCGCGATGGTCAGGGACCTGCTGCGATGAACCCGTTTTACTACAGTCTTTTGGGCAGTACGTGTGCGGCGGCCGCCGAGCGGGGATATGAAGCGCTCGTGTCATTCCAGGCGCGGGAAGATGAGCTGTTCGGGCACTATGTGGGGCGCCGCCAGGCTGATGGCGTGGTGGTGATCGGCACGGCGAGTAATGGACCGGCATGGGACTATTTTCGCAACGTGGCCGCCCAAAGCCAGGCAATTGCGTTTTGGGGTTCCCCATTTGACGATGCGGTCTGGGTTCGGTCGGACAATCTCGAAGGCGGACGTCTGGCCGTCGGAAAACTGATTGCGGGCGGCGCGAAAGAGGTGGTCTTCGTGGGAGATCCCAATTCATCGCAGCGCCAGTTTCGAGAACGCTACGAAGGGTATCGAAATGCAATGTCGGAAGCAGGCCTGAAGCCGCGCGAAGCCTTGGTTTCGGAAGGTGCGGATCGGGTTACCCAAGGGCGCAATTCCGTGATCGCGCTGGAGGAGAGCGGGGCGAAGTTCGATGGCCTGTTCTTCGCATGTGACGCGATGGCCCTTGGCGCCCTGGAGGAACTCGCCGCGCGTTCCGTTGCCGTTCCGGAGCAAGTCGGCGTCGTCGGTTTCGACGGGCTGGGATCTGGCGCTTTCAGCAATCCGCCACTCACGACTGTCGAACCTGATTTCGCCGAAGCGGGACGATTGCTGGTGGAGACTGCGCTCGCTGGAGAAGGCGAACGCGCAGAGCGCCGGGTACCAGTCCGCCTGGTCGAGCGCGCAAGCGCCAGATAATGTTTCTCGTCGATTAGCGGTTTACCAAACGGACATGGCGCTGTCTAAAACTCGCCGTCCAATCTCTTAGGGGAGAGATATCATAATGAAGACCAGCATTGCTTCCGCTCTTGCGCTCGTTCTGTGCGCGGGCACCGTCCATGCACAAAATCAGGAGCCCGATCCAAGTCCGAACCCGGTTGAAGAGCAGGAGGTCGATGCATCGCAGGACGAACTGCCACCCGAGGGCAGCGGCGATCAGGTTGAGGCAGCACCGGCCACCGTTCCGATTGCCGGGGAAAGCCAGAAGGACGAGACCTGGGACGTAACGGCTCCCCGCGGCGCGGTTCTGCGCGAGATTGCGATCAATACCGACGAGGGCACCTGGATGGATGTCGATGTCTCGCCGGACGGACGCACGCTCGCTTTTTCGCTGCTCGGCGATATCTACACCATGCCGATCTCCGGCGGCACACCGACGCGCATCGCGGAAGGGCTGGCGTGGGAAGTGCAGCCACGATTTTCGCCTGACGGAAACCGCATCGCGTTCATTTCCGACCGTGCCGGGGGCGACAATCTCTGGATCATGGACGCCGACGGTTCGAACAAGCTGCAGGTGACGAAAGAAGACTTTCGCCTCATTAATCAACCCAGCTGGTCTCCCGACGGGCAATACATCGTAGCCAAGAAGCATTTCACCACACAGCGCAGTCTCGGCACGGGTGAAATCTGGCTTTATCACGTTTCCGGCGGGGGAGGCGTGCAGCTGGTCAAACGCGCTAGCGAAGTGCTGCAGAAGGAATTGGGCGAACCGATCTATGCGCCCGACGGGAATGCGATCTACTACACCCGCAACGTCTCTCCGGGCCCGATTTTCGAGTATGCCCAGGACTCCAACGCCGGTATTTTCAATGTCGAACGCTACGATATCGATACCGGTGAGGTGACTACGGCCGTGGGTGGATACGGCGGCGCTGTCCGGCCAACACCTTCGCCTGACGGCAAGAGGCTCGCTTTCGTGCGCCGCGACAAAGACAAGACACAATTGTGGGTGAAGGACCTTCAGACGGGCGAAGAGCGCATGATCTATGGCGCGCTCGATCTCGACATGCAGGAGACCTGGGCCGTTTACGGCGTCTATCCCATGATGGACTGGATGCCGGACAGTTCTGCGCTGGTTGTTTGGGCCGGTGGCAAACTGCAGCGCGTATCAGCGGATGGCTCGGGAGCGCGCGAAATCCCGTTTCGCATCAACGATACCCGCAAGGTCGCGTCTGCGCCCCATCCCGTCATCGACGTTGCACCGGAAAGCTTCACTGCGAAAATTCCCCGTTTTGCCAGCGTGTCGCCAGATGGCCGCACCGTGGTGTTCGAAAGCCTCGGCAAATTATACGTAAAGCCGGTCGGCAGCGAGGCCCTGCCTGAACGTCTGATTTCGGGTGGCGGTGACAGTCTCGAGCTGTGGCCCACCTGGTCGCGTGACGGGCGGAGGATCGCCTTTGTCCGCTGGACCGATGATGGGCTGGGCAGGATCGTGACGGTCGACGGGCGCGGGCGCGGTGAGCGCATCGTTACCCAGCAGCAGGGCCATTACGCACTCCCCCAATTCTCGCCAGATGGGAATACGATCGTTTTCGAGAAGCGCGGCGGTGGTTATCTGACCTCGCCCAATTATTCTGAGAACGAAGGCGTCTATTCCGTCCCGGTTTCGGGCGGAACACCGCGCCTGATCGCCCGTGACACCTCTACCCCGCAGTTCGGGGCAGACAATGATCGGGTCTTCATGCTGGCACGAGCCGACGGCAATCTGCAGCTTATTTCTGCGGATCTGGATGGCGAGGCGCGGCGGGTCCACGCTCAGGGCGAACTGGCGAACGACTTCAAAGTGAGCCCTCGCGGCGACTATGTCGCTTTCCGCCAGAATTATGAAGTTTTCGCCATGCCGCTGCTTCCCGGCGGCCAGACGGTGACCGTGAGCGAAAAGACCAGTTCCCTGCCCGTTACCAGGGTCAGTAAGGGCGGCGCGGATTACATCGGTTGGACCGATAATGGTTCCACACTGCACTGGTCGATGGGGCCGGTGCTTTATCGCGCCAGCACTGCTGCATTGACACCGACGTCGCCAAGCGAAAGCGCGCCGGAATTCACGCCCCCGGACAGCGGCACCTCGCTTGCCCGGACTATCCGTGCCGACAAGGCGAGTGGAACCGTGGCGATTACGGGCGCGCGTATCCACACGATGGCCGGCGATGGGTCAGGTACGATCGACAACGGGACCATCGTGATCGAGGGGGATCGGATTGCTGCGATCGGTCCCGCAGCGAATGTGGCGGTGCCTTCCGGCGCGACGATCATCGACGCTGCTGGGCAGACGGTAATTCCCGGATTGGTCGACGCCCACGCCCACGGTGCCCAAGGGGTGGGCGACCTCGTTCCGCAGCAAAACTGGTCGCTTGTCCAGAACCTCGCGCTGGGCACCACGACGCTGCACGATCCGTCTTCATCGGCGAGCATGATCTTCTCGGCATCAGAGCGCCAGCGGGCAGGAAATTTGCTTGCTCCCCGCATATTCTCGACCGGCGAAATTATCTACGGCGCCAAGTCGCCGGGGGTATATGCCCGCGTGGACAGTTACGAAGATGCTCTTGCCCACGTTCGCCGTATCAAGGCGCAGGGCGGCATTAGCGTGAAGAACTACAACCAGCCCAGACGCGAGCAGCGCCAGCAGGTTGTGGCTGCTGCACGCGCGGAAAACATGCTGGTCGTAGCGGAAGGCGGCTCGCTCTTCGGTATGGACATGAACCTCGTCGCGGACGGCAATTCCACGCTCGAGCACAATATCCCGGTCGACATCATGTATGATGACGTGCTGCAGATGTTCGGCAATTCGGATACGAATTACACGCCGACACTGGTCGTGACCTATGGCGGCCTCGCGGCCGATCCCTACTGGCGCCAGGCGACCGACGTGTTCGATAATCCGTTACTCGTTCATACCCCGCCCAAGATGCTGCTGGCCGAGACCGGACGCCGCATCAAAGCGCCGGAATGGGCCTTCGTTGACGACAATTCGGCACGCGAGGCAAAGAAGCTAGCCGACCGGGGGGTCAAAGTCAGCATCGGTGCTCACGGGCAGCAGGCGGGCATCGCTGCGCACTGGGAACTCTGGAGCTTCGTTCGCGGCGGCATGACCGCAGTGGAGGCACTTCGCGCTGGTACGATCGAGCCGGCAAAGTCGCTCGGTATGGATCGCGATGTCGGAAGCCTTGAGGTGGGCAAGTTAGCCGATCTCGTGATCCTCACTGCCGATCCTGCCGAGAACATCCGCAATTCGGACGATATTGCGCAAGTGATGCTCGGTGGCCGTCTCTATGATGCAAGGACGATGAACGAAACCGTCACCGGCGATGCTCGGCGCAAGCCCTATTGGTGGGAATAAAAGAAAGGGCAGCTCCGGCCGAGACCGGGGCTGCCCTTGCTACGATGTCGGACGAAAGTCAGGCTGAGCGTATCTGAAAAAGAAACTCATCCACCTTGTCGCGCAGTGTTGTCGCCTGGCTTTCGAGGTCGCTCGAAGAAGCTAGGACCTGACTGGCGGCAGCGCCGGCGGAGATGCTTGTGTCGCGCATGCTCTCGAGATGAGTTGCTACCTGGTCTGTCCCGTGAGCCGCGCGATCGATGCTGCGGGCAAGATCCTGACCGGCCACCGATTGCTGATCGACTGCGCTCGCAATCGATATCGCGGTGGTCTCCAGCTGTTTAATCTGATTGCCGATCGAACGAAGCGCGTTCACGCTGGCGCCCGTGGAGGACTGCATAGCCTGAATCTGCTCCGACACCTCTTCAGTCGCCCGGCTTGTCTGTGCGGCAAGTTCCTTAACTTCGCTTGCGACAACCGCGAAGCCACGCCCTGCTTCTCCGCCGCGAGCAGCTTCGATGCTGGCGTTCAACGCGAGGAGGTTCGTGCGCTGGGCAATCGACTGGATCAGCTCCACGATTTGCCCTACCTGATCGGCGGCCGAGGCTAGAGCCGAAATGGTCTCGTCTGCACCTTCTGCATCATCGGACGCTTTTCGCGCGAGTTCGGCAGAATTCGCCGCCTGCCGACTGATTTCGCTAATCGACATGGCGAATTCGTCAGACGCGGCGGCGGCAGCCGTAACGCCGCCAGATGCCTGCTCCATTGCATTGGAGACCTGACCAGCCTGTCCGGCAGCCTGTTCTGCTGCGCTCGCCATGGTGCCCGCCGTCGCATTAAGCTGGCTGGAAGCCGCGGCAACCCCGCCGACCACTTCACCGATGCTCTGCTCGAACCGGTCGGCGAGCAGCATAAGCTCATGCTTTCGACGCTCCGTAGCAGAACGCCGGCCGGCAAAAAGTTCGTCGAGCTTGATGCCGGACTTTGCGAAAATGCTGAGAGAACGGGACAAGTTTCCGATCTCGTCGGGGCGCGTTGTGTCGCCGACGTCAATGTCCCGTGCACCGTTTGCCAGCCTACCCATTTCTGCCGCGACATGAGTAAACGGGGCAATGACGTCTCGCAGGATCATTTGCATACTGATGAAGCTTGCAATCAACGTCACCGCAAGAACGATGATGATGGCGGTGGCCATCGCCCCTGCCAAATCTGGGTTGTAAATGCCGATGAGACCGGCCGCAGCCAGAAGGGTCATTCCGACGACAGTTATGCCGGTCGATAATTTCGATTTTGTCGTTAGGGAAAGGCCCAGGAACCAACCGCGCAGGCCAGGGACATCGGTTGCTTCGCCCAGCTCAATGCCGTCGACTGCAGCGATTTCCCCCCTCATTTCCTCGGCGAAAATATCGCTTTGCATTTCCATCACGGTTCTCCCCCCATGCAGCATATCGAATTGGACTTTTTTGTTGCCAAGTCAGCTAGCTCTGACGTGCTGCAAAAATACATCGACCTGTTCGCGTAAAACTGAAGCTTGGGATTCTAGGGAAGAAGCTGAACCGAGCACTTGGCTAGCCGCCGCTCCCGTGGCCTGGCTCGCTTGACGAACCTGCGAGATACTACCCGAAACTTCATCCGTGGAGCGCGCCGCCAGATCGATGCTTCGAGCAAGATCCTGACCCGCAACCGATTGCTGATCGACTGCACTCGCAATGGAGATCGCGGTTGTCTCGAGCTGCTTTACCTGTTCGCCGATCGAGCGAAGGGCGTTCACGCTTGCACCGGTGGAATCCTGCATTGAGCGGATCTGCTCAGCAACTTCTTCCGTCGCACGGCTTGTTTGCGCAGCGAGTTCTTTTACCTCGCTGGCAACAACGGCAAAGCCGCGGCCAGCTTCCCCGCCTCGGGCAGCTTCGATGCTGGCATTGAGAGCGAGGAGATTGGTGCGTTTCGCAATGGATTGGATAAGTTCGACGATTTGGCCCACCTGATCCGCCGAAGATGACAGCGCCGAAATGGTGCCGTCCGCCTGTTCGGCGTCATCGGAGGCTTTGCGCGCCAGTTCTGCCGAGTGGGAAGCTTGCCGACTGATTTCACCAATCGACATTGCGAATTCATCCGATGCCGCAGCAGCTGCGGTAACCCCGCCGGACGCACTTTCCATCGAGTTGACGACCGCTTCGCTCTGCTGCGAGGCCTGTTCGGCGGCGCTGGCCATGGCTGCAGCAGTAGTGTTGAGTTGAGACGAGGCGGCCGCCACTCCGTTGACCACTTCACCGACGGTGGCCTCAAACTGTTTGGCAAGACGCTGCAGCGCGTGGCCGCGTTCTGCCTGCAGGGCCTGTTTTTCAGCTGCCATTTTTTCAAACCGGAACGCGCTTCTCAAAAAGACATGGAGCGAGCGCGCTAGGCCACCCAGTTCATCCCGCCGCTCAAGACCCGGTATTTCGATAGTCTTATCGCCGGTAGCCAGTCGCTCCGAAGCATCTGTCAGCTGGCCGACAGTTCCCGAGATATCGCGAGCGATGAACCGAGTGGTCGCAATTATGAGGACGACACCGAAGGCGGTCACTGCCAGAAATACGAAGAGAAGCCAGGCGATGGTCTTGTTGCCATCTGCTTCACTTAGCTCCGCAAAATTGAAGAGCTCTGTCTTAAGCTTGCGAGCATCTGCAGCGAAGGTCTGGCTTCTAGCGAAAGAAGCTTGGGCGAGGGCGGCGCGGCTTTCATACTGAGTCTCCGCCGCTTGCCTGTTCAAGTCCGCAAGCAAGCCATCAAGGCCTGTTCGCAGCTGTGCGATATGATCGCTGGCCTCCGGAGCCACTTCGCTGGCACTGATTTCGATAGAATTGAGATCGCGGCGAACCTCTTTGAGATTGTCTTCCGCGCTTGCCAGGGCTTGGCTATCCCCCGAATTAACGAACCTGTAGGTATCGAGAAGCGCAGCGTTGGTATCCGCCTGCAGTTCGGTCGATAGGATCAGCATCTCGGAAATCTTCATCCGCTCTTCGCGAAGATCGTATGCTATCAATCCCCCGATAAGCGTGGCTATGAGGCACATGGCAACCGCGAAAATGTTTGCCATGGATACCAAGGTAAGTTTGCTGCCGAGTGTCAGATCGGCAAACTTTCCCCGCAATCCATCGCTGCCGGCTCCGATATCCGCAAGAATGGCGCGATCCTCTGCGATTTCGTCCGAATAATATTTGCTATGATCGATTTCAGAAGTTGTGAAATCGCCCGTCATTGCGTTCATGCTGCCTTGACCCCTTGGTCGCCTTCAAACCCGGACATCGCATCTTCGATCTTTGTCCCGAGATATTGTTTGATTTCTTGCGCAGGCATCGCTCGGAAATAGAGCCACCCCTGTATCTGGTCGCATCCCGCTGCCCGTACCATGTCTGCTTGTTCGCGCGTTTCGACGCCTTCAGCAGTCACCGACATGTTCATTGCCTGTGCCATGGTGATGCTCGACAGCATCATTGCGCGACTGGATTCATCCTCGCTCGCCTGCATGATCAAGCTGCGATCTATTTTGAGTTTCTCGAAACGGAATTGTCTGAGGAAACCGATCGATGCATATCCGGTGCCGAAGTCGTCTAGCGCAACGCGCACTCCGAAACCGCGGATGAGGTTCAAGCTGCGCTCTGCCACTATGGGGTCTAGAACAAGGCAGGTTTCCGTAATCTCAAGTTCGAGACGCTCCGGATCAAAACCTGTTTCTTCCAATATATGGCCAAGCTGAATTGGGAATTCCGGATTGCGAAGCTGGGCGGCGGAAATATTCACCGACAGTGTCACGTCGTGCCATTCGAGCGCATCGCAGCAGGCTTGACGCAATACCCATAAGCCAATTGGGTTAATAAGCCCGGATTCCTCGGCTACCGGAATGAACGTCGCCGGCCCCACGGTCTGGCCGTCCGGTCTTTCCCAGCGCATCAAGCTTTCGACAGCTACGATCTCGCGCGTTTCCGCGTCGACCAAAGGTTGATAATGCATGCGAAACTGGTTCGTGGTCAGCGCTTGACGCAATTCTTCGTCAAGGCGTTTGATCTGCTCGCGGCTGCGATCGAAAGCCTCATTGAACCAGGTGCAACGCATCTTCCCGCCGCGTTTCGATGCGTACATTGCAACGTCGGCGCGCCGGAGCATTTCGGACGAGGTGAGTTCCTGTCCCGGAGCATTTCGCGACAGTCCAATGCTGGCCCCGAGGCTGAGACGCCTTTCTTCGATCTTTATCGATTTCGCCAGGCGCTCGATGATCCGACGACAGTGACTTTCGAGCAGCGTTCCCGCCAAGTCCCCCGTCTTCAGAATAGCGAACTCATCGCCTCCCAAGCGATAGATGATTGCGTCTTTATCGCAGATTTCACCGATGATCTTGCTCACAGCGCGAAGCATCGCATCGCCAAGCTCATGGCCGTAGTGGTCGTTGATGGTCTTGAAGCCATCGAGGTCTACAATGCCAAGGGCTACCTCGTGCTGATCAGACATGAGAGAGGTGATATCGCGGTGGAGAGCGCGGCGGTTGGGAAGCGAAGTCAGAGAGTCGCTGCTTGATAGCCGTTCTATGCGCCGAACGTGCCGCAATCCCAATATCGCGAATCCTCCGATACTTGAGATGAGGGCGATGAAGCCTCCACCAAGCACTGCGCGCAGAGAGGCGATGCCGAAATAGGGGCCAAGGAGCACCATGATGGCAGTTACACTCGCAATTCCCGCCAGCGAGGCGAGGGGCGCGAATATCATTATTCGCGTGCTCTTCTCTGCCATGTCGGTATTTGACCGCACGCGAATTCCCCTGGAAAACTCTACTCTTATGGTTACTGGATAGCGCGGATTAGCTAATTAACCGTAAACTTGAAATTTACCTTGGATCGCCCGCAAATAGAGCGTTTCCGATCCTTTGCGGCCTACCTAGTTGCGCCTGATAGAACGACGCCGATCGAGGTTTCGGCTGCACTTCGGGTGTAGATAGCAGAGCCACAGCTGGCCGGTTCGAATTTGTCGGTTTGTCCGACTACGGTTTCTCCCGCGCCAAGCATAAGGAAGCCATCGGGGGCGATTCCGCTGGCAAGCCGGTCGAACGCTGTGCGCCTGGTGGCCGGATCGAAATAGAGCAAGCAATTGCGACACAAGACCAAGTCAAATCGACCAGGCGCCGGGGGAAAGTCGAGGATATTCCTTTGCTCGAACCGGGTCATGTTCATGACCCGATCGGCAACTTTCCAGCCTTTTGCAGTTTCCGAGAAGAAATTGAGCATCTGTGCGACGGAGATCCCGCGCTGGATTTCGAATTGCGAGTAAATCCCTGAGCGCGCCTGTTCGACGGCTTTGCCCGACACGTCAGTGCCGAGAATTTCGATGGTCCAATCGGCCCAACGCCCCGGTTGCTCGCAAAAGAGCATTGCGAGGCTCAGTACTTCTTGGCCGGTGCTGCAGCCGGCTGACCAGATGGTCAGTCTTTTTGAATCGGCGCGCTTCTTTGCCAGCTCTGGGAGAACCGTGTTTCCCAGTGTCGTAAAATAGGCATGATCGCGGAAAAAGTACGTCTCATTGTTAAGCAAGGCTTCAACCACCCGCGTGGCGAGTTGGTGCTCGCCGGGCCGCTCAAGTAGACAAGCAAGCTGGTCGACGTTTTCGATTCCGAACTCCCGGAACAAACCAGAAAGAGCCGTGGAAATGCGCCAGCGACGGCTTTCGGAAAGGGTTTGGCCCGTTCGCGAGTTGAGCAAATCGGCGATGATTACGTGGGAAGCGTCTTCTAACGCCATGCGTCTGCTCCAGCGTCAGAGAGAATTTTTTCGGCGAGCTCCGCCGGGGGAAGAATGGCAGAGGCTAGACCGTTTTCGGTGACTGCCCGCGGCATTCCCCATACGGCGCAGCTTTCGGCGTTCTGGGCATACATCGTGCCCCCCGCATTGATTATCGCGTCCGCGCCATCTGTGCCGTCACGCCCCATCCCCGACAGCAAAATACCCGCGACCTTGCCCTCGCATGCTTCCGCGGACGTTTCGAACATTGGATCGACTGACGGTGTGCATCCGCTTTTTACTGGGTTGAAAGCGAGGCCGGTAAGTAGCTGCGAGCCCTTGCGACGCACCACCATGTGGCCGTGACCCGGTGCGATGACGATCATACCGCGGCGTATCTCTACGTCTTCGCCCGCAAGCAGCGCGCGTCTTCCGGAAGCCGCTTCCATTTGTTTGGCGAAAACGGGAATGAAGCTCTCCGGCAGGTGCTGCGTAATCAGTATCGGCAGATCGAAATTAGCGGGAACCTGCCGCAAAAAAAGGTTCAGGGCGTGAATGCCGCCAGTGGAAGCACCGATCGCGAGCAGCTGGGGCTTTTTACCCACGCGCCGCTCTGTCCATTTCGAGGCCGCGCGAAGCGGTTGTTCATAGGGGGCGAGCCCTTTTAACGCACGGATCTTGCCGAGAAGCTGGCCGCGATAATCATCGTTGAAACCGCCCGGTCGTGGCTTGAGCATGGTGTCGGCGGCACCCATGCGGAGTGCCTGAACGGTATGCTCGGCGCCTGCTGCGGTTAGCGAAGAGATCACCAAGACCTTGGTGCGCGGAGATGCCTTCAAAAGCTTCGGCAGGGCTTCGATTCCGCCCATGCCCGGCATTTCCAGGTCAAGAAGAATGACGTCAACCTGATGGCGCCGAAGCTCCTCCAGGCCTCGCTCAGCAGTGCTGGCGCTAGCAACGATCGTCATATCGCTTTCCCGCTCGATCATGCGCGAAAAAACGGTGCGCACAGTCAGCGAGTCGTCGATCAGCATGACCCTGACGGATCCGCCCACGGGCATTCCACCAGGCATCCGCTTAGTGTCGGATCGAAGCGTGGTCTCCACGGCCAGTCTTCTTCCGGATCAAACCATGCCGACGAGTTGAAGCTTGATCTGCAAAGTTTCGTGGTCGAATGGCTTCATCACGTATTCGTCAGCTCCGGCGCTGATCGCTTCGCGAATGTGCGCGACATCGTTCTCCGTGGTGCAGAATACGACCTTAGGTTTGTCACCGCCTTCATGCTTGCGCAGCTGATGGATGAACTCAATCCCGGTCATGACAGGCATGTTCCAGTCGAGCAGAACCACATCAGGCATGCTTTCAAGGCATTTGTTCAGGCCTTCCTGGCCATTCTCAGCTTCATCTACGGAAAAGCCGAGTGTTTCCAGAATATGGCGCGAGACCTTCCTGATCACGCGGGAGTCGTCGACGATAAGACAGGTTTTCATTCTTGTGATTCCCTAGTTTGCCTAATCTTGATAATGTTAGGCGGTAACCAATCGCTTAAGCTGCTTGTTGTAGAGGTCCGGATACCAGCTGGTGGATTTCGACCAGCAGGGTGGGGCCGCCATCGGTTTCGACCATGCCGGTGGATGCCCGCTGCCAGTTCTCTCCGAAGCCTCCAGGCACGGCGACCGGGTCGCTCGTAGCTTCGCCGACGTCATGGGCGTTATCGACGAGAAGGGCATAAAGGTGCCCATCGACTTCAACGACGGCAGCCCGGCGGTCTTCGGACTGGGAAGGCGTTCCGAGCCCTAGCGCCAGCGAGCAATCGATCACGGTCAGCGCCTGGCTTCGCAGTGCGGTAAGGCCTAGAATGAAATCCGGAGTGCCAGGGATCGGGGTAATAGCTTCGATCTCGATCACCGATTGCACATGGCTTGCGCTGATCGCAGCGCGCCGTCCTGCAATCGTGCACATGAGAAGCAATTCGTTCATGCTGCCCTTCCTGTCCGAATGCGCTTGAGGGCGGCGAGAAGCCCGTCCCGATCATAGCGATAAATACTGTCGTCTCCGGCATCGTCCGGATCGGGCCGCAGGCGGATTATCTGGCGTGCGCTGCAAAGCGGGCTTTCCGCTTCTTCAGCCAGCGCAATCGCTAGATCCGCCTCCACCTCTTCATCTTCGGCTGCGATCCGATAGCCAGCAGCAGCAACGAGCGGCTCGAGGATGGTTTTCGCCCATTCGCTGTGAGTCGGAATACGGCAAGTGAGAGCCTGCTCGACTTTTCGGGTCGCGCGATATTTCGAGAAGACAGCGTGGCCATCCAGAAGCGGGATGGGTTTGCCCCCGATCAGCGTCACGCCTTCGATCGCGGTGTCGGCTTCGCTCGGCACCACGTCCTCGGTGACATCAGCTGCATCAAGGACCTCCCTTACGGCATAAACGAGTTCGTTCTCCGCATCCGACAAGCGGAGTAGACGGATCCTGCCGTCCGGGAGAGGACCGACGTCGTGTCCGGCCAGAGTGAAAATTTCGCCGTCGATGACCGCTTGGGCGCGTTCGCCCTCGATATCGATTGCTTCGCTCGAAATCGTTTCGATTCGCCGAACGAGTTCGAGGCGTACTGCCCGATGACGACCGTCGAGACCCGCAAACAACATGACCGGAACTGCCTTGGTTACGCGTTCCTGGCTTTCACGTTCAATTGCCGTTGCCTTGGTGCGTACGCCGCCCACCATGCCGCGCATTTGCGCGATAGACGGAAGGTCCATCAGCATCATCGGGCGGCCATCATCCAGTAAGGTGGTGCCAGCGTACAGGCGTGTATTCATGATGGCCGGCGCGATCGGTTTTACCACTACGTCCTCGTGATCGAAGACACGGTCTACGGCCAAGGCGAAAACGTCCTCGCTGGCCAGTCGCACCATGACGAGCGTTTGATCCTCCCAGCGAAGATTGGATTTGTCCTGGCAGCCAAGAACCTCCGCAAGCGATAAGCAGGGGACCCGTTTCTCACGGAAAGTGACGAGATGCCGATCGCCGGCCTGTGCGAATTCGACGTGTGACGAACTGCCGAAGACGATCTCTTCCACGTAACTACGCGGAAGAGCGTAGCGCTGGTCGCCAGATCCGACCGTTAGCGCGGCGATGATCGAAAGAGTGAGCGGTAGCTGCAAGTGGAAGCTGGTGCCTTCGCCAACCTTGCTGGCTACCTCAATCGATCCTCCGACGCGTTCTATATTCGCGCGGACGACGTCCATGCCGACGCCGCGACCCGAAACCGAACTGACCGCTTCGGCTGTCGAGAGGCCTGGCTCGAAAATGAGATTCTGCTTCTGGTTGTCCGACATCTTGTCGATTTCGGACTTGGAATACAGTCCATTCGCAATTGCCTTGTCGCAAAGCTTATCAAGATTGATGCCCCCGCCATCGTCGGTGATCACAAGGCTGATTTGATTGCCCGATTGCCGAGCAGCGAACTTCAGAAGCCCGATCTCGCGCTTGTTGTTCTTAAGGCGAGCGGCCGGTGTTTCGATGCCATGATCGATCGCATTGCGAATGATATGAGTGAGCGGGTCGCGCACCATTTCGATCATCTCGCGGTCGAGTTCGACCTCCCCGCCCTCGAAATCGACCATGACCTGCTTGCCCAGTTCGTTCGACAAGTCGCGCACCAGGCGGGGGAGGGAGGAAAACAGATGCTCCAGCCGCTGCATGCGCATCCGCGTGATCGACGTGCGGACGTCCGCAAGTATGGCAGACAGACGCTCGAACGGTCCATCGATCGTGGGCTGTTCTCCAGCTTCGCGTAGTCGGCGCGCAAGGTCGTTCCGAGCCAACACCATGTCCGACACGCCTTTCATCACCTCATCAAGGAGATCGACTGGTAGACGTATCGAGCGCTGTACGCCTTGGCGCGGCGCTTTATGCGAGACCTTTTCATCCTCCGGAACGCTGGCGACTTCAGCTTCCTCGACGACTTCAAGGTCGCTCTGGACTTCGAGCTCCGAACGCTGATCAAGCGCAGCGATGAGGTCGTCGTCACCGTCTTCGCCAAGCTCTTCGCCAGCTTCGATCGAATCGGTCATTTCCGAAATCCGATCAATGATGGCGAGCACGGCCGTTACCAGCGCGCTATCGGGTTCACGGCGTCCGGCGCGGCATTCCGCAAGCGCGTCTTCTGCCGCATGGCTAAGTTTTTCCAGTCTGGGAAAGTCGAAAAATCCGCAGTTTCCCTTCACTGTGTGAACAAATCGGAATATCGTGTCGATGCGGGCTTTGTCTGACGGGTCGGCTTCCCAGGCGACCAATTCGCTGCCGCTCTGCTCCAGCATTTCACGGGTTTCGGCCACGAAATCGGCCAGCAGTTCATCCATTGGTCTCGGACCCCCAGTTCTCGATGAGGTCCGCTATGCACGATGATGGTTAACGTTTCGTATGAGCGCTCGCGCTTGTTTCAGACTTATCGCGAAGCACCTGCCAAACGACCAGCGAAGCCAATGCCCCGCCAACGATATTGGCAATGAGTTCGGCGGCGTAAACCGCGTCGGAATTCCAACTTGCACGGAGAAGCCACGCGAAGGGAAGCATCACCAGAAACACGCGTGCCGCGCTTTGCGCTAGCGCAAAGGAGGCGCGATCTACTGCATTGAGCGCGCCATTGCCCACGATGAGCAATCCGTATCCAGCGTATCCCCATACCGAAATAGCGAGGTATCGGGAGAATTCGTCAATGACCTCGGGATCTTCGGTGAAAAAGTCCGCGAACCAGTCGCCGAAGGCAAACAGGACTACCGCGATCGACAGTCCGTAGCCAACGCAAAATAGGCCGGCCCAATACATCGCGCGACGTGCGCGGTCGGCACGATTGGCTCCCCAGTTTTGGCCGATAATGGCCCCGATTGAGCCCGACAGGCCGAGCAATGGTACCACGGCGAAGCTCTGTAACCGGCCGGCTGCGCCGAAGCCCGCAACTGCTGCTTCGCCTTGGCTGGCGAGCAGGGCTGTGAGAACGGAAAGGCCGATGGGATTGATGGCGTTCGAAAAAGCGGCCGGGCCAGCGATACGCAGGATTGCGCTGCTGGATTCGCCGATGTTGCAGCCGCGGATTTTCGCTGGCGCAATAGCCAGTTGGGTATGCTTGATGAAAAACAGGGCTACCACGCATGCCAGACCATACCCGATGATGGAGGCATAAGCGGCACCGGCCACCCCGAAGCCTCCAAAGTCGAAGACACCCGTGATAAGCACCGGGTCGAGCAACCAATTGGCAACGGAATAGGTGATCGAGATAGCCGATACGCGGCGTGCCTCACCTTGGCCCCGCAATACTCCGCTAAGGCTCATCTGCAGCAGCAAAACCGGCATTCCAAGCGCATATGGCTGCATATAGGCTTTAATGAGCGGCAAGATTGCATCGCTGGCCTGCATCAACCCAAACAGGGGATCTAACAGCAAATAGAGAGCGGAGCCGAGAAAGATTGCCGCTAGGAGGGCAAACACTACGCCGAAATTCGCGCGCCGCTCTGCCCTCTCGACGTCGCCTTCGCCTAATGCTCGCGAAATAACGGAATTGATGCCGACCATCACACCGACACCGAGGCTGGTCAGCGCCATGGTGATGGGAAAAATAAAGCTGACAGCGGCAAGTTCTGCGGCGCCCAACTGTCCGATGAAATAGGCGTCGATCAGACCGACCGACATGATCGCGGCAACACCGATTACCATGGGAAGGGTTTGCGTGACGAGATGGCCGCGTATGCTGCCGCGGGTAAGTTTGGCCGTCTCGCTCATATCGTGCGCGCGCTAGCGGGGCAGGGCGCGCTTGGGAAGCGCCGATTTGCAAGCGGTTGCTTGTGCGAAGCACCTCCGTCGTGCGATAGACATGGCAAAGAAAAATCTGAGGAGAGCGAGCCGTGGCGACACAGATGAAGCCGAAATTCGAATGCAGCGAGGAAGAGTGGAAAGTCCGCCAGGACCTCGCCGCGTGTTACCGTATCTTCGAACACCTCGGCTGGGGCGAGAGCATCTACAACCACATCTCGGTGGCAGTACCGGGCGAAAAGGGTGCTTTCCTCATCAATCCCTTCGGCCTGCTATATGACGAGGTCACCGCCTCTAATCTCGTGAAGATCGATGCCGATGGTAATAATGTCGGCCAGTCGCAATACATGGTCAACAAGGCAGGCTTCACCCAGCACGCGCATTTCCACAAGCATCTGGGCGAGCGCGCCAATGCGATCTGCCATGTCCACACCACAGCGACCATGGCGGTGTGCAGTCACAAGGAAGGGTTGTTGCCGATCAATTTCTATGCCTGCAATTTCCAGGGTCAGATCGGTTACCATGACTTCGAAGGCGTTACCGTGAGGTCAGAGGAAGGTGATCGGCTGGTCGAAAATCTCGGCCGGCATTCTATCCTGATGCTGCGCAACCATGGTCCGGTTGTAATGGATAGGACCATCCCGGGCATGTTCGTCAAGATGTGGGCTCTGCAGCGCGCTTGCGAGATACAGGTGGCGACGCTGAGCCAAGGCGAACCAAATATCGTGAAGCAGGAAGTGGTCGACACGCACCAGCGCGATCTGTCCGTCATGCAAACGCAGGGCGGGGCAGGCGTTTTCGATTTCGAAGCCTGGAAACGCCGCGTTTCGAAAATCGACGATAGCTGGAAAAGCTGAAGCCACTCGACATTCTGCCTAAGTTGAAGGAATAGCGCCGCCATGTCGCGCATGACCGTCAACGACAGGCCCATCGAATTCCTGATGGATCCCGAAACACCCCTGCTGTGGGCGTTACGCGATGCCGCCAATCTGACCGGCACCAAATATGGCTGCGGCAACGGTGATTGCGGTGCCTGCGTCGTACATATTGATGGCGAACCCTTGCGCAGTTGCCTCGTCACAATTGCAGAGGCGGAAGGGCGCTTTGTAAAGACGATCGAAGGCCTGTCGGGCGACCGTATGCATCCGGTGCAGCAGGCAATGGTGGCCGAACAAGCGATCCAGTGCGGCTTCTGCACTCCGGGCATCGTGATGGCTGCCGCCGCGCTCATCAATCGCAACCCGGGGGCGAGCGAGAGCGAAATCCGGGATGCCATCCCCAATATCTGTCGCTGCGGCGTCTATCCACGCCTCGTTCGCGCCATCCAGCGCGCAGGGCGGGTAGCCCAGCGGCAAGAGCGCATTAGTGCCGCACCCTCTCCGGGCATAAGCGCAGAGGATGCAGCCGCGGAAGTTCCTGCGCTGAATGCGCCTAGCCCGACCACTCCCCGGGATTGAGGAAGAAAAAAGCGGCGGGCGTTTCCACCCGCCGCTTTAGCACTGCGATCTTTTAGGGACTAAATTTCGAACCGAAGCCCGATCCGCGCGCTGAACGGGTCCGCGGGCTGGATGTTGTTGTCACCATGGGCGCTGGGATAATAACTCTCATCGAAAAGGTTTTCGATGTTCAGCTGGAGGCTCAGCTTGTCGCTCACCGTGTAATAGGCAGCGGCATCGACTCGCCAATAACTCGGCAGAACGACGTCGTTGGAGAAGCTTGCGAACTGGTCCGACTGGTGGATGACGCCAAGACCGAAGCCGATCTGTTGATTAATATCGAACCTGTTCCACGCACTGACGGAATGTTCGGGCAACTGCTGCAGGCGCTGGCCCGCACTACCGAAGGCGCTGTCGGTAAGCAGTTCGCCGTCGAGATAGGTGTAGCCAAGGTTGGCTTTCCAGAAATCGGTGACTTCGCCGATCGCACCAATTTCGAAGCCTTCGGTTCGGCTCTTGCCGGTCAAGAGAGTATCGCCAGTCAACGGGTCCGTAAAACGGGTATTGTTGCGATTCAGGCGGAAGATTGCTGCGCTCACCAGCACATTGTCTAGCGGAGCCCACTTTGCGCCGATTTCGTAATTGGTGAACTTTTCCGGTTCGAACTTCGCGTTGTCCGGCGACAGGACAACGAACTGGTCGCCAGCCTGGGGTAGAAAACTTTCTGCGTAGCTCGCGTAGATCGACAGGTCGGGGGTTGGCTTCACGATAACGCCGGCGCGCGGACTGAACTGTTCGTCCACACGGTCACCTTCGACCATTTCGATGAGGTCGAGCGTCTCGAGGTCGAACCGGTCCCAACGCAGACCGCCTACCAGTTCGACATGCTCGCCGATCTGCAACTGCTCCTGCGCATAGAAGGACAGGGTAGACAGTTGGCTATCGCGTGAACGCGAGACAGGACGCAGCGTGTAAGGAGGTACCGAGATCGTCTGCGCAAGCGGCGTGCGATTGTCCCCGTCCGTAAGCGGGTCGCCATCGTCGAAGCTGACGTTCTGGCGGGCATTCTGCGTATCCTGACTGTTCGCCTCGACGCCGAACAGCAGCGTCGATTCTATAACGCCGGCGCCTGCTTCCCAGATTGCGTTCGCCTGGCCGATCCAATTGCGGCGGTCTGTGGTATCCCGATAGCCGCCGAGCAGCACATCTTCGCCTTCGATGCGGCTCGGCACGATGTTCTGGTAAGCCTTGATGTAATCAGCCAGCTGGACACTGGCATTTGCAGACAGCCCGCCGTTGAAATCATGGTCGATCCGCGCGCGCGCGATGTTGACTTCGGCCTCGGAGAAATTGAAATCGGGGTCGCCGAAAAAGGTGCTGTCATAGCCGGTCAGCGGGCCGGTGCCGGACGCGGGCACACCGCGATCGGTGACGCGCTCGTCATTGTCATAGGTGTAGCTGGCGGTCAGCGTGGTGTCGGGTCCTAGCGCAGCGGTGAGCGTGGGCGAAATGCCGATGAAGCGGCCTTCGTAGAAATCGCGGTCGTTGTCGAATTCCTCATATGTTGCATTCAGGCGCAGCGCGAGCGCATCGGACAAAGGCTGGTTCACATCGGCAAGCAGTGCGAAGGCGCCAAAGCTGTCGACCGAGGCCTCGCCGCTGAAGGCAGATTGGAACTCTGCACGCTTGGCAACACGATTGATCGCGCCGCCACCGGCTCCGCGGCCAAAAATCAGAGCATTGGCCCCCTTAAGTACCTCGACGCGCTCGATATTGTATAGGGAGCGATAGTATTGTGCATCGTCGCGGAGCCCATCGATATAGAAATCGGCAGTTGTTTCCTGGCCGCGGATGAAAACCTCGTCGCGGTGGCCTTCGCCGCTTTCCATGCTGATACCCGGAACATAGCGCAGCGCATCATTCAACTGGTGAACGGCCTGATCTTCCAGCTGGTCCTCGGTGATGAAGCTGACCGATTGGGGAACGTCGATTAATGGCGTCGGCGTCTTGGTAGCGGTCGAACCATCCTTGATCTCGTAGGTTTGCGAGCTTTCGCCCGTCACGATGATATCGCTGGGAAGGTAAGCCCGGTCAGGCTGCGCATCCGCTGTGGCAGCAAAGGCGGGGCCTGCAATCGCGACGCTGGCGAGAAGTGAGGCGAGGGTTGCAACGCGGTTCATTGGTAACTTTCGGCTGAAGAAAACGAAGATGACTCGGCGGCAGCCTGCTATTGCGAGCCATTTTCATTAGCAACCCCTATATTAGCTCTCGGCACAAATTTGTTTGGAATGGGTTTTCGTAGACACATCTCTCCACTAGCGCGGCCTTGAAGGAGATATTCAGATGAAAGCCACGATCTGGCACAACCCGAAATGCGGCACTTCGCGAAAGACTCTGGCGATCCTTGAGAGCCTGTCGAAAGTCGAGGTAGAAGTGATCGAATATCTCAAGAGCCCACCCACTGCCGAAAAATTGGCGCAGCTTTACAAAGATGCGGGGATCTCTCCGAATGAGGGGCTCCGCTTGCGCGGAACGGACGCCGAGGAACGGGGCTTGACCCAGGCGACTGGGACGGAGGTGCTGGCCGCTATGGCTGCGGACCCCAACCTGATTGAGCGCCCCATTGTCGAGACCGAGAAGGGCGTGCGTCTCTGCCGCCCGCAAGATATCGTTCTCGAGATCCTTTAGGGTTTCAGGCGGTGAGGGCCTTGTCCCTCTCCAACGCGCCCCATCCGTACAGTAACACCGTCAGGCAGAGCGCCCCAATCAGGCCGAAGCCAAGCCAATCGGAATGGCCATAAAGCCATACGCCCAAGGCGGGAGCGTAAATGAAGCTCGCGCCGGAAACCGACGCGGTGATTCCCGATGCCTGACCCTGTTCTGCGCGATTCACTGCAAGGGATGTGCCTGCAGTGCTGCCGGGTCTGAATAAGCCGAAACCTAGAGAGGCAACGGCATAGGCGAGGGCAATTGCGTGCAAGTTCTGGGCAGCGGAGAGGTAAGCGACGCCCGCTGCCGCAATTGCTATACCCGACAGCGTCGCCGCACGTGGCCCCAGATCCAACCGCGGAATGAGGGCCCACTGCGCAAGGAGCGTTGCAATGGCTCCACACATCAGTACCAGCCCGACAGGTCCCGTGCCTTGAGCAGGTGTATCTCGCAAGCCAAGTCGGTCAAGGATTAGAAATCCGATGATGCCGAGCACCATCGCCTGAGCGTGACCTCCGAGCAGAGCCACGGTGACCCAGGGACGCAATCGCGGTTCGAACCAACGCAGCGTGCTGGGTTCTGCCAAGTCTTCGCCTTCACCGTCCTCCTGGCCGATGTCCGAAGTTGATGCGCCGGCATAAGGCGCATCGTAACTGTGGCCCCGAGCGGGGAATTGTGGTTCGTCATTGGGCAGGCGAAGGCGCAAGGCCAACAAGGTTGCCAGACCGATCAGTGCAAAGATGATGAACGGCCCGGTGAGCCCAAAGAAAGGTAGCACCATCAATGGTGCAAGCGCGGGGCCAATTACTGTCCCGAGACCGAAGCTGGATGCAATTAACGAAAGCGCCTGTGTCCGCTCCGCCCGGGGCGTGCGACTGGCTACGTAGGCCTGCACCGCCGGTGGCGCGGCGCTTCCAAAACCTCCGTACAGGCTCCGAGCAATAGCAAACGCTATCAAGGCCGCCGTACCTCCGAGAAACCCCTTCAGGCCTAACCAGAGAGAGAAACCGCAAAGGATCATCGAAGAGGCGAAACCTATAAGCCCGACGGCCATCATGGCCTTTCGTCCGCGTCTGTCGGATCTTCGGGCCCAAAGGGGGGCACAAACAACCCACAACAAAGCCGACCAACTGTAAGCGAGGCTGATCCACACGTCGTCTATTTCCAGCGCGGTCCCGATCGATGGCATGACCGACTGCATGGCCGTGTTGCCGGCGGCAGTGGTCAGCATAACGGCGAAGAGCAAAGCCATCCGCTCTCGCGAAATGCTCCGCGTACGCGCCACTGGAGCATTCTCGAGTTCGCTGTCGGCCATGGAGAAGTCGCTACGCCCGCCCAGCCACGCTTGCAATGCTTTCGCGGCGCTGCCAAACCGCGCCTTTCAATTGGGACTGCCAAAGGGATTTTACTTGAGCGGACAACAAGGTACCGGCGCAATCGAACGCCGTAGCGTCAAACAGAAGGCTGCGCGGCTGTTCGGTCAATGGGGTGTTTTCTTCAAGGGCTTCCTAGAGCATCCCAAAATGGTCGGCTCGATCATACCCTCTTCGCGTTTCACGATCTCCAAGATGCTTTCTCGCGTGAAGTGGGATGAGTGCAAGGTGTTCGTGGAATATGGACCCGGGGTCGGCACGTTCTGCCAGCCTGTCCTCGATCGCCTTCCGCGCGATGGGCAATTGATCGTGATCGATACCAATCCGCTCTATATCGATTACCTCAAGAAGCACTTTCGCGACAGCCGCTTTTCGGCCGTGCTCGGCTCCGCTGCTGACGTTGAAGAGATCGTGCGTGCGCATGGCCATCAGAATGCCGACTATGTCCTTTCTGGACTGCCGTTCTCTACCCTTCCCAAGGGCGTTGGCCCGGCGATTGCCGCGGCCACCTATCGGGTTATCCGGCCTGGCGGCGCGTTCCTGGTCTACCAATTCTCGGCCAAGGCGCGCGATTTCATGGCGCCGCATTTCGAGCGTATCGACAATGGGTTCGAACCCCTCAACGTCCTGCCGTGCCAGCTGTTCTGGGGGTGGAAGGAGCCCGCAGCTTAGCTGGCAGCCGTTCCGGCGCGATCTTCGCCGCGCTCCCGCAGGCGAGTGAGTTGTGCGTGCACCGACGCCAGAACGCAGGTGAAGAGAATTGCCGCGAGAGCGTTCACAAGCGCGCTGTTGAAAGCCTGCCCGAAAAGCTGAATTTCTGTTCCGCCCAAGGCGAAGACCAGAGAGATTAACATCGAGACGATCGTGGAGATGACCAGATAGGCGATGAAGAGCAGGAAATAGAAAAAGAATATGCGAAGGGAGTTGCCCTTGGTGAGGCTCCATGCCCTGCCAAGCGAGCGGATTGGGCTCAATTCCCCCTCCACTGCGATGACCGGCGATACGATGGATAACTTGGTGAAAAGATAGATCGCGCCGACGGTCGCGAGCATGGCACCAATCACGACGGCGACACTCAGACCGATTGCGGCGGGAATGCTGACGAGCACGAGCAATAGAAGAACGATCGCAAAACCCGCTAGAAGCGACGCGACCAAATAAGTCCCAACTGACTTGGCTCCGATTTGAAGCGCTTCCGCGACGGTGGGCTTGGCGCGTCGGCGCAGCAACGCCAGCATGGCGAGAAAGCCGATGCTCTGTAATAGAAAGAGCAACAAGAGCGCCCACCAGTAGCCCGCCAAAAGCTCGTTCATTCGGGCTTCCATTGCTGCGGACGAGGGATCGATCTGGCCGGACGACAATTCTGCCAGTCCGGGTATCCAGAGCACTGCGGCAAAATAGGGGAGGAAGTAGAACACGCCTGCAATCACGGCGAGCAGTCCAAACCCGTCACGCAGCAAGCGCGTCGTGTCCTTCCAAGCCGTATCCAGATCGAATTTCATAATGCCTCCCATTGCGTTCCCTCTTGATAAGCGTGAAGACAATCGCCACGCAATCGCCGATGGCGGCTGAACTCCCCGAAAATATCGAATGGCGCGAGGAAAAGGGACAAATACCCTACCGCGCGGCGCTGGAGAGCATGGTTTCGCGAAACCAGGCGATAGCGCAGGGCGACCAGCGCGAGTTGGTCTGGCTGCTGGAGCACCCCCCCGTGTACACTGCCGGTACCAGCGCCGACGGCGCGGAGTTGCTCGACCCGCGGTTCGAGGTGGTCGAGGCTGGGCGTGGTGGGCGCTATACTTATCACGGTCCCGGTCAGCGCATCGGATATCTGATGCTCAACCTCAAGGAACGTGGCCGCGATGTCCGCTGCTTCGTGCATTCGGTTGAAGGCTGGGTGATTGGAACGCTCGCGGATCTGGGTGTCCAATGCTGGCGGTCGGAAGGCCGGATTGGTATCTGGACGCACGACATCGATGGGCGAGAAGCCAAGATCGGCGCGATCGGCGTGCGGGTCAGACGCTGGGTCACGATGCACGGGTTTTCAGTGAATATCGCACCCGATCTTTCGCATTTCTCGGGGATCGTGCCCTGCGGTATAGAAGAATTCGGCGTGACCAGCCTGGCCAAGCTTGGTCTCGACATTCGCCCGGAAGATTTCGATAAGGCGCTCAAGAACCGCGCGAGCGATTTCCTCGCCGCGCTTGAAGGAAAGGCCTGCTCCCTCCCGTGAAACGTGTTTTAATATACACCACTGCTTGCCTTGCGCTCGCCGGGTGCGGAGAAAACTTAGCGCCTGATCCCACGCAGGACGATGATGCGACCGCCCGGGGAGAGGTCCTGGGCGGCACCATAAGCGACGACATGCTTCCGCTCGATACTCTGCGGTCCCAGTCACCGCCGCTTCAAATAGATGGCGACCAGGGCGCTAATTCAAATGGAAACGAGCAGGGCGCTGCCGAGGCAGAAGATTCCCAAGAGGCAGGCGCTAGTGAAGACGAAATATCAGACGAGGCCGCTCCCGACGCCACGGTCGATTAGTAGCGCGGCAATGTGCAGGCTCTAGGCCGCAGGCGTTCAAACTTGAGATGGGAGCGAGCGCAGAAGCGGGTCTGCCGCGTCCGCGCTCGCTGATATTCTGGACCGGTCAGGCCGATGCTTTTTCCGCCTCATCAAGCGTCGGATAATCGATATATCCCTCCGGTCCTGGCAGGTACCAACTCTGCGGCACATTTACATTGGGCTGGATCTCGCCGCCAATCCTGAAGCGCTCCGGAAGGTCGGGGTTCGAAATGAAATCGCGGCCCCAGCTGACCGCATCGCAGCGCCCGGCTTCAATATCCGCAACGGCCTGCTCCGGAGAATAGTCGCTGTTGAGGACGAGTGCGCCTGAATAGATCGAACGGATCAGCGGGCTCTGCTTGGGTACATCGGTAGATCCGAAGGTTCCGTTCGGTCCCGGCTCCCGCAATTCGAGGAAGGCCAGACCAAGTTCTTCCACGACCTTTGCAGCCGCGCCAAAGGTTGCGGCTGGGTCACTGTCATCGCAGCCCTGTGTTTCGCCATTGGGCGATAGGCGAACGCCAACCCGATCCGCACCCCAAACATCGACGAGGGCGGTGAGAACCTCACGCAGGAACCGAGTGCGGTTTTCCGGGCTACCCCCATATTCATCCTCGCGAAGATTGGTGCTGTCGCGCAGGAATTGGTCGACAAGGTAGCCATTTGCACCGTGCAACTGGACCCCGTCAAAACCGGCTTCTTTGGCGTTCTCTGCCGCCTTGCGGTAATCCTCGACGACCCTGGAAATTTCGCTCTTCGAAAGCTCACGGGCTCCCTCGTAGTCCTTGCGGCCCTCGAAGGTGTGAGCATGGCCGGGGGCCTTGGTAGCGCTGGCTGACACAGGTGCATCGCCGCCCAGGAAATCGGGATGGACCAGACGTCCCATGTGCCACATCTGGAGAACGATCTTGCCGCCTTCCTCATGCACGGCATCCGTCACGAGCTTCCATCCTTCGGTTTGCTCATCAGTCCAGATACCCGGTGCAGCAGGCCATCCGAGCCCTTCAACACTGATCCCTGTCGCTTCCGAGATTATGACGCCAGCACCAGCCCTCTGGCGATAATAGGTCGCCATCATCTCATTGGGTATCGACCCCGGCTGGGTCGAGCGGGCTCTGGTGAGCGGTGCCATGAATATGCGATTGGCGGACTGAATAGCCCCGAGGGTAAGAGGCTCGAACAATTTGTCATGCATGCGGCGAAGTCCTTTTTGGCTGGCCTTGTACGGAACCGGAGCTAGGTGGCGAGGATGAGCGAAACAAGCGGCAGCCCGGACAACAATGGCTTTCAGACGAATGCATGGCACTTCGCCGCTCTGATCGTTGGCAATGTCGCGCTGGCGCTCGGTCCTTGGCTAGTGAGGCTTTCAGATACCGGTCCGATCTCGGCCGCGTTCTGGCGTCTACTGCTTCCAATACCCGTGTTCGCCTTCCTTGCATGGCGAGCCAGGACGCCAGGTCCGATCGACAGGAAGCTGGCATTGCTGGTTATGATGGCGGGCCTTTTTTTCGCGGCCGATCTGGCTAGCTGGCATGTTGGTATTGAGCGCACACGCCTCGGCAATGCCGTGCTTTTCGGGAACTCGGGAAGCGTAATCCTGATGGTCTGGGGGCTTATCGCTTTGCGCCGCGCGCCATCCTGGCGGGAAGCAGGCGGCGTTATGGCGGCATTTGTTGGCGCCGCCATTTTGCTGGGGCGCAGTCTGGAGATTTCGGCCGAGAATTTCGTGGGCGACCTGTTCTGCCTTTTTGCAGGCGTATGCTACGCGTTTTATCTGCTTCCCAGCCAACGCGCACGCACGGCCCTGGGCCAGTGGAGCGTGCTGCTGCTGGTCTGCATCGCGGCATCACCGCTCTTGCTCGCGTTGGCGATTTCAGCGGGCGAACCTATCTGGCCAGGCGGCGCCGGATGGACACCAGTCCTCCTGCTGGCAATCAGCAGTCAGGTCGTGGGGCAGGGCCTGCTCGTCTATTCTCTCAAGAATTTCTCCCCGTTCATCATCGGGATGGCGTTGCTGACTCAACCTGCGGTGGCGGCGAGCGTCGGATGGCTGGCATTTGGCGAAATGCTCGTTCCGCTGGATATTGTCGGGATGGGATTGATCGCTGCGGCACTGCTGCTGGCGAAAAGCACTCCTCGCCAGCGCGCTCCTACCGCTTCATCCTGATGAGGAACTGTTGGTAGCGGGCCTCTACTTCGTGAAGCTCAGGGCCGACGAGGTGCTCACGCGCCTGTTCACGCAGCAAATCTCCCTGTAATTTCAGTTCCGCCCGACGGGTCTCGTCATCAAGCGTCGATGCAGCGTCGACCAGCGCGTCGAAAGTCACCAGGGCAGCAATGCGGTTCGTTGCCAGCCCTCCGCGCATGGCGCCGAAACCGCGCCTTACGAAATGGTCGAAATCGTCTTCAAGCAAGATGAGATGGGGCTCCTCGCCCGCTGCCGCAAAGGACCGCGTCAACTTTCGCCGCGCGAGTTCAGCCGTGGCTGCGCCAAGCCAGTGGACTGCGGTCACTGCAGTGAAAGGGTCATTGATGCCGGGCGAAAGGGCTCGGAGCCCGATTTCTACCAGCTCGTCGATCAGGAACTGCATATCCTGACTGGGTGTACGCATGCTGCCAAGTGTGAAGGCCGCGCGAACCTCGTCATCAGGGCAGTCCTCAACCACATCCATGTCCGCCCAATAGGCGATAGTCACATCTGGATGTACGAAGTCGCCAGTGCGGACAGCCAGTTTCAGCTTGCCGTTTTCCTTCTCCGCCAGCTTTTCGAGCTTCGCGAAACCGATAGCTTGGACGTATCCGGTGGCATGGGAAACTATCGGAACACCATCGGGGGCTCCTCCAGTATTTTCACCGTCATTATTATCGGGAAATCGATCCTCGATTTCTTCCAGCAACCTCGCTCCGATCCCCTTCAGAACGGTATTGATGCGAATAGACGCTGGAATGTGATTGAGGAAGTAAACAAGCACCGCCACGCTTAGCAACATGAGCGCGAAGGCTGTGAGCATGGACAGCTGAGGCACGAACCCAGGAAGGGAACCGGAGGCGATCGGATCCTGCAAATCAGCAGGAGCCTCATGTTCCGCGCGCACGGTGCGAAGGATCAGGATTGAATAAACAAAGGTACCGATGAAGGTGGCAAGACTGAACTGATTGCCGCGGTCCTCCATGAAGTTCGTCAGGAGCCGCGGCCCGTAATTACCGCTGGCATACGCGACCGCGGCGATGGTGATCGAAAAGACGGTGGAGGCCACGCCGATCATCGCACCCGCAATGACCGACAGCATGTTGCTGGCCCCATCGGGACGTGCGGGCTGCAACCAGCTGACGTCGGTGACAGAAGTCGCGTAGCCATTGCGGTCGAGCCACAATGTTAGCGTGGCGAGGAGAAGGGCGGCAATCGAGAAGAGGGCAGGAAGGAACCAGTAGCTCGCATTCACGTCGAGCCAGATCTTTTTCAAATAAGCGGTCATCCAGTCCCTGCCTCTGCCCTCAATTGCGCCAGACTAAGATCGAGCGCATTCCTGTCCTTGTCGATTTCGCACCGCGCACGCGCTTGCTGGTGAAGTTCGGCACCATATTCGGTGAGAAAAGCTACGAGGCCCGGCGCGTCGGAGCAATGCAAACGGATAAGCCGCCGAAGGTTTCCGAGGATACGCAGCGAGACAGAGGGGTAATCCGCCGCGGCTTGTCTCAGGGCAGCAAGGGGATCTTCGAAGAGCCCGCGGAAATCCTGTCCGGGTAACGCGATGGTCGGGTAATCCACGCTGACGGGGACGCTTCCTTCATCTATCCAGTTTCCGCAATGGCCGGAAGCGACTTCGGTCAACGCGTCGACAGCAGCCAGCGCGGTGTAAAAATCGTTGACGGCCGGGGAAAGCGCGCGGGCCGCGATTTCGACCAGCAGGCGGATCTGAAACACGGCGCCTTGCGTATTGCTGCGAAACTTGCCGATCGGGATGGCCCTGAGAACTGCTTTCGGATCTCCGCAATTTGACTCGCATGAGACAAGCAGTTGGCCCTTTAGGACATGCTGGCCGGGGGCGACTTCAAGCCGCGACTTTCCGCTGTCGGCAAGTGCCTCGCTCAGCCGCTTCAGCTCTACCCCTTCGACATATCCGCTTCGCGGTGCTCGCACGCCGTCACCCGATCTCATGTCGGTTTGTAGAACCGGCGTAAGCTCGATTACGCTGGTTCGCCCGTCGAACGCGACGGCGTCGATTGCCCTGTCGACGAACATCGTGCGCCCGAGATCGTGGGTCGCCACGGCCAGCATGACCGTATTGACGATCAATAGGAAAACTGTGGAGGCGAAAGTGGCGAGAGGGGTGTCGATGAGATCGGCATCCGCGTCCATCGCGTTCATCGTCAGGGTGGCATGGATCAGGGTGAAGCACAGCCCGGCAATGGATACGCGAACGAGACGCTTGGCCAACCAGCGGTCAATGAGCCGCACGCCCAGATTGCCTGCTGCAATGGTCAAAACGATTAATGAGATGGAAAAGTACAGGGTAAGGAAAGCCGCATCTATGCCGGCAATCAGCGCCGCAGCATCACGCGCAGTTTCCGCCGAGGCGACGGGGGCGAGGTTCCGGTCAAGGATCCAGGCAGTGAGCCCGTTGCGATCGGCATGCAAGCTGACGGCGAAGACCAGCGGCGCGGCAATAACGGCACAAAGCGCCAAGGACCAATAATTGGCAGTGAGACGGTGCACGAACCAGCCGAACAGGTCGTTTATCGGTTTTGGTCCAGTCAAAAAGCGCACCCCACAATTACTTAGTCAGGAACACAACCGTGAAATCGCGATTTGGTTGCTACGCGCACAGCTTAAGGGGGTAAGGACTGGGCAGTGTCGCTTCAATTGGGGCAAGTCCCCCTTTTTCGAAGGACAATGGCATGATTGCTGAACAAGCTGTGGCTCAGTTGGGGAGTATCGAGAACCTCGTCACCCTTACAGCCGAACAATTTACCAGCGGATCGCTGATCCTGATGGTCAGCTACGGCGCGCATTTCGCGTTTATTCTCTTCTTTCTCATGATGTCACTGCAATTGGCGCCGCGGTATCGCATCGTTCCCATCCTTTCGGCAGTGGTCATGGCTTCTGCCGGGCTCAGCCTGCTGCGGGAATTCAATCTCTGGCAGAGCAGTTACGAACTGGTCGCGGGCGTCTATCGACCCCTGGCCGAAAATCAGAGCTTCACCAACGCTTTCCGATATGGAAACTGGACGATCACGGTCCCCATTCTGCTGACGCAGCTGGCTATCGCATTCGGCATCGCCCGGCCAGATCTTCACAAGCGTGCACTCCGCATGATCGTGCCCGCCGTGCTGATGATCTGGACCGGTCTCTACGGCCAGTTCGGCGAAACGGGTGACTGGTCGCGTTTCAACATCTGGGGCGTGATTTCGACGATATTCTTCGTATGGCTGATCATCGAAGTCCGCGGCGTCATCTCGATCGGCGTGGCCAACAGCCCGGCCGAACTGAAGGCGTGGCCCAAGAACATCTGGTGGTACTTCCTCGCCACTTGGGGCATCTATCCCATCGCCTATGCCCTGCCGCAGCTTGGCTTCAATGGCGATGTGGTGGTCATCCGCCAGTTGCTGTTCTCGGTTGCCGACATCTCGTCGAAGCTGATCTACGGCCTCATCCTGAGCCGCTATGTCCTTCGTCGCTCGGCGCTCGAAGGCTATGTCCCGGCAGCCGAAGCGCTCGAGACTTCGCCGCTTGGCTCGGCAGTCGCCTCGCGCAGGGGAGACTGACGGCTGAGACCGGCTACCGCCTTGAACAAGAGAGGGCCCTGGCACAATGCCGGGGCCCTTTTCTCGTGGGTGGTGGTCGCCTTGGCCGTCATCGCCCAGTTTGCGGGCGAGGATTTCGCCATCTGCCTCGGTCTTGTGCTTTTCGTGCTCGGCCTTTCGCACGGTGCCGGCGACGAGCAGGAAGATACGCTCGCGTCTTTCACGCTCGTTCACGCCGCTGCCTATGTCGTCATCGGCGCAGCGGTGGCTGGGCTGTTTCTCATCGAACCGCTGGGCGGGCTGGCGCTCTTCTTTGCCCTTTCCGCCTGGCACTTCTCGCGCAGCGACTGCCGGTTTGACCAGACAACGCGCATTGCGATCGCAGGGCTGGCGGTAGGCGGCAGCGCGCTGTTTCGCGCGAACGAGACCGCCGAAGTGCTGAGCTTCGTGACGGGCGAAGACCTGCCGGTCAATTTCCTGCGCTTTCTGGCGCTGGCGGGGATCGGCGGCACCGGCTTCGCGCTATATGCTTTCATCAAGGGGCGGCGCGGCTTCGGTCACGCGGTAGTGGCCGGCCTTTCGACCGCCTTCCTGCAGCCCGTACTGGCAGTGGGTCTGATCTTCCTGATCGCGCATGCTATGCCGGTGCAGGAGCGACAGATCGCCGCTTACGGCATGCACCGCGTCCTGCGTGCCGTCGCTCTCCCGACCGCCATTGCCACCCTTGGCGCCGTGGCCTTGGCAATAGCGGCCTTTCTGGGAGATTTGCCGACACAGATCGCCGTGGCGCTCGCATTCGGCATGGCCACGCCGCACATGCTGACCGAGCGGCTGGAGCGTTAGACGCGGCCCAGATCGCCCTGGCCGATGGTTCCGCTGGCCATTTCCAGCATCCGGTCCAGGCTCTGCTTTGCCTGCAGCCGCAAACCTTCCTCGATCTCGATCCGCGGCTCCAGCGTATCGAGACATTTATAGAGTTTCTCGAGCGTATTCAGAGCCATGTAGGGGCAGATATTGCAGCTGCAGTTTCCATCCGCGCCGGGCGCCCCGATGAAGGTCTTTTCAGGCAGTGCCTTTTCCATCTGGTGGATGATGTGCGGCTCTGTCGCAACAATCAGCGTGTCGCCTTCGAAAGTCTCCGCGAATTGGAGAATGCCGCTGGTCGAGCCTACGTAATCGGCATGGTCGACGATGGTCGGCGGACATTCGGGATGCGCGGCAATCGGGGCGTCAGGGTGCTGCTGCTTGAGTTTCAGCAGCTCCGTCTCACTGAACGCTTCATGCACGATGCAGACGCCCGGCCACAGCAGCATTTCACGGTTGAACTTCCGGCTCATGTACCCGCCCAGGTGACGGTCGGGGCCGAAGATGATTTTCTGATCTTCGGGGATCTGGCTGATGATCGTCTCCGCGCTCGACGACGTGACGATGATGTCGCTGAGCGCTTTCACCTCGGTGGAGCAATTGATGTAGGTCAGCGCGATGTGATCCGGGTGCTTTTCCCGGAATGCCTTGAATTTTTCAGGCGGACAGCTGTCTTCCAGGCTGCAGCCCGCATCCATGTCAGGCAGGACGACGATCTTTTCGGGGCTCAGGATCTTGGCCGTATCGGCCATGAACTTCACGCCGCAGAAGGCGATCACATCCGCATCGGTTTCGGCAGCCTTGCGGGAAAGTTCCAGACTGTCTCCCACGAAATCGGCAAGGTCCTGTATCTGCGCGCTCTGGTAATAATGTGCGAGGATGATCGCATTCTTTTCCTTGCGGAGGCGGTCGATCTCGCTGAGCAGGTCCTGGCCGGTGGGCATTTGTGTTTCGGCGGTCATGTGTCGTGTCTCGTCTGAATTGCTTTATGGGCGCTTATAGAGCGAACGGGCAGCGAGGCGAGGGGGTTCCTTCTCAGCAGCGCATCCGGAAAAATTGGCGGCCGCGCGATCGGTAATCATCGAATCCGCTGGCTCTCAGATGAAAATCAGACTGCGATCCACTCGTCTCCGTCACGGCTAACCAGACCGCGCTGCTCCAGATCGATAAGGTGCGCGGTGACGGACATCTTGGCCGCGCCGTGAAGCTTTTCGTCCAGCCCCTTATACATTTTCGGGACGAAATCGGCGGCTTTGTGAGGGCCTTCGCGCAGATGCCGCATGATCTGGTTTTCCCGCTGGCGACGATGGCCGATCATGCCCCGGACCAGTTGACGCGGCTTCTCGATCGCTTCGCCATGGGCCGGATAATAGATGCGGTCCTGTTCGCGGGCGTAAAGTTTTTCCAAGCTCGCCATATATTTCGCCATATCCCCATCGGGTGGGACCACCACGCTGGTCGACCAGCCCATCACGTGATCACCCGTGAATAGCGCTCCGCTTTCTTCGAGGGCAAAGCACAGGTGATTTGACACGTGGCCCGGCGTGGCCACGGCTCGCAAAGTCCAGCCCGGACCGGTCATGGCTTCACCGTCTTCCAGCACCCGGTCGGGCTCATAGGTCCGGTCGAAACTGGCATCGGCACGCGGCCCACTGTCATTCAGCACCAGCGGCGCGCAGCCCACGATGGGCGCTCCGGTTCTCTTCGCTAGGCTTTTCGCGGCGGGCGAATGATCGCGGTGCGTGTGTGTGCACATGATCGCAGCAACGTGTTCGTCACCGATGGCGGCATCGAGAGCGAGCAAGTGTTCCCGCTCGTCCGGCCCGGGATCGATGACCGCGCAGCCGCCTCCGAGCCCGACGACATAACTCTGCGTCCCGGTATAGGTGTAGGGTGACGGATTCGGCGCGAGCACGCGGCGCACGAGCGGTTCGAGCTGTATCGCGTCGCCGGTGGGCCATGGTTTGGGGGGAAGACCTGCCATATCTTTCCTTAGCCGGTCGGCAGGAGGGGATGCAACGCGCCGCTTCGATGCCAATCCGCCTCACGTGATGGCTGTCGCCACTCGACTTCGCTTCCTGCGGACGGCACAAGGAAGGCATGGGAGCGAAAATTCTGGTCCTCGACGCGGGGACGACCTCGACCAGAGCGATGATCTTCGATCACGAGGGGCGCATGGAACGCGTTTCGCAGGCGGATCTGACGCAGCATTATCCACGCCCCGGCTGGGTAGAACACGATGCGGCGGAAATTTGGTCGAAGACCCTCCAGTGCATGCGCGATGTCGCGGGCGATGATGCAGGCGATATCGCCGCCATTGGCATTACCAACCAGCGCGAAACCGTTGTCGCCTGGGATCGCAATTCGGGCGAGCCGCTGGCCCGCGCCATAGTCTGGCAAGACCGGCGTACTGCTGACTTCTGTCGGCAGCTTCATGAGGAAGGTCATGAGGATATCGTGCACGAACGTACTGGACTTCTGCTCGATCCTTATTTCTCCGGCACGAAAATGCGCTGGATGCTGCATCATGAAGAGGCCGTGGGTGCTGCCGCGCAAAGCGGCACGCTGGCCTTCGGAACGGTGGAGAGCTGGCTGGTCTTCAAACTTTCCGGCGGCCACCATATCTCGGACGCCAGCAATGCGAGCCGGACTTTGTTATTACCGCTGGACGGTGCGCAGTTCGACGCTGGCTTATGCGATCTCTTCGGAATTGCCAGGCACGCGCTACCGGAGGTCGTCGATACCCAAGGAAAACTGGCGACCTGCGAGGCGGATTGGCTCGGCACGGCAATTCCCATCTGCGGGCTGGTCGGAGACCAGCAATCCGCGACGATCGGGCAGGGATGCCTGGCCTTCGGGCAAACCAAGGCTACCTACGGCACTGGTGCCTTTGTGCTGACGAACAAGGGGCGGGACGTACCCCATTCAAATCACCGTTTGCTGGGTACGGTCTTGTCGCAGACGGATGGCAATCGCACTTACGCGCTCGAAGGTTCGTGCTTTGTCGCCGGCAGTCTCATTCAATATCTTCGCGACCAGCTTGGCCTCATCAAGAGCGCGGCAGAAACCGAAGAACTTGCACGATCTATTGGAGACAGCGGCGAGGTCGTCATCGTGCCGGCGCTTGCGGGGCTTGGGGCGCCGCACTGGAAACCGGATGCGCGGGGTGTCATTTCCGGCCTAAGCTTCGCAAGCGGACGGGCACAGATCGCCCGCGCTGCACTGGAAGCGATGGCGCACCAGACCTGCGATCTAGCTTCTGCTTTTACTGGCGACGATGCGCCCTGGACCAGTTTGCGCATAGATGGCGGGATGAGCGCCAACGACTGGATGGCGCAGGATCTGGCGGATATTCTCGATCTCGAGGTCGAACGGCCCGAATTTGTGGAAACAACCGCTTTGGGCGCGGCTATTTGTGCGAGCGTGGGGGCCGGGCTTTACGCCACATTGGAAGAAGCCGCCGAAGCGATGCGGGGGGCAACGCAAATTTTCATTCCGAACATTTCGGCTGAGACGAGAGAAGCCCGTCTGACGCGTTACTTCAAAGCTCTTTCGGTCGCCTGAATTTGCTCCATGCAACCGCTATCTGATTCGGCGCCAAAAGCCTTTGCGATCCGCCCATGCATACTGTGCACGGCATCCGCATTGTGCGCGGCTGTTCGGCGCTGCTCATCATCCAGCCGCCGTACGCGTGCATGAAGATACTGGGATGCTCGGATAAGGGCCTGCGTGCCGCTTTGGAAAAGCGCCAGATTGTGGGGGTCGGAAGGGCGGTCTTCACCAAGAGCGCCATCTCGCAGGAGCTGCAGCTTTGAAAGCTCGCCGGCATAATAGGCGCGTTGGTTGAGCAGCCAGGCAAGCACATGCATGACCCGGGTAGTCGTGCGGAGTCCTTCGATTGACATGGCGATGCGCCAGCGATCGGAGGTTTCTGTCACAAGAGCGGCGTCGCGCAGGTCGAAAACGGCGCGCGCTTCGTCGGCCAGCTCGAGCGCGTGTGCGTAGAGCTCTTCGACGACTTGTTCCTGAATGGTTGTTCGCGCGACCATGACAGTCGGGTGACTATTGGATTATCCGAAGCGCGAAGCTTTTCGTTTCGCCATGTCCCGGATTGAAACGCGGTCAGGCGATGATGTCGGGGATCAGATTGTCCTCGATCGCGGAGATGCGATCCTTCAGTTGAAGTTTGCGCTTTTTGAGGCGGGCGATTTGCAATTGATCGACCGATCCGTTTTCTCCCGCTTCGCTCAGCGCAGAGATCGCCACATCCAGGTCCCGATGCTCAACCCTGAGCGATTCCAGGCGCTTGCGTAATTCCTGTTCGTTCACTGTCGTCGTTCCCGTCTCTCGTTCTGCCGCATGGCCCTTCGGAGGGGGTTTGTAAATTCATCAAGCTGTGTTTTGATCATCGATCGCGGCTCGTGCCGCCCGGTACGAGTCGCTTTTGGGGGTTTAACTCTAGAAGGAGCCAGTCCTATGCAATCATCCCATGTCGCCGCACTCAAGGCCAAGCATGCTGGATTGGAATCGAGGTTGCACGACGAACAGGCGCGGCCCTCGCCCGACATCGCGATGATCCAGCAACTCAAGAAGCAGAAGCTTAGGATCAAGGAAGAAATCGCCGCGAACTGATCGGCGCCTGCGTGTTTGCGGGGTCGCAGGTTTATACTTGCGCGCCCCGCTTTCGCCGCTCCTGTTTTTTGCTATAGCTGCAAGCCATGTCAGCAGCAGCTTCCGCCCGCCAGATCCTCACGCAACTGCACGAGGTCATGGCCGGACGCCATCATGCCCAGCATAAGCTCGATCGTGTTGTCGACATTATCGCGGACAGTCTTACCAGCGAAGTCTGTTCGATTTACCTGCTGCGCGATGGAGAACTCGAGCTCTATGCTACCCACGGCCTCAATCCCGATGCCGTCCATGTGACGCGAATGGGAGTAGGCGAGGGTCTGACCGGGACGATCGCCAAGAACATCGAAACTCTGAACCTTGCAGAAGCCAAGGCTCACCCGGACTTTCTCTATCGTCCTGAAACCGGGGAGGACAAATTCCATTCCTTCGCGGGTGTCCCCATTGTCTATCGTGAGCGAGCCGTTGGGGTGCTGTGCGTCCAGCATGTCGAACCCCGGCGCTACGAGGATGTCGAGATCGAGGCTCTGCAGACCACCGCGATGGTCCTCTCCGAATTGATTGCGCACAAGGAACTCGTCGATGACGAGAACACGATCGATCTCGGCGAAGCACCGACCGAATGCGACGTTCTCGAAGGGCTGACTTTGGTCAAGGGGTTGGCGGCCGGGCAGGCTGTCTTCCATCAACCACGGGTCGAGATCGACCAGGTCATGGCCGAAGACGTCGAGGCGGAACGCCAGCGGGTCTACCGCGCCTTCGACAAGATGCGCGACCAGATCGATGCAATGGGGCGGGAACCGGAATTCGGGAAGGGCGGCGAGCATGTCGAGGTGCTCGAGACCTACAAGATGTTCGCCTACGATGAAGGCTGGAGCCGCCGCATCAACGAGGCGATCGACAGCGGGCTCACCGCAGAGGCTGCCATCGAGCGCGTCCAGCAGCGAACCCGCATGCGGATGCGCGAAATCGACGACCCGCTGCTGGCGGATCGTATGCATGATCTTGAAGACCTTTCGAACCGTCTTCTCCGCATTGTGTCAGGTCAGCTCGGTACAGCCGCAACCCAGGGTCTGCGCCGGGATTCGATCCTCTTCGCACGCAATCTGGGCCCGGCCGAATTGCTCGAATACGATCGGCGGCGGCTGAAGGGCGTGGTGCTGGAGGAAGGGTCGCTAACCGCGCATGTGGTTATCGTAGCGCGTGCCATGGGCGTTCCCGTTCTAGGGCGGGTACCGCGTGTGCGCAGCCACGTATCCGAAGGCGACGAGGTCCTGGTGGATGCCGATCTGGGCACGGTTACGCTGCGGCCTTCGCAGCAGCTCCGCGAAGCATTCGATGCCCGTTTTGCACGGAGCAAGGAGCGGGCGGCTGCCTATGCCGAACTGCGCGACGTGGAGCCTTTCACACGAGATGGCACCCGCATAATCGTAATGATGAATGCAGGTTTGCGGGACGATGTCAGCGCCTTGCAACTTACCGGCGCCGACGGAATCGGACTGTTCCGCACGGAGTTCCAGTTTCTCGTTTCTTCGACTCTGCCCGCACGTGAACGACAGATGCGCCTATACCGCGACGTTCTGGACGCTGCCGATGGAAAGCCGGTCATCTTCCGTACGGTCGATATCGGCGGCGACAAGGCGGTCCCTTACCTCGCCAACGACATCGCGGAGAAGGACGAAAACCCGGCAATGGGCTGGCGTGCGCTCCGCCTATCGCTCGAACGCGAAGGACTGCTGAAGGCTCAGGCACGGGCCCTTCTCGAAGCAGCCGCCGGGCGGCAGCTTTCCGTAATGTTCCCGATGGTCTCCGAACCGTGGGAATTCGATGCGGCAAAAGCGATCTTCGAGGAGCAGGCCGACTTCATGAGAGATCGCCGCCGCGTGCTTCCCGAGACGATCGAATATGGCTGCATGCTGGAAGTGCCATCGCTGGCAGAGGTGCTTGACGTCCTCTTGCCCAAGCTGTCCTTCATCTCGGTCGGCACGAACGATCTGACGCAGTTCCTTTTCGCCGCCGATCGCGCCAACCCCAAGTTGGCCGAACGATACGATTGGCTGAGTCCTGCGATTTTGCGCTTCATGGCCCGTCTGGCGAAGCAGATGGTGGGCAGTCCGGTTCGGATCGGTGTTTGCGGCGAAATGGGTGGAAGAAGGCTGGAAGCACTGGCGCTTATGGGACTTGGCTACACCCGCTTTTCCATCACGCCCGCCGCTGTAGGGCCGATCAAGGAATTGGTGCGAAAAGTCTCCCTACCCGAGTTGACGCAGCAGATGCAGCAATGGTTGTTGCGCCCCCCGCCGGACATGCGCGCGGCGATCGCGGTATGGGCACAGAATAACGGTATAGAGATTGACTGATTTGATCCCGTTAAATGGGCGATCTGTCTATTTCCTTTGAAGCGCGCAGCCTGCTATGGTTGACACTAGACCGGCGCGCTTCTTCTAAGCCGCTTCAGGGTTCGATAAGTTCGGGAAATTCATGGAAGAACAAGAAGACGTAACCGCGCATTCTGCCGCAGCCCCATCCAAGCCGGTGGGAGAACGGCTCCGCGAAACGCGTCAGGTGAAGGGTCTGGAGATTGACCAGGTCGCGGCCGAAACCAGAATTCCTCTTCGCCATCTGGAAAGTATTGAAGCTGGCGATTTCGCTGCTCTTCCATCTCGGACTTACGCAATCGGCTTTACCCGGACCTATGCGCGCCTGCTCGGCCTCGACGAGAAAGAGGCGCTGGATCAGGTTCGCGCCGAGCTTGCAGAAGGAACGGCGAACGCCGAAGACAAGCCGACAAAATTCGAGGCGGGGGATCCAGAGCGCGTGCCGGGCCGAGGGCTCGCATGGTTCGCGGCTTTGGCAGCCGTTTTGCTTCTGGGTGGAATTTACGCATTCTACTCCAGCTATTTTGCCCCGGGGCTGGGGCCGGCACCGCTTCAGGATCCAAGCGAACAGATGGCCAGTACTGCAGAGCCGCGGCAGCCGGTCGCTGCCAAGCCCGAACCTGCAAGCGGTCCTGTTGTCTTTACGAGCGAGATGGATGGCACCTGGGTGAAATTCTACGACGCGAGTGGCGAGCGTCTTTATGAAGCGCAGATGGCGGAGGGCGATAGTTTCACCATTCCGGAAGATGCGGAAGGACCACAGGTCTGGACCGGCAGGCCGTATGCCTTGGCGATAACCGTGGGTGGCCGCACTGTTCCCAAGCTCAGCGAAGAGGATACGGTAGTGAAGGATGTGCCGGTCACAGCTGAAGCTCTTCTGGCGCGTGAAAATGGGTCGGAAGCTGAGCAAGCGAGCGCGAATTCACAATCTGCGACCTGATCTACATCTTACGCCTCGACGGTGGACCTGCGCTTTAATCCTCTCGACAGTTTCGGGTCGCTACGGCACTTTTATCCAATGAATCTCCACAGGGAGTTTGAATCTTCATGATCGTACGCAGCGCACGAGTCCTCGGCCTCGGGACCATCGGCATGGCCCTCGTGGCCACTTCAATGCCCGCCATCGCTCAAGACAATGACGAAACGCGCATTCGCAAACTCGAAGCTGAAGTTCGCGCGTTGCAGCGTAAGGTCTTTCCTGGCGGCGACGGCCGGTATTTCGAACCGGAAATTACCGGTCAGCCAGCTGCGGCTCCCACGACAGCTGCTCCTTCCACAACTGCGGTGACGGATATTCTTGCGCGTCTCGATGCGTTGGAAAGTCAATTGCAGCGTCTGACCGCGCAATATGAGGTCGGAACCAACGCTATTCGTTTGCTCGAAGAACGCATCGAGAAGATCGAACGGTCCAACGCCCAAGGGGTCAGTGCACCTTCTACGGAAACGTCTTCCGCTCCAAGCTCGAGCGTACCTACTGCTAGCCCGGCTCCAGCGGCCGCCAGGCCCGATCCCGCGCGTGTCTCAGCGGTTCAAGCCATCGCGAAGCCGCAGACGGGCGATGCCGGAGACGACGAGTATTCCTATGGGTTCCGACTGTGGGATGCTGGTTTCTTCCCTGAGGCACAGCAGCAGCTGACCATGTTTGTCGAGAAGTATCCCAGCCATGCCCGTACGAGTTATGGCCGCAACCTTCTCGGCCGCGCCTATCTCGATGACGACAAGCCGAGCGAGGCCGCGCCGTGGTTTCTGAAGAATTATCAGGCTGATAAGAATGGGGCACGGGCTGGCGATAGCCTGCTGTATCTGGCCGAATCCATGATCGCGCTCAAGGATACGAAACGCGCGTGCATTGCCCTATCGGAATTTGGCGAGACTTATCCGGCGCTGGCGTCTGGCCGCCTCCAGTCCGACTACGCGACGGCGCGTAGCAAGGTGAAGTGTAGCTAGTATGCCGGTTGCTCCGGAACTGCTGGATCGGTTCCGGGCCGACCTCTTCACTCTCAGGCCGCAGCTCAAGGCTGGAGCGGATAAACTCGGTATCGCGCTTTCAGGCGGAGGAGACAGTCTCGCGCTCCTTTTGCTAGCCCAAGGGGCGCTGCCTGGACGCGTGGAAGCTGCCACGGTCGACCACCAATTAAGGGAAGGGAGTGCCGAAGAGGCCGAGTTGGCGTCACGCTATTGCGCCCAAATTGATGTGCCGCATCGCATCTTGAAAGTGAAGGTGCCGGACGGCAATTTGCAATCTCAGGCGAGAGCGGCCCGATATCGCGTTCTTGCTGCTTGGTGTGAGGAGCGTGGTCTGAGCGGGCTGGCAACGGCACATCAACTCGACGATCAGGCTGAGACTTTTTTCATGCGCCTTAACCGGGGCAGTGGTCTTGGAGGCTTGGCGTCGATCCGCGCTCTTTCCAATGTGCCAGAAACGTCAATCTCCCTCGTTCGTCCCTTGCTGGCATGGAAGCGTGAAGAACTGGCGAGAATTGTAAAGACTTCTGGTTGGGAAGCTATCCAGGACCCGTCCAATAGTAACACCGATTTCGACCGTGTGCGGATGCGTGAAAATCTTGCTCGGTGTGACTGGATAGATCTGGATGCACTCGGCCGCAGCGCGCAGCATCTGGCGGCTGCAGATGCGATCATCCGGGACCTGATCCATCGCGAATTCTCTGATCATGTAAGTTTCGATGGCGAAGAAGCTCGTTACAGCATCCAACAGAATGGTGCGGCCGCATCACTCATTCAGGGCGGAGTGATCCGATCAATCTTCGGACTTTTCGGACTTCAGGTTAACCAGCGGGTAGGTTCAGGCTTGGCCACCAATCTCTCACGGGAATTGAAAACCAATATCGGCGGTCTTCAAGCCGAAGTTCTCAATCGCGGCGGCGAAACAGTGTGGACGTTCCGCCGCGAAAATACCCGGCGAACGTCTTAGCGGCGCATGCCCGCCGCCTGGCGAGCGATTTCTTCTACCTGGTGTTCGTCCACAGGGCCACGTGGCGCAACCCAGCTTCCACCGACGCACAGCACTGGGTCAAATGAGAGCCAGTCGGGCGCATTTTCCAACGTTATGCCCCCGGTAGGGCAAAAACGGCATTGGCCGAATGGAGCCGCCAGCGCTTTAAGTGCGGGCAATCCCCCTGCTGCCATGGCGGGAAAAAACTTGAAATGCGTAAGCCCGAGGTCGAGCCCGCGCATGATATCGCTGGCATTGGCGATACCAGGGAGGAATGGAATCTCGTCACGGATGGCCGCCTTGCCGAGGCTTTCGGTGAGGCCCGGTGACACTATAAATTCGCTGCCAGCGTCGATTGCATCGGCCAGTTCGTGCTGATTGGTCACCGTGCCCGCACCGACGATGGCGCCCTCTACCAGCTTCATGGCGCGGATCGCATCCAGCGCGGCGGAAGTGCGCAGTGTCACCTCAAGGACGCGAAGCCCACCCGCCACCAGCCCGCGGGCCAGCGGTACGGCATGTTCCACGTCGTCCACGACGATGACTGGAATGACCGGAGCAGTCTGCATGATTTCGGCGATGGTGGTCATTCTTCGGAGATCCCGTGTTCGGATGCATATGCCGCAGCAGCGCCAAACAGGCCAGGCTGGGGGTGAGTAATGAGCTTGACGGGAATGGATGCCATCAGGCTCTGGAAGCGGCCTTTCGAGCGGAAGCGCTCGGCAAACCCGGATTTGAGGAGTGTGTGGCGAATGCGGTAGCCAAGCCCGCCAGCAATCACCACGCCGCCAAATCCTCCCTGTGCCAGAGCGATATCGCCTGCCACGCTGCCAAGCGAAAGACAGAAACGGTCGACTGCCGCTGCGGCAAGGCTGTCGCTGCCGTCCTGTCCGCGCTTCCAGATGTCGATATCGTCTTCTTCCGCAACAGCCTTGCCCTCCATAGCGGCCAAGGTCTGATAGATATCGGAAATGGCGGGCCCGGACACTACGCGTTCGACGGAAACCCGGGTGTGCCGCTTGCGCAGCCGTGCGAGGATGGCGTCCTCGATAGTGTCGAGCGGGGCGAAATCGATGTGACCCCCTTCTGTTGCCGACACGCGATAGGTCCCGTCGGGCTCACGGTAGAGATGCGCTACGCCGAGGCCGGTTCCGGGGCCGAGGACGCTGAGCCTGCCAGTCGGTGCGAGCGGTTCGTCCGGACCGGTAAGATGAATGAATTCGTCTTCGCTTACCCGAGCAACCGCGTGGGCAACCGCTTCGAAGTCGTTGACCACGCAATAGCTGTCGCAGCCTAGCTTCTCGCCGATAAGCGCGGGCCGAATGATCCACGGATTGTTGGTAAAGCGGATGACCTCTCCCCCAACCGGCCCTGCGATGGCCATGGAGACGCGCGGAGGCAGGCTGCCGCCCATCCGGTCACGAAAGTCTTCCCAGGCAGTCTGGAAGCTGGCGTGATCCTCCGTGTGGATCGTCTCGGGTTCGCCCAGAGTGATGCTGCCATCTTCAGCAATCGTGGCGATCGCGAAACGGGCATGGGTGCCGCCGATATCGACGCTTACGAGTTCCATTCTTACAATCCTGCCATAGCCAGCATCGAGGATGCGCCCTGTTCCGCTCCATCGGCATTCCGGCGGAACATGGCAAACAGTTCTCGGCCCATACCGCTGTCGGCCTCAGGCTCAGCAGCCGGGCTGCGTGCATCGAGATCGGCAGTCGTCGAAAGCGTTCCAGTTTCTGCGCATACGCGAACGATATCGCCGTCACGCAGTTTCGAAAGCGGACCACCGCCGAGCGCCTCGGGCGTACAATGGATCGCAGAGGGCACTTTGCCGCTGGCTCCTGACATGCGCCCATCGGTGACAAGCGCGACGCGGTAGCCGCGGTCCTGCAGCACGCCGAGCGCAGGGGTCAGCTTGTGCAATTCCGGCATGCCGTTGGCGCGCGGCCCCTGGTAGCGGACAACGACGACCACATCGCGATCGAGTTCGCCTTTCTTAAAGGCCTCGTTCACGCTGCGCTGGTCCTGGAATACCCGGCACGGCGCCTCGATCGTCCAGCGCTCGCGTTCGACGGCTGACGACTTGAAACAGGCGCGGCCGAGATTGCCTTCGACGAGCCGCATGCCGCCATCGCTCTGGAATGGTTCTGATGCCGGGCGCAACATTTCCGGATCGCCGCTAGGCCCGGGGTCGCGCCAGGCGAGTGCATCGCCGTCCATTCCGGGTTCGCGGCTGTAGGATTCGAAACCGCCCTCCCAGACGGTGAGGATGTCCGCGTGGGCCAGACCCTCGTCGAGCAGGGTGCCTATGACATAGCCCATGCCGCCAGCGTCGTGGAAATGGTTCACATCGCCAGAGCCGTTAGGATAGACGCGGGCAACCAGTGGTACGGCGCGCGACAGTTCGGCAAGGTCGGTCCAGTCGAACTTGATACCCGCCGCCCGGGCCATGGCCGGAATGTGGATCGCATGATTTGTCGAGCCGCCGGTCGCAAGCAATCCGATCGCGGCGTTGATGATCGCCTTTTCGTCCACCACGCGGCCGAGCGGGCGATAATCGTCTCCGCTCTTACGCATGGCGGCGAGACGATGGGTGGCCGCACGGCTGACTTCCTGCCGCAGCTTGGCTCCGGGCGGTACGAAGGCCGCGCCTGGCACGTGGAGCCCCATCATCTCCATCATCATCTGGTTGGAATTCGCTGTGCCGTAGAAGGTGCAAGTGCCAGGCGAATGATAGCTGCCCATTTCGCTCGCGAGCAGTTCTTCGCGTCCGACCTTGCCTTCTGCATAAAGCTGGCGGGTTTTCTGCTTTTCCTTGTTGGAAATACCGGTTCCCATCGGGCCCGATGGCACGAAGATGGCCGGCAGGTGGCCGAAGCGAAGTGCGCCCATCAACAGGCCGGGCACGATCTTGTCGCAAATGCCGAGCAGGGCCACGCCGTCATACATGGCATGGCTTAATGCAACCACGGTCGACAAGGCAATGGTGTCGCGGCTGAAGAGCGAGAGCTCCATGCCGTCTTCGCCCTGCGTGACGCCATCGCACATGGCAGGCGTGCCCCCCGCTACCTGGACGGTGGCGCCCACTTCGCGGGCCCAGATCTTCATGCGTTCCGGGTAGCGATGATAAGGCTGATGGGCCGAAAGCATGTCATTGTATGCGGTGACGATGCCCAGATTGGGTCCGCGCGCAGCCATGATGGCCTTCTGATCATCCTCTGCGCCGGCATAGGCATGCGCGAGGTTGGAACACGACATAGTGCCGCGATTGACCTGGCGTTCGCCTTCGCGATCAATCAGGTCGAGATAGGCGGACCGCGTGGGCTTCGAATTCTCGATAACGCGTTCGGTCACGCGGCGGATCGTATCGTTGAGCGGTTTAGTCATCGTGCCAGGTCACCCCGTCGCGTTCGGCAAGCGCCACGGCGGCACTGGGCCCCCATGTGCCTGCGGCGTAGGTTTTGGGCTGGATGTCGTTTTCCGCCCACAGATTGCGAATGTGATCGATGAAGTCCCACTGGGCCTCCACCTCGTCGCGCCGGACGAAAAGCGTCTGGTCCCCGTGGATGAGGTCGAGCAACAGGCGTTCGTAGGCAATCCGCCGCACCACGTCCGAAAATGCATCGGGCATGGCGATATCCAGCGGCACCGGGCGCAGGCGCAAGCCTTCGCTACCCAGCCCAGGCACTTTCGCCATCATAGTAAGCTGGATATTTTCCTTGGGTTGAATTTCGATAACCAGCCGGTTGGGTTCGGTGCGCGCGCCGCGACCTTCGAAAATGGAATGCGGAATACAGCGGAACTGAACCACGATTTCCGTGATTCGCTCCGGCATCCGCTTGCCGTGACGCAGGTAGAACGGCACGCCGCGCCAGCGCCAGTTGTCGACATGAGCCTTTAATGCGACGTAGGTCTCGGTGCCGCTATCCTTGCCCAGTTCCTCGTCATAGCCGGGGACACTTTTGCCGTCGAGGGCGCCGGCGCGATACTGGCCGGTGACCACTTCTTCCGGCTTGGCCGGACGCAACGCTCGCAGTACCTTGACCTTCTCATCGCGCACAGCAGTCGCATCGAAGCTGGTAGGAGGCTCCATCGCCACCAGAGCGAGGAGTTGCAGCATATGGTTCTGGACCATGTCGCGCAGGGCGCCGCTGTCATCATAGTAGGCAACCCGCGATTCCAGACCCACCGTTTCAGCCACGGTGATCTGGACATGCTCGATGTAGTTGGAATTCCACACCGGCTCGAGCAGGATGTTGGCGAACCGGAGCGCCAGGAGATTCTGCACTGTCTCCTTGCCGAGATAGTGGTCAATGCGGAAGATGCGGTCTTCATTGAAGGCCTGCGCGACGGCATCATTGATTTCGCGGCTGCTTTCCAGATCTGTGCCCAGCGGCTTTTCGAGGGCAATGCGCGCATTGCCCTTGGTCAGGCCAACCCGCTTCAGCCCCGAAATCGTCGGTTCAAAAAGGCTGGGTGCGGTGGACAGGAAAATCGCCAGACCTTTGTAATTTCCGACTTCCCTGGCGAGTTCGTCATATCCTTCCGGCGTTGTCGCATCGACGGGAACGTAGCTGATCTGATTAAGGAAATCCGCCATCGGGCCGCGCCTGTTCTTGGGAAGGTATTTCTCCAAGGCTTCGCGCGCGAAATCGCGAAATTCTCTCGTGGTCATTTCCGACCGAGCAGTCGCCACGATGCGCAGATCCTTGCCGATTAACCCGTCTGCATGCAGGGCGCACAGCGATGGCAGCAGCATGCGCTGGGACAGGTCGCCGGTCGCTCCGAAAAGGAGCAGGCGATCGGCTTCGAACTTCATTTCGGGCATGTACCGTCCATCGGCATCTTTCCTCCCACACTCTGCCGAGTATCAGCCGCCTCCCTTGAGCGCCAGAGGGCCGCATTCCTATTCGTGGTCAAGCTGCGGCTAGTCCGCAGTAACGCTTATCTGCTTGTCGCCGAAGTCGGTCATCCCGAAGCTGGTGAGAAAGCTTACGTCTGCCGCGTCGCGGCCAACACCGATTTTCACTGTATGCGCTGGATCGGCCATGCCGGTAGCATCGACCATCTGCCACGTACCTCCGCCCTCGGTTTCTGGGTCGCCCAGGAAGACCTCGGCGATGGCGTGAAAATCGGGCGGTTCGACACCGGGCGCGTAGCAGGCAACATAACGCGCCGGGATCGCGCTGGCGCGCGCCATGGCGATTAGTACGTGTGCGTAATCCCGGCAAATGCCTTGCCGGGCAACAAAACTGTCGAGAGCGGTTGTCTGCGGACCCGATACGCCGGCAGCATAAGTGAACTTGTCCGCGATCCAATCGCGGATGGCAGCGATCCGCGCACCGCCGGTCGTATCCGAGAACTCTTCCTGCACCAGTGTTTGCAGCGTGTCGGCTGCGCAGTAACGGCTGTCGAAAAGGTATTGTACCACTTCGCCTGGCATGTCGTGCGGGGCGAGGCGCTTCAGCGTCTTGAGATCGGCAAGCTGACGATCGATTTCGACCTGTGCGACATACGAAACGGAAAACTCGCCTTCAGCCCTGATCCAGATCCGCTCGCCGATGCTGTCCTGTGCCGGGACACGAGCGCAATGTTCCGCCACGGAAAGTTCCGTGTGGCAGGAAAGGATACGCTGCTCCGGAACGTGCGCAGCCTCGAACTGAAGCAATACGTCGGTGATGTCGGGAAGAGAGAACGAAAATTTCGTTTCGATATTAATGGCCATCTGAACGAAACGCCCTAAATCGAAAAACGTTTCAATAGTAATAAAATAAAAAATGCATGAAAAGGGCTCCTAAAAAAGGAGCCCTTTCAAGTATTGCGGTAAAAACGGGCTTATTTTCCTAAAAGCCAGCCCCAAAAGTCCCACATAAAAACCTCCTTAGTGGCGTTCACAAGGAGGTTTTCTTTTAACCAACAATGTTTGTAAAGTGAAAATTATGCCTTGGCAGAATCCGCTTCTTCTAAGCTACTGAATTCATTTATTTCTTCTAGACTCATTGGGTGGGCTAGAATATAGCCCTGTACGTGCGTGCAACCCATTTGGGTGAGCAATTTCACAGTTTCCAAGTCTTCGGCACCTTCTGCCACGATCCCGATTCGTGCCTCTCTACCCATTTCGACAATGCTGCTTACGATCGCCTTTGCCTTTTCACTTCTCGCCATGTTCGCGACGAACAAGCGATCTATCTTCACCTCATCGAAAGGCAGGGCAAAGAAGGTTTCGAAGTTGGTTTCGCCAACTCCGAAATCGTCGATGGAAATGCGGGCGCCCATAGATTTTAACTCGCTCAGTACGAGTTCAGCAGTCTGAAGGTCGCCGATACGAGAGGTCTCTGTGACTTCTAAAATCAGAAAGCGCGGATCGAACCCTGTTGCATGAAGTGCGTTTCGCATCAGGCCCACCACCCTCATGTCCGAGAGCAAGGTCGCCGAAATATTGATCGACATAGTAAGTGACCGACCCCGGAAATGCATTAGGCGCCCTGCAGCACAGGCCGTACGAAAAACGAATTCCGTGAGAGCCTCCATCCGCCCAGCCTTTTCGCACTGAGCGATGAAATTCATTGGGGGGATAAAGCCGCGCACCGGATCTTTCCAACGCACCAAAGCCTCGGCGCCGGTCATCATGCCGTTTCTCGTATCAATCTTTGGCTGGTAGACGCAAAATATCTCTCCAGCCTCCATCGCTTCGTCGATGCGGGCTCGCAAAGAGAGGTCCCACAACTCATCGAATCGCGAATTGCTTTCCGCAATCTTGATTGGTTGAAGTGCTTCGGAGCTTTCTTCTGCTGCAGCTACGGCCGCAGCAAGCCTGGTAGCTGGATCGCCATCCAAGCTGGCTACGCCGAAGCTAATGCCAACATCGATAGATGAACCAGCGACATAGATCGGCGCAGCGAAAAGAGCTCTAAGTCCCTCAAGATGGTCGGCTAATTGCTCGACATCATCTTCAGTCGTATGCCAAGCTATGTGATGACCTTCGGAATAAAGAATACGATCTGTATTCGTCGTTTGTAGGCGCTCGACCAATTTGAGGGTGTATTTCGTCCGATCGATACGGGGCAGTGTTTTAAAAACATGTTCGTAGCCATGGATGCGCGCAACGACGATATGGCCGCGCGCCTCAGTATCATTCGCAAGTTCTACTTCCAACGCCCGCAATTTCGGGAGGCCTGTCTCATCATCGACCAGAGCAAGCCGGTCCTTCCAGCGAGAGCGAGAACGGAGCATCCCAAAGATCGTTAGTAATGCAGTGGGATACGAAAGTTCCGCTCTGAAGCCCTCTAAATTACCTATGTAAAGGATAAGCGGGAGGGAAAGTGCAAGCAGTAGATAGGCTGCGCGCCGCGTTGTTTTTGCGCGTATGAAAAGGAGGATAAGCAGCGCTAAAGTGAAGTAAAAAGCGAGAGCCTGAAAGCCTCCGACGAACTCAAGCTGACCAGTTTTGATGGTTTCGGCGCCATAGATGTCGATGTAGGTCTCAGGTACGACAAAGTTGCCCGGGGCTCGCGTTCGGATCTGGGTTATGCGGGCCTCTTTGCCTATAACAACTATCCGGCCAGCGACTGGCTCACTGCTTCGTTCAGAGAGAAGATCTGATAGCTCTATGTGTACTATGTCTTGGGAATCTATAGCATAATCAATCCAGAAATCGCCGTTACGAAGGTCTTCAATTCCTGCAAGAGACGCGGCTAGTGAGGGTAGGCGCTTACCATCTACCTCGTGTGCGTAGTCGCGCGTCCACGTAAAGCCTGTCCAATTGCTAGTGTCTCGCGAAATAACCCGCTGCGCATCCCCGCCGATCTCAGGCATGGTCCGGAGCGTGCGATCGCCGGACGTGACTTTACGCTCAAGCTGATCGACCAGTATGGCTCGTGTACCTAGCGCCGCTATCGCATCAGCTAGCTCCCTATCAGCCTGCTCGGTGGAACGTGTGGGGAATGCAAGGTCGATGTAGACTCTCGCCACATCTCGATCTGCTAGTGCGTGCAAGGCTGCGGCGAGTTGTGTCCTGCCTTCGGGCTGGGCGCTGTGGGTTATGTCTGCGTCCGTGCTGACGAAAACAATATCGCCAGAAGGTTCATGAGTAGACAGACGGGACTGGACCACCCAGCTCAGCTGATCGATCGGGCTCAGCACCAGCCCCGCAAAAAGGACGAACGCGATAAGGGCGCTCACCAGCAGATCCTTGATGCGTTGCCCCGCGCCGAGGGGCAACCGCGACAACGGCTGGCGCAGCTTCCGTGTCAAACGGTCCAAAGAGCGGACGGTCGTCATCGCGCACCCCTATGAAGCGGATCTACTTAATATTCTTTCTACGAAGTTACCGTTTTCATCTGCGACCCTAGGTAAACCTCGCAATAGTGAGGTTAAGAGTTGGTTAGGAGAAGAATTCCGCATATCCTTCGCCCGAGCAAAGCCCCATTCCCGCGGAAATGCAATGCCTTTTACCCGCGAAATTAACGGCATAGAAAATCACTTCCTTTTCGGAGCGGTCTGCCGAGGGGCGCCGGGAGACCCAAATCCTCAGGCGGGAGCCGCAAAGAGATCGTGCGCGTCGCCATCCTCGACCACGGCGGAGACGATATCCCCGGCGGCCAGTGTGGCCGGCACATCGCGCAGAAAGACCGCACCGTCGATCTCCGGCGCATCGGCCTGGCTGCGGCCCGTGGCGCCGATATCGCCGTCCTCGTCCGGTTCGCCTACCTCGTCGATGATCACCGGAATGGTCTTGCCGATCCGCGCCTGCAGCTTGGCGGCGCTGATCCGCTCGGTCACTTCCATGATCCGGGCATAGCGTTCCTCCTTGACCGCTTCGGGCACAGGATCGGGCAGGGCGTTGGCCTGCGCGCCTTCCACCGGTTCGAAACGGAACGCGCCCACCCGGTCGAGCTGCGCTTCTTCCAGCCAGTCGAGCAGATATTTGAAATCGTCCTCGGTCTCGCCGGGAAAGCCGACCACGAAGCTCGAGCGGATCGCGATCTCGGGGCAGATTTCCCGCCAGCCCTTCAGCCGCTCGAGCACCTTGGCCTCGTTCGCCGGGCGTTTCATGGCGCGCAGCACCTTGGGGCTGGCGTGCTGGAAGGGGATGTCGAGATAGGGCGTCAGCAGCCCCTCGGCCATCAGCGGGATGACCGCATCGACATGGGGATAGGGATAGACATAATGCAGCCGCACCCAGGGCGGCACGCCGCCGCCGATGTCGAGCTGGCCCAGCTCGCGTGCGAGATCGGTCATGTGGGCGCGCACTTCGCGGCCCTTCCATTCGCGGCTCTCGTGGCGCGTATCGACGCCGTAAGCGCTGGTGTCCTGGCTGATAACCAGCAGTTCCTTCGTTCCCGCCGCGACCAGTTTCTCCGCCTCGCGCAGCACGGCATCGATCCGGCGGCTGGCCAGCTTCCCGCGCAGATCGGGAATGATGCAAAAGGCGCAGGAGTGATTGCAGCCTTCGGAAATCTTGAGATAGCTGTAGTGCCGCGGCGTCAGCTTCACATCGGGCTGCGGGATCAGATCGATGAACGGTCCCTGGCTCGGCGGCGCATGTTCATGCACGGCCTCCACCACGGCTTCGTACTGATGGGCTCCGGTCACGGCCAGCACGCTGGGATGCGCGGCGCGAATGGCCTCGGCCTCGTCGCCCATGCAGCCGGTCACGATCACCCGCCCGTTTTCTGCAATCGCCTCGCCGATCGCCTGCAGGCTCTCTTCCTTGGCGCTGTCGAGAAAGCCGCAAGTGTTCACCAGCACCACGTCGGCGCCGGCATAATCGGGGCTCATCGCATAGCCATCGGCGCGCAGCCGCGTGAGGATGCGTTCGCTATCGACCAGCGCCTTGGGGCAGCCGAGAGAAACCATGCCGACCTTCTTCTGGTCGGGGATCGAGGTGGTGGAGGTGTTCATAGCAATGTCCGTAAATTCGCGCGCGCCCCTACACGAAGCGAGGCCTGCGCGCTAGGAGGCACGGCATGGGACCCGTAAACTGGATCGCGGTTGTGGCCGCATGGTTCGTCGCCGCGCTGCTGGGCGTGGCTTTCTATGGCCGGGCATCGACGCCGCGCCCGCCCTATCTTCTGCATGCACTAGCCGCGCTGCTGATGTTCGCCAGCGCCGCCATGCTGGGCCATATGTTCGCACGGGTCGGCAGCGAGACGCTGGAAACCAAATGGTGGCTTTATTTCATGATGGCGGGCGGACTGGCGCTCACCTTCATCGGTCCGGCGATTGTCATCACCGCCGTGCGCCGCGCGGAGCCCATTCGCCGCGCGCTGTTCGATTGGGGTTTCTGGCTTGTCGCCTATCTGGCGATGGGCGGGGTATTCCTGCTGCTGGGCTGAACGATCAGGCGCCCTGGCGCAGTTCATCGTCGCGGCGATGGCCGTCGCCCTTGTTTTCGCCGTTGGGCGTGGCCACGATCTCCACGATGATGTCGCCTTTCTGCAGGTTCTGGCATTCGTCTTCCCAGAACCCGATCGCGCGGCCATCGCGATAGACGCGCAGCCCCCGGCCGCCGGTGCGCAATTCGCTGATCGCGCAGCCGCATTCTTCTTCCGTCACTTCGCGTTCGACCAGCTGGACGCGGCCCGAAACGCTGGCGAGATCGGCCAGATAATCGGCAATATGTTCGCCCTTGGCGCTTCCGGCAAGCAGCAGGCCGGTAAAGCGCACCGGGTTGATGACATTGTTGGCACCGGCCTGCCGGGCCAGCGATTCATTGTCGGCCGCACGCACCACCACGCTGATGGGTACGCGGGGCGCCAATGCACGTACGGTGAGCGTGATCAGAATGGTGGTATCGTCGCGGCCGGCGGAAATCAGCACGTTCTGCGCTTCGGAAATCCGCACCGCCTTCAGCGTTTCATCGCGCGTGGCATCGGCTGCCATAACGTTGCAGCCCAGCGATTCGGCCGCATGCAGCCGTTCTTCGCTGGGATCGATCACCACGATCGTACTGGGATCGGTGCCGCGCTCGATCAGCTCGGTCACCGATTCGGAGCCGGAGATGCCGTAGCCGAGCACGATGATGTGGTTTTTCAGTTGTTCCTGGATGCGGGCCATGCGGAATTTTTCCCAGCTACGCTTGATGAGGAAGTTGTAGGCGGTGCCCACGAAAATGAACAGGACGGCGAACCGGACCGGGGTCACGATCACCGCCTCGACCAGCCGGGCGCGATCGGAAATCGGCGCGATATCGCCAAAGCCCGTGGTGGTGATCGAGATCATGGTGAAATAGATCACGTCGAGGAAGCTCACCTCGCCGTCGAGATTGTCGACCAGCCCTTCGCGATCCCACCAGTGGATCATCACGACCACCATGATCAGGAACAGCGCAAGGCCGAGCCGGATACCCAGATCGCCCCATACGGGGATCTTGGTCGCGCGGCGCAGTGGCTGGAAGCGCGGCCCGCGATAGACCCGCGTCGTTCCCCCTCCCGGTGCGATCTGGTCGAGTTGCTTGCGCTCGCTCATGCGCAGCCTTGGTGCGCGAGGGCGCGGGTGCGGTCAAGCATTCTCAGGCCTCGTACCGCTCGCCCAGCGCCTTGAGCGAAGCGTGGTGGGTCAGATCCAGCTGCAGCGGGGTAACCGATACATAGCCATCGGCGATGGCTTCCAGATCGGTGCCGTGATCGGGCGTGTGCTCGATCGCCTGCAGGCCGAACCAGAAATAGCGGAAGCCGCGCGGATCGCGGCCTTCCACCACCGTGCCGCGCGAGTAGTCGTGAAAGCCCTGCGCCACCGCGCGGATACCCTTGATATCCTCGGGTGCGCGCGGCGGAAAGTTCACATTGACCAGCGTGCGAGCGGGCAGCGGCGTGTCGAGCAGGGGGGCAAGCACCTTGGCGCCCCAGGCCTCGGCAGCGGCAAAGGACATGTCGTGCCCCGCATCGTCGCGCCCGATCACCTGGCTCATCGCGATGGACCGGATACCGGCCAGTGCGCCTTCGATGGCCGCCGACACCGTGCCCGAATAGGTAATGTCGTCACCCAGATTGGCGCCGCGATTGACGCCCGAAAGGATCACGTCGGGTGCGCCGTCCATCACCTGCCTGAGGCCCATCGTCACCGAATCGGTGGGCGTCCCGGTGACGGAGAAACGCCGTTCGCCATGCTTGCGCAGCCGAACCGGCCGGGTGAGGGTGAGCGCATGGCCCATACCGGACTGTTCCTCGTCCGGCGCGCAGATCCAGATATCGTCCGAAAACTGGCGCGCGATGGCTTCGAGCACTTTAAGACCGGGGGCGTGGACGCCATCGTCGTTGGTGAGGAGGATTTTCATGCTGTTACCTCTCCGGAAATAATCTCGTAAACCGTTCGTGCTGAGCCTGTCGAAGCACTGCTTTTCTTTTTCAGCGCAAGGCCAGAAGTAAAGGACGGCCCTTCGACAAGCTCAGGTCGAACGGAATTTCACGCAGGGCTCAGTACCTCTACGCCGCCCATATAGGACGCGAGGCATTCGGGCACCGTCACGCTGCCATCCTCGTTCTGGTAATTCTCTATCACCGCGACCAGTGTCCGGCCCACGGCGAGGCCAGAGCCATTGAGCGTGTGGACGAAGCGGGTCTTCTTCTCGCCTTCCGGGCGATAGCGCGCATTCATGCGCCGGGCCTGGAATTCGCCGGTGTTCGAGCAGGAGGAAATCTCGCGATAGGCCCCCTGGCCGGGCAGCCAGACTTCCAGATCGTAGGTCTTGCGCGCGCCGAAACCCATATCGCCGACGCACAGCAGCATCTTGCGATAGGGCAGGTTCAGCGCCTGCAATATGCCTTCGGCGCATCCGGTCATGCGCTCATGCTCCGCCTCGCTGTCTTCGGGGCGGCAGACGCTGACCAGTTCGACCTTCTCGAACTGGTGCTGGCGGATGAACCCGCGCGTATCACGTCCGGCAGAGCCCGCCTCGCTGCGGAAACACAGCGTATGCGCGGTCATGCGGATCGGTTCGGCCAGATCGCCGAGAATGTCGCCTGCCACCGAATAGGTGAGGGGGACTTCGGAGGTGGGGACAAGCCAGCGGTCGTCGGTGGTGCGAAAACTGTCTTCGGCGAACTTGGGCAGCTTGTCCGTGCCATACATGGCATCGTCATTCACCAGTACTGGCGGGTTGCACTCGGTATAGCCGTTTTCGCGCGTTTGCCGGTCGAGCATGAATTGCGCCAGCGCGCGGTGCAAGCGGGCGATATCGCCGCGCAAGAAGGTGAAGCGCGCGCCGGAAATCTTCGCGCCGGTCTCGAACTCCATGCCCAGCGCCGGGCCGATATCGGCATGTTCTTTGGGCTCGAAAGCAAAGTCGCGTTTCTCGCCCCAGACCGCGATTTCGACATTGTCGTTCTCGTCGGCGCCATCGGGCACGTCATCCGCCGGCAGATTGGGCAGGCGGGCGAGGAGATCGTCGAGCTCTGCGCCGGCCTGCTGCTCGGCCTCTTCCCACTGCGGCATGCTTGCCTTGATCTCGGCTACTTCGGCCTTCAGTGCCTCTGCCTTGTCCTTGTCGCCCTGGCCCATGGCCTGACCGATCGCCTTGGACGCTTCGTTGCGGCGGCTTTGCGCTTCCTGAACCCGGGTCTGCGCCTCGCGCTTCTTGGCGTCGAGCGCTACGATGCGGCCCGCAACAGGGTCTGCGCCGCGCGGGATCATGGCGGCATCGAAGGCTTCGGGATTGGCTCGGATATAGGCGATGTCGTGCATGGGCGCGGCTATGCCGATTGTGCCCGCGTATTTCCAGTGGTGAAAGCTGCGGCACCTATCGCGAACCCGATCATTGTTGCCCTGACCCGGCGCAAGGCGGGGCCTTGCCGCCCCACGCCCGCGCAAAAGAGAATAAGAAAGCGAGTCAAACTTGCAGGACCAACCCCTCGTACCGCCGCGGCGCACCCGCTTCATCGACATTCTCGATGCAGGAGTGAGGGCCGGACGCAGGCTTGGCCTGGTCGATCCCGCCTGCTGGAACCGCGAGGCGCTGCTCGAGCAGGTGGCCGAGGAATACGGGCTCGACGATTTCGGCGATTACTGGTTCACCCGGCCGCTCGACATGCTGCTGGATTCCGCGCGGGCGGAGGCCGGGCTGAATGCGGCGGGGGAGCTTTCGGGGATGAAGACCATCCATCACCTCCTGCGTGACCGGCTCTATGCGCAGATGTGGTTCAAGCGGCACACCGAGATTCTCGCGCGGCCGATCCGCAATCCGGTGGTGATCGTCGGCCCGATGCGCTCGGGCACCACGCGGCTGCACCGCCTGCTGGCCTCGGACGACCGCTTTGCGCATCTACGCAGCTTCGAGACGATCAGTCCGGTCCCTCGGCCGGATTTCGAGGAGGTTCTGGCCGGACACCGGGAGGATTTTCGCCCCGTTCTGGCAAAACGGATCCTCAGGGGCGCACGGCTGGCCAATCCGCGCACGCTTTCGATCCATCCCACGGGGCCCTACGAACCCGAGGAAGAGCTCGGCCTGATAGCCGCCAGCTTCTACGGCATGAAGTTCGAGGCGCAGTGGCGGGTGCCGACCTTCGCCCGCTGGTGCGAGGGCGAAAGCGCGGTTCCGGCCTATCGTCACATGGCCAATTTGCTGCGCCTGATCGGCTGGTCGCAGCAGGAAAGCTCGCTGCGGCCCTGGGTGCTCAAGACCCCGCAGCATATGCTGGATCTCCCTGCTTTACTTGAGGTTTTTCCCGACGCGCGGCTCATCTTCACCCACCGCGATCCGCAGTCGATCGTCGGCAGCGCGGCCAGCCTCGCCTGGAACCAGACCATCATCTACGCCGATGATGTGAACCCCCAAACCATCGGCCGCGAATGGCTCCGCAAGACCGACCTCATGGTCTCGCGTATGAGCGAATTTAGAAAAGATCTCCCCGCCGCCCAGGCGATCGATATCCATTTCGACGAGATGGACAATGACTGGCGCAGCGCGATGGAACGCGTCTACCAATTCCTTGGCCTCGACATCGAACCGGCCCTGCAAGGAATGGCTGCCTATCTCGACCGAACCGCCGCCTCCAAACGAACCCCGCACTCTTACTCGCTGGCGGAATTTGGTCTTCGCTCCGACGAAGTGCAGGAGCGCTTTGGATTTTACAATAGGCCATCAGATGTCACGAACGTTAAGCCTGGCAATACAGGGTGGGCTAGCGACGTTCGTCAAAATTCGTGAATCTAAATTTTTATGTCGCGCTCACAGCAGACGCCCTCTAGACTGGTGATCAAATGTCCGAGGGAGGCTGTTATAATTGGAAAATGTTAGGGGGTATCGGGGAGGCAACTCGCTAAACGAAAGCGCGGTATTGGATAGGCAGCAACCCAGCTGATAGAGTGAATGTTGCTGCTATGCTTCGTCATGCAAGCTTGCCAACCATTCTGGCGATCGCAACTGGTGGGTACCTCGCGAAAAATCTTCAGGAAAATCAAGCCATTTTTGGCATCGAGACGGAGCGGCCATTTCTTGGTGGCTATAGTTTGCCCCATGGCTGACAGCTTACCCACGGAATGGAGGCGCTCTCGTCAGTTTAGCGAGCATACTTTAAAAACTCGATTGAAGGTTCAAATCGAAGAGAACTTGCAATTCTCCGTGCGGTCCGTCTAGGCGCTCTGCCATGACAACGCGGCAAGATAGATCAGGACATCGCGGTATCAAGGCTCGTAAAGGTATTGTTTTGGCTGGGGGAAGTGGCACGCGACTTTGGCCGCTGACCCGTGGAGCCTCTAAACAGCTGATGCCAGTTTATGATAAGCCGATGATATATTACCCCATCAGCACGCTGATGTTAGCTGGAATACGCGAAATTTTGATTATTACTACACCCTATGATGCTGACCAATTTCGCGCACTGCTTGGTGACGGAAGTAATTGGGGTATGCAATTCGAATATGCTGTACAGCCGGCTCCTGATGGTCTTGCACAGGCGTTTCAGATCGGTTCAACTTTTGTTCGGGGATCACCAAGCGCACTCGTGCTCGGTGACAATATCTTCTACGGCCATGGGTTGCCCAACCTGTTAGCTAGCGCAGATGCTCGCGATGATGGTGCCACGATCTTCGCTTATTGTGTTTCAAACCCTGAAGCCTATGGCATCGCAGAATTTGATGCGCATGGAGGCGTTGTTTCGCTCGAAGAAAAGCCGGTCCGTCCGAAGTCCAATTACGCTGTGACGGGCCTCTATTTCTACGACGACACGGTGGTGGAGAGGGTAAGGGACTTAAAGCCGAGCCAGCGTGGCGAATTAGAGATTACCGATCTTAATCAACATTATCTTAGTGACGGGAAACTGTCGGTCGAAATCATGGGTCGAGGTTTTGCTTGGCTTGATACCGGGACCCACGCTTCTTTGCTAGATGCCGGAACTTATGTGCGAATTACAGAAGAAAGGCAGGGGCTCAAAATTTCGTGTCCTGAAGAGATTGCTTGGCGGAATGGATTCATCGACAGCGAACAACTAGCTCGGGTGGCAGAACCGCTTAAGAAATCTGGATATGGCGACTACCTTCTGAGCCTGTTGAAATGAAGATTCTTCCAACATCGATTCCGGGGCCTTTATTGATCGAGCCGCGTGTTTTTGGCGACGATCGCGGCTTTTTTTTTGAGGCCTGGAGTGCCGCTGAATTTGCTGTGAGTGGACTTGATGTCTCCTTTGTCCAAGATAATCATTCGCGGAGCCAGAAAGGTGTATTGCGAGGCTTACATTTCCAAAACCCGAAATCGCAGGGAAAGCTCGTGCGTGTGGTTTCTGGAGCAGTATATGATGTTGCAGTCGATATCCGCCGCTCCAGCCCCTATTTCGGTAAGTGGATTGGAGTTGAGCTGAGCGCGGAAAACAAGCGTCTTCTATGGGTTCCAAAGGGCTTTGCGCACGGGTTTCTTACGCTCGAAGATCAGACAGATTTCCTATACAAATGCGATGCGGCATATTCTGCTGATAATGAGCACACCCTTGCGTGGGATGATCCCAGCATAGGAATTGATTGGCCGCTTCAGGGTGCACAACCACTTTTGTCAAATAAAGACAGGAGCGGCAAAACTTTGGCTGAAATTGAGGCATTCGCGTGAAAGCGTTGGTGACTGGGGCGAATGGGCAAGTCGGGCAGGCTCTGCAAGCTACTGCACCCTTCGGGTGGACCGTTGTAGCATTCGACCGATCGACCATGGACCTTACTGATCCTCAAGCAATTCGTAACGCCATTTTGAGCGAGGTGCCAGATGTCGTTTTTAATGCTGGTGCCTATACTGCCGTAGACAAGGCCGAAAAAGATCAGGAATTGGCTCGGAAAGTTAATGGCGACGCCCCAGGAGTGATCAGCGAAACGCTTTCACAGGCAGGCGGAAGGCTCGTCCAAATTTCCACGGATTTCGTATTCGATGGTTCGCGTGGGACACCGTACTTGGTCGATACCAAACCCAATCCGTTATCGATTTATGGCGCGACAAAATTGTTGGGTGAAAAGCAAGCTGGTGATGATGCGATCATTTGCAGGACCAGTTGGGTATATGGGGCATCAGGGCAGAATTTTGTCCGTACGATGCTGCGCCTCTTTAGAGAGCGCGAGAGCGTTTCAGTGGTATCGGATCAGGTAGGCGTGCCAACTTGGTCACGTGGGCTGGCCAAAACTCTTTGGGCGCTAGCATTGGAGGATCGTCCCGGGTTATTCCATTACCAAGACGCGGGCGTCGCCAGTTGGTATGATTTTGCGTTCGCTGTCCAAGAAGAGGCGTTAAAACTTGGTCTATTGAGCGAGGCTATTTCAATCTACCCGATAACAACGTCTCAATTTCCCACTTTAGCTACACGTCCTCCATTCTCAGTGCTTGATACCACCGAAACGCAGGCTTTAACCGGACAGTCTCCAACCCACTGGCGTGAAAATCTGCGCAAGATGCTTAAGGAAGAAAAAGGACTTGGCTAATCTACTTGTAACTGGTGGCGCTGGCTTTATTGGTGGCAATTTCGTGCATTTCTGGTGCAGAAGGCACCCGGAAGATACAGTGCATGTAATAGATAGCCTCACTTATGCGGGTAATCGTTCGACGATCGCTGACCTGCCGGACTGTCAGTTCCATCAGGGTGATATCCGCGATAATGCGTTGATGGAGCAACTGCTTCGTGATCTGGATATCGATACTGTAGTCAATTTCGCTGCAGAAAGTCATGTTGATCGCAGTATTTCTGGCCCCGATGCGTTCATTGACACCAATATCCTTGGCACCCATTCATTGCTTAAAGCTGCCCGAAAAGTGTGGCTAGAGGAGGGTGTCGGAAAGGCGCATCGATTCCACCACGTCTCGACCGACGAGGTCTACGGGTCACTTAAATTGGACGATCCAGCTTTTAGAGAGACAACTCAATATCGGCCTAATTCGCCGTATTCTGCGAGTAAGGCGGCGTCTGATCATCTTGTCCGAGCTTATCACCATACGTACGGGTTAGAGGTCACCACGACCAACTGTTCGAACAATTATGGGCCCTACCAATACCCGGAAAAGCTGATCCCGCTGTTCATTATCAATGCTTTACATGGGCGCGGGCTGCCAATTTATGGCGACGGCCGGAATATTCGGGACTGGCTCCATGTAGAAGACCACTGCCGAGGCATCGAGGCGGCCATTCTGGCGGGCGTTTCTGGCGAGGTTTATAATATTGGTGGTGGACAGGAATTGCCGAACATCGAAGTCGTCGATCGAATATGTGCTGGCGTAGATGAAATTTTCGAAGAAAATGAGAAGCTTGCTGAGCGTTTTCCCAATGCTCCTCCTGCGATGAACCAACCCACTTCGAGCCTAAAAACTTTCGTTGAAGATAGGAAGGGTCACGATCATCGCTATGCCATCGATGAGACTAAGGCGCGAGATGAACTGGGCTACACCCCAAGTCGTACATTTTCCGAAGGATTTTCAGCAACGTTACGATGGTATCTGAGCAATGAAGGCTGGTGGCGACCGTTGATAAAGATCTAAGGGTTCGGCTATCGGTCGTTGTATGAGGCCGACTTGCGGATGTGCTGCAACATCAGAGGTTGCTCAAAAAGGCCAATCAACCTTTACTTGCTCTTTATCGTCCGCGCTTTCCTGCGCTACGTGCCCACCTTGCCAAATGGCAGGCTAGCACCTTGAGTTTGCATGTAAGGAAGGACTTCGGTTTGCAGATTATGGCATGCTTCGAACGGGATTAATTGACGTGCGGATCGATCACGATAACGAATTGGTTAGCAAGAGCGCTGTGGAAGATCCCACTGCCATTGATGAAAGCTTGCAAGCTCAACTCAGTAAAAGACCCCTTCATTACAAATTACGGGTGCAGCTGCCAATCATACTATTTGCTGCCTTTATTGTCCAATTTCTTACCACATTGGGAATTTCGCGCGAACTGCTACCTTCCAAATTATTTCTGAATAGTGTTCTTGTTGCTTTTGGGGCAAATTTCATAGCTTTGCTGAATTTTCGCAGCATGCGGCTGTTTCCAGGCACCCGTAAGTTTGCCTTCATTATTCCCGCATTTGTCCCAAGCTGGACAATCGCGATCATTTTATTGTTGTGGCTCCGGGTGCCCTACAGCGTCCCTGTTCTCATGATGGGAGGTCTAGCGGCAATCGTATCCGGATGGTTGCTCACATCGTTGACCCGCAAACCCCGCGCTACGCCCTTCCTTGTCGTCCCCAGCAAGCGGGTTCTTGCGCTTATGAGCGAACTGCCGAAAATGAATTTCAAAGTTTGCAGAGAGCCCGCTGAATTAATCGGGCCAAAGTCCATAATCGCGGACCTCCGCGCGGACCTAAACTCCGATTGGGAAAAGGCAATAGCGGATGCCGTGCTTGCAGGTGCTTCGGTTTACCATGTTACTTTCGCCCGCGAATCTCTCACGGGTAGGGTGAGAGTGGACCACATCTCAGAAAACAGTTTTGGAATGCTTGGGACGCCATCACTTTATTTCGCAATCAAATCTATGGTGGATAGAATTGCTGGGTTGGTTGGTTTGATCTTAACCGCGCCCATTCTTATCTTTGCCATCATGGTTATTCGGCTCGAAAGTCGTGGTGGAGCGATCTTCAAGCAAGAGAGAGTGGGCTATCTCGGCCGACCCTTCACGATCTATAAATTAAGAACGATGAAAACGGCGGATGGTCCTGAAACTCGAGAGTCCGCAATGACGCAGGCAGGCGATAGCCGCATTACTCGGGTTGGCCGCTTTCTCAGAGCTACACGCATTGATGAGCTGCCCCAATTTCTTAATATGGTACGTGGTGAATTGAGCCTCATTGGTCCTAGACCAGAGGCTGCGATTTTATCTCATTGGTACAAGGAGAATATCGAGTTTTACGCCTACCGGCACGTGGTGAGGCCAGGGATCACCGGTTGGGCTCAAGTACATCAAGGTCATGTGGCCGATACTGCATCGGTGGCGCGGAAGCTGGAGTATGATTTCTACTATATTAAGAATTTCTCACTGTGGCTCGACTTCGTTGTTCTGCTCAAAACTGCCCATGTTGTATTTAGCTCTCACGGCGCCAAATAAAGCACTAATTTTAGAGGAACTGCAACTGATGAAAGCGTCCTTCCACCTCTAGCCCCGTAGAAAAGACACGGCCAACCAAGGTAATGTATACCCATTCGCACTGAGCTTGGGAGATATTCAATTGCCCCTCCTTCCTAACTAAGGAGGTCGTCGCGATAAGCTTTTCGGATTTCGCGCATGCTAACGAAAGTGAAAAATTCCGCAAATCATGGCTAGGTTGAAGCTCATGGCTGTACTTCAATGACCGCGCACCGCGGGGAAGCTTAAGCAACTTTGCCGCTAATATCCCGCCTTGGCCTGGCTGAACTTTAATCCTGAGATAATCCCGCTCGGGATTAGGTCGAGCGAATATCTGCCGCTTGTCTGCAAAAACCCAATCGAAAATCGGATCCTCGTTAATCCAAGCGAGGGTGGGATTTTCATCGACGCCCATTCGCTTTATATTCACGTCGCGGATCGACAAAGCTTCGTCCCACATACCCTTCGCTATGAGCTTAGCAATAAGTTGGTTTTGGGACGCATCACTTAGCGGATAATCAGGGCCTAATGAAAGCCGGAGCACCGCTAAGTTGTGCAACCCAGCCTCGCTTCCCGAGGAGGCGCTGAAAAACGCATTCCGCCATTCGGGTCTCGTCGACAATACCTTTTCGAAGGCGGGAAGAGCCTCGTCCTGCTCAACATAGGCCATGAGGGGGGCCATCAATTGCTTTGAATATCCAGGATAGAGGCGTAGCATTCGATCGAGAGCCAGAATGCCACCTGGCATATTCTCAGTTTCCACGCTGTTTTGTAATGCTGCGAAACTGAGAAAACGCCCGCGGCGCGATAACTCAAGAAGTGAAGAGATTACTTCATTACGCGCTCTAGAAGTGGGTTGCGAAAGAGCTAGAATAGCAGCAGCTTCCGTAGCGAGAGGGTCCCTTAACCGCGCTTGTTTAGCGAACTCTACTGACGCTCGATTAGGTATGACCGCGCCCTGATCATTGATTTCCGCAGAGGTTCTCACAAGTTTTTCCAATGGAGAGCCGGCGAACGGAGAAAGCGTCGCGGCCACGAAGGGCTGCTGATAAGCAATTACATTAGATAGAGCCTGCGAACACGCACCTGCTGCTAAAATGGTGCAAATGATCGACGTGCCTATGCGAGAGGCACGCCTCATTGGCCTTCCTCGTCGCGGTAACTATAAATGTACTCGTAACCGTATCCATAGCTCTCGTTACGGGAATCCACTTGGGTCAGAATCCCACCCAAAATATTAGCATCTGATTCTCTCAGTCGACTCAGAGCCCGCCCTATTGCTCTATAAGAACCTGCGTTTGCTTGAAGAATGTAGACGATGCCATCCACGTGAGAGCCAATTTCCAAAGCATCAGCCAGTCCGATGACCGGAGGTCCGTCAATTATAATTCTATCGTACTCCCGCTCTAACTGATTGATTAGCTTACCTAGCTTGGGACCATTCAATAGTACCACAGGTGAAATATCTGTCGCGCCAGTTGCTAAATAATCAAAGCCGAGGCTGTGGGTCGTGAGTGCTGCGCTCTCATCAGAGTTGCCCAAGTAGGCTGCTACGCCATTCCGTGCTGTTGGGCGATCTGCAATAAGCTTCGAAAGTCCACGGCGACGCAGATCCATATCGATAAGTGCTACCCTTTCCCCGACATCAACAAAGCTTTTAGCTATGGCGAAGGTACTTGAGGTCTTACCTTCCCCGGGATGCGTACTCGTAAACATTAGAGATTTCAGTCCTTGCTCGCGGGCGAGAAATTGAAGGGAAGTACGGGTGGAAGCGTAAGCTTCGGAAAGGATGGAATGCCGCTCCTCTAAGCTAGTTTGAACCGGCTGATCGGAGAGTGGAATAATGCCAAATAAACGAAGTCCAAAGCGGCGTTTTACATCTTCCGGATCTCGAATAGTCTGATCTAAGAGATCTAAAATATAAACAATCGCTACAGAAACTAGGATCGCAATGCCAATTGCAATTAAGAGATTCCAAAGCAGTGATGGAAAATATGGGCTACCAGCAGGCCGCGCCGCTTCAACGACGCTCATATTATTCGTACCACTGGTTACGGTGCCCAGCTGTTTGTAACGTTGAAGTAATCCATCATAGATCTCGCGATTGGTCCGGACCTCCCTTTCCAAAATGCCATATTCGACACCGCTGTTTTGTTGACCAAGATACCTTGCCTTAACTTCTTCATAGCCTCGGCGTAGCTCCTGTTCTTCGCGCAAAGCGCTGCGGTAGGCTGCTTCACGAGTTCGCCCTGAGTTCCCGATAACATCGCGCCTTGCCTTACGGAGGCTCTCGATTTCTGCGCGTTTAGCTTCAACAAGGGGGTGCTGGGGGCCGTGGGTTGTACGCAACTGAGCAAGTTGCGCTTCTGCTTGCGCCAGTTCAGGGCTGTTTGCGGAGACCTCACTACCCTCGACAGGAAGACCAGTGCGCATAGCGCTTTCAGCCGAAATGCGCCGGATAGTAGCTTGAGCAAGCGCGTCACTAATGGACGTTAGTTGCGAAGAAAGAAGGGTTCCTCTTGTAGTATCGCCATTTGAACTGGAGGATTCGGTGACGATTATTTCGTTCGAATTTGCGTAAGAATTTAGTCGCGCCTCTGAATTTTCGAGTTTCACGCGCATTTCTTGCAATTGATTTTCTAATTGTCGGCGAGCGAGGATAGTATCGCCAAATCGCTTTTGAAAATTAGCCTGGAGGAATTCGGTCGCCCAAGAATTTGCGATTTCGGCCGAGAGACGTGCATCGGGGCTGCTATATATTATATCAACAAGATTCGATCCCGCTACGGGCAGGACCTGAACGTTGGCCAGAAGAATAGCTGCAGCCAAGTCGTCTGAAATTTGGTTAGAATCAATAGCGTATGCGTTTAAAAAAGCAGGGTTCTGCCCGAGGTCGAGAGCCTCGACGACATTTAGCGCGGAGGCTCTCGAGTTCAGCAGTTCGTATTGTGTGTTGTAATACTGTAAATCACGAGCCTCTACTCCAGGTAGAGCTTCTCCTTCCACGACAGCCCCAGTGGCTATATCTGCGCGGCTGATTTCGATCTGAGCTGTTGATCGATAAAGGGGCGTCTGCAGCGTTGTTATAGCAATCGCTGCAAGAATGGCAGAGATTAAGATGCCGATGATTAGAAAGCGTTTTTCGATGGCGCGTCGCCAAAGGCGAGCAAGATCCACTGCCATTTGACCGTCATCCTGAGCAGTCGGTAAGACATTAGTGGTGGCCGCCGGAAGCGAAGTAGGTAAAGATGAATTGTTCATGTTATCTACCAAGTCGATCGACGAGGATCAGCGCCGACGATCCTATCGAGAATATCTGCAAGAAGGTATCCAGACGTCGGCGGGCGGGTGAATCACCTACCATAATTATGTCTCCAGGAAAGATTCGGGGGTCGGCGTAATTGCCGCGGGCGATCGCCCCTAAATTGAAAACACCGATGTACTGCTCGCCTTTCGCTTCGCGAAATACCAAAACGTCGTCCAATTTCGCGTACTCGGTCGTGCCTCCAGCAACATTTATTCCTCGGAGTAGAGTCAGCGATTCACGCGCTGGAACAGAACCTGGATTTTTAACTTGTCCTCCGATCGAAATCGATGGAGGGGTCACGTCTACTGGGACCACATTCACGGATGGGCTAACAAGGTATCCGTCAGCTAGCAGCGACCGAATGGTGTTAGCTATTTGGTTTGGCGTGCGCCCGGCGCTTTCGACGGAGCCAATAAGAGGAAAATTTATAAATCCATTTTCATCCACGAGGTAGGTTGCTGAAAGTGTGCTGTCTTGCGGAACGGAGATCTCCAATCGATCTAGGGGAGCAACGGTGGCAAACTGAACCACCTCTGGCGTAGGCAGATCGCTGAGTTCTGTAAGAGATATTTCAGGGGCGGAAGCTACCGTTCTGTTCGTCTGACATCCTACCAATAACAAGCATGAGCAAGCAAGAAGCGCCAAGGGCCTGATGGTCATTGCTATTCTTTCTCTTATCACTACCAAAGGAGGCGCTCGATCCCCAAGCGCATAGGCGGTGGCCTATATCGTAAACTCCTTCGAAATCAATGGAAACTGGTTAATCGGCGCTGGCCGCCGGCGGAAGGCTCCCTCTCACGAGAGCAACCATCGCTACAGCCAGAAGCGCTTGAAATAAGGGCGTCCTAAGAGGGTAATCGAATGCACTGCTTAGAAGTAAGACTGCAAGCGATCCCATGAAGACAGCCCAAAAAGCTTTCGCTTTTTTAGCGGATAGCTTCTGCCCCGCTTTTACAGTGGCGAAGATCGCCAGTGAGAAAGTCGCCGCCCAGAGCAGGATATTCACAAGACCGCCTTCAATCGCCAATTGTAGAATATCATTGTGGGCCATATTAATGTAATTGGGACTAAGTAGTTCATCTGGTTCAGAAATTCGGAAAGCGGCTTCAAACGAGCCTATTCCGGAACCAAAAGGAAAGTAGACTTTCAGCATCTGCCACGAAACTGGATTTATTATAAATCGAACATCAGCCAGGGGCTCTTCGCTCGAAATTTCATCAAGTGCAATAATCCGCCCGCTCATGAAATAAGCACCGGTTATCAATAGAAAAGTTGCACTTGCGACTAAAATAGGAACGGAAACAAATTTAAACGTTTCTTTTTTCTTACTTGAGGGTTCGAGTGCGGCAACGTAGCAGAATAAGAATATGATGCCAGCAATTGCCAAAGTTATTAAACCTGCGCGGGATCCGTTTACGATCGCTAATAAAAATATCAAAATGGCACTTCCAAGTGAAGCTTGGCGCATCCATCGGTCAGTCGAAAGTGTAAGAGATAAAGCGGCAATGAGGATTCCTAAGCTTGCGAATACCGCATTGTGGTTTGTGTTTGCGAAAAGTCCGACCATACGGCCGGTGCTAGTGATCGCGTAGAAGTAAAATTCTCCAGTCATGTTTTGAAGGAGGCCCAATAAACTTGATGCGAGAGCGAGGCCAACGATTGCGAAACATATGTGACGAGTAACTTGCTGCCCCAAATTTATCGCTGCAATTATCGGAGCGAGAAATGCTGGTAGATACGCAAGAGCGTTCAAGGTGCGAGCTGGAGCAAGGGAAATGGGCCGTGCTGGTTCAATGCCCAAGGCGAGATCCAGCCGGGCAATCGGGCCGCGCCCAGGTAGATGCGACCAAATATCGAAGGGTAATGGGATAAGCTGTATAACCATCCAAACGATGTAAATAGCAACAATTGCTAGCAGCCTCTTGAAACCAGCTAAATCACGCAAGCGAATAACTGCTAAAGCCAGCAATAACCATAAAATAGGCTGAAGTATCGCTACCTGCATCAAGTCGTAACGCGAACTTCCCCCAAAAGCTGCGACAGACACTATTACCGCATAAAATATCCATAGGTCTATGGATATCGGTTGGCGCAGCTTCTGAGGCGATCGGCGCTTCATCCGCACCATGGATTTTGATCGTAAGGTTTCTTGCATATGGGTCTCGAGGAGAGATGATTCCGTTTCTCGGCGCGCGAAGTCGGCTGCGCTTTAGTTTACCTTGGCATCTTCTGCAAATTCGGCGATACAAACCGGCGGCCACCGCTTGGCAAGGCACTTACTCTTTGAATTTGAACAAGTAAAATAATTGGGTGTTGCATTGCGTATTTGCATTACAGTTAATTCCGCGTGGAACATTTGGAATTTTCGCCTGCCACTGATCCAGGCGCTTCTGAGGGATGGCCATGAAGTGGTGGTTTTAGCACCAGCTGATGAATGCGTTCGAAATTTGGAGTCCACTGGATGTAGGTTCGAATACCTCCCCATGGATCGGAAGGGCCTTAATCCATTTGTCGAACTGAGGTTCTTATGGCGTATCGCGCGTAAATTCCGTGAAATCAAACCAGACCTTATTTTAGGATTCACCGTCAAAAACAATGTATTTGGCGCTCTTGTGGCTGCTTGGTTGAAAATTCCTTTTGTCCCTAACGTCACCGGCCTAGGGACTGCTTTCATGTCTAGCGCAGCGTTACGCGCTGTTACGGTGAGATTGTATAGTTATTGTTTCCGTCATTGTCCGCATGTGTTCTTTCAGAACGAGGACGATCAAGCGTTATTTATTGAATTGCGTATAGTAGACGCAGAGAAAACTACTGTTTTGCCGGGGTCTGGCATTGATCTTCGCGCGTTCCCTTACACTGATCTACCTCACAATAATGGGGGCACCAAATATTTGATGATATCGAGATTGCTAAGAGATAAGGGAGTAATAGAATACGTCGAAGCTGCGAAATTAGTAAAGCCTTATGCTCCCGATATCCAATTTTTGATTCTTGGCGACTTCGATGCCGAAAACCGAACGGCTATTTCTCGACACGACTTAGAAAATTGGCAAAATTCCGGGGTTATCAAGCATTTGGGGCGCGCAAGTGATGTGAGGGGTTATATCGCTCAAGTCGACTGTATTGTCCTGCCATCCTATAGAGAAGGAGCGCCGAGAACGCTTATTGAAGCAGCTGCTATGGGCCGGCCTATCGTCTCTACTGACGTTCCAGGTTGTCGATCGGTCGTGGACGAAGGAAAAAGTGGCTACCTTTGTGAAGCTCGCAGCCCTCGCAGTCTAGCTGATGCAATCTTACGGTTTGAAAGCTTGGATCAAGAGGCCCGGGCAAGGATGGGCCGGGCAGGTAGGCAGAAGATGGAGCGGGAGTTCTCGGTCGACAAGGTTATTGCAGCATACCGCAGGGTTGTCGAATTAACAACTAGGGAAAGTCTTGCAAGAAGGGGGCCCCTGGTCTAGCTGCCCGGCGCACTCATGATAGCAGCATTTTAGGATCATCCTTGGCGCAAACAAAACCCATTGCAGTCATCGGCTTAGGCTATGTCGGCCTTCCTCTCGCCGTAGAGCTTGGAAAGCGACGTAAGGTCATTGGCTACGATATCGACTGCAAGCGTATTTCCGAACTGGCCGATCAGCATGATAGAACGCGAGAGGTCGACAGCGAGGACCTCGCGAGTGCGCTGCATTTGCAACTTACATCTAATCGCGCTGACCTTGATGAGGCACGAATATTTATCGTTACGGTGCCCACTCCAATCGACGGTCATAAGCGACCAAATCTCGCTCCCCTGATTGGCGCATCTGAAACGGTGGGTGCTTCGCTGAAGACCGGCGATATAGTGATTTACGAGAGCACGGTATATCCTGGCGCTACCGAGGAAGAGTGCGTTCCTGTATTGGAGCGTGTGTCTGGGTTAAAGTATAACCAAGATTTCTATTGTGGGTATAGTCCAGAAAGAATAAATCCTGGCGACAAGGAGCACCGCCTTCCAACCATACGTAAGGTGACGTCAGGATCTACTCCAGAAGTGGCTGAGGAAATAGATAAACTTTATTCTCAAATCATCACCGCGGGAACTTTCAAGGCGGAAAGTATCAGGGTAGCGGAAGCTGCAAAAGTGATCGAGAACACGCAAAGAGATTTGAATATTGCGCTGGTCAATGAACTTGCACTTATTTTCGGAAAATTGGGGATCGACACCGAGGCAGTGCTTGAGGCGGCGGGTACCAAATGGAATTTCCTGCCTTTCCGCCCCGGTTTGGTTGGCGGTCACTGCATCGGAGTTGACCCTTATTATTTGACGTACAAAGCCGAATCGATCGGATACAATCCGGAAGTGATCCTTGCGGGTCGCCGGATCAACGATACTATGCCAACCTATGTTGCTGGGGAGCTGGTGAAGGCGATGCTGAAGCGTCGCCTTCATGTGCAGGACTCGCGTATTCTTGTCCTAGGATTTGCCTTCAAAGAAAATTGTCCAGACGTGCGCAACACTAAGGTTGTCGATATGGTCAGAGAGCTTGAGGATTTTGGTTCAAAGGTTGATATCTTTGACCCGTGGGTGGACCCTCTTGAAGCTAAGCATGAATACGGCATATCCCTTACTGATGAGATAGCAGAGGGTATTAAATACGACGCGGTCATCTTGGCTGTGCCCCATGACGGTTTGGTTCGAAATGGTGCGGAATCGATCCGTAAGTTACTTCGGCCTGGGGGTGTCTTTTACGATCTGAAGAGCGTCTTTCCGCAGGCACATAGCGATCTGCGGCTGTAGACGTAACGCGAGGCTGGCTTCGCTGGTTGCTAGGAGGTTTATAAAAAATGCGCGTACTAGTTACCGGTGTGGCCGGGTTCATTGGCTTTAGCGTCGCCCGGTCATTGATGAATCGTGGGGATACCGTTCTCGGCGTCGACATTGTCAACGATTACTATGATCCGACGCTAAAAGAAGCGCGTCTATTACGTTTGAATGAGCAATTCGGCTCGCGTTTTTCATTCATCCGGGCAGACTTCGCGGACATGAAAGCGTTGTCCGATGCGCTCAAAGGAGAGCGCTTTGACCGCATCGTGCACCTTGGGGCTCAAGCGGGAGTGCGTTATTCGATAGAGAATCCTCACGCATACCTTTCGGCTAACCTTGCCGGACATCTCAATATGCTTGAAGTCGCTAGGCAACGTGAGTGCGAGCACATGGTATATGCTAGTTCGAGCAGTGTATATGGAGGGAATACCAAGCTCCCCTTCTCGGTAGATGATCGCGTCGACCATCCGGTGAGCCTCTATGCTGCAACTAAGCGTGCGGACGAATTGATGAGCGAATGCTATGCACATCTATATCGCTTGCCGCAAACCGGTCTTCGTTTTTTCACGGTTTATGGCCCTTGGGGCCGTCCAGACATGATGATGTGGATCTTCACCCGCAAGATCCTGTCAGGCGAACCGATCCCAGTGTTTAACCACGGCGACATGTGGCGTGATTTCACTTTCATCGATGACATCGTTTCGGGCGTCATTGCCTGTCTCGACAATCCTCCCGCCGACGATGGCGAAATGAAGGCCGGCGGCAGCTTCAAACCGCATCGTCTGTACAATATCGGCAATCACAGGTCAGAACACCTGATGAAAGTGGTCGACATCCTGCAGACCGAACTCGGACGGGAGGCGGATGTCGATTTTCAGCCCATCCAGCCCGGCGACGTGCGCCAGAGCTTCGCCGACATCGATGCGATCCGCAACGATCTGGGATATGAACCCACTACGAGCATCGATGTAGGTGTTCCGAAATTCGTTGAGTGGTATCGGGACTATCATGGCCTTTAAATAGGGCTCGAATGACGGGCCTACACAACGTTTGAGCGTGCCGGATGCTATGCAAAATGAACTTTGTGGCCACACGGACGTTTTTTACTGACAAGCGAATAAGCTGAAAATTTTTCCTCATCTTATTCTAAGCACACGAAATAACCCTATCGACAGGGCCAAGATTCTTGTAAGTATCCCTGCATCAATATGCGAAGTGCTCGCTTTCCGATCGGATTGCTCTATTTTCAGTATAGCCCTCGCAGTTTCGCGCCTCACCCCCCAGCGTCCGCCAAGCATTCCGAAGGCTCCGGCCCCGTACTGATCGATATGGTCAAAGCCGGTTCGTCGGAACAGCTTTTCATTCTCTACCCGAACGGCATCCATCACATGCCGAGTTGCGCGTTTGGCCGGAGAGAGAGAAACGCCGTCGGAAAAATAACGCTGTTCGTACAAAAACGAAGGTATCATAACAGCAACATTGTCGCGCATGAGACGCATCCAAAGATCCGATCCCTGTCCAACACTGAACACGGTTCTATAGCCACCGACTGCATCGTAAACCGACCGGCGATACATTAGTTCTCCGTGCGAAAAACAGTTAAATACGATAGTACCTTCTACCGGCGCCGCAGGAGAGGCTTCTGAAAATTCCCCAGTTCGGAAATTGCGCGTTCGGTAGTAGCATCCTGCGATAGCAGCATCTGGTTGCGCCCGAAGAGCTTCATACTGTAGGCGCAGCCGAGTTGAGGAGCTAACGTCTCCCGCCCCTTGAATTGCTATGAACGGGGCCGTAGTCGCTTCGATGGCCCGTCTGATTGCCATCGTGAAACCGGTGTTTTCCTGGTGTATCACCCGCAGGCGCGGATCGTCGTAGGCGTCCAAGACGTTGCGTACCTTTGGATCCGGGCTGCCGTCATTGACCACTATAATCTCGAAATCGTCCAAGTCTTGCGAAAGCAAGCTGTCGATAGTGTCGCCGATATATGCGGCGCGGTTATACACCGCGCAAACGACCGATACTTTCGTCATGGCATTTCCAACTGTACGGTATTGGCGGGAACAATGCGACCATCCGTGCTTACGAAACCAACCTCTGCGTCCAATCGATGGCCCGTCGAGGAGCGGGTCGCCTCATCGATTTCGGCAATAAGTGCCAGCACATCTCGGGCTCTTGCATTCCCTGTATTCACGATGAAGTTCGCATGTTGGGGCGACACCATCGCGCCACCGATGCGCTTCCCCTTGAAGCCGAGCCGCTCGATGACGGCTCCCGGCGGCCCCACGTCAGCATACATCGTCGGGTTCGACTTGAACACAGAGCCACAATTCGGTTGTTTTCTCGGAAATTTGCTGCTTCGGTCAGTCAGGATTGTGAGCATCTCGGAATGAATTTCCGCCCGGTGACGCGGTTGGAACCGCATTCGCACCGACGTGATGATCTCGTCATTCGTTTGAAATACCGACTTCCTGTATCCGAATTCGCATTCATCGACATCGCGCGAAATCGTGTGGCCGGAACCGCCCACGCTTCTCACCTCGCAAACATTCGCCGCGATGCCCTTGCGTTGACTGCCGCCATTCATGCAAATCAGTCCTCCGAGAGTACCCGGAATGCCGCAAATATGTTCCGCTCCACCGAGCCCAGCCTGCATAAGCTTGCGCGCTAGACCTGGAACCCATGCGCCGGCTTCAACCCATGCAGTGTTATCGGAAATGGCGACTTTCGACATATTACGGCTGATCTGAATGCACGGAGCTCGAAGCCCTGCATCGTCGAACAGCAAATTCGTCATCTGGCCAATTACGACCGGCCGGATTTTTCGAGCGGCGAACCAATGACACAAACTTGCGACTTGCTCAGTCGACGAGGGTCGCAAAACGACATCGGCCAGACCGCCGATACGCCACCAACTAACTGTCGAAAGGTCGACGTCCCGACTGAGTCTTCCGTCACAACGCGCTGCCAATTCAATAATATCGCTGTCGTTCAGGCGATCCATTCTGCTTCGGCCCCCAGCGAACGAAGTTTATCGGCAAAATCAACATAACCACGTTCAATCTGCCAAGCGTCATTGATGACTGTCTCGCCCATAGCGGTCAGACCACACAACGCCAACGCCGCACCAGCCCGCAAATCGAGAGCACGTACTTCCGCTCCCACTAGCCCGCCACGCTTACCGTGGATAATTAACATATCGCCAATCACCTCATGTTGTAGACCCATTCTCGCCATTTCTTCGGCGTACGCGTAACGCCCTGGAAAGCGGAGATCGATAATGCGCGATTCACCCATGCAGGACGATGCCCATGCTGCGAGAATTGGCTGCACATCCGAATTAATACCTGGATGAGGACCTGTAGAAATCTCGATAGGGTATGGGCTACCGCCGCGAACGATTAGAGCGTTTTCATGGGCAAATAGGCGTGCACCCGCAGCTTTAAGGTGGCTGAGGACCACTTCGAGATCCGAGAAAGGAAAGTCGATAATTTCCACATCACCGTCGGTCATGACCGCACCAACAAGCCAGGTAATTGCCTCCATATTATCCGCGATAACCCCATGCTCCGCTCCCGTGAGTTCATCTACACCGGTGATTTCGATATGTTCTTGGCCAAATACGCGAATTTTGGCTCCCATTGAACGTAGCAGCGCAATCAAATCGAGTATTTCTGGCCGGATGTGCGGATTCCAAACTCGCGTAATTCCGTGGGACAGCGTTCCGCAGAGGATTGCGTTCTCGGTCGCTCCCGTCGAGCGCAATGGAAGATTGATATCAGCGCCTGTGAGCCTTTCGTCAGTCGCCTCTGCGCACAGGAAATCGCCTTCTTCCCACACACGAGCCCCTAGCCGTTCTAGTAGCATTACATGAAGATCGTACTTGCGCTCGCCCAATTTACAGCCACCCGGCAACGGCACTTTCGCTGCTCCAAGCCTAGCTGTTAAGGCACCAAGGATCAGAAGTGTGTTACGGATCGAACGGCCGTCCCAATCGAGTTGCTCACGAATTGGGTTTCGCTCCACGATCTCGATTCGATCGCCATCAGTTTTGCAGGCTTTTCCAAGTGCTTCGAGCATCCCGACATGAACCTGCGCGTCCAAAAGTGCGGATGGGTAGTTAGTGAGCGTAACGCGCTCCGTCGTCAAAAGGCTTGCCGCAAGTAGGCGCAACGCAGAATTCTTTGCTCCGGACAACGCAACCGTGCCATGAAGTCGAGAGGGATGTATCTGTAGTCTTTTCAATTACCTAATCCATATTTCTTTGAGGCAAAGTCGACACGATGCGCGCAGGCGCGCCAACACATACCGAATTATCAGGAATATCGGACAGAACGACTGAATTTGCACCGATGACGCAATTACGCCCCACGCGTACTTTGCCGATGATAGCGGTACCGGAAAAAATGACCGTCCCCGCTCCAATAATTGGGTAATTGTTGCGTTGGAAATCGCCCATACGCGCACCACCAAGCGTGACGGACTGAAAAATCACTACTTTTTCCTCTACAATCACCCCACTTCCAATGACTATTGCTGTTGGATGAGGAAATTTTACCGACCGGTCGATCCTTGCGGTGGACGAAATATAGTTGCCAGTTGCTTGGAGCCGTTGGGAAAAAAATTTTGCTAAGCGATTAAGCCCTTTTTCCCTTAAATACTGACTTACCCTAATATAGCCTGCGCATCGACGAGTGGTTGGGCCCAATAAAATTCCTTTGAGATCGCCGGGACGTACAGAATATTTGAGCTGTTTAACTTTGCTCAATTTGCATCTCCATCCTTCAGCCTTGTCATAACAATATACGATATCGATATGTAAAAAATGACCATAACTATTGAATAGATTGAAAGAACGCGATCTTGGCTAAAGTTAAGTCTCTCTGCAATTAGGAAGACGGCGCATACTGCAATCAACCGAGACACGTTAATCAAAAGGAACAACGACTGATCCCGGAAAATATTAAGCAGCTGCATGAGTGGAGCTGATGTAAATTGGAAAACCGTAACTGCTGCAAGAATAGATGCGAAATGGCCGGCCATTTCCCATTCTTGGCCGAGTGTGAGGGCGAATAATTGCGGACCAAAAATAAAGAGAACCAAAGCTGGACCGATCGAGGCAACGAACAATCGCAGTTGAGTCTGCTTGGCCATCTTGTAAATCTTATTTCGGTTTTTCAAACCCAGCTTCGCCGCTTCTGCGTAAAGCGCGTTACCCATTGCTGTTCCAATCAGACCTAAAGGCAGAAGGAGCGTCGTCATTGCGACGCTCAAAGCACCCGTAATTGCAGGGGTGTATAGATACGCAAATCCGATGAGAGGGAGCTGTTTGGCAAACTGCAGTAAAAATTGAGAAGGCAGTCGATAAATGGGGAACGAACCGTACAATAAGGCTATTCGACGCATCCGGCTTGGCCGAACGTGCTTTACGCTTCGTGTGAAATCCGTCCAGAATGCTTTTGTCATCGCGAGAGTTCCTCCACTCTGCGCCACGACCTGGCCAATCATTAGGCCACCAGCCCCAAAAGAGATGAGACCGAGCCCGATCTTAACGAAGCTTCCCCACAATCGTTGCGTTACGTTTGTGCGGGCAACGATTTTGTAAGACCGTCGCCGTGTAGCCCAGTAACTTAGAATTTCGTAAATTGCGCCACCCATACAGCCGGCGACTATCAGCCACCACCAAGCTGCCAGTTCCTCCATCGAGAATAAGCGCAAAACTGGGGTCGCATTGGCCCAAAGTATCAGGGCCATAATAGCGCCTAATCCCACGAGCGTTAGGACTGACACCGCAACAACGTTCATAGCCGTTGCATCACGCCGAGCCAATGGGATCGCCAAGCCGTATCGGAGCGTAAGGATCGGTGTAACAATTTGAACCAACGCCGAGAACACAGCCATAATACCAAAATCACCAGGTGTGTACAATCGCGTCAATATAGGGAGCGACAAAATGCCGATCAATTTTGCGATGGCGCTGCCGCTAGCGAGTACCGCCATTCCACGAAAAACGCTTTCGATGTCCTTATGGAGCACCAAGCGAACCAAACGACTAACAAAGGGACTGCGGAACATCAGGTTAGGTCCTGCGCAAAACAACATCTTGACTAGCAGGGAGTCGACGGAACAAGTCCTCGAGAATTACCCGATGTAAGCTATTGTGGCCTACAACGTTTGCACCAGAATTTTACCGTCGTAGCAAGTCACATTGAGATTCGATGCGGCGTTAGCAGCAACCAGTCTGAATGCCAGCGTTAAAGTCATATCTGGGAGTGCGAGCTTTTCCAAAGTCAGCTAGAATACCGTTTTGCGGCTGACACATTCCGCCAAAACCGCTCTATCAGAGAATATTCATTTTGATCATTCGGAAAAAGAAAGCCTTCACTTTTGCATTGAGCAACGACAAGGCCGCTCGCATGTTATCCAAGCGAACCATCTCGATCCTTCTCCCAGATCTGCGAGGGGGGGGCGTTGAACGAATCCGCCTTGCGCTGGCCGAACAATTCGCCCAGGCGGGTCACCGCGTAGAGTTTATATTAATGCAAACGCACGGTGAGCTGATTGCAGAGGCACGAGAGCGTTTCTCTGTCATAGGCCTGGATGTCTCACGAGCGCGGTCCTTGGTAGCTCCACTCTCACGCTATATTACAACAGCCAAACCCGACGTTCTGCTTGCAGCCATGTGGCCGCTCACCGTTATAGCTCCTCTCGCGGCGCGCCTATCAAGACATCGCTGCATGGTACTCGTGTCGGAGCACAATCAATTGTCAGTGCAATACAAATCGAGGGGCGCGCTTCATAATGCGGCTTTAAGACTTAGTATGGCAGCGGGCTATCGTATGGCAGATGCACGAGTGGCCGTATCGAAGGGTGTCGCGGATGATCTAGCCCATCTCTCTGGCCTTTCACGCAAAAAATTTCGGGTGATCCACAATCCGATTGCGAATAGAGTTCGCGATTCGTCGGAGCGGACGGCTCACTCACTGAAGCGTTGGGGGACAGCAGAAGGAAAACGTGTAATAACGGTTGGCAGTTTTAAAGCTCAAAAAAACCACGCCTTACTCCTCGACGCTTTTCATGCAATAGCCGGTCCGGAGGACCGACTAATGTTATTAGGTTCGGGTCCACTTGAAGGAGAATTGCGCGCCCAGGCTCGCCACCTCGGCCTTGCCCAGAAAGTCATTTTTGCGGGCTTTCAACCGGATCCAACACCTTTTTACGAAACGGCTGATCTGTTCGTTCTATCTTCTGATTATGAGGGTTTCGGAAACGTTATCGTTGAAGCCTTGGCGGCGGGCACGCCTGTCGTGTCGACGGACTGCCCCTCCGGCCCGGCGGAAATTTTAAAAGATGGCAAGTTTGGAACCCTAGTTCCTGTGAGCGACAAAAAAGCGCTCGCAGCTGCGATGCAGAAAAGTATGAAAACTCCCTTGGATGGCGACAAACTCCGCAACAGAGCAGCAGATTTCTCTCCCGAACGTGCCGCGCATTCTTATTTAGCCGCGCTGGGCTTGTCACTTTGAAGCTGCGCCGTAGCAGTCCTATGCTTTAGTCAGACAATTTTGCATTCAACAGCGCAATTAGCTCTGGGCGGTGCTAGCAGCTGCCTTGCCCCAAACAGGTGATTTTATGAAGCCCAGCGTAATTTATGTCACCCGCAACGGTTTGCTCGAGCCTCTCGGTCAGAGCCAGGTGCTTGGATATTTGCTCCAACTGTCCAACGATTACGACATTGTGCTTTTCACGCGCGAGAAAGAGGCTGATTGGGCAAACCTTCCGCAGCGCCAGAGACAGAAGGCGCAGTGTGAGACTCATAATATCGATTGGCGGCCCTCTCTTTTCAAGCCGAGGCGCACTTTTCTCACTCCACTGCGAGACATGTTAGATAGTGCGCTAGAAGTTAAAAATGCCGTACTCGAAACCAATGCGAGCCTTATTCACGCTCGTTCCTATCTGTCAGCAGCTGTGGCACGCTGGGTGTCTCGCAAGACAGGCGTTCCCTTTATCTTCGATATGCGAGCGCTCTGGCCAGAAGAATTGATCGTCGCGAAAAAGATCACTCGTGGCGGAATTCCGCATCGTGTATTGACGCTATTCGAAAAACTATGTCTCCGTGATGCAGCCGCGGTAATCTCTCTTACCCATGCCGCTTCCCGATATCTTAAGGCGACTTATCCGCAAGAGCTTCAAAATAAAGCGATCGAAGTAATCCCCACATGCGCAGACCTGAATCGTTTTCGTCCCGGACTGACGAAGCCCGTTATCGAAACGCATGCGGCGATCGGAACAATGCTTAGTGGCTGGTTTTTGACAGAATGGCTGCGCAACTGGTTCGAGTTGTGCGAGAAACGGTCCCCAAATTGCAATTTCGAAGTAATCACGCGAGACGCTGCAGTTCTGGTCCGCAAACAGATTGATCCATTGGGGCGGTTGGGCGGCCGTTTAAAAATCCAGTCGAAAACACCCGATGAAATGCCGCTCGCAATTCAGGGGCACTCGACATCTGCTATGTTTTTTACGAACGGTGTTGCCAAGCTGGGCAGTGCCCCGACGCGGCTTGCTGAGGTGCTTGGGTGTGGAGTTCCAGTTATCGTAAATGAAGGTGTGGGTGACGTCGCGGAGATTGTCCGGACGAACAAAATTGGAGTGGTAGTGTCGAGTGCCACCCCTGACGAGTTAGAACATGCGTACGACGAACTCGAAATTTTGCGCCGCGACAGACATCTCCCTGCTAGATGCCGAGAAACAGCACAAGAGATTTTTTCCCTTACAGCCGGGGCTAATAAATTTCGCGAAGTTTACGCCAGGATCATTAATTTCAACTCAATATCGACAGATCACAAATAGCGTATGAGTTCTCTCTCTCTGAAAAATAACGATTTTATCGCCTTCGATACATATCCGTAACGAGTTTCACGACATTCTGATGAATATTATTTTATGAAGGTCCGCGTTCTCTCTCGCTACGGTCGTACGGGCGCCTCCAGTCGATTGCGGTTCATCTCGTATGAGGCGGCGCTGCGCGATGCGGGTGTCACGATGGAAGTGATGCCGCTGTTCAGCGACGAATATATCGATGCACTTTATGGGCGGCGATCCAAAGGTAGGCACGCCGCAGCGGGATACGCCAGACGGCTCGGCGACATATTGTCTCCGGGAGATAACGATTTGCTTTGGATCCAGTCTGAGGCACTTCCATGGGTGCCGTGGGCAATTGAGCAGCAACTTCTCCCCGCCCGTTTACCGCGCGTTATCGATTGCGACGACGCGATCTTTCATAGATATGACAGCCACTCCTCGCCCATTGTGCGCAAATTGCTCGGACGCAAGATCGACAGTAGTTATGCGACCGCGTCACTCGTCACCGCTGGCAATTCCTATCTGGCCGAGCGAGCCAGGGCGGCGGGGGCACCGAATGTAGAAATCGTACCGACCGTGGTCGACTTGGATCGCTATCCCCAAGCGAAAAAGACGGACGGGATTGATCCCCCTGTTATCGGCTGGATCGGTACGCCGAACACCTGGGCCGAATATATCGAGCCCAAACTGGACCTGTTGCAGGCTATTGCCCGCGAAAACGGCGCAACCGTCAGGGGCATCGGGGCTCCGGCCACCTTCAGAGAGAATGTGGAAACGATCGCATGGAGCGAAGAAACCGAGGGAGAGTTGATCGCCGACTGCGACATCGGCATCATGCCCTTGTCGGATGCGCCATTCGCCCGCGGCAAATGCGGTTACAAGCTGATTCAGTTCATGGCTTGTGGCTTGCCAGTGATCGCTTCACCCGTAGGTGTGAACAGCGAAATAGTCGAACATGGCGTGAACGGATTTCTTGCCGAAACTGATAGAGAATGGGCTGATTACCTGAGGAGACTCGCATCCGATCCAGAGCTGCGCCTCCAGATGGGAGTGGCGGGTCGGAAAAAAGTGGAGAGTGAGTTTAGCCTCCAAGTCTGGGGCGCAAGGCTCACTGATCTACTTGTTGATGCAGTGGTTCGGAATCAATTATGATATACTTCGCAATATTTGTTCTATTGGTAATTTTAAGTTATTCCGACCCTCGCAGGTTATATTTCATTGTTTCTTTCGCTCTTTTTCTCTTTATCGCGTTTCGTTTTGAGACTGGATGCGATTGGTGGGGGTATTTCAACCAGTATCAGAGCCAAGGATCCCTTTCTTTCTACGCTGCCATTGAAGACCCCGAGCCGATTTGGAATCTAATTCTGCATTTCCAAATGGCCCTCGACATTCCCTATCCTTGGTTAAATGTGTTGTCCGCCGGGGTTTTTTTCTCAGGCATACATCAAATCGCTAAGCGTCAGAGCTCACCATTTACTTACCTTGTTCTACTATTCCCGATTTTGATGGTCAACATGCCCATGTCCGCAGTAAAACAAGCGACTGCTATCGGATTGATCTGTTTCGCCTTCATTGCCTTTTCAGAAAGGAAGGTTTTTCGCTTTGTAGCAATAACAGCAACGGCTGCTTTAATTCATAATAGCGCAGCCATTTTTTTGCTTTTATCGCCGTTGGTCGTCGGTGAGATTACGCAGCGACGCCTACTTTTTGCAGCTTTGCTAGCCCTTCCGGGGATGGCAGCTTTGCTGGCCACCGAAGGTGCGGAAGTGGCAACCACGCGATATGTCGACAGTGGAGTGGACGCCGCTGGCGCAATTTATAGAGTTCTATTGCTAGGAATTACCGGTTTCGCGTATTTTTACCTCAGGAAGCGGGGGTGGTTGGCTGAGGAGAGACATTTTTCACGCCTCACATTCATTGGCTCGATCATGATGATCGTTCTCCTCGCGATTTTGCCTTTGTCGAGTGTCATCGCAGACCGATTTGGTTATTATCTTATCCCCATCCAGGCGATAATCTTCGCAAATCTCCGCTTTTCTCATTTTCCGCATTTCAGGTGGGTTATAGTATCCTCGCCATTTGTCGTTCTACTTATTACCTTTGGCGTTTGGACTAACTACTCAGGCCATTTCAATCTCTGCTATGTTCCCTACAAATCTTGGATTCTTGGTTTTCCAGACGGTTATTACTCTATTTATCGTTGAAGAAGAATAAAGAGCTCACGATAGGGACGAGTTGTCATAAGTTATAATTTTTGCAAGTTCATCCTATTATCTGATTTTTTACTGGCATGCACGGCCCCACGACGGAAAACCCGCTCACCTTGGAACGCTTCATCCCGATCGTCGCCTGTCTAACTGATCTCGAAACCGCCCGGCTTATGTTCGAGCTTGGGGGGAGGCGCCACACCGATCCCCCATCGTCTAGACAATGGAAGGGATCGCCGATGGGCTACCTTGCTCTCCTGATCAAATTTTCGACGAACTCGGTCGCGCCGATCTGGCGGAAGTCCGCCGTCGCATGCATCTGGACATCGGCGAGTTCAACAGAATCTTCGCCTTTCTCTGCCAACCGCTCCTCACCAAAGAGGACGAACTCCGGCGCCTTTTGGAAACTTGGAAGGAGGAGTTGTCCGGCCCGGCGGTCGAGCGAATACGTCGACCCTTCTGGCCTGACTTCGAAGCCGGACGGCCGCTTGACCGCTATGTTCAAGGTGCGACGAGCATCGACCAGGATCTTGCAGCGCTTCATAGAAGCCGCCGGTGCAGTTGTCGGCGCCCGGTATTTCGCCGACGGCATTCCCGATCCATGGAAGGCAGCGAGATCGAATTCCTGGACCGGGCGAAAGCCTGGCCGGCGAGGATGGCGCACCCGTCAAACCCGAGGCCTTGGGACTGAATACGCATGATCTGATGGGCGAGCAGGAGCGGGAGCGACGGGAACGGCTCGAGACCGAGAAGCGAACCATAAGTTTCGCTGGCAACCCGCTCGATGCGCGCGCTGCAGCCTTTGCGAGGTCTCTGATCGACTTGGCCGACGACAAAATGTCCGATGGCGAGTGGCTGACACGATCACGTCGGCGTTTCTCCCTTGCCGAACAGGCGATCCGAAAGAAGAGCCGGTCCGGCCAGGGAGGCGGCCAGGGAGGCGGAGGGCGCAGGTCGGCGCGGACCACCGAGGAGATTCGTTCGGCGATGGGCTTCCTGTGCGAGATCTCCCGAGCCGCTTCCTCGCGGAGAAGCACAGGGAGCGGTACCTAGGCGGCCATCGGAAAACTGAGCGCCAGACGGCGCGATATCTATCATGAGATCAGCGAGCTGAGCACGATCCCCTTCGACGTGAAGCGGGATAAGCCTGAATTTCACGTCCAGCCGACAAGAGTTCCATTAGGCGGACAGGTAACCGTACTGCCGCGCTGCCTTGATCATTTGCTTTGCGATGAGGAAGGGATGTGCCCGGAAAAATTGAGCGGGCTGGAAATGAAGGGGCAGGCGGTCGAAATGGAGAGGAAGGGATGCATCGGCTGGTATCGCGACCCATCTTGCACCAGTCAGGATTCGGTTGAAATTGTCTATGACTATGCTGGAGACACGTTGGTCCTGCGCCCCGACTTCCTGTTTTTCAGCGCGGATGAGAGCGGTGCCGTCAATGTGGACATTGTCGATCCCAACGGAGATTTTCTTGCTGGCAGCGCGTCGAAGCTACGCGGGCTTGCGGACTATGCCGAAAAACATGAAGCCAACTTTGAGCGCGTTGAAGCTGTGGCCAAAGTCGATGGCGCCGTTCTTATACTCGTTATGAAGGACGAGAATGTGCGCGATATGGTGCGCACCGAGGCCACTTCGAGAGACGCCTATCAAGGCGCACTGAGTAAGGCCCACGGCTAAATGCCCACCGCGTTTTTATGTTTTTTCATACAAGCCCAAGCCATCTCATCTAAGTCATAAATAAGATGGTGGGCGCGGCAAGGATTGAACTTGCGACCCCACCCGTGTGAAGGGTGTGCTCTACCACTGAGCTACGCGCCCGCCCTTGACGGCACCGAATGCCGGGCAGGGGCGGGCCTTTACGTGGCAGCGACTGCTTTTGCAAGCCGCTCAATCGGCGAGAAACATCACCAACTTCGCCCATATGCCGTCCGGCTGGATTTGGCCGCTGGCCTTGAGGGTTGGGGAGGCGGGGCATGCGAGGCAGTAGGCCTGTGCGCCTTGGGTGCCGAGCAGGCGCTCGGTATCGGCCAGTAGCATGCCCGCCAGGGCCCGCTGGTTGCCGGCGAGGAGGGCGAAGACGTCCCGGCCCTTCGCATCCTGTTCCCCGATCAGCAGCTGGCGGAGGATCGTGTCGGTCGTACTCAGCTCGTCGCCGAGATAGACGGGCGACCAGGCGCCATCCGCAAGATCGGCCTGAGCGGCCACCCAGGCGAGGGCTTCGGGCATGCCGCCATATTCGTCGACCAATCGTAGCTGCCGCGCAGTGCCACCGTCCCAGACGCGGCCTTGGCCCACCCGGTCGACCTGCTGGAGGTCCATCTTGCGCGAGGAGGCCACGCGACTCAGGAAGTCGCGATAACCGTCCTCGATCGTCGCCTGGAGGATCCGGTCCACTTCGGGCGTGAAGCCGCCGATGGGATCGGGTTGCCCCGAAAGCGGGCCGGTCGTCACGCCGTCGCTGGTCACGCCCAGGCTTTCCGCGGCCCCTTCGAAGGTGGGGATGATGGCGAAGATGCCGATCGAGCCGGTGATGCTTTCGGGCTGGGCGAAGATGCGGTCGGCCGGGGTGGAGACCCAATAGCCGCCGCTTGCCGCCACATTGCCCATGGACACTGCGATGGGGATGTCGCGCGCCTTGTGACGCAGGATGGCGTTGCGGATCTGCTCGCTGGCGGTGACCGATCCGCCCGGCGAATCCACCCGCACGACGAGCCCGGCAAAATCCTTGTCGAGCGCCTCGTCGAGCAACTCGGCAATCCGTTCCCCCCCGGCGGTACCCGGACCGGCGCTGCCGTCGACGATATTGCCCGCGATGGTCACCACGCCGATTTCCTTGCCTTCACCCGACCAGGGGTTGGCTTCCAGCCATGCGGCCAGATTTGTCGACGGATAGGCGCCGGGAAGTTCGCTCCACTCATCCTCGCCGACAAGTTCGGCGACGCGTTCGCCAAACTGTGTCCGCGTGCCGATGTGGTCGACCAGTCCGGCTGACTTGGCAGCGCTTGCCAGATCGCCATTGGCCGCTTCGATCCAGGCGGCAGGGTCGCTGACCACCATTTGCAGATCGGCTGCAGGACGCGCCTTTTTGACATTGGCCTGCCACTCTTCCCATAGGGCGCCGTAGAGCGCCTGCGCATTCTCGCGCGCCGGATCGGACATGCCCGTCTCGATGTAGGGTTCCACCGCACTCTTGTATGTGCCGACCTTGTAGACGCGGGCGTTGACCTTCAGCTTGTCGAGCAGCCCCTTGTAGTAGAGGCGGTTTCCGCCGGGGCCCGCGACGACTGCGCCGCCAAGCGGATCGACCCACACCTCGCTGGCATGCGCTGCAAGGAAGACACCGTCATCGGCATAGGCGGTGGCATAGGTGAGCACCGGCTTGTCTGCGGAGCGCACGCGGTCCATCGCTTCGCCCACTTCGGCGAGATGGACCTGACCTGCGCCAAGGAAGCTGTCCAGGTCGAGCACCACGGCAGTGATCCGTTCATCCGCAGCGGCGGCATCGAGCGCGCGGACCAGATCGCGGGCCTGATATTCGCTGGTCGGGACAGTGCCCGAAACAAGCGCGGCGAAGGGATCGATGGGGGCCGCTTCTTCGACGATCACGCCATCGAGATTCAGCAGCAGCGCGCCGTCGCGGACCTGGGCGGGGCTGGGCCGCGCGGTCAGGATTGCGAACAGCAACCCGAAAAACAGCAGCATGAAAAGCAGTACCAGGCCGTCCTTGATACCCACCAGCAAACGCCAGACCTTGCCTGCGAAATGCATGAAAATTCTTCCCCTGAAAGTGTCCGCCGCAAAGACTAGGGCAGGGTGGGGCGTTGCGCTACCGGAATATGCTTGAGGGTGTGATAGCCCTCAATTAAGGGCATGGCTTTAATGACACCGTCCGACACTACGCCTCACGCGGCCCGCTATCCGGCGGGTTCGCTTGCCTTCCCGCACCGTGACCTGCTGGGCATCGGGCATCTGGAACGGCACGAAATCCTTTTCCTGCTCGACGAGGCGGAACAGTGGGTCGATCTCAACCGGCAGAGCGCCAAGCATTCCGATGCGCTGGCCGGCCTGACGATCATCAACGCGTTCTTCGAAAATTCGACGCGCACCCTGCTCAGCTTCGAGATCGCCGGCAAGCGGCTGGGTGCCGATGTGGTGAACATGCACGCCGCCACATCGAGCGTGAAGAAGGGGGAGACGCTGATCGACACGGCGATCACGCTCAACGCGATGCGCGCGGATGCCATCGTGATCCGCCACGGATCGAGCGGCGCGACCGGCCTGATCGCGGACAAGGTGGATTGCCCCGTTCTCAATGCCGGTGACGGACAGCATGAACATCCCACCCAGGCGCTGCTCGATGCCCTGGCCCTGCGCCATGCCCTGCGCGAACGCGGGCAGCAGGCCGACGATTTCACCGGCCAGATCATCGTGATCTGCGGCGATATTCTGCACAGCCGTGTCGCGCGGTCCAATCTGCTGTGTCTGCAGGCACTGGGCGCAACTGTTCGCCTATGCGCGCCGCCGGCGCTGATGCCAGCGGGCATAGAAGCGATGGGCGCGGAAGTTTTCCATGATTTCGATGCCGCGCTTCAGGGAGCGGATGTGATCATGATGCTGCGCCTGCAGACTGAGCGCATGAGCGGACAGTTCATCCCCTCGGCACGCGAATACCACCACCTTTACGGACTGACGAAAACACGGCTGGCGCAGGCAAGCGACCAGACGCTGGTGATGCATCCCGGACCGATGAACCGGGGTGTGGAGATCGATAGCGAGGTGGCGGACATGATCGATCGGTCGATCATCACGCAGCAGGTGGAAATGGGCGTAGCCATCCGCATGGCCTGCCTCGATGTGCTGACCCGCCGCGCTAGGCAGGTAGAGGGCTGGGGAGACGCGGCATGAAACAGGCAGCCTCCATCACCATTGCCAATGGGCGGATCGTTACCACGGAAGGCGTGCGCGAAGGCCCGCTCCGGATGGACGAGGGCATCATCACCGATGCCGAAGGCGATTCCGGCGAAACGATCGACGCGCGCGGCAAGCTGGTTGTGCCCGGAATCGTCGACCTGGGCGTTTTCGCCATCGACAAGCCGGCGTTCCATTTCGGCGGGATCACGCGGGCCGCGCTGATGCCGGATCAGTCACCCCCGCTCGATCTGCCGAGCCGGGTGTCCTACATATCGAAGAGCGGAAAGCCGGACTTCTGGGTCCATCCGCTTGCCGCTGCTACGCGCGGGCTCGAAGGGCGGGAGATCGCCGAATTCGCCCTGATGCGCGAAGCCGGGGCGAAGGGGATCGCGACCGGTCGGAAGTGGATTTCCGATAGCGGGACCATGCTGCGCCTGCTGCAATATGCCGCCATGCTGGAAATGCCGGTCATCGCCCATGCGGAAGATTCCGCGCTCGTCGGCGAAGCTGTCGCGACGGCAGGTGAATATGCCACTCGCCGGGGGCTGCCGAGCGCACCTGCGCAGGCGGAAGCCATCGCCATTGCCCGCGATCTGGCGCTGGCGGACATGGCCGGGGCGCATGTCCATTTCCGGCAGGTGACGACCCGCGCGGGTCTGGCCATGATCCGTACGGCGAAAGCTGCCGGACAGAGCGTGACTGCCGGTGTAACGCCGGCGCATTTCATGCTGTCCGATCTGGCGACGGCCGAATTTCGGACTTTCGCCCGCCTGTCACCGCCGCTGCGGAGCGAGGACGACAGGCAGGCGGTGCGCGAGGCGATCGCTGACGGCACAATCGATGTCATCGCCAGCGGCCACGATCCGCGCGGCCCGGAAGACAAGAGATTGCCGTTCTCCGACGCGGAACCCGGCATGGCGGGGGCGGAAACGCTGCTCGCCATGGTCCTGTCCCTCGTGCGCGACGGCCTGATCGATCTGCCGCGAGCCTTCGACCTGCTCGCGCTCAATCCTGCCCGAGTGCTCGGCGTCAATGCAGGCGCGCTCAAGGCCGGGTTCGAGGCGGACGTCGCGCTGGTCGATCCGGAAAAGCCGTGGATTATCCAGAGCGCGAAGATGGCTGCCACGGCCGGGAACACGCCGTTCGACGGACAGCCCACCCAGGGCCGCGTCCTGGCCCTGTGGAAGGGCGGCGTCGCGATAGAATTGTAGGCGGCAAAGAAATGCCCCCGTCCGGCAGGCCGGAAGGGGGCAGTCTTCGGTGGTTCTTATACGCTGCGAAAGCGGATCAGCGTGCTGCGACCCTGATCTTGCCATTCGCGATTGCGCCGGGAAGCGGGTTGCTCTGCGAATAGGCGATACAGCTGCCGCCTTTGCCTTTCACGTTCGAACACAGAGCCCTTGCGCTGTCCTTCGCATAGCCGACTGCGGCGACGCGGAAATACAGCTTCCCGTTCACCCGTGCCTTGCTGATGACGCGTTCGGCATCGGCCAGTTCGGGGTACATTTTCTGAAACTTGTTCCAGCCTTCTTCGGCATCCGCCATCGAGAAGTAGGAACCCAGCTGGATGTTATAATCGCCGCTGGCAAGCGTGAGGCGCGGCGAAGAGGCCATCGTCTTGCTCGGCGCTGGTGCCGCAGCAACTTCCCGCACGGGCTCGGCCGGCTTGGGTTTGGCTGCCGCGATGCGGGTCGGCGCAGGCTTGCGTTCTGCCGTAACCGGGCTGCTTGCGGCAATGCCGTTGTCGAGGAAATTGTCGTCCAGCGCCACACGCTCGATCGGTACGGTCGGCGCGATCGCAGGCAGTTCCTCGCCTGCGGCGAGTGCGACCTGCGGTTCTTCGTCGGCAATTGTTTCGGCCGCGAGCATGTCGACACTGGGACTGTTTGCCAGCGCCAGCATCTGGGGCTGGCCCGAATCGGCGACGATTTCGACGCCCAGAAGGTTGGCGATGCGGGTGCGGTAATGCTCGGGATGAGCGATTGCGCCCCATTCTGCCATGCGGTCACCGACCATGTCGGCAGGAACGTCTTCGGCAACCATCAGGCGTGCTTCGCGCCACTGGCCGCTCATCGCATAAGCATAGGCGAGGTTCTGGCGAACCTTGGCGGTGTTGTTGCCCGCACGCAGCGTGTTCGACAGAACGTCGACACCGCGCTGCGGCTGGCCTGCCAGGGCGATTGCCAGACCGAAGTCGGCCGGATCGATCGCAGCTTCGTGCTTTTCGAGCGCATAAATGGCAGCGGCCCGATCGCCCATGCCGGTCAGCGCCAGCGACAGGCTGATGGCGGTACGCGGAGACGTGTCACCAAGATCGATCGCGTCCTGGAAGCTCTGCGCGGCAGAGGCCAGACGTCCGTTTTCGAGATAGGCATTGCCGAGCAAAGTGCGGACATAAGGGTCGCGCGGGGAAGCAAGCACGGCAGCTTCGGCGTGGGTAATGGCCTTGTCGGTCTTTCCCTTCGCCAGAGCGACTTCGGCCTTGCCCGCAGAATGCGCGGCGGTCGGCGCGACCTTGCCGCCGCAGCCGGCGAGCGCGGTGCTGACGAGGGCCGTACTGACGGCGAGCCTGATGAAAGTTGCGTTTCTTGTTGTCATCTTACTTTCCCTGAAAAGGCGATCCCACGTCTTTCAAGTCTCAATTGGGGCGCCGCTGGACCTGAGCGGCCAGCATGGCGATTTCCGGCATTTCGGCCAAAAGGCCATCAAGAGCGTCAGTGACGAGTTGCTGCGCGCTGCTGCCCCGGACGGTGCAGGCAAGGCGCAGCATGAGGTGGCGTTCCGGATCGAGACGCAGCGTGAAGGCCGCTCTCTTTCCCGAAGCCGCTGATTTCGAACGGGCAGGCGACGGCTTGAGCGCACGAGGAAGGATTACCTCCGGAGCCTCGTCGGCATAGTCGTCGTCTTCGTCGGCTTCTTCCACCGCGGAGGGCTTGCTGCCTTCCATGCGATTCGCGATGCGTTCCAGCGATTCGCGGACTTCGTTTTGCGAATTCTGCTGATCCTTGCCCTGCAACGAATTGATCGGGACGACACGGTCCGACGAGGCGTGCTCGTCGCCGTTTTCGTCATCAAGCGCGTCACGCTCCTCGATGGGAGGAAGCGCAGGCTTCTTGATCAGACCCGATTCGGCCAAAGATGCCGAGGCGGGGCTGCGCGGAACGGCGTTCAGCGCCTTGGGTTCCGACTGGCCCGCAGGGGCGTCCTCGCCCATGTCGTTCCAACCGAGATCTTCCAGATTCGCGGCGGCGGCAACCCCGTCCACGGGACCCAGCACCGCCGATTGCGGACGCATGGCGGGTTTTGCACCGCCCTTGCGCGCAAGCAGAGTCGAAGAAAGCGAAGCGAAATTGGCGTCTGACATCCGGCTGGCCTCCGCCTTTCCTAAAGTTGCTCTTACTGGGCGACCCGACGGCCGAAGCCACCGGCGGGACGATAGGCACCGGGCTGCTGCGCGGCCTGCTGGCCAGGCGCGGCGAAGACGGTGCGGCGAAACTGCTTTTCGAGCCGATCGGAAATATACTTCCACAGCGCGGTGACCTCGGCGGCCGAACGGCTTTCCGGATCGACTTCCATGACCGTGCGACCATCGATCATCGAGGCGGCGAAATCGGTGCGGTGGTGCAGCGTGATCGGGGCCACGGTGCCGTGCTGCGACAGCGCAACGGCGGCTTCCGAAGTGATCTTGGCCTTCGGCGTCGCCGCATTGACCACAAAGATCAAGGACTTGCCGGCGCGTTCGCACAGGTCCACCGTGGCCCCGACGGCACGAAGATCGTGCGGGCTTGGGCGGGTCGGGACGACGATAAGCTCGGCGACCGAGATGACCGACTGAATAGCCATGGTGATCGCCGGCGGCGTATCGATGACTGCCAGCTTGAAGCCCTGCTGACGCAGGATCGCAAGGTCGGCAGCCAGACGGGCTACGGTTGTCTGCGCGAAGGCGGGGAGTTCCGCTTCACGCTCGTTCCACCAATCGGCCAGCGATCCCTGCGGGTCGATGTCGATCAGGACGACCGGGCCGGCGCCCGCTCGCTGGGCCTGAACGGCCAGATGTCCTGAGAGCGTGGTTTTACCCGATCCGCCCTTCTGCGATGCCAATGCCAGTACACGCAAGGCTAGGTCCCCCTATAGCGCCTGTATCAATCCTTATGCCGCTGGTGGGCGGCGGTCTCGATTTAGGGAGATCGCAGACTACCCCTAATTTAGGGTTAATGCTGTTTGAGTTTCGGCTGGGCGACTTCGCCGGCCCCTGGCTTCTTCGCCTTGAAACTGTGAATTCAGGCCGGGCAGGGGTGGGAGATTCGGCATTGTCGACTACCACTAGCTGAGGAACGGCAGGGGCTCTTGAATGAACGATGGAAGCGAATCGAAGCTGGCGACGCCGGACAATGCCCGGCCGGTCGCCCTTGCCGGCGGACGTATCGCCAGCCTGGACTTCATTCGCGGCATCGCGGTTCTCGGCATTCTCGCGGCCAATATCTTTGCGATGGGGCAGCCTTTTACCGCTTATATGTATCCGGACGCCTTCACGACCGGCCACTCACAGTCGGAAGACTGGATGTGGGCGGCCCAGCTCGTGCTGATCGATGGCAAGATGCGGGGCCTCTTCACCCTTCTGTTCGGTGCCGGCGTCTACCTCTTCATGGAAAAGGCGTGGGCCAAGGGGGAGACGCGCTGGCTTCAGGTCAAACGGCTACTCTGGCTGGGCCTTTTCGGTCTGGTGCACTTCTTCCTGATCTGGCGCGGGGATATTCTGTTCTCTTATGCCGCCGCCGGGCTGTTGGCCTTGCTCTTCCTCCGGCTCAGCGCTCGCAAACAGATGGTGATCGGCGTTCTGGCATATATCGCGGGCGGGCTTTTCTACGTCATCAGCATGGTTTTCATGCAAATTACTGCGGATGGCCCCGTGCCCGACAGCCCCGAATTGGCTCAGGTGCAGAAGGATTTTCAATCCGGAGCCGAAACGGATTTGGAAGACGGACGGCTCGAGACCACGATTCGGCAGGACGGTTCCTATCCGGAATTCGTAAGCCACACGGTAAAAGAGCATGGTACGGATCCCGTCGCATCCAGCTGGCTGATCGTTTTCGAGACCCTTCCGCTCATGCTCATCGGCATGGCGCTCTATCGATACGGCCTTTTCGAGGGGCGGCTGGATCAAAGGAAGCAGCGCCTGTGGGGCTGGGCGGGGCTGTTGTCCGGCGGCGTGCTCACGGGGTGGATCGCGCTTGCCACTCTGGATGGAGGCTTCACCTATTATTCGACCCTGTCCGCATTCCTGGGCACTTCGCACTTTCCCCGATTGTTTATGACGCTCGGATACGTCGCTCTGCTCGCGCTACACGTGCCTCGCGCAGGGAGCTGGCTTGGGGATCGTCTATCGGCGGCGGGAAGGGTGGCCTTCACCAACTATCTCGGCACATCCATCGTCATGCTGTTGGTTTTCGGAAACTGGGGCCTCGATCTGTTCGGCGTTTTTGGCCGTAGCGAGCTGTACCTTGTCGTCCTGGCGAGCTGGATCATCATGCTGGCGTGGTCCAAGCCATGGCTCGATCGCTTTCGGTACGGCCCTCTCGAATGGCTGTGGCGCTGCCTCACTTACGGCCGCAGATTTACCCTCAGACGATAGCCTTGCTATTGAGAATTGATCGCATTACATCTGCGTTTGCGAATCAATCGCAAGGGAGTCGCAAGCCATGTATGTGTGCATCTGCAATGCCATCAGGGAAAGCGAGTTGCGCCAGGCGGCGCGGCGGTGTCCTGGCGATGCAGAAGCCTGTTACGCATCACTGGGTAAGCGGCCGGCCTGCGGGTCCTGCCTCGACGAAGCCGATGCAATCCTGTTCGAGGAGCGCGAATTGGTGTTCGAGCCGGACACAGTCGCCGCCTGAGCTGTTCTCGAATAAATAGCCGCGAATTCCTTTCTTTGCCCATTTGTTGAATGGTCGTGCCCTTGCCGCATAGTACGGTCGCGGACATAAGGTCGCGAATCGAAACATTGTGGAGGGCTACGCCATGAAGGGCGATCCGAAGGTCATCGAGTTCCTGAACAAGGCGCTCACCAACGAACTGACCGCGATCAATCAATATTGGCTCCACTACCGGGTTCTCGAAGATTGGGGCGTAAGCCGGCTGGCCGATTATGAACGGCACGAATCGATCGACGAGATGAAACACGCCGATGTCCTGGCCGAACGCATCCTCTTTCTCGGCGGACTTCCGAATTTCCAGGCGATCCACAAACTCAAGGTGGGCGAAACGGTAGAGGAAATCCTGCGCGCCGATCTCGCCATGGAAATGGAAGCGATCCCGCTGCTCAAGGAAGCTGCGGAGCATTGCCAGTCGGTTCGCGATTTCGCTTCCGGCCAGTTATTCGAGGATATTCTCGCGAGCGAGGAAGAGCACGTCGACTTCCTCGAGACCCAGTTCGACATGATCGAGCGCATGGGACTGCAGAATTACGTCCAGCTGAATTCCAAGCCTGCTGGCGAGGGTGAGCAAGGCTAGGGCTTGCTCACTTCCCAGAAGGTCGCGTGATGCCCGCCATGCTTGGTGAGCGTGCCTAGGCACCTTCCGTCACACCACAGTTCGGCGCCGCCCGCTTCGATGTTGATGTCCGTGATCGTCAACGCGGTTTGTACATCCAGCGCCTCCATCACCACCGGCCCCGTCAGGATGCCGGTGGCCGGGAGGAGGGCAATCTCGATACGCTGCATGGCAGGTCTCCTTTCGCGTGGAGGAAGGAAATGCGTGGGCGCCGATTAACGCGCGACAACCATTTTGCGGTCGCCTCTGAAATGGGGCTACCGGGCGCGAAGCGGCCTTAAATCTGCGACGAATCGTCGTCTGCCAGATCTTCGGGCCCGAACTGGCGTTCCTTCATTCTTTCGAGATTGCGCCGCGCCGCAGTGCGCGTTTCGAGCAGGAAATACGCCAGACCCGCCATCAGCAGGCCCATGGTGATGACCCAGGTCAGTGCGACCAAGGTGCCGAGTGGCGTGTAAACGAAGGCACTGATGAAGAGCAGAAGGATCACGATGCTGATTGTGAAAGCGGCGGCGGTGCTGAGCATCACCGCGCGCTGGGCAAGGATTCTCCGAGCCTCCAGCGCCGGGATTTCCTTCAGCTGATCGCCTGCCTCGTCGCGTTCATCGGCCGCCAGAATTCGTTCGATCTTGTTGGCAACCCACAACAGGCGATTGGTCATGACATTCATGACCGCGCCGATCCCGGCGAGGAGGAAGGCGGGGGCAAGGCTGAGCTGGACGACATGCTGCACGCGAACGGTCGAGCTGGTCCGCTCGATCAGTTCCAAACCGGGCAGCACCGCCAGCAGTTCAATCACGCCCGCTGCCCCCGCTGAACTTGCCGCCGCCACCGCGATTGGCATCGTAGGGGTTCTTGGGGCTCTTCAGCACGACCCGGACGGGAACGGCATCGAAGCCCAGCTTGGCGCGAATGCCGTTGACCAGATAGCGCTCGTAGCTCTTGGGCAGATCGTCGAGCCGGGTCCCGAAGACCACGAAGCGCGGCGGACGGACGCTCGCCTGGGTGATATAGCGCAGCTTGATCCGGCGGCCGCCCGGCGCCGGGGGCGGATTGGCGGCCAGCGCATCGTCAAACCAGCGGTTGAGGGCGGCGGTCGGCACGCGGCGGCTCCATGCCTCGCGCAATTCGAACGCTGCCGACAGCATGGTGTCGAGGCCCTTGCCGGTCTTGGCCGAGACGGCGAACAGCGGAACGCCGCGCACCTGGCTGAGGCCTTCGTTCAGCGCCTCGCGGATGCCGTTGAAGAGGTAGGAGGCGTTTTCCGCGATGTCCCACTTGTTAATCGCCACCATCAGGGCGCGGCCTTCTTCCAGCACGTGGCTGGCGATCTTGAGATCCTGATGTTCGAGTCCCTTGGTCGCATCGAGCAGCAGCACCACGACTTCGGCAAAGTCGACCGCGCGCTTGGCGTCGGCGACCGAGAGCTTCTCCAGCTTCTCCGTCACCTTGGCGCGTTTGCGCATCCCCGCCGTATCGATGAGGCGGATTTCGCGCTGTTCGTTGGCCTTGGGGTCGAACCATTCCCAGTCCACGGCAATCGAATCGCGCGTGATCCCCGCTTCGGGACCGGTCAGCAGGCGATCTTCGCCCAGCAGCCGGTTGATCAGCGTGGACTTGCCCGCATTGGGGCGCCCGACAATCGCCAGCTTGAGCGGACCCGACAGGTCTTCTTCATCGAGTTCCGCTTCGAGCTCGGCAGCAGTCTCTGCGGCTTCCGCCTTGGCGCCGATGATGGGCCACAGGCCGGCGAACAGGTCGGCAATGCCTTCGCCATGTTCGGCGGAGATGCCCATCGGTTCGCCGAGGCCAAGGCTGTAGCTTTCGAGTATGCCCGGTTCGGCGGCCTTGCCTTCCGCCTTGTTGCACACCAGCACCACCGGCACATCCTGTCCGCGCAGCCAGCGGCCGATTTCCTCGTCGAGCGGGGTCAGACCGGCCCGCGCATCCACTACGAACAGCGCCGCATCGGCCCCTTCGAGGCTGACTTCGGTCTGCTTGCGCATCCGGCCTGGCAGGCTTTCAGGATCGTCGTCTTCCCAGCCCGCGGTATCGACGATGGTGAATTCCAGCCCGGCAATTTCGGCATCGCCCATGCGGCGGTCGCGCGTGACGCCTGGCTGGTCGTCCACCAGCGCGAGCTTCTTGCCCACGAGCCGGTTGAACAGCGTCGATTTGCCGACATTGGGTCGGCCGATGATGATTACGGTGGGTTTTGCTGTCTGTGTCATGATCGTGCCTTGCGGGGAGGTGGTCGATAGCCACGGCTTTGGCAAGGCCGCAGGGCGTTTCCTACAGGATGGAGCACATGGAGCACGGTCCTGAAAGGAAAAATGCCGCCGGGCCAAACGCAGGCCCAGGCGGCGGAATTGTGCGATTTCAGAGCTGGCGAACCGTCCATGGAAGCGGCTCTGCCATCAATGCCCCAATGTAGGAAAGGCCTTTCAGTCGGCCTTCGCCACGGGCGGGTTTTCGCCCAGATCTTCGTACCAGGCTTCGACCGGGCCGTTGAGCTTGAGCGTCAGCGGCTTGCCATTGCGATCGACCGTCTTGCCAGCCTGCACGCGCACCCAACCTTCGGAAATATCGTATTCCTCGATATCGGTGCGGGTCCGGCCCTTGAAACGGATGCCCACGCCGCGCTGAAGCACGTCGACGTCGAAATGCTCGCTATCGGGGTGAACCGACAGTTTCATGGGTGGGGTCTTGGGCTTGTCTTCGGTCTGGTTGTCTTCGCTCATGGAGCGGGCCTGTACTTTGGGTGATCCGGCCCGGCAAGATTAAACGCCCGGGCCGGATGCTGAGCCATCTCGAGATTTCCGATCAGATTTCGTCGGGGCCGCGATCGGGTTCGTCGGGGCCGCGATCGGGTTCGTCATAATCGGGCTGGACGGGTTCGATGGAGGGCGGTTCTTCCATCGGGGTCTCGTCAGGCGGGGAACTTGGCGGCATTTCGGGCGGGGCGCCCGGATTGATGGTATCGGGGTCTGGCTGGGTCGCCATGATCATTCTCCTCAGTCGGGCGGAAGCATCGTGGCGGCATCGAGAGCCTGTTCGCCTTCGCCATCGTCGCCGCCATCCATGGCGGGGCGCATGGCCTCTTCGGTCTCGACATCGATTTCGTCTGGTTTGGTCTCGTCGGCGAGGACGTCGCCCTCGCGCTCGCCTTCCGCTTCCATCTCGGCAGCGGTCTTGGGTTTCACGTCGGGGTCGATCGTCGGCGGTGTGGCCGGCGGAACTTTGGGGGTTTCGTAGTCGCTCATGGGTGCGATCCTTTCCCCCATCAAACGGCCATTCGGCCAGGTCTGTTCCACAATCCGCACGGACCCTGTCGCCGCGCTTGCCCTTTTCGCCGCATCCGACTAGAGGCACGCCCCTATATACGCGGCGGACCCCGTCTGCGCGCGGATTCGCTTTCACGGTTTGCGGGCGTGGCGGAATTGGTAGACGCGCTGGTTTTAGGTACCAGTATCGAAAGATGTGGGGGTTCGAGTCCCTTCGCCCGCACCAATTCCGCTCTGTCGTGAACCCTCGCTCAGACAGACAGTAACTTACGAGTTTCGACACCCATGCAGATCAAAGAAACCGCCAACGAAGGCCTCAAGCGCGCCTACGCGATCACCATTCCTGCCAAGGACATCGATGCCCGCATCGATTCGGAGATCAAGAAGATCGCCCCGCAGGTGAAAATGCCCGGCTTCCGCCCCGGCAAGGTGCCTGCCAATCTCGTGCGCAAGATGCATGGCGATCAGCTTCACGCCGATGCCGTCAACTCGATGATCCGCGAATCGGTCGACAAGACCATGCAGGACAACAAGCTGAAGCCGGCGATGCAGCCCAAGGTCGAAGTCGGCGAAGGCTATGAGCAAGGCAAGGACGCCACGCTCACCATCGAACTCGAAGTGCTGCCCGAAGTGGAAGCTCCGGCAACCGACGATCTCAAGATCGAGCGCCTGACCGTTCCCGTCACCGACGAGGAAGTGATGGAAGCGATCGGCAAGTTGGCCGAGAACAACAAGAGCTACAAGGACGCCGCGAAGACCAAGAAGGCCGCCGATGGCGACCAGCTGATCATCGACTTCGTCGGCCGTGTGGACGGCGAGGAGTTCGAAGGCGGCAAGGCCGACGACGCGGCCCTGGTGCTGGGTTCGGGCATGTTCATCCCCGGCTTCGAAGACCAGCTCGTGGGCGTGAAGACCGGCGATGAGAAGACCATCGAAGTCACCTTCCCCGAAGATTACCAGGCGACCCATCTCGCCGGGAAGAAGGCCGAATTCGACGTAACCGTGAAGCAGGTGAAGGTCGAAGGCGAAACCTCGATCGACGACGACTTCGCCAAGAATTTTGGTCTCGACGGTCTCGACAAGCTCAAGGAACTGCTGCGCGGCCAGCTCGAGCAGGAAACTGCCGGCCTGACCCGCACGCAGATGAAGCGCTCGCTGCTCGACCAGCTGGCTGCGGGCCACGATTTCGCCGTGCCGCAGGGCATGGTTGATGCGGAATTCGACCAGATCTGGGCCCAGCTCCAGCAGGAAGCCGCCCGTTCGGAAGATCCCGAAGCGACGCTGAAGGAAATGGAAGACGAGAAGGAAGAATATCGCGACATCGCAGAACGTCGCGTCCGTCTCGGCCTGCTGCTTTCCGAAATCGGCCAGGCGAACAATGTGCAGGTCACCTCGCAGGAAATGAGCATGCTCATCCAGCAGGCTGCCCAGCAGTATCGCCCGCAGGATCGTGAACGCTTCATGCAGTACATCCAGCAGGAACCGATGGCGGCTGCCCAGCTGCGCGCTCCGCTTTACGAAGACAAGGTCGTCGACTTCCTGTTCGACAAGGCCGAAATCACCGACCGCGAAGTGACGCGCGAGGAACTGGAAGCCGCGATCGAAGCGGAAGAAGGCGAAGCCGAAGCGAAGCCCGCCAAGAAGAAGGCGCCGGCCAAGAAGAAGGCTCCTGCCAAGAAGGAAGCTGCCGACAAGTCGGACGATGCGAAGGCTGAAAAGAAGCCTGCCGCGAAGAAGGCACCGGCCAAGAAAGCCGCTGCCAAGAAGTCCGACGACAAGGCGGAAGACAAGAAGCCTGCCGCCAAGAAGGCACCGGCCAAGAAAGCTCCTGCCAAGAAGGCAGCCGACAAGAAGTAAGCTTTCGGCACGAAATCAGCGAAGGGCGGCGGGAGCGATCCTGCCGCCCTTTTCTTTTGCCCCGCCTGCGCGGGCCCGGCTCACGCACCGGTTGCACCAGGCCCGCCAAGGTCGTGAGTGCGACCGTCAGGCTTCGCTGTCGGACTTTCGCACGATCCTGGGGTTTTCGGGGCTGAGGCTGGGCAGGCCCTCGTCCTCGCCCAGATGGATGTGCCATTTGCGTTCTTCGATCATGCGGATGAAGGGACCGGCCACGATGCCGTGCACGATTATCGACACCAGGATGGTAAAGCTGGCGATGGCCCAGAGCTGGTCGAACTGGAAGAACTTGCCGTGGTTCTGGCCGTAGGCGAGGTAATAGATCGAACCCATACCCCGCACGCCGAGGAAGGCGACCGCGAGCTTGCCGGGCAGGGGCAGATTGCACACCGATTCCGATAGCAGCCCTGCCAGCGGGCGGATCACGAAGATCAGCGCGATGCCGATGGCCGCCCCCTGCCAGGTCAGCGCGCCAAGCACGCCGCCCGCCAGCATGGCGCCGAAGCCGAAGAGCACGATGACGAGCACGATCTGTTCGATCTGATCGATGAAATGGTGGCTGAGCTTGTGGTAACGGCTGCGGTTCTCGCGCTGGCGGGCGGTCACGGCACCTACGAAAACGGCGAGAAAGCCGTATCCCTCGGCCAGCTCTGCCAGGCCGTAAGCGAGCAGCAGCGTGCCGAGTACGACTAGGCCTTCGCTGGTCGAATATTTCGGCTGGTCAGCGCTCTCGCTTTCCTCGTCGATCTCCTCGATCGGAGAATCCGCCTCGCGCTCGAACACGTACCATGCGCCCGCGCGGCCTACGGCCCAGCCTACGGCCACCCCGGCGGCGATGCGCCAGACCAGATCGAGCGCGGCCCATTGCACCGTCCACATGCCGAGCGAGGTCATCCCGATCGCGGCGATGGCAAGATAGGTGAAGGGGAAGGCCAGCCCGTCATTCAGACCGGCTTCGACGGTGAGCGAGAAGCGCACGTCATGGCGCTTGTTCTGCCCCGGCGGGCCGACCTGTACGCTGCGCGCGAGTACCGGATCGGTCGGGGCAAGTGCTGCGCCCAGCAGCAGAGCGCTGGCCGGGGCGAGGCCGACCATCCACCAGCCCATCAGCGCGACGGCGGCGATGGTCAGCGGCATGGCGATCACCAGCAGCGGCCATATCTGCCGCCAGTTGCGCCAGCTCACCGGCCGGTCGATCGCGATCCCGGCCGCCATGAGCGAGGCGATGACGATGAATTCGGTGAGATATTCCAGCGCGACCGCGTCGAACCCGTCGACCGTGGGATTGATGTGGGGCAGGCCGAGCGGCAGCGAAAACAGCAGGAAGCCGATGCCGACATAGAGGATGGGCAGCGACAGCCAGAAACGCGCCAGCACGCGCTCCAGCGTCACCGCAAGCGTGAGCCCGAGCCCGAAGATGACGAACATGAAGATGCGTGGATCGAATTCCATCTATTTGCCCCGGCCGGCGGCGGCCTGCCAGCGCTCGAAGCCGGGCTCCGGCAGCTCGGCGCTGCGCACCGCCTCATAGGCGGCGCCGAGCTGGAGGACCTCGAAATCCTTCCACTTGCCGCCGAAAATGCTGAGGCCCACGGGCAGATCCTCGACCGCGCCCATCGGTACGGTCAGATGCGGATAGCCGGCGACCGCGGCGGGCGTGCCGAAGCCGATGCTGCCATTGAAATTGTCGCCGTTCACCAGATCGCTGACCCATGCCGGACCCCGCGTGGGCGCGACGAGAAAGGCGACATTATTGTCCGCCATCAGCCTGTCGAGCGTCTCTTCGCCCGCAATCCGCAGGGCGGTCGCGCGGGCCGTGATGTAAGCTTCGGTATCGGTGGTGCTCTCGGCGAGAGTGAACAGATCCTGCCCGAACCAGCGCATCTCTTCCTGCGGATGCGCCTGGTTGAAGGCGATGAGATCGGCCAGCGTGCGCGGCATGTCGTCGCCGGGCAGGCTGGCGAGATATTTCCCCATCTCTTCGCGCAGCTCATACATCAGCACGGTGAAGCTGGCGCCGTAGACTTCCTCGTTGATCTCGAATTCGATCTCGACCAGTTCGGCACCGGCTGATTCCAGATCGGCCAGAGCCGTATCGAAGACGTCGCGCACGTCCTGCCGGTCGCCCTGCTGCCCGCGCATCACCCCGATGCGCACGCCTTCGAGCGGGAAACCGGCCAGGCCGGTGTGATAATCGGCGCGGCGCGGCACGCCGACGGTGGCGCTGTCGGCGGCATCCTCGCCGGCGATGGCGGAAAGGAGAAGAGCGGCATCGGCGACGCTGTTCGCCATGGGTCCTGCCGTGTCCTGTGTGCTGGAGATGGGCACGACATGCGTGCGGCTGACGAGGCCGACGCTGGGCTTGAAGCCGACGACGCCGTTGATGCTGGCAGGGCAGGTGATCGAGCCGTTGGTCTCGGTCCCGATCGCGGCCCAGGCAAATCCTGCGGCTACGGCAGCCCCGCTACCGGAGGACGAACCGCAGCTGTTCCGGTCGATCGCATGCGGGTTGCGGGTCAGGCCGCCCACCGCGCTCCACCCGCTGGTGGAATTGTTGTCCCGTATGTTGGCCCATTCGGACAGATTGGTCTTGCCCAGCACTACGCCGCCGGCGGCGCGCAGATTGGCGATCAGTGGGGCATCGCGCCTCGTGCGATTGCCGGCCAGCGCCAGACTTCCCGCAGTGGTGGGCAATTCGCGCGTCTCGATGTTGTCCTTGATCAGGACTGTCCGCCCATCGAGCAGGAGGTTCGCGGCGTCTGCGGCCATCGCCTCGGCCGGGGCATCGGGATTGACCGAAATAACGGCATTCAGTTGCGGCCCGGCATCGTCCAGCGCCGCAATCCGATCCAGATAGGCTTGGGCATTGGGGCCGGCTTGTTGCGCCATGATCGGCGCGGAGGCGAGAAGGGCGGCGAGTGTTGCGATGCGCGATATCATGCAGGCACCGTGACAGCGCGGCCCGGTATTGCAAGCGTGGTTTACAAGCTTCCGCTAATCGACAGCTCGAAGGTCGGGCCAATGCGGCGATCCCGGCTCTCGCTGAAAGCCAGCAGGCCATCGGGGCGGGGGGTGTCGTATACGGTCCGCTCGAACCGGTCCCGTGCGCCTAGCAGGTTACGGACGCGGCCCTGTACGGTCAGCCCCATGACATCCTTGTGCTCGGCAAACAGCGTCACGAAAGTCGGGCCTTCCCATTCGCGACCGAATTCATAGCGGCGCGAATAGGGGACCTTACCTTCGGAAAACAGGCTTGCGCCCCAGGCCCAGTTGCTCTGCTGGATATCGTGGCGAAAATCGACATCGATCAAATCGACCGTGTCGCCCGAAAAGGCACGGCTTTCTCCAGTGAAGGGGTCGGTCACGTCCATGTCCCGTGAGCGCAGGCGCACATCGAAGCGCGCGCCGTTCCACCCAAACGTATCCATCCGCACCGTCGCATCGAGGCCGAGGTGGAGGCGCTGGGCATCGCCGATATTTCCGCGCGCCTCACCGCCATCGGGCAGCGGGAACCAGTCGATGAAATCCTCGAACCAAGCCTGCCGGACATCGAACTGAAGCGACAGCCATTCGCCGAAATTCCTGTTCGCCTGCAGCTCGACATTCCAGCTCTGATAGGGGACGAGCTGGTTGTTGCCGCCATTCTGATTGTCGTTGCCGAGCGAGACGCTGGCCAGAAAATCGCCGAACGACAGCTGGCTGACGCGGCGAGCGAGTGTCAGCGAAACGTCGAAATTATCTTGCGGCTTCCAGGTCGCGGCCAGGGATCCCTTGGGCCGCTTGAACGAGCGGGCATTGGCAGCCGCGCCGGTCTGTTCGATCGTGGAGAATTCCATGCCGCCGATGAGCTGGACCGACAGAGCGGAGGATATCGGCTTTGACCATGACAGGCTGGTGTCATAGCGGTCTTCGGCCACGCCCCCGGTCCCGGCAGGAAAATCGAGTTCGAAGAATTCACCCGTTTCGCCCAATCGGAACAGCGAAGAACGCCGGTCCAGCCGGTTGAACGCGGCTTCTCCTGCCACCTGCCAGTCGGATGCCAGCATGTTCCACTGGTATTCGAGCCTGCCGATCCGCTCTCCGGTTTCATTGGTCTGCCGGAAGCGCGAACCGATTGCAGGCCGGTCGTCCGAGAAGCTGTCGACGAGGGTGTTTTCGTAATTGTCGCGCTCGAACCGCTCCAGGCCGATCAGCTTCAGGCTTCCGGGGCCGAGTGGGAATTCCACATCGCCCCCGATTTCATATTCCGGCCCGTCTTCGCGCACCAACGAACTGCGCTGGCGGATCGGGCCAGAAACAGGGATGCCGGTTTCGAACTCGTCGCGATTGTAGAAATCTTCGCCGTAACTCAGATTGAGATTGGCGATAGATGCCGGACCGAGCGTGTAGGTGAAGTTGGTGGCGAGCTTCGGATTGTCGAAAGCGCCTGAAAAGCGGGAATATTGCTCTTCCGTCAGACTGCTGTCGGGCGCGTAGACCAGAGTATCTCCATCGGCCCCGAAACGGTTATTCTCGTTCGACAGCGATACGGTGAAGTCGAGTGCGCCGCTACTGCCCGTGAGCGAGGCTTCGCCGCCATACCACCGGGGATCCGCATTATACGGGCGGAAGCCGAGATCCCACCGGAACTGGCCCGATGCCCCCCGGCGAACGTAGACGACATTGGCGACCAAGCCCGTCAGGCCCGGAATATCGAGTGTATTCCCGTCAACGAGTTCGATCCTGACCACGTCGGCGGCGGGAATACGCCGCAACTGATCGCTCAGCGAATCCGACTTGCTCGAAAAGCGCTTTCCGTTGACGAGCACATTCTGGTCGGCCTGGCCGAGACCGCGCTGGCCGTCATTGCCGCCCGAAATCGAAAAGCCGGGAATGCGGCTGACCATGTCCAGCGCATTGCGCGGTGCATATTCGGCAAAGAAGGCGGGCTCGAAGGTTCGCGTCATCTGCGAACTTCCTGCCGGTGTCTGGTCGATGACCGAGGCATCTACGGCATCCTGCGCGGCAAGCGGCGTCATCGAGCAAATGCCCGAGACAAGCGCTATCAAGCTCGCAGACCTGTTCGACACGAAAAGCACCCCCTTATTTCACCTTCCCGCTAGGGCACGACGCAAGGAACCCAACCGAGTGTCGATGAACGGCCATATTCCCACGACGAGCGAAAGTTTCGAGAGCAACGGGCCCGGTGGGCCCCAATGGAGTGCTCCGTCCCCACGCAGCGACCTGGCGGTATTAGAAATATCTCACGTCTTTAACGCTTCGCTTACCGCTATGCCCTAGGGGCACATTCCTGGCCCGGCGCGATATCTGCGCAGTCTGCAAGCGCGGCGCAAATTAGCTTCGGTCAGAATACACGACAACAGGTAACGGCTTCACGCGTCGGCAGGCGCGAAACGATGTCCATACAGCGAGTTTTTGCGAAGTGTCCTACAGCACCCATGACGCAGCCAGTCCCTCCCGCTCCTTCTTCGGTTCGAGAGGCCGCTCGATCTCCAGTCAGATGAACGGATTGTTCGCGGCCTGTGCTGCGGGGGTACTGATCATCTGCTTGGTCGCGACCCTGGGGTTCCAACTCATTCAGGCCCATGCCACCGATCTCGACGAGATTGGCGAAGGCGTGCTGCTGGCAACCAGCCTCAGTGCCGATGTGCACGCGTCGCAGCGCAGCCTCGGCAATTTTCTCGACGAGGGCAACGATCCCGAAGATCTTTCCGCTTCGATCGCGCTGGTTGAAAAGGCGATGCAGACCCACGCCAGGCTTGAGGGCGCTTATGCAAGCGACGACGAAGAAGCTTTGTCGCGGGTCAACGAAATAGGCCAGCATTTGGCCGCGATGAAGGCGGGTCTCAACGCGCTCTATACCACTCCGCAAGAAGAAATTTACGAAGGCGTGGTTCCGATCTTCAAGGACGGTTACGCCATTGGGGACCTGTCCAGTTTTCTTCGCGATCGAGGTGAAAGCGGCCTAATGGATCTGACCATCTCCAATGAGGCGGAAATCCAGCTTTACGCTTTGGTGATGATGATTCTCGGTGTCCTCTCTCTGCTGACGCTGTTCCTTGGCCGCAGGATGATGACGCGGCGGGTTGTCGCGCCGATCCGCAACATTGGCGAAACCAGCTCGCTGCTTGCCGCCGGCGCGAGCGATCTCGAAATCCCCGAGCTCAACCGCCAGGACGAAATCGGGGAAATGGCGCGTGCGCTCGAGAGCTTGCGCTTGATGCAGGAAGAAGCGCGCCTGGCCGCCAATGACGAGCTGGAAACCCAGGTCGCTTCTGCGGCAGAACGCGACAAGCGGGTCGCCATGCTGCAGGACCTGGCGGACGCTTTCGAGCACATGGTCGGCGAGGTAGCGCAGGACGTCGCAGCTGCCAGCGGTCAGCTGAAGGATGCCGCTCTCGTCATGTCCGAAAACGCGGAACAGTCGTCGCAGCGCGTCGTGAACGCGACCAATCTGCTGGCCAAGACCAGCCAGGGCGTGACCGGCGCCGCGGCGGCCAGCGATGAATTCGTGATGTCGATCGGCGAAATCAGCCGCCAGGCAGCGTCGAGCGCGGAGCGTGCAGGGCAGGCCAATGAAGCGGCGCAGGATGCCGATCGCACGATCGGCGATCTCGACGAGATGGCCACCCATGTCGGACAGGTGGTGGAGATGATCGGCCAGATTGCCCAGCGCACCAATCTGCTCGCCCTCAACGCCAGCATCGAGGCCGCGCGTGGGGGCGAGGCAGGCCGCGGGTTCGCCGTCGTTGCCAGCGAAGTGAAGGAACTGGCCGCCCAGACCGCCCGCGCCACGCAGGAAGTCGAAGCGCAGATCAAGCTAATCCAGTCCTCCTCTTCCGCCAGCGCCGGAGCCTTGCGCAAGATCACCGAGGAAGTGGGCCAGCTGGGAGTCACCTCCACCTCGATTGCCGCCGCCGTGGATCAACAAGCGGTTGCCGGGCAGGATCTGGCGCGGAGCATCGACGCAGCCGCGCGCAGTGCCGAAATGGTCAGCGGCGACATGGACGAGGTCAGCCGCATGACCCTGGCTACCGGCGCCGCCGCAAGCCAGGTTCTCACCGGATGCACATCGCTGGAAAGCCGGGCCGAAGTGCTCCGCACTCAGGTTGCCGAGTTCCTGGAACACGTGCGCGCGGCGTGATCGGCACACTCGCGGCGTGAGACTGGGCAACTGGATGTGTACGCAAATGGCCCGCAGGTGAGGCGGGCGGGGGAAAGTCATCCTGATGCGCGACTGACCCCTTGAACATCGCGCCCGGCATGGCGACATAGGCGTCCGAAATTCAGACGGAAGGATACTCATGATCGACCTTTTCGGCAGCGATGCGCACGGCAGTCAGGGCCAGTTTGACCGCGATCCCATCACGGGAGCGCTGGTGCCGACCGTGGTCGAGCAGTCGAGCCGCGGCGAACGGGCGTTCGACATCTTCAGCCGCCTGCTGCGCGAACGCATCGTTTTCGTGACCGGCCAGGTGGAAGACAACATGGCTTCGCTCATCGTGGCGCAGCTGCTGTTTCTCGAAAGCGAAAATCCGTCCAAGCCGATCAGCATGTACATCAATTCGCCCGGCGGCGTGGTGACGGCCGGCATGGCGATCCACGACACCATGCAGTACATCAAGCCGCGCGTGTCGACCGTCTGCATCGGCCAGGCCGCCTCGATGGGCAGCTTCCTGCTTGCCGCAGGCGAACCCGGCATGCGTATCGCGCTGCCGAATGCCCGGATCATGGTCCACCAGCCTTCAGGCGGGGCCCGCGGCATGGCATCCGACATTGAAATCCAGGCGCGCGAGATCCTGCGGATCCGCAAGCGCATGAACGATCTTTACGTCCAGTATACCGGCCGCAGCCTCGACGAGATCGAGAAGGCGATGGACCGTGATACCTTCCTCGAAGCGGAAGAGGCGATGAAGTTCGGTCTCGTCGACAAGGTGTTCGAAGCACGCCCCGAGAACGAGGGCGAGCCTGAACCCGTGAAGGACGAAGACAAGGGCTCCGGCGGCGCGCCCGAATAAGCGCTGCATGCCGTCGGCATAGACCAGTGGCGGGATGCATCAGCGTCCTTCGGGTTAACGCGGCCCCTAGCCTTCAGCTTATGGCAAGGGGTTTGCGTTACCTATGATATTGACCCAAGCCCGCACCGGCCTAGAGTCGGCGAATCCCCTGATTTTCACAGGTGGCGCGGGCAGAGCAGGAAATGACGAAGTTGACCGGAACCGATAGCAAATCCACGCTGTACTGCAGTTTCTGCGGTAAGTCGCAACACGAAGTTCGCAAATTGATTGCCGGGCCCACCGTGTTCATCTGCGATGAATGCGTGGAACTGTGCAACGATATCATCCGCGAAGAAACCAAGGCCGGGATCTCGGGCAAGAAGGACGGCGACGTTCCGACGCCCAAGGAAATCTTCGAGACGCTGAACGATTACGTGATCGGCCAGGACCGCGCCAAGCGCGTGCTCTCGGTCGCGGTGCACAATCACTACAAGCGTCTCAAGCACGGCGGCAAGTCGGGCGATGTGGAACTGGCCAAGTCGAACATCCTGCTCGTCGGCCCTACCGGTTGCGGCAAGACGCTGCTGGCACAGACGCTGGCGCGCACCTTCGACGTACCCTTCACCATGGCCGACGCGACTACGCTGACCGAAGCCGGTTACGTGGGCGAGGATGTGGAGAACATCATCCTGAAGCTGCTGCAGGCCAGCGACTATAATGTCGAGAAGGCCCAGCACGGCATCGTCTACATCGACGAGATCGACAAGATCACCCGCAAGGCGGAAAACCCCTCGATCACGCGTGACGTGTCGGGCGAAGGCGTGCAGCAGGCGCTGCTCAAGCTGATGGAAGGCACTACGGCTTCTGTCCCCCCGCAGGGCGGCCGCAAGCATCCGCAGCAGGAATTCCTGCAGGTCGACACCACGAACATCCTGTTCATCTGTGGCGGCGCCTTTGCGGGCCTTGAAAAGATCATCGCAGACCGTCTCCAGAAGCGTTCGATCGGCTTCGGCGCGCATGTCGCCGATCCGGACAAGCGCCGCGTGGGTGAACTGCTCGAGAAGGGCGAGCCGGAAGATCTCCTGAAATTCGGCCTGATCCCCGAATTCGTCGGCCGTCTGCCGGTGATCGCAACGCTGCGCGATCTCGATACCGATGCGCTGATCACGATCCTGACCGAACCCAAGAACGCCCTGTGCAAGCAGTATGCGCGCCTGTTCGAGCTGGAGAATGTGGAGCTGACCTTCAAGCAGGATGCGCTGCAGAAGATCGCCGAGAAGGCTATCGCCCGCAAGACCGGCGCCCGCGGCCTGCGCTCGATCGTGGAAGGCATCCTTCTCGACACGATGTTCGACCTGCCCGACATGGACGGCGTCACCGAAATCGTGATCGATGCGGATGTGGTCGAAGGCAAGAAGGACCCGATCCAGGTCCACGGCGCGAAGGAAGAAGCGGCCTGAACATAGTCCGCGTCCTTTTCGTCTGCGGCAAGAACCGCTGGCGAAGCCCGACAGCAGAACAGATCTACTCCGGCCGGGAGGACTTGCATGTCCTTTCGGCCGGAACTGCATCGGATGCCGAAGTCCCGCTTGATGCGGAGCTTGTCGGATGGGCTGACCGCATCTTCTGCATGGAGCAGCGCCAGCGCAAGATCATCCGGACCAGATTCCCTGCCGAGGCCGGCGGGAAGTCGATCGTCAATCTGGGTATTCCGGACCGTTATCGCTTCATGGACCCCGCGCTAGTCGAGCTATTGCAGCACAAGCTTGATCCCTATCTGCGCCGCTGACGGCCGCCAGGCCTCAATTAGCAATCTATCCCGCAGGGCTTGCGCGTCATTTCGATCTGCAAAGTCGTATGGCCGATCCGGTGGTGGTGCTCCAGTTCCTCGGCCACTTCACGCAGGAAGGCATCACCCGGATGGCCTCCCGGCATGACGAGATGGGCGGTCAGCGCGGTCTCGGTGGTGGACATGGGCCAGATGTGCAGATCGTGGATTTCGGTCACGCCCTCCAGCCCGGCCAGATAACCGCGCACGCCGCTTTCCGACACGCCTTTGGGCACGGCCAGCAGGCTCATCTCGACACTGTCCTTGAGCAGGCCCCAGGTGCCCCAGGCAATGACCACCACGATCACCAGGCTCACCACCGGATCGATCCAGAGCGCGCCGGTCATCAGGATCGCGAAGCCGGCAATGACCACGCCCAGGCTGACCAGCGCATCTGCCGCCATGTGGAGGAAGGCGCCGCGTACGTTGATGTCGTGCTGGCGCCCGCGCATGAACATCACCGCCGTGCCGGCATTGATCGCGATCCCGATCCCGGCGACGATCACCATCGTCATGCCCTGGACGGGTGCGGGTTCTGCCATGCGATTGAAGGTTTCGAAGGCGATCGCCCCGATGGCCACGAGCAGCAGCCCGGCATTGGCAAGCGCGGCGAGGATGGTTGAGCTCTTGTAGCCATAGGTGAAGCGCGACGTCGCCGGTTTCTTCGCCGCCACGCTGGCGCCCCAGGCCAGCAGCAGGGCCAACACGTCCGACAGATTGTGTCCCGCATCGGCGATCAGCGCCATGGACCCCGACAGCCAGCCATAAGTGGCTTCGAGAATGACGAAACCGGTATTGAGGATGATGCCGATCAGGAACGCACGGCCGAAATCTGCCGGCGCATGGGCATGTCCGCCCCCGGGGGCATGTGCGTGATCGTGGCTGTGCCCGATACCCATTATGCGTTTTCCCCTAGGTTGCGACGCGTTCTCTCAACTACGGCAAAGGCGGAGCGCCATTCAAGGATATTCCGCGTTAAATCAGCTTGATACGATATCACGGCACCGCGCCAAGCCAGTCCTGACGGCTGCGATCGGGCCTAAGGCGATGTAAATGCTGCACGCGCTTGGTAAATGCTTTGCCGCTATTCGTAGACGCAGGCATCGAGACCGTCACGCCGGACCTGGCCGATCCGTGCCGAGATGGTGTTGCCGTGTCGGCGCAGCCAGCCACCCGGATTCTTCACCGATCGTTCCTTGGGCAGCGGCAGCGCGGCTGCCATGCGGGCCGATTCCAGCGGGGTCAGCGATGCGGCGCTCTTCCCGAAATAGCGCTGCGCCCCGGCTTCGGCGCCATAGGTGCCGATCCCCGTCTCGGCGACGTTGAGATAGACTTCCATGATGCGCCGCTTGCCCCAGATCTTTTCGATCAGGAGCGTGAAATAGGCCTCCAGCCCTTTGCGGAAATATCCGCCGCCCTGCCACAGGAACACATTCTTGGCCGTTTGCTGGCTGATGGTCGAGCCGCCACGGATGCGCCCGCCCTTGGCATTGCTTTCCATCGCCTTCTCGATCGCTTCGCGGTCGAAGCCGTCGTGAGCGCAGAATTTGCCGTCTTCCGCCGCAATCACCGCGCGGACCAGATTGCGATCGATATCGGCCAACGGCTCCCAGTCCTTGGTGATGCCGTTTTCATCCATCGCCATCGTCGCCGTCACGGGCACCGGCACGAATTTGAACAGGACGACTAGCAGCAGGCTGAGCACCAGCAGGCCGAATGCCAGTTTCACAAACCAGAAAAGTAACCGTTTCATGGTCACGCGGTTAATCAGCCGCGCGGGCGCGCGCAACTCCTACAAATCGCCGGACACGATAAGGCGCTTCTTCGTTGTCATTCGAAACCCGAAGGAAATGCATGATGAAGAATAGCGGCAATACCATTCTCGTTACCGGCGGTGGCAGCGGGATTGGACGCGAATATGCGCAGCGCTGGCACGATGCCGGCAATATCGTGATCGTTGCCGGGCGTACCGTGTCCGATCTGGAAGAAACGGCGAAGGGCCGCGAGAACATCCATGTGCGCCAGCTCGATGTGTCCGATGCGGGGCAGGTGGCGAGCTTCGCCGCGAAGCTGATCGAGGATTTTCCCGCGCTGAACGTCCTCATGAATAATGCCGGCATCATGCCTTACGAGGATATCACGCAGGCCCGCGACCTGTCCGATGCAAAGAAGGTCATTTCGATCAATCTCATGGGACCGATCTGCCTGACCGATGCGCTGATCGATCATCTGCGGCACGCTGACGATGCGGTGCTCATCAATGTGTCATCCGGCCTTGCCTTCGTGCCCATGCCGAAGGCGGCGACCTATTCGGCCACCAAGGCGGCGATACATTCCTACACCGTCTCGCTGCGCAAATTGCTTGAAGGGCAGGTCGAAGTGATAGAACTCGCCCCGCCCGGCGTCCAGACCGAGCTGACCCCCGGACAATCGCACCGGGAAGGCTACATGCCGCTTGGCGATTTCATTTCCGAAAGCATGGCGCAATTTGCGCAGGATCCGACGCCCGAGGAGGTGCTTGTCGACAATGTGAAACCGCTCCGCCACGCGGAGAAGGACGGCAGCTTCGACGAGAAACTCGACATGATCGCTTCGCGTTAGCTGCGCCGGTGGCGCTAGCGCCCTTGGGTGCAGGCGCCGCCGTAAGCGATTGAACTGATGCCTTCGCGGCTGTCCCGGATATCCTTGATTAAAAACACGAAATGGGAAACCGGTCTCAGGCGCGTGCGTCGAAATCTTTGCGGGCCTGTTCGATCCGCCCGATATTGCGTTCCGCCCAGTGCCATACGCCGCAGAACGCCTCGCCCAGATCGTGACCGAGATCGGTCAGCGCATATTCCACCCGGGGCGGTACCTCGGCAAAGACGGTGCGCGATACCAGGCCTTCACGTTCCATCTGGCGCAGCGTCTGGGTCAGCATCTTCTGGCTGATACCCGGTACATCGCGCGACAGCTGGCTGAACCGCTTTGCGCCGCGATCTTCCAGCGCTTCGATCAGCAGGAATGTCCATTTATCCGCTACGCGCGCGATGGTCTCATTGACCAACAGATCGATTTTTTCGTCGTCCGCATAGCTCGTAACCGGCGCATTCGCCATTTCTTACTCCTGGGTAAGTACAGCACTTTTCGGTGCCTTCTTTCTAAAGGATAGTATTGGATTATCTCGCTGTCTGTCCACACAACAAACGGAAGACATCATGAAAATCAGTGGCAATACCATTCTTATTACCGGCGGCGGAAGCGGCATCGGGCGCGAGCTGGCGCATCGCTGGCACGATCTCGGCAACACCGTGATCGTTGCCGGGCGGACGGAAAGCGCGCTTGCAGAAACGGCGGCGGGTCATGCCAATATCCACCCCATGGTGCTGGATGTGGCCGACACGGCGGACATCGCGCGTTTTGCGAAGGCGGTACTGGCAGCGCACCCGGGGCTGAATGTGCTGGTCAACAATGCCGGGATCATGCGGTTCGAGGATATTACCGGCGCGCGTGATCTTGACGACATGGAGGCGACGATCGCCATCAATTTGCTTGGCCCGATCAGGTTGACCGATGCCCTGATCGACCATTTGAAGGCGCAGGACGATGCCGCGGTCGTGAACGTGACTTCCGGCCTAGCATTCGTGCCCATGCCCCGCACGGCGACCTATTCGGCAACCAAGGCGGCGATGCACAGCTATACCGTGTCGCTCCGCGCCAAGTTGGAAGGGAAGGTGGAAATCATCGAGATTGCTCCCCCCGCCGTGCAGACCGAGCTGACACCCGGCCAGTCCACGCGTGAAGGCTACATGCCGCTGGGCCAGTTCATCGACGAGACGATGCAAAGCTTCGAGTGGGAAGAAACACCGGCGGAGGTTCTTACCGACAATGTGCTCTTCCTGCGCAATGCGGAAGCAGAAGGGCGGTTCGACGAAGCGCTGGAGATGACCAAGCAATTCTGAGCAAACAGGTAGCCTAACGAGAAAGGGGTGCATCCCGCGAAGGATGCACCCCTTTTCGTGTTTTTAGCAGTCTTGGTCTCAGGCCACGCCGGGGAGAAGCTTTTCTCCGGCGATTGCCTTCATCGCCTTCTGCAGCTTCTCGAAAGCGCGCACTTCGATCTGGCGGATGCGTTCGCGGCTGACGTTGTAGACCTGGCTGAGTTCTTCCAGCGTCTGTGGATTTTCCGTCAGGCGGCGTTCGGTCAGAATGTGCTGCTCACGCTCGTTGAGGGCGTCCATCGCCTCCAGCAGCATGTCGTGACGCACTTCCTTTTCCTCGGCATCGGCGACGGTTTCGTCCTGCAGCGGACGATCGTCCGTCAGCCAGTCCATCCATTCGCCCGAACCTTCTTCGCCATTGCGCATCGGCACGTTGAGCGAACCATCGCCGCCCATCATCATCCGGCGGTTCATGTTGACCACTTCCTGCTCGGGCACGCCGAGATCGGTCGCGATCTTGTTCACATCGTCCGGATGCAGGTCGGTGTCTTCATAGGCGTCGAGGTTCTTCTTCATCCGGCGAAGGTTGAAGAACAGCTTCTTCTGGGCGGCGGTCGTCCCCATCTTCACGAGCGACCAGCTGCGCAGGATATATTCCTGGATGCTCGCCTTGATCCACCACATGGCATAGGTGGCGAGGCGGAAGCCGCGGTCGGCTTCGAATTTCTTCACGCCCTGCATCAGGCCGACATTGCCTTCGGAAATGAGATCCGAAACGGGCAGGCCGTAGCCGCGATAACCCATGGCGATCTTCGCCACGAGCCGCAGGTGCGAGGTAACGAGCTGCGCCGCAGCTTCGCTGTCCTCGTGTTCCTCGTAGCGCTTCGCGAGCATGTATTCCTGCTCTTGCGTCAGCACGGGGAATTTCTTGATTTCGGAAAGATAGCGGTTGAGGCTCTGCTCACCACCAAGCGCTGGAACGCTCAAACTTCTGGAACTACTCACTTTAACCCTGACCTTTCTATCGTCGACCTCGCTTGCCGGACCCCTGATGGGCATCCGGTCATTCGGGCCACTGATTCACTTGTAGCAGGACGTAGCCGGAATTGCACTCGCGTTTCATCGATTTCAACGTGCGATTTCGTCGATGAGTTCCCGCATATCTGAAGGCAATTCGGCGCAGAAATCCAAGCTTTCAGCGCTGATAGGATGGCTGAATCCGAGGCGTGCTGCATGAAGCGCCTGGCGGGCGAATTGCAGCTGCTGAAGCACCGGGCGGAGCGGCTTGGGAGTACGTCCATAGACAGGGTCCCCTAATAGCGGATGACCGATTGACGCGCAGTGAACGCGGACCTGGTGCGTACGCCCCGTCTCGAGCCGGCATTCGATCAGCGCCGCGTGGTCCAGCCGCCGGAGCGTCTCGAAATGCGTGACGGCGTATTTGCCGCGCGTGCTGTCGTCCGGCAGCACGGCCATCTTCTTGCGATCCCGGTCCGACCGGCCGAGCCGTCCGCTGACTGTTCCGGCTGGCGGATTGGGATGGCCCGCACACACGGCGAGATAGCGGCGGGTGATCGAATGGTCGGCGAACTGTTTCGCCAGCCCCTCATGCGCCGCATCGCTTTTGGCGACCACCAGCAGGCCGGAGGTATCCTTGTCGATCCGGTGGACGATACCGGGCCGCGCCACGCCGTTGATCCCCGACAGCTGGCCTCGGCAATGGTGCAGCAGCGCATTGACCAGCGTGCCGTCGGGATTGCCTGCGGCGGGGTGCACCACCATGCCCGCCGGCTTGTTCACCACCAGCAGGTGCTGGTCCTCGAACATCACGTCGAGCGGGATGTCCTGCGCCGCTGTCGCCAGCGGTTCGGGCGGGGGCAGGGCGATGCGATAGTCCTCGCCGCCGGACAGCCTGGCGGAGCCGGATCGGGCAGGCTTGCCGCCGATCGTGACCATCCCTTCGGCGATCAGCCCCTTGACCCGCTCGCGCGACAATCCACTCGCCTCGGCCAGCGCCTTATCCAAACGGGCTGCGGCGGCAACCACGCCAGTCAGATTTTCCGTTCGTGCTGAGCTTGTCGAAGCACCGTCCTTTTTCTTTGCCAGTTCCGAAATCCTCGACCAGTCGCCGCGGACAAGCGCCATCTTCTTGGCCCGCGACCAGCCCTTGATCCTGCTTTCCGCGGCAAGGGCCGCGTCCCGCGTATCGAATTCTTCCGACCAGACTAGTTCGACCGGCAGTCTGTCGGCCGTAAATCCGCCGGTTTCTCCCGCCTGATGCTGCGCAAGGCGCAGTTCGAGATTATCGGTGTGGCCGGTGTAGTAGGCACCGCCGCGACAATGTAGCATGTAGGCCCAGAACGGCATGGGTTGCGCCTAAGTGAAGGACGGCCCTTCGACAAGCTCAGGGCGAACGGTTTGAAGGTTTCTGCAAAAGTTCTCGACTCTCTTCTCACCGAAGCCGCGCGGGCGCATCCTCGCGAATGCTGCGGCATCCTGCTGGGCGAGGGCGCGGCCATCACTGCCATCGTGCCCGCAGCCAACGTCCACGCCGCCCCGCTCACCCATTTCGAGATCGACCCGCAGGCTCTCGTCGATGCTCATCGCGAAACGCGCAGCGGCGGTCCGCAAGTGCTGGGCTATTACCACTCCCACCCCAATGGCCTCGCGCGCCCCTCCGCCACCGACGAGGCCATGGCGACGGGGCAGGGGCTCATCTGGGCGATAATCGCGGCAGGCCGCGTCACCTTCTGGCGCGAAGGGGATGCGCGATTCGCAGCGCTTCCCTATGAAGCCTGCCCTCGCTAGAAGACGGTACAAATCGCGTTTCGACTGGAATTCCATGAACGACCAAGAATCGATCGATCTTGCGGCAATGCTTTGCTCGCGCCTTTGCCACGACATGCTCAGCCCGGTGGGCGCTCTGAACAACGGGCTCGAATTGCTGGCCATGGAAGACGATCCGGAGATGCGCAAAAGCGTGATCGCCTTGCTCGAACAGAGCGCCAGGACCTCCACCAACAAGCTCAAGTTTTTCCGCCTCGCCTTCGGGGCCGCCGGCGGGTTCGGCGACCGGGTCGATGTGGCCGAGCCCAAGGCGCTGGTCGAAGCGCTGGTGTCCGACCGTGACAAGGTGGAAGTCCACTGGGCGATCGAGGCCGCGAACCTTGCCAAGCCTGCGGTCAAAGTCCTGCTCAACTTCGCCCAGATCGCGAACGATGCGCTGGTGCGGGGCGGCTCGCTCGATATCGGCGCAGAGGTTCGCGACGGGAATTGCGAGCTTGTAGTCCGCGCCACCGGCACCAAGATCGCCTTCGACGACACCATCGGCAAGGCGCTCGACGGCTCGCTCGACCGGGCGGACCTGTCCAGCCGTACGGCTGCCGCTCACATGATCCATTTGCTCGCCGCGCAATCGGGCGGCGGCATCCAATACGCCCGAACCGATGAAACGCTGGTGCTGGGCGCGATCCTTCCCGAAGCGGAAGGACTGATCGGATGAATTCGGATTTCGGCAAGCTGGGCGAAGGCCTGCCCGTCAGCAAGGATGAGCTGGTCGACCGCGAAGTGCTCTCGCCCAACCATGACGAGCGCGGTGCGCCCATCTCGATGGTGGTGATCCACTATACCGAAATGCAGGACAAGGGCTTCGCCATCGAACGCCTCTGCGATCCTGAAGCCAAGGTGTCCGCCCATTACCTGATCGGCGAACATGGCGAAGTCGTGCGACTGGTGCCGGAAGAAAAGCGCGCCTGGCACGCGGGCGTATCCTACTGGCGCGGGCACAAGGATGTGAACGCGGTGAGCGTGGGCATCGAACTCGACCATCCGGGCCACAAATACGGCTATCGCGAATTCAACGATGCGCAGTTCGAGGCGCTGGTGCCGCTCGTTGCGCGGATCGTGAAGCGATACGATATTCCGCGCGCCAATGTGGTCGGCCATTCGGATGTCGCGCCCGCGCGCAAGATCGATCCGGGCGAACTGTTTCCGTGGGACCGGCTGGCCGAATACGGCCTGTGTCTCCCGCGCCCGGCGAAGTTGGAACGCGGCGATCCCTTCGACAATGATGCGTCCTTCTACCTCGCGCTCGAACGCTATGGCTATGACATCACCGACGGCCACAAGGCGGTGGAAGCCTTCCAGCGCCGCTGGCGCCCGGAAAAGATCAACGGCGAGATCGACGGCGAAGTCCGCGCGATCCTATTCCAGCTGCTGCTCGACCGCGACCGGGGGCGGACGCGGTAGGGTCGTCTTTGCGCCTGGGTGCTTTGGCTAACCCGACCATCAGGGCTGTGTGCATGCAGGCCCTTCAAGATGAGGCTGCCAAAGGCGGCAAGCCGCCAGAATTTTCACAACGTTGCCAGTCCAAGTCTCGCCAAATCCGCGCTTTGGGTTGTGAGTGACTTGGACTGGCAGAAATACAGGAGCTTTCCGGTAGTTATTTAAAAAAGTTTGTAGGCTGTGAGCCGGCTCGCACCCCTTTGCCCGGTGGTCAGCAGATAGTTATCCGGTGTGATTGCCAATCTTCCGCCAGTTGGGGCTTCCCAGACAATTGCATGGTCTTGCTTCTTGCGATCTATGGCCCAGGTCTGAGAGCCAGAAGACACAAAAATCAGGTTTTCGGTCGCGATGACATTGCCCAACAATGTATCGCTTCCGGGAAGAGGGGCCGACCATAACACTTCGCCGTTTTCTGCATCAATGGCGCTTAAAACGTGAGCATCCTGGCGAACTGCAAAGATCGTATCGTCAGCAAGGGCAAAGGCTGTGGAATATTGGGCTGAGCTACGCCACTTTATCGAGCCTTGTCCGAGAGACATGGCAACAATTTTGTTGCCTCCCTCAAAACTCTTGTCGCCTGAAAATAGAAAGACACTTCCTTTCCCGTCCAGAACGGGGCCGGTTTGGTAGTCGTAGGTGGTTGTGACGTATTCCGGATCAGCGATACTCTTGACGATCTTTCCCGTCGCACGGTCGACCTGATCCAAGGCTGCGCCGGAATAGTAATAGGCGTGGTCATCGTCCAAGGCTATGCTTTGACCGCCCCAGACTGCGCCGCCAGTGCGATCGGTCACCCACTTTTGGGTCCCAGCGCCGGCATCATAGCCATAGATCACGCTGCCATAATATCCGGCGGCGACATACACGTCGTCGCCGTCTGCGACCGGCTGGTTGAAATTGGTCCATTGGGCTGCAAATTCCATCTGGTTTTTGAAAGTTCCAGAAGCCAGGTTGAAGACCCACTGCGGGTTCGACGAACTCGACGTAACCATAGAGCTGACGTGCACAAGCTCGTTAGAAATCGACGGACCGCTGGCGTGGAACTGGTCACCCATATCGTATGACCAAATTTCGCTGCCTGAAGGAGTTTCGAATGCTTTGAGGCGGGCTGTGCCGGCATAAGCCATACCCCCGTCACGAGCGGTAACAATCAGCACCTTGCCTCTCGACGCGGCAGGAGGACGTATACGTCCAGCGGTGAAGGAATCAGTCCACTCCCACGCCTTGTCGAAACGGGCGGGATCGAGGCGCACAGGCACATATCCAGTGTGCGCGATATCTCTTTGGAACGTTCCCCAATCCCTTACGACCACGTCGAGATTAACTGTGAAGCGCTTGGTCGAACCAGGGTAAACCGTGTCGCATGCAGCCGTCTTGCAAAGGCGAAAAACGATCTCGCTACTCGACAGCCCTCCTGCAGGAAATGGGACCGTTTCTAAATTAACCGTGAAGGTTTTGCCTGATGATGTGGGTGCGCCTTTAAGTGCGTATCTCTGGCCGCCGATAGCTATATCCGCGATCACATTGTCCGACGAAGAGCCCGTGTAGGTCGCTTCAAAGCCGAATTCAGCCTTCCCCGCTTCCGGAATGGATATGTCAGCTGAATTTTCAGATAATGTCACCGCCAGTGTTGGAACTGGAACAGGTCCTGCCACCGGAGGGCCTGAATCATCACCACCTCCACAAGACGTGAGGAACACGGCACCCGAAATGGATGCCATCCAAGCTGCGACCTTCATGATAAACCCCCGTTTATGATGGCCTGCTAATCAGGCCAATAATGTCCAGCCATTGGATTATAGGCGCTTTGAAATTCTTCAACCTCTTTATTTACGAACTGAATTGATATCGGATTTCCAAGAGATTTATTGGGATGGCTTCTTTGGATCTAACTTGAAGGTCAGTCTAGGCAGTGGCCGTGAGGGCTGCAGAGGTAAATGCCCTGCCGGTCCGGTGAAGGTAGCGCTTTCCTACACGCGCCGGTTTTGCTTACCTTGCCTCGCTGAGGATGCCTGATGGTTCGCACTCCGATTTACGGCAAAAAAGGGTGACATGTGGCTGTTCGCGGAAATTGACACTGGCGGGGCGGAAACCCGGAGCAAGAGACTGAAATCGTGTCAAAATGAGAATGCGGCGAATTTTTGAGAATACCCCTGTCGGTGTAACGCGGAGCGGGTTTTGCTTGGCGAGCGGGGCCAAGGCTTCTATCGCTCGGCGCGCCAGGGGGCCGGGCAGCCGCGTGACTTCGTGTCGCGAGGAAAGTCCGGGCTCCACGAAACAAGGGTGGCGGGTAACGCCCGCCGTGGGCAACCATAGGGAAAGTGCCACAGAGAGCATACCGCCGATGGCCCGTTTACGGGATCAGGCAAGGGTGAAAGGGTGCGGTAAGAGCGCACCGGGGCTTCGGCAACGCGGCCCGCATGGTAAACCCCACCCGGAGCAAGGCCGAATAGGGGTGGCGCGCTCTCGCAAGAGGGCAGGGGTGTTTCGCCCCTCGTGCAAACGGCGACCGCCCGGGTTGGCTGCTCGAGCCATGGAGCGATCCATGGCCCAGACGAATGGCTGCCGCCGTGCGGCTGGTGTCCCTCTGCCTCGCATTGGGCATACCGCGTGCGGAACAGAACCCGGCTTACAGGCCCCCTGGCATTTCGCTGCACTTCGCCTGCGCAGCGGAACCGCTTCGCCATTCTGGAGGTTGAGCGCGACATGAACCAGCATCTGCACCGCAGCGCCGTCCAGCGCACCGCCATCGTCCTCGCCGTGGTCGTCCAGATCGGCGCGACCTTCCTGCCGCAACTGGGCTTGGGCGAACCCATCGGAGACCGGTCGGACAGCGTGCGGACGCTGATTACCCCGGCGGGCTGGGCCTTCGCCATCTGGGGGCCGCTGTTCTTCGGCAGCGCGGTCTATGCGATCTGGCAGGCGCTCCCTGCGCAGCGCGATAATGTCCTGCTGGAGAAGATCGGCTGGGCCTCGGTCGTCGCGCTGTCCGCGCAAGGGGTGTGGGCGGTATACACCCAGTTCGCCAATCTGACCTTCGTCAGCGCGCTCATCATCCTCGTCTCGCTGGTCGCCTTGCTGATGATCCTGCGGACCCTGACCGCGTTCGAGCGGCCGTTTTCGCGCGCCGAACGGATCATCGTGGCGATCACCTTCTGCGCCTTGGCCGCATGGCTGACCGCCGCGAGTATCGTGAACATCACGGCGTCGCTCGTCTATCACGGAGTTGGGGGCGGGAGCGCTCACCCCATGATCGCGGCGGCGGTAGTGGTGGTCGGCGGCGTCATCGCCAGCCTTGCCGTGCTGCGCAGCCGGGGCAACCCCTGGTACGCGCTGGTCTTCGGCTGGGCGCTGCTGGCGATCTTCCTGCGCGGCGGGCAATCGCACCAGGCGATCGCCATCGCGGCCGCGCTATCGGGACTGCTGCTTTCGGTGGCTGCGGGTGCGGGTCTCGGAAAGAAGGAAAACCGCTATCACTGGCTGGGCTGAGCGATCTCTTCGCGGATGACCTTGGGCAGGCTGGGCGGAGGCGCGGTTTCTGGGACCGGAGGCGAGCCTTCGATCTCGAGCCCCTCGAAGGGGCGGCATGCCTCGTTCATCTCGTCCGAATGGAGATGGACCTTGAGCATGGGGTTGGACTTGCTCCAGTCCGTCCGCGGATCGTCCCTGACCACGCAGAGGGCGCGCCAAGCTAGGGGAAGCTCCTGCAATTGCTCGGTGCTGGGGAGCCCTTCTATCAGCACCTCGTGGCCCGAATAGGTGCCTTTCGCATAGCCGACGAACTTGGTCTCGCTGCCCCTTATATGGATCTGGCCGCTGCTGTCACGAACCTCGGTGACCGTGTCGAGCTTCACCGAGAAAGCCAGCCAGCTGGCGATCGCGAGCATGAGGACAAGGGCGGTCATCGTGGCGATGACCGTCCATTTCGCGATCGGGTTATCCAGTCCTTCGGATTCGTCGAGGCTCATCGCAGTGTCTTTCACATGATGCGGTTGCTCGTGCCTGAATGCACGAGCCGTCAAATCAGGCACGCCCGATGCTCACATAATCGAAGCCGAGCCCGCGCATGTCTTCCGGGCGATAGATGTTGCGCAGGTCTATCAGCACAGGGGCATTTGCAGTCTGCTTGACGCGGTCGAAATCGAGCGCGCGAAACGCATCCCATTCGGTGACGATGGCAATCGCGTCAGACCCTTCGATGGCGGCATAGGGATCCTCCACCATCTCCACTTCCGGCATCGACGGCTTGGCCAGTTCCATGCCTTCAGGATCGAAAGCGGCGACGTGGACACCGGCATCGGTCAGCGTCTGGGCAACAGCGATTGCAGGGGAATCGCGCATGTCATCGGTGTTGGGTTTGAACGTGAGCCCGAGCAGCGCGACTTTTTTGCCGCGTGCCTGTTCTGCGCCGCCGATAGCTTCCAGAACCTTGCGCCCCATCGCACGTTTGCGCGAGTCATTGACCTTGACCACCGCTTCCACGATGCGCGTAGGACTGTCGTAATCCTCCGCCGTCTTGAGAAGCGCCAGCGTGTCCTTGGGGAAGCACGAACCGCCGTAACCGGGTCCTGCATGGAGAAACTTCGGGCCTATTCGGTTGTCCATCCCTATCCCGCGGGACACGTCCTGCACATTGGCACCGACCTTCTCGCAAAGGTCTGCCATCTCGTTGATGAAAGTGATCTTGGTCGCGAGAAAAGCGTTGGCTGCGTATTTGATCAGTTCGCTCGTCCGGCGTCCGGTGAACAGGATCGGAGACTCGTTGAGGAAAAGCGGACGGTAGACCTCGCTCATAACCTCGCGCCCGAACTCGTCCTCGGCGCCGATAACGATGCGGTCGGGGCGCTTGAAATCCGCGATCGCAGCGCCCTCGCGCAGAAACTCGGGGTTTGATACCACGGCGAAGCGGTGGCTCGTACCGCTGTCCTTCAGGATGCGTTCTACCTCGTCGCCCGTACCAACGGGGACAGTCGATTTCGTCACCACTACGACATCATTGGCCAGGTTTTCGCCAATTTCCTGCGCTACTGCGTAAACGAATGAAAGATCGGCATGCCCGTCGCCGCGACGGCTCGGGGTGCCCACGGCGATGAAGATCGCGTTTGCATCCCTGATGCCTTCGGCCAAGCTGGTCGTGAAGCTCAGTCGTCCAGCCTGCACATTTGTTCCGACCAGCTCGGCAAGGCCAGGCTCGTAGATCGGCATGACACCGTCATGCAGCCGATCAATCTTCGACTGATCCTTATCGATACACACTACGTCGTGGCCAAAATCGGCAAAGCACGCGCCCGAGACCAAGCCAACATAGCCCGACCCAACCATTGCGATCTTCATAATCAATCAACCTTTTCGATAACGATCGTGCCGTTTTCGGCAGTTACAGCTTGGATAATTTCACGCCGGTCTTCTTCCAGCATCAGCGCTGTGAGCCGACCTGTGCGGAATGCGCCGGTGTCGATACCAACCCGGTGCTGCGTATCTTCCACTTCCTCAAAAATCGTATGGCCGTGAATGACGACGTGACTGAAAGGTTCGGGATGTTTCAGAAAGCGGTCGCGGATCCAGCGCAGGTCCGACTGCTTCTGTTCTTCGAGTGGGTGTTTCGGGTTGATTCCGGCGTGAACAAGCACATAGTCGCCAGCCACGATAAGGTCTTCGAAACTCTCGAGAAATTCGCGGTCGGCAGCGGGCACAAGCTTGGTCATGGCATCGCGCATCTGCGACAGGTCCATTCGGCGGTAATCGTCCAGACTGATGCCATAGCTTAAAATGGTTTCACGGCCTCCGTGTTTAAGGAAATGCCGGAGCACTTCTCTGTCGGAGAAGCTGTCCAGAAACATCTCTTCATGATTGCCCGATACATAGCGGACGATGCGCTCTTCGCCCCACTTGCGCGCAAGTGCGATGACGCCGGCACTGTCCGGTCCGCGGTCCATGAGGTCTCCGAGCAGAACCACGGTGGTCTTGGCGCTCGCGCGCGAAGCATCGTCTGTCTCTATGGCGGTCTTCAGCGCGCCAAAAAGGTCGAGGCGGCCGTGAATATCGCCGATAACATACCATCGTTCGCCATCCGGCACGCGCGCTATGCGGCGAGCAGGCTGGCCATTGGAAAAGAGGCGACGGATGGAATCGAACATAACCGGAATATTACAGATAAAGGGGGATGCGAGCGCTTAGAGTAGCACGGCGAGGGCGGCAAGAGAGCAGCGTCGCCGGCAATTCAATTGCAGTTGCTCAATAGCCACGCTTTTTGTTGCAATAGGGTTTCAATGAAGTACCCTTATTGCTTGCTTGGTCGCAATGGTGCACGATTGTTCCAATTTCGACCGAGGATCCTATTCTAAAATTCGGACCCGGCGAAAGCGCAGGTGGGACGAAGCACCTAGACGAACCAACAGGAGTTCGAAAATGCTCACGTCCTTTCACGGCAAATTTGCCGTTTCTTTTGCCGCACTGGTTACCAGCCTTGCGGTCCCGTCGCTGGCACAGGCACAGGATGCGGCCGACGATAGCGGGCTGACTGTGTCGGCCAATGTGGCTCTCACAACCGATTACCGATTCCGGGGAGTATCTCTCTCTGCCGGTGATCCTGCCATCCAAGGCGGCGTGGATGTCGCTCATGAGAGCGGCTTCTATGTTGGAACCTGGGCCTCCTCCATCGATGGCGGAGACACCTATGGCGAGATGGAATTCGACATCTACGGGGGGTGGTCCGGAGATGTGGCCGAGGGCGTCGCCCTCGACGTCGGTATTCTCTATTACCTGTACCCGACTGAGGAGTTGGGTCTCGATACCGATTATTGGGAGCCTTACGCTTCGGTCGGCTTCAACGTCGGCGGAGCCGAAGCGACGTTGGGCGCAGCCTATGCTTTCGAGCAGGATTCGCTTGGTGGGGACGATAATCTCTACATCTATACGGACCTTGGTTATTCCCTGCCTTCCACGCCGGTATCGCTCTCCGCGCACCTCGGCTACACCGACGGCGTGCTTGCACCGCCGTTCCTGGCCGGATATACGGATGAAACCGGGCTCGACTGGTCTATTGGAGCGAGCGTGTCCCAAGGCATCCTCGAGGTTGGCGTTGCGTATGTCGGAGTCGAAGGTCCTTCGATCGAGGGCCTGACCGACGATGCGATCGTGGGCACGATTTCTGCTAGCTTTTGAACTTCGGATTTTTTGGGAGTGGGGCGCATTGCTTGGCGATGCGCCCCTTTCTCTTTCTTTGCCGAGCACCTAATTGTGCACAATGACCAAATATCTACACACCATGATCCGCGTGACAGATCCTGATGCGACGATCGCTTTCTTCAATCTCATCGGCCTGGAAGAAGTTCGGCGCCAAGAAAGCGAAGCGGGGCGTTTTACCCTCATCTTTCTTGCCGCACCCGGTCAGGAAGGCGTTGCCGAAGTCGAGCTGACTTATAACTGGCCGGCGGAAGATGGCAGCAAACCCGAAGAGTACCATGGAGGTCGTAATTTCGGCCATCTCGCCTATCGGGTGGAAGACATCTATGCCACTTGCGAGCGCCTGATGGACGAGGGGCACATGATCAACCGTCCTCCACGTGATGGCCATATGGCGTTCGTCCGGACGCCGGATGGCATTTCGGTCGAACTGCTGCAGGACGGCTATCTTGAGCCAATGGAACCCTGGGCAAGCATGGAAAATACCGGCAGCTGGTAATTTAAGCGTGCCTCGCCCTGCCTCAATCGAGGTAGGGCGAGCGGACATCGTCCGGATGCGCGGTCGTCAGGCGCAGGATCGTGAAGCCGACGACAGCCGAAATCACTGATCCCATCAGGATGCCGATCTTCGCTTCTTCGATAAGCAGGGTGTTTCCGGCGAAAGCCAGGCCGCTGATGAAGAGGGACATCGTAAAGCCGATTCCGCACAGGATCGACACACCCCAGATTTCCGGCCAGCTGGCTCCTTCAGGACGCGGTGCGAAGCCGACCTTGTCCGCTGCCCAGATCGCCGAGAAAATGCCCAGCTGCTTTCCGACGAACAAACCTGCGGCAATCGCCAGGGGAAGTGGTGCAAATACCCCTGCCATACCGAGATCGCCGAGTTCGACGCCGGCATTGGCGAAGCCGAACACCGGTACGATAAGATAAGCGCTCCAAGGCGCGAGGGAGTGTTCCATCGTCTCGACCATGGTTTCGTCGTCCTTGCCGACCATCGGAATGGTGAGCGCAGCGACGACGCCCGCGATGGTGGCGTGAACGCCGGAATTGAGCACAAAGAACCACAGGACCAATGCCGCGATGATGAAAGGCAAATAGGCTTTCACCTTCATCTTGTTCATCACGTACATGATGGCCGTCACGACAGCGGCGCCGATCAGCCAGGAAAGCTTGATCTTCGCAGTATAGAAAAGGGCAATCACGAGGACGGCGCCGATGTCGTCCACGATGGCTACTGTCAGCAGGAAAAGCCGCAATGAGGCGGGTACACGATTTCCGAGCAGACCCAGCACGCCCATGGCGAAGGCGATATCGGTAGCGGCAGGGATCGCCCAGCCGCGGGTGAGGCCTTCAGCGCCTTCTGCATTGACGAAAAAGAGATAGACCAGAGCGGGGAAAATCATCCCGGCGCCTGCTGCCAGCACCGGCATCTTGCGCTGATCGGGCGAGGAAAGCTGTCCTTCAATCCACTCGCGCTTCACTTCGAGACCGACGACAAAGAAGAATATCGCCATCAATCCATCGTTGATCCACAGGTGTAGCGTGTTCAGCTTGAACACCGAGGGATCGAACATAAGGCCATGGAACAGATGATGATAATCTTCGGCCAGTGGTGAGTTTGCGGCCAGCATTGCTGCGATCGCGACGAAGATCAGAAGGATGCCGGCCGAGGCGTCGCTTACAAAAAGCGCGCGGACAGGGGCAAACACGAGGCGGACTACGGAAGGGCGTTCGGTCATGACGCTGGGTTCTTTTTAGGAAACGCCCGCCGGTTGCAAGTGCCGATTTGCCATAGCATCGTGCTGGGGACCAAAAGCAGACCTTTGGAGAGCGGTTGATCCCTCCGCCGCGCCCTCCCTTCCCAGCTTGCGATGCTTCACAGACCCGCATTGTTACCTTCCGACAACACTTCGTCTTTGACTTTAGGACGATCTGTGAAATCGCCAGTTTTTCCTTCCAAGTTCGTCTTTTATACAGGAAGCCCGTGAGATAGGGGCTGCTAATGGACGTCTATCTCCCAATCGCCAATTTGTCGGTCAACGGTCTCTGGATCGTTGCGCTCGGTGCGATTACCGGCGTCCTGTCGGGTCTGTTCGGCGTGGGTGGTGGCTTTCTTACCACACCTCTGCTCATCTTTTACGGTATTCCACCTACAGTCGCCGCAGCCTCGGCTTCCACCCAGGTCACCGGAGCGAGCGTTTCTGGGGTAGTCGCGCATAGCAAGCGCAAGGGGGTGGATTACCGAATGGGTACCGTCATGGTTGGCGGCGGGATCATCGGTGCGGGGATCGGAGCACTTCTTTTTCGCTTTTTTCGCTCGATCGGGCAAATCGATGTCGTCATCAGTTCTCTCTACGTGATCCTGCTCGGATCGATCGGCATTCTGATGGCGAAAGAATCGATCCAAGTGCTGAGAGGCAAGAGCGGACAGCAGGCTGCTCGCCGGAGGCACCATCCATTGGTCGCCAACCTTCCCTGGCGTTGGCGTTTCTACGGATCGGGTCTTTACATAAGCCCCCTTGCACCGGCGATTGTCGGCGTGGGCGTCGGCATACTCACCATGCTGATGGGAGTGGGCGGCGGTTTCATTCTCGTGCCCGCCATGCTGTATATCCTTGGGATGAGCGCGAATGTCGTTGTGGGAACAAGTCTCTACAACATTCTCTTCGTCACCATAGCCACCACACTCATGCATTCGCTGACCACCCGAGCGGTCGATATCGTGCTGGTGGCTTTGCTGCTGGTCGGTTCGGTCACGGGCGCACAATTCGGATCTCGTCTTGCAGTCCGTGCGAAGCCCGAACTCTTGCGGTTGGTCTTGGCGACGATCGTCTTGCTCATCGCTTTTCGCATGCTGCTTGGGCTGTTCTATCAGCCGGACGAAATCTACACGGTCTATCCGCTGTGAGGGCGCTGTTTTTACTCATGGCAGCCTTGATGCTATCGGGACAACGGGACCCTCTTCTGGTTCCCGAAGTCTCCCAGCACGAAGTGCAGGTGCGCCAAGGTTTCACCGGGACCGAACTCCTGCTTTTCGGCGCGGTGCTCGATCCGGCGGGCCGGACCGGCCAAGGCTATGACATTGTGGTGGTCCTCAAGGGACCGAGCGAACCTGTACGCCTGCGTGAGAAAGAACGTTTTGCAGGTGTCTGGGTGAATGCGCAGAGCACGGATTTCAGGTCCGTGCCAAGCTTCTTTGCCGTGGCTGCCTCGCGGCCGGTCAGCGAAATCGTCGACGAAAAGACCGCTGCCATTTACGAGTTCGGAACGGGCTACATTCAGCTTTCGCCAAGCGGGAGCATCAACCCGGCAGAGCAATTGCGCTTCAGCGAGGGGCTGGTTGACCTCAAGCAGCGGCAGAGGCTTTACAAGCAGGACATGAGTGGCGTGCAGATCAGCCAGAACGTCCTTTATCAAGCGCGCATCTCGCTCCCTTCCAACGTCACCACCGGGACCTACACTGCCGAGACCTTCGCTGTGACCGATGGCCGGGTCATCGCTTCGGCCGAAGCGACCGTTGAAGTCCGCAAGGTAGGTTTCGAGCGCTTCGTCGAAGTCAGTGCGAACAGATGGGGTCTGGCCTATGGCCTTATCGCGGTGTTTCTTTCGGTAGGCATGGGGTGGGGGGCCGGACGTCTCTTCGCACGGCTGTGAGGTGCATGCAGCGATGAGATCGTTGACCCGATCTTAACCCTTATCGGCGCACTGTCCGGCTGACTTTACAGGGTCGATACCCGAAGGATCAGGGCCGGATAGTGAGTAATATGGACAAGGGCAATTTTCGCGGTTTCGGGGGCGGCAGTCAGATGGAGGGCGAACAACCCGGCGCACGATCGCTGCGCGATCGCATCCGCCGGTCGAGCGAGAGCGAACAGAGTATGGCAGGCGGTGCCGTATCGCGCTCTGGTTATGTTCACCAGCAGCCCGTTCCCCCAGAAGAACCCGCAGTGACTAAGCCAGAACCCGGCTCAGTCTCGAGCGAACAAGCGTCTCCGCAGACGACTGTTCATCCTGATCAGCAACAGAGCCGTCCAGTCCATACGCCTCGTCTGGGCGAAGCTCCGCCACGCCCTTCGGATCTGGCACCCAAACCGCAGGCGGCTCCACCTCCCAAGCCGGTAAAAGAAGACGAGCCTGTGAGCGACAATGCGCTGCAGCCCATCGGAGTCGTGCTTGAGATTGCCGGTTCCGGATCGATGATCGCCATTGACCTGCAGCGGCTCACGGAATGTTCGCAGGATAGCGATCCGGCCGTGGCCATGGCCGGTCAGGTCGGTTCGCAAATCAAGATCCGCGTCGGCAGTAGCTGGCTGCTCGCCAGCGTGCGCAACCAGAAACAGGATCGCAAGGCTGGCACGATCCTAGCGAATATCGACTTTCTAGGTGAAGGCATCGAGGAAAAGCTAACCGGCCGCCTGCACGGCTTCCGGCGCGGTGTGACGCGTTACCCCGTTCCGGGCGCCATGGTCTTTCCCGCATCCACTCCCGATCTCAGGCAGGTCTACGCCAGCGACGGCCGCAGCGCCGTGACGATCGGCAAGGTTTACCCGACCAAGGATATTCGCGCCGGTATTTATGTCGACGCGATGCTGGGCAAGCACTTCGCCCTGCTGGGATCGACGGGTACGGGTAAATCAACCAGCGCTGCTTTGATCCTCCACCGTATCTGCGAGGCGGCGCCGGAGGGCCATATCGTCATGATCGACCCGCATGGCGAATATTCCGCAGCGTTCAGGACTACCGGCGTCATTCTCGACGTGTCGAACCTGCAGATGCCCTACTGGATCATGAACTTCGAGGAGCATTGCGAAGTGCTCCTCACCAGCAATGGCAACGAGCGGCAGGTTGATTCGGACATCCTCGCCAAGTGTCTGCTGAAGGCGCGTCAGAAAAGTCGCCTGGCCGAGACCATGGGCAAGATCACCGTCGATTCACCGATTCCTTATCTGCTTTCCGATCTGTCCAACGAGATACAGGACCAGATGGGCAAGCTGGACAAGGCCACCAATTCGGCGCCCTACATGCGGATCAAGAACAAGCTCGACGAGCTCAAGGCCGACCCGCGCTACCAGTTCATGTTCTCCGGCATGCTGGTGGCCGACACGATGGCGGACTTCATCTCCAAGATCTTCCGCATGCCATCGAACGGCAAGCCGATTTCCATCATCGACGTGTCGGGCGTGCCGTCCGACATCACCGCAACCGTGGTCGCCGTGCTCAGCCGCCTGGTGTTCGACTTCGCGATCTGGGGCCGTGACGAGAAGACCACGCCGATCCTGCTGGTGTGCGAGGAAGCCCACCGTTACGTCCCGAGCGAGAAGAACGCTGACGGCAATTCGGTAGGCATCATTCTGGGGCGGATCGCCAAGGAGGGCCGTAAGTACGGCATCTCGCTTGGCCTCATCACCCAGCGCCCGTCTGACCTTGCCGAGGGCGTGCTCTCGCAGTGCGGCACGATCATCTCGATGCGCCTCAACAACGACCGCGACCAGGAATTCGTCCGCGCCGCCATGCCCGAAGGTGCGCGGGGATTCCTCGATGCGATCCCGGCGCTGCGCAACCGGGAATGCATCATCTGCGGCGAGGGTGTGGCCATCCCGATCCGCGTCAGTTTCGACAATCTCGAGGAAATCAAGCGCCCGGCGTCGGAAGACCCGAGCTTCATCGAGATGTGGAACAACCCCGGCGGCGAAGAGGACATTGTCCTGCGCACCGTCCAGCGCTGGCGCTCGCAGGGGTAGTTTGTGTTTTGCGAACCCGCCTCCGCGGGTTCGTCCTCGTTAGATGTGCAGCAAGCTGCACCCGCTGCGGGCGGGCAGTCGCCCTTGCCGGGCCTCCGTCGGCCCGGATACTTTCTCCTTCTTCACGTTCCTCTGGTATCGCCGAAGAGATGGATGTGCAGGCGGTCGCTCATGCGGAAGCCGTGTTTCACGCACAGCTCCGCGAGCCATTTCTCGCGCGTGCGCAGCGTTTCGCTGTCGGTGCCTTCGGGCATGAGGAAGACGTGGCCCGGCCGGAAGCGATAGCGGTCGCGCAGGGCCAGCACCTCGTCCACATCGGCGGGCTGGGAGATCACGAATTTGAACCACGCGCGCGGGTCGGTGGCATAGGCGTCGAGCCGTTCGGGCAGCAGCGCCAGCTCGGCCGGATTGCCGCTATGCGCCAGCTTGGGGCTGACGTTGAACTGGTCGATCCGGATGTCGAGCGGCGGCGGCGCCTTGGTGGTGCCGTTGGTTTCGATCTCAACCGAAAGATCGGGCAGCAGCTCCAGCAGCCGGGCGAGGGCCGGGGCCTGCAGCAAAGGTTCGCCGCCAGTAATGACAAGCCGGTTTTGCCCCAGCGACTGGATGATCGCGGCCACTTCCGTTTCGGGCAGCGTCACCTGATTTGCCTTGCGCGCATAGGTCACGCCGCCGCGATGCGGGCGTTCGTCACCGTCGAAATGCCAGGTGTAGGCAGTATCGCACCAGACGCAGGCAAGATTGCAGCGCGACAGCCGCATGAAGGCGACGGGCATTCCCGCGCTCGGCCCTTCGCCCTGCACCGAGGCGAAGATCTCCGGCCCGCCGGTATCGTCGGTGGCGAGGACTAGGGGCATTTCCTGCCGGGCGGTGTTACACCTACCCCCCCATTTTCAAAAATTCGTGCGCCTCCCAAAATGCCACGTAAATCACTGAAATCGCTTGACCATTCCGATGCGCAGCCGGGCAGAGCTGTCAACTTTCGTCCAGCCGCGCCGAAGGGGCGATCCAGCCGGCGCGGCGCGGGGACGGAAGAGGTCAGGAAGGACATGATTCCGGCATAGGCAGGAAAGGAGCGTGTAGGAAAGCCGATCGTCACCCCAACCGTGCCAGCGCCGCACGCAGGCGGTCGATTTCGGCGGCGTGGAAGGCTGCATCGGCGCGGGCCTTTTCCACCGCTTCGGGCTTGGCGCGTTCGACGAAATTGGCGTTGGAGAGCCGCCCGTTGAGGCTGCCGAATTCCTTCTGGCTGGTTTCCATCGCCTTGGCGAGCCGGGCCTTTTCCGCTTCCACATCGATCACGCCTTCCAGCGGGATGATGAAGGCATCGTCGCCCGCACCGATCTGCATCGCCGCGCCTGAGGGGGCTTCGGCGAAATGCACCGGCGTCAGCCGCGCGAGGCGTTCGATCGCGGCGGCGTTTTCGTCCACCACCTTGCGGCCCAGCGCCGAGGGGGCGGGGAAAAAGGCTTCAAGCTTGGCTCCCGGCGCAATGCCGAGTTCGTTCTTCGCCGCGCGCACTGCGCTGGTCAGCGCGATCAGCCAGTCGATTTCCGCTTTGGCGGCAGGATCGACTTCGGCTTCGGGTTCGGGCCACTTCGCCGTGATGAGCGGGTAATCGGCGCGGTCGCCCTGCTTCGACCACAGTTCTTCGGTGATGAAGGGCATGAAGGGGTGGAGCATGACGAGGATCTGGTCGAGCGCCCAGCCGGCGACCGCTTTGGTTTCCTCGTCGAAATTGCCCTTGATGAGCTCGATATACCAATCGCAGAAGCGGTCCCACACGAAGTGATAGATCGTGTTGGCAGCGGCATCGAAGCGCAGGTCGGCCATGGCGGCGTCGAGCGCCTGTCTGGTCCCTACGACTTCGCCGATGATCCACTTGTTCACCGCCTGCGTGGCAGCGGGCGCGGCAATGCTCGTGCTCGCGCCGATGCCGTTGGCCTGGCAGAAACGGGTCGCGTTCCACAGCTTGGTAGCGAAGTTGCGATAGCCTTCGACGCGGCGTTCATCCATCTTGATGTCGCGGCCCTGGCTTTCCATCGCAGACATGAAGAAGCGCAGCGCATCGGCGCCATACTGGTCGATCAGGCCCAGCGGATCGACGACATTGCCCTTGGACTTGGACATTTTCGCCCCGTCCGCCGCGCGCACCAGCCCATGCAGATACAGGCGCGGCCACGGTGCCTTGCCGGTCAGGTGCATGCCCTGCATCATCATGCGCGCATCCCAGAAGAACAGGATGTCGAAGCCCGAGATGAGCAGATTGTTGGGATAATGCTTTTCGAGCAGATCGGTCTTTTCCGGCCAGCCGAGCGTGGCGAAGGGCCACAGCGCGCTGGAGAACCACGTGTCGAGTACGTCGTTATCGCGATATATATGTATTCTGTCGCGGAAGAGTTCCGAGTCGGGCAAACTGCCAGACGACACGGCTTCATCCCATCGGAGGTAATCCTCCATGGAGTCATGGATGAAAAGCTCCTCGTCTAAGCCATAGTATTCTTGGACAATTTTCTTCAGCTCGGTTTCGTTCTCGGCAACGAACTCTTGTTCTTGGATCGTCCACGAAAGGTCAGTTTCCGGTGCATCATCTGGTTTGATCGCTGGACCATACCAGACAGGAATGCGGTGACCCCACCATAGCTGGCGGCTGACGCACCAGGGCTGGATATTGTCCATCCAGTTGAAGAAGGTCTTTTCCCAAGCTTTCGGGACGATTTCGATGGTCCCGTCCTTCACCGCCGCGATCGGGGCCGCGGCCAGCTTTTCGGCATCGACATACCACTGGTCGGTCAGCCAGGGTTCGATCACCACACCGCCGCGGTCGCCGAAGGGCGTTGCGATGGTGCGCGGTTCGGCGTCATGCTCTACCGGCTCGCCTTCCTTGTTCTTGGTGACGTGAGGAATGAGCAGGCCCAGTTCCTTCATCCGCGCCACCACCAGTTCGCGCGCGCCATCGACGCCATCGCGCCTGAAGCGGTGCAGGCCGATGAATTCTTCCGGCACCAGACCATCCGCAGTCTGGCAGACATTCGCTTCGCCATCGAGCATGTTGAGCATTTCGGCAGGCTTCATCCCTGCGCGCTTGCCCACGTCGAAATCGTTGAAATCGTGGCCCGGCGTGATCTTCACCGCGCCCGAGCCGAGTTCGGGATCGGCGTGTTCATCGGCGACGATGGGCACGCGGCGGCCGGTGATGGGCAGCATGACATGCTTGCCGACGACCGATTTATAGCGCTCGTCATCGGGGTGAACCGCCACTGCCATATCGGCGAGCATGGTTTCCGGGCGTGTGGTGGCGACTTCGATGTAATCGCGGCCATCATCGAGCGTGACGCCGTCTTCCAGCGGATATTTGAAGTGCCAGAATCCGCCCTTCACATCGGTGGTCTCGACTTCGAGGTCGGAGATCGCGGTCTTCAGCTTGGGGTCCCAGTTCACCAGCCGCTTGTCGCGGTAGATCAGGCCGTCCTTGTGAAGATCGACGAAGGTCTTGAGCACGGCGTTCGAGAAATGCTCGTCCATCGTGAACTGTTCGCGTGACCAGTCCATCGAACAGCCGAGGCGGCGCAGCTGGCGCGTGATCGTGCCGCCGCTTTCCTCTTTCCATTCCCACACCTTGCCCACGAACTGCTCGCGCGAATAATTCGTGCGCTTGTCCTGCTGCGCCTCAAGCTGGCGTTCGACCACCATTTGCGTCGCGATGCCGGCATGGTCGACCCCGACCACCCACAGCGCATCCTTTCCGCGCAGCCGTTCATAGCGGATCACCACGTCCTGCAGCGTGTTGTCGAGCGCGTGGCCGATATGCAGGCTGCCGGTGACGTTCGGCGGCGGGTTCACGATGGTGAAGGGCTCCGCATCGGGGCGGTCGGGGCGGAAAAGGCCGTTTTCCTCCCAATGCGCGTACCAGCGCTGTTCGATTTCGGCCGGGTCGAAGGTCTTGGATAGCTCGGTGCTCATGGCAGAGCCTTTGCCAGCGCCTTTTGTGCGATGCAACGCCGTATGGGATTGTGAAGGATACCGGCTTGTTTACCGTGTCGTTTCGCCGCATACGCTGAACCGAATGGCGCGGTTGGCTGAATATGACATCGAAGACGGTGATGGGGGTGCGGTACTGACGCTCTCCGGACCGTATCTTGTATCGACGATCGGTGCGCTCGACGGAGAGCTGCGCAAGATCGACGGGCCGATCGCCCGGGTGGACTTGTCCGATGTGACCGAAATCGACACGGTCGGCGCGTGGATCGCCTGCAATATCGCCAGCGAACACGAAGCCGAGATCACCGGTGCAAGCGAGCGGGCGCAGCGCCTGCTCGGCGCGCTCGAAGGTACGGGCAGCGAACAGGACATGCGGCCGGAACGCCTGCCGGTGTGGACCCGCGTGCCCGATGCGATGGGCGAAAAGGTCTATAACGCCCGCAGCGGGATCGTCGGTGTCGTCAGTTTCCTCGGCGCCCTGCTTATTTCGGCGGGCAATCTGATCCGCCATCCGCGCCGCTTCCGTACCGTGGCGCTGGTCAAGCAGCTGGAACTGGTCGGTGTGGCCGCTTTGCCGATCATCGGCCTGATGAGCTTCCTCATCGGCGTGGTCATCGCGCAGCAAGGCGCGGTGCAGCTGGCGGCATTCGGCGCGGAAACGCTGACAGTGAATCTCGTCGGGCGCATCACGCTGCGCGAACTGGGGGTGCTGATGACCGCGATCATGGTGGCGGGCCGTTCGGGCAGCGCCTTTGCCGCGGAAATCGGCACGATGAAGCTGACCGAGGAAATCGACGCCATGCGCACCATCGGGATCGCCCCGATGGAAGCGCTGGTGATCCCGCGCATCATGGCCGCCGTGCTGATGATGCCGCTGCTGGGCTTTTACGCCTCCTGCATGGCGATCATCGGCGGCGCAGTGGTAGGTGAGCTCATGCTGGGCATCCCCTTCTGGACCTTCCTTTCGCGCATTCAAGACGTCGTGCCGACCTATGACGTGTGGGTCGGCCTGCTGAAAGCACCCGTCTTCGGACTGATCGTGGCGCTGGCGGGCTGTTACAACGGCATGCAGGTGAAGGGCAATTCGGAGGAAGTCGGGCGGCGAACGACCCTGTCGGTGGTGGCGGCGATCTTCGCCGTGATCGTGCTCGATGCCTTTTTCGCCGTCTTCTTCACCAAGGTGGGCTGGGCCTGATGGCGGACGAACAGGACAAGGGCGACAACGCCAAGGGCCCCGCGCGCCGGCACGAGCGTTTCCGCGGCGAATATCCGATTGTGGTCGAAGGGCTGGTAAACCGCTTCGGCGAACAGGTGATTCACGACGATCTCGACCTCAAGGTGAAGCGCGGCGAAATCCTCGGCGTGGTCGGCGGATCGGGGACCGGCAAGTCGGTGCTCATGCGCTCGATCATCGGCCTGCAGCCGCCAGCCGAAGGCGATATCAGGGTGTTCGACAAGTCGATCGTCGATGCCGAACCCGATGCGGAAATCGGCGTTCGCGATCGCTGGGGCGTGCTGTTCCAGGGCGGGGCGCTGTTCTCCACCCTGACCGTGGGCGAAAATGTCGAAGTGCCGCTCAAGCAGTTCTACCCCGAGATATCCGACACGCTGCGCCATGAGATCGCGCGCTACAAGATCATGCTCTCGGGTCTGCCCGAAGAGGCGGTGAACAAATATCCGAGCGAGCTTTCGGGCGGCATGAAGAAACGCGCCGGGCTGGCGCGCGCGCTGGCGCTCGATCCCGAACTGCTGTTCCTCGACGAGCCGACCGCGGGCCTCGACCCGATCGGCGCGGCGGCGTTCGACAATCTCACCCGCGAACTGAAGGAAACGCTCGGTCTCACGGTGTTCCTGATCACGCACGATCTCGATACGCTGCATGAAATCTGCGACCGCGTCGCGGTGCTGGCGGACAAGCAGGTGATCGCGGTGGATACCGTGCCCAAGCTGATGGAACTCGATCATCCCTGGATCCAGGAATATTTCAACGGGCCGCGCGGACGGGCGGCGCTGACTGCCCAGGCGCTCGACGAACTGCGGCGTCACATGGACATGCCGGTCGCGGCCCACGCGGTCAAAGCGTTGGACAACGCCCCGGAAAAGAAGGCATAGGCGAAGAACATGGAAACGCGGGCAAATTACGTTTGGGTAGGGGCGGTGACGCTTGCGGTGCTGGCAGCGCTGGCGCTGTTCATCGTCTGGATTGCCCGCTGGGGCGAAGGCGACCAGAAGGAGTACGACATCTTCTTCAAGGAAAGCGTATCAGGCCTCGCCAACGGCAGCCAGGTGAGCTTTGCCGGCGTGCCTGTCGGCCAGGTGAGCCAGATCGTCCTGTGGGAAAAGGACCCTGAATTCGTCCGCGTGCGCATCAGCGTGAAGGAAGAAGTGCCGATCCTCGTGGGCACCACCGCCACGATCCAGGGCAGCTTCACTGGCGTGTCCACCATCCTGCTCGACGGCGCGCGCAGCGGCGCTCCGCCGATTTCCTGTGGCACCACGGCTTGCACCGAAGGCGTGCCGATCATTCCGCCCAAGGACGGCGGCCTCAACGCGCTGCTGTCGAACGCGCCGCTGCTGCTCGAACGGCTGGCGACGCTGACCGAGCGGCTGACGCAGTTGCTCGACGACCAGAACCAGGGCGAGATTGCGGGCATCCTGGCCAATACCAACCAGATGACGGCTGAACTGGCCGATGCTGCGCCGCAGTTCGAGCGGACGATGGCGGAATTGCAGGTCACTCTGCGCGAAGCCTCCGAAGCGCTCGATGAATTCGAGAATGTCACGGCTTCGACCGACCGCCTGCTCAACCAGGAAGGGGCGGCGCTGGCCGACCAGCTGCGCACCACGCTGAAGCAGGCTGGCAATGCCTCCGAGGAACTGCAGGGTGTGCTCGCCGAAGCGCGTCCGGCAACGCGGCAGCTGACCGAAAGCACGCTGCCTGCCGCCGAAGCCACGCTGCGCGATCTGCGGGCGACGAGCAAATCGCTGCGTGAAGTGACCGAGAAGATCGATGAACAGGGTGCGGGCGCACTGCTCAACAGCAAGCCGCTGCCCGATTACAAGCCGTGAGAAGGGGCCGACCCGCGATGACCAAGTTTTTCAAATTCGCCACGCTGACACCGGCGCTCCTGCTCGGCGGCTGCATCTCCTTCGGCGGTGATGCACCCGACAGCCTGCTGACGCTGACGCCCGCGGCCACTGCGCCCGCGGGCTCCGGCGCGTCGAGCAACTCGGGGACGGCAATCGCCCTGATGGAATTCGAAGCGCCCAGCGCTCTCGACGTGACGCGCGTACCGGTGCAGGTGAGCGACACCGAGCTTGCCTATCTCGAAGACGCGGTCTGGGTCGAAAAGCCCGCGCGCCTGTTCCGCCGGTTGATCGCCGAAACTATCCGCACCCGCTCAAAGCGAGTCGTGATCGATGGGGACGATCCCGGCGTGCTGGCCAACAACCGTCTCACCGGCACCATGCGCCAGTTCGGCTATGATGCACGGACCAGCAGCGTGGTCGTGGTCTTCGACGCCGTGCGTCCGGGCGAGGGCAGCGATGTCGTCACCCGCCGTTTCGAGGCCACCGTGCCGGGGGTCCTGCCCGAAACCGCGAGCGTGGGCCCGGCGCTCAACCAGGCGGCCAACGACGTGGCCGCGCAAATCGCCGAGTGGGTCGGGTAGTGTCCGCTAACGGCCTGTTTCTTACGATCGCTTTGGAGGCGGTCACAGAACGCCTTCGCTAGAAAAGGCTCCTCAGGGCTTCTTCGTTCAAATCAAGACGTGCTCCCAACCCTTGGGCCTCGTCTTCTAGCCACGCGAGCGTGGCGTTGGCGAAGGCTGCCATGCCGGCGCGCGCGGCAAGCGCCGCCTGCAGATCCGGAACGCCGCGTGCTTTCAAGGCCGTGGCAAGCGCGTCGGAAAGCGCGGCCAGCTTCATCAGCTCGCGTTCGTGAAGCGCCGGGGTCGCCGATATGACCTCCTGCCGGGGTTTTGAGAATGATCGGTTGTCCTCGAGCAACTGGGTGACCGATCGAAATGCGCGGAACAGCGTATCGATGGGGCCCATGTATTCCGGCGCATCGGCGATCGACGATGTCAACGCTTCGACCAGAATTGCCTGCCCATCGAACAGCACCTCGCGCTTATCGGGGAAGTGGCGGAAGAAGGTCCGCTCGGTCACGCCCGCGCGCGCGGCGATCTCTGCAGCCGTCACGCCATCGAAACCGCGGTCTCTGAAGAGCTGTACCGCCGCTTGCTGCAACCGCGCGCGCGCATTTAATCGCTGTTCTGCCATATCTCTCCTTGTCAGTCACTGACATTAGCCTATGTCAGTGACTGACGGCATTTCCCGCTGTCTGTTTGCCTTATAGCAGCAAGGAGGTTGCGATGAATATATTCCTGACGGGTGCCAATGGCTGGATCGGTTCGACCGTTGCGCGCGAGTTGATGGCCGCTGGCCATTCGGTCACCGGCCTGGTGCGATCGGCGGACAAGGGCGCGGCACTCGAAGCTCAAGGCGGGAAAGTAGTGCTCGGCTCGCTCGGCGATCGGGACGTTCTTCGCCGCGGTGCGGAAGCTGCGGATGGTATCGTGCATACGGCATTCGGCGCAGACTTCTCTCGCATAGGTGAGCTGGCCGCCGAAGAGACTGCGGCGATAAAGACCTTCGGTGAGGTATTTGCCGGATCGCCGCGACCAATAGTCGTCACCAGTGGCTTTTTGCACCTGGACGGCGGGGAAGCGAAAGAGACCGATCGGCCTTCAGTGTGGCCCGTTTTTCCGCGCGCCTCCGAACAGACTGCGTTCAGGCTGGCCGAGCGCGGCATCCACGCCGCCGTCGTCCGCAATCCGCGATCGGTCCACGGCAAGGGCGAAACACATGGTTTCGTCCCCATGCTCGCTGCGGTGGCCCGCAAAAAAGGCGTGTCCGCTTATATCGGCGACGGCGCGAACCTTTGGCCTGCGGTCCATCGTCTGGATTGTGCGCGCGTCTATCGTCTTGCCGTCGAACGCGGCGCCATTGGCGAAGCCTATCACGCGGTTGCCGAAGAAGGCGTCCCCTACCGCGCGATCGCCGAAGCGATCGGCCGCCAGCTCGGCCTGCCGACCAAATCGCTGACAGAGGAAGAGGCGGAAGCGCATTTCGGTCCGCTGGCGATGTGGGTCGGCAATGATGGTCCCGCTTCGAGCGCATGGACCAGGAAGACACTCGGCTGGTCACCCGAGCAGGTCGGTATCGTGGCCGACATAGAGCAGCCGGATTATTCGAAATAGGGTCTTGCGATCTTCATGGCGGGTGAGCGGCAGCGCCCGTCACGGGCAAAAGTCCTTTGCGAAGATGGCAGCTTTGTCATCCTTGGTCTGTGGTGGGGCTGGCACGCGCTCGTTCCGGAACCGGACGCTCTTCAATGCCTGCCAAACACCATCTTGAAGGGTGAGGAGCGCCAACAGCAGTTTCGACCTGCAATCGGCGCTCCTTCGGAATGGCTACATCCCAGCTGCCGTCGGGCGAACGATCACCTCGTTGATGTCAACGCCGTCCGGCTGTTCCAAAGCGTAACGAATGGCCCGCGCGATCGCGTCCGGCGTCAGCGACTTTTGCCGCCACGTCGTCAGCGCGGACGCGATCTCCGGATCGGTTATGTCGTTGCCCAGCTCTGTCTCCACAACTCCGGGCGAGATGATCGTGGTGCGGATATCGTCGTGTTCCTGCCGAAGCCCCTCCGTGATCGCCCATACTGCGTATTTGGTCGCACAATAGACCGCCGCACTTGGCATCACCATGTGGGCCGCAATCGAGGCGACATTGACCACATGCCCGGAACCTTGGTCGATGAAGCGAGGCAGCACCGAAGCAATCCCGTTCAGCACGCCGCGAATATTGACGTCGATCATGCGGGACCACTCGTCCTGTTTCAGCGCGGCGAGGGGGGAGAGGGGCATGACGCCGGCGTTGTTGATGAGCACGTCCACGCTTCCGAACCGTTCTTGCGCCGCCGCAGCGAACGCCTGGAAGTCTTGGGCATCCGTCACGTCCAGCGATTGCCACGCTACGGCATCCCCCAGTTCGCTTGCGAGCGCTTCCAACCGGTCGGTGCGGCGCGCGCCGATGAACAGCTTCGCGCCCGTCGCGGCCAGTTCGCGGACGGTTGCCTCGCCGATCCCGCTCGAAGCGCCGGTGATCAGCACGGTCTTTTCGATTGTTTTTGTCATGCCAGTTCCTCTTTCTGTCTGGTTGAAAGGCAGATAGGACGCTGGTTGCGAAGGCGTGAGCTTGATCCGCTGCAATCCTTGCCTGATCCTCCAGAATTGACGCCCCATGGATTGCGGAGTGGCGCTGTGCAGTGGCAAGGCAGAGGGATGAGCAAGCATTCCGAATTGGCGGCGCATATCGCGCGGCATGTCGGCCGTACCGGGATGGTCGATACGGCTATCCCGGAGCTGTCCCTGTTTCGGGCCGACGAGCCGACACAGCCGCTACCCGCGGTCTACGAAGCTTCACTTTGCCTGATCGCCCAAGGGTCAAAGCGTGTATCGCTTTCAGACCAGAGCCTGACCTACGATGCACAGCATTACCTGCTCGTGTCGCTGGACCTGCCGCTGATCGGGCACGTGACGCAGGCCAGCTCCGATGCGCCCTATCTGTGCGCAAAAATCGATATCAACCAATCAGTCTTGGCCGACCTCATCATGGAGGAAGGCGAGCGCGTTCCGAAAGCAGACCTTCCGGCACTAGCAGTCTACCGCAGCGACGACGATCTGGTGGATGCTGCCTGCCGCTTGGTGCGGCTGCTCGATCGCCCGCAAGAAATCCCCGCTCTTTCCCCGCTGATCGAGAGGGAAATTCTCTACCGCCTCCTGACGGGACCGCATGGGCCGACGCTACGCTATATGGCGGTGGCTGATAGTCACCTCAATCAGGTGAGCCGCGCCATCAGCACAATCCGTTCAGCCTTCGATCAACGCTTGCGTATCGAGGAGATCGCGGCAGCGGCGGGTATGAGCACATCTTCGCTTCACGAGCATTTCAAGGCGGTTACGCGGATGACGCCCTTGGAATATCAAAAGCAGCTGCGGCTGCAGGAAGCGCGGCGGCTAATGCTTTCGGAAGGCGTCAATGCAGGATCGGCCGGATTCGCGGTGGGCTACGAAAGTCCGTCGCAGTTCAGCCGCGAATACTCTCGCCTGTTCGGCGCTCCGCCGAGACAGGACCTCATGCGCTTGCAAAACAGTGGGAATATTCTGACGCCGGTATGATGCGCAATATATGCCCCCGGTTTAGAATGGCAGTCTTCTCTGGAATTGGTCGCAACTCACCGCTGAGCGCTGTGATAGTTGAAATGTTTCGTAAATCACCGCGGAGAACACCACTTTTTGCTTGGCCAGGTCTTGTCCAGACCGTGCTATAGATCGGCTTGTCGCGCAGACCCGAAGGAGCATTTCATGAAGGGTAGCTGTTGCTGTAATGCGGTTCAGTTCGAATTGACTGCAACTCCAGCGTTGATGGCAACTTGCCATTGCACCCGTTGTCGTAAAGTTGGAGCGAGCACTGTCGTCTTTGTCAAATCCCAGGATTTACGCTGGATATCTGGGCGGGAAATGGTTCAGCGATACGAACCTTCACCGCCTTACCAATACGCTCGGTGTTTTTGTAGGATTTGCGGGACCGCATTCGGTGAGATTCTGTCGGAAGAGACCTCTTTTCCCATCTCGGCCAACACCTTGGACGAGGACCCCGGCGTCCGGACTAAATTTCACGAATTCGTAAGTGAGAAGCCGCCGTGGTATGACATTTGTGACGAAGCGAAAAGGTTCGAAAAGCACCCCGAGCCAAGTTCAGCTGAGAGGTCGTGAACGGCGGTGAGCGGTTTACGTGTTACTCGGTCGGAAACTGACTCCGATCCTTAGAGCGCTCTGACAAACTCCATCGCCGCAAGGAAATCGCCCTTTCGCTTGGCGCGCCGGGCTTCGGCTTCCTCGTCGCGGCCCCAGAGATCGGCCTGCCACTCCTCCTCGAGATTGGCCGCCGCCCACAAGGCGTCGCCATCCGCGCCGGCCTGCAGGGCCTCCAGCCCGATGCAAAGCGAGGCAGCAAGCGAGGCGGTCTGTTCCAGCGCGGCGAGGGTGAAGGGATCCAGCTGTTCGAGCCGCGCCGCGAGCCGCTGGCGCGTTTCTTCGGTCTGCGGGCGGTGGAGGATGCCGCTGATGCGGTGGAGGGTCACGCCTTCGCGCGCTTCCAGACCGGCAACGATCGGCTCCCACAGCTCCTGCTGGCGGCGATAGAGCAGCTCTTCCGGATCGGCGCGGAAGCACAGCGTGTCTGTTTCTGCGTAGCCGAGCAGTTTTTCAACCAGCAAGGCGCGGTCGCTGGCGACGACGTCCAGCGCATAATCGGCCATGTCGCGGTAGCGGAAGGCGGCCGGATCGATGGTTTCGCCCTGGCTGCGCCATTCCTCGGCCAGTTTTTCCGCCAGATCCTCGTTCGGTACGATCTGGGCCTTGCCGCCTTGCGTCTTCAGCGGCCTCGCGTCGAGCATGACCTGCCAGCCTTCGCCCGTGCGGGCGGTCGACACATCCTTGTAGAAACGTTTCATGTCCGCCCTTTCCAGCGGCGCGCCACGAACATCGGCACGATGAAGAATAATCCCACGCCCAGAACGACCGCCGCGGCTGCCAGCCAGTCCGGCATCGGCAATCTGTCGCCAAGGCCTGCGATCCCGGCCAACACGGAGAGCAAGCCGGCGATGCGGATCACGTTGAGCAGGATGAATTTCACGATTGCCGGGTCACGCCCCTGCATTGATCATGTCCTCCAGCTCCTGCATCGTGCCAGCCACGCCCTGCGCGCCCGCTTCGAGCAATTCGCTCGGTTCGTGATAGCCCCAGGCGACGCCGATGGCGCGAACACCGGCCGCGCGGGCCATCTCGATGTCGAACGTCGTGTCGCCGATCATCACAGCGCAATCACTTGCTACATCTGCTTCGGCAAGCGCTTGCTCGATCATCGAAGGGTGTGGTTTTGACGGGTGGCGGTCGGCAGTCTGAAGCGAGATGAAGTGATGCTTGATCCCGTGCATGTCGAGGCATGAATGCAGGCCGCGATCGCTCTTTCCAGTGGCGACGGCAAGTAGCCAGCCGGCATCGACCAGACGGTCGATCAATTCGGCCATGCCGTCATACAGCGGTTCTTCCAGTGTGCCCTTGAATCGCCGGTCGCGATAACCGGACTTATAGGCGTCCAGGGCGATATCGCGCTGGTCGTCGGTCGCCCCGGGAGCAAGTTGGCGCAGCGCCTGCGGCAGGCTGAGGCCGACCATGCGGCGCACTTCATTGCGATCGGGGCTGGGGAGGCGGGCTGCCGCGAACGCTTCGTCCATCGTGTCGCAGATCGCCGCCTGGCCATCGACCAGCGTTCCGTCGCAATCGAAAATGACCAGTCGTTTCACTTGGCTTTGCCCCGGCCTTTCGCCTTGCCTCCCGCACCGCCGCGGGCACGGCGTGGGCCTCGCTGGTTCTTCTTGTAGGTCTTGGCGTGCTGGCGGGCCTGTTGCTTCTTTTCCTCGCGCGACTTGGGCGGCGGATCGTCACGCATGGGGGTGGCGTCGCTTGCCTTCTCGTCGAAGCCGATCTGCTCCATGCTGGCGGCGAAATGTTCCGGCAACTCGGCCGTCACATCGAGCTTGCCATCGGGGCTGTCGATGATCAGCCGGCGCGCGTGGAGGTGCATCTTGCGGCTGATCGATCCGGTGAGAAACGCGTCCTTCCCGCCATATTTGCCATCGCCCACGATCGGGTGACCCATGGCCGCGCAGTGCACGCGCAGCTGGTGGGTGCGGCCGGTCAGCGGCTGTAGTTCGAGCCAAGCGACCTTCTTGCCCGCGCTCTCGACCACGCGATACTTGGTCTTGGCCGGCGCCCCGCCTTCGTGATCGACATGCATTTTCTCGCCGCCCGAACCTGGCTGCTTGGCCAGCGGCGCCTCGATCACGCCTTCGCGAATATCGGGTACGCCCACCACCAGCGCCCAGTAGATCTTCTTGGCGCTGCGGCCGGAAAACCGCTTGGAGAAAAACGCCGCGCTGCCCGGTGTGCGGGCCACCAGCAGCACGCCGGAGGTATCCTTGTCGAGTCGGTGAACGAGACGCGGGCGCTGCTCCTCACCTTCCTCCATATAGGCATCGAGCAGCCCGTCGACATGGTTGAAGGTGTTGGTACCGCCCTGCGTGGCAAGGCCGGGCGGCTTGTTGATCACAAGAGCGCTCTTGGTCTGCGTCATCAACATTTCGGCGGCCTGATCGCGCTCGGCCTTGGTCAGTTCGCGCTTGGGCTTGGCCTCCCGGTTCGGCGCGTCGCCGCCAGGCGGAACGCGGATCTGCTGCCCCTTCGCCAGCCGATCGTCGGGCTTGGCCCGGCTGCCGTCCACGCGGATCTGCCCGGTGCGGGTCCATTTGCTTACCGTGCCGAAGCCGACCTGCGGCAGGTGGCGCTTGAACCAGCGGTCGAGCCTGATGCCATCGTCATCGGCTTCGACCGTGAAATTGCGAACTTCGTCGGAGGTCTTCATGCCGCCACCCGCATTATCGCAAGGCCCATCATCAGGCCGGTGAGCCCCAGTGCCAGGGACAGAACGGCGTAAAGCGTGGCGAACAGGAACTGCCCGCGCTGGATCAGCAGGATCATCTCGAGGCTGAAGGCACTGAAAGTGGTGAAGCCGCCCAGCAGGCCCACGCCCAGCAGGAGGCGCAGCTGTTCGCTGCTTTCCCCGCCATTGCGTGCCAGCCATCCCGCGAGCAGCCCCATGAGCAGGCTGCCCAGCGCGTTGACCGCAAGGGTCGCGAAGGGAAAGGCAGAAATGATCGGAGCACCGAGCCATTGCGTCATGGCACGGCCTGCCTGATACCGCAGCGCTGCGCCGGCACCGCCGCCGATGGCGACGTGCAGCGTGGCTACGAGGGGGGATAGGGTGGACATGAGCCTGCCTCTAGCCGCTGGGGCGCGAATGCGAAAGGCGCTGTTACACGCTTGCCTTTTTTGCCGCGAATCCTTATGTGCGCCCCGTTCGAGCCGGTCCGGAACGGATTCGGCGCGTTTTTCGTTATAGTAGCGAAACCCTATTCAAGGAGGCATACCCCGCTTTTGCGCGGGCTCTGGCCCGCAAAGTCGAGGTATTGAAGTTTATGCAGATCATGGTTCGCGATAACAATGTTGACCAAGCCCTCCGCGCGCTCAAGAAGAAGCTGCAGCGTGAAGGCGTGTATCGCGAAATGAAGCTGCGTCGTCACTACGAAAAGCCCAGCGAAAAGCGCGCACGCGAAAAGGCTGCTGCCGTTCGCCGCGCTCGCAAGCTGGAGCGCAAGCGTATGGAGCGTGACGGCATCAAGTAAGACGCCGTCCGCGAAAGTGCGAAGCGGTTTTGCGCCCGGATGGGCCGAAATTTCAAAACCGCGTTGCACCAGCTTACCAGACAAGCCATGAGGGCGCGGAGAAATCCGCGCCCTTTGCGTATCAGGACACAGTTCACATGACCGAGATTACCCGCGTTCCGTTGCAACCGATCAAGAAAGGCTCCCTGACCAAGCTCTGGCTGGGCGTCCTTGTCGCCATTCTGCTGGGCGGCGGGCTGGCGTGGGCCGCCGCACCCAAGGCCGCCGGGTTGGAAACGCTGACCGAAGGCACCGGGCCTTCGCCCGAGATGGGCCAGGTCATGTTCGTGAAATATGTCGGATCGCTCGACGACGGGACGGAATTCGACCGTTCGCAGCCGCTGCCGATTCCGCCGGGCTTCTTGCCCGAGGGAACGCCGATGCTGCTTGAAGAAGGCGCGCTGATTCCCGGCTTCCTCGATGCGCTGCTGAAGATGAAGGAAGGCGGCAAATATCTGGTCACCGTCCCTGCAGATCAGGGCTATGGTGCGGAACCGCCTCCCGGATCGCCGATCCCGGCCAATGCCGATCTGACCTTTGAAGTGGAAGTCACCGACATCCTCTCGCGTCCGGAATTCGATGCCAAGCTGCAGCAACTGCAGGCGATGATGGGCGCCATGGGCGCGCAGCAGGGCGGCGAAGGGGCTCCCCCGGCGCAATAAGCCTCATCTAGCCGCTTGAAGGTGGGGGCGCGCACGGCTAACGCGCCCTCATGTCAGTCACACGCGAAGAAGTGGCCAAGATCGCCTCGCTCGCCCGCATCAAGATGGGCGAAGAAGAGCTTGATCGCATGGTCCCCGAACTCAACAATATCCTCGACTGGGTCGAACAACTGGGCGAGGTCGATACCGCCGGTGTCGAACCGATGACTGCGGTCATCCCCAATACGGTGCGTCTGCGCGACGATGTGGTCGATGCCATCCCCGAAACCTCGGGTGGCCGGCGCGAGGATGTGCTCGCCAATGCCCCGGCGGCCGAACACGGCTTCTTCGGCGTGCCCAAGGTGATCGAATAATGACCGAATTTACCAATCTCGGCGTGAAGGAAATCCGCGACGGCGTTGCCGGCGGCGATTTCACGGCCCGCGAAGTGGCCGAAAGCTTCAACGCAGCCGTTGCCGCGGCCGCCGAACTCAACGCCTTCATCGTCACCACCCCCGACCATGCGCTGGCCGCCGCGGACAGCGTCGATGCCAAGCGCGCCAAGGGCGAGGATCTGGGCATCATGGGCGGCGTGCCGATCGGCATGAAGGATTTGTTCGCCACCAAGGGCGTGCAGACCACCGCAGCCAGCCACATCCTCGAAGGCTTTACGCCGCAGTATGAAAGCACTGTCAGCCAGAAGCTGTGGGATGCCGGCGCGGGCATGTTGGGCAAGCTCAATCTCGACCAGTTCGCGATGGGGTCGTCCAACGAAACCAGCTATTTCGGCAACGTCAATTCGCCGTGGCGCAAGGAAGGCGCCAATGCCGGGATGAGCCCGGGTGGTTCTTCTGGCGGGTCATCTTCCGCCGTCGCGGCGCGCATCGCGCCTGCGGCCACCGGGACCGACACCGGCGGATCGATCCGCCAGCCCGCTGCCTTCACCGGTATCTGCGGCATCAAGCCGACCTATGGGCGCTGCAGCCGCTGGGGCGTGGTGGCGTTTGCAAGCAGCCTCGACCAGGCTGGCCCGATGGCGCGCAGCGTCGAAGACTGCGCCATCATGCTCAAAGCAATGGCCGGATTCGATCCGAAGGACGCGACCAGCCTTCAGATGGACGTTCCCAATTGGGAAGCGGCGCTGTCGGCGGACCTGAAGGGCAAGAAGATCGGTATCCCGAAGGAATACCGGATGGACGGCACCGACGAGGAAATCCTCAAGAGCTGGGAGCAGGGCAAGGAATGGCTCCGCGATGCGGGCGCCGAGATCGTCGACGTTTCGTTGCCGCACACCAAATATGCGCTGCCCGCTTATTACATCGTGGCACCCGCCGAAGCATCGAGCAATCTCGCGCGCTATGACGGCGTGCGCTATGGCCTGCGCGACCTGCCCGATGGGGCTGGGCTGCAGGATATGTATGCCGCGACCCGCGCCGAGGGTTTCGGCGACGAGGTCAAGCGCCGCATCCTGATCGGCACCTATGTGCTGAGCGCCGGTTTCTACGACGCCTATTACACCCAGGCGCAGAAGATCCGCACGCTGGTGGCGCAGGATTTCGCCAAAGCGTTCGAACAGTGCGACGCGATTCTCGCACCGACGACACCGACCGCTAGCTTCCCGCTCGGTTCGCTCAACGAAGATCCGCTGACGATGTATCTCAACGATGTCTTCGCCGTGCCCGCCAGCCTTGCTGGCCTGCCCGCGATGAGCGTGCCGGCGATGGTGAATTCCGACGGTCTTCCGCTCGGCCTACAGATCGTGGGCAAGCCCTTCGACGAGCAGAGTGTGCTCAACACGGGGCTGGCCATCCAGCAGCGTGCCGGGTTTGATGCAGCGCCTGAGAAGTGGTGGTGAATGGAGCATATCTCGAGGATATTTTCGGCACTCGATTTAGTGTTTGGTGCTGCTCTGAGCGCTTTCCTTGGAGTGAGTTTAGCATCCCGAGAAATGGGCAAATCTGATCTGGTACTTCTAGCGCTTGGTCTGATTTCAATATCCATATCCATCATAAATTCTCAAACTGACATTATCGGCCTGCTGTCCAACGCGGTGCCGTGGAAAAGTTTTACAATCTCTATCGTTGGCTTCGGTTCTGCCGGCTTCTGGTTTTCATATCTCACCGATCAGCCGGCGGTAATTTGGGTTATTTTGGGGGTTTGGGGCATTATGTATTTTTCAATATTCGCAATTCGAAAAGCAGTCCGCGCATGACCAACTACCGCATCCAGGGCGAAACCGGCGAATGGGAGGTCGTGATCGGCCTCGAAGTCCATGCGCAGGTCACCTCCAACGCCAAGCTGTTCAGCGGCGCTGCGACCGCTTTCGGAGCGGAGCCGAACACGCAGGTCAGCCTGGTCGATGCAGCCATGCCCGGCATGCTGCCCGTGCCTAACCGCGAGTGTATCCGGCAGGCGGTGCGCACCGGCATGGCGATCGAGGCGCAGATCAACAAATACAGCCGTTTCGACCGCAAGAACTACTTCTATGCCGATCTGCCGCAAGGCTATCAGATCAGCCAGCTCTATCATCCGATCGTGGGTGAAGGGGCGCTGACGATCGATGCCGACGAGAAGGCCGGGATCGCCGAAGACAAGGTCATCGGAATCGAGCGTATCCATGTCGAACAGGATGCGGGCAAGCTGATGCACGATCAGCACCCGACGATGTCCTATGTCGACCTCAACCGCAGCGGCGTGGCGCTGATGGAAATCGTGTCGAAACCCGACATGCGTTCGCCTGCCGAAGCCGGTGCCTATGTCCGCAAGCTGCGCAGCATCCTGCGTTATGTCGGTTCGTGCGACGGGAACATGGAAGAAGGCTCGATGCGCGCCGACGTGAATGTCTCCGTGCGCAAACCGGGCGAAGAATTCGGCACGCGGACCGAGACCAAGAATGTCAACTCGGTGCGGTTCGTGATGCAGGTCATCGAATATGAAGCCAACCGCCAGGTCGAAGTGCTTGAAAGCGGAGGCACGGTCGATCAGGAAACGCGCCTGTTCGATCCGGGCACGGGCACCACGCGGACCATGCGCAGCAAGGAAGATGCGCATGACTATCGCTATTTCCCCGATCCCGATTTGCTGCCACTGGAACTGGAAGACAGCTTCCTCGACGAATGCCGCGCCAGCCTGCCCGAACTGCCCGACGCCAAGCGCGCGCGCTACGAAGGCGAGCTGGGGCTGACGCCCTACAACGCACGCGAACTGACGGCCGAGGTCGAAACCTTCGCCCGCTTCGAAACGCTGCTGAGCGTGGCCGCAGCGAAAATCGGCAAGTCGGAGGCCAAGGTCGCGACGCAGGTCGCCAACTGGGCCCTTTCGGTCGCTCCGGGAGTGATGAAGTCGCTTGGCGAAGAGGCCGATCCGGCCAACGCCACTGCCGAAGCTCAGGCCAGCATCCTGGCTATGCAGGACAAGGGCGAGATTTCGGGCGGACAGGCCAAGGAAATCTACGAGATCGTCCTCAAGACCGGACGTGATCCCGAAGAGATCGCCGATGCCGAAGGCCTCAAGCAGGTCAGCGACACAGGCGCGATCGAAGCCGCGATCGACGAGATTATCGCCAACAATTCCGACAAGGTCGAAGAATACCGCGGCGGCAAGGACAAGCTCTTCGGATTCTTCGTCGGTCAGACGATGAAGGCGATGCAGGGCAAGGCCAATCCGGCCGTGGTCAACCAGATCCTCAAGGACAAGCTGGGCTGATTCGATAGCGTCGTCTCCGTCGGGCGCACTGGCCCGACGGGGATGATGCTGGTCCGCGCAAATCGCCGCCCGCTGCCGCATGGCGCCGACGGATTCTCTCGTCGACCATATATGTAACTCGGCGACAGGGGCCTTGCTCAGGCAGGTGCCTGCGCATAACCCCGAACCATGATGCGCTTTTCGCGCATTTGGTAGGGGACCCTTTTACGATGAGAAAGACTACAACCGTCGCTGCCCTTCTGGCGTGCGTCGCATCTGCGCCGCTAGCCGCCAAGGAAGGCATGTTTACGCCGCAGCAGCTGCCAGAGATCGCCGACGATCTTCGCGCTACCGGCCTCGAACTCGATCCCGAAGCGCTGAGCGATCTGACTGGCTTCCCAATGGGCGCCATCGTCTCGCTTGGCGGCTGCTCGGCCAGTTTCGTTTCGCCTGAGGGCCTGGTGGTCACCAATCACCACTGCGCCCGCGGATCGGTGCAGTACAACTCGACCGCGGAAAACAACTATCTGGAAAACGGCTTCCTCGCGAAGACGAAAGGTGCGGAAGTGCCCGCCGCTCCGGGCTCCCGCATCTATGTCACCACCGCTTTGACCGATGTGACCGACCGCGTCCGCGCAGGCACGGATGCCCTGTCGCCGACCGACCGTTATGACACCGTCGAACAGCGGCTGAAGGATATTACCGCCGAATGCGAGGAAAAGGCCGGTTATCGCTGCCAGGTCGCCAACTTCTACGGCGGCGCGGAATATACGCTGATCGAGCGCCTCGAAGTGCGCGATGTGCGGCTGGTCTACGCCCCGGCGGACTCGGTCGGCAAATATGGCGGTGACATCGATAACTGGATGTGGCCGCGCCACACGGGGGATTTCTCTTTCTACCGCGCCTATGTCGCTCCTGACGGTTCGGCTGCCGATTATGCCGAAGAGAACGTGCCTTACCAGCCGGAGCATCATCTGAAGGTCAGTGCGTCCGGCCTCGACAAGGGCGACTTCGTGATGGTTGCGGGTTACCCCGGATCGACCAGCCGTTATGCTCTGTTGGCTGAAGTTGAGAACACCTTCGGTTGGAACTACCCCACCTTCCAGACGCTGCTGACCGAATGGATCGGTACGATCGAGGATGCTGCACCGGCCGGCTCGGATGCCCGCGTGAAGTATGAAAGCCGCCTTGCGGGCCTCAACAATTACGAGAAGAACCTGCGCGGCCAGATCGATGGCGCTCGCCGTGTCGGCCTCGTCGACCGTCGCCGTGCGCGCGAAGCGGAACTGGCCCGGTGGATTGCCGCCGATCCTTCCCGCGCCAATTACGGCACGGCGATCGCGCAGCTGAATGCCCTTGCGGAGGAAAGCGCACAGGCTGCGCGGACCAGCTTCTGGTACGGCAATGCCACCCGTCCGCAATTGCTGGGCGCAGCGCAGCGGCTCTACCGTCTCTCGAAAGAACGGGAGAAGCCGAATGCGCAGCGTGAATCCGGCTATCAGGATCGCGATCTGACTTTCTTCCGCCAAGGCTTGCAGGCGCTTGACCGGCGCTACGATCCGGTGGTGGACAAGGCTGAGTGGCTGCTGTTCCTGAACGGCTACATCCAGCAGCCTGCGGCCGAACGTGTCCCGGCCTTTGACAAGGCGCTGGGCCTGACGCCGCAGACCACCGCAGCGGACCTGCCCGGCCTGCTCGACAGCTATTATGCCGACACCACGCTAGGCGATACCGAAACGCGCCTTGCACTGATGGAAGCTGATCCGGCCACCTTCGAAGCCAGCGACGATCCGTTTATCGAACTCGCCGTGGCGCTTTACGATTATGACCGCGGCCTGGAAGATGCGGCCGAAGAGCTTGCCGGTCGTTCGCTCGCTCTGCGGCCCGCCTATATGGATGCGATCACGCAGTGGCAGCGCTCGGAAGGTCAGCTGACCTATCCCGATGCCAATTCCACTCTGCGCATCACCTATGGCAATGTCATGGGCGGATCGCCCTTCGACGGGATGCAATATCTGCCCTTCACGACGCTGGAGGGCATTACCCAGAAGGACACGGGCGAAGAACCGTTCAATGCCCCTCAGCGCGAGCTCGATCTGATCGAGGCCAAGGATTACGGCAAATACGAGCTGGATTCGATCAATTCTGTCCCGGTCAACTTCATGTCCGATCTGGACGTGACGGGCGGCAACAGCGGTTCGGCCACTCTCAACGCCAAGGGCCAGCTGGTCGGCCTGCTGTTCGATGGCACCTTCGAAAGCGTCAACTCGGACTGGGATTTCGATCCGCGCACCACACGCAGCATCCATGTGGATTCGCGCTACATGCTGTGGGTGATGGACAAGGTCGACGGGGCGCAGGCCCTGATCGAGGAAATGGATATCGTCGAGTAAGTCGCTCCACGATCACTCAAACAAAAAGGGCCGCCGGAGCGATCCGGCGGCCCTTTCTTTTGTCTTTAAGACCTTAGCCCTGGCGTTCGCCGGTCAGGGCCATGTCGCCAAAAGCGCCGGCATTGACGGTGCCGGTCATCTGGTCGCCATCGACGGTTGCCTTGCAGTTCAGCGTCATCGGCATGGGGACGGTCATGTCCATCGCCCAGGTCAGTTCGTTGCCGTTGATCCTGCCGTCCTTGACGTCCATCGAACCCATTCCGCCGGCCATCGAACCGGTGAAGGTGTTGCCATCGTCACCAGGGACCACAGTGAAGGTGCCCTTCTGGTCGCCCATCGGGCTCTTGACGACGGTGTCATAAGTTCCGGCTACGGACATGCATATTCTCCTTTATTAACAGTGCGGCTTCATCGCCGTAACTTACACTAGTGTCAATTACTGGTCCAGTTCCTGGACGGTGTAGGGCAGGCCCGTGCGTTCGAGCTGCGGCTCGACCACCTCGGCATCACCCACAACCACATAGACAATGTCTCCGTAGACGAAATTTTCCCGCGCAGCCTTTGCAAGCTCTTCTGCGGTCAGCGCACGATATTTGTCGGCAATGGTCTCGTAGTAATCGTCGGGACGATCGTATTTCACGATGTTGACCATGCCCGCGAGGACCGAATTCGAGGTTTCGAACTGACCCGGAAGTTCGCGCACATTGCCGTTGATCGTCCGTTCGAGTTCAGCCGGCGTTACGCCATTGTCGCCCACGAAGCCGGTGATTTCCTTTTCGAGTTCAACGATGGAATCGCCCGTCCGGTCGGCCTGAACTTCGGCCTGGACGGCGTAAACCAGCCGGTCGCGGTTGTACGTCACGCCGGAACGCGATCCGTAGGACCAGCCTTTTGTCTCGCGAAGGTTCATGTTGATGCGCGACAGGAAGCTGCCACCCAGGACCTCGTTCGCGGCAATGAGCACGGTGTTGTCGTCGGTGCCACGCGTATCGAGAACGCGCGCTCCGAGGATCACCGATTGCGGCGAGTTCGGCCGGTTGAGGAGGACGATCCGCGCTTCAGGCGCAGGCACATCCACATCGTAGGTTTTTGCCGGAAGCGCTGTAGCTGGTGCCTTCCAGTCACCGAACGATGCCTCGAGCAGGCTCACGGTTTCCGCGAGGGTGGTATCACCCACCACGAAGACCTGAGCATTGTCGGGGCGGATCCAGCGCTGGTGCGCCGCATCGAGCTCAGCCGGTGTCAGACCTTCGACCACGGCAGCATCACCGAGCCCCGAACCTGGGATCCCGTAGGGGTGGGGACCGAAGACAAGCGGGGTCAATACCCGCTGGCCCGCGCTGCTGGGGTTCTTCATTTCGGCGCTGATCCGGTTGAGCTGCTGCGAGCGCACGCGCTCCAGATCATCCGCGCGGAAACCCGGATTGCGCACGAAATCCGCAAACAGGTCCAGCGAGGGGGCGAGGCGGGTGGAGAGCGAGGAGAGCTGGAAGCTCGTCTCGTCGAGATTGGCAAAGCCGTTGATGCTTGCGCCCAATCTTTCCTGCACGATCGCAAGCTGCGTCGCATCGAGATCGTCCGTGCCTTCGTCCATTGCCGCGAGCATCAGCGACTGGGTACCCAGTTCATCGCGATCGTCAGCCGTGTAGCCGGCATCGAACACCATGCGGACGGTCACTTTCGGCACCGCATCCCGGCGTGCGAAATAGACTTCCATCCCGTTCGACAGCGTTGCGCGCTCGATATCGGGAAAATCCAAATCGGTCAGCTGGCCGACGGGTGGAAGCTGCGAACGGTCCTGCGCCTTGGTCGTGCGCATGGCATCCGGATCGCAGAAGTCCGGGTTGCAGTAAAACTCGACCGGCGCGGCATTCAGCCCTTCGCCCGTCGTGTCGGCCACCACGGCTCCGCCGCGGTCTTCACCGCCCTCGGTACGCTCGCCCGGCTCCACAATCAGCGAGAAGCGCGGCTTGGTAAGCCACTTCTGGGTAACGGCACGCACTGACGCCGGTGTGGCATCGACCATGCTTTCAAGCTGGGTGCGATAGTGACCGGGATTGTCGTGATAAAGCTCGCCCTCGGCCAAGGTTACGGCTTTGCCGCCGAAGCCGCCGACCGATTCAAGTCCGCCGATCAGGCCGGAGACGATCGAGGTTTTCGACCGATCCAATTCATCGGCCGTCGGCCCTTCGGCGATGAACTGCGCGATCTGCTGGTCCAGCGCAGCCTCGAGTGCGGCGCGTTCCACACCGGGCTTGAGGTCGGCCTGCACGATGAAGACACCGGCATCCTCGTTCGTCCATGCCCAGCTGGATACGGACACGGCGAGGCCCTGACCGCGGACCAGCGCGTTATCGAGCCGCGAACTGGCAAGGCCGCCGAGCGTGGTCTGTGCCAGCGCCAGCGGCACGGTATCGGCAGAAGTCTCGCCGGGAATGGGCCACATGCGATAGATGCGGGTGGTGGAAACCTGATCCTTGATGATCTTCTGCTTGTCTGCGGCAAGCTGCGGCACCGTGATCGCCGGATCGACGACTTCATCGCCTCTGGGAATGGCACCGAACCACTCGGTCACCTTTTCCTTGGCGGTGGCGAGATCGATATCCCCTGCCAGCACGAGGACGGCATTGTTTGGGCCATAATGATCCTTGAACCAATCCTTCACATCGTCGAGCGATGCGTTGGTCAGGTCATCCATCGAACCGATGGTGGAGTGAAAATAGGGATGGCCGCGCGGGAAGATGTTTTCGACCACTTCATAGCGCAGGAGGCCGAAGGGCTGGTTGTCGCCGCGGCGCTTTTCGTTCTGGACAACCCCGATCTGGTTATCGAGCTTTTCCTGCGTCACCGCGCCAAGAAGATAGCCCATGCGATCGCTTTCAAGCATGAGCACGCGGTCGAGTGCGGCCGTAGGTACGGTTTCGAAGTAGTTGGTACGGTCCGCATTCGTGGTGCCGTTGAAGCCGGTCGCACCGACCTGCTGGAGCGGCTCGAAGAAATCGCCATCGGCGTTTTCGGAACCGTTGAACATGAGATGTTCGAAGAGGTGGGCAAAGCCGGTTTTACCAGCAGGCTCGTGCTTGGAGCCGACATCGTACCACACGGATACTGCGACCAGCGGGGCCTTGCGGTCGGTGTGCACGACGGTGGTCAGCCCGTTGGGCAGCGTGAAGGTCTCGTAAGGGATTTGGACCTGGTCGACCAGCTGCGCCAGATCGTCGCCCTGCGCATCTGGTGCTGCCGCGACGGGGGCCGCTGCCATGTCTGTGTCCGCCACTGTCGCGCAGCCGCCGAGCGCCAGCGCGAGGACGCTCGTCATCATACTCAATTTTTTCATCTTGTTCTCCCTGTCGAGCCCGCGGCTACCGCCGCATATTTCCTGCTTAATTCTGCCTGCAGATTTTCGAACGATTCAATGCCGCGTGACCCTAAGCAGCTAGCGGCGATGCGTCACTGTCTTTCGGGTAGCGGCATTGGCGATCACATCCTCGCGCCAGAAATGCACCGGCTTCAAGCGATGCTGGACGAACAGCGTAGCCTGATCGGCGTAATGCGGGGATTGAGGGCGTGTGGTCGCCGCGCCGTAGGGTTGGATCGAGCGAGATGTCACTCGTTCGCCCGGCATCCATTCAACCCATTGAATAAAGCTGTCTCCGTGACGAACGCCGAGCCGCCCGTCCTCTTCGACATCCCAGAGCGTGGATGCGCGCAGCGTGTCCGAGCCGCCGTCGAGTGGAAGATCGACATCCCCCTGGCGAAGCCGCAAAAGATCTCCCATCGGCGGGTCGATGCGGCCGAAATGGGTTTGCAAATGGTCTACCGCTTTTGCCAGTTCGTCGCGCACTTCCGGACAATCGGTGTTCTGATAGCGGCACGACATGAACTCGCGGATCATGAGGAGGGCGAGGCTGTCAGCCCTGCCTATGTTATCCGCGGTAAAGTCCCAGCCGAGCAGCAGCCCGCGTGCAGCGTCGAGCTCGGGCTCGTCGGCCACGTCGAGACGCTCAAGAGCTGACCACAATTCGGCAATATATCCTTTGCGGGCATAGCCCGTGTCATACTTGATTTCTTCCAGCGTCTTGCGATCGAGCTGGTCCGCATCACTCATCAGCTGCCACGCCCGGCGCGAGCGATTGGTCTGCTTCAGTTCGACCCCCATTTCCGGTTCATAGGCGTCGGCTGGCAGATCGCTGCCCGCGCCTGCGGCGGTGAAAGGCGTGTTGTTCGCATTATAAAGCCAGCCCGATGCCGGATTCACATAACGCGGCAGGGCCGAATAATCGACGGGTCCCTTCCAAACGAGCGATGGGTCCGTTCCGTCGAGAATACCGCGCCAGTTGGGGCCTTTGGGGCGGTCAGGAATAGCGGCATTGTAAACATAAGCGATATGGCCTGCAGCATCTCCGTAGATGAAATTGGTCGACGGGATGTCCATTCGCCCGAGGATTTCTTCCCATTCTGCCAGGCTTTTCGCCTTGTTGAGCCGGTAATAGGCGTCGAGCTGTCCAAGGTTGTCCATGCCGCCATACCGGAATGCGAACGCGCCCCTCTCATTGATGATGACCGGACCATGGACGCTGCGATGTACCTCGCGGCTGATCGGCAGAACTATTGGTCCGAACCGGACAGGTAACGTAACTTCGCGTGTCTGCAGATCGCGCCACTCCTTTCCGAAGCGATAGCGTTCGCCCGTGTCGTCCAGCTCGAGTTGATAAACGTCCACCATGTCGGGCGTGTTCACTGTATTGGTCCAGCCCAGAACCTCGTTATGGCCGAGAAAGGGGAAGGGCGATCCGGGGAAATTGGCTCCGGCATAGTGCCAGCCTTCCTCGCTCTCGACGACGAGCTCGTACCACGCCACGCCGCCGCGCCAGGGCTGATGGCTATTGGAGACCAGGATTGTCGGACCGCCAGATTTTTCGGGAGCCACGGCGAAGGCGTTGGAGCCGTTATGTGCGCCGTCAGGGCCGAATGGAGAATAAGCGGTCTTCTGCGAACCGGGGAGCGTATCGCCGGAGAGGCCATCGGAAATCGCATCGCGCGGAAAGCCGGGAATATCCGGACCGTATTCGCGGCGCAGATCGTCGCCCGCGACGAGGGGTTCGATCACATTGTTGAGACCGAAGAAGAACGGCTGGCGAAGAGCGAAACCGGCAGCGACATCGAGGCCGTTGACCGGAAAGAGCTTGCCCAGCTTGATTTCGTCAGGATTCTGCTCGGCGTAATCGTTGAGGCCAGTGGCGTAGGCTTCGAAAAGGGCGCGCGTATCGGCGGGCATTTGCGGGTAATGCCGCTCCGCCGTGCCGCGGGCGTCGAGGAGATGATAGACATAATCGACTGCGGCGCCATCCTGCCCGGCGATCGCTCCGTAGCGGCCACGAGCCATGGCGATGACATCCTGAAGCGTAGAGAAATCGTCTTCCGAATGCGCGATGGCCACGCCGTAAGCCACGTCGCGATCGCGCTTGCCATAAATGTGAGGCACGCCGAATTCGTCGCGAATAATCTCGGCGGAATAATCGGCTTCAGGAGGAGGCGCTTCGCCGCGTTCCGCCCAGAGCGGCTCCCAGGTTGCCAAGGCAATGAACACCATTAGCAGCACCAGCGACAGCAAGGCACTGCCGCGCCAAAACCATTTTGCCATGAATTCGATCCTCTCCAGACGCAATGCCTAGCGAGCAGTGCAGGGTGAAGCAATGCTCTGGGCAAAACCCGGTGCGGGGCCTTCCGCGATCCGGATTCGGACCGCTAGCCGGGGGGCGTGACAACCCAGATCACCATTGGCCATGATTCTTCCGGCAAGCCGGTTGAGTTCGATGTCGAGGAACTTCTCGCCACCCGTCTGCTCGTCCAGGGCAATTCGGGCAGCGGGAAATCGCACCTGTTGCGGCGCCTGCTTGAAGAAAGCGCGGGGCTTGTTCAGCAGGTGGTGATCGATCCGGAGGGTGACTTTCCTTCGCTTGCCGAAGAGTTCGGCCATGTCGTGATCGATGGTTCGGCCTATTCGCCGGGTGAAATCGAGGCCTTGGCGCGGCGCATCCGCGAACACCGTGCAAGCGTGGTGCTCGATCTCGATGGTTTGGAGGTGGAACAGCAGATCCGGTGTTCGGCGCAGTTTCTGACTGCCCTGTTCGATGCGCCGCGAGAGCATTGGTATCCGGCGCTGGTCGTCGTCGATGAAGCGCAGATGTTCGCACCGGCGGTAGCTGGCGAGATCGCGGAAGATACGCGGCGCATGACGCTCTCGGCCATGACCAACCTCATGTGCCGGGGTCGCAAGCGCGGCCTGGCCGGTATCGTTGCGACCCAGCGTCTTGCAAAGCTGGCCAAGAACGTTGCCGCCGAGGCGTCGAACTTCCTCATGGGCCGGACTTTTCTCGACATCGATATGGTGCGCGCCGCCGACCTGCTTGGCATGGATCGCAGGCAGGCCGAACGGATACGCGAACTGGAACGTGGGCATTTCCTGGCTCTCGGCCCGGCGATCACGCGGCTGCCCTTGTCGGTGAAGATCGGTCCGGTGAAGACTGGCAACATGGTGCGCAGCGAAGGCCTGATGGCTCTGCCCGACACCGCTCCCGAAGACATGGCGGATCTGCTTACCCGTGATCTTGCGGCAGATGTTGCCAAGGCACCGCCGCCGCCCGCGCCGCCACCTGCCCCGCGGATGGACGAGATAGAAACAACCATTGCCCATGCCGAGGAACGGCAGATTGACGCGCCGGCGCAGCCTGCCGATACTTCTGCCGTTGCCCAGCGGATCGATGAAATTATTCATGAGTTGGCGGGCGAGGAAGGAATCGCGTTCCAGTCCGCGAGTGCACAATTCCAGACTTTCCTTACCCGATGCCGCCGTGAACGGCTGATCGGTCCCATGCCCGATATGTACGCCTTCCGCCGCAGGTTTGCAGTTGCGGGAGCCGGACTGACAGATCTCGGCGACGCCATGCAGTCACGGATTATGGACCTCGCCCGTTCGGTCGATGAAGATTTGCTTGGTCCTTTTCTGGTCATCGCCAAGGCGGCCCATGCCGGCGAAACGCAGGTAGACGAAGCCGAGTTGGCACGGGCCTATGGCACCAGTTCACCGGGGCGCATCAGGCGGCTGCTCGAACATCTCGAACGGCAGGGCCTCATCGTCGTGCGTGAGGATTTCGGCGGAGGGCGAACCGTGATGGTGCCCGGCCTCGAAGGCATTTCGGCCGAATAAATTTCTGCTTGCCTCTCGCGCTGGGTGGGCACACCCCTATATCCCAATAACACACCTCGCAAAATTCTTCGCGGGGCCTTGTGTTGCATATCCGCAACACCATATTCGAGCGGCAATTCTCGCAAGAGGGGTTTTACATGAATCTCGAAAAGTTCACCGATCGCGCCAAAGGCTTTCTTCAGGCGGCGCAGACCGTGGCCATCCGCAATAGCCATCAGCGCATTTCGCCTTCGCACCTGCTCAAGGCGCTGCTCGATGACGATCAGGGCATGGCGGCTCAGCTGATCCAGCGTGCGGGCGGTAATCCCGGCGTGGCGATCACCGAAATCGACAATGCGCTGGCCAAGGTGCCTGCCGTATCGGGTGGCGGCGCGCAGCAGACGCCGGGCTTAGACAATGACGCCGTGCGGGTTCTCGATCAATCGGAACAGCTGGCTGAAAAGGCTGGCGACAGTTTCGTGCCGGTTCAACGCATACTGCAGGCCCTGTCGGTTAGCGCCACGGATGCCGGCAAGGCGCTGACCGCCGCGGGCATCAACGCAAAGGCGCTCGAAGAGGCAATCCAGGAAGTGACCAAAGGGCGAGCCGCGCACAGTGCCGGAGCCGAGGAAGCCTATGACGCGATGAAGAAATATGCCCGCGATCTGACGCAGGCGGCGCGCGACGGCAAGCTCGACCCCGTTATCGGGCGTGACGAGGAAATCCGCCGTACTGTGCAGATCCTCGCTCGCCGGACCAAGAACAACCCCGCGCTTATCGGCGAACCCGGAACCGGCAAGACCGCTATCGCCGAAGGCCTGGCGCTGCGCATCGCCAATGGAGACGTGCCCGACAGCCTAAAGGGCCGCACGCTAATGGCGCTCGACATGGGCGCCCTGATCGCGGGCGCGAAATATCGTGGAGAGTTCGAGGAGCGGCTCAAATCCGTGCTCGACGAGGTGAAGGGCGCCGAGGGCCAGATCATTCTGTTCATCGACGAGATGCACACGCTGATTGGAGCAGGGGCTTCCGAGGGCAGCATGGATGCGGGCAATTTGCTGAAGCCTGCGCTCAGCCGCGGCGAGTTGCATTGCATCGGCGCGACCACGCTGGACGAATATCAGAAATATGTCGAGAAGGACCCGGCGCTGCAGCGGCGCTTCCAGCCCGTCTATATCGACGAGCCGAGTGTGGAGGACACGATCAGTATCCTGCGCGGGATCAAGGACAAATATGAGTTGCATCACGGCGTGCGCATTACCGATGGCGCGATCGTTGCCTCCGCGCAGCTATCGAACCGTTACATCCAGAACCGCTTCCTGCCCGACAAGGCGATCGACCTGATGGACGAAGCGGCTTCGCGCATTCGTATGGAGGTGGAGTCTAAGCCCGAGGAGATTGAGGGTCTCGACCGCCGCATCATCCAACTGCGGATCGAGGAACAGGCGCTGCAGAAGGAAACCGACGAGGCCTCTAAGGATCGTCTCGATACCCTGCGCAAGGAACTGTCCGAGCTCGAGCAGCAGAGTTCCGAGTTGACCACCCGCTGGCAGAACGAACGCGACAAGATTCACGCCGAAGCGCGGGTAAAGGAAGAGCTCGACCAGGCACGCATCGAGCTCGAACAAGCACAGCGTGGCGGCGATCTGCAAAAGGCAGGAGAGCTTCAATACGGCAAAATACCCGAGCTTGAACGCAAGCTGGAAGAGGCCAGCGGCCAGACCGACAATGCGTTATTGAAGGAAGAAGTTACCGAAGATGATATCGCCGGCGTGGTTTCACGCTGGACGGGCATTCCGGTGGACAAGATGATGGAGGGCGAGCGCGAGAAGCTGCTCGAAATGGAGAACATCCTCGCCAAGCGAGTGATCGGGCAGAGCCAGGCGATCGACGCGGTATCCAAGGCAGTGCGCCGTGCGCGTGCCGGCCTGCAGGATCCGGGGCGCCCGCTGGGCAGCTTCCTGTTCCTCGGCCCCACCGGCGTCGGCAAGACCGAACTCACCAAGGCCCTCGCCATGTTCCTGTTCGATGATGATCAGGCGATGGTGCGCATCGACATGAGCGAATTCATGGAGAAGCACGCGGTCGCCCGCCTTATCGGCGCACCTCCGGGCTATGTCGGATATGAAGAAGGCGGCGTGCTGACCGAGGCCGTGCGGCGGAGGCCCTATCAGGTCGTGCTGTTCGACGAGGTCGAAAAGGCGCACTCGGACGTCTTCAACGTTCTGCTTCAGGTGCTCGACGACGGACGTTTGACGGACGGGCAGGGTCGGGTGGTCGACTTCAGCAATACGCTGATCATCCTCACTTCGAACCTCGGTAGCCAGTATCTGGCCAATATGGACGACGACCAGAAGGTCGAGGATGTCGAGCCGCAAGTGATGGATGTTGTCCGGGGCCATTTCCGCCCCGAGTTCCTCAATCGTCTGGACGAAATCATCCTGTTCCACCGCTTAGCACAAGAGCACATGGCCCCGATCGTAGATATCCAAGTGGCGCGGGTGCAGAAGCTGCTCAAGGATCGCAAGATCGAGCTGGACCTAACCGAAGCTGCGAAAAAATGGCTTGGCCGAGTGGGCTATGATCCAGTCTATGGCGCACGGCCGCTAAAGCGCGCAGTGCAGCGCTATGTGCAGGACCCGCTGGCCGACATGATCTTGTCAGGAAAAGTGCCGGACGGTTCGACGGTTAACATCGACGAAGGGGATGGGGCGCTGGAGATGATTGTGGCTTAAGAGCGATGACAACGGCCGTTTCTGATCGCTCTGAATCTTGTTTTAAAGATAAGAAGTCGCCCTGTCATTAACACGCTGGCAAGTGAGAAGCCCAATCTGCCGCTGTCTTTCTAGGGTTGGCTTCGCAAATCAGCGCTACTGTGGTTGTTTCTGCTTGAGCGCTTGTTTTCCATTTGAATACGTTTGCGCTCTTCCCACTCAAATCGTGAGAGGCAAATTTTTTCTGGTATCCGGCTTCCGACAACTTTCTCGTATTTGCATATTATTTCATCAGCATTATCATCGCGTTTCTGAGGCTCGCTTTGATTATGAAATGCGGTGGCCAACACTGACACAAACAAAATTGCAGGGGCAATATGCATAGCTATCTCTCGCATTTTGAAATTACTAATATGAGAATGATGGCTTAGAAAATTTATCGTAGAAAAGGAAGGGGTAAGAATCAATAATTCTTGTCGCTATATTACCATGAGGAGTAAGCATTACTTTATATTGGTTTTAAGTTGCTCCTAAGTGAAAATACCAATCCGAATAAAATCGACATCGTTTGGTGTCGAAATCCAATCGGGATAGGATCTCGCAAACGCTCATCTTAAAAAGCTGATTATCGGTGGGCTTATATTCGTCTTTTTCGTCCGGGTAAAAGACGCGATGGGTCACCATTCTGATAATTAGAATTAGTACCGCAACGCTCTTCGATGTTGGAGGTGAAGATGGGCGAGACCTTTTTCCGCGTCATTCAGTTTGGCGATTAGGAATTACCTAGTGACTAAAATTTTGGGATAATTTTTTCTTAAATCAATAACTGCCCGCCTTCGCCTGATGGCGTTAAACGCGACCGCAGTCGATTAAAGCTGGAAGGAACTGGTGAAATATGACGAAGTGGTATCCCCCATTGGCAGGGCTGCTGGTTCTAGCCGTGACGCCGGCAACCGCCCAAGAAAGTACGGATAATCTTTCAACTACTGCCGATCCCCTTGAAGATCTTCTGGCTTGTCAGGCGATAGCCCAAGTTACGGACCGCGTGTCGTGTTACGACGAAGCTACGTCGAGGATCGAGCGTGCACGTGCCGACAGGGAGATCGTTCTGGTAACTAAGGAAGAAGTCCGCGCAGCGCAGCGCGGGTTGTTCGGTTTGGCCGGGCCCGAGATGGAATTGCTCGACGAAGTCGAAGATCATTTTGAGACGGATCAAAGTCTCAGAGAAATGACCGGAACGATTGCCGCGATCGGCCGCAATCGTCACGGACTTGTTCTGAGGCTTGGAGACGGTGCTGTTTGGGAGCAAACAGACAAAGTCTATTTAGGCAACGTGAAAGTCGGCGATTCTATTGTTATTACGCGGGCGGCATTAGGAAGCTATCTGGCAAAAGTTGACGGCAGCCGCGGCGCAAGAGTGAGACGCGTCAAATAGAGCTGCGTGCAGATGAGTGAGGCGAAAAAGGGGCGCTTTTGCGGCCCTTTTTTTGCTTCCACATTGCACTGTTAGGCAGCAACAAAAAGGGCGACCCGAAGGCCGCCCTTTTCCTATTTGCTTGCGATCGAATAGATCAGAAGCGAGCGCGTACCCCGAAGTAGTACCGACGACCGAAGATGTCATAGACATCGGCTGCGGTATCGGTTCCGGTCACATTGAAGCTCGTTCCGGTGAGCAAGTTCGGGGCGTCGTTGTCGAGCAGATTGTCGGCGCCAACATAGAACTCCAACTCATCAGCTGCATAGAAGGTGAGCTGGGTGTCAAGATAGAACTCGGCACCGACGCCCACACATTCTGGATCTGCGCCGAACGAGGCACAGAGGCTCTGATCTTCATACGACTTACCGATGTAGTTGCCGGTAAAGCTCCAACGGAAGTCGTCGTTTTGATAGGCCAGATTTGCCGTGAACTTGTCCTTCGGCGTCCCGATTTCACCAGCTGCCGGATCGACATCCTCGCCCTCGAGTGGCGTGTAGTCGTTCTTGAAGACATGCGTGTATGCAACACGTCCCGACACGCGATCATTCTCACTGAAACCAAGCGGAGTGTTGTAGCTCAATACAACGTCCAGACCCTCCGTTTCGAGAATGGCAGCATTCACCGCGAGCGCGTTAATCAGATCGATCGATCCGGCACTGTTAACTGCCGTTGCCTGTGATCTGCGCGTGATAAGATCGCAGAAGGTCTGATTGCCTTGACCGTAGCACTGGTCGAGGCTGAATTGCCGCGGGAACGAAGCAATCACGTTCTCGATGCTGATGTTATAATAGTCAGCAGTGAGAGTCAGGTTGCCGAGTCCAAGCGAACGAGCATCGAATGCCGCACCTGCCGTCCATGATTCGGATTTCTCCTCCTCCAGATTCGGATTTCCGCCATTGAAGCCGCTGATGCCCTGACGATCAGACTGGTTCAGTGTGAACACACCATTGGCGGCAATATTGGCGGCAACGCCTGGATCTGCACGGCAGTTGTCGCCGACCGCGCCGCCACCCGATGCGCCGATACCCACACACGGATCGGTCAGCCCCGAAGGGAAGGTCTGTGAAAGGCCCGAGAACAATTCGCCAACGTTCGGCGCACGGACCGAGCGTGCATACGTGCCACGCAGTCGCAGGGGAAGGAACGGCTGCCAAGTAACCGTCCCGTTGTAGCTCGATACTCCACCGACAGTCGAATAATCAGCGTAGCGGAAGGCACCCCCGATTTCGAGCAATTCAAAGCCAGGTGTGTCGGCTAGGATTGGGACCCTCACTTCGGCGAACGCTTCTTTGACATCAAAGCTGCCTTCGGTATCCGGCAGTTTGTTACCAGCGTTCAGGCCAGCGTTGGTCAGTGCATCGTTATCCGAGAACGAGCTTTCTTTGCGGTATTCGGCGCCGAAGGCAAGGCCCAGCGGCCCAGCCGGAAGATCTACAACGGAACCGCTGACAATCCCCTGTACAACGCTCTGCCGGATACCCGTGAGGAAGGTGCCTTGGGCGGCAATATAATCGACTGCGGCCTGGGACACTGCACCGGCGCCGAAGATGTTTGCAGGGACGCACCCATTGGCCCGAGCTTCCGCACTGATGCAGATCGCTTCCCCAGCAATGCCATTGCCGTTTTCGTCACCCACTTCTGAGCGAACGGCAAGTGCGTCACGGAAGTTGACGACATTGACCTGGCCATTCGAAACCTGAGTTTCTTTCACCTCACCGTAATTGTAGTTGAGGTCCCAAGTGAAGCGGTTGTCTAGGAAATCCCCGCGTGCACCTACAACGAAGCGATAAAAGTCGCGTGAGGTGTCACCCGAACGCGGACCGAATTCTGCCAAGCGACGGGCAAACCCAATGTCGCGCAAACCATCGCCGTTGGTATCCGTAGCAGCCGCTAAGATTTCGTCAGGTACTAGCGGATTGGCAACGACCGTCGTAGTGCCTGGCAGAAAATTCTCGACGTTAAAGCCGCCGCCCGAGGGGAAGATACCGTTTGCACCACCAGACTCTAGCGCGAATGGCTCGATGATCCGTGACGAGCTTGTACGGTTGAAGGTACCTTCGAAGTACGCTTCGACCGAATCGTCCACCTCATAGTTGCCGCGAGCGGCGAAGAGGTAGCGCTCCACTGGCACAGCCAATGTGCGGAAAAATTGGCGGTTGAAGCCGTTTGGTGCGCCGCCGCATGAAGTCCCGTTAGTGTCGAAACAATTTAGGAGGTCACCATTCTCTCCATACGTGAAGGTGCCCCCAGTTGTAATGAAGCGACCCTGAGGAGGGTAGCTGGAATAATAGGGTTCGACGGGCGTGCCGTAGTCAGCCAAGTCGCCAGTAAAGAACGAACTATCATAGTCGTCCGTGAAGGTATTCTTACGCTGACGCGACAAGAGGCCCTTTTCGTTCGAATAGCCGAGGTGCAGCATGACATTGCCTCGGCCATCGTCCGTGTTCACGCCTGCAGTGATGTTCGCTTGGTAACGAATGTCGTCGCCACGTTCGGTCAGGCCATACTGCGCGTTGGCTTCGACGCCTTCAAAGTCCGTCTTATAAACGAAGTTTACGACACCTGCGATTGCGTCCGAACCATAGAGCGCGGAGGCGCCGCCGGTCAGAATATCGATGCGTTCGACGAATTGGGTCGGGATGACGTTGAGGTCGACCGTTGCAGACCCGGGAAGCGAGGCAACGACTCGGCGTCCATCGATAAGGACGAGAGTGCGGTCAGAGCCAAGGTCACGAAGATCAACTGTTGCGACGCCAGTACCTGAGGTCAAGAAAGCCGAATTTGTGCGGCTGAGTGCAGGCGTCCCGAAAACCGGGTTTTCAAGGAGAATTTCTTGAATGTTGGTCACGCCCGAATCATCGATGGCCTGATCATCGACGATTTGCAGAGGGGCTGCAGAGTCGACTGTTGGCGAAGCAATGCGCGATCCAGTGACCACAATCGGCTGGCCGATCGGTGCGGGATCTTCTTCGAGCGCCTGTTCACTGGTCTGTGCCTGAGCGAACGCAGGCGAGGCTGAGCCTGCGAGCGCGACAGCCGCCAAGCCGGCGCTTGCATATAATGCCGCGCGCCTATTGAGTTTCGGGAGAGTATTTCTCATCTATTTTTCCCCAAGAAATAATAAAAAAAGCCAAATCAGAGAAATCTAATATACGCAATCTCTCGGTGCGCATAAGATACCTGGGATTTGCGCGAAGCGTCTTGGCTTCGTACTCTCTGTGCTGCAAAGACAATTTGCGCGTAAGTCTTCAAAATGTAAAAAATGTTGCAACTAGGCAACGGGTTATATATTAGATAAAACTAATTAAGGAATAATAGTTGTAAATCTTAAGCAAGTATTGCGTGCAGGCACCACCGCTAGCTTAATCGGGAGGATACCAAGGCAGCATCACGCGATTTTGGCCGCTCGCCATCACGGCGTGCGCCTCGATCGCTGTGCCCACAAAAAAGGGCCCCGAAAATTCGGGGCCCTTCCAGTCTTTCGGAGTTAAGCGAATTAGAAGCGCTTGCTCACACTGATCGCATAGCGGCGACCGATGTCGTCGCTTTCCGATCCAGGATAGATGTATCCGAAATATTCCTGACCGATACGATCAAACAGGTTGGTGACCGCGAAGTTGAAACGGAAATCGCTTTCCGTATCGAAATACACGTTCATGTTAACCGTCACGAAGTCGTCCAGCTGGTCGAGTTCACGCGTGTCGTTCGGGCTGCCGCCACGATCGAAGCGCGAGAATAGCTGCTCGCCAGTGTAGTTGACGTAGGTTCCGACACCGAAATTGTCGCCGGCAAACACCAGGCGGGCCTGGCCGGAGAATTCCGGATCGCCGATGGTACCGTCCGAACGCTGCGGAGCCACCCCGGTAATGTCGTTGATACGACGCTTCACATAGAGCAGGTCGCCGCCCGTACGCAGGGTCAACGGAATGCCGATCCCATTGAGCGAGGTGCGATAATCCAGCGCACCAGTGATACCTTCGAACAGGATCCGCTGACCATTGACGAAGCCGGTTCTTACAGCCGGATTCGTGGGCAGGTTGGGGATCTGGCCATCCGCACCGAAGCCGAGAGCTTCGCAGAAGCTGTTGCCGTTGATCGGATCAGAAGCGTCGAAGTTCTCGTTGTCGAAGCAACCGGAAGCAAGCTGACCAGTACTCAGGCTGGCGATCGGACCTTCAAGTTCGATATCAATATAATCTGCCGTGATGGTCAGACCGTTGACGAACCGCGGACGGACGATGACGCCAAACGTGAAGCTGTCAGCCTTTTCGTTTTCCAGGTTCGGGTTGCCGCCGGACAGCCCGGCGACCGATGCCTGCGCTGCAAGCAAGTTGTAAGTCGCGGGATCGTTGTTAGTGGCAGCCAGGAAGGCCTGACAGTTACGTGTCCGTGTCTCGGGTACCGGGCCGGCATCGATGGCCTGCGCAGTACACAGATCGGGCGGACGCACAAACGTCGGGCTCTGCGGAAGGAACAGCTCGGTCACCGCAGGAGCACGGAACGACCGCGTGAAGTTGCCGCGGAACTGGATGTCCTCAATCGGCGCGATACGGCCGCCGACAGCGAAGGAGGTGAACCCGCCATTCACTGTGTTATCGACGTAGCGAACGCGCCCGAAGACTTCTGCACTGTCAAGGAAAGGGATATCATTCTCTGGCGATGCAAGCGGAATGAGGACTTCACCGAATACCTCGTCGACGTTGTACTTGCCCGAGGTCGGCCCGACGGCAGCGCCGCGACCTTCACCGAACTGCGTGAAGCTCGAAGGCGTGAAGGAAGCTTCTTCCTCGCGGTGCTCGTAACCTACGTTGAAGCCGATCGGACCAGCCCAAAGGTCGAACAGATCGCCGCCGAAGTTGGCGTTGAACACCTTCTGGGTGATGTTGGCCACATCATTGATGTCTTCACGGATGTAGTTCAGCGCTTCCTGGCTGGCTACACCAACGCCGAGAAGGTTGAGCGGAACGCAGTTCGGGTCCGCAATCGGCTGCACCGGCTGCCTTGGGGCGACCGGAACTGGCGGCGTGGTCGTGCAGACCGGACCGTTGGGGCCGGCGACATAGCTTACCGCATTGATGAAGCGCTGCTGGTTGATCTCCTGACCGAAGTTTTCAATTTCGTTCGTGCCGTAATTGAAGCTGACTTCGTAGTTCCAGCGATTGTCGAACAGTCCGCCGAATTCACCACGGAGGCCGACTACGCCGCGCTTCAGCTCGCTCTCGGTTACGGTGCCGTTGTCGAAGAGATCTTCGTTCGAACGCGAAACGTTGAAGGTCGTAAGACCAAGGCCAGTGAGAGTGGCGCGAGCCTGATCCGTCAGGAACGGGTTGGTCGCGACATCGTAGGTGAGACCGCCCGACACGCCCGGATCGAACACAAAGGTGTTGAAAGAAGGGTTGTTGCCTTCTTCGATCGCGCGGCTGTTGTAATACAGGCCCTCGGCGAAGGCTTCCATACCCGGCATGATCTCGTAGCTGAGAAATGCGTTGGTGGTGAAACGTTCAAGCGTCGAGGTGACACTGAACTGATCGGCAGTGTTGTAGGCCGTCGGGCTCAGGCCCGTTCCGAAAAAGCCGGTGAGGTTCGTTCCCGGGAAGATGTTGTCGATAATCGTTCCATCGGGAGCAAACGCAAGACCGAAACCGGCGCTCGTGATCACACCGCCGGTGGAAAGATACGGCGACAGAACATTCGGGAATACGACACGTGCCGGGACGCCATCGTCGGGTCCAGTGTTGCAGCCGATGTTCGGATTGACGCGACCGTCATCCGCAGGCTGGGTGGTTCCCGGAGCGCAATTGTTGTTCAGGAAGCCGAGGTTGTCACGGATGTGCTCGCGATCCGAACCGCGAACGCCGTTGGCCTTGTCATAAGCCATCGAAAGGGTGACGTTACCGCGATTGTCGGCAAAGTTGGAGCCGAACAGGCCGGAGACGTTGTAGTTGAACGCATCGCCGCGGTCCGAAATTCCCGAGGTTCCGGTCATTTCGAAACCTTCGTAATCATCCTTGAGGATGATGTTCACGGTTCCGGCAATCGCATCCGAACCGTAGATCGGCGCGCCGCCGACGAACACGTTGTCGATCCGCTCGATGAGGTTCGTCGGAATGATGTTGAGATCGACCTGAACGCCTGGTGCGCCGGACGAGAACAACGAAGGAAGGTTGGACGATACCACGCGGCGACCATTTACGAGGCTCAGCGTGCGGTTCGAACCGAGGCCAAATGTATTCACGAAGTTGACGCCGGCGCCGTAACCGGCCTGATCGCCACGCTGGCTGACGCTGCTACGGAACTGCGGGAGTTCGTTCAGAGCATCGGCTGCGTTGGTGATGTTGCGATCATCGTAATACTGCGCGCTGATCGAGCTGGTGGGCTCGGTGCCCACGATCTCGGGGCGACGGATGCGCGAACCAGTGACGACGATGGCGCCTTGCGTGTTCGAAGTTGCATCGGGGGCAACCGCGTCGCTGGCATTGACCTGTTCAGGAGCCGCTTCCTCGCTATTATCCTGTGCGAGGGCGGGACTGGAAAGCGCCACAGCAGCCAGTCCGGCACCGGCATATAGCGCCGCCCGACTGCTGAAATTTGCAAAGTTCAATTTCATGGATTGTATCCCCAACATATTAATTACACAGACCATATTGCGAGCCTTTGGCGCGATGACTCGCGCAGAGGCTCTTCTCTCCAGCACAGCCTGGTGGAGGAAATCTGCGGGATGCCGGTGATGTGAGCAATGCCAGTGTATCACATATGACTAATATTTAATTTAGTGTGACAAGGTTGCCACATTAGCAATCAGCCATTTTTCGCCGCTGGTGGAATTCGGCGTGGATCGCAACGACTGGAAAGGCGCCGGAGAGTCGCTGGGCAAGCCTCAGAAGCATTTCAGCGATGAACGAATGCAGGGCAATGGCTGGTGCAAAGTAGATTTGTTGGAGAAGGGCAGTGCTTCTGCTAGGTGTTGCACTCTAGATTTCTGACAGGATATTTCATGTACCGACTGTTGCCCGTAGCCCTGCTTTTCGGCGGATCAGCGGTCTCCTACGCATTTGCCCAGGACGCTTCTTCGCCTGCGGAATCGCTTCAGGAGTGCCGAGAAATTGATGGCGGTGCTGAGCGCCTCGAATGCTATGATTCCGCTCTCGACGCAATTTACGGAATCGACGAAAAGATAGAGACGAAACGGGCAGACTATCGCCGCAAACGCTTCGGCCTAGCTAGCGATGAGCAAGGCATGGAAATCACCGAGCTGACGGCAACCGTGGCACGCGTCGATGAAGATTTGCGCACCCGCTCAACGATTGTCGAACTCGAAAACGGTCAGGCGTGGCAGCTAACATCAACTGGAGGTTTGAGAGCGCGCTTCGTACCCGGGCTTGCAGTCGTCATTAGCGAAAGCGGGACCGGTGGTTACCGGATTCGGATCCCCGGAAAGACGGGCTTCAAGGGCGTCAATCGCATTCGGTGACCGGTTTCCGCCATGGATGATACTTCTTCGCTTCTCGCCGATCCCGAATGGCTTGCGCATCGCTACGACGAAAAGGATGACAGTTTTCGATTCATCAGGGTGGCAAGACGGGACCATCGTAAAGCGACTTTTCTAACCGACGAGCATCTGGCGCGTGCTGAGGAATATGTCGCTATTCCAAGAAACCGTATCGATGGATCGCTATTTTCCAGAGCGCCGATCCACTTTATATTCCATTCCGCCTATTGCTGTTCAACCCTCGCGGCACGGATGTTTGATCTCGAAGGCGTCGCCATGGGCTTGAAAGAGCCGGTCCTGCTGAATGATATGGTGGGTTACAGAAGGCGGGGTGCTGACGTGCAGAAATTGGCGCAAGTCCTTGACCTCTCGCTATCCCTGCTGGCCAGGCCGTTCGGTCATGATCAAAACGTAGTGGTCAAACCATCCAGTATCGCGAACGTGATTGGTCCGGCGATACTCGGTATGAGGCCCCAAGCACGAGCCCTGTTTCTGTATGCGCCCATTGAGCATTTTTTGGCGTCTATTGCGGTCAAGGGTCTCTGGGGGCGGCAATGGGCGCGCACGTCACTGATCGGACAAGCGAAAGATCAGGCACTAAGCCATCGGTTCACCACCGAAGAGCTATTGGAACTGACTGATCTGCAAGTCGCCGGTTTGGGCTGGTTATCGCATCTGGCCATCTTCTCAAGGATGCAGAGAAAGCTCGGCTCTGACCGTGTCGCTTTTTGCGACAGCGCGACGCTCTTGAAAAATCCGCTACGCACGACGGAAGCTTTCTTTGGCCACCTCGGAATCTCGCTGGAACGCGAGCAAGCGGAAGCTATTGCTACCGGTACGGCGTTTACCCGCAATTCGAAGGATCGACTCCCATATTCGGCGGACAAAAGGCAAACTCAGCTCGATCGGACTACCGAAAGCAATCGCGAAGAAATCGAGATGGTTGCAGAGTGGGTCCGGAAGCTAGCGCTGGAAGCCGGGCTCGACGCGAGCCCGGACTCCAGCCTAGATCTTATCTGATCCCACCCCCGTGTCGGAGGTCTTTTAATATCAGCCACCTAATCGGTGGTCATGCCGGCAGCGTTCTGTGCCACTGTCTGCCTTGCTGCGTCATTGCCTCGGCGAGCGAACTCTTCCCATTCGCGATTTGTAAGACAGACTTTGCGCCTCTTGGCCAATGAACCGATCACCTTTTCTGTCCGGCACCGTACAAAGTCAGGATGATCACTGTCGGTGATCTTTTCCGACTTTTCCTCCTTTTTCGGCTCGGATTCCTGAGCGACTACAATCGCTCCCGGCATTGTCAGCACTATTGCTGCGGCAGCGATCTTCGCCTGTCTGAACATATCACCTCCTCCGAGAATTCGAATCTCTTTAACATGACTATCTAATACAAAAAAGGGGCGGCTCTTGGAGCCGCCCCTCGATGTTTTATGAGCGCCGGAAACTAGAAGCGAAGCTTAACGGCTGCAGCATAGCGGCGGCCCAGTGCGTCATAGGTCGATGGATAGATGTTACCCGAGTTGTACGCGGTCGAACCGATATCCGAACCAACCACCGTAGGCTGATTGTCGAACAGGTTCTGCACCGTGAAGATAAACTCGAAGTTATCGGTCGCCATCCACCGAGCGCTCAGGTCGAAGTAGTTCTCGGCGTCGATGTTATTGAAGTCGACTTCCCGTCCTTCAAGCGGACCGGTGGAGTCATCGAGAGTGCCGATGAACGCGTCGCCCGACTGCTCACGCTGGAGCGGTTCGAACTCGGTCGAGCTGAGATAACGCCACAGAAGCGACAGATCGACCTCATCGAAGAACGAAACCGTCGCCCGCGTATTGAACACGAATTCCGGCTGGATCGAACCACAGTTGACCGAATAGTAGCTTACGCATTCGCGATCCACAGACGTCGGGGTGGCTTGGAACTTGTTCCGGTTCACCCAGGTGCCATCGGTCGAGAAACGCAATCCGATGGTGTCAGTCAGGCTCGTGCGATAGCGCAGGCTAACGTCGATACCATCGGTTTTGATCGTACCGAGGTTCGAAGAACCGAGCAGAAGACCGGGTACTTCGTCCGGGGAACCGTCAAGCCCGCCGGTGGTCGCGCTACGGATGATCTGATTGCAGATCGCGTTTCCGGCTGTCGGATTGTTGTAGCAGCCACCCACAAGGTCATCGACCGTCGGCGAGGTGATCGCGTCCTCGATCTCGATGTTCCAATAGTCGACAGTGAGCGAAAGGTTGTACAGCGGTTCGATGACCGCACCAACCGTCCACGTTGTCGCTGTTTCGACCCCAAGATCCGGATTTCCGCCGCCAGTCGCGTTGATCTGGCCGGCAGCCGGCTGCAGGATGTTCCCGATTAGCGCCTGGGCCTGAGCCTGGCTTGCGCCGTTTGCAACGATCTGTGAAACACAAGCTGCAGTCAGGTTGGCATTACCCACTGGGTTGCTTCCGGCGCACGGATCGACTGCGAGGTTGGTAAGGAACGTCGTTACCGGCGAGAAGAGCTCACCGATATTCGGGGTGCGCGAGGAACGCTGATAGTTACCGCGGAAGGTGATCCAGTCCGTCGGCGACATCGTACCACCGGCCTTCCAGGTGAATTCGCCACCGGCAGTCGAATAGTCCGAATAGCGTGCACCGAGTTCGACGGTGAGCTCGCGGATGAACGAATCTTCGATGACCGGGATGACCAGCTCACCAAAGACATCCTTAACGTCGTACTCGCCGTCGATGTTCGGAGCGGCACCGCCACCACCGACAACTGCGCCGGGGGTCTGCGAAGCTTCGTCCGAAACCTGCGAAGCTGTGTACTTGCGGTATTCCGCACCGGCAGCGAATGCGACGGGGCTGTTGGCGATTGCGAACCCGAGGTCCCCGGTCAGGAGTCCCTGTACCTGCTGCAGCGATGCCTTCGTGATGACCTGCTGGGTCAGATTGAAGACATAGTCGATTGCTTCCTGCGAACCCAGATTGCCGAACGTGCCGAACAAGTTGATCGGCGCACAACCACCATCCGGGTCGATACACTGGACGCCGCCAGCGCCATCGGGGATCGCGAGGATCGATTGCTGCAGGCGGTCAAAGCGCGCGAACCCGCCCTGACGCTGGATTTGCTCGCTCTCACCGTAGGTGCCCGAGACTTCCCACTGGATGTTTTCGGTCACATCGCCGCGGAGGCCGCCGACGAGATTAAACAGGGTGGTGGTGAAGTCCGAGGTACGCGAACCTGCTTCGGGAGTACGGCGACGAACCGAGGCGCCGAATTCCACATAATCAGGATTGGCGGTGCCGTCGGGAAGTGTGGCGCCGAACTGCGTGTTGCGTGCAGCCGCGTATTCGGCTGCTGTCAGTCCCAGGTTGTCACCGAACTGCTGTGCGATAGCATCGGGGATGAAGGGGTTGTTCAAGTTGAAGGTGTATGTGTTGAAGAACGATCCGCCGGGAGCGATGATCGTCGACACGGTGTTCTTCGAGAACGAAGCCTGAGTGAAGACTTCGACTGCATCCGACACTTCGTAACGGCCTGAACCGTAAATGTTGAAGCGTTCGAACGGCGTCAGGAAGATATTGAATGGGTTGAAGTTGAACGGGCGGTCAAAGGCGCCGAGGGTTGTTCCATCTTCGCTGATCTGTCCGACAATGCCGGTCTCGTTCGCGTCAGGTCCATCGGGTGCGACGATAACGGCTGGAACGGCATTGGACGAGCCACCGCCTCGACCGGTGAACGAGCCGACGTTGAAGATCGAGAAGTCGCGATCGCCTTGGTAAACCGCGTCCTGATTCTGGTAGCCAATGCTCAGCACTGCGTTGCCGCGGCCGTCGTCGAAATTGGCCCCGATGGTCACGTCGGCCCGGAATACGGCGCCGTCACCCTCTTCGGTAAGCTGCTCCGAAACGGTCGCTTCGACACCTTCGAAATCGCGCTTGGTAATGAAGTTGACGACACCGCCGATGGCGTCCGCACCATAGGTCGTTGTGGCACCGCCGGTCAGGATTTCCGTGCGCTCGATGATCGCAAGCGGAATATTATTAAGGTCGACGCGTCCGGTCGTATCGGCCGGGGTGAAACGGCGACCGTCAAGAAGCACCAGATTACGGTTGGACCCGATACCGCGCAGGTTCACGAAGCTCGCGCCGCCATTGCCGTTGTTGACGGCAGAGCCGATGCTAGGAACTGCCGAAGGCAATTCACGCAGAAACTCTTCCGCGACGTTGGTCTGGGCGAGTTCGAGGTCTTCACTGGTGACGACGCTGACAGGGCTGGCCAATTCCAGGTTCGGATTGGTGATGCGCGAACCCGTAACGACGATTGCTTCAGGCGCCGCCGGCGAGTCTACGCTTTCTTCGTCTTCCGTCGCGACCTGCGCCATCGCAGGGCTGGAAAGCGCTACAGCGGTCAGCCCGGCACTGGCGTACAGCGCTGCACGACCGCTAAACTTCGAGAAATTCAATGTCATGGATGTTTCCCCAACCAATTAATCATACCAACCGCGGGAAAGGCCTGTGGTGAAGTTTCACCGCAATGCGTTTCGCAGGATCGCGATTTGATTGTCGGAAATTGCGACATTGGCAGGGTAACGGCAACGGACTTGCAACAGACGCGGCTAATATGCTTACCGGCTGTGACAAGGTTGCAACATTACTAATTTAGAATATTTGCTATCTTCGCGGCACAAAGATCATTTTTCGATCTTCTGAATCAGCGGTTTGTGGCTTCGTGAACGTCGAAGAAAAGAGACGCCGAACTTCCGGTCAGCTTCTGAAGATTTATATTTTTAAGAGTTTATCGAGCGGAAAACTACGCACTGATGACCTCGGAATGAGACCATGAGGTAGATTTCACATGTTTCGGATGTGTAATTACATCTCGTTACCGAGGGCATGGACGCGTGATCAGCTGCTCCGCAGAGTTACCGCGATAAGCGCCCCGAATTTCCGGGGCGCAGCGACCATGAAATCACGATGCCGACATTGCCCCGCCTATTCCAAACAAATTCAGGACCAACGAGCTGCGGCGACCTGCGCTGCCTGACAGATATGACGCAATGAAAACAGGATTATTCGCCCGAGCATAGTGTCCGGTCGGCACAAACCCCAGATGTTGCTCTTCTGGCCTCTTCTTTTGCGGAAGCTTCGTGGGCGGCCCATTGCCTTTCGGTTTTGCAGATGCGTTCTCGCTTGGCGCGCGAACCTGTAACTTTAAAAGTTTTGCAGATCCGGCGGTTGGTTTCCGTCTCGCCTTCTTGCGTTTCCACTTGAGGCGTGGCTTTCTGCGTATCGGCGCCCTCCGCTGCTGAAAGTTGAAGCAAAGTAGTCGCTCCAATAGAAAGGCTGAACAAAATAGCTTCTAACACGTCTTCGACTCCACTCTGCCTCTTTTATTTATCAATAGCATTATTAATAAGCAAAAAAAGGGGGCGAATTCCGCCCCCTTATAGTTGTTTGACCTGAATTTTAGAAATTCAGGCGTGCAGTTACCGAGAAACGACGTCCCACCGCGTCGTATGTCGACGGATAGGTGTTTCCGCTATTGTACGCTGTTGCGCCGATGCTGCTTCCGACAATCTTCGGCTCCTTGTCAAAAAGATTGAGTACGGCAGCAGTGAAAGTGAAGTTCTCCGCAGCGTGCCATACAGCTGTCAAATCGAAGTAATGCTTAGCCGAGATCGAACGGAAGCCAGGTTCGACCACGCAAGCACCAGGATCTGCACCTTCGTAATCGGGGCAGCCTTGATCTTCGACCGGAAGCAGAATTCCGTCGTCATCGCGATTGGCAGCGTCTGCATCGGCCAAATCTGATTGGAACTGGCGTGGTTCAAATTCGACCGCGTTGATGAAGCGCCAGCGAAGCGACAGATCGAGGTCGTCGAACGAGAGCGTCGTACGCTGCGAGAACGAGAACTCTGGCTGGATCGAGTCACAGTTAATGCTGTAATAGCCAACGCATTCACGGTTTACGCTTGAAGCAGAATCCTGATTTGCCTTGAACCTTTTCCGGTTCGTCCAGTTCCCGTTGAAGCTCAGGTCAAGTCCCGCAAATCCAAGGTCGGTGCCCCAATCCAAGGCAAGGTCGATACCATCGGTAAATAGACGTCCCTGGTTGGTCAGATTGAGCGGCAAACCTGGGGTTGTTGCCACTTCGCCGTAAAGGTTGCCGGTAACTGGATTACGCCGAATAGCAGTACAGTCCGGATTGTCCGGCGAAGGATTGTTTGCGAAACAGGCTGCGAAGACATCGCCGATAGTAGGCGTGGTAATCGCGTCGTTCACTTCAATATTATAATAATCGATTGTCATCGTGAAATTTGGAACGAAAATCGGTTGGATCACGAAGCCCGCAGTCCAGGTGTTGGCCGTTTCAGCATCCAGATTCGGGTTGCCGCCAGTGGTAACGTTTACCTGGCCGGCAGGATCGACTTGGATACTGCCGATCGACGTCGCCGGCGCGCCTTGCGCCAGGCAGATTGCGCGGAGATTTGCATCGTTCACCGGTGCTGAACCAGCGCAGGGATCGCTGCCAAAATTATCGAGGCCGGTTGTCGGAACATCGAAGAGTTCTGCGATGTTCGGGGCTCGCGTGACTACCTGATATCCGCCACGGATCTGGAAACCGGGTAGAGGAGTGAAGCTACCGCCTGCTTTCCACGTGTATTCGGTTCCAGTCGACGAATAATCCGAAACACGACCAGCGAGCTCAAGGGTCAACTCATCGGCCCAAACCGCGTTGCTCACGACAGGAATGATAAGTTCGCCGAAAATTTCCTTCACGTCGTATGAGCCGTCAGTATCGGGCGCAGCGGCGCCATTGCCCAACACTTCACTAGGCGTCTGAGAAAGCAGGTCAGAACGGCTAAACGCATAATAATCGCGGTATTCCGCTCCGATTGCGATACCGATCGGTTCAGCCCCGATGCCGAAGCCAAGATCACCGCTGATTGCGCCCTGAACCTGTGAAAGTTCCGAGCCTACGGTGGAGCTGTTACCGACATCGAGGAACTGTTGGACGCCGGAAGTTAGGCTTCCAAGCGGACCGAACAGGTTGATCGGCACACACCCATTGCTCGTGTCGAGGCACTCTTCCGTGCTGGTCGCCAGGACTGCCTGCTGGAGGCGTGAACGCGTACCATTGCCTGACTGACGCTGGACATTTTCACTTTCACCATAGGCTCCGAAAACTTCCCAATCGAGGTTGGTCGTAAGGCCACCACGTGCGCCTGCCTTTACTTGGAAAAGGCGAGTGCGATATTCGCTCAGGCGAGGACCGAACTCTACGAAACGACGCCCGTAACTGAGGCCGACAGTACGGTAATCGTCCGATTCAGGATCGGTAGCCAGTGCTGCCGCATCACATTCGGCTTGGCTGAAGAGGCGTTGCACGCCCGCGGTATCAGCATCAGTATCAAAGCCGCAAATCTGGTTGCGAATACCGTCGGTCAGATAAGGGTTTGAGAGCGGCGTATCTAATGTTGCGCCAAAACTACCGGAGGGTGCGATGATGGTGGATGTCGTACTCTGCACGAATAAACCATCTGCGAAGACTTCTAGGGCCTCAGAAACTTCGAAATTGGCTGCACCATAGAGGCGATACTGTTTCAGCGGTGTTTGGTAGATGTTGTAAGGGTTGAAGTTGAACGCCTGATAGAAGGGGACGAGCGAGTCTCCGTCGATCTGCAAGGTGCCGGAGGTGGTTCCCGCTACCGCGATGGTTGACGGAACGGTCGTCCCTGAACCACCTGGATTACCGCTATAGGAACTGATGTTGTCGACACCGTAATCGCGGTCACCTTGATATACCGCGTCGCGATCGGTGTAACCGACTGCAAATACCGCGTTTCCGCGGTTGTCGGCAAAGTTGCCGCCGACGACGAGGTCGGCCCGCAGCGCGTAGCCATCGCCTTCTTCGGTTATCTGGTTGGTTGCCGAAAGATCTACGCCTTCGAAATCTTTCTTCGTAACGAAGTTGACGACCCCGGAGATGGCATCGGCACCATAAACTGCGCCTGCGCCGCCCGTCAGAACGTCCATCCGCTCGAGCAGTGCAACGGGGATGACGTCGATGTTCGTCAGGCCGTTTAGGCCCTGAGGAACGACGCGCGTACCGTTGAGGAGAACAAGGTTTCGCTGTTCGCCGAGGCCGCGAAGGTTGATGTAGGTGGCGCCGCCGTTGCCGTTATTTACGTTCGAGCCTATGCTTGGCACCACACCGGGAATCTGACGCAGGGATTCTTCAGGAGTAATAACTTGCTGAAGTTGCAATTCTTCCTCGTTCACCACCGAAACCGGGCTGGCATTGTCCAGGTTCGGATTCTGGATGCGGGAGCCGGTAACGACGATTGCTTCGGCGGGAGCGGTGCGCTGGGCAGCGCCCGGTTCGATTCCGGCATCTTCGGTGGCGTCCTGCGCGAAGGCTGGCGTGCCGATCAGGGCTAGACCGAGTACGGCTGGAGCCGTGCTGGCTTTGAAATAGGTGTGAAGCTTCAAGATGAATGACCCCTCATTTAGGTTGATCGGATCGTAGGATCCGGATCGTCAACGATTGCCTGCAAGCAAATCACGGAACGGACTTCCTGAGGATTCCGAAAGCATGAACCACTCGTCAGAAGTAATCGGATGTCAGAATAGTCACATGAGATGCAAAACTTTTGTGCTGTTGGAGGCGTTTTGAGTAATTATGTGTTGCTTGGAGAACACATTTCAGTTTCTCATATGCTCAATTGTGAAGCATTTTTTACCTTATTAGATTAAACTTATAAGAATACTTTACTAAATTAGATGTGGTGCATGAATAGTGGGTTTCCGAGGTTCTTGACGCCTGATCCCCAAGGCCATAACCAAGTCTCAAATAGAAACGTATCTTGGGAGAGACCGATGCCTGAAGCCTATATCGTCGAAGCAGTGCGGACCGCTGGCGGGCGCCGGGGCGGGCGGCTTGCCGGGGTGCATCCGGTCGATCTCGCGGCAAAGTCGCTCGATGCGGTGATGCTGCGCTCGGGGCTGGAGGCGCGTGCGGTCGATGATGTCATCATGGGCTGCGTCAGCCAGGGCGGCGAACAGGCGATGCAGGTGGGGCGCAATGCCGTTCTCGCGGCGAAGCATCTGGGCGAGGGCGTGCCCGCCGTCACGATCGACCGGCAGTGCGGTTCGTCCCAGCAGGCCATCCAGTTCGCCGCGCAGGCGGTGATGAGCGGTACACAGGATGTGGTTATCGCCAGCGGCGTGGAAAGCATGAGCCGCGTGCCCATGGGATCGACCGCCATGCTCCACATGAAAGAGGGGCTGGGGCACTACAAATCGCCCGGCCTGGAAGAGAAATATCCCGGTATCCAGTGGTCCCAGTTCACGGGCGCGGAAATGATCGTGAAGAAGCACGGCTTCACCAAGGATGACCTCGATCGCTTCGCCCTGGAAAGTCATCGCAAGGCTGCCGAGGCGACCAAGTCCGGTGCGTTCGAGGAAGAAATCGTGCCGGTCGAAATCGAGACCCCCGAAGGCAGCGAGATGCATACGGTCGATGAAGGCATCCGGTTCGATGCCACGCTGGACAGCATCGCCGGTGTGAAGCTTCTGAGCCCCGAAGGCACCATCACCGCCGCATCGAGCAGCCAGATCTGCGACGGGTCCAGCGCCGTGCTGGTAGTGAGCGAGAAAGCGCTTAAGGAATACGGCCTCACTCCCATCGCGCGTATCCATAATCTGACGGTGACGGCAGGCGATCCGGTGATCATGCTGGAAGAACCGCTGTTCGCGACCGACCGCGCGCTGGAGCGGGCGGGCATGAAAATTTCGGACATCGACCTGTACGAAGTGAACGAAGCCTTCGCGCCCGTTCCCTTGGCATGGATCAAGCATACGGGCGCGGATCCGGACAAGCTCAATGTCAACGGCGGAGCGATCGCGCTGGGTCATCCGCTCGGCGCATCGGGCACCAAGCTGATGGCAACGCTTGTCCATTCGCTGAAGGCACGCAGCAAGAAATACGGATTGCAGACGATGTGCGAAGGCGGCGGCGTCGCCAATGTCACTATCGTCGAGGCGCTGTAGCGGCAGGAGATTGGTAGGCGCCTGTCCCTGCAAGGCGGGCCAGGGGCCAATTTTGTCTGGCGCGCAGTTTCAAAAGAAGTACGGCTTCTGGCCTATCGGTCCGCCAGCGCGACCGGCAACCACGGGCCGAGCGATTTTCAGATTGAGGAGAGAGCAATGGAAGTAAGCAGCAACACCCCCGCCATCGTCACCGGCGGCGCATCGGGGCTGGGCGCAGCCACCGCGCGCGCCATCGCAGCCAAGGGCGCCAAGGTCGCCATCTTCGACATGAACGAAGAGAAGGGCAACGCCATGGCCGAAGAACTGGGCGGGGTCTTCTGCAAGGTCAATGTTACCAGCGAGGAAGAAGTGGATGCCGGTTTCGCCAAGGCACGCGAAGCGCACGGACAGGAACGCATCCTGGTCAATTGCGCCGGTATCGGTAATGCCATCAAGACCGCGAGCCGAGACAAGCAGACGGGTGACATCAAACACTTCCCGATCAGCGCCTTCGAATTCGTGGTCCAGGTCAACCTCATCGGCACGTTCCGCTGCATCGCCAAATCCGCCGCCGGCATGATGAGCCTCGATCCGATCACCGAGGACGGCAATCGCGGTGCAATCGTCAACACGGCCTCGGTCGCAGCCGAAGACGGCCAGATCGGTCAGGCGGCCTATTCGGCATCCAAGGGCGGGGTAGTCGGCATGACTCTGCCGATCGCGCGCGATCTCATGAACGAAGGCATCCGCGTCAACACGATCCTGCCCGGAATCTTCCAGACCCCGCTTCTGATGGGCCTGCCAGAAAAGGCGATCGAAGCACTGAATGCCAGCGTGCCGTTCCCCAAGCGTCTCGGCAATCCGGAAGAATATGCCAAGCTTGCCATGACCATGATCGAATGCGGCTATTTCAACGGTGAAGACGTCCGTCTCGACGGTGCCATCCGTATGGCGCCGCGCTAAGCCACCCCGACCGAATGAAAAAGCGCCGCCCGTTCAATTACGAACGGGCGGCGCTTTTGGTTTTGAGCGTGCTTGCTCAGTAATTGGTTTCCATGAGCTTGATTGCTCCGGTCCATTCGTCCTGCTCTGCCGCATCTGCCAGGAGAACGGCGACATCGCCCCGGGCAGCCTTGCCCTTCGGATCGACATCGTCGCCGAGCCGAACCGACCCGGTCGGGCCATCGTCCGTGAGTGAGACCGGCCGCAAGATGGCATATTCAAGGCTGCTCTTTTTCAGATGCTCGTCTGCAGCGTGCTTGGCTTCGAGATAATGCGCCAGCTCGCTATCCGGATCGGGATCATCGGCACCCACAGAGCTCAGCATCACGAAGCGGCGGACATCGCTTTTCTCCGCAATGTCGATCAATTTGATCGCGCCGTCACGATCGACCTTGTCGGTCATCTCGGCGCTGGTGTCGCCGCCCGACCCGGCGGCAAAGATCACGACTTCGCATCCATCGGTTACGTCGTCCTGCAGGTCGGTCAGATCGCCCTGGCGCTGTTTGGCCTTGCCGGGCAGCTTGCTGGTATCGGATGACTGGCGAACCAGCGCAACCGGTTCATGGCCGCGATCTGCGAGTTCGTTGACCAGGCGGGCGCCTGTGTTGCCGGTTGCTCCGGCTACGAGGATTTTCATAGGTTTTCTCCAGCGAGATTAATTGGGATCAGGGAAGGAAGATGGCCTTGGTGTTGACGAATTCCTTCATGCCGAACCCGCCATGTTCGCGGCCATATCCGCTGTCCTTGACGCCTCCGAATGGCATGTTCGGATCGGCAGCGCCGAAGGAATTGACGCGGATCATACCGGTGTCGAAGTGGTCGCGGGCAAGCCGGATCGCTTTGTCCTGATCCTTGGTGAAGATGCCGCCGCCAAGGCCATAACGGCTGTCGTTGGCGATGCGCATCGCGTCTTCATCATCCTTGGCGCGAATGATCGATGCCACCGGTCCGAACAATTCATCATCATAGGCCGGGGTGCCCTTCTTGCAGTCGGCCAGCACCGTGGCGGGGTAATACCAGCCCTTCGGATCCTCTTCCGGATCGCCGCCGCAAAGCAGTGTGCAGCCGCCGTCGAGGCTCTTCTGCACCTGCTCGACCAGGGTATCGAACTGCTCCTTGCTCGAAACCGGGCCAAGCTGCGTATCCTCGTCGGTTGGCGCGCCGAGCTTGGTGCTCTTCATCCGCTCGACGAAGGCTTCGACGAATTCGTCATAGACGGCGTCCGTCACCACGAAGCGCTTCGCCGATACGCAAGTTTCGCCGTTGTTATAGAGGCGTCCAGTGACGCAGGTCTTCACCGCCAGATCGATATCGGCATCTTCCAGCACAAGGTAGGCGTCATTGGACCCGAGCTCCAGCACCGTCTTTTTAAGCGCTTCGGCTGCCTTGCTGCCAATGTGGCGGCCGGCACCGTCGCTGCCGGTCATGGTGACGGCGCGGATCTTGTCATGTTCGATAATCTCGTCGGAAGTGTCGTGATCGACCAGAACAACGTCGAACAGGCCCTTCGGCAGGCCTGCTTCCAGACAGAGATCGCGCAGCAGAAGACCGCTTCCGGTGCAGATGCTGGCGTGTTTGAGAATGCACGCATTCCCGGCCATCGCATTGGCAGCCAGCACGCGCACTGGCTGATACAGGGGGAAATTCCACGGCTGGATCGAATAGATCACTCCGATGGGAGAATAGGTCACAATTCCGCGCTTCTTGCCGCCTGAATGTTCACGCTCTTCATCGGCCAGTTCCTCGGGCCCGCGATCAGCGGAATATTCGAAGATCCGCGCGCAGATTTCGACTTCGGTCTTGCCGTCCTTCAGCAGTTTGCCGGTTTCCTTGGTCATCAGCTCGCTGATACGGTCGCTGTTGTCGCGTAATGTCTTGGCGATCTTGCTCAGGATCTCACCGCGCTCTTCATGGCTGCGGGTGCGCCATTCGAGGAAGGCTTCGTGCGCAGCCTCGATCTTGGCGAAGGCTTCATCCTTCGACATGAGGTCGTAGGTTTCGATGTCTTCGCGCGTCGCGGGATTGTTGGTCGTAATCTGTGCCATTGGCCACCTTGCTTGAATTGAGAAACAGTTCGTCTTTGCAACGGGTGTGGGGGCGAAGGCGTTCCACCAGCGCGCACGCGTGGTGGCAGCGGGCGCTCGGACTGCCGTGTTTCCTACTTGGCTATGGCGCGCTATGCGGCCCTTATGGGATCGCGCCGTATCTTTAGGTATTTTTTGTCAGGATGGAGCCTCCGAGCACCGGACTTTGCATTTGCTCCTGGACCGTGCTCCATGTGCTCCATCCTGTAGGATTGCCGGAGGGGAAATCCAAATGAACGACCTGACTCAGATCAAGCTCGAGATCGCCGATGGAATCGCCATCGTGACGCTCGACCGGCCCGAAAAGATGAACGCCTTCACCAGCGTGATGAAGCAGGAATTCATCGATGTGCTGGATATCACCGATGCCGATGACAGCGTGCGCGCGGTGGTCGTGACCGGTTCTGGCGAGCGGGCGTTCTGCGCTGGCGCAGATCTCACCCCGAACGGGGAAAAGGGCAATGTCTTCGCGCGTCACGCCCCGGTGGAGGATCTTTCGGACGAACGCGTGCGGGATGGGGGCGGTCAGCTCGTGCTGCGGCTGTTCAACTCCAAGAAGCCGGTCATCGGCGCCTGCAATGGTGTCGCGGTCGGGGTAGGGGCGACCATGCAGCTGCCTTTCGACATGCGGCTCTGCAGCGATAATGCACGGTTCGGTTTCGTGTTCGCACGGCGCGGGATTACGCCCGAAGCCTGCTCCAGCTGGTTCCTGCCGCGGCTGGTCGGCATGCAGACTTCACTGGAGTGGTGCATGACCGGGCGCATCTTCGGGGCTGAGGAGGCTTTCGAGAAAGGCCTGGTGCGCTCGGTGCATCCGCCGCACGAGCTGATGGATGCTGCCATGTCGCTGGCGCGCGAGATCGCCGACAATACCTCCGCCGTCTCCGTCGCCATGACCCGCGCAATGCTCTGGCGGCTTTCGGCGCTCGAGCATCCGATGCTAGCACACCGGATCGACAGCCGCTCGATCTACCGGCTGGGCAAGAGCGAGGACAGCAAGGAAGGAGTCCGCAGTTTCCTCGAGAAGCGACCGCCGGTCTACCCCGACACGGTCAGCGCAGACATGCCCGACTTCTATCCGTGGTGGGATGAACCGGGCTATGAATAGGGGGCAGGTGGTTACGGCTGCAACCTTGTAAAAGCGGGGGGCTTCATTAGATCTTGGCGGGATGAGTACTCGAAAACCCGCCCAGCGCCTCGCCGATTTCCTGCCGTATCAACTGTCGGTCGCGTCGAATGCCGTCTCGACCAGGATCGCGGAGCAGTACCGCAAACGCTTTGCGCTGAAGACCACCGAGTGGCGGATCATGGCAGTCCTAGGCGATAGCGGTCCCACGACCCAGCGCGAATTGTCTCAGGCGACCCTGATGGACAAGGTGCCAGTCAACCGCGCCTGCAAGTCGCTGGAGAGCCGCGGGCTGGCTCAGCGCACTCCAAACGAGAGCGATGGCCGCTCGCACCTGCTAGACCTCACTGCGGAGGGACGGGCAGTCCACGCCGGGATCATGCCGCTTGCGCTCAAGATAGAGGAAGAGCTCTTCTCGGTGCTGAGCGAAGAGGAGCGGACGCAAATGCGCGACATGCTCGCCCGGTTGCGCCAAAATGCGGGGGAGTTTGATGCAGAAAGCCTCGCCGACTAGATAATCGGCGAGGCTTTGTTCGGTTGGTCAGTTGGACTTTCCGCGATCAGTTCATGAAGCTGTCGGAAATGTCGCAAGCAGCCGGGCCCAGAATAACGATAAACAGTACCGGCAGAATGAAGAGGATGAGCGGAACGGTCATAATCGCCGGCAGACGCGCTGCTTTCTCTTCTGCACGCATCATGCGCTCGTTGCGGAACTCAGCCGACAGCACACGCAGGGCGGATGCCAAGGGCGTACCGTAACGTTCTGTCTGCACCATGGTCGTCACGACGCCTTTGACGGCTTCAAGATTTACGCGGAATGCGAGGTTGTCGAACGCTTTCTTGCGTTCGTTCAGGAATGACAGTTCGATCGCGGTTAGGGTGAATTCTTCGCCGAGTTCCGGATAGGCTCTGCCCAATTCCTTGGCGACGCGATTGAATGCTGCATCGACGGTCAAACCAGCTTCGGCGCAAATGACGAGAAGGTCGATGGCATCCGGCAAGCCCTTTCGGATCGCGTCGGTGCGTTTGGTCGCGATGTTGGAGAGATAGATTTCCGGCCCCTTGTAGCCAAGGTACAGTGCCGCACCCAAAGCCGCCACACGCTTGAATTCCCAATCGGGATAAATCTCGATGCCGTAAAGCAGGATCGCGGCGATGCTCCCGAGGACAACTGGCAATATCATGCGCAGAGCGATCAGGACGACGGCCACTTCTTTGTTGCGGAAGCCTGCCCAGGCCAGCTTCTGCTGCATTTCGTCGATTTGGCTCTGCTGAAGAACCTTCATGCTGCCGAGGGTATCGCGCACCTTGTCGGTAGTACTCGAATTGCGAACCAGGCTCTGGCGTTTCTTGGCGCTTGCTGTGACAAGCCCGAGCTTCAGTTCTTCGCGCCGCCCTTCCAGGGCTTTGACGCGCTTTGCCATCGGATCCTTGATGGTCAACGCGGTATAAATTGCAAACACCACGGCCAAGGCTGCCACTCCGGCTAGGATCGATCCGACAAGCACGACATCGAAGCCGAGTAGGGTAGGGCCGGTTGAATTTTCCATTTTGTTCTTCCCTCCCGCTCAGATCTCGAAGCTGACCATTTTCGCCATGATGAAGGCGCCAATGCTCATCCAGACCAAGCCGCCTAGTCCTGTCACGATCAAACGATCATCGGTAAAGAAGCCACCGACATAACCCGGATTGATCGACCAGATCATGGTGAAGACGACGAAAGGAAGGGCCCCGACGATGTACGCGGAAGCCTTTGATTCCGAACTCATAGCACGGATCTTGAGCTTCATCTGAGAGCGCTTGCGAAGCACATCTGCAAGGTTTGATAGGGTCTCTGCAAGATTGCCGCCCGTTTCACGCTGAATGGCTAATGTGATGCAGAAAAAGTTGAATTCCGGGATATTGAGACGATTGGCCGTTTCCTGCAGAGATTCTTCCATCGTGCGACCGATCTTTATCCGTTCGACAATGGATTTGAATTCTTGACCTACCGGACCCGGAATTTCCTGCGCCACCACGCCGAGGGTTTCAGTCACGGGCAGACCTGAACGAAGACCACGAACAAGCAATTCGATTGCGTCAGGAAACTTGGCGTTGAATTGAGCAGTACGCCGCGAGATCGTCATGTTGACGGCGAGATGCGGTATGCCGGCTCCGAGAAAAATCCCTACAGCCAAAGCCAGAGCCAATGAACCCGACTGTAGATAGAGCAAAACGGCCGTAACGATGACCAGTCCAAGCGAAACGTATGCGTACTGGCTCAAGCTCCAGTTTTTGCCGGTCCGGTCCAGTCGAAGAGCCAAGGCAGCGATGCGCGATTCCGACCCGGCCTGGCGATATTGTTTTGGCTTGCGCGCCGCAATGGCTTTCTTGAGCTGGGATTCAACCTTGGCGTCAGTGCTTTCGGAATGTCGAAAGCGGAGTTGTTGCAGCCTTCTCTGACTGGCTTTCGCAACGTTCGGTCCCGCAAAAGCGGAATAAAGCAAGATGAGCAGAACCAGCATTCCGCCACTGATTAGTACGAGCTGGACCGTGTTCATCATGTAACTCCGTAAGCTGCAGTCTCGGATTTCGAAGGGGAAAGGCGCGAATGCTCGCCTAGCTCAGCCGAATTCAGGCCGTCGCCTTTTCCTTTTTCGTCATCAGGCCCTTCAGGTCGAAACCCCCGAGCAATGATTTCTTTGCCGACTTTTCGTCATCCTCGCTGTCAGCTTCTCCCAGCCCGATAATTTGCGATGCAGCCTGCTTGATGCCAGCCGACATTTTGCTTGAAGCGCTTGCGTCGATAACGGTCTTGCCGAGCTTGGCGGCTGAGATTGCTGCTTTCTGATCGAGTGGGATGGAAACGTCGATCTTACGTTCAATAGATGCTTCGAAGTCGGCTTTGCTGATCTCGGAAGCTCCCGGCTGGACCCTGTTGGCAATGACGAGCGGAGTGACATGCCCGGCATTCGTCTTTAGCCAAGAGAGAATACGAATAGTGTCACGCGCCGAAGCCAGGCTCATTTCGCACACTACTGCCGCAACGTTCACCTCGTTCAGAACATGCGGGAAATTGATCAGCATGTTGCGCGGCAAATCGATCAGCGTCATTTCAAAGGCGTGGCGAAACTCCTCTTGGAGTTGCAGGAAAGCTGCGCCATCTGTCATGAGCGGCGAGTTGATCGGTGCCTCTGCCGAGAGTATGGCTAGATTGTCGTTGGCGCGGATCATGGCGCGCTCGATGAAGAGGCCATCGATACGACTGGGGTTGTCGATTGCATCGGTAAGGCCGCGCCCAGGCTCGAGATCGAGCGTCAGTGCACCGGTGCCGAAATGGACATCTAGATCAAGCAATGCAGTCGGCATGCGCTTATCGGTGCTATAGTGCCACGCAAGAGAAGTCGCGAGTGTCGACGCTCCTACCCCACCGCGCGTGCCGATGATCGCTGCGGAGATATGATTCTTTGCCTGTTCGGCTTCGCCGCCGCGTGGCGCAGAGAAAACGGCTTGGGCGTTATTCAGCGAGTCCCTCAAAACCGCAGCCGATAAAGGCTTGAGCAGATAGTCGTGAATACCGCTCGAGATGAGATCGCGGTAAAGGCGTACGTCATTGACTTGGCCGATGGCAATCACGACGGTGCCCGGCTCGCAAACTTCTGCCAAAGCATTGATGTCATTAAGCGGATCACCGCTTTCGGAAAGATCCACCATCAGGATATTGGGGCTGGCCGAGACGGAGAGCGACTGAACGGCGTTACGCAGTCCGCCCTTATTGCACTTCTCGGGCTGCCAACCGAGCTCGATGACTACCGGGCGGAGCACATCCAGAGCGGTTTCGTCACAAATATATGCAGCGAAGGGATCGCGGTTTGCAGGCATGTTCATGGCTTACTGGCCTCCTCCGGTACTGACCGCGGAAAGGCCGCCAGCGCCGGTCGGATCCTTGTCGCGATATGTTTTTATGGCTTTTGTCGACGTGGTAACAACGGTCTCACCAGTACCTTCCTGACCCCTGATAAGGTCTTCAGGATTGGCGATCATTGCGGCCAGATTGCTGTTCGTCGCACATCCGTAATTCGGATTGGTCGAATTACTCGGGTTCCACTCTGCTGTGTGGGACCAGTCGGGGCATCCCGGAACGGAAGCCGACGTCCTGGTAATTATAACCCTTGCTTGGCCTGAACCGAGCGTTCCCGTGGTGAGTGGAGCGCCCTCATCGACCATCAGGCCATAACGGCCTGCGATCGTGGCAACGTCGTCTTTGACCGCTACGTTGTTGGATGAGGCGTCGATTGAAATCCGATCCCCATAACGCAGATCCATGGTCTCAAACCAGTCGGCTAACCGGCGCTGTTCGGAGACCGCTAAGCCCGCGCCGCTGGTGTTTAGATCCAATGCATAATTGGATCGTTCAACGATCGGCTGATTGACGCTGTAAAGCGAACGGTTTTCCATATTCATGGGGCCACAGGAGGCTGAGGCCAGCGCAAGGACCGCTGCGAGTGGAGCGGCGAATTTTCGAGTAGTGAAAAATGGCATGAATTGCTCCCTCTTATTCAAAGCTGAAGCCAGGTTTGGCCGCTGCAGTCGTCGGATTAGCTTGCTTTTGATCAGTCACCGCAATCGCTCCGCTGTCTTGGGCGGAACCCCTGGAAATGGCCGGGGTAGCTTCCGTAGTGACCGCAGTTGCCGAAGGTCGTTTCGCCCCCGAAACACCGTCTGCTTCACGGAATTGCATCAGCCGCTGAAGCTCGGTGGGCTTCAGATACGCATCAGTGGGGAGGCTGATTTCGTTCTCGTTGACTGGCTTGACGAGGTAAGGCGTAACCACGATGACTAATTCGGTCTCGCCTTTTTGGTAAGTTGTTGAACGGAAAAGATTACCAAGGACCGGAATGTCGCCGAGTCCTGGCGCTTTTTCGATGGCGTTTTGAGAATTATTCGAAAGCAGCCCCGCGATAACGAAGCTTTGCCCCGAACCCAGTTCAACGGTCGTTTCTGCCCGGCGCGTGACCAGCGCAGGAATTTGGAAACCGCCAACTTGGATAGCGTTCTGATTGGAAATCTCCGAAACTTCCGGGCGCACACGCATCGAAATCCTGCCGTTGGCAAGAACCGTCGGAGTATAGGAAAGGCTTACCCCGTACGGCTTGAAAGTGATGCTCGTCGAACCAAGCCCGCCGCTTGACGGCACGGGAAATTCCCCACCAGCGAGAAATTCCGCGGTTTCCCCAGAGAGCGCAGTGAGGTTCGGTTCTGAAAGGGTTGTCACCAGGCCCTGGTTTTCAGCGAGGTCTAGCGCTGAGAGAACATCTAGACCTAGGATTTTGCCCGCGAAGCCCAGAGTGCTCCCTTGCCCAGTCGTGGGGACGCTCGTCCCGCCCTGCGTGACCTGATTGAAGCCAACGCCGAGTCCGGCGGGACCATCGGGCGTGAAGATGGGAACTCCGTTGGGAAACCCCTGGCCAATTCCGAACCTGAACCCACTTGTAGCGTCGACGGTCGCCAGGTTGACGCCAAGAGCCCGAACAACGCTGCGGCCGACTTCGGCGACCTTGACGCGGAGGTTGACCTGCAAGGGTGTTGCCATCCGCAACCGGCTGATGACATTGAATTCGTCACCTACATAGGCCTCGACCAAGGCTTGCGCGTCGGCGGCATCTTCCGGAGCCCCTACGGTTCCGGTAAGAAGGATCGTGTTCGTCCCCATCGTTGCCACGTTTACCTTCGCTTGAGGCATGGCGAGGTTCAGCATCTGATCAATGCTGGAGATGTTCGATCCCACACGCACATTTGCGGACCAGATAATCTGACCTGATGCGTTGCTCGCGTAGACGGTCGTTTCGCCGCCGGCTTTGCCGAAGAGGTAGAGCTGCCGCTGCGACTTGATCTGGACATCTGCCACGCCATCATCCGCGATGAAGACATCCGACATCGAGCCAGGAATGTTGATGAGCTCGCCGCGCCCGATCGAAAGGACGATGTCTTGGTTGGGACGGATTACGGACTGTGCCGTTGCCGTGGTCGCCGGAGCAGCGGCTAGCGGTGCAAGCGCGATGCTGGCAAACAGCAGTTTGGTGGTGAGACGACGTTTCATGGACTTGCCCCTAGAGTGACTTATTGTCAGCTTCGTTTTTAACGGATGGTGCTCATGGCGGACGGGACGGTCTGACCCGCATTGGCCACCCCGCCGCCGACTGCGCTTGCGAGGCCGCCGGATCCGATGCTGACGTTTTCGCTTCGCTTCCCGCGAGTTACGGTAACGGTGGGCCCGGTACGAACCGGAGCTCCGCCGCCGATCTCGCCACCACCAGATGGTGCGGAACGAATCGGTGCCGGCATTGAGCTGCGCTGGAAGCGCGATACGTCGCCACCGGTTACGAAAGTGCTTTTACCATCGTCAGGGCGGCTTGCGATTTCGCGAAGAAGCCGCTCTTCTTCTGCAGGTGACGTGCCCTCTGGAATAACAACGTCTCCAGAAGCGATGGCGCGCTCGAGTTCGCTGTGGCTGTCGGCGAGAGGCCGAAGTGCCAAGCTTAGCGAGCCCAGTGTCTGCGCTACAGCAACCTTTTCGGCAATCGTCGGGGTTACTTCCAGCGTTACGGTACGGTAAGATTTGACTCGGGTTTGGCCTTCCACAGTTTGCTGGCTGGTCGACTGATCGGTTGCGAGAACGCGTAGGTTGCGAAGGATCGTCTCCGATGCCTTGAGCGCAGCGCCCTCGCCAGACACGGATTGCGTGAGAACCATGTCGACACGATCACCCGGGAAGACAAACCCGGCCACGGCAGCTTTGACATCTACAGGAACGGTGATGGCGCGCATTCCAGGCGTGAGTGCAGCGGCAAGGAAACCGCGATCGCCAGGGCTGACAAGCGACCCCTGAGTGACCGGTTCGCCAGCAGTTACTGCGTGGCGTACCACAGTGCCAAGCAGCTGTTCTACATTGGCTTCACCGTCCAGGAAGTAGGCATCCTGCACAAGTTCCTTCGGCCAAAGCTGATAGCCGATGGCGTCCGCGGTTATGATCGTGCCGATGGGCAAAGCCCGCTGTGCGACGAGCACTTTGGGTCCTTGATTCTCAACCACCGCCGCGGCCTCCGCTTGCGGGGCGGCAGCGCCTGCAAAGATGCTGCGTGCAATAAGAGCGGTCCCGATCGCAACGATCAGTGCACTTACCAGCAGAACCAGTTTCTTCCTATCCATGGCTTGTCAGCCCTCTCAGTTAGCCCGGCAGATTCGATGCGGGCGGGTATGACTTTGTTCTTAAGTAGCGATTGGTTAAAATCGCGTTTCAGCCCGCAAGGACTGGCGCAATATCCGGTCCAAGCGCGGTGGCCACGACCCATAGGCCAGCGATGGAGATGGCCAGGCCATACGGTATGCGCGGCTGGTGTTTATGCCGGCGAATGATTTTGATCGAAGCGAGAGTGACCAGCGCAAGCAACGCGATTGGTGCCACCGCCATGGCGATCGTCACGCCAACATTGCTTTCGACCGATTCGCCAAGCGCGTGAGGTAAAGCGAACCGAGGTCCTCCGAGAATGGAGCTTGCGAAGACAGCTGCGATGAGTGTGCAGCCAATCAGGATCGCGGTATCTCTGAGGGGTTTCGCGCCGACAATATTAGAGCGGGATACGCCCCAAATGCCCATGACCAGCGTCAATACCCAGCCGACCATTGCCATGATCAGCACGAGCCCAACAAATTCCATGGGCGGAAACCAGAGCGCCAGTGCCGTCAGAAGCTTGAGATCGCCGCCGCCCATCTGGCCTATGGCAAAAAAGAGAGCGCAGATGGCAAAGGTGATTCCTGCCAGGCCCAATTGAAAGGCGATGCCGGGCCAAACCTCCAAGCCAGTTGCCAACCAGAACAGAGGCGCCCCCGCTGCGATAGCGACATTCAGCCTGTTGCTGATTATCCGACTTTTGAGGTCGGTGAATGCCGCTACTATCAGCGCCATTGCCAAGGCGCCGAGCAGCACATAGGTGAAAATCACATTGTCCATTGCACCGTCCCGAACTTCTATCGAGAGGTGTGTCTACAGATACATGCTTACTAAAAAGTAACCATGTGTATCGCGTCTAACGGAGGTTTCCCATTCCCGCCCCGCTGACTTCGCAAAGCGCTGCGCCTATCGAGCGCCGGACGATTCCAGTCCATGCCGTGGAGAGCAAGTGGTTCGCGGAAGATGGACACGAATTGCGCCGCATCGATTGGCCCGGGGTTGGCGCTGAGAAGCGCGGATCGATCCTGTTTCTTCCCGGCCGCGCCGACTTTTTCGAAAAATATCTCGAAAGCCTCGAAGAATGGCATCGGGCAGGGTGGGCGGTTACAGCAGCGGACTGGCGCGGTCAGGCGGGGTCCGGGCGTTTGGGAAATGACGACGTGACCGGACATGTGGAAGATTTTGGCGATTGGGTCGCCGATCTGTCCTATTTCTGGAGGGCCTGGAAAAGGTCTACGCCCGGTCCGCATGTGTTGATCGGTCATTCAATGGGTGGTCACATCGTGACCCGCGCGCTCGTCGAAAAAACAGTGGACCCGGACGCGGTTGTCCTGTCGGCTCCGATGCTCGAGATGGCCGGGCCTCCACTGCCTCTTGCAATACTTCATTCCGTTGCGCGCTTGATGAACCGTATTGGGTCGCCTCAGCGACAGGCTTGGAAATGGAGCGAGAAGCCCGGGGAAATGCCTTCACGCAGGCGCGACCTGCTCACACATGACGACGCGCGTTATGAAGATGAACTATACTGGCGCGAACACAGGCCGTCTCTGGTTATGGGGCCGGGAAGTTGGAGGTGGGTCGAACAGGCCTACGCGTCGATCCGCAAGCTGGAGACGCCGGGGGGCATGGAAAAGGTGAACGTTCCGGTCCTGATAATCTCCACTTCAAACGACAAACTGGTAAAGCATGAGGCTGCGGTGCGAGCTTCCACTCGCTTGCCGCATGGTGAATTGGTTGCGTTCGGCGACGAGGCGCGCCACGAAATCTTGCGTGAGATTCCCGCCGTGCGTCACCGGGCCATGCAAGCTATCTCCGAATTCCTCAATCGGGTGGTACCCCGACCGAAGTGAAAACTTATGATTTTGCCATCATCGGGGCCGGGATTGCCGGCGCGAGCCTTGCGGCCGAACTTGGGCAGCATGGAGCTCATGTCCTGCTGCTCGAAGCGGAGGATCAGCCTGGTTACCATGCGACTGGTCGATCCGCAGCTTTCTGGGACGAATGTTACGGCGGTCCGGAAATTGTCCCGCTGACGCTGGCCTCTGGCGCATATCTGCGGGACCACGGTTTTCTCACCAAGCGCGGTGCTCTCTACATTGGCAGGCAATCGGATGAGGAACGTCTCGCCAGCTTCATGGACCGGTTTTCGGATACAGGAGCGGGAATAGAGCGAGTGGGCGCCTCGATGTTACACGCGCACGTGGCTGGGCTGCGGACCGATTGGACAGGTGGTATTTGGGAGCCTGCATGCGCTGACATTGATGTGGCCGGTCTGCATGCTCATTTCCTGGCGCTTTGCCGAGCAGAGAAGGTAGATTTGGAATGCCGGGCGGCCTTAAAGACTGCAGATCGAATCAAAAATTCTTGGCGGCTGGATTGCGGCAAGGCCGGGATCTTTGCCGCTTCGGTTCTTGTTAACGCGGCGGGTGCGTGGGCGGATGATGTCGCGGTGAGGGTTGGTGCGAGCGCTATTGGAATTCAGCCTCTGCTCCGCACAGTGGTTCAGCTTCGCACCGATCCAGCGCCGGCACCTGATCAACCACTGGTGCTCGATATTTCGGGCAATTTCTACTTTAAACCTGAAGCCGGTCGGCTCTGGTTGAGCCCGCATGATGAAAAACCGAGTGAGCCATGCGACGCAGCACCGGAAGAGCTGGCAGTCGCGACGGCGATCCACCGATTGGAGCAGGTTGTAAATTGGAAGGTCGAAGCCGTTGAGAAGCGGTGGGCTGGCCTGCGCAGCTTCGCTCCCGATCGGCTGCCCATTTACGGGTTCGATCCTCGCGTGGAAGGCTTTGCGTGGTTCGCGGGGCAGGGCGGCTTCGGCATTCAGACATCACCCGCTGCCGCCAGATTGGTCGCGCAGCTATTACTTGGCGAACCACGTGACGAAATGACCCGATGCCTTGATGCATCACTTTATGATCCATCCCGATTTTATTAGCTGCGCTTGCGCCTGCCCATGGATTCCGCCGCGTCACTCGCCAGTTGATCGACCCGTTCGTTCTCAACATGGCCAGAGTGACCTTTCACCCATTGCCATTCGATTTGATGTTTGCTGCGAAGATCATCGAGCTGGCGCCATAGATCCTCGTTTACGACCGGTTTTTTCGCCGCGTTCTTCCAGCCTTTTTTCTTCCACCCGTGAATCCACTTTGTGATGCCATCGATCAGATAGGTGCTGTCTGTATGGAGGGTAATCTCACAAGGTTCTTTGAGCGCTTCCAATGCCCTGATCGCCGCGGTCATTTCCATCCGGTTATTGGTGGTCTGCGGGTCGGCGCCCGATAGTTCCTTTTCGTGTTCTCCCATCCGTAGCAAAGCACCCCAGCCACCCGGTCCTGGGTTTCCTTTGCAGGCGCCATCGGTAAAGATTTCGATCCGTTTCATTGCGCATGCCCTTAACGCGCGATCGACATCAGGCAAACGCGGTAGCACCTTTTTCGGCGTAGAAATCCCATCGGCGAAGAAAATCGATAGGATCTTTGCGGAGTACCTGGGCATCGGCTGGGGTGTCGAGCCAGTCTTCGGCCCTGCTGGCCACAAATCGCAAGCAGGCACCTTCCGCCAGAATGGGCAGCGCCTCTCGTTCCTCCGCTGTCAGCGGCCTTATCGCTTCGTAACCCTGAACGATCGACTTGCCGACAGCACTATCGAAGTTTGTACCATCGGCACCGAAGCACCAGGCGGCATGGGTGACGGCCAAATCGTAAGCCATCATATCGTATGCCGCGAAATAGAAGTCGATGATGCCTGAAACCGCACCGTCCAACATCAAGACATTGTCTGGAAACAGATCTGAATGGATAATCGAGCAGGGCAGCGATTGTGGCCACCGGGCGACGAGCCTATCCGCTCGCTCGGCAATATCAGCAAGACGGCCATCGATATCCGTGAGCTTCGCCGGATCGCTGTCTCGTAAGATTTCAGCCGTGTCCTTTGGTGCAAGATCGTTCGCCCGTCTTTCGCCAAAGCTTTGCCCGGCGAGATGCACTTTCGCCAGAGCCGAACCGACGGCTGCTGCCTGTGTTGGTGTCGGGCGAGTTGGTGAAACGCCGGGAAGAAACTCGATGAGGGCGACAGCCTTGCCGTCTATTTCGCGATGAGAAGCGCCATGCCGATCGTGAATAGTGGCAGGCACCGCGCAGCCCGATCGCGCGAGATGATCGAGGAGGCCGAGGAAAAAGGGCAACTGCGCAATGTCTATGCGCCGTTCATACATGGTGAGAATGTAGCGGCCCCGGGTGGTTTCGAGCAGCCAGTTTGAATTCGAAACACCCTCCGCGATGCCCTTGGCCGAAACGAGATCGCCGACATCATATTCCGCTATCAGGCCAGCGAAATCCTCTGCCCCAAGGTGAGTGTAGACAGCCACTTACTCGGTGAGTTGGCGGGGCAGCTTGAACACCATCGTTTCTTCCGCTGCAGTGACCGGTTCTTCTTCGACCAATCGCCATTCGGACAGACGGTCCACGACTTCGCGGACAAGCTTCTCGGGTGCGGAGGCCCCGGCTGTCAGGCCGACGGTTCCAACCCCTTCGAGCCATGCGGGTTGAATCTCGTCGGCGCGCTGTATGAGGCGAGCATTAGTACCCAATCGTTCAGCTACTTCGACCAGTCTTACGGAATTGGAAGAGTTCGGGGCACCTATGACGAGGACGAGATCGCAGGAGGGCGCGATGATCTTGACCGCAGCCTGCCGGTTGCTGGTCGCATAACAGATATCCTCTGCCTTCGGCGCGACGATCTGCGGGAAACGCGCTTCCAGCGCGTCGGTGATTTCGCGAGTGTCGTCGACGGACAGAGTGGTCTGCGTGAGGTAGGACAGATCGTCCTCGGTGGTGAACGGAAGTTCAGCAACATCATCCACAGTCTCGACCAGTGTGATGCGGCCTTCGGGGACCTGGCCCATGGTGCCGATGACTTCGGGATGACCGGCGTGGCCGATGAACAGGATGTGCTGGCCTTTCTCGATCTGACGTTCGGCCTGGCGGTGGACCTTGCTGACCAGCGGGCAGGTCGCGTCGACATAGAGGAGCTTGCGGCGATCCGCTTCGGCAGGCACCGATTTAGGCACCCCATGCGCGGAAAACACCACGGGCGCATCGTCAGGCACTTCGCTCAGCTCTTCGACGAAAATGGCGCCCTTGGCCTTGAGCGAGTCGACCACGTAGCGATTGTGGACGATCTCGTGACGGACGTAGACGGGCCTTCCGTATTTTTCGAGCGCGCGTTCCACTATCTCGATCGCCCTGTCGACGCCTGCGCAGAAACCGCGCGGCGCGGCGATCAGCAATTTCAGCGGCAGACGCGGATCTCCGGCCTGAGCAGCGCCGTTCGGGGATTGAAAGGGAGCGTTCATATGAGCCCCCCTAGCGCTTTGCATCGCGTCAAGCTAGGGGACGCGAGCCCCGCCGAGGGGTACGCATACGAACACTTGAGGAATGCCGCCGACATGATCACCCGTAATCGCCTCCTGACCGCTGTGGGACTTGGCCTTGCGCTGGCAGGTTGCAAAACCTCCGGTGAACTGGTGGTTGACGGTGGCGGCGCGGGGATCACCGCAGTCCGCACGACCTGTCCCGCAGTGGGCATTCCCGACTATACGGGCGACATCACGCTGTTCCGCAGCCCGACATCGCGCACACTTGCCGATCTCGATGTGACCGCCTCGATGACGGATCTCACCTCGACCTGCAACGAAACGGGTGACCGGGTTTACACCGAGGCGACTTTCAATGTCGTCGCACGGCGCAGCGATGTTACCGGTGCCCGCTCGGTCGAACTGCCCTATTTCTCCACCGTCCTTCGCGGCGGTAGCGCAGTGATCTCGAAGCGGCTGGGAACGGTGACGCTCACTTTTGCCGATGGCGAAGAGCGCGCGATGGCGAGCGGCAAGGCCGCGGCCTATGTTAACCGCGCGGATGCAACCTTGCCCGAGGACATTCGCGAGAAAATCACGCGCAAGCGTGAGGCGGGCGATCCCGATGCGGCGGTCGATCCGCTGGCCGATCCGGAAGTCAGGGCGGCGGTGCAGCGGGCGACTTTCGAAATGCTGGTCGGTTTCCAGCTCACCCAGGATCAGCTGCGTTACAACGCGACGCGGTGAGATCATCCAGGCGCCGGGCTGGCGCCTAGCATCTTGCCATTTCGCGCCATTCGTTTAGGCGCGCAGCTATGTCCGACATCCAGACTTTGCACGCCGGTTTCGCGGCGAGAATCGACGCTGTTCTCAACGCCCTCGAGATGGAAGGACATCTTCCTCCCGAAGCGAACCGATCGGGCGTCACGGTCGAACCTCCGCGCGATCCCTCGCATGGCGATCTCGCCACCAATGCCGCGATGGTCCTTGCCAAGCAGGCCAAGACCAATCCGCGCGCCCTGGCCGAGCTTATCGTCGAGCATCTGAACCGCGAGCCCGATATCACCGAGGCGAGCATCGCCGGCCCCGGTTTCATCAATCTGCGGCTGGCAGAAACCGCCTGGCTGCGCGAGCTGTCGGCAATCGCCACGCTGGGCGACGATTACGGCCGGTCGGGGATCGGGGGCGGCCAGGTCGTCAATATCGAATATGTTTCTGCCAACCCCACGGGCCCGATGCACATGGGGCATTGCCGCGGCGCCGTGGTGGGGGATGCGCTGGCCGGACTGCTGGAATTTTCCGGCCACAAGGTCACGCGCGAATATTACGTCAACGATGCCGGCGGCCAGGTCGATGTCCTCGCACGCTCCGCGCATCTGCGGTACCGCGAGGCGCTGGGAGAAGATATCGGCGCAATTCCCGAAGGCCTCTACCCCGGTGACTATCTGAAGCCGGTCGGCGAGCGGCTGGCCCAGGAATTCGGCGATAGGTTCAAGGACGCGCCCGAGAGCGAGTGGCTGGAGCTGTTCCGCGAACGATCGGTCGCCACCATGATGGACATGATCCGCGAGGATCTTTCGCTGCTCGGTATCCATCACGATCTGTTTTCTTCCGAAGCCAAGCTTCAGGCAGCGGGCAAGCCAGCCGAGGCCGAAGCCTGGCTGCGCGAACATGGCTTCGTCTACGACGGCGTGCTCGAAGCGCCCAAGGGCAAGGCTCCGCCGGAAGACTGGGAACCGGTCGAACTGCCGCTGTTCCGTTCGACCGAGTTCGGCGACGATCAGGACCGTCCGATCAAGAAATCGAATGGCGCATGGACCTATTTCGGCGCAGACCTCGCCTATCACTTCCAGAAGGCGGAAAGCGCCGATGCGCTGATCGATATCTGGGGGGCGGACCATGCGGGCACGGTCAAGCGGATAAAGGCCGCCGTCGCCGCGCTGACCAAGGGCGCCGGCCGCGATGTGCCTTTCGATGTGAAGCTGGTGCAGATGGTCAATCTCGTTCGCAATGGCGAGCCGGTGAAGATGTCCAAGCGCTCCGGTACCTTTGTGACGCTGGCCGATGTGGTGCAGGAAGTGGGTAAGGACGTGGTCCGCTTCACCATGCTCACCCGCAAGCCCGAAGCGCAGATGGAGTTCGACTTCGCCAAGGTGGTTGAGGCAAGCAAGGACAACCCTGTCTTCTATCTCCAGTATGCGCATGCGCGTATCCGCTCCACCTTGCGCAAGGCGGGTGTCGAGCCGAGCGATGCGCATCTCGACCGCCTCGGCGCGGACGAGCTTGCGCTGGTGCGCGAAGCTGCCCAATTCCCGCGCGTCGTCGAAGCGGCCGCCAAGGCCCGCGAACCGCATCGTATCGCCTTCTTCCTCGGCGATCTCGCCTCGGCCTTCCACAGCTTCTGGAATGCGGGTAATGATGATCCGGCGAAAAGGATCATTCAGGAGAACGATCCTGAACTTACCGCAGCGCGCCTGTTCGTGGCTGCACAGGTCGGACAGGTGATCCGCAACGGCCTCGGCATCCTGGGTGTCGAGGCAGTCGAGGAGATGTAGATCGATGGCAACCGGGCCATATGAGCGTGGAGAGGGTTGGGAAGATACCGATCTCGAACTGATCGACAGCGACGAGCGACTGCCGTGGCTCGAAGCGGAAGACGAGGATGAGCGCGGGACTGGTTTCGCCACCTCGCGCCTGATCATGGTTGGCGTATTTTCGCTTCTATTCGTCGCCGCCCTCGTCGGCGCGGCATGGTTCACCATGGGCGTAACCAGCGACGAGCCCCCTGCGGACGGCAGCGTGGTCGAAGCGCCTGCAGAGCCGTACAAGACACGACCGGAAAATCCCGGCGGCAAGGAATTTGCCGGTACCGGCGACACCAGCTTCGCCGTGGGCGAGGGAAAACGGCGCGAAAGCAAGCTGGCCGACAAGCCGGCCACTCCGGCACCCGTCGAGCCCGCACCAGCAGAAACCGCCGCACCCTCGCTCGCCACGACCATGAACGAGGGGCCACGCAGTCCGGAACCCGCCAAGGGGACCAGTGTGCAGGTAGGTGCTTATCCGAAGCGCGCCGATGCAGAAGAGGCTTGGGGCCGGCTCATCAGGCAGACAGAGGTCCTGAACGGCGTGCGGCACCGGGTGGCTGAAGCCCAGGTGGATATCGGCACCGTCTACCGGCTGCAGGCGCTGACCGGCAGCAATGCCGAAGCGCGTTCGCTGTGCAACCGGCTGCAGAACGACGGGCTGGCCTGCTTCGTCAAATAGCCGGTGGTCACGGCTTTTCCGTCTGATTTTCCACACCTGATGGCCGCGATTTGCTTGGCCTGACGCCAAAAAGATCGCAGTTTTATCGCCATGACACCCGCCATCTTCGGCATTGCCGGCCCAGAACTCTCCGCCGACGAGCGTGCCTTCTTCAAGGACGCCGATCCTGCCGGCTATATCCTGTTCGGCCGGAATTGCATCGACCGCCAGCAGATGCGGCGCCTGACCGACGATCTGAAGGCCATTCACGGGCGGGATCGGTTGATCGTATCGATCGACCAGGAAGGTGGGCGCGTTGCCCGCATGAAAGCGCCTGAATGGCCGAAATATCCGGCCGGGGAAGCCTTTTCGCGGCTGTTCGAGATCGCACCTGCCTCGGCCATAGAAGCCGCACGCGTGAATGCCGAAGCTATCGCGCGGGAACTGGCGCTGGTCGGCGTGACGGTCGATTTCCACGCCCCGTTCGATGTCCGGCGCCCTGAAACCGACGATGTGATCGGGGATCGCGCGCTCGGCAGCGAGCCGATGCAGGTGGCAGCGCTGGGCCGGGCCGTGCTGGATGGCATGGCCAGAGCCGGCGTTGTGGGGTGCCTCAAGCATATGCCGGGCCATGGCCGGGCGACGATGGACAGCCACAAGGAACTGCCCGTCGTGACCGCCAGCGACGCTGAGCTGGAAACGGATATCGCGCCGTTCCGCGAACTGGCTGGCCATCCGCTCGGCATGAGCGCGCATATCGTCTTCACCGCATGGGACGACAGCAATCCGGCGACATTGTCCGACACGGTGATCGCCGAGATAATCCGCGGCAGGATCGGCTTCGATGGCCTGCTGCTCACCGACGATATCGACATGCAGGCGCTTGAAGGCACCATACCCGATCGCGGTGCGGCGGCGCTGGCTGCTGGCTGCGACATCATTCTCAATTGCTGGGCCAATATGGATGACCAGCGCCAGATTGCCGAGCGATTCTCGGATATGGCGGAAAAGACGGCGCAAAGGCTCGACCGCGTGCACAGCGCGATGGGCGATCAGCCGGACGAAATCGAGACGGCGGATCTTATCGCCAAGCGCGACGCCCTGCTGGCATTGACGGAGCAGGCTGCGTGAACAGCGGCTTTCTCTTTGCGGAGACACCGCAGGAGAAAGATAACCAGCCGCCCGGCATGGCCGCCGAAGACGCGGGTGATAGCGACGCCCTCTATCTGGAACTGGAAGGCTGGGAAGGGCCGCTCGATCTACTGCTCGACCTCGCGCGGCGGCAGAAGGTGGATCTGCGAGAGATTTCGATCCTCGCGCTGGTCGAACAATATCTCGACTATATCGAACAGGCCGAAGCTCTCAAGCTGGAGCTTGCGGCAGACTATCTCGTGATGGCGGCGTGGCTCGCCTATCTCAAATCGGCCATGCTCCTGCCCAAGGACGAGCAGGAAGATCCCAGCCCCGAAGAACTGGCGCTGAAGCTGCAGCTGCGGTTGCAGCGGCTCGGCGCGATGCGCGAGGCCGCGGGCCGCCTGTTGGGGGGCAACCGGATCGGGCGCGATGTCTTCCTTCGCGGCGCTCCGGAGGGACTGGATATCGTTCGCAAGACCCGCTGGGAGTGTGACCAGTTCGCCCTGATCGAGGCCTATGGACGGGTCAAGGCGCGCACTGCGCCGGCAGTCCATATGGTGCGCGAACGGCCCGTGATGACGCTGGAATCCGCGCTTGACCGCGTCTCGAACATGCTCGGCGTGACGCTGGAATGGATGGAACTACGCGAATTTCTCCCGCCTCATGCGGAACCGCGGTTGCGCAAATCCGCGCTCGCATCGAGTTTCGTGGCAGCGCTCGAACTGGCGCGGCTGGGCCGTGCCGAAATCGCGCAGGACGAGACTTTCGGTCCCATGCGGCTGCGGCGGGTCCAGTGAACGCGCTCGAACGGTCCATCGAAGGCGCGCTGTTCGCGGCGGAAGATCCGATGAGCGTGGATGCGCTGGCAAGCTTCCTGGGCGATATCGACAAGAGCGAAGTGCGCGCGGCGCTGAAGGCTCTGGCGTCTTTATACGAGGGCCGCGGCATACACTTGGTAGAGCGCGCCAAACGCTGGCATTTCGAGACCGCGCCCGATCTGGCGCATCTCCTGCGCAAGGAGCGCGAACAGCTGCGCCGCCTGTCGCGCGCCGCCACCGAAGTGCTGGCGATCATCGCCTATCACGAGCCGGTCAGCCGCGCCGAGATCGAATCGATCCGCGGGGTGCAGACGAGCGGCGGCACGCTCGATGTGCTGATGGAGGCGGGCTGGGTGAAGATCGCCGGGCGGCGCGAGGTGCCGGGACGCCCGACGATCTATGCCACCACGCCCGAATTCCTCGATCACTTCGGGCTTTCCAGCCGCCGCGATCTGCCGGGAATAGCGGAATTGCGCGCGACCGGCCTGCTCGACCCGGTGGAGGAAGCCTATGAGGAGCTGACTGGCGACGAAAGCGGGCCGGTTGATGATGAAGACAATACTTCACGCGACGCCTGACTGGCATTCGCCTTCAAGCACGCCTATACTTGCGTTTAGACACATCCGTTTGGAAGGTATTCAAAATGTCGCTCGGCCCATGGCAACTCGTCATCATCGCCATCCTGATACTCGTGCTGTTCGGTCGGGGAAGAATTTCCGAAATGATGGGCGATTTCGGCAAAGGTATCAAAAGCTTCAAGCAGGGCATGAACGAAGAAGAGGCCAAGCCCGCCAAGCGCATCTCGCACGAGGCGAAGCCCGCGGATGAGGGGCTGACCGAAGATCAGGTTAAGCAGCCGTCCGAGACCAAGTGACCTTCAGCAAGAGCCGCTAAACAATGTTCGATGTCGGCGCGGCCGAACTGCTCGTTATCGTGGTGGTCGCAATTCTGGTGATAGGTCCCAAGGACATGCCCGCGGCCATGCGTACTGCAGGCCGCTGGATCGGGAAACTGCGCCGTATCTCCTCGCATTTCCGGTCCGGGATCGACGAGATGGTGCGTCAGGCCGAAATCGAGGACATGGAAGAAAAATGGTCTCAGCGTAACAAGGAGATCATGGCCAAGTACCCGACCGGCGGCGAACCCGAAGGCGGCGCGCCCGAATATATCCTGCCAGCGGGTGAGGGGATGGAACCCCTGCCTCCTCGCAGCGACCCCGCGGTTGGCGACACCACCGCAGAGGCGGCGGTCAACAAGGTGGGCCGGCCCGCATCTCCTCGCGCGGAGCCAGCCCGAAGCACTGACGAGCCAGGCCTGCCGTTCGACGAGGATGGCAAGGACCGCTGATGGCCTTTGAGCTGAGAGATATCGATGACACGCAGGCTCCGCTGCTCGATCATCTGATCGAATTGCGATCGCGGCTTGTGCGCTGCGTAGCGGCCCTCGTGGTCGCATTCAGCGTTTGCCTCTACTTTGCCGACGAGATCCTCGGTTTTCTCATCCAGCCGCTCAAACAAGCGTTTCCCGACGGCGAGGGGCAGTTGATCTTCACCAAGCTCTACGAAGTCTTCTTCGTCGAGTTGAAGGTAGCGCTGTTTGCCGGCTTCTGCCTTTCGTTTCCCTATATCGCCAACCAGCTCTGGGCATTCGTCGCACCCGGTCTGTATGCGAAGGAGAAGAAGGCCTTTCTTCCCTTTCTGGTGGCGACGCCGTTCCTGTTCATTGCCGGCGCATCGCTTGCCTATTTCGTTGTGATGCCGACCGCCTTCACCTGGTTCCTCGGATTCGAAGGAACGGCGGGCGGGCTCGAAATTCAGGCATTGCCAACGGCAAACGAATACCTCGGGCTGGTGATGCAGTTCATTCTGGCATTCGGCATGAGCTTTCTGCTGCCCGTGCTGCTGCTGCTTCTGCACCGCGCCGGGATCGTCACCCGCAGCCAGCTGGCGGGCGCGCGGCGCTACGTGATCGTCTTCGTGGTCACGCTCTCGGCCGTGATCACGCCGCCCGATCCCGGATCGCAATTGCTGCTGGCGGTGCCGCTCCTGATCTTGTTCGAAGGCTCGCTTCTCTTGATGCGTGTCTTCGATCGGCGCGATGCCAAGACCAAGGCGGAGGAAGAGGACCCGGCTGCTGCCGAAAGCGATCAGTCGGCGTCGTAAACCTTCTGGCCGCCGATCCATGTCTCGAACACTTGGGTTTGCCGTATTTCATCAGGCGACGCCATGAGCGGATCGGTATCCACCAGAACGAAGTCTGCGTGTTCGCCAGGCAACAACCGGCCGAACCGGCCTTCGGCAAATCCGGCATAGGCGGCGTCTGCGGTAAACGCGGCGAAGCTCTGCTCTCTGCTGACGCGCTCACTCGCTCTCCAGCCACCGAAAGGCTCGCCAGCAGCATTGGTGCGCGTGATCGCGGCAGCGAAGCCGGCGAAGGGATCGGCGGACTCTACCGGGGCATCGGACCCGAAGGCTAGCGTGCCGCCAAGACCGAGGATCGTGTTCCACGCATAGGCCCCGCCAAGCCGCTCTTCGCCAAGACGTGCTTCTGCCATGTACATATCGCTCGTCTGATGCACCGGCTGCATGCTGGCGATGATGCCGTGATTGGCGAATTTCGGCAGGTCAGCCGGATCGACGATCTGCGCATGTTCGATCCGCCAGCGCAAATCTTGCGGAAAACTTTCCGCGATTTCGGTGACGGCGTTCAGCGCTTCGGCATTGGCTGCATCCCCGATCGCGTGAACTGCCGGCTGAAACCCTCCCTGCGCTGCCCGCACGAGAATGTTGCGCAGCTGGGCAGGCCCCATCAGCGGCAGGCCGCGATTTCCGGGATCATCGGTATAATCCGCTTTCAACCACGCGCCGCGGCTACCAAGTGCCCCGTCAAGATAGAGCTTCACTCCGTTGAGGCGCAGCTTATCATCATAAAGCCAGGGCGAGGGGTTGGCGCCCGCGATAAGCAACGCCTGGTCCATACCCGCCGAGTAGCTCATGATCCGGAGCGTCAGCGAACCGTTATCGCCTGCGCGGCGGAAGGCCTGCCAGTCTTCGATGCTGGTGCCCATGTCGGCCACAGCGGTAATGCCCTGGCTATGAAACACTTTTTGCGCTTCGGCAAAGGCAAGGTCGCGCTCGTTCGGTCGCGGCGCGGGGATGGCCGAATTCATCAATTCCTCGGCCGCATCGACGAATACACCCGACGGCGTCTTGCCATCGGCAAGTTTTTCGATCCGGCCGCCACTCGGCGATTTCGTCGCGGCAGTGATGCCTGCGGCTTGCAGCGCTAGGCTATTGGCCCATCCGGCGTGGCCATCGACCCGCTGGAGATAGACCGGCCGATCACTTACTGCGCGGTCCAGTTCCACCGAAGTCGGGAAACGGCCCAGACCCCATTTTTCCTGATTCCATCCCCGTCCGAGGATCCAGGGGCGGGATTCGTTCTCGGCTGCGAAAACGCGGATTTTTTCCAGCGCCTCTTCCAGCGAATTGGTTTCCGACAGGTCGAGCGTCAGGGCGCCGAAACCAACCCCCATCACATGCACGTGAGCGTCGATCATGCCGGGGATCATTATCTTTCCCTGACCATCTTCGCGGTAATCGGTACGCGGACGCTCCTGACCTCGGGTCAGGACCTGTGCGATGCGCCCATCGTCGCCTATCACCAGCGCTTCGAAGCGCTTGACCTTGCCATCTTCGTCGAGAGTGACGCCGCTTACATTGTCGACCAGTACGTCGGCATGGAGAGGCATTGCAATCGCCGAAGCGAGAAGGGCGGTAGCGAATTTCAATTTCATGAGGCGATCCCAAGTCTGCATTTCGAACCGTGCGATAAGGCATAGCTTGGCGCGCGCAAACCCTTTCAGCAATTGCGCCGCCGCCACCCGCGCCCTAGGGGCCGAAACCATGATACAGGCATCACCAAAGCGCGCCGACCAGGACGCGCGCGAGCTTCTTACCTTAGCCGATGTGCGCCAGGCGGCGCAGCGCATCGATGGCTCGGTGGTCAAGACGCCGATGATGCGCTCCATTACCTTGTCCGACATTTCGGGCGCCGATGTCTGGCTCAAGTTCGAAAACCACCAGTTTACTGCCGCTTATAAGGAGCGGGGCGCGCTTAATGCGCTGGAGCAATTGTCGGACGAACAGCGCGCGAATGGTGTCATTGCGGCTTCGGCAGGAAATCATTCGCAGGGCCTGTCCTATCACGGGCGCCGGTTGGGCGTGCCGGTGACCATCGTGATGCCTTCCACAACTCCAAGCGTGAAGGTCATGCAGACCGAAAGCGTGGGCGGGAACGTTGTCCTGTTCGGCGAGACTTTCGATGAAGCGTACGAGCACGCCCGAACATTGGAAGTCGAACGCGGTCTGACCTTCGTGCATCCTTTCGATGATCCGAAGGTCGCGGCCGGTCAGGGAACGGTGGCTCTCGAAATGCTCGAGCAGAAGCTCGATTTCGATTATCTTGTCGTGCCCATCGGCGGCGGCGGGCTGATGAGTGGCATGGCCACCGTGGCCAAGGCGCTCAACCCGGATATTCACATGATCGGGGTGCAGGCAAAACTGTACCCATCCATGTATTCTGCGGTGACGGGCGACGTTCTGCCGTGTGGCGGCGATACGCTGGCTGAAGGCATCGCAGTGAAGGAGCCGGGGGCATTCACGCGGCAGATCATCTCCGAACTCGTGGACGAAGTTCTTCTGGTCGAAGAGGCGGATCTCGAACATGCCGTTTCCCTGCTTCTCCAGATCGAGAAAACCGTCGTCGAGGGGGCAGGGGCAGCGGGCCTTGCTGCGGTGTTGTCGAACCCGGCGAAATTCGCTGGCAAGAGCGTGGGGCTGGTTTTGTGCGGGGGCAATATCGACACCCGGCTGCTGGCCAACGTTCTGGTCCGCGATCTGGCGCGCTCCGGCAGGCTGGCGCGATTGCGGATTACTCTTCAGGATCGCCCCGGTGCGCTGTTCAAGGTGATGCGCGAGTTCAACGAGCACAACGTCAACATCATAGAAATCTACCACCAGCGCATCTTTACCACTCTGCCTGCCAAGGGCCTGATCACCGAGATCGAATGCGAAGCGCGCGACGCGCCGCAGATCGATCGTCTGATCAAGGCGCTGGAAGGCAAGGGCTACCATGTCGAGCTGGCCGAATTAGCGTAAAGTCGCATGACGATCAGGTAAATTTCCCGGCCTCTTCGCGCGACTCGTGCGGAGAGGCCAATTTTCATGGTTAAGAGTCTTTTAACCCGGGCCCGCGTCATGCATAACGGCATTGTTGGCGAATACAGCTTCGCAGCAATAAAGGACGCAGCCGTGACGGCACCCATTCGTTTTCCTCGGTTCTTCGTGACCAGCCCGGCGCCCTGTCCGTATCTGCCGGGCAGGAGCGAACGGAAGGTCTTTACCGAATTACGAGGCGAATCCGCGGATGAACTCAATGAAGCGTTGAGCCGCATCGGCTTCCGCCGCAGCCAGACGGTGGCGTACCGGCCATCGTGTCTCGATTGCCAGGCATGCGTGTCTGTGCGGGTCGTCGCCGAAGAGTTCAAGCCATCGTCGAGCCAGAAGCGGACGTTGAAAGCGAACGACGATCTTGTCGTGTCGGAATGCCGGCCTTGGGCGACCGAAGAGCAATACGCCTTGTTACGTAAATATCTCGCCGCACGTCACCCCGGTGGCGGCATGGCAGAGATGGACGAATCAGATTTTGCGGATATGGTGGAACATACGCCCGTATCCAGCTATGTCATTGAATATCGGGAAGCGGGAGTAGGTGCCGAGCCGGGTCGTCTGGTCGGTGCATGTCTCACAGACGTGCAGGGTGATGGGCTGTCGATGATCTACAGCTTTTACGACCCTGAAATTGAGGATCGATCTGGGCTTGGGAACTACATTATTCTCGACCACATCAGGCGTGCTGCCGACAGCGGACTGCCTTATGTATACCTCGGCTATTGGGTCGAAGGGTCGGATCGGATGCAATACAAAGTTCGATACCGCCCGCTCGAGCGTCTTACACGGCTCGGGTGGGAGCGGTTTCACGATGTCGAGCAAAAGCGCCTCATCCAGAATTCTGTCCAATCGGACGGTTCGCGCAATATCGATCCCATGCCGTCGAAGGACGGTGGCAGATTGCGGTACAAGGTCCGCGATTGACAGGTTTCGCAGTGGGCTGAAGCTCTGCGTGGCTGCGGCCGCCTTGCTGGGTTTCTCTGCGGCTGCGCATGCGCAGACGCTTGATGATCTGATCCCGGACAGCGCCGTCGAAAACCCTGATGCTTGGGCAGAGCAGGGGGCCGATCAGACGGTCGAATCCTCAGATGTCACTGCACCGGATCCCGACACGCCTATCGCCCAGCCGCCCGGTTTCGACCTGCCGTGGCCGGACGACATCGCGATCGAGGATTTCGAGCCGCTCGAACCAGAAGAGGATATCGAGTTCGCGGATCTCGATCTTGGGCAGGCCAATGTATCGTTCGAGGAGGCCGAAACCGAACGCATCGCCGACAATCTGGTGCTGGGCTTCCCTCAGACTGAACCGCCTTTTTCCGACCGCGGCGATTTCGTAGAGCGCTTCGAGGCTCTGTCGACGATCGAAGAGCTCGAAGATTCCGAGGCCAATCTTGCGCAGCTGGCGGCGCGTGCCCGCGAAGACGAAGAACTGCTTGGCGACCTGCTGAGGGTCTATGGCTATTACGATGGCCAGGTCATCCGCTCGATCGGCAATCTGCAGGTCGGCGATGAGGCGGCGGCGCAAACGCCGACGGTGCGTTTCGACATACTTCCGGGCGAGCGATACAAGATCGGAGCGGTCGATCTTGGCAGTCTACTTTCCGCTCCGGATGGCGCGGAGCTGCGAGATGCCTTCGAGATCTATCCGGGTGACTACCTCCAGAGCGACACGATCGTGCAGGAGCAGTTCGACCTGGATCGGGCGCTGGGCGAAACCGGTTATCCCTTCGCAGCCATCGACGCGCCCGAATTGCTGATCGACCATGAACGTGTCGAAGGCGATCTGACCTTGAACGTGACGCCCAATGGCAAATATGTCTTCGGCGGCGTCGTCAGCAGCCAGCCGGACTTCCTGTCGGGCAAGCATCTGGCCAAGATCGCCCGCTTCGAACCCGGCGATACCTATCAGCGCAGCCTTTCCCTCGACCTGCGCCGTGCGATTACGGCGACCGGCCTCGTTTCCTCGGTCTCCGTCACCCCGCGGGAAGTAACGCCGCCGACAGGAGTAGAGCCGGGTGTCGTGGCGATGGACGTAGAGCTGCAGCAGGCCAAGTTGCGTACGATTGCCGGCGCGATCGGCTATGGATCGGAAGAAGGTATTCGCATCCAGGCCAGCTGGGAACACCGCAATCTCTTCCCCCCCGAAGGATCGTTGCGCGTCCGCGGCATCGCGGGAACGCAAGAACAGCTGGCTGGCGTCACCTTCCGCAAGAACAATTTCGGTGGCCGCGACCGCGTGCTGACGCTGGATGCCTATGCCAATACGATCGACAGTCCGGCCTTCGATGCGCGCACCATAGCGCTAACGGGTGTGTTCGAGCGCAAATCGACGTTGCTGTTCCAGAAGAACTTCAGCTGGTCTGCCGGTCTGGAACTGATCGCCACGCAGGAAAGACCTCCGGTCGTCGATGGGATCCAGGAACCACGGCAGACTTATTTTGTGGCTGCGCTTCCCGGGACAGTCCTTTTCGACGAGACCGACGACCTTCTCGATCCGACCCGCGGCTTTCGTCTGGGTGGCAGGTTGTCGCCCGAAGCTTCCACCACCAATGGCGTCGAAAGCTTTTACGTGCGCAGCCAGGTCGACGGCAGCTACTACCAGTCGCTCGGTGATCGCCTGGTACTCGCCGGGCGCGCGACATTCGGCTCCATCCCCGGCGCAGACCTCCTTCAAATTGCGCCTTCGCGGCGGTTCTATGCCGGCGGCGGCGGCTCCGTGCGCGGTTATGGCTATCGCAAGATCGGGCCGGAGAACGATCTGGGCGAGCCGACCGGTGGCCGAAGCCTGGTGGAACTTGCGTTAGAAGCGCGCATCCGCACGGGTTTCCTCGATGGGGCCGTGTCTGTGGTGCCGTTCGTCGATGCAGGCTCGGTAGGACCCAACCCAACTCCTGATTTCGACGAGATCAAGATCGGGGCCGGACTGGGCGTTCGTTACCATACCGGCTTCGGACCGATCCGTCTGGATGTCGGCGTCCCATTGACGCCTGACGAGGACGACGCGCCAGTCGCCGTTTACGTATCGCTAGGGCAGGCATTCTGATGACCGAAGTGGCAATGGAAGATCAGCCTGCTCCCGAGCGCAAGCGTGGCCGTGGTCGAAAGATCGGAAAGTGGGCGATTATCCTCATCGCTACTCCGATTCTTCTTCTCGTCGCGGCGCTGGTCTTGCTCAACACGCCGCTGGGCGAGCGGTTTCTGGCAAGCCAGATCAGCAAGCAAACATTCCCGAACGGTCTGGTTGTCCGGGTCGGTCGGATCGAAGGTAACATCTATGGGGATGCCGTGCTTCACGATGTCACCCTGTCAGATCCGCAGGGCGTATTCCTGACCATTCCCCAAGCCGAGATCGACTGGAATCCGCGGGCCTGGCTGAACAACAGGCTCGACATCGATACCTTCGCCGCGCACCGGGCCACCTTGGCGCGCCTTCCCGAATTCATTCCGAGCGAAGAAGACGGTCCGATCCTGCCTGGCTTCGATATTTCAATCGACCAGCTCGAGATAGACAATCTGATGCTGGCACCCGGCATAGCGGGGAACACGGCGCAACGCGTAGATCTCAATGCCGAGGTGCAGATTGAAGATCGCCGACTGTTCGTCGATGGCAATGCGCGTCTTGGTGAGCGGGATTCGCTTGCTCTCCTCATTAATGCCGAGCCGGACGGCGACAATTTCGATCTGTCTGCGGATATCCAGGCGTTCGAGGACGGGCCCTTGGTGGCCATGCTGGGCCTTCCGCAAGGCTACAGCGCCAAGCTGCGCGGCGACGGAACCTGGTCGCGCTGGCAGGGGGCACTCCTCGTACGATCGCAAGAGAGCCGGATCGCCGCGCTTCGCGTCACAGCTAATGACGGCATTTTCGGGCTGATCGGCAAAGTGGACCCAAGCGACTTTGTGACAGGCACTGTCGCAAATGCCTTGGGCGATGACGTGGCGATAGAATCGCGCATCGCCATCGATGCACGCAAGTTCGATGGACGCACAAGGTTGATCGGTCGGGGATTGCGTTTTCGCGGCGAAGGCCTGATCGACTTGGCCGATAACGAAATTTCCGATTACGAAGTCGATGTCAGCCTGCGAGATCCAGGCCTGTTCGGCGAAAGCCTGCGTCTTCAAGATGCGCAGGCATCTGCCACGCTTAATGGTGCCTTCACCGATCTGAGCATCGTTCATGAGTTGACCGTCGGGCGCCTGATTTCAGGAACAACGAATATTGCCGGGCTGCGTCAGGAGGGAACGGCGCGCTATGACGGCAGCACTTGGACGCTCCCGTTATCGATCAATGTAGGGCGTGTCCAAACCGGCAACGAGCTGGTCGATCCACGTCTCGTGAACGGCAGTGGCAGAGGCCAGATCGTTCTTTCTGGCGATCAGCTGGTCGGAGACGATTTGCGGATTGCTTTCCAAGGACTTGCAGCGAACCTGGCTTTACGTGGGAACCTCAATTCCGGACGCTATCAAATCCGCGGCCCTGTGCGAGCCGATCGTCTGGCGTTGGACAATGTGGGAACCGCAGGCGGCACTGCGATGATCGACTTCGATCTCTTGCCTTTTGGTTGGAGAATTTCAGCCGATCTCGACGCTCGCATTTCACCGGTCTCCAATGACACGCTCGCCAATCTGGCCGGTCCGGCACTCCGGGTTCGCGGCGGGATCGCCACCGGAAGTGGCGCGGCGATCGACTTTCGGCAACTGCGCGTAAACTCGCAGAAACTGCGTCTGGCGATGAATGGTCGGATCGCCGGGTCGACGACGACATTGGCCGGAAGCGGAGAGCACTCCGATTACGGACCATTCACGGTACAGGGGCGGATCGAAAATGGCGCACCGACTGCAGAGCTGGTCTTCGCGCGTCCGGTCACCGGGCTCGAGGATGTTCGTCTGGCGATTGCACCTAACGCTGATGGATTTTCCATTGATACCGAAGGTGGTTCGGTGCTCGGCCCATTCACCGGTATGTTGGGACTTTATTCTCCGCAAGGTGGACCCACGCGCATCGATATCGAAAGTCTGACCGTATCCAATACCAATGTGTCGGGAGGACTTACTCTCGTGGATGGAGGTGCGCAGGGGTCCTTGGCACTGGCAGGCGGCGGCCTTGACGGCACGATCGCGCTGACGCCGCGTGACGGTGGTCAAGGAGTTGATCTGGATCTAGCGGCCCGCAATGCCAGCTTCGGCGGCAGCACCCCGCTTTCCATCGGTCGTGCGGACATCGCCGCAACCGGCGTAATTGGCGGTGGCTCTTACAATTTCTCCGGCACTGCCAATGCGCAGGGATTGCAATATGGCACTCTCTTCATCGGTAGAATGGCCGCTCAGGGAGAGGTCGTTGACGGCGTGGGCAGGTTGGATGCCGCCATCTCCGGCAGACGCGGAAACCGGTTTGCGCTCGACTTGAACGCTCAATTCCAGCCCAATCGAATAGCATTGGCAGCAGATGGACAGTTCGCAGGTCGCAAGATCACCATGCCACGCCGCGCCGTTCTCACCGCGCTCGATGGTGGTGGCTGGCAGCTGGCACCGACACAGGTGAACTATGCTGACGGCGGGGCCATCGCCTCAGGCACATTCGGCAACGACGAGACTTCGCTCGAAGTCAAGCTCGCACGCTTGCCCTTGTCACTCGTGGATGTCGTTGCCAGCGATCTTGGATTGGGTGGGACGATTTCCGGGATCGTGGACTATCGTGCGGTACGTGGAGGATTGCCGACCGGTACGGCGCGGGTGAAGCTGAACCAGCTTACCCGATCCGGATTGGTCCTCTCGTCCAAACCGGTCGACTTATCCCTTCTCGCGCGGCTTGAGGAAAGCAGTCTGGAAGCGCGCGCGGTCCTGGCGAACGAGGATATTCGGCAGGGACGTATCCAAGCCTATATCACCGGACTGCCCAGCACGGGCGATCTGACCCAGCGCCTTCGCGCAGGGCGGCTCGATGCCCAGCTGCGTTATCAGGGCGCTGCGGAAAGCCTATGGCGACTGGCCGCGATCGACGCGTTCGATCTGACCGGGCCGGCCGCAATCGCTGCCAACGCCACGGGCACCTTGGCCAACCCGCGTGTCCGCGGAACGGTGCGAAGCGATGATCTGCGGGTCCGCAGTTCTCTTTCCGGGACGGATATCCGCAATGTGACCGTGCGTGGGACATTTGCCGGGTCCCGTCTCAACCTCACGCGCTTTGCAGGATCGACAGGAAACGGCGGAACGGTAACGGGTAGCGGCATCGTTGATCTTGAAGGATTGGGCGAGCGGGTGGAAGGGCGCTTTACCGAAGTGCGTGGGCCGACGCTCGACCTGCGTGCTTCGGCGAAGGATGCAAACCTTCTTAGAGCGAATGGCCTGTCCGCGACTGTGACAGGGCCCCTGCGGATCGTTTCAAACGGACTTGGCGGCACTATCGCCGGACGTGTGCGGATCAACCGCGCCAGTTGGCGCTTGGCGAGTGCAGCGGAGGACATGCGGCTTCCGGTGATCGCGACGCGTGAGATCAATGCACCGTCGGATCGTGCCCCTGTCGTCGCGCCGGGACGGCCCTGGCGCTATCTCATCAACGCAGTCGGCAACAGCCGCATCGATGTCGACGGGATGGGACTGGACAGCGAATGGGGCGCCGACATCATTCTGCGTGGGACGACAGACGATCCGCGCATCGGTGGTTCTGCGCAGGTTGTTCGCGGCGATTATACTTTCGCCGGAACGCGGTTCGAACTTACTCGCGGGGAAATCGATTTCGACGAGAACGCGCCGATCGACCCTTCGCTGGATATCCGTGCAGAGACCGAACGCGATGGTGTCGACGTGGTGGTCAGCGTGTCCGGGACCGTATCGCAGACCGAAATCGCGTTCACCTCCGATCCGGCACTGCCCGAGGAGGAAATCCTTGCGCGGCTCCTGTTTGGCGGCTCCATCACCACCTTGTCCGCAACGGATGCGTTGCAACTGGGGGCCGCTGTCGCAAGCCTGCGTGGCGGCGGCGGGCTCGATCCTATCAATCAGCTCCGGAGCGCAATTGGTCTCGACCGGTTGCGCATCGTTTCGGCCGATCCAGCACTGGGCCGCGAAACCGGTGTCGCCTTGGGCAAGAACATCGGCCGCCGCTTCTATGTGGAAATCATCACCGACGGACGGGGATATAGTGCGACCGAGGTCGAATTCCGCATCACCAGCTGGCTATCGTTGCTGGCAAGCGTATCGACCATCGGCCGCGAGAGTGTGGTCGCGGAAATCAGCCGCGACTACTGATCGGGAAGGCTCAGCCTTGCGGCGCGTCTTGCGGCACCAGTACGGTGTCGACAGGGATTATCACGCCATTGGTGGCTGCGGTGGCAGTGCTGGCGAAGCGAGCCGATGATCCATCGCCGTTGGACACTGTGACTGCGTCACCGTCCATCGAAAAGGTTACATCGCCGCCTCCAAGGGTGGTCATGGTCACGTCGCCGCCCTTGTCTTCGATCGCCTTTGCGATGTTTTCCGGCGTGAGGTGACCAGGCAGGATGTGTTCGCGCAGCAGCCCGACCAGGATCGGACGCTGTTCTTCCTGCATCAGGACCTGGCCGCGGTCTCCAAGGGCCTCAAATGCGCTATCGTTGGGTGCGAGCAACGTATAACTGCCCGGACCATCGAAGATGGAGCCGAGTTCGGCGGAGGAGATGGCGCCATTGAGCGCAGCCATATCCGGCAGCTCGTTAAGAGATGCGGCCATCGTGCGCGTACCTTCCTCCTGGGTCGAAGCGGCGCCGGCGGGTTCTTCGGATTCGCTGCTGCAGGCGGGAAGCAGGGCGAGCCCGGAAATTGCAGCAGCCAGCATCAAGGGCTTTAAGAATGTGGATTTCATGAGGTGTCTCTCGTTCAGACCAAGAGGTCGATAACTGCGGCTACAAGGCGTGTTTGGGGGTCGACCTGGAAGATCCGGCCATCCGAATAACGGTACTGCCGATCCGGCGTGTCATAGTAGCGGTCACGGTAGGCGTACGGCACGTTGTAGACATCATAGCCGCTGGGCATCGGCTGACCGACGCTGATGTCATCACCCGTGATCAGTGCTGCAATGGACGTGATCGCAGCATCGTCAGGGTTGACGCGGTAAATGACATTGTCGGCGTAGCGGTACCGGTCGGGGCCGCCGAGATCGTAATAATCGACATAGTAATCGGGCACATTGTAGCTCTGATAACCGGAAGGCCAGACATTGCCGACCCCGAGCGCACCGCCGAGTAGCGGCAGCCAGCTGGAAATGCCGCCATCGTTGCCGTAGCGGACGAGATAGCCGTCATTGTAGTAGTAATCGCCGCGACGATCGTAATTGGACAGGCCAAACAGGCTGGGTCGATAATTGTCGCCAAACAGGCTGCGCTGGTAGCGATCCTTTACCTGCCCGGGGGGATTGCAGCCGTTGTTCTTCTTGGCGAGTCCCGGAGGGCAGCCGTCGATGAGACCGCGATTGCGATCACGCGAAAGCCAGCTTCCGTCACGCACGCGCCGCACATCGTCATAGGCGGTGCGCACATTGCCGTTCCCGCGCTCTCTGAAGACGTCGCGATCGCTGTTACCGTTGCCATTGCCGCGGTTGCCATTGTTCGCACGGATGGGCGCGTTGCCGTTTCCATTGTCGCGTTCGGCGCGGATGGGAGAGCGATCGGGACCCCGATCGGTTTTGACCTTGGCGTTTCCGTTTCCACGGCCGTTGCCGTTACCGGGATTGGCCTGAGCCATTCTTTCAGGGCCGCGGTTGGCTTTCATGCCCCCGCCATTGCCCTTTTGCTGGGCTGCGGCGGCGTTGCCATTTCCGTTACCGTTGCCGTTGCCGTTGCCGTTACCATTGCCTTTTCCTTGGGCTGCGGCACCGCTTGCGGCTAGCGCGAGGGCTGCCGCTCCTGCCATGAGGATACGCATTTGTAATACTCCTTTGGCCTGAGAAACGGCGGGCGGGCGGAGTCGGTTCCGGTTCATCGTCGCGCAAGGTGGGCAGTGTCCCACTATTGCATTCCGTATAACCGTGCCTCTTCACGCCGCCGCCGGACCAAGCCCTTGAGGACCTGTCCGCCGGCATATCGCCATCGGGCAAATTCCGCTGCGGCCCGGTCGAACTGGCCAGCGATGTGCAGCCGCGTAAGAGTTGCGCGGCGAATGGCGCCCGTGTTGTAGTGAAAGCTCACGAGAGCATCGAATTGATGCTGTGTGGTAGGCGCGGAGCCGATCGCGGCGGAAACCTCTGCGGCGTAGCGGACGAGATCCGCTTCGAAGCGCCTGTCGCATTGCTCCTGCGACCAGACGGTCCCCTGGTGGATACCCGGTCCGGTCGATCCCCATCCGATGGTCCAGGGAGCTCCCCCGGTGCCCGGGTCGGGATAGGCTTCATAGAGCCCGTCTGGCCGCAGGCGGGCGCAGGATTCGAAACGCTGGATAAGTTGGATTCCCGCTGGGGAAATCCTACAGGATGGAGCACATGGAGCACTGTCCTGAGGGTAATTTTCCTCACCCGCTCCAGGCGCCGGACTCTGTCCCCGATCGACGTCCTGCTCAAAGGCCTGATCGATAGCGAGGTCGAGCGTCTCGACCTCGCTTTGCCGTAAGCCGCGGCCAAGCATTTGCCGGACGGTATCGAAGATGATTTTGCGGTTCATGCGCATTCCTTTCGGTTCGGGAAGGCAGAGGGATTGGGCAGATTTTTCGCGTGTAGGAAAATGGAAAATCGGACTCGGCTGTAAAGAGCTCTTGACTGTAAAGAGCTCTTGTCAGTAAAGAGCTCTTTACAGGAAGCAGGTTGGATCGTGAGAAACCGGGTCAAGGAGCAACGCGAGGCGAGGGGGTGGAGCCAGGGTGAACTGGCTCGTCGGCTCGGCGTTTCGCGGCAGACGGTGAACGCCGTCGAAACCGACAAATACGATCCTTCGCTGCCTCTCGCATTGCGGATGGCGAAGTTGTTCGCTGTCGCCGTGCCAGATCTTTTTATCGACGAATGGGAGCCGATCGCATGACAAGCACCACAGATAGCCACAGCAAAGTGAGGAAGCTGCTTTTGCCTATCGCAGTGGGAGCTGTTGCCGGTTTCCTGGGGGCCTTAGCCTTTCTCCGGCTGACCGATCGGGGAACCGACGCCGGCCTCTCTACCTCTGCGGAAATTGCCGGGCTTACGGCCCTCATTTACATTCTCTCCGCTCTTGCAGTCCTGATCGGTACGCTTCTGCCCAATGCCGGGGCCAAGGTGCTGAACGTGGAAGACGCGGATGAACTGCGCGAGATGAAGGTCCAGCTTTGCTATAGCGCCGTGGGAATGGCTGCTTTCGGCCTGGCCCTGCTGATCCTGGCGCTTTCCGGACCTGATGGCTGGTTTACGCCCGAAGCAGGGGCCGGCTTGACCATCGCTCTGGTGGTGCTGGGCGTGCTGGTGTCGAAGCTCATGGGCCGCCATACCGACGAGCTGCAGCAGGAACTGTCACGCGATGCGATGGCATCGTCCTTCGTTCTGGTAATCCTGATTGGTGGTGGATGGGCGATCCTGGCCCACACGGGTTTTCTCATCGCCCCGGGACCGCTGGACCTGGTGACGTTATTCGCTGCTTCTCTGCTGGTCGCGGCGTTCTGGCAGTCCGCCAAGCGGGGGCTGCTGACGCGAGGGCCCAATTGACAATCTGACGCAGCGACTGACGGGAGGGGGCTGAGCGGCAGCCGCAAGCACGACGCCGGTGGACTTACCTCGCCTTGAGTTCAGGCTGCGGAGGGACGTCCATCGGCTGCCAGCAGTTCATGCAGTTCGTCAAGAGAGACGGCGCGGTGCGTCTCCTCGCATGCTGGCTGCCAATGCCCGATCCTCAGCGCCTTGATATTCAGCTGATCCAGGTCGGTCTGATCTTCGTGGTTGCGCAGATGATCGAGGGCAGCCGGGTCCTGGGCCACGATTTCGGCACAGGGTTCGTCCCGCAACGCCGAGATGTCGATGGCCTTGTCGAACCTGAGATGGAGTTCCTGTGCCGCGCACCAATCGACTTTGCCGGTCATCCGTTTGGAGTAACGCAAGTCCAGCGCCACTTTGGCTCCATCGCTCACGCCTAAGGGCGCCGCCAGCGAGAGGACAGCGCCGCCTTCAGAAATGGTCCGCAGTCGCACGGTGACACTGCGCCCCTCGCACGTCAATTTGCCGATCCAGACCAGCCGGGCGCGGCCATTTGCCTGGCGCGGCAGGGGCAGCGTGGATGCGTCCGCCTGATCGTTTTTATCCACGAGCGGGCCGGGCAAGACGGAGGTCAGCACGGCTTCGCAGGTTTCCTCTGCCGCAGCGAGCTCGGTATGACCGCAGAACTCCAGGCCGATCCTTCCGTCACGCATCCAGCGGACGAATGCCGCGATGGGAGGTGCGTCACCGATCGTCAGCGAAATTCGATCGCCGCGTCCGGCAGGAATCTGCCCCGTGATCATGATCCCGTTGGCGGACATATCGAGAAGCGTCGCGTCAAAATGCGCACCCTGATGCAGGGCCCGGACGGGTCTTTCTTTCAGGGCGCTTCGTTTGTCATTGCGTTGCAGCCCGGCACGCGAGCCGGTCCGTGCGATCGCCACTGCACCCAGGCCCGTTGCCGTGGGATTCTGCTTGCGCCTTTTCTTCAGGATGATGCGCTCGGCGCGGCCTTCATCCGCCTGTTCGCCAAGCTTCGTATGCCAGATGCTCACGCGGTCTTGCCATGGAAAGTTTTCATCATCACGGGCGATAGGGCGGGCACCCTAAGAATTGGTATATCATTGGCCCAACAAAAAGGCGCCCAGGTTGCCCCGGACGCCTCTTTAGTCGGTAACTCCGCTCGATCAGGCGGAATAATACATGTCGAATTCAGCCGGGCAGGGCGTTGTTTCGACGCGCAGGACCTCGTCCCACTTCAGCTCGGTATAGGCTTCGATCTGGTCCTTGGTGAAGACTTCACCCTTCAGCAGGAATTCGTGATCCGCCTCGAGCGCCTCAAGCGCTTCGCGCAAGGATCCGCAGACGGTGGGAACGTCTGCCAGCTCTGCCGGGGGCAGATCGTACAGGTTCTTGTCCATGGCTTCGCCCGGGTGGATCTTGTTCTGGATCCCGTCGAGGCCGGCCATCAGCAGCGCGGCATAGGCGAGGTAGGGGTTGGCCATCGCATCGGGGAAACGGAATTCCACGCGCTTTGCCTTGTCGCCCGCGCCATAGGGAATGCGGCAGGAAGCCGAACGGTTGCGGGCCGAATAGGCCAGCAGCACGGGCGCTTCGAAGCCCGGAACCAGGCGTTTGTAGCTGTTGGTGGTCGGGTTGGTGAAGGCGTTCAGGGCCTTGGCATGCTTGATGACGCCGCCGATGTAATAGAGGCAGTTTTCGCTGAGGCCGCCATACTGGTTGCCGGCGAAGGTCGGCTTGCCATCGTCCCAGATCGACATGTGCGTGTGCATGCCCGAACCGTTATCGTCCTTGATAGGCTTGGGCATGAAAGTCGCGGTCTTGCCGTAGATATGCGCGACCTGGTGCACGACATATTTGTAGATCTGCATGTTGTCGGCGGTTTCGACCAGCGTGCCGAAGGTGAGGCCGAGTTCGTGCTGCGCCGCGGCCACTTCGTGGTGATGCTTGTCGCATGGGAGGCCCATTTCCATCATGGTCGAAACCATTTCGCCGCGGATGTCGACGGCGCTGTCGACCGGGGCAACGGGGAAGTAACCGCCCTTGGCGCGCGGTCGGTGGGCAAGGTTGCCGCTTTCATATTCGCGGCCGGTGTTGGTCGGCAATTCGATATCGTCGAGGCGATAACCCGAACCGGCATAGCCGTCTTCGAAGCGAACATCGTCGAACATGAAGAATTCGGCTTCCGGGCCGACATAGATCGTGTCGCCGATACCGGTCGACTTCAGATAGGCTTCGGCGCGTTTCGCGGTCGTGCGCGGATCGCGGGCATACCATTCGCCGGTCGAAGGTTCCACGATATCGCAGAACACGATCATCATCGGTTCGGCGCTGAATGGATCGACGTAAACGCGCTCAAGATCCGGCTTCAGGATCATGTCGCTTTCGTTGATGACCTTCCAGCCGGCGATCGACGAACCGTCGAACATCAGACCGTCTTCGAGCTGGTCTTCATCCAGTGTGGATGCGACCATGGTCAGGTGCTGCCACTTGCCCTTGGGGTCCGTGAAGCGGAGGTCGACCCATTCGATTTCCTCGTCCTTGATGCGTTTCAGGACGTCGTTTGCCTTTGACATGTATTGCCTCCGTTAGGGTAGTTCGTAATGCGCCCGCCGGGTTGGCGGGCAGGAAAATTCCGCGGGAAATCAGATGGCGTCGTGATCCCTCTCGCCCGTGCGAATGCGCATGGCGCTTTCGATCGGGCTGACGAAGATCTTGCCGTCGCCGATCCGGCCCGTCTGCGCGGCGCCGGCGATGGCTTCCACCGTGCGTTCTGCGATGTCGGCCGGGACGATAACTTCCAGCTTCACCTTGGGCAGGAAATCGACCACATACTCGGCGCCGCGATACAGTTCGGTATGGCCTTTCTGCCGGCCGAAACCCTTGGCTTCGGTAACGGTGATGCCAGACACGCCGATCTCATGGAGAGCCTCCTTCACCTCGTCGAGCTTGAAGGGCTTGATGATCGCTTCGATCTTTTTCACGTGTCTACCGGTCCCGTCTGCTGCCGTGCGGGACGAATCCGCACAGCAACGTCATGTCATGTTTCGCGCGACGTTCCAAGAAACGTGCCAAACCCATGAACGGCTGAACTGCGTGATTTTGCCTAGCCAGCGATCGCGGCGCTGCCCAAAGGCTGGTCGGCTGCTGCCTGTTTATTGGGCAGAGCCGAGCTTGAGGCCGGCTGTCTCGGGCAATCCGCATAGCAGATTAAGGTTCTGGACCGCCGCACCGCTCGCCCCCTTGCCGAGATTGTCGAGCCGGGCCACGAGCCGGACATTCCAGCCGCCTTCGTTGCCGAATACGAACAGCTCCATGCTGTCGTCAGGCTCGGCTCCGGATTCGAGGAGAAGTTCCTTTTGGGCCGGGTCGGTACGCACCTTGACCACCTGCGAGCCTTCGTAGAACTCGGCCAGAGCGCCGCGCAACGCATCGGCGTGGGGATCGTTTGGCATTGCGCCCAGATGCAACGGCACCTCCACGATCATTCCGCGATAGACCGGCACCACGGCAGGCGCGAACAGGACTGGATGATCGAGCCCCGCATGAGCTTTCATTTCGGGCAGGTGCTTATGCGCAAGATCGTAGCCATAGGCGCGGAAGCCCGGTGCCTCGCCGCTTTCGTAGCGTTCGACCAGTGCCTTTCCGCCGCCCGAATAACCACTGACCGCATTGACGGTATAGGGCCAGTCGGCCGGGAGTAGTCCGGCACGAACCAGCGGAGCGATAAGGCCGAGAAACCCGGTGGGGTAGCAGCCGGGATTGCTCACCCGGCGGGCATCGGCGACGCGTTCGGTGCCGACCAGTTCCGGAAATCCGTAGCACCAGCCTTCGGTCGTCCGATGCGCGCTCGAGGCGTCGATAACCCGCGTACCGCTGGCCGGGTCGATCAGCTCGACCGCCTCGCGTGCGGCATCGTCCGGCAGGCAGAGGATGGCGACATCGGCTTCGTTCAATGCTTCGCGGCGCGCGCCGGCGTCCTTGCGCCGGTCATCGTCGAGCGTGATCAGCGAGAATTCGCTACGCGGCGCAAGCCGTTCTGCGATCTCGAGCCCGGTCGTGCCTGCAGCGCCGTCGATAAATATCTTATGCGGCATCGGCTGGAACCAGTGCGTCCGAAAGCGTATAGCCGCTGGGGCCTTCGGGCCCGGCAGTCAGCCACACCCAGTCACCTTCGCAGTCGAGCAGCTCCACTTCGGATCCGGCGGCAAGCGTCGCGCCCTCATCAGCGTCGCTGCGCGAGCCAAGTTTCAGCGTGACGTCCCGATCGCCAAGCGTGCGCTTGATGGGGATGACATAATGCGCTGCCAGATAACCATTCGCGAGCGCGATGTGCGCCAGATCGCCGCGCAGCGGCAGCGTGCCGGGCGCAGGTTTGCTCACCGGCCCCTTCAGTCCGACTATTCCGGTAGGTAATGTGTAATCGGCCGCAGCGCTCACGTATTGGTCCCTTGATGCAAACGCGAGCGCTTAACCGCGTAGCGGCTGCGGGGCAAGCTTGGTGCTCTTTCTACGATGCAGCGAACCGCTTCTGGAGCATGTGCCATGCCGCGCGTAATCCGTAAGCATCTCCGCCCTTGGGCCGTCCCGGTTTGGCGGCGGGCCTCCAGGCGAAGGTGTCGAAATGCGCCCAGTCGAGGCCATCGCCTACGAATTTGTCGAGGAAGAGACCTGCCACGCTTGCTCCGGCGAAGGAATTGCCATGCGCATTGTTGGTATCCGCGATTTCGGAGTTCAGCCATTCGACATAGGCTTCCGGCAGAGGCAGGCGCCATGGTTCGTCATCAACCGACTTGCCGGCTTCGATCAATTCAGCCGCCGTCTCATCGCGGCGGGTCATGAGCGCGGGATAGTCCGGACCAAGCGCGACACGCGCCGCACCGGTGAGCGTGGCGAAGTCGATGATGAGTGTCGGCTTCTCCTCGCTGGCGCGAGTCAGCGCATCGCCCAGGATCAGCCGCCCTTCAGCATCGGTATTGCCGATTTCGACGGTCAGGCCCTTGCGCGATTTCAGCACGTCCCCAGGCCTGAAGCTGTTGCCGGAAATGGCATTTTCGACTGCTGGAACGAGCAGATGCAGCCGCACCGGAAGCTTTGCTCCCATGACCAGTCGGGCAAGGGCGATTGCGTGCGCTGCGCCGCCCATGTCCTTTTTCATCAGCAGCATTCCGGACGAGTTCTTCACATCGAGACCGCCGGAATCGAAGCACACGCCCTTGCCCACGATGGCCAGTACGGGATCGCTTTCCTTGCCCCAGGTCAGATGCATGATCCGCGGGGCATGGTGCCGTGCGGCAGCGCGCCCGACCGCATGGACCATCGGATAATCCTGCTCCAGCTGGTCGCCGCGGGTGACGGCCAATTTGCCGCCATGATCCTTGGCGAGGCGTTCACATTGGTCTTCCAGCGCTGCCGGGCCCATGTCCTCGGCAGGCGTGTTGACCAGATCGCGCACGAGGCACACCGCCTGAGCTTCCGCCATGGCGGCATCGATTTTCTGCGCTTCCTTGGTCAGAAGAATGCGCGGGCCAACGGGCTTTTCAGGTTTTTTGTAACGGGTGAAGGCATATTGAGCCGTCTGCCACCCGTGGAGCGCGGGTCCGGGTTCTCCCTTCGCAAGCCGATAGGTGCCTTCGGGCAATTGTTCTGCCAGCTTGGCCAGGCACCAGCTGGACAGGTTTTCAGGATTGGCTACCCCGCCAACCGCAAACCAGCCGTCGCCGTCGGGCACGATTGCAACCTGATAGCCGCTTCCGTCGAATTTCTGGCCGTCCAGCGCGGCGCGCTGTCCGGCGGGAAGGGTCTTCTCCCACTCGGGAAATCCTTCGCGATTGACGAGAAAAATGGGGACAGCCTGCTGTCCGCGATCCGCCTGGATTAGGTCGGCTTTGTCGGCCATGTTAGTTTTCTTCCGATTAATCTTTCTGGTGCCAAGGTAATTCGATGTACAAGTCTCTGTTCCTGATTTCCGTGGCGCTGTCGAGCGCGGGTTGTTCGCGGTCGGCGGATGAGAGCGCCGCTCCTGTCGAAGCGATGAATGCGCGCGTGGAGGCTCCCGCGGCCCCCGAACCACCCGCTCAGCCAGCGGTGACCGGGACGACCTTTGAAGATGATGCGGAAAGCAATGGTGGCAAGCGGACCTTCGATTACAGCTGGCCGGCTGCCGTCAATCGCATTCCGGAACTCGCAGCGCGCTTCGAGGCCGACCGCGCCAAGCAATTGGCGGAACAGAAGGGCGATTGGCAGGAAGCGATCAAGGCGTCGCCTGAAGAATGCGGAGCATGCAGGAACCGCGATTTCGAGAAAGAATGGAAAGTGGTCGCCGATCTCGATGACTGGCTGAGCCTTTCGGCAGACTTCTACGTCTATACCGGTGGAGCACACGGCAACCACGGCAAGAGTTCGCTAGTATGGGACCGGGAACGCAAGCGCGGCATGAAGGGGGTCGAGCTGTTCAACTCCGCCGTCGCTTTGGAAACCGCGCTGGGCGCGAAGCTTTGCGATGCACTGGACCAGGAGCGGGCGAAACGGCGAGGCGAACCCGTTACTCGCGATGGAGAATGGTCCACCGATTGCCCGGGTATCGACGAAGCCACTGTATTGGTCGGATCCTCCGATGGCACGGCGTTCAACCGCATCGGTATCTATTTTGGCCCTTATGTTGCAGGGGCATATGCAGAAGGCGACTACGAACTGGATTTCCCGGTCAACGCTTCTGTTCTCGACGCGGTGAAGCCGCAATTCGCAAGTGCATTCAAGGTCGGGAGCTAGAGCGCTCGCAATTTCGTTCCGACATCACTAAGTGGTGCGCATGACAGAATATCAGGTAATCGACAGCGAACAGACCGTTTATCGCGATGGAACCATCAAGCTTCATGGGCCTGATGGTTTTGAGGGCATGCGCAAGGCCGGACGGCTGGCAGCGGAAATTCTCGACGAATTGACCGAGCTTGTCCGCCCCGGCGTTACCACCGGACAGATCGACGACAAGGTCCGCGAAATGACGCTCGATGCCGGTGCGGTGCCTGCAACCATGGGTTACCGCGGCTATGCACATAGCTGCTGCACTTCGATCAACCATGTGATCTGTCACGGTATTCCGTCCGACAAGGCGTTGAAGGACGGTGATATCGTCAATATCGACGTCACGCCCCTGCTCGATGGCTGGCATGGCGATACCAGCCGGATGTTCTTCGCCGGGGAACCGGCGTTGAAGGCCCGCAAACTGGTGGATGTGACATACGAATGCCTCATGCTCGGCATCGAGGCCGCGAGCCAGCCGGGGGCGAGACTGGGTGATATTGGTGCGGTTATCGAAGCCCACGCAAAGTCCCACCGATATGGCGTTGTGCAGGAATTCTGCGGCCACGGGGTAGGGCGGCTGTTCCATGATGCGCCGGAAGTCATTCACACCGGCCGCAAGGGCACTGGCCCGCTCCTCAAGCCGGGCATGTTCTTCACAATCGAACCGATGATCAATCTGGGCCGCCCGCAGGCCAAGATGCTCAATGACGGCTGGACTGCCGTGACGCGTGACAAATCCCTGTCCGCGCAGTTCGAACACTCGATTGCGATCACCGAAGACGGGGTCGAAATCTTCACCGAAAGCCCCAAGGGTCTGCATCAACCGCCCTATTGAGGCGAGACATCGGCTGAACGTGATCTAATCCCGTGATGCTCGCACTGCCGCACCTGCGGCGAAGGGCGTCACGGCGGCCAATACCAGACTGATTGCCGCTGTCAGAAGAAGGCCCGAGCTGTCGGGCCGGGAAAGCGCTCCCGCTCCGAAAATCAGGATCGGGACCGCAAGCGGAATGACCATCAGCCCGGCGAGCGCAGCGCCTCCGCGCATGCTTGCCGTCAAGGCTGCCACCGTGAGGCCTACCGCAGCGAGGCCCGGTGTGCCCGATAGCAATCCCAACACGACCGTCCGGATGGTATCCGGCGACAAATTGAGCAGGGCAGCGGCGGGTAATGTGGCAAGAAGCAGCAGCGGAGCGAAGGCGAGCCAGTGTGCCAGCAGGCGGACGGCCATCGCCAATTCCTCGCTGATCCCGCGTAAATACAGCTGGTCGAGAACGCCGGCTTCCAGATCGCCCGCCACCAGTTTCTCAAGTGGCAGGATGGCTGCGAGAAGCGCGGCAACCCAGATCACGCCTCCGCCGGTGCGCGCCAGCATCTGCGCGTCGGGACCTACGGCGAAAGGGTAAAGCATCGCCACTGCGAGGAAGAACAGCAGGGGCAAGACGCCTCCGCCGCTGCCGCCGGGTAAAAGCAAGCCGAGATCTCGCCGAAGCAGGGCAAAAATGGCGGTCACCGGGTGAAGCTTTCGATGTCGAGGGTTTCGCCAGCCAGTGCGATCGGCTGGTGCGAAGCGACCACGGCGATGCCTCCTTGCTCGCAATGCCTGGAAATCAACATCTCGACTGTGTTCTGCGCTTGCGTATCAAGGCCGTTCAAAGGCTCGTCCAGCAACCAGATCGGACAGTCACGAGTGAGAAGGCGGGCCAGCGCAGCCCGCTTCTTTTGGCCGGTAGAGAGATAGCGTACCGGTATATCCATCAGAGGTTCGAGCTGAAGCAGTGCGTGCATTTCTCCATCTGCCGAAGATCCGTCCAATCTCGCCCAGAAGGCGAGCGCCTTGCCAAGCGACTGGTTCATGTCGAGAGCAAGCCGCTCGTCGACCAAACCGATTGCACCGGTGCATGATATTTCGCCTGCAAAAGGCCGGGCCAGCCCCGCCAGGATGCGCATGAGGCTGGATTTGCCGATCCCGTTCGCCCCGGTAACATGGACCGCATCGCCGCTGGCGCAGTTTAGCGACAGGCCCCGGAAGAGCAGCCTATCACCTCTACGGCAGGCGATGTCGGTTGCGATGAGCTGCGCTTGCATGGGCGGCAGCGATAGGCAAAAGGCGCGGGCACGACAAGCAACAGAGGATTCGCGCATGGCCGTCGAGGAATTGACCCCCGAAGAACGGGACAGCTGGCTAAGGGCGCTCCCGGAATGGTCGCTTTGCCGGGAAGGCAAAGCGATCGAACGCGCTTTCGAATTTGCCGATTTCGCCGAAGCTTTTGCCTTCATGACACGCATCGCGATCATTGCGGAGAAGCGCGATCATCACCCCGAGTGGTTCAATGTCTACAACAAGGTCGAAATCACCTTGACCACCCACGATGCGGGCGGGCTCAGCCTGCGCGACGTGAACATGGCGAAGAAGATCGACAAGCTGGTATAGGCGGAACGTCTGGCGCCGGGCTCCATTCTGTCCCGGCCCAAGCGGTCACTGTCTTCAACCTGCCGTAGTGCTCAGCGAAGCAGCGGTCTCGCGGCCGAGCGCGTCTGTTTCCGCAGCCGGCCTGGCAGCCAGCGAGCGCCGAAGGCGAGGGTCTTGGCTGTTTTGCCGACGGTGGTGTGCAGCTTTTCTCCGTGCACCGCGTCCCACGCTGCCTTGGCCACTTCCTCCACCGGCGTGATCTCCAGGCCTGCGTCCATCACGCGGCGGCGGATCATGTCATTGCTCATCGCATTGGCATTGTGATCCAGCAGCGGCGTATCGATGAAGCTGGGCATGATCGAGCGTACCTTGATCCCATCTTGCGCCCATTCGGCATCGAGACTTTCGGTAATGGCGCGAACGCCGAACTTGGTGGCGGAATAGACGCTCGCACCCGGCGTCCCGTAAATCCCGGCTGCACTTGCAGTGTTGAGCAGGCAGGATCCGGGCGCAGTTTGTTTCAGGTGCGAATAGGCGGCTTGCGCCCCGAAGAGCACGCCCTTCAGATTGATGTCGAGACAGCGCGTGATTTCCTCCTCATTGTTTTCGATCAGAAGACCACCGAGGGGAATACCGGCATTATTGGCCACGACATCGATCCGGCCGCCGGCTGCCGTTGCAAAGCCATCGAGCGCGCGATCCCAGGCGGCGCGATCTCGCACATCCAGCGCTTGCTGGAACACGAACCCATGCCCGACCATGTCGAGGGTTTCGCGCATGCCGGCTTCGTCGATGTCGGCGAGGCCGACGAAATAATCCCGCTGCCCGAAATAGAGTGCGATGGCGCGGCCGATGCCGGATGCGCCGCCGGTGACGAAGATTGCCTTGCGCTGGCTCATAGAATCTCTCCCAATCTATAATGCCGGATTGGCATAGGCATGCCAGGTGAAGATGGCCATCGCCCCGCGATAGGGCCGCCAATTTTCCGCCAGGGCGCGTGTCTCTTTCTCGCTCGGCCGCTCATCAAGGCCAAGCAGCGTTCCGCACGCGGCCTGAACGGCCAAGTCGCCCGCCGGCCAGATGTCGGGCCGGCCTTCGGCGAAGAGGAGGTAGATTTCCGCCGACCACCGGCCAATCCCCTTGATCCGGATAAGCTGTGCGATGGCTTCCTCGTCGTCTGCGGGGAGATTCTCCAGATCGAGCTCCTCGCTGACGACCAATTCGCACAGCGATCGTGCGTAGCCCTGTTTCTGACGGGACAGGCCGCATCCGCGCAATGTGTCGAAGTCGCGCGCGAGCAAGTCTCCTGCGGGCATGTCCTCCCCGAGCTCGGTTTTCAGCTTCTGCCAAACCGAGGCTGCTGCTGCCACGCTGACCTGCTGGCCAACGATTGTCCGTAGCAGAGTCCGGTATCCGGTCGGGCGAATACGTTCTTCGGGGTAGCCGACGCGGTCGATCGCGGCTGCTACAAGGGGGTCGCCACTGGCAATTTCATCGAGGTGCGACCGGATGGTTGCTGTCTTCAGACCCATGGCTTTGGCTTGCCTTCCCGTATCGCTTTGAATAGCAGCAGTCCGCATAGAGCCCGTCCGGCGGGCATGGCAATACAGGATACAATGGATGCCCAAGCTGATCGTTACTACCCGCGAAGGCGAAACATCAGAGATCGAGGTCGAGACCGGCCTGACTGTCATGGAAGCCATTCGTGACAATGGTTTCGACGAGCTGCTGGCCCTGTGCGGCGGATGCTGTTCGTGCGCCACCTGCCATGTCCATGTCGATCCGGAGTTCGCGGACAAGCTGCCGGAAATGAGCGAGGATGAAGATGACCTTCTCGAGAGCAGCGATCACCGGTCCGATAATTCGCGCCTTTCCTGCCAGATCCCTTTCGGTGCAGAGCTGGATGGACTGAAGGTTACTATCGCACCTGAAGATTGATGTTGTTTGCCGCTGCGGCATCGCGCGCCTAACTCGGCCAGCATGACTCAAATTCCCGTACGCGAGCAGACGCTCGACCTCATCGGCAACACCCCGCTCGTCCGCCTAGCGGGCCCCAGCGCGGAAGCCGGTTGCGATATTTACGGCAAGTGTGAATTCGCCAATCCCGGCGCGTCCGTTAAGGACCGCGCAGCGCTTTATATCATCCGCGATGCAGAAGCGCGCGGAGACCTGAAGCCGGGAGGGACGATCGTCGAAGGTACCGCAGGAAATACCGGCATAGGCATAGCCCTGGTTGCCAATGCACTGGGTTATCGCACCATCATCGTGATGCCCGACAACCAGTCGGCAGAAAAGATGCAGACCCTTCGCGCCCTTGGCGCCGAATTGGTGACTGTACCCCCCACGAAATATGCCGACCCCAACCATTTTCAGCACGTCTCGCGCCGGATGGCGGAAGAAACCGACGGCGCGATCTGGGCGGGGCAGTTCGACAACACGGCGAACCGCAAGGCCCATATCGAAGGCACGGCGAAGGAAATCTGGCAGCAACTGGATGGCCGGGTCGATGGCTTTACCTGCGCAGCCGGAACCGGGGGTACCATCGCGGGCGTGGGGATGGGGCTCAAGGAGTTCGACGAAGACGTGGTGATCGCGCTCACCGATCCGCACGGTGCCGCTCTCTTCAACTATTATGCCCATGGCGAGCTGAAGAGCGAAGGTTCGTCCGTGGCCGAGGGGATCGGCCAAGGGCGCATCACCGGCAATCTGGAAGGTGCGCCGATCGATACCCAGTTTCGAATTTCCGACGAAGAGGGCCTGCAATGGGTCGCCCGGCTCCTGCGCGAAGAAGGGCTGTGCCTCGGCCTTTCCAGCGGCATCAATGTCGCCGGTGCCGTGTCGCTCGGCAAGAAGCTGGTGACTGAAGGCCGGGAAAAGCCGCAGGTGGTCACCATTCTTTGCGACACCGGCTTCCGCTACCTCTCGACCCTCTACAATCCGGAATGGCTTCGTTCGAAGGATCTGCCTGTTTTCGACTGGCTTGAACTGAAAGATTGACGCGAAGCGTGGCAGTGCCCAAGATTCCCGGCATGCCACGATCTCTCGATCTTACCCGCAACGCACCCACCGTCGGTGAGCCTACTGATGTTCCCCTTGCGGGAACCCGCTCCCAATCGATGCAGCGGCTCCAGATCGGCATTGGGGGGATCGTGCTCATGGTCTTGCTGGTCGGGCTTGCGAGCCTCATTCAGGACCGCATGCTCGAAGTGGACGCCGCAGCTGTACCGGCAGCTGCGCCCACCACGGAGCCGAGCCAGCCGGTGAAACAGAATGATCCTTTGGTCGAAGCGGGGGTCGTCCCTGATCTTCCCCAGCCATCGGCTCCGTTGCCATCGCAATCTCCGGCTCCGCTTCCGGAACAGGGCGTTCCCGATGCTCCAGCTTCCCAGCAGTAAGACCATCGCGGCGCTTTTGTCGCTGGCATTGGCGGGATGCAGTGTGCAATCGGCGCAAAGCGATCCTCCGGAAAAAGCGCGGCAGGACACTGCCAGAACTGAAATCGGCTTGTTCACCACTCTCCCGATTTACTGGGGTGAAGGCGGCGACATCGCTTCGGTGCTGAATGGGCAGGTCGAGGATGGGTGGGTGCGTCAGGCGCTGGAGCAGAACAGCGAGATTTTGCCGCTCGATACCCTGGAAGCCGGAGCGCTGAACGGGATCGATCAGGTCATTCTTGCGCAACCGCGCCCACTCGCGCCTTCGGAAAACGTAGCGTTCGACAATTGGCTCCGAGAAGGCGGCCGCGCACTTATCTTTGCCGATCCGATGCTGACCCAGCACAGCGATCATCCACTGGGCGATCCGCGCAGGCCTCACGACATGGTGGTCATTTCACCCATTCTGGCGCGGTGGGGTCTGGACCTTGTTTTCAACGAAGAGCAGCCGAGCGGTGAGCGCTTCGTACCTTCGGAAGGGAGCAGCCTGCCGGTCGAACTTGCGGGTCATTTCGAGCCGCTCGATGTGGCCGCATATGCAGACTGCGACTTGTCTGCGGAGGGGCTGGTGGCAGATTGCAAGATAGGCGAGGGCCGGGCCCTGCTCGTCGCCGATGCCGCACTTCTGGATGATCACCATCCTGACGCAGCACGCAAGAGCGCTCTTGCGGCCTTAATCGACCGAATATTTCACCACTGAGAATCCCCCTTCCGGGATTTCACGGGACAGCGCGCGGGATGTGACGGGAAAGCCTGTCGAATGACCCGGATCACCACGCGATTCTCTCTAAATTCTGCGGGAATTAGTTAATGGGCTGGTAAAGTTCTCAAGGGCGCGGGCAATAAAAACCCTCTTATTTTCAATTACTTGAAAATCTATCCCGCAAAATCCCGTAATTTTCCCTTCCATCCCCGCCGGTCCCGATATAAACCCACCACACATCGGACATGCCATTGTCTTTGCGTGCGACGCCGAGAGGTTTCGGACGCCGTGAAAGCGCGTGCTTTTGCGGACAGGAGAGGTGTGTTGATGGGGAGGACGCTAACGCAAGCTGGGGAATGGGGAAGTGCAATTTGGAGGGTACAGCGGACAAGCCTATTCGCCTGCGGGCGATAAGGGCCGCTTCGTGCTCCCTCCGCTTTTCCGCAAAGCTGTGAAGGAAAGCTCCGATGGTCGGGTTCTGTGCTTGATGAAGCACCCCACTTGGAACTGCCTCGTTGGTTTCGGGCTCAGCCGCAAGGAAGAACTGGACGCGCAGCTCGATCGCGAAGAAGAAATCGCTGTCCGCGTCGGCAAGGACTTCGATCGCGATACGCGCGCCAGTCAGCTGTTTGGCTTCATTGAAATGCCATTCGACGACAGTGGCCGGTTCGTGATGCCTGATCATCTCCGCTCGCTCGGCCAGATCGAAGACGGGCTTTATTTCCAGGGTGGTGGGCGCTTTTTCACTCTCTGGAACCCGGAAGAGCTCGCCAAGATGGGTGATGATTGGGCAAGCGCGAAGGCGGCCTGCGAGAGCTTGCTCGCCGATGCCAAGGCTAAGGGCAAATGAGCGCTGCGCCTCATATTCCGGTCCTCCTCGATGAGGTTGTCGAAGCGCTCGACCCGCAGCCGGGCGACGTGCTGATCGATGCAACCTTCGGTGCGGGAGGGTACACGCGTGCCCTTCTCGAGCGCGGGGCTACGGTGCATGCCTTCGACCGTGATCCCGACGCAATTTCGGCTGGTCGCGACTGGTCGGAAGCAGAGGGTAACTCTGCGCGCCTCGTCCTTCATCCCCACCGCTTTTCCGAAATGCTGGATGTCATGCGTGCTGCCGGCGTCGAGAGCGTCGACGGTGTAGTGATGGATATCGGCGTTTCCTCAATGCAGCTCGATCAGGCGCATCGCGGTTTTGCATTTTCCGCCGACGGCCCGCTCGACATGCGCATGAGCCAGGAAGGCGAGAGTGCGGCGGACTTCCTCAACAACGCGGACGAAAGCCTGATCGCCGACGTCATCTACCAATATGGCGAAGAGCGTCAGTCGCGCAGGGTTGCGCGCGCGATCGTCGCTGCGCGCCCTCTGGAAACCACTGGCGAGCTGGCGGCCGTGGTGCGCAAGGCGCTGGGGCACAAGCCGCACGACAAGAAGGACCCGGCAACCCGGACCTTCCAGGCTATCCGAATTTACATCAATGGCGAGCTCGACGAACTGACGCAGGGTCTGTCGGCCGCCGAACAGTTGTTGTGCGATGGTGGCCGCCTCGCGGTGGTCAGCTTCCACAGCCTCGAAGACCGGATCGTCAAGCGCTTCCTGCGCGAGGCATCCTCACCCCCGAGAGCCTCGCGTCACGTCCCCATGGCGGTGCAAGTCGATCCGGTCTTCTCCCCCATCTCGAAAGCGATCAAGCCGACCGAGGCTGAGATCGACCGCAATCCGCGTGCGCGCTCATCGGTGCTGCGCCACGCGGTCCGCACATCCACTCCGGCAAGGGAGGCCGCATAATGGCCCACACTTCGCGCATTCGCCAGATCGGCTGGTTGCTGATTCTCAGCATGTGCGGCGCGCTGTTTCTCGCCCTGACCTTCAAGGTCAACGCGGTGAAAAGCGACGTGCGCCTGCTTGAGCGCCAAATCATCGCTTCGGAACGGTCCAAGCTAATGCTGGAAACCGAATTCCAGACCCGTGCGAGCCAGATGCAGCTTGCTGCATGGAACCAGGTCGAATTTGGATATTCCGCGCCACGTGCGGATCAGTATGTCGAGCACGAGCGCCAGCTGGCGGTGCTGGGTACACCCCGCGGCCTGGACGCGCCGCAACCGATCCGCGTGGCCAAGGCCGATACTACTCCATCGGAAGACGAAGGGCTCTTTGAAGAGTGGCTGGGAGACGACGAGCAGGGGGCCGAAACCATTGCCTTGGCCGCGGCTCACGTTGACGAACCTGCCCAGCGCTTCGCTAACAGTCTTGCTCAGCGGCTATCCCGGCCGGCAGCCGCCTCGGTCGCGATGGCGGAGGTAGGTCGGTGAACGCATTTTCCGCTCTCCACGGTGGACCGGGAGCGGTTAGCATGGCGATGGCGAGCGGGCGGGTGCAACTCGTCAGCATCCGCCAGAAATCGCTCGATCTTGCACGCTGGCGCGTGCTCTGGATTGCTGCGATCTTTGCACTTCTGGCCGCCGTGGCCGTCAGCCGGATCGTTTATCTTGGGGCCGGCGGCGAAGAAGCCCGCGCCACTTCGCTCGAAGCTGCTCTGCTGCCTGACCGCGGGGAAATCGTGGACCGGAACGGCGTGCCGATGGCCCGTGCCTTCCCGGCTTACGCGTTATGGTTCAATCCCGATGCCTTGGGCGAAGATGAAGAGCCGCTGGTTGCGGACCCCGCTGAGGTTGCAGCCAAGTTGAAAGCGATCTTCCCGGACATGGACGAGAAGGCGCTCGCGGCGCATCTCGCCAGCGGCAAAGGCGGTTACCTGAGGCGCCGCCTTCTCCCTGAAGAGGCCAACCAGGTACAGGATATCGGCGAGCTCGCGCTCGAGATGCCGATGGAAGAAGATCGTCATTATCCTCAAGGCCAGATGGCGGCGCATGTCTTGGGTTACGTCGCTGCCGACGGCACTGGCCGCGTGGGCATGGAGCAGGTGTTCAACGATCACCTGACCAATCCGGCAACCCGGGGGACGCCCATCGCGCTGTCCATCGATGTCCGCGTTCAGGGCGCGCTCGAGGATGAGCTGCGTCGCGGAATGAAGCTGACGCAGGCCCAGGGAGGCGCTGGCATTGTACTGGATGTCGATACCGGAGAAGTCATGGCGCTTGCATCGCTGCCGGAATTCGATCCGAACAAGATCGACGCCGAAGGGCAGAAGCTCATGTTCAACCGCGTGACCAACCAGGTCTATGAACTCGGTTCGACATTCAAGCCGCTGACCGTAGCCGCTGCGATCGATTCCGGCACCATCCGCGATCTCGGCAAACGCTTCGATGCCTCTCCTGTGAAAGTGGGGCGCTTCACGATCCGCGATAGTCACGCCATGGGGCCGACGCTCAACTCGGTCGAAACGCTCATCCATTCTTCGAACACCACAAGCGCACGCATTGCTGATGAAATGGGGCCGGAACGGCTCCGTCAGTATATGATCGATCTGGGTATGAACGATCGTCCGCAGATCGAACTTCCGGCCAAGGGTTTCCCCTTGTGGCCGGGAGACAATTGGGCGCGCCTTACGAACATGACAGTCGGTTTCGGCCATGGTATTGCAGTGACCCCTCTGCACCTTGCCAGTGCATACGCCGCGATGGTGAATGGCGGCGTCTACCGCCCGGCCACCTTGAAGAAACTCGGTCCGGGCCAGGCACCCAAGGGGCGCCGGGTGTTCAAGGCATCCACTTCCAGCCGCATGCGGCAGATGATGCGCGCCATTGCAGTGTACGGCACAGGCCGTAATGCCGATGCCCCCGGCTATCGCGTCGGCGGCAAGACCGGTTCCGCCGAAAAGCCTGGCGGTAAGGGCGGCTATCGCCGCACGGCGCTGGTTTCTACTTTTGCCGCAGCATTTCCCATGGACCGGCCGCGCTATGTCGTCATCGCCATGCTGGACGAACCGAAGGGAACCCTTGCCAGTTCCTATCAGCGTACCGCAGCTTGGAATGCGGCCCCAATCGTCGGTCGGCTCGTGCCGCGCATCGGTCCGCTGATCGGCGTGCGTCCCGACGACAAGCGCGATATCGATATTTCCGCCATCACCCCCCTCATTCCCGAGGCGCAGAAATGAAATTAGCCAAGATCTGCACCGGCGCCGGTTTAACTTGCCCGGAAGCCGCAGACATATCAGTCACCGGCTTCGCGATCGACAATCGCAAGGTCGCGCCGGGCACGGTGTTCGGTGCCTTCCAGGGTGCCCAGGTCAATGGTGAAGATTTCATTCCGGCTGCGGTAGAAGCGGGGGCGGTTGCTGTCGTGGCGCGGCCGGAAGCCGACGTCGTCGGCGCCTTGCACATCGCCGCGGCGACACCCCGGAAATGCTTTGCGGAAATGGCCGCGCAGTTCTTCACTCCCGTTCCCGAGCACATCGTCGCGGTTACCGGGACGAATGGAAAAACCAGCTGCGTTGAGATGACCCGCCAGATATGGCGCATGGCAGGAGAACGTGCGGCCAGCATCGGCACATTGGGTGTAACTACACCTGATGGAAGTATTTCGACCGGGCTGACAACGCCCGACATCGTGACCTTCCTTTCGAACATGAGCGGGTTGGCGCGCGAAGGTATGACGCACGTCGCTTATGAAGCGTCGAGCCACGGCCTGTCCCAATATCGCAACGAGGGTATCCCCGTCGCAGCGGCGGCTTTTACCAACTTCAGCCGCGACCATCTCGATTACCATGCCGACATGGAAGATTACTTCGCTGCCAAAATGCGGCTGTTCGACGAAGTTGTTTCTGATGGCGCGACGGCTGTCGTGTGGCTGGGCGCGGACAATAGCGACTGGAACAGGCGCGTTGTAAAGCACGCCGAGAAGCGCGGTCTCAAGATCATGACCGTTGGAGAAGAGGGCGAGGACATCCGCCTTATTGGCCGCGAACCTACGCAGCTCGGTCAATCGCTTACCGTCGAGCATGATGGAACCGAGCGCACTATCAATCTGCCCCTGATCGGTGCTTATCAGGTGTCCAACGCGCTGACTTCGGCCGGGCTTGCCTTGGCAACCGGCATCGAAGCGAACCGGGTTTGGGACGGCGTTGCCCGCCTGCAACCTGTACGCGGTCGCCTCGAACGCGCCGTGATCGCGCCAAGCGGTGCTCCCGTCTATATAGATTACGCCCACACGCCCGACGCACTGGAAGCCGCCATTGCGGCACTGCGTCCACACGTGACAGGCCGCCTAATCACCGTTTTCGGTGCTGGCGGAGACCGCGATCACGGGAAGCGCGCTCCGATGGGACAGGCTGCTGCGAAGTCCAGCGACCTCGTAATCGTCACCGATGACAATCCCCGGGGTGAAGATCCTGCGGAAATCCGTCGTCAGGTGCTTGAAGGTGCTGGTGATGCGCGCGAAGTGGCGGGGCGCCGCGAAGCCATTCACGAAGCCATTGCTGCCGCCAGAGCGGACGATATCGTCCTAATTGCTGGCAAAGGGCACGAAACGGGTCAGATCATCGGATCGGGAGAAAGCATGCAAGTCCATCCTTTTGATGACGTCGAAGTCGCTCGCGAATGTGCTGCCCAGATCGCCGCTGGCGGTGCGGCATGAGCGCTGCGATCTTGCGCCATCCTGCCTACGTCGAATGGCCGTCCGATCCGCGCGATCGTCTCCCGCTCACCTTGTGGGGCAGCGAGGCCATCGCAAAGGCAGTAGGCGGAAAAGCTAGCTGCAAATTTCAGGTCGCCGGTGTCGAAATGGACAGCCGCGATGTCGTCAACGGGGATCTCTTTGTCGCTCTCAAGGGCGAAGAGATGGACGGTCACCGGTTTCTCCAAAAGGCTTTCGAGAACGGGGCTGCGGCGGCAATTGTGGATCGTCCAGTCGATTATCCGCATGTCCTTGTCGACGATACGACTGAAGCGCTCAAGGCACTCGCGGCGGCGGCGAGAGGACGGACCAGCGCGAGAATCATCGGCGTTACCGGCTCGGTGGGCAAGACCGGGGTCAAGGAAGCGATTTTCGCCAGCCTCGAGCGGGCGAGCCGCGGTGCAGCACACCGTTCGACCCGTAGCTATAACAACCACGTGGGTGTTCCGCTCAGCCTTGCCAGAATGCCGGCGCGAAGCCGCTTCGGCATCTTTGAGATGGGCATGAACCACGCCGGAGAGATCGAAGGACTTTCTAGGCAGGTTCGCCCGCACATCGCCGTGATTACCACGATCGCACCGGCCCATATCGAAAATCTGGGCTCGATGGAGGCTATAGCAGAAGCGAAAGCCGAAATATTTCTCGGCCTGGAGCGGGGCGGCGTCGCCGTAATCCCCGCGGATAGCGAACATTACGAACGGCTGCGGCTTGCAGCGATGGCTATGGATGCCAGAGTCATCAGTTTCGGCCGGGCGCCCCATGCCGATATCCGTTTGCTAGATGCGATACCTAGCGCCAACGGGGGCAGCCTGGTGACATGCGAGTTCGATAGCGGGCGTCTGTGCTACACCGTAGCCGAACCCGGCGACCATTGGGTGATCAATTCGCTCGCAGTCATGGCGACAGTTCGTGCGGCAGGTGGGGACATGGCAGCGGCCGGTCTCGCTTTGGCCGAGATGGGCGGACTGAAGGGAAGGGGCGCGCGCCACGGAATTTCTGTTCCCGGAGGCACGGCCCTGATGATCGACGAAAGCTACAACGCCAATCCGGCCAGCATGCGCGCTACGCTCGCGCAACTGGGCCAGACCCCGTCGAGCCGCCGCATCGCCGTCTTGGGCTCCATGAAAGAGCTGGGCGATTTCGCAGACAAATTCCACAGCGCACTTTCCGAACCGCTCATCGCAGCCGATGTGGACTATGCGATATTCGTCGGTGAAGAGATGCGCGCTCTTGCCCGGGAACTGGGGAAACCTGCCTTCAACTCGCTTGGCAAGCCGCTCGAGTGGGAGCATTGCAATACCGCCGGGGAGGCTATCGGGCTGCTGGAGCAATTCGGCATCATCGCAGGGGACGCCGTGCTGGTGAAAGGTTCGAATTCAGTCGGCCTCGGAAAGCTGGTCGACCATTTTACCTAGGAAGCGCCGCGCGCCGATGCTCTATCTTCTCGCCGAATATTTCAATTTCGAAGGTCTATTCAACCTTGTGCGCTACCAGACCGCACGCGCGGGGGCGACATTGCTTACAGCCTTGCTGATCGGGCTGCTTATCGGGCCGCGTTTTATCGACATGCTGCGCGTGCGGCAGGGCAAGGGGCAGCCGATCCGTGAAGACGGGCCCCAGACCCATCTCGCCAAGGTAGGCACGCCGACCATGGGCGGGTTGATGATCCTTGCCAGCCTCACCCTGTCGATGTTGCTTTGGATGGATCTCAGCAATCCTTTCGTCTGGGCGTGCATGGCGGTGACCGGTGGTTTTGGCCTGATCGGTTTCCTTGACGATTACGACAAGGTTTCCAAGTCCAGCCACAAGGGCGTTTCGGGGAGGCTGCGCCTGCTATTCGAATTCGCTGTGGCCGGGATCGCCAGTTGGATCATCGTCAGCCAGATCAATACCTTCGTCTATGTCCCCTTCGTAAATGATTTCGGCATCGAGCTTGGACCGCTTTATTACGTTTTCGCAGCCTTCGTGATCGTAGGCGCTGGAAACGCAGTGAACCTCACCGATGGTCTGGACGGCCTGGCCACGATGCCGGTGATTATCGCAGCAGGCACTTTTGCGGTCATCGCCTATCTCGTGGGCCGCGTGGACTATTCGGAGTATCTCGGTATTCCTTACGTGGAAGGCGCGGGGGAGCTGGCAATCTTCTGCGCCGCGATCATGGGGGCGGGGCTTGCCTTCCTGTGGTTCAACGCGCCTCCGGCTGCCGTTTTCATGGGTGACACTGGCAGTCTGGCCCTCGGCGGCGCATTGGGCGCGATTGCAGTGGCGACGCATCATGAGGTTGTCCTGGCGATTGTCGGCGGTCTGTTCGTTTTCGAGGCACTCTCGGTCATCATCCAGGTGTTCTGGTTCAAACGCACTGGGCGCCGGGTCTTCCGCATGGCTCCCATCCACCACCATTTCGAGCAACTCGGCTGGTCCGAGAGCAAGGTCGTGATCCGCTTCTGGATCGTAGCCATAGTGCTCGCACTTCTGGGGCTGGCGACGCTCAAACTCAGATGATCACCTCTCCCGCCTGGAAGGACAAGAAATACGCGGTGCTCGGCCTCGCGCGGTCCGGCCGGGCGACGGTCGAGGCGCTGCTCGCGGCAGGAGCGGACGTGCTCGTGTGGGATGACCGCGAGGAAGCGCGCGAGCCCTATGCCGGTCGCTGTGCCATAGGCGATCCGCTGGAGGCTGACCTTACGGGCTATGCAGGTGTGGTGGTTAGCCCCGGCGTGCCGCTCAACACACATCCGATCAAGCCGTATGCCGACAGCTTTGGCATACCTGTAATCGGCGACATCGAACTCTTTGTACAGGCACGGGCGGATTTGCCGCCGCATAAGGTCGTCGGCATTACCGGCACCAATGGCAAATCGACCACCACCGCGCTGGTCCATCATATCCTCAAAACCGCAGGCTTACCGACGACGATGGGCGGCAACATCGGCCTGCCGATCCTCGAACAGGAGCCTCTGCCCAAAGGCGGGGTCTATGTTCTTGAGCTTTCGAGCTATCAGCTCGACCTAACCTATTCGCTCGATTGCGATGTGGCGGTGCTGCTAAACGTCACGGCGGATCATCTGGATCGGTACGATGGTGATTTCGAGAAGTATCGGGCGTCAAAGCTGCGATTATTCGAGATGCAGTCGCATGAACATGTCGGAATAATCGCTGCTAGCGACATTACTTTGCGAGAGATCAGGCTTGCGATGGCTGATGGTCCGGGTCAGTGGTCGCAACCGACACCTGAAACAAACTTAAGTGAATTCGCGCACAGTGACTGGCCTTCGCTTCAAGGCCCGCACAATGCGCAAAACGCGATGGCCGCTGACACTGTTGCGCTTGAACTCGGATTGCATCGCGATTTGCGCCAAGAAGCATTTCGCACCTACCCCGGCCTCCCGCACCGCATGGAGCGGGTCGCCGAAATCTCCGGCATCGCTTACGTCAACGACAGCAAGGGCACGAACACCGCCGCCTCCGCACCTGCGCTTGCGGCGTTCGAGAACATTCACTGGCTCCTTGGCGGGCTCGCCAAGGAGTTGGGGCTGGGCGAGTGCGAGGCCGAGCTGGGCCACGTCAAAGCGGCCTACACCATCGGAAAGGCCGGACCGGACTTTGCCGCTCAGCTGGAAGGCCGCGTGCGGGTGGAGCAGTGCGAAACACTCGACCGCGCGGTGGCCGCCGCTGCCGCAAGGGCAGAGGCGGGCGACACCGTCCTACTCTCGCCCGCCTGCGCCAGCTTTGACCAGTACGCTGACTTCGAAAAGCGCGGCGAGCATTTCCGTGCACTGGTGGAGGGCCTGAAGTGACCGCCATGCAGCCCTTCGTCCCCGGCGCCAAGCGCAAGCCTGCCCATATCCCGGGCGGCAAGCTGTCGCGCTGGAGCCAGCTGAAGATCTGGTGGCGCGAGATCGACCGCGTGCTGCTCGGCCTCGTGCTGTTGCTGATGACGCTCGGCACCATAGCCGTGGCAGCGGCGAGCCCGGCCAGCGCCGACCGTCTTTCGACATCGACCGAGACGCTCAATCCGCTCTATTTCTTTTATCGCCACCTCGCATGGCAGGCAATTGCGCTGGGCGTGATGTTCGGCGCATCCTTGCTGAGCCGCCAGAATGCACGCCGCTTTGGCGTGGTACTCGGCGCCGCAATGCTCGGGCTGCTCTTTCTCGTGCCTTTTGTCGGAGTGGAAATTAACGGTGCGCGGCGCTGGATCAGCATCGGCATGCAGTTCCAGCCGTCGGAATTCCTCAAGCCCGCTTTCGCGATCGTTCTCGCCTGGATCCTCTCCTGGCGCATGCGCGATCCCAATTTGCCGGTCCTCTGGATATCGACCGGTCTGACCGGGCTCATCGGAATGCTGCTTATGATGCAGCCGAACTTCGGCGAGTTCATGCTTTTTGCCGGTGTATGGATGGTGATGATCCTTCTGGCGGGCATGCCGATGAAAAGGTTGGGCGCGGTGATAGGGCTTGGCCTGTTCGTGCTGACCGCAACCTATTTCCTCTATGACAATGCCCGGCATCGCATTGACGCCTTTTTCGGCGGCGGCACTGCATACGATCAGGTCGATCTTGCCAGTCGGACGCTATTGGCAGGCGGCTGGACGGGATCAGGCTATGGGCTGGGGCTGAGAAAGATGAGTTTGCCGGAGGCACATACCGATTATATCTTCAGCGTGATCGGGGAAGAGTTCGGATTGATTTTCTGCGCGCTCATCGTGCTGATCTATCTGGCCATCATCGTCCGGGTCCTGATGCGTTTGTTCGACGAGGAAGATCTCTTCGCGCTGCTGGCCGGAACAGGGCTCGTGTCGCTCCTCGGGGGGCAGGCTTTCATCAACATACTCGTCAATTTGCAGCTCTTCCCTTCCAAGGGCATGACCCTGCCGCTCGTCAGTTATGGTGGCTCTTCTACGATAGCAGTGTGCATGGCAGTTGGCTTGCTGATCGCGATCACGCGCCGCAATCCCTATCTGAAAACCACCACGAAAGGGCTTGGCGACCTGCTGGGCATGGGGCAGGGCAGGGCGATGAAGACGCCAGAGGCGCGCATCTCGCGCGAGATTCACCAGTGACCCATTCCAATCGCCATTACGTGCTCGCAGCCGGTGGAACCGGCGGCCACATTCTCCCTGCTTTTGCCTTGGCGACCGAACTCGACAAGCGCGGCCACCATGTGGCGCTAATCACGGATGAGCGGGGCGCCCAAATCCCAGGCAAGCCTGATTTCATGCCTGCTCACGTCCTCCCGGCAGGGCGTTTCGGGAAGAATCCGCTGCAGTGGCTTCGCGGAGCAAAAGCGGTGTGGGAGGGGCGCAAGATGGCCATGCGCCTGTTCGAGAGTTTTCAACCAAGCGCAGTGATCGGTTTTGGCGGCTATCCTTCGCTGCCCTCCATCCTCGCCTCGACTTCGGCACGAATTCCCACGATCATCCATGAACAGAACGCGGTGCTGGGCCGTGTGAACAGGCTGTTCGCCAACCGAGTTGACGCGATCGCGACCGCTTACCCTGAGGTTCAGAGGCTCAAGCCGCTGCAGCAGGGGAAGACCCATCTGGTCGGCAATCCCGTGCGGGCCGAAGTGCTTAACCTGCGCAAGCGCCCATTCCCGCCATATGAGGAAGAAGGCCTTCTTCGCGTGCTTGTTACAGGTGGCAGCCAAGGCGCGCGCGTTTTGTCCGAAGTCGTGCCCGACGGACTGGCCATGCTGGCCCCCGCCATTCGCCAGCGGCTGCAGGTTACACAGCAATGCCGTCCGGAAGATCTCACAGCTGTGCGCGAGCGCTATCTTACTCACGGCATCCCTGCCGAGCTTGGCACGTATTTCGAAGACATGGCCACGCGGCTTGCCGATGCGCACCTTTTTATCGGCCGTGCGGGTGCCTCAACCATTGCCGAACTAACCGCGGTCGGCCGGCCAGCCATTCTCATACCGCTGCCCATCGCGACAGACGATCACCAGGCTGCCAATGCCCGGGAGATGGCCAAGGCGGGCGGTGCCCGGATGATCCGGCAGGAAAAATTCGGCCCCAAGGAACTGGCCAAACAGATCAAGGCGCTGGCAGACAATCCGGAAGGACTTGCGAATGCTGCCCATGCTGCATGGAACTGCGGGCGCCCCAAGGCCGTAGAGGACCTTGCCGACCTCCTGGAAAGCTTCGGCGGGGCGGATATGATGGATGTGATCCGCGTCGGCGGAAATAATGCGCGTGGGGCCTCTCAAGGCGTCGTGGCAGGACAAACCTCCAAGACAACAACAGCCAAGAAGGAGAGCGCGGAATGAAGGGCGTACCAACCGATATCGGAACGATCCATTTTGTCGGGATCGGCGGCATCGGCATGTCGGGTATCGCCGAGGTGATGAACAATCTCGGCTATACGGTGCAGGGTTCGGACCTGAACGAAAGCCCGGTTGTCGAACGGCTCCGCGCGCAAGGTATTTCGGTGAGGATCGGGCACGCTAAGGAAAATGTCGAAGGTGCTTCGGTCGTCGTGACTTCGACGGCAGTGAAGCGCACCAATCCCGAAGTGGCGCACGCGCTTGAAAACCGGATTCCGGTGGTTCGCAGGGCCGAAATGCTTGCCGAGCTCATGCGGCTGAAATCTACCATTGCGGTGGCCGGTACCCATGGCAAGACCACTACTACCAGCATGATCGCCAGCCTGCTCGACTGTGGCGCTATCGACCCCACGGTGATCAACGGCGGCATTATCGAACAATATGGTTCGAACGCGCGGCTAGGCGATAGTGACTGGATGGTGGTCGAAGCCGATGAGAGTGACGGAAGCTTTCTGCGTCTCGACGGGACCATTGCGGTCGTGACGAACATCGATCCCGAGCATTTGGATCACTACGGCGACTTCGACGGGGTGAAGGATGCTTTCGTCGAGTTCATCCACAATGTTCCGTTTTACGGTGCTGCGGTGCTTTGCATTGATCACCCTGAAGTCCAGGCAGTGATCGGCAAGGTTCGAGATCGCCGCGTGGTGACTTACGGCTTCAATCTCCAGGCGGATATTTGCGGCGTCAACGTTCAGCCGCATGAAGGCGGAAACCGTTTCGACGTCATCGTTCGTCAGCGGGGCGAGGAGGATCGCCGGATCGAGAATGTGTGTCTCCCGATGCCTGGCCGCCACAATGTGCAGAATGCATTGGCGGCAATCGCCGTATCGATCGAGATGGGCTGTCCCGATGAGGTGATTTGCAGCGGCTTCTCCAGTTTTGGCGGCGTCCGACGCCGATTTACCAATGTCGGCACTGTGGCAGGCGCGACCGTGATTGACGACTATGGCCATCACCCGGTCGAAATTCGCGCCGTTCTGGAAGCTGCGCGCGAAGCGACCCGGAACCGCGTGATCGCAGTGATGCAACCCCATCGGTATACTCGCCTCAATGATTTGATGGACGACTTCCAGAGCGCCTTCAACGAGGCGGACCAGGTCTATGTCACTCCCGTTTATGCGGCAGGCGAAGATCCGATCGAAGGCGTCGATGCGGAAGCCCTGGTCGAAGGTTTGAAATCGCGTGGACATCGCAGTGCCATGACGGTGCAGGACCGCGAAGATTTGGCGAAGAAGCTGGCCACTGACATCGAAGAGGGCGATCTCATCGTCTGCCTCGGTGCGGGCGACATAACCAAGTGGGCCGCAGGCCTTGCCGATGCGATCGGCAAGGAGCGTGCCGAGTGACGCAGCAAGAAAACGATGTCTGGAACTTCGATAGCGGCATGGCTCCCGACTGTTCGGTGGAGGGGAGTATCGAAGCGCCGATCGAAACCGATGGCCTGCGCGGTAAACTGACTTCGAACGCGCCGCTTGCAAAGCTGGTGTGGTTCAAGAGCGGCGGCAATGCCGACTGGTTGTACGAGCCCGAAGACATGGATGATCTGCAGGAGTTTCTCCGGCGGATCGACGGGAGTCTGCCGATCATGGCCCTTGGCCTCGGCTCAAATATGATTGTCCGCGATGGCGGCGTGCCGGGCGTGGTAATTAAGCTCGGCAAGCCGTTCGCCGATGTTTCGATCGATGATGATAGCTGTATCGTGGACTGTGGTGGCGGGGCGCATGGAATACTCGTCGCCAGTGCAGCCCGCGATTGCGGGGTGGCAGGTCTTGAATTCATGCGCGGCATCCCCGGCACGGTTGGCGGCTTCGTCCGCATGAACGGCGGGGCCTATGGCCGCGAAGTAAGCGATGTGCTGATCGATTGCGACGTGGTCATGCCCGGCGGCGCGATGCACCGTCTCCCTGCGTCTGATCTTCAATACTCCTATCGTCATTCCGCCCTACCTCAGGGTGCAGTAGTCGTCCGCGCTCGGTTTCAGGGCGTGTCGGGCGATCCCGAGGTCATCGGCGCGAAGATGGATGAGATTGCCGAGGCTCGGGAAAACTCCCAGCCGCTGCGCACCAAGACAGGTGGGTCAACCTTCAAGAACCCGCCTGGTGAAAAAGCGTGGCAACTGGTCGATGCTGCGGGCTGCCGCGGACTAACAATGGGCGGCGCGCAGGTGAGCGAGAAGCACACCAATTTTCTTATCAACACGGGGAATGCCTCGAGTGCCGATATCGAGGGTCTGGGCGAGGAAGTGAAGCGCCGTGTCTATGAGAATTCGGGTGTCGAGCTCGAATGGGAAATACAGAGAGTGGGGCGACCTTAAGGACCGAATATGACCGATCTCTCCAAACTTTCTGACGATATTCACATCGCTGTCCTGATGGGCGGTTGGGCCAATGAAAGGCCTGTCAGCCTGATGTCTGGCGAAGGCGTTGCGAAAGCGCTGGAAGAGCGCGGCCACCGGGTTACCCGGATCGACATGGACCGCGATGTTGCCGCGCGCATTGCAGAAGTGAAACCCGACGTCGTCTTCAACGCGCTCCACGGGGTGCCCGGCGAAGATGGCAGCGTGCAGGGCATGCTCGACCTCATGGGCGTACCCTATACACACTCCGGTCTCGCCACTTCGGTCATCGCCATCGACAAGCAGCTGACCAAGCAGGCGCTCGTTCCTCACGGCATTCCGATGCCTGGCGGGCGTATCGTCAAGACCGCCGACCTGTTCGAGCGGGATCCGCTGCCGCGCCCCTATGTGCTGAAGCCCGTGAACGAGGGTAGCTCGGTCGGCGTCGCCATCGTGACCGACGATGGCAGTTACGGCAATCCCATTGCCCGCGATGCGACAGGGCCTTGGCAGGACTTCTCGGAGCTTCTGGCCGAGCCTTACATCAAGGGCCGCGAAATGACGTCGGCAGTGGTGGATTTCGAAAGCGGACCACGAGCTCTCGCTGTGACCGAACTGAAGCCCAAGAGCGGGTTCTACGATTTCGACGCCAAATATACCGATGGAATGACCGATCATATCTGTCCGGCAGACATTCCCGAGCGTATTCGGGATCTTTGCCTCGAGATTGCGCTGAAGGCACACAAAGTGCTGGGATGCCGTGGCACCAGCCGGACAGATTTCCGCTGGGACGAGGAGCAGGGCGAGGACGGTCTGTTCGTCCTCGAAACCAATACCCAGCCCGGCATGACACCGCTCAGCCTTGTGCCCGAGCAGGCGAGAAACGCCGGGATCGAGTATGGCGAACTGGTCGAAACCATAATTGCCGCAGCTTTGCGAGACCATAACGGTGTTAAACGGAACCGGGGAAGCGATGGCTAAAGTCAGCCGTAAACCCACCGGCGTCCGCCGATCCGCCGCCGCGCGCAGTCGTAGTCAGAAGGCACGCGCCGCCAAGCGCCATACCTCAGGTCTGCTAGACCGCATCATGGCGGCGCTGCCCTTCACAGAGGACCAGTGGCACAAATTCTTTCTTGCTTCGATCATCGCGCTCGGGCTCGTTATCGCATGGACGGTGGCCAGCTATGCCGGCGTGCCGGAGATTGCGCGCGCGGAGCTCGCCAAATCGGCCAGTCGCGCAGGCTTCGAAGTCGATCGGGTGCGCGTAACCGGGGTAGAGCGGCTGAACGAACAAATCGTCTATGAGCGGGTCCTCGGCGAACAGGACCGGCCGATGCCGCTCGTTGAAGTCGGCGAGATCCGCGAGCGTTTGCTTGAACTGCCTTGGGTGAAGGATGCCCGCGTCTCCCGGCAATTGCCAGATCTGCTCAAGATAGACATCGTCGAACGAGAACCTCACGCTATCGTGCAGAAGCCCGACCGGCTCATCCTGGTTGATGCGACTGGTCATGAACTGGAGGCCGTGTCGCGCGAAGAAGCATCGGACATGCTGGTGATATCGGGCCCTGGAGCACAGAAGCAGGTGGCCGATCTTGGGCGACTGCTCGATGCCGCTCCTGCGCTGAAGCCGCAGATCGCCGCAGCGGAGTGGATCGGCAACCGGCGCTGGAACCTCACTTTCGGAACAGGTCAGATGCTCGCCCTACCGGAAGGCGACAAGGGCCCTGCCGCACTGGTAAAATTTGCGGAAATGGATGGTAGAAACCGCCTCATCGGCGGCAAGGCCGTCGCGATAGATATGCGCGTGCCAGACCGCGCCTATCTGCGCTGCAAAGATGGCCCGTGTCCGCGCGGGCTTACGGCGGGGATGGCCGAATAATGGCGTCTTCTCCGAACACTCCCCTGCCGCGCATCAACCGCGTGTTCGCAGCCGTGAATATCGGCTCATTCCGTATTTCATCGATGATCATGGGCCAGGCCGAAACAGGCGAGATGATCGTGCTTGGCTCTTCCCACCGCAAGGCCGAAGGTATCAAGCGGGGCTACATTACCGACATGGTAGCCGCCACGCACGCCATTCGGGCAGCAGTGGAAACGGCTGAAGCAAATGCCAATACTACCGTGTCGGGCGTGTGGATCGGATGTGCGGGCGCGGGTCTGTCAAGCAAGATCGCGAGTGTCGAGGTGGCCATTGGCGGGCGCAGGATCGACGAGGATGATGTCGAGCACCTTCTGTTCGCGGCGCGTGACCATATTCAGCCCGAAGGCCGCACCGTACTGCACGCACAGCCTGCCCATTACACGCTCGACGGTGCCCATGGCGTCGCAAATCCCATCGGCCTGCATGCCGAGACACTAGGCGTCGACGTCCACGTCACTCTTGCCGATGGTGCTCCGGTGCGAAATCTGATCGAAGCCGTTCAGAGCGCGCATCTCGATGTCGATGGTGTCGTGGCAAGCCCCTTGGCGGCAGCCTATGCCTGCCTGTCGAACGAGGAACGCGATCTGGGTGTCGCGCTGGTCGAGATCGGCGCTCAGGTAACGAATGTGTCGGTTCATGCGGGGGGGATGCTCCTCGGACTGCGGTCCATTCCCGTCGGTTCGAACGACATCACCGATGCCATTGCCAGTTCGCTGGGCATCAGGCGCGGGCAGGCCGAGCGTCTGAAATGCGTGTCGGGTTCGGCAATCGCGACGCCGAGTGACCATCGTGAGATGATCCCCGTGAATGCGCCGGGAGAAGAAGTCGACGGTAGATTGGCCCGCGGGGCCGACGAACAGAACCGCATCCCTAGGGCAGAACTGGTTTCGGTGGTCACGGATCGTCTTGGCACGATGACAACCGAAATCAGCAAAGGCCTGAAGGCCATGGGCTTTTCCGGCGCGAATGGAGGTCAGGTGGTGCTGACCGGGGGCGGGGCGGAACTGCACGGGATTGCAGAATTCGTGCAGGGCGCACTGGGGCTACCCGTGCGTCGGGGCAAGCCGCCAGCCCTGCGCGGATTGCCCGAGGCGCATGCCACGCCTGGCTTCGCGACCTTAGCGGGCCTGTGCCTTTATGCCTCCGAAGATCCGGTCGACATCCGCAATGTGGGCCCCAGCTATCAGCCGACGAGGCGGTACTCGGGACTGGGTCTTGTCAACCGTGTGGTGCAGGCGGTACGTGAATATTTTTGAATGTAAGGTAATTTCGGTTGAATCGAGCCGCGCAGCGCGGTGGATAACGGCAATTACCCTTTGCCTACGCGAATCGCTTTGTGCCAAAAGCGTGCGTGAAATGGCTTCGGCCAAAATTTTTTCCCAAGGGAACGCCTAATGAGCATCAATATCGGTCCTGCATCCAGCGACGACATGCGCCCCAAGATCATGGTTGTCGGGGTTGGCGGTGCTGGCGGAAACGCCATTGCAAACATGATGGACGCTGAAATCGAAGGGGTCGATTTCATCGTTGCCAATACCGACGCCCAGGCCCTCACAAGCTCGCCTGCAGAAAAGCGCATCCAACTCGGCCCCGATATCACAGGAGGACTGGGCGCAGGGGCTCGTCCCGAAGTGGGTAAGGCAGCGGCCGAAGAAACGGTCGAGGATATCGAAGACGCGCTGGAAGGTGTGAACATGTGCTTCATCGCAGCCGGCATGGGCGGCGGCACGGGCACTGGCGCTGCACCGGTGATTGCCGAAGCAGCGCGCAGGAAGGGCGTTCTGACCGTAGGCGTGGTCACCAAGCCGTTCCTCTTCGAAGGCACGCGGCGCATGCGCAGTGCAGAAGCGGGCATCGACGAACTGCAGAAGCATGTCGACACGCTGATCGTCATTCCCAACCAGAATCTGTTTCTGGTTGCCAAGGCAGATACCACCTTCAAGGAAGCGTTCGCTCTCGCTGACGAAGTTCTTCAACAGGGCGTGCGTTCGATTACCGATCTCATGGTCATGCCGGGCCTGATCAATCTCGACTTTGCCGACGTTCGCTCGGTGATGAGCGAGATGGGCAAGGCGATGATGGGAACCGGCACGGCGGAAGGCGACAATCGCGCACTCGAAGCGGCTGAACGCGCGATCGCCAATCCATTGCTTGACGGTGTCAGCATGGCCGGGGCCAAGGGCGTAATCATCTCCATCATCGGCGGCGAGGACATGAAGCTGCTCGAAGTCGATGAGGCTGCAAACCACATCCGCGAACTCGTCGATGACGATGCGAACATCATCTGGGGTAGTGCCTTCAACCCCGATCTCGACGGGCAAATCCGCGTATCCGTTGTGGCGACGGGTATTGAAGAAGGCGGCCGGTCCACTCCTGCTCAGCCGCGCAATTTCTCGATGGCCCCGCAGCGGGCTCCGCAGCGTCCGGTATTGGACCTGGAAGAAAGCAAGCCTGAAGAAGAGCCGTTCGAGCTTGATCAGGGCATGTCCGCCGAGCCGACACCTGCCCCGGCGCCCGCTTATGATCCAGCGCCCCGTGCACCCGCCAAGCCAGTCGCGTCCGACTATGACGACAGCGCGGATGAAGAAGGCCCGCTGATGAATCCGGCCGGCCTTTCTCCTTCTGGCCTTGGCGATGATTACGGCGAGGAAGACGAGGACTACGATGATGTCGACGGCATTGTCGATCCGCTTGCCGGAATGCGCAACGAGCATACCGAACGTTTCGATCGCTATGACGCAGATGAACAGGGCGGCGTTCCCGCTCCTGCCGACGATCGCAATTACACGCGTGGCAGCCGGTCCGAAGATGGATGGACCGACGAAGATCCGCGCGCAGTGACCACTCCGCTAGATCTCTCGGACGAAGCAGATTTCGACGACGCCCTTGATCTTGGTGGCCACGCACGGGCCGATCGCTCGGGAGGCGGCGCAGCGGCGCAGCCGAACCGCAGTCCGCTGTTTTCCGGTCAAGGCGCCGGGGCGGGCTCAGGTGCCGACAGCCGGGGAGCAAATAATGCTCCGGGCGGCGCTCCCGCGGGTGGGGCCTCGCAGGGTAGCACGCTGTTTGAACGCATGGCCAATCTGTCGCGTGGCTCGAGCTCTTCACAGGACGATGAGGACGACGATGATGATGGCAGCAATGGCGATGGCGGCGGCCTGAACATCCCTCGTTTTCTTGGCCGGCAGAACAACCAGTAACTTTGGCTATGGCGCGGTTTGCTGGTTTTCGAAACGTCAGGCGGCTTCAGCATAGCAAATGTTGGTGGGCTGGCGCGGCAGTAGTCGCGCTGGCGGCTGGTGCGCATTCGGCGCACGGCCAGGAAGTCGTTCAGCCCCTGCCGTCGCCCAGTTCCTCTCAGCTTAGCTCTGCCTTGCAAAGGCTTGCGCAGGACGGGAACGATGTGGCCGCTCTAATCGATGCAGGAGATGCCGCGATCGGTTTGGGCGATGTGGCCGCGGCTATCGGTTTTTTCGGCCGCGCACAGGAAATCGCGCCCAGCAATCCCAGAATCTCGCTCGGTATGGCGCGGGCCTACACTCTTTCGCGCAGGCCGGTTGAAGCGTTGCGGCTTTTCGCAGAGGCGGAGCGTGGCGGCATTCCGTTGACTGTTATGGCGGCAGAACGGGGGCTGGCCTTCGATCTGGTCGGCGATGCAGCGAGTGCACAAGAACTTTATCGCCTCGTGCTTTCATCCGGTCCTAATGAAGACATTCGGCGCAAGCTGGCCTTGAGCCAGGCCATTTCCGGTGATCGGGTCGGGTTCGAAGCCACTCTTCTCCCCTTGCTTGAAAAAGGGGACTTCGCGGCGTTCCGCACCAGGGCGTTCGGTCTTGCCATTTTAGGTGACACCGAAGCTGCGGTCGGCATTGCGCGGGACATGATGCCGGGCGCAGCATCCGCGCAGATCGAACCGTATCTGCGCTATATGACGCAGCTCACGCCGGCGCAGCAAGCCGCGGCGGGGGCTTTGGGAATTTTTCCTCGAAGCTCCAACGTCGGCCGGGACGATCCCGATATCGCGGCCTACACGGGCTCAGCGGGGACCGCCGCCAGGACGGCCGGCAGCAATCTTGCCCCCGCGGGCGCGCCGCTGGGAGGTAGGGCGAAAGCGAGGACCGCTCGCGAACCCACCTCCGACCGCCGGACAAGGCGCGATCAACGTAGACGCGCAGAACGCTCCGGCAGACGTCAGGCGCCACCCTCTCCTGCGGCAGCGCCGCCGCTGGCGCCCCCTCCGCCAGCGCAGGAAACGCCCGCTGCCGAGCTCCCTGCGCTTGCCAGTTCCGGCGAGTTACCTGCAGTAACTCCGGACCCGTCTTCAGTAAAAACACCGCCGAGCGCCGCGCAGGACGAAGCCGCGGCGCGCGCAGCAGCCCCATTGCCGCAGCCGCTTCCGGCTCGGGCTCTGCCACCCGTATCGCTGCCGCCGGAGCCGAGGGAAAGCGTATCGGAAGCCTTTGCCGGTCTCGATCTCGCGGACGGCGCGTCCACTGCTCCCCGCGCCGGAGCGGTCGACATAAGGTCGATCGAGGTGCCGCGTGAAACGAATGAGCCGCCTAAGCCTGCTATTCCATCCCGCAACTGGGTCCAGATAGCGACGGGCCGCGATATTGCCGCACTGTCCTTCGACTGGCGGCGCATTACCCGAAGCGCCGGTGGAGAACTGGCGGGTAAGAAAGCGTTCACTGCCCCTTGGGGTGAAGCGAACCGTCTCCTGGCGGGCCCTTACGAAAGCGCCAGGGAAGCACGGGCGGTTGTCGCCAAGCTCACGGCAATGGGCGTCGACAGTTTTGCCTTCACCAGTGCGCGAGGAGAAGAGGTGACTGCACTGGCGGGAACAGACGCCGCGCCCAACGGGCCTCCGCCTGCACCAGCCAATCCTGCAAGGAATTGGGTTCAGGTCGCAACCGGCCGGGATCGTGACGCGCTGGGCTTCGACTGGCGACGCATATCGAGAAAGGCGGACGGAGCCCTGAAAGGCAAAGGGCCTTTTGTCGCAAGCTGGGGAGCGGCCACTCGCCTGCTTTCCGGGCCTTACGATTCGGAGGCGGCTGCGCAGGACGTCGTCACCCAGTTGAAAAAGCTCGGCATCGACAGCTTTACCTTCTCCAGTAAGGATGGCGAGCCGGTCGAGAAGCTCGACTGAACCGACAGCTGGAATTCCAAACTAATCCGTATCCGGCATCTTGTTCACAACCTTTGCACAAGCTGGTGTCGTTCTCCCCAGCGCCGAAGCCGGTCGTGATTGCCAAGTTCCTTAACCAATCGGCACAAGCGAGTGCATGAGATGGACGGGAACTCGCTAATGCACTCCGTAGAACGCCGATACGAGGTTGAGGACGATGCGGCTCCGCTCGAAATGCTTGTCGCTCTGTTCGGTGCGCGGGGGTGGCCGTTCGATGTATCGGCGGATGAAATCTGCGGCGAGATCCAGGGTAGCTGGGCCAAATACCAGTTGCGGGGCATCTGGCGCTCGGACGACCGTGTTCTCCAGATACTCTGTCTGCCGGATATCCGCATCGCGGCGGAGAAACTGGGCGCGGCGCATGAACTGGTTGCCTTGGCAAACGAGCAGATGTGGCTCGGTCATTTCGACATTTGGTCGAACGGAAGTGTTCTCCTCTACCGCAATGGTACATTGCTCGGGGACGAGGGCCTGCTGAGCCTGGATCAGGCGCAGGCTCTGGTGGAGATCGCAGTGGAGGAATGCGATCGCTTCTACCCGGCGTTCCAGTTCGTCCTGTGGGGTGACAAGGAGCCGCGCGCCGCGCTCAAGGCGGCGATGGTGGAAGCGGCTGGCGAAGCCTGATTTACTTACCCATATATTAGCCATCTGTGTTTCGGTTTTCCTTGAAATAGGCGCGTAAAAAACCGATATTGTCATCAGAAGCGGGGGCGGGTTCGTTTCCGCGCATGGGAGTTTTTGAAAAAATGGCCAACTGGAACGAAACAGATCGCAGGCCGGACATGACGTCCGTTCCGCGCGCTGGCGATCCGGCAGCCCGCGGCGTTACGTTCGACGCAGGGCTGCGCAAGCATATGCTGTCGATCTACAACATGATGGCTTCGGGCGTCTTGCTGACCGGCATCGTCGCCATGCTGTTCGTCAATTCGCCTTTGTTCGACGTCGCGTTTAACGTGGTTCAGACCCCCTATGGCCGCGCCACGCAGCCAACCGGCCTGGGCTGGATCATCTCGCTAGCCCCGCTGGCCTTCATCCTGGTCCTGAGCTTTGGCGGCGTGCAGCGCTTCTCGAAGACCGCACTTCAGGCGATGTTCTGGTCGTTCGCGGTGTTGTTCGGCATGTCGATGTCGACCATCTTCATGACCTATACCGGTGAATCGATCGCGTCGGCGTTCTTCGCTGCGGCAGCTGCTTTCGCCGGACTGAGCCTGTTCGGATATACGACCAAGAAGAACCTTTCGGGCTGGGGCAGCTTCCTCGTGATGGGCCTCGTCGGCATCATCGTCGCCATGCTGCTCAACGCCTTCTTCTTCCAGTCGGGCGCGATGGGTCTCGTGATCAACATCCTCGGCGTGCTGATCTTCGCGGGCTTCACGGCCTATGATACGCAGCGCCTGAAGACCGAATATTCCTACGTTCGCGGAACGGAATATGCAGGCAAGGCGGTCGTCATGGGCGCGTTCAGCCTCTACCTCGACTTCATCAACCTGTTCATGTTCCTGCTGCAGTTCCTTGGTAATCGCGAATAAGCGATCGTCTGACGAACGCGGTCTTCGGACTGAAATCGATGCCCGGGGCGAAACTCTCGCTCCTGGCATTTTCTTTGCGTCCTCAACACGCTAAGAGGTTCTCTGCTTCATCCCCCATCAATCATAGTCGGGCGATGGTGTTACATAGTCTTTGAGGAGGGTCGGCGTCGCCGTGAGCCGCATTTCAACACAATCCATCCGTATCGCAGCATTGGCCGCAGCTCTGGGCGCCATTGCCGCCTGTACCACGCCGCCGCCTCCGCCGCCTCCACCGCCGCCGCCTCCGCCGCCCGTTGTCATCCCACCGCGCCCCACGCCACCGATGGGGGCGACGACCAGCATGCCCATTCCGATGGTCGCGGCCAGCGGCGTGCGCCAGACGGTCAATGCCGGGCTTACTCCCGCCCAGACTACGTGGAATCTGCGTTCGGCCCTCAATGTGGCCGCCCTCAACTGCCAGGATCTCAAATACACGGGGCTGGTCGACAATTACGGCGCCTTCCTCAAACGCAACGCGAAAGAGCTCTCCGCCACCAACCGCGCGTTGCAGAGCGAATTTCGCCAGCGCTACGGTTCGACCTACCGGGACGTGCAGGATTCCTACATGACCCAGGTCTACAATTATTTTGCGCTTCCCCCGGCGCAGGACGCGTTCTGCGATGTCGCGTTCGCGATCAGCAACGAGGCGCTTACGGTCGAGCCAAGTCAGCTCGACCTTTTCGCCTCGACAGCACTGCCGCGGATCGAGAATGCGTTCGAGGATTTCTTCCGGGCTTACGAGCAGTACCGCGTTAATCTGGCCGCCTGGGATTCGGAATATGGCCCGCCCGCTGCGGTAACAACCACGGTGCAGGGGTACACCAATCCTCTGGATCCCACTGCAACGGTACAACCGGGCCAGACTGTCGTGGGCTCCATGCCGGCGACCGATCCAGCGGCGGCAGACACCGCCTCACAGGCACCTATAATTATTGCCACCGATCAGCTCGGCGTTGGTAATCAGCCTGCGGCAACCGCCCCGTTGCCAAGCGAGGGGCCGATCTTCCAGTCCGGCGAAGTTGTGCAGGGTGAAGCGACATCCGCGCCGACGACTTCAGAAGATGCCGGTCAGGATACGCCCGACTAATACGATCGGCTGAGTGACGTTTTCTTTGGGCGGCTGGAGCGATCCGGTCGCCCATTTTCATGTCTGCTCAAGTACGGTCGACTGCGCTCGTCCCAACTCTGGCTGGCGACATGCCTGCAAACACCGTACTCCGGCCCCTCTCTGAACCATCCTGGGACATTGAAAACTTTCCTTTTCGGTGGGTGAGTGTTCGCCGCTTGCGTGCAATCATCCCGGCTGCAATCTCTCGATGGTCCCGAGAAAGTTCAGCCGGAAACCGCGATTTCATGACCCTTACCCATCTGCAGAGGCTCGAAGCCGAGAGCATCCACATCATGCGCGAAGTGGTGTCGGAAGCGGAAAAGCCCGTGATGCTCTATTCGATCGGCAAGGATAGCGCCGTGATGCTGCATCTTGCCAAGAAGGCCTTCTATCCTTCGCCCCCGCCATTCCCGCTGCTTCACGTCGACACGACCTGGAAGTTTCAGGAAATGTACGCGCTGCGTGAACGAAGCGCTGAGGAGGCGGGCATGGAACTGCTCGTCCACCAGAACCCCGAAGCACAGGAACTGGGCATCAACCCCTTCGACCACGGGCCGCTCCATACCGATATGTGGAAGACGCAGGGGCTGAAGCAGGCGCTCGACAAATACGGCTTCGATGCCGCTTTCGGCGGCGCGCGCCGGGACGAGGAAAAGAGCCGCGCGAAGGAACGGATATTCTCCTTCCGTACGTCCACCCACGGATGGGATCCCAAGGCGCAGCGTCCGGAGTTGTGGAACCTCTACAACGCCAAGAAGAAGAAGGGGGAAAGCATCCGCGTCTTCCCGCTGTCCAACTGGACCGAGCTCGACATCTGGCAATACATCCATCTCGAAAATATCGAGATCGTGCCGCTGTACTTCTCCGCCGTGCGGCCGACCTTCGAATATGAAGGCGGCCTTTTCATGGCAGACGATATCGACCGGCTCGAAAAGGTCATGGGCAGGCGTCCGGAAATCACCGAGCGCTCGATCCGCTTCCGCACGCTGGGCTGCTTCCCGCTGACCGGCGCAGTCGAAAGCGAGGCGGCGACGCTGCCCGAGATCATTCAGGAAATGTTGCTCACCACCACTTCGGAAAGACAGGGCCGCGTGATCGACAAGGACGGCGGCGATGCCTCGATGGAGAAGAAGAAGCAGGAGGGCTACTTCTGATGACCGATCCCATTTATCAGACCGACGCCCTCATCACCGAGGACATCGACGCCTATCTCGAGAAGCACCAGCACAAGACGATGCTGCGTTTCATCACCTGTGGCAGCGTGGACGATGGCAAGTCGACGTTGATCGGGCGCCTTCTCTACGACAGCAAGATGATCTTCGAAGACCAGCTGGCCGCGCTGGAAAACGACAGCAAGCGGGTCGGCACACAGGGGCAGGACATTGATTTCGCGCTTCTGGTCGACGGCCTCGCCGCCGAGCGCGAACAGGGCATCACCATCGATGTAGCCTATCGCTTCTTCTCGACCGAGAGCCGCAAATTCATCGTCGCCGATTGCCCGGGGCATGAACAATATACCCGCAATATGGTCACGGGCGCGTCCACGGCCGATCTCGCCTGCATTCTGATCGATGCGCGCAAGGGTGTGCTGGTCCAGACCAAGCGCCACAGTTTCCTGTGCCACCAGCTGGGCATCAAGAATCTGGTGCTGGCGGTGAATAAGATGGATCTGATCGATTACGATCAGGCGAAATATGACGCGATCATCGCCGATTATCGCGCTTTTGCGGAAAGCATCGGCATCGAAGGCTTTACCGCCATCCCGATCTCCGGGCTCGCAGGCGACAATATAACCAGCAAATCGGACAACACCGCCTGGTACGATGGGCCGACGCTGATGGACCATCTCGAAAGCGTCGAGGTCCGTCTTGATGAAAACATGGCCAGGCCGTTTCGCATGCCCGTCCAGTGGGTAAATCGGCCAAATCTCGACTTCCGCGGTTTCTCCGGCCTGATCGCCAGCGGTCGGGTGAAGCCGGGGGACACGGTTCGCTCGCTCCCATCGGGCAAGACGAGCACGGTCAAATCCGTGGTGACGATGGCGGGCGATCTGGACGAGGCGGTGGCCGGTCAGTCCGTCACCATCACGCTCGATGATGAAATCGATTGCTCGCGGGGGGATGTGCTGGCCGCTGCGGACAGTCCTCCGGAAGTAGCCGACCAGTTCGAATCCACGCTGGTCTGGATGGACGAGGCTCCGCTGGTGGTAGGTCGTGCCTACTGGATGAAGCTGGGTACGCAGATGGTCAGCGTGACGGTTTCCGAGCCGAAGTACGAGATCAACGTCAACACGATGCAGCATCTTGCGGCAAAGACGCTCAACCTGAATTCCATCGGCGTCAGCGAGATCACCACCGATCGCCAGATCGTGTTCGAACCCTATACCGAAAACCGGGCGCTTGGCGGGTTTATCCTGATCGACAAGATTTCCAACCGGACGGTCGGTGCGGGGATGCTGCATTTCAGCCTTCGGCGCGCCCAGAATGTCCACTGGCAGGCGGTCGATATCACGCGGGACGATCACGCCGCGATGAAAAATCAGAAGCCGCGCGTGCTATGGTTCACTGGGCTGTCCGGATCGGGCAAATCGACGATTGCGAACGAGGTTGAGAAGAAGCTGGCGATCATGAACCGGCACACCTTCCTGCTCGATGGCGACAATGTGCGGCACGGTCTCAACAAGGACCTCGGCTTTACGGAAAGCGACCGGATCGAGAATATCCGGCGGATCGGCGAAGTCGCCAAGCTGATGACCGATGCAGGGCTGATCGTGCTGACTGCTTTCATCAGCCCGTTCCGCGCGGACCGTCAGCTCGTGCGCGACATGATGGGCGAGGGCGAATTCATCGAGATCCATGTGGACACCCCTCTCGATGTCGCCGAGGCACGCGATGTGAAGGGGCTGTATCGCAAGGCGCGCGAAGGCAAGCTCAAGAACTTCACTGGCATCGATAGCCCCTATGAGGAACCGGAAGACCCGGAAATCCGGGTCAACACAGTGTCGATGAGCCCCGAAGAAGCGGCCGATCACATTATCAGCCAGATCCTGCCGCTGAAATAGGCGGCAGGAGCCTGGACAGGATCAGTCGACGAAGTCCTCGACCCGTTCGATGATGATGGCGGGGGCCATGCCGCCGGCGGCACACATGGTGACGAGGCCAAACCGCTTCTGCTGGCGCTCCAGTTCGTCCACCATCGTGCCGATCAGGATGGATCCGGTGGCGCCAATGGGGTGCCCCAATGCGATCGAGCCGCCGTTCACATTCACCTTGTCCCAATCCAGGGACAGGTCGCGAACGAATTTGGCCGCCACCACTGCAAAGGCTTCGTTGATTTCGTAAAGGTCGATGTCATCGGTGGTCAGGCCGGCCTTCTCGAGCACCTTTTTCGCCGCGGGAACGGGCGCGTTGAGCATCAGGGTAGGGTCATCGCCCATATTGGCGGTGGCCACGATGCGGGCGCGCGGTTTGAGCCCGTGCGCCTGGGCATAGTCCTTGGACGTCACCAGGACCGCTGCCGCCCCGTCGACAACCCCCGAACTGTTGCCCGCATGGTGGAAATGTTCGATTTTCAGATCGGGGTATTTCGCATTCACCAGCCCGGCGAAGGTGGTGCCTTTCTTGTCGAGCGGGATGTGGGCGATCTTGGCGAATGCTGGCTCCAGCTCGGCCAGCCCTTCCATCGTGGTCTGCGGGCGGGGGAATTCCTCCTTGTCGAGCAGCACATTGCCATCGTCATCGGTGACCGGGACCAGCGATTTGTCGAACCGTCCTTCTGCGATGGCGGCCGCGGCGCGCTGCTGGCTGCGGTAACCGACTTCGTCCAGTTCCTCGCGGGTAAATCCTTCCATGCTGGCGATGGCGTCTCCGCATACGCCCTGATGGCTCTGCGGATGGATGGCCTGCAGGCGCGCATTGTAGCTGCCCATCATCGGCGGTTTCAGCCCGGCGGCCATCTTCTCCTTGGCGAGCTCTGCGGTCAGGCTCATCATCTCGGTTCCGCCTGCGACCACGCAATCTTCCATGCCGCTCATCACCTGCGCGGCGGCCAGCGCCACCGAGGTAATTCCGCCGCCGCAGAACCGGTCGAGAGTCGTCCCTGACGACGTGATGTCATACCCCGCATCGAGCGCGGCCATCCGGCCAAGGTCGCCGGCCTGCATTCCGTCCTGCGTACTGACGGACCAGATCACGTCGTCGACTGTCGCCGTATCGAGCCCATTGCGGTCCCTGATCGCCTTCAGCACCGTGGCGGCAAGATGCTGCGGATGCATCGCGGCAAGCGCGCCTTTGCCCTTTTTTCCGATCCCGCGCGGCGTCCGGACGACGTCGATAATGTAAGCTTCGCCCATGGCATGATCCTCTCGTTAATCGATTATTGCGGCAAATGCCGGTTGACGTTTGCGTAAGCGTCCCGCAGCTAGGGAGCAAGAACAGTTTCAAAACGCAATGGAGAGAGCGAATGTCCGATGAGGTCCTGACCGAGGTCGATGACGGCGTCCTGATCGTCACCATCAACCGCCCCGACGCCAAGAACGCGATGAGCAAAGCCGCCGCCGAGGGCATCGCCGCCGCCATGGACCGTTTGGATGAAGATGATGGGCTTCGGGTCGGCATCCTTACTGGTGCCGGGGGCACCTTCTGCTCCGGAATGGATCTCAAGGGCTTCCTGCGCGGAGAGTCGCCCAGCATCGAAGGTCGCGGATTCGGCGGCGTCGTTCAGGCTCCGCCGAAGAAACCCCTGATCGCGGCGGTCGAAGGCTATGCGCTGGCCGGCGGTCTCGAACTGATGATCGCCTGCGATCTCGTTGTGGCGCATCGGGACGCCAAATTCGGTATTCCCGAGGTCAAGCGAGGCCTCGTCGCGGCGGCGGGCGGGGTGCTGATGCTACCCGACCAGATCCCCGAACGGATCGCCATGGAGCTGGCGCTGACCGGCGAATTTATCGGCGCCGATCGCGCCTACGAGCTCGGGCTTATCAATCGCGTTACCGAGGGTTCGGCACTGGACGAGGCAAAAGAGCTGGCCAGGCGCATCGCCGCCAATGGCCCGCTGGCCGTGCGCGTGTCCAAGCAGATCGTGAAGGATTCGCGCGGCTGGGCGATGGATGAGCGTTACGACAAGCAGGCCCAGCTCATCGGGCCGGTCTTCATGTCGGAAGATGCCCGCGAAGGCGCCGCCGCCTTCGCGGAAAAGCGAACCCCGAACTGGAAAGGCAAGTAACATGGGCGTGATCGACGTACCGCAACCCGCCTTTATGGAGGACGAGGAAATCTCGATCTTCGCCGACGCAGTGGGCAAGTTCTACGAGAAGCACGCCCCGGAAAAGCGCGTGCTGAAATGGCGAGAGGATGGCCAGGTCGAACGCGAATTCTGGCGCGAGGCTGGCGAAGCCGGTTTGCTCGGCTCATCCGTGCCAGAGGAATACGGCGGCCATGGCGGTGACTTCCGACACGAGATGGTCGTGATCGATCAGCAGGGCAAGCACGGCGTGGAGGGTTTTTCGGCGAGTCTGCATAACACCGTCATCCTGCCATATCTGGTCCGTCACGGAACGGAGCAGCAGAAGAAGAAGTACCTGCCCAAGCTCGTAACCGGTGAACTCGTCAGTGCCATCGCCATGACAGAACCGGGAGTGGGCTCCGATCTCCAGTCGATCACCACGACTGCGCTCAAAGACGGTAATGGCTATCGCATCAATGGGGCCAAGACATACATCTCGAACGGCCAGACTGCGGATTTCATCATCGTCGTCGCCAAGACCGATCCGAAGGAACGCGCCAAGGGCATTTCCCTGATGCTTTTGGAAACGGAAGAGGCAGAAGGTTTCCAGCGCGGCAAGAAACTCGACAAGGTGGGGCTGGATGCACAGGACACGTCGGAGCTGTTCTTCGATGACGTATTCGTGCCGTCCGACGCGGTGCTGGGCGGCGTGGAAGGGCAGGGCTTCTACCAGTTGATGGGCGAATTGCCCCAAGAACGCCTGATCATTGCCATGGGCGCCATGACCACGATAGAACGCGCGCTCGAAGAAACGGTGGCTTACGTCAAGGACCGCAAGGCTTTCGGCAAGACGATCTGGGATTTCCAGAACACGCAGTTCACCCTGGCGGATCTCAAGGCTCGGGGCACAGCCGCGCGGATTTTCGTGAACGATTGCATCGCCAAGCATCTGGACGGCAAGCTCGACGTGCCCACTGCATGTATGGCCAAATACTGGGTCACGGAATTGCAGGGAGAGGTGGTCGACAAATGCCTGCAACTTCACGGCGGGGCCGGTTACATTAACGACTATCCCATCGCCCGCATGTTCCGCGACAGCCGCATCACACGGATTTTCGGCGGTTCAAACGAGATCATGAAGATGGTGATCGCCCGCTCTATCTGAGCTAGCGCCGTGGGAGAGGATTACTCGATCCCTCCCCGGCGCAACATTGCATCGATTTCCTTCACCTTGGCGGCATAGCGCGGATCGTCGAGCGCACCGTAGCGGGCAGCGAATTCGGCATCGGTGAGGCCGTCGCTCAGTTTCAGGGCCTCGGCGGGAAGCAGAGTATTTTCGTCACCTCGCATCAGCTTTGCGCGCGCCTTGTCGAGGGTCTGCGGATCAGTCAGGCGCCGCGCAGTGAGCAGGCCGGCGCGGTCGCTGGCAAGGTCGACGAAGGAAAAGCCGCTCGGATCTTCAGGCGCCAGCATAGCGACACCGGCCTTGGTGTCTGCCAGCTCCTTCCATTCGCCGATCAGCGTGCCCAACCGGTTGCCGGTTGTCGTCTCGAGCGCCGCCGACAGGGTCCAGTGCATAGCCCAGTCGGCTCTCCCGTGAAGCAGGATGGGAGCCATGTTCGCGGGCGGCGAACAGGCCTCGAGAGCCTGATTTCCGGCGGCTAGGTGAACCTTCTCCGGCGTTGCGGTGATAAGCGCCAAGGCCATGATCGCCGTGCGATGGCCTTCGGGGCTTGCCTCACTTGCGGCGAGCGCCCGGCGGATATGCGCTGCCAGGGACGCTTCCGGTTCCGCGACCTGCATTTGGACGAGATCGCAATACAGAGCGGCAATGGCATGCTCATCGAGTGTCGCTCTGCCGGTTGCCGCGGCTTGCACCAACAAGCTCTCTTTCGGCATCAGGACCTTGGCGGCGACGGTTTCACGGCTGATGGCGAGTTCCCGCAGGATTTTGTCGAGAGGCGGCAATGCGGTTTCAGCGCCAAGATAGCGCTCCTGCAATTGCTCCAGCCCCCAGTCCGACAGCCATCCTGGGAGTGGAATCGATCCGACCTCGATATTCCAGCCGGGCATGCCTTCGCTGGTGCCGCGTGCACGCGCCCTTATGTTGAGCCAGCGCCACAGGATCGGGCGGCTGCCGGTGAGAGTTAGCGTGCCGTCTTCGACCCCAGCGTGGATACGGGCCGGGGCAGCCCCCTGTGTCGCCATGGCTGACAGTGCCGCCAGTTCGGTATTGCCGAGAGTCAGGGTAACGGGCTTGCCGGTTTCCCGACTGGACCGGGCTTGTTGCGCCAGGCCCTTCGCAGCGGCCACCTGATCGCCGGTCGCCGCCCGCTTTTCGTCCACCCAGGGTGAGGGACTCGTGGCGAGCATCGGTACACCGATCAGGAGGGCGAGGAGCAGGGCTATGAAAAGACGCTTGCGGCTTCTCCGCGGCGATGCGGTCGTCATGACTGTGCCTCGGCGCTTCGACCTAGTCTTTGCGAGGCGCGATTTTCATGATCGGCGATCGCGAGGCGTTGAGCGACCCAATTGATGGTCGGACCCTGGATCACGCTCGACAGCAGGACCACGAAGAAGACCACGTTGAAGATCGCGAATGCCCCCTCGACACCGGCCACAATCGGAAATGTGGCCAGGACTATGGGGACGGCACCGCGCAGGCCCGCCCAGGAAACGAACAGCTTGGATCGCCAGGCGAACTGGCGAAACGGGGCAAGGCAGAGAAAAACGCTCACGGGCCGGGCGATGAACATGAGGATCGCCGTTATGGCAAGCCCCGGCACGAGGACCGGCCCAAGCTGCGATGGAGTGACGAGCAAGCCCAGCGTCAGGAACATGGCAACCTGCGCCAGCCACGCCATGCCGTCCTGAAAGGTAGAGACCGTGCGTTTCGCGGCATAGGATCGACTGCCTGCGACCAGCCCCGCAAGATAGGCAGCGAGAAAGCCATTGCCCGAAAACAGCTCGGCAGCGCCGAAGGCGATGAGCGCGGCGGCAATCGAAATCACGAAGGCGAGTCCGCCCTGACGGTAGCCGCCGCGTTTCAGCAGCGCAGGCATGGCGAAGCCGACCGCGATTCCGACGATTGCGCCCATGATCATCTGCACGAGGAATTCCGGCACCAGCGTCAGCGGAGAGGCGGAAGGTTCGGCGATGAATAGCAGGACGGCACCAACCAGGAAGATGGCCATGGGATCGTTGGAGCCCGATTCCACCTCGATCAGTGCGGGCACATCGCCATGAAGATCAAGCCCGGTCGACCGCAGGATTGCGAACACCGCAGCTGCATCGGTCGAGGCGATGATCGCGCCCAGCAGGGCGGCTTGGGGCGGGGCGATATCGAGCAGCAGGACGGCCGCACCTGCCACGATGCCCGCGCTGATGAGGACGCCCAAGGATGCCATGATCAAGGCGGGCGCGGCAACCCGCCGCACATCCTTCAGATCAGTGTCGAGCCCGCCCGAGAAGAGGATGAACACCAGCGATGCCATCCCGATCGCCTGGGCGAGCGCGAAGTTCTCGAAGTCTATCCCGCCCGGGCCATCGATCCCCGCCAGCATGCCAAGGCCGAGGAAGCCGATAAGCGCGGGCAGGCCGAAGCGGCTCGAGACGCTGCCCGCAAGAACCGTGGTCAGCAGCAGAACGCCGACGAGGAGGAAGGTCGCCTGGGTATCCAGAAAGTCCATCGAACAGACCTCAGTCGACGGGTCCCCACCGGCCCGCGTGATTGGTCGAGAAGAAGCGCGAGTGCGGGCCTGCTACTCAGGCCTCCACCACCTTCTGCTCGATCGCGCCGAAGATCGAATGACCTTCCGCATCCTTCATCTCCACGCGGACGGTATCGCCCGGGGCCATGAAGCGGGTCTTGGCTTCGCCTTCGGCGATGGTTTCGATCATGCGGATTTCGGCAATGCAGCTATAGCCGAGACCGCCTTCGGCCACCGGCTTGCCGGGATCGCCATCGGGGCCCTGGTTCGACACCGTGCCCGATCCGATGATCGTGCCGGCGCCCAGATCGCGGGTTTTTGCGGCATGTGCCACGAGGTCGGCAAGGCTGAAGGTGGCATCGACCCCGGCATTGGCGCGGCCGAAGGGTTTTCCGTTGTAATCCACCATCAGCGGCAGGTGGATGACGCTGCCCTTCCATGCATCGCCAAGCTCATCGGGTGTGACCGCGACCGGGCTGAAGGCGCTGGCAGGCTTGGACTGGAAGAAGCCGAAGCCCTTGGCCAGTTCGCCCGGGATCAGGCCGCGCAGGCTGACGTCGTTCACCAGCATCACCAGCTTGATGTGGCTGGCGGCTTCGTCGCTCGACACGCCCATGGGCACATCGTCGGTAACGACTGCAATCTCGCCTTCCATGTCGCAGCCCCACTTGGTGTCTTTCAGCGGGATATCGTCACGCGGGGCGAGGAAGCCGTCGCTGCCGCCCTGGTACATCAGCGGATCGTGGTAGAAGCTCTCCGGCACCTCGGCACCGCGCGCCTTGCGCACCAGTTCGACGTGATTGATGTAGGCCGAACCGTCGGCCCACTGATAGGCGCGGGGCAGCGGCGAATGCGCTTCGCGTTCGTGGAACCGCTCGGTCGGCACGGCTTCGTGCTCCACATCGGTGTAAAGCGCTTCCAGCCTGGGAGCGACCGCATCCCAATTGTCCAGCGCATGCTGGAGCGTGGGAGCGATGTTGTCGGCGGCGCAATAGCGGGTGAGGTCCTTGGAGACGACGACCAGCTTGCCGTCGCGGGTTCCGTCCTTGAGCGTGGCGAGTTTCATGGAAGTCCTCTCTCTTAACTGTTGTCAGGATTGTCGGGCTGCGCGTCCGGATGGGCGCGCTGGAATTCAGGTAATGCCAGGCAGGCGCGTTCGATCCGCTCGATATGCGGCTTGTCGCCGAAATCGAACTCGAACCGCCGGGCGTTATAGACTTGGGGCAGCAGGCAGACTTCGAAGAAGCCGGGGGAATCGAACAGGAAGTCGCCGGTGCCCAGCTGTGCGAGGCGCTGCTCCAGCGGATCGAGCGTGCGGGCGAGCCAGTGGCGATACCACACACCGATCTCTTCCTGCGACTTGCCGTATTCGTTCGACAGATATTTCAGCACCGGCAGGTTGAGCGGCGCGTGCAGTTCGGTGGCGATGGCATAGGCCAGTTCGCGCGCGACATAGCGATCGTCGAGATCGGTGGGCAGCAGCGGCCGGTCGGTATAGGCTTCGTCGAGCCATTCGATCTGCGCCATCGACTGTACGCGGTCCATGCCGCCAGCTTCCAGCAGCGGGACCGAACCGAACGGATTACGGCTGGTGAAGGCAGCGCCCTTCTGCTCGCTCTCGAGCAGGTTCACAGGCACGTATTCGTAATCCAGCCCCTTGAGTTCAAGCGCGATGCGAAGGCGGTAGCTGGTCGAGCTGCGGTAGTAGCCGTGAAGGCGGATCATAAAGCAAATCCTACAGGATGGAGCACATGGAGCACGGTCCTGAGGGAAATAACTCCGGAGGCAGTTTTTCCCTGAAAAGCGCAAGTGTCAGGCTGTTGGAAGCGAGTCATCTGGCCTGTGTGACAGGCGGCCCGAATGTAGGAAAGGGTTCTTGAACCATCCGCGCAAGCGGCATAGCGGTGCGGCAATCCATGGTCCCGAACCATCAACATGCCCGGGTGCTGGACCGCCGTTTCCGCCTTGCCGGCGCGCGATGGCAATTGTCCTGTCAAAATGCCGGAATTCCCGTGATGGCGCGGCCCAGGATCAGCGCGTGGACATCATGGGTGCCTTCATAGGTATTGACCGTTTCGAGGTTCACCATGTGGCGAATGACCTGATATTCTTCCGAAATACCGTTGCCGCCGTGCATGTCACGCGCCTGCCGCGCAATGTGGAGCGCCTTGCCGACATTGTTGCGCTTGACCACCGAAATCATGTCGGGCGCAAACTTGCCCTCATCCATCAGGCGGCCAACGCGAAGGCTCGCCTGCAGACCGAGAGAGATTTCGGTCAGCATGTCTGCCAGCTTGAGCTGATAGAGCTGCTTGGAGGCCAGCGGCACGCCGAACTGCTGGCGGTCGAGACCGTATTGGCGCGCGGCATGCATGCAGAATTCGGCAGCCCCCATCGCGCCCCAGCTGATGCCGTAACGGGCGCGGTTGAGACAGCCGAAAGGACCCTTGAGCCCTTCGACATTGGGAAGCAGGGCGTCTTCGCCTACTTCCACTTCGTCCATCACGATCATGCCCGTGGTGCTGGCACGCAGCGAAATCTTGCCTTCGATCTTGGGCGCGGAAAGGCCCTTCATGCCCTTTTCGAGCACGAAGCCGCGAATGGCGCCGCCATGTTCCTCACTCTTCGCCCAGACGACGAAGACATCGGCAAAGGGGGAATTGGAAATCCAGGTCTTGGAGCCGTTGAGGACATAGCCGCCATCCACCTTCTTGGCGGTGGTTTTCATGCCTGCCGGATCGCTTCCGGCGTCGGGTTCGGTCAGGCCGAAGCAGCCGATCAGCTGGCCGCTGGCGAGACCGGGGAGGTACTTCCTGCGCTGGTCGTCCGAACCATAGGCGTGGATCGGATACATCACGAGACTGGACTGGACCGAGGCCATCGAACGATAGCCGCTGTCGACCCGTTCGATTTCGCGAGCGATCAGGCCGTAGGCGACATAGCCCGCGCCGGCGCCGCCGAACTCTTCGGGAATGGTCGCGCCGAGCAGGCCCGCTTCACCCATCATGGGGAAGAGTTCGGGCGCATCCTTTTCCTGGGAAAACGCCTCGATCACGCGGGGCTGGAGTTCGCCTTGCGCAAAACCATGCGCAGCGTCGCGGATCATCCGCTCTTCCTCGGTCAGCTGCTCGTCGAGGTTGAAGGGATCCTGCCAGTCGAACGGCACCATTCCAGCCATGTGGTCTCCTTTGTAACTTTATTTGCCGATGGCAGAGCGGCGCAGGGCGCGCAAGAGGCGCTATTCTAAGCCCGACCTGCCCCGGCCACCGGTTCAAATTCGCCTAGCACGAGCTGGCGTCAAGGCGTCAGAAAATTCGCGTGGCGGCGGGGAAGGGGCGACGAAGGTGCCGCCCCGTCCCGCTTGCGCCGCGCTTTAAATGTACCGGGGGCCTTACTTGACGAGGGGAAGGGCCTTGCGGCAGTCATCGGCACATTCGCGGCACATCTTGGCGCACATCTCGCAATGCGGATCGTCATGCTTCTCGCATTCCTCGGCGCAGGTTTCGCAGGCCTTGATGCAAAGTTCGAGCTGGGCGCGAAGCACGTCGATGTTCTGCGCGGTGCGGCGCACGGCCAGCCGGGCTGTCCCGGCGCAAACGTCGGCGCAATCGAGGCAGTAACGGATGCACTGCGCCATATCGCCATCTTCGGCGACGCAGGCATCGGCGCAGCTGGTGCAGAAGAGCGAGCACAGCATCGCGTGACGCGCGGCGAGGATGAGCTCTTCGGTTTCGTCTTTCACCTGCGGGTGGGTATCGATCATCTTCTGCAGAGACATGGGCTTCCTTTCCTTGGAGGGTTCGCTTCAAGGAATGGATACAGGAGGCCAACTGTTCCGAGCGCGTCTGGGCGTACCCGGCGCAATCGGATCAGTTGTACTGAATGGCGCGTTCGACCGAGTGAATGACTTCGGCAGGAGGGCAGGGCTTCGCAAGTGTTTGCGCGCGGGGAAAGCGGATCGCCACTTCATCGGGCGTGAGCTGGCCGGAGTGGAAAATGACCTGCACGTCTTCCGCCATCATCTGTTCTGCCAGTGGATAGACGATCCCGTCGCCCAGCTGGACATCGAGGATGGCGACATCGGGTTTGGTCTTCTGATAGGCGAGCATGGCGCTCGACAGGTCCACGAAGGGACCTTCCACGATGTAGCCGGCTTCGGAAACGGTGTCGCAAAGGTCGATCCCGATGATCGCTTCATCTTCCGCGACCAGCACGCGTAACGGCTTCGACTGTACCATTCAGCCTCCTCGTTTTGCTCCGACCCAAGGTGATATAATGGTCGGAGCAGAGCGAGGTTCCCGAAATTCCCGCTTTTCTAGGCGCCGGCTCCGTAGCGGTTCTGGAATTCGGCAGTATCGCCTGTAGCCAGAAGGCCTGCCTGACCGACCCAGTCATCGCGCCGGATACGGCCCTGGAAGCGGCCGAGTTCGGCGTCGATCCGGTCGATATCGGCCTCGTTCCAGGACGCGATCTCGGAGAAGGAGGTGATGCCCAGTTCGTGAAGGCGAGCGGCAAGCTTCGGGCCGACACCCTTGATGCTGGTCAGATCGTCGGTCCCGGCGCCGACCGGCTTGGGGCTGGCGGACGATACGCCGACCTGTCCCACCTCGGCGCTGGCAGCTACGGCCGCGCCGCTACCGGCAAGACCGGTGGGCGTGGCGACGGGCTGCGGATCGCGCGCGGCGGCGGGCGGTGCATCGACCAGCGCGGAGTTGCGCTGGGCCTTCTGTGCGCCTTCGTCGAGCACATCGCCCCGGCTCGCCCCGGTGACCTTGGTGCGGCGGGTGCTGCGGAACAGATACCAGGCGACGACGAGCCCGATGACCAGCGCGATGGCCAGCAGATACCAATATTCGGCGAGCAATTGATTCATGGTGCTTCCTTCGTGTCCTCAATCTCAGCCACCTGCCCGCGGCCCCAGAGGGTGAAACCGATGGTCAGGCCGATCAGATAGGCGACCAGCATCAGGGCGATGACTTCAAACCAGATGGGCATCGGTTACTCCTGTCACCGCGGCCCCGGCGTGTCGACCGGTGTGGGTGTGAGCGGTTCCATCCGGATGACGGAAAATTCGATGCGGCGGTTGGCGGGATCCTCTGCCGTCAGGCTGGCTACCGGGCGGCTCGATCCGTAACCGCGTGCGCGCAGGCTGTCGCGCGGGATACCGCGGCGCACCAAGGCTTCGCGCACGACCCGGGCGCGGTCCATGCTGAGAGCGACATTGTCGGCTTCGTTGCCGGACTTGTCGGTATGGCCGGTGACAGCGATGATCGCGCCGGAACAGGGCTCCAGCGCCTCCGCCACCTCGTCCAGCAGCATGCGGCTGGCCGGGACCAGCGCGGTGCTGGCCTCCTGGAAACGGATGGTGCGCGTGCGCAGCAGTCCGTCGACATCCTCCTGGCAATGTAGCGGTTCGTAGGTCGGTTCGCTGCCGGCGGCATTGACAGTGCCATCGACCCACGAGACCCCGCCCACGCCGGGGATGGAGGCGACGACCTGCGCGGCGCGGGTCCGCTCCTCGTCGCTGAGGTCTTCCCCGCCCGAAAGCAGCGGATGGCGCGAGGGCGATCCGGTGCTGCTGGCGAAATCGACTTCCACCACACCCAGATCCTGCCGCGACAAGGCCGCATCTGCGCGGGCAGACAGTCCCTGCGCCATGCGAGCGGCCCGGTCCGAGAAGAAGGACACGGACCCGATCGCCATCACCAGCAGAGCCCCCAGGGCGATGATCGTACGCGCAGACATGCCCGGCTCATAGCCGCGCGCCAACGGGCCTGCCAAGGCTCGATTGGCAATCAGTTCAGCGCAATCAGTTCAGGGACGCCGCCGTTTCCACCAGTGCCAGATATTCCTGGCGCAGATATTCGTCCTGCCTGCCGGCCAGACCTTCCACCGCGTCCCAGCTATAGCCCGCCAGCAGCGTGTCACCGCGCAGCTTTTGCCCATAGGCCGCAACCGAGGCGGCGAAGGCAAAATCGCCGCGGGGTGCCTGGCGCGTGTTCAGTGCGGATGCGGGCAGGCGATATTGGAGCAGGCGCGATTTTTGCCCATCAGGCAGTTTGTAGCGCAGCTGTACGAATGCCGCCTCGGAAGCGTGAACGCCGGGCGTGGTTTTTGCCGCAGCCTGATACCGCCGGTCCAAAACCCATCCCTTGGCCCCTGCCGGGATCACTTCATAGATGGCCGTCACCTGATGCCCGGCACCAATATCGCCTGCGTCCACGGCGTCATTGGCGAAATCCTCTTCGCGAAGGGCGCGGTTTTCATAGCCGATCAGGCGATACTGGCTGACCACCGAAGGATTGAATTCGATCTGGATTTTCACATCCTTGGCGATGGTGAAGAGCGTGGAGCTCATTTCGTCGCGCAGGACCTTCCGGGCTTCCATCGGCGTATCGATGTAGGCGTAATTGCCGTTCCCGTAATTGGCGATCTGTTCCATCATCGCCTCGTTGTAATTGCCGGTGCCGAAGCCCAGCGTGGTCAGGGTCACACCGCTATCGCGCTGCTTCTTGATCTTCTGGATCAGGGCATCGGTGTCGTAGATGCCGACATTGAAATCGCCGTCGGTCGCCAGGATCACGCGGTTCACGCCGCCTTTTATGAAACCCTTCTTGGCCATGGCATAGGCGAGATCCAGACCGGCTGCGCCCGCTGTCGAGCCGCCCGACCGCAATTGCGCCAGTGCCGCGCGGATTTCGGCAGGATTGCTCGTCGGTTCCAGCAGAACCCCGGTGGTGCCGACATAAGTCACGATGGATACTTTGTCCCGCGGCGAGATTTCCCGCGTGAGGCCAGAGAGCGCCTGCTTGACCAGCGGCAGCTTGTCCTGGTCGTTCATCGACCCGGACACATCGACCAGGAAAACCAGATTGGCCGCCGGGCGCTCGGCGCGCGGCAGATCGTACCCGCGCAGACCGATGCGCACGAGCCGTGCTGCCGGATTCCAGGGGCTGGCGGCGGCATCGAGCGTGACCGAGAAAGGTTTGCTGCGATCGGTCGGCCGCGGATAGTCATAGCGGAAATAATTGATCAGTTCTTCGGTCCGCACCGCCGATTCCGGAGGCAGCGCACCGGAGGTGAGAAACCGGCGGGTGTTGGCATAGGCGCCCGTGTCCACATCCACCGAGAAGGTGGAAACCGGCTCGTTCGCCGCAATCCTGATTGCCGAGACATCTTCCCCGGCATAGCGTTCGCGGTTCTCATCCCGATTGATAAAGAGATCGGACGCCATACCCGCCGAAGGCACGCCGGGAGCGTAGCGGCTTTCCGCCACCATTTCCGCCTGTTCGATCGCGGCGGGGGCGTAAGCCGGTTCGGCGATGTCGAGGGTGGTGACATGCTCTATTTCGGCGTCACCATCCTGCGAGCATCCCGCGATCGCGAAAATCATGGAGGATGTTGCGAGAAGGGACATGGCACCCCCCACGAATCTTGTCCGGTTATCCATTGCCTTCCTCTCCATAACCATTTCCCCAAGCAGTGATGTTATCTCATAAATTAAGGCGAATTGATGGCTTAATTGTGGCTAAAATAGGGCAAGAGTCAATTGGCGTTGCATGATCGGCGCAGCGCACAGCGCTGCAAACCACGATAAGTGGCTGACATGATGATGGAAATTTTAGATTGTCAGGCTTGCTGGTCGGGCAGCGTCTCGTCGCCCGATTTGGCCTTTTTTCGACTGAAAAGGACGCGATCTTCCGGGCCGAAGCCGCGCTTCCAGATCACATAGCCATAGGTCGCCAGGATTGCGGGGACACCCAGCGCCAGTTCGGCCCATTCGGGCAGATAGGTCACCAGATAGCCCACCAGCGTCGCCGGCGCGGCAGCATAAACGAGCGCCCAGCGCCAGTTGTTGATCCCGTGGCCAAGGATTTTGGTCAGCAGCAGCGCTTTAACCAGGCTGGCCACGCCGAGCGCGATCATCAACGCCATGGCTGCGGCGGCTGCCTTGAACGGCTCGCCATAGCCGTAAGCCATGACCACCTTGATAAGGATGATGGTGAGCACGGCCTGCAAGGCGATCGTGGCAATCGAGATCCACAGATTGCGGACCCGTGCGACATAGACCAGCACGGCTTCCGAAACGACGGCGGTCGCGGCCACCACTTCGGCCAGCAGCAATAAAGCGAGCGCGCCGGTGCCGCCCACGGCATCCGGCCCGAACAGACCCATGATCGCTTCGCCGGGAACGCCCAGCGCAAGGCCGATACCCGCCTGCGCGGCGATGATCCAGAAGCCCACCTGGCAGACCTGCTTGGCGATGGCCGCGTAATTCTTGGTCTTGAGGTTCTTGGTGATGACCGGGCCAAGGATGGGCTCGAAGCTGGTCTTCAGTTTCTGCGGCAGGCTGGCGACCTGCTGTGCCATGTAATACACGCCGACGGCAGAAGGCGCGGCGAACAGGCCGAGGATGAAGACGTCGACCCGGCGTGTGCCCCATTCGATCGCGTCGGCGGTGGCCAGCGGCAGGGCGCGCAGCACGATCTTGCCCATGTAATTGGGGCTGGGCCGCCAGCCCAGCGGCTTCCCATAGCTGCGGAAGAAGGCCCATAGCCCGGTGGCCAGGCCCGCATAGATCGAGACGAGATAGGCCATCGACAGGCCCGATTCAGACAGCACGGGCACGAAATAGAACGCGCCCGCAGCGATCGAGATGGTCCAGGGCTCCACGATCGCCCGCGCGCGAACGGTGGTGGCAATATCGTATTTATAGGCCTGCGCGGCGAGCACGATTTCGGTCAGCGCATAGCCGGGAATGGCCAGCACTATCAGCCGGTCGAGCTCGGTATTTTCGCCGCTCGGGAAAAGCGGGGCAGGGACCAGCCAGAAGAAGGCGGCAGCGATCCCGGAAAACAGCAGCGCCAGCAGCATCCCGTCATAGACGAGATTGGCGGGATGGTATTTTTCGCCATCGGACAGCCGCTGGGCGAGGCCGCGCTTTTCGCCCATGGCGCAGATCAGCGCCGTCAGTTCGACCACCACCAGCGCGGAGGCGAAGCGCCCCGTGGCATCAAGACCGTAGAGGCGGCCCGCGATAAAAAGGAATGGGATGCGCGCCAGCAGCCGCAGCAGGAAGCCGAGGACGTTCTGCTTGCCGCCCTTGGCGAGAGCGGACAGGTCTTCGTCATTGGTGGCTTCTGTCACCCGGCGGCTTCCTGTTCGGCCTTCAGCGGACGGGCAAGCAGGCCCTGCACGACTTCGCGCGGATCATCCCCGCGCAGCAAATCGTAGACCGCCGTGACGATCGGCATGGCGATCCCGTGGCGCGCCGCGAGTTCCACCAGCACCGGCGCGGTATGCGCGCCTTCGGCGACCGTGCGGCGGTCGGCCATGAGGTCCTGCGCGCTCTGGCCTTCGCCTAGCGCCTTGCCGAGCGAGAAATTGCGGCTGGAGGTGGAGGAGCAGGTGAGGACGAGATCGCCCAGCCCGCACAGGCCGGTGAGCGTTTCCGCCCGCGCGCCCTTTTCCTCGCCAAAGCGCAGCATTTCGGCATAGCCGCGCGCGATCAGCGCAGCGCGGGCATTCTGGCCAAGCTGCAGCCCGTCGACCACGCCGCAGGCGATGGCGAGGACGTTCTTCACCGCGCCGCCGATTTCCGCGCCGGTCACATCGTCCGAATAGTAAGGACGGAAAGCCTGCCGCGCGATGGCGGGAGAGATGCGCTTCCACTGCGCCTTGCCGCCGCTGCAGGCGAGGGTCACGGCGGCGGGCAGGCCGCCGGCAACTTCATGGGCGAAGGTCGGGCCGGAAAGCACGGCAATCTCGCTGCCGGGCGCCGTGTCGCGGGCGACTTGGTTCATCAGCCGGCCCGACCCGGCCTCGATCCCTTTGGAACACAGGATCAGGTCGCGCGGGTGGCCGGGCATGGCTTCGAGCACGCCGCCCATATGCTGCGCCGGAGTGACCACCAGCAGTGTATCCAGACCGGCCATTTCGGCAAGGTCGTCCGTCGCGCGAATACTTGGCGCAAGTGCCGCGCCGGGCAGATAGGTCGAATTGGTCCGGCTCGAATTGATTTCCTGCATCAGCGCAGCCTCGCGCGCCCACAGCAGCACGTCGCTGCCGTCGCTCGCCACCATCTGCGCCAGCGCCGTGCCCCATGCGCCTGCGCCAAGAACACCCGTCTTCATGCCTTCACTCCTGCCCCGCGCACCGGTTCCGCCCCGGCATCGAGCGGCCAGCGCGGCCGGGCCGAGATGTCGAGCGGATCACCTGCGAAATCGGGTAGCCCCAGCCGTTCGATCCCCGCCCATGCGATCATCGCCGCATTATCGGTACACAGCTTGGGCGGCGGCGCGGTGAAGCGCATACCGTGCTTTTCCGCGAGTTCTTCCAGCGCCGCGCGCACGGAAGCGTTAGCCGCCACGCCGCCTGCCACCACCAGGGTCTCGCAATCCTGCATCTCCGCCAGCGCGATCCGCAGCCGGTCGACCACGCAATCGATCGCCGCCTGCTGAAAGCTCGCGGCGATGTCTTCGGACTTGTACTTGCCGCTCTCATGGGCGCGCAGCACGGCGCTTTTCAGTCCGGCAAAGCTGAAATGCGGTTCGCCGCTGCCGACCATCGGTCGGGGCAGGGGTACGGCTTTCGCATCGCCTTCCTTCGCCGCGCGTTCCACGGCAGGCCCGCCGGGAAAGCCGAGGCCGAGGATCTTGGCGGTCTTGTCGAAAGCTTCGCCAAGCGCATCGTCGATCGTGGTGGCAAGGCGGCGATAGCCTCCCACGCCGTCAACCCGCAGGATCTGGCAGTGCCCGCCCGAAACCAGCAGCAAGGCGTAGGGAAAGTTGAGCTCGCCATCGGCCAGACGCGGGCTCAGCGCATGGCCTTCCAGATGGTTGACCGCGATTAGCGGGACATTGCTCGCCATGGCCAGCGCCTTGGCACTGACGAGACCGACCATCACGCCGCCGATCAGGCCGGGTCCGGCGGTGGCGGCGATCCCGTCCAGATCTCCCAGCGCGACATCGGCATCGCCCAGCACGGCCTCGATCATGGGGGCGAGCCGTTCGGCATGGGCACGCGCGGCGATTTCGGGGACCACGCCGCCGAAGGGCGCGTGTTCTTCATCCTGCGAGGCGATGCGCTGCGCCACGATGCGCCGATCACCATCGACCACGGCCACGGCGGTTTCGTCGCAGGAACTTTCTATGCCCAGAACCAGTGTCATTGCGCTTTCCCTTAGCGTTATCGCTCGCTAGGGCAAGCGCGCGCCATGTCAGACAGAACGCCAGCACCCGCTCCCTTCCGCCTTGGAACCCGCCGCTCGCCGCTTGCCATGGCGCAAGCGCACGAGGCGCGCGCCCGGTTGTGCGCCGCGCATGGCTGGGATGAAAACCGCGTCGAACTGGTCCCGGTGATCGCCAGCGGCGACAAGATCCAGGACCGCCCGCTGGCCGATATCGGAGGCAAGGCGCTGTGGACGCGCGAGCTCGACATCTGGCTCGCGGAAGGCCGGATCGATGCGGCAGTCCATTCGATGAAAGACGTGGAGACGATCCGCCCTGCGGAAATCGCGATCGGCGCGATCCTGCCGCGCGCGGACAAGGCGGATGTGCTGCTGGGCGCAAGCTCGCTCGAAGCCATTCCGCAGGGCGCCCGCGTCGGCACCAGCGCGCCGCGCCGTGCCGCACAATTGCTGAATGCCCGCCCGGATCTTGAAGTGGTCGGCATCAGGGGCAATGTCGCCACGCGTATGGCGAAACTCAATGCAGGCGATGCCGACGCGACTTTCCTGGCTGCCGCCGGGCTGGCGCGGCTGGGCGAAAATTCGGTCGGTACGAGGCTCGATCCCGAAGAATGGCTGCCCGCTCCGGCACAGGCGGCCATCGGCCTCGAATGCCGCGCGGGCGACGATCAGGCGCGCGAGATACTTGCCGCCATCGACCACGGCCCCAGCAACGAGGAAGTCATGCTCGAACGCGCGCTGCTCGAAGGGTTGGGCGGCACCTGCCACAGCCCCATCGCCGCGCTGACCCGGCGCGAAGGCGACGTGCTGCACCTGCAAGCCGCCATCTACAGCCCCGATGGCGCGATCCGCATTACGCGCGAAGGCCGTTTCGCGCCCCGCGATCTCGACGGCGCACGGCAATTGGCGCGCGATCTGCTGGCCGAAGCGCCAGAGCATGTCGCGGTGCACTTCGGCGGCGCGGCATGACCCGGCCGCTGTTCGTCTTCCGCCCCGAACCGGGCCTGCGCGTTACGCTGCAGACTGCCGATGCGGCGGGCTTCGATGCCTATGGCTGCCCGCTGTTCAAGGTCGAACCGGTCGAATGGAGCGCGCCCGACCGCAAGGAATACGATGCACTGCTGGTAGGCAGTTCGAACGTCTTCCGGCACGGCGGGGCGGGGCTGGACAAGCTTGCCGGCCTGCCGGTCTATGCGGTGGGCGAGGCAACAGCGGAAGGCGCGCGCGAAAAAGGCTTCATGGTCACGAAGACCGGCAAGGGCGGGCTCCAGAACGTGCTCGACGAAATTGCCGGGCGCGAACTTCGCTTCCTGCGGCTTGCCGGCCAGAAGATGATCGATCTGGACCGGCCCAAGGGGATCGAGATCGATACCCGCGTGGTCTACCGGACACGGGCGCTGCAGATGTCGCCTTCGGTCAGCAAGCTGCTGCGCGAACAGGGCGGGGTGGCGCTGCTGCATTCGGGCGAGGCGGCTGGCCGTCTTGTCGATGAATGCGACCGGCTGGGCATCGATCGCAAGACCATTACCGTGGCCGCGCTCGGCCCGCGCATAGCGGGTATGGCGGGCAAGGGCTGGGAGGCCGTACACACCGCGCCCCAGCCGCTCGATGCCGAGCTACTGGCCATGGCGCAGGGTTTGTGCCAAGGCTGAGCGGGGTTCGCGAATTGGAGCGGAATGGACGATTTTTCGACTAATCGGCGCGCACGTCGCAGCAGCGTGAAGCCTGTGTTACTGGCCGTGGTGGCGTCTTTCGCGCTGGGCGCGGGCGCAGTCGGCTATTTCGCGTGGCGCGACCGCGCGCCCCAGGACGGCACGGAGCCGGCCCAGCAGCTGGCGCAGACTGTCGCCGAAGAACCGCGCGCAACCGGATCACCAACCCCCATGCCCAGCGCCGCCGAGCGTGCCCAGGCCGCCGATACGGTCGAGCAGATGGCCGAACAGCAGGGCGGGATCGACCAGCGGCTGGCCGCCGCCGAACAGCGTCTGGCCCGGCTCGATCTGCAGGCGCAGGCCGCTGCCGGCAATGCCGCGCGGTCCGAAGGGCTGCTGATCGCTTTCGCCATCCGGCGCGCTATCGATAAGGGTGCGCAGCTTGGTTATCTTGCCGATCAGTTGCGGCTGCGTTTCGGCGATGCCTTGCCCAACGCCGTCAACACGATCCTGACATTCTCGCGCGATCCGGTGACGCTCGATCAGCTTACCGCCCGCCTAGACGGGCTGTCGCCGCAGCTCCAGTCGGGTGACCAGCGCGGCGGGTTCGAACGCTTTACCGAGGAACTCGGCGCCCTGTTCACCGTCCGCCGCGAAAGCGCGCCATCTCCCCAGCCGGAAATGCGTATCGAGCGCGCGCGGCTGTTCCTGATGAGCGGGCGGACCAGTTCCGCCATCGCCGAAGTGCGCAATATGCCCGGCGCGCGCAATGCCCAAGGGTGGCTGCGCGATGCCGAACGCTATGCCGCGACGCAGCGGGCGCTGGACCTGATCGAAACCGCTGCCGTGCTGGAGCCGCGCCGCCTGCGCGATGGCGCGGGCAATCGCATATCGCAGCCGAGCCCGGCGGAAGAATAGGCCTCAGCCCTTCATCAGCTCTGGAACGTCTCCCGAAACGCCGCGCGCTTCGTCCATAAAGAACTTCTTGAGCCACCCGGTCCGCTGGACCCCGGCCATGCCCAGCCGCCGCACGGCGCTGGCGGTCTTGCCGGGGACGCCGAAAATGCGTGTCAGCGTGTCGGTTGCGCCCATCACCATTACGGAATCGAGCGCGCGCCACTTTTCATAGCGTTCGAGCACCTGCGCATCGCCCAGATCGAGGCCCAGCCTGCGGGCATCGCCCAGCACTTCGACCAGCGCGCCAACGTCGCGCAGGCCGAGATTGAGGCCCTGGCCCGCAATCGGATGCATCCCATGTGCGCTGTCGCCGATCAGCGCCATGCGCTGGTCCACGATCCGCACCGTATGCTGGAAGCTGAGCGGATAGGAAGAACGCCCGCTGTTCAGGGAAAGCTTGCCCAGGATGGTGCCCATCCGCTTTTCCACTTCGGCGAGAAAGGCGCGGTCGCCCATCTTCAGGACGCCGGCGGCATCCTTGTCATCCACCGTCCATACCAGCGCGCTGCGATGCTCGCCCGCCGGACCGTCGAGCATGGGGAGCAGGGCAAAGGGCCCGTCCTGGTAGAAGATCTCCCACGCCACGCCGTCGTGCGGCTTGGAATGGTTGAGCCCGGTGATGATCGCACGGTGCGAATAATCCCAGCTCGCCATTTTCAGCTCGGCGTCCTCGCGCGTGGGCGAACCGCGGCCTTCGGCACCGATCAGGAGATCGGCTTCGAGCACCGTGCCGTCTGCCAGCGTCGCGCTGACGGTAAAGGCATCGCGGTGGCGCTCTACCACTTCGACCGGCGCGTGCATGGCAATCAGCGGTTCGTTTTTCGCAGCATCGTAGAGCGCGATGCGCAGCTGGCGATTGGCGAACATGCGGCCCAGCGAACCTTCGTGCGGTTCGGGGCGGAAATCGATGCGGCCCGGTTTCATCTGGTCCACCACCGCGATCGCTTCGATCGGGCAGCCATGCGGCTCCAGCGTTTCGGCCAGGCCGATATTGCGGAAGAGGCGCCAGCTCGCCGTCGAAATCGCCGAGGCGCGGCCGTCGAAGCCCTCCGCAGTGAGATCGGCCGGATCGGCCCGGTCGACGAGGTGGCTCGAAAGCCCCTGTTTCGCCGCCGCCAGCGCCAGTGTGGTGCCGACGAGGCCGCCGCCGAGGATGAGCAAGTCGCGCTTGTCTGTCATGGGGGCAATCCCTAATGCGCTGAGCGTGACCGACGCAAGGACAATGGACGTGATGCGCGCTTTTTGGCTCGCTTTCCTGATTGCGCTTGCCTGTTTTGTCCCGTCCACGCTGTCGGCCCGCGAGGCGCGCTTCGGTGACGGCAATATCGCGGTCGAGCTGCGCGCCGATGGGGAGCCGGTGGCCGGCGAAACCTGGATGCTGGCGCTGCGTTTCACGCCGTCGAGCGCTGAATGGCATGGCTATTGGTCGAACCCGGGCGATGCGGGGCAGGGCATGTCGCTCGAACTGGATCTGCCGCAAGGCTGGCAGGCGGGCGAACCGCTGTATCCGGTGCCTCAGGTGCTGACCATTTCCGGGCTGATGAACCATATCTACGAAGGCGATTATGCCGTCCTCGTGCCGGTGGAGGTGCCGCAGGGGGCGGATGTGGCAGCCGCGCCGCCGGTGACGGGCTTTGTTTCCTATCTCGCCTGCACCGACCGGATCTGCGTGCCGCAGGATGCCGTGCTGCGGGCACGCACGGGCGGCGATTTTCGCCAGTGGCAGGCCGCCGTGGCGCCGCTGCTCGACCGGGATGCGGTCTATGAGGTTTCGGGCGACCGGCTGCGCGTGGGCGTGCCGCTGCCTGCCGAGCTGGACGTGGGCGATTTGCATCTGTTCATGAAGACCGCCGATTTCGGCAGCGGCCTCGCGCCCGATTATGCCGCCGTGCAGACTTTCATCCGCGAAGGCGATCTGCTGGTCGTGGAACTGCCGCTAAAGCGCCGCCCGGGCTTCGATGTCGCCCCGCTGCCGGAACGGATCGAGGGGATCCTCTCCTTCGGTGAGGGACAGGCGCTGCGCTTCGGCGCGGTGCAGGGGGACGTGCCGCTGGAAGGAGTGAAGCCGATCAGCGGCGGCGGGGCGGACACGCCCGCGTTGTGGGTGCTGCTGCTGGCGGCGCTGGGCGGCGGATTGCTGCTCAACATCATGCCCTGCGTCTTCCCGATCCTGAGCCTCAAGGCACTGGCGCTGGCCAAGGCCGGGGGCGACGAGATGTCGGCCCGGCGCGACGCGCTGGCCTACACGGCGGGCGTGATAACCGCCTGCGCGGGGCTGGGGGCGGCGATCCTCGCGCTGCGCTCGGCGGGGGAGCAGGTGGGCTGGGCCTTCCAGCTGCAGGAGCCGCGCGTGGTCGGCGCGCTGTTCCTGCTGGCGGTCGCCATCACGGCGAATTTCCTCGGCCTGTTCCAGGTGCCGGGCATGGCGATCGCGGGCGGCAGGGCCTCGATGCGCGGGTCGTTCGGGACCGGCCTGCTGGCGGCCTTCGTGGCGACGCCTTGCACCGGGCCCTTCATGGCGCTGGCGCTCGGCGCGGCGCTGGTGCTGCGCCCGGTGGAGGGCTTTGCCATCTTCACCGCGCTGGGCGCGGGACTGGCGCTGCCATTCCTGCTGCTCGGCTTCATCCCGGCGTGGCGGAGGAAACTGCCCAGGCCGGGGCCGTGGATGGAACGGTTCCGCCGCTGGATGGCGCTGCCCATGGCGCTGACCGTGCTGGCGCTGGCATGGCTGCTATGGCGGATTGCCGACGATCTGTGGTTGATCCTGCTTGCCGTGCTGACGGTGATCCTGCTGGCGCTGCTCGCCTCATTGGGTCAGCGACAGGGCAGGGGGCTGGGCGGCGGCAAGTTATTCTTCGCCTGCATCGTTGCTTTGGCAATTTTCGCCATCTCCCTCTTCCCCCAGCCGCAGCCGCGCGCATCCACCGAGGACAGCCTGCTCGCCCCGCGGCCCTTTTCCGAGGCCGCGCTGGCCGAGGCGCGCACATCGGGCAAACCCGTCTTCGTCTGGTTCACCGCCGACTGGTGCGTAACCTGCAAGGTCAACGAAAGCGTCGCCATCGAACGCGAGCAGACGCGCCGGGCCTTCGAGGAGGCGGGTGTCATCACCCTGCGCGGCGACTGGACGCGGCGCGACGAGGAGATTGCGGGTTTCCTCGCCCAGCAGGGCGCGGCGGGCGTCCCGCTGTACCTGTGGTATTCACCCGGCGCCGAGGCCGAGCAATTGCCGCAGGTGCTTACGCCGGATCTGCTGGCTGATCGGGCGCGGGAAGAAACGGATTCCCCGCTCCCGGCTCGCTGAGTTCGGCCCCCGGCAACGCTTCCGGCGCGTCCCGCTCGCCCAGCGAATTGATGCAGCGATTGATGAAATCGCCCGGCGCATTGCTGGCGTTGAGGATCACCGAGCCCGCGCCGGGGATCGTCGCCTCGACGCGGTTGCGTCCGGTCAGTACTTCCAGCCGCGGATCGTCGGCGGCGGTCCGGCCGCGCCACAGCCACGCCTCGCTGCCTTCCGCCCCGTCCTGTTCGGCATCGACCCACAAGCGTTCAACATGGCCATTGCCGATCAGCGCCAGCACCGCCTTGGCATTGGCATCGGCAGCGACATAACGCGTATAGACCAGCTGCCCATCCTGGCAGGCCAGCGAGAGCAGCGGCGCTTGGCCCGGCAGACCGTAGAGCAAGCGTCCGCTCTTGGGGCTGGGAGCCCAGGCCGCGCCTTCTGTGTCGGGCGAGGCGATCGGCGCGCGCGGGGCGGTGCGTTCTTCCTTGATCACCGCGCGGGCGAGGTAATCGTCCGATGCGGGCGGCTTGCAGGCAGCCAGGGCGAGCAGGGGAAGCAATGCGAGTGTGCGAACCATGTGCGCCCCTATGCCCAGCTTTCTCCCAGCGTCAACGGGCGCGGATGAAGGCGCGCAAATCGGCAGAGAGTTTTGCCCGGTCCTCGTCGCGAATATACATCATGTGGCCGGCATCGTAATAATGGAACTCCACCCGGTCCTGCGGAATGCCGGTCCGGTTGAGCGAATATTCAGCGCCGAAGAAAGGCGTGGCGAAATCGTACCAGCCCTGGCCCACGAAGGTGCGCAATCCGCTGTTTTTGCGCATCGCCTCGCCCACGAAGGGCGCAACGTTGAGATAGGCCCCGCGCTGGCGGCCCGATAGCGACCAGTTCCAGTTCATGCCCGGCTCGGACCCGATCGACTGGTATTCGCGGTCGGTCCGGTAACCCAGCCCATCGCGCAGCCAACTGTTGATCGCGGCGGTGTAGCCTGCATCGATGCCGTAGAAACTGGGATCGTCATCGGGATATTCCCCGGCGCTGTCGAAATCCGTGCCGGTATAGCGCGCATCGAGCCTGCCGATGGTCAGCCCCTGATCGCGCAGCAATTCCTTGTAGAACCGCGGGGCGGTCACGCGCAGATCCGCATTGTCGAGATAGCTCTCCGAAAGGCCGGTCAGCCGCGCCATCTCGGCGCGGACCGAGGCGCGTTCCGCTGCGGGCAGATCCTGCCCCTTCAGCAGGGCGGTGGCGAACGGCCCGATGGCGAAGCGGCGCGCGTCTTCCACGATCGCCTCGACCGAGGGGGCCTGCGCCTTGCCGTGATACCATGCCGCCGCCGCCATGTTGGGCAGCGTCATGACATAGGCCATTTCATTGCCCGGCGTGGGCTCGCGCGCCGCGAAATCGAGAATGGTCGAAACGAGGATCAGGCCATTGAGGCCGACATCGTTATAGGTCCGCCCTTCCAGCTCGCGCGCGACCATGGCGGTGCGGGTGGTGCCATAGCTTTCGCCGCCCAGATATTTGGGGCTGTTCCAGCGCCCGTTCTCGTTCAGCCACAGGCGGATGACCTTGGCCACGGCCTGCGCATCTTCTTCCAGCCCGTAATATTTCTTCGGGTCGGTGCCTTCGGTAAGATGGCTGAAACCGGTGCCCGGCGGATCGATGAAGACGAGGTCCGCGACATCCAGCAGGCTGTCGGGATTGTCGACGATGGGATAGGGCGGCGCGCCGTCGTCCTTCGCATCGGAGGGAATGGCCACGCGCTTGGGACCCCAAGCCCCCATCTGCAGCCAGACCGATCCCGATCCCGGCCCGCCGTTGTAGATGAAGAACACCGGGCGCGAAGCATCGCGCGGGCTCTTCACATAGCTGGTGGTTACGATCACCGCTTCGGGCGTGCCGTCATCCGCTTTCAGCACGGTATCGGATACCGTTGCGCGGTAGGATATGCGCTGGCCGCCGAATGTGCCGGTCAGGTCCTGCGTGCGGACCTGCGGCTCCACCGCTGCGGCTGCCGCGCTGGCAGCGGGCTTGGCATCGTCCTGCGCCATGGCGGCGGCGGGCAGCAGCGCAAAGGCGCTGGCGGCAAGGGCCCGGAAAATCGGGCGGCGGCTGGTCATCATGGCAAATCCCCTCAATCGGGATAACCTATGCCTGCCGCCGCGAAGCAGCGTCAAATACGCTCGTCGATCAGGGTTTGCCGCCCATCCTTTTATAGCGCGTTTTGCCGTAACGATCCTTGCGCGTGCCCGGGCGGCCTGCATCGCTGCGGCCGACGCGGGGGGCCTTCTTCTCTGCGTCGCCCAAGCCAAGCTCGTCGTTTTCCAGCTTGCGGATCTCGTCGCGCAAGCGTCCGGCTTCCTCGAATTCCAGATCGGCGGCGGCCTTGCGCATCCGCTTTTCCAGATCCTCGATATAGGCGCGCAGATTGTGGCCGACCAGATTGTTGCGCTCGGCATCGCCCGTGTCCACGGTCACGCCGTCCTGCGCGGCGCTATGCGCCACGATATCGGCGATATCGCGCTTGATGGTCTGCGGCGTGATGCCGTGTTCCTCGTTATAGGCTTTCTGCTTTTCGCGGCGGCGGTCGGTTTCCGCCATCGCGCGTTCCATGCTGCCGGTTATGCGGTCGGCATAAAGGATCACGCGGCCTTCTACGTTACGCGCGGCGCGGCCGATGGTCTGCACCAGGCTGGTTTCGGATCGCAGGAAGCCTTCCTTGTCGGCATCGAGAATGCAGACCAGTCCGCATTCGGGAATGTCGAGTCCTTCGCGCAGCAGGTTGATGCCCACCAGCACATCATAGACGCCCAGGCGCAGATCGCGGATCAGTTCGATACGCTCCAGCGTCTCCACGTCACTGTGCATATAGCGAACCTTCACGCCCGCTTCGTGCATGAATTCGGTCAGATCTTCGGCCATGCGCTTGGTCAGCGTGGTGACCAGCGTCCGGTAGCCCATCTTGGCGGTCTTCTTGCATTCCTCGATGCAATCCTGGACCTGGTCTTCGACCGGCTTGATCTCCACCGGCGGATCGATGAGGCCGGTTGGGCGGATCACCTGTTCGGCGAACACGCCGCCGGTCTGTTCCATTTCCCATGTGCCCGGCGTCGCCGAAACGCAGAAGGTCTGCGGGCGCATCGCGTCCCATTCGTTGAAGCGCAGCGGGCGGTTGTCGATACAGCTGGGCAGACGGAAGCCGTGTTCGGCCAGCGTGATCTTGCGCCGGTGGTCGCCTTTAGACATCGCGCCGATCTGCGGCACGGTCTGGTGGCTTTCATCGACGAATAGCAGGGCGTTTTCGGGCAGATATTCGAACAGTGTCGGCGGCGGTTCGCCCGGCAGGCGGCCGGTCAGGAAGCGGCTGTAATTCTCGATCCCCGCACAGCTCCCTGTGGCGGCGATCATTTCCAGATCGAAATTGGTGCGCTGTTCCAGCCGCTGGGCCTCCAGCAGCTGGCCTTCGGCATGCAGTTCCTTCAGCCGCTCGGTCAGCTCGAACTTGATCGCCTCGCTGGCCTGCTTCATCGTCGGCCCGGGCGTGACATAGTGCGAATTGGCATAGACGCGGACCTTTTCCAGGCTCGCGCCCTTCTTGCCGGTCAGCGGGTCGAATTCGCTGATTTCTTCGATCTCGTCGCCGAAGAAGCTGACGCGCCATGCCACGTCTTCATAGTGGCTCGGGAAGATTTCGAGATTGTCGCCGCGCACGCGGAAATTGCCGCGGGCAAAGGCGGCATCGTTGCGCTTGTATTGCAGCGCCACCAGCTTGCGGATCAGTTCGCGCTGGTCGACCGTGTCGCCCGTCTTGATGTCGAAGATCATCGCCGAATAGGTTTCGACCGATCCGATACCGTAGAGGCACGATACCGAGGCCACGATGATCACATCGTCGCGTTCCAAGAGGGCACGGGTGGCCGAATGGCGCATCCGGTCGATCGCCTCGTTTACGCTGGATTCCTTCTCGATATAGGTGTCGCTGCGCGGGACATAGGCTTCGGGCTGGTAGTAATCGTAATAGCTGACGAAATATTCGACCGCGTTTTCGGGAAAGAAGCTTTTGAATTCGCCATAGAGCTGCGCGGCCAGGATCTTGTTAGGCGCCAGGATCAGCGCGGGGCGCTGCAATTCCTCGATCACCTTGGCCATGGTGAAGGTCTTGCCCGACCCGGTGACGCCCAGCAGCACCTGCGTCTGTTCGTCATCGCGCGCCGATCCCACCAGTTCGGCAATCGCGGTGGGCTGGTCCCCGCTTGGGGTATATTCGCTGACTAGCTTGAACGCCTTGCCCGGCATCGACTTTTCCGGCCGCGCGGGCTTGTGAGGGACGAAATCGCCGGTGGTATCCGGTTCTTCCAGTCCCCTGCGAATTACGAGGCCAGTGGTGGGTTCTGTCATAGGCGCACATATGGGGAACGCGGGGCAGGGCTGCAACGCCTGTTACGCGCCGGCCGGATATGCTAGCGCCGCAGCCGAATTATTCAGAGGATCAATGCCCATGCTTCGTTTCGTGACCACCGCCTGTGCCGCTCTTGCGCTGGCCGCCTGTTCTTCCGGCAGCGACGAGGTGGACGCCGATGGTGACGGCACGGTTTCCACCGAAGAAGCGAAGCAGGCCGCCGAAAAGGTCCGCCCGCTGCAGCCCGGCGAATACAAGATGAACATGGAACTGGTCGATCTGACCGACCCGACCATGAGCGCGGACGAAATCGCGCAGGCCAAGCAGTTCTTCTCCTCGATGAGCGGGATGGCCCCGGCTCGCTGCCTGACCGAGGAAGAAGCCAATGAAGGCATGGCCGGCATCGCGCAGGGTCTGCAGGACGGCAATTGCACGGTCCAGAACATGACCGCCGATGAAGGCGGCATGCGCGGCGACATGACCTGCAAGGGGCAGAACGGCGATGCCAAGGTCAATATCGACACCACCTCGACCGGCACATCGTCGCAGATGACCATGCGCGTGGCGGAGCCGACTGCGGACGGCCAGGAAAAGACCACCACGATGAAGATCGGCATGACACGCGTCGGTGACTGCGCGAAGGAAGGCTGATCCGTTCAGGAACCCGCCATCGTGAGAGCGCATTATAGCTCCACGATGGCGACCTTACCTTTTTACGAACAACGCGCGGAATGGGGCCGCCGGCTGGCGCTGGCGGCGGAACCGTGCGCGGACGATGCGCGTCCGCCCAGTCTCCGGCTGTTTTTCCGGGAGTGGTTGTATCCATTCCTGCCGATCAAGAGGGTGTTCGGGCCCAAAATCGGAATAAAACCGGCGGCAAAACCGCAGACTGTGATGCTCCTGCCGGGCTTCGGCGCGCACCCCATCCGCATGCGCTGGATGGCCAGGCAGCTGGAAAAAGCGGGCCATGAAGCCAAGCGCTGGGGGCTGGGATACAATCTCGGCGCGACCGAATGGCGCTTCAAACGTGTCGAGAAGCGCTTGAAAAAGCTGTATAAAAGACGCCGCGAACCGATCACGCTGGTGGGCTGGAGCCTGGGCGGGGTGATGGCGCGCGAACTGGCGAAGCTGCATCCCGAAAAGGTCGCGAAGGTCGTCACCATGGGCTCCCCCTTCTCCGGCAGCCCCCGCGCCAACAACGGCTGGCGCGCCTACCAGGCCATCGCCGGCCACCGCGTCGACGAGCCCGAGATCGACACTGTCGTTTCCGAAAAACCTCCTGTAGAAACAGTGGCTTTCTGGAGTCCTTGCGACGGAATAGTTGCGCCGAAATGCGCCTGCGGCAAACCGAATGAGCGCGACCGCGCCGTCGCGCTGCGCTGTAGCCACATGGGTTTCGTCATGACGAATGAAGCCATGACAGCGCTTCTTTCGGAACTGGACCGCCACTGAACCCTTTATTCGGATAGGGCCGCAGACATTTCGTCATGTGGGTCAGCTTGCATCCAGGGGGCACATGAGCGGCGGAGCCGAATTCTTCAACGAAATGCGCGAGCCAGATGGGTCGGTAAGGTCCGCCTATTCAAACTATTGCCAGTGGTATGACGGGCAGGATCCCAAGCTTCTGCGGCGCAAGCACTCGGAAGCGGAAACGAATTTCCGCAAGACCGGGATCACTTTCAACGTTTACGGCGAAGACGAGGCGGAAGAGCGCCTGATCCCGTTCGACATGGTCCCCCGCATCATCGACGCCGCTGAATGGCGCCGACTATCGCGCGGGATCGAGCAGCGAGTCTCGGCCCTCAACGCTTTCATGCACGATCTCTACCACCGGCAGGAAATCGTGCGCGCCGGGCGTCTGCCGCAGCGCTTGCTCCGCAACAACGAGGCATGGCTGTCCAACATGGTCGGCTTCACTCCGCCCGGCGGCGTATACACGCACATCACCGGGATCGACCTGGTGCGTACCGGGCCGGATGAATTCTATGTTCTAGAAGACAACGCTCGGACCCCTTCTGGGGTCAGCTACATGCTCGAAAACCGCGAAACCATGATGGCGATGTTTCCCGAGCTTTTCTTGCGCTGCCAAGTGGAAAGCGTGTCGGATTATCCGCGTCGTCTGGCTAAAAGCCTTGCCGCTTGCGCGCCGAGTTGTGCAGGCGACAAGCCGGTCGTGGCGGTCCTCACTCCGGGCATCTACAACTCGGCCTATTTCGAACATGCGTTTCTGGCCGACCAGATGGGTGCCGAACTGGTGGAAGGCAGCGATCTGCGGGTCATCGACGGCCGGGTCGCGATGCGCACAACCAGCGGATACAAGGCAGTCGATGTCATCTATCGCCGGGTCGACGATGAATTCCTCGACCCTCTCACGTTCAATCCGGACAGCGTGTTGGGCGTACCCGGCATCATGGACGTCTATCGTGCTGGCGGCATTACCATCGCCAACGCGCCGGGAACGGGTGTTTGCGACGACAAGGCGATTTATTCCTTCATGCCGGAGATCGTCGAATTCTATACTGGCGAGAAGCCGTTGCTGCCGAATGTCCAGACTTGGCGCTGTGCCGATGAAGACAGCCTCAAATATGTGCTCGACAATCTGGCCGAACTCGTCGTCAAGGAAGTGCACGGTTCAGGCGGCTACGGCATGCTGGTAGGGCCCGCTGCGACGAAGAAGGAAGTCGAGGAATTCCGCGCCAAAATCGTGGCCAACCCATCTAACTACATCGCCCAGCCAACGCTTTCCCTTTCGACCTGTCCGATCTTCACCAAGAAGGGACTTGCCCCGCGACATGTCGATTTGCGGCCCTTTGTCCTCATGTCCCCCGACAAGATCGACATCACGCCGGGGGGACTGACGCGTGTCGCGCTGAAGGAGGGGTCACTGGTCGTGAACTCCAGCCAGGGGGGCGGCACCAAAGACACCTGGGTGCTGAAAGACTGATATGGCGGGAGAAACGACATGTTAGGGCGCACAGCCAACGGCCTTTTCTGGATGTTCCGCTATCTGGAGCGCGCCGAAAACACCGCTCGCCTCTTGGATGCCGGGCTTCGGATGGCGCTTACACGCGATCTTGTGACCGCTGAGGAAGAATGGCGATCCGTAATCGCGACTTCAGGGCAGCGGCAGGCTTATGAAGCGAAGCACGCCAGCTATACCGGCATGCAGGCTTGGAACTTTCTCCTGCGTGAAACAGGAAATCCTGCAAGCATCCTGTCGATGTTCGGTCTCGTGCGCCAAAACGCGCGGCTATCGCGCAATGCGATCAGCGGCGAATTGTGGGAAGCGATCAACGAAAACTGGCTCATGATCGACGAACAGCTCGCAAAACCAGTGGGCGAGAATCGTGTTCTCGAAACCGTGGCTACCATCCGCAGGGCGGGCACGTTGGCCCGTGGCGCACTGCAAGGCTCGATGCTGCGCGAGGAAGGCTATCATTTCGCACTGACGGGCATGTTCGTGGAACGCGCCGATGCGATCGCCCGCATTCTCGACATCAAATACTATCTTTTGCTGCCATCGCTGTCCTACGTCGGCTCGAGCCTCGATACGGGTCAATGGGATACGGTCCTGCGATCGGTTTCGGGTGACCGTGCCTATCGCTGGCTCAATGCAGCCCAGGTCGACGCGCGCAGTATCTGCGAATTCCTGATCCTGGATGACCGTTTTCCGCGCAGTCTCGCCTTCTGCCATTCCGAACTGCGGGCCAATCTGGCGGCCCTCGCACGGATCCATGGCAGCGAGGGCCAAAGCAACGCGCTCATGCGCGATGCGGACATGCGCCTGACCAATCTGAGTATCGACGAGATTTTCGACCAGGGACTGCACGAATTTCTTCTGGATTTCACTTCCTCGAATGCAGCGATCGGCAATGCGATAGCTGCAGATTACAGGTTCCTTTCCTGATGCGCCTCTCGATCAAGCACACCACTCGCTACCACTTCGACAATCCGGTGGTTCACGCCCTGCAGCGACTGCGCCTAACCCCGAAGGAAACGCAGGGTCAGGAAATTCTCGACTGGTCGATGGAGTATGAGAACGCGCGCGAAGAGATTACCTATGAAGACCAGCACCATAACACGACTACGCTGGTCGGTGTGGAACCTGGGACGCGCGAGGTGACGATCACGTGCAGCGGCCGGGTGGACACGCATGATCATGCAGGTGTAATCGGCCGGCATTCGGGACATCTGCCCCTGTGGAGCTTCCTTTCGCAAACCCGCCTCACGCGGCCAGGCCCGGGCATGAAGAAGCTGATCGATGACTTGCGTAAGTTCGAAGGAACGCCTCTGGACAGGCTCCATGCGCTTTCGCAGGCGACACTCGAAAGGGTCGAATACCGTATCGGTACAACCGATTGGAATACGACTGCGGAAGAAAGCTACGCGGCACGGACCGGCGTTTGTCAGGACCATGCCCACATCTTCATCGGGGCGGCGCGCGCATTGGATGTGCCGGCGCGTTACATCTCCGGCTATCTCATGATGAACGATCGCATCGATCAGGAAGCAACTCACGCATGGGCAGAAGCCTTTGTCGAAGGGCTTGGGTGGGTTGGATTCGACATATCCAACGGGATAAGTCCCGATGAGCGGTATGTGCGGGTGGCAACCGGGCGCGACTACCGCGATGCCTCCCCGGTGACGGGCATAAGCTTCGGTAATACGACCCAAGTGCTCGAAGTGGATGTGCAGGTCGAGCAGCAACAAATTCAGCAGTAACGGAAGTACCTAATGACCTATTGTGTGGGAATGAAGCTCGACAAAGGGCTCGTCCTGATGAGCGACACGCGGACTAACTCAGGTGTCGATAACATCTCGGTCTTCCGTAAGATGTTTACCTGGCAGGTGCCTGGAGACCGCATCATTACTTTGATGACCGCGGGCAATCTGGCGACGACGCAGGCTGTGATCAGCCAACTGGAAGAGCGGACCAAGGAGCCCGAGGAGCGCGATAATATCCTGCTCAAATCGCCGACTATGTTTCAGGTCGTAACCGAAATCGGCAATCTGATGCGGGATATCATCGGGCAGCGTCAGGATGCGAACGGCTCTCGGGGAAGAGGCCGTTTCACTGCTTCCATTATCGTTGCAGGGCAGATCAAGGGAATGGAGCCGCGGCTCTTCATGGTTTATCCCGAAGGGAACTTCATTGAAGCCAGTTTGGATACGCCTTTCTTTCAGATCGGCGAAACCAAGTATGGACGGCCGATCATCATTCGCGGCTATGACCGCCAGATGAGCCTGGAAGACGGTGTGAAGTTACTTATGGTCAGCTTCGATTCAACGCTTAAGGCCAATCTTTCGGTTGGCCTGCCACTCGATCTGCAAGTCATAACGCGCGACAGTTATGAAGCGATTCACGAACATCGCATCTCCCAAGACGACAGCTATTTCCAGGTAATCTCTGCAGGCTGGGGAGATGCCCTGAAGAGCGCGTTCCACTCGCTTCCCGATTACAGTTTCTACCGCGGAGACGATTAGCATTGCTTCTAGCCTAATTGATCAATGCCACGTTCTTTTTCTTGTCGGGCGGGGATATCGACTAGTTTCTACCTGATAAAGGCCTTTTAATTCAGCATGTTTTAGGCTCTATCCGTAAAATTACGGACTGCGCAATGTCCCTGAGTGCGCATAGGGTGTTAAGCATGAAACAGCGAACAATACTCCACATCGTCGATGGGTCGACAAGTTCGCGCGCTGAGCAGGCCCGAATGGGTCACGAACTTGGTTATCATTGCGAAATCTACGCGGATGTTGGTGAATTGATGTCCTTTCTGCCGCGTAAAGGAGTGGTTCTTGCGAGGGACGACAATCCGGCCAACGGGGTGGCGCAGGTTTTGCGCGCGGTGACCCTGACAGAACATTGGATGCCAGTGATCGGCACATCGGCCGATCCTGATCCTTGCGAGGTCGTCGGTGCCATCAAGGCCGGGGCGATGCATTATCTCCGGCTTCCCCTGGAAAAGGAGCGGCTGCGCGATGCTGTCGATCAGATTTCGAGCGAAGCCCATGCCTATGCCGATGCTCGGCGCAAGATGATCGAGGCCAGGAACCGAATTGCCAGCCTTTCGCCCCGCGAACGCGAAGTGCTCGATTGGCTTTCCGAAGGGCGCAGCAACAAGATGATTGCCCTCGAACTGAACATCAGTCCTCGTACGGTAGAAATTCATCGCGCCAACATGATGAGTAAGCTTGGAGCGCAACATGCGGCAGAGGCCGTGCGGCTTCGGTTGGAGGCAGATCTGGAGAAGAATACTGTTATGGCGGGGGTGGCTTAGCCGCTTTTATCGGCAGAAGCTGCCATCGCCATGTTCGAGATGAAAGTGATCCTTGTGGGCGCTATTGTAGTCTGGCCCCAAAACCGTGCCGAACCTCTTGCAGGCGCTGCGATGCACTGTCCGGAGAAACTCTCGCTCATCGCGGCCGGCATCCCAGCCTGATTTCACGGTAATGCGACGCCCATCGGCGAGAACGAATGCGCCGATATCTATCGCTTCGGCACGAGAATGCGCGGAGCGGCGCGTAGTCCCCGCAACATTGCGGCAAGAATAACTGCCCATCGTCTCGATCTGTACGATAGGACTGCCCAGAATTTGACGCGCGGCGCGGTCTACCCCGTATCGCGCCCAGGCCGCGAAGCTGTTGGCCAGAGGGCAGGCCAGCGGTCCGAGATTGGTTACCGTCAATGGCCCTAGATCCCCACCAACGCCATCCAGTTTGACACTGTCGAGGGCGGCGCATCCCCCACCGTCCCTCCGATCGGGAAGAGGCGCAAACTGAGCGCCAGAGCTGCCAAGTTGCGCCAAACACAGCTGGGCTTGAGGCCGCTCCCAATTTGCAGAGCCGCGCCCTGCTGCTGGTGCAGGCGAGGCGGCTTCGCGGGGCTCTGGCGCAGTCCCGCATCCTGCCAGCGACAGTGAGGCGATCGACGCGATCAGAGTAATTCGACGCATTGCCACGCTTTATACCAATCCGCTGAACACCTGCCAAACGCGAAGCTGATGCGACTAGCCAGCGTCTACCGGTGTGGGAGACCGATACGTGGCCTTGCTCACCGCCCACGTAGCCAGCCAGGCTGCGATGAAGCCCGGTACAATCTCGTAAAGCCCTCCATCGAACCCGGGCAGCGCGCTGTTCCAGCCCAAGGCAATCCATGCTGCAACGACGCCGGCGCCGACGACAAGCCCGGCGACGGCACCAGCGCCAGTCATCCGGTTCCAGACCAGGGATAGAATGATGAGAGGACCAAAGGCCGCTCCGAACCCTGCCCATGCGTTGGAGACGAGGCCAAGGACTTCGCTTTCGGGATCACTGGCGATCCAGATTGCAGCCAGGGCTACGAGCGCGACACAAACGCGCCCCACATTGACGCTTTCCCGTTCGCTGGCGTTTTTGCGGAAAAAGAGTTTGTAGAAATCTTCCGTAAGCGACGATGAGGCCACTAGAAGCTGCGAACTGATGGTCGACATGATCGCAGCGAGAAGTGCGGCAAGCAGGAAGCCGGTCACGATCGGATGGAACAGAAGATTGGCAAGAACGATGAAGATCGTCTCGGGATTATCGACCACGATGCCGTTACGTTCGGTATAGGCGCGCCCGGCAATTCCGATGCCGATGGAGCCGAGCAGGGCGACACCCATCCAGCTCATCCCGATGTTGCGTGCTGTTTTGACCTTTTCGACCGTGTCGATGGCCATGAAGCGGACGATAATATGCGGCTGGCCGAAATATCCCAGCCCCCACGTTATCGCGCTGATGAAACCGAGCAGTGTCAGGCCCTGCGTCAGGCTGAGAAAACCTTCGACGGGAACGTCTGTGAGTGAGCCTCCACCTTCGCCGCCAGCCCCAAACATCACTACCAGCGGCATCAACACCAAGGCCACAACCATGATGCAGCCCTGCACGAAGTCAGTCAGGCTCACTGCAAGAAAACCTCCTACCATCGTGTAAGCAAGGACGACGAGGCAGGTGATCCAGATTCCTGCCATATAGTCGCTCATCCCGAGATCGGGGATGATACCGGCGAAACTGGTCTCAAAAAGAAGACCCCCACCAACTAGGCCGGCAGCTGTGTAGACGGCGAAGAAGACCACCACGATCAGTGCCGATACCACCCGCAGTGCAGTGGCTTTTTCCGGGAACCGGTTGGCCAGAAATTCGGGTATCGTCAGGGCATTTCCAAGCTCTTCGGTCTGCTTGCGCAGGCGAGGAGCTACAATGACCCAATTGGCCAGGGCGCCAACAAAAAGACCTATGCCGATCCAGGCCTCGACCAATCCTGCGGCAAAGAGCGCACCGGGAAGGCCAAGGAGAAGCCATCCACTCATGTCGGAAGCACCGGCCGACAAAGCGGCTACTGCCGGGTGAAGGTTTCTTCCGGCGAGAAGATAGCCTTCGCTCGTATCTGTAGAACGCTTCCAGGCCCAAAGGCCGATGGCGATCATCAGGACAAAATAGAGGGTGAGGGAAATGAGAGTTCCTGTCTGCATGGCCGCGGTCGTAACAAATGTAACGGGGCTTGGCCACACTCTGGAGAATCACTCATGATGCGGGTTGCCTGAGGTCTGCTTTCTTGCAAGGTCATGGCTATGGAGCAGCCAGTCATCACCTTTGCCATGGCTCTCGCATTCTGCGCGGTTCACTTCTTTGTTGGTCACCTTGAATGGTTGGCGCGCACGCCCCGCAGCAAATGGCTGTCTTTCGCTGGCGGGGTAGCTGTCGGCTACGTCTTTCTGCACATTCTGCCCGAGCTTGGATCTCATTCGGTTACGTTCGAGCGCGCAACCGGCTTACCTGCGATGATGGCCGAAAGCCTGGTCAATACCCTGGCGCTGGCCGGGCTGGTTCTTTTCTACGGTCTGGAGCGCGCGCTTTCCAGATCGCGCGAGGATAGGGGTGAGGAACAGGCAGATGGGCGGCCGCGTGAGCCGGTCTTCTGGTTGCATGTTGGCGCCAGCGCTTTACTCGTCGCGTTGATTTCCTACCTTCTGAATCATCGCGAGGACCAGACTGCTCTTGGTCTTGGTCTGTATTTCGGCGCCATGACGCTTCATTTCGTAACGGCCGACTTCGGCACCAGAACAGAGCATCCGGAAGCATATGACAGCAAAGCCCGTTGGGTGCTGGTTATGGCTACACTGGTTGGCTGGCTGTTGGGCCTTCTTTTCGTATTGCCACAAATTGTCATAGCCTGCCTTTTCGCTTTCGTGGCGGGAGGAGTGGTGTTGCTGGTTTTGAAGGAGGAACTACCCGCCGAGAGGCGCAGCTTCTTCCTGCCGTTTTTCGGAGGCGCAGCAATTTATGCCGGTCTTGTTTTAGCTGAAATCGCGTCGATTAACTCTTAGTCAGGCCCTGTGGTTAGTGGGGTTGTGCGGGATGTGCCTTGGTTGATCGTGACAAGTTGGCAACACTTGTAAAACTTAGAGTTTTTCTGACCCCATTAGGTGGAACTCAATACTCTTTCACTCGTCAGGGCTGCGAGCAATTGAAAGGAATACCTAATGAAGTCTAGCATGTACCTTGCATCCATCGTCGCGATCGCCGCGGCTTCGCCCGCGTTCGCACAGTCGGATAATGCAGGCATGGATAGCGACTATTTCTCCGGCCCCTATGTTTCGGCTTCGCTCAACGGCGATTTCGTGAACGATGCGGGCAGTGAACGCATTGTCTTCGATCCCAACGGCGGTGACGATTTTCAAACCAATCTTCCTACCGTGACCGGTGGCAACGCGTTTTCGCCTGGCTACTGTGCCGGTGAAGCGTTGGGTAACCAGAGAGGTCAGGGTTGTGGTGATGACGATTCCGCTTTGGGCGGTTCGATCCGTGCAGGATACGACGCACGTGTAGGCAATTTCGCTGTTGCCGGCCTTCTTCTCGAAGGCACGCTTGGCGGCGCAACCGATTACACCACCGGCTTCAGCACCACTCCTGCAAGCTACACTTTCAGCCGTGAAGTCGAAGGCTCTGTTGCTCTTCGCGGCCGTCTCGGAATCTCGCCGGGGGATGGCCGTGGCCTTCTCTACGCCACCGGCGGTGTCGTGTACGGCAAGATCGATCACGATTTCGCGACCACGAACACAGCCAACGCATTCGAGGTTATCGATGAAGACGATTGGCAGTTCGGCGGTCAGATCGGCATGGGCGGCGAGCTCATGATCACTGACAATCTGTCGTTCGGTGTTGAATATCTGCACACGCGCTACAACGATGATGACACGTATGTTCGCGTCACGCAGGGCACTGCTCCGGCAACGAACCCGTTCGTTCTTCAGGGCGGCGCGACCAACGCCCGTCTAAGCAATCAGGATCTGGCGATTGACTCCTTCCGCGCGACGGTTGGTTTCCACTTCTAAGTCTATTGCAGACACAATAAAGGGCCGCTCCCAAACGGGAGCGGCCCTTTTTTTGTGCTTGTGAAAAAGGACTTAGATCTGGCCAGAGCGCTTGGCGCGCTTGCGCTCGTGCGGATCAAGGATGGCTTTGCGCAGACGGATGTTTTCCGGCGTCACTTCGACCATCTCGTCGTCGTCGATATAGGCGATAGCCTGCTCCAGCGTCATGACGCGCGGCGGCGTCAGGCGGATGGCATCGTCCTTGCCGGTCGAACGGAAGTTCGTCAGCTGCTTGGACTTCATCGGGTTGACTTCCAGATCGTCGGGCTTGGCGTTCTCGCCGATTACCATGCCTTCGTAAATCTTAGCGCCGCCGCTGATGAACAGCTCGCCGCGATCTTCAAGCGCGTTGAGCGCGTAGGGAACAGCTTCACCGGGGACCATCGAAATCAGGACGCCGTTCTGGCGACCTTCGATAGGGCCGCGGTAAGTGTCGTACTTCTCGAACAGGCGGTTCATGATGCCCGTACCGCGCGTGTCGGACAGGAATTCGCCATGATAGCCGATAAGGCCGCGTGACGGGGCAGAGAAGGTGATGCGAGTCTTGCCTTGGCCCGACGGGCGCATTTCGGTCAGCTCCGCCTTGCGGCGCTGCATCTTCTCGACAACCGTGCCCGAATGCTCGTCGTCGACGTCGATGACGACAGTCTCGAACGGCTCCATGCGCTGGCCGTTTTCTTCGCGGAAGAGGACACGCGGGCGGCTGATGCCCAGTTCGAAGCCTTCGCGGCGCATCGTTTCGATCAGAACGCCGAGCTGCAGTTCGCCGCGACCGGCGACCTCGAAGCTGTCCTTGTCTTCGCTTTCGGTGATGCGGATCGCGACATTCGTTTCCGCTTCACGATAAAGACGGTCGCGGATGAGGCGGCTTGTCACCTTGCTGCCTTCACGTCCCGCAAGCGGGCTGTCATTCACAGCAAATCGCATCGCCAGGGTGGGCGGATCAATCGGCTGCGCTTCGATCGGCGTCTTGACGCTGGGATCGGCAATGGTGTTTGCCACGGTCGCCTTTTCAAGACCGGCGAGCGCGATGATATCGCCTGCTTCTGCACTGTCGACCGGTACCCGGTCGAGACCGTCGAACGAAAGCAACTTAGTGGCACGGCCGACTTCCAGGACATTGCCCTGTGCGTCGAGTGCGTGGATCGGGTCGTTCAGCTTGATAGTGCCCGACTGCACGCGGCCGGTGAGGACGCGGCCCATGAAGTTGTCACGATCGAGCAGAGTGGCGAGGAAGCTGAAGGGTGCTTCGGTATCGAGGCCCGGGGCCGGGACATGGTCCACGATCAGCTTGAACAGCGGATTGAGATCGCCGGAGCGGGCCGTCTCGTCGTCACTCGCATAGCCGTCGCGGCCGGAAGCCCATAGGCTGGGGAAGTCCAGCTGCTCGTCATTCGCATCGAGGCTGGCGAAGAGATCGAATACTTCGTCGAGGACTTCTTGTGGGCGGGCGTCGCCGCGGTCGATCTTATTGACCACCACGATCGGCTTGAGGCCGAGACCCAGAGCCTTGCCGGTCACGAACTTCGTCTGCGGCATCGGGCCTTCGGCACTGTCGACAAGCAGAATGACGCCGTCGACCATGCTGAGGATACGTTCCACTTCCGCGCCGAAGTCGGCGTGGCCCGGAGTGTCGACAATATTGATGCGGGTCCCGTTCCATTCGACACTGGTGCATTTGGCGAGAATCGTGATTCCACGTTCTTTTTCCAGATCGTTCGAATCCATGGCGCGTTCTTCCACGCGCTGATTCTCACGGAAAGTGCCCGACTGGCGGAAGAGCTGATCGACAAGCGTAGTCTTGCCGTGGTCGACGTGGGCGATGATCGCCACGTTACGAAGGTCGCGGGACATAATGAGTGCTTTCGTAAGGATGCCGTAACGGCGGGCACTTGCGAGCCGGCCAATTCGAGGGCGCCCCTAGCCGAAATGGTGCGTTGCGGCAAGCGTCGATCCCTCGATCTCGGCGTTGCAATCAAGTTACATCGCGCTTGGGAGTAGGCGAGAAATGCGCTAGACGTGACGGCATCGGAGAACAGAACAAATAAACTCTCCGGTGTCTGTGCGGCTTTTGGGGAAGGCGGGCAGGCTAAAACATCAGGTTTTGAGAGGAAGCCGCTAAATGAAATTGAAGGCCTATGGTCGCACGGCGACTATTCGTTCCGCCTTATTGGTTGGTTCTGCCGCTGTCATCGTTCCCACGTCTGCCATCGCGCAAGACGCCGAGCAGGAACAGGCAGCTCAATATGACAGCGCAGAAGAACAAGCAGCCAGTCCTGACCCCAACATAATCATCGTTACGGCGACGAAGCGCGAGCAGACTCTTCAGGAAGTTCCGGTTGCGGTCAGTGTGACGACTGCAGAAACGATCGAGCGCGCCCAGATCCGCGACATCGCAGATCTGGCGACGGTCGTTCCATCGTTGCAGGTCAGCCAGCTTCAGAGCGCCTTCGCTACGAGCTATTCAGTGCGCGGCTTCGGTACCGACGGCAACAATATCGGCCTCGAACCATCCGTCGCCATGTTCGTGGACGGGGTCTATCGCAGCCGTGCGGTCGCGCAGATCTCTGACCTTCCCGATATTCAGCGCGTCGAAGTGCTTCGCGGACCGCAATCCACGCTGTTCGGTAAGAACGCCAGTGCCGGTGTGATCTCGATCGTGACCAAGCGTCCCGAATTCGAGTTCAGCGGCTCGGTGGAGGCCAGCTACGGCAACTATGATGCCAAGGTCGTGAAAGGGTACGTCACCGGCCCGATCAGCGAATCCATAGCGTTCAGCGCCGGTGCCGGTTACAACAATCGGGACGGCTTCCTGACGAATGGGTTCAACGGAGAGGACGTCAACGATCGCAACCGCTGGTTCGCGCGTGGACAGTTGCTGTTCGACAATGGCGGCCCGCTTCAGGCGCGCATCATTGCAGATTACGACAAGATCGAAGAACGCTGCTGCGGCGTGGTGAATGTCGCGCCGTCGCTCGAGACGGGCATCATCACGTCCCCGCTAATCGGCGGGCAGGTGAATGATTTCAGGGACAATCCCGATGGGGACGTGATCTTCACCGATGTCGATCCGCTCAACGACATCAAGAATTATGGCATATCCGGCCAACTCGATTACGAATTCGGCAATGTCGTGCTCACGTCGATCACCTCCTATCGTGAGACCCACCTTTCGGCCAATCAGGATGTCGACTTTACCAGCGCATCGCTGGCAAGCGGTGCGAATATCGGCGATGCCGATATCGACACCTTCACGCAGGAACTGCGTTTGTCCTCGGACTTCGACGGACCGTTCAACTTCCTGCTTGGCGGATACTATTTCGATGAGACTGTCGATACGCGTGACCAGATCATCTACGGAGACGACTTCCGCACCTATGCCGATCTGCTCATTCGCGGCCTAACTCAGGGTACCCAGAGCGTTCCTTCTCTGGAGGCGACGCTGGGTGCGTTGAATGGGACCGACTACACTGGCCAGTTCTTTGCCGAGGGTCAGGGCTTCTTCAACGCCATCACACAGGATAACGAGGCATATTCGGTTTTCGGCAATGTCGATTTCGCCTTTACCGACGAACTGGTTCTGACGCTCGGCGCGAACTACACCAAGGACAAGAAGCAGATCGCCACGGACTCCCGTAGTGAAGATGTCTTCTCTGGTGTCGATCTCGTGGCATCTGGCAATCGTGCAATCTTCGCTCAGGGTCTCGCAACCCAGGTCGGCAACATCCTGATGCTGGGTCGTCCGGCGTCGCAGGCCGAAATAGGCGCGTTTGCCGCTGCCAATCCGGCGGTGTTCGGCCAAGTGGCGACAGGCGTGCAGACCTTCGCCGACGCCAATGATACCAATCCGGCGGTCAATCCGCTGCTTGCCCTTACCCCCTTGCAGTTTCTGCCGCCGTTTCAGAACTGCCCGAATGCAGTCGAAAGCTGCAGCACCAATGACGACGACTGGAGCTGGAACGTTCGACTGGCGTATGAGGTCACGCCGACACTCAACGTCTACGCCAGCTGGGCAACCGGCTACAAGGCGCCAAGCTTCAACCTCTCCCGCGACAGCCGCCCGGTCCCGGCCGATTTCGCGGCACTACAGCAGCAAGGTCTGGCGGTTACCAATCTGCGCCCGGGAACGCGCTTCGCCGAAGCCGAGAATTCGGAGGTCTATGAAGTTGGGATCAAGGGCAATTGGGGCCTGGCGGCTGCCAACCTGACCGTCTTCCAGCAAAGCATCGATGATTTTCAGGCGAACACCTTCACGGGTTCGTCCTTCGTGCTGAGCAATGCGGGCAAGCAGGAAACCTTCGGTATCGAGTTCGATGGCTATGTCAGGCCAACGGACGCGCTGACGTTCAACCTCGCGATGACCTATCTGGACGCCAAATACGACAGCTTCGTCGATTCGCCAGTGGGTGACCTGTCCGGGGTCGCCGTCGCCGGTGTGCCGGAACTGGCAGCCGTATTCGGCGCGACCTACGATCAGGAGGTCAACGATGCAGGTGACCGCATCATCCTGCGTGGCGATTTCTCTTATCAATCGCAGGTGCAGGTGCTGAACGGGCTGACGAACTATATCATAACCGATCCTGCGACCGGGGAGCGTGACTTCACGCAGGCGCGTGCCGTGGCGCAGCAATATACGCGCGAGGTGAACAGTCTGAATGCATCGCTTACCTACGCGATGGCCATGGGACTGGAAGTGTCTCTATGGGGCCGCAACCTGCTCGATGATCGTTACATAACGACGATCTTCCCCTCTGTGGCGCAGGGACAGTCGATCTCGGGCTATCCGAACCAGCCACGCACCTACGGTGTCGCTGCCAAGTTCAAGTTCTAAGCCAGGCTTGCACTTGAACGATCTGGGAAGGGGGCCGCAAGGCCCCCTTTTTGCGTGTAGTTGGCAAACAAAGCGCCTTGCGGGGCAGCGGTGTCTCAAAGCGCCCGAAGCACCTGCGCTGGCTTGCTACGCAAAAGTGGAAGCGAGCCACCCACAGCGAAGGCGACAACAACAGCAAGCCCTAGGCCGAGCACGGCGAAAACCTGCCCCCAATCGGGCAGCCAGTCGAATTCGAACAGCTGAGTGACCACCAGCCAGGCGGTCAAGGTGCCGAGACCCAGCGCAACCAGTGCAAGCGCCCCCGCGAGCAGCGCATATTCAGCCAATTGCATAGCCAGTACCTGCCGGCGATCGGCCCCCAGAACGCGCAAGACCACGGTGTCGTAAGTGCGCGAGGCCCGGGCTGCCGCTATCGCACCCAACAGCACGGCGAGACCGGCAAGCACTGCGACACTCGCCGCTGCCAGGGTGGCGATGCCGACCTGTTCGAGGATGGTACGAGCCTGCTGAAGCACGCCGCCGACCTCGATCACCGAAGTGGAAGGAAATTCGCGTACCAGCGCCTGCAGCAGCGGGCCGGTCGGAGTGCCGTCCGAAAGCTCGATCGTCGCGGCGAGATTGTGCGGGGTGTCGCGCAAGGCATTCGGGCTGAGCACGAAGACGTAATTGAACCCCAGGCTTTCCCAGTTGATGGTGCGCAGACTGGCAATGCGAGTCTCAATCTCCGCTCCCAGCACTCCGAAGGTCAGCTTGTCACCGATCTTCAGCCCCGCAGCTTCGGCGAAATCCTTGTCGACCGAGACGAGTGGCTCGCCTGCATACATCGGGCCCCACCAGCTTCCGTCCGTCAATTCGTTGCCTTCCGGAACCTCGTCGGCGTAAGTGAGGCCGCGCTCTCCGCGCAGGGCCCATGCGCCGTCGGGGATTTCCTCGAGGCTGGAAGTACGGGTCATCGACCCTTCCGGGCCGAAGGCGAGAACCGCTCCGCGCAGGGCCGGCACTGCGCGCACACTGGCCCCGCTGTCGGCCTGTGTAACCAGCGCGCGGAAATCAGCCTCCCGGTCGCGGGGGACATCCAGCACAAAGTAGTTGGGCGCGCGCTCGGGGACGCGGCTCTGAATATTGCCGTCGATCGAACTTTGGATCGCTGCGAGCAGGACGAACGCTGCGAGGCCGAAGCCAAGCGCAGTGACAAGCGAGCCAGTGCTGGATCCGGGGCGGTGGATGTTTGCCAGTGCGGCGCGCGCAATAGGGCTTTGCGGGCGGGGCAGGGCAGCAGCGCCCTTGCGGATCAGCCATCCCAGCAAGGCGAGCAGGCCGAGCACGATTGCAGCGCCAAAGAGAAACCCGCCAGCCAGCAAGGGGCGACTGGAGGTGAGCAGTGCCAGCCCGACGATTGCCGCTAGTCCTCCGGTCACAACGAGCATCGCAGACCGATCGCGCGCCAATGGCGCCACGCGAGCTCGCATCAGGGCCATTGCAGGAAAGTGCCGCGCGCGCATCAGAGGGGGGGCAGCAAATACAAGTGCGACGAGAAATCCATAGGCGGCTGCAAGAGCCAGAGCGCCTGGATCGATCACAAATCCGGCATTGACCGGAAGCAGACCTTCCAGCGCTTGAGCGAGAACTGGCACCACTGCGACACCGACGACCAGACCTGCGATGCTGCCAACAGCAGAGGCAGCGAAGATCTGCAAGGCATAGATCCGCGCGATATCGCGGCTATCAGCGCCCAATACCTTCAGTGTCGCGATCGATTGCCGCCGCGCATCGAGATAGGACGTCACCCCTCCGCCGATGCCGATCCCGGCGATGACCAGAGCGGCCAGGCCCACCAGGGTGAGAAATTCACTCATGCGCTCGACGAAGCGGTCCGTACCAGGTGCGCCATTCTCAGCCGTGTCGATATCGAAGCCGGCATCCGGAAAGCGATCTTCCAAGTCTTGTTCGATCGCTTCCAGATCGCGCGTTTGGGCAAGCGCCACGCGGGTCTTGCTCTGATACATGGAACCAGGTTCGAGCAGGCCGGCGCGGCGGGGAAGATCCTCGGCGACGATTATCGTTGGGCCAAGCTGGAAACCTTCGCCAAGTCGGTCGGGTTCATCCTCGATGATGCCGGCGACAGTCAGTGTTTGCGTGCCGACTGCGAAACTATCGCCGCGGCGAACGCCGAGCCTGTCAGCCGCGCCCGGGGCGAGGAAAGCCTGATTCCCGATCGGTGCGGGGGATTTGCCCTGACCTTCGAGGACCAGGCTCCCATAAAGCGGATAAGCCTCGTCGACGGCCTTCAACTCGATCGGCGCGGCAAGATCATCCTTGCGCGCCATGGCCTGCAACCGTGTGCCCGCAGAGACTGTGCCGAGGTCTTCCAGCGCCGCACGTTCGTCGGCATTGAGCGAACGTTGCCACAGCTCGACCTGGATATCCCCGCCGAGGAAAGTCTGGCCATTGGCTTCCAGTTCACGCTCGATGGCGGCGGTGAGCGAACCGATCGCTGCGAGCGCCGCGGTGCCAAGGAAGATGCAGACCAGCAAGAGCCGAAGCCCCTTGAAACGGGCATTGAGATCGCGCCTCGCGATCCGCCAGGCATTGGCCCAGCTCATGCGGCGGTGTCGCTTGCAATCTTGCCGTCACCCAAGGTCAGGATGCGGCCGCAGTGCTTGGCAAGTTCTGGATCGTGAGTGATCACGAGCAGCGTTGCGCCAGTTTCCGCACGCCGCTCGAACAGGAGATTGACGATCTCGTGACCGGTCGCCGCATCGAGATTGCCGGTCGGTTCGTCGGCAAAGATGAGATCGGGACGCGGAGCTATGGCGCGGGCTATAGCGACCCGTTGCTGTTCGCCGCCGGAAAGCTGCTGCGGATAGTGATCCAGACGGTGGCCAAGGCCAACTGCCTCCAATTCGGCGCGCGCGCGAAGCTGAGCATCTTGCTCCCCGGCGAGCTCCATCGGGGTGGCCACATTTTCGAGCGCAGTCATGGTCGGCAGGAGGTGGAAAGCCTGAAGTACGATGCCGATCCGGCCCCGGCGGGCGCGGGCGAGTTCGTCCTCTCCCATGGCGGCGAAATCCTCGCCTGCCACCAGAAGCGTCCCAGAGGTCGCCCGCTCCAGCCCCGACAGCACAGCCATGAGTGAGCTCTTGCCCGAACCCGACGGTCCGAGCAGGGCAACAGTCTCACCCGCGCCCACGGTCAGGTTCAATCCTTTGAGGATTTCTACCGGCGCTTGCGATGAGCCGAGGGTGAGGCGCAGGTCGCGGGCGCAAATCGCATCTTGAGAAGTATTCACTCGGCTGCGATGGCAGAAGGCCAATCCCGGCACAAGGAACTCCGCCGATGCGTCTCGCAAGTTTGTCGATCCTCCTGTCCGCCCTGACGCTGGGGGCTTGTTCGAGCGAGGTCGAGGAGAGGCCGACAGACGAGCAGCCAACCGCGGAAATCGCGCCCAATGACATCAGCGTAGAAGGGGAGGAGCGACGGATCCTTGCCTTCGGAGACAGCCTGTTTGCAGGGTACAATCTGGCCGATCATCAGGGCTATCCCGAGAAGCTCGAGCGGTCCCTGCGCGAAAACGGAGTGAATGCCCGCGTGATCGATTCCGGTGTGTCGGGCGACACAAGTGCGGCGGGAAGGCAGCGACTGGCCTTTGTGCTAGACCAGCTTGAGGACAAGCCCGATCTCGTGCTCCTCGAACTGGGCGGCAATGACATGCTGCGGGGGATAGATCCGGCAGATACGCGCGCCAATTTCGAGGCGATGCTCGATGAATTGCAGCAGCGAGACATTCCGGTTCTCCTGATGGGGATGCGCGCCCCACCCAATTACGGACCCGATTACCAGCAGCGTTTCGACGCGCTCTATGGCGAACTTGCGGCCGAGTATGATGCAGCGGTCGTCCCGTTCTGGCTGGAAAGCATTTACGAGGATCCATCGCTGTTTCAGTCGGACCGGATCCATCCCACGGCGCAAGGCATCGACACATTGGTGGCCGACACTCTGGACGAGGTTGAAGCCGCGCTTCCGGCGAAGAATTAGAGGCGAGTAACTTGGCCCGAACTGATGCGCCAGATTGCGGCGCGATCCGCGATGGTTTCGAAGGGCGCGGTCTCCGTCCCTGTCATCCAGACCTGCGCCCCGCTTGCCTCCAGCTGATCGAATAGGGCGGCGCGCCTCACGGGGTCGAGGTGGGCCGCGACTTCATCGAGTAACAGAAGGCCTGCGCGTCCTTGCGCAGCCAAAGCTGCGTGGGCCAGGGTAATGGCCACAAGCATGGCCTTTTGCTCGCCGGTCGAACTTTGGGCGGCGGTGACGCGTTTGGCTGCGTGCACCACTTCGAGCTCGTCGCGGTGCGGCCCGATTAAGGTGCGCTGCGCGGCACGGTCGCGCTGACGGCCATCGAAGAGCGCTTGCGAGAGCGCCTCGGCTGTATCTGCTCCCCCGGGGGCATAGGTCAGGGCGGGGCGGGCGAAAGGCTCGTTCGGCATATGGGCGATCCGGCCCATCAGCGTGTCGACGAGATTTGCCCGTCCGGCAATCAGCCTTCCTCCATGCTCGACCATCTGCGCCTCGATCGCGTCGAGCCATGCGCTTTCGGGCGGCCGGTCGTCCGATAGGAGCCGGTTGCGTTCACGCAACGCCCCTTCGTAGCGCGAGGCATGGACAGCATGCGCAGGATCGAGTGCCAATGCCATCCGGTCGATGAACCTCCGCCGGTCGGCAGCGGGCCCGGTAAAAAGCCCATCCATCGCGGGGGTGAGCCAGGTAAGCGCGAGCCATTCGCCCAGCGCGGTCGCCGTCGTCTCGGCACCATTGATCCTCACCTTGCGCCGCCCCGGCTGCTGCGCTTCGGAATAGGTAGCGAGCCGCACCGGTTCATCGCCTACGCCTGTCAGCAGGCTCGCTCCGATGCCGAACCCGTCGCTGGCGCCATGCTGCACAATTTCGGCAAGCGCCGCCCGGCGCAATCCTCTGCCCGGCGACAGCAACGAGATAGCCTCCAGCACATTCGTTTTTCCGGCTCCGTTATCCCCGACAAGAAGATTGAACTGCGCCGTGCCCGCGATTTCGGTGGCAGCATGATTGCGAAATCGGGTGAGGGAAATGCGATCCAGCATGGGCAGATGCGCCGTAACGCGGCTGCTCATTCCAAGCCAGCCGAAACGCAAATCCAAAAGTTGGGGTTTTTCACCAATCTTTCGGTTTGATGAACGGTGCTATTCCCAATGGTTCAGCAAAAAATGGCTCAATTCCGACATTCTTCGAGTTTGGCATGGCCGTTGCAATCAATCTGGTGTCCGCCGGATGGTCCGGGGACAAGCCAAGGTTAAAGGGAAAACAAACCATGTTCGACATCGACTTCGCCAACAACAAGGCACTCGCAGTAGTCTTCGCTTTCGGCGCTTCGGCTCTGATGATGGCTTATGCGATCATCCCCGCCAGCCCGGCCGGCCTTCTCGCCTGATCTATTCAAACACCACCCAGTCCGGAGTTCATGACCATGTTCGATATTGAAAAATCTGGCGGCAAGCTCGTCGCAGCCGCATTCTCGCTCGTTCTTTCTGCCGCAGTGTTCGCATATGCGATCATCCCGGCCTCGCCCAATGGAGTTCTCGTATGAGCCAGCTGAAATTCCGTGATGAAGACAATGCAGTCAAGCCGAGCCGGAAGTTCCGTCTCGACCGTCAGAACGGCAAGCTGATGGGCGTCTGCGCCGGGATCGGCCGGTATTTCGGGGTCGATACCACACTGGTCCGGGTGGGCTTTGTGCTTGGCACTCTGTTCGGCTTCGGAAGCTTCATCCTGATCTATCTCGGCATCGCGCTGATTGCCGACTAATCGGAGACGCGGGGGCAAGACCGCGTCCCATCACCCTACATGGCCGAAATGCCGCCATCGAGCTTGAGCTCTGCGCCGGTCATGAATTTGCTCTCATCGCTGGCCAGATAGACCACCGCATTGGCGATATCATCAGGCTCTCCCACCTTGCGGAGTGGGATCTGCCGGGCAAGCTTGTCGAGCAGCACTTTCTTGTCGAGGCTATGCGCCTTGGCCGTTCCATCGAGGATCGGAGTATCGACGAAGGTCGGGTGAACCGAGTTGCACCGGATATCCATATTGTTCTTGGCACAATGAAGAGCGATCGACTTCGATAGCATCCACACTGCCGCCTTGCTCGAATTGTAGGCCGGCATGGTATCGCTGGCGATAAGCCCGGCAATGCTGGAAATGTTGACGATCGATCCCGGCGCATGTTCGCGCATCAGCGGCAGGGCTTTCTGGCAGCCATGAAAGATGGAATCCACATTGACCGAAAAGCAGCGCTTCCAGTCATCGAATGCGCAGCTCTCGATGTTGCCGGCGACACCGATGCCTGCATTGTTGATGAGAACGTTAAGCCCGCCCAGATGCTCGCGCGCGGCATCGACAGCTGCTTCCCAAGCCTGCGGATCGGTCACATCATGCTGAATTGAAAAGGCGGTCCCATCGCCGAGATCAGCATTGATGATATCGGCGCTTTCCTTCGCGCCATCACCATTGAGATCGCTGCACAGCACCCGGGCGCCCTCTTCGGCCAGCCTGCGGGCATGCGCGCGCCCCAGGCCCTGTGCCGCGCCCGATACCAGTGCCAGCTTCCCTTCGCAGCGACCCGCCATACTCACTCTCCTTCGAATATTGTCTGTCCCAGCAAAAGGAGCATACGCACATCGATGCCGCAACCTTCACGGCGCTTGGAGGCAAGAAAAGCGGGCAGGGCGTTCATCGCTATCCGGTGAACGACGATATTCTCGCCTTCCACTCCGCCGCCTTCGTGAACCTTCACAAGGCCGCGCGCGCGCACCAGGGTGAAGCTTTCGCTGACCATGCCAGGCGAGGAAAAGAATTCGCCCAGATTTTCCAGGTTGCTGGCGCGGTAACCGGTCTCTTCTTCCAGTTCCCGCCCCGCCGCGGCGAGCGCATCTTCGTCTTCCCCGCCATCGTCGTCGCCGACCAGCCCGGCGGGAAGTTCGATGCATCTGCGGCCTAATGGAACGCGATATTGCTCGACCAGTAGTACGTGGCCCTCATCGTCCACCGCCAGAATGACGGCAGCGCGGATGCCGCGGCTGCGGGATACGTATTCCCAGCGGCCTCGGGTCTTCGCGGTTACGAACTTGCCTTCCCAAACGATCTGTTCGGGCATGTCGTGATCGGGAACGCCCTCGCTCAAAGTTCAATCAGCCGATCGGGCAATTCGTTCTCATCGTCGTCCGCCCGCGGGAAATTCTCTGCCAGCACCTTGCCGACATCGCGCACGCCCGCCGCGAGGCCTTCGGCGATCCGGCCGCGGCTGACTTCGGCAAGCATGTCGGCCATGGCTTCACCCCAGATTTCCGCGTGGACCATCTCCGCAATCGGTTCGTCGGCGACGATTTCGGCGCGGTGTTCGCGCATGGAGAGGTAGAGCAGGATGCCGGTGCGACCATGCGTCCGGCGTTCGGCACCGACCTTGAAATGGCGGATCGCCGCATCCCGGACGCGGTCCGCGGCAACCGGTCCGGGGACCAGCTTGAACTTCAGCGCCTGCCATAGTTGGAGGGCCAGAACGGCAAGGAATGTAACCAGCCCGATGGCGAGCAGGACGGTAAGAACAAGGCCCTGTGTCCACTCGCTGGACCACCCCCCGGCGAGACTGTCCAGCAAAGCTAGGAGCGGCTCCGGCGCCATGGCGAACAGGCTCATGGCGGTGAAGCTCGCGCCGACCGCCCACCACAATGCGACGTCGGTGTAGCCATCCGAACGGGCGGCGAGGACGGTCACGATCTCCCCGCTTGTCGTCGCCTCGGCCTTGGCCACGGCATCGCTGACGATCAAATGTTGTTTTTCAGTCAGATAGACCATCACCAGCCCCCCGAGGCGCCACCGCCTCCGAAACTTCCTCCGCCGCCGCCAAAGCCGCCACCGAATCCACCGCCGCCACCGAAGCCGCCGCCTCCCCAGCCGCCTCCGCCGCGGTCGTCCAGGCTGCGCGCCACTGCCTTGCCGGCCTCCCACAGCATGATATCGCGCGCCGTGTTGCCCCACGGACCACCGCGATATCGGCGCCGCCTGCCGCGTCCGCGTAGCATGGGCAGGATGAAGAAGAAGAACAGGAAGCCGAGCCAGACGAGCGTGCCGATCGGGAACCCTCCGCTGCGGCTTTCGCGCTGGGATTGTGCCTGCTGGGCGACCTCGGCCGCTTCTTCTGGCGGAAGCTGCAGCTGGTTGATGATCTGGTCCGCGCCCCACGAGATACCGGCAGAATAATCGCCGTCGCGGAAATAGGGTTTCATGCCTTCGACATATTCATAGGCAAGCCCGTCCGGGATGATCCCTTCGAGGCCATATCCCACTTCCACTCTCATCTGGCGTTCGTTCGGCGCGATGAGGAGAATGATGCCATCGTTGCGCTCGGCATCGCCAAGCTGCCAGAACCGGCCAAGCTGGTATCCGTAATCGGCGATATCGTAGCCCTGGAGATCGGGCACGGTGGCCACGACGAACTGCCGCTGGTTCGCTTCCTCGAAGGCGTTGAGCTTTTGCGTAAGCTCGGCCTCGGTCGCGTCGTCGATGATATTGGCTTCATCGACGACCGATGCGGTGCCGCGTTCGGGGAAGGATGGCTGCGCAGCGGCGGGCAGCGCGAACCCTGCCGCCGCTACCATGATCAGCAGCAGCCGGAATAGACGATCCATAATGGCGCTTCTCCCTTGCGCGCGGATCAGTCGGCGCTGCTGCGCATGTCGAGCTGCGGAGCAGCTTCGGCGCCTTCGGTCACGGCTTCATAGGGCACCAGCGGTTCGGCGCCATGAATGATGTTCGCGCCGATCGTATCCGGGAAAGTGCGGATGGTGGTGTTATACTGACGTACAGCTTCGTTGTAATCCTTCACCGAGACCGCGATCCGGTTTTCGGTGCCTTCGAGCTGGGTCATGAAGCGGCCGAAATTTTCCTGGCTGCGCAGTTCGGGATAGCGTTCGACCGACACCAGCAGACGGCTCAGCGCGCCGCCCAGATTCTGCTGGGCCTGCTGAAATTGCTGCATTTTTTCCGGATTGTTGAGGTCGTTGCCCTCAAGCTGGATTTCCGGGCGAGTGGCCGATGCGCGGGCCTCGATGACTTCGTTCAGCGTCTGGCGTTCTTCCTCGGCCGAAGACAGCACGACCTGTTCGAGATTGGGAATGAGATTGGCGCGGCGCTGGAAATCGGCCTCGACATTGGCCCATTTCGCCTTGGCATTTTCCTCGGCGGCAGGGACGGAATTGATTCCGCAGGCCGACACGGCGAGCGCGGCGGCGCCAAGCAGGGCGGAGCGAAAAGCGGTCAGGCGGTTCATGTCGGTATTCCCCTAAAGCAACATGGTGCAAATGTGTCTTAGGTAGATAGCACGGTGGCCGGGGCTTTCAAGTTAAGCGAAGGGTTGAGAACGCGATTTTCCCGTGCCAGAAACTCCGCCACATTCTGCAGGTAGTTTTAGGGAAGATGCCGCGTTCATGCTGAAAGACTTCAAAGCCTTCATCGCCAAGGGCAACGTGATCGATCTTGCGGTCGCCGTCATCATCGGCGGTGCCTTCAGCACGATCGTCAAATCGCTGACGGACGAGATCATCATGCCGGTGGTCGGCGCGATCTTCGGAGGCGCGGATTTCAGCCGTTATTTCATCCTGCTCGACACGCCCGAGGGGTATGACGGACCGATGGACGACTATGCAGCGCTGCAGGAAGCAGGGGCCGCGATGATCGGTTATGGCAGTTTCGTGACCGCGGTGATCAATTTCCTGATCCTGGCGTTCATCATCTTCCTGCTGGTCCGCTATGCCAAGAAAGTCATCGCGGAATTCGAGGAAAAGCCGGAGGAAGTCATCACGCCCCCGGGTCCCACCGAGATCGATCTGCTCAAGGAAATCCGCGACGAATTGCGCAATTCCCGGTCCGGCAGCACGGCGGGTGGCGTGGGGAAGGATCCGGCTGGCGGCTGATCCTTCGGGAAGCTGCGGGAAGTCACTTTAAATTCATCGGCTTTGCCCTATATGGGTTCTGCCGGTTTCGGTCGGCTATGGCGATAAATGGCGCTGTGCAATAGGTACAACGGACCCGGGGGCAGTACCCGGCGGCTCCACCACAAAGCGCGGAATTCCGCGATTTATGACGGGGCCGAACTAGGATCGACGTGTGCTGAAAGACAGTGTTTTCGCCCGGGCTGAGTAACCCGTAAAACTGTTCACAACACACAAGTGCCAACGATAACGAAGCACTCGCTCTCGCAGCGTAATCTGACGGGCTAACGCCCTGATCTTACAAAGCTAAAGCGCGGTTGGACCCACCGGGCAACAGAAGCGGATTCCGGGGCTCCGGGGGTAGCTAGCAACAGAAACCCCCACCTTCCTCAGATACACAATTCACAAGTAAAATCGCGCAATCGCGAGCGGCGACTGGCGCTCCATGCGCGGCTAAATTGTTCCGGAATAGGGTCCGAACACCGTCTTGATCGGGGGCTAAAGGCCCGGAAAGACGGTTTTTGGAGCCGGGATCGGCGACGTTTGCGCCGAAGCCGGGTCGGACGCGTGATCGGCTTGCGGTTCGGCATCGTTTCCCGCGCTGTAAAGGGCCGGACCGGAGGTCGCTGAATGCGGTGCAGGCGCCGCATCGCCAGACCGCGCAGCTACTTCGCGCGCCTCGGCTTCGTAACGCAAGGCATCGAGAATCTTCGCGCCGCCGATGAACACGGCACCGGCCGTGGCGGCCATCAGCACATAACCGGGCCAGCCGGGATAGATTTCCGTGTAATGCGCGCCGCGGGTCATGGCACCAAGAGCAAGAGCGTAAATGATTAGATACGCTTCCCAGCGTGTCTTGATCACAAACAGTCTTTTGACCCTCGATAGCATGTAGATGCAGCGCTCCGTCCTTAATTTCCTCTCATGCAACGGCTGTACCAGCCAGCCGTTCCCGCCACTTTTCATGGTTAACGCGGGCGCGATTTGTCAAAAATTCCGACACCCTTTTCGTAAGGGCCGGAGCGCTGCTCCGGATGGTCAGGCGAGCTCGCCCAGCGAGAGCACGGCGAGCAGGGCTTCGCGTGCCTCGACCACCTGCTTGGCCAGCGCATCGCTGCCGATCTGGGCCGGGTCGATCGTCTCGGGCCACATTTCGGCGATGACGGCTTCGATCCGGTCGGCCTTGGCTTCGTCCAGCATGAAGCGCTGGTCGACCGCCTCCGGGTCGGCCACCACGCGCAGGCGCAGGCAGGCGGGGCCGCCGCCATTGGCCATGGACTGGCGCACATCGACTGGGATCACCTGGCGGATCGGGCCATTGCCCGCGAGCATGTGTTCGCACCATGCCCAGACGCTGGCGCTTTCCTGGCATTCGCTCGGCACCACCAGCGCCATTTCGCCGCCCGGCAGGGTGAGCAGCTGCGCGTTGAAGAGATAGGTGCGGATCGCTTCTTCGAGGCTGACCGCGCTTTCGGGCACTTCGACCACTTCCAGCGCGGGGAAGGCCGCGCGGATCGCGTCATAGGCGCCTTGCTGATCGGCAAAGGCGCGTTCGTGAGTGAACAGCACGCGCTCGTTCGCCACGGACACCACGTCGTTGTGAAAAGCCCCGGCCTCGATCGCTTCGGGGTTCTGTTCGATGAAGACGCATTTCGCCGGATCGAGCCCGTGGAGGCGGGCGATGGCGCGGCTGGCCTGTTCGTGCTGGCGCGCGGGAAACTTGCCGCCCTGCTTGCCCCAGACGAAGACCTCGACGCCGGGCGCATCGTGGCTTTCGCAAAAGCGCATGTGGTTGGCCGCGCCTTCATCGCCGAATGCGGGGAGCACGGCATCGTGGACGGTGAAATGCCGTTCATCGCCAAAAGCCACGGCCAGCTGGGCCTGCGTATCCTGCCATTCCTGCGCGCGGTGCGGCATGGTGACGAGATTGGCGGGGGTGAGATGGCAGCGCCCGTCCGCCGTATCGGGCGCGGGGCTGACGGTGGCGGCATTGGCGGTCCACATGCTGGAGGCGGACCATGCAGCGGCCAGCAGCTGGCGCGGCGTATCTTCGTCGATAGCCAGCCCTCGGATCAGATCGCCATTGGGGCGCGGCAGCGGCAGGAGGAAACCCTGCGCCAGCCCCAGCGCCATGTTGGACCGCATCTTGGCAATCCCCTGCAGCGCCGCGGCGCGCGGATAGGAGGTGTTGCCCTTGTGGCTGGCGCTGGCGATATTACCGAGGCTGAGCCCGGCGTAATTGTGGCTGGGGCCGACGATGCCGTCGAAATTGATTTCTACGAGTGTCATCTGATCTCCGTTCGCCCCGATCGTGTCGTTGGGATGTATGTCTTCGTCATTCCCGCGCTCGAAGAAAAGAGCTGGGCTGCGGCAGGCTCGGCCCGAAGGGGATAGGGATGTCGTGCAATCTTACCGGGGCCCATACCGTGGGGCCGCCGCTTTTTTCCAGTGCTTTTGCCCGTGTTGGCTTCCCTCGCTCGTCATTGCGAGCGACCGGAGGTCGCGCGGCAATCCACGGGGGCGTTTAGGCAAGCGCAGCGCTCCTGTCGAAAACCCGCAGAAGATTATCGCGCCACGCTCCACACCGTGTCGCCCACGCTCACTTCCAGGGCCTCTGCGCTGATGCGGTCGATCGACACCGTATCGTCGTCGCTGAAATCGCGCATGCCATAGGCCGATTTGAAACCGCCGAACTCGCCCGCCGCGATCAGGGCCTTTTCGCCGATGTCGAGATCGGTATCCACCACGCGGGCGGGCTTTGCCGAGCTGATGCTTTTCACATTGTCGGTGCGCGCGGTCATGGTCGGGCCGCCGTCGAAGATGTCGACATAGCCTTCCGCGGCGAAGCCTTCGTTTTCGAGCATGCGCATGGCGGCGCGGCCGCTGGGATGGGGCACGCCGATGACCTTGCGGGCCTCGTCGCTCAGCATTTCGACATAGACCGGATGCTTGGGCATCAGATCGGCGATGAACTGGTTGCCATTGGTGGCGTTGAAATAGTCGGCTTCCTGAAAGGTCATGCCGAAGAACCGGCCCGCGACGCCGTCCCAGAAGGGCGAGCCGCCGCGATCGTCGATCACGCCGCGCAGTTCTGCCAAAATCCGGTCGGCAAAGCGCGCGCGGTGCATGGCGATGAAGAGATAGCGGCTGCGTGCCAGCAGGAGGCCGTGCCCGCCCGCGCGTTCGCCCGGATGGAGGAACAGGCCGCCGACTTCGGACGAGCCTTCGAGGTCGGTGACGAGGCTGAGCAGTTCGGCGCGCACCGTGCGGTCGAGTTCCTGGCTGTGCTGCGTCAGCGTGTTGAGGCGATAGGAATAGAAGGGCCATTGCTGCCCGACCTGGCTGAAGATCTGGCAGGTGCCGCGCACCTGGCCGGTTTCCATGTTTTCCAGCACCAGCGTGAACTGGTCGTCGCCCAGCTCGTCGTCGGTGCGCGAGAAGGCCTGATCGGCGCGCTCCAGCTTGCGGGTGAGGGCCGCGCGGTCGGCGGGCAGATTGGTGAATCCGCCGCCGGTCAGCTTGGCCATTTCGTAAAGATGTTCGAGGTCGTCGAGATGCGCGGCGCGCAGGCGGAAGCTCACAAATACTCTCCGGTGGAAAGCTTCGACAGGACCAGCGCGGACAGGGCCGCGCGTTCCCGAAGCGAAGGAACGATCATGAATTCATCTGGCGAATGGATGGCCCCGCCGCGCACGCCCATGGTATCGACCACGGGCACGCCGGTGGCGGCGATGTTGTTGCCATCGCACACCCCGCCGGTGGGTTTCCAGCCGATGGTCTGGCCCAGTTCAGCGCCGCACGCCTTCACCAGATCGAACAGGGCTTGCGCTTTCTCATCGACCGGCTTCGGCGGGCGGGTCACGCCGCCGTGGCGGTGCACGCCGACTTCGTGTTCGCTTTCGATCAGGCGCAGGATCGCGTCCAGTTCACCATCGAAGCGGTGCATCGCATCGGTCGACTGGGGGCGGATGTTGAAGCGCAGGATGGCAAGGTCTGGCACCACATTATTGGCCGCGCCGCCTTCGATCTTGGCCGGGTTCACCGTGATATCGCCGGCCTCCAGCGCCTTGATCCGCAGCACGAGATCGGATGCGGCGACGATGGCGTTGCGGCCATCGTGCGGATTGCGGCCCGCATGGGCGCTGCGCCCGGTGATAGTGATCGAATAATTGCCCGTGCCGCCGCGCGCATGGGCCAGCGTGCCGTCGGGCAGCGCGCTTGGTTCATAGGTGAGCGCGGCGTATTTCCCGCGCGCCAGTTCCTCGATCAGCCCCCGGCTGGCGAGGCTGCCGGTTTCCTCGTCCGCATTGATCATCACGTCGTAACCGACGCGGTCTGCGCCTTCCATGCCCTCGAAGGTCTTGAGCGCGTGGAGGATGACGTTGAGGCCGCCCTTCATATCGGCGGTGCCGGGACCGTTGATGGTGTGATCGTCCAGCCAGGTCACTTCCTGAAACGGGTGATCCGCCGGGAAGACCGTGTCCATATGGCCGGTCAGCACGAAGCGCCGCTGGGCCTGCGGGCGCACGCGCAGGACCATGTGCTGGCCGTGCGGTTTTTCGAATTCGCGCCCTTCGGCCGAAATGGCGGTGACCGTGGCGGAATCGACCAACTCCACATCGCCGGGCAGGGCGGAAAAGGCATCGGCGAGCACGCCGGCCATCTTCGCCAGACCTTCGATATTCGCGGTGCCGGTGTTGATCGCGGCCCAGTCCTGCACTTCGCGCAGCATGGTGTCCGCGTCCACGGTGTCGAGAAGGGTTTGAGGTGCGCTATCCGGTTTCATTGGCAACTTCCTTAGTCGTGACACGCCTCAAGTCCACCCCCGCCACACAGGCGGGGGGCAGGCATGCCTTGCATTCGTCAACGGGTGGCGGCATAGACCGTGCCACTCCTCCCCGGGTTCACATCGTCAAGTCGCAGACTACCCAGAGGAGTTCCATGACCCATTACGTGACGCGCGCCGGTATCGAAATCGACTCTGCGCTGGCCACTTTCGTCGAAAACCACGTCCTGCCGCCGCTGGGCCGCGATGTGGACGGGTTCTGGCAGGGGCTTGCCGATCTGCTGGGCGAATTCGCTCCGCGCAATGCCGCGCTGCTGGCGAAGCGCGAGGATTTGCAGGCGAAGATCGACGCCTGGCATCTTGAGCGCAAGGGCCAGCGCCACGATGCAGGCGCCTATCGCGCCTTCCTCGAAGACATCGGCTATCTGGTGCCCGAACCGGGCGATTTCACCATCGGGACGCAGAATGTCGATCCCGAAATCGCCACCATGGCCGGGCCGCAACTGGTGGTGCCGATCCTCAATGCGCGCTTCCTGCTGAATGCGGCGAATGCGCGCTGGGGCAGCCTGTATGACGCGTTTTACGGCACCGATGCGCTCGATGCGCCGCCGGCACGGCCGGGCGGCTATGACGAGGAGCGCGGGGCGGCGGTAATTGCGCAAGGCCGCAAGTTCCTCGACGAGACGCTGCCGCTGGCGACGGGAAGCTGGGCGGATATTTCTGGGCCTGACGATATCGCGCTAAGCGACGAGGGGCAGCGGGTGGGCGCGACCGCCAGGGGCCTGCTGTTCCGCAACAACGGCCTCCACATCGAAGTGCAGTTCGACCGCGAGAGCGCCATCGGCAAGACCGACCAAGCGGGCATTTCCGACGTCGTGCTGGAAGCCGCGCTGACCACCATCGCCGATTGCGAGGATTCGGTGGCCGCGGTGGATGCGGAGGACAAGCTCACCGCCTATCGCAACTGGCTCGGCATCATTCGCGGCGATCTGTCCGAAAGCTTCGAGAAGGGCGGGAAGACGCTCACCCGCGAACTGGCGGGCGATCTCTCCTATAAGGATGCCTCAGGCGCTACGTTCCGCCTCCCAGGGCGCAGCCTGATGTTCGTGCGCAATGTCGGCCATCTGATGACCAATCCGGCGATGCGGTGGGACGGCAGCGAGATTCCCGAGGGCATTCTGGACGCGGTGATGACCAGCGCGATCTCGGCGCAGGATGTCGCGGGGCTGGGCAAATACGGCAATTCGCGGTGCGGTTCGATCTATATCGTAAAGCCCAAGATGCACGGGCCGGAAGAATGCGCCTTCACCAACGATCTGTTCGATGCGGTGGAGGATCTGCTGGACCTGCCGCGCCACACGATCAAGGTCGGCGTGATGGACGAGGAACGGCGCACGTCCGCCAATCTGGCCGCCTGCATCCACGCGGTGAAGGACCGGATCGTGTTCATCAACACCGGCTTCCTCGACCGGACGGGCGACGAAATCCACACCTCGATGCGGGCCGGGCCGATGATGCGCAAGGGCGAGATGAAGAACTCCGCCTGGCTCAAGGCTTACGAGGCGCGCAATGTCGGCATCGGTTTGAAGCATGGCCTGTCGGGCCGCGCGCAGATCGGCAAGGGCATGTGGGCCGCGCCCGATCTGATGGGGCAGATGATGCTGGAGAAGATCGGCCATCTGCGGGCCGGGGCCAACACCGCCTGGGTGCCGAGCCCGACGGCGGCCACGCTCCACGCTATCCACTATCACCGCGAGGACGTGTTCGAGATCCAGCAGGGCCTGCCCGATGCGGCGAAGCTGGACGAACTGCTGACCATCCCGCTCGCCGATGGCACCAATTGGTCGGAAGACGAGATTGCCGAGGAACTGGACAACAATTGCCAGGGCCTGCTCGGCTATGTGGTGCGCTGGGTCGATCAGGGCGTGGGCTGTTCCAAGGTGCCCGACATCAACGACGTCGGCCTGATGGAAGACCGCGCGACGCTGCGCATTTCCAGCCAGCACATCGCCAACTGGCTGCTGCACGGCGTGATCTCGCACGATCAGGTGATGGACAGTCTGCGCCGCATGGCCGCCAAGGTGGACCAGCAGAACGCGGGCGATCCGCTCTATGAACCGCTGCTCGAGAATGAGGACGGCGCCGCCTTCAGCGCGGCCAAGGACCTGATTTTCAAGGGCGTGGAGCAGCCCAGCGGCTATACCGAACCGCTGCTGCATCGCTGGCGCCAGCAAAAGAAATCGGCGCGCGGGTGATTTCGTCAAGCAACTGGTAAAGTTTGTAAGTTAAGACAGCGGTCACTTAATCTGAGGGATCGCCCAGCTTGACTGTCAATACGAAGGCTCAGCGCCGTGAGGAACGGGTGGACTTGCTCGTCCGGGCAAGTTTTCTCGCGTCCGAAGGTGGCGGCGCGGTGAGACTGTGCAACATTTCCGCGCTGGGCGCGCTGATCGAGGGCGAGGGGCTTCCCGCCGTGGGCAATGCCGTGGAACTGCGGCGCGGGCCGCTGTCTGTCAGCGGCAAGGTGGTGTGGCGCGCGGCCGATCAGGCCGGCATTTCCTTCGACGAGCGGACCGAGGTCACCGCCTGGTTCCCCGATGCGCCGCCGCAAGCCTCGGTCGACCGCGCTTTCCAGCGGATCCTGGAAGAATTCAGCCGCCGCGAAAACGGCAAACCGCAGCCCACTTCGCTCGCGCCGATGCACAATTCGGTCATCACGGTCGACGACATGAAGCGCGTGGCCCATTCGCTCGACGATCTGGCCGATGCGCTGTCCGACGACATGAGTGTGGTCATGCAGCATGCCGAAAAGCTGCAGGTGCTCGACATCGCGGCGCAGCTTCTGCGCAAGCTTGCCAGCGGAAACTGAGATTCGGCTTTAGCCCTGCGGTCCGGTCAGCGTTCTGGCCAGCGCGATGAAATCACCCACTTCGAGCGTTTCGGCCCGCCGCTGCGGGTCGATGCCGAGCGTCTCCAGCGCCTCCACCGCGCCAGGCAGGCCCTTGAGGCTCTGGCGCAGCATCTTGCGCCGCTGGCCGAAGGCGGCTTCGGTCACGCGTTCCAGCATCCGCGCCGATACGCCTGCGGGCATGGCGGCGGGTTCGACATGGACGATCGCGCTCATCACCTTGGGCGGGGGCGTGAACGCGCTGCGATGGACTTTCATCGCCAGCCGCGCCTCGGCGCGCCACTGCGCCAGGATCGCCAGCCGGCCATAGGCCGAAGTGCCGGGCTTTGCCGCAATCCGCTGGGCGACTTCCTGCTGGAACATCAGCGTGAGCGAGGTCCACAGCGGGGGCCATTCCTCACCTCCCAGCCAGCGGGTGAACAGGGCGGTGCCGACATTATAGGGCAGGTTGGACAGGATGGCGAAAGGCTCGCCCCCCATGATTTCCGCATGGTCGAGCTTGAGCGCATCGCCCTGGATCACGCGCAGCTTGCCCGGAAAGGCCGCTTCCAGTTCTGCCAGCGCGGGCAGGCAGCGGCTGTCCATCTCGATCGCGGTCACATCCGCCCCGGCGCGCAGCAGCGCGCGGGTGAGGCCGCCGGGACCCGGACCGACTTCGAGCACGCGGCGACCGTTCAGATCGCCGGGCAGCGCCGCGATCCGGTCGAGCAAGTGTTCGTCGAACAGGAAATTCTGGCCCAGCGCCTTGCTGGCAGACAGGCCGTGGCGCGCGATGACTTCGCGCAGAGGGGGAAGATCAGCCATGCGCCGCGCGCCGTGCCGCCATGTCGCCCGCCATGCGTAGGGCGGCCATCATCGCGCCGGGATCGGCCAGCGCCTTGCCGGCAATATCGAAGGCAGTGCCGTGATCGGGGCTGGTGCGCACGATGGGCAGGCCCAGCGTCACATTCACCCCCTCGTCGAAATCCAGTGCCTTGATCGGGATGAGCGCCTGATCGTGATACATCGCCAGCGCCGCGTCATAGGTTTTGCGCGCGCGCGGCGTGAACAGGGCATCGGCGGGGTGCGGCCCGGTGACCGGGAGACCCTCTGCCTGCAACTGCGCGATCGCCGGTTCGATGATGGTGCTTTCCTCGCTGCCGAAGCGGCCCTGTTCGCCCGCATGCGGATTGAGCCCGCAGATGGCGATGCGCGGATTTTCGATGCCGAAATCGCGGCGCAGCGCGGCAGCGACGATCCGCGCGCGGCGGACGATCATCTCTTCGGTCAACAGCGCGGGCACATCGGCCAGCGCGCAGTGTACGGTTAGCGGAACGGCGCGCAGGCTGGGTCCAGCGAGCATCATCACGGCATCGTCCCGAGCGCAGCCCACCGCATCGGCGAGAAATTCGGTCTGTCCGGGCTGGGTGAAGCCGACTTTGGCCAGTTCGCCCTTGGCGATCGGCGCCGTGACCAAGCCGCCAGCTTCGCCCTGTGCGGCAAGCCGGGTCCCCTCGGTCAGCGAGAAAAGCGCCAGCCGCGCCCCGTCGGCATCCGGCTGCCCGGGCGTGTAGGCGCAATCTTTCTCGCCAAGCACGGGCAGGGCTTCCGGCCACAGCGCGATGGCGTCTGTTGCCTGGGATATGCTGGCAACCTCTATCGCAAGGCCGCGCTTTGCCGCAGCCTGTTCCAGAACACCGCGCCCGCCGACGACGAAAAAAGGAGGCGTGCCCCCGTCTTTGCGGCGGGACCACGCCTCGACAATGATTTCAGGCCCGATCCCGGCCGGATCGCCGAGCGATACGGCCAATGGGAGCGGGGTCATGGTCAATTGTATTCGATATAGGCGTCGTTGCGCAGATCGCGCAGATAACGCTGGGCCGCCTTGTTGGTGCGTTCGTCTTCGAGCTGGGCCATCAGCTGGTCGAAGTTCGGACCATCGGCGGATTCGGGATCGTCACGGCCGCACAGCATGAGGACGCGCACGCCTTCTTCCACCGAACCGAAGGGCGGGGTGGTTTCGCCGATCTGCAGGTTCAGGACGATGTTCTGAAGCTGTTCGGGCAGCGAACGGGCGCGGATCTGGTCATTGGTGACGACGCTGGCGCCCAGCGCTGCCGCGGTTTCATCGGCGCTGCCGCAGCCGCGCATCGATTGCACGCCGCCGAGGAAGGCCTGCAGCTTCGCCTGGTTCTGCGCTTCGGCAGCGGCCGGATCGAAGGTCAACTGGATCTGCTTGAGGCTGAGCGTCGCATCGCGCGGATCGGCCATCAGCACCTGGCGCTTGTCGCGCAGGTAGACGATCCAGTAACCGCCCGGAATCTTCAGCGGACCGACAAGCTGGCCCGGTTCCATCTGGTCGACGATGGTTTCAAGCTGCGGATCGCCCAGCTGGGGCAGCCTGATCCAGCCCAGATCGCCGCCGACAGCCGCCGTCGATGCTTCGGAGAACTGGCGCGCATAGGCAACGAAGCTGCCGCCCTGGCGCAATTGTTCCATGATCTTGGCCGCATTGGCTTCCACTGCCGCGTCGTTTTCGGGCGTGGCGGACTGGAAGATTTCCCAGACCCAATATTCATTGGTGCCCTTGGATGCTTCCAGACGCTCCATCATCTCGTTCACTTCTTCGGCAGACACGTTGACGAAGAAGGACACCTTCTGGCGCAGCAGGCGCTGCCAGGCGAGTTCGCCCTTGATCTGGCGCTTGAGCGAGGCGGCCGAGGATCCCACGCTGGCGAGATAATCGCCCATGTCTTCGACCCGCTGGTTGTTCTGCGCGGCCACGCGGGCGAAGGTCTGGTCGACCTCGGGATCGGAAATCACGATGTCTTCGGCTTCGGCGGCCTGGATCTGCAACGTTTCGTCGATCAGATTGCGCAGCACCTGGGCGCGCACGCGCTCCATCTCTTCCGGCGGAAGCTCGGTGTCGTTGGCATTGACGAGCAGGGCGACGCGCTGATCGAGATCGGTGCCGGTGATGACGTGGCCGTTGACCACGGCGGTGGCCCGGCGGACATTCGGATCCGTTTCGCCCAGCATCGTCGGCTGGTCGGGGAGACCGAGCGGATTGGCTTCGACCGCCTGGCCGTCAGCCTGCGCGTACACGCCGGGCGCACCCAGTGCGAGGCCCAGCGCGGCGGTCATTCCCATGAATTTCGATACGATATGTGCGTTCACGCTTGTCTTCCCTTGCGGCGCGATATCTGCGCCCGGATAGCCTGCGGTTTGCCCTGTAAAGGCTGAACCGTAGCTGATTGCGCGTGGCGGATAGCGGGTTTGGCCCGCGCTGCCAATATCGGGTCCCTACCGGAAACCCAGATTCTTCAAGCTGAAGTAAAGTTGGAAGGTATCGCCGCGCCGCGCGTCGCCGGCCGAGATGTAATCCCGCCGCCAGGTCGCGCCCATTTCGAGGCAGTCGTCCTGATAGGCGACGCCCAGCCGCGTGCGGATGGGCTGGAAACCGTCGCTGCCGAAGGTGGGGTCTTCCTCGCTGTCGGTGAGGTTGAACACGCCCGATCCGAATACCGACCAGTAATTGGCGAAGGCCACACGCACGGCGGCGCGCAGTTCCTCGCGATCCTGTAGATCCTCGACCGTGTCGATATTGCGGTTGAGCCGGAGATAGCCGATTTCGGCATAGGTGCGGCTGGTGCCCACCGTCGCATCGAATTCGTTGCGGCGGACGGCGAAATTGTCCTTATCCAGCCGGTAACGGTGCGCCACCTTGAGGAAATCGCGATAGCGCACTTCGGTGCGGCCCACGAAATCGCTGACCCGTTCGGACAGGCCGGTGCCATCGGGGAAAATGTCGCGATCGGCATCGAGGCGGTAGGACTGGCCCAGCGTGGTGAAGATTTCCACGCCCGGCCGCCGCAGCTTCCAGTCGAAACCGTAGGTCACGCGCGCGCCGTCTTCGACCCGGTCATAGCCGGGGAAGCGGTTGAGCGCGAAGAGGTTGGAATCTTCCAGATCGATCGCCCGCGCATCTTCATTGGGGATGGCAAGGTTCTTGATCTCTGGCGTCGCGACCAACTGCACGCGGGGGGTGAAGACCTGATCGAAGCCGGCGACGCTGCCGACGAAGGGCCATTCGACATCGGCCGCCGCCAGCGCGACCCCGCGGGTCTGCCAGCCTTCTTCGCCGCGATAATAGGCGTTGGGATTTTCGAGATTGTCGTCCGAATGATAGACATCGCCGCGGACCATGCCGGTCAGGGTGAAGACCTGCCCCATGCCGGTGATGGCGCGGCGCGACCATTCCGCCCTGGCGAAGGCGCGCTGCGTGTCCTGGCCGATATTGCGCGTGACCGCCATGGTGTTGAGCTGGAGGTCCAGCTGCCCGTCCAGCACCGGATCGGCGATGCGGCGGCGATAGTCGATCAGCGGCAGGGCGACGGGAACCGTGTCCTGATCCTGGTTCAGCCGAAGCGTCTGCGTGGCCCAGCCTTCGACCGCGAGATAGGAATCGGCGTCGATCCGTTCCACGCTGAGGTGCGAGCGCAGCCGGTCGTCGCGGCTGATGTCATAGCGCCTGAGGAAGGTCTTGTCGGTCGCCAGGCGGAACGAGCTGGTCAGGCTCCAGTTCGGGCTGAACTGGAACTTGCCATTGGCGAAGACATAGCCGCGCAGATCCGCTTCGGAGGAGGTTTCCTCGCCGGTGAAATTGGAAATGCGGCGGCTGTGAGTGGCATAGCCGGTAATCTGGTAGGCGCCCTTACCGGTCAGGTGGCGCCACTGGGCGGACACCATCGGCGTGGTCTTGGAGAAGACATAGCCTGAAAGCGTCAGGTCCTTATTGTCGGCCAGGCGCAAGTAATAGCTGCCCGAAACCTCGATCCCGTTGCTCTTGGAAAAGCGCACATCGGGCACCAGGAAGCCGCCCACGGCCCCGCCATCGGTGCGGACCGACAGGCCGGGCAGCGGGATCAGGCGCTGGCCGAACACTTCGAGATAGGCGCCGGTGAAGCTGACGCGGGCTTCGGCCGGATCATAGGTCACGCGGTCGGCGGTGATGCGCCAGCTTGGCTCCTTGTCGCAGCCTTCGGGCGTGGTGACGGCGCAGGCGCTGTAGGCGGCTTCTTCCAGCGCCACCGTGCCATCGCTTTCGCGGATGCCGCGATTGGCGGCGAGCCGGCCACCCTGGCGCAGCGCGAGAAGCAGGTCTTCCATCTCACCGGCCTCGAACTCGTCGGTCAGTTCGACCCGTTCGGTGAAGAGCTGGTTGCCGTTTTCATCCACGAAGCGGACATTGCCGGTGGCGGTGATCAGGCCGGTCCGCTGGTTCCAGGTGACCTTGTTTGCGCGCAGCGAGCGGTCGCCCGACTGGAGCACGACGTCCCCCTCTGCCGTGGTCGTCTCACCGTCGGAATCGTAACTGAGAATGTCTGCGGCAAAGGATATCTGCCGCTCGCCAGCCGCGTTGAATTCGGGTGTGGGGGCGGGCAGATCGTCTTCGCTGGCGATGACGACAGGCTCTTCGCCCGGCTGATCGGGCGCGGGCAGATCGGTCGGATTTTCGCCTTCCGGCTGTTCCACGGTGCCGGTACCGGTGGCGGCGCCATCCTGCGCGAAACCGGGGGCCGCATGACACAGGACCAGTCCGGCCACGGCAGTGCCGAGAAGATGCATCACGTGATTCGACGGAAGGGCGCGGCCACGGTGCATGGCTTGCCTATCGCACCGGCCACGCCTAATCGCAATCGGGTTCGTTCGGGACTTGCAGCTTTCGGGCGCGTCCCGCTCATTAGAGAATTCTGGAGAATCCATGCACATTCAGTTCAATCAGTCCCGTCCGCAAGGCGCGCGCCTAATTGCGCATGTGGTCGACAAGGGCAAGCTTCCTTCTGCCACCAATGCCGCGATGCGCGCAGGCGCCGAGGCGGCCCGTTTCCGCGGCAACACCGGCCAGACCTTCGACGGCTTCGTCGAGGATGGCGGCGAGGTTGCCCGGCTGGCGCTGGCCGGTGCGGGCGAGAAGAACTCCGACGCACGCCTCGCCAATCTGGAAAAGGCCGGTGCGGCACTGACCGCGAAATACCAGTCGAGCGGCGACAAGGAACTGGTGCTCGACCTTTCGGAAAGCGACCTGTCGGCCGACGAGGCGGCGCATGTCCTGCTCGGCCTGCGGCTGCGCAACTGGCGCTATGACATCTACCGTACCAAGCTGAAGGACGATCAGAAGATCACGCTGGAAAGCGTGACCGTGGTCGGCGGGCCGGACGGCATCGAAGATGCCTGGGCCGAAGCATCGGCCCTGGCCGAGGGCGTGGAATTCACCCGCGAACTGGTCACCGAACCGGCCAACATCATCTATCCCGAAAGCTTCGTGGCGCGCTGCCAGGAACGCTTCGAGGGCACCGGCGCCGAACTCGTCGTGCTCGACGAAGCGCAGATGGAAGAGCTCGGCATGGGATCGCTGCTCGGCGTCGGGCAAGGCTCGTCGCGCGATTCGCGCATCCTCGCGATCCGCTGGAACGGCGGCGGCAGCGAAGCGCCGACCGCCTTCGTCGGCAAGGGCGTGACCTTCGATACCGGCGGCATCTCGATCAAGCCGGGACCCGGCATGGAAGACATGAAGTGGGACATGGGCGGCGCCGGCGCGGTGGCAGGCGGCATGCTGTCGCTGGTCAAGCGCAAGGCGAAGGCCAATGTCGTGGGCGTCATGGGCCTGGTGGAAAACATGCCCGACGGCAATGCCCAGCGTCCGGGCGACGTGGTCACCTCCATGAGCGGTCAGACCATCGAAATCCTCAACACCGACGCCGAAGGCCGTCTGGTGCTGGCCGATGCGCTGCACTGGACCCAGAAGGAGTTCAAGCCTGCGCGGATCGTCGATTTCGCCACACTGACGGGTGCGATCATCATCTCGCTCGGCAATGAATATGCCGGCCTGTTCTCGAACGATGACACGCTGTCCAAGGAGTTGGCCGATGCGGGCGAGGCCGTGGGCGACAAGGTATGGCGCATGCCGATCGGCAAGGCTTACGACAAGCTGATCGACAGCCCGATCGCCGACATGAAGAACATTGGCGGCAAGGGCGCAGGCTCGATCACGGCGGCGCAGTTCCTGCAGCGCTTCATCCTCGACGATACGCCTTGGGCGCATATCGACATCGCGGGCACGGCCTGGTCGGAAAAGCCCGGCCGGACCTGGGGAAAGGGCGCAACCGGCTTCGGTGTCCGCCTGATCGATCGCCTCGTAGCCGACACGGCGGAAGGCTGAGACGGTAGCAGCGTCATGGCGAAGATGAGGCGCAAGGCAGACCTTCCTACCAAGGTCTGCGCCACATGCGGCCTCAGCTTCGCCTGGCGCAAGAAATGGGCCCGCGACTGGGACAATGTACGCTATTGCTCCGAACGGTGCCGCCGGACCAAATCCGGTGAGGGCTGACCATCCTTGGACAACGGGGCGGTAGGACACACATATGCGCGTCGATTTCTATCAGCTGAGCCGCGATCCAGTCGATGTGACGGTGGGCAAGCTTGCCCGCAAGGTCATGCAGGCGGGGGAAAGGCTGGTCATCGTGGCGCAGGATGAGGGCCAGCGCGAAGGCCTGTCGCAGACCCTGTGGGGGCAGGGCGGCGGCGCATTCCTCGCCAATGGCCCGGCCGATCAGCCCCATGCCGCGCGCCAGCCGATTCTGCTGTCGGCCGAATGCGCTGCGCCCAATGATGCCCGCATGGCGATCCTGGCGGATGGCAAGTGGCGCGAGGAGGCGACCGCCTTCGACCGCGTGATGCTGCTGTTCGATACCGAGGCGACCGACGATGCGCGCACCCTGTGGCGCGATCTTGCCGCGAGAGAGGCCATCGACAATCGCATCTTCAAGCAGACCCCCGAAGGCGGCTGGCGCGAAGGCCGCTGAATTTACTGGAACTCGCCTGCCTCTCACCCGTCGAGAGAGCATGAGACATCTCCTTTCCTTCACACTGCTTCCCGCATTGATCCTGTCTGCCTGCAGCAAGGTGGAGGATGAGGGCGATACCGGCGCGCAGGAAGAGATAGCCGAGCCGATCGGTTCTTACGACATCGACGCCGAGAGCGGAGAAGTGCGCGCCACGCTGACCGATTCCGATGGCGTGACCACGACGATGCAGGCCGGCAGCGAGGTCGAAGCGCGTTTTCCGCCGCCCTTTACCGCTTATCCCAATGCGCAGATCACCAATACCACCTGGGTCGAACAGGGCGATGGCACCTTCGTGACGGTGGAATTTACCACGCCCGATCCGCGCGCGAGCGTGGTCGACTTCTATCGCAGGCAGGCACAGGCCGCCGGGATCGAGGTGGAAGTGGAAGTCGATGCGGGGGAAACCACCACCATCGGCGGTGAGAATAGCGCCGATCGGTCGAGCTTTGCCCTGCAGGTAACCGAGAAAGCGCGGGCGACGCGGGGACAGGTCAGCGTGACCCGCGGCCTGCGGTAAATCTTGCCGTTCGCGCGTCCGGGCGCTAGGGCGCGCGCGAGAACATTCTCCCACAATTGAAAACCATATTTCGCAAGGAATTTGAACATGGCGGTTACCCGCACCTTTTCGATCATCAAGCCCGATGCAACGCGCCGCAACCTGACCGGCGCAGTAACCAAGATGCTTGAGGATGCCGGCCTGCGCGTCGTTGCATCGAAGCGTATCCAGATGACCAAGGAACAGGCCGAAGGCTTCTACGCCGTCCACAAGGAACGCCCCTTCTTCGGCGAACTGGTCGACTTCATGATCTCCGGTCCGGTCGTGGTGCAGGTGCTCGAAGGCGAAGACGCCGTGAAGCGCAACCGTGACGTGATGGGCGCCACCAACCCGGCCGACGCCGACGACGGCACGATCCGCAAGACCTATGCGGAATCGATCGAAGCCAACTCGGTCCACGGTTCGGACAGCGACGAAAACGCCAAGACCGAAATCGAATTCTTCTTCAGCGAAGACGAAATCGTCGGCTGATTGCCGCCGCTTGTGAAACTTTGTTAAAGTTTCCAGCGGGTAAACATATGAAATAGGCAGCGGGCACGCTCCTGTGATAGGAGGGTGCCCGTTATGCTTTCAGCCATCCTCAACCGGGTCAGCCCGAAACGGCAGCGCGAAGCGCTGGTCCGCAACCTGGTTTCGGCCGTCAGCCGGATGGATTATTCCGAGGTAGACAAGTATCTTACCAAGGATTTCCGCTTTTCCGATGCGACCGGCAGGAGCATCATCGGGCGCGATAAGTACATCAGGGAAGACCGGAAGTTTCGCGAAGCTGCGGGCTGTCCGGCCACTGTTATCGACTCGCTGGACCACAATCGCGGCGAAGTGCTGCTGCGGGGCCATCTCGAGAGCGATATCGACGAGATCGCCGGGCCGACGATGTGGCGGCTGCTCTTCCGCGATGGGCGCATCTGTTCTGCCGAAGTGACGCGGTCCTTCGCGCAGCTGACGCTTCCCCAATATGTTGGCCGCAAGGGCGGGGTTTCAGCCTGAGGTTTCCCGCAAAGCCGGGGTGAGCCGCGCAATCTGTTTGCGGTGTTTTCGATGATGTCCCTTGCTCGCCAGCGCGAGCTCCCTTTCCACCGCGGCCTTCGCCGGCCCGTCGTAGCTGTGGCCAAGGTCACGGTAGACATGTTCCAGAACATGATGCGGCTGATCGTTCAGGCGGCGGAAGCACACGCGTGAAAGCGGTCTGTCGGTCTGGTCGAGGGCGGCGGCGGTGCAGCTTTCTCGCAGCTCGATCTTGCGCTCCCACTCGCGGTGCAGTTCTTCCTCGCAATGGCTGTCGCTCTGGAAGGCGCGCTGGCTGGCCACCATCGACAGGCTGCTGGCCAGCACGGCATCCCGGTCGCGTTCGCATAGGACGAGGCGCGCATCGGGGAAGCGGGCGAGCAATTCGGGCAAATCCTCGCTGAACTGCGGGCATTTGAGCAGGCGCGCACGCCCTGCATTGCCGTGCCATGCGGCATCGGTGCGCAGGATGCGGCAGAATTCACGATAGATCGGCGCAGCGCTTCGCTTCTCGCTGAAGGCGAGAAACGAGGGAATGCGCCACTGCGCCTCGAATGCGGCGGGCGACAGCGCGGCGGCCAGCCAGCCGATCTCTTCATCGGTCCGTATTGCACCGAAGGGATGCATGGTTTCCAGCCACGGATTGATACGGCGCGCGAGGAACAGGCCGGCGCGGGCCTTGATCGGGCGCAAATCCGGGCGGGATGGCACCGGATCGTGGCTGTCGCAGAACCGTGTGCCGCTGAAGCGCGGATCGGCGGCGAGCAGGCGCTGCACGCGCGTGGTGCCGCTGCGCATCTGGCCGAGCACGATAATCGGCGAGGCGAGGGGGGTGGCTGCCAGGTCCGGCTGTTCGCGCCACAAACGGCCCAGCGCGTGCCGTTTGCGGATCGCCCCTTTCAGCTGGCCATAGGCCATGGTGTGGCCCAGCGCATTGAGCTGGGCTTCGTCATTCAGCGCTGCGCACAGTTTTTCCAGCCGCAGGCGGAAATCGGCGACATCTTCCTCGCTGCGGGTGGAAATCTCGTCTTCCGGCGAAAAGCCCTCCGACCCCTCCGCCCAGAGGAAATCGGAATCGAGCCGCGGACGCTCGGTCCAGCCGCGTTCCCACATGGCCCCGATCGCGCGATCTGCCCACTCGGCAAAGCTGGAGCGGGCGAAAAGATGCGGGCGGGCCGGGCTCACTCGTGCCGGTCCCTGAAGCGCTTGTAGAGCGCCTGACCGACCTTGCGCAGGACATGTGCACCGAGGAGGACGCCGACGGTAATCAGTACGGCGTCGAACAGATTGACCTGCTCGGTCTGCCAGCTGTCGTCGGGCTGGAACGCGATCATGCCGAAGGCGATCACCGCGAGCATGAAGAAGATATAGGGGCTGAGACGGCCCATCAGCGCTGCATCCGCAGATAATCGTTGAGAACACGGGGGTAGAGCTGGTGCTCGGCAAAGCGGACCCGCTCGGCAAGGCTCTCGGCCGTCTCGCCTGCGCGAATCGCCACCTTCATCTGTGCCAGGACCTGCCCGGCATCGAGTTCTGGAGTGACAAGGTGGACCGACACGCCGCCATGGCTGTCGCCTGCGTCGATTGCGCGCTGATGCGTGTCGAGGCCGGGATATTTCGGCAGCAGCGACGGGTGGATGTTGAGCATCCTGCCCTGCCATTGCCGGGTAAAGCCTTCGGTCAGGATGCGCATATATCCGGCCAGCACGATAAACTCGGCCCCGGCCTTGCGGGCAGCTTCGTCCATCGCGGCATCATGATCCGCGCGGCTCATCCCCTTGTGCGACAGCGCGAAGGTGGGAATGCCCTCCGCCTCCGCCAGGGCAAGCCCTTCGGCCTGCGGATCGTTGGTGGCGACCAGCACCACGTCATAGGCGGCATCCGGCAGAGCGGCGGCATAGAGCAGCGCGGCCATGTTGCTACCGCGCCCGGAAATGAAAATCGCGACCCTGGTTCTGGCCGGCGAAGCGGCGTCAGCCAAGATGCACTGCCTCCCAGTCCTCTTTCGCGGACCACGTGCCTTGCGAGCCGCGCACGGTGCAGCCCTTTTCGCCTTCGGTGATGCGGCCGATCGCCAGCACGTCTTCACCTGCCTCTTCCAGGCGGGTGCGGACCAGTTCGACCTTGGACGGGGCGACGGCCAGCACCATGCCGACGCCGCAATTGAAGGTGCGCGCCATTTCGCCCGGCTCGATATTGCCCTGCGCCTGAAGGAAAGCCATCAGCCCGGGCTGATCCCAGCCATCGGCATCCACTTCGGCATGCGCGCCCTGCGGCAGGACGCGGGGAATGTTTTCCAGCAGACCGCCGCCGGTGATATGAGCCATCGCGTCGATCAGGCCATCGCGCACCAGCGGCAGCAGGGTCTTTACATAGATGCGGGTGGGTTCGATCAGCGTGTTGATCAGCAGCCGGTCGCTGTCGAACAACGCGGGCCGGTCGAGCCTCCACTGCTTGTCTTCGGCAAGGCGCCGGACCAGCGAAAAACCGTTGGAATGGACGCCCGAACTCTTGAGGCCGAGGAGGATATGCCCCGGGGCCACGCGGTCGCCGGTCAGCTGTTCGCCGCGCTCCACCGCGCCCACGCAGAAGCCCGCCAGATCATAGTCGCCGCCCGCATACATGCCGGGCATTTCAGCGGTTTCGCCGCCGATCAGCGCGCAGCCGGCCTGCTTGCACCCTTCGGCAATGCCCGCGATCACCCGCTCCGCCACGCCGTTCTCCAGCTTGCCGGTGGCGAAATAGTCGAGGAAGAACAGCGGCTCTGCGCCTTGGACGATCAGATCGTTCACGCACATGGCGACAAGGTCGATGCCCACCGCGTCATGCATGTCGCTGTCGATCGCCAGCTTGAGCTTGGTGCCCACACCATCGTTTCCGGCGACCAGCAGCGGGTCCTTGTAACCGGCGGCCTTGGGATCGAAGAAGCCGCCGAAGCCGCCGATCTCTCCGTCCGCGCCGGGACGCATGGTGGCTTTCACCAGCGGTCCGATCGCCTTGACGAGCGCATTGCCCGCATCGATCGAAACTCCGGCCTGTTCATAGGTGTAGGAAGGCGTGTTGCTGCTCATGCGCCAAGCCTTTTGCGCACTTTGCGGGTAATTTCCAGCATTCCCGCTTGGATTTCCCGAATGCTTTGGGCAAAAGGCCCCCGAACACCCCATGGGCAACTCTTTTTTCTCCTCCCGTCGCGCGCGCACCGCTCTCATCGCTTCAGGTATCGCCCTGGCGGGCGGGGCTGGCTGGCTGGCACAGGCCCAGGTCGGCGGGGACCGCGGAATCGCGCCCGTCGCGGCGTCCACGGACATTCAGGTGTCCGGCGTCGAAGTCGATGTCAGCGCCGACAGCGGCGTGGAAGCGCGCGAGGAAGCCTGGCGTGAAGCGCAGGTAAAGGCCTGGAAAGAGCTGGACGGTCCGGACCTGCCCGAATCGCGCATCGTCAGTCTCGTCTCGGCGATCGTGATCGAAAGCGAACGGCTCGGCCCGAAACGCTATGTCGCCACGCTGGGCGTGGTGTTCGACCGGCAGCGGGCGTCCGCCTATCTGGGTGAAGATGGCCGCGCGGCGCGCAGTGCGCCGATGCTGGTGCTGCCCGTCACCGTGTCCGGCGGCACGCAGCTGATGTACGAACAGCGCAATCCCTGGCAGGCGGCATGGGCCGAATTCCAGGCCGGTCAGAGCCGGATCGATTACGTCCGGCCGCAAGGTTCGGGCGGCGAATCGCTATTGCTGACCTTCGGCCAGACGACCCGCCGCAGCCGCGTGTGGTGGAACAACATCCTGGACGAATTCGGCGCCGCGGATGTGCTGGTCCCCATCGCCAATCTCAAATATTCCTATCCTGGCGGCCCGATCGAAGGGACGTTCACCGCCCGCCACGGGCCCGACAGCGATTTTCTGGCCAGCTTTACCCTGCGCGCGGACAATCCCGACGAGCTGCCGCTGATGCTGGCCAAGGCCGTGGCCCGCTTCGACAAGCTGTTCGAAAGCGCGCTCGCATCCGGCAGGATCCAGCCCGACCCGACACTGGATGTGAAGCCAGGTGAACTCAATCCCGCGATCCAGCGGCTGGTCGATCTGGGCCGCCGGCTGCGTGTCCAGGACGAACAGCGCGCGCAGGTGGAAGCCGCGCCCGCCCCGACGACGAGCGACGGCGCGCTCAGCACGGCGCCCATCGACCGTCCGCCGCCCGAAGGATCGGTCGCGCTTTACACCGTACAGTTCGCATCGCCCGACGCGGACAGCTTCAGCGCGATTCTGGCCGATGTGCGCGCCACGCCGGGCGTACGCTCTTCGGGCGTGCGCTCGACGGCGATCGGCGGCACGTCGGTCCTGACGGTCAGCTATTCCGGCTCCATCGGCGGTCTCGCCGATGCCCTGCGCGCCAAGGGTTTCTCCGTTCAGCAGGGGCCCACGGCGCTGTTGATCAGTCGCTGAGCGGGCGGCAATCCTGTCCCGCATGACGCAAATCGCGCTCCCGCTCACGCATCCCGTTCCCAAAGAGGCGCCCAGCATCGTGCTGGGTTCGGCCAATGCGACGGTGGCGGATGCCTTGCGCGATCCGCACAGCTGGCCTTTCGGCACGGCGATCCTCAGCGGCCCGCCGCGGTCGGGCAAATCGCTCATCGCGACATGGTTCGGCTCTCATACCGGGGGCGGGGCCATCGACGACGCGCATCTGCAGGATGAGACCGAGATCTTCCACGCCTGGAACCGGGCGCGCGAAGACGGTTTCCCCCTGCTGCTGACCGTGGGGCAGGAACGGTGGAATATCCAGCTTCCCGACCTGCGCAGCCGGATGGGGACAGCCCTCCAGCTGGAACTCGGCCCGCCGGATGATGACATGGCCGCCGAACTCATGCTCAGCCATGCTGCCCAGCGCGGGCTGGTGCTGGGCGAAGGCGCGCCGGCCTATCTCGTCCCTCGGATGGAGCGCAGCCATGCGGCGATCGAGCGGATCGTGGCCGAAATCGACCGGCTCAGCCTTGAACGCAAGCAGCCCGCCACCATGTCCGTCTGGCGCGATGCGCTGGAAGCCGTGGACGGCCCGGAACAGGCGCGCTTGCTTTGATCTGCGGTAAGTGAGAGAATTCCCGGGTATGTTGGAACGGCTGATCGCCTATCTGGACTCCATCAAGGAACGCGATCCTGCACCGCGCACCCGCTGGGAAGTCCTGCTGTACCCGGGTGTCTGGGCGCTGGGTTATCACCGCGTGGCGCACTGGCTGTTCGAAGCGGATCTGTTCTTCCTCGCGCGGCTGGTCAATCACTTCAGCCGCATGGTCACGGGGATCGACATTCATCCCGGTGCCAGGATCGGCCGCAATTTCTTCATCGATCACGGCTTCACCGTCATCGGGGAAACAGCGCATATCGGCGACAACGTTACCATCTACCAATGCGTGACGCTGGGCGGGACCAATCCCACCAATGGTGTGGGCGGCAAGCGCCATCCCACGATCGAGGACGATGTCATCATCGGTTCGGGCGCCCAGGTCATCGGACCCATCACCGTGGGCCGGCGGGCGCGCATCGGTGCCAATGCGGTGGTGACCGACGAAGTGCCCGAGGGCGCGACCATGATCGGCCTCAAGGCGCGAAGCACGCTGATGCCTGCCGAGGAATGGATGCGCGAATTCATGCCCTATGGCACACCCTGCGACGATCCGTGCGAGCCAAGCCGCGACGGTGTCGAACGGCTGGAATCCGAACTTGCTGCCCTGCGCGCCGAAATTGCCGATCTGCGGGCCGCTCAGCAGGCGGCTGATCCGCAGCAACCCACGCAGCGCAGCGGTACTGCCGACTGATGGCGCAAGCGAGTAGTGCAAATATCGTGGCCTTTCCGGGGCGCAAGCCCGGGCAGGTCGGCTTCCAACGCGATGAACTGACCAAGATTCTCGACGTCTATGGCCGCATGGTCGCAGCCGGGCACTGGCGCGATTATGCCATGGATTTCACCAAGGATGTGGCGACTTTCGCAGCCTTCGTGCGCCATGCCGAACGGCCGCAGGCAAGGATCGAGAAACGGCCGACGCTGCGCGGTAAACAGGGCATGTGGACACTGTTCGGCGAACACGGACAGGTGTTGAAACGCGGCCATGAACTGGCCGGTGTCCTCGCCCCGCTGGAACGGCGTCTGCTCAAGGCAGTCGAGGACTGACCGCTACAGGCTGACAGCGCAGTGATGCGCTTCACGAAAAAGGGCCCGCCCCTCATGGACGAGCCCTTCTCTCGGTGGCTGATGGATCAGGCGGTGGCGGGCAGCCGCGCCTGAAGATTTGTGGGCAGACCGGTCACGATAGTGCGGCGGATCGGGGTCCACAGTGCGCTGAGCGTGAGGAGGGCCGAACCGATCACCAGCGCGGTAAGCGCGAAGTTGAGCTCCACGGCGCCGAATTCGCGGAACAGATAGGTCAGCGCGATCAGCACATAAGCGAGCGCCGAGACCAGCAGCGCCCGGCGATCGACCGCCAGCGCCACGATCCCGAAGACGATGTAGATCGCCAGAACAGCCACTGCTGCGCCTGCGCCGATATTGTCTCCCTGCGTGACGCCCAGCGAATGGAACAGCGGATGTGCGATCATGGGCGCGGCGAGCAGGTGGAGCCAGAAAGCCACGTCGCTGCGGCGGGTGGTCCGGCCGAGATCGGTCATGTCCCAGCGCATGGCGAGGGCGAAGATCGCAAGGCCAGACGCCAGCACTAGCGCGAGGATCACGGTTTCACCGGGCGAACCGATGATTGCAGCGATGATGGCGATGCCGGTGATGGCCAGCGCCGCCGTACCGGCCGCGACAGTGATCGGCACCATGAACCGCCGCCAATGCGCCCAGGCTGCCCCGGCCGCAATCAGGCCCGATGCCGAGACGAGCACCGCACTGCTGGTATCGCTATGCATCACGCCGAGCAGATTGCCCACGCCGATCACCGCGGCGAAGACCGCCCCCACAAAAGCGAGCAGGAGCAGGATCGAGGGCAGCGCCATATGTTTGCGGCGAATGAAGAATTCCGCCAGTAGCCACGAGGTCGCCGATACCAGTAGGCCGCCGAGCAGCAATTGGAGGCCGGTCCGCAACCTGTCGGCATCGATATATGCGTCGATCTGCGCCTGAGACGGATCGAGAGTGCCCATTACGGGCAAGGAGGTAAAGGCATTGGCGATCTGTTGCCCGATACCACCGGCCGCCAGCAGCAGGATGATCACCCCGATGCTCACGAAAATGTCGTTGAACCCGGTAACGAGCCGGAAATGCTCGGCATCGGCGGGCACCGCATCGCGCGAGGCGGCGACATGGGCGCGAAGGGCATTGGCCGCTTCGGCACTGATCGCACCGGCGCTGACGGCGGAATTGAGGTTTTCCTGGCTATACATCGCCAAATCTCCCTGTTCGAGGAACGACGTTGGTGTAGGCCTAGTGTATTAGTACGTCAATACGGCTCATCGGCTCGGCCAGGCACCACCGTAACTGCCATGCGCCGCTGTGCTGCGCGCTCCTCGGCCGCTTGGACGGGGTGTGCGGGCAAATATTCGGCCTGTGCCGCGGTTATCTTGCGGGTCAGCGACGCGAACAGAAAGGCGCTGAGCAGCAGCAGAACGAATCCGAAGGCGAATACCGCATATTCCATCCATAGGGGAGTCATCAGGATCAAATTGGTGCCAGCATCGATCAGGAACTTGAAGATCATGGCGCTGAAGACGAGCAGACCGACAATCATGGCCGTCCACCACGCGGTGACATCTTCTGCAGTAGTATGGGCGAAATCGTCGCCCTCGCCATGGCTGCGGTTGTAAAGTTCCCGCATGGCCTCGAACGGCACGATGAGGTTCATCAGCGGCACCGCATAGCCGATGAGCACCTTGCGCGGGGTGTATTTGGGACGCCATCCGGCTGCGACCATATTGGCATGCGCTTGGTGCAGCCACACCATCGCTGCCCCGAAAAATGCCAGCGCCGACAGCACGAGGCCAATCAGCGTGAGAACGCCGGGCGATGTCCAGCCGATGCTTTCGTGATCGGGAATGAAACGGCCCTGTAGAAAGAAGGCGCTGCTCGATCGGTTGTATTCATTCTCCAGCGCGGCCTGCTGCGCCTGGTAACCGTAATAGGTGCTCGGGCGGTAGATCTCCTCGATCCGCTCGATGCGCTCGTATTCCTCGCTCACAGCCACTGCGGCGAGGCCGAGCTGGGTCAGGCCGATCACCGCCAACAGCACTGCCACAACACTGACTGCCAGCGAAGTCTTGCGCATGATGCGCAGCGCGTTTTCCCACTCCATGACATATCCCCCAAAGAAAAGCCCCGCACCATCATGCGACGGTGCGGGGCTTTTCGCAATAAAGGTGGAGTACTTAGCCGCGGGCGCTGCTCGGGCCGGTTCCGGTGACCTTCTGCATCGCGGTCAGGATCGCACCCGACTGTTCGGCGCCCGACTGAGGGGCCTTGAGGTTGGAGAAATCGCTGATCTTGTCCCAGTTTGCAGCGAAACCTTCGACAGTGCGTTCTTCGTCCTTCAGCCAGACGGCATCGTTCATGACGGTCCAGGCGCTGTGGAAGCCGCCTGCACCCGCGCCGACGATGGCGTTGGTGGGGGCATCTTCACTGACCAGAAAGAGCGCGGCCGGAACCACGTTCACCGGATCGAACAGCTTGAAGGCTTCTTCGGGGAAGAGATCTTCGGTCATGCGCGTGCCGGCTACCGGGCTGATCGTGTTGACCTTGATGTTGTACTTCGCGCCTTCGAGCTGCAGCGTCTTGGTCAGACCGGCGAGGCCGAGCTTGGCTGCGCCGTAATTCGCCTGGCCGAAGTTGCCGAACAGGCCGGTGGAGGATGCCGTCATCAGGATGCGGCCATAGGCCTGCTCGCGCATGGTTTCCCACACGGCCTTGCTGACATTGGCCGACCCGTTGAGATGCACGTCCACGACGAATTCGAAATCGTCCATGGTCATCTTGGCGAAGGTCTTGTCGCGCAGCACGCCGGCATTGTTGATGACGATGTGCACGCCGCCCCATTTCTGCTTGGCGTCGGCGACCATCTTTTCCATCTGTTCGAATTCGGTCACGCTGCCGCCGTTCGATACGGCTTCACCGCCGGCCTTCTCGATTTCCTCGACTACCTGCAGGGCCATGTCGGAATGGCCGGTGCCGTCGCGCGAACCGCCCAGATCGTTCACGACGACCTTCGCGCCGCGGCGCGCCAGTTCGAGCGCATATTCGCGGCCCAGACCGCCGCCGGCGCCGGTGACGATAGCTACCTTGTCCTTGAAATCGATGCTCATGGGGCTGCTCCTGTGTGTTGTTTGTCGTTTACGTAAAGGTCAATTGCCTAGGCGAGGTGGCACTTAAACCCCGCACTTGCAACCGTATGCGCGGCGATCCGCCGTGCCGTAGGGGCAGGACGAGGGCTACAGCCGCTCCAGCGCGGGGATCAGTTCGGCCAGCGAATCAATCGCAGCATCGGCGCCGAGTTCCGCCGCCGTTCCGTCGCAATAGCCATAGCATGCCGCGATGACGGGCACGCCTGCCGCGCGCGCTGCTTTCATGTCGTAACTGCTGTCACCGATGAAGACCATCGCGCCGCCGCCCGCTAGTTCGCGCGCCTTCAGCAGCGGGTCGGCAGCGGGTTTGGCGATGTAATTGCCCTCCGCATCTTTCCCGAGGCTGTCGCCTCCGATCACGAAGGGAAAGCGATCCAGCAGTCCGAGTTTGCCGAGGATGTCGCGGGCAAAGCCTTCGAACTTGTTCGTGACCACGCCCGTGGCAACGCCGCGCGCCGCCAGTGCATCGAGCACCTCCACGGCATGTGGATAGGGGCGCGTATGGACCGCGTTATTCTCTCCGTAATAGGCGAGCATTGCCTTGTAGAGCTTGCGGAATTCGTCGTGAGGTAGACCGCCTTGCCGGTCGATCGCCTGCTGCAGCATCGCCTTGGCCCCGCCGCCGATTATCTCGGTCGCGCTTTCGACCGGGATGGTATCGAAGCCGCCCAGGGCAAGCGCATGATTGACCGCCGTGCCGAGATCGCGATGCGTTTCGAGAAGGGTGCCATCGAGGTCGAAGGCGACGATATCGAAGGGAAAATCTGCCATTGCCTTTCGAGTGCAGTATGGTTCTTCAAACTGCAAGCGAATGATGGCATGGCCCGTGGCTATGGAAAACTCACGCGATTTCGCCGCCGTCATTCTCGCCGCGGGCAAGGGCACCCGTATGAAGAGCAATCTTCACAAGGTGCTTCACCCGATTGCCGGGCGGCCGATGCTCGATCACTTGCTCGCCACGGTCGATGGCCTGGCTCCGGCGAAAAAGATCGTGGTTGTCGGCTCGGGCCGCGAACAGGTCGAAGAGGCATTGGGCGAGCGCGCGCAGACGGCGCTGCAGGAACCGCAGCGCGGGACCGGCCACGCAGTCCAGCAGGCCGAAGAGAGCCTGGCAGGGCACAGCGGCGATGTTCTGGTGTTATATGGCGACGTTCCCTTCGTGCGCGGCGAAACCATGAAGGCCATGCTCGACAGGCTGCATGCCGAAGACCGCCCCAAGGTGGTGGTGCTGGGCTTCGAACCCGAAGACCCGGGCCATTACGGCCGGGTCATTGCGGATGAGAGCGGCAAGATATCGAAGATGGTCGAGTTCAAGGACGCCAATGAAGCGGAGCGCGCCTGCCGCCTGTGCAATTCCGGCGTCATGGCGGCACGTTCGGGCGATCTGTTCGATCTGCTGCGCCGCGTGGGCAACGACAATGCGCAGGGCGAATATTACCTCGTGGACGTGGTCAATATCGCCAATGAAGAGGGCGATACCTGCGCGGTGATCTCCTGCACCGATCCCAGCGAAGTGACCGGCATCAACAGCCGCGCGGAACTGGCCGCGGCAGAGCGGCAGTGGCAGGAATATCGGCGCGAGGAAGCCATGGCCGAAGGCGCCAGCCTCAAGGCTCCCGAAACCGTCTTCTTCAGCTATGACACGGTGCTGGGCCGCGATGTGACCATCGAACCCAACGTCGTTTTCGCGCCAGGCGTCACAATTGCCGACGGTGCCACGATCCGCGCCTTCAGCCATCTCGAAGGCGCGCGTGTGGGCGAGGGATGCGAAGTCGGGCCCTATGCACGCCTGCGCCCCGGTGCGGTGATGGAAAAGGGAAGCAAGGTGGGCAATTTCGTCGAGATGAAGAAGGCCACGCTGGGCGAAGGCGCCAAGGCCAACCACCTGACCTACCTCGGCGATGCCACGGTGGGGGCAGGGGCCAATATCGGCGCAGGCACGATCACCTGCAATTACGATGGCTATTTCAAGCACAAGACGACCATCGGCGAACGCGCCTTCATCGGCTCCAACAGCGCGCTGATCGCGCCTGTCACCATCGGTGCGGACGCGATTGTCGCAGCCGGTAGCGCGGTGAGCCGCGATGTCGCGGCAGGCGAACTGCGCATGGTCCGCGCCGACCAGATGGTCAAACCCGGCTGGGCCGACCGCTTTCACGATACGATGAAAAAGAAGAAAGCAGCAGAGAAGAAGGACGGGGGCGACAAGGGCTGAGCGAAAAGCTGCCCACCTGCTGGCTGTGCGAGCGCCCCTTGGGGCGCAAAGTGCAGTGGCATCATCCCGTGCCCAAATCGAAGAAGGGCCGGGAGACGGTGCCGGTCCACCCCATCTGCCACAAGACGATTCACGCCAATTTCACCAATGCCGAACTCGCGCGCTTTGGCGATGACCGCGATCGGCTCGCCGCGGCGGAGGACATGGCGCGGTTCCTGCGCTGGATCGCCGACAAGCCAGCCGATTTCCATGCGCCGGTAAAGCGGGCACGATAAAAAAGGGGCGGCCCATGCCGGACCGCCCCCTCTTTGCGAATTCCAGTAAACTAGACGCTTCAGCCGCCCTTGTTGTCGTCCATCAGGCGCTGCATCAGATAGACCATCTGCAGGGCCTGAAGCTGGGCGCGCTGTTCGTTGTCTACACCGCCCGAATGGCCGCCGGTCGTCTCCTCGTAATACCAGTACGGCTGGCCGAGGGATTTCAGCTTGGCTGCACCCTTGCGGGCATGGGCGGGATGGGTGCGGTCATCCGCGGTCGATGCCCACAGGAAGGGCTCAGGATAGTCCACGCCTTCGACGATCTTCTGATAGGGCGAATAGCCTTCGATCCAGGCACGCTGTTCGGGAATGCGGGGATCGCCATATTCGCCGATCCACGAAGCACCGCGGCCGATGAGGTGATAGCGTAGCATGTCGAACAGCGGGATCTGCACGATCGCCGCATCGAACAGTTCGGGGCGCTGGGTGAAGGCCGTGCCTACCAGCAGGCCGCCCTGCGATCCGCCTTGAATGCCCAGGTGATCGGGCGAGGTGATGCCGCGCGCAACCAGATCCTCTGCCACTGCGATGAAATCGTCCCACGTCCGCTGCTTGTTTTCGCGAATGGCGCTCTGGTGCCACATGGGCCCGAATTCGCCGCCGCCCCGCATGTTAGCGAGGACGTAGGCACCACCCTTTTCAAGCCACAGCTTGCCGGTCGTACCGAGGTAGCCGGGCAGACGCGGCACCTGGAAACCCCCGTAACCGGTCAGGAGCGTGGCGGTCGTGCCGTCCATCGCCATGCCCTTGGGCTTGACGAGGAAGTAGGGGATCTTCGTCCCGTCCTTGCTGGTGGCTTCGAACTGTTCGACGTCCATTCCCGCCGGATCGAAATAGGCCGGCGAGGTCTTGATCGTTTCCGGGGTGGAGGACCCGTCCGAATAATACAGCGCACTCGGTTCGAGGAAGTTGGTCACCGAATACATGATGTCGTCGGATTCGTCCGAGGTGGCCGCCACGCCGACGGTGGCATTGTCGGGCAGGGCGATCTCGCTGCTCACCCATTGGCCATCGACATAGTCGAACTTCAGGACCTTGCCGATCACATTGTCGAGAATGTTGATGTAATAGCTGCTGGCGGTCGATCCGCCGCCCTGCTTGGTCTGGCGATCACCGGGTGCCCAGACGAGGGTCTTGGCCGCGCCGTTGGGATCGGCCAGCCATTCTTCCAGATTGGCGGAGATCAGGGAATCGGCAGGGAAGGTCTGGTCACCGACCGTCCAGTCGACGTCGGTCGAAAAGAGCATCTGGCCGTCGATGATACCGCCGAGCGAGGACTTGTCCGGCATGTCGAGCCTGACCCATTCGCCGTCCTGCTGGAGATACCAGGCGCGGTCGTGGAAAGAGGTTCCGCGCATGGCGGTGTAGCCGTGGACCGTGCCTTCGCTGTCACGCAGCAATCCGGCGCCGGCCCAGACATCGCTCGCCTCGCCGCGATAGATTTCGGGCGCATCGGCGAGCTTGGTGCCGCGCTTCCACAGGCGGGTGGTAAAGGGATATTCGCTTTCGGTGAGCGTGCCTTCGCCGAAATCACGGCTGACCAGCAGCGTGTCCCGGTCAAGCCATTCGGCATCGCCCTGGCTTTCTCTGTCGATGACGAAGCCGTTCTCGACGAAGGTCTTCGTCTGCATGTCGAATTCGCGCATGACGGTGGCATCCTTGCCCCCGTCGGACAGCGAGATCATGCAATAGCGCAGGTCGGGCGGCAGGCAGGAAGAGCCCTTGTACACCCATTCCTTGCCTTCTGCTGCGGCAAGCGCATCGATATCCAGCACGGTTTCCCACTGCGGTTCGTCGCTGCGATAGCTTTCGAGCGTGGTGCGGCGCAGGAGGCCCTTGGGGTTCTGCTTGTCCTGCCAGAAATTATACAGGCCATCGGGACGGAACGAGACATAGGGGATTTTGTCCTCGCTGTCATAGATGGCGAGCGCTTCCGCCTTCAGCTGGGCGAAGCGGGGATCCGCCGTCATGTGGGCGGTGGTGCGTTCGTTCTCGTTCTCGACCCAGTTCAGGGCCTTGTCACTGCGGGCTTCTTCCAGCCAGATGAAGGGGTCTTCGTCGGGGCCGGGAATGCCGTCCTGCGCTTTTAGGGGTGTGGTCATGGCAAAGGCCATGGCCGCGCCCATCGCAAGTGTCGATACCAGTTTCATTATCGCATCCCTCCTAGGAAAGACGCCACTATGCCGCTGTGATCCCGAAGAGTAAAATCGTCCGTCGTCTCCATTCGGTCGTTCGACGAAAGCTTCAGGCGGTCCCTTGCTCTGCCGAAGGCACGGAGAACCGTCCATCGGCGAACTCCCGGGCGGAGAGCCATGTGACATAACGGCCGGAAAGCCACCACACGAGCAGCACCATGACGCCCGAAAACAGGCCGTCGGTCGCATAGTGCCAGCCGAGGTGGATCGAGCCGATGTAGATGGCGCCGGTGTAAAGCCAGCCGAGCACAGTCAGCACGCGTATCTCGTAGCGTTGCAGCCAGAGTGCGATCGCGGTGGCGATGGCGACATGGACCGACGGCATGGCCGATATGCCGCTGATCAGCAGCGGGTCGTCCATGGTCGATATCAGCAGGTTCTTGGTCGTGATGAGCGAGGGCGCTTCCTGCTGCAGTACGTTCAGCAGCGGGAGAAAATCGTCATTAGCATAGAAATCGCCGACCATGATCGGGCCGACCGACGACAGCGCCAGCGCAGCACCTCCGCCGAGCCCCAGCCAGATGAACTGCAGCAGCAGCGTGAAGCGCACCTTTTGCACCTCGTCGAAGGCAAAGGCGATCCACACGGCGAGCCCGATATGCGCCATGTGCCAGCCGTTATAAAGCCACAGGATCGGCTGGGTGAGCCACCCGAACAGGGCGTGCGTTATGCGCCAGGGATCGGTGCCGAGGAAAAGGAACCGGTCCAGATCGATCAGGAACGGATCGAGATAGAACGGCACGATGAACGGGATCGACTTCTTGACCGCGCTGAACGCTTCGAGCGTGACCGCCAGCGAGAAATAGAGCGCGGCCGCCCAAAGGATCTTCGGCCAGTGCGTGCGGACATCGGCGATCAACTGGCGCGTGGGTGACGGATGGCGGCTGAGCATCAGCCGCAGCGGCTGGGCGCACAGGAAAATGGGGATCACCAGCACTGCCAGCGTCAGGAAGGAATCGCCGCGGCTGTTGTCCGGCAGCGGCAGGGCCAGCGCCACGCACGCGATGGCGATGATGGTCAGATAGCCAAAGGTAATGCCGCGAATGACCATGCCGGTTCGATATCTCCCTGTCCGGCGCGTAAGTAGCAGCCCGTGGTTACTTTTTCATGTGCGCTGCGATCACGAGAGCGGCAATCGATGCTCGCGTATTGAGCAGGGCAGATCGAACGACGCGAGCACGAAAAAGGGCGGCACAGTGGCCGCCCTCTCGAATTCAGGTAAGAAGCCCGGTCAGCCCTCGACGTGTTCGGCGAGGACCGTGAGGCCCTTTTCGCCGACTTCGGCAAAGCCACCGCGGACCTCGATGGTCTCCGGCGAGCCGCCTTCGGACTTGTAGACCTGGATCTGGCCGTCGCGAATGGTCGACATGAAGGGCGCATGCCCGTCGAGCACGCCGAATTCGCCTTCCGCGCCGGGGACGACCACCATGTGGACCTCCTCGGAACGGACCAGCTTGGCCGGTGTGACGAGTTCAAAATGCAGGGCCATGCTTAGCCTTCTTCCGCCAGCTTCTGGGCCTTTTCGACCACCTGATCGATGCCGCCGACCATGTAGAAGGCGCTTTCCGGCAGGTGATCGTATTCACCGTCGACGACAGCCTTGAAGGACTTCACCGTGTCTTCCAGCTGGACGAACTGTCCGGGAATGTTGGTGAAGACTTCGGCCACGTGGAACGGCTGGCTGAGGAACTTCTGGATCTTGCGGGCACGGGCCACAGTCAGCTTATCTTCTTCAGACAGTTCGTCCATGCCGAGGATGGCGATGATGTCCTGCAGGCTCTTGTACTTCTGCAGCGTTTCCTGGACGCGGCGAGCGGTCTGATAGTGTTCGTCACCCACGACGCGCGGTTCGAGCACGCGGCTGGTGGAGTCGAGCGGGTCGACCGCCGGGTAGATGCCCAGTTCCGAAATCGCGCGGTTGAGCGTGGTCGTTGCGTCCAAGTGGGCGAACGAGGTTGCCGGCGCCGGGTCGGTAAGGTCGTCGGCGGGAACATAGATGGCCTGGACCGAGGTGATCGAACCCTTGGTGGTCGAGGTGATGCGTTCCTGCAGGTTACCCATGTCGGTGGCGAGCGTCGGCTGATAGCCCACGGCCGAAGGAATACGGCCGAGCAGTGCCGACACTTCCGAACCCGCCTGGGTGAAGCGGAAGATGTTGTCGACGAAGAACAGCACGTCCTGGCCTTCGACGTCGCGGAAATATTCCGCCATGGTCAGACCCGAGAGAGCAACGCGGGCACGCGCGCCCGGAGGCTCGTTCATCTGGCCGAACACGAGCGCAACCTTCGAACCTTCGCTGATGGCTTCGCCATCGTCGTTCTTGGCGATAACGCCAGCGTCGAGGAATTCGTGGTAGAGATCGTTACCTTCGCGGGTACGTTCACCCACACCGGCGAAGACGGACACGCCGCCGTGGCCCTTCGCGATGTTGTTGATGAGTTCCTGGATGAGAACCGTCTTGCCCACGCCGGCGCCGCCGAACAGGCCGATCTTACCGCCGCGCGCATAAGGTGCGAGAAGGTCGATGACCTTGATGCCGGTGACGAGGATGGCCGCTTCGGTCGACTGGTCGACGAACAGCGGTGCGTCCGCGTGGATCGGCATGGTTTCTTCGGCGCCGATCGGGCCGCGCTCGTCAATCGGCGCGCCGATGACGTTCATGATGCGGCCGAGCGTCTTGGGTCCGACCGGAACCGAGATCTGCGATCCGGTGTTCACGACTTCCTGGCCGCGGACGAGACCGTCCGTGCCGTCCATCGCAATGGTGCGGACGGTGTTTTCGCCGAGGTGCTGCGCGACTTCGAGAACCAGCGTGTTGTCGCCGTTCTTGGTTTCCAGCGCGGTCAGGATCGGCGGCAGGTCGCCTTCGAACGCAACGTCGACGACGGCGCCGATGACCTGGCTGATTACGCCATTGGGGCTCTGATTAAGCTTGGGTGCGGTGGCCATGATCTAAGTCCTGATTTTCAGTGATTTCGGCTTAGCCGACACAGACGTTTTCGGGATCGGCGAAAGTCCATTCGCCATCGCCGGCGGTGAGGGTAGCCTTGTTGCGAAGATATTCGTCTTCACCGAGCCCGAATTCGCAGACGACATCGGGCGAACCCATGCCGGCACGCTTGCAGATCGCGGTGTTCACGGCGTCTTCGTCGGGGCAGGCTTCGGCGTACTTCGTGGTGAAGTAGGCCTGGTCGGGAGCAGCGAGTGTTTCGATCGGTTCGGGCGCAGCAACTTCGGTTGCGACCGGTTCGGGCGCAGGCTCTTCACCGCATGCCGCAAGGGCGAGGGCAGGGAGGAGGAGGGCGAGTTTCTTCACGTGTAAACGTCCTTTAGAGAGCTTCTGCACCAGCGATGATCTCGATCAGCTCGGTGGTAATAGCGGCCTGGCGGCTGCGGTTGTACTGGATGGTCAGTTTCTGGATCAGGTCGCCTGCGTTGCGCGTGGCATTGTCCATCGCGGTCATCGAGGCGCCCTGTTCGGATGCCTCGCGTTCGAGCAGGGCACCGAAGATCTGCGTCTTCACATAGCGCGGCAGCAGGTCTTCGAGGATTTCCTCTTCACCCGGTTCGTAATCGACCACCGCACCTTCGCCAGCTGCAGCCATCGCATCGTCGCCTTCCGGCGGCGGTACGGGGATCAGCTGGTCGACGGTGGGATCCTGCGCCAAGGCGGACTTGAAGATCGGATAGACGAGATGGGCGACATCGAATTCGCCTTCCTCGAACTGCGCGATCAGATCGTCGGCGATTTCCTCGGCTTCCTCGAAGCCGGGCTGGCGAACTTCGGAAGTGTCGAAATGCTTCGCGATGCGGTTGGGATAATCGCGCTTGATCGGCGCGCGGCCCTTCTTGCCCACGAGGTAGAAGGAGACTTCCTTGCCTTCCGCGATCAGCGCCTTCGCCTTGGCCTTGGCAGCCTTGACGATATTGGCGTTGAGACCGCCGCACAGACCCTTGTCGGTGTTCACCACCACCAGCAGGTGGCGCTGGTTTGCACCATTGCCGCGCAGCAGCATCGGTGCGCTGTCGCCAGCCACCTTGCTCGCCAGCGATCCCATCACACCCGAGAGCCGCTCCGCATAGGGGCGGGCGGCTTCGGCGGCGGCCTGCGCACGGCGCAGCTTGGCCGCTGCGACCATCTGCTTGGCCTTGGTGATCTTCTGGGTCGACTTGACCGAGTTGATCCGGCCCTTGAGTTCCTTGAGCGAGGCCACTCAATATCCTCCAAATTGCGACGGCACTTCAGATACTTGTCCGTCGGCCAAGAAAAACAGCAAGATTGCGCCTAAAATTGCAATGACGCTTCCTGCCGTCGTCAAAGCGCTGGCACCGGCTTCTGGGTTTTGGGCGAGCGACGCCCTCTGCATCATGTCTATCGCTTTCACGATCAACATCAGACAAATTCCCCAGATCGCAATTTGCAGCACTATGCGAACTGCTTTGCGAAAGCCTTGAGCGCGTCGACGACCTTGTTCTTGGTGTCGTCTTCGAACTTACCGGTGGTGCGAATTTCTTCCAGCACGCCGGCGTGTTCGCTGCGCATGAAGCTCAGCATCTGCTCTTCGTATTCGGTCACGCGGTTCACGGCGACATCGTCGAGATAGCCGTTGGTGCCGGCGAAGATCGACACGGTCTGCTCTTCGAACGGCATCGGGCTGAACTGCGGCTGCTTAAGCAGCTCGGTCAGGCGCGCACCGCGGTTGAGCAACTTCTGCGTCGCGGCGTCGAGGTCCGAGCCGAACTGCGCAAAGGCAGCCATTTCGCGGTACTGCGCGAGGTCGAGCTTCATCGAGCCCGAAACCTTCTTCATCGCCTTGGTCTGGGCGGCACCGCCCACACGGCTGACCGACAGGCCGACGTTGATGGCCGGACGGATGCCCTGGTAGAACAGGTCGGTTTCGAGGAAGATCTGGCCGTCGGTGATCGAGATCACGTTGGTCGGGATGTAGGCCGACACGTCGCCTGCCTGCGTTTCGATGATCGGCAGTGCGGTCAGCGAACCGCCGCCATTGGCGCCGTTCATCTTCGCCGCGCGCTCGAGCAGGCGGCTGTGGAGATAGAACACGTCGCCCGGATAAGCTTCGCGGCCCGGAGGACGACGCAGCAGCAGCGACATCTGGCGATAGGCCACGGCTTGCTTAGAAAGGTCGTCATAGCAGATCACGGCGTGCATGCCGTTGTCGCGGAAGAATTCACCCATCGCGCAGCCGGTGTAGGGCGCGAGATACTGCAGCGGAGCCGGTTCCGAAGCGGTCGCGGCGATGACGATGGAATATTCCATCGCGCCGTTTTCTTCGAGGCTCTTCACGATCTGGGCGACGGTCGAACGCTTCTGGCCGACGGCGACATAGACGCAGTAAAGCTTCTTGCCTTCATCGTCGCCCTGATGGGCGTCCTTCTGGTTGATGAAGGTGTCGATCGCGACGGCGGACTTGCCGGTCTGACGGTCGCCGATGATCAGTTCGCGCTGGCCGCGGCCGACGGGAACGAGAGCGTCGATGGCCTTGAGGCCCGACTGCACGGGTTCGGAAACCGATTCACGCGGGATGATGCCCGGCGCCTTGACTTCGACGCGCATGCGCTTGTCGGCCACGATCGGGCCCTTGCCGTCGATCGGGTTGCCCAGAGCATCGACCACGCGGCCGAGCAGGCCCTTGCCGACGGGAACGTCCACGATGGTGCCGGTGCGCTTGACCGTATCGCCTTCGGCGATGTCGGTGTCGGCGCCGAAGATCACGGCGCCCACATTGTCCGCTTCCAGGTTCAGGGCCATGCCCTGCACGCCGTTGGAAAATTCGATCATTTCGCCGGCCTGGACGTTGTCGAGGCCGTGGATGCGGGCGATGCCGTCACCAACGGAGAGAACCGAACCGACTTCGCTGACTTCGGCTTCGCTGCCGAAATTGGCGATCTGGTCCTTGATGACCTTGGAGATTTCTGCTGCGCGGATATCCATGTTTCTAGTCCTTTAAGCCTTCATGGCCTGGGCGAGAGAATTGAGACGGGTGCGGATCGAGCCGTCGATACGCTTCGATCCGATGGTTACGACGAGGCCGCCGAGAATCTCGGGGTCGACCTTCGTGGAAAGCTTGACCGTGCGGCCTTCGCGGGCGGTGAGCTTGCTCTTGAGATCGGCAAGCTGCGCGTCAGTCAGCGCATGGGCGCTGGTGACATCCGCAAAGACTTCGCCGCGCTGGGCCGAAGCGATCGTGCGGAAGGCACGAATGACGCCGGGAAGCTGCCCGAGCCGGCGGTTCTGCGCCAGCGTGCCGAGAAACTTCTGCGTCAGGTCGCTGAGGCCCATGATGGCCGACACGCCCCAGAGGGCCTTTTCGGCCTGGGCGCGCGTCACGCGCGGATTGGTGGTGAGCATCTTGAGCTCGGGCGAATCGGCCAGGCCGGCCTCGAGCTTGTCGAGATCCGATTCGACCGCGGTCACGGTCCCGGCCTCGCTGGCCAGATCGAATAGGGCGGCGGCATAGCGCCCTGCAAGGCTAGCCTGAATACCGGCGGAAATATCCACGCGTCTCTCGTCCTCTAAGGGTCGGAAAAAGGGTTCTGTACGTCCATGCCGATTAGCAGCGAATTTGAATCGCCCCGGCAAGATTGGCGCGCGCCTAGCAAAGGGGGTCTCGCAAGGCAACCCGAGTCAGGCCGGTTGGTTATGGACAGCTGTGCTTTTGCGCGTCGTCGGGGTCGTCCTGTCAGGCCCGGGGACGTGGTGCGCCAACATTGCTGCTGCCTCCATGTGCAAGGGAGAGGAGGACCGTGTTCTTCCGGCCCGATCTATTCCGGTGTCGCCGGTTCGCACTGATAGACCAGCCGCTCATTGGGCTGGCGGGGGAGCTGGCCGAGGACTTCGCCCTGCAGATCCCCCAGCGTGCTCGCCGCGCTTTCCGCGCCGCAGCTGGGCGCCTTGTATTTCCCGCGGGCCTTGCGGGCCTCGCTCATCGCGCTGCGCGGCAGGAGGTAGCGTTCGGAGCGGAAGATGCGGCGGTCTGGGTCGAAGCTGTTCACCGCCACGGCATCTTCCTCGTTCGGCACGAAGACGCGCGACCAATTGCCCGAGGCATAGCCATATTGCGTGCGCTCGTTCACGCAGCCCTCGGCGGTCCAGTCGAAGGTGAGTTCGGGCGTTTCGGCATTGGTGATGCGGCTGCGTTCGGGAAGGATGTGGCACACGAAGCTGCCGTCGCCCCCGGCATTGGCGGCCAGCGGGTCCTTGCCGCCGCTTCCGCTAGCACCGTCCTGCATATCCGCCGCCACGCGCCGGTCGATTTCGTCGAGGCCGGGGCGGGTCACGAAGGCGATCAGCGCCACCACCACGAGGAAGGCGGCGAAAGCGAAGGCGATGTAGGCTTTCTTGCGGCGCAGCTGGGCATCCTCGGCCTCGGGATCGGTGCGTTCGCGGTGGCTCCAGCCCCACAGGCCCAGGCCGAAGGCGACCAGCAGCAGCACGAAGGCCAGCGCCATGCGGTCCTCGCGGTCCTGCGCCACGCCCAATTGCGCCGTCAGCAGCGCGCGTTCGCGCCGCTCGCGCGTTTCTTCCGCCCGCTGCGCCAAGTTCTGCAGCGCCTCGACGCGCTCGGCATCCAGCCGTTCCTTTTCCGCCGCATCCAGATCGGCGAGGCTGCGGCAGGTGCTGTCGTTCGTCAGCGGGGTGATGTCGTTTTCGCGCAGGAAGGGCAGCAGTTCGCGATTGGACACGGCGAAAAAGAACTCCGCATCGCCGCCTTCATTGTCCGCGCCGAAACTGTTCACCCCCACCACGCGGCCGCAGGGATCGAGCAGCGGACCGCCCGAATTGCCGCGCGCGATTGGCGCGGTGTGCAGGATGGTGTCGAACTGGCGGCTTGGCCGCGCGCCCGAGACGAAGCCTGGGCTTTTGACCGGCGGCATGGAGCGGAAGATGTCGCTCATCGCCAATCCCTGCGCGCGGTCGACATTCATGGGATAGCCCACGCTGACCACCTGCCCGCTGTCCGCCACCTCGCGCGCGGTAATGGCGAGCGGGGGCAGCCGAAGATCGCCGGTCACCTCGACCAGCGCCAGATCGGTGCGGCTGTTGACAGCCAGGATGCGGCCATAGACCGCCTCGCCGCCGCCGCTGGGCACGATGCCGATGCGCAGCTCGCTGTCGCTCATCGCGTCGCGCACCACATGGGCATTGGTCACAATCTTGTCCGGCGCGACCGCAAAGCCGGTGCCGTGGCTGACCGGGTAGATCTCGTCATTGTCGCTCTGGCCCAGGATCACCACGCGGACCACGCCGCGCGCCGCCACATCGATATCGGCAGGTTCGGCCTGCACGAGCGCGGGCAGGAGCAGCGTTATCAGTGCCGCGATTGCTGTTAGGAAACGTGTCATTGGCGCTGGTCCTTAGCTATTTCCCCGCATTGACCGCAAGCTTCGGGATGCGCCGCGTCCAGAGCTTTGGCATTCCTCTGGCATCACGCTAGGAAAGAGGCAGCCATGTCCGAGACGCCCGACACCATATCCATGACCGACGGCCCGCTCACGGACGGCCAGCTTACGGATGACCGGCGCTGGCGCATTGCATTGGCCAAGGACCGGCGCTTCGACGGCGTCTTCGTCACCGGCGTTCATTCCACCGGCATCTATTGCCGCCCGTCCTGCCCCGCGCGCGCGCCGAAACGGGAAAACGTGCGCTTCTATGCCGACCCTGCTGCGGCAGAGGCGGCGGGCCTGCGCGCCTGCAAGCGCTGCGCCCCCGATCAGCACAGCCGCGAAGAACAGGCGGTGCTGCACGCGCTGGCCGCGATGAAGGAGGCGGAGGACAGCCTCTCGCTCGACCGGCTCGGCGCGCTGACCGATTATTCGCCCACCCATTTCCAGCGCATCTTCACCCGCGCCGTGGGCCTGTCTCCCGCCGCCTACCAGCGCGCCCTGCGCCGCGAGCGGGCGGAAGAGGCGCTGGCGGGCGGCACCAGCGTGACCGGCGCGATCTACGAGGCGGGCTACACCTCGCCCTCGCGCTTTTACGACGACAGGAAGGACAGCGGCATGACGGCGAGCGACTGGAAGGATGGCGGCAGGGGCCGCACGGTGCACTGGGCCACGGTCGACACCACGCTCGGCACCATGCTGGTCGCCGCGACCGAGCGCGGGGTCTGCTGCCTGTCGTTCGGGGAGGGCGAGGCTGAATTGCAGGCCCGTTTCCCGCATGCCGAGCTGGCAGAGGGCGGGGAGGAATTCCGCCGCCTCTTCGAACAGGTCGCCGCCGCAGTCGAGGCGCCGCACAGCGCCGCCGCCGCCGACATCCCGCTGGATGTGAAGGGCACCGCCTTCCAGCAGCGCGTATGGCAGGCCCTGCGCGCCATCCCGCCCGGCGAAACGCGCAGCTACGGCCAACTTGCCGCCGCGCTCGGCAACCCCAAGGCCAGCCGCGCAGTGGGCGGGGCCAATGGGGCGAACAACATCGCCGTTCTCATCCCCTGCCACCGCGTAATCGCCGTTGACGGTGGGCTGGGCGGCTACGCCTATGGGAGCGAGATAAAAGCCGAATTGCTGCGGCGGGAGAAGGGAGGCTGACGCGGATGCCTGAAACTCACGACAGCCTATCCGCGAGGCAACTGCCTTGGAGAACAGGGGCTCTTGGTTGTATCTTTCCGATAATGGCCCTTGCTGGCGTGACATTCGGCATTGCTGCGTTCGACAGTTCCGTTGCCCAAGGTCTAGCCGAAACTGATCGCGGCAGCATTCTGAAGTTGACCGAAGAGATGACCGTGCGGGGCGTCAACGCCCCGCTATTACTTCTGGCTCTTTATGTCGGGTGGGAAACCTTCCGGTTTGGCTGGCGCTGGGCCGACGAAATTGCGGTCCAGGCAACCGATCTCGGGCTCGTTCCACATCGATCGACTCTGATTAGACCGATCCCGTGGCGCGAAGTATACGACGTGAAATTCTCGACGAACCGCAGGGCGCAGTCGCTTCTCATCAGGCTTCATGATGGGTCGACGAAGATCATTCGCGGAGTGAGCAATGACGAGATCATCTGTGAGAGGTTCGCTGCTCATGTCCGTGAACAGGTACGGATGGCTGAATGAGCGATATGAGCCCGCCCAATAACTGACGGCATAACTATCGTTTCGCGGCGGAATCGCTTCCGTTCGCGGAATTCAAAACGGCACTGGCCGGTGGAGATCGACGCTCAGCCTTCCGGGCTCGTCATAATGGATGGTCAGATCGGTCATGCTGTCGATCCGGATTTGGGCGTCGTCCCGACCCTGAATTATCGCAAGCGGATTTGGATTCGCCAGTCGCGCGCGCAGTCTGGCGGGGTTGTCGCATTCCGGCTGGAGGGGGTGTTGCGCCGTGCATCGCATGGTGAAGCCTTCCGCGTCCTTCAGATAGGCGTCGAGACGGGCAAGCGCCCATGCGGCGCGGTCGGGGTGTGCTGCCGCTGTTCCGATCAGGCGGACGTAGCCCGTGCCGGGACAGGCTTCGGCCTCGCGGGTAAGCGCCACCTCACGCTCTGCGCTTGCGCCCCTCCTCCGGTCGAACCACCAGGTGGGCGCGCCATCCTCCTCGCCCGCTCGCGCGATACCCGCAAGCCAGCGGGTGCGCAGGCAAAAGCCGTGTTGCGGGATCGGCTGCTCGGTCAGGATGAGCAGGGTGTCAGGCCTCATGTATTGTGGCAGTTGGATGGTCTGGCTCACAATCGGACGCTGATTGCGCCCTTCGAGCACCTTGTCGGCCAGTGCATCCAATTCGGCAGTCGAAGGATCGGGGATCATCACGAGGATAGCCGAAAAAATCGCCAGGATGAAAGAAGAGATCATGAGAGATTAGTGCAGGTAAGGCGGCTGCTTTGTCAATCATCGTCGAGTTTTTGAAAAACAGGGGCCAAATTATTTCCGCCAACATGAAAGACCCGTTTTTCCACATGCGTTTTTCATGCAACCTTTTGCGAATTATGGACATGACCATCACGTCTGTTCCTCTCGATCCGGCAAGAACCTGCGGCGCGGGCCGTTCTCGCAAATAAGGACAGGGCCACGCGCGACAATACAGTCGAGGTGAAGCGGCCGCGGCGCTGAATTGAGCGCGGCCCGATTTCCCCTAGCCCTCGCGGTTGCGCCTGGACCTAATGCGTGGTCCCGCCGCCGTGGTTCTGGTGCAGGACCGGCAAAATATACTTCTCGTAAAGCCGTTCGCTCTTGGCGTGGGCGTCACGTTGGCCGAAGTTCGTTGTCGTAATCACGGTGACCGAGTTGGTTTCTGGCTGGACGATCACTTTATTGCCGCCATTCCCGCTCATCAGCCTTGCCGATACGGTTTCGCCGCCGACAGAGAACGGCTGGATCCAGAACAGATACCCATATTCAAAGCCGCGGCCGTCATCGATCGATGCATGCGGTTCGAGCGATGCGCTGGCCCAGTCAGAGCTAAAGACCTGTGTCTGCCCGGCCTTGCCTGAATCGAGAAACAGCTGGCCAAGTGACGCCAGGCTTTTGCTCGTCAAGGCCAGCCCGCCGCCGCCCATCGCCACCCCAAGCGGCGAGAACTGCCATTCGGCCTTATCGATACCCAAGGGCGCGAAGAGGCGCGTCGCTGCAAAATCCTCCAGCTGCTTACCGGTCGCCTTCTCGATGACCGCGCCAAGCGTGACGACCCCTGCCGTGCAATAGGAGAAGGCCCGTCCATAAGGGCTGTCTTCGGGTCGCGCCGACCACGCGGGAAAGCCTCTGACCGGCAAGTCGAGATAGAAGCCGACCCAATCTTCGATCAGATACATGCGTTCTTCGTTGCCGCGCGAAAAGCTGTTGGAATCGTTGCATTCCGCAATCGAACTCATCGTCAGGAGATCTTCGACGGTGACGTTCTCTTTCCGCAAATCCGGGTTCAACGGCTCATGTTCGGGAAAGAAGCCGGGGATCTTTGCATCAAGGCCCAGCGTGCCGTCGGCAATCGCTATTCCCGCGAGCATTCCGGTCACCGTCTTTGTGGCCGAACGCGTGTTGCGAACGGCATTCGCGCCGCCTTCGTCGAAATAATGTTCGGCCAGCAATGCGCCGTCTTGCATGATAACGATACTGGTCACGCCGCTGAGTTCATCCTCCGCCGCAGCGGCAAGGGCCGTGTCGATATCACTTTCTCCTTGTGCCTGGACGGGTTGCGCGCTTGCCACCAGGGCAAGAAGGGGAAGAAGAATTTTCAAAGGTCTTACTCCAGTTTGATCGGAGGTGTCGCTAAGCTCGGGCGCGACGGGATTCTTGTACATTTCAAACCTGTGCGGCAGCCCGGCGATATCGTGCGGGCGAAGAACCGGCACGGCGGGTAAAGAACCTCGAAAAGTGCGCCTGATCGCAAAAGCCCAGGTCCAGTGAAATTTCGGCAAGGGATTGGCGACCAAGCTGCAGGCGTTCGCAGGCCCGTTCGAATTGCCGGTCGCGAAGCAACTGGCCTGCGGTCCTGCCGAACGACCGGCGAAACACGCGCGCAAGATGGACCGGATGTACATCGGCCTCGTAGGCCAGCTCTGCCAGCGTCATTGCCTCGGGCGATTCCTCCATCACTTTTTCATAAGCCCGCATTGTCCAGGGCGGCATGTGGGAACCGGGCGTTCCCTCGTCATGCCGCAGAAGCGCGAGAGTCACTTCGTCCAGAGTGACAGTGGCTGCGCCGAACTCCAGTTCCTCGATCACCTCTATCATGCGGGCAAGATCGGCCGGGTGCCGCGATACGCGCGCAACCCCTTCGCGGGATAGGTGGGGCGCGATGTTGATCGCCAGAAAACGTCCGGTGGGGCCGTAGAACCGGTCGCGGTGCGCAGTGCCTGCTGGATTGTCCACCAGGATGGGGGCCGCGGTTACCGGCGGCGCCCCTTCAGCCGTGGTGATGTAATTTCCTTCAAGGACGAAAATCAAATGGGCATCTTCATGCACATGCGGCTCGATTTCGATATCGCGGGCATTGAAGAAACCGAACCGAACCGCTTCGGATTCGTGATTTAGCGATTTTGACCCCCAGATTTCGCCATAGCTGCGTTGAATATAGTCCGGTTCGTGCCCCGCCATTCGATCCTCTATTTGTTGCAGCCCCGGTAAAGTCGCTTTCCTACATCAATATTGTCCGCAATCTACCCCAACCTTTGGCCGAATTCGGGCCGAATTCTTGCCGCCGATATGCAAAACCCGTTTTCCTACATGCGTTTTTTCTGCAATCTGTTTGCGAATGACGCACACGTTCACCTCAGCCCTTTCTTTCGGTTCGGCGCAGATCCACACGGGGCGAAGAGCGGAGTTCTTGGAAGTTGACAGCAGGGCATGCGAAAACCGCGCTCGGCACCGCAGAAAACAGGGCTTGGTGTGGAGGGGAAGAGTTTTTGAAAAACGCCCTGTCGGTGTCACGCTCTCGCGCTTCTCGAGGGCCGATGGCGAGTTTCAGGGGCGGCCGGAGCGGCCGATTGACGAATGAAAGGGAGGGGCGTTTTGGACGAGACACGTACACAGCAGGATATCACGCAGCACGAACTGGCGGACACCGCTAAGGAAAAACGCGGCAAATCCAAGGCGCGGCGGTTCTTCGATTTCCCGCTTGTCGCGCTGTTATCCGGGCTGCTGAGCTTCCTCGCGGCCGGGATCACTATCGGGTTGATCCTCTATACCGTCGCGGCGATTGCCGGGATTTCCGACATGGAGACAGCGCCTGTATGGCTGAGCGACTATTTCTCCGCGATCCTCATGGCCGTGGGCGCCGTGATGGTGGCCAAATTCTCGCTGCGCCATCTGGGTGAGGAACCGCGCGACGACTTGCCCTTCGATGCCCGGGCGCGCGACTTTTTCGTCGGACTGCTGTTCGCTGCCGTATTGATGAGCATGATGGTCGGCATCGCCGCGCTGCTGGGCGTGTACCGGATCGATGGCTGGGGCGGCAGCACCTCCTTCCTGACGCTGTTCCTGATGGCCGGCTTCCAGGCGGCGTTCTTCGAGGAGATCCTGTTTCGCGGCGTCATCTTCCGTTTTCTGGAGGAATTCTTCGGCAGCTGGGTCGCCCTGCTGATCTCGGCGCTGCTCTTCGGCCTCGTGCACTGGAGCAATCCCAACGGCACGCTGCTCGCGGCGCTGGCGATCGCGCTGGAGGCGGGCATCCTGCTCGGCGCGGCCTACATGCTCACGCGCAATCTGTGGCTGGCGATCGGCCTGCACTGGGGCTGGAACGTGGTGCAGGGCTATATCTGGGACGTGTCGGTGTCGGGCATCGCGGTGGATGGGCTGGTCGATGCCAAGCCCATGGGCGATCCGCTGCTGTCGGGCGGGGCGTTCGGGCTGGAAGCATCCGCCATCGCCATGGTGATGGCGACCGCGACGGGCATCTGGCTGCTCGTGAAAGCGGTGCGTATCGGGCACATCGTGCAGCCCTGGTGGGTGCGCCGCAGGACGGGCGCGGCGCTGCCGACCTCTACCCCTCCGATCTCGCCCACGCTTTCGGTGAAGCGGTGAACGAGAAAAACTGTGCTTTGACACCTTGAATTGCGAACCGTTCGCAATAAATGAGCGCGATGACGACAAGACCAGAACCCCGCACGCTCGAAGTGCTCAGCTCCGAAACGCTCTCTCCCTCCATGCACCGGCTCGCCCTGGGCGGGGCCGGATTGGCAAATTTCCCCGCAGGCCAGGCGGGCGGTTACATCAAGCTGATGTTGCCGGCAGAGGGCGAGCGGCCGGTCGTGCGGACCTATACGATCCGCCGCCAGACGCCCGAAGCGCTGACAGTCGACTTCGCACTCCATGGCCAGGAGGCTGCCGGACCGGCGACGCGGTTCGCGCTTGAAGCACAGCGCGGCGCCACCGTTCAGGTCGGCGGGCCGGGACCGGCCAAGCCCTTGCCGGCGGGGCGGGATTTCTATCTGGTGGCAGGCGACATGACGGCCCTGCCGGCGATCGGCGTCAATCTGGAAGCACTCGACCGGGAAGCAAAGGGGCACGCGGCGATCGAGATACAGGCCGAAGCCGACCGCCAGCCGATCGACGCGCCGCCCGGGGTGACGATCGAATGGATCGTGAATCCGCAGCCGGGGCTCGCGCCCGAACTGCTTGTCGAAGCGATGCGGGCGGCCGAACTACCCGATGGCAATGTCGCGGCATGGGCGGCCTGCGAGTTCTCCTCGATGCGCGCGCTACGGGAGTTCTTCCGCGGCGAGCTGGGCCTTGGCGGAGAGGATCTCTACATCTCCAGCTACTGGAAGCATGGGCTGGAGGAAACGAAACACAAGGTGCTCAAGCGCGAGGATGCGGAGGCGCAGGCGGCCTGAACTGGCGCGTCAGCTGCGCGCCCAATCGCTGTCGGCGGGGGTGAGCGTGTCCAGGAACGTCTCGGCGCTGTCGAGATATTCCTGGCGGCGGTCTTCGTCCATGCGGTCCCAGGTCGAATAGATCCGGCCGATGCGGTGGTTCTTTTCGAGCCGGTCGCGGTGGCGGTCCATAAAGTGCCAGTATAGCGGGTTGAACGGGCAGGCGCCTTCGCCTGTCTTCTTGCTGGGCGAATAGGCGCAGCCCGAACAGTAATTGCTCATCTTGTTGATGTAATTGCCGCTCGCCGCATAGGGTTTGGAGGCCAGCTTGCCGCCATCGGCATAGAGGATCATCGCCGCCACATTGGGCAATTCGACCCATTCATAGGCATCGGCGTAGACGACCAGATACCAGTCCTGCACCTCGCGCGGGTCGATGCCCGCCAGCAGCGCGAAATTGCCCAGCACCATCAGCCGCTGGATATGGTGCGCATGGGCATTGTCGCGGGTGGAGCGGATGGCATCGGCAAGGCAGGCCATGTCGGTTTCGCCGGTCCAGTAGAAATCGGGCAAGCCGCGCTGGGCGTTCAGCGCATTGGCCTTCTGGAGGTGCGGCATCTGGTGCCAGTAGAAGCCCCGCACATATTCGCGCCAGCCGATGATCTGGCGAATGAAACCCTCGACTGAATTGATCGGGGCCTTGCCGTCCTTATAGGCCTTCTCGGCGCGCTGGCAGAGCTCCAGCGGATCGAGCAGGCCGAGATTGATGCTGGTGGACAGCATGGAGTGGAAGAGGTCGTCCTCGCCCGCCACCATCGCGTCCTGATAGGGGCCGAAGCATTCGATCCGTTCGGCGAAGAAGGCGTCGGCGGCTTCCTCCGCCTCGTCGCTGGTGACGGGCCAGCGGAATGTCTCCAGACTGCCGAAGTGATCGCCGAAGCGGTCCTCGACCAGTTCGATGCACTCCTGCGTGATCTGGTCGGGCTCGAACTTCGGGCGTTCGGGGGCCGAGAGGCCTTCCTTCGGCGGCTTGCGGTTCTCGCTATCGTAATTCCACTCGCCGCCCTCGGGCTTGTCGCCGTCCATTAAGAGACCCGTCTTGCGGCGCATCTCGCGGTAGAAATATTCCATGCGCAGCGTGTCGCGGTCTTCCGCCCAGTCATCGAATTCGGCCTGGGTGCAGATGAAGCGGTCGTCGCGCAGGATTTCGACCTCGCAGGCGAACTTGTCCGCCCACTGGTCCATCTCCTCGCGCACCCGCCACTCGCCCGCCTCGACCACGCTGACCAGCCGCGGCGAATGCTCCTCGATGGCGCGAGCAACCTCGCCGGTGAAGCTGCCCGCATTGCCATCATCGTCCAGCTTCACATAGTTGACCGTCCACCCCGCATCGCGCAGTTCTTCGGCAAAGTGCCGCATGGCGGAAAAGATCAGCACGATCTTCTGCTTGTGATGTTTGACGTAAGTGGCCTCGTCCCACACCTCCATCATCAGGATGACGGTATCGTCCTTGGTGCGGCCCCGGATCGAGGCAAGGTTGCGGGTCAGCTGGTCGCCAAGGATCGGAACGAGAACGGGGCCGGACATAGTCGCTCAATGCGCGACTGCTAATAGAGTGCCTCAGACGAAGCTGTACGGATCCACATCAACCGCCACGCGCACTCCTGGGGGATGGTCGATGCGGGCCAGCCAGCGGCGGATCACGTCCTGCAACTGCACGCTGCGCCGGGCGTTCATCAGCAGGCGGTAGCGATAGCGGCCGCGCAATTGCGCCATGGGGGCGGGGGCGGGGCCCAGGATCATGCAATCGGCGACATCGGGGCGCGTGTCGCCGATGCGGCGGGCGGCCTCGCGCGCTTCGGCTTCGTCTTCTGATGAGACGATGATCGAGGCCCAGCGGCCAAAGGGCGGGGCGCCCGCATCGCGGCGCATCTCGGTCTCGGCGGAATAGAAGGCGTTGCGGTCTCCGGCGGCGAGCGCGGCGATTACGCTGGCTTCGGGATGGCGGGTCTGGATCAGCACTTCGCCGGGCTTGGCCCCGCGGCCCGCACGGCCCGCCACCTGCGCCACCTGCTGATAGGTCCGCTCGCCCGCGCGCAGATCGCCGCCTTCGAGGCCGAGATCGGCATCGACCACGCCGACCAGCGTCAGTTCGGGAAAGTGGAAGCCCTTGGTGACAAGCTGCGTGCCGACGATCACATCCACCTCGCCCGCATCGACCTGCGCGATGAATTCCGCCGCGCGGCCGGGGGAATTGAGCGTATCCGATGTCGCCACGAACACCCGCGCTTCGGGCAGCCGCTCGGCCACTTCATCCGCGATCCGCTCGACCCCGGGACCGCAGGCGACCAGGCAATCGGGCTCGCCGCATTCCTGGCAGGCGGCGGGGCTGGGCGCTTCGTGGCCGCAGTGATGGCAGGCGAGGCGGCGGGTGAAGCGGTGCTCCACCAGCCAGGCGCTGCAATTGGGGCACTGGTAACGAAAGCCGCAATTGCGGCACAGCGTCAGCGGGGCATAGCCGCGGCGATTGAGGAAGAGCAGCGATTGCTCCCCGCGCTCCAGCCGTTCGGCCACCCCGTCCACCAGCCGCTGCGCCAGCCACATGCCCTGCGGCGGCTTTTCCTCGGTCAGGTCGATGATGTCGATGCTGGGCAATTGCGCGCCGCCGAACCGGCTTGGCAGATCGACCTTCTCGTAGATCCCGCTCTCGGCCATCTGCAGGCTTTCGAGCGCGGGCGTGGCGCTGGCGAGGATGATGGGAAACTGTTCGAAATGCGCGCGCATCACGGCCACGTCGCGCGCGTTGTAGCGCACGCCATCTTCCTGCTTGAAGCTGGTTTCATGCGCTTCGTCGACCACGATCAGGCCGAGCCGGGCGAAGGGCAGGAACAGCGCAGACCGCGCGCCGACGACCACTTGCGCCTCGCCGCTGGCCACGGCGCGCCAGGCCCGCCGCCGCTCGGTCGATTTGAGCGAGGAGTGCCACAGCACCGGCACCGTGCCGAAGCGTTCTTCGAAGCGGTGGAGGAAGTTTTCCGTCAGCGCGATTTCGGGCAGCAGGACCAGCACCTGCCGCCCCATGCGCAGCGCTTCGGCCACGGGTTCGAAATAGGTTTCTGTCTTGCCCGATCCCGTGACCCCATCGAGCAGGAAGGGCGCGAATTTCCTGTCGCGCACGGCCTTGGAAAACAGGTCCGACGCCTCGCGCTGCTGATCGCTCAAATCCACAGCTGCGAAATCGGGCCGCGCTTCGGGATAGGGGCGGTCGCAATCGACCTCCACCGGCTCCAGCACGCCCTGGTTCACGAGGCCCCGCAGCACGCCTTCGGATACGCCCGCAATGCCCGCCAGTTCGCGGATGGTCGCCTGTTCGCCCTCCAGCGCCTCCATCGCCGCTTCGCGCTGCGCGGTCATGCGTTCGGGCATGCCGCCGGTCAGGCGGTATTCGGTGATGCTGGCCGGCCCTTTCAGCGCGCCGCCCGAAGACAGCGCCATCCGCGCCACGCTGGCGAGCGAGGCGACGTAATAATCGGCCGTCCATTCGATTAGCCGCCGCAGGGGCGCGGAAAGCGGCGGGATCGGAAACAACCCCCTGAGGCCGCGCAATTTCTCCGCAGGAACGTCCGTCCCGGGAAGCCGTTCAGCCTCCCAGACGATCCCCACCACGGTGCGTGGACCCAGCGGGCATTCCACCACCTGGCCGAGTTCGACGTTCATGCCATCGGGCACCTTGTAGTCGAGCGGGCCCAGCGCGGCATTGAGGACGAGGCAGCGGACGCGGTTCATTGAGGCGCCATATGGGCGGGGTAGAGTGCAGGAAACAAGGGTGGGACTTTGTGAGGAGTGATAAAATGACAGATATTCTCGTGAAACCCGCCGCGCGCGCTTCGATGCTGGACCAGAGACACGGGCGGCGCGCCTTTCTTGGCGGGCTGTCGCTCGGCGGGGCGGGGCTGGCGCTGGCGGGCTGTGCCAGCCTGCCCGGCTTCAGCATGGTCGATGCGGTGCAGCGCATCCTGTTCCTGTCCACCGACCGCGCTTTCGGGCGGATGCTCAATTCGGGCGGCTTCTGGGATCAGCAGGTAGCCACGCTCGGCCTCAACAACCTTCTCGGCACGCGGGGCGATGTGCTGTCGCGCATCCTCACCTCGGCCCTGTTCAAGGACCGCCTGCAGGATGCCTTTGCCGATATCGCCTATGACGGGGCCCAGCGCGCCGCCCCGCTGGTGACCGATGCGGTGCGCACGATCGGCATCCAGAACGCGATCGATCTGGTCAATGGCGGGCCGACCGCGGCGACCGGTTTCCTGCGCGATTCGATGGGCCGCGCGCTGATCGATGCGATGGTGCCCGAACTGGGCGATGCCATGCGCGTGGCGCAGGATCCGCTGGTCGGCGAGCTGGTCTCCGCGCTCGCGGGCCGCAATTTCGCCGATGCCACCGCGCGCTTCGCCAACAATCTCGACGATACGATCTGGCGCGAGATCGGGCTGGAGGAAGCGGCCATCCGCCGCGATCCGCGTTCCACCCGCGATCCGCTGATTATCGGCGTGTTCGGCACGGCCTCGCGCCTCTAGCCGCCGCGCACCCCAATCGCTAAGGCTGCCGGGGAATCGCAAATCGCTTCCCCGGAGCCTGATCACATGAAATTCTTCGTCGACACCGCCGACATCGCCGACATCAAGGAAATGGCCGACACCGGCCTGCTCGATGGCGTCACCACCAACCCCTCGCTGATCGCCAAGTCGGGTCGCGACTTCATGGAAGTGACCAAGGAAATCTGCGATCTCGTGGATGGCCCGGTCAGCGCCGAAGTCGTCGCGCTCGATCACGAGACGATGATGAAGGAAGCCGAAACGCTGCGGAAGATCGCGGACAATGTCTGCATCAAGGTGCCGCTGACGATCGATGGCCTCAAGACCTGCAAGAAGCTGACCTCGGACGGTACCAAGGTAAACGTCACACTGTGCTTTTCCGCCAATCAGGCACTGCTGGCCGCCAAGGCCGGCGCGACCTTCGTGTCGCCTTTCGTGGGCCGCCATGACGATAATGGCCTCGACGGCATGGAACTGATCGCCGACATCCGCCGCATCTACGACAATTACGATTTCGGCACCGAAATCCTCGTCGCCAGCATCCGCAACCCGGTCCATGTGCTGAAAAGCGCGCTGATCGGGGCCGATGTCGCGACCATGCCGCCTGCCGTCATCAAGGGGCTGTTCAAGCATATCCTGACCGACAAGGGCATCGAAGGTTTCGTTGCCGACTGGGAAAAGACTGGCCAGACGATCCCGACGTCCTAACTAGGAAACCATGGCAGACCAGACCCCCCTCGACCTGTTCAAGCAGGCGCTGACCGGCACGGCCCGCGCAATCGCGCAAGAACCCGAGGTCGAGGTGGCCTGGAGCGCGGACAGTCCCGCCCAATCGGGCAAGAACTTCCGCGTGCCTCTGCCCGGCCGCACGCTCCCGCCCGAACAGGCGCGGGAAGCGCGCGGTTTTGCCGACAGTTTCGCGCTCAAGCTGCGCCATCATAACGAAAGCGTGCACGCCAAGGGCGCGCCGCCCGAACCGATTGCGCGCGCCTGCTACGATGCGATCGAGCGGGTACGGTACGAAGCGATCGGCTCCACGCGCTTTTCGGGCATGAAGGGCAATCTCGATGCCGCGGTGGAATTGCGCACGGCCAGCGATCCCATCGCGCGCGCCAATGAGTCGAAAGAAGTACCACTGCCGACCGCGCTCTCGCTCATGCTGCGCGAGGCGCTGACGGGCGAGGCCATCCCCGAACGCGCGCAGCACGGGGTCGATCTTGTGCGCGAGGAAATCCTGTCGCGCATCGGCACGGATATGGAAGACCTCGCGGGCGCGCTGGATGATCAGCGCGCCTTCCAGGATCTGACACTCGACATGCTGCGGCATCTCGAACTGACGCTGCCCGACACGCCCGAGGACGAGAGCCGCGACGATGGCGAGGACGAGGAAGGCGAGGCGCCCGAGGAAGATCAGGATTCCGACGAGGAAGACGACGGCGAGGCCCAGCCGCAGGAAAGCGATGCGCGCGGCGAAGTCGTCGACGGCGAGGCTGACGGCGATGCCGAACAGGACACCGATGGCGAGCAGGAAATGTCGGACGGCGATCCGTCGGACGAGGAGGGGGAAGGCATGCAGCCCGTCCGCCCGAACCGCCCGTGGACCGACCTGCCCGAAGATTTCGACTACAAGCACTATACCGACAAGTTCGACGAGGTGATCGAAGCGCCCGAGCTGTGCGATCACGAGGAACTGGACCGGCTGCGCACCTATCTCGACAGCCAGCTGGCGGGATTGCAGGGCGTGGTGACACGGCTCGCCAACCGGCTCCAGCGCCGCCTGATGGCGCAGCAGAACCGCAGCTGGGATTTCGACCAGGAAGAAGGCATGCTCGATGCCGCGCGGCTGACCCGCGTGGTGGTCAGCCCCGGCCATGCATTGAGCTACAAGATCGAGCGCGATACCGAGTTCAAGGACACGGTCGTCACCCTGCTGATCGACAATTCGGGGTCCATGCGCGGCCGCCCGATCTCCATCGCCGCCATCAGCGCCGATATCATGGCGCGCACGCTCGAACGCTGCGGCGTGAAGACCGAAATCCTCGGCTTCACCACCCGCGCGTGGAAGGGCGGGCAGAGCCGCGAGGCATGGCTGGCCGACGGCCGCCCCGCCAATCCCGGCCGCCTCAACGATCTGCGCCACATCGTCTACAAGAAAGCCGACGAGCCATGGCGCCGCGCGCGCCGCAATCTCGGCCTGATGATGCGTGAAGGCCTGCTGAAGGAAAATATCGACGGCGAGGCGCTGCTCTGGGCACACACCCGCCTACTCGCCCGCCCCGAAGACCGCCGCATCCTGATGGTGATTTCCGACGGTGCCCCGGTGGACGACAGCACGCTGAGCGTGAACCAGGCCGGCTATCTCGAAAGCCACCTGCGCAAGGTGATCGACTGGATCGAGAAGCAGTCGCCCGTGCAATTGGTCGCCATCGGCATCGGCCACGACGTCACTCGCTACTACAAGCGCGCGGTGACGATCATGGACGTGGAACAGCTCGGCGGCACGATAGTGGAGCAGTTGGCTGGGTTGTTCGAGGTGGAGGGCTGATGCGCAGGCAGCGCGTGGAATATCTTCACCTTCCGCCGGAAACCACGCCCGCTCCTCTCGAAAAGCTTCCCCGGCGTATGATCGTTCTGGTTGAAGCTGATGTGTCGAACGACTGGCAAAACGATGTCAGCGAGTGGATCATCGAAAGCGGCTGTCTCTTCATGATGGCGTGGGGCCGGGACTGCAGCTCGTGGGATGACAGCGTGGACTGGGCAAATCTCGAGCGCTTCGATTTCGAACCGATCCCCGAAGAAGCCACAGTGATGACGACCTGGCACGAAGACGATTCGCTTGAAGAGGTTTTCGACTTCGACGTGCGCTGCGCCTTTCACCAGACGACTGAGATGCCTCTGGTCACGATCGTTCATATCGCCGACGAACCGCGGCGAGACGATTTACTGCAACAGTATCAGCGTATAGCTCTGAGGGAAGGATAAGGGGCGTCGGACAACTCGGCGGGACCATGATCGAGCAGCTTGTGGGATGGTTCGAGGTTGAGGATTAGTTTTCTATCGAGGCGAAGATCGGGACTCCGTCTTCAAACCAGACTTGGTAGACCGTATCAGAAGAACCGAACCCGATTTGCGCTCTGAGTTTTCCTCGCTTTGTCCCGAGTGGTGAAGCATAAATCCAATCTAGGTCTTCGAGCTGAAGCCCTTCATCTGATTGGACCCCATCCTCATCTTCTTTATCGGCTTCTGCCTTGATTTTCGGGAATGCTGCCCGCTTCAATTCGTCAATCGTGGCATAAATCTCGTTCCATTGCTGAATTTGTTCAGCGTCGGGTCCGGAGCTGTCTCCGAAAAAGATAACGCAAATTTCTCCCTTCGGAGTAGAAACGCGGTCATCGGTTATCCAGATGAAACTGTTTCTGCCAATGCGTTTGCCCACCTTTAGCTTTCCCACAATCGGTAATGACACCTCTTGAGGTTCGACCTTGCGAAAGAGCGAGAATATTTTCATGCACCTCCTTTAAAATTCAAATTGATAAGGTTTGATTGCGTTGGAAGTCACCGAAGCCGTCCAGACCCGCCGCTCGATCCGCAAGTTCACCGACCAGAAGGTGGACCGCGAAACGCTCACCCGCGTGCTCGAAAAGGCGCAGCGCTCACCCTCGGGCGGGAATACGCAGCCGTGGCACGGCATCCTGCTCACCGGCCAACCGATGCAGGCGCTGTTCGACCGGATCGCGCAGGAATTCCCCAAGGGGCGCGAGGCGCATAAGCCCGAATACCATATCTACCCGCCCGAACTGGACGGCGCGTACGAACAGCGCCGTTTCGGCGTGGGCGAGGACCTGTATGGCGCGCTCGACATCTCCCGCGAGGAGAAGGGCAAGCGCCTGATGTGGTTCGCCGAGAACTTTCGGGCATTCGGGGCGCCGGTGCTGATGCTGGTCCACACGCCCAAATACATGGGCCCGCCGCAGTGGAGCGATATCGGCATGTGGCTGCAGACCATCGCCCTGCTGCTGCGCGAGGAGGGGCTCGACAGCTGCTTCCAGGAAGCCTGGGCGATGTATTCCCCGCAGATCCGCGAGATGGTCAGTATCCCGGAGGACCACATTTTCTTCTGCGGCATGGCCATCGGCTACCGCGATAAAGATGCGGCGGTGAACAATTTCGACGTGAAGCGCGCCGGGCTGGGCGAGGCCGTGCGGTTCGAGGGGTGGGGCTGAGCCTCACTATCCGGTCCTCGGGTTGAGATTTCGGTCGTTGGATTGCTTCGCTTCGCTCGCAATGACGTCGTTATAAATCTTACCCGTCATTGCGAGGAGCGGAGCGACGCGGCAATCCATTGCCCGAGCTACCTCACAGTTTGGGAAGGGGCGCCGCTTCCGCAGCCCCCCACACCCTGCTCGCTCAGTAAGCGCAGACCGAGAAATCGCTGCCGCTCCAGCACGCCGGGTCCTGCGCCGAGCGGGTGGCCTGGCCCCAGCGCGAATTGATGCCGTCGGAGGTCATGCCGCGCACTTCAGCGGTCTTGCTGTCGATCTTCGAGACGCTCACGCTCAGGATACGGCCATAGATCGCGCCGTCGCCCGATTGCGACATCAGGGTGAAACCGCCGTTCGACTGGGGCGAGAACTGGCACGGCGCGTCCAGCACTTCCTCGCCGCCGCTCATGATCTTGCAATCGACGATGCGTTCGCCGGTTGCAGGGGCCGGGGTGCTGGTTTCGCTTGCAGCGTCCGCGCCCGTTTCACCGGCGGGTTCCGCAACGTCCTGCGTCTCGGCGCCATCGGCAGAGGTTTCGGCAGCGGTATCCTGCATGGAGCCATCGACAGTCTCCACATCGCCTGCTTCCGAAGTATCGGCGTCTTGCGACGAGCAAGCGGTGGCAAGAATTGATGCGCCGAGAACAAGTGCGAGACGGTTGATCATGGAGGCTCCGGTAATAATGGCTTCGAACGGTGTGAAGTATTTCGAAGTAAAGGATGAGACCTGCCAACGGGGGGTGGCGGGTTGTGTTCCGTGAGTTGGTGCGATGCGGCAAATAATCGCACCGTCGCCCCTGATCTGGAAAGCCGGGCGGTGGATTGCCGCGTCGCTTCGCTCCTCGCAATGACGTCAGGCAATTGACCCGCGCGCCCGCTGCCGCCAAACGCCATCCATGACCGAAACCCCGCTCAAGCTGTTCAACTCGCTCACCCGCCAGATCGAGACCTTCACCCCCGTCCATCCGGGCGAGGCGCGGGTCTATTCCTGCGGCCCCACGGTCTACAACTACCCCCATATCGGCAATATGCGCGCCTACGTGTTCGCCGACATCCTGGGCCGCACACTCAGCTGGAAGGGCTACGATCTCACCCACATCATCAACATCACCGATGTCGGCCATCTGACCGACGACGGCGATGCGGGCGAGGACAAGATGGAGAAGATGGCGGCGCAGAAATCGCAGTCGATCTGGGACATCGCCAAGCATTATACCGAGGCCTACTGGGAAGACGTGCGGGCATTGAACATCCGCCAGCCGGCCAAATGGTCGGTCGCCACCGATTACATCGACGAGATGATCGACTTCGCGCAGGGCATTGCCGACAAGCATTGCTATGAACTGGGCAGCGGCCTCTATTTCGACGTCTCGACCGTGGACGATTACGGCAAGCTAGCCCGCGCCGTCACCGAGGAGGGGGAAGGCCGCATCGAAACGGTCGAGGGCAAGCGTAATTCCGCCGATTTCGCCATCTGGCGCAAGACCCCCGCTGGCGAGACGCGGCAGATGGAATGGGACAGCCCCTGGGGCAAAGGCGCGCCCGGCTGGCATCTGGAATGCTCGGTCATGGGCGGCAAGCTGCTGGGCTTCCCGTTCGACATCCACACCGGCGGCATCGACCACCGCGAAATCCACCACCCCAACGAAATCGCGCAGAACCAGGCGCATTGCTGCACCGGCGGGCTGGGCGAGGCCGAGAACAGCGGCGCGCGCATCTGGATGCACAACAATTTCCTGGTCGAACGCAGCGGCAAGATGAGCAAGAGCTCGGGCGAATTCCTGCGCCTGCAGCTGCTGATCGACAAGGGCTATCATCCGCTCGCCTACCGCATGATGTGCCTCCAGGCGCATTACCGCAGTGAACTGGAATTCAGCTGGGAAGGGCTGGGCGCCGCGCTCACGCGGCTGAAGCGGATGGTGATGGCGGTGGAGCGGCTGAAGGAAGACCTCGCCGGCGATGCCGACCACCCGAAATTCGCCCCCATGCGCGAAAAGTTCGCCGCCGCCATGGCCGACGATCTCAACACCCCCATCGCGCTGGTGGCGCTGGAGGAAGCGCTGGCGGTCAAGAAGGTCGACAACGGCGTGAAGCACGCCGTGGTGGAGGAAATGGACCGCGTCCTGGGCCTCGATCTGTTCGACCTCACCCGCGAAGACCTGCGCATCCGCCCGCAATCGGCCGAAATCGAGGAAGAGGAAATCGAAGCCGAAATCCTGCGCCGCAAGGATGCGAAGGTGCAAAAGGACTACGCCACCAGCGACGCCATCCGCGCGAGCCTCGCCGCCAAGGGCGTGGAAGTCATGGACGGCGACCCGCTGGGCTGGGAGTGGAAGCTGGATTGATTTTTTGGGGGGCGGCGCAGTGCTGCACAGTCCCCCATGGATTGCCGCGCTACGCTCGCAATGACGCGGTGCGTTTCCTCCCGTCATTGCGAGGAGCCAAAGGCGGAGACGAAGACGGCCCGGCCGGGCCACCCGGCATTCCATGACGCAGATTTTCACAAAGAAGCCACGTCGGTCCATGGATCGCCACGCTAGCCTCGCGATGACGAGGCAAGGTCTTCAGCCGTCATTGCGAGGAGCGAAGACCGCGTACCCTCCCGGCAAGTCGCACCCCTCGCTCCATGGACTGGTTGGCCAACATTGGCCGCCGTCGGGCCCGCGACGGCGCGCAGTGACGAGAAAGTTTCCCCACCCCGTCACCCCGGACCCCGATCCGGGGTGGTGCTTGCTTGCTCGTCAGCAAAAACCAGCACTGGCCCGGATCAAGTCCGGGCCGACGCGGGGAGCTGATTGTCCTAACGCGCCATTGCGGAGAGCGAAGCCACATCGGCAATCCACGCTCTTGCGAAAAATCTGCCCTTCGCCGGATCTACGCTTAGTGCTTCCTGGGATACGTCATCGGTTTTTGCCATGAACCGACGATCGATATGAACTGACGGTTTTCCCTTCCCGGTGTCAGTTAAACGAAGAGTAATTCTGGCATGCGGCTCCAAAAATATCGGCAGTCGAGGCGTTCCTACCGACCCACCCCCGAGATCGAACATTGGAAATTCTGGACCTCACTCTCGATATAGCGCTGCCAACTGCCGTTTAGCGTAACGCTCGGTTGGCGCGGTGGTGTGAACTCGTTGATTGAGACGTTGCCGAGCGAAATCAACGTCACGATGCGATGTTCGTAGATCACTCGCCCCTTGTAGATTGCCATGAACTTCCCGCCATCGGTGTCACGCCCGTATGAATTCCCTGATGTTGCGTCGAGCAGCGCCCACGAGGCTTGGATGGTGGGAAGCGCGGCACGCCCCGATGGACCTATCTTGCAGAGCTCGCGTGCCGCGATATCAGCCGCCTTGAGGGAATCGCTGCGTTTGTAACCTTGATTCTCGATCGTTGATGCCCGTTGCGCTCCTGATTCGATGATCTGAGTGAGGATCGGCACGGCAGCATCACCCATCAGGGCCAACCTCCTGATGACGCTGTGTAGTCGATCCGCGCGCTCGGGAATGCTCAGCGCCTCGACCACATGTGGTGGCGGTGGGTTGAAAAAGCGATCTGGCAGCCTGGCAACAAGTCCGTCCAAACGGTAGACCGCCTCGCGGTTGTCCAAGTTCTTTCCTTCAACCAGGCGGTTAAGTGCGGCTTCACCGACTTCCGGAAATTCGTCACCCAGCCTGTCCAGAAATTTCCAGTTGAAATCGATCTCGGTGAAACGGGGATCAGCGACAGCCTTCGCCAGAAGCGCTGCGTCATCCGGCTTCGCGCCGTTCTGAACAATGTCGATTGCAATCGAATTTGCCAGCATGATTCCGGCATCGTCGCGTTCGCGACGTGGATCGGCAAGTGCCGAGGCGAGCAACTCTCGCATCCGTGCGGAGGCCGTGGCATCGGGAATGTCCGGATCGAAAGCAATTAGGCTACGTAGCGCGGTCACGCTGTCCCAGTCCCAGCGGCTATCGCCGACCGTTGTGCGGTTCCAAGCCCAGGGACCTCTGAACGGCAGCTGCGGTATAAGCGGTACCGACAAGATCGAGGCATAGGCGTTTGTGAAGCGTCCAACCGGTCGCTTCGAACGGGCATCATGCCGATAGACAGTGATACGCTCCCCTTGTGTTTTACCCGGCGCCATTGACCAGCCGTTGGGGCGGTCGACCGGTGGGAGGGCGATGCGCTCGATTGTCCAGTCGGGACGGATGCGTCCGCTCACGCGCACGAGGCAGTCGCCGCCCGCTACCCGTGCTTCAACGACTTCCTTGAGGCCGAGCTTCGGTGTAAAGTCGGCGCTGCCTTCGCCGCGTGACCAACTGCCCCACGTCTGAGCGCCCGCAGTATAGGTGAATTGCGGACAAACCGGTCGCTGCTCAACCGTGTAAGCCATTCCTGTCTGGCCAGGCTGACCGATGTACACCGTCTTCGCAATCCCGTTGTAGAGGAGGCGTAAGCACAGATCGTCACAGCTATTGTCCGCCTTCTGCAAACCGCCGGTTCTTTCGTCGCGCAACAGTGCCACCGTGCCGCCGATCGTAAGCGGCTGCGCTGGACGGAAATCATTGGCGACGGCGGCGGCAATGCTTTCTCGCGTCTCCGCATTTATAAGCATTGGCAGTGCCCAGCCGAATGCAAGAGGGAGCACCAGCGCGGCGAGCGCTGCTTTCCACCATGCCGCGCTTAGATTGCGCAGCGCGGTATAAGGCAAAGCAAACAGCCAGCCATAAAGCGCGATCGTCGGCGCGCAGACGAGGATGAGCCCGGGCAAGATCAGGAAAGAGCCGAAGACCACCAAGATCGGCATAGTTAGCGCGGCCAGTGCCAACGCCGTGAATGCAAAAAGCGCGGTTAGCGCATTCTTTTCTAATTTTCGCATCGCAAGTAGCGATATCCCGAAATAGTTAACGAGTTCGGCTGACACGCGTATGATAAAACGCATGAATACATCCGCTCTTCAGGTTTTTTATTGAAAAAGTGGATTGTGAGCTACCCACCCATTGTCAGATATCACACCTGTCCCGCGCTGCGCATAAAGTAGCCGTTAGGGGTGCGCATTGGGCGTATAACCTTCCCCGCACGCCACCCCAAACCATCCTCACCACCCCCCAAATCCCACCCCGCACTTGATCCGCGCGCCCGCTTCCCGTCTACCGGCACGGCACAAGGGAAGAGAGGGTGCCCCGCATGACCAAAGCCGTGATGTCCGCCATGATCCGTCCGCTGGTGGAGCCGCGTCTGCCTGACTGGGTGGAGCCGCTGTGGTTCGCCAGCAAGGACGAGGCGCTGAAGCTAGCGCCCGAGGCCGAAATCGGGTGGTTCGATCTCAACGAAACCGCGCCCATGGCCGAAATCGCGCAGGCGGCGACAAACCTCAAATGGCTCAATTCGATCTATGCCGGGCTCGATTTCATGCCGCTTGGCCTGCTGAAGGAACGCGGCGTCACGGTCACCAACGGGGTGGGGATCAACGCCATCACCATTGCCGAATATGTCGTCATGCTGATGCTCGCCCATGCCAAGGGATACCGCGAGGTGGTGCGCGCGCAGGACCGGCGCGAGTGGCTGACCGACAGCCCGGGCAAGCGCGAGCTGGCGGGCGAGCGGGTGCTGCTGCTGGGTCTCGGCGCGATCGGCAGCCTGATCAAGACGCGGCTCGAGGCCTTCGACATGAAGGTCATTCCCGTGCGCCGTTCGGGCGGGGAGGGCGCGCTGCGCCCCGGCCAGTGGCGCGAGAAGCTGGGCGAGTTCGACTGGGTCATCCTCGCCGTGCCCTCCACCGAGGAAACCCGCCACATGATCGGCGAGATGGAACTGGCCGCCATGCGCCCCAACGCCGTGCTGGTGAACATCGCGCGCGGCGACGTGGTGAAGCAGGAAGATCTGGTCGCCGCGCTGGAGGCGAAGACGATCGAGGCCGCGCTGCTCGATGTGACCGATCCCGAGCCGCTGCCCGAAGATCACCCGCTGTGGGGCCTTGGCAACGCGCAGGTCACCATGCACCTGTCCGGCCGCGCGCAGACCAGGATGTTCATGCGCAGCGCCGATCGCTTCATCGAAAACCTCGATCGCTGGCACAGGGGCGAGCCGGTCGAACCGCAGATGGATCTGTCGGCGGGCTACTGACCGCGCCCGCCGGGCCTTGCGGGCGGGGGCTTGCGGGGCTCATCCTTCCTCCAGCAGCAGCAGGTCGCATTGCACCACCATGCGTTCGGCGGGCATCAGCCGGTGGTCGACTTCCGCGATCCCCGCATCGGCGACCAGCTGGCCGGGGATGGCGAATTCGTGGTCGGGCAGGCAGGCGATGAAACGCTCGGCCGCGGCCACCGCCTCGGCGCCCGCGAACAGCAGTGCCAGCCGGTGGCGGGTGCCCGCGAAGGTGATGCTGGCCCAGGCCTTCTCGGTATGGGTGAGCACCTGCCCGCGGTGGTCGCACAGATCCATCAGCGCCCGGCGCAGATGATCGGTGGCGGAGCGGCGGGTATTAGCGCGGTTGCGGGGCGGGGCGGGGGTGCGGGCTTCACTGGACACGGTCGGTTTCCTTCTTGCTGGCGGCGTTGTTGCTGGTGGCTGCGGCCTTGGCGGCTTCGGCTTCCGCGAGCTCGGCGGCGGCGAGCGCGGCTTCCATGACGGCGGCGTCGAAGCCGGACATGAAGCTGCGGATATGCGCCTCGGTGACGCCGCGCGGCTCGCGGCCATTGCGCAGGTCCAGCACGAAGCGCGGATCGTGCGCGGCCAGGCGGCCGAACTTGGTCGCCGGCATGGTGTGCTGGCGGAGGAATTTCTCGATGTGGCGGATCAGCATGATCGCGGGGCTCCTCTGGATGACGAATGGGGCGAATCGCTCGCTTTGTTCTCTATTCGTTCCAGCCGAAATCCTACTTGTCTAGGAAAAATCCTATGGTATAGGAATTTTCTTGTAGAGCCTCGGTGTGCGGCCCGATTGCGGCCGATCAAGAGGGTGTTCGGGCGCAAATCCGGAACAGTGGGCAGGAAAGGAAATGGCGATGGCAGAGATGACTTCGGACCGGGCGCGGCTGGTCGAACTGACCGAGAAAAGCCGGACCAGCCTGGCCTCGCTCTCGGCCATGCTGGGCCGCAATCCCAGCTATCTCCAGCAGTTCGTGCGCAAGGGAAGTCCGCGCAAACTGGAGGAAGCCGACCGGCGGAAACTGGCCGAATTCTTCGGGGTGGACGAGGTCGAGCTGGGGGCCGATCCGGACCTGCAACGCGCTGGAAAGACGGGGGATTTGCAGACGGTGGACTTTATCGCCGTGCCCCGCCTTGCGCTCGATGCCTCGGCCGGACCGGGGGCGTTTTCGGCGGAGGAAATTTCCTTCGACGCCTTCCGCTTCTCGCGCCGCTGGCTGCGCGAAATGGGCCTCGAAGGGGCCGATCTTTCCGCCATCCGGGTCGAAGGCGACAGCATGGAACCCACCCTGCGCAGCGGCGACGAGATCTTCGTCGACCGCAACAAGCGCAGCGGCGAGGGAATCCACGTCGTCCGGATCGGCGACACTCTCCACGTCAAGCAGGTCCAGGCCAGCGCGCCGGGCAGAATCACGCTGATCAGCGCCAACGAAGCCTACGCCCCGATCGACCTCGCCCGCGAGGAGGTGGAGGTGATCGGGCGGGTGGTGTGGAAGGGGGGACGGATCTAGCGCATCGGATTTTGCACGCCGGAACAATCGCTTGCCTCGCCCGTACCGTTCCCAACCCCGCGGGTTGGTGGATCGCCGGGCACTTGTTGGAGAGAAGCGATGAAAAAGACACTTATTCCCGCCGCGCTTGCCGGCACCATCCTGCTCGGCGGCTGCGCCTCTTACGGACAGGGTGGCTATGGACAGGACGGCGGCGGCCTTGGTGGCGGCATTCTCGGAGCCATCCTCGGCGGCGGTAGCGATTACGGTTACAACGCACGCGGCGATTTCGAGCGCGCGGCAGTGGACGCCTGCGGCCGCGAAGCCTCGCGCTATGGCCGGGTTCGCATCGAAAGCGTGAACCAGCAGGAACGCGATTACGTCTACGTCCAGGGTCGCATCGAAACGCGCGACTACAACCGCGACGAATTCACCTGCGTCTTCCGTTCCGACGGCCGGGTCGTGGATTTCCAGACGCGCTAATTCTCAAGCGTTTCAGAGGGCGGCGGTGCGACATCGCCGCCTTCACGCTTTCATACACCGGCGCCTTGGGGGGCTACGTGGCGGAATGGATTGCTTCGCCTGCGGCTCGCAATGACGTGGTCTCAAGTCATTGCGAGGAGCCGAAGGCGACGCGGCAATCCATCGCTCGCCCCCGGCACCACACCCACGCGGATCGAGCAAGCCCATTCAAACGCCGCAGCATTGCATTCGCGGCAGGCCCCCGCCATCTAGCGGGCATGACCCAGACAGCTCCCACGCCCCCGATGAAAGCCGGTATCGTGCCGGTGACGCCGCTCCAGCAGAATTGCTCGCTCATCTGGTGCACTGCCACCAACAAGGGCGCGCTGATCGATCCGGGCGGCGATCTAGACAAGCTCAAGGCGGCGGTGGCGAATTCGGGCGTGGAGCTGGAGAAGATCCTCATCACCCACGGCCATATGGACCATTGCGGCGAGGCCGGCGTGCTGGCGAAGGAGCTTGGTCTGCCGATAGAAGGCCCGCACGAAGCGGACCGTTTCTGGATCAGCCGGCTCGACGAAGACGGCGCGCGCTACGGCATGAACAGCCAGGTTTTCGAACCCGATCGCTGGCTGGAGGATGGCGACACGGTGACGGTCGGCGATCTGACGCTGGAGGTCATCCATTGCCCCGGTCACACGCCGGGTCACGTCGTGTTCTTCCACCGGCCCAGCAAGTTCGCCGTGGTCGGAGACGTGCTGTTCCAGGGCAGCATCGGCCGCACCGATTTTCCCATGGGCAACCATCAGGATCTGATCGACGCCATCACTCAGAAGCTGTGGCCACTGGGCGACGACGTCACCTTCATCCCCGGCCATGGTCCCACCAGTACCTTCGGGCAAGAACGCAAGACCAATGCTTTCGTAAGCGATTCGGTGCTGGGTTAGAGCACTCCCATTGCGATCAGCACGGCGGCGATGGCAAGACCCGCCTGCACCAGCATGGTGACGATGACGCCGATCGTGCGCCCCTTGGCCAGCGCGCCGCCGTCCATCCCCAGGCCATGCGCCACGCGGCCCAGCATATAGGCGGCGACCACCCAGGCCAGCCATGGTGCGCCGCGGCCCGACAGTTCGATGGCGGCCACCAGCACCAGTACGAAGCCGGTATTCTCCACGAAGTTGAGTTGCGCCCGCATCCGCGCGGTGAGCGGGCCGCCGCCGTCATCCCCGATCGAGACATTGTGCCTGATGCGCATCTGGCCGACTCGGATCGACAGCCACAGATTGAGCACGGCGGCTGCCGCAGCGGCGGTCAGGGTGACGGGCAGGACGATATCCATACAGATGATGCTCCACTGGTAATCCGGAAGGGGAAGCGCTAGCCTGCGGGCCTCGCGGCAGCAATTGCCAGCAGGCGATCAGGCGATAATCCTCCGCTTCGCTTGCATCCTTCGGAAAATTCGCTATAGCGCGCGCCTTCACCGTCACGGTCGGGACAATGCATTCATCGCGCCTCTTGTGCGATGGTTGCCTGTCCCCTAGGGCGGCCACCGAAATTGACTGAAATTGTTTGAGGAACAGGTGCCGAGATGGCCGTCCCCAAGAGAAAAGTATCGCCCCACCGTCGTGGCAACCGTCGTTCGCATGATTCGCTCTCGGTAGAGGCGTTCCACGAATGCTCGAACTGCGGCGAACTCAAGCGCCCGCACAATCTGTGCCCGCACTGCGGCTATTATAACGGGCGCGAAGTTCTCGCTCCCGAGGGCCTTTAAGACCTTAGCTTGAACCGGAGAACGTCATGAGTTTACCGCGTATCGCCGTTGATGCGATGGGCGGGGACGAAGGGGTTCGCGTAATGGTCGAGGGTGCCGCGCTTGCGCGTCGGCGCCACGACCGATTCAAGTTCCTGCTGGTCGGCGACGAGACGAAGATCAGGGCTGCGCTGGCCAATCATCCCGGCATGTCCGAAGCGAGCGAGATTCTCCATTGCGAGGATGTCGTCGCGGGCGATGAGAAACCATCGCGAGCCCTTCGTCGCGCCAAGACCACCAGCATGGGTCTCGCCGTCGACGCCGTGAAGCGCGGCGAGGCGGGGGCTGCCGTGTCCGCCGGCAATACCGGCGCGCTGATGGCGATGAGCAAGCTCGCGCTGCGCACGATGCCCGGTCTCGACCGGCCTGCGCTCGCCGCTCTGCTGCCCACGCTGGGCGACAATGACGTCATCATGCTCGACCTGGGCGCCAATCGCGAATGCGATGCGCGCAATCTGGTGCAGTTCGCCATCATGGGCGCGGCCTATTCGCGCATCGTGACGGGCCGCGAACGCCCGCGCGTGCGCCTGCTGAACATCGGCACCGAAGAGACCAAGGGCACCGAGGATATCCAGGCCGCCGCCGATCGCCTGCGCACCGCGGCCGGGCTGGCGATGGACTTCGAAGGCTATGTCGAAGCCGACAAGATCAATCGCGGCGAATGCGATGTGGTCGTGTGTGACGGCTTTTCCGGCAATATCGCGCTAAAGGCGATCGAGGGGGCGGCCCGCTTCGTCACCGATCTCCTGCGCAGCGCCTTTTCCTCGTCCTTCCGTTCAAAGGTCGGCTTCCTCGTGTCGCGCCCGGCGACCGAGCTGCTGAAGCACCATCTCGATCCCAACAACCACAATGGCGCGGTCTTCCTCGGCCTCAACGGCGTAGTCGTGAAGAGCCATGGCAGCGCCAATGCCAAGGGCGTGGCCAATGCGGTGGAAGTCGCCGCGCGGCTGCTGGAAGACGATATCACCAACCGCATCGCGAAGGATCTCGGTGCCATCGACACCGAAAGCCTGGGGGCCAAATGATTCGTGCGGTGATTACCGGTAGCGGCAGCGCGCTGCCGCAGAATTGCGTGACCAATGCCGATCTCGAAGCGCGCGTCGATACGAGCGATGAATGGATCGTCGAACGCACCGGCATTCGCCAGCGCTATATTGCGGGCGAGGGTGAAACCACCTCCACCCTGGCGACCGAGGCCGCGCGCAAGGCGCTGGACGATGCGGGCGTCGATGCGAGCGAGATCGGCTTGATCGTACTCGCCACCGCCACGCCTGACCACACCTTTCCGGCCACCGCCACGCAGGTCCAGCGCGCGCTGGGGTGCCGTGGCGGCGTGGCCTTCGATGTCCAGGCGGTCTGCTCGGGCTTTCTCTATGCGCTGGGCACGGCAGAATCGCTGCTGCGCACCGGCATGGCGAAAAAGGCGCTGGTGATCGGCGCCGAGACTTTCAGCCGCATTCTGGACTGGGAAGACCGCACAACCTGCGTGCTGTTCGGCGATGGTGCGGGCGCGGTCGTGCTCGAGTCGCGCGAAGTCGAATCGGACGGTCCCGGCATCCTCGCCACGAAACTGCACGCCGATGGCGAGCATAAGGATCTGCTTTATGTCGATGGCGGGCCTTCGACCACCGGCGAAGTCGGCAAGCTGCGCATGAAGGGCCGCGAGGTTTTCCGTCACGCCGTGGTCAACCTCGCGCAGGTGCTGAACGAAGTGCTGGAAGACGCCGAGATCACTGCTGCCGATATCGACTGGGTCGTTCCTCACCAGGCCAACGCCCGCATCCTCGACGCTACGGCACGCAAGCTTGGACTGCCTGCCGAGAAGGTCGTGGTGACTGTCGACCAGCACGCGAATACTTCGGCCGCTTCGGTGCCGCTCGCCTTCGATGTCGCACGCAAGGATGGCCGCATAAAACCGGGCGATCTGGTGATGTTCGAAGCCATGGGTGGCGGATTTACCTGGGGTGCCTCTTTGGCACGCCTATAGTATTCGCCAAAATAAAACTGCCTCATCCATTGCCGGAATTGGCTGAATACAGTATGTTGCTTCCATTGATCGAACCCAGGGTCGCTTCTGGGGAAGGAACAACATGGATATGATGCGCTCCGTTGGAACGCTCACGCGCGCCGATCTGGCTGAAACCATCAATCGCAAGATGGGTTTGAGCAGAGCTGAATCGCTGGATCTCGTGGAAGAAATTCTCGCGAAGATGTGCGATGCGCTAGCCAGCGGCGAAAACGTAAAGATTTCCGGCTTCGGCAGCTTCGTGCTGCGCGACAAGAAAGAACGTGTCGGCCGCAATCCCAAGACCGGCGTCGAAGTGCCGATCACGCCCCGCCGCGTGATGACCTTCCGCGCCAGCCAGCTGCTCAAAGAGCGGATTGCGCACGGCTGACCTCGTGGCCTAAGGGTGGCGCATGGCCGAATTTGACGATCACAAGGAAGCGGGCGCGCTGCGCACAATCGGCGAAGTCGCCACCGCTACCGGCATCAAGACCCATGTGCTGCGCTATTGGGAACAGCAGTTCCCCCAGCTGAAACCGCTCAAGCGCAGCGGTGGCCGCCGCTATTATCGCCCGGAAGACGTGGCGCTGGTCGAACGGATCGACGATCTGGTCAATGCACGCGGCTACACCCTCAAGGGCGCGAAAGCCGCGCTGAACGAGCCTGCCGACGAGGCCGCACCTGCCGCCGTAGCGCCGCCCGCCGACACGCTGAACAAATCCGACCTGCTCATCCGCCTCAAGGCCATCCGCAACGAGCTGAAAGCCGCGATGATGGCCTGAGGGCCGGCCTGCCGTGGCGGGGGCGGCGAAACGCTTCCCGCTCGACAGCATGTGTGGCGGCGGGCATGATGCCTCTGCCATGAAGATCGCTGTTCTCTCCGATATCCACGGCAATATCGCCGCGCTCGATGCGGTGCTCAGCGACGCAGTCGCACGTGGTGTGGACCAGATGGTCAATCTGGGAGATATTTGTTCTGGGGCGCTCTGGCCGCGACAAACCGCAGACCGGCTAATGGCGCTGGACCTGCCCACGATCCGCGGCAATCACGAGCGGCAGGTTCTGGCGGACAATCTCGGCAGCATGGGGTCGTCGGACAGGAGAGCGCGCGACACGCTGCGCGACGACCAGCTTGCCTGGCTGGCAGCTCTGCCGCCGACCCTGCAATTGAGCGCCGACGTGCTCATGGTTCACGGTACGCCGTCCAGCGATCTGGTCTATTTCCTCGAAACGGTGACCGAGGCCGGCGTGCGCCCCGCCACGCTCGCCGAAGTGGAAGAGCGGGCAGGCCAAACCACGGCGCGCCTGATTCTGTGTGGCCACACCCACGTCCCGCGCGCCGTCATGCTGCGCGATGGGCGGCTTGTCGTAAACCCAGGCAGCGTCGGCCTTCCTGCCTATGAGGACGATCATCCCTTTCCCCACGCCATAGAAAACGGCTCGCCCTTTGCGCGCTACGCCACTGTCAGCGATGATGGCGGCAACTGGCAGGCAAGCTTCCATCTGGTCGCCTACGACTGGGAACGGGCCGCCCGCGACGCCGAGGCTGTCCAACGCGCCGACTGGGCCAAGGCACTGCGCAGGGGAACGGTGTAAAGCGGCTTTCCCCAAGGCGAAGGCCGATAAGGTCGCAAAGCTTTAAATCCGCCCATCCAGCGGCAAGGCCGAGGCAGGCGCCAACCCCGTGACTTGCCGCATATCACTCGCCTTTCTTGTCCGGGATGCCGAAATCGACGGGTCCGAAATTGCCCGCAGTCAGCCGTGCGCCGGGCTTCATCAGCAGGCACCAGCCGTAATAGGCGCCCGGCGCGGCGTTCTTTTCGGCCCAGTCTGCCGGCCTCGCAATCTCCGGGCGGCACGTTCCCGCATCCAGATTGGCCCGCGCAGCCGGGGTGTAAGCCGGGGCCGTGCCTCCGTGGTACAGGAACGGGATCGGACTGCCCGTGCGCGCCGGTGTCAGGTAAAGCGTCCGAAACGCATCGAGCCAGCCCGTGAGCGCCATCGTGCGATGCTCTTCACTGCCCGAACGATCGACAAATGCCCATTTCATCCCCTCGGGCGCGCTGCTGCTGAACGCGGAAACAAGCGTTTCCAGCCATTCACCCGACCGGTTTCCCACTCCCTCGTCGCCCATGGTGATGTAGATCCTGCGATCCGAAGCGGGCTGGGCAGCCAGCTTCGTTGCCGCCTCGTCCACCACGCGCCCCTCGTCCCACCAGACGCTGGGCGTAAGCGCGATATAGTCGTCGAACATGGCGGGCCGTTCAAGCAACGTGTCCACCACGAACAAGCCGCCGAGCGAGGCGGCCGTCAGCACCTTTCGGTCCGTTCTGTAGCGGGCGGTCGCCCATGGGATCACGTCTCGTGCCAGAAACTCGCGAAACTTGGGCGCGCCATCGGGCTGCATCCGCTCCCCGAAGACTTCGGCGAGCGCCTGCGGGTTCATCCGTTCGAGCGGCGGCGTGAGCTCGGCATAGCGATTGTCCGTGCGAACACCGATGAGGATGAAGGGCTCAAAACTGGTGGAGAATTCGGCCTCCGCAGCGATGCCGGAAAGCAGTTCGAAATCCTGATCGGGCCCGCCATCGACGGAAAAGACGACAGGATAATGCCGGTCAGGGTTTTCCGCGTAACCGCGAGGCAACCGCACGCTGATCAGCCTGGTCTCGCCGTACACGCTGGACGCGATCTCATGGGCAGACCCGATCACGATCGGCACCCCTTCCGGATCGGCGAGGACCGCGTGGCCAGCCGCCTCCTGCGCACCGGCCGGGGCATGGGTCGCGCCGCACAGGACAGCGGCGCTCAAGGCGATGATTTGCGGGGAGAACTTCATGGGCGATGACTTGCACACTATTGGCATCGCGCCAAGGCTTTGGATGGGACGCAGACCTCCGCCGGTGCGCCAAACGAGCATCGCCATCGGCGGGCGGGGAGGAGGGAAGGCCGACCCTATCCGTCAACCTCCCGCACTCAGCGCCCATGGCCGGTTCTGCCTCTTACTGACCGACCTCGATATAGGCGCGCGAGGTACTGGTGTTGCCCTTCGCATCGCGGGCATCGTACTCGATCCAGACGATCCGCTCGATGGTCTGAAGCAGGGTGACCCTGACCTCGCCCGTGACCAGAAGCTCTGCGTTGATCGCGCTCTGGTACTGCGGCGGGACGCGCACGGCGGTGATGGCCGTCTGCTGGGCATTGAGCGGTCCAGCGGCGCTCAGCGTGACATCGTTGCACACGAAGGATGCCGGATTGGAACAGGCGGCAGGGAAAGTCTGGAAGCGGAGCCCGATCATCGAGACGCGGTCGGGCACCGCCACGAACTCGCCGCTGGCCGCGGGGATGAGGGCGATCTCGGTGTATTGGTCGAACCAGCCGCGGATCGTTGCGGCCGTCTGCGTATTCGCCTTCGCCAGATCGCTGTCGGTTGGCGCGCTCGTGTTGAAGATGTTGTTCAGCAAGGGCACGATGTCGATGCGGAGGGCATATTCCACATCGGCGATCCGTCCGCCGCTGGACAGATGCTGGTCGACCGCGCTGCCAAAGGTGGCAAGCAGGGCCGCGGCGGCACGGCGGCCGGCGGCGCTGGTCCGCCCAGCGCGTGAGGATCTTTGCAAGATGGACAGGATCGAGGTGGCCGAATTGAAATCGATCGGTGCGGCCTGCGCCTGCGCCCGTACGGCATCGAGGTGCGGGCCGACGATGATGGCCTGCGTGGTGGAACCGGTCTCGGTCGTCTCGAAACCGGCCTGGGCCAGCAGTTTCAGATTGAGCGCGAGGATATTTCGCGCGCGCTGGGCAACGGCGGCATCGGTGCTGTCCAGCAGCGCGAGCGCGTCGAATGTCGAAATCTCGGCCGCGGACATTCCCAGACCCAGATTGGCAGCAACGCCATCGTCGTCGATGGTCCCGAACAGGCTGGTAACCGGCGAAACGATGGTCGCGCCCCGCGGTGCGGTCACTCTCGTATAGACGAAGCCGGTCTGGGTGCTGACACCGCCCACCTGGATCGCCGCAGTCGGCTCCGCCAGCGGCTCCACCGTAGTGAGCCTTCCGGTTGCATCGCGTCCGAACGCGCCCCTCCGGTTGGTGGCGGTGACCAGATCGTCGGCATTGTTGACGCGGTCGCCGAAGGCCCCGCTTTGATTGGTATCCCAGATCACTCTGGCGATCAGCGGCGCTCCCGCCGCTGCCGAAAAGGCGACCGACGGCGTGGGGGTCGGCGTGGGCGAGGGGCTCGGGGCAGGGGCCGGCGCGGGAGCGGGCGGTCCGCCGGTCGGCGGTGCGGGAGCGGAACCATCCCCGCCTCCGCAGGCAGCAAGAGCGAACGCCAGACCGATCAGCGAGATTTTCGAATGCATTGTACACGACCCCTCATGTGAAGGGTTCATATTAGAAATCAGTACCTAAGAATTGGTTGAAGACTTTTCGGGCCGCGCCGTGGGCCTGAAACGGGGACCCTACTCCGCGGCCAGCAGTTCCTCTGCGCCGCCGAGGTCCACGCTGACGAGGCGGCTGACGCCTTTTTCGATCATCGTCACGCCGAACAGGCGGTGCATGCGGCTCATGGTCACGGCATTGTGGGTGACGATGAGGTAGCGGGTGTCGGCCCCACACAAATCTCCGCACCTAACCAGATCCCGACTGCTCTTCCATATCGGGCCCAACCAACTCGCTTTGTGGCCAACAGAGCCGATTATCCGAAATTTGGAGCTGGTTCTTTTCCTTCAGCACATTGACGATCTCTTCATCGCCAACTGACTGCCTCTCGAACCATGTACCGCACGGTTCGGCGAAAGGCGTGGCAATCAGGCACGATCTTAGCAACGCGAGATGTGTCACGCCGAGCTTTTCTGCCAAGCGAAGATTGCCGGCATCCTCGATGTCTTGCCGTCGAAAAGAGTATGGATAGCCTGCTGCCAGAGCAAGGCGTAGTGTTCGCTGATCCTCGATTACTTCGGGATCGGCGCAGGCCGGAAATCTGATGGTAAGGGGGAGAGGCGCGGGTGGGCCCGGATCAGCCACACCTATGACCGGCATGACGCCCGCGTAAAAACCTTCAGTCCGGGCAAGGCTGGCCACGACGAACTGGCGATTGCGCGCAAACCAAACATCCCTTGCCAGCAGGATCAGCGCGTCCTCCCTGTACTCCTTCTCCGCCTTCACAAATACGGTCCACAGGCTGGAGAAGAATATGAAAATCGCGGGGACGACCGCAACCAGCAAAGAAAGAAGGGCAATCTTCAGTATGCGTTTGATTGTCACGCATGTCTCCATAGTTTCAGCGGTTTGGAGGGTTGGACGATACTGGCAGCTCCCTACGACATTCGTTCCAACCTTTGGCGGATCGCCAACCGGCTAGCTCTGGCGCTGCCAGACGTTCGCCGCGCTCCGTTATCGGCTGCGGTCCGGAAACTCGATCGATTCGCCAGCCCCGTCTACTCCGCGGCCAGCAGCTCCTCCGCTCCGCCGAGGTCCACGCTGACGAGGCGGCTGACGCCTTTTTCGATCATCGTCACGCCAAACAGGCGGTGCATGCGGCTCATGGTCACGGCATTGTGCGTGACGATCAGGTAGCGGGTGTCGGTTTCCTTCACCATCGCCTCCAGCAGGTCGCAGAAGCGGTCGATATTGGCATCGTCCAGCGGCGCGTCGACTTCGTCCAGCACGCAGATCGGGGCGGGATTGGTGAGGAACAGCGCGAAGATCAGCGCCGTGGCGGTCAGTGCCTGCTCGCCGCCCGATAGCAGGGTCAGCGATTGCAGCCGCTTGCCCGGCGGCTGGGCGAAGATTTCCAGGCCCGCCTCCAGCGGATCGTCGCTGTCGATCAGCGCCAGATGCGCCTCGCCCCCTTCGAAGAGGCGGGTGAACAGCCGCATGAAGTGGCCGTTGACCTGCTCGAACGCCTCGCGCAGCCGTTCGCGCCCCTCGCGGTTGAGATTGCCGATCGATCCGCGCAGCCGGGCGACCGCCTCGCGCAGTTCCTGCTGTTCGGCGGCATTGGTGCCATGCTCCGCCTCGATCCGCTCCAGCTCCTCGGCGGCGACGAGATTGACCGGGCCGATCCGTTCGCGGCTGGCGGTGAGGCGGTCCATTTCCTCGCCCTCGTCATCGGCCGATCTCACGCTGTCCTCGGCGAAACCGAACTTGCCCGGCAGGAGCGGGGGCGGGGACTGGAAGCGCTCGCCGGAAGTGCGGGCCATTTCGTGGCGGCGGGCATCGTGGCTTTCGGCGCGGGCGGACAGGCCGGCGCGGTTCTCGCGCGCGCTGGCCAGCGCCTCGTTCGCGCTGGTGAAGGCCTGATCGGCGGCCTGCGCCTGCTCGTTCGCGGCGGCGAGGGCGGTTTCCGCCTCGGCGAGCTGCGCGACCAGCCGTTCGCGCACGGTGTCGCCCTGCTCGATCTCCTTCATCAGCCCTTCGGGCTTGGCGGCGAAAATGGCGCGTTCTTCCTCGATCTCCTCGAAGCGGCGGGCCATGTCGGACAGGCGGCGCGCGGCCTCGCCAGAGCGGGCCTGCCAATTGGCCATATCGCTGCGCTGGGCGGCGGTGCGTTCGCGCGCCACGGCCAGCGACTGGTCATGCGCGGCAAGCTCGGCGGCGCGGGCCTGCATGGTGGTGCGCGCGGCATCGTTCTTCGCCCGCGCGGTTTCGAGCGCGGCGCGGCCCGCCGCCGGATCGGGCAGAGCGGCGCGCCTGGCCTCGGCAGCGGCAAGATCGCTCTGGGCCTGCGCCACGACATCGGTCTGCTGGCGCTCGGCCTCGGCCAGTTCTTCGAGCCGGGCGGCGTTGCGCTCGCGGGCCGCTTCGGCCTGGTCGAGCGCCCGCAGCGCGCCGCGTTCGGCTTCGCTGGCGGAGGAGAGGGCGCGATCGGCCGCGACCAGCTCGCGCTGCAGGGCGGAGAGCGTTTCTGCGGCCTCGGCCTGCTGCGCCTCGGCCTGTTCGACCGCCGCGCGGAGTTGGGGCACCAGCGCATCGAGTTCGGTGAAGCGGTTCTCCGCCTCGAGCCGGGCGGCCTCGGCCGCGCCTTCGCCGCGCACCACCAGCCCGTCCCACCGGCGCAGGCGGCCATCCATGGTGACGAGATGTTCGCCCGGCTTCAGCGCGCGGCCATCGTCGCTCTCTGCCACCTGGACCAGCGCCAGGCGGGCGCGCAGTTCGTTAGGGCACTTTTCCAACCGATCAAGAAGGGTGTTCGGGACGTTTTCCGGAACATCTGCGCCGGTCCAGTAGCGGCCTTCGCTCTCTCCGTCGGGCAGGCCGAGCAGCGCCTTGCCGTCGCGCCCCAGCGCCGCCGCCACCGCCCGTTCATAGCCCTTTTCTGCGCGTATCCCGTCGATCGCCTGCTCTCGCCCGGAGCGCTTGGCCGCCGCCCTTTCGCGCGCATCGCGGTCGCGTTTGAGGGCATCATATTCGCGCTGAACCCCCGATAATTCGGCCTTTGCGGCGGAATAGGCGCTGGCCGCCTCGTCGCGCTGGGCCTGCAGTTCAGCCTTGCTGCTTTGCATGTTTTCGATCGCGGCGCGGCTCGCCTCGACTTCGGCTGCCGCGTCGCTCGCGGCTTGGCGCGCGGCATCCACGGCTGCGCTCAGATCCTCGCCCGCAAGTGCTTCTCTTTGCTGGGAAATCCGCTTGCGGTCCGCCTTCAGCCGGTCGAGCCGCGTGCTGGCCTGCTGCACCTCCGCCTCGACCACGCGCCATTCCGCTTCGACGCCGGCATTGTCCGCTGTCGCCTTTGCCAGCGCGAGCTCGGCAGTGCGGCTGGCCCGCTCGGCATCTTCGGCCTGCGCGACCAGTTTGGGGCGCTGCGCCTCGTCCTCGGCGAGAGACTTTTCGCTTGCGGCAAGCTCCTTTTCGAGCCGCGCCAGCGCTTCTGCCGCATCCTTGGTCAGCCGGTCGGCATCGCCGCGATCCTCCTCGAGCCGGGTCTTCTGGCGGTTGAGATCGGCAAGGCGCTGCTCGGCTGCTTCCAGCTGGCTGGTCAGAGCGGCCATCCGGTGGCCATGCGCGCTGGCATCGTCGCGCCGGTCGGCCTGTTCTTCGCGCGCCTGTGCCAGCTTTTCCGCCGCTTCGCGCTGTGCCTTCTGGGCTCCGTCCGCCGCCTGCTGTGCCGCGTCGACCCGCGCATCGGCATCCGCAGCGGCCTTCTTCGCCTCTTCCGCAGCTGCGGCCGCATCGCGCCAGCGGGCATAGACGAGCCGCGCCTCGGCGGTCTTTATCTCGTCCGACAGGGCGCGATAACGCTCCGCCTGCTTGGCCTGCCGCCTGAGCGAGGCGATCTGACTGTCCATGCCCGCCATCAGATCCTCGAGCCGTTCGAGGTTCTTCTCGGTCGAGCGCAGCTTGCTCTCGGCATCGCGCCGCCGGACGTGGAGGCCCGCGATCCCGGCCGCCTCTTCCAGCATCATGCGGCGTTCAACCGGCTTGGCGGCGATGACCTGCGCGATCTTGCCCTGGCTGACGAGGGCCGGGCTATGCGCACCGGTGGCCGCATCGGCAAAGGTTAGCGCCACGTCCTTGGCGCGAACATCCTTGCCGTTCACGCGGTAGGCGCTGCCGGCCCCGCGTTCGATCCGGCGGATGACTTCGAGTTCTTCGGTGTCGCCCGTTTCGGCGGAGAGGACGACTTCGGCAAAGTCGCGGGGAGGGCGGGTCGCGGTCCCCGCGAAGATGACATCTTCCATCCCGCCCGAGCGCATGGATTTTGGCGAATTTTCGCCCATCACCCAGCGGATTGCCTCGAGCAGGTTGGATTTGCCGCACCCGTTCGGGCCGACCACGCCGGTCAGCCCGGGTTCGATGCGCAAGGTGGAGGGTTCGACGAAGCTCTTGAAACCGCTCAATCTGAGCTGTTTGATGAGCATCGCTGTCAGCCCCCCACCCGGCTTTACCTCGCGCCGGCGCGCTGGAGGATGGGTTCGAGGGCCGACCAGGTATTCGCGTCCACGGTGTTCCCGTTCAGCTGGAAGGTCGGCGTGCCAGCAATGTCATATTCCGAGCCATAGCGCTGAGTGAACTCGGCAGCTTTCTCGATCGCGGCCGTGTCGGCAAGACAGGTGCGGGCCTGGTCTTCGCTGATGCCGCGGGCGGCGAAGAAGTCGAGCAGGCCGATCTGCTGCGCGCCGGTCACGAAACGCTGTTCGATCGGCTGTTCCATCGCCTGCGAAAAGGCATCCGCATTGGCTTGATACGAACCCATGATCGTTTCCAGATTGGCCCAGACCTGGTCCGACAGCGGGATTACCGATTCAGCCGCACCGCATTTGGTCAGACGGCCAAGGGTGATGTCAATCGGGCCATGGATCGCGAACTGGCGCAGTTCGAAGCTGACCCGGCCGCTGTCGACATATTCCATCAGCGGTTCGCTGCCCTCGACCGAGAAGCGCGCGCAGGTCGGGCAGGTCAGCGACCCGTATTCTACCAGCTTCAGCGGGGCATCGGGATTGCCGACGAGCGTGCCGCCTTCTGCCGTTTCTTCAGCCACATCGCGCCACTGGGTGCCCGCAGGGGCGGAAATCGCAGCGATGGCATCGCCTTCGAGATCGGCGCTTTCGGCAGTGTCTGAGCTGCCGCAGGCGGCAAGTGCCAGCGCAAGCGGAGCGGCAATGGCGAAACGAAGGCTGCGTATCATCGAAATCCTCTTAATTTGGCCGGAAAGGCTAAGACAGGCCCTGCTGCAGATGAAGCAGGGCCGGCATTGTGTCCACAGGGATGTGCCCGGAAAAGCGTAGGTGTGTCAGCTTTTCGGGGTCTTGAAATATTCGTCGAGATGCGGCTGGAGCGATTTCCAGTCATGCACGTCCAGCGTCTTGCCGGCCATTATGAAGGTCGGCGTGCCGCGCAGGCCGAATTTCTCGACATCGGCCTGGCTCTGGTTGGCGATGGCATTCGCCTTGGCCTCGTCGGTCAGGCATTGGTCGAGCTGGGCGCGCGAGAAACCCCGGCCTTCCATGATATCGTAGAAGTCGAGATCGCTGGCGATGGCCTGCGCCCGGCTGGCAAAGCTGCCGAAGCGCCAGCGGCTGGTCTGCGCCTGCGTTGCCTTGCGGGCCTTGGCCATCCAGTCGGCATGCTTGATGATCAGCGCTTCGTGATTGCCGAAGAATTTGGACGGTTCACCGCACTGGGCGGCCAGCGCCGCCGTCAGATCGATGGGATCGCGGATCAGGTGCCGCACCTCGAAGGAAACCTTGCCCGTCGGGACATAGAGCATCTTTATCGCTCCATCGCCCGTGCGCGCGAAATCGGCGCAGTGCGAACAGGTGTAGCTCATGAATTCGACCAGCTTTCCCGGGGCTTCGGGGTTGCCGATCAGATGCCCGCCATCGGTCGCGGTAACCGTGGTACCCCAATTGCCCTTCTTCTGGGCATTGGCGCGCGGCGTATCCTGGGCGGCTGCGCCCACGGCCAGTGCGGATGCGGCCAGAACCATGAGCGGCTTGGTAAAGCGGGAAAACATAGGCACGTCAGTCTTTCCTGTTGTCATCGGTCCCGAAGTTGCGCGCCAGCGATTCCAGCACGGTACGCAGTTCGGGATCCCCTATATCGCGCAGGCTGTCGCCCAATTCCATGGGAATCGGCTTGAGCGAAGGTGGCGCTTTGGCCTTGTTCCTGTCCTCCGGCGGCTTAACCGCACCTTGCCGCATCTTGATCCGGGCCACTGCCTTGTAACCGAAGAAGCGGTTCACGCGCTCGGTAATCTCGGGCAGCACCTGCTGGATCAGCGGGGCATGCGCGGGCAGGACGACCAGTTCCAATATGCCTTCGGACTTCTCGCCGGGCGGAAAACGGATCATTTCGGGCATGCACACGCGGGCATGCGTTTCGCCCACGATTTCGGGCCAGCGGCTGACTACGCTGCTCTGCACGAAGCCGAACCGGCGGAAGGCCGGCCGCCCGATCTGCGGCATCAGGTCGGAAATCGCCTTGGCCCCCCCGCCGCGAGGGCGCTCGTAGGGCTTGAAGGGCTTTAATCCCTTCTTCGGTTTCCGGCTGTCTGTCTTGTCACTTCCCATTACGGCGCCGCTCATGCCATAGGCGCGGCGTGGCCGCCATAGTCTCGGAAAAATTGCTCGACTGGTACGATGCGCATGCACGGCGATTGCCGTGGCGCGCTATGCCCGGCGAAGCCGCGCCTGATCCCTACCGTGTGTGGCTGTCGGAAGTGATGCTGCAGCAGACGACCGTGGCGGCGGTGAAACCCTATTTCGAAGCGTTCACGGCCCGCTGGCCGACGGTGGACGATCTCGCCGCCGCGCCGGAAGAAGACGTCATGGCGGCATGGGCCGGCCTGGGCTATTATTCGCGCGCCCGCAATCTGGTGAAAGCGGCGCGCGCCGTGGCCGAACTGGGCCAATTCCCCGATACCGAAGCAGGCCTGCGCGAATTGCCGGGTCTGGGTGCCTATACGGCGGCGGCAGTCGCGGCGATCGCCTTCGGACGGCGGGCGGTGGTGGTCGATGCCAATGTGGAACGCGTCGTGGCCCGGCTCTTCGCGCTGGAGGAACCCTTGCCGGGGGTACGCAAACAGATCCGCAGCAGTGCCGACACGATCACGCCGGACCGGCGCGCAGGCGATTTCGCGCAGGGGATGATGGATCTCGGCGCGACGATCTGCACAGCGCGCGATCCCAAATGTCTGCTGTGCCCGCTGGCGAGCGAATGCGACGGGCGGGTTAGGGGCGATCCTTCACGGCTCCCGGTAAAGGCGCCGAAAAAGGCCAAGCCCGTGCGGGAGGGCAATGCCTACTGGATCGAGCGGGAGGGTTCGGTCTGGCTCGTGAAGCGCGAAGGCAAAGGCATGCTCGGCGGCATGCGCTCGCTGCCGGACGATGGCTGGTCGGCCCGGGCGGATGGCGATGGGCAAAAGCCGCTGGCGGGCGAATGGAGTGCGTCTGGCCTCGTGCGCCACACCTTCACCCATTTCGCGCTGGAACTGGCGGTCCAGCGCTATGCGGGCAGCGAACATCCCGCGGGGAACGGCGAATGGTGGCCGCTCGACCGGCTGGACGAGGCGGGTCTCCCGACCCTCTTCGCCAAGGCCGCGCGGCTGGCGCTGGCCTAGATGATGCCGCCGCCGAGCGAGAGGCGGATCACGGCGATCAACAGCACGATCAGGTTGAAATTGCGGCCGCTGTTGCTCGACGAAAGCTGCCCGATCACCACGCCGATGACGATCAGCGGCAGGGCGAACCAATTGCCCCAGCCAAGCAGCGGAATGGTCGACGGGATGACAATGACGAGCGAGATGATTCCGAAGAGGAAAGAGATCAGGTTCAGCATGTGTCCTATATGGGTAGGGCACTGGGGGGTCGCAAGAGGTTTCGTTTCGCAATTGACCGTTCAGCTTCAAATCCGCATCAACCGCCGGAACCAGTTTGAGGGAAAGAGGACGCTTCATGGCCTATCGTGAATTCGACGCACCGGAAATTTCGCGCCGATCCTTGCTGCGCGGCGGCGCCTGGCTGACCGCCGGAGCCGCGCTCGCGGCGGCGCCGATGGGCCGCGTCGGATTTGCGCAGGCACTACCCGAAGCCTCGCCCGCCTGGCCTCACGTGCAGGCGATGATCGATAAATATGTCGGCGGGCGCAAGCTGGCCAATATGGTCGCGGCGCTGGGCTGGGGCGAAGCCGAACCTACCTATCTAGCCCGCGGCGACCTTGCCCTTGGCAGCGGCAAACGCGCCGGGCCGGACAGCCTCTATCGCATCTATTCCATGACCAAGCCGATCACCGGCATGGCCGCGATGATCCTGATTGACGAAGGGAAGCTCGGGCTCGATCAGCCCATTGCCGAAATCCTGCCCGCATTCTCCAACATGATGGTGCAGAAGACCTATGATGGTTCGGTCACCGATCTGGAGCCTGCCGAACGCCCGATCACCGTGCGCCAGCTGCTGACGCATACTGCGGGCCTTGGCTATGGCATCGTGCAGAAGGGCCCGATCCGCGAGATGTATGCCAAATACGGCATCTCGCCCGGCCAGGTCAGCCGCCTTCCCATCCCCGGGCTGGGGCGCGATGAAGCGATTGCCGGGCTGGACAAATTCGCCAACAATCTTGCCCGCCTGCCGCTGGTGCTGCAGCCGGGGACGAAGTGGAGTTATTCGGTCGGGCTGGACCTGATGGGCCGCGTGATCGAAGTCGCCAGCGGCATGCCGTTCGACGAATATCTGCGCACCGCCATTTTCGAGCCGACCGGAATGAACAGCACATGGTTCCGCGTGCCGCAGAGCGAGGTGGGGCGCTTCACGACCAATTACGGTATCCTTGGCGGCAATCTGCTCCCGCTCGATCCTGCCGGTGCCTCCGTCTATCTCGACAAGCCGGCCTTTCCGTTCGGCGGGGCGGGCCTGGTATCGAGCGCGCGCGATTACGACCGTTTCCTCACCATGCTGCTCGGATATGGCATGATCGATGGCCGCCGCGTGATGAGTGAGGCCGCGGTCAAGCTTGGCACCTCCAACCTGCTGCCCGAAACTGCGACCACCAAGGGCACCTGGATCGATGGCCAGGGCTTCGGCGCGGGCGGCCGCGTGCAGGACGGCGCATATGGCTGGGGCGGGGCGGCCGGTACGGTCGCGCTGGTGAGCTACAAGGCTGGCCTGCGCGCCACCATGATGACGCAGTACATGCCTTCCGAAGCCTATCCGATCCACGAAGGTTTCCCCAAGGCCGTGATGGCCGATCTTGCAGCAATGCAAGGAGCCTGAGCCATCACCCTGTCCTTTACTGGATCGCGGCTGGACCGCGCCGATCACGTCCGTGCCGATCCCGAACGGCTGGCCGGATACATGAACTGGAAGGCCCGCCTGCTCGGGCTCGACGGGCTGATCCCCGGGCTCGACGATAACGGCGCGCTTGCCTGGGGCACGCTCGCCGATGCGCCTGAGGATGCAGAGCTGGTCTTTCTCGGCCTCGACGCTGGCAAGGCGTGCTTTGCCGCCGTCCCGCCTGCCGGAGATGCCAGTCCGCGCCTCGCCAATCCGCAGCTATGGTCGCTCATGGCCACGCTTCCTGCGGATGATCTGGCGCTGTACGGCGGTGCGCGCAGCATCGTCGACTGGCACGCACGGCACCGCTTCTGCGCGCAATGCGGCGGCGATACCAAGCTCGCCAAGGGCGGCTGGCAGCGCGATTGCACTGCCTGCGGAGCAAGCCATTTCCCGCGCACCGATCCGGTCACCATCATGCTGGTCGAACATGACGGCAAGCTGATGCTGGGCCGCGGCCTCGGTTGGCCCGAAGGCCGGTTTTCCGCGCTTGCCGGCTTCGTCGAGCCGGGCGAGAGCATTGAGGAAGCTGTTGCGCGCGAGGTGCTGGAGGAAAGCGGCGTACGCGTGCGCGACGTGACCTATATCGCCAGCCAGCCCTGGCCCTTTCCCAGCCAGCTGATGATCGGCTGCCATTCTTTCGCCGACGATACCGCTCTCACGATCGACGAGACCGAGATGGCGGAAATCGATTGGTACACGCGCGAGGATGTCGAGGCGGCGCTGGCAGGCAATGGCCCCTTCGTCGCGCCGCCGCCGCATGCCATCGCGCATTATCTGATGGAATGGTGGGTGAAGAGATGACCGAGCCGCGCAAACTCTCGATCGACATCTGGTCCGATGTCATGTGCCCCTGGTGCCTCGTCGGCTGGGGCAATCTCTCGCAGGCGCTCGGCCAGCTGGAAGGCGAGATCGAGGCCGAGATCCGCTGGCACGCCTTCGAACTCAATCCCGATATGCCCGAAGAGGGCGAGGAGCGCACCGCGCACATCGCCCGCAAATATGGCCGGACCATCCAGCAGTCGAAAGAGGTGCAGGGCCAGATGCGCGCCGCCGCCGAGGCCGCGGGGGTATCGCTCGACTATCAGGGCGAGGAGCCCGCGCCCGACGCGATGATGTGGAACACCTTCGCCGCGCATAGGCTGCTGACCTGGGCGCTCGAAGAACACGGGCCAGAGGCACAGACCCGGCTGAAGCTCGCACTGTTCAAGGCGCATTTCAACCAGCGCCGCCGCATCGGCGAGCGCGAGGTCTTGCTCGATGTGGCCCAAGAAGCCGGGCTCGACCGCGAGGCTGCCGCCGCCGCGCTCGACCGCGAGGACATCGCCCGCAAGACCCGCACCGAAGAAAAGGCCGCAATGGAAATGAACATCACCGGCGTGCCCGCAATGCTGGTCGAAGGCCGCTTCATAATCCCCGGTGCCCAACCGCCTGAGGCTTATGTGAATGCGCTCAGGCGCGTTGCGGAGAAGACTGTCGTGGGAGGATGATGTCGCTCACTGTCTACTAATGACCCGATTGCGGACATTCGGCTATACAGGCTCCCAATTGCGCCGAAACAGCCATTTCATCTGCAGTTTGAATATTTCCCAGCGACTTGCAGTTCTGCCGAATCCTTTACGCCTCTGGGCGAAATATTCCATGAATTGCGAGGCAGTTGTGGTTGCCGCAAATAAGCTCGGCTGAGTCAAAGCGATCAAATCAAGGCAACTGCGTCCCCAGCGACATCCATCTTCTAGAAGTGTAATTCGGGGGTATTCAATTCCTTTGATTGAAATCAGACTGTCTTTCATATCTTTGAAAGCGGCGTCAACGGCGCTGGCCGCACTGTTCGCCAGCAGTTCTTTTTTGATACGATCTAATGGCACCGATTTACCCCCGAGAACGTAAATTCGCATGAGTATGGAATGATGCAATCTTCCAAGCCTGATTGGTTCGTTGGACAAAAGTTGGATCTCCGGACAAGTAAAACTTCAAAGATTATGGCGAACAACCTTTAATGTTCTATTTCCACCCCTGAGCGGGCATTCGCAATCTGCCGGTGAAGACTTTCAAGTTACAAAAAACCCCGCCGGTGAGGGCGGGGCCATTTGATCGGTTTCTTGGGAGCGAACTTAGCTCGATCGGCTGTTCTGCATGGCCTGGCGGGTCTTTTCGCCCTTCTTGGCGTCCTGCGCCGGATTGTCCGAGCCGACTTCCGGTTCGCGGTTTTCGGGATCGGTCGCGCGGTTCAGTTCGCCCCGCTTGCCGACCCTGCGGTTGACTTCGCCGCCCGACGAGCTTTGCTGCGACGGGGTGGGGTGCTTGGTCATCTCGTCGATGAGTTCGTTGTCGGGGTGCATTGACTGGCGTTCGGGCATGATTGCTATCTCCTTTACCCCATCAACGGCTGGGCCTTCGGCGATGTTCCGAACGGCAGACCTTTCTTAGGCGGCAAGGATCTTGCCGACGAATGCGGTGGCTTCGCGCTTCAGCCCTCTCGCGTCTGCGTCGAGGCCGGTCGCCGCATCCAGCAGCTGATCTGCCGCCATTCCCGTGTCGCGCGCTCTTTCGCGCAATTGCTCGATACTCATTTCGATCTCTCCGACGCCGGCCACGGCCATGTCCAGACTGCGCGCCAGTTCGCGGCTCGATACCGATTGCTGGTCGACCGCGCCGGCGATGGCGGTGGCCGTGGCCTCGACTTCGCGGATGCGCTCGCCGATCAGCGTCAGTGCTCCCGCGCTGCTGCGGGTGCTTGCCTGCATGGAGGCCATTCTGGCGGAGACGTTCCCGGTCGCCTCGCGCGTCTGGCGCGCCAGTTCCTTGACCTCGCTCGCCACCACGGCAAAGCCGCGCCCGGCATCGCCGCCCCGCGCGGCCTCGATCGAGGCGTTGAGGGCGAGCAAATTCGTCCGATCAGCGATGGAGGCGATGAGATCGACCACCTCGCCCACTTCGGCGGCAGCGCGGGCGAGTTCCTTCACCGTCTCGTCGGCAAGTTCGGCGCTCGCGCGCGTCTCCTGCGCCAGCGAAGCGGATTGCGCGGCCTGCTTGCCGATTTCCCCGATCGACAGGGCGAATTCATCGGTGGCCGCAGCCGCCGATGTCATTCCGGTGGCCGTATCGTTCATCCGGCGCACCACATCTTCCACCAGATCGACCGACTGGCTGGCGGCGCTCGCCATCGAACTGGCGGTCTTTTCCAGCTGGTGGGATGCGGCGGCGACATTGGTCACCACATCGCCCATCCCGCCTTCGAACCCACGCGCCAGATCGCGCAGCATCGCCCGCTGGTCCTCGCGCGCTTGCCGCTGCAGACCGGTCAGCGCTTCGGCGCTTTCGCGGAATACCACCAGCGCGCGTGCCATCTCGCCGATCTCGTCATCGCGTTCCGCTCCGGGAATGGCGATCGAGCGATCGCCATCGGCCAGCGCGCTCATCGCGCCGGTGATCTCGCCCAGCGATTGCGACACCTGACCTGCCATCCGCCGCGCGGCGAGCACGACCACGAGACCGCAGGCGAGGATGAGCGCCAGCGCCCCGATCGACATCCAGAACTTCAGGCTTTCCAGATCATGCTGGGCCCGCTCCGCCGCGTCGGAAAGTTCGGTTTCGATTTCGCCGCTCTGGTCCGACAGCAGCCTGCCGCTGACATCGATGGCTTCGGCCAGCATGGCCGCGTTCTCCTGCGGGCCATAGGCCGAAACCGAAGCACGCAGCGCCTCGAGCTCGGGCCGGAAGCCGGATACCTGATTGCGCAGCCACGCGATCCTTTCCTGCGAGGTCGCCTCGCTGACGTCGGTCGCCATCGATCGGTCGAGCCGCTTGCTGGCATCCTCCAGCGAAGCGAACGCCGCCGCGATCGAGTCTTCGCTGCCTGTCACTGCATAGCGCGATGCGTGGTAGCGGCTGTGGGCGATGCCGGTATCGAATTGCGATGCCGCCAGCGCGCGTTCGGCAATGACGGCGCTGCGATCCGAGCGCAGCGAGACCTGGTAGAACCCTATTCCCAGAAGAACGGCGAGGCCGAGCAGGATGCTTATGGCAAGCGCGACGAAGAGGGATATCTGGCCGCGGATCGTGCGCCGCGATGCCAGTGCGCGGCGGATCGGGGCGGGTAGATGGCGGGCCGGGGCCGCGTTCAAAGTCGGGGCGGGTTCCAGAAAACCTGTGTCCGCAGCCGGAAGAAACTTGGTCTGAATGTTCATGGTGCAGGCCCCGATGTGCCCTGCGACATCCGTGCGGCAAGGCTTGGTTCGGAAGCGCGGCTAGCCTGCAAAAATGACAGGAAAATGAAGCGGTTTCAGGGGTTTGGTGGTTAATTTTTCTTAATCACCATGACGCCGGATCAGCTGTATGTCACAATCTTGCCAAATCAGCGGCCTGCATCAGATAAGGCCCAGCCTTTCGAGCTTCCCGGCCAGCTTTCCGGGCAGCACATCGCCGATATCTTCGCCTTCCTCCAGATCCCGGGGCGGATCGCCCTTGAGATAGCGCCAGCCCTGATGCGCGCGCTTGGGGCGCGGGTGGACACGGACCAGTTCGGGCTTGAGATCGATCGACCAGCGCCCCGTGGGCGTCTCGCTGAAGCCGAGGATTTCGCTGCGTGCGACGATCGAATGCTGGTGGATCCAGTAAAGCGAGCCGCCGATGCATTCCTTCCATTTGGTCGGGCGATAACGGGTGGTGAGATTGGGGCTGCGCCGCTGCGCGTACCAGCTTTCGATATCGCCGAAGCTCTGCGCGCCGAACGCGATCTTGGTCAAATGGAGCGGCATCCGGTGGAGATAGGGCCTGAACCCGAAAGAGCAACCGCTATGCGCAGGCCGAAACGGGGGCCGGGCGGGACGCTTCCAAAAAGGCCTTTCCTACATGGCGCGACCGGTTGCAGGGTGTGCGAATGCCCGCCTTCCACCCTCTCGAAACCAAGGTTTCCTGCCGCTTTGAGCAGGGTGCGCGGGCCCCGGATTATTTCCCCCTGGACCGTGCTCCATGTGCTCCATCCTGTAGGAAACTACCCCGCGATCCCGCTCGCCACGGCCAGTCCGAGAAAGGCAAAGAAGCCCATCGAATCGGTGATCATGGTGACGAACACGCTGCTCGCCACCGCCGGGTCCTGATCCAGCCGGTCGAAAGCCACGGGGACCAGCACGCCTGCAAGACCGGCCGTCGCCACATTGATGACCATGGCCAGCGCAATCACCGCGCCAAGCATGGGCGTGAAGATCGCTGCCGTCGCCAGCCCGATCAGCACGGCGATGGTCACACCGTTGAGCGTCGCCACGCGAAACTCGCGCCACAGTATCCGGCCGGTATTCGAACTCGTCAGCTGGTTCATCGCGATGGCGCGCACCGTCACCGCCATGGTCTGCGTGCCCGCATTGCCGCCGATGCTGGCGACAATGGGCATCAATACGGCAAGCGCTACCAACTGCTCGATCGCCGCGCCGAAGGCCGCGATGATCAGGCTGGCGACCAGCGCGGTGCCGAGATTGGCCACCAGCCAGCGCACGCGGCTGGAATAGGCTTCGCGAATCGGTTCGTTGATGTCGCCTTCGCCCGCGCCGGACATGAGCAGCGCGTCTTCGCCCGCTTCCTCGGCGATGATGTGGACGATGTCGTCGACGGTCATCTGGCCGACCAGCCGGCCGTCCTCGTCGATCACGGCGGCGCTGATCAGGCCGTACTTCTGGAACATCAGCGCGACCTCTTCCTGGTCGAGCGTGGCGGGGATCAGCGTCTGGTCGCGCTTCATCACATCGCCCAGCGAGACGTCGCGCGGCGTGCGCAGGATCCACGAAAGCTGGCAGGTGCCGACGGGATGCATGCGCTGGTCGATGACGAAGATCTCGAAGAAGTCCTCGGGAAGGTCGCGCCCGTCACGCAGGAAATCGATGATGTCGCCCACGGTCACGTGTTCGGGCACGGCCACGAACTCGCGGTTCATCAGGCGGCCAGCAGTCTCCTCCGGGTAGGAGAGGGCGGTCTGGATGGCGATCCGGTCTTCCGGATCGAGCTCGGCGAGGATGGCCTTCTGGTTGTCCTCGGCCAGATCCTCGATCAGCTGGACGGCATCGTCGGTATCGAGCTGTTCCGCGATCTGCGCCACCGCATCGGCGGGCAGCGCCTCCATCATCTCGTCGCGGACATAGTCGTTGAGTTCGGCAACGACTTCGCTGGTCATGAGATCGGTGATCTCGCTGGCGAGCCGGTGACGATCCTCCTTCTCGAACAGCTCGAGAAGGTCGGCGACGTCGGCGGGGTGCAGCGGTTCGACGAGATCGTAAAGCTCACCGCTCGCGCCTGCTTCCAGCGCTTCCTCGACCGAGCGGACGAACTCGCGCTTCAGCGTGTTCTCCTCGTCCATGCGCTCGTCGTCGATGCGGTCGTCGGGGCGCGCGCCATCGTCCGGCCCGCTATCCGTGCCCGGCGCCAGCATCACATCGTCTTCGTCGAGGCGCGTCTCGTCGACCATATCGCCGCTCTAGGGAGCGCAAGCCGAAAAGCAAGCCGTGACACAGGCGCTGTCCCTGCTAATGAGGCGCCAACCGAATTACAGGAGACATACCAATGGCAGACAAACTGACATTCACCCTCGACACCGGCGACGGCGAAAACAAGGATGTGGTGATCAAGCTGCGCCCCGATCTCGCACCCGGCCATGTCGAGCGGATCACGACGCTAGTGGGCGAAGGCTTCTACGACGGCGTGGTTTTCCACCGCGTGATCCCCGGCTTCATGGCGCAGGGCGGCGATCCGACCGGCACTGGCATGGGCGGCAGCGACAAGCCCGACCTCAAGGCCGAATTCAACAGCGAACCGCATACCCGCGGCACCTGCTCGATGGCCCGCACCCAGGTGCCCGACAGCGCCAACAGCCAGTTCTTCATCTGCTTCGATGACGCCGAATTCCTCGACGGCCAGTACACCGTCTGGGGCCAGGTCGAGAGCGGCATGGAACACGTCGATGCCCTGCCCAAGGGCGAGCCGCCGGCAAACCCGGGCAAGATCGTGAAGGCGACTGTTTCGTAAGTCGTTCGATCATCTCGAACCGGAAGGGCGGCCACGTGCCGCCCTTCGCATTGTAGGACCCCGAGCTTTTCGCTATGTGCGCCCGCCTATCATGAAACCTACCACTTCCCCCAAGACCTACAGGGTCAAGAGCTTCGGCTGCCAGATGAACGTCTATGACGGCGAGCGCATGGCCGAGATGCTGGGCGAGCGCGGCATCGTGCCCGCGCCCGAAGGCGAGGAAGCCGATCTCGTCGTGCTCAACACCTGCCACATCCGCGAGAAAGCTGCCGAAAAGGTCTATTCGGATATCGGCCGCCTTACCAAGGCCGGGCGCAAGGTCGGCAAGGAGCCGCTGATCGCCGTGGCCGGCTGCGTCGCACAGGCCGAGGGCGAGGAGATCATGAAGCGCTCTCCGGCGGTCCGCATGGTTGTCGGCCCGCAGGCCTATCACCGCCTGCCGGAGATGCTCGATAAGGCGGTGAAGGGCGAACGGGCGACCGACACGGACATGCCCGCCATCGCCAAGTTTGCAGCATTGCCGGAGCGCCGCCGCACCAATCCGGCAAGCTTCCTGACCGTGCAGGAAGGTTGCGACAAGTTCTGCACCTATTGCGTTGTGCCCTATACTCGCGGCGCCGAAATCAGCCGGCCCTATGCGGACCTCGTCACCGAAGCGAGGAAGCTGGTCGACGCAGGCGCGAAGGAAATCACGCTGCTGGGCCAGAATGTCTCGGCATGGTCGGGCGAGGACGAGAAGGGTCATCAAGTCGGGCTCGCGGGCCTGATCCGTGATCTTGCCAAGGTCGATGGCCTCGCGCGCATCCGCTACACCACCAGCCATCCGGCCGACATGGATGACGATCTGATCGCCGCGCATGGCGAAGTGGACAAGCTCATGCCCTTCCTCCACCTGCCGGTGCAGGCTGGCAGCGACCGTGTCCTGAAGGCCATGAACCGCAGCCACACGGCCGAAAGCTATCTCAAGCTGCTTGACCGCTTCCGCGCCGCACGGCCCGATCTTGCGCTGTCGGGCGACTTCATCGTCGGCTTTCCGGGCGAAACCGATGCCGAATTCGAGGAAACGCTCGCACTGGTCGATGAGGTCAAATACGCTCAGGCCTTCAGTTTCAAGTACAGCCAGCGCCCCGGTACGCCCGCCGCGACGATGGAAGGGCAGGTCGCCAAGGAAGTCATGGACGACCGGCTCCAGCGCCTCCAGGCCGCGCTCAACCGGGATCAGCTGGCCTTTAACGAGGCAAGTGTGGGGCGGACCTGCGAAGTGCTCGTCGAACGCAAGGGCAAGCTCAAAGGGCAGTGGCTTGGCAAGTCGCCATGGCTTCAGAGCGTATGGTTCGAAGGCGAAGCAGCCATCGGCGATCTGGTGGAGGCCGAACTGGTCGAGGCGGGCCCAAATTCGCTCGCCGGCAAGCTTCGGGAAAAGGTATCTGCCTGATTACAGGCGTGTGACTTTCCACCGTCTTTGATCGTGCCAGCTTGTTTCACGGGCGGGAATGCCTAGATTTCCGACTCGATACTCATGCGAAAGGAGCAGATGGCTCGCAAACCAGCTCAGAAGCGTTCGGGTCACTCCGAACCGGCCCTGACCAAACCGCCCGTACCACAGCGCGAGGTTCGCCGCGCGCAGGTGGATGTGAACTTCGACAATCAGAGCCTTCTCGGCGCTCTGTTCGGACAGTTCGACGCTAATCTGGTCCAAGTGGAAAACCGGCTTGGCGTGTTCATTTCCGCTCGCGGCAATGCGATCCATATCGAAGGCCCCGAAGACAGCGTCGCCCGCGCACGCGACGTGCTCAACGAAATGTATGACCGCCTCGCCATGGGGCAGGATCTCGATGCGGGTGCCATCGAGTCGCTGATCGCCATGTCGAACGAACCCACGCTCGACGGTATCGTTGACGGCAAGCTGAGCGATGCCAAGGGCGGGCCGCCGATCATGATCCGCACGCGCCGCAAGACCATCGTGCCGCGCAGCGCCATGCAGGCGACCTATATGCGCAGCCTGGTGCGTGACGACATCATCTTCGCGCTGGGCCCGGCGGGTACGGGCAAGACCTATCTGGCGGTCGCGCAGGCCGTGGCGCAACTGATCACCGGCAGCGTACAGCGCCTGATCCTGTCGCGCCCTGCGGTCGAGGCAGGGGAGAAACTGGGCTTCCTCCCGGGCGATATGAAAGACAAGGTCGATCCCTATTTGCGCCCGCTTTACGATGCGCTCTACGATTGCATGCCGCCCGAGCAGGTGGAGCGGCGGCTGGCATCGGGAGAGATCGAGATCGCGCCCATTGCCTTCATGCGTGGTCGCACCTTGGCCGACGCCTTTGTCATCTTGGACGAAGCGCAGAATACCACGCGCGAACAGATGAAGATGTTCCTGACCCGGTTTGGCCAAAACAGCCGCATGGTGATTTGCGGAGATCCGCGGCAGGTCGACATCCCTGGCGGCGACGGCATGAGCGGCCTTGCCGATGCGGTCGGTAAGCTGGAGGGGGTGGATGGTTTCGGTACGATCCGGTTCACCGCCGCCGACGTCGTCAGACATCCCATCGTCGGGCGTATCGTCGAGGCTTACGAAGGCCCTTCCGCATAACTAGCGGATAAAGGCAGCTGTTCAGACCCAACGGAAGCGCGATTTGCAACTCGATATCGACGTAGACGGCTGGCCCGACCATCACGATTGGGAGGCCCTGTGCCAGCAAGCGCTCGATGCGCTCTTCGATGTCGAGCCTGCGCTGAACAGCTCACGCCTTATTACCAGCGTACTCTATACCTCCGACACCCAAGTCCACGAGTTGAACAAAGAGTGGAGGGGTAAAGACAAGCCGACAAATGTCCTCTCTTTTCCCATGCTCGAGCGGGACGACCTCCTTGCGCTAGCGGCGGAAGGTCCACCGGAAATGCTCGGCGACATCGCTCTGGCATTCGAAACCTGTCAGCGCGAAGCCGATGAAAAAGCGGTGGCTTTAAAGGACCACACCGCCCACCTGCTCGTTCACGGTTTCTTGCATCTCGCCGGCCATGATCACGTGGATTCCGACAGTCAGGCAGCGGCGATGGAAAAACTCGAAGTAGAAGCGCTTGCAAAACTAGGCATCGCGGACCCATATGGAGACCGCTGAATTTTTGGAGTAGCAAAACGGCCCATGGCCAATTCTTCACCCCCCGCCGGAGACGCGGAGAGTAGCAGCGGGCTGTGGCCCGCCATTCGCAAATTGTTTGACGCCGAAGGTGGTGGCCGGAGCCTGCGTGCCCAGCTCGAAGAAGCTATCGACGAGCATGAAGGCGAAAACGGTTCCGAAGATACTGAAGATGCGGCCAAGGGCGATCTTTCGGGTGTCGAGCGCCAGATGCTCCGCAATCTGCTCCACTTTTCCGAACATGACGCTGATGATGTCGCTGTCCCTCGCGGCGAAATCATCGCGATCAATGCCGACGCGACGTGGGATGAAGTGGTCTCGACCTTTTCGGAGCACGGTCATTCGCGCATGCCCGTCTATCGAGGCCAGCTCGACGATGTGATCGGGATGGTGCACATCAAGGATATTTTCTCTTACCTGGCCGAGCGCAAGCCGCCGCCGGAAGACTGGACCGTTCTAATGCGTCAGCCGCTCTATGTGCCGCAGACGCGCAATGCGCTGGATGTGCTGGCGGACATGCGATCCCAGCGCATGCACCTCGCAATTGTGCTCGATGAATTCTCTGGCACCGATGGTCTTATCACCATTGAAGATCTGGTCGAGGAAATCGTCGGGGAAATCGAGGATGAGCATGACGATGCGCCCGAGGAGTGGATCGCCCCGATCGGCGACGGCATGTGGGATTGCGACGCAAGGGCCGAGCTGGATGACGTGGCAGATCGGATCGATCCGCGACTTGCCGAGGTAGAAGAGTCGGTCGATACGCTCGGCGGTCTGGCATTCGTTCTGGCTGAGCAGGTTCCGCCCAAGGGCGAGATACTAGAGCATTCCTCAGGTTGGCGCATCGAAGTGACCGATGGCGACGAGACTCATGTGACCCGTCTGCGGCTCCATGCTCCAAAGCCGGAAGAGCCCGCAGACTGACCTTTCGTCAGTTGCAGAAAACCGCACATTCGCACTCGACAGGTGGCATTTTAATGCATAGGCGGGAGCTATGGCCTCCCGCCGTTTGCCTCCCCTTCGTGCTTTAGAAGCTTTCGTGCGCACCGTGCGGCTTGGTTCTGCGCGTGCGGCTGCTGACGAACTTGGCTTGAGTCCGAGCGCACTTTCGCGGCGCATTGGGAATCTGGAAGAATTCGTTGGCAAGAAGCTGTTTACGCGTGCGCGGCAAGCGATGCAGCTGACCGATGATGGCCACGCCTTTTACGAAGCAGTGAATCCGCAGCTGGAGGCCTTGGCGAGAGCGGTAGAAAGCCAGTCGGAAAATCTGTCGGTCTTGCGTCTGCATCTCGGCGTATTGCCGCTATTCGGCAGCCAGCGACTGTTTCCGCGACTTGCCGAACTTCGCGCGCGCCATCCGCTTTTGCACATCGACATCGATACCGGCGCGCATCTCGAAGACAGGGTCGGGGATGTGCTCGATGCAGCCATCATCCTGTCGCGCGGGCCTTCGCGTGGGCTTCACGCGGTACGGCTCGATTACAACAAGGTCCATGCCATCTGCAGCCGCGACCTTGCCCAGAAGTTAGGTGATGTTCCCGAAGAAGAACTGCTGTCGAAGCAGACATTCCTTATTCACAACGAATTGCCCGAGAGCTTTTCAGCCTGGCGCGCCGAGATCGGCCATCCCAATCTTGAACCGGCGGCAATCGATCATTTCGACTCCGGTCAGCTCATGCTCGAAGCTGCTGCACAGGGGCTTGGCATCGCAATCATGCACGACGATCACATGCGCCGCGCCGCCGATCCGCGTCTGGCGACGCTATATAATGCGACGGTCGAGAGCCCTTACAGCTATTGGTTTGTATGCAAGCCCACTGCGCTTGAGGAACGTCCGGTCCGACTGTTCCATGATTGGCTGGTAAAAGCCGACCTCTAGGCGTCTGTCATTTTCGGTCGGTAGCGTACGGCTTCGACGACATGCTGGTAATCGCGGAGCGGTTTGCCGAGATTGGCAACCAGCTGCGTTTCGATTTCCTCGCGAGCCTTTGCTGCGATGGCCTTGCGCCCACGATAATCTTCGGGGCTGAACGGGTCGAGATAATGGATCCTCAGCTTGAATGAGCCACGCCGCGCCATGACTCGCATGGCGTTCTGGAGGCCAGTTTCCTCCCCAATCCAGGCGATTTCTTCCGAATTGGGGCCGTAATCTATGACCACTGGTTGCACCATTACTCCCGGTGGAGGCGGTTCCATCACGGAGATCATTGAAGATTTGAACGGAAGCAGGGAATGTCCGTCGGTCACCGTGCCTTCAGGGAATACGGTGACGGACCAATTGTCTTGCAACGCCTCTTTCAACGCGTTGATCTGCTCGGCCACGCCCATCCTATGTTCTCGCTTCACGAACACCGTTCGGTTGAGGCTGCACAGCCAGCCAATGACCGGCACCTGGCTAAGCTCCCATTTCGCGACGAACGCCGTACCGCTCGCGCCTGCCATCGCGAGAATATCGATCCAGGATATATGATTGGAGATGAAGAAGACGTCGCGGTGAAGGGGCGTGCCCACCACCTCGACGCGCGCGCCTACCACGCGTGCAGTATAACGAAGGAACAGCATCGGGAAGGGCGAGCCATATGCAAACAGGCGATACGCATAGTGTAGCGGCACGAAGATGAGCAGGAGGAGAAAAATGCCGATCATCCGCAGTGCGAATCGACACCATCCGATTGGCGTCAACGGTACTTTCTCTCCGGCAGCGGCGGCCAGCCGCTTGGCCGTGTAGCGCGCGAGTTTGCGCTCAGCTCTCGCGGTCGAGCCGGACGCCATAGAGTTCCATCCGGTGATCGACGAGGCGGTATCCGAGCTTCTCCGCTATCTGTTTCTGCAGCGCTTCCAACTCAGGATCGACGAATTCTACGACCTTGCCGCTTTCCACGTCGATTAGATGATCGTGATGGGCTTCCGGAGCGGCTTCATACCGGGCACGGCCGTCACCGAAATCGTGACGGTCGAGAATACCTGCCTCTTCGAATAGTCTGACGGTCCGGTAAACCGTGGCAATGGAGATTCCCGGATCGATCTCGCTGGCACGGGCGTGAACCATCTCCACATCCGGGTGGTCGTCGCTTTCGGACAGCACCCGAGCTATCACGCGGCGCTGTTCCGTAATGCGCAGACCCTTGTCGGCACAAAGCTGTTCGAGATCGATACGCTGATGCAAGTGGTCTTCCTGAATGAATAACGCCCCGCACCTTATCTGGGCGGGGCGTCTATCTCAAGCCGTACAAGGCCGCTTTATGCGGACTATTTGTTGCGGCTGACCTTTTCGCCCGGCTTGCGGCCCAGGCCAATCTTCTTCGCGAGATCGCGGCGCGTGTCAGCGTAATCGGGTGCAACCATGGGATAGTCCGACGGAAGGTCCCAACGCTGACGATAATCTTCCGGCGACATATCGTGTTCGGTCGACAGGTGGCGCTTGAGCATCTTCATCTTCTTGCCGCAATCGAGGCAAATGATGTGATCCTTCTTTACCGATGCACGCACGGAAACCGCGGGATCGGGACGCTCTTCCTCATTCGTACCATTTCCGCCCAACCCGGAAAGTGCAGAATAAACATTGGAAATCAATGCAGGAACGTCATCGACGGTGACACTATTATTCGAAACATGTGCTGCGACAATATCCGAAGTAAGGGTAATGAGCGTTTCGCTCATATCTGTTTGAAAATTGTTCATGTGAATACTCCAGCTGCGGCCGGAAGTATGCATCACAACATGGCAAGTCTACACAAATCTGTAATGAAGATGCAGTTTGTCGCATACGTACAACCATGAAGCACGCTTTAAGTCAATTATACTTTTCTGCCAAAGGTAAGAGCGTCTATCGTTTCACCTGTTACGGTACGATAATAGTTCGCGCGCCGTCCGATTTGTTCGAAACCTGCGGCGCGATAAACCGAGATTGCAGGGTTGTTAGCGCGCATCTCCAAGAATACCTTGCTTGCTTCGCGTTCACCCGCAACGTCTAGAAATCGTTCAAGTAATAACGACCCTACACCCTTCTTCCGATGCTTCGGATCCACTGCGATCAGCAGTAATTCGATTTCATCGGAAGCTTGTCTGGCGAGTATGAAGCCGGCCGCTTCGCTCCCTCCATCTGTCGGCTTTGCCGCTTCGTCACAAAGCATTGCGAAAGTGGATGAGATGAGCAGTGAATCTTCAACTTGCCGCCGGGTCCAGGCTTCACGGTAGTGGGGATCGAAACTGACTTCCATGATCCGCATGAGCTGATCTAGCTCGCTCATTTGGCAGGCGCTTTCGCATCTGGGGAGCGCCCGTAGATTGGCGTTAGAACTTTCGTCCGAAGGCATTCCGGGATGGCATGTGCGAAACCGGCGTCGGCCACGATTTCCATCGGCCGGACCTCGTGGGCTGCAATCCGAGCAAATTCGGAGGCCCTGTTTCCAGCGACATTTGCTGCTGCCAAGGCGATCACGGCTTCTTCCGGTGTGCGGGACATGGCCTCGCTCGCAGGCAATCCTCCAGCATCGAATGATTGGATAAACCACTCCCCGTGCCCGCCGTTCATGCATATATCGACTGGACCTGCTATTTCCGCCTGGGCCATCGCAGCAATTAAAGACAGTGTCGGATAACCCGACACCCTGGCATCCCAAGCGATTCCCAGAGCGCGAGCCGTTGCGAGACCAATCCGCACACCGGTGAAGCTTCCCGGTCCCAGAGATACGAGTATCTCGTCGCACTGGCCGTGACCTTGCAACTGCGAAATCATCGGAACAAGGCGCTCTGCATGCCCGCGGCCGATCGTTTCATGGCGTCCGTCAATCACCCGGTCACCTTCAAACAAAGCAACCGAGCACGCTTCTCCGGACGTATCTATCGCAAGCATTCGCATGGCGAACGCCCTGCCTTACGCAAAGCCCTGCTTCAAGTCAGTCGATACGATTGAACTTGTCAAAATCAGGACGCGGGCTGCGCGCGAATATGCTTTCCTTGTCGCCATAGCCAATTGCGCAAACCCAATCGGCGCGATGCCGTGGTTGGCCGGCAAAGAAATGTTCGGTAATCTTGTCGAGATCAACTCCCGACATGGGACCGCAATCGAGACCCAGCGCCCGAGCGGCGATCATCAGGTAAGCGCCCTGCAGCGCTGAATTGCGAGCCGCTCCTTCCTTGCGTCCTTCCTCATCACCTTCAAACCAGCTCTTGGCATCGGCGTGAGGAAAGAGCCAGGGAAGCTCCTCATGAAAATCGATGTCGTATCCGATGATCGCGACCACCGGAGCGGTCTTGATTTTCTCTTGGTTTCCTTCGGACGCGAATTCGGCGAGTTTGTCCCGCGATTCCTGCGATTTGCACCATACGAGCCGAACGGGTTGCATGTTCGCAGACGTAGGACCCATTTTCAGCAGCTCGTAGATTTCCTTGATCTGCTGATCGGTTACTTCCTTTTCATGCCAACCGTTATAGCTGCGGGCTTCTCGAAAAATCTGATCGAGCGCTGCGGCAGAAAGATTGTTGTCATGGAATTGCTGGGTCATATCATCCTCGGATTTCGGTGCGTCGATTTACGCTTCGCGGACTTCAACGACCTCCGGCACATAATGTTTCAAGAGGCTTTCGATTCCGTGTTTCAGCGTTGCGGATGAAGACGGACATCCCGCGCAGGCCCCTTGCATCTGGAGATAGACCACACCGTCCTTATAGCCGCGATACTGGATATCTCCGCCATCACCGGCGACCGCAGGCCTAACGCGGCTTTCCAGCAATTCGTGGATCTGAACCACGATATCCGCATCGTCTTCGTTTTCCTCGACCAGAAGATCACTCTCACCGGGGACGGCAATTCCGCCCGCGGTACCTGGTGCGAAAAGCGGCGCCTCAGACACGAAGTGATCGAGAAGAATAGAGAGGACCTGCGGTTTGAGATCGCTCCAATTGGCACCCGGTGCAGCAGTCACGGTCACGAAATCGCCGCCATAGAAAACATTCGTCGCTTCGCCGGTATCGAAGATGGCCTGCGCCAGAGGGCTGGCTTCGGCCGCTTCGGGGGACGCGAATTCGCGGGTTCCCTGGCCCATTACGGGGCGACCCGGCAGGAATTTGAGGCTTGATGGATTTGGCGTGGTTTCGGTTTCGATGAACATGATATGCGATGTAGGTGGGGGGCTGCTTATGGGCAAGGCATCCCGGTTTCCCTGGCCGAAGGTTTTCCTTCATTCACTGGCGCTTCACCAGACGCTCCCCTATATCCTGCGCATGACTGATAGTTTGCGCGCCGCACGGCGTATCGCTTTGTTCCTCCCGCTTCTGTTGCTTGCCCCGCAGACCCTGCCCGCGCAGGAAGTAGAGCCGCCTGCATCCCTGCAGCTAGAAGGCGAGACGCCCTGGATTTACGAAAACAGCGACGTTCCGCGCGATGAGGAATGGCAATTTGGCGAGCTTGCCAACGGCCTGCGTTATGGCGTGCGGGAAAATGGCGTCCCTCCCGGCCAGGTTTCAATCCGGGTGCGGATCGACGCAGGTTCCCTGTACGAGAGCGATAGCGAACTGGGCTATGCCCACTTGCTTGAGCATTTACTCTTCCGCGAGAGTAAATATCTCGGCGTCGCCGAAGCCATTCCAACATGGCAGCGCCTCGGCGCGACTTTTGGCAGTGACACCAACGCGGAAACCAGTCCGACGCATACTGTCTTCAAGCTCGACCTTCCGGATGTGAACGCGGCCAAGCTCGATGAAAGCATGAAGCTGCTGTCCGGCATGGTGCGCGATCCCGTACTTTCCGACGCGAACGTTCGCGCCGAGGTGCCGATCGTGCTCGCCGAGAAGCGCGAGCGCGGCGGCGTTGGTGAGCGGGTAAGCGAGCAGACCATGCAGACGCTGTTTGCTGGCCAGCGGCTGGCGGAACGTATCACCATCGGAACGGAAGACAGTCTGCAGGCCGCGACTGGCAATTCGGTCAGTGCTTTCTACGACCGCTGGTATCGCCCGCAGAACACCGTAATCTCGGTGGTCGGCGATCTTGACCCAGTGCTTTTCGCTTCGATGGTTGAGAAATACTTTGGCGACTGGTCCAAGCCCGGCGCTCCGGCCAAGGCCCCCGACTTCGGGGATCCTGTGGCGCCGGCCAGTGCAGATCCTGTCAATCCGGTTGGCGAGGCCGCAGTTATAGTCGAGCCGACTTTGCCACGAGCGTTCACCTTTGGATATTTCAGGCCTTGGCGGCAGGTCGACGACACGATCGCTTATAATGAAGGCCGCTTGCGGGAATCGCTTGCGCTTGCGCTTATCAACCGGCGGCTGGAAGCTCGCGCGCGCGCCGGGGGAAGCTATCTTTATGCGCAGGCTAGCGAATCCAAGATAAGCCGGTCGGCTCATGCCACGCTGGTGCAATTCGCGCCATTGACGGAAGATTGGGAGGCTGCCCTCACCGATGTTCGGGCGGTCATCGCCGATGCTTTGGCGAACCCACCTACGCAGGAGGAGATGGACCGCGAACTGGCCGAAATGGAAGTCGGCTTTGCGAACATGGTAGAGCAGCGTTCTGTCCTCGCAGCGTCAGGTTATGCCGACGACCTCGTCAACGCGGTCGATATCCGCGAGGCGATAGCCGCGCCCGAGACCTTCCTGATGGTTTTCAATTCGATGAAGGCAAAGGCGACGCCGCAGGCACTGCTGGATGATACCCGAGAGCTGTTCAAAGGGTCGGTCATCAGGGCCACCTATGTGACTCCGGAGGCCGGGGAGGCGACCGAAGAATCCGTGAGGACAGCGCTTCGCGAAAGGGTCGATGCCGATAGTAATGCGCGGCTGGCTGCGCAGAGCATCGACTTCGCCGACCTGCCCGCGATCGGAGAGCCGGGCGAGGTTATTCTGCGTACGCCCCACGGTCTCGGCGATGTCGAGCGGATCGAGTTCGGCAACGGTGTCAAAGCCCTGCTGCTGGCGAATGACCATGAGCCGGGCCGAGTGGCAGTCAAGGTTCGGTTCGGTGCCGGTATTCGCGCCTTTGATGCGGACGATGCACCCTACATCAGCCTAGGCGAAAGCGCGCTGGTACAGGCCGGCTTGGGCGAACTTGGGCAGGAAGAGCTCGACCGCATCAGCACCGGTCGCAAGATGGGTTTTGACTTCGATATCGGCGAGGGCACCTTTTCCTTTAGCGCCATGACCCGCCGCCAGGATCTCGCCGATCAGCTGTATCTCTTTGCCGCCAAACTGGGCATGCCGCGCTGGGATGCCAACCCCATCGCCCGTGCCAAGGCGGCTGGGCGGTTGGCCTATCAGAGCTATGAGGCGAGCCCTAGCGGTGTGCTCAACCGCGACCTTGAGTATTACATCTACGACAAGAATCCGATCTTCCGCACCTCCACTCCCGACGCTCTCGCGGAAACCAGCGTCGAGGGTTTCCGCGAGGTATGGGAGCCAATCCTTCAGCAAGGCCCGGTAGAGATACTGATTTTCGGCGATTACGACCGTGAGGAAGCTGTCGCCGCGCTTTCCCGGACCTTCGGGGCCCTGCCGGATCGCAAGCCCATCCCGCAGAAGGTTCTGAACAGGAAGATAGAACTGGCCCCGGCCGGTGAGACTGTCGTGCGTTACCACAAGGGTGAGGCCAATCAGGCGGCGGCGGTCATCGCTTGGCCGGTGGGCGGCGGACTGGCCGAAATCCGCAAGTCACGTCAATTGTCGATCCTGACTGAGGTGTTCTCGAACCGCCTGCTTGAAGCCATGCGCGAGAAGGCTGGGGCAAGCTATGCCCCTTCGGTGAGACTGGATTGGCCGACTGATGTCGACAGCGGTGGTTCGATCATGGGATATGCGCAGTTGCAGCCCAAGGATGTGCCGGTCTTCTTTGCTGAGGCCGATCGCATCGCGCGCGAGTTGACCCAAACGCCGCCGACGGCCGACGAGCTTGCCCGGGCGACCGAACCGCTGCGCAATTATTACGAGCGGATTTCGAGCGGAAATTACTTCTACCTTCTCGAGCTGGAAGGATCGACGTCCGATCCGCGGCGGATGCAAGCCCTGCGCGGCATTCTGAACGATTATTCGCAGACCACGCCTGAGGCCATGCAGGCCCTTGCCACTGAATATTTTGGCGGAACATCGGGCTGGCGGATGGCGGTAATCCCCGAGGGGCAGAAACTGGCGAGCGGAACGTCACCCGGGCGGGGCGCAGTCACGGCGGTAAATCAGTCAGCCCAATCGCACTTTTGCGCTGGGCAAGTTTATGCTGCTTGCGCCAAGGCTCTGGCTGGGCTTGGCTTTGCGCCTCGAATAATCATGAATTGGACTGGTAATGGCACGCGAATGGGCACCGGGTAGCTGGCAGAACTTCGAAGCGAAGCACCTGCCGCGCTATGAAAACGCCGCGGCGCTGGACGAGGCGACGAACTTGCTGTCGAGCCATCCGCCGCTGGTGTTTGCGGGGGAAGCGCGCGCGCTGAAGGCCGATCTGGCCGAAGTCGCTGAGGGTCGAGCTTTCCTGCTTCAGGGTGGCGATTGCGCGGAAAGCTTCGCCGAATTCCACCCGAACAACATCCGCGATACGTTCCGTGTCCTGCTGCAAATGGCGGTCGTCATGACGTTTGCCAGCAAGCAGCCGGTGGTGAAGGTCGGCCGTATGGCGGGGCAGTTCGCAAAGCCGCGCAGCTCGGACACCGAAACGCAGGGCGACATGACCCTGCCGAGCTACTTCGGGGACAATGTTAACGGTATCGATTTCGATCCGGCATCGCGCACCAACGATCCTCAGCGCATGGTCCGCGCCTATTTCCAGGCATCGGCCACGCTCAATCTCCTCCGCGCCTTTGCAGGCGGCGGCTATGCGAACCTGCGCCAGGTCCATCAGTGGACGCTGGACTTCATGGGCCGTAGCCCGTGGGCCGACAAATTCTCCCATGTGGCCGACCGCATTGGCGAAGCGCTTGATTTCATGGAAGCTTGCGGCATCGACCCGGCTACCGTGCCGCAACTGCAGGGGACCAGCTTCTACACCAGCCACGAGGCGCTCCTTTTGCCTTACGAGCAGGCGCTGACCCGGCGGGATAGTCTGACGGGTGACTGGTACGACACCAGCGCACATATGCTGTGGATCGGCGACCGCACGCGTTTCGACGGCAGCGCACATGTCGAATTTGCGCGGGGTATCGGCAATCCGATCGGCATGAAATGCGGACCGAGCCTAGAAACCGATGCCATGCTCAAATTGTTGGATACGCTCAATCCGACGCGCGAACCGGGGCGCATCACGCTCATCAGCCGCTTCGGCCATGACAAGGTGGAAGAAGGCTTCCCACGGCTGGTGCGGGCCGTGAAGGCGGAAGGGCACCCTGTCGTGTGGAGCTGCGATCCAATGCATGGCAATGTCGTGAAATCGGATAGCGGTTACAAGACACGCCCGTTCGACCGGATCCTGTCGGAAGTGAAGGGCTTTTTCGCCGTGCACCGCGCGGAAGGCACTCATCCGGGCGGCATCCATGTCGAAATGACTGGCCAGGATGTCACCGAATGCGTAGGCGGGGCGGTGGCGATTACGGACGAAGCGCTTAAAGATCGCTATCACACCCATTGCGATCCCCGTCTCAATGCGGCCCAGTCGTTGGAACTCGCGTTTCTCATCGCCGAAACTCTCAACGCCGAGCATGGCCACCAGCAGGCGAACGCCGCCTAGTCTCATGCACTGTTGCGTTCTGCGCTGAATTCGCATCGCATCAATGATCGCTCTCTGCGCGACAGGCGCGGCGGAACCATGCGCCGGTTACCCCATTTAGACTTGAGATCGTCTTGGCCATCCGGCTGGACGGTTTCAGGTTTTTGGCTGGCGGGCCTTTAAACCTCCACTCGAATCCGCCATGCTGACACATGGTTGCCGCTGAACGGCAGCCGCAAGGGGAGAGCGGCCATGACCGCCGCGCAGGCCAGCAACAACGTTACCGGCAGCGATCTGGCAGAGCGGTTCGCCAACATCCGCCAACTCAGCGAGGCTCTAGTCGAACCGCTTTCCGAAGCAGATGCTACCCTCCAGTCGATGGAGGATGCCTCGCCGGCTAAATGGCATATCGCGCATGTAACGTGGTTTTGGGAAACCTTCCTGCTCCGCGATCATCTGCCCGATTACACGCTGTACGACGAGCGCTGGCCCTTCGTCTTCAATTCCTATTACGAGGCTGAAGGCGAGAGGATCGCGCGCTTTTCCCGCGGAATGCTTTCCCAGCCAACCATGAAAGATGTCCTTGCCTGGCGCCATCATGTCGACGAGGCCATGAAGCCCTTGCTTGAGCGCGAAGATCTGCGCCCGCTGATCGAGCTGGGCTTTGCGCATGAGCAACAGCATCAGGAATTGCTCCTCACCGACATCAAGCATGCGCTTTTTCAGAACCCGCTGGGCCCGGCGATGTGGGAGAAGGCCGCATCCATCTCCTCTTCTTCGGCGCGAGAGGACTGGTACGCACATCCGGGGGGCATCGCCCGGGTCGGGCATCAGGCGGACGGCTTTGCCTTCGATAACGAAGGGCCGGTGCATCGTGTGCTGCTCGAACCCTTCGCTCTCGCTTCGCGGCTGGTAACAAACGGTCAATGGGCAGAATTCATTGCCGATGGTGGCTATGAGGACGCACGTTTGTGGCTGTCCGATGGTTGGGGCTGGGTGAAGGAGAATGCCATTCGCAGCCCGTCGTACTGGCAGGACGAGGCGCATTTCACGCATTCGGGCTGGCAGGACCGCGATCCCGATGCGCCGGTGACCCATATTTCCTATTATGAAGCAGATGCCTTTGCCACTTGGGCTGGACACAGGCTGCCAACGGAATTCGAATGGGAAGCGATCGCTCGGGGACAGGAAGGAGCCTCGGCTGCGCATGATCCCGAAGCCGGTAATCAGTTAGATCATGCCGCTCCGCCCTTGCCGGTCGGCTCAGCAAGTCTATTCGGCGATTGCTGGCAATTCACCCGTTCCGCCTATTTGCCTTATCCGCGCTTTGAACCAGCGCCCGGCGCCGTAGGCGAATACAACGGCAAATTCATGAGCGGACAATTCGTGCTGAAAGGCGCGAGCTGCGCCACGGCGCGTAGACATTCGCGTGCGAGCTATCGCAACTTCTTCTACCCCCACCAGCGCTGGCAATTTACCGGGCTGAGATTGGCCAAGGATTTATGAAAACCGAACAAGGTATTGCGCTCGTCGATCGCGACGAGAAGGGTGTGGTTCGTGCATTTCGCGACGACGTTCTGCAGGGGCTTGATCAGTACCAGAAAGCGATCCCGGCACGCTGGCTTTACGACGACGCCGGATCGCAGCTGTTCGAGGATATTACCGATCTTCCCGAATATTATCCCACCCGCTCGGAGACCGAAATTCTCGATGCCCGCGGCAAGGAGTTCGCCGAGCTGATCGGCACGGGCCGCGCGGTGGTGGAATTCGGGTCCGGCAGCTCGGTGAAAACCCCCCTGCTGCTCCGCGCGATCAATCCGTCCGCTTATGTGCCGCTCGACATCTCAGGTGAATTCCTGCGGGAATCCGCCGCAGCTCTGGCAGAAAAATTTCCTGACGTTGACGTCTTCCCGGTGGAAGCCGATTTCATGCGCGAAGTGCAATTGCCAGATGAGGTTGCGGATCTGCCGAAGCTGGGATTCTTCCCTGGCTCGACCATTGGCAACATGGTCCCGCGCACGGCAGTCGATCTGCTGCGTTCCATGCGGGCGACCTTGGGAGCGGAAGAGGGTGGCAGACCCCTGCTGCTGATCGGCATGGACTTGGTAAAGGACCAGCAGGTTCTCGAAGCCGCTTATAACGATTCCCGAGGTGTGACGGGCGAATTCAATCTCAATCTCGCCCGGCGGATCAATCGCGAGCTCGATGGCACGATCCCGGTCGATGCCCTGCGCCATACAGCGCCCTGGAACGATGACTTCGCGCGGATCGAAATGCATCTGGAAGCGCTTGAGGATTTTGATTTCGAAGTAGCCGGTAAACGCTTTTCCATGCGTAAGGGCGAAACGATCCACACGGAAAACAGCCACAAGTTCACCCGCCGCAGCGCCAATACCTTGTTGCTGGCCGGTGGCTGGACTCCGCAGGCGCGCTGGACGGATAGTGGCGACCGGTTCTCCCTGATCCTCGCCGAGGCTACCGAAAAGCGCGACGCCCCCTGAACAAATTGATCGCGTTCATCGACGATACCGATCGCCCCTCCTATATGGACTGACGATGGACTTGCAGAGCGCTTTCGATGCCCTTGCCGAAATAATCCGTGCCGTGCCGCGTTCCGGCTTGCTGGCAGGGACGATCGGGGCCCTCCTGCTCGGCTGGATCGGCGCCATCATGCTGCGGCACAAAGTGCTGGGCGGGCGCCTCGTGCGGACCGCCAGCACGATTGCTCTGATGGCCATACTCGTGACCGTCTTCCTCCAGCTTGCCCGCTTCGACCCGCGGCTCGACGCCGTCACCGAACTGGGCATGCCCAAGCAATCGATAGTGGGCGAAGAAACGATCATACCGCTTGCGGCAGATGGTCATTACTGGCTGGTAGCCGAAGTGAACGGGGTGCCCACGCGGTTCTTGGTGGATACCGGGGCCACGCTCACCGCTCTGTCTGCCGAATCCGCGCGGCGTGCGGGGCTGGAACCGCGGACGGGCGGGCTGCCGGTCATGCTGAATACTGCCAATGGTGCAGTGACGGCAGAACTCACTACAGTCGACAGCCTGCGCTTCGGCAATATCGAGGCGGGCGGGCTGGATGCGGTGATCGCCCCCAATCTGGGCAATACCAACGTTCTGGGAATGAATTTCCTTAGCCGACTGGAGGGCTGGCGGGTCAAGCAGGGGGATCTGATCCTCGAGCCGGGCGGTCTCGAAGAAGGCTAAGGCTTTGACGAGGCGGAAGGAGCCACTAAGGCTGCCGCAATGGAAAAAGCCCGTTCGCTACCCTGTCCGCCACCCCTCGCCGATCTTCTGGGCGAGGGCCCTGTTTCTCTCTTTCTCGATTTCGATGGCACGCTCGTCGGCATTGCCGCCGAACCGGGCGCGATAGACGTGCCGGCCAAATTGCCGGACGCGCTGCTTTCCTTGCGGGACCGGTTGGGTGGGCGCCTGGCGCTCATTACCGGCCGGGCACTGGATGATCTTGCCTCGCACCTTGGTGAGGTCCCGCTGTGCCGGGCCGGCTCCCATGGAGCCTCACGCTTGCTCCCCGATGGTTCGCGCCTTGGCGATGAGCCGTCGGCACTCACCGACGAGTGCGTCGCGGAAATGCGCAGCTACGCCGATCTGCATGATCTCTATTACGAGACCAAGGCCCATGGCGGCGCCCTGCATTTCCGCGCGCGGCCAGAGCGGCAGGATGACACGCTCTCCTTCGCCCGCGGCCTGGCAGAGCGCTACGAACTGGAAGTAACCAGCGGTAAGGGCGTTGCCGAACTGGTGCGTCCCGGCGCCAACAAAGGCGGGGCGGTCAAGGCTTTCATGGAGCAGGCGCCCTTTGCCGGATCGGTCCCCATCTTCGTCGGTGACGATACGACAGATGAGGATGGGATGGAGGCCGCAATCGAATGCGGGGGCTTCGGCATTGCAGTCGGGGAACGGAAGAGCAAGGCTGCACGCTATCACCTCAAAGACGTTGCTGCGGTGCACAATTGGCTGGACATATGAACAAACCGAATCTCGAACTATCTCCCATCGGCAATTGCCAGGTCAGCGCGCTGGTCGATACCGAGGGGGGCTTCGTCTGGGGCTGCGTGCCGCGAGTCGATGGCGATCCGGTCTTCTGCTCGCTGCTCAATGGCGATCGGCGGGACGAGGGCACTTGGCGCTTCGAATTGGAAGGGCAGATTTCTTCAAGCCAGCATTACGTGCGCAATACGCCGATTCTGGTGACGCGCCTCGAGGCGGAAGACGGCAGCGCGCTAGACATCTTCGACTTCGCACCGCGTTTCGAACGGTCGGGCCGCATGTATCGGCCGGTTGCCTTCGCCCGCATCGTCCGGCCGGTCGCCGGCGCGCCGCGCCTGCGCGTGCGGATGGCGCCCATGAAGAATTACGGGGAAGCGCTGGCCGACACAACCAACGGCACCAATCACGTCCGTTACCTCCTCGGCAACCAGGCCATGCGGCTGAGCACCGATGCTCCCGTGGGTTATATTCTTGAGGATCGCGGCTACCGCGTCGAGAGCGATCAGCACTTCTTCCTGGGGCCCGACGAACCCTTCGTCGGCAATATACGTAGCGAAGTGCGCCGCATGGAAGAGGACACGCGCAAGTACTGGCAGCATTGGGTGCGCGGCCTCCATATCCCGCTGGAATGGCAAGAAGAGGTAATTCGAGCGGCCATCTCTTTGAAGCTGTGTCAGCACGAAGAGACCGGGGCGATCGTCGCCGCCCTGACTACTTCAATACCCGAAGCGCCTGGAAGCGAGCGGAACTGGGACTATCGTTATTGCTGGATCAGGGACAGCTACTACACGGTGCAGGCCCTGAACCGGCTCGGCGCGCTGGACGTGCTGGAGAAATATCTCGCCTATCTCCGCAACATCATCGACCAGGCGCGCGGAGGTCAGATCCAACCGCTCTATTCGGTAATGGGCGACCCGGAATTGCACGAATTCGAAGCGAAAAGCCTGGCCGGCTATCGTGGCAACGGCCCGGTGCGGGTCGGCAACGCGGCTTACAAGCAGGTGCAATACGATTGCTATGGACAGATCGTCATGCCGACAGCGCAGGCTTTCTTCGATACCCGTCTGCTGCGCATGGCCGATGAGCGAGATTTTGCCCATCTGGAAGAGGTCGGCGAAGCTGCCTGGGCCAAGCACGACAAGCCCGACGCGGGTCTGTGGGAGTTTCGCACGAGGCAGGAAGTCCATACTTATTCGGCAGTGATGTGCTGGGCCGCGTGCGATCGCCTCTCCAACGTCGCAGCAAGTCTGGGTCGGGCGGACCGGGTGACGTTCTGGAAGGAACGGGCGGAGGCCATCCGCGCCAAGATCGACAAGGAGGCCTGGAACGAGGAAGGCCAGCATTACGGCGCCAGCTTCGAGAGCGATTACCTCGATGCCAGCTTGCTCCAGATGGTCGAACTGCGGTATCTAAAACCAGACGACGAGCGGTTCCTGAAGACATTCGCGGCGGTCGAGCGCGATTTGCGGCGCGGCAACCACATGCTTCGCTACGCGGCAGAGGATGACTTCGGAGCGCCGGAAACAGCCTTCAATGTCTGTACCTTCTGGCTTATCGAAGCGCTGCACCTGACTGAGCGCAGCGAAGAAGCGCGGCAGTTGTTCGAGGCCATGCTGGGGCATACGACCAGATCAGGGCTGCTCAGCGAGGATCTCGACTATGATACGGGCGAATTGTGGGGGAACTTTCCCCAAACCTATTCGCTGGTAGGTATCATCAATTCAGCCGGCCATCTTTCGAAATCCTGGAGCGAGGTACGTTGAGTACTACCGACCGCCTTGTTGTTATTTCAAATCGTGTCGCTGTGCCCAAGGCGCGTGGTGCCGCCGGGGCCCAAGGCGGATTGGCGGGCGCTCTCCACGCCGCTTTGAAATCCAGAGAAGGTTTGTGGTTCGGCTGGTCCGGCGAAGAAAGCGCCAGCGGTGAGACGGGCAATATCGCCACGCAGACCAGTGACGGCGTCACCACCGCCACGATTGACCTCTCTGACACCGATGTAGAAGAGTATTACAACGGTTATGCGAACGCCACGCTGTGGCCGCTGTTCCATTATCGCCTCGATCTTGCGCAATATGAGCGGGAAACCGGCAAGGGCTATGAACGCGTCAATGAAAGGTTCGCGGAACTCGTCACTCCCTTGATCGAACCGGACGACGTCATCTGGGTCCACGATTACCATCTTATCCCGCTTGGCGAACGGCTGCGTGCTCATGGTTGCAAGAACCGTATCGGTTTCTTCCTGCATATACCATGGCCTGCCACCCGGCTGTTCGTATCGCTACCCTATCATGAGCGGCTCGTGCGAACGATGCTGCACTATGACCTCGTTGGATTTCAGACGCAGGAATGGCTCGACAGCTTTCTTCATTACTGCCGCACCGAATTGGGTGCCGAGGTCAATGAGGGGAAGGGTACCGTAACGCTCGACGGTCGTACGACAGTCGCGCGGGCCTATCCGATCGGGATCGATTGGGAGCATTTCAGTAAGCTGGGCGAAAAGGGAGAGGCACGTCAGGCGCAGCAGCGGCTGATGAGCTCGACCCGGCGCCGCACCGCGATGATCGGCGTTGACCGGCTCGACTATTCGAAAGGGCTGCCGGAGCGGCTTGACGGGATTTCCCGCTTTTTCGACAAGCACCCCGAACGGGTAAAGGATCTCGTATTCGTCCAGATTGCGCCGCCGAGCCGCGAGGATGTCGAGAGCTATCAGAAAATCCGCGCCACGCTTGAACAAAAGGCGGGTCAGATCAATGGCGCTCGCAGCGAAGTGGATGCGGTCCCGGTCCGTTACGTCAATCGCGGCTATAGTCACGAGGAACTTTTCGGCTTCTTCCGGGCAGCCAAGATCGGGCTGGTCACTCCGCTCCGCGACGGGATGAACCTCGTGGCCAAGGAATATGTCGCGGCGCAGGACCCGGAAGATCCCGGCGTGCTGATCCTTTCGCGTTTTGCCGGGGCGGCTGCGCAATTGCCCGATGCCATGCTCGTCAATCCGCATAGCCCCGACGATCTTGCCCATGCTATCAGGACGGCGCTGGATATGCCGCTGGCAGAACGGAAGGAGCGGCATCAGAAGCTCATCGGCACGGTTCGCGATGATAATGTGCAGAAGTGGACCGATGACTTTCTCAACGATCTGGACACCGTCGCGCAGGAAAGCTGACGAATACCTGTTGCTAGTCAGCGAGGGGTATCGTCCGCAGCGATCCCCTGCCAAGCTGGCTCCATGATTCTGACACCCTTTCTCGACACCCAAGGCATTCACAACTTCCGCGATTATGGCGGATGGAAGACGCGCGATGGAGGCATGGTGCGCAAGGGCCTGCTCTGGCGCTCGGGCCAGCATGTCGGCGCGAGTGCGGCGGACCTCCGGGCGATCGATGCGCTGGACATCAGGACGGTGGTCGACTTGCGCGGGGCTTCCGAGCGTGAGCGCAATCCCTGCAAAAGGTCCGAAAATTTCATGGCGGAAGTGTTCTTCCACGAGGGCGAAACCTCGTCCAGCCCGCCGCACATGGATGTGGACGAAAGCACGTCGACCGAGGACTATGCACGCCAGCGGATGCTGGCCGTCTATACCCGCATGCCGCGCAATCCGGCGATGATCGGCATGTTCTCGCGCTATCTGCGGCTTCTGGCAGAGCGCGATGGAGCAAGCCTTGTCCACTGTTTTGCAGGCAAGGATCGCACCGGGGTGGCGGCGATGCTGATGCTGCATATCCTCGGCGTCGACAGGGACGATCAGATGGCCGAGTTCCTGCGCACCAATGACGCGCCGACCATGAAGGTGCTCGCCAGCCAGTCGGTGCCCGGGATCGAGAAGAAGCTCGGCCGCAAGCTGGAGGAGGGCGCGGTGCAGGCGCTGCTCGGCGTGCGCGAAGAATATCTGGCCACCTACTGGCGCGAGGTCGAGGAGGAGCACGGCTCGCTCGATAGCTACATCGAAACCGTCTTAGGTGTGGACGAGCTGTTGAAGGAGCAGCTTCGCCAGCGCTTCGTGGCGTGACTTTACCCGGGGCAGTCCCCATATAGCCGCCTCACGATTTTCACAGACACGCATACGAGACTGACGATCATGGCTACCCATCGCACAAAGATGCTCATCATCGGCTCCGGCCCCGCAGGCTATTCCGCCGCCATCTATGGCGCGCGGGCGATGATGGAGCCGATCGTGGTGCAGGGCTTGCAGCCCGGCGGGCAGCTCACGATCACGACCGATGTCGAGAATTATCCCGGCTTCGAAGACGTGATCCAGGGCCCCTGGCTGATGGAGCAGATGCAGAAGCAGGCCGAGCATGTCGGCACGCGGATGATGTGGGACACCATCGTCGATGTCGACATCGCGGGCGGTTCGCCGTTCACCGCAACGGGCGACAGCGGCGATGAATATGTGGCCGACGTCCTCGTGATCGCTACCGGGGCGCAGGCCAAATGGCTGGGCGTGCCGGGCGAACAGGAACTGGGCGGCAAGGGCGTATCAGCCTGCGCCACCTGCGACGGGTTTTTCTACCGCGGCAAGAAGGTCGCGGTGATCGGCGGCGGCAACACTGCCGTCGAAGAGGCGCTATACCTGACCAACCATTCCGATGACGTGACGCTGATTCACCGCCGCGACGAATTGCGCGCGGAGCGGATTCTGCAGGAGCGTCTGCTCAACCACCCCAAGATCTCGGTTATCTGGAACAAGACCGTCGAGAGCTTCGAAGCGGGTGAGAACGGCGCGCTGCACCATCTCAACCTGCGCGACACGGTATCCGGCGAGGACAGCCAGCTGGCAGTCGACGGCGCTTTCGTCGCGATCGGTCATGCGCCCGCGACCGAGCTGTTCAAAGGCAAGCTGCCGATGGACGATGGCGGCTATCTGCTGACCGAAGCCGGATCGCCCAAGACCGAAGTGCCCGGCGTGTTCGCCGCAGGCGACGTGACCGATCATGTCTACCGCCAGGCGGTGACGGCGGCTGGCATGGGCTGCATGGCCGCGCTCGACGCCGAACGCTTCCTGGCCGGTCTCGAGATCGAGCCGGACGGCCATGTTCACGAAGCGGAAGCCGCCGAGTAGGCTGTTACCGCATCGTCATTTCGAGCCGCAGGCGAAGCAATCCATCTCAGGACATTTCAGCGGTTTGCCCGAGGCGGCGATGGATTGCCGCGTCGCTTTGCGGCTCCTCGCGATGACATGAAGCACGTCATCGCGAGCGTAGCGCGGCGATCCTTCGGGTGGCCTTAGTCTCTTGCCGTGAGGGCAGGAGGTGGATTGCCGCGTCGCTTCGCTCCTCGCAATGACTTGCCTTTAGCTCAGCTCGAACGCCCAGATCGCGGCGTGGAATATCAGCGCGATGAGCACCACGCTCGACAGGGCGAACAGCACGAAGCGCACCATCACCTTGTTCGCGGTGACCTGCACCAGCGAATGCAGGATGCGCAGGCCGACATAGATCCACGCCAGAAAGGCGTTCATCCCGTCACCCATGCCGACCATCGCCAGCACCAGGCAGACGGCGTAGAACACCGTCGGCTGTTCGTGCAAGTGATTGTAATTGTGCGCTTTCCACTGGACCTGCTCTGGCAGCCTTTCATCCAGCGTGCCAGTCCTGCGCACTTCGTCTGCCGCGATCTGCGCCTTGGTCATGGCGGGAATGCGGGTGACATACATCCACAGCCACATGACCATGGTCCAGGCCAGAAGAACGATGACGGGGCGCAGGATTTCGGCGTCGATCATGGCAGGAACCTCAAGCAGGGGCGAGGCTGGGGTCGTGGAACAGCGTCAACGCGATCGCCCGCCACGCCAGATGGACCAGCGCGAGAGTGGACAGCATGAACAGCAGGAAGCGGATAGAGACGACATTGACCGTCGCCTGCCAGACCGAGTGAATGATCCGCAGCGCCACATAGACCCATGCAAAGACCACATCGAGCGCGCTTGCGCCCATGATCGCCAGGATGATGCTGGCGGCGTAAAAGATGGTCGGCTGTTCCATCAGATGCGCGTAATTATGCGCTTTCCAGTTTATCCGGTCATCGAGTACGCCTTCGAGGTCCTGGCCGCGCCCGCCGGGCTTTGCCTCGCCGAGTCCCGACCCGACCTTTTTCATCGCGGGAAGGCGCGTGAAGGCCATCCACATCAGCATGATAAGCGACCACGCGACCAGCACGGCGGCGGGGGCGAGCATTTGAGCCTGCATTGAATTCGTCTCCCTCTCTCAGTTCGCAGGACTGCGGCGGCGGTGCGTGAAAGTCAAATCTCCACCGGATCGGACCCCACAGGATCATGCCCCTGCCAAATCATACTTGGCCCAGCATTTCGGCGAAGCTGTCCGCATCGGTGTTGCCGCCGGTGATCATGATCACCGTATCCTCGTCCACCGGTACCTTCCCCGCAAGCGCTGCCGCCAATGCCGCCGCGCCGCCGGGTTCGACGACGAGATTGAGGTTCGAGAAGGCAAAGCGCTGGGCGGTGCGCACTTCCTCGTCGGTCACGCTGACACCGGGTTCGGCGCGGCCCCGCAGGACGGCGAGATTGATCGGCTTGGTCGCATCGGGCTGCAGCGCATCGCAGATGGTGGTAGGCGGATTGTCGCCGACGCGCACGATCTCTCCCGTGGCTATGGCCTGTCCGACCATGTCCCACCCTTCCGGCTCAACCACATGGATGGCGCTCTCCGGCGAAGAGAAGGCGAGACCTGCGGCAAGGCCCCCGCCGCCGCAGCAGACCACGAAGCGAGACGGAGCGCGGCCAAGCTGTTCGGCGGCCTCGATCCCGGCGCTGCCCTGTCCCTCGATCACCCAGGGATCGCCGAAAGCGTGGACCAGCGTGGCGCCGCGCGCTTCCACCTCGCGCGCCGCCACTTCGTCACGGTCCTCTCCGGGACGATCGTAGAGCACGATTTCCGCGCCGAGCGCACGTGTGGCCTCCAATTTCACCTTCGGGGCGTTGCGAGGCATGACGATGGCGGCGGCAATGCCGAGCCTGCGTGCCGCCCAGGCAACGCCCTGCGCATGATTGCCCGACGACACAGCAACTACACCGCGCGTCTTCTCCTCCTCGGACAGGTTGGACAGCCGCCACCAGCCACCACGGATTTTGAACGCGCCGACCGGCTGCAGGCTTTCGGCTTTCACATGAGCGCGCACGCCGCCTATTTCGACCGGCAGCAGCGGAGTGGGCGGAAGAATGGCGGCGATGGAGCGGGCCGCGGCGATCACACCATCGCGATTCGGCGAGCGGTTAGCGTTCATCTTTTCGGGTCCTTTCCTTTACCAAGTTGACACAGTTGACACAGTCCTGAGGATAAACTCCGCTCCTCCTGATCGGGCGTAAATCGGGGCGGTGCGAAGGGGCAGGTGCATCGGTTCATCGAACCGCCATGCCCGAAAAGAGTGGCTGTAGGAAACCACCTTCAACGGATCGTTTGGACAGGCCCGTGCATTCGGTTAAGGGGCGCGCGATATTTCATTCACACAAGAGGTTTCATCCATGTCGACAGTTCTGGTCATCGGTGCAGGCGGCGTCAGCTCGGTCTGCGTTCACAAGATGGCGATGAATAAGGACATCTTCACCGACATTCATCTCGCCAGCCGTACCAAGTCCAAATGCGACAGCATCGCCGCCAGCGTGAAAGATCGCACCGGCGTGGATGTGGCGACTTACGAGATCGACGCCGAAGAAGTCCCCGCCATGATCAATCTGATCCGCAAGATCCAGCCCAGCCTGGTGGTGAATCTGGCGCTGCCCTATCAGGATTTGCCGATCATGGATGCCTGCCTCGAAGCGGGCGTGGATTACCTCGATACGGCGAATTACGAGCCCAAGGACGAAGCGAAGTTCGAATATAAATGGCAGTGGGCCTACCACGATCGCTTCAAGGAAGCGGGCCTGATGGCGCTGCTGGGTTCGGGCTTCGATCCGGGCGTGACATCCGTTTTCACCATGTGGCTGAAGAAGCACAAGCTGAAGACCATCCGCCAGCTCGACATTCTCGATTGCAACGGCGGCGATCACGGCCAGGCCTTTGCCACCAATTTCAACCCGGAAATCAACATCCGCGAAGTGACCGCGCCCGCGCGCCACTGGGAGAACGGCGAATTCGTCGAGACCCCCGCCATGGGCAAGAAGGTCGAATTCGACTTCGAGGCGGTCGGCCCGAAGAACATGTACATGATGTATCACGAAGAGCTGGAAAGCCTCGCCAAGTTCAATCCCGAGCTCGAGCGGGCGCGCTTCTGGATGACCTTTGGCGATGAATACATCAAGCATCTGACCGTGCTGCAGAATGTCGGCATGACGCGGATCGATCCGGTCCGTTATCAGGGCAAGGACATCATCCCGCTCCAGTTCCTCGCCGCCGTACTGCCCAAGCCCGAAACGCTGGGCGAGACGACCAAGGGCAACACCAACATCGGCGTGATCGCGACCGGCGAAGCGCTCGACGGTTCGGGCGAGAAGACTTTCTACATCAACAACATCTGCAGCCACGAAGCGGCTTACGAGGAAACCGGCAACCAGGCGGTCTCCTACACCACCGGCGTTCCCGCAATGATCGGTTCGGCCATGGTCGTGACCGGCAAGTGGGAAGGTGACGGCGTGTTCAACATGGAAGAAATGGATCCCGATCCGTTCATGGACATGCTGAACGACCACGGTCTGCCCTGGCAGGTGAAAGAACTCGACGGGCCGGTGGACTTCTGATGCGGATGAAGGGGCTTTTCCTGCTCGCGCCGCTGGTCCTGGCGGGATGTGTCGCGACGGAAGAACGCGGCCCGGAGATGGTGCAGGACGATCCGCGAGCGGAGTCGCCTGCCTATCCGCAGGCAATGACCGCGGCAGAGCGCGAGGCCTGCATGGCCAAGGGCGGCATGGTCGAACGGCGGGGTATGATGCAGACCGAACTCTGCGTCGTTCCCTATGCCGATGCGGGCAAGGCTTGCACCGATAGCGATCAGTGTCAGGCACAATGCATTGCCGAAGGCGCAGTCGGCGCGCCGCCGGGTGAAACGACCGCGGGTATCTGCCAGCGCGACGATCAACTCTTCGGCTGCTTCGGCGTCGTCGAGGATGGCCGGATCGAAAACGGAATATGCCTCGACTAACGCTTCTCGTCTCCGCGCTCGCCCTTGCTGCCTGCAGTGGCGGCAGGGGCGGGCGCGAAGAGGCGCCCCATGTCTTGATCGACGAAAGCTGGCCGGATCTGCCGGACAGCGCCGTGTTCGGCGAACCCATGGCGGTCGATGTCGATAGCCATGGGCATATCTTCATTCTTCACCGCTCCGGGCACGATGATACGGATGGGGAAGGTGCGGAGACGATATCCGAGCCGACCGTCTTCATGCTCGCCGCCAATGGCAAGCTGCTGGGCAAGTGGGGCGCAAATACCTTTGTGGAGCCTCGCGGCCTGTCGGTGGACGAAGACGACAAGATCTGGATCACCGATACCGGACGCCAGCAGGTGTTCCGTTTCAACCATGAGGGGGCTGAGGAGCTCGTGCTCGGCGAACGCGGCGTTGCGGGTGACGACGGGCAGCATTTCGGCGGGCCGGTCGATGTCGCCTTTTCCCAAGGCCGGGTGCTGGTGAGCGATGGCCTCTCCAACAACCGGATCGCCGTGTTCGACCGCTCGGGCAACTTCCTCGAGCAGTGGGGCGGGGTCGCCCAGGCGCGCGGGATCGCGGCAGACGGCGACCGCGTCTATGTCGCCGACGCAGGGGGCACCGTCCGGGTGTTCTCGACCAGCGGAGAAATGCAGGACGAGATCGGTGCCGACAGAAGCGGAAAGCCCTTTGCCGTTAAGCCCGTGGGCAGCGGCTATATATTGGTGATCGAGGGGCGTGACCGGCAGGACCGGCCGGGCGCCATCGGGCGTATCTACCGCCCCGACGGCGAGCTGGAACGCGTATTCGATGTCGGCGTCGATCACCGCACGGCCAACAGTATCGGCCAGGATGTGGCCGTGGGGCGCGATGGCAGCGTCTATCTCATCGACAGCGGGATGGGCCGCGTGGTGAAATTCGAACTCGCCGCCGCCGGAGTCGCAGACGAGGGCTGACGTCCCCCCTTTCGCTTGGCGGCGGCGGCGCCTAGATGCGCTGCCATGGAAACTAAAGCCGGTGATCCGGGCGCCTTCGCCCATTTCGACCTCGACCGCGTCGACAGCCCCGCCTTCGTGGTTGATGCCGCGAAATTGCGCGCCAATTGCCAGGTGCTCGCCGAAATACGCGACGAGGCGGACATCAAGGTGCTGTCCGCCCTCAAGGCCTTCTCGATGTGGAGCGCGGCCCCGATCATCGGCGAATATCTCGACGGCGTCTGCACATCGGGCCTGTGGGAAGCGCGGCTGGCGAGCGAGTTCTACGACGGCGAGATCAGCACCTATTGCGCGGCCTACAAGCCAGAGGAACTGGACGAGGTCTGCCGCCTGTCCGACCATGTCATCTTCAATTCGCCCGGCCAGATGCAGCGCGCCGCGCTTATCCTCGATCATGCCCGCGCGAGCGGTCAGAATTTCGAGGTCGGCCTGCGCATCAATCCGCAGGTGCCGACGGGCGAAGTGCCGCGTTACGATCCCTCCAGCCCGGGCAGCCGCCTCGGCTTCCCGCTCGACCAGCTGACGCCCGAGATGATGGAAGGGGTCGACGGCATCCATTTCCACAATCTGTGCGAACAGGATCTGGAGCCGCTTATCCAGACCTGGGACCGCGTGTTCGACGCGATCGAGCCGTGGTTCGACCAGCTCAAGTGGATCAACATGGGCGGCGGCCACCACATCACCCGCGCCGACTATCAGCGCGAAGAACTGGTGGAATTTCTCAAGGACGCGAAGGACGATACCGGCGCGGAAATCTATCTCGAGCCTGGCGAGGCGGTGGCGCTCGACGCAGGCATTCTGGTCGGCACGATTCTCGACACGGGCTATAACGGCCTGCCGGTCGCGATCGCCGACGTCTCGGCGACCTGCCACATGCCCGATGTGATCGAGGCGCCTTATCGCCCGGCCATGCTGGGCGAGGCGAGCGACCATGACACGCCCGAAGTGCGCATCGGCGGGCCGTCCTGCCTCGCGGGCGACGTGATCGGCGACTATCGGATCCCAGGCGGGGCGGAGGTGGGCAAGCGCTTCGCCTTCCTCGACCAGGCGCACTATTCGATGGTGAAGACCAATACTTTCAACGGCGTCCAGCTGCCGAGCATCTATATGTGGGACAGCGAGACCGACCAGCTCGAGCTGGTGAAGGAGTTCGGCTACGCCACTTTCCGCGACCGATTGAGCTGAGCGAACGACCCATCGCACCTCAGCCCCGAAGCAGCCCGCAAAACTTGCGGACAAAGGTCATGGTATTCACTTGCGTTTCATGAACCAGGATTTATATGCGCGCCTCCTGCTGCCCCAAGGGGACTTCCTAACCGCAAGGCAGCTTGTCGTTTCATGGTCCGCAAAGACCGTTTAGGGGGTCCCTTGAATTGCAGCATTTCCCAGACGCCAAGGCTGTAGTCCGCACTCTTTCGCCGGACGAACCGATCATTCTCAACCGCCCGCACGCCGCTGCGCGCGCGGCGCGTTTCTTCGTCGAAAAATTTCCGGGCAAATCGCTTTATGCCGTGAAAGCCAATCCCTCGCCCGATCTCGTGCAGATCCTGTGGGACAATGGCGTAACGCATTACGATGTCGCCTCGATCGCCGAAGTACGCATGGTGCGTTCGGTCCTGCCCGATGCCACGCTGTGCTTCATGCATCCGGTGAAATCGCCCGGTGCGATCCGCGAAGCCTATTTCCAGCATGGCGTGAAGACCTTCAGCCTCGATTCGCCGGAAGAGCTGGCCAAGATCGTCAACGCAACCCGCGCCGAAGACGGCAGCGAGGCGGCCGATCTGCGCCTATGCGTCCGCCTGCGCGTCTCCTCTGAACACGCTGCACTGAGCCTCGCCAGCAAGTTCGGCTGCGATCTGACCGAAGCGCCCGCGCTGCTGCAGGAAACCCGCCAATATGCCGACTGGCTGGGCGTGTGTTTTCACGTCGGCAGCCAGGCGATGAGCCCGCATGCCTATGTGCAGGCGCTCGACCGCACGCGCGCGGCGATTGCCGAAGCTTCGGTGGTGATCGATATGATCGACGTGGGCGGAGGCTTCCCTTCGGTCTATCCGGGCATGGAGCCGCCGCCGCTGGAAGACTATTTCAAGATCATCCACCAGCACTTCTACGCTCTGCCGATCGCCTATAACGCCGAACTGTGGTGCGAACCCGGCCGGGCGCTGTGCGCCGAATATTCCAGCTTGGTGGTCAAGGTTGAGAAGCGCCGCGGCGAAGAGCTCTACATCAATGACGGCGCTTATGGCGCATTGTTCGACGCCGCGCATGTGGACTGGAAATTCCCGGTTCGCCCGCTCGAGGACGATCTGATCAAGCCGGAAATGGATTTCGCTTTCTACGGCCCGACCTGCGACGATGCCGATTACATGCCGGGTCCCTTCGCATTGCCGGAAGATATCCAGGCCGGTGATTACATCGAGATCGGCATGCTGGGTGCTTATGGCGCGGCGATGAAGACCGATTTCAACGGTTTCGGCGCTGCCGAGCGTGTGATCGTGACGGACGAACCGATGGCCAGCCTTTATGATGGCAGCCGCGCACGTCCTGCGGTCGATAATGTGGTGAACCTGCGCTAGGCGCGCGGGTTTGCCTGCGGCATATCATCTGCAAGAAAGAAAACGGCCCGCGCCTAGGGGGAAGCGCGAGCCGTCGGCCGGGTTACGTCCGGCATGGGCGCCTGGGGTTGGGGAGAGAGGGGCGCCCTTGTAAAACCTAGTAATCAGAGCGGATCGGATTTCTTCTCGGCTGTTTTGGTCCCTTCATCTTCGTGATGAGAGTGATCCATTGCAGGCTCGGTCACGCGTTGCTCTTCCGCTGGCTCCAGTTCGTCCACACCCGCATCCTGCTCGGGATCGGGCCGCGGAATGAAATCAACTCCGCGATTGTCTTGCTGCGGCATAAGAGCGGCTTTGTCGGGAGCGGTAGGAGCCGCATCCAAGTTTCCATGTTCTGCGTGCTGCGGAGCCTGCTGGGCAACGGCAGATGCCCCATGAAGAGCCATGAAAGAACCGCTGGCGACGAGGAGAATATTCTTCTTCATAAAAACTCCGGCGAGCATCGTGAACCTTGGGATACTTGCCGGACTGGAATCGCGCTTTTCGCGTGAATTTCACATTAATGCGCAAGCCATACGTCGCAGAAGGATCGCCTTTCGTCGACGGAAAGGGTTTCGCGCCCTTCAACAGGCCTCTCGGCCGCCTTTCGTTCGAGTAGGGCAATCCGGTTGCTGCGCGGATTGCCCTTGCTTGCGCCGCCCATGATCAGCCGTATTGTTCGCGGTGCTTGTCGAGCACGGGTTTGACCCGGCCCAGTGCTTCGCCGATCACCTCGGCGAAACCATCGGGCTTCAGATCGACTTCGGTATTGTGCGCCATGGTCAGGTGGCGCGCCTCGGCCCAGTCGGTGCCAAGACGGATCGCCCATTCGCGGAACCGGTCTGCGGCACCCGCTTCCGGCTGTAGCGATTTTTCCAAACTCGGATGAAAGGCGATCCTTCCGGACATCGGCAAGAGCGAGAGCGGGAAGGGCAGCTTCAGACGCGACAGCGTATCGTCGACATGGATTGTCCCGCTTTGCGGGTGGTACGCCAGGACCGAAGCGAAATGGACGGTATCATCCTCGCAAACAAGCCGAGTCCCGTCGGGCGTCGAAAACCGGAGTTCAGGCCCGATGATGTCGCTGAACCCTTCCGTCTCGCAATAGGTGTTCTGCCACGGCAGATCCGGCAATTCGGTTTCGTGCCGCCGTGTTCCGTAAAGCTTGGCCTGCGGAAAGGCGCCGTGCATCCATTCGCAGTGAAGCGTGTGATAAGGGTGGAGGTTAACGATTGCCGAAACATGCTGGCCGCCATTCGTCAGACGATTTACTTCGGCGAGAGTCTCGTCGTCGAGCGTATAGCTGTCGAGAAAGATGAAATTGCCACTTTCCAACCGGACGAGCGAGCATTGTGTCCCGACATTGAGCATGCCGCCGATACGTAAATCGCCGCGGATCATCCAAAAATTTTCGCCGAGTTTTTTCATCGTTCTTTCGTTGCCCTTTTTATTTTCAGTTATCAGCTGAACGCGGGGCACCACTTAGGTTTCCGCGCCAAGAAAACGATAATATGCGGCAATGCTGAGATCCGGATGGTTACAGGCTTGTTCGGCATGAATGGTAACCCCGCTTGCGTTGGCGCCGCGCGGCCTGCTGCGGCCGGCTGCCGTGAGGCCCTGTCACACCAAATTTTTCATCAGCTGGTGTTTGAAGCAAAAGCATTTTTTAATCTTATCGCCGTAGCGGCGAGCCATGCCAAGCGCCGCATCAAACAAGACCCCTCCCAAGTTGGAAATAGCCGCCGGTTCTCCCCTTCAGGATGGCGGGAGCGTTAAGGATCGCGCGCTGGTCACGCATGCCTATGATGAATGGGCTGCGGGAGCGGCGGTCGGCCGTTTTCCGGATTGGAAGGACGTGCTCCAATTCGGCAACGGGGCTCTTCAGGAGCACGCGCTCGCCGTTCGCATAGACGACAATTTCAGGCAGTCTCCCATCCTGCATATCGGCGGCGAACTGACGCGCGAGATGGGAGGCAAGGCGCTTCCGATCGTGATCAAGGAAGTCCCGAGCCTTTCGTTGCTCTCACGGATAACCGAGCATGCGCTGGAGCCCATCGCCAACCTCGCCCCGATCGGGTTCGAAGCCGAATTCGAAGACGATAGCGGGCGGCAGCTCGCCTATCACGCGATCGTGCTGCCGTGCACGGGTGACAGCGGCACCGTCGATACCGTCGTCGGCTTCATCGGCTTCAAGGTCGTGTCGCAGCAGGCTGCCGCGGCCAAGCCCGACGCCCCTCAAAAAGCAACGAACAATCCGAAACTGAAGAAACTGAAAGACACGTTAGGAGCATTTATGGACACTAAACTTGCAGATATCATGGCGATCGACGGCGCGCTCGCCGTTGCCATCGTCGACATCGAAAGCGGCATGCTGGTCGCCAGCAGCGGCAACACCAAGTCGCTCGACCTCGAAGTGGCGGCAGCCGGCAACACCAATGTGATGCGCGCGAAGATGAAGACCATGGCCGATCTGGGTCTGAAGGAAGAGATCGAGGACATCCTCATCACTCTTACCTCGCAGTATCACATGATCCGCCCCCTCACGAGCGAGACTGGCAAGGGCCTTTTCATCTATCTCGCTCTCGACAAGGCGAAGGCAAACCTCGCGATGGCGCGCCACAAGCTCAAGATTGCCGAAAAAAGCCTCGAAGTCTGATTCCGGCCTTTCTGGTTATTCGAAGGGGCGGCCGGTTCGGCTGCCCCTTTTTTATGGAAAGCCGACGAAACGCGCGGCTTCGTCCACGCTTTTACGTTCGCTGACCACGGCATTTGCCGGGAAGCTCTCGTCGGGCCACCCCATGGCCACAGCCTTCATGATGATCTGATCGTCCGGAATGCCGGCATGCTCGCGGACCACCGGGCTCTGCATGATGCCTTGCGAGTTGATCACGCAGCCGAGGCCGCGGCTCCATGCCGCATTGACCAGGGCCGTGGTCACAGCACCGCAATCGAAGGCGGTATCGTCGCTGCCCGATAATTCGCGGTCGTAGCTGACGATGACGCAGACCGGTGCATCGAACTGCCGAAAGCCGCGCAACACCCAATCCTGCCGTGCATCCTTGTCATCGCGCTCGATGCCCATCGCCCCGAACAACTGTTTGGCCACCCCGATCTGTCGTTCGCGATGAACGCCAGCGAACGGTTCCCCGCGGCGGAATTCGCGGCTGTCCGGTTCACCGGCCAGAATGCGCTCAGTATTCCCCTTGCGGATACGGTCGAGCGGTTCGCCGGTGATGACGTGGAAATGCCAGGGCTGCGTGTTCATCGAGGTCGGCGAACGCATGGCGAGCGCCAGGATCTCCTCGATCAGGCTGCGCGGCACTGGCTTGTCGAGATAGCCGCGAATGCTGCGGCGCGTCCGCACGATTTCGTCGTAGGGAAGGCTGGGATTTCCGCTCATCTGTACTCCTCTCTCGAGGAAGCCCTAGCGCAGGGCGGCAGAGCGGCAAAATCCCTTACGGATCAGGCAGCCTGCGCCAGTTCCAGTTCCATCCGGTCCCAGATTTCCACCAGCGCGCTGACCAGATCGTCCATCATTTCGGGCGAATGGGCAGGACCCGGGGTGAAGCGCAAACGCTCGGTCCCTCGGGGTACGGTGGGGAAATTGATCGGCTGCACATAGACGCCGTATTCGGCCAGCAGGATGTCGCTGATCTTCTTGGCATGGACCGGATCTCCCACCATCAGCGGGACGATATGCGTGGTCGACGGCATGACCGGGAGGCCGGCCTCACGCATCTTTTCCTTCAGCAGCGCGGCGGCGGCCTGCTGGCCGTCCCGTTCCTCGCTCGAGGATTTGAGATGCTTCACTGCGGCCAGAACGCCCGCGACCAGCACCGGGCTGAGCGAGGTGGTGAAGATGAACCCGGGGGCATAGCTGCGAATGCAGTCGATCACGCGGGTATCGGCAGCGATATAGCCGCCCATGACGCCGAATGCCTTGCCCAGCGTGCCTTCGATGATGTCGATGCGGTGGGCAGCTTCGTCGCGTTCGGAAATGCCGCCGCCGCGCTTGCCGTACATGCCGACCGCATGGACTTCGTCGATATAGGTCAGAGCGTTGTATTTTTCGGCAAGGTCGCAGATGTCGTGGATGGGGGCGACATCGCCGTCCATCGAATAGACGCTCTCGAATGCGATCAGCTTGGGCGTATCGGCATCTTCGGCGGCCAGCAGCTGTTCCAGATGGTCGAGATCGTTGTGGCGGAAGACGCGCTTCTCGCAGCCGGAATTGCGGATGCCTGCGATCATGCTGGCGTGGTTCAGTTCGTCGGAGAAGATGATGCAGCCGGGCAGCAGCTTGGCCAGCGTCGACAGCGTAGCGTCGTTCGAGACATAGCCGCTGGTGAACAGCAGCGCGCCGTCCTTGCCGTGAAGATCGGCCAGCTCGCGCTCCAGCTCTACGTGGAAATGCGTATTCCCGCCAATGTTGCGAGTCCCGCCCGATCCCGCGCCGACATCGTGCAGCGCATTTTCCATCGCTTCGATGACCTTGGGATGCTGGCCCATGGCGAGGTAGTCGTTCGAGCACCAGACCGTGATCGGCTTGGGGCCGTTATGGCCATGAAAACAGCGCGCATTGGGGAAAGCGCCCTTGTTGCGCATAATGTCGATGAACACCCGATAGCGGCCTTCCGTATGGAGGCGTCCAATGGCTTCATCGAAAATCTGGTCGTAATTCACGAGGCACCGGCCCGTTCTGCGCCGCCCTTTGCGCGGCTGGATACAGGGGCGCACATAGGGAAACCACGCAGCTTTTGCTACCGCGATCTTTGCGATCCATTCGCAACAAATTCAGAACTTTTCGAGCACCTCAATGCCGTAATTGGCGAAGGCCCGATCGAGCTTTTCGAAATCGGCAAGTTCACCGGTCGTGACGGCAAAGTCGGGCCCTTCGCGTTCGAAGCTGTGATCGCGGGTGAGATAGGCGATGCGGCTGGCAATGCCTTCCGCGCCATGAACGAAGGTAATGTCCGCGCCCATCGCTTCGCGCAGTTCGGGTTCGAGCAGCGGGAAATGGGTGCAGGCGAGCACCACGGTATCGAGGTCGCGCCCGCCGGGCTGGAGGACCAGCGCCTTCACCTCGTCCGCCACTGCGCCCACGCTGACTTTCTCCCCGCGCAGCTTGGCCTCTGCCAAGGGCACAAGTCCGTTCGCGCCGTGGCGAAGCAGCGTCTTGCCGACGGCGAACTCCCGTTCCAGATTGTCGACGTAGACCTGCCGCATGGTGGCCTCGGTGCCGAGGAGGCCCATAGTGCCGCTGCGGGTCAGGGCCGCGGCGGGCTTGATCGCGGGGACAGTGCCCACGATCGGGATTTCCAGCACGTCGCGGACCATGCCCAGAGCGATGGTCGATGCGGTGTTGCAGGCGATGCAGATCAGCCGCGGTCGGTACCGCTCCGCCATGCGGCCGAGCAGGCCCGACACTCGCGCGGCGATTTCCGCTTCGCTCTTCGCGCCATAGGGCAGGCCGGCCATATCGGCGGCGTAAATCACCGGCGCATCGGGCAGCGCCTTGCGCAGTTCACCGAGCACGGTGAGCCCGCCGACGCCGGAGTCGAAAATCAGGATGGGGGAATTGGCGTTCAAGGCTGACAATCCGTTATGGGCGGGCCGTTGGAGGCTGGCATGTCGACGCCCTGCTTTTTTCTTCCAAATCGGTCTTAAAAGGAAGTACGGCCCTTCGACAAGCTCGGGGCGAACGGTTAGGGAAAAGTAATGGATATCGGCATCGATTTGACAGTCAACGCGCTTTGGGCCGCGCTGCTGGGCTACGCGCTGGGTTCGATCCCCTTCGGCCTCATCCTCGCCAGGTTGGCGGGCAAGGGCGACATCCGCCAGCAGGGCAGCGGCAATATCGGTGCCACCAATGTCCTTCGCACCGGCAGCAAATGGCTGGCGGCGGCGACCTTGCTGCTCGATCTTGCCAAGGGCTTGCTGCCCGTGCTGCTGGCAAAGCAGTTCTTCCCCGAAGCGGTGGGCTGGGCGGCGCTGTTCGCAGTCATCGGCCACTGCTTTCCAGTCTGGCTCGGCTTCAAGGGCGGCAAGGGCGTGGCGACCAATGCGGGCGTCTGCTTCGGCTTGGCCTGGCAATTGGGCGTCGTCTACGCCATCGTCTGGCTCGGCTTGCTGGCGATTACCCGCATCAGCTCGCTCGCCGGAATGTCCGCCGTGGTGGCCGCCGCGATAGCGGCGCTCATCTTCGGCTGGCCTGCTTACACCGTGGTACTGTCGCTGATCGCGCTGCTCGTCATCTGGCTCCATCGCGAAAATATCCGCAGGCTGATGGCAGGGACCGAGCCGAAAGTCGGCTCCTCCAAGTGAACGAGGCGGTGCATCCGGCCCCGGCTAGCCTGTCGCAGGCCGAGGCGTTTGCCCGTATCCGCCTGCTCCGGTCGCCGCATATCGGCCCGGTGAGCTATGCCATGCTGCTCGCCCGCTTCGGTACGGCGGTCGACGCACTCGACGCCCTGCCGGAGATGGGCGGGAAATCGGGTCGGCAATATCGCGCCGCCCCGGTCGAAAAGATCGAGCGAGAAGTCGACGGCGTCCGCAAGGCAGGCGCAAAATATCTGTTTCACGACCAGCCCGATTATCCGGATCTGCTGGCACAGATCGACAGCGCACCTCCGATCCTGACATGCCGGGGTAATCTTTCCCTGGCGGCCAAGCCATGTGTGGCGATGGTTGGTGCGCGCAATGCGAGCGCGGCGGCGGTCAAGCTTGCCCGCGATTTCGCCGCGGGTCTTGCGGAGGCGGGGTTTACGGTGGTTTCGGGTCTGGCGCGCGGGATCGATGGGGCCGCCCATGAAGGGGCCATGCCTGCCACCATCGGAGTGATCGCCAGCGGCATCGACATCGCCTATCCTCCGCAGCACAGCGACTTGCAAAAGCGTATCGCGCAAGAGGGCCTGCTGATCGCCGAACAGCCGCCGGGCACAGAGCCACGCGGAAGTCATTTCCCGAGCCGGAACCGGATCATTGCCGGGCTGGCGGGGGGCACGCTGGTGGTGGAAGCCGCCATCAAATCGGGCAGCCTGATCACGGCGCGGCTGGCGGGGGAAGCGGGCCGTGAAGTGATGGCCATTCCCGGCAGCCCGCTCGAAGCGCGCAGCCATGGCTGCAACCATCTTATCCGCGAAGGTGCGGTGCTGGTCCAGTCGCCCGATGATGTGCTGGAATTGCTTTCGTCCTTCGATGGTGCGCCGCGTTCGAGTTTTCGCGAGCAGGCGGTACAGTTCGATTTCGAGCCGGAAGAACTGGCTGAAGCCGATCCAGCGGATATCGCAAGCCTGCTGACCACGGCGCCGGTCAGTGTCGATGAACTGGTTCGTCAATCGGGGCAGGGGGCGGCATCGGTCCAGCTCGCGCTGCTGGAACTGGAAATCGCCGGAAGGCTGGAGCGACATGCCGCCGGCAAGGTCAGCCTGAAATGACCGACCCAAAGATGCGGCGGGGGCGATGCCTGTGCGGCCGCATCTTGGTGACTATCCCTGCTTCGAAAGTGGAGGTCGGGGTATGCCATTGCGATACCTGCCGGCATTGGTGCAGCGGCCCGTGGATGGCGGTCCAGGCGCCCGACGCCACGGTGGAAGGCGACACTCTGGAGGTCTTCAGATCTTCCCCCTTCGCGGAGCGGGGTTTCTGCGCGAGATGCGGATCGGCGATCTTCCACCGGCCGCAGGATGGTCCTGAACTCGCCGTGTCCGCGGGATTGTTCAAGCCGGATGATTTTTCGTTGAGCTTCCAGATCTGCACCGATCGAAAGCCAGCGTTTTACACCATATCGGAAAAAACCGCGGTGATGACATCACGCCAACTTGCGCTTCGATGGGCGCCAAAGCTGCTGGCGCGTCGCTTGCTGAAAATCGCGCGTCTGCGGGATTGAAGCAAACGTCTCTCAACGCACCGATGACAAGTCAGGAGCGGTTAATCCCTGTTCGCGGATTTATGTGATACAGTTTCATCGCATCAGAGATTGGGGGAGTATCTTGATGAGGAAAATCCTGGCCACCGCGTGTTCGGTATCATTGCTGGTCCCTGTCCCCATGGCGCTACAGGCGCAGACAGATACCGCGGCCCGCAGCGGCAATTCAGTTGCCGAAAGGGGATATTGCCGGACGCCTGAAGCACTGCCCGACCTTGGCCGGGAAGCGATTGTCAATCAGCAGCAACCTGTCCGATCCGTGCCGCCCCCGGTTGCCATGGCTGTCGCATCGCCCCCGCCTCCCGCGGCGCCACCTGGACCTCCACCTCCGCCACCACCCCCGCCGCCTTCTGCCGGTGCAGACGAGCGGATCGTGGTCACTGGTGCGCGCGTGAGCCGTAGTGGCGAAAGCTCTGCATCGGAAGAATCGACCATGGATGTCGAAGAAGCCGAGGGCAGGGCCCCCGCCAGCGCCATGCCAGGATATACGCGACCGGTCATGCCGCGTCCGCCTCAGCCCAATCCGCAGAGCGGACTCCTCACCGCTGGCGAGCATGACGATCTGCTCAATCCCGAACTCTATGCCGCTTACGTGCGGCAATCAGACCTTGGTCAGCGTATCGCGGCTCTGCCGCTGCTGGACACTTCGCGGGTCCTGCGGGTCGAGGCCAAGGATTCGCGGGGACGGGCGGTTCCGTTCCTTCCCATCGAGTTGCGGTGCGAAGACGGCAATTCGATCGTGCTCAATTCGGTTGCCGATGGCAGCGCGGTTTTCTTCCCCGGCCTTGATCGGCTGAGCGAGACGGTATGGGTGCGCGCTGGCGCAGGAGAGTGGCGTTCGATGCGGCTTGCGGCAGATGCCGGGGCGCAGAGCATCACCATCCAGACCCATGACAATGCCGGGCCGGTGCGCAAGCTGGACATCGCGCTTGTCGTGGATGTGACCGGATCGATGAGTGACGAACTGCGGTTCCTCCAGGCGGAACTGCGCTCGATCCTCAATTCGCTGGAGGCGCGCCACGAGGATATCGATATTCGCGTGGCCTTCAGTTTCTATCGCGACGAGGGTGACGATTTCATCACCAAGACGTTCGACTTCGATAGCGATGTGGTCCGTGCCCAGACCCGTCTTGCTGCGCAATATGCCGGTGGCGGGGGAGATTACGAAGAAGCGATGCAGGACGCGCTGGTTCGCGCGGCCGGGCTGAACTGGCGCGACGATGCGGTAAAGTCGCTGTTGCTGGTCGGCGACGCACCGCCGCATGATCGCGACATTCCCCGCACCTGGCTTGCTGCCGAGCATCTGCGGGCCGAGCGTGTCCATGTAATTCCGGTGGGCGCATCGGGCGTCGCCGATGTGGCGGAATATATAATGCGCGCCATGGCGGCGGCCACCCAGTCCCGTTACACCTTCCTCACCGATGACAGCGGGATCGGCAATCCGCATGCCAAGCCTGCGATCGACTGCTATCTCGTGACCCGGCTCGATCAATTGCTCCGCCGCGTGATCGACAGCCAGCTTTCCGGTCGCCGCATCGAACCGGAGAAGAACGAGGTAATTCGAGCGGTCGGGCAATATGATGCCGGAAAGTGTATCCTGCCTCCGGACTTTGCGGAAAGGACGGGGCAGCAGAAAGACGCTTGACGCTATGTGAGGCCGATCCCCATTTTCGCGCGTATACGCACGTACACACGTAAGGGACTGCCCAGACCACAATGCAACTCGTTATCGTAGAATCGCCCGCCAAGGCGAAAACCATCGAGAAATACCTCGGCAAGGACTTCAAGGTTCTCGCCAGTTATGGCCATGTCCGCGACCTGCCGCCCAAGGACGGCAGCGTGCGCCCGGACGAGGATTTCGCGATGGACTGGGAACTCTATCGGGACAAGCAGAGCCGCTTCAAGGAAATCGCCGACAACGCCAAGAAGGCGGACCGCCTCGTTCTCGCGACCGACCCTGATCGCGAAGGCGAAGCCATCAGCTGGCATGTTCGTGAACTGCTGCAGAAACGAAAGGCGCTGCCGGACAAGGTTGATCGCGTTACCTTCAACGCCATCACCAAGCAGGCCGTGACCGATGCGATGAAGGCGCCCCGCGCGCTGGATCAGGATCTGATCGATGCCTATCTCGCGCGCCGTGCGCTGGATTATCTGTATGGCTTTACCCTGTCGCCGGTGCTGTGGCGCCGTTTGCCGGGGGCAAAGAGTGCGGGCCGCGTGCAGTCGGTCGCGCTCCGCCTGATCGTAGACCGGGAAACGGAGATAGAGCAGTTCAGGGCCGATGAATACTGGTCGGTCCTCGCCAAGCTGGAGCAGGACGGAACCGCGTTCGACGCGCGGCTCGTCAAATTCGACGGGCAGAAGCTGCAGAAGCTGACGCTGGGCGATGAGGGTAGTGCCAAGGCGGCGCAAAAGGCTGTCGAGGAGGCGCGCTTCACGGTCGAGGATATCGAGACCAAGCCGCTCAAGCGCAGCCCCGCGCCGCCGTTTACCACCTCGACCCTGCAGCAGGAAGCCGCCCGCAAGCTGGGCTTTTCGGCCAGCCACACCATGCGGCTGGCGCAGTCGCTGTATGAAGCGGGTGCGATCACCTACATGCGTACCGACGGTGTGCAGATGGACCCGAGCGCGATCGATGCCTGCCGCAAGGCGATCGCCGATCGCTACGACGCCTATTACCTGCCCGACAAGCCGCGGTTCTATTCGACCAAGGCCAAGAACGCGCAGGAGGCCCACGAGGCAATTCGCCCGACCGATTTCAAGAAAGATCGTGCCGGCAGCGGCGATGAGGCGAAGCTTTACGATCTCATCTTCAAGCGTGCGATGGCGAGCCAGATGGCGTCGGCGAATCTCGAGCGGACGACGATCACGCTGCGCGACGGCACCGGCAAGCACGAGCTGCGTGCGACCGGCCAAGTGGTCAAGTTCCCGGGCTATTTCGCCGTCTATCAGGAAGGCCGCGACGAGCCTTCGGACGATGACGAGGACGGCCTGCTCCCGAACATGAGCAAGGGTGACAGCCCGCTCAAGAAGGCTGTCGAGGCGAACCAGCATTTCACCCAGCCACCGCCGCGTTTCAGCGAAGCGAGCCTGGTGAAACGCTTGGAAGAACTCGGCATCGGCCGGCCTTCGACCTATGCCTCGACCATCCAGACCCTGCGCGACCGCGCCTATGTCCGGATGGAGAAGAACCGCTTCTTCGCCGAGGAATCCGGGCGGCTGCTGACGGCCTTCCTCGAACGGTTCTTCGAACGCTATGTCGCCTTCGATTTCACCGCCGGAATGGAAGACGAGCTCGACACGGTTTCCGACGGGCGCGAGGAATGGAAAAAGCTTCTCGCCGAGTTCTGGAAGGACTTCAAACCCAAGACCGAAGAGGTAATGGAAAAGAAGCCTTCCGAAGTGACCGAGGTGCTGGACGGCTTCCTGTCTGACTATCTCTTCCCGGAACGCGCGGATGGCAAGGATCCGCGGCATTGCCCGCTGTGCGAGGCCGAAGGCCGCGACGGTGGCAGGCTGGCACTGCGCGGTGGCCGCTATGGGGCATTCGTCGCCTGTGCGAACTATCCGGAATGCAAGTTCACCCGCCAATTCGCCAAGCCCGGCAGCGATGGCGACGATGGCGCGAATGACGGCGTCCTGGGCGAGGATCCCGACACCGGCCTCCCGGTCGAGCGCAAGACCGGGCGCTTCGGCCCCTATGTCCAGCTGGGCGAGGGCAAGGAAGCCAAGCGCGCCAGCATCCCGAAGGACATCGACGATTTCGGCCTCGAATGGGCGCTCAAGCTCTTGAGCCTGCCGCGCATCATCGGGCAGCATCCGGAAACCGGCAAGGATATCGAGGCCGGCCTATGGCGCTATGGGCCGGCGGTCCGGCACGAAGGAACCTATGGCAAGCTGCAGAACACGGCGGAAATCTTCGACATCGGCATGAACCGTGCTGTCGATCTCCTCGCGCAGTCGGCTGCGCAGAAGGGTGGCCGCGGAAGGGGCAAGGCAGAGCCGATCAAGACGCTGGGCGAACATCCGACCAGCGGCGGCGAGATGAAGGTCATGCCGGGGCGCTACGGCCCCTATGTCACCGACGGGACGACCAACGCGACCATCCCCAAGGACATGAAGCCTGAGGATCTGAGCGAAGCGCAGGCGGTCGAACTGATCGACGCGCGGGCGGCAAAGGGGCCGGCGAAGAAGAAAGCCAAGAAAGCACCGGCGAAGAAGAAGGCGGCGCCGAAGAAAAAGCCTGCCGCGAAGAAGGCGCCGGCGAAGAAGGCTCCGGCAAAGAAAGCTGCGGCCAAGAAGCAGGCCGACTGATGAGCAAGGAACGGTTCGAGCGGCACAAACAACCCTGGACCGGCGAGGAGGCGGGGCAACTCCGCACCCTCGCGGCCAAGGGTCAGGGGCTCAAGCAGATTGCCAAGGCGCTGGGCCGCAGCGAGGAATCCACCAAGGATTTCGCCAAGAAGAACAAGATCAAGGTTGCGAAAAAGCGGTAGCTAGTTCTTCCACTCCAGCCCCATTTCCTCGAACATTTCCTTGTCCTCGCTCCAGCGTTCGTCGGTCTTGACATGCAGAAACAGGTGGACCTTCTGGCCTAGCAGTTCGCTCAGTTCTTCGCGCGCGGCCTGGCCGATGGCCTTGATGCGGCTGCCGCCCTTGCCGAGCACTATGGCGCGCTGGTTGTCGCGCATGACCACGATCTGCTGGTGGATTTCCACGCTGCCATCAGGGCGCTGGACGTATTTCTCGGGTCGCACGGCGCTGTCGTAGGGCAGTTCTTCGTGGAGCTGCTTATAGAGCTGTTCGCGCGTGATCTCGGTGGCAAGGAGGCGCTCGGAGGCGTCCGAGACCTGGTCTTCGGGATACATCCACGGGCCTTCGGGCATCAGCTGGGCGAGCGCATCTTTCAGTTCGGGCACGCCGTCTCCGGTGAGGGCGGAGACGAAATAGACCGTTTCGAATTCGACCTTCTCGCCCAGCTCCTGCGCCAGCGCCAGCAGCGGCTCCTTCTTCGCCGCATCGACCTTGTTGAGAACGAGGATCTTGCGTTCCGGGCGGTCCTTCAGCGCTTCGATCAGCGGTTCGAGTTCGTGGCGGCGCTGCTTGATCGGATCGACCATCAGCAGCACGGCATCGGCGCTTTCCGCGCCTTCCCACGCCGCGCTGACCATCGCCCGGTCGAGCCGCCGCTTGGGCGCGAAGATGCCCGGCGTATCGACCAGGATCATCTGGGTATCATCGTGCAGCGCGATGCCGAGCATGCGCGCCCGCGTGGTCTGGGCCTTGGCGCTGGTGATCGCGACCTTCTGGCCGACCAGCTGGTTCACCAGCGTGGACTTGCCCGCATTGGGCGCGCCGATGACTGCGACGAGGCCGCATTTCGTGGTGGCGTCGCTCATCCGTATTTCTCCATGAATTTCTTGGCGGCGGCCTTTTCGGCTTCGCCCTTGCTGCCGGCTGTGGCCGTGGCTTCGCCAACCTTGTGCACGCTGACGCGCACAGTGAACTGGGCGGCGTGATCGGGCCCCGACCGGTCGACGACTTCGTATTCGGGCGGCTTGCGGCGATTGCCGGCCGCCCATTCCTGCAGCGCGCTCTTGGGATGCTTGCTTTCGCCGGCACCGCTTTCGAGCGCGGGCCGCCAGAGCTGGTGTACCAGTTCGCGCGAAGCCTCGAACCCGTTTTCGAGGAACTGCGCGCCGAGCAGGGCTTCCATCACATCGCCGAGGATATTCTCGCTGTCCCTGCCGCCGTCCGCGCGGGCCTGTTTCGAAATGCGCATGTGATCGCCAAGCCCGATCCCGCGCGCCACGGTGGCGCACATCTCGCGGCTGACGATCGCGTTGAGACGCTGGGCAAGTTTGCCCTCGGGCGCATTGCTTTCGCCGTAGAGCCAGTGGGCGATAGACAGGCCGAGCACGCGGTCACCGAGGAATTCGAGCCGTTCGTAATCCTGTTTTTCGCCCATGCTGCCGTGAGTCAGTGCGGCCTGCCACAGGCTTTCGTCACCGACGGTAAAGCCGTTGGCATCGAGCCATTCGCGGGCTGCCGGATCGAGCGTACTCACAGCGTGCTTCCGATGCGGTCCCAGCGCGCGGCCGTGAACCATGTCCAGGGCAGCAGCCATTCGGCGCTGCCGTCGGTCGACCACAGCACCATCGTTGCGCGCGCCACCAAAAGATCCGCATCGACCAGGCCTACGCCGCCGCCGGACTGGGGCGGGAAGCGGCTGTCGAGCGAATTGTCGCGATTGTCGCCCATGACGAAGATCTTGTCGGAAGGGACCACGATCGGATCGAAATCATCCTGCATCGACCGACCGAAATCGATCGTCCGGTAGCTCTTGCCCGAGGGCAGCGTCTCGATCACCTGGCGGTAACGGCACAGATTGCCGTCGACGACAGTGCCGCCATCGGACCGGCAGTTGGTATTCGCGCTCATCGGGATGTCGACGAAGCTGCCCCGCTCCTGCGGCAGGGGATCGCCATTGAGATAGACCGTGCCGCCGCGCATGGCGATGGTATCACCCGGCAGTCCGATCGCGCGCTTGACGTAATCCGTGCCGTCGACCGGATGCTTGAAGATCACCACGTCGCCGCGCTCGGGCAGGCTGGCGAAGATGCGGCCCGGGATCAGCGGCACTTCCAGCGGGAGCGAGAGGCGCGAATAGCCATAGGGCCATTTGGCGGCGACCAGATAATCGCCGTTTCTGAGGCCCGGCAGCATGCTTTCGCTGGGGATGGTGAAGGGCGAGAAGATGAAGCTGCGGAAGATCAGCACGATCACCACGAGCTTGAGCAGGAACTTCAGGAAATCGCCCCAGCTTTCCTGCTCTTCGGCGCGTGTTTGGGCTTGGGTGACTTCGCCCGGATCGGTATCGGCGTCGGGCGTTGCAAGGCGGGGGTTCTCATTCATCGCCGAATTCCCTAGTCGCAGCAGCGCGACCATCAAAGGATTTTTGCCCGCCATGACCAAATCTGCCGCCGATCTCTGGAGCGACCTTGCGAACCTTCCGCAGCCGACACTGCTCGAACTGTTCAGCACGAAACGCGATGGCGGCGAAGGGGCGGACGAGCCGGGCGGGGCCGACCGGGTGGCGATGCTGTCCGGCCGCATCGAACTGGCGGGCGATAACGCGGGCGATCCGCTGGCTCCCGGCGGCATCCTGTTCGACTGGTCGAAAACCCATCTCGACCGCGCGGTGCTGGCGCGCTTTGGCGAACTGGCCGAGGCGATGGACTTTGCCGGCATGCGCGACAAGCTGTTCTCGGGCGAGATCGTCAATCCCACTGAAGGGCGCGCCGCCGATCACGCCACGCTGCGCGGCGTGGGCGATGCCGCCAAGGTCGAGGAAGCGGGCGCGCTGATCGACCGGATGGGCATGCTGGTCGAAGCGATCCACCAAGGCGCGCTGGGCGAGATCGACCACCTCATCCACATCGGCATCGGCGGCAGCGCGCTGGGCCCGGCGCTGGGCGTGGATGCGCTGTCCCGCGATTTTGCACGCTGCGATGTGCACGTGGTCTCCAATATCGACGGCGTGGCGCTGGAAGCGGCCTTTGCCAAATGCGATCCGGCGAAGACCTTGATCGCGGTTGCCAGCAAGACCTTCACCACCATCGAGACCATGACCAATGCCGAAAGCGCGCTCAAATGGCTGCGCGACAACGGCGTGACCGATCCCGGCGGGCGCGTGATCGCGCTGACCGCCAATCCCGAAGGCGCGGTGGAATGGGGCGTCGACGAGACGCGCGTGTTGCCTTTCCAGGAAAGCGTGGGCGGGCGGTATTCCATCTGGTCTTCCATTGGTTTTCCCATCGCCATGGCGGTTGGCATGGACGATTTCCGCGAGATGCTGGCCGGCGCGGCGGCGGTGGACGCGCATTTCCGCGACACCGCGCCCGAGGACAATCTGGTCCTGCGGGCAGCTTTCGCCGATCTCTATTACAGCCGCGTGCGCGGCTGCCAGACCCGCGCCGTCTTCGCCTATGACGAGCGTCTGGGCCTGTTTCCCGACTATCTCCAGCAGCTGGAGATGGAGAGCAACGGAAAGCGCGTCACCGCCGACATGCAGCCGGTCGACGGCCCCACCGCACCCATCACCTGGGGCGGGGTGGGGACCGATGCGCAGCACGCCGTGTTCCAGCTTCTCCATCAGGGCACGCACCTCATCCCGGTCGATTTCATCGCCAGCATCGCGCCGGGCGACGAGCTGGACCCGGCACATCACCGCATCCTGCTGATGAACTGCTTTGCGCAGGGCGCCGCGCTGATGGCGGGCAAGAAGGGCGACGACCCGGCCCGCAACTATCCCGGCGACCGGCCATCTGCCACGATCCTGGCCGACGATCTGGACGCGGCCACGCTGGGCGCGCTGATCGCGTTTCACGAACACCGCACCTTCGCCAACGCCGTGCTGATGGGCATCAACCCCTTCGACCAGTTCGGCGTCGAACTGGGCAAGCAGATGGCCAAGGCGATCGAGCAGGGCGGCGAGGAATTCGACGCGAGCACCGAGCGCCTGCTGGAAGCCGCCGGGCTGAACTGAGGGATGGCGGCGGCTGAAACGGGGGTTGGAGTGACACCGATACCCCCGTTTTAGAAAATAGCTGCCATTCGCCTTCTCGCCTTAATACAGCACCTTATCCGCGATTTTGCGCAATTCGCTGTCAACTTCCGTTTTCCTATATCCAACCGCTGGTGAGCGGCGACTGCCGCCACTCATCCGGCCTGCAATCGACACTAGGCAGAGCGCTTGCCTGTAGGAAAGCGGATTGTCGTGACGCTCAGGGTAACCTGTGGTAAACCATTGCGATGAAAGCATGGTTCGCGCGCCGGTATCTCGATCTTCTGGGATCAATCTACATCTATAACGAGCATCGCGGCTATACCGCGCTCGACCGCGTGTTGGAGGCGGTGAAGGCCAAGCATCCCGAAGCCACCGAGCTGATCGCGGCGGTGGAGAAGCACCGGGCCGACGAACGCAAGCATTACACCATGTTCAAGCGCTGGTTCCAGCTGCGCGGCACCATGCCGATCGCGGTGGACCGGACCTTCGGCCATATCGACCGGTTCATCGAAATCAGTTTCGGCACCTCGATCGACAATCTCGACACGGATGCCATCATCGCCAGCGACGATCTGTTCGAACGGCTGTGCCGGGTGATCTCGCTGACCGAAAAGCGGGGGCTGAAGCAGGTCGAAATCCTGCTGAACCACCCGATCGTCAAGCAGGACAAGGCGCTCCACAAGATCTTCGAGGTCGTCCATGTCGACGAGCCCGATCATTTCCTGCCCTATGATAAATGGCTGGCCGCGAACCAGCGCCGCGTCCCCAATGCCTGGGAGCGCGGCATCGACCGCCTGATCCATTCCGAACTGCTGTTCATCAAGCTGCCGCTGCTGTTCCTGTGGTTCGGCGCGCCGCGGCGGACCGAATGGCGCGATGCGGGCGAAAACAATCCCCGGCCCCTGCCGCGCAGCGTGGCCGCCGCCTGAGACCCCTTACATGCTGAACCGTTTCCTGACGCGCCGCGCCGGCGGCATGCTGTGGCGCAACACCGTGGTCAGCACCGGCGTCTTCCTCGTCGGGCTGGGCGTGCTGTGGGTGCTGGTCGAACTGGCGGGCGTGGATCCCGTGATCGCCACCGGCATCAGCTTCCTGATCGCCAATTCCATCCATTACGTCTTCGGCCGCACCTGGATATTCGCCGGATCGGATCGCAGCGTGTCGACCGGCTACCTGCTGTTCCTTGGCAATGCCGTGGTCGGTCTGGCGGTGACGGTCGGGCTGTTCTGGGTGCTCACCCACTGGACGCCGATGAACTATCTCGTCGCGCGCGTGGTGGTTTCGGTCTTTGCAGGTCTCGCCGTATTTGCCCTCAACGCGGCGTTCAACTTCCGGCAGGTCTAAGCGCGCGTTTCGCTTTGAGCGAGCTTGCAGCATTGATAATCCGGGCCTTGTTGGTAGCGTGGCGGCATGACGATGTCTCGACGCGATGTCTTTGCTGCCGGAGCGCTTGTCGCTGCCTTAGGCGCTGGCGCTACCTCGGCTTGCAGTCCGGCCAGTATCCCGCCTGATTTGCCCAACAAGTTCTTTGTGGCGATTGCCAAGGGTGCGCTGGTCGAAGCCCGAAAATCCGCGCATCCATCAATTAGCCTTGCCTTGGTAAGCACGGTGGGAACGCAGATGTTCGAAGGCCCGGAAGATGTCACCGAGGCGCTTTATCGGCTCATGACGGTGGAGGGCTTCTCCATGATCGGCGACAGTCCGCTGGCCGAGGACGTTTTCGGCGGAATGTACTGGCGCGGCATAGGTCCGTGGCGCTGTAGCGACATGCTTAAGGGAGACGCCATCGAACTCGACACGTGCGGTGGAGGATCGCATGAAAGCGTCTTCAATGTCTTCGTGAACATCGATGGCGCGAGCGAAAGCGTGCACACGATCCTCTTGCTCCAAAACCGTAATCTTATCGCGCAATTGGGCGATTGGTCGGACAACCGCAATTTCGGCAAGTGACCGCCGCGAAATACCGACGCATAGCTAATTAATGTTATGGCGCGAAGTTTTGAGAAGCGCACAATAAAACCCACGCGAGTCGTGATCGGGAAAGTCACTATTTCGCCTTCAGATTGTGGGGGATATTATGCCGACTTATTCACTTCGCTTTTCAGCCCGAGGTTCGTCTACCGAGAAGATCGTGCAGTTCGAAGCCAAGTCTTCCTCCGAAGCGCTGACGCTGGCAGATGAGGAAGCGCAGGGCCGCTGCGCCGAACTGTTCGAAGACGGCCATCCGCTTTGCAAACTGGTCAAGATCGGACCGAGCAATCTCTGGCTGGTGGACCGGATGCCCAACAATATTCCGGCAAGCTAGCGCCGATCCTTCAGCCGGATATCGACCGTGAAGAGGATATTGCCCTCGGTATCGCGGGCATCGATCTGCAGCGTACCCACTTCCAGTATTTCAGGCTCGTTCTTCAGGACCTCGCCCGCGAACTGAACGGCGGCAATCCGCGCTGCCGGATCGTCGAGCAATTCGGTGCCGAGGTCATCGGTCTCGGTGAAGTTGTCGTGAAGGTCGAAGAAGTACCGTGGCATTGAGGTGTCCATAAAGCGTTCCTCTATCAAACGGCTGACAACCGGGTTCGGGTGAAGCGTGGTGCAAGATTGCGACGAATTGCCTCAACATCGCTTCATGTGGAGGTATTCGCTGTTGAACTGGGCGATTTCCTTGAGTTTTTCGATGTCGCAGATTTTCAGGCGCTTGTTATCCAGCTCCACCAGTCCTTCGTTGCGCATGCGTTGCAGCGTGCGATTGACGTGGACGGGCGTCAGCCCGATCGTGTCACCAAGCTGGTTCTGGGTAAGAGGCAGGTGAAATTCGTCACCGGCGGCCAGGCCGACGACTTTCATCCGTAGCCACAATTCGCAGAAAATATGGGCCATCCGTTCATAGGCGAAGCGCTGGCCCATGTTGGTAAGCCATTGGCGCAGGATGGATTCGTCGACCAGTGTCGACCACCACAGCGCCTTGGCGATGCGCGGATGGCTGTCGAAGATATCGATGATCTTCTGCTTGGACACGGCCGCATAGGTAATATCGCTGAGGGCCCCGATGCCGTGATCCATGTGTTCGAGAATGAACACGAAGACATCGCACATATCGCCCGGCAGAAGATAACCGGTGATCTGGCGATTGCCGTCGGGAAGTATCTTGTAACGGCAGGCCCAGCCTTCGAGCTGGATGAAAACCTCTTCGGGTTTTTCCCTTTCGCCGATTAGGTCTTCGCCTACCTTCACGGTCCTGACGTCTTCGCAGAGCCTGTCCAGATGGGCGAGATCGCTCTCGTCAAGTTCGGTGAAGCATGCCAATCGTTTGTGTAATGCGTTGGTCATGCCCAACTTTGCTCCCGATCTTCCTGTTAAACGGCGCACCGCGCCATGAAACAGGGCGAGATTGGCTCTCAATAACATAAGATAGGCATCGTTGGCCAATCCGGGGCAAATGCAGGCCTTTTACCGGCATGCCCATCCTTTATCCTCCCCGCGCAGCAATCTGCCCGCGCAGGAATAGACATTTGTTAATCCCGCTGGCAAAATGCCTTGCTACGCCGCCTGAAAGGAGCGGCGCCCAGCGCAGGCGTTTTCGGGATCAGACGAGGGGGCATCCGGTGGCAGACGGTATTGGTTTGGCAAGGGCAGCTATCGAGCCGGCTTTACCGGAAGAAAGGGTCGCAAAATTCATTCGCACTCTGCGACAGCGGTTCTCCTTTTCCGATGAGGAGCAGCAGCAGCTCATCTCGCGCATGGGGGGTGAGGCGTTCTTCCACAAGGGAGACACGCTGGTGGATGAAGGAGAGTGGATCGAATATTCCTCGCTCCTGTTTTCGGGATACGCGTGCCGCGAGAAGATCGATCGCGAAGGCAATCGGCAAATAGTGGAGATCCAGATTCCGGGCGATTTCGTGGATCTTCATTCCTATCCGATGGAACAGCTGGATCATGCGATCACCGCTCTGACGGATTGCCGGATCGTGAAGCTTTACCACAAGGAAATTGACGATCTGATCGACAAGCACCCGCGTTTCGCGCGCCTTTTGTGGTTCAGCACGATCGTCGATACGTCCATCCACCGCGAATGGATACTCAATCTCGGCTCGCGTGCGGGAAGCCAGCGAATGGGCCATTTCCTGTGCGAAATGTACTGCCGGATGGAGGTCGTCGGCCTGGTCGAGGACGGTCGGTACGATCTGCCGCTGACGCAGAAGGATCTGGGCGAAGCACTGGGGTTCACTCCCATTCACGTGAACCGGACTCTGAAGAAGCTGCGTAGCCTCGGTCTTGCCGATTTCCGCAATCAGAAAGTCACGATCGACGATTTCGATGCGCTGGCCGATCATTGCGGTTTCGATGCCAGCTATCTCTACCTCACGCCGCGCAAGAAATAGCTGCCGGGGCGGGGCAGGCTGCTCTGGGTGCTGCAAACACGCTGGCGCGCGGATGCATTTGCCCGGTCGCCGCGCGGTTGGCCACCAGCGCCCATTGCCGCTGCGGATTGACTTTTTGCGCTGCAGCATCCACATGATCGCCATCGAAGCGCGCTAGCCAGCGTGAAGCGGCGATGCGGATACATCCATCGCCCCGGCCGCGCCTCGGTCTTTTTCCAAGGACTTCCCTTTTCACGCGGGTCGTTTGACACCCGCGCCGCGCGACCCTTGCGTCTGCGCGCCGCATATTTTGCGAGTTTTCATGACACAATTCACCGATCTCGGTCTTTCGCAGCCCGTGCTCCAGGCCCTCGATCTGAAGGGCTACAAAGAACCCACGCCGATCCAGGCACAGGCGATCCCGCCCGTGCTGGAAGGCCGCGATCTCATGGGCATCGCCCAGACGGGTACCGGCAAGACCGCCGCTTTCATGCTGCCCAGCATCGACCGGCTGCGCGATGCCGACAAGCAGACCCCGTTCAAATCCTGCCGCATGCTTGTGCTCGCCCCGACGCGCGAACTGGCGGGCCAGATTGCCGACAGCGCCAAGGATTACGGCGCGCTTGCAGGCCTGAAGGTCCACAGCATCGTCGGCGGGACCTCGGTCAACAAGGACCGTAACAAGCTGCACCGGGGCACCGACATCCTCGTCGCCACGCCGGGCCGTCTGCTCGACCTGATCGACCAGAAGGCCTTCAAGCTGGACGGGGTGGAAATCCTCGTGCTCGACGAAGCGGACCAGATGCTGGACCTCGGCTTCATCCATGCTCTGCGCCGCATCAGCGAACTGGTGCCGGCCGATCGCCAGACGCTGTTCTTCAGCGCGACCATGCCCAAGCAGATCCAGGAACTGGTGGGAAAATATTGCCGCAATCCGGCCAAGGTCAGCGTGACGCCCGAAAGCACCACGGCGGAACGCATCGACCAGTATCTCTTCATGGTCCAGCAGGACGAGAAGCAGACGCTGCTCGAAATGATCCTGTCCGAACGCCACGACGTGCCCGGCAAGTTCGAGCGCGTGCTGATCTTCGCCCGCACCAAGCATGGCTGCGACCGGATCGTGAAGAAGCTGGGGCAGAGCGGCATTCCCGCCAACGCCATCCACGGCAATAAGAGCCAGCCCCAGCGCGAACGGGCGCTGGACGAATTCAAGCGCGCCAAGACGCCTATCCTCGTCGCCACCGATGTGGCCGCACGCGGGATCGACATTCCCGGCGTCAGCCATGTGCTGAATTACGAATTGCCCAATGTGCCCGAACAATACGTCCACCGTATCGGCCGGACCGCGCGTGCAGGCCGCGACGGGGTGGCGATCGCCTTCTGCGCCGAGGACGAGCGCGATTATCTCAAGGACATCCGCAAGAAGACCGATGCGGAGTTCGAGCGCCTGCCGCTGCCCGACAATTTCCGCGCCGTGGTGGAAGGCGTCGGCCCGACCAAGCGCGAACAGAAGCCCAAGCTGGCGCGGCCTAAGGTTCGCCCGACCGGCGGCGGTTCCGCGGGTAAGGACAAGCCCAAGCAGAAGCATCCCGCGCGCAAGGGCAAGCCTTCGGGCGCCGGTCAGGGCCGTCCCGGCGGCGGTCGCCCCGGCGGCAATCGCAATCGCAGCCGCAACCGGTCGCGCGCCGCCAACTAATTCGGAACTTGCCAGCGGCGGTCAGGTTGGCAAGGGACACTATTCCCAAGCCTGACAGGAGCGCCGCATGGCCGCCAAGAGCGAACCGACCGAATACGATTACGACCTTTTCACCATCGGCGGGGGATCTGGCGGCGTCCGCGCGAGCCGTGTTTCCGCTGCCCATGGTGCCAAGGTCGCCATTGCGGAGGAACACCGGGTCGGCGGCACCTGCGTGATCCGCGGCTGCGTGCCGAAGAAAATGCTCGTCTACGGCGCCCATTTCGCCGAGGATCTGGAAGACTGCCAGAAATTCGGCTGGGAGATCGGCGAGAAGAAGTTCGACTGGCAGGTGCTGCGCGACAATGTGCTGGCCGATGTCGATCGGCTGGAAGGCGCCTATACCAACACGCTCGAAAGCCATGACGTCACGATCTTCAAGGAACGGGCCGAAATCACCGGCCCGCACGAGATCACGCTGGCGAGCGGGCAAAAGGTCACTGCGGGGCACATCCTGATCGCCACGGGCGCGCGCCCGCGCATGCCCGAATGCCAGGGCGCCGAGCATGCGATCAGTTCGAACGACGCCTTCCATCTCGACGAACTGCCCAAGAAGATCATTATCGCGGGCGGCGGCTATATCGCCAATGAATTCGCCGGGATCTTCAACGAATTCGGCTGCGATGTGCATATCGTCAATCGCGGCGACCGCCTGCTGCGCAGCTATGACGAGGCGGTGCGCGACCGCCTGCTGCAGATCAGCACGATGAAGGGCATCAAGTTCCGCTTCAACACCACATTCGAATACATCAAGCCCTGTGACGATGGCGGCTATTTCGTGAAGATGTCGGATTGCGACGAGGAGAAGGCCGATCTGGTCCTCTTCGCGGTGGGCCGTATTCCCAACACCGAAGGCCTGGGGCTGGACAAGGTGGGCGTGGAACTGGGCGACAATGGCGAGGTCAAGGTCGACCGCTTCAGCAAGACCAATGTCGATCACATCTATGCCGTGGGCGACGTGACCGACCGCGTCCAGCTGACCCCGGTGGCGATCCGCGAAGGTCAGGCCTTTGCAGATACCGTGTTCGGCAAGGGCGATCCGGTCGCGGTTGACCACGGCTGCATTCCCAGCGCCGTGTTCAGCCACCCCCCGATCGCGGCGGTCGGCATGACCGAGGGCGAGGCGAAGAACCAGCTGGGCAGCGTGAAGGTCTATCTCTCCGATTTCCGGCCGATGAAGAATGTGCTGGCGGGACGCAACGAACGCAGCCTGTTCAAGATGGTCTGCGACGGCGAGACCGGCAAGATCGTAGGCATTCACATGATCGCGCCCGAGGCGCCGGAAATGATGCAGGCCGCTGCCATTGCGGTGAAGGTCGGGCTGACCAAGGCCGATTTCGATGCGACCACGGCCATCCACCCGACGATGGCGGAAGAACTCGTGCTGATGCGGTGAGGGTTTCGCTGCGCCTCGCCGCGATCGCCTTGGGGCTGGCCGTATCCGCCTGCGCCGATAGCGGGGCGGACGAGAGCGCTGCGGCCGACCCTTCGCCCGATTTCGCAACCCAGCTCGATGCACCTGCACCCGATTATGCGGCCATGCTGGCCGGCGAGACATTGCCCGACCGGGTGGAGAATACTTCGATCAAGGCGAGCGCGCCGCCACCGCCCGACGCCGCCCAAATCGGGGAGGTGTGGCGCAGCCGGCTCGACGCGCGCGATGCGCTGGGCGGGCTGGGCTATAGCGGGAACGGGCCGGGAAATGGCGCCGTGCGTCTGCTCGACACCCTGCTTTCGCGCGAGGACTTCAACGCGATGGTGCGCGAGAACGGCTGGACCGTGCCGCGCCATATCGATTTCAATTTCGTGGAAAGGCTTTCCTACCCCGCCGTTGCGGATGAAGTCGCCAATCGCATACGCTATTGGCCGCAGCGGAGGCAGCGCACCGGTGCGCAAAATATGGCTGCCCTTTACGGGAAGGTGTATCTCAAGGACGGCTGCTTGTTCGTCGATGGCCTAGATGGAAAGACCTCGCTCGCCTGGTTTCTCGCCGAGACCGGCCTCGACCTGGACGAAGAAGGCTATTTCATCCTCATCGACCGCCGGACCGGCTGGACGATGGGCAGGCTGGGAGAGACGATGAGCTGGGCCGGGCCGAACGGAGAACCCACGGCAGAGGAGACCGCATCCTTGCGGGCCAGCTGCGGAGATTACCCGGTCGCCGATGTGGGCAATCCGCATTCCGAGGTAAGGTTCGAGGCCGAACTGGAAAGGGCGCGGCAGGATCGCAGATAGGATGGGCGCCGGGGGAGGTGCCCGACATTGTGTAGCAGGGGAAAGCGAATGAAAGGTCGGGTGCTCGTCACAGGCGGTACGGGCTATATCGGGGGCGCGGTCATCGATCGGCTGCTGGCGCATGGCTATCGCGTCAACACCACCGTCCGCGATGCCGTGACAAGCGAGCCGAGATTACGGGCGCGCTGGCCCGAGGCCGGGGACAGGCTGAAGGTTTTTTCCGCCGATCTCCTGTCCCACGAAGGCTGGACCGAGGCGAATGCGGGCTGCGATGCGGTGGCGCATGTCGCGTCGCCATTCCCGCTCGATGTCCCCAGGAACGCCGACGATCTCATTATCCCGGCACGCGACGGCACGCTGCGTGCGCTCGAGTTCGCGCATAAGGCGGGCGTGAAGCGGTTCGTGCAGACCAGTTCGGCTGCGGCCATCGCCTATGGCCATCCGCACCGCGACCATTTCGATTATACCGACTGGACCGACCTCACCACCAATCCCGCGCCCTATATCCAGTCCAAGACCGTGGCCGAGCGCGCCGCGCGCGACTGGGTGGCGATGAATGCGCCGGGCATGGTGTTCTGCAGCATCAATCCGGTCGCGGTTTTCGGGCCGGTCCACGACGGCGATCTGTCGACCAGTGTGGAGCTGGTGAAGAAGCTCGTCGACGGGTCGATCCCGCTTCTCCCGAACATGGGCGTATGCGTGACCGATGTGCGCGATGTCGCCGATGCCCATGTGCGCGCGATCGAAGCTCCGGTGGAGGCGGTACGGGGCGAACGCTTTCCGGTGTCGGAGCGGTTCATGTGGCTCGACCAGATGGCGGAATCGCTGCGCCAAAGCGCCCCGGACCTTTCCGGGAAGGTGCCGCACCGCCGTATGCCCGACTGGCTGGTAAAGCTGCTCGCCCTGTTCATGCCGGAGATGCGCCAGATCAGGGATGAGCTTGGCAATATGCGCGATGTGTCCGGCCGCCACACCGAGAAGAGGCTGGGCATGACCTTCATTCCGGCGCAGCAGACGCTTGAAGATACAGTGCGCAGTCTTGTGCAAAAAGGCATAGTCAAACTATGACATGAACCGCATCCGCCGCGGTGGATCGGATTGCATTGCGCCGGATTGCCGGCGATCGAGGATAAGCCCATGAACATGTTGGCATCGCATGCCCAGCTTCGCGCAAGCTTCCTGCGCTGGTCCCTGTTCCTCGTCCCGCTCTGCGTCCTGCTGGGCTTCGTGTCGGGGCAGATCGGACCCGGTGCCGACAGTGCATGGTTCCAGGCACTCGAAAAGCCGTCCATCTTCCCCGAGCCCAAGTGGTTCGCCATCGTGTGGAGCATTCTCTTCGTGATGATCGGCCTGTCTGTCGCTCTGGTGGCAGCGGCGTGGGGCGCGCGCGGGCGCAAGGTGGCCCTGTGGGTCTTCGCGGTGCATTTCGCGCTTACGCTCGCTTGGACGCCGACCTTCTTCGCCGCGCAGCAGATCACGGCGGCGCTCGTGATCATAGGCCTCATCGTTCTCACCCTGCTGGCGGTCATCGCGCTGTTCTGGAAGGTGCGCCGGGCGGCTGCCTTGCTGCTGCTGCCCTATCTGGCATGGGTATGCTTCGCCGCGCTGCTCAATTACCAGTTCCTGCGCCTCAACCCGGAAGCCGACGGGGCAGGCGGGGGCGATGCGATCGAGCGCGTGCGCATCGGCAATTGAACTGGAGCGCCGCGACGCTTAGATAGCGTTCATGCAAAGCCAGAACCCCATGATCGCCGATTTCGTCAAACTCGCCAATTCGGCGGCCGGTACGCTTGCCGGAATGACCCGCGAAGCGCGCGAGACCGCGCGCGAAAAGGCCAAGGAAGCCTTTGGCGGCATGGACTTCGTCACGCGCGAGGAATTCGACGCGGTCAAGCAGATGGCCGCCAAGGCGCGCGAACAGGCCGAAGATCTGGCCGCGCGCGTTTCGGCACTGGAAGCCAAGCACAAGTGATCCGCGCCGCTGCCGCAAGGCAGGGGTCTTTAGGTAGGGTCTGGCCATGCAGCTGCGCGCGCCTGCCATATTGATTGCGGCCCGCCCGCATGGCGAGACGGCAGTAATCGCGCGCATGCTGACACATGCGCATGGCGTCGTGGCGGCCTATGTCGCGGGCGGTCGCGGGCGGCAGCTGCGGCCCGTCATCATTCCCGGCAATCTCGTTCAGGCCGACATTCGCGCCAAGTCCGACAGCCAGCTGCCCTTTGCCCGGCTGGAACTCACGCAGAGCCGGGGGCCATGGCTGAGCGAGCCGCTCCCCGCTTCGGCCATCTCATGGATCTGCGCGATCACGGCCAGCGCTCTGCCAGAACGCAATCCCTACTCGCGGCTCTATGAAGCGCTTTCGGCTCTGCTCGACGCGGTATGCAATGCCCCATCGGCCAGGGGCTGGGCACCGGCTCTGGCATCCTACGAAGTCCTGCTTCTGCGCGAGCTGGGCTATGGCGGGACCAAGCCCGACATAGGCAGCCTTGGCGATGCTCTGGAAATTCTGCGTGCTAACGAGGGGCCGATTGCCCGCTATCTCCTTGCCGACACCCGCGCCGACGTTCTAGCCGCTAGACAACTTCTGATGCAGCGGCTCGAACGGATGGTCTGACATGAAAATCGCAATCTTCCCCGGTGACGGTATCGGCCCCGAAGTCGTCGCAGAGGCGAAGCGGGTGCTCGATGCGCTGACGCTGCCCGGACTGACGCTGTGGGAAGGGGACGTGGGCGGTATCGCCTACAAGCGCCACGGCCACCCGCTGCCGCAGGAAACGGTCGAGATGGCCCTCGCCGCAGATGCCGTCTTGTTCGGTGCGGTGGGCGATCCGGAATGCGATGATCTGCCGCGCGAACACCGGCCCGAACAGGCCATTCTCGGCCTGCGCAGCGAACTGGGCCTGTTTGCCAATCTGCGCCCCGCGGCGGGTTTCCCCGGGCTGGAAGACCTGTCCTCCCTGCGCCCGGAAATCGCCCGCGGGATCGATCTGCTGGTGGTGCGCGAACTCAACGGCGATGTCTACTTCGGCGACAAGGGCGAACGCGAGAGCGACGGAGGCCGCGAAGGCTGGGACGCGATGTCCTATAACGAGGCGGAAGTCCGCCGCATTGCGCATATCGGCTTCCAAGCCGCACAGAAGCGCCGCAAGCGCCTCACCAGCGTCGACAAGGCCAATGTGCTCGAAACGAGTCGGATCTGGCGCGAAACGGTAGTCGAAGTGGCAAAGGAATATCCCGATGTCGCGCTCGATCACATGTATGTCGATAACGCGGCCATGCAGATGGTGCGCAGCCCGGGCCAGTTCGACGTAGTGCTGACGAGCAATCTGTTCGGCGATATCCTGTCCGACCAGGCGAGTGCCTGCGTCGGTTCGATCGGCCTGCTCGCCAGCGCGAGCCTGGGCGAACGGACGACCGAGTTCGGCACTTTCGGCCTGTACGAACCGATCCACGGCAGCGCGCCGGACATTGCCGGGCAGGGCAAGGCCAATCCCGTGGCCACCATCCTCAGCCTGGCGATGCTGCTGCGTCATTCGCTTGGCCGCGAAACGGAAGCCGGGCGGATCGAACGCGCGGTCGCCAAGGTAGTCGCCAGCGATAAGCGCGGCGCGGATTTGGGCGGCACGGCCTCGACCAGCGAAATCGGTGACGCGGTACTGCGGGCTTTGACCGCGCTGGCTTGAAAATCCCTGCGAAGCGCGTCAGGCGGCAATTTATATGACGCTCGACCTCGCCATCATCCTGCCGACGCTGAACGAGCGTGAAAACCTCGCGCCGCTGATCGAGCGGATCGCCACGGCGCTGGGGCCGGATGGGTGGGAAGTGATCGTGGTGGACGATAATTCCGCCGACGGTACGGCGGCCGAGGCGCGTCGCCTCGCCCGCGGTGACAGCCGCATTCGTGTGATCCAGCGGATCGGGCGGCGCGGTCTCGCCAGCGCGGCCATCGAAGGGTTCTGCGCCACCGCCGCGCCCTTCGTCGCGGTGATGGATGCCGATCACCAGCACGATCCCCTCCTGCTGCCGCTCATGCTCGACAGCGTCAGGGGCAGAGACGCCGACATCGCTGTGGCAAGCCGATTCACGCTGGGGGCGAGCACGGCCGACTGGCAAAACCCCGGACGGGAAAGGCTGTCGGGCCTCGCAAACCGTCTGGCACGGAGGCTGACCGGCGTCGAACTGACCGATCCGATGAGCGGCTATTTCCTGCTGCGGACGGAAAAGGCACTGGCGCTCGTACCGCGATTGTCGGGAGTCGGTTTCAAGATATTGCTCGACCTCCTCGCCACGTCGCCGGACCCGCTGAAAGTGCGCGAATTCCCCCTGAACTTTGCGGCACGAAGGTCGGGTGAAAGCAAGCTGGACCGGGCGATTGCCGCCGATTTTCTCGCCGGTCTCTACGACAAGGCGTTCGGCAAGATCATTCCGACGCGGTTTGCTCTGTTCGGAACTGTCGGCGCTCTCGGCGTGGGCGTCCATCTCGCGCTGCTTTACGCCTGCATGCTGGTTGCCGGCGCGCAGTTCGTGTGGAGCCAGGCGATTGCCACGCTGGGTGCGATGACATTCAACTTCTGGCTCAACAATTTTCTCACCTATCGCGACCGGCGGCTCGATACACCCAGAGCGATGCTGCGCGGCTGGGCGGGGTTCGTGCTGGCGTGCTCGATCGGCGCCCTTGCCAACGTCGCCATCGCGGCGGCACTGTTCGAGCGCGGGGTGCCTGCGCTGTTAGCGGCGCTTGCCGGGATCGCGATCGGGTCGGTCTGGAATTATGCGCTTTCCAGCCGCTTCGTCTGGGGCCGTTTCTGAGCGGTCAGATCCAGCTTTGCAGCCAGGTCCAGCGGTGAAAACTGTCGGGCTCGACCAGCGGCTCTGCGGCCAGTACGACATAATAAAACGCAAAAAGCGCGAGGCTGGCTGCCAGAACCAGATTGGCGGTCCATTTCCAGCCCGCCTGCCGCAGATCTTCGAGCGTTAGCGCCAGCGAGACCAGCAGGAAGGTGCTGGGCAGAAAGTAGTGATAATAGAACTGCACCGGCTTAGCGGCAAAAATCCAGAAGCCCAAGCTGATCGCATAAAGCAGGGCTACGGCTCCATGCGCGGGGGCTTTACGCGTCACCCCCTGCCATGTCGACCAAGCAAGAGCGCCAAGGCCCAGAACCATGGTGAGCGGATTGCCGATCAGGATGACCCCGCGCTGCGCCCCGTCCACCGGTTCATAAAGATACCAGATGGCGCGCCAGTTCAGCACCCAGTCGGGCCAGTTCGATTGATAGGGATGGGTGCGCAGAACCTGCGTCTGCAGGTCCAGCATCAGGCGGTGGTGCTGAACGATGCCGTCGCTGATCGGGTTCACCGTGAAGAAATAGCCGGGCAGGAATGTGAGCCAGTAGATGGCGAGCGGCAGGAGGCCCAGCCAGACGAACGCTTCCAGCAAGGTCATTCCCGGCACCGGCATTCCACGGCGGCTGAGGAGCAGGCGGCGGCGCCCGGCAAACCACCGCAGCACGAGAAAGCCGAGGCCGGGCACTGCGGCCAGCACCGCGGCATTCCACTTCGCCCCCATCGCGAGGCCCAGCGAGATGCCCGCAGCGATCAGCCTGCGCCTGCCGGTCTCCGGCTCGCGCATGGCCGCGGCCAGTTGCCAGAACGCAACCGCCAGTGCCGAGACCATGAACACGTCGAGCATCGCGATGCGCGAATGGACGAAGAGGTGAAACCCGCTCGCCACCAGCAGGCCTGCTGCAATCGTGGTGTAGCGGCTGCACGTCCCGAACCAGACGGCCCGCATGATGGCGAACAGCGCGAGCGCGCCAGCCAGCGAAGACATGAAACGCCAGCCCCACGGATTGTCGCCGAACAGGCCGATGCCCAGGGCGATGAGTTCCTTGCCCACCAGCGGATGTTCGCGATTGGAGAATTCGCCGAGGACCAGCAGGTCCCTTGCCGCGGGCAGATAATGGACCTCGTCGAAATAGGGCTGGCTTGGAATGGCGATGTTCCAGAGCACCAGCGCCCAGAAGGCTAAAGCCACCGCCATGCACCAGCGGATCGGATCAATCGGTTGCTCGGGTGCGCGGTTCATGCGCCGCGTCGATTAAGCGAGCGTTTCGGCGCTGACAACAGCCTTTGCTTGCCGCGCACTCGCGCCGTGCTATCGCGCGCAGCATGAAGAAGACCACCGGAACCGACCGCTCGATCACTCGCAACTGGCGCCCCGCAACGCAGGCCGTGCGCGGCGGCACCTGGCGGAGCGAGCATGGAGAGACCAGCGAAGCGCTGTTCCTCACCTCTGGTTACACCTATGACGATGCCCAGACGGTGGCGGACCGGTTTGCCGGTGAAGCGCAAGGCATGACCTATTCGCGTCTGCAGAACCCCACCGTGGCCATGCTCGAAGAACGCATCGCGCTCATGGAGGGGGCTGAGGCATGCCGCGCGCAGGCAAGCGGAATGGCGGCCATGACCACCGCTTTGCTGTGCCAGCTATCTGCCGGCGATCACGTGGTCGGGGCGCGGGCTGCGTTCGGATCCTGCCGCTGGTTGCTAGACCATCTCCTCCCGCGTTTCGGCATCGAGACGACGGTCGTCGACAGCGCGGACAATGCTGCGTGGGAGGCCGCAATCCGGCCCAACACCAAGGTGTTCTTCTTCGAGACTCCGGCCAATCCGACGCTCGATGTGGTCGATCTCAAGCATGTTTGCTCCCTGGCGAAATCGCGCGGCATCGTCACCGTGGTCGACAATGCATTCGCGACCAGCGCGCTTCAGCGACCGATGGACTTCGGTGCCGATGTGGTGGCCTATTCGGCGACCAAGCTGATGGACGGGCAGGGCAGGGTTCTGGCCGGCGCGATTTGCGGATCGCAGGAATGGGTCGACGAAGTGCTGCTGCCGTTCCAGCGCAATACCGGCCCGAATATCTCGCCTTTCAATGCCTGGGTGGTTCACAAGGGGTTGGAGACGCTTGGCCTGCGCGCGCATCGCCAGAGCGAAAATGCCGTCGCGCTGGGCAAATTCATCGAGCCGCGCGTTCCGCGTATGCTGCATCCCGGGCTCGAGAGCCATCCGCGCCACAGCCTGGCGATGGAGCAGATGACCGCGACCGGTCCGGTCTTTGCGTTCGACGTCGAGAGCCGCGAGAAAGCATTCGCCATCCTCGACGCGCTGGAGCTCGCCGATATTTCGAACAACATCGGCGATGCCCGGACCCTGATGTGCCATCCGGCCAGCACCACCCACGCTGGGATGACGGATGAAGAACGCGAAGCGATGGGCGTCACGCAGGGTCTGCTCCGCATCAATGTCGGGCTGGAAGACATTGAGGATCTGAAGGAAGATCTTGGACAGGCGTTGGAAGCCGCCGGCTTCTAGTGGCGCCAGCCATTACGGCGCGCGACCTGATCCAGTTCCTCGCCATAGGCATGGGCGGTTGTGAGCCCGGCGGCGCAGCTCGCATCGTCGGTCAGTGCCGCATAGACATCCAGTCCGCCGCCCTTGATCAATTCCATGAGCAAGCCTTCGTCACGCGTCATTCCGGTAGCGCAGCACGGCGCGAGCACGATGCGCCTGCGCGAGGCGCGCGCCAGATCGACCACCAGCGCCCGCGACAAGATGAGCATGCGGCGGAAATTCTGGCCGCCGACATCCAGCGCGAGCATGGTCGCGCGGGCATCGTGAAGACCGTGGGCAGCCATGCGGCGAAAGATCACCAGACCTAAAGTCTCATGCCGGCGCGCGGGCAAGGGGATCTCCAGGGAAGCCGAATCATTGCTGTGTGCCATGCTATCTCCTCACTCGGATGTGGTGCTATTGAGAATGAGTTGCAAAAGAAGCGTGTGATGTCCACCCCTGCAGAGATTTATCCTGCATGAAACAGGAGGCGGGCGACCGATGTCATGGCACTTGCTGCGATAAAACGGGGGAATGCGTTGATGCGCAGCGATCAAAACACGCGCTGCTGAGATCAAGCCTCTCTACGAAGCGAGCCTAGGATTGCTGGGGGTTGCGCTTGGGCCTGCGCAAATCGAAACCGTGCAGATTGAGCCTATCTGAGGATAGGGCTGATCGCATGGAAATTTATGGAGGCGCTGGGGGTTTTACCCGTTGCGCCGGAGGCCCGACTTCAGAACGCCAAGGCCGCAATCACGACTTGTGCAGCGAGCATCAACTCGATTCGGCCTTCACCGTCCTGATCGGCTATCATTCTGTTGATAAACGCGAAAATCATCTAAAGAGCCCTTTTGTTGACACAAAGTCGCATGTGGCACTTAGAATTGTCTGACATAGATTGGTTAACGAAGTTTAATTGCGCCGAATAAACGCACTGCCCTTGCGCGGACGACCTGACCCATTAGGTTGAGGATGTGATCAAGGAACTCTTTCAACACAGTGCCATGACCGACGGTATTACCGTTCGCGTCGCGGTGAATTTCCTGCCCGAACAGAGCCAGCCCGAGGCGGAGAAATGGTTCTGGGTTTATCACATCCGCATCGAAAACGCCTCGCATGAACGGGTGCAGCTGATTACCCGTCACTGGCGCATCACGGACGGCGACGGGATGGTCACGCATGTCGATGGCGAAGGGGTGGTGGGCGAACAGCCCATGCTGGAGCCCGGCGGAAGCCACGATTACGTGTCCGGCTGTCCGCTCGATACGCCGCGCGGTTCGATGGAAGGCTTTTACACCTTCCACCGCGAAGACGGTGCGCCTTTCGAAGTGCGCATTCCCTTCTTCCCGCTGGCAGCTCCTGCCACCGCTCCCTGAGAACTATTCTTCTTCCTCTTCCTCGATCGTGTCGGTGAAGTTGAATTCGCCGATCTTGATCTTGGCGGTACGGCCCAGCCATTCTGCGAGAATGTCGAGATCGCGGGTTAGCGGATAGGTTGCCAGTGCTGCCCGGCTTTCGTCGAGATAGAGCACCAGCGACTTCTTCTTGAGCCGGAGTTTGCTGAAACTGAGTGCGGTGCGCGCCCCCGCGCCGAGCCTGCGTGCGAGCCGAAATCCGAGGCCCCAGGTCAGACCTTCGCGCAAGTCGTCGCCATCGGCCAGCAATTCCAGCTTGCCGGGCAATTCGGTTCGACCAAGGCTGCCGAACAAGGCGGCGCACATCATTGCACGGTCGCGCGGCGAACAATCGATCCACCTCTTGTCGAGCGACCATTCGGTCGCGTGCGTGAGCCTCAAATTGGGTTCCACCCTCTGAAGGGCGGCGGCGAGCTGGGCTGCTGCGAGCCTGAGGCGTTCGTTGCGCTTGCCCTTTCCATTGGCGAGATCGACCGTCCAGCCCACGACACGGGCGGCATCGACCACCGGTGCATCACGCGGTTCCGCAAAGGCGTGGACGCCGGCGAGAAGCGGGTCGAGCGCACATTGAAGGTCCGAAAGGCGTGAATAGAGCAGCCCTTCGCGTATCCCCCAGCTGGAGAAAACGAGGTGGTCCGGTTCAATGACATCCAGCAGGGGGAGGAGCATGGCAGCAGCGTCCGGAAGATATTCGGCGCGCATCTGACTGATGCCCGATATCTTCACCAGTTCGTCGGCATCAGCGTCGACGAGAGTGCGCGCGTGCTGTCGGGCTTCACTGACCGAAAGCATGAAGCCGTGTGGATCGGTGAGTGGATAGTCTGCTTCGACCATCGCGTAATGAGCAAGCGCGCGCCACGTGCCGCCGATCATGTAAAGCGGCCCGGACTGTCTCTTCACCCAGGGAATTTGATCCAGACGGTCGTGAATGGTGCTGTCGAGGCTGGGATCGGCCGTGCGCAAGGCGGGGAGGCGGAGGGTCCCGAACGGCAGGCTCACCGCTTCGTGACACCTACCGTCACCGAGCGACACCAGCTCGAGACTGCCGCCGCCAAGGTCTGCGCTTATTCCTTCGGCACCGGGAAAAGCCCCGATTACGCCATAGGCTGATGCGAATGCTTCCTCTTCCTCGCTCAGAAGGCGAGGTTCGAGGCCGAGTGCGGCGACCTTGTCGAGAAACTCCCTGCCATTCTCGGCATCGCGGGCAGCCGCCGTAGCGACCGTCTGGATGTCGACAATTCCGCGGTCCCTCGCGAGCAGTTCGTAACGCGCCAGCGCTGCCAGTGCTTCATCGGCGGCTTCGTCGGGAATGCGGCCGCTGTCCGAAAGATCGCGCCCCAGCCGCGCCGAAACCTTCTCGTTCCAGACAGTCTCTGGTGCTCTGCCCGTTCCGGCGTAAATAACGAGGCGCACCGTGTTCGACCCGATGTCGATGACCGCCCTTGGAGGATGGATCAGCCGCCGTTGCCACTGCGGGTTGCGTGTCTTGGAGCGGTTCACGCATCTTCTCCCGGTAGGCTGAGGTCCGGCACATCATGCTTTTCAAGAGCCGAACCCCGCCCGGAGAGGGAGGGATTGGACATGAAATATTCGTGGCAGTTGAAGCCATTCTCGCCGCTGGCCATCCGCCTGTATTGGCCATCGGAATCGAGGCACCAGCTGCGTTCGGTATCAAGGATGTTGGCCAGCATGACCTGCTTTAGCATTTGGTCGTGCACCGTCTTGTTCGTCACCGGCACCATGACTTCGACCCGGCGGTCCAGATTGCGGCCCATCGCATCGGCGCTGGTAATATAGACCTTGGCCTGCCGGCTGGGCAGTTCCTTGCCATCGGCGAAGACCCACATGCGGCCATGTTCCAGAAACCGGCCGATAATGGATTTGACGCTGATATTCTCGCTCAGGCCGGCGATCCCTGCCCGTAGCGAACAGATACCGCGCACTACCATGCGGATTTGCACACCGGCCGCGCTGGCCTCGTACAATTTGTCGATGACCGCGCGATTGGTGATCGAGTTGAGCTTGACCCAGATGCCAGAGGGTTTGCCAGCTTTCGCATTGGCAATTTCCGTGTCGATAAGTTCATAAAGCTTTTCGCGCATTCCCAGCGGAGAAATCGCGATGCGCTCCAGCTCGTCCGGTTCGATATAGCCGGTGATGAAGTTGAACATCTTGGCCGCATCCCGCCCAAGCGCCTGATCGGCCGTGAAATAGCTGAGATCGGTGTAGATCTTGGCATTAACGGGATGATAATTGCCCGTGCCAAAATGGCAGTAGGTGCGGTAACCGTCTTCCTCGCGGCGCACGACGAGGCTGACCTTGGCGTGGGTCTTCCACTCGGTAAAGCCATAGATCACCTGGACCCCGGCACGCTCGAGCTCCTTCGCCCAGCGGATATTTCGCTCTTCGTCGAAGCGGGCTTTCAACTCGACCACGGCAGTGACTGCCTTGCCGTTCTGTGCTGCCTCGATCAGTGCGGCGATCACGGGCGACTGGTCGCCTGCGCGGTAGAGGGTCTGCTTGATCGAGACCACGGCCGGATCGACTGCGGCCTGATGCAGGAAATCCACCACCACCTCGAAGCTTTCGTAGGGATGATGGATGACCATGTCTTTCTCGCGGATGGCGGTGAAGACATCGCCGTCATGCGCCAGCACGCGTTCGGGATAGCGGGGAGAGAAGGGTGGGAATTTCAGGTCCGGTCGCGGTTCGGCACAAATCGCATCCAGATCTCGCAGCCCCAGCATGCCGCCCGTCTTCACGATCATCGCGGCATCGACGTCGAACTGATCACGCAGCAATGCTTCGGCCACTTCGTCGCATTCGTCGTCCAGCTCGAGCAGAACGGCACGGCCGCGGCGGCGGCGCTGGATGGCGGTGCGGAAGAAGCGGACAAGATCTTCGGCCTCGTCCTCGACTTCCATATCGCTGTCGCGCAGCACCCGGAACACCCCGTCTCCAAGGATTTTGAAGCCTGGGAAGATCTGGTCGGCGAACCGGGCCACAAGCTGTTCGATCGCGACGTAGATTGCCTGTTCGCCGGGCACGCGAACGAAGCGCGGAACACCGCTGGGGATCAGCACCATCTCGATCAATTCGCCCTTGCGCTTGCCGCGCTTCAGGCGAAACAGCGCGCCCATTCCTCCCGTCGCGACAAAGGGAAAGGGGTGCGAGGGATCAATTGCCTGCGGCGTGATGAGCGGCAGAATGTCGGTTTCGAAATATTCTGCGAGCCAGGTTTGCTTATCCTTCGGCAGCTCGTCGACCAAGGCTACGATAATACCCTCCTCCGCGAGAAGGCTGCGCAGCGATTCGAGGCTTTCCTGCTGGCGATCTTCCAGCTGCAATACCTGTTCGCGAATGGCGTCGAGCTGCTGGCGCGGGCTGCGTCCGTCGATCGCCGTGGTCTCGATGCCCCGCTGGACCTGACCTTCCAGCCCGGCGATGCGGACCATGGTGAATTCATCGAGATTGCTGCCCGAAATCGACAGGAAGCGCAGCCGTTCGAGCAGAGGGTAATCGGTATTTTCGCTTTCGGCGAGAACCCGGCGATTAAAGCTTAGCCAGCTCAATTCGCGATTGACGTAACGTTCTTCGGGTGCCTCTGGCGGTCCGGGGTTGTCACGGTCCTCTTCCATCCGGGGATGGTCGTCAGAGCTTGAGGAAGGCGCATTTCCAAGTGTCACGAGCGAACCTCTCTGGTCGGGGCAAGGCAGGGTAGGACGACGGCTCGCTATTGGAAAGCGTTTCGGATCACCACCGGACGCACGCACCTGTCAGTTCAGGGTCATAATTCGGCGTAGAGATCAGCCAGATCCTCCCACAGCTGGGGCGATGAAGCGCCGAGCAGGCCTTTGCGATCCCATTCATCGACACGATAAGGTGCGCCGTCAGGCCGGGCCACTTTGCCACCTGCTTCTTCCAGCCACAGGGCCCCTGCCGCATGGTCCCATGAAAGGGTCCGCTCGAAGATGGAGACATCGTTCTCACCGAGGCCGAGGCGGGGATATTGCTCGGCGGCGCAGAAGGGGATGTCGACCAGTTCGTAATTGGGAGAAATATGGCGTCTGGTCGCCTCCCGCTGCGCCTCGTCCATGAAAAGCAGCGAGATGGCCGCCACCGGAGGTGTCTTGCCGGTGGGCTGGGCGACGATTTTTTCGCCATCGACGAATGCCCCGTCACCGCGGTGAGCATAGCAGAAACGCCCGGTCAGGCAGTCGTAAAGCCAGCCGGATTGGGCCAGCCCGCCTTCGGCGCGGGCGATGATGATCCCGAATGGCGGTTTACCGGCGGCGAAGTTACGCGTGCCATCGATCGGATCGACGATCCAGCAGGCGCCCTCAAGCTGCTCCAGCACCGAAGGGTCTTCATGTGCGGCCTCTTCACCAACAAAGCCGATGGTCCCGTCGATGCTAACGAGCCCTGCGCGCAGCAGCTTCTCCGAGTCCTTGTCCGCGATGGTGACCGGATCGTTGCCGCCCTTGTCCTCGACATCACCGTCGGCAAGGTTCCGGAACCGCGGCAGGATCGCGGCTTCGGTTACCCTTTGCATCAGAGCAAGGATTTCCCGATCAAGTGCGTTCACGAGCGATAATCCGCGTTGATCGCAATGTATCCATGCGTGAGGTCGCAGGTCCAGACGGTGGCGCGACCATCTCCCAAGCCAAGATCGACGTCGATGCGGATTTCCTGCCCTTCGAGATGTTTGGCAACCGGAGCTTCGTCGTAATCGGGGAGGGGCTGGCCGTCCCGGGCCGCCCAGGTGCCGCCAAAACCGATCGATAGCCTGTCCCGATCGGCCGGTTCCCCCGCCTTGCCCACGGCCATGACCACGCGGCCCCAATTGGCATCACCGCCGGCAATGGCCGTTTTCACCAAGGGGGAATTCGCGACGGCGAGGCCGACCCTGCGGGCACTCTCGTCGCTGTCGGCACCGGTAACTGCCACCTCGATGAATTTCTGCGCACCTTCACCGTCGCGCACCACCAGATGCGCGAGGTCGCGGCAGACAGATAGGAGGGCGGCGTAGAATGCGTCTGCCCCTGTGTCCTCCCAGGAGGCGATAGGCTGATTTCCGGCCTTGCCGGTGGCAAAAGCCAAGACGGTGTCGCTGGTCGACGTGTCGCCATCGACCGTGATGCACGAAAAGGTGCTGTCATTGGCCTTCGTAAGCATTTCCTGCAGGAAAGCAGGGTCGACAGCAGCGTCGGTGAAGATGTAGCCCAGCATGGTGGCCATATCGGGAGCGATCATGCCGCTGCCCTTGATGATGCCCGCCAGTTCAACGCGCTGCCCCGAAATCATGGCCGAAGAGGACGCGCCCTTCGTAAAGGTATCGGTCGTACCGATGGCGCTCGCCGCCTCTTCCCAATCGCAGGGTATCGCCTGCAATGCAGCGGCAACACCTTCGCGTGCCTTGTCCTTCGGTAGAGGAACTCCGATCACGCCAGTGGAGGAGACAAAGACTTCACTCGGTTCGCAGGCAAGCGCTTCCGCCACCTGCGCCATGATCTGCTCCACTGCTTCGCGGCCCCGCATGCCGGTGAAGGCATTGGAATTGCCGGCGTTGACGATCAGTGCGCGCGCTTGGCCAAGCCGGACCTGTTCTCGGCCCAGTTCGACCTCGCTCGATGCGCAGGCGGATTTGGTGAAAACGCCCGCCACGCTGGTTCCCTCGTCCAGTTCGGCGAAGGTCAGATCGGCACGGTCCCACTTTTTGTAATGCGCCCGGGCGACACGGAGCGTCACGCCCTCGACATGAGGCAGTTCCGGGAAGGGGCGGGCGAGGGGAGAAGGTTCAAGATCCATGGATCGCGCGCTATACCTGACCGGAGCATGTCGCAATATCCGTGCGCAGGCGCAAAAAAATATCACTGCGTCTTCAAACCGTGCACCTTTTGCGCTATCTCGTCCTCCAACCATGGTACGACAGTTCCTCGCCTTCCTTGCACTCCTGACGGGTCTTGCCGCTCTCGGCACACCTGCGCAGGCGGCCATGGAAAGCGCAGTCGGGTCGATCGTGGAACAGGCCAGCGGCCAGGAAAGCGACAAGGACGACTCGCAAGTCACCTGCGCGCAGAAGCAGCTCCGGCAGAAGCTTCGTGGTGAAAAGGTAACGCCCTGCAAGAAGCAGGAAACCGTCACCGTCTACATTCCTGCAGTCATGTTCGGCCCTGATCGCGCGTTCGAATAACGCCGCTCGGCATATTCTGTAATCTCTCGCCCTGCGCTCATGATCCGCGCGGGGCTTTCCCACATAATCACATCCTATTCGAGGCCTCAGCCTACCCATGCTCAATTCGCTCATGAAAGCCGTCTTCGGCTCGTCAAACGATCGCTACGTCACTTCCATCCGCAAGATCGTCGATCAGATCAACGCGCTCGAGCCGCAGTTGCAGGCACTCAGCGATGATGAACTTCGCGCCCAGACCGACAAGTTTCGCCAGCAGCTGGCCGATGGGAAGACGCTGGACGACATCCTGCCGGAAGCCTTCGCGACGGTAAGGGAAGCTTCGGTTCGCGTGCTCGGCATGCGTCACTTCGATGTCCAGATGATCGGCGGTATCGTGCTGCATCGCGGCGAGATCGCAGAGATGCGCACGGGTGAGGGCAAGACCCTTGTCGCAACGCTTGCCACCTATCTCAATGCCATCGAAGGCAAGGGCGTTCACGTCGTTACCGTGAACGACTATCTCGCCAGCCGTGACGCGGAATGGATGGGCCAGCTGCATCAGTTCCTCGGCCTGACGATCGGCGTGATCGTTCCGAACCTGGGCGAAATGCAGCGCCGCGATGCCTATGGCGCGGACATCACCTACGGCACGAACAATGAATTCGGCTTCGATTACCTGCGCGACAATATGAAGCACGAGCGCGGCCAGATGGTCCAGCGCCCCTTCAACTTCGCCGTCGTCGACGAGGTGGACTCCATCCTGATCGACGAGGCCCGTACTCCGCTCATCATTTCGGGCCCCACCGAAGACAAGTCCGAACTGTATGTCACGGTCGATGCGATCGTGAAGAAGATCGAACCTGACTGGTACGAAGCGGACGAAAAAACCAAGAACATCACCTGGACCGAAGACGGCAACGACAAGATCGAGGAGATGCTCAAGGAAGCAGGCCTTCTTGAAACCGACAACCTCTACGACGTCGAGAACACCCAGGTCGTCCACCACCTGGATCAGGCGCTCAAAGCGAACATCATGTTCAAGCGCGATACCGATTACATCGTCAAATACGAAAAGAAGATGCAGCCCGACGGGTCGATGGGCGAAGAAGGCAAGGTCGTCATCATCGACGAATTTACCGGCCGCATGATGGACGGACGGCGATGGTCAAACGGCTTGCATCAGGCGGTGGAAGCCAAGGAAGGCGTCAAGATCGAGCCGGAGAACCAGACGCTCGCATCGATCACTTTCCAGAACTATTTCCGCATGTATCCCAAGCTTTCCGGCATGACCGGTACGGCGGCTACCGAAGCGGCTGAATTCTGGGACATCTACAAGATGAACGTGGTCGAGATCCCGACCAATGTTCCCGTCCAGCGCATCGACGAAGAAGACGAATTCTACAAGAACACGGCCGACAAGTTCAAAGCCATCGCAAAGGCGATCAAGGAAAAGAACGAGATCGGTCAGCCTGTGCTGGTGGGTACCGTATCGATCGAAAAGAGCGAACTGCTCTCCAGCTTCCTCGACAAGGAAGGGGTGAAGCACGAAATCCTGAATGCCCGCCAGCACGAACGCGAAGCACATATCGTGGCGCAGGCAGGCCGTATCGGAGCAGTCACGATTGCTACCAACATGGCTGGTCGCGGCACCGACATTCAGCTTGGCGGCAACGTTGAATTCCGCGTGGAGGATGAGCTTTCAGAAATGCCCGAAGGCCCCGAACGCGACGCTGCCATTGCCCGGATCAAGGAAGATGTCGCTGCTGAGAAACAGCGTGTGCTTGAAGCGGGTGGCTTGTTTGTCCTCGCAACCGAACGCCATGAAAGCCGCCGGATCGACAACCAGCTACGCGGACGCTCGGGGCGCCAGGGTGACCCCGGTCTGAGCCGCTTCTACCTCTGTCTCGAAGACGATCTTCTGCGGATCTTCGGGCCCGACACGCTGTTTGCCCGCATGATGAATTCGAACCTCGAGGACGGAGAAGCCATCGGCTCCAAATGGCTTTCGAAGGCAATCGAGACGGCGCAGAAGAAAGTTGAGGCTCGGAACTACGAAATCCGTAAGCAGGTCGTCCAATACGACGATGTCATGAACGACCAGCGCAAGGTCATCTACGAACAGCGCGCCGAAATCATGGATAGCGAGGCAGTCGACGATGTCGTGGTCGACATGCGGCACGATGCCATCAACGGCATGGTCTCTGAACATTGCCCGCCCGGTTCCTATCCCGAGCAGTGGGACCTCGATGGCCTCAAGACGAAGGTCGAGGAAGTGTTTGGCATGTCTTTCCCGATGGAAGAATGGCTTCAGGAAGAAGCAATCGAGCCGGAACTTGTCGAAGAACGCATTCGCGAAGAAGCCGATCGCCGCATGGACGAAAAGATCGCGCAGGCGGATCCGTCCATCTGGCGCCGGGTCGAAAAGAGCCTGCTGCTGCAGGAACTCGATCACCAGTGGAAGGATCACCTTTCCACGCTCGACGCGCTTCGCCAGGTGGTTGGATTGCGCGCCCATGCGCAGAAGCAGCCGCTGAACGAATACAAGCAGGAAGCTTTCGCGCTGTTTGAAAGCATGCTCGACAAGCTGCGCGAGGATGTGACGGCCAAATTGCTGCGTATCCAGCTCGCTGAGCCGGCACCGCTCCCCGCCGTCGACCTTCCCGATCTTCCGGATTTCCTGACCGGACACATCGATCCGCTGACCGGTCTTGATAACTCCAACGATGGTGACGGATCAGAGAGGCGAGCAGCCCTTTTCGGTGCATTAGCGGGCAGCGCGCGCGCAGCTGTCGGGCCGGGCGGATCGGAGACCGAAAATCCCTATGCCGACATGGAGATCAGCCGCAACGATCCTTGCCCCTGCGGTTCGGGCAACAAATACAAGCATTGTCACGGGGCGATCCGCGCCAAGGCCTGATCGACCCCGTTTGACGTGGACAAGATAACGATGGAGGCGGCGAGAGCATGATTTGGCTCATCGCCGCCTTTTTCCTAACAGCGCTGCTTTACGCCAGCGTCGGCTTTGGCGGGGGATCGACCTATAACGCCCTTCTGGCGCTATCGGGCGTGGACTATCGCATCCTGCCGCTCATTGCGCTTTCCTGCAACATCGTGGTTGTCGCGGGCAGTACGGTGCGGTTTGCCCGAGCAGGAGTGTTGCCTTGGCGGGGAGCGCTGCTTCTGACGGCTCTCGCCGCGCCTGCAGCCTTCCTGGGCGGGTTTACACCGGTCGGCGAGATGACATTTCTGACCCTGCTGGGTGCGAGCCTGGTCGTCACCGCGCTAACGATGCTGCTGCCTTTGGGAGTTGGCGAGGGCAAACCCGGACGCGCCGCCAAGTTTATGCCCGTGGTAGCTGTTCCGCTGGGCTATCTTGCTGGCGTGGTGGGAATTGGCGGCGGGATATTCCTTGCGCCATTCCTGCATCTCACGCGCTGGAACGAAGCACGTGCCATCGCTGCGACGGCCAGCCTGTTCATTCTCGTGAATTCGCTCTTCGGCCTCGCGGGCCAGATCATGAAGGGCGGAGAAGGGCGCTTTCTCGCCGCCTTCGACGTGGGCCTGCCTCTGATCGTGGCAGTCGCAGTCGCGGGACAGATCGGCAGCCTGCTGGCGCTCAAAGTTCTTCCGCAGCGCTGGATACGCTGGGGTACCGCAGCCCTCACCGCATGGGTGGGAGCAAGGCTACTCTTCGCTATGTAAGAAAGTGGCTCCCCGAGTTGGATTCGAACCAACGACCAAGTGATTAACAGTCACCTACTCTACCGCTGAGCTATCGGGGAGCAGCCCGTCAGGCAGGCCGCGCGTATATGGGGGGCGTTCAGGTTTGGCAAGCGGGGTTTTCGATTTTTTTTGGCATTCCGGCAATTCATCCTGGCAGTCAGAAGACGAACTGTTCGGACACGATCCGCTCGTCCAGCGCATGACCGGGATCGAACAGCAGGGTCAGCTCGTTTTCCCGCGCTATTTCCAGTTTAACTTCCACGACATGGCGGATTTCGCGCTGGTCGGCGACCGCCGAAACCGGACGCTTTTCGGCCTCCATCACCTTGATGGCGACACGGCTGCGATCGGGTAAAATCGCGCCCTTCCAGCGGCGCGGGCGGAAGGCTGAAATGGGCGTGAGTGCCAGCAGCTGCGAATCCAGTGGCAGGATCGGCCCATCGGCAGAGAGATTGTACGCAGTCGAACCGGCGGGTGTTGCCAGCAAGACGCCATCACAGACCAGTTCTTTGATCCTCACCTTGTCATCGACCATGACTTCGAGCTTTGCTGTCTGCCGCGTTTCACGAAGCAGAGACACTTCATTGATCGCCCAAAAACGGTGCGTTTCCCCTTCTTCTGTGACGGCCTGCATCGAAAGTGGCGCGATTTTGTGCGCCTTGGACCGCGCGATACGGGAAAGCAGTTTTTCGGGTTGACGGTTCTTGTTCATCAGAAAGCCGACCGTACCCAGATTCACGCCATAAGCGGGCAGGATGCGGCCCTCGTCGAGCATGGCATGCAGGCTTTGCAGCATGAATCCGTCTCCGCCGATCACGACGACAGCCTCTGCCTCTTCGATAGGCACCCAGTCGGTCAGGTTTTCGAAGACGCCCTCTGCTGCTTCGCGTGCACGATCGGAGTCGGAAACGAGAAGCGCGAGTTTCTGAAATTCCGGCATGGCCGCCCTGTTCTGTGCTTGTCGCCCCGAACGGCGATACAGGCCCACCCCTATGGATCGGTGTATCGTTTGGCAACAAGACGCATTTTCTTTGGAGTGGGTCTCTGTGCAATGCTACCGGAACCAAAATGGCGACGACCCCCTACAAGGCAGACCGCGAAACGGCGGATGAACTAACCGGGCTTGGTGGCTTGGTGCATTTGCGCGAAACCATTGCTGGCTGGCGCAAGGAATGGCGGGCCTCTGCGCGACCGTGTCCGATCAATGCCATGCTCGTCTCGCTCGGCCGCATCGATACGGTGAATGTGGCGTTCGGTGAAACTGCAGGTGACCTCGCCTTGGTTGAGGTCGCGCGGCGCATGCGGCATTTTGCAGGGGATGAGCTGGAAAGCGACACCTGGCTGGCTACACGTCTGGTTGGCGGGAACTTCCTCCTTATCGCTCGGGCTGAGATGAGCGTGGACAGGTGGCAGTGGCTGGCCGAGGCATTGGCCGATGCGCTGGCGGCGCCGATAGCAAATCCGACTGGCGAAAGCAGCCTGCGCCTGTGGCCGCGGATCTCCCTCATGAAGTGGGGTGAGAGCGATGATGTCGACATCATGCTGGATCGGCTATCAGAGGTTTCGGCGCGTCTCCGCATGAGCAGCGGGCGGCGCATTGCCTGGTCCGACGGGGCGATGGATTCCGTCGCCCGCACTCATATCGAACTCGAAGCCGATCTCCTTGCAGCGATCGACCGAGAGGAAATCGAGATCCTTTTCCAACCGCAATTTTCCTTGGCCGACGACAGGATAGTCGGAGCCGAGGCGCTGGCGCGGTGGCAGCACTCGATTGTCGGCGAGATCGGCGCAGACATGCTCTTCCAGATTGCGGAGCGTGCCGATCATGTTGCGCAGCTGTCGCGGCACGTCGCGGAGCGAGCCTTGGAGAAGGCCAGAGACTGGCCGGCCGACCTTCAGCTTTCCATCAACATTACACCATCTGATCTGGCTGCCGACAATTTCGCGTCGGATTTCACCCTCATGGCAAAGCGCAGCGGCTTTCCGCTCTCCCGTATCACCCTTGAGATAACCGAGCATGTTCTCGTTGCCGAGACAGAGCGTGTCGACCGGATGCTGCAGAGGCTGAAGCAACTGGGCGTTTCAATCGCGCTTGACGATTTCGGAGCCGGCTTCTGCAATTTTCATTATCTGAAAGTGCTTCCCATCGACTCTCTCAAACTCGATCGTTCCATGCTTGCAGGAGTGATCGAGAATGGGCGCGACCGGGCCGTGTTTCGCGCGATCATCGGGATGGCCAAGGCACTCGATTTGAAGGTCTTGGTCGAGGGGGTGGAGACGGAAGAACAACGCGCCTTCATCGCGGCAGAAGGGTGCAGCTATTATCAGGGCTTCCTGCGTGCTGCCGCTGTGCAGAAATCCCAATTCGCCGAGCTTGTCGCTCACCAGTAACTCACACCGGCGCTTTCTTTTGTCTACCCGATTTCCTCACGATCGAAGATAGGCCCTTTGTAAGCTGGAAGAGCCCATTGAGCCTGCTCTCGGGAGAATTCCAGGCCCGGCTGATGACCAGTTTCATATCCGGCCGCAGTTTGGCAGTTCCCTTCAGCCGATCGACATAGGCGATCAAGCCAGGACCATCCGCGAAATCGTCATTGTGGAAGGTCACCAGAGTGCCCGCCGCGCCGACGTCGATCTTGGAAATGTTGGCTTCCATCGCCTGAAGCTTGATCTGGATTAGCCGCACGAGATTTTCAGTGGCGGAGGGCAGCGGCCCGAAGCGGTCGATCATCTCGGCGGCCAACGCTTCGATTTCGCCCTGATTCTCCGCATCGTTCAGGCGGCGATAGAGCGCCATGCGGACTGCGAGATCGGGAACGTAGTCTTCCGGGATCATGATCGGCGCATCGACAGTGATCTGCGGGCTGACGGTTTCCTTCTTGGCTTCCAAGCCCAGTTCGCCAGCCTTGGCGGCCAGGATCGCGTCTTCCAGCATCGACTGGTAGAGTTCGAAGCCGACCTCCCGGATATGGCCTGACTGCTCGTCGCCGAGCAGATTGCCGGCGCCGCGAATATCGAGATCGTGGCTGGCAAGCTGGAAACCTGCACCGAGGCTGTCGAGGTCGCCCAGTACCTTGAGACGCTTCTCTGCAACTTCCGACAGAGCAACGTCTTTCTCGTAAGTGAGATAGGCATAGGCACGCAGTTTGGAGCGCCCCACGCGTCCGCGCAGCTGATAAAGCTGGGCGAGGCCGAAGATATCGGCGCGGTGTATGATGATAGTGTTCGCGCTTGGCAAATCCAGGCCGCTTTCCACGATCGTGGTGGCGAGAAGGACATCGTATTTGCCCTCGTAGAAAGCGCTCATGCGCTCCTCGATTTCTCCCGCACTCATCTGGCCGTGGGCGGAAACGAATTTCACTTCGGGCACGTTCTCATGCAACCAGTCGGAAATCTGCTCCATGTCGGAAATGCGCGGCACGACGATGAAGCTCTGACCGCCGCGGTGATGTTCACGAAGCAGCGCTTCGCGCATCACCATATCGTCCCACTCCATCACGTAGGTACGTACGGCGAGGCGGTCGACCGGCGGGGTCTGGATGGTGGATAGTTCGCGCAGACCCGTCATCGCCATCTGCAGAGTGCGGGGGATGGGCGTTGCGGTGAGAGTGAGCATGTGCACGTCGGCCCGAAGCTGCTTGAGCTTCTCCTTGTGCGTCACGCCAAAGCGCTGTTCCTCGTCCACGATGACAAGACCCAGATCCTTGAACTTGGTCTGTTTAGAGAGGATCGCATGGGTGCCGACGACGATATCGACATCTCCGCTGGCAAGACCCTCGCGGGTTTCTTTCGTTTCCTTCGCCGACACCAGGCGGGACAGGCGGCCGACCTTCAGCGGAAAGCCGGAGAAACGCTGGCTGAAATTCTCGTAGTGCTGCCGAGCGAGGAGAGTTGTGGGCGCGACCACGGCGACCTGCTGGCCGTTCATCGCCGCGACGAAAGCGGCGCGCAGGGCGACCTCGGTCTTGCCGAAGCCCACATCGCCGCAGACCAGTCGGTCCATCGGTTTGCCGCTTTCGAGATCGGACAGGACATCCGAAATCGCGCGGTCCTGATCGTCCGTCTCCTCGTATTGGAAACGGTCGAGGAACTGGTTGTAGGTAGGCTCGTCCACTTCCAGCACCGGCGCTTTCCTGAGCGCGCGCTGGGCCGCCACCTGCATGAGCTCGCCGGCAATTTCCTGGATGCGCTCTTTCAGGCGCGCTCGGCGCTTCTGCCATGCCTCGCCGCCCAGCCGATCGAGCATCACCGCTTCTTCGGAAGAGCCGTAGCGGCTCAGAACATCGATATTCTCGACCGGAATGAAAAGCTTGTCGCCGCCCTTATATTCGAGCTGGACGCAATCGTGCTTCGACTTGCCGACGCTGACCGGTTCAAGGCCGAGATACTTGCCGATGCCATGCTCTGTATGGACGATGAGATCGCCGACGGCGAGCGCCTGCAATTCGGCGAGGAAGGCGTCGGCGTCCTTCCGCTTCTTCTTGCGGCGCACCAGCCGGTCGCCGAGAATGTCCTGCTCGGTGAGCAGCTCCATCTCGTCATTGGCAAAACTGGCTTCCAGCGGCAGCACCATGGCGGCCGGCTTGCCCTTCGCGGAGAGCCCGAGCGCCTCCTGCCAGCTGTCGGCCAGCTGCACCGGCGCGCCGGCTTCCGAAAGTATCGATGCGATACGCGCGCGGCTGCCGGTGGAATAGGCCGCCAGCAGCGGTCTCTTGCCGGCCTTGCCCAGCGCTTTCAGGTGATCGGCGAGGATGGGATAGACATTGTCCCCGCGCGCCCGTTCAGGCGCGAAATCGCGGCCCGAACGGAAGCCGAAATCGATGACCGTGTCACTTTCCGGCTCGTCGAAAGTGGTCGCGCGATGGGCAGGGGCGTCAGCCAGACCGGATTTGAATTCCTCGTCCGTCAAATACAGCGCGTCGGGTTTGAGCGGACGGTAGCTGCCCTTGGCCTGACCGCTCGCTGCCTTGCGCTGGCCGTAATAGTCGGCGACGTCCTTGATACGCTCGTCCGCAGCAGCAAGGCTGGCATTATCGATGACCACCACGTCGCCATCGTCGAGATGATCGAACAGCGTGACAAGCCGGTCTTCGAACAGCGGCAGCCAGTGCTCCATCCCTGCAAGACGGCGTCCTTCGCTGACCGCTTCGTAGAGCGGATCCTGCGTCGCATTCGCGCCGAACATCTCGCGATACCGACTGCGAAAACGCTTGATGCTGTCCTCGTCTAGAAGAGCTTCGCTGGCCGGCAGGAGCAGATGATTGTCGAGCCGTCCGGTGCTCATCTGGGTATTCGGATCGAAGCTGCGCAGGCTTTCCAGCTCGTCTCCGAAAAAATCGAGCCGCAGCGCCTCGTCGAGACCGCTGGGGAAGACATCCACGATCGAGCCGCGAATGGCGTATTCGCCCTTGTCGATCACCGTATCGGTGCGGCTATACCCCTGCTTCTGCAACAGCAGCGACAAGCTGTCGCGCCCAATCTCCGTTCTCGGCTTGAATTCGCGCACGCTTTCGCGAATGCGGAAAGGCGTCAGGACGCGCTGGAGCACCGCGTTCGCCGTTGTAACGACCAGCTGCGCCTTCGCCTTGCCGGTCTGCAGACGATGCAAGGCCGCGAGGCGTTTGGCGCTGACGCTCAGCGCTGGGCTCGCGCGGTCATAGGGCAGCGAATCCCATGCCGGGAATTCGATCACCTCGAGCTCGGGCGCAAAGAAATTCGCAGCATCGGCCACGCTTCGCATCGCCGCATCGTCGGGCGCGATGAAGACTGCCCGCCCTTTTCCGGCGCGCGCAAGATCGGCCATGACGAGCGGCTGCGCGCCGCGCGCGACCTGCGCGAGAGTGAGTTGCTTTTCGGCTTTCAGGATACGGGAGAGATCGGGCATTACAGCGTCAGCGCCGTAAGCCCTGCGCCGTTCCCGTCAATGCGTCTTGTTCTTCCTCAGCGAGGAATATCGACGTAATCGAGTTCCTGCATCTTCTCGATCAGTTCGCCCTGGAAACGCGGCGGCGTGGCCTGTGTCTTCAATGCCCAGGCCATGATGTCGACATCGTCTTCTTCCAGCAGCGCCTCGAACCATGCGAGTTCTTCGGTGCCCCATTCCTTGTGATAACGGTCGAAGAAGCCGCCGATCATATAGTCGGCTTCGCGCGTGCCGCGGTGCCAGCTGCGGAATTTGCAACGGGCGAGGCGACCTTCGGGGGTAAGCATTTCAGGCATGAGGGACGGGTAGGGCACTCGCCAAACCCGCGCAAGCGGCTATAGGGTCTCGAGCATGCGGCCCGAAGTCCTCAACCCCCTGTTCGCCGAAGCCGAGACGCTGGATGGCGTCGGCCCGAAACTGAAGAAGCCCCTTGCGCGGCTGGGCCTGCTGCGGATCAAGGACGTGGCCTATCACCTGCCCGAAAGGTTCGTTTCGCGCCGTGCCGTCGAAGCGGTCGACGATGCCGGAGAGGGCGAAAACATCGTCCTCAAGCTGACCGTGACCGAGCATCGCGGCAGCCGCAATCCGCGCGCGCCCTACCGTGTTCTGGCGCAGGACAGCGTGGGCAATGTCCTGGCGCTGAGCTATTTCGGCAGGGCATCCTACACCGCGAAGAAACAGCTGCCCGTTGGCGAAACCCGCTGGGTGGCGGGGAAGCTGGAACGCTATGGCGACATGCTCCAAATTGTCCATCCGGATCATGTGGTCGAGGAAGGGGGCGATACGCTACAGCGGCTGTGCGAACCGGTCTACAGATTGTCCGAAGGGCTGACGCAGCCGCGCCTTTCCGGTCTTGTCGAGCAGGCTTTGTCCAAGGTGCCGACGCTGACCGAGTGGATCGAACCTGCTCAGCTTGCGAAAGCCGACTGGCCCCAATGGCATGCCGCGCTGAAAGCGGCACACAAGGGCGAGGACAAGTCCGCCCGCGATCGCCTGGCCTATGACGAGCTGCTGGCGAACAGCCTGGCGCTGCTGCTGGTGCGGGCTGACAATCGCAGGCGCCGCGGCCAGGCCCTGCAAGGGGACGGGAGCTATCGCGGCAAGCTGGATCTACCATTTCCGCTGACAGGCGCGCAGAAGCGTTCAATCGCCGAAATCGAAGGCGATATGGCGCAGCAAGCCCCCATGCTTCGCCTGCTTCAGGGCGATGTTGGTGCGGGCAAGACCGTTGTCGCACTGGAAGCGATGCTGATTGCGGTGGAGGCAGGGGCGCAGGCCGCACTCCTCGCGCCAACCGAAATCCTCGCCCGCCAGCATTACGAAAGCCTGCGCAGGATGGCCGAACCGACCGGAGCGCAGGTCGCGCTGTTGACCGGGCGGGACAAGGGCAAAGCGCGCGAGGGCACGCTGATGGGATTGCTCGACGGCAGCATAGACATCGTGGTGGGTACGCACGCCATATTTCAGGACAAGGTTTCCTATCGCAATCTTGCCATGGTCGTGATCGACGAGCAGCATCGCTTCGGCGTCGGCCAGCGGCTGATGCTGGCGAGCAAGGGCAAGCGAGCACCTCATGTCCTCGCCATGACCGCAACGCCAATCCCCCGCACGCTGACGCTCGCCCAATATGGCGAGCTCGACGTCAGCAAGCTGGATGAACTTCCGCCTGGAAGGCAGGCGATCGATACGGTGGTGATGGGGCAGGACCGCATTCCTGTCCTGGTCGAGCGGCTGGCCGCGCAATTTGCCGAGGGCCGCCAGGCTTTCTGGGTTTGCCCCATGGTCCGAGAGATGGATGGACCCGAAGAGATCGCTGCCGCAGAAGCGCGCTATGCATCCTTGAAAGAGCGGTTTGGCGACGATGTTGTGATGGTGCACGGCCAGCTCGCACCCGAGCAGAAGGACGCTGCGATGGAGCGGTTCGCGCGCGGCGAGGCGCGGCTGCTTGTGGCGACCACAGTGATCGAAGTCGGGGTCGACGTGCCCAATGCCACGCTCATGGTAATCGAGCAGGCAGAGCGCTTCGGCCTTGCCCAGCTGCACCAGCTACGGGGCCGTGTCGGGCGTGGCAGCGAAAAGAGCTTTTGCGTTCTGCTGCATGGCGAAACGCTCTCCGAGACTGCTCAAAAAAGACTGGCGCTGATGCGGGAAAGCCAGGACGGGTTTCTGCTTGCCGAGGAAGATCTTAAATTGCGGGGCGGCGGTGAACTACTCGGCACGCGCCAGTCGGGTGATACACCCTTTTCTATCGCCACCTTCGAGCAGATCACGGAGTTGCTGCCCAAAGCGCATGACGATGCCCGGCTTCTTATGGAGCGCGATGGCGGACTGGAAGGCAAGCGCGGCGAGGCGGCGCGCACGCTGCTCTATCTGTTTGAGCGTGATTTCGGTGTGAAAACCCTGCGTGGGGGCTAGAAGCCGAGCGCTTCGAGTTCTCTCTCCACAGCGGAAAGGTAACTGCCCCCGAAAAGGCGGACGTGAAGCAGCCAGGTCCATAGCCGGTAGACCGGCTGGCGATCTTCCCATCCCGCTTCGAAAGCCATCTGCTCGAAAAACGCCGGTGGCGGATTGTCGAACACTGTCAGCGTGGCGGCATCGACCTCCGCATGGCCGAAATAGGCACACGGATCGATAAGTCCGCTGATATGGCTCCCGGAAACAAGCACGTTTCCGCCCCACATGTCGCCGTGAAGCAGCGCGGGACGTGGTCTCACCGGAAGCATGTCGCCCAAATTGGATGACAAGGCTTCCAGCCTCTTGCCTGTTGCCGCATCCAGGTGGGGCGCATGGCACAGCAGGCGGTTATGCGCCCAGAAGGATGGCCAGTCATCCGACCTGTCGTTCGCGACCGTGACATGCCGAAGCGCGTAATCTTCCGGCCAGCCATAGCTATCGCCCGTTATCCCATGCAGGGAGGTGAGGGCATGGGCTAGCGCTGTCCAGGCTTCACCGGAGAGCGATCCGTCAGAGGGCAGGCATTCGATGAGTAGAACGTCATCCTCGCAGCCCAGAACTTCGGGAACCGGGGCAGAGCTTTCGCTCATCGCCTGAAGCATCCGGCCCTCCATATCGACTACGGGACCGTGTTTGGCGACCAGCATTCGGCCGTCTGCCAGGCGAATTTCGCTCGCTCCGGAAATGTCGCCGCCGGGATATCGCCGCAGTGCGGTTACCTCGGCGCCGGTAAGGCGATGCACCACCTTGTGGATCGCATCGCTCACCGGGCCTTTTCCAATACGCGCTGGACGATCCCGCGCACGTCCACCCGGGCCTTCAGCCTTGCGCCCAGCAGCGCCGTCCCGCTGACCTTGCGCTGCACGAAAAGCGTTTCTGCAGGAGGGAGGTGCCAGCTTTCGCGATCGCGGGCGATCGGCATGACCGTTTCGCGGATCTCTGGCACGAAGGCCCGGTCACCGAAGTCCAGCGGCTCGGGCCGGGCCATTTGGGTCACCGCGATGTCGACCGCTTTCCGCATGGCTTGCGGATGGCGGTCTAGCGCCTTGGGATTGACGAAGCCCGCGTCGATAGCGGCGTCGAGGACCGCTCCGCGATCCTCCGCCAATCCTGCTGTCAGCAGGCGTCGATAGTCTTGCGAGATGGTGTCGGATACTTCGCGTGCGGCGCCAAAATCGAGGAGGACGATACGGCCCGTGGATGCTTGCCAGCGATAATTGGCGAAATTCGGGTCGGTCTGCATCAGTTGGGCTTCGAACAGTTCGCGCGCCACCAGTTCCACGAGATGCGCAAAGACTTCGTCCCGGATACCCTGTTCGGCATCTGCAAGCGCCTCGATCGGAGAGCCTTCTTCGTAACTCATTGCCAAAATGCGCGGCGTGGTAAGATCAGTGTCGAGCGCGGGAACGACGAATTGCGGCTGGTCGGCCAGCAACTCTCCGAAACGGGTCATCATCTGCCCCTCGCGCTCGTAATCGGCTTCTTCGTGCAGCTGTTCTTTCGCCGCCACGAGAAGAGGCGCGATATCCAGTTCGGGAGGGAGCAATCCCGTCAGCTTCAAGAGAGTAGCGACATTGTCGACATCGGAACCGATGCTTTGCGCAACGCCGGGATATTGGACCTTGATGGCGAGTGTCCGGCCATCAGGCGTCAGGGCGCGATGAACCTGACCGATGGAAGCGGCGGCGATGGGGCGGGGTTCGAACCGGCGGAACTTGCGTCTCCAGTCCTTGCCCCACTCCTGTTGCAAAACCTTATCCAGCTGGCGCGGGGGCATGAAATCGGCGCGGTCGCGCAAGCGGGAAAGGATGTCGGAAAGCTCGGGAGGCAGGACGTCCCCGGCGTCCATGGAAATCATCTGGCCCAGTTTCATGGCCGCCCCGCGCAAATGGGCGAGCCGATCGGTGAGCCGCCGTACGTTACCGGGCGTCAGCAGTAGCTGGTCCATGCTGGGGCGTTCGCCACTCGCCAAGCGGCGCGCCCCTTCGCTCAGCATTCCGCCTGCAACGCCTCCTGCGAGACGCGTGAAGCCGCCCAGCCGTCCGATACGCGAAGACGGGACCGAACGATGGCGCGAAGGCTTGTCGTCGTTACTCATGCTCGGTCAGTTATTCTCATCTATCAGGACCGCTACAAGAGCGTCTGCTCCGGCCTTCACCTCGTTCCACGTTGTGGTGAAGCCTTCCGGGCCACCGTACCAGGGGTCGGCGACCTCTCGACCCTGCTGGCCCGGGACAAGGTCGAGCAGCATCGCCACATGAGCCTTGCCATCGCCCGGATCGACCGCGGCAATATTGGCCATGTTTGACGTGTCCATACCCAGAATATAGTCGAATTCGTGAAAATCGGCGGCCTGCAACTGGCGGCCCCGGTAACCGGAAATGTCGATGTCGTGCTTACGCGCTTCGGCGATGCTGCGCGGATCGGGCGCCTCCCCCACGTGATAGTTCGCCGTCCCGGCGCTCTCGACCTCTACATCCAGCCCGGCATCCTGCGCAGCGGCACGGAAAGCGGCCTCCGCCAACGGTGAACGGCAAATGTTGCCGAGGCAAACGAACAGCACCTTAATTTTGCTCATGGGCCGAGCCTAACAGCTTGGGTCGGGCCGCGCCAAGCGTTTGCCGCCGCAAGGCCGAGAAACCTAGAATGGTTAATTTAGGGTTTTCATAATAGGTGACCGAAAAGTAACCTTACATGAAACGGATTGTTAAGCGTTTCGGCGTAGGTATGACCCTATGGTTAACTATCATCGCGCCTTCGCCAGCACTCTGGCCCTTTCGGTTTTCCTCGCTGCACCAGCTGCTTATGCCGCCGGTGTCGAGGCAGGTACTCTCATCGAGAACACTGCCACGGCGACCTACGACGATGGTACGGGGTCCGTCTCGGTCCCGTCGAACACCGTCACTCTACGGGTCGACGAAGTACTGGATGTTACCGTCACCTCGCTGAATTCCGGGCCTGTATCCGCGTCCTCGGGCGCGGCGGTGCTGACTTTCGAAGTTACCAATATCGGCAACGGCCCGGAAGCTTTCCGGCTGACGGCCAATCCCAGCATTTCAGGCAACGACTTCGATACCGATATCGATGACATCGCGGTCGATACCAACAATAACGGGACCTACGATCCCGGCGTGGATCAGATATTGACCGCGCCCGAAACCACGAAGGTTCTCGCTGCCGGTGAGGCCATCAAGGTCTTCGTCATCACGAGCATCCCCGGAATGGTCCTCGACGGGCAGAAAAGCACTGTCGATCTGCTGGCCGAAGCCGTCACCGGAACCGGCACGCCGGGCACGGTTTTCGCCGCGCAGGGCGTCGATGGCGGTGATGCGATCGTCGGCGGTAACGGTGCCGACGACAATGCCACCGGGTCGATCATCATCGGCATCACCAAGGTCGATCTGGTGAAGTCCGCCACGGTCAGCGATCCCTGGGGCGGCACGAGCGCGGTGCCTGGCGCAGTCGTTTCCTACACAATCACGGCGAATGTCACTGGCCGCGGAACGGTCAGCGATCTCGTGGTGGCCGACATTTTCCCGGCCGGCACGACCTATACCGCCGGGACGCTGGCGCTTGATGCTGCTGGCCTCACCGATGCTACCGACGCCGATGCAGGCGAAAGCTCTGCCACCGGGATTTCCGTAAAACTAGGCACGGTCGCGGGCGGCACCAGCCATTCCGTCACTTTCGACGTCACCATCGACTGAACTGATTGATCACATGGAATTCGGAAAAATGAAGAAATTCGCCAGCACCTTCGCCATCGCCCTGATCATGGCCGGTACGCTGGGTGTGGCCGCAGCGCCCGCCCAAGCGCAGCAGAAGGACATCGACCTCAAGGGTGACGTGAAGCTCGAGAAGGTCGTGACGGGCGAGAACGGCGAAGACACGGTCGAACTGGTCACGCCCGACACGATCGTGCCCGGCGACAAGCTCATCTTCGGCACCGATTATTCCAACAAGGGCACGCAGGCCGTCGCCAATTTCGTGGTGACGAACCCGGTTCCCAAGGCTGTCCGCCTGGCGCCCGACGCCAGCGACGAGCTGATCGTCTCGGTCGATGGCGGCGAGAGCTGGGGCAGGCTTTCGGCACTGACAGTGACCGGCGAGGACGGCGCTCAGCGCGCGGCCGCGCCGGAAGATGTGACTCACATTCGCTGGACGCTGGCCTCGGTTGCGCCGGGCGCGAGCGGACGGCTCGAATACCCAGCTATCATCCGCTGAACGGCGGAAGGTAACCGCCAAGTTCTGCGGGCGGTAAGCGAAGCGCGGACACATACTAAGGAAGTGTAAGATGAAACGCACCAAGCAAATGCTGGGTGCGACGAGTGCGATTGCACTTGTCGCCCTCAGTTCCAGCCCTGCGCTGGCGGCGGGCACTTCGGCTGGTGACAAGATTACCAACAACGTCTCGGTAAGCTTCGACGTTGGTAATATCACTCAGACCGCAGTTACCGCTTCTGACGAGTTCACGGTCGACCGCAAGGTCAATGTCACCGTCACAGTCGACCAAGCTACCGTTTCGGTAACACCGGGCCAGAACAAGGCTGTTCTGGCATTCGAGGTCACCAACCTGTCGAACGACACGCTCGATTACCAGCTCAGCGCTCTTGCTGACGCTGCCAATCCGGCCGGCCTGACCATCCTCGGCATCTATCTCGATGCAAACAAGGATGGCATTCTCGACCAGGCCGAAATCGACGCCGGTCCGATCACCTATCTCGACGACATGACCGAAGACGAAATGCGTCAGGTCCTCGTGGTTGCCGACATCGGTCTGAATGCTGCGAACACCAGCGAATTCGACGTCGTTCTGTCTGCGGATGCACGCGCTGCATCGGGCAGCGCCGCATCGCCGGGTGCCGCATTGCTCAACAGCACCGATGCGAACACTGCGGGCGTGGACACGGTTCTGGCCGACGGTGCCGGTGACAGAGACAACGCCGGCGAGGGCGACTTCTCGGCCCGCGGTACCTATGCCGTGTCGGCTGCCGATGTGACTGTGTCGAAGACCAGCCGCATCATCAGCGATCCGATCAACAGCACCACCAATCCCAAGGCAATTCCGGGTGCCGTGGTCGAATACTGCATCGTGGTATCGAATGCTTCGGGCGGCGCGACCGCTACCGGCATCGACGTGACCGACGCCCTGCCGGCCGACGTCACTTACGACAGCAGCTTCGGCATCTTCGTGAATGGCGATGCGACCTGCGCAAATGGCACCAACGGTCTGACCGCTACGCCGCCGACCGCGGCTTTCGCGGATCCCAATGTCACTGCCGATCTCAGCGACATCGGTTCGGCGCAGAGCCGTTCCGTCTACTTCCGCGTGACCATAAACTGATCACCTGAAGCAGAACGTGCGTTTCCGTTCCTCCTTCCGGCTTTTGGCAGCAGTGCTCCTCGGAGTACTGCTGCCATTTGTCGTGTTGGGAGGAACGGCGCGCGCGCAATCGATCGACAATATCGCGGAAGCGCGCTGGACGTTCGACGGCGAGAATTTCCAGACCAAATCCAATCTCTATTCGATCAAGGTCGAAACGAACAACGCATCGATCGCCCTGTATCGCCCGGTCGTGAAGCCCGGCATCCAGCTGGATTTCTCCGCCTCGCTCTGTCTGGCGACCAATTCCACCGAGACGTCCGCCGCGCGGGCAAACACGACTAGCACCAATGGCAAATCGGCCAATGTAGAGCCGACTTCTTTGATCTCGGCTGGTACGGCTCTGTATATTCAGGTCACCGCGGCTCAGGCGAACCGCAATCCCGGCGTTATCGACCAGGTCGATCTCGCTATCGCCAGCAGCACCGGCGACCGCGAGAACATTACCGTCTATGAAACGGGCGTCGATACCGGCGTCTTCATCGGCTCGATCGAAACTCATCCGACGCCGCCTGCCTTCGTGTCAGGCGATTGCCGTCTTGGCGTGATTGACAAGGGCGTCGTTGAGATCGACGTATCGCTCGGCGCAGGATCGGTATCGATCATCAGCCGCTCGGTGGACGTCATCGCGCCGGCTTTCAATGTAGTCTTTGACAGCGAAACCGGAGAAGCGGTTTCCGGTGCACGCGTCACGCTCTTGGATGCAGAAACTGGTGCGCCGGCACAGGTTTTTGCCGGAGACGGCGTCACCCCTTGGCCGTCCACGGTCACTTCCGGAGAGCCGATCTTCGATACGGCGGGTGTGGTCTACTCCATGGAGAAGGGCCAGTTCTGGTTCCCACGCGTCGCTGCCGGTCGCTATCGCCTGCGCGTGGAACCACCCACGCCATATACCATGCCTTCCGTCGTCACCCCTGAACAACTTACCCTTCTCAAAGGCGCAAACGGGCAGGCTTTCATCATCGCGGATGGATCGTTCGGCCGTGATGTTTCGCCGAATGTTAACGATTCGCGCCTGGTAGACATTCCTCTCGATCGTCCGGGTGTCGGAGTGAAACTGACCAAGACGGCATCGCGTCCCGGCGCGCAGCCGGGCGACCTGATCCTCTATTCGATCGTCGTAACCAATGATGATCCTTCGCGACCGAAACGGGCCGTGAAGGTTACCGATACTCCTTCGCGCTGGCTTCGCTTCCGCAAGGATTCCGTCCAGATCGACGGTCAGCCGGCTGGCGAAGCGGCAGAAATCGCTCCTGATGGCAGCAAAATCGTCTTCAACCTGGAAGACATCCCGGCTGGTGGCAGCCGGCGGATTACCTATGCCATGACGATCCGCGCCGATGCGCCCCCGGGGCCGGCCGAAAATCGTGCAACCGCCGAAGATTCGCTTGGTCGGCAAACCGGGACCGGAGCCACGATTGAGGTCGAACGCGAAACCATCGCTGGCCGGATGACCATCATCGGCCGGGTTTCGGCGGGCACCTGCGATGTGAAGGACAATCGTCAGGGTATCCCCGGCATCCGCGTCATGATGGAAGACGGCAGCTTCGCAGTGACCGATCGCGATGGCCGTTATCACTTCGATGGCGTCGTCCCCGGTACCCATGTCGTGCAAGTATCGCGCATGACCCTGCCCGAAGGCGGCGAATTCATCGACTGCAACCGTGACACGCGCGGCGCAGGCAGCGCGATCTCGCGCTTCGCCATCGGCGGCGGCGGCTCTCTGGTTACGGCCGATTTCTACGCGACCGTGCCGGAAGGAAGCCTGCCGACAGCCAGTGCAGCGGCAGAAACCGCCCAAGCCCTTGGTGACGGCGAAGTTGCTGCAAAGCCCGAGGCCGAGGCCGAGGCTGAAGCCCAGAGCGAAGCTGCGGTCGACTGGATCGCGCTTGGCGATGGACCCGATGGCTGGCTTTCTCCGGAAGTCGATCACAATCCGCGTGCGCCTGCCATCAAGGTGGCGATCCGCCACCGCAAGGGACAGAAGATCAATTTGCGCATCGACGGCAAGCCGGTCGACGCGCTGCTGTTCGAAGGCGTCCGCAATGCCGAAGAGGGCCGCTACGCGGTCAGCATGTGGCGCGGTGTGCCGCTGCGCGGGGAACGCTCGGTCCTCAGCGCCGACATCATCAACAGCTTCGGCGAAATCAACCAGACGATCGAGCGTGAAGTCTTCTTCACCACCACGCCGGCCAAGGCCGAACTGGTCGAAGCGCAGTCGAAGCTGGTTGCCGATGGGCGCACCAATCCGGTGGTGGCGATCCGCATTCTCGATCGCAACCGCCGGCCTCTACGTGCCGGGATTTCGGGCGAACTGACGATCAGCGCGCCTTATCAGAGCGCCGAGCAGCTCGAGCGCCAGCAGCTGAACCAGCTGACCGGCCTTGCCGCAGGATCCGCCCGCTGGACAGTGGAAGGATCCGACGGGATCGCGCTTGTCGAACTGGCGCCAACCATGGTCAGCGGCTCGCTACAGCTCGCCTTCCGCTTCGATGACGGCGAAATCTCGCGTGAGGAGGTTCTGGAAACCTGGATCGAGCCGGGCGATATAGAATGGACCGTGATTGGTCTTGCCGAAGGGTCTGTCGGCGCGCGCACTGTGGCCGAGAATATGGAACGCTCGGGCCGCTTCGACAGCGATCTGGGCGACGAAGCCCGCGTGGCGCTTTATGCCAAGGGCAGGGTGCTTGGAAAATACCTCGTCACGCTCGCCTATGACAGCGCCAAGCAGGAAGAGGATCAGCGCCTGCTCGGCACGATCGACCCTGATGCCTATTATACGGTGTTCGGCGACGGTTCGAGCCGCCAGTTCGACGCCGCTTCACGCGAAAAACTCTATCTGCGTATCGAGACCGCCAGCTTCTATGCGCTCTACGGCGATTTCGTGACCGGCTTCGACCAGACGCGGCTTTCGCGCTACAATCGCACCGCTACCGGCTTCAAGGGCGAGGCACGCTTTGGCGAATTCAAGGCGGAAGCCTTCGCTGCGGATATCTCCAGCGGTTTCCGCCGCGACGAGATTCAGGGGCAGGGCATCACCGGGCCTTACAGCCTGTCGAGCCGCGGCATCATTGCCAATAGCGAACGCGTTACTCTGGAAGTGCGCGATCGCTTCCGTAGCGAACTGATCGTGACCTCCCGGCAGCTAAGCCGCTTCATCGATTACGATATCGATCTGCTGACCGGCACGATCACCTTCAAGGAACCGGTTCTCAGCCGCGATTTCGATCTCAACCCGCAATTCATCGTCGTCGACTATGAAACCGATGGCCGCTCGGGCGGTGAAACCAATGCCGGGGTGCGCGTAGAATGGACCGATCGCACCGACACGGTTCGCATCGGCGCGACGGCCATCAGCGACAAGGGCACGGGCGCCCGCACCAATATGGCCGGTTTGGATATGCATGCCGAACTGGACGAAGCGACACAGCTTCGTGCGGAGGTCGCGATAAGCGACAATGGCGGCGATCTGGATCAGGCGTGGCTGGTGGAAATGCAGCACCAGACGGGAAATCTCGATCTTTTGGCGTATGCGCGCACGGTCGATTCCGAATTCGGCGTGGGCCATCAGAACGGGGCCGAACTCGGGCGCACCAAGGTCGGTGCCGATGCCCGTCTCAAGATCGATGACCGGTTCGCCGTGCTTGGCAGCGTCTGGCAGGACGAAAGCCTCGACAGCGATGCCCGCCGCCGTGCCGCCCAGATCGAACTCGGCTACATCAACCTCCAGAACGAATATCGCCTCGGCATCGCACGGTTCGAAGACCGCCTGCCCGATGGCTCGCAGAATATCTCGACCGTGCTCGAAGGCGGCGCGACGCGGCGCCTGTTCGACAACCGGCTGGAACTCAGCGCTTCGACCAGCATCGCTCTGGACCAGGGCGAGTCGATCGATCTGCCGACCCGTCACCGGATCGGGGCACGCTACGCGCTGACCGAAGATGTCCGTTTCGTCGGGCTCTACGAGATCGCGGATGGCGAAAATATCGGTGCCCATACCATCAAGGGCGGGTTCGAGGTGACGCCCTGGAACGGCGCGCAGGCGGTCACATCGCTCGGCAAGCAGCGGATCGACGAATTCGGCAACCGCACCTTTGCCGCCTTCGGCCTGTCGCAGAGCCTGCAAGTGACGCCCAGCCTGACGATCGATGCCACACTCGACGGTAATCGCACGCTCGGGAAGGATCCGGCGCTGGGCGATATCATCAATCCCGATCACCCCGTCAGCAGCGGCGGACAGTTGGGGCAGGCGGGCAGCCTGTTCGAAGACTTCGGTGCGGCAACGCTCGGCGTGGCCTATCGCAAGGACCGCTGGAGCGCGACTGCGCGCGCCGAATATCGCGACGGCCAGTGGGCCACGCGCAAGGGCCTGACCGCCGGTGCGATCCGTCAGCTGGGCGAAGGCTCGATCGTCGGTTCAGGCCTCACCTGGACCAATGCTTCGGGCAAGGACGGCTCGGAAAGCGAGATCCTCGATGCGGCCATCGCGCTCGCACACCGTCCGGACAATTCGGAATTTTCCTTCCTCAGCAAGCTGGAATATCGCAGCGATCAGGTCTGGAACGTGGTCGCCGGAGAGGTCGGACCGGTTGGACGCAGCGCCTTTGCCGTAACCGGCGATGCCCGTTCGCGGCGGCTGATCGCCAGCCTGTCGGGCAATTGGTCTCCTTACGGTGAGAGCGCGGACGGCAGCTTCTTCCAGCGCGATGAATACGGCCTGTTCCTCGGCGCGCGGTACAATCTCGACGAGGTTGAAGGCTATTCGCTCGAAGGGACTACGCTGCTCGCCGGGTCCGAAGTGCGCTTCGGCGTGGGCGAACGGTTCGAAATCGGGGGCAGGGGCACGATCCGCGCGGCGTTGCGCGATGGAACGACCAGCTTTTCCTTCGGGCCCAATGTCGGCTTCGTCCCGGTCGACGGGGCCTTGCTCACGCTCGGTTATAACATCACCGGCTTCCGCGACGAGGACTTCTCGGCCGCGCGCCAGACCGATGCCGGCGTCTACGCCACCGCCCGCATGAAGCTCGACGCCGACAGCCTTTCAGCCTTGGGATTGAGCCGATGAGAGCTGCCACCATCCGCCAGATCCTGACCAAGGCAGCCGCCGTCATATGGGTGATCTTGCTGAGCTTCGGCCTCACCTCTCCCGCCGCTGCGCAAACCGCGACCATCGACTGGGAAACAGGCAACTTCCCCAATCTGAACGGCGTGCCCAACCCTAGCACCGTCTCCGGCTCTGACGGTACTACTGCGACCATTTCATATAATACTGTCAGAAGCGGTTGGGGCTCTTTCAACGCCAGCTATGGCGACTTCCTGAGCTACTACAATGGCAGCATTGGCGGCGCGGATCGGCCACTTCTGCTCAATTTCGACAATTCGAGCTATGATCCGGACGACAAGGTCACGACTGACTTCACCCTCAGCAGAACAGTTAGGAATTTGAGTTTCACTCTGACCGACATCGATAATGGAAATTTCATAGATGCGATCGAAGTCTTCTATGACGATGGTTCCGGAACATTCGTGAATGCAGCAACGAACGCTGGATTCTGGTCGGCAGGCAGTGCAGTCACGAGAACCAATGACGCAACGGTCAATGGCTGGCGGGGTACCGCGAATGTTGATAGTTCGGCGACCAACGGCGATATTCGGTTCAATTTCGGCAGTACGATCGTCAAGCGTATCCGCATTGTCTATTTCAGCTACACCGGGCCCAGACGCGAGGATCCAGGCGCCCAATTGGCCGGTATTTCCGACTTCACCTATTTGGCGGTGGGCGCTGACCTCTCCTTGACAAAGACAGTCGTGGGTCCAGCTCCCGCCCAGGGTGGAAACGTCACATACCGACTGACCCTCACGAACAACTCCGCGTCAGTAGAAACTGCCAACAGCATCGGCGTGCGGGAAAACTTTCCCAGCCAATTCACTTTCTCCTCGGCTTCGGGAACCGGCGCTTTCAATTCCTCGACCCGGATATGGTCGGTCGCCAGTCTCGCTCCGGGCGCGTCTGTATCTCTGACCATTACAGGAACCGTATCTGCCAATTCGGGTACGACCATCACGAACACGGCCGAGGTGATCGCCAGCAGCGCGGTCGATCCGGATTCCACTCCCAACAACGGTGTGACATCCGAGGACGACTACGCGAGTGCAAGCTTCGTCGTCGCCAGCGGGCGCATCGCGGGCGTAGCGCCCATCCTGAACTGCCCGAATGGCTCGACGTTCTTCGACTGGGATGCAAGCTCGGTCAGCTGGGCTGCCGGTTCTACCAACAACAGTTACACCCTTGGGACTTTCGGCCAAATCGGATTCACTGTCTCAAACCCGGGAGCTTATATAGACTCCGCGGAGTTTGGAGGCAGGTCTCCCACGCTGCAAAATACCTTCACGGGCGGATTGAGCCCTGCGCAACGCAACCTCGCTGTTGTTGTCAACCAGACGTCCCGTTCCAATTCGGCTACGATCGACATCACGCTGCCTAGAGGTTTCGAAGGCGTTCAATTTACGCTGTTCGATGTAGATTTCGCACCGAACCAATTTGCGGACCGCGTTACCGTTACGGGTAGTTTGTCGGGAACCTTGGTGACGCCCACATTGACCAACGGGAACGCAAACTATGTGAACGGAAACACAGCCATTGGCGATTTCGCTTCTGACAGCGACTCTGGAATGGGGAATGTCATTGTCACTTTTACCGGGAAAGTAGACAGAATAACGATAAGCTATGGCAACCATTCCACCGCCCCGAACGATCCGGGGCAACAAGGAATCGGGCTCCACGATATCCAGTTCTGCAGGCCTCATACCACCTTGAATGTAACGAAGCTAAGCCGCGTGGTCGCCGATCCAGTGCATGGCGCCACAAACCCGAAGGCTATCCCAGGCGCCTTGGTCGAATACCTGATTTCCGTTACCAACACAGGCAGCGAGCCCGCCGATGCCAATAGCATCATGGTGAGGGACGATGCGCCAGCAGATGCGAAAATGTGTCTGGCCAATTTCGGCGGGAGTAGCGGCCCCATCCTATTCAATGCTGGCTCACCTTCGTCTGGCTTGAGTTATGTCTTCACTTCGCTGAATGATCTGTCAGATCGATTGGACTTTTCGTCCGATGGGGGGGCTACGTGGACCTACACACCGTCTCCCGACGCGACCGGCTGCGATGCGTCAATTACCGACTTCAGACTGCGCCCTACAGGAGCATTCGCTGCCTCCACGACTTTCACTGTGAAAGTGAGATTTGTCATTCGATGACTTGCAGCGGATAGAATACCATTGATTCAATAGCGGCCGCGAAAGACCGGACTTTCGCTTAATTCAGACCTCGATTGACAGATAATCGCGAAATTTAGGTGAGATGGTTTCGCAACATCAGCTCAATCCGGCAGATGTTTCGAGCCTCAGCATACAATTAAGCTGAAAATGGTGCCCAGAAGAGGACTCGAACCTCCACGCCCTTGCGAGCGCCGCCACCTGAAGACGGTGCGTCTACCAATTCCGCCATCTGGGCACACGGCCGATCAAGAAAGTGTCTTGAACGGCAGGTAGGAGCGGGCCGATAGCGGCGTGGTGGATGCCTTGTCAACAAGAATGAAGTGCGTCTTGAAATTATCTATCCAAGATGCGCAGCGGCGTTCTGGCGGGGAGCTAAAACGCCTCCGCCGGGAAATGCCGTAAAACTCCTAGAGCTTTGAAAAGTTGGGTAAAATGGTCGGGGAGAGAGGATTCGAACCTCCGGCCCCTGCCTCCCGAAGACAGTGCTCTACCAGGCTGAGCTACTCCCCGACCGGATGCGTGCGGGAACCGGTGGTCCCCGCGAGGCAGGCGCGCCCTATAGGTGTGGATTGTGCAACACGCAAGCGCGCTTTTGCAGGTTTTTGTGCCTATAGCTCCAACGCGTAAAGCGAGTGCCCCATGTCCTATACCAAATCCCATTTCGAACAGCAGTATCTCGACCTCATGCGCCAGGTGTGGCTCGAGGGAGACGAGCGGGTTGATCGTACGGGGATCGGCACCCGGTCGGTTTTCGGCGCGACATTGCGCTTTGACCTCTGCGACGGGGCAATGCCTTTGATAACGACGAAGCGGGTCTACTGGAAAACGGCGACGCGGGAATTGTTATGGTTTCTGACCGGCAACACCAACATTCGCCCTCTGGTGTTGCAGGGAGTGAAAATCTGGAACGAGTGGCCGCACGCGCGCTATGTCGAGCAGTCTGGCGAGGCCATTTCTCTCGAAGAGTTTGCCGCCCGTATAGCCGATGATGAGGCATTTGCAGATGAGTGGGGCGACCTTGGGCCCGTTTACGGAAAGCAGTGGGTCGATTGGCCAACCTATCAGCCAGTAAAGGGCGGATTGTTTCGCAAGGGATGCGGCATCAACCAAGTTGCTGAAGTGATCGAAAGCCTTCGCTCCAACCCCGGCAGCCGCCGTCACATTATCGAGGGATGGAATGTAGCAGAAGTGCCGCAAATGGCGCTGCCACCCTGCCATAAGACCTATCAATACCACGTTTCCACCTGTCCCGATGGCAAGCCGTATCTGAACGGCATTCTTTACCAGCGTAGCTGCGATGTTGCGCTTGGTCTGCCGTTCAACCTCTGGTCTGGCGCACTTCTGCTGAGAATGATTGCTCAGCAGGTCGACATGCAGCCCGGCGAATTCGTCTGGATGGGTGGTGACACACATCTTTATCTCAATCACGAGAAGCTTGTCAGCGAGCAGCTTTCGAGGGAGCCTCAGGGGATTCCATCGCTCGAGATCACGCAGCGTCCGGCCACTATTTTCGATTACAAAATAGAGGATTTCGTAGTGAAGGACTACAATCCGCACGACCCTATCAAGGCTCCGGTCGCCGTGTAGGATTGGGTGCCCGAAGGCATCTCTTGACCCTTCCTTGGTTGTGAAATAAAATAACGCCGAAGAGTAAGATTGCGTCTGGGAGACGATTCTATGGCCGATAGGCCCCAAGACGGAGTGGCTGGTGCCGGAGATAATCGGCCCCGACTTTCGCTCCATGTACCTGAGCCGAAGTTCCGACCTGGTGATGCGGTCGATTTCTCGCATATTGAAGTCTCGGAAGCGGGCGCTCAACCGCGTCCAGATGAAACCACTGATCCCAAGGACATGCTCGATTTTGCGCATGGCCTGATTCGTGTGCTGGGTGAGGATAACAAGGCGCATGGTCCTTGGGATCCAAAGCTTGATCCGGAAACGCTGCGCTCCATGCTAGGCCACATGGCCATGACGCGCGCATTCGACGAGCGCATGTTTCGCGGGCAGCGGCAGGGTAAGACCAGCTTCTACATGAAGTGTACCGGGGAAGAGGCGACCAGTGTGTCAGCGTCTATGGCATTGGCCGCAGATGACATGGTGTTTCCCAGCTATCGCCAGCAGGGCATTCTGATCCAGCGCGGCTATCCGATGATCGAGATGATCAACCAGATTTACTCAAACCGGGGTGACAAGCTCAAAGGCCGCCAGCTGCCGATCATGTACTCCAGCAAGGAGCACAGCTTCTTCACCATCTCGGGCAACCTCGCCACGCAGACCCCGCAGGCGGTGGGCTGGGCGATGGCTAGCGCGATCAAGGGCGATAGTCGGATTGCAGCAACCTGGGTGGGCGAGGGCAGCACAGCCGAAGGCGACTTCCACTCGGCCTGCCTGTTCGCCACAGTCTATAACGCGCCGGTCATCCTCAACGTGGTGAATAACCAGTGGGCGATTTCCAGCTTCAGCGGTTTTGCGGGGGCTGAGCGCGCCACCTTTGCTGCGCGTGGTGTGGGTTACGGGATTGCATCACTGCGCGTCGATGGCAACGATCCGCTTGCCTGTTATGCGGCAGAGCAGTGGGCCGCCAACCGCGCCCGTGCGAATGCGGGGCCGACACTGATCGAATTCTTCAGCTACCGCGCTGAGGGGCATTCGACTTCGGACGATCCGAGCGGCTATCGCAGTGCGCAGGAGCGTGACGAATGGCCGTTGGGCGATCCCGTCATGCGTCTCAAGAACCATCTTATCGAGATCGGCGAATGGGATGAGGAGCGGCAGGAAAAGATGGACCTCGAAGCCGCTGAGCACGTCAAGAAGACCACCAAGGAAGCCGAAGCCAACGGCATCTTGGGCCATGGCCTACATCATCCGTTCCGCACGATGTTTGAAGACGTATTCGAAGAGTTGCCTTGGCATCTCAGAGAGCAAGCCGACCAAGCGATCCATGAACGCGAAACCAAGTTTCCGGAAGGCTTGCCGAACGAAGGGAAGGGCGCATGAGCGAGACCCAGACCAAGATTGCGCCGGATAGCGAAGCGCCAGCAGAACGCCGCCTCAACATGATCGAGGCGATTAATGATGCACTCGACGTGTCGATGAACCGTGACGATAATATCGTCATCATGGGCGAGGATGTGGGCTATTTCGGCGGCGTCTTCCGCTGCACCGCCGGCCTGCAGGAAAAATACGGCAAGACGCGTGTATTCGACACGCCCATTTCCGAATGCGGTATCATCGCAGCTGCCGTGGGGATGGGGGCCTATGGCCTACGTCCGGTTCCGGAAATCCAATTCGCCGATTATATCTATCCCGGTCTCGACCAGCTCATTTCGGAAGCTGCGCGGCTGCGTTATCGTTCGGCCGCGGAATACACCGCGCCGATCACCGTGCGTAGCCCCTTCGGTGGCGGCATCTTCGGTGGCCAGACGCACAGCCAGAGCCCTGAAGCGATCTTCGCTCACGTCTCGGGCTTGAAGACGGTCATTCCGGCAACGCCTTATGACGCCAAAGGCTTGCTGATCAGCGCCATCGAGGACAATGACCCCGTCATTTTCTTCGAGCCGAAGCGGATCTATAATGGGCCGTTTTCCGGCTATTATGATAAGCCGGTGGAGCCGTGGAAGCGCTTCGACGAGAGTTTGGTGCCCGAAGGCCATTATAAAATCCCGCTCGGCAAGGCACGTTATGCGACAACGGGCGACCAGCTGACTATCTTAGCCTATGGCACAATGGTCCATGTGGTCGAAGCGGTCTGCCGCGAGAAGGGCGTTGAGGCCGACATCGTCGACCTGCGTACCATCGTGCCGGTCGACATCGAGACGATCGAAGAATCAGTCAAGAAAACCGGCCGTTGCCTGATCGTACACGAAGCCACGCGGACGGCAGGTTTTGGCGCGGAGCTGTCCGCGCTTGTCACCGAACGCTGCTTCTATCATCTCGAAGCCCCGGTCGAACGCGTGACCGGCTTCGACACACCCTATCCTCATAGTCTCGAATGGGCCTATTTCCCTGGCCCGATCCGCATCGGCGAGGCTCTCGACAAAATCCTCAAGGACTGATTCCCATGGCGAAATTTGTATTCAACATGCCGGATATCGGCGAAGGCATCGCCGAGGCGGAAATCGTCCAGTGGCACAAGAAGGTCGGCGACACGGTCAAGGAAGACGAAGAATTCGTCGACATGATGACCGACAAGGCCACTGTGCCAATGGAAAGCCCAATCGATGGCAAGATTCTCGAGATCGCCGGCGAAGAAGGTGATATGGTCTCGATCGGTTCAATGCTGGTCGTGATCGAGGTCGAGGGCGAAGTGCCCGACGATGTGGCCGAGGAAAATGACGCTGCTGCTGAAGCGGCCCCAGCACCCTCACCAAAAGCAGATGAAGTCGAAGAGCGCATCGAAGTCGAGAATTCGGACGCAAGCGATGCAGACGATGCGATGGCTGCTGACCCAAGTCCACCTCCTGCACCTGCGCCGACTCCAGCTCCCGAGCCAGAACCTGCTCCTGCGCCTTCGTCCAAGGTTCTCGCCACACCCGCGGTGCGCAGGCGCGCCAAGGACCTTGGTGTCGATCTTGCGCAGGTCAAGCCATCCGAGGAAGGCCGCATCCGCCACGGTGATCTCGATCAGTTCCTCTCCTACAATTCGGGCTATGGCGCGGCTGCAAAGACCCGTGAGGACGAGGAGAAGAAGGTCATTGGCATGCGTCGCCGCATTGCCGAAAACATGGCCGCTTCGAAGCGCAACATCCCACATTTCTCATACGTCGAGGAATGTGATGTCACCGATCTCGAAATCCTTCGGGCGCAACTGAATGACGCGCGCGGGGAAAAGCCTAAGCTTACGATCCTTCCATTACTGATTACCGCGATCTGCAAAACCTTGCCGGATTTCCCGATGATCAACGCACGCTACGACGACGAGGCCGGAGTGGTCACGCGTCATGGTGCAGTAAACATGGGTATGGCAGCACAGACAGATGCCGGATTGATGGTGCCGGTCATTAAGAACGCACACGCAAAGAACCTGTGGCAACTCGCTAACGAGATAGCGCGGCTGGCGGATGCGGCGCGAAACGGTACGGCCAAGAAGGATGATATGGAAGGCGGCACACTGACGGTCACTTCTCTCGGTCCGCTTGGAGGCGTTGCCACCACGCCTGTGATCAATCGTCCGGAGGTCGCGATCATCGGGCCAAACCGGATCATCGAGCGGCCCATGTATGTGACAGGGCCGGATGGCGTGGAGCGTATCGAGAAGCGCAAGCTCATGAATATTTCGATCAGCTGCGATCACAGAGTCGTCGATGGCTGGGACGCGGCGAGCTTCGTCCAGGCGCTTAAAAAGCTCTTGGAGAAGCCAGCGCTGATCTTGGTCGATTGATCATCCCATCGGATTGTGAAACTCCCGCTTCGGCGGGAGTTTTTTTATCGTCCGGGGGGGGGCACGCGGAACGATTGAATTGGCCCATGTAGGCCGGTTGAACTGCCTGTCGAGAAAAGAGCGCCCGCTTTTCGTTGTACGACCTGAGACAGCGTACGCGAGCGTCAAAAGCACACCATTCAGCTTAGGCCTCTCCGTCGCCATTTGGGCTACCAAAATGGTAAAAAAGGATAGGAAAACAGATACTTAAGGTGCCGTTGAAAAAAGTGCGAAATATTGGTCGGAAATAGCGTTGACAGGAATCAGAGGCTCCCCTAGATGCGCGTCTCCCAAGGGGCGCTGCAGCGTAGAATGCGCGGGTGTAGCTCAGTTGGTTAGAGTATCGGCCTGTCACGCCGAGGGTCGCGGGTTCGAGTCCCGTCACTCGCGCCACCTTGGGATATTTTCTTACTTTTGATGTTTTTCGCAGAAGTAGGCGGTTCTTCCGCCTACTTTCTTTTTCCGTATTGTGCCTTCACAGCGTCGGCAGTCCGCATCTTCTGAACGATGCCGGATGAGCCAGTTCTCATCCAGGTGCTTATAGTGGGCTTCGACCTTCACCACGGCTTGGAGAACGCTGCGCATGATGGTGAAGATATTCGCTAATTTTTCCTCGCCCAATTCATCGGTCCGGGCCTCCGGATGGATTCCAGCCTGAAATAGAGTTTCGTCGGACCACAAATTGCCGACGCCAGCCATTTTCTGCTGCTTCATGAGCGCAGACTTTATAGCGCTTCGTGTGCTCCCGAATACTTCCAGAAATTCATCCTTTTTGATCGACAGCGCATCGGTGCCCAATTCTTCCTGAGCGATGTAATCTTCGGGGCTGTCGATGACCCGCACATGGCCCAATTTGCGTGGACAGCGGAAGGCGAGCCTGCGGTCTCCTTCGAAGCGGATCAGCAGCTTGGTGTGATCAGGTGGATCTTCGGGAGCATCGAAAGGTACAAGTCGACCAGTCATGCCGAGATGCACTGTCATCCACGGGCCGGTTTTCGATCCTGCGAAGATATTTTTGCCATGCCTTCGGGTCTCGGTAAACTGGTGCCCGATGAGCCTCGCTCGCTCATTGTCTCCGGGGAGCTCGATATAGGACGTGTCGTCGCCAAGCTCGATCGCCTCGATCGTGCGGTTGAGGCACTCGCGCTCAAGTTCAAGGCGTTGGGCTTCGTTTTCGGGTAACTCGGGCATGATGCCGAAACGGTACCGATGCGCCAGCGTTTCCGATTACCGCCAGTTGCCGGTCTCCATCCATTTCAGGAAGCGGCCAAGCGGCAGCAACCAGACCAGTCCAAGCGCAAGATAAACGATGGTCTGAGCCAAGGCGGGCCATGTCCCGATCAGTGCGGGAAGGTACCGTGCAATGACTATACCGTAGACGATGAGAGCCAAAAGAAGAGCGAGCAGCCCCACCGGGATGCGCCAAGTCGGTTCGGTTCTCATGCGAAGGGACCGAAGAGGCGGGTGGGCGTGACTACGGCCCTTAAAGGCTGATCATGTGCTTCAGTCGGAAGAATTTCAGTCAGCTGACAATCCCAAGCCAAGCCTATTGGCCTGGTGCCGGTGTGCGCGGCAAGCCACCGATCGTAATGACCGCCACCCTGGCCAAGGCGGTCGCCGGATTCGGTGAAGCCCAAAAGAGGCACGAAGAGAATATCGGGTATCAAGGCCGGCGCATCGGCAAAAGGTTGCAGCAAGCCAAACGGTCCTACTTCGAGATCCTCCTCATCAAAGGGATCGGAATGCCGTGCGAATTCCATGGTGGAATTCTGCTCGCAAAAACGAGGTAAGGCAATCTCGTGGCCGCGTTCCAGGAAAAACTTCGCGTAAGACTTGGCCGGTGCTTCGAACGGGTTTGCGCGATACAGACCGATCACGGCGCCTTCTGCGATGTGGTCAAGCAGAGGACCCGGCGGCCGGTGAAAGACTAGTGCACGAACGGCGTCTGGAAGTGCAACCACATGGTCGCGGCGGATCTGGCGTAGCCGCTTGCGAAGTTCGTCCTTGGTCAAATGGAGCCTCTGTGGAACGTGAAGATCGCTGCCCCTAGGATACCCCGCTAGGGGCTAAGGGTGTGTTTCGTCGATAAGTGACGGGACCACCATGGGTCGGTGCCGGAAAATCCTCTGACGCCTTCACGTCAGGTGGGCGCCGTATATCCAGAATGCCAGGACGAACCCGCCAGTCCGGTAGGGACAGCTCCCTAGGATTGCTTATAGCCTCAGGGATGTTCATGCGGCTCGTGCCGGGCAGCCCCGCCAACGCCTATTTAGGGTTGCTGTGATCAGCCCTCAAGTCTCGATGCTGCATTTTCCAATGTGGCGGCCAAGCTTTCGAGTTTTTCGGCGACCGAAGAAATGTCGATTTCCACTTTGGGTGGCGGGGCGGGGGCCGCAACTCGTTTGTTGGCTTCGTCCAGTTCATCGGCAAGGAGAATGGCCGCGAACAGTAGATTTTTGGCTTCGTTATTAGAAAGGTTGGCTCCCATCTGAGCCAATTTGGAATCAACCATGCTGGCCAGATGGCGGACGCTGTCTTCCTGGCCGTCAGCACAGGCGATGGTGTAACGACGCCCTCCGACTTCGAGCCTGACGTCGCTCATTTCTCGAGGCTTTCGATCAAGCCGTCGAGCTGTGCAAGGCTGGCAGCAACACGCGATTTCAACTTCTCGTGATTTTCCGAGAGTTTTTCTGAGGCGCGTGCCCGACTTGCTTGTACTTCGATCCTGATGAGCGCTCTCTCGATCCTGTCGATAGCGCCGTTGATGCGTTGCTCGCTCATGGTGGGCCCGAATTAACGATATTCATGGGCTATGGCAAAGGCTTGGTGGCTCCTGTTGATAACTCTTCCAAGCCATCATGGCGTATCGTCCTTAATGGCCTTCGGGTTGACCTGCCGCGACCCTTTCGCGATGGGTGCGCGCGCGTCGAATCGCCCACATATTTGCCGGAGAACCTACCCTATGAGTCTCGACACCGCTCGCATGGTCCAGATGGCCAATGCCATCAGGGCACTTTCCATGGATGCGGTACAGGCTGCAAATTCGGGGCACCCAGGAATGCCTATGGGTATGGCCGATGTGGCTACCGTGCTTTGGAGCGAATTTCTCAAGCATGATCCTGCCGATCCAGCTTGGGCCGACCGTGACCGCTTTGTCTTGTCCGCCGGCCACGGCTCGATGCTCATCTACAGTCTGCTTCACCTCTCAGGCTATGCCCATCCGACCATGGAAGATATTCGTAACTTCCGTCAGCTTGGTAGCCCTTGCGCCGGGCATCCGGAAAACTTCCTGATCGATGGGATCGAATGCACCACGGGCCCCTTGGGACAGGGGCTCGCGATGGCAGTCGGCATGGCCATAGCCGAGCGCAAGCTCAACGCCGATTTCGGAGACGAGCTCGTCGATCACCGTACCTGGGTGATCGCTGGTGACGGCTGCCTAATGGAAGGCATCAATCACGAAGCTATCGGCCTCGCCGGGCATTTGAAGCTGGGTCGGATGAACGTCCTGTGGGACGACAACCAGATTACCATCGACGGTTCCACCGGCCTTTCGACCAGCGAGGACATTAAGTCTCGCTATGAAGCGACGGGTTGGCATGTCGTAAGTTGCAACGGGCACGATTTCGACGATGTTCGCCGTGCTCTGAGCGAAGCGCAGGCCGAAGAGCGTCCATCGCTGGTCGCCTGCCGAACCGTGATCGGGAAAGGCGCGCCCAACAAGCAGGGGACCAGCGCAACGCACGGCGCCGCGCTTGGCGATGATGAGATATCCGCAGCGCGCGAGGAACTCGGTTGGAATTATAAGCCGTTCGAGATCCCTGAGGCGGTCCTGTCCGACTGGCGTGACACGGCGGCCCGCTGCGAGACCGACCACACCGAATGGAAGAACCGTCTTTCAGAACACGGAAAGCGGGATGAATTCGAACGCCGGATGGCGGGCGATTTGCCAACGAACTTCAACCTCGACGATTACATCCAGTCGTTGATGAGTGAGCCGGTGAAGGTCGCGACCCGCAAGGCAAGCGAAATGGCGTTGGAACAGATCAATGGTCGCCTGAGTGAGACCATGGGCGGAAGCGCCGATCTCACCGGCTCGAACAACACCAAAGCGGGCGGGATAGGGCCGTTCACCGCAGACGATTATTCGGGTCGCTATATCTATTACGGCATCCGTGAATTCGGGATGGCGGCGGCCATGAACGGCATGGCGCTTCACGGAGGCGTGATCCCATACGGCGGTACTTTCCTCGTCTTCACCGATTATTGTCGGGGGGCAATCAGGCTTTCGGCGCTGCAGCAGGCGCGGGCGATATACGTGATGACGCACGACAGCATCGGACTGGGGGAAGACGGACCGACCCATCAACCGATCGAGCATGTCCAAAGCTTGCGGATAATTCCAAACCTGTTGGTTATGCGCCCTGCCGATGCGGTCGAGACGGCCGAATGCTGGGAAATTGCGTTGCGCAACAAGGATCGCCCGACAGTGCTGGCGTTGAGTCGCCAGAACCTTCCCCAGGTTCGCAACGCGCCGGACGAAACGGACATGGCGTCTAAGGGGGCGTATCGTCTCAAGAAAGCCGGGAACAAGCGCCGGGTAATTCTCATCGCCACTGGCTCCGAAGTCCATGTCGCGCTTGAGTGCGCCGAAGTCTTGGAAAAGCAGGGCGTGGGCACCGACGTCGTGTCGATGGTCTGCACACAGCTTTTCGACGAGCAGGATGATGCGTATAAGGGCGACATTCTCCCTAACGTTGATCCCGCCGAAATCCTGCGCGTTAGCATCGAGGCCGGGACTACCTTTGGCTGGGAACGCTATACGATGGCAAATGGTCTCAACATTGGCATCGACAGGTTTGGGGCTTCTGCTCCCGCAGAGGATCTTTTCGAGAAATTCGGTATCACGGCGGACGCGATCGTGCCGCAAATCATGAACAAACTGAACGCTTAAGCAGGAGCTTTTCGCATGGCTACCAAGGTTGCAATCAACGGTTTTGGACGTATCGGACGCCTCGTGGCACGCGCCATTCTGGAGCGTGACGATCATGATCTCGATTTGGTCTCGATCAACGATCTTGCCGATACCAAGTCGAACGCCTTGCTGTTCCAGTATGACAGCACGCATGGCCGCTTCCCGGGCACGGTCGAGGTCGATGGCGATGCGATTGTCGTCAACGGCAAGTCGATCAAGGTCACCAGCGAACGCGATCCGGGCAATCTGCCGCACGGAGAAATGGGCATCGATATCGTGCTTGAATGCACCGGCTTTTTCCAGAGTCATGAGCAGGCCGAACCGCATCTCAAGGCAGGCGCAAAGCGCGTGCTGATCTCCGCACCTGCAAAGAACGTCTCGGCCACGATCGTCTATGGCGTGAACCATGAAACGCTGACTGCCGATGACGTCATCGTTTCGAATGCCAGCTGCACGACCAACTGCCTTTCGCCCATGGCCAAGGTCCTTCACGACACCGTCGGGATCGAGCGCGGCTTCATGACCACGATCCACAGCTACACCAATGACCAGCGGATGCTCGACCAGATGCATGGCGACATGCGCCGGGCGCGCGGTGGTGCGCAGAACATGATCCCAACCACAACCGGTGCTGCTCGTGCAGTCGGCCTTGTCCTGCCTGAATTGGCAGGTAAGCTCGACGGTTCTTCGGTCCGCGTCCCGACACCCAATGTGAGCCTGGTCGACCTCGTCTTCACGCCCGGCCGCGATACCAGCGCCGAGGAACTGAACGCGGCACTGAAGGAAGCTGCAGAAGGCAAGATGAAGGGCGTGCTGGACTATACGGATCAGCCGCTCGTCAGCAGCGACTTCAACCATTATCCGGCTAGCTCGACCATCGACAGCCTCGAAACCAGCGTGATGGAAGGCAAGCTTGCCCGCGTCGTCAGCTGGTACGACAACGAATGGGGTTTCTCTAATCGCATGATCGACACCGCCGGCGTCATGGCCAAGTTCCTCTAAGGAAAGCTTAGGAAATGAGCAGCTTCAAGACTTTGGATGACCTCGGCGAGGTAACCGGCAAGGTTGCGCTCGTGCGCGTAGATTTGAACCTTCCGATGCAGGAAGGGCGCGCCAGCGATGTCACACGGGTCCAAGCTGCGATGCCGACCATACTTGAACTTGCCGACAAGGGCGCGAAGGTCCTTCTTCTCGCTCATTTCGGTCGTCCGAAAGGCCAGCGCCATTCGACCATGAGCACAAGCATGGTGCAGGGCGATATCGAGCGGGTGCTGGACCGCGAGATCATGTTCATCCCCGAGGTCATGGGGCCTGTCGTCGAACAGAGCGTCGGTATCCTGTCCAACGGTGATATCGGCCTGCTCGACAATGTTCGGTTCTGGCCCGGCGAGGAAGCCAACGATCCGGAATTTGCCAAGGGCATTGCGGCCCATGGTGACTTTTACGTGAACGATGCTTTCTCCGCTGCGCACCGCGCGCATGCATCAACAGAGGGATTGGCGCGTCTTCTTCCAGCTTATGCCGGCCGCGCAATGGAGGCGGAACTCAAGGCTCTGGATGCTGCGCTCGGCAGTCCGCAGCAGCCGGTCGCAGCTGTTGTCGGCGGGGCCAAGGTGTCGACCAAGCTGGACGTGCTCGAGAATCTGGTTGGCAAGGTACAGCACCTGATCATCGGGGGAGGGATGGCCAACACATTCCTCGCTGCGCGCGGCGTGAACGTTGGCAAGTCGCTTTGCGAGCACGACCTCACAGGCACGGCAAACCGCATCATGGATCAGGCAGATCATGCCGGTTGCACTGTGCACCTGCCTTACGATGTCGTTGTCGCAAAGGAATTTGCTGCCAATCCAGCATCCCTGCGGACATGCAACGTCCACGAAGTAGCCGAGGATGAGATGATCCTCGATGTCGGTCCTTTGGCGGTTCAAGCTTTGGGCGATGTTCTCAAGACCTGCCGCACTCTCGTCTGGAATGGCCCGATGGGCGCGTTTGAAACAGAGCCCTTCGATACCGCCACCGTAGCTCTGGCAAAGACCGCTGCTGCACTGACTCAGGACGGTTCGCTCATCTCGGTCGCAGGCGGCGGGGACACGGTTGCTGCTTTGGCGCATGCCGGCGTAAAGGATGACTTCACTTTCGTCTCTACTGCGGGTGGCGCCTTTCTAGAATGGATGGAAGGCAAGAAGCTTCCGGGCGTGGCAGCACTGACCAAATGAGCGAAAACGAAGCGGTTGGCTCCGGTGGTGGACTGACGCCGGTCACGGAGGGCGAATTCGCGGGTTGGTCAGCGTGGAGCGGAGATGCGTTCGAACAGCGCGCGGGCCCATTCTACGAGCGCCGTGACGCGGACGGATCGTACGTTTCTGCTTTCCGTGCAGAAGAGCGCCACATGAACGGTGCCGGTTTCATGCATGGTGGCTGCCTGATGACATTCGCTGACAGTGCGCTGTTCACAATCGCGGCGGATGCTCTGGCAGGCTCGCACGGCGTTACGATGCATCTGGCGGGTGACTTTCTCGATCCGGCGCGCTGCGGCCAGCTTATCGAAGCGCGAGGCGAAGTCGTTCGCGCCGGCGGAAAAACAATTTACGTCGTCGGTAAAATTACTGCGAACGACAGACCTGTACTCAGCTTCAATGGAATTATCCGGAAGATTAATCGCCGGGACTGATCAGCGATATTCCGGATTGGGTGCATCGAAACGGCGGCCTTCCTGCCACAAATCGACCGAATTACCCCACGCGGGGATTCCACCGGCATCCTTCAGCATGCGCGCCATGTGCATGAGATTCCAGGTCATGAAAGTGGTATTCCGCCGCGTGAAATCGTTGTCGAAACCAACATAGCCCGCTTTGCCTTCCTGTGGATCGCCGTAGCTTGGGCCAGGCCCGGCTTCTCCTATCCAGCCTGCATCTGCTTGGGGAGGAATGGTATAACCCACGTGCTGAAGGGAATAGAGCACCCCCATTCCGACATGCTTTATCCCATCCTCGTTGCCGGTCACGATGCAGCCGCCCACCTTGCCGTAAAACACATATTGGCCCTGATCGTTCGTCTGTCCTGAATGGCCGTAAAGGCGCTCTATCAGGCGTTGGCAGACACTTGATTTTTCGCCAAGCCAGATCGGCGTCCCGATGACGAGGATGTCGGCTGCTTCAACCTTCCGCCAGATATCCGGCCACTGGTCGCTTTTAGCCCCGTGTTCGGTCATGTCCGGATAGACGCCTGGTGCGACGTCGTGGTCGACCAGCCTGATTTGCTCCAACGAGACTTTATTTTCGACTAGGATCTTTTCGACGACGCCCAGGAGCTTGGCAGTGTGCGAGCCCTGCGGTGTTGGCTTGAGCGTGCAATTGATCGTCAGCGCTTTAAGGTCGGAGAAATCCGTTCCGTTCTCGTTGCAGAGCTTTTGCTGAATTTCATCTAACATACGTCTTTCCTCGTTCTCAGTGAGGATACGATACAGGAAGCGATAAGTTACCAACGGCCTGTTGCGGCTGCGAAAGCGGTTTTGTATGAGCGGCGCATACGAATGCACACTTAGTTTCATGCTATAGGGATTCTCACATGACTTTCGATGAAATGCGCGAGCGTATTGCGTCCGGCCAAGGCTTCATCGCGGCGCTCGATCAGTCCGGCGGGTCAACCCCGAAGGCGCTACGCGGCTACGGCGTAGAGGAAGGCGCCTGGAACGGCGACGATGAGATGTTTGGCCTGATCCATGAGATGCGTCAGCGCATCATTGAGAGCCCCTGTTTCGGAAATGGGAAGGTAATCGGTGCAATCCTGTTCGAAAAAACCATGGACGGCGAGAGCGGCGGCAAGAGCGTCCCCGCTCGGTTGAAGGAACGCGGGATCGTGCCCTTTCTTAAAGTCGACAAGGGACTTGAGGATGAGCGCGATGGGGCGCAGTTGATGAAGGACAATCCAAATCTGGAAAACTTGTGCAAGCGCGCAAAAGATCTTGGCGTCTTCGGAACCAAGATGCGCAGCGTAATCAAATCTGCGAATCCTGTCGGAATCAAAGAAGCAGTGCGTCAGCAATTTGCCGAGGGCGCGCGCATTCTGGCCAGTGGCCTGGTTCCCATGCTGGAGCCGGAATACGATATTACCGCAACGGATCGGGCCGATGGCGAAAAGATCATGCTGGATGCCATTCTCGAAGGCTTGGACGCGCTTCCCGATGATCAGCAGGTCATGCTCAAACTTTCCATTCCAAAGGATGCGGGGCTCTATGCCGATCTGGTGAAGCACCCGAAAGTCTTGCGTGTGGTTGCGCTCTCCGGTGGGTATTCGACCGAGGAAGCTTGTGAGAAGCTGGCCGAAAATCCCGGTATGATTGCCAGTTTCAGCCGGGGACTTCTTCAGGATCTCCGCAAGCAGCAAAGCGATGCTGAATTCGACGGAACGCTTTCAGGCGCAATCGACCAAATTCATGCTGCCAGCGTAGCTTGACCTCAATACGAGCGGTGTCATCGCCGCTCGTATACGAAGCTATAGTCGCCTGCATCGGTCTCGCGCTCGGCCTGCTTTTCCGGCAGACCGGACACGAGCGTATAGGTGCGACCCAAAATCTCATGGGGTTTGCCCAAGGTCATCTCGGCCGTCTGGGCCCAGTGAGTTGACGTGATGCGCGTCGAAACTTTGAGTTCGCCCGCGCGGACACACCGGGCATTCTGCGGGCAGCGACTGTCCTCGGTCACGGCGAGCGGGGTCAGGATCGCGTCGCCCGCCCATACTGATTGTCCTATTTTCACTGGCGTGCCCTGCGCCGCTGCCTCTTGGCCGACGCGCGGTGTGTCAGGAATGATCGCGCAGGAAGCGAGGGGGAGAGCGAAAACCGCGAGGGCTAAAGGTCTGATCATGCCAGTCTCTTAGGCCTGCCTTGTATTGCGCAAATCTGAATGTCGACGAAGTCGTCATCGGAGGGTACGAGGCGGCGCGATGACACAGAAAATTTCGACACAGCTTTATCTTATCTCTCCGTTGGATGTCTCGGGGGGCTTTCCTGAACGTCTCGAACGCGCCCTTGATGAAGGAGAAGGATTGATCACCGCCTTCCAGTTCAGGGTAAAGGGAATGGATCAGCACGAGGCTGCGGCGTTGGCCGAGCCCCTTCAGCAAATATGCGCCGACCGCGAGGTCGCATTCATCGTCAATGATTCGATACCGCTCGCTAAGCGTCTCGGCGCGGACGGAGTGCATCTGGGACAGAGCGATGGCGATCTGACGGAGGCACGGGAAGAACTCGGCAAGGATGCACAGATCGGTGTCACCTGTCACGCCTCCCGCCACTTGGCCATCGAAGCCGGCGAGGCAGGGGCAGACTATGTGGCATTCGGCGCTTTCTTCGACAGCGCGACCAAGCAAACTGAGCATCGGGCAGATCTCGACCTGCTTGAATGGTGGAGCGCGATGGTCGAGATACCATGCGTGGCCATAGGCGGTATCACCCCGTCGAACTGCAGGCCGCTGGTCGATGCTGGCGCAGACTTCCTAGCCGTGTCCGGAGCAGTGTGGTCGGGAGACGAAGTTGCTGCGGTAAAAGCCTTCAAGGAGCAAATCTCGGGGAAGTGAGTTGTGTCTTCTGAAACGGGGCGGGTCGCCTCCCCGAACCCTTCAGGAGAGGACTCCATGCGTAATTTGCTTTTCGTCGCTGTATCGTCGCTCGCGCTCGTCGCCTGCGGATCAAACGGCGCAGACGAGGACACCGATACTCAGGCCACCGCCCAGACGCAGCCAAGCCAAGACTATGGCTACGAGACCTATGACGAAAACAACCTCGCTGACAGCATGGCCTCGAACGACGATGCTTACGGCATGGGCGACTCTGTCGCTTCGGAAGATCAGGACATTCCCGACAGCGAGGAACGGCCGATCATGCAGGCGCAGGTCGTCCTCGACCGTGTTGGCTTCGGCCCGGGCGTAATCGACGGCAAAATGGGCATGAGCACTGAAAACGCGCTCAACGGCTTCCAGGAGGCCAACGACCTAGAGGTGACCGGACAGCTTGATGAGGCGACAAAAACGGCGCTATCCGACTGGGACTCCATCCCAGCGACCCGCGTCGTCACCATTCCCGAGAGTTGGTTCCAAACCGAATATGTCGACATACCGGAGGATCCGGAAGGCAAATCCAAGCTTGATCGGATGGGCTATAAATCCCTCGATGAAAGACTGGCGGAACGTTTTCATACGACTGTAGACGTGCTCAAGATGCTCAATCCCGGTGGCAAGCCCGCCGGGATGAGCGGGGCGTCGGCATCCGAGGCCTCATCGCCGACTTCGAAAAATTCCCCCTCTTCTTCTTCAGCCGAAAAGACCGACTTTTTCACGGCCGGACAGCAGATCCGCGTGCCCAATATCGGAAACGATCGGATCGAAAAGGGACAGATTGAAGATCGCAACTGGCAACAGACGCTTGCCAGCTTGGGCGTTGGCACGGATCAGCCCGAGGTCGATAAAATCGTTGTGAGCAAGGCAGGCAAAACGCTGAAAGCTTACAAGGGCGAAAAGCTGGTGGCTCTCTTCACCGTCAGTTCGGGCTCAAGCCAATTCCCGCTACCCATCGGAGAGTGGGATATCGTCGGGGAAGCCTATAACCCTCCCTACAGCTATGATCCCGAAGTGCTTTCGGGCGGCAAGGAAGATGGCAAAACCTTCAAGCTGCCGCCAGGCCCCAATAGCCCTGTCGGTGTCGTCTGGATCGACCTCTCGAAGGAGCATTACGGTATTCACGGTACGCCCGACCCCGAAACCATCGGCCGTGCGCAGTCGAGCGGTTGTGTACGGCTAACCAACTGGGATGCCGCAAGGCTCGCAGGGATGGTGTCGCAATCGACGCAGGTGATTTTCGAGGCATGAGCAGCTAGGGAAGGCTCATGAACATAATCGACCGCCTTCTGACCATCGTTGTCACCGCCACGATTACCAGCGCGATCTGGATCGTGGCGGGCGGCAGTCTGATTGAAAACGCAACGGGAGAGGGGCAACTCGAAACGACGCGTCCGGCCGACGCTGCTCCAAGTCCGTCCCCCACGAGCAGCGGTGCGGCGGAAGAAGGCACGGAGACCCCGGTTTCCGAACAGGCCCGCAACGCCGCGCCGCTTAATACCGACTTCGCTCAGCCGGTGGACGAGCGCGCGGCTCGCGAGCTGATGATCCCGGTCCTGAACGTCCGCCCGTCAGAATTATCGGACACTTTCACCGACTCGCGGGGCGGCGGTGAGCGGCTGCACGAGGCGATCGACATCATGGCGCCTACGGGTACCAGCGTTGTCGCCGCCGCGCCTGGCGTGGTGGAGAAATTGTTTGAATCCGATGCCGGAGGTCTGACGATTTACGTCCGCTCGAACGACGGGCGTACGATCCATTACTACGCTCATCTCGACAAATATGCCGAGGGATTGAAGGAGGGGCAGAAGGTGCGCCGGGGTCAGCGTCTGGGAGAGGTAGGTTCAAGCGGGAACGCTTCGGCAGATGCGCCGCATCTTCATTTTGCGATCTTGCAAACTACCAAGGATGCTGCGTGGTGGGAACCGGCCAACGCCGTCAACCCTTATCCCTTGCTGAGCCGAAGCAATTGATTGCTCTACCGCGTGAGCGGGCCCGCGCGATGACACCGCATGCGGCCGAGTTTGCCCGCCTTGTTTACTTCCTGCAGCATGCCGCTGGAGATACGCATCATCCTCATGCCCTTCATCGGGCCGCGTGTGAACGTGAGCCTGCGGCCTTCGAGAAGGTAGGTGCCAGCGCCGTGACGCGCCTTGTAGCTTGATGCGCCAGTGATCGAGAAATTCGCGCGCTCGACCTCATTCCAAGCGGAGCCGTCGGCTGAACCGGGCAGCGCACAGACATAATCTCCCTGCGGCAATAACCCCAGGCGCCCCTGCGCTAGCGTCGGCGAAGCGGTCAGAGCCGCGACGGTCATCAAAGCGATGGACAGTTTTTTCATCTCATGGCCTCCGTGAGCGACATAGGAAGAAGAAGGCAAAATTTCCACCGCCTTGCCGAGCGTGTCACCAGGCTGTAAGGCGCGCACCACATGGCTGACCGTCGAAGCGGCAGCGCTCTTTCACATCGAGGCATTTCTCATGAAGATCAGCGGCGTGGACATCCGTCCGGGCAACATCATCGAATACGAAGGCGGCATCTGGAAGGTCGCCAAGATCCAGCACACCCAGCCCGGCAAGGGCGGCGCCTATATGCAGGTCGAAATGAAGAACTTGCAGGATGGCCGTAAGACCAATGTGCGCTTCCGCAGCGCAGATACGGTCGAGAAAGTGCGTCTCGACACCGCTGAATACCAGTTCCTTTATGAAGATGGCGATATGCTCGTCTTCATGGACCAGAGCACGTACGAGCAGATCAATCTGCCTTCGGACCTGCTTGGCGATGCTCGCCCGTTCCTGCAGGACGGTATGCAGGTGAAGCTGGAACTGTGGGAAGAAAAGCCGATATCGGTCGAGCTGCCGCAGCAGGTCGAAGCCGAAATCGTCGAGGCCGATGCCGTGGTCAAGGGGCAGACAGCTTCTTCCAGCTATAAGCCCGCCGTCCTCGATAACGGCGTACGCATCATGGTCCCACCGCATATTGAAAGCGGAACCCGGATCATCGTCGACGTTTACGAGCAGAGCTACGTAGGCAAGGCGAACTGAGGGTCAGGCAAGGAGTCGCTCCCATGGGCAAATCGATCGCAAGTCGGTTCGACAATATCGATATCGAGAAAAGCACCTTGCGCGCTGTCATCATCAATGATGACGAGTTGACGTTGGAGATGGATTTTTGCCTTGACCCGGCGCATCCCGACTACGAAGAACCGGGCGAGGGGGAGGAGTGCTGTTTCCATCCTGGCCTTCTCAAATTCGCCGGGATCAGCAAGCTCCAGCTTGATCGCCGGACCAGTGCCGGCGACGGCATGCAGCGTCGGTTTGCGATCGAGACCTTTCATATCGAGGGCACGAAATTCGACATGGCCTGCGAGTGGGGCGACATCCATCTCCAGGCGCGCTCGATCCGCGTCCTCACCGAATAAGAGATAACAATGGCCGCAATTTCCGGACTGATCCGCGTGATGGAGAAAGCCGCGCGCAAGGCGGGTGCCCGTCTGCGCCGCGACTTCGGTGAAATCGAACATCTCCAGGTAAGCCGCAAGGGTCCTGCAGACTTCGTGTCGAAGGCCGACATGCGCGCTGAACGCGCGATCTATGACGAACTGATTCAAGCGCGCCCTGACTGGGGCTTCGAAATGGAAGAGGCAGGAACAATCGAGGGGGCGGACGGCATGCCCCGCTGGATCGTTGATCCGCTCGATGGGACGAGCAACTTCCTGCACGGCATTCCGCATTTCGCGATCAGCATCGCGGTCCAGGAACGCAAGCTGGGTAGCGACGATTGGGGCGATGTGACCGCTGCTGTGGTTTACAACCCCGTGACCGACGAGACCTTTTGGGCGGAAAAGAGTCGCGGCGCCTGGTTGCACGATGCTCGTCTTCGCGTTTCATCGCGCCGCAATCCGTCGGAGGCCCTTATCGCAACCGGCATTCCCTTCGCGGGGCACGGCGACTTCGCAGAATGGTCGAAGATTTTCAATGCGATCGGTCCGAACGTAGCCGGTATTCGCCGCTTCGGTGCCGCCTCGCTCGATCTCGCATGGCTCGCTGCCGGGCGCTATGACGGTTTCTGGGAAAGCGGGCTGAATGATTGGGACACTGCGGCAGGATGCCTGATTGTGCGTGAAGCCGGCGGTTTCGTCTCCGATTACCGCGGGCGCTCGCAGCCGATTCATTCGAAGCAGGTTCTGGCGGCCAATGACCAGCTGCACTCGAAACTGCATAAAATGCTCGTCAATGCTTTGAAGGCTTGATGCCGCTCCGGAGCGCGGCTAATCCCCGCGCTCCAACACGTGCCTCCGTGGCGGAATTGGTAGACGCGCTCGATTCAAAATCGAGTTTCTTACGAAGTGCCGGTTCGAGTCCGGCCGGGGGTACCACGATCTTTCGAAGGTTAATCATCTCGCTCGCCAGACAGCGGCGCGCGGCGAATCCTATCTTGTGCTAAACAGTTACAATGGGGCTCACCCCTCCCGCAATGACACGGCATCGGATTCGAGCCTGATTAAAGTAGACATTTGCTTGCATTCGCTTCGGCGGTTTGGAACTTCGGATATCGAATGATCGGAATGCCATCATACCACGCTCTGGCCGCAATGGGCGTGACTGTCGCGATGTTCATCGCCTTTGCTCGCGGACGCATGTCGATCGAGATTATCTCGCTGCTGACAATCGCCGTTATCGCGGTCGGACTGTACTTTTTCCCGCTTGATGGACAATCGCCCACGGATGGTCTTGCCATCGCTTTCGGCGGTTTTGGCCATTACGCGCTAATCACGATCTGCGCCCTGATGATCTTGGGCCGAGGGCTGATCGTGACCGGCGCACTCGATCCGGCGGCTCGCTTTCTGGAACGGGTGTTCAAGTTCAACGTGCACGCCGGGCTGCTGCTGTCCCTATTTCTCGCCTTCTTTCTTTCGATGTTCGTCAACAATACGCCCGTGCTGGTGCTGTTGATTCCTATCTTCGTTACGCTTGCGGCGCGCGGAGCCATGCCGGCTTCGAAAACCCTTATGCCTCTCAATGCCGCGTCGCTCATCGGCGGACTGGCCACGACCATCGGGACCTCCACCAATATTCTGGTCGTCTCGATCGCCGTGGACCTGGGGATGCCGATGATGAGCGTCTTCCATTACACCCCGATCGTCTTGGGAGCCGCGGTGGTGGCGCTGCCGTATTTGTGGCTGGTCATGCCCCGAATGTTGAGTGATAATCGTGTTGAGCAGACGCTGGAACAGCGGCGGTTCCACACGCGCCTCCGCGTCACCGAAGACAGCCTCCTGAACGGACGAGAGCTTTCGCAAATCACGTCGCGCCTTCCGGCGGGTATCGAATTTCACGATTTGAAGCCTGGGCTGTTCCGACCGGGGCAAAGGCTGCGGGTCTCGGGCACCCATGTGGCCATTGAAGAAGCCATCGACGTCTTGCGCGGTGAAGCTGCGCCCGGCTGGGTGCTGGAGCGTATCCAGCGGCAGCACGGTGAAACTGGCGACGATATTCAAGTCGTCGAGATGACAGTGACGGCGGATAGCCGTCTCTCCGGTCGCACGCTTCCCACATCGGGCATTGCCGATCTTTACGGGGTCGCGGTGGTCGGCATTCACCGACCCGATACGCTGATCGGCCAGAAGGACGAATTCAGCGACGTCGGGGACATGCGCATCCGCGAGGGCGATGTCCTGTTGGTGATGGGGCTTCAGCAAGATTTGGAAGCCTTTGCCAATGGCGACAGCTTGCTGCAGCTCGAGGGCAAGCGTGAATTGCCGCGGCGGTCCAAGGCCTGGCTTGCGGCGGGCATTATGGCCGGTTCGGTCGCTCTTGCGTCCTTCGGTTTCCTGCCAATCGCCATCGCCGCGCTGGGCGGGGCAATTCTGATGTTCGTGACCGGCTGCGTGAAGTTCGACCGGGTCGGGCGCGCGCTTTCCGCGCAGGTCATCGTGCTGGTAGCCGCCAGTATCGCCATCGGCCGCATAATCGATGAGAGTGGCGCGGCAGCTTGGCTGGGAGAAGCCTTGTCCTATGGCCTTCAGTATCTGCAGCCCGCCTTCGTGCTTGCAGCCATCATGATCTTCGTCACTTTCCTAACCAATTTTGCCTCCAATGCCACGGCTGCAACGGTGGGGACGCCGATCGCCTTTGCCATTGCTTCGCAGCTGGGCCTCCCGGCCGAACCGCTGGTGCTGGCCGTCCTGTTCGGCTGCAATCTCTCCTACGCCACTCCGATTGCCTATCAGACGAACATGCTGATCATGGCGGAAGGAAGCTATCAGTTCGGGGATTACGTTAAGACCGGGGTGCCGCTCGTAATAATTATGGTGGCAGCGCTCTCAATCGGTCTGGTCCTGAGTTACAGCCTCTAGCGCGCTTTCCTAATCGCTTTGGCTCTGCCAGTCTTCGGGATCGAGAGGTGGCGGTTTTGGGCGGGACGATTCCTTCTTCAGGACCGTGCTCCATGTGTTCCATCCTGTAGGAGTTTCCCAGGGCATGTCCTATTTACGTACCTCATTGCTCGCGGCCGCCTGTGCCACGATTGCTGTCACTTCTCCTGCCGCCGCGCAGGACCTCCGCGCCTCTCTGAATGACGACATGCCGGAATTGATGGAGCTATACCGCGATCTCCATGCCAATCCGGAGCTGAGTTTCGAAGAGCATGAGACTGCGGCGAAGCTCGCCAAACGGATGCGTGCTCTCGGCTTCGAGGTTACCGAGGGTGTGGGGCAGACTGGCGTCGTTTCGGTCATGAAGAACGGAGACGGCCCGACCGTCCTTTTGCGCGCCGATATGGACGGACTGCCGGTGGTCGAGCAAACTGGGCTGCCCTATGCGAGTACGGTCACCGCCACTCCGGCAAGCGGTGTCACGACCGGCGTTATGCATGCCTGCGGCCATGATACGCATATGGCGGGCTTCATCGGAGCGGCCCAGCTTCTGGCCGAACGCAAGGACGACTGGCAGGGTACGCTGGTCATGGTACTCCAGCCTGCAGAGGAACTTGGACTAGGCGCGCTAGCCATGCTTGAAGACGGGCTCTACACCCGTTTTCCCAAACCCGATTATGCGCTTGCCTTTCACGACGCAGCCGCTCCTCTTCCGGCAGGGACGATCGGCTACACCTCCGGCTATGCGTTGGCGAATGTCGATAGCGTCGACATTCACGTGAAGGGCGTTGGTGGTCATGGCGCCTATCCTCACACGACCCGCGATCCTATCGTACTCGCAAGCGCAATCGTGATGAAGCTGCAAACGGTGGTAAGCCGCAATTCATCGCCATTGGACCCCGCCGTCATCACCGTCGGTAGCTTCCATTCGGGCGCGAAGCACAACATCATCTCGGACGAAGCCAAACTTCAGCTTACCGTGCGCAGCTATTCGGACGAGAGCCGGAAGCTGCTGCTGGACGGGATCCGCCGCGTCGCCAGAGGTGAGGCGATAACTGCAGGGCTGCCGGAAGAACTTTACCCCGTGGTCACGGTAGAAGATCCCTATACGCCCTCGACCTTCAATGATCCTGATTTCACCGAACGAATGGCGGCAAGTTTCCGCGAAAGGTTCGGTGAAGAAGCGGTCGTTTCGACACCAGCCGTCATGGGCGGCGAGGACTTCAGTCAATTCCGGCGTGCTGCCCCGGAAGATGTGAAAAGCATGATCTTCTGGATCAGCGGTACGCCGGCTGAAATGCTGACTGCCCTGAAGGATGACGGGCAGGCCTTGCCGTCGTTGCATTCGCCATTCTGGGCTCCCGATGCGGAATCCGTGGTGCGCACCGGCGCCGAGGCTCTCGCTAGCGCTGCACTCGACCTGATGCCGGCACAGGGCGGCTAAGACTTGCGAAAATGACGGCCGCCGGAGCGTTTGGGGGTAGCTCCGGCGGCCGCTTCTCCTCCCCAGGAGAACTTGTTCTGGGCTTTCGTTAAATCAGCCGTCCGAGGGGACGTAGGTGCCGAGGCGGTGATGCAAGGCGTTGATTTTCGCCAGCTCCTCGCGGTCTTCGGTCTGGCGGGCATAGCTGGTCAAAGCGGTGCGCAGCAGGCGGAAGTCGGCGGTCGAGAACAGGGCGCGTGCACGGCCGGGCTCAGTCTTTGGGGTGTCTTCGGTCATCGTAGTCATCCTCTTCTCTCCGTTAGGCTGCAGCGAACTGATTCATTGTATTGTCCTTGCCGCCGGCCTTGAGGGCCGCTTCGCCGGCAAAGTATTCCTTGTGGTCATCGCCGATATCGCTGCCAGCCATGTTCTGGTGCTTGACGCAGGCAATACCCTGACGAATTTCTTCACGCTGCACATTCTTGACGTAGCCAAGCATGCCCGCATCGCCGAAGTATTCCTTCGCGAGATTGTCCGTGCTCAGCGCCGCCGTGTGGTAGGTCGGCAGGGTGATCAGATGGTGGAAAATGCCAGCTTCCCGCGCCGCATCCTTCTGAAAGGTGCGGATCCGCTCGTCCGCTTCCTGAGCCAGCTCGGTACCGTCGTAATCCACGCTCATCAGCTTCGCGCGGTCGAAGCCCGACACGTCCTTTCCTTCTGCTTCCCAGGCATCGAACACCTGCTGGCGGAAATTGAGCGTCCAGTTGAAGCTGGGCGAGTTGTTGTAGACCAGCTTGGCATTGGGGATCACTTCGCGGATGCGATTCACCATTCCGCCAATCTGGCCGATGTGCGGCTTCTCGGTCTCGATCCACAGCAGGTCTGCTCCGTTCTGGAGCGCAGTGATGCAGTCGAGCACGCAGCGGTCCTCGCCCGTTCCGGCGCGGAACTGGTAGAGATTGCTGGGCAGGCGCTTGGGTGCCAGCAGCTTGCCGTCGCGGCTGATGAAGACCTGTCCGTTCGTCACGTTAGCCGGATCGACTTCGTCGCAATCGAGGAAGGCATTGTACTGGTCGCCCAGGTCGCCCGGCTCGTTCGAGAAGGCGATCTGCTTGGTCAGACCAGCGCCGAGGCTGTCGGTGCGCGCCACGATGATGCCGTCTGGAACGCCAAGTTCGAGGAATGCATAACGGATTGCGCGGACCTTCTGCAGGAAGTCTTCGTGCGGGACGGTAACCTTACCGTCCTGATGGCCACACTGCTTCTCGTCCGAGACCTGGTTTTCAATCTGCAGCGCGCAGGCGCCAGCCTCGATCATTTTTTTGGCGAGCAAATAGGTTGCCTCGGCATTTCCGAACCCCGCGTCGATATCGGCGATGACCGGCACAACATGGGTCTGGTGCTCGTCGATCTCCTTGAGCAGGCGATGAGTCGCTACCGCATCGCCCTTTTCCTTGGCGTCATCAAGTTCGCGGAACAGTCCGCCCAGCTCACGTGCGTCGGCTTGCTTCAAGAAGGTATAGAGTTCTTCGATCAATGCGGGAACGCTGGTCTTCTCGTGCATCGACTGATCGGGCAGGGGCCCGAATTCGCTGCGCAACGCGGCAACCATCCAACCCGAAAGATAGAGATAGCGGCGCTTGGTACTGCCGAAATGCTTCTTGATCGATATCATCTTTTGCTGAGCGATAAAGCCGTGCCAGCAGCCGAGCGACTGGGTGTAATTCGCCGGATCGGCGTCATAAGCCTCCATGTCCTCACGCATGATTTTCGCCGTGTAGCGTGCGATATCGAGACCAGTGGGGAAACGGTTCTGGACGGCCATGCGCGCTGCGCTGGCAGCATCGACGGCAGCCCAGCTGTCGCCATTCTGGGCGATGGTCTCGTTCATCTTCGCAATGTGGCTCTGGTAGGTCATGATCATCTCCTGTCCGTAAGGCCCGGATGGTGTGGGCTGTTGCAGCGGTAATGGACCTAGCCAGGCGATTCGTGCAGAGAAATTTACAAAATATCTTGTGAGATAATGCGCTTTCCGGCTATTTGGCCTGTAAATATGTAAAGGAATTTACAAATGGCTGATGGTGCCGTTCGCGCCGGCCCCGCCATCAAGCGGCTGCGAAAACGAGATAATCTGACTCAGGCGGCAATGGCCGCGCGTCTGTCCATCTCCCCCAGCTATCTTAATCTAATCGAGCGCAACCAGCGCCCCATAAGCGCGCGCGTCGTCATGGCTCTCGTCGAGCAGTTCGATTTCGACCCGCGCTCGATGCGCGAGGACGAGGCTATTGGGGGGCTCGAAGGCCTTGCCAGGCGGTTCGCCGACGAACGCTTCGCCGATCTCCACATCGACCGCGAGGAACTGGACGAGTTTCTGTCCACCTCCCCACAGGTCGCGGCGGCCTTCGCGCGGCTTTACGATAAGGCGGGACCGGCAGCGGACACGCCCGACGACCCGCTAGATGCTTCGCGCCACGAAATCGAACGTTGGCGCAACCACTTCGCTGATCTCGATCACGCTGCAGAGGACTTAGCCGATGAAATGCGGCTGTCGCGCGGCGATATCGGTCTTGCGCTTACGGAGCGCCTACGCGAGCGGCATCAGTTGTCGGTCCGCATTCTTCCGCGCGAAGTTCTGCCTGAAAGCCTCAGTCGTCTCGATCTACATGCCCGGCAGGTACAGCTTTCGGAGATGCTGGGGCCGGCGTCACGTAACTTTCAGTTGGCTCTTAAAATCGCACAATTGGAAAAACAGGACGAAATCGTCTCCGTGGCTCAAGGGGCTTCATTCGAGAACGAAGCTGCTCGTGCCTTTTTTAAACGACACCTCGACGGTTACTTCGCGGCTGCCTTGTTGATGCCCTACGGTCGCTTCCTGCGCGCCTGCGAGGGAACGGGATACGACCTTCCCGTGCTTGAGCGTCGGTTTTCAGTTAGCTTCGAGCAACTGGCCCACCGTCTCACAACGTTGCAGCGAGTGGGGCAGAGAGGATTGCCATTCTTCATGATCCGGCTGGACCGGGCAGGGCAGTTTTCCAAGAGCTTCATGGGGGCCAGCACCGCTCGCTTTGCCGCAGAGGAAGTATCTTGTCCATTATGGGATGCCCACCGCGCTTTCGAACGTGGCGGCGAATTGCTTACCCAATATGTCAGCCTTGATGATACGGTAGAAGGCCAAGGCGGCTGGCTTACTATGATGCGCAGTGTGGAGGGGAGTGGGGCTCCTGGCCAGGCGCGCTTCGTCGTGGCCGTGGGCGTCGAGGCCGTTCTTGCAACCGAATTGGCGCAGGCCAGAGGCCTTTCGCTGCGCTCCGCCGATGCCCAGCCGATAGGGCCAGGTTGCGCGCGATGCTATCGACTGGGCTGTACCCAGCGATCGTTGCCGCCTCGGGGGCGCAAGCTGCACTTCGACCGGATGCGGCGAGGCACCACGCCGTTCGAATTCGGTGAGCGCTGATAATCGCGTTAACCCTCTTTGTCCGGAACCGGCTGAACGATTGCCGCGTTTTCGTCACAATTCAGATTCGAGGAAGGCAATGCAATGACTGAAGAACGGATTACCGAGACGACTGACAGAGCCGGCAATACTCATACCACACACACGGTCGTGACCGATGGGGAAGGCCGCAAAAGCAGCGGGACTTCCTGGGGTTTGCTGATCATCCTTGCAGTAGTCGCAATTGCAGCAGTGCTTATTTTTTCGCAGATGAGGGGGGCTGAAGTTGCCAAGGATAACGCTGTCGCAGGTGCGGCAGATCAGGTCGGCGAGGCAGCAGGACAGGTCGGAGATGCCGCACAAAACGCCGGTAATGCTGTGCAGGACGCAGTTGAAAACTAAAACATTCACTCCAGCGAATTGACGAGATGTGACGCCTGCGCAGTTAGGCGTCACTTTTTACCTAGAACAAAGTGTAAAGTTTACCGACAATTCAGAATTTATCAGCCATAACCCGTTCTGTCGTTGAGAAAGACAAATGGGATATGCCGGTCAAATGTCCGTAGCCAAAATGATTGAGCCGAAAGCTCTTTCCTGATGGATTGGCTGGGGTATACATCCTTTTTTTCTTACTGCGTGGGGTCACTAACGGCCGGAATCTGTGCGGTGTGGATTGCCCGGTTTGGCCAGCCCAGACGATCCGATAGGTTTTCTGCAGTTATCGCGCTTGTTTTGACGGCGATCTGGTGCGCCGCTTCTGCCTGCGTGGATCCGTACCATCCCGTAACAAAGATTGCGGAAATTGGCGTCAATCTGGCGTGGATTTTCACGCTTCTGCAGCATTTCAGAATTGATGGACGCGATGAAAGTGTCCACATGGTTCGGCCAGTCGCCGTGGCGCTCGCATTCTCCGAGATTTTACAGGTAATCTTCGTTTCGCTCGATTATCACATCGCGGCTGTTTCGGGGATGGCGCCGATCTCGTCGGAGACGTCGGCATTGCTTCGAATGCTGACTGCCGTGGGCGCCTTGGTCTTGGTGCATAATCTCTACGTCGGTGCATCGCCGCAATCACGCCAGGCCTTGCGCTGGAATGCGGCAGCAATGGCGGGATTCTGGATCTTCACCCTGAATTTGCATAATTTGGCTTGGCTCAGCGGTTCTTTTCCTCCCGAACTCATGGCGGTCCGCGGTATAGCAGTTGCATTTGTCGCCCTGCTTCTCGTTGCTGGGTACAGTCGGAAAGCTGTAGGGCTGACTTTCAGTCCATCTCGCACTGCTACCTTCCGCTTTCTCTCCTTGGTTGCGATCGGTTTTTATTTAGGGGTCATGCTCCTTCTTGCGAGCTGGCTAAATCTTCTCGAGGGCAACGGCCGAAATTTATCGAAGCTTGGCTTACTTGTTGCTGCAGGCGCCGTGGCACTTATCTGGCTGCCGTCCGAGAAACTGCGCGGCTGGGTAAAAGTCACTGCGCTCAAGCATCTTTTCAAATATCGCTACGATTATCGCAGCGAATGGATTCGTTTTACCCACACGATCGGCCGCGCAACGCCCGGCGAGAGGCCTCTGCAAGAACGGGCAGTGAAAGCACTTGCCGAAATTACGGAAAGTCCTTCCGGCGTTTTGCTTTTGAGTAACGAAGACGGCTGCTTGCAGAATGGGGGGCATTGGCGATGGGGTGATCTGGATATTCCACCCAAACCAATTTCCCCCGAGCTTGCGCGGATTTTTGAGCAAACCGGTTTAATTCTCGATCTCGACGAGAGTCGTGAGGGTATTCAGCATCACGGAGAGCTCCCTTATCTTCCCCGGTGGATGCTAGATGATCTCAAGATTTGGGCCGTTGTCCCGCTCCTGCATTTTGAGCGTCTCGTCGGGGCCGTGGTCCTTTCGCGTCCCTTGGTCGACCGAAAGCTTGACTGGGAAGATTTCGACTTGCTTGGCGTGGTAGGGCAGCAATTGGCGAGCTATCTCTCCGAGCAAGCGGGCCAAGAAGCATTGTCGGAAGCGAACAGGTTCGATGAATTCAATCGGCGAATGGCGTTCGTCATGCATGACATAAAGAATTTGTCGAGCCAGATGTCCCTCCTGCTGCGAAATGCGGAGAAACATGCTGACAAGCCGGAATTTCGGAAGGATATGCTTGTTACTCTGCGCAACAGCGCTGACAAACTGAATACCATGCTTGCACGTCTTGGGCGATACGGTACCGGCGGACAGGAAAAAATTCGTGCCTTTGATATCACAGGTCATGCCGGTGCGTTAGTTGAACGCTATTCGAACCTTCACAGTGTCTCTTTGCTGCGATCGGAAGCCGTGCAAGTGAGCGGACGTCCCGAGAGTTTTGAGCAGGCTTTGGCCCATATCATCCAGAACGCCATCGATGCCAGCGATCCAGAATGTGCTGTAACGTTGGAGATTTTTAGTGATGGTCTATTCGGTGTAGTTCAGGTGGCCGATAGCGGGGAGGGTATGAGTCCAAGCTTCGTGCGCAATGGACTTTTTACGCCGTTCGTATCCTCCAAGGAGGGAGGCTTTGGCATCGGTGCTTACGAGGCTCGCGAAATGATCCGTTCCATGGGTGGGCGACTCGATGTTGAATCGCGGGAAGGCCTCGGCACACGGTTCACCATCAGCCTGCCGCTCATATCTGCACACACTCTTTTAAGTGCAACGACTATGAAGCGAAAGGAGGCTGCGTGATGGAAGGAGCCAAGCCGAGACTCCTCATCGTTGAAGATGACGAAGGCCTCCAGGCTCAGTTGAAATGGGCCTACGACGATTACGAGGTAATTATCGCCGGTAATAGGGATCAGGCGCTGGCTGCTCTGCGTAGCGAAGAGCCTGACGTTGTTACGCTGGATCTCGGCCTGCCACCCGATCCGGACGGGACGAGCGAGGGCCTAGCTGTTCTTGATGCGATCATGGCGATGAAACCCGATACAAAGGTGGTAGTCGCTTCTGGCCACGGTGCGCGTGAAAGTGCGTTGCAGGCAATCGAGCGGGGAGCCTACGATTTCTATCAGAAGCCCGTGGACATTGAGAAACTAGGTTTGATTGTCGGTCGGGCGGTGAAGCTCGGCCAGATCGAGAAAGAGAACCGGCGCCTTTCCGCAAAGGTTGGCGAAGAAAAGACGGTTCTCGGTAATATGATTACCGCGGCACCCGAAATGGCCAAGGTCGCCCGTACGATTGAACGAGTGGCTTCGACCAACATCTCAGTCATGCTGCTAGGAGCAAGCGGCACAGGAAAGGAATTGCTCGCCAGAGGATTGCATGAGGCGAGCGACCGCCGAAGCGGTGCGTTCGTTGCAATCAACTGCGCTGCAATTCCTGAAAACCTGCTTGAAAGCGAACTTTTCGGCCATGAGAAGGGGGCATTTACAGGCGCGGTAAAGACCACCGAGGGCAAAATTGAGATGGCCAACGGCGGCACTCTCTTCCTCGACGAAGTCGGTGACATTCCATTGACGCTTCAAGTGAAATTGCTGAGGTTTCTTCAAGAAAGAGTCATTGAGCGGATTGGCGGCCGTAAAGAAATCGCCGTCAACACCCGGATAGTCTGCGCGACCCATCAGAATCTGGAGGAAATGATTGGTGTAGGGACATTCCGCGAGGACCTGTTTTACCGGTTGGCTGAAGTGGTGATCAGAGTGCCTTCTTTGGCAGAACGCCCGGGTGATAGCATTTTGTTGGCGAAGCATTTCCTTACCCGCTTCGCACGGGATATGAATCCGCAAGTAAAAGGTTTTGCTCCCGACGCGCTGGCAGCAATCGATAATTGGCAGTGGCCAGGCAATGTGCGAGAGCTGGAAAACAGAGTAAAGCGTGCTGTCATTATGGCTGAGGGTAAACTCGTTGGCGCAGAAGATTTGGATCTTGCAGAGGAAAGCGAGAATGAAAGTCTTGCCCTGAATCTCAAGCACGCACGAGAGGCTGCTGATCGGCGGATGATCCGCCAAGCGATGGCTCGTAGCCAAGGCAATATATCCATGACGGCCAAGCTATTGGGTATAAGCAGGCCCACTCTCTACGACTTGTTGAAACAGTACGATTTGCAGGACTGACAGGATAAAGGATCGCGGCTAGGCGCTAGCCATGGCGCTGCGCACACTCATATCCGATCCGATGCTTCCTATGTTAGCGGCCGCGGTCGCGCTGGCCGCTCTAATGCCGGCTGCCGGGCACGCGCGGGAATTTGTGCAGTGGTCCGCAAACGCCGGCATATTCCTTCTTTTCCTGCTCAATGGGATGCGGATCCCCCGCAGCGAAGTTCTTGCTGGGGCAGCCAATTTCAGGTTTCTTGGCCCGCTAGTGCTTTGGAGTTTCGGGGCCATGGCGTTCCTTGGGCTGGGCTTTTCCATAGCAGCCCCGTCAAGCGTTCCACCCCTAGTGGCAATCGGTTTTCTCTACCTAGGTGTCCTTCCGACAACGGTACAGTCATCCACATCCTACAGTTCGCTTGCTGAGGGAAATGTGGCGCTCTCTGTCATTGCTGCGGCAATCTTGAGCATCCTCGGAGTTTTTATCAGCGTTCCCCTCTTCGTCGCTTTGGGTGGCACGGGCGAAGGTGCAATCGGAAGCGATGTCATCATCAAGATTATGCTGATCCTTATCGTCCCTTTCGCCATCGGCCAGATCGTGCAAAATCTTACAGGTCCATTCATTGCGACCCACAAAGCGAAGATTATTTGGCTCGACCGCGGTGTGATCGCGCTGGCTGTTTACGTGGCGTTTTCCGGTGCGGTGGTGCAAGGCATTTGGACCCGTATTGATCCGCAGGGCTGGCTCTGGACTATAGGCATGGTTCTGGCGCTAATCCTTGTTGCGCATTTGGGCGCGTGGCTCGCTGCACGAAGCCTCCGCCTGCAGGTGAACGATAGTATCTCGTTTCTTTTCGCAGGTGGACAAAAATCCGCCGCCATCGGTGCCCCGTTGGCAACCATTCTTTTTAAGCCATCGACGGCTGGATTCATCGTCCTCCCGCTACTGCTCTATCACCTCTTCCAACTTGTACTTGCAGCTCCGCTTGCTAGTCGGCTGAAGTCGTTGCCTCGTCCGGATAGCGGCGATTATATCTGACAGACCACAGGAAGCTGAGACCAATCAAAACCGCTCCCAATAGGCCGGTGACCGTCTCAGGAATGTGATAGCGAGCTGACAGTAACATGATCATGCCCAGCACGATGATCGCCCAGAATGCGCCGTGCTCGAGATAGCGATACTGGGCGAGAGTTCCCGTTTTCACGAGGTGGATAGTCATGGAGCGCACGAACATGGCCCCGACCGACAATCCTAAGGCGATGATTATCATATTGTTCGAGAGAGCAAATGCGCCGATTACACCATCGAAGCTGAAGCTCGCATCGAGCACCTCGAGATAGAGAAAACCGCCTAGGCCAGATTTCACGATCTCTCCAACAGCTTTCTTCCTGGCCTCTCGCTCCTCGATTATCGCTGCTATCGCATGGACTGCTATGAACGTCACCAAGCCGAGGATTGCGGCAGTGAGGAATGTCACATCGTCAGCTGCGGGTAGGAGAGTCGACACAAAATAAACAAGCAGCAAGACCAAGCCGATTTCGACGGCGGGAACATTTGAAAACTTGTTGATCGATTGCTCTACAATACGAATCCAGTGCACTTCCTTTTCATTGTCAAAAAAGAAAGTCAGACCAACCATCGCGAGAAATGCGCCGCCGAAGCCGGCGATGCCAACGTGAGCATCGGACACTATTCTTTCGTACTCAGCGGGATTGTTCAGAGACAGGTCGATCGCTTCTAGCGGCCCGACTTGGGCTGCGATAGCAACAATGGCGATCGGGAATACAATCCTCATTCCGAATACCGCAATCAAGATGCCAATCGTAAGAAAACGTTTTTGCCAGACCGGATCCATGTCTCGCAGCACGGTCGCATTTACTACAGCATTATCGAAGCTTAGTGAGACTTCGAGGATGGAAAGAACAAGCACAATCCACAAAATCCCGAGCGTGGCAGTGAGTGAGCCGGTGCTCGACCAGCCATACCAGGCAGCCAGCGCGAAGCAGATCGCCGTGAACACAAAGGAAAAGGTGTAATATTCGCGGATTGTTTTCATGTGAGGGGTTCCTCAGCCCTTCGGCTGGTAAGTCTGGTCAGATGACGGGAAAGCGCGTCCACGCACTTCTTCGGCATATTGCGCCACCGTCTTTTCAATTACGTCGGCTATATTTTCGTATTTCTTGACGAAGCGGGGCACGCGATCGAACATTCCGAGCATGTCCTCGGTCACGAGGACCTGTCCGTCGCACTGCGCGGAGGCGCCGATGCCGATTGTCGGACAAGCGACAGCTCTCGTCGCCTCTACTGCGATTGGTTCGAGCACCCCTTCCAGAACGATCGCGAACGCCCCCGCTTCATCCAGCGCCTTCGCATCGCCGATGATCTTTTGAGCTTCCGCCTCATCACGGCCGCGAGCCATGTAACCACCCAGGACATTTACTGCCTGAGGTGTCAGCCCGACGTGTCCCATGACTGGTATGCCTCTTTGATTGAGGAATGCGACAGTCTCGGCCATCTGCTCGCCGCCCTCGAGCTTCACCGCTGCCGCGCCGCTTTCTTTCAACAACCGGGCTGCGCTGTCGAAGGCTTTTTCTTTCGAGCCTTCGTAAGAACCGAAGGGCATATCGACGACTACCACTGCATGGTAACTCCCGCGCACCACAGCCGCAGCGTGATTGACCATCATATCCAAGGTCACAGGCACGGTTGAAGGTAGCCCATATATCACCTGCCCCAGGGAATCACCTACCAGCAACATGTCACAATGTGCGTCGAGCAGTTGTGCCTGTCTCGCTGTGTATGCAGTGAGCATGACCAGAGGTTCGCGGCTATCGCCTTCGCTCTTTCGTGCACGAATCTTTGGTACTGTCAGCCGCTTCATGGGCTGCGGTGTGGGATTGGCGCGGCTGGTGCTGGTGTCGAGCTGGAAGGTCGTTGACATGTGGCACGCCCTAGCAAGCGTTGTCGACAGTTGGAAGCGAGGCTTGGACAGGGGCAGGATTACGTGCTTAAAGCCCGCGCACGTGAGCAGTGCGGGAGGCACTGCCTGATGGAGAGGGAATTAGTCGAGAATGGTCGCTGCCGGAAAAACTACGGGTGAGGGTTGGTCCTCACGCTCTGCATTCATTCTTGCTGCGGTCGGCGCTGCGGTCGGCCTTGGAAATATCTGGCGTTTTCCGACACTCGCAGGTGAGAGCGGGGGCGGTGCGTTCGTCATATTCTATATCGCCTGCGTTTTCCTGCTCGGCCTTCCTCTTGTCCTTTCCGAGGTCTTCATAGGCCGCGTCGGTCAGACCGATGCTGTCGGCTCTATCCGTAAAGTGGCTCAGGCATCAAAAGCATCGCCAGGCTGGTCCATCTTCGGTGGTATCGGCGCGGTTGCCGCCTTTCTGATCGTTTCCTTCTATTCGGTCGTGGCAGGCTGGGTCCTCTACTACGCGGGAGTGATGGGATGGGATCTGGTGCAGGCGATTACCTCCGGCGATTTTTTCCGCGGGGCACTTGCAGGCGAGAATGAAGCTCAGATCCAGCAGAGGCTGGGGGATATGTTCGCTTCGTGGCCGCTCCTGCTCGTCATGCACTTGGGTTTCATGGGGCTTACGCTTTACATTGTGGCGCGAGGAGTAAGTTCCGGCATCGAAAAGGCGGCGACTTACCTTATGCCTGCGTTTTTTGTTCTGCTTATCGGACTGGTCGTTTATGGAGCGATAGAAGGGGATATCGGCGAAGCTGCCGCTTTCCTGTTCACCCCCGACTGGTCGAAGCTTACACCTGAAGTTATGAATTCTGCGCTCGGCCAAGCTCTTTTTTCTCTGTCGCTCGGCGTTGCAGGCCTCATTACCTACGGCTCCTACATCAAGGAGAAAAGCAATCTGGGCGCAACAGCTGCTATGATTGCCATCGCGGATACCAGTGTCGCGTTGCTGGCGGGCCTTATGATCTTCCCGATCGTGTTTGCTGTGGGCCTCGATCCCGCAGCGGGGCCGACGCTGGTGTTCCAGACGCTGCCCTTCGCATTCCAGACTATGCCTGGGGGCGCGTTGTTCGGCTTTCTTTTCTTCTTGCTCATCCTCGTAGCTGCAATCACCAGTTCGATCTCGCTGTTGGAAGTGCCCACGGCCTGGGGGATCGGCGAACTGGGCTGGAGCCGTCCTAAATCCGCCTTGGTCTTTGGAGTTGGGGCCTTCCTGATCGGCATTTTCTGCCTGCTAGGTTACAACGTTCTTTCGGATGTAAGGCCGCTCGGATTCTGGTCGCTTTTTGCAGAGACGGACATTCTCGACACCATCGATGGGTTTACCGGAAAAATCATGTTGCCGCTCGGAGCGCTGCTTACGTCCCTCTTTATCGGGTGGAAAGCAGACGGCAATCTGCTTCGCACGACCACGGGCCTTTCACCGATCGCCTTTGGCGTGTGGCGGTTTCTCATCGCTTGGCTGTGTCCGCTTGCAGTGACCATCATCCTCGTGACGGGCCTTTTTCCGAGCATCTTGGGAGGCTGAGCGAAATCCTCTTTTCCGTCCGGAAGTTCGCGCGTAAATGCTGAGCTTCCGGTTGGCGGAGCGGGGCTGTCTCGCGGCGGGCCGGTGGAGGCCTCTGGCCGTATATGATCTTCGACAGGGTTAAGCCGCTCGATGCCATTCTGGCTGCGGCACAAAGGAAGTCGTTGCACCGTTCATTGGGCGCGCTGCAATTAATGCTGTTTGGCATCGGTTGTATCATCGGCACCGGAATTTTCGTTTTGACGGCTGCTGGCGCTCAAAAGGCAGGTCCGGGCCTAATGCTGGCATTTGTCATCGCGGGGGCCGTCTGCGTGGTAGCCGCGCTCTGTTACGCCGAAATCGCTTCCATGATCCCGGTAGCCGGTTCGGCCTATACCTACAGCTATGCCACCGTCGGGGAATTGGTCGCTTGGACCGTGGGCTGGGCGCTTATCCTCGAATACGCAATTGCCGCGTCGGCAGTTTCGGTGGGATGGTCCGGCTATTTCAGCGGCACCATTCTGAATGAATTTCTCGGCATTGAATTGCCGCGCTGGTTATCTGCAGGCCCACTCGTCTTGGGCGGCGAGGCAGGCGGATTGATCAATTTGCCTGCTATGGTTATCGCTTTGCTTATCACATGGTTGTTGATGATTGGCACGAGCGAGAGCGCCAAGGTCAATGCCTTCCTCGTCGCTATCAAAGTGACAGCGCTGACGGCATTTATCGGACTTACTCTGACCAGTGCCTATTTCGATCCGGACAAGTTCAACCCGTTTCTTCCGGCCGGTCTGTTCGGCGGTTTCGGCTCTGGGGTAGGTGCTGTAGGTGCTGCCGCGACTATCTTCTTCGCCTATGTGGGGTTCGATGCCGTATCTACGGCTGCTGAGGAAACGAAGAACCCGCAGCGCAATGTACCGATAGGTCTGGTCGGTTCGCTTATATTCTGCACTGTATTTTATATACTCGTGGCGGCGGGAGCGATCGGGACTATCGGTGGGCAGCCTATCATGGGGCCCGGCAATATCCCCTTTCCTGCAGGTTCCGAGGAGTTAGCCCGGCAATGCGCTCTTCCGGAGCACGTCGAGGCGTTGGTCTGCTCCAATGAAGCCTTGGCGCATGTGCTGCGTCAGATCGGATTTTCAGGGATTGGGAATGTTCTTGGCGTGGCTGCTTTTCTCGCCTTGCCATCGGTCATTCTTGTCCTGCTTTTTGCTCAGACTAGAATATTTTTCGTGATGAGTCGTGATGGCTTGCTGCCGGATGGTCTTTCGAAAGTGCATCCTCGGTGGAAGACGCCCTATGTCGTAACTGCCATTACCGGGGTGATCGTCGCCATCGGGGCCGCATTCTTTCCTGTTGGACAATTGGCCGACATTGCCAACGCGGGAACGCTCTATGCGTTCTTGATGGTGGCAGTTGCGGTCATGGTGCTGCGGCGGACTGCGCCAGAACGGAAGCGAGATTTCCGAACGCCTATTTTGTGGTTGGTAGGCCCGGCAACTATTTTCGGTTGTGCTTCTTTGTTTCTCAATCTGCCAAGTGCGGCAATGCTGGTATTGCCTGTCTGGAGTTTGATCGGTCTGCTGGTTTATTTTGGCTATAGTAGAAGCCATAGCCGGTTGGGGCAGGGCATCGTTGAAGTAGCCGATGATGTGCTTGGGGAAGAAACCGCAGTTCCGATCCATTCGGATCGGTAAGAATCGAAAAGGGCCGCCCTATCGAGGCGGCCCTTTGTTTGATCTTGTTAAATTAAAGGTCAGCTGATTTGACGTGCTTTTCTTCAGCCTCTTCGTGGACACTCATCCCCAAGGCCATCTTTGCCGTGTTGAGGAGTCCCAGATCGCCGCTCCAGATTTCGGCATCGCCTAGATCCATGCGCATGAAGAAAATGTCAGGATCGTTCTTGCCACCGTCGTACCAGGCTTCAACGAAATTGTTCCAGAATTGATCGAAGCGCTCCTGACTGGTTTCTTTTACCAGGTTTCCGTTGAAGCGGGCGAACATTTCGTGGCCCTTGCCGGCGAATGTCGCAGTTACAGGGCCGAGTTTGCAAAAGTCGCTTTTTGTGTGCGTGAAAAACCAGATCGAGCTGTTGGCATCCTTGTCGAGTTGCGGGCTCATCGGGACTGCGCTGGAGCTGTCGTTGTCTAGCTGCAGGAAAAGGAACGGGCTGTCGGCCAGCGCCTTCCAGAATTTGGTCTTCAGTTCGTCGGGATTACCTTCGGCGTGTTTCATTGTGGTCTCCGAGATTGGTTCATCTGGTCAATGAGCGAAGGGCAGGTTCGGTCCCGAGACAGATGCGGGAAAAGATGGAGCAGGAATTGCTAATGGACGGCTTTTGGAACATAATGGGAACACAGAGTCGATTCCCTGATGACCCAAACAGCCATTCCACCTTTACCTGCGACGGTTTCTGATGATGTTGCCACACTGCCTGTCTGGCATAGTGAGCGCTGGCGTCCTGGATTGGCTGCTGTGCAAGGCAAGGCGCTGCACAGCGAAGTTTTCACTTCTTCGAGAGAGGCAACCGGCATCGGGGCCGCACTGGCGCTGGCGTTAGACGACTGGCGTAGCGCCTTGTGCAATGATGATAAAGCGGTGCAAGATCAGCGAAATGTATTGTGGGTTCAAACCCGTGAGGCGGCGCGACTGGGGGGCAAGCCGTACCGGCCAGGATTGCCACCAGATTTGCAGTCGCGTGTAGTTCACGTTCTCACCGACAGACCTGAAGATGCGCTTTTCGCACTGGAGGAAGGTCTGCGCTGTCGCGAACTGTGCTTCGTTATAGGAGAAATTGCAGGCAATCCGAAAGGGCTGGACTTCACTGCTTCACGACGTTTGACGCTGACTGCGCAAAAATACGAAGTGCCTCTATTCCTGCTGAGGATAGATGCGGAGCGTGAACTGTCCTCGGCTCGAATGCGATGGGAAGTGACTGCTGCTCCGTCCGCTGAGCCCAGATGGAACGCGCAGGCCCCTGGTGATCCGTCGTGGCGCGGGGAACTGTTTCGCGCTCGTGCGCATCCGCCCGGTGAATGGATTTTCGAAGAGATCGGGACGCGACTGGAGGCTCGTCGCGACCTACCGAATGATTCTTCGCGGCAGAGTGACAAGCCATTTTCAGTCGCTCGGCATACGCAGCCATATTCAGCGCATACCAATGTTGTCGAAAGGCTGTCTTTTAGGCCGAAAAAGACTGCAGTTGAGAGTGCGAACACTGCGCTTTCGGAGCAGCTGCACTTTCGACAGGTCCAAGGCAATCGGCGCTAGTTTGGTGATTTGCCGTGAATGTGCCACGCCGCATCCTCTCTATCTGGCTACCTGCCATGGCCATGGATCGTTGGCGGCTGGGCGCGGTCGAGAGGCGGAAATTCGACGAAAAGCCCTTTGTTCTGACCGCTGATACAGCGCACGGTCCACGGATCGCTGCCACCAGCCGCCCAGGCGCTGCTGCGGGGGCAAGGCCGGGCATGATGCTTGCCGATGCGCGCACGCTTTGTCCGGAAATCATAACGGCAGTTGCCGACCCGGCGGGCGATCTCGTTTTCTTGGAAAAGCTGGCCGTCTGGGCGCGGCGTTGGGGGCCGTGGTCGGCAATAGATGGAACCGATGGCCTGCTGGTCGATGTTACTGCAGTGGCGCATCTTTTCGGAGGCGAAGACAAATTACTTGTCGATGTGGCCGCCGCCTTCACACAGCGCGAGGTTGATATGCGCTGTGCCATAGCTCCGACTGCCGGGGCAGCCTGGGCGCTGGCTCACCACGCTGCATCTGGCACGATCTTGCAACAACATGAGGATATGAAAGCAAGGCTGGGCGAACTTCCTGTAGAAGCGCTAAGGTTGGATCAGGATATCGTTACCGTTCTTCGCCGGCTTGGGCTCAAGAAATTGGGCGAACTTTCCACGATTGACAGCGATGCGATCAATCGACGGTTTCGCAACCGTAAATCTCCCTCAGCCAATCCGCTCACCCGGCTTGACCAGTTGCTTGGCCGGATACCGGAGCCTTTATTGCCGGTCATTCCCCAAAAAGTACCCATGGTGCAGCGCCGCCTGCTTGAGCCTATCCGTCACCGTCAGCTGCTTGATCAGGTGGTCAGGGATTTGGCTGGTGACATGGCACGCGAACTGGAGGGCAGAGGGGAGGGCGCCCGGGGACTTGAACTCGGCTTATGGCGCGTTGACGGAGAGGTGGTGACGCGCCACATCGAGCTTGCTGCAGCCACACGGGAGGCGGCCCATATTGTGCGCCTTTTTGCCAGAAAGCTTGACGATGTGGATGCCGGATTCGGAATCGAAATGTTGCGACTGCGAGCCATTTGGACCGAAAAGCTGGCGTTGGATCAAAGCGATATCGAGACGGCTTCGCAAAATCACGGCATTGCGCTGTCCACCTTGGTCGATCGGCTTGCGGTACGTCTTGGCCCGGGTGCCATCACGCGGCTCGTGCCCTTTCCCAGCCATATTCCCGAACGTGCGCAGCGCGGCCAATCGCCACTAGAACCGGAACCTACTAGTCAGGGGCAGCTAGCTTTCCATAAACGTCCTTTGAAACTGCTCGACAAAGCCGAGCGTATTGCCGTGCTCTATGCGACCCCCGACGGCTATCCGAAGCGATTTCGCTGGCGCGGCGAGGTGCATGATATCAAACGTGTTGAGGGTCCGGAGCGTATTGCTCCTGAATGGTGGCGCGAACGGGGCAGCACACGGTTACGCGATTATTACCGGATCGAGGACCAGCGGGGAAGGCGCTACTGGATCTATCGCCTTGGCATTATAGGAGATGGGCGCGGCGATATGCCGGACTGGTACCTGCAGGGCTTATTCGCCTGAGCATCGCCTTTCGCAAGCTCAGCTGTCACGCGAAACTAGCGAAGCCCGGCGTCCTCGTTTGGCTACGGGAATATTATCGAATTTCGCTACCGGCCCGGATTCCACTTCAACCACATCACAGGTTTCCTCGACAACCGCTGGAGGTATGGGGCGCTCGAAAAGAAATCCGCAACTGCTGTCACGAGTCCATACGATCTTACCGAAGAACTCGTGCTCTCCCCATGTCAGCAAGCCTGAAACATCTTTTTGCGGCGGATTGGGTGTCTCGAAGCGAGCTCCGGACTGTGAAAGATCTGACAAGCGTCCATCCCGATTACCGCCAGGCATCTTCAACCTTGCACTACAATCTACGGAATAGCGCTGTACCGTTCTGCGCTCGTCGGTCTTCTCACCGGATTTTTTCTGGAAAAGTGCCACTCGGCGAGCCTCTCTTATTCATCTCTTTTTACAAGGTAATGGTTAATTTCGAGTTATCACGAGCCTCAAGTTGCCGTGACAAATGATTGGAAAAGGGGCGCGTAATAGCGCCCCTTATTTGATATGGTGAGATCCAGGTTCAGTGCTTAGCTTGACCGAGAAACTGGAGGATGTCGTCACCCAGTCGCTCAGTTTGTGTGGCGAAGACGGCATGTGGCTCACCTTCATACTCAATTAACGATGCGCTTTTGACTTGGTCGGCTACGGCACGCCCAGTGGCGTTAATCGGTACGGTCACATCCTTGGTGCCATGTATGACCAGCGTTGGAACGCGAAAGCTAGCAAGCTCTTCCCGAAAATCGGTTGTTGCGAAAGCATCGGCCGACTGAAGCGTAGCATATTGGCTCGCATGCATGGTCGTTTGCCAAGCCCAGTGGCGTTCTTCGTCGCTTACATCGTTGCCGTAAAAATCTTTAAAGAAACCCGTAAAGAAGGCCCGAAAATCTTTCTTCATGCCTTCTGTCATTTCATCAAACGTGCTTTGAGGAACGCCGTCGGGATTATCTTCGGTTTTCAACATGTAGGGCACGACAGAGCTAACAAGCACTGTCTGCGTTACGCCTCGGCCTTCATGGCGCGACATATAACGAGCGATCTCTCCTCCACCCATTGAAAAGCCGACTAGAGCAACGTTGTCGGTCGCTCCGATCTCTTTCATCACATCAGCCAGATCGTCGGCAAAAGTATCATAATCATAGCCTGACTTTGCGTGGTCCGAATGGCCGAAACCGCGGCGATCATATGCGATCGCGCGATAGCCGTTTTCTGCCAGTTTCATCATGATCGGGTCCCAGCTATCCGCAGAAAGGGGCCAACCATGAATGAGGATCACAGGCCGTCCTTCGCCCAATTCCTTGTAGCGCAGATGCGTGCCATCTCGGGTAGTAATATTTGCCATCAGCACATCCCTTCCGTTCGTTTGCTTTTCAAACAAATCGGGATGGCTGTGAGTTCCGTATGCGCTGCGGAGCCGGCGAAATGGGAAGGGGCACGTCACGAATTTGCGGTATAAAGCACGAGCCCATCATTTGTTCTTGGTGAATTCTAATTTAGAACATATAGAGAACGAATGGCTGCGCAAACCGTCCTTCAGAAGCTCGAGATTCTCGCCGACGCCGCTAAGTACGATGCATCCTGCGCATCCTCCGGCACGGCGAACAAGAACAGTCTCGGAGGCAAGGGCATCGGATCGACGGAAGGCATGGGCATTTGTCACGCATATGCCCCCGATGGACGCTGCATCTCGCTGCTCAAGATATTGCTGACCAATCACTGCGTGTTTGACTGCCATTACTGCGTCAATCGGAAGAGTTCGAACGTGATAAGGGCGCGCTTCACACCGCAAGAAGTGGTCGATCTCACTCTCGCTTTTTACCGGCGCAATTATATCGAAGGTTTGTTTCTCTCCTCCGGCATCGTGAAGAACTCTAACCATACGATGGAGCAGATCGTCGAAGTTGCCCGTATCCTACGCGAAGAGCATGATTTTCGCGGCTATATTCATCTTAAGACCATTCCCGAGGCGGATTCGGAGATCGTCCATCAGGCCGGGCTTTATGCTGATCGCGTCTCAATCAATGTCGAATTGCCGACTGACAGCGGGCTGACCCGCCTCGCTCCCGATAAGGATGCGCGGCAGATTGAAGGCGCAATGGGCAAGGTGAAGGCCGATTTAGTCGAGGCGAAAGATGCAAAGAAGCGGTTTCGCCACGCACCGCGTTTCGCCCCTGCCGGCCAGTCCACGCAGATGATCGTCGGCGCCGATGCCGCGACCGATGCCGATATTGTGGGCAAGGCGAGCCGGCTCTACGATAATTTTCGCCTGCGCCGTGTTTATTACAGTGCCTTTTCGCCGATACCAGATGCCAGCGCTGTGCTGCCGCTCAAGCGCCCTCCCTTGATCCGCGAGCATAGGCTCTATCAATCCGACTGGTTGATGCGCTTCTATGGCTACAAGCCGAGCGACGTAATGCAGGCGACAGAGGCAGACGGAAATCTGCCGCTCGATATTGATCCCAAACTCGCTTGGGCATTGAAGTTTCGCGAAGCTTTTCCGGTGGATGTGAACAGGGCGAGCAAAGAGCAGTTGCTGCGCGTGCCGGGGCTAGGGGTGAAGGCGGTACATAAAATCCTTGTCAGCCGCCGTCATCGTACACTGCGGCTTGACGACGTAGCACTGCTTACGCAGTCGATCGCCAAGGTGCGGCCTTTTATCTGCACCGTGGACTGGCGGCCAATCACACTGACCGATCGTGCCGACCTGCGCAGTTTGCTCGCACCCAAAACCGAACAGCTTGAACTGTTTGCCGCATGACCGCGCTCCAGCATGTCAAGCTCGGCACCTATTATGTGGTGCATTTACCCGAGCCGGATGATTTCGATTTCTGGCGTGAACAGGCGCGGGCACTGGTACAATGCGCTGTTCCGCCCGATCGCGTCGCCTGGGTCGAACCTGGCGGAAGCGGCGACCTGTTCGCACATGGTGAACGCCGTGCGCCCGCGCCTCCGGTCGATATCCGTCCCGTACGTGCCAACCGGCGTTTTTTGAGCTTGGCGAAGAATGCGATCCTTCATTCCGATGCAGAACGCTTTGCGCTGCTCTACCGCTTGCTGTGGCGGTTGCAGACCATTCCACGAATCATGGAAGACAAGGCCGATCCCGACCTGCGCCGGATCGAGGAACTGGATAAGAATGTCCGGCGCGACAGCCACAAGATGCATGCCTTCGTGCGCTTCCGGCTCGTAGAGAGTGCAAGTGTTTCAGAGGGGCCGGAGTTGGGCGAGCATTACGTCGCCTGGTTCGAGCCCGAGCATCACATCTTGCGCGCGAATGCTGGCTTTTTTATGCGGCGCTTTTCCAACATGCGCTGGTCGATCCTGACCCCGCAGGGCAGCCTGCATTGGGACACCGAGACCATGTCCGAAGGTCCCCCTGCCCAGCGCCGCGATGCGCCCGGCGGGGATTCAATGGAGGATTTGTGGCGCAGCTATTATGCGTCGATCTTCAACCCCGCGCGTCTCAAAGTCGGCGCCATGTTGAAGGAAATGCCCAAGAAATACTGGAAGAATATGCCGGAAGCCGCGCTTATTCCCGAGTTGGTGGCGGGAGCGCAGAAACGGGAGAGCACCATGGTCGAGAAAGGTACGCTCGAATTCGAGGAGCGGCCCGAGACGCTGGAAGCGATCGATAAAGCCATCCATGCCTGCCGCAAATGTCCGATTGGCCTGCTCGACAGCCATGCTGTCATGGGGGAAGGGCCGCGAGATGCTGCATTCATGATCGTGGGCGAGCAGCCAGGCGATCAGGAAGATCAGCAGGGCCGTCCCTTCGTCGGTCCGGCAGGCCAGCTACTTGACGTGCATCTGGAAAAGGTCGGGATTGATCGGCGCGTGGCTTATGTCACCAATACGGTCAAGCATTTCAAATATGTACAGCGCGGCAAGCGGCGGCTGCACCAGAATCCGGGTGCAAAAGAGATCGATACCTGCCGTTGGTGGATCGAGAGTGAGCGCGCAATTGTGCAGCCCAAGCTGGTTTTGGCCATGGGCGCCAGTGCGGCGCGTGGCATACTGGGAAAAACGGTAAGTATCTCCAAGGTCCGCAGTACCCCGATTCCGCTGGAAGACGGCAGTGAGTTATGGGTCACCGCACATCCTTCCTATCTGCTGCGTCTCGATGGCCGCGCACGCGAGGAGCAAGAGCGATTATTTGATGCCGATCTCGCCGCCGTGAAGGTGAGGCTCGAGGAGCTGACACAATGATTTTCCGGGATCGGTGCGATGCCCGAGAATGACCAGCAGATACCAAAGCGAACCATTGATCTTGATCCCGAGGACGTAAATGCACCAGCGCGCGCACCATTCGTAGAACTGGGTCTTGTTTCCTGTTTCAGTTTCCTGCGTGGAGCCAGCGATGCAGTCGACCTCGCGCTGCAGGCGCAAAAGCTGGGATATGATGCTATCGGGATAGCCGATGCCAATAGCATGGCAGGCGTGGTGCGCATGCATACCGAGGCAAAGAAGCTCAAGCTCAAGCCGTGCATCGGCTGTAGAATAGAGACTGCCGAAGGTTTGGCCTTTCTTGCGTATCCACGAGATCGCCAAGCCTATGGTCGCTTGTGCAGCCTGATTTCTGCAGGTCGGATGAGGACATTCGATGGCCGATGGCAGGAGAAGGGCGCCTGCGACATCTCGCTAGATATGCTTGCTGAGCACAGTGAAGGCGTGCAGTTGATTCTCATCCCGCCGTCGGATCTGGCAAGCGAGTTTACCATTCCCGGCGGTGCTGCTGATGACCATGCCTCGGATGGTGAGAAGGGAAGGGCGCTATACACGGCGAAGTTTCAAGAAATCGTTCCGCTCCTTGCCGCCCGGTTTCCAACGCTGTGTCATATGGCAGCCAGTTTCCTTTATACTGGCGATGATCTTGCCCGGATTGCGCGGATCGACGCGCTTGCAAAGGCTAACGGTCTTTCGATCCTGGCCTCCAATGACGTTCATTATCACACACCCGAACGTCGTCCGCTGCAGGACGTGATGACTGCAATTCGCCACAAGACCACTGTGGCGCGTGCCGGATACTTGCTCCACGGCAATGCCGAGCGATATCTGAAGCCGCCCGAGACGATGTGCCGTTTGTTCGAACCATGGCCGCATGCAATCGAGGCCGCGCGCGCAGTTGCTGACGCCTGCGATTTCAGCCTTGATCAGTTGCGATATGAATACCCCGAGGAATTCTATCCCGAGGGGACCCATCCACAGGCTTATCTTGAAACTGAGACTTGGAAGGGGGCCGACTGGCGCTATCCCGAAGGTGTCCCCAAAAGCGTGGCAGCGACGCTAAGCAAGGAATTGGCGCTGATTGGGAAGATGGATCTTGCCCGCTATTTCCTGACAATCAAGGACATCGTCGACTTCGCTCGAAAGGAGGTTGATCCACCTATTTTGTGCCAAGGGCGCGGCAGTGCGGCCAATTCGGCTGTTTGCTACTGTCTTGGTATCACCAATGTCGACCCGTCGAAACACCAGCTCCTGTTCGATCGCTTCATCTCCGAAGATCGGCGAGAGCCACCTGATATCGACGTGGATTTCGAGCATGAGCGGCGCGAGGAAGTCATCCAGTACCTCTACCGCAAATACGGCCGCAGGCGAGCTGGGCTATGCGCCACGGTGATCCACTATCGTCCGCGAATGGCGATCCGCGAAGTAGGTAAGGCGATGGGTCTGAGCGAGGATGTCACTGCGGCGCTCGCAAAAACCGTATGGGGTGGATGGGGCCGTGAAATCAGTGATAAGCACGCCGCAGAAACCGGCATGGATGTAACCGATCCGCATTTAAAACGCGTTCTCAAATTGACCGAACAGATGATTGGTATGCCACGCCATTTGTCCCAACATGTCGGCGGTTTCATCCTCACCGACGGCGCGCTTACGGAAACGGTTCCGGTTGGTAACGGGGCTATGCCCGATCGCAGCTTTATCGAGTGGGATAAGGACGATATCGATGCGCTCGGTATTCTAAAGGTCGACGTCCTGGCCCTGGGAATGCTTACTTGCATCAGGAAATGCCTCGACCTTCTGGACGATCATCACGGACAACAGCTAAGCCTTGCCACGGTCCCGGGCGAGGATCCGGAAACATATGCCATGCTGCGCAAGGGCGACTCGCTGGGCGTGTTTCAGGTGGAAAGTCGCGCACAGATGAACATGCTGCCTCGTCTGCGGCCGCGCGAGTTTTACGATCTCGTTATCCAGGTTGCGATCGTCCGCCCTGGGCCGATCCAGGGCGACATGGTGCATCCGTACCTCAAGCGTCGCCGCGGAGCAGAGGAGGTGGTTATCCCCGCGCCATCGCCTCAGTGCGGCCCTTCAGACGAGCTATCGAGCATTCTTGAGCGCACGCTTGGCGTACCAATCTTTCAGGAACAGGCGATGAAGATCGCGCTAGATGCGGCCAAGTTTTCGTCCGAGGAAGCGAACCGGTTACGCAAGGCCATGGCGACTTTCCGCAGCCGCGGCATGGTGGACGAATTGCAGGACCTGATGGTCGAACGCATGGTCGATCGTGGCTACGAACGAGATTTCGCCCAGCGCTGCTTCAACCAGATACGCGGTTTCGGCGAATACGGTTTCCCCGAAAGCCATGCGGCGAGCTTCGCCCATCTGGTCTATGTGTCCAGCTGGCTCAAGTGCCACTTTCCAGCGGCGTTCGCCTGCGCGCTGCTCAATTCGCAGCCGATGGGATTTTATGCCCCGGCGCAGATCGTGCGCGACGCGGCGGAACATGGGGTGCAGGTCCTGCCTGCCGATGTGAACCACTCGCACTGGGACTGCACGCTGGAAAAGCTGCAGCCGCCGGATGCTCCTACAGATGGTCGCGTCGGCAATTGCGTGGCGCTGCGGCTGGGCTTGAGGCAGATCGATGGCCTGCCGGAAGCTGTCGCTGCGCAATTGGTAGCGGAACGAGAAGAGAGGGGCATCTATGATGATGTGCAAGCCTTGCGCGATCGAGCGCGGATCGGTCCTGCCCATGTCGAACGGCTGGCCAGTGCAGATGCCTTCGGCTCGATGAACCTATCTCGCAGGCAGGCACTATGGGATGCGAGGAGCCTCATCGCGGGACCTGACTTGCCGCTGTTCATGGCCGCTGCTGCCCGTGACGAGGGTGCGGAAAAGCAAGTTACGCGCCTGCCGCAAATGCCGCTGTCCGAGGAAGTCGTCGCGGATTACCAGACTACTCGCCTCAGCCTCAAGGCGCATCCCATGACTTTCCTGCGGGCAAGCTTAAACGATCGCGGGTTCGTGCGTGCCTGCGATCTTCGAGAGAAGAAATTTCGCAGCATGGTCCATGTCGCTGGCGTGGTGCTGATCCGCCAGCGCCCTGGCAGTGCCAAAGGTGTGTGCTTCATCACTTTGGAAGACGAAACCGGCGTCATCAATCTCGTGATCTGGCCGGATCTGAAAGAGAAGCAGCGGCGCGTGGTGATGGGGGCGCGATTGATGGAAGTACGCGGACGTGTCGAATATGACGACGAAGTGATCCATGTTATCGCACAACACATGACCGATGCGACGGCGGATCTCCACAAGCTCTCCGACGACATGCTCAACGCCCCGCTTGCGCGCGCCGATCATGTCTCCTCACCTTTACCCGACAAGTTCAACCCACGTGACAATCTGCGTGAGGGTCAGAATGATCCTTACCGGCCAGTCGAACCATGGCAGGAGCCACAGCCCGGCAATCGCGAGTGCGGATGGCACCAAGGGCATCCGCGAAATGTTCGCATTATTCCGAAATCGCGCGACTTCCATTGAACCTCGCGTTAGGCGCCGATCGCATGTTTGACGCCGAGCGATTACTGGCTTTTGCTCTTGTCACCGCTGCGACAAGTATCGTGCCCGGACCGTCGATGATGTTTGTCATGGGGCAGGCAATCTGGCGCGGTCCGCGGTCTGGCTGGACAGCGCTGGTGGGTATGCAGATCGGCTACATTATCTGGTGGATCGCTGCGGCATTCGGACTTGGTACGCTGGCTAAGGCCTACCCCCTGGCCTTTCGTCTTCTGGCGCTCTTCGGAATAGCCTATCTAGCGTGGCTAGGGGTAAAAGCCATCTGGCTTTCCTTTCATGCCGACGACGCAGATAATGCCGAGCCTTCCCGCAAACCATCGTCCCATGCATTTCGTGATGGAATTGCAGTGGCCATCGGCAATCCCAAGTCACTGGTCTACATGGTGGCGGTCATTCCCCCGTTCGTTGATCCGGAACTGCCGGTGGGATGGCAGATCGTCACGCTCGCGCTGATCGCGCTTATACTCGATATGATCATTGGCTCGCTGTACATCTTTGCCGGAAAGCGTTTGGCTGGCGCTATGGAAAAGACCGCGACGCGACGCTGGATCGATCGAGCGATTGGCTGCGTATTCATTTTGATAGCCTTGGCTGTTGCAGTCGATCTCTATGGAACTGAGCTGTGAAATTCACCCTGTCACGCCATATCGGTAAGTTCGTATTAGACCGACGAGTTCTCGCCCTGCTCGTGCTGGCAAATCTGTTCATCGCGGCCCGCGCGTGGTTGGCTGCACATCCCGAACACAATCCATGGGCGCCGCTCTCGCTCGACGACCCGCAAGGCTGGGCGACCCAGCAGAAACTTCTCGCCTTACGGGATGACGTGCCCGCCTGCCGCGCAGTGTTGGAGCGCAGCGGTGTGGCATTCAATGTGCTGGATCCGGCGGGAGAGGGAGAGTGCCGCCGAACGGACCGCACTCAATTATCAACCTTTCCGCTAAGTCCCGGCGTGCCCGCAACGACTTGCCCGGTCGCCATCGCTATGGAGCTATGGAAAAAGGATACACTCGAAACCAAGGCTGAAGAAATTTTCGGCAGTAGAATCACGCGAATCGAGCACCTGGGTGCCTATTCCTGCCGGCGGATTTATGGTCGCGATGAAGGCGCGTGGAGCGAGCATGCGACTGCAAATGCGCTTGATATTGCAGGTTTCGTGCTCGAAGACGGCAGACGGATTAGCGTGCTTGGCGACTGGGACGGCGAGGCCGATAAGGCGCTATTTCTACGCGAGGTACGTGACGGGGCGTGCACTGCATTCTCGACGGTGCTGTCACCGGATTACAACGCTGCCCACGCCGATCACTTTCATCTGGACATGGATAGCCGCTGGACCAGCGTCTGCCGCTAATCAAGCCGCTTCCAGCGAATATCCCGCGCTACGGACGGTGCGGACCGGATCCTTTGCCCCGTCGATCTCCAATGCTTTGCGGAGCCTACGGATATGCACATCTACGGTCCGCAGTTCGATATCGCTTTCGGTACCCCACACACCATCCAACAATTGGTTGCGGCTGAACACCCGCCCAGGGCTTTCCATGAAGAATTTCAGCAACCGGTACTCGGTCGGGCCCAACTTGAGGGGAGTACCGCGCCGCAAAACTTTATGGGCGACCGGATCCAGCGTCAAATCGCCTACTTCAATGGATTCCCCTGCCAAAACGGGGCGGATCCGGCGCATGACTGCTGCAACCCGAGCCAAGAGTTCGCGTGGGGAAAACGGCTTGGTCAGATAATCGTCTGCGCCCGTCTCAAGGCCGCGGATACGGTCGTCCTCTGCCTCTCGCGCGGTCAGCATGATAATCGGAACATGCGCTGTGGTCTTGTCGCGGCGGAGCCGACGGCAGACTTCGATCCCGCTGGTGCCCTCGATCATCCAATCCAGGATGACGAGATCGGGTACGTCTTCCGATGCCAGCAGCAAAGCATCGTCACCGTCCGCAGTAGTACGGACATCGTACCCCTCATTAGAAAATCTGTATTCAAGAAGTTCCGAGAGGGCGGGATCGTCCTCTACCAACAATAACTTACCTGCCTTCACCTTGGCGCCTTCCTGCGGTTTCTTTGACACGGCAGTATGACCTTCAAGCTACAGAATTGTGTCAACCATCCTCGTCAACGGGATAAGTGCCCGTAGCGGCAAAGTGGACCATTTCGGCCACGTTCGTTGCATGGTCGCCGATCCGTTCGAGATTCCGGGCAACAAACAGCAACTGCGCCGCGCTGGAGATCGTCGCGGGATTTTCTACCATGTGGCTGACGAGGTTGCGGAAGATAGAATTGTAAAAGGCATCAACCTTCTCATCGGCGGCGATGACTTCGCGTGCCAATTCCGCGTCGCGCGCAGCATAGGCCGTCAGCACGTCGTGCACCATCTCGCTCGCGACTTCGGCCATCGCCGGAAGCAGGGTGAGTGGTTCGAACTGCTTGCGATGGTCGCCTATCTCGCGGCTCGCCTTGGCGATGTTCTTCGAATAATCGCCAATACGCTCTACCACGCCGGCAATCTTCAAGGCGGCGATCACCTCGCGCAGGTCGTCCGCCATCGGCGCCCGCAAGGCGATTATGCGGACGGAAAGCTTGTCGATTTCGCTTTCAAGCGCATCAATCTTCTTGTCGCCCTTGACCACCTTCTTGGCCAGCTCGTCGTCACCCTGCACCAGTGCGTCGAGCGCCTCCTGGATCGCGACTTCGGCAAGACCACCCATCTCCGCAATCAGACCGCGCAGGCGGGTAATGTCTTCGTCAAAGGCCTTTACTGTGTGTTCTTGCATTCTCTTGGAGCCTTATCCGTAGCGGCCGGTGATGTAGTCCTGCGTGCGCTGTTCGATCGGGTTGGTAAATATATCGGAAGTCCGCCCATATTCCACCATTTTACCGAGGTGGAAAAAAGCAGTCCGCTGGCTGACGCGCGCGGCCTGTTGCATGGAATGAGTTACGATGACGATGGCATAACGACCATTGAGATCGTCGATCAGTTCCTCAATTTTTGCGGTCGCGATGGGATCGAGCGCTGAACAGGGTTCGTCCATCAGGATCACCTCCGGATCGACCGCGATGGCGCGGGCGATGCACAGGCGTTGCTGCTGGCCGCCCGAGAGGGCTGTTCCGCTGTCCTGCAGGCGGTCTTTGACCTCTTCCCAAAGGCCGGCTCGGCGAAGCGATTTTTCAACCACCGCATCGAGCTCGTCCTTACCCTCGGCGAGGCCGTGGATCTTGGGCCCGTAGGCGATATTCTCGTAGATCGATTTGGGGAAAGGGTTGGGTTTCTGAAACACCATGCCCACACGTGCCCGCAATTGGACAACATCGAGCTTCGGCGAATAGATATTCTCGCCGTCGAGCGTGATCTCACCTTCGACACGTGCTGAAGGAATGGTGTCGTTCATCCGGTTCAGCGAGCGCAGAAAAGTCGATTTCCCGCAGCCCGAGGGGCCGATGAATGCAGTGACATATTCTGTTGGAATATCGATCGACACGTCGTCGATAGCTTTTTTCTGACCGTAGAACACGGACACGTCGCGTGCACTCATCTTGGCGTCGACGTTCTCTAGATTTTCGTGAACTACAGTCACCATTTTTTCTCGAACTTATTGCGCAGGTAGATGGCGAGGCCGTTCATCAAAAGGAGGAACAGCAAGAGGACGATGATAGCAGCGCTGGTGCGCTCCACAAAGCCGCGGTCGATTTCGTCGGACCAAAGGAAAATCTGCATGGGAAGCACTGTTGCGGGCGCGGTCAAACTATCGGGCGGGCTTGCTACGAAAGCACGCATACCGATCATCAACAACGGCGCAGTCTCTCCCAATGCACGGGCCATCCCGATGATGGTCCCTGTAAGAATGCCGGGAAGGGCGAGTGGCAGAACGTGATGGAAGACCACTTGGACCGGCGAAGCGCCAACTGCCAGAGCGCCATCACGAATGCTTGGAGGCACTGCCTTGATCGCGTTACGCCCGGCGATGACGATGACCGGCATGGTCATCAACGCTAAGGTCATCCCTCCAATCAATGGGGCGGAGCGGTAGCTGGGGAAGACCGTCAGGAAAACGGCGAGCCCGAGCAAGCCGAAGATGATAGATGGAACGGCAGCCAAATTGTTGATCGAAAGTTCGATCAAATCCGTCCACCGGTTCTTGGGTGCGTATTCTTCAAGATACAGCGCAGCAAGCACACCGATCGGGAAAGCCAGAGCCAGAGTGACGATCATCGTCAAAATGGAGCCCTTCAGAGCGCCCCAGATACCCACCTGCTGTGGATTGGTAGCGTCAGCGCGGGTGAAGAACCCAATGTCGAAATTCTTCTCGAGTTTGCCCGCATCGGCAAGTTCAGCGGCCAGTTGACGTACGTCCTGCGAACCTTCGCCATCAAGACCGGAGGCCAGATCTGCGCTGGCGGGAATCCAGAACACTGTTTCTCGCTGAAGAATAGCCGGATCGGCAACTATTGCCGCAGCGACATCTCTCCATGCCTGTCCGCCTATTTCAGCGGCTCCTTCGTCGCCGAGAGATTGCTGGGCGAAATATTCAACGACCTGCGGTAAACCTTGGGATTCCAGCGACTGGACGGCGTTGCCTGTCTCGAGCGAAGACGCATCGATGGAGATCCCTGCCTCGGCGAAATCTATCGGCACTTCAACTTCGGCGCGCTGAAAGCCGCCAATGCCGTTAATGGTCATCGTGCCCAGAAGATAAAGCAGCACTAGAACCGAAAAGACGATCGCGCCGAGGCCCATGGCCTTAAACCGTTTTTCCGCGGCATAGCGCTTTTTAAGCCGCGCTTCGAAAGCTGGCGTGCGTGTGGGGGCGATCTGCTCACTCATAAGCTTCGCGGAACCTTTTAACGACGCGCAGGGCGATAAAGTTTAAAGCAAGCGTAACCAGGAACAGCACGAAGCCGAGTGCAAATGCGCTGAGCGTGGCCGGATGGTCGAAACTCCCCTCTCCGGTCAGCATGGCAACGATCTGGACAGTGACCGTCGTCATGGATTCCAACGGATTGGCGCTGAGATTGGCCGCAGTAGAGGCTGCCATGACAACGATCATGGTTTCGCCGATTGCACGACTCACCGCGAGCATCACGCCGGCCACAATGCCGGGCAGTGCAGCGGGCACAAGTACCCGCCGAATGGTCTCGTTCTTGGTCGCTCCCATCGCAAGACTGCCATCCCGCATGGCCTGGGGCACGGCGGCAATGCTGTCGTCGGCCATGGATGATACGAAGGGGATGATCATCACACCCATGACGAGGCCTGCGGCAAGGGCGCTTTCGCTGGATGCCGAAGTGGCACCAAGTGAAATGGCGAAATCCCGGATCGCCGGGGCGATGGTTAGTGCGGCGAAATAGCCGTAAACGACGGTTGGAACGCCCGCGAGGATTTCCAGAGCGGGCTTGACCCATGTCCGGAGCCTCGGGTCCGCATATTGAGTGAGATAGATGGCGCTCATCAGGCCGAGAGGAATTGCCACGATCATCGCAATGATAGCGCCGATGAACAAAGTGCCCCAGAAAAGAGGGATGGCGCCGTAGCGGCTCGCATCGGGATTGGCTGCATTGGCCATCGGGTCGGGGCCCCAATGCGCACCGAACAGGAAATCGATTGGGTTGACCATGCCGAAAAATCGGACGGTTTCGAACACCAGGCTGACAAATATCCCGAGCGTGGTCAGGATCGCCACCAGCGACGCACCCAGCAGGATCGCCATAACGATCTTCTCGACCCGGTTGCGCGCAGCAAAGTCCGGCTTGAGGCGCAAGAATGCATACGCTCCGCCAAGAAATGCGACCAGCAGGGTGACGATAATTCCAATCCAGTTGTAGCGTGACAGCGCCTCGCGATACGGCTCGACGAACTCACGTGCCAGAGGGTTGAAAACGGCCTGAGAAGCGCCTGTCGCTACTGCGCGGGCCTCGTTGAGGATCGTTTGCCTTTGGAAGCCGAATGCGGGAAGCTGATCGGCCGCGGGGCTCGCCAGCACCGACTGCGTAATCAGCCCCGGGGCGACAGCGCTCCAGATGCCGATAAAAATCAGCACCGGAAGCACGATCCAGAGCGCCACGTACCACGCATGGTAATTGGGCAGGCTGGCGATCCGCCCATGTGAACTGGCGCGCCGGAAGGTCCACGCCCGAGCACGGGCCGCCAACCACCCGGCGAGCCCGAGCCCGAGGGCCAGGAGGAGCAGGATAGTCAGCGACATCGTGAGTACATTTGAACCTTACTTGAGCTCGGAGCCATCGAGCGTGTCAAAGTTTGTGGCGGCCGACATCGAGCGGTCCATCACGTCATCGGGATTGGCCACGAGGCCGATCTTGGCAAGCGGCCCGCCGCGATTCCACATCTGCGACCACTGGCCCAGGAATTCCTTCAGGCCCGGGATGGCATCAAGGTGCGCCTTCTTTACGTAAATGTAGAGCGGACGCGCGCCGGGATATTCGAAGCTGGCGATGTTTTCGTAGGTCGGGGCAACGCCGTTCATGTTGAGGCCCTGCACCTTGTCTGCATTTTCCTCAAGATACGAATAGCCGAAAATCCCCACGGCATTCGGATTGCCTTCGATCTTCTGGACGATGAGGTTATCCTGTTCGCCCTGATCGACGTACTTGCCGTCGCTGCGGACTTCGGTGCACAGCTGGGCGTGACGATCCTCGTCGCTATCCTTCAGGGCTTCCATCTCAGCATTAGTGTCGCAGCCCGGTTCGAGGATGAGTTCCTTGAGCGCATCGCGCGTTCCCGAAGTGCTCGGCGGCCCATAAACCAGGATCTGCGTGTCCGGGAGTGACGGATCGACATCCGACCAGGTCTGATTGGTCTGTTCTTCGCCGTACGGCCGAGCTGCGAGTGCTTCGTAGACCATTTTTGGCGTTAGATTCATCGTGATGCCGCCCTTGGCCGAAGCAAGCGCGATACCGTCAAGTCCGACCTGTACTTCGATGATGTCGGTAACACCATTCTGCTGACATGTTTCGAACTCGCTTGCCTTCATGCGGCGCGAGGCGTTCGCAATGTCGGGCGTAGCAGCGCCGACGCCTTGGCAGAACAGTTTCATGCCGCCGCCCGTACCGGTCGATTCGATAATCGGCGATTTGAAGTCGGGATTGGAGCGGGTGAAGGTTTCCGACACGGCCTTGGCGAAGGGATAAACGGTCGAGGATCCGACCGCTTTGATCTGATCGCGCGATGCGCCGCCGCCGGCATCGTTGCCGCCGCAAGCTGCGAGAGTGAGGGCCGACGTGGCCGCGAGAGCGAATTTGAAAGTCTTTGTCATTGGTAGAAACCCCATTGGTGTCCAACTAGCCGCGCAAAAGCGCGGAATTGTTACGTGTTGACGACAAGAGTGTGACTTTCGCTATCGGGTCGCCGAATCTGCTAGGCGGCCCTTAACGACATCGGGATCAGAAATCGACCTGCGCCCGGACCCCGACCGCGTCGACGCCGTAATCCCGGTCGCCACCGGCAGTCGGAAGGGCGGCATCATCATATTCCAGCCGGCCGTAATTGACGCTGAAAAGCGTATAGTCGGTCGGTTTCCAGATCAGTGAAGCCTGATACCCGTTCTGTATCTCGCCGACTATGCCACCGTCGTTGAGGTCCAGATAGTCGTACCGCAGGTTTACCTGAAGCGAGCCGAAACCGCCTTCTCCGACCGGGTTGGCCGGCTTGACGCGATCGAACTTACCGCCCTTGTATCCGCGCGTGTCACCTGCGGTGAGGAAATAGCCTGCTTCTGCATACCCACCGAAGAAAGCGGGGTTCGAGCCTGCGATCGGCATATCGACTTTCTGCCTGTACCCTTCCGCTACAGCATGGAAGGGGCCAGCGATCGCGGCAGCTTCCAATCCGATGCCGAATTCATTGTCGGCAGCCAGCTCGCCGCTATCGACGAACCGGGTCGACGTAAAGTGGACCAGAGGGCGCTGGCGATAACGGACGCTAGCATCCTCGTCTCCGAGATCGTTGTAATGTAGCGAGCCGGCGAAATGCAGTTGGGTGGCGCCGATCTCGGGCATGATGGCTATCCTTCCGTCGATCCCGCGATTATCGGTTCCTGTATCTGCAAAATTATCTGTAAACACTCCGAGCTGTGCGAGAAGAATGCCGGTTCCATAGGACGCCGATGCGCCAATCCGCCTTTCGAAGCCGAAAGCATCGGTAAAGGCTGCCCGCTCGATGAAGCTCGTGTGTAGCGAACTGGTCAGCTCTTCCAGAGACTGAAAGTTGTTATGCTGCCCGATTGCAATCTCGAGAGGTCCGTCGTCATAGGTTAGGATCGCGTCAGCGACTGCCACCTCATCGCCGGCAAAATCGACCTCGAACTTGTATCCGAAGCCTCCTGGAAGGTCGCCCGACGCCCCGATGCGCGCGCGGCGGACTTCATTTCCAAAGCCATCGTCAGCCGAAACTGAGTCGGGAGCAGAAAGAGTGCCGGCATCGAACATGAGGCGACCGCGCGGCGTAAAACTCCATCCATCAGATTTGACCAGAGTGTTAACCGGTGCGCTGGCGGCAGGCGCCGATACCTCTTCGGGACTATCAACGACCGCGGCGGCTTGAGTAGCACTTGCGGATTTTGCCGCGGCCAAATCGGATTCCAGTTCGTCGATCCGGGACGTCAAAGCACGAAGCTGCGCACGCATGGTCTCCAGCTCCTGTTCGGTCGAAACCTCTTGGTCCTGGGCGAAAACGGGCGTGGCAATAGTGCAGCTAAGAGCTGCGGCTATGATGGAGGGCCGAAAAGCGATCTTCATGTGACGAATCTCTTACAACATGACATTTCGGCGTCGCATCTATGACCGGTACATTACGTCTTTGTGACATAAGTCTGACGCAACGAGGCGGGCCGTAAACGGCCTGCGCAAGACATTGATTTTCCGGCCTTATCTATTCGGCGAGGGGCAGGGTTATTTTAACCTTGGTGCCTTCTCCGAGAGTGCTATCGATAGCGAGCTTGCCACGATGACGTTCGACGATGTGCTTGACGATCGCCAGCCCCAGTCCCGTGCCGCCGGAGGCCCGGCTGCGGCCAGGATCGGTACGATAAAAGCGGCGCGTAAGGTGAGGCAGGTGTTCCGGCGCAATGCCGTCGCCGCGATCCTGCACCGACAAAACAACACGCTTGTCGCCCTGCGGCTGCAGGCGAACCGTGACGGGCTGGTCTTCGGAGCCATATTTCAGCGCGTTGTCGACAAGGTTGCGGACCATCTGTTCCAGCTGCTGCTCATCACCGCCGACGCTGAAGTCGCCATGTGAATCCATATCCAGTCGAACCGCGCGATCTCCCGCTGCATCACGAGTGGCGCGATCGACCAGCTTGCCGAAATCGAGAATGTGGTCGGGCAGATCATGCTTTTCAGCTTCGATCCGCGAAAGCGACATGAGGTCGCTAATCAATTGCTGGAGGCGAAGCCCTTCACGCTGAATGGTAGCAAGAAACTTGTCGCCCATCTTGGGATCGAGATCGTCGATATCTTCGCGTAACGTTTCGACATAGCCCAGAATGGAAGCGAGAGGGGTCCGCAACTCGTGGCTGGCATTGGCCACGAAATCTGTGTGCGCTCTACTGATATCCGCCTCGGCGGTCTTGTTCACGAATTCGATGATGGACAGCCCGCCTTCCAGGCTCTGGCGATTGATCCGCCAGATATCCTTGCGCCGGGCGAGGCCGCGCACGATCGCAACCCCGTCCTCACCGCTTTCCAGCAGGCTAACAGCCTCGGGCTGCCGCAGCGCCATACGGGCGTCCTGTCCAAGGATGTGCGATCCGAGAAGGCGGCGCGAGGCCAGATTGGCGATCACGACCCGGCCATTCTCGATTACGATGACAGGGCTCTCGGAATGTTCAAGCAGATCGCCTATGTTCTCGCGGGAGATCCCGCCATTCTTGCGCTTTTCCACCGGGGGCGGCGGAGGTCCGCCTACAAGCCAGAGCGAGCCAGCCCAGACCAAAAGCATGAGCAGAATCGGGAGGGTGGGGAGGCCGAGAATGATCAGGCCCGTGGCCGTGGCGAGTGCCAGCGCAAAACCGGACCAGGGAAAGGGACGGGAAGTCATTATGACCAGGCGCTTAGCGGCCCGGGGCGGTGGGCGCCAGCCCGGCAAACCGATTGTCATGGAAGAGGTGGTGACCCGTACGGGAATCGAACCCGTGTTTCAGCCGTGAAAGGGCCGCGTCCTAACCGCTAGACGAACGGGCCAC
>NZ_JAIGNP010000003.1 GCF_019711535.1 Qipengyuania aestuarii
GCGTCCGGTAGAAACCGTCAGCGCCGCGTCGGTGAGGGCCATCTAGGCCCCACCCAAGATTCGGTCAATGGGTTTTTTGCAGGAATATTTCAAAAGCTGGAAATATCCCGGAATTCCGCCATTCCGGATCGGCCGCTGGATGCTCTCACCCGGGAGCCGGCCAGAGCGCTCCTCGTAAAAAGCCTCTTTCAGCTCTTGGCTCCTGTCGAAAAGAGGCGATTCCCATACTGGAATCGTCCCGCAGCGATTCCCTCAGAAGGAATCGATTCCCCTTGTCAGTGATTCTCGGACACCTTCTGCGCCTTGCGCATTATGGTTTCGAAGGAGGCGTCTTTGTCCGACACCATATCAATCAATGGAACTGCCCATCCGACCCCCGATGATCCGAGAACATCGCTGCTGGACTTCCTGCGGCAGGATCTCGGACTGAACGGCACCAAGAAGGGCTGCGACCATGGTCAGTGCGGCGCCTGCACCGTCATGGTCAACGGCGTCAGGATAAACAGCTGCCTCACGCTGGCCGCCATGCATGACGGTGACGAGGTCACCACGATCGAAGGACTGGGTACGCCCGAAGCTCCTTCCCCGCTGCAAAAGGCGTTTCTCGAACACGACGGCTATCAATGCGGCTATTGCACCCCCGGGCAGATCTGTTCCGCGACGGCCATGCTTAAGGAACTGGCAGCCGACTGGCCCAGCGATGCCAGCGAGAGCCTGGAAGGCAAGATCGCGCTGTCGGGCGAGGAAATTCGTGAACGTATGAGCGGCAATCTGTGCCGCTGCGGTGCCTATGCGAATATCGTCGCGGCTATTCGCGAAGTTGCGGAGCAAGGCGCGTGAAGCCCTTTCAATACGCCCGCGCCCGAACACTCGTTGATGCAGCGCAGATCACGGCAAAAGAGGACGCCATTCCGATCGCCGGCGGGACCAATCTGCTCGACCTCATGAAGCTGCAGGTCGAGACGCCCGATGAACTGGCCGATATCAACCGCATCGGCTTTGGCGAAATCGAAGACAGTGATGATGGCGGCCTTTCGATCGGTGCGCTGGCGACGAACACTGCAACCGCCGTCCATTCGCGCGTGCGGTCCGATTATCCCGTGCTGGCCCGCGCCATCCTTGCCGGTGCGACCCAGCAATTGCGCAACAAGGCCACCACGGGCGGCAATCTGTGCCAGCGCACGCGGTGCTATTACTTCACCAATATCGACCAGCCCTGCAACAAGCGCGAACCGGGCAGCGGATGCGGAGCCATCGACGGCATCGCGAAGCTGCACGCCGTGCTTGGAACGAGCAGCCAGTGTATCGCCACCTATCCCGGCGACATGGCAGTAGCGCTGAGCGCGCTCGATGCGCAGGTCAAGATAGCCACACCTCAAGGCGGCGAGCGCACGGTCCCGGTGCAGGACTTCCACTGCCTCCCTGGCGACACGCCCTGGCGCGAGAATGTATTGGAAGCCGGCGAGATCATCACGGCAGTCACCCTTCCCCCTCCTGTCAGCGGCACGCAGATCTATCGCAAGGTTCGCGAACGATCGTCCTATGCCTTTGCCCTGGTGTCGGTGGCGGCGATCATTGAATTGAAGGACGGCAAATTTTCACGCGCCGATCTGGCGTTCGGCGGGCTGGCCCACAAACCCTGGCATGATCCCCGGATTACGGAAGCGCTGGTTGGCCAGGTCCCTTCGTCCGAACTCTTCGACCGCGCTGCAGATATCCTGCTGGAAGACGCCCGCGGGTTCGGCGAGAACGATTTCAAGATTCCCCTGGCCCGGCGTACGCTTCACGCCGTCCTCGAACAAGCAACGGAGGACGCGGCATGACCGTCCATTTCAAACAGGACAAGCCGGACAAGGCCAACCGCCTCGACGATATGAAACAGGGCGTGCTGGGCAAAGCGCTGCCCCGTGTCGAGGGACTGGCCAAAGTGACCGGCACTGCGCCCTATGCGGCGGAATATCCGATCGCCGATTGCGCGGAAGGCGTGCTTGTTACCTCGACCATCACGCGCGGCGAAGTGAGATCGATCGACAAGGATGCCGCGTTCGCGATGCCCGGCGTCATTGCCGTCATCGACGATCCGCTTCTCACCACGCGCGCGGCGCAGGGTACGGCCGATGAAGCTCCGCAGCAGGAGCCGGCCACAGTGTGCTATTGGGGCCAGCCCATCGCTCTCGTGGTGGCCGAGACCTTCGAGCAGGCGCGCCATGCGGCCAAGCATCTCAAGATCGAGTACCGCGAGCAAGAAGGCGCCCCGCTCGACCCGCAGGCCGTAGAGCCCGAGGAACAGGAAGACGAGACGGTGCGCCAGGGCGATCTCGCGCATGCCATGGCGGAGGCCGCCCATGCCGTCGATGTAACCTATACGACAAAAGGCCACGCTTCGGCGGCGATGGAACCCCATGCCGCCATTGCCGAATGGGACGGCAAGACGCTTACGGTCCACGCATCGCTCCAGATGCTGAACTACAATATCAGCGAACTGGCCGATTCCCTGGATATGGATGAAGAGAACATCCGTTTGATCTCGCGCTTCGTTGGCGGCGGCTTCGGATCGAAGCTCGGCGTGAGCGAGGAAACTGTCGCGGCCTCGATCGCGGCCAAGCAACTAGAGCGGCCGGTGCGCGTCGTCATGTCGCGTCAGCAGGTGTTCCAGTGCATCATGCGCCGTTCGGAAACCACCCAGCGGCTTCGCCTGTGCGTGGATAGCGATGGCAAGCTTACCGGCTTCGGTCACCAGGCGCTCGTTTCCAACCTTCCGGGTGAAACCTTTGCGGAACCCGTGCTGCAATCATCCCACTTCCTCTATGGCGGCGAAAACCGCGAACTGCTGCTGGAGGTGGCCCGCATTCATCAGATGACGGCCGGATCGGTGCGCGCGCCGGGTGAAGCGGTAGGCATGCCAGCGCTCGAAGGGGCGATGGATGTGCTGGCGGAAAAAGCGGGCATCGACCCGGTCGAACTGCGCCTGAAGAATATTCCGGAAAAGGATCCCGAAGAAGGCCTGCCCTTCTCGTCGCACAAGCTGGCCGAATGTCTCAAGCAGGGGGCGGAAGCCTTTGGCTGGGACCATGGACCGCGCCAGCCGCGACACACGCAGGAAGGCGAATGGTGGGTCGGCACCGGCATGGCAAGCGCGGCGCGGGTGCACAACATCGCCGAGGCAAAGGCACGCGTCACGCTGAAAGCCGATGGCAGTGCGCTGGTCGAAACGGATATGACCGATATCGGGACCGGCACCTACACCGTCGTGGCGCAGCTGGCCGGCGAAATGCTCGGCCTTCCGCCCGAAAAGGTGCTCGTGGACCTCGGCGATACACGCCATCCCCGCGGCCCAGGCTCAGGCGGTAGCTGGGGTGCATCGTCAATCGGCTCTGCGGTTTACGTCGCCTGTCTCGCTCTACGCGAAGAGCTGGCGGACCGGATCGGCATCGAGGAAAGCGAGCTGGAGCTGTCGGACGGCAAGGCATCTGCGGGCGAAAGCCTGACCGACCTGCTCGATGGCAAGGATCTTGCCCGCGAAGGCCATTACGAACCCGGTGATATCGAGGATGATTTCACCGCATCGGGTTTCGGCGCCTTTTTCGCGCAAGTCCGGGTCAACCGCTTCACCGGCGAAACGCGGGTCGACCGGATGCTGGGCGCATTCGGCTTTGGCCGGGTGCTGAACCACAAGACTGCCCGCTCGCAATGTCTTGGCGGCATTACCTGGAGCATCGGCGTAGCGCTTACCGAAGCGCTCGAATTTGATCCTACCGACGGGCATCTGGTGAATTGCGACCTTGCGGAATATCACGTGCCTGTTCACCGCGACGTGCCCGATCTCGACGTGATCATGGTGGAAGAACGCGATCCCGCAGCAAGCCCGATCCAGGCCAAGGGTATCGGCGAACTGGGTATGTGCGGAGGAGCGGCGGCGATTGCCAATGCGATCTACAATGCCTGCGGCGCGCGCATCTTCGATTATCCGATGACGCCCGATCGCGTGCTGGCAGCCATGCCCGACTGATGCTGAAGGAGCGTACCAAGGCCCTATCCCTGAGCGATGATCACGCCGCGCTGGAGGCGGCGTGCAATCAGGGCGTGGGGCTGTGCACGATTGTCGGAATCGACGGCAGTTTCTCGCGCCGTCTCGGTGCCCAGCTTGCCGTCATGCCCGATGGAAGCACGCTGGGCAGTCTGGCAGACGGCTGCCTCGAAGCGCAACTGACCGCCGACATGCGCGCTCTGCAGCAGCCGGTGGTCACGCGCTATGGCCGCGGGTCTGATGTCATCGATTTCCGCCTGCCCTGCGGCAGCGGGCTCGATATCCTGCTCAACCCGGCACCGGATCGGGGCGCCTGCCAGCGGGCCATCGAACGTCTCGCCGGACGCCAGGCTGCCAGCCTAAAGCTTCCCGGCATTTCTCCGCTTAAGGACAGACGCTACATTCCCGCGCTGCGGATTGCGGCTTTCGGAGAGGGGCCGGAACTCGCCAAGCTGGGAGAACTGGCACAGGCGCTCGAAATCGATCTCGATTGCCGTGATAAAAGCCGGCTCTCGCTCGGACAGAAGGCTGCCGGCTGCGAATTTGATCGCTGGACAGCCGCGCTGCTGCTGTTTCACGATCACGAATGGGAACTTCCCTTGCTGGAGCAGGCGCTCGACAGCGACGCCTTCTATGTCGGCGCGCAAGGGGGCGAAAACGCTCGCATAGCCCGGACCATGGCGCTGACGAAGCGCGGGGTTGCGGAAGAACGGATCGCGCGCATCCACAGCCCGATCGGACTGATCCCCTCCTGCAAGACCCCTGCCTCGCTCGCCCTGTCCGCTCTGGCAGAGATCGTGGCGGAATATGAACGGCTCCATGCCGCCGCCTGACCGGGATACAGCGGTCATTCTCCTCGCCGCCGGCCGCAGCGATCGGTTCGGAGGCGATAAACTCTCGGCACATTTTCGCGGCAAGCCCTTGTGGGAATGGGCCGCATGCTGCGCCGAAGAGGCCGGGTTTGCGCATCTCTATCTGGTTGTCGGCGACCATTCCAAGATCCGTAGCCGCCAGAACTGGCGCACAATCGTCAATCCGGATGCTGCCCGCGGGATGGGGACTTCGATCGCGGCGGGGGTCGCAGCCGCGGCCGAGCATCGACGGATCGTTATCGCGCTGGCGGACATGCCGATGGTCGATCCCGATCATCTTCGTCTGCTTGCAGCCGGAGAAGGCACTGTCTTTACGCGCCAGACAGACGGTTCGGCGGGTTGCCCGGCCGCCTTCGACCGGGCCAGCTTCGGCGCCCTCCGCACTCTCGATGGCGATCGCGGAGCGCGGAGCCTGTCACTGCCGGATGCGCGCATCATCGATCCTGGCGAACATGCGCTGGTAATCGATATCGACACCCCGTCCGAACTAGCCCGCTACCAGGACTAGGTGCGCACAGCATAATCGAGGTTCCCGCGATGAACCGTTTGGTCACCGCTGGTTTCGGGCATGTTTCACTACGGGACATCCCCCACACGCGCCCCCTGCGACTCACTTAATCGCGTATTTTCTAATCAAGAGAAAATGAAATCACCCCCGAACTTCGAGTTTCGGGTCGCGCAGGATCAAACGATGCAAGAACAATCGATCACGACTACGCAAGGGTCGGATAACCACGCATATCGCTATGCGAACACCAAGCCGCTTACCGTCTTCGCTCTGGCCGCAGTAGCCGCGGTAGGCGCTCTGGGTATGGTCTGGGGCGCTCAGTCCGCGCTAGCCAATGCGACGGACGAAGCGGCCATCGCCAGCCCACCGGATCTCAAGGCGTTCATCGGTGCCATCGAAGATCGCGGCGAAGCGATCATCAATCTCACGGCTCTGGATACGTCAGAGACCGACGAAGGTAAGCGCCGCTTTTCCGGCGAAAATACCGATCACGATCAGCCCATCGACCAATCTGTCTAAAATACTGTCCTGCACCGCTACGCTCCTGCTTCGCGAAGCTGCAGGCGGTCGCAGAATATATTGAAGGCACCATTTCGTAACAGGGTTACCGGGGGGTTAACCTTTTGCGCGAACTGATGGCGGCAAACGGCTCATGCGCACTGCGATGACGCCGGCCGCGATTTACTAGCAATCAAGGTTCACCCCAATTGAATTACTTTGAGCCCATCGGGGGCGCACGGTCCCCCGAAAGTCAGGAATTCTGGAACAAGCACCGCAACAAGGTGCGCAGGCGGTATCTCGTCGCCCTTGCGTTCGCGCTGGGGTGGGTGCTGCTGAGCATCTGGATGTCGCTTCCCTGGCTGTCGGACCTCGGCAATCTCGCCACGCCTCTCGTCGCGCTCTTCGTGCTGACCTTCATCGCCTATGTCCCCGGCTTCATGAATGCCTTTCTCCTCGTCAGCCTGGTGCTGCGGCCCCAGTCACGGCGAGAAACCCCGGCCAGCTGGCCGGGCATCACCATTCTGGTCGCCGCCTATCAGGAAGAAGAGCTGATCGGTGCCACGCTGCAAAGCATCGCCCAGCTGGAATATCCGGGCGAGCTGGAAATCCTCGTCATGGACGATGGATCGACCGACCGCACGTCCGATCGCGTGATCGAAAACAAGGCGCTGTTCGACGGTCTCGCCAACATGGACCTGCGGCTGGTCCGCGAAGTGCAGAACCGCGGCAAGGCGCGCGTGCTCAATCACGGCCTCGAACTTGCCAGCCACGAACTCATCGTGACGATCGATGCCGACACGCTGCTGGAAAAAGGCTGCATCGTCAGCCTGATCGAACATCTGGTCGCCAGCCCGCCCGAAACCGCGGCTATCGCGGGGACCGTCTTCGTCGCCAATCACGACGACAGCTGGATCACCCGCGCGCAGCAGTGGGACTATTTCCACGGCATCGCCGCGGTGAAACGCATGCAGGGCATGTATTACGGAACGCTGGTCGCGCAGGGCGCCTTCTCGATCTATCGCAAGCAGGCGGTGCTGGATGTCGGCGGCTGGCCAGATACGGTCGGAGAAGACATCGTTTTGACGTGGTCGCTGCTGCGGCGGGGGCTGGTCGTGCGCCATGCCGAAGACGCGATCGCGTGGACCAATGCGCCCAAGACATTTGGCGAACTGGCCAAGCAGCGTAAACGCTGGGCGCGCGGCATGATCGAAGCCCTGTCGATCCACAAGGCGCTCCTGGCCAAGCGCAACCTGCGCACGATGCTGATCTGGTGGAACCTGCTGTTCGTCAGCATCGATCTCGTATTCACACTCGCTTTCCTGCCGGGACTGATCCTCGCAGTCTTGGGAATTTACTGGCTCGCCGGTCCGATCACCCTTCTGGTGCTTCCGCTGGCGGCGCTCTGGAACGTGGTGATCTTCCGCATTCAGACCCGGATGCTCAAGCGGATGGATGTGAAGATGGAAAAGAGCTTCATCGGCTTCATCCTCTACGCTTTCATCTACCCCCTACTGATGCAGCCCGTGTCCGTCTGGGGCTACTTTGCCGAGCTCTTCGGAGGCAAGAAACAATGGAACTGAAATTCGCCCTGCGCGCAGCAGCGGCGCTGTCCGCGCTGTGCCTGTCGCCCGCGCATCTGTCCGCCCAGGATCTGGAATCTGCCCCGGCGGCAGGCGCCGAGGTCTTTTACTCAAGTGATAGCGACGACACCGAAATCGTCCGCACGGCGATCGATCTCGATATCGCGAACCGCGGCGAGGATAGCCGTTATGGTATCAGGCTGGAAAAGGCCTGGTACGATCCGTCCGGCACAGGCACGCGCGAAAAGGAACGCGTGTTTCTGCGCGCGGCAGACGTATCGGGCGACTGGACCTGGTCGGCGCTGGTAGGCACCGATGGCGATACGGTCATCGGCTCCGTGTCTGTTCACGACGAAGCCCCATGGCGCAAGGAAGCCTTCATCGAGCGCGATATCGTGGCCACTCCGCGCGGGCTGGACGAAGGCATCTATTCGACCTTCGGCGGCGCCGCGATCGACATTCCGGTGGACGACAGGAACATTTTCACCGTTCTCGGCGGCGTCCAGGAATTTACCGGCGATAACGTCAGGCTGCATGCGCGGGCCAATTACGTCCATGTGCTCGATCCGGAACTGGGCCTGAGCGCTCAGCTGCGGACACGCTATTTCCATTCGAGCGAACCGAACGAATTCGATTACTATTCCCCGCGCTATTACGTTCAGGTCCTGCCGGTCGCCCAGCTCCGGCGCTTCGTTTCGCGCTGGGAACTGGTCGGCGCGGTCGGTGTGGGCGTGCAGAAAGATGCCGCGTCCGACTGGCGCAGATCGGACTTTCTCAACCTGCGGGTTCGCAGCCCCAGAAACGATCGCAACTGGCAGGTGCAGGCGGATCTTACCTATACCAGCCAGCCCGGCGACAACGCGGTATCGGGTGGAGACTATAGCTATCTGCAGACCCGAATCGGCGTGCTTCGCCGCTTCTGACAGGATGACAATCCGGCTTGATCGTGCGGTCTAGCTGTCAATTATCCGGCCAATTTGCAGCGGGCGGAACGGACTAAATCCGGACTGCAAGCTGCCGTCTCATAGGTGTTCCATTCTGGGGCATGAGAGACTCCGCCCTAGTCGAAGGTCCGCTTTTGACTACCTCTATTGGGTATCGGCCAACGAGTCGAACAGCCTTGTCAGCCACATGACTTCAAAAGTCAGTGCGCATCATGAATGCTATGCCTGCCAGGCCCATAACAAAAGGGACGCACTACTTAGCCAATTGGGGGGTTAATACCATGCGTACCGCATCTACACGTGTTTCACTTATCTGTTCCAGTTCCATCCTTAGCGAAGGGCTGAAGTCCATTCTCCTTGACGAGGATTTCACCATCGTCGGCCAGCACAAAAGCTGTGCGGCACTCATCAGCGCAGTCCAGCGGGACGCGGCAGAAGTGGGTATGGTCGTCGTGGATTCCGACGCCATGCGCAATGTCGCAAAGGAAATCGTCGCCATCCGGGAAACGCTGCCCCGGGCGCGCATCGTGATCCTGCACGAGGATCTGACCGTTGCTTCGCTGATCGAAGCGTTCGATTCCGGCGCAGACGGGTACATTCTGAAGGAAACCTGCTGCGAATCGCTGGTCAACTGCCTGCAACTCGCCGCGCGCGGGGAAAAGGTCGTACCCGGGGAACTGGTGCACCAACTCCCGCAGCTCGCCGGTGCCACTGCCGATCAGGCACGGGCCGAAGGCGAACTTTCGGATCTCCTCTCCGAACGCGAGATCGCGACCCTGCGGTGTCTGGTCATGGGCCACCCGAACAAGGTCATCGCCCGCCGGCTCGATATTGGCGAAGCCACGGTCAAGGTGCATGTGAAGGCCATCCTGCGGAAGCTGAACGTGCAGAACCGCACGCAGGCAGCGATCTGCGCGGTCAATCATGGTGTGCAGGCAACCTTGCCCGCACCCATCCAGCCTGTCGCTGCGAAAAATGCCGACACCGCCCGTGAACTCGAACAGGTCTGCGAGAGCAATCTCGCCAAGCCATTCATGCTCGCGGACAAGCGCAGCCAGCTCCACGCGCTGAGCGCATAGGCCCGGCCCCGCCGGATCGGCCGCGGATAGCTTTTAGGGGGCCGGCAAAGCCGCAGACTTTTTTCGACCCCGGTGGGGGACGAAGGGTCTGCGGCCTTACCAGTCCAGACAAGCTTCCTGACGCGAAGACCGCCGATCCACTCTTCCGATTAAATTTGGGTCAGCGACACACGGGCCAGCGCCCGGTGTCGGCGCCCATTCCAGCAAGTTGGAAATGCAATGAAGATCACGATGATCGGTGCCGGCTATGTCGGCCTGGTGTCAGGGGCATGCTTTGCCGATTTCGGGCACGAGGTCGTCTGCGTCGATCTCCATCAGGGCAAGGTCGAGGCGCTGCAGAACGGCCAGATCCCGATATTCGAACCGGGCCTCGAGCAATTGATCCGGCGCAACGCCGCGGCAGGGCGGATTTCCTTTACCACCGATCTTGCGCCAGCGGTGGCCCGCGCGGACCTGGTTTTTATCGCGGTCGGCACGCCTTCGCGGCGCGGAGACGGCCACGCGGACCTCAGCTTCGTGCATGCGGCCGCTGCGGATATCGCCCGCGCGATCGAAGGCTTCACCGTGGTGGTCACGAAGTCGACCGTGCCCGTCGGCACGGGCGACGAGGTTGAGCGCATCATCGCGGACACGCGCCCGGATGCGGATTTCGCCGTCGTGTCCAATCCCGAATTCCTGCGCGAAGGCGCCGCGATCGAGGATTTCAAACGCCCGGACCGGATCGTGGTGGGCTCCGAAGACCCGCGCGCACTGGAAGTCATGCGCGAAGCCTACCGCCCGCTGAGCCTGAACAAATCCCCGATCCTGGAGATGAACCGGCGCTCGGCCGAACTCACCAAATATGCCGGCAATGCCTTCCTCGCCACCAAGATCACTTTCATCAACGAGATCGCCGATCTCTGCGAAAAAACCGGGGCGGATGTCCAGCAGGTGGCGCGCGGCATCGGTCTCGACAACCGGATCGGGGGCAAGTTCCTTCACGCAGGCCCCGGTTATGGTGGCAGCTGCTTTCCCAAGGACACGCTCGCCCTGCTCAAGACCGCGCAGGATTTCGAAGCGCCGCAAGCCATCGTGGAAGCGGTGGTGCAGGTCAACGACAAGCGCAAGCGGGCAATGGGGCGCAAGGTTCTCAATGCAATCGGTGACGATGTGCGCGGCAAGGTCGTCACCGTGCTCGGCCTGACATTCAAACCCAACACCGACGATATGCGCGACAGCCCGGCCATCGCGATCGTCCAGACCCTGCAGGATGCTGGCGCAGTGGTGCACGCCTATGATCCCGAAGGCATGGCCAATGCCAGCGAAGTCCTGTCGGACATCCACTATTTCGACGATCCCTACGATGCGATGGAAGGCGCCGAAGCCCTCGCCATCGTGACCGAATGGGACGAATTCCGCGCTCTCGATCTCGCCCGGGTGCAGGCGAGGCTCAAGGGGCTGGTGCTGGTCGACCTGCGGAACATCTACGATCGCGGCGAAGTCGAAATGCTCGGTATAAAATATGTCGGCATAGGCCGTTGACCACGGCGGGCATGGATGGGGCCGCGGCCGTATCCTGCGGATTTCCCGGGATAGCCCGCGCCGGCGTGACCCATCCGGATAGCAGCCTGTTCAATCGTGGTATCTCGCATGCCTAGGCGCTGGGGCCGCCTCCCCTGGTGTACCCTTGGCTGAGCGATTCTTACGGGCGCCAGGCGCCGTGGACACGACAGGGTGCGCAATGCCGAAAGCCATGTTTGTCATTTCGGGCCTTGGCGCGGGCGGCGCGGAGAGGGTGGTCTCGCAGATCGCCTCGCACTGGCAGGCGCGCGGGGTGGAAGTCGCCATCGTCAGCTTCGACCGGGCAGAGGACGCCGAATTCCACCATTTCGATCCCGCCATTACCCGCCACCGGCTGGGGCGCTCCGGCGGGAACCAAGTCTCCGGCAAGCTGGCCAAGCTGCACAATCTGGTCGATCTGCGCCGCCTGCTACGGGAGGATACCCCGGATGTGATCATCCCCTTCCTCACCAAGAACAATCTCATCGCCCTGCTGGCCTCGCGCAGAATGGCGATCCCGGTCATCTGCTGCGAGCGCAACAATCCCGCGCAGCAGCAGAAGCACCCGGCCTGGAACGCCCTGCTCGCCCGGGCCTATCGCCACGCGCGGCTGATCATCTGCCAGACCGAGGCGGTGAAGCAGTGCTTCCCCAGAGAGGTGGGCGACCGCCTGCGGGTCATCCCCAACCCCATCAGCGCGTGGCCCACCGCGCGCCCGGTCGCTCTACCCCGGACCATCGTGGCGGTCGGACGGCTGACCGAGCAGAAGGGCTTTGACGTCCTGATCGATGCCTTCGCCAGCCTTGCCGCCGTTACCGACTGGCAGCTGCAGATCTTCGGCGAGGGGCCGCTGCGCGGTGCACTCGAGGCGCAGATCAAACGGCTGGGGCTGTCGGACAAGGCGGCGCTGATGGGCACCAGCGCGGCCCCCGGCGAATGGGTCGGCAACGCCGGGCTGTTCGTGCTGTCCTCGCGCTATGAAGGCTTTCCCAACGTGCTGGGCGAAGCGATGGCGGCGGGCCTGCCGGTGATCGCCGCCGACTGCGATTTCGGCCCGGCCGAACTGGTCGCGCATGGCCGCACCGGCCTGCTGGTGCCGCCCGGCGACACGGATGCCCTGGCGCGGGCCATGGCGGATTGCATCGCCAGCGAGGATCTGCGCCGCCAGCTGGGTCCCAATGCGGCCAAGGCCATCCGCAAATTCGCGCCCGAATGGGTGATGCAGCAATGGGACGCAGCCCTTGCCGAAGCGCTGTCGACGCACACCCCGCCTTCCCCGGCGGCCTACGCCAATTCAAGGGAGCCTGCCGAATGATCGAGCCGTTCCGGATGCTGCTGACCTCCGCCGGGCGGCGGGCGGGTCTGCTCGACTGCTTCCGTTCTTCCGCCGCCCGCATCGAGACCGCGCTGGAAATCCATGCCTGCGATCTCCATCCCGAGCTCAGCGCGGCCTGCGCGCTGGCGGATGCGCGCTTCGCCGCCCCGCCCTGCACCCATGCCGACTACATTCCCACGCTGCTGGATTATGCGCGCGATCACGGCATTTCGCTGATCGTGCCGACGATCGACACCGAATTGCAGCCGCTTGCCGATGCGCGCGAGGAATTTGCCGCCATCGGCAGCTATGTCCACGTCTCTTCCCCGGAGACGATCGCGATCGTGCGGGACAAGAAGCGGACGATGGACGTGCTGGCCGCGGCGGGCGTGCCAGTGCCGCGCACCGCGACGCTGCAGCAGTTCCGGCTGAACGGCGATGGGTGGGACTGGCCGGTATTCGTCAAACCCGTCTCGGGCAGCGCCAGCCGGGGCATCGCGTGCATCCAATCCAGATCCGAATTGCAGGATAGCTATCCCGAACCCATGCTGGTGCAGCAGGCGCTCAAGGGCGACGAATACACGGTCAATCTGTTCGTCTGCGATGGCGGCTTCATGCACCCTGCCGTGCCGCATCTGAGAATGTCCATCCGCGCCGGCGAGGTCGAGAAGGGCCGCACCGTGCGCCGGGCCGAATTCGAGACCATCGCGCGCAATCTGGCGCGGGCGCTGCCCGGCGCGCGGGGCGTGATGTGCTTCCAGCTGTTCGACGACCCCCGGCTCGGCCCCCGCGTGATCGAGATCAACGCCCGCTTCGGCGGCGGTTACCCGCTGGCCGACCGCGCCGGTGCGCGCTTTGCCGAAAACGTTCTGCGCAGCGCCATGAAGCTGCCGCTGACCACGCGCAATTGCTGGCAGGACGGGGTGACGATGCTGCGGTACGACCATGCCATCTTCGTCTGAGGCTGGGCAGCCGGGCGTCCTCGTCTTCGATCTCGACGACACGCTCTATTGCGAACGCGATTTCGCCTTCAGCGGGTTCGCCGCCGTCGAAGCGCATCTCGCCCGCCTGCACGGCAATGCCGTGGTCCCGGGCACCTGCCGCGCCCTGTTTGAAAGCGGCACGCGCCGCGCCATCTTCGATTCCGCGCTGGAGCGGTTCGGCATCGCGAGCGGCCCGGACAGGATCGCAAAGCTGGTCACGCTCTACCGCCATCACCGCCCGCAGATCGCGCCGTGTCCCGACACGTCTCGCTTTCTGGAAAGGGACCCGCGCCCCCGGGCGATCATCACCGACGGCCCCGCCGCGATGCAGCGGTCCAAAATCGCCGCGCTGGGCATCGGCCCCCTCTTCGGCCTGATCATCCCCACCGGCGACTTGCCGCCGGGCATGGGCAAGCCCCACCCCCGCGCTTTCGAACAGGTCATGGAATGGTCGGGCAAGCCGGGGCCGGACCATGTCTATATTGCGGACAATCCGGCCAAGGATTTCATCGCGCCGAAGAGGCTGGGCTGGCGCACCGTCCAGATCGACCGTGCGTGCAGAGTGCATGCCCCCGAACCGCCATCCCCCGATCACGCGGCAGAGATACGGATCGCCTCGCTCGACGAGCTCGCCGATCCGCTTCGCCTGAAAGACCCAGCCGGTTTCGCCTAGCGCCTGCCGAACCCGTGAACGGCAAAAGCGCGGCGTTCGCCCCCCACCATCACCAGCACGGTGCGCAGGATGATCTGGCTGTCGAGCCACAGGCTGCGATGGTCGATATACCACAGGTCGAGCGCGACCTTCTCGTCCAGCGTGAGCAGCGTGTTGCCGCTGACCTGCGAAAGGCCGGTCAGCCCGGGCCGCACCGCGCCGCGCCGCCTGCCTTCCTCGCCCATGGCGGCCAGCGTCTTGGGCAGCAGCGGGCGCGGCCCGATGAAGGCCAGATCGCCGGAGACCACATTGACCAGGCTGGGCAGTTCGTCGAGCCGCGTGCGCCGCAGGAAATTGCCCAGCCGCGTGGTGCGCAGGGGATCGGGCAACAGCGCGCCGTCCACACCGCGCAAATCCTTCATGGTGCGGAACTTGACCAGCGTGAACCCCGCCCCGCCCCGGCCCGAGCGCACTTGCCGGAAGAGCACTGGCGATCCGAGCGACAGCCACACCAGCACGCCCAGCAATGCGAGCACTGGCAGCGCCAGCACCAGCAGGCCGAGGGCAAGGATGCGCGCAACCACCGGCCCGTTCACCGCCTAATAGGAATAGCCATCGCGCGCCGCCTGCTTGCGGCGGAACAGCCGCATGAACCGCTCGCGCAGCGTGGGCGAAGCCTCGTAATTGTCCGAATAATAATCGGATGCCGCGACATAGAACTGGATCGCATCGCCATATTGGCGCCGTGCATGTTCGGCGTAATCGACATGGTCGAACACCACCCCGTCGGCCCGGCCTGACAGCGTTTCCAGCGTCGCGCTCATCTGTTCGATCGTGGTGCGGCCCCAGCGCGACACGACCAGCGTGTGGTCGGTGAAATCGCACATGGCGCGGGCATCGCGCACGGCCAGCGCGGCAGGCGCGTTGATGATCAGGAGGTCGAAATGCTGCTTGAGCGCGGCGAGCAGGTGCCGCAGCCTTTGCGCGGTCAGGATCGCGGCGGGATTTTCCACGGGCCGCTTGGCGCTCAGGATCACGATGCGGCCGGTATCCTGCGCAAAAGCATTGTCGATATCCTCCGGGCTGAGGCCGTCCGGCGTATCGAGCATGGGCTTGGCCTCCGGGTCCTGAAGCAGATCGTCGAGGCTGGCACGGCCCGACAGCACGTCCACGATATCCGGCGTGTCGAGATTGGCCTGCACATCCTTCAGCAGGCCCTTCATCCTGAGGTCGAGATCGACCAGCACCACGCTCTGCCCCATCACCTTGGCCGCGGCGGCCAGCGTCAGCGACACGGTGGACTTGCCGTCATTGGGCAGCGGGCTGGTGATCAGCACCGATTGCGATCCGGCATGCGTGCGCAGCCCGCGCATTTCCGAATAAATCGATCGCGCGGCCTCCGCGAACAGCGAATGCGGGTCCTGGATCACCGGGCTTTCGGCGATCTTTTCGGACAATCCCGCCTCGATGCGCGGCAGCATGCCCAGCGTAGGCAGGCCGAAATGGCGCGATACATGCGCCGAGGTCCGCAGCCTGCCATCGGCCAGTTCGATCCCCAGCGCCATCATGATCCCCAGCACCGCAGAACCGAGCATGGCCATCACCGTCATCTTCGCAGGCGCGGGGGAAATGCGGTCGTAATCGGCCACTGCAGGGGACACTACAGTGGTGTTCACCCCTTCGAGCTGCATCTGCGCGCGGATCTGTTCGATCCGCTCCACGATCGAGGAGAAGGCCGAATTGGCCAGCGCGTCATCACGCTCCAGCTCCGCCAGGCGGACCGAGTTGGAATTGTTTTCGAAGGCCTTGGACTGGACCGATGCCAGCGCGCCCTGCAGGCGGCCGGCGCGCGCGGCATCCTGCGCCGCCTGGCTGCGGGCCATTTCGCGCATCTGCGCCGCTTCGGCATTGGCCACGGCCTGCGCCGCCGCCCGGGCATCGGCCCGTTGGCTGGCCAGCGCCGATTCCACCGAAGACAATTCGCTGGTTACGCGCGCCATATCCGGATGGCCCGAACCGAAGGTCGCGCCCAGCCGGGCCTTTTCGGCCAGCAGCGTGGCCTGCTGCTTTTCAAGCTGCTGAACCGCGGCGGAGGTGGCCTGCGCGGTGCTGCGCAGCCCCGCGGCACCGGCGATGACCGCGCTGCGCGAAGAGGAACCCGCGCTATTGGCACTGGCCGATGCCGCCTCGGCGGCGATCTGGTTCATGTAGGACAGGTTTTCATTCGTCCCGAGGCCGAACGGCATGCCCGCATCGCGGCGAAATTCGGCCAGCGCGCTCGATGCGCTGCGCGCCGCTTCCTCGCGCTCGTCCCGTTCGGTCAGCAGCGATTGCAGCAATTGCTCGCGCTGCTCCGTCCCCCGGCGGGTGCGCACCTTGGACACCGACAACGGGTATTGGTTGGCGATGCGCGCGGACAGTTCGGGCGAACCCGATGTGATGGTGACCTGGATCAGGTCGGAGGCAGGTTCGCTGGTGACGCTCAGCATGCCCAGCAGCGTGTTGATCGCGCGGTGCATCTTCACGCTGCCATCGGCGGGCGCGCCCATCTCTTTCAGGAAATCCGGATCGTCGAGCAGGTCGAGATCGTTCACCACCGCTTCAGCCGAGGACCGCGACCGATGCAGGCGCACGGCATTGGACACGCGCACTTCGTTGCGGTTGCTGATGTCCGCCTGGTTGGTGCCGACCTCGTCGATCAGCTGGACCTGCACCTGCGAGGTTGAACTGTAGCGATTGGGCGACAGCAGCTGGTACGCCAGCACCGGCAGGGTAATCAGCGCGATGACGATCAGGATCATGCGCTTGTGCCGTTCGACAAGCCGCACGAAGTCACGCATCGACAGCGTGTGATGCGCCACCGTTTCGGGACGATAGTTCCACTCGAGCCGCCGTTCCGCTGACAGAGCGCCGGCCGTGTCGTTGACTTCCACCAGATTTGCCATGCGATTTTCCAGCCCCATTGCGCTTCTGCCGAAGCCTGCACGCGGTGATCTATCCTGCCGGTGACAATGCGCTGTTCGCGGGGTTTTTTCGCCCTATCATCGGTATCGGCGGCGGCTTTTACTGGGTAGCCATTTTGATATGTCGGCGGACTTGTCGGGCGGCCTTTGCAGGCGGGGCGGCGCCGACGGGTTGCGCCCGCGGTCCGGCGCCGGCGTCAGAACCGCAGCCTGACGCCCACCCCGGCCCTGAAGCGGCTGTATTCGTCGAGCGGATCGTCGCTGCTGCGCGATCCATAGGCCGCCTCGCCCACGATCGACATGCGGCGATTGGCAAGATATTCGATTTCTGCTGCGGCCTGCCAGCGCTCCTGGACGGGGGATTGGATGGGCGCCGGGCCGCCGCCGGAAAATTTGTAGCGTTCCCACTTCACCCGCGCCGAGCCGAGCAGATTGTGGCGGATCTCCTGATCCACGCCGAGGCCGATATTGGTTTCGATCCGGGTCGATGCCCCGGTGCGGAAGGAGGTGACATCGCCGTTGAAGAGATCGAGATTGATCGCGGTACGCTGGCGCGGGCGATAGGTCAGTCGCCCCTGCAGCGAAAAGCCGGTGCGGTTGTCGCGCGCCGGATCGTCGGCTTCGACATGGAAGACGCCCGCCCCCACCCTGCCCTCGATCAGGCCGCCATCGGCAAAGCGGATGCCCAGCAGCGCCCCGGTGGTCGCCACGTCGCGGTCGGCATTGGTGACGGGATCGAGCAGGCGGAAATCGCGCCGCGTGTAATAGCCGGTGCCGGTGAAGAACAGCGGGCCGCCGGGCCGATAGCCCAGCGTCACGCGGCCCGAATACAGATCGTGATCGCGGTCGGCATCGCGCAGCGCAAGCGCGTCGACATTCTGGGCATCGCCCACCACTTCCAGCAGGAAGCGCGAGCCGCTGCGGGTGTAGCCCACCGATCCTCCCGCGATGCGGTAAAGGCGCGGGCCGATGCCTTGGATGCGGCGGGATTCGGGATCGCCGCGCACTTCGATCACGCGGTCGACATGGCCGCTGGCATAGAGCGTTTCCCCGCCGCGCGGGCTCCACTCGCTGGCCAGGCGCACGCTGGCGGCATCGGCGTCCTCGCTCTCGAATTCGGCATGGCGGCGCAGGTCCAGCCGGGTGGACAGCACCGTCGTCAGCGCACCGGCCCGGTGCCGGATATTGGCATAGGGGCGGATGATGGCGATCGCATCGCTCGCACCGTCGTCCGGCTCGGCGAAAAGGTTGCTGTCATAGAGCAGCCGGGCCTCGCCGCCCACGTCCAGGGTGATCGGGCCGATCACCGTCCGATCAAGTGGGTGTTCGGTGCCTAATCCGGACACTCCCGGGGCGGTCGAACCGATCTCCTGCGCCGATCCGGAGCCCGGAAAACCGGCCAGGGCACAGCCCGCCGCCGTCGCCAGCAAGCCGCGCCGCAGCGTCATCAGAACCACCTCTCATAGACCCTGATCCGGTCCCCCGGCAGGATTGGTGTATCCTCCCCGGCCCGCATCCTGACCTGCCGATTGTCGACGGAACGGACGATCTCGACCTCGCCTTCCTTGGCGCGGTAGGTATAGCCTCCGGCGGCGGAAATAGCTGAAAGTACAGTCATTCCCTGGCGATAGGTAAACTCGCCCGCCCCCTTCACCTCACCGATGACATAAAAGGGACGAAGCGCTCCGGGCTGGACCGAAATGATCGGATCGGTGAGGACATTCCGCGCCCGGTACCCGTCGGCGATCTTCCGCTCGATCTCGCGCAGACCCAGCCCCGCCACGGCCACTTCCTGCAGCAGCGGGAGCGAGATCATTCCCCCACTATCAATGACATAGGAACGATCATTCTGCTCGACATCCTGAATGGTAACCAGCAGCTCGTCCCCCGGCTGCATCCGGTAATCACCTATCTCCGCGCTGGAGACGGGCGGCAGGTCGGAAAGGGAGCCGGTGCATGCAGCAAGGAATGTCAATCCGGCGAGGCAAAGCAAACCTCGCATCAGGGTCTTGATATTGTTCATGTCTTTGCCTTTCCTAATCTTTGCATCCGCACCCGTTCATCGAGCGCACTCCCACAAGGCATCCGCCATCACCGCCATGTCGCTTTCATCCAGAGTGTGATCGACGAGCAGCATAATTGTCCGCTCACCCAGCGCATGGGCATTGGGCAGACTGGCATCACGCCGGCAATCGAGGCTCTTGAGGGCAAGCTCGAGGCTCATGTCGGGACAGGAGCCGGTGCCGCACGGAATACCTCGCTCCACCAACCGTTCGATCAGGGCCGCGCGCCGTTCCGTCGGGTCTTTCACACAAGGGCGCAGAAGGAGGTAGAACTTGTACCACGCATGGGTGATGCCTTCCGGAGGCACGGGCACTGTCAGCAGAGGATGTTCCGCCAGTGCCTGAGCGAGATATTTCGCATTGGCCGTACGCGCGGCGAGCCAAGACGGCAGCTTGCGCAATTGCGCCCGGCCGATGGCCGCCTGCATCTCCGTCATCCGTGCGTTGCTGCCCAAGCTGTCGTGGATGTAACGGAATTGTCCGATCGCGGATTTGCCATCGGCAAGCTTGCGCGGATTCTTGCCATGATCCTTCAGGGACCACGCCCGCTCGTGTGCCGTCTCATCGCGCATCACCAGCAATCCGCCTTCACCGCCGGTCGACATGATCTTGTCGGTGCAGAAGGAGAAGGAGGCTGCATCGCCAAAAGTCCCGACCTTGCGCCCGCCAATCGCGGCACCGTGAGCCTGCGCGCAATCTTCGATCACAAGCACGCCGTGCCGGTCGCAAATCTCGCCTAGCGCAGCCATGTCACAGGGCCATCCTGCCAGATGCACGCAGATCACGGCCTTGGTCTTGGGAGTGATCAGCCGTTCCACCGACGCCGGATCGATATTCTGCGATGGGGAAAGCACATCGGCGAACACCGGCCTGGCCCCGACGGCGGCCACACAGCTGGCGGTAGCGAAGAAACTGCGCGCCGGTACGATTACTTCATCACCCGGACCAACGCCAAGTGCCCGCAAGGCAATCTCCAGGGTCACCGTGCCATTGGCCATACAGATCGCCTGGCGCGCACCGAGAAACTGGGCGAATTCGCTGGCGAAGCCCGCGCATTCTTCGCCGTGGACCAAGGCATTGACCTTACCGCAGGATAGGACGGCGTCCACCGCCGCGCGTTCATCGGCGTCGAACCTCGGCCAGGCGGAACACACCCCGCGGTGCGATGTTGTCAGAGTTGCTGCATCAACGGTCATTGATCGCCTCCGCCCGATAAGCCCGTTCGAACAATTGCGAGAGATCCGCTGCGGAAGAGTAAGACAGAAGGTCTTCCTCCTTCCCGCTCGCCGGATAGCGGGCAAGGCCGTGAACCAAGCGCACGATGCCTTCGTCATCACCCGATTGGGCGCGCTCGGCGATGAGATTGATGGCCATGGTGATGAAGGGGAGCGCTATGGGCCGGGAGCGCGCTTCGAAAATGCCTTCGATCCCCGATTCCACCTGCTCCTCGCAGATGTCGAACAGTTCCTCATAGAGCTTTTCGCCCGGCCTCAGGCCGACGAACTCGATCGGCACATCTTCCTCGGGCTCCAGCCCGTATAGGTTGATCATGCGCCGGGCGAGGTCGACGATGCGGACCGGCTTGCCCATATCCAGAACGAAGATGGAGCCTCTTTGCATCCTCGATTCCAGCGCGCTTGAACTGCTCAGGAGGATCAGCTGCACCGCCTCTCTGACCGTCATGAAGAACCGTTCGATATCGGGATGCGTGACCGTCAGCGGCCTTCCTTCGCGCAGCTGACGCTCGAACAGGGGAACGATCGATCCACTCGACCCCAGCACATTGCCGAAACGCACCGTCATGAAGCGCGGCGCGCCCTGGTCGTCGACCCCGCACATGTCCAGCGCCTGGCAATACAGTTCGCCGACCCGCTTGGTCGCTCCCATTACCCCGATCGGATTGACCGCCTTGTCGGTCGAAACCTGGACCATGGCTTTGGCGCCGTAGAGGCACACCGCGTTCGAGACGATCCGCGTACCGATGATGTTCGTCATCGCGCCGGCTGACGGATTGGCTTCGACGATTGGCACATGCTTCAGCGCGGCGGCATGAAAGACGATTAGCGGCTGGTTGCTTTCGAACGCGCGGTTGACCGCCGCGGGATCGCAAATGCTGCCGATCTCGGCGACCACCTCGAGATCGGGATGCAACTCCCGCAGGCTCATCTCGATATTATAGAGATTGAATTCGCTGGCATCGAACAGCACCAGCCTTGATGGCTTGATTTGGGCAATTTGTCGGCACAGTTCCGATCCGATCGTCCCTCCTGCGCCCGTTACGAGGATGCTGCGACCGGCAATCTGACGCACGACACTTTTGGCATCCAGTTTGTACTCGCTACGACCCAGCAATTCCTCGATCGGCAGACCTGCGTTGGTGGGATCGGATGAATGCTGGAGCAGCTGGGCCCAAGGGTCGCGCACCCTGCACACCTCCACCTGCCGCTCGCGACAGGTGTGGATGATCCGCGCGACATCGCGATTGCTGAGAAAAGTGCCGTCATCGCAGACAATGACATGATCTGGCAGATTGTCTTCGAATTCGAGCCGCCGAAGAACTGCGCCCAGTTCGTACTGCCCCCCAAGCACCGGGATATCGTCGACCCGTTTCAGGGAATCTTCCTGACGGGGAAGCAGAACACCTTGTATCTCGACCGACGAGCCCTGATCACCCTGCGCAAGGTCGATCGAAACCCGCGCCCATTGCCACGATCCGATCAGTATCGCTTTCTTACGCACCTTGGCCTTCGGCCTTGCGCGATGCGCCGTCCGACGCCTTTCCGTATACTGCCGCTCGACCCGGCGGATCATCCGCACACTCAACATCCCCAGGGTGGCAAAGGCCCACTGGGTCAGTCCTACCGGAAGAAGCGACAAGGCCTCGGCACGCGTTTCGCGGAATGAAAAAACGATGATCCAGGCTAGGAAAAAGCCACCCAGTATGACCAAGCCCAGGAAGCTCGAATGGGTAAAATCCATGAACCGCCAGCTGCGCTTGTAAAGACCGGCGATGGCAAAGGAGGCGGTCGCGATGGACGCAAACACGAGGCTGAAAATGCCGAAGCTCCCCCACGGACCGAATGGCTGGACCGGCAGGAGGTTGAGCGCTGCGTAAAGGGTCAGGAACAGGATCGTAAAATCGATGGAAATGACCACGAGATCCCGCATCAGTCGGCGCAGCTTGCGCCGCCGCATCGGCATCAGCCATCGGGCCTGTTCGGCCTCGAGATATGCATCCCTGCTCTGAATCCTGTTATCAGGCTTGTTCATAAGCTTTGGCTCGTTGCTCTGCTGCCCGCACCTGCCAATTGGTAAGGTGCGGCAGCTCTTCGATGCATCCGAGACTAGAGCAGCCGGCCCAAGTAGGAGCCTGTGCAAGCAGGCAATATCCGGATTAGTCGCAGTCCGTCATTGAGCACCCGGCCAGCGTGCGATGCGATCATTCGGTTAGGTCTTTCTCTCCTTTCAGGAGATCGAGGTCCCTAAAAATCCCGTTTCACATATCGAAAGGATGATAGCCTTCTGCCGCTGTTGTCGAAGCTCGTTTATTGCTCACATATCCGCACCATGATTTGCGGAAATATCCCAGCATCATGGGTCAGCGGCCCTCCGCGCCAGCTTTTTGTCGTGGCTCTTTTAGAAGCGCCGAGGTGGCGGGCGCGATGAAGGTGCTGGTGTTCTCCAGCCTTGCTTACTCGCTCGTCAATTTTCGCGGCGACCTGCTGAAAGCGATGATCGACAACGGTCACGACGTGATCGCCTGCGCGCCAGACCGCGATGTTGCGACCGAACGCAAATTGGCCGAAATGGGTGTCGAGTTTCACCTGACGCCCATGCAGCGCACCGGGACAAGCGTGCTATCCGATCTACGGCTGCTTTCCAGCTACGTTCTGGCGATCTGGCGACACAAGCCCGACATCGTCCTCGCATACACTCAGAAACCAATAATATATGGAGGCATAGCGGCAAGATTCGCCGCGGCGGGAAGCAGACCTCGCTTCTACGCGCTAATGTCAGGTCTGGGCCAGGTATTCAGCACGGACGCTGATTACCCAGGATGGCTGCGGGCTGCGGTAGTCAGGCTCTATCGGACAGCGCTTGCACATGCCCGGACGACCTTCGTTTTTAATGCCGATGATCGCAATGACATGATCGCTCTGGGGATCGTCAACCGCGAGCAGAGGGTAATCAAAGTGCCGGGTTCCGGCGTCTCGCTCGAGCGTTTCCCGCCCTCTCCTCCGGTGACCGATCCAATCCGCTTCCTGCTGATTGCAAGGCTGATGCGCAACAAAGGCATCATGGAATTTCTGGAAGCCTCACGCGTGGTTCGGCAAACCTATCCCGGCTGTCAGTTTCAGGTAGTCGGCCGCTGCGAGGATGAAAATCCTTCCGGTATCTCCCATGAAGAGAGCCAGCGGCTTGCGGCGCAATACGGAGTGGAGCTGGTGCCCGGAACCGACGACGTGAGGCCTTACCTTGCGGCATGCTCGGTCTTCGTGCTTCCATCTTATTACCGGGAGGGTCTGCCGCGCACCATACTCGAGGCGCTGGCCAGCGGTCGGCCGATAATCACGACAGATCTCCCTGGTTGCCGAGATGCCATTCGGCCGGGCCACAACGGCATGCTGGTTCTTCCGCGCAGCGCGGAAAGTCTGGCAGAGGCGATGAAGAAATTTGCGGCAGATCCATCTCTTGTCGAGCGAATGAGCTCGGCCTCTCTCGAAATCGCTCGTGAAATCTACGACGTGCGCAAGGTCAACCACCAGCTCCTCGGCGAAATGGATCTGCTACGATCCTCAAATACGCAAACGCCACAGGGTGTCACGCACTCGGACCGTCATTCGCAAAAGCAGCTCCGCGTGAGAGCGGAGGGCTGAGAGGAATGCCGAAGGCCGCACTCGTTGGATGCGTAGGCAGCACAGAACTTGCTGCTCGAATGTTGGCCCACGATCCTGACTGGTCGCTCGATCTGATCGTGACGCTTGAGCTGGCGGCGGCTTCGCGTCATTCGGACTTCGTCGACCTGGCGGATGCTGCGTCGCAATCTGGTGCGGAACTGCTTCGGACACTCAATTCGAACAACCCGGAAACGCTTCGGGCGATTGCCAGCGCGAATGTCGATTTCATCTTCGTAATCGGCTGGTCCCAGATCTGCCGTGAAGACTTCATGGCGCTCAAGCCCGACAGGATCATCGGCTATCACCCGGCCGCCCTGCCGCGTTTGCGTGGGCGAGCGGCCCTGCCCTGGACCATCTTGCTGCAAGAGCCCATCACGGCGGGGTCGCTGATGTGGCTGGGACAGGGGGTGGACGATGGCGACCTGCTCGACCAGCAGTTCTTCCATGTCGCGCCGGACGAAACGGCTGAAACGCTGTATGAAAAGCATCAGAGCGCATTGGCACAGATGCTTGAAAGATCGCTGGCCAAGATTGCCATAGGAGACATCGCTCGTCAGCCGCAGGATCCCCGCTACGCCACCTATGCCGCAAAGCGGACACGCGAAGATGGGTTGATCGACTGGAATGACAGCGCAAACGCCATCGACCGTCTGATACGTGCCGTGGGCAAACCGTATCCCGGCGCCTTCACGTTCAATAAGGATGACCGCTTCACGATCTGGCGCAGCAGCGTCCTTCCCAGCGATCGAGTCCACCATGCGATTGCAGGGCAGGTGGTAGAACGAAGCGAAGACCATTTCAGCGTGATGACCGGAGGCGGATTGTTGAGAGTTCACGATTGGGAAACGGCATCGGGCAAAGCGCCGAAACAGCACGCCGTACTCGGAGGAACCGGCTCTTGAAGCTGTCAGAGCAGTTCGGGCACGTGCTTGCCATCGCACCGCATCCTGACGACGAGATACTTGGGTGTGGAGGCACACTTGCACGGCTCGTTGCGGAAGGCGGCGAAGTCACGATCGCGATTGCCACCACCGGCAAGCAGCCGACCTTCCCACCCGATCAGGTGGAGCAGGTGCAGGAAGAGATGCGGCGCGCCCATGCCATAATCGGCGTCGGCGACACCCGCCTTCTCGATCTTCCGGCCGCTGCGCTCGACACGATACCAGCCAGCGACTGCAACGCGCCCTTCGCCAATCTCGTCGAAGAGATCAGGCCGGATACCTTGCTGCTACCATTCGTGGGCGATATTCATCTGGATCATCAATTGACTTTCCTCGCATCCATGGTCGCCGCCCGCCCGCGGCACGACCGGGCGCCCCGTCAGATCCTGTGCTACGAAACGGTCAGCGAAACGAACTGGTACGCCGCTCCAACGACCCCTGCTTTCGTACCCAATGTGTTCATCGACATCACCGACACGATTGAGCTCAAACTCGAGGCATTCTCGGCGTTCAAGAGCCAGGTCCGCCGCTTCCCCGACGAACGCAGTCCGGAAGCGCTTCGAGCGCTGGCGGCAGTCCGCGGCTCTACGGTCCATTTACGGGCGGCGGAGGCTTTCATGCATGTGCGCTCGATCCACAGGCTCTAAATTCAGGCACTATCTTGAATTCGCCATTCAGCGATTATCTTTCCGAAAGCTTTGCCCAAACTCGCACTTCGGGAATATAATTGCGCACTTCACCCTCTTTTCTGCACGTGTCGCCAAATTGGCCAATGAAAAGATTCAGCGGCATTTGGTGGATTGCGAAAAGCTACATATCGGCAGTCGGCGTCATTGGACTCCTCAAGGATGTCGTTCGTCACAGGCGGATCGAAGATGCAGCAGATTTCTCGGAAGGATGGGCCAGGTAAAATCAGACCGGAGCGATCCGCTCTTGCTCTATCCACGTTGTTACTTCTTGCAGCTTGTGGTTCGGGCGGGGATTCCCAGCCGCCTCCCACACCGAGCCCGTCTCCTACGCCCACTCCCGCTCCGCCCCCGTCTCCGCCAGATACCGGTGCCGGATCCGCGTTCTCCAACCCCGACGATGGCGAGATACCAGAGGCTGGCCGTCACCCTCTGGCGTTTCCCACCGCAATAGGGTTCGGAGCGCAGGCAAGCGCACGCTCGCCCAATGCCGTTGTCTATCGGATCAACAGTCTGGCGGACACAGCGGACCCGAATGATGGACTGATCACATTGCGTGAATGCGCGCTCGCGCTTCAGGTCACCTCTCCCTATGCAATTCCTTCCGGTCGACCCCGATATTGCGTCTTTGATGTGAGCGGCCAGATAGTCATCCAATCCGAAATGCGTATCACAGTCGGCGGGCTCTACATCGCCGGCCAGACATCGCCCCAGGGCATCGAGGTAGTGCGCGGCACCGGACTGGTCGATGCGCCGCTTTTCTATACCCGGCAGCAAAGCGACGCCATCGTGCGGCACATCCGATTTCGATATGGGAATCACCTTGATGCGCCTAGTAGCAACGGGGACTCCGTTCGCATCGGGGACAGCAGCCGCCAGATCCTCGATCACGTGACTGCCATGTTCGGAACCGACGAGAGCCTTGATGCTGTATGCACCGATTGCACCGTCCAATTCTCGATGATCGGCCCCAATCTTTGCCGCAACGCCGGGCATGATCCGGGCAACTATCACTGCAAGACCTTTTTCATGAAACCTGTCAATCGCGTGACAGTGGCCTACAATCTGTCACAGCACGGCGACGAACGCGGAGCCAATATCGCGGGGGGCGTCCAGAGACCCACTTCCAACAGCACTGGCCAGATCGATTACATCGGCAACACCGTATATAACTTCATCAGTGAGCCGGGGCTGATTTCCAATCAGTTCGGCAGCGTTTACCTCAACTGGGTCAACAACACCCATCTGGAGGGTGTGCTCTCGCAGGACCGGCCCGAGTCCTTCTTCCCCGCCCTGTTCGACCGGGCAACCAATGCTGCCTTCGGATTTTCAATCTACCGAGCAGGAAATGTCAGCCGCCGTGGCTTCGGCCCCTATCCCGGCTCTACCATCGGAGCAGGCGTATACCAGACCGACTGGACTTACGCTCCCGGCATAAGCGAAAATTACCTTCGCCCGTGGATGTTGGCAGACGCAGCCACCTCTCAAAGGACCGTGTTCGATCAGGCCGGCGCAATTCTCTGCCGGGAGGGCTCTTGCCGCGACAATGTCGACGCCCTCTACATCGAAGACGTTCGCACCTGCGACCGTCCGCCCTATCTATTCCAAGGCGGGTTCACGAGTGGAAATCCTGCAGACTACGGCGGGTTTGCCAGAATTACCGCTGGCTTTGACCCGCTGCCAGACAGCGACAATGACGGTATGCCCGACGTTTGGGAAAACCGCTTTGCCAATACCGATGCGGCGCGCTGGGATGCGAATGACGACGCAGACGGTGACGGTTATCCCAATATCGAGGAATATCTGAGCATGCTTGCCGCGGATGACAAACGCTATGGCGCCGGCCTCCTCAGTTCGTCGGGGCCATTGCCAGCAAGCAATTGCGGACGGTGAAAGCGATAACGTACAGCATTCGATCCTTCAGCCAGTTCCGCGGACATTCGCGCATGCCCATCTTTCCGGCCCCACCTATACCAAAGATAGGTTGAGCCTCCCACTCACCTGACCGATCTTCGCTCTTCGACGAGACCCGGTCCAACAGGATCGCAGGAATGATGGGCTATTAGAATGAGCGCAGAGCGAAAGATCACGATCTGCTTCGCTTTCGCGGGCGACAGGCTGGGCGGAAGCCACATTTCCCTGAAAGGTCTGCTCGATGAGCTTCCTCAGAGCCTTTACCGGATTTTGCTGGTCCTCGAGGTTCCGGATGGGAGGATTGCCGAATATTTCAGAGCTTATGAGCAGATTGAAGATCCTTGCGCGCTGCGAAAACCTTTCAAGGTCGGTCGCAGCTTCGGCATCGGCAACGCGCTAAGCACGCTTCCCCGAGCAATCGGTCGGGCAAAGCTGCTGAAAGACCTCGAAGTGGATATCGTTCACACCAATGACGGGCGCACCCATGCCAGTTGGGCGCTCGCCGCAAAGCTCGCGGGAGCACGCATGGTCTGGCATCATCGCGGCGATCCCGATGCCCGCGGCACAGGAATGGTCGCGCCTTTGCTTGCCGACCAGATTGTGTCCGTATCCGATTATGCCCTGCCTACGAACCGCTGGGGGAAATTGAGACAGGCAAAGGTAATTCATAGCCCGTTCGATGTTGAGATATCGGTGGACCGCGACGACATGCGCCAACGATTGGTGGCCGAACTCGGCTGCCCCGAAGATGCGATCATCTGCGGCTATTTCGGTCAGTACATTGTTCGCAAACGTCCTGTAGCATTCATCGATGCCGTAGATGAATTGCGCAAGATGTCGAAGCGCCCCGTCGTCGGTGTGATGTTTGGCGAGGCAAAAGACCGCTCACTGTCCGAGAGGATGCAAGACCGGCTTAGCTGCCAAACCTCCCCACCCCCGGTAACGCTCATGGGCTACCGCGATCCGGGCCACCAATGGATTGCGGCATGCGATGCCTTGTTGGTCACTGCCCTGAATGAACCACTCGGTCGCACGTTGGTCGAAGCTATGCTGGTGCGGACCCCAGTGATCGCCACTAGATCGGGTGGCAATGCAGAGGCGCTGGCACCGGATTGCGGAATTCTCGTCCCCCCCGATGATCCTTCAGCGATGGCCAAGGCGGCACTCCGATTGCTCGGCCATCCCGAATTCGTTCGGGAGGTTACTGACCGGGCGCGGAGGATGGCGGAGAGGCGATTTACGAAAGACCGCCACATCCGGCAGATGGAGCAGGTCTACGCCGATCTCGTCGACAGGCAGTTGCAAGCGGCCCCTGATGGCAAAGACTTGGCGATCGAGACCAGTCTGGCGCCTCCACAGCATCCCGTTCACCACCAATTCGAGGGAAAACGCTGATGATCGCCAGGATCGAGCAACTCGACGGCGCCCTGCGATGCCCGAAAACCTATCGACCTATCCGTTTCGACCGGAAAAGTGGCAGGCTTGCCATGGCCGATACCGGGAAGGACTGCGACTTTCCGCTCGCCGGAGACCTGCCGGTTCTCATCGATTTCGAGCGATCTGTGATCCAGCGCGAGGATGTGATCACGACTAGCGCGGCGAGTGTGATTTCACGGCCCCAACATTCCTCCTTGGCTAAATTGATCAAGGCGGTTCTCTCTCCGGAAAAGAAGGCCACAAAGCGGAACGTTGCGACTTTAATCGAAAAGATCAAATGTGCGTCAGCCGCCCCCCGCATACTGGTTATTGGAGGCGGAAGCGTCGGTCAGGGCATGGATGCAATCTATGACGATCCAGCCATCACGGTCAGCTCATTTGATATCTATGCGACCCCGCTGGTTCAGTTTGTAGCGGACGCGCACGACATCCCGATTATCGATGACTATTACGATGGAGTGGTCATCCAGGCAGTGCTCGAACACGTGCTCGAGCCGCAACGTGTCGTCGACGAGATCTGGCGAGTGCTGAAGCCCGGCGGCCTCGTCTATGCGGAGACCCCCTTCATGCAACAGGTTCATGAAGCTGCGTATGATTTCACGCGTTTCAGCGAAAGGGGCCATCGGTACCTGTTTCGCAAATTCGCTTTGATTGATTCAGGCGCTTCCGCAGGACCCGGGCGCACGTTGATGTGGGCCGTGGATTATTTCGCCCGCAGCGTCTTCCGCTCTCGCACAGCAGGGAAGCTTGCCAAGCTCGCATTCTTCTGGGCGCAGTACTTCGACAGTTTCATTCCGGAGAGCTTTGCTGTTGATGGAGCGAGCGGGGTATATTTTCTGGGCTCGAAATCGAATGAAGTCCTGAGCCCGGAAACTCTCATCGAAAATTACTCAGGCGCCCAGTAACCGGCCCGGTCCGCTTGCTCCGCTGCCAATCCTCAAGGCAGGCCGCATGCAGCGTGTTATAATGGGCCGCGACGTTCCCGATGGCGTAGTCGGAAACGATCCGTTTGCGACCTGCCCGCCCCATGGCGGCACGTTCGCATGCGGGCAGCGCGGCCATGGCAAGCAAGGCCTGAGTTAGGGCGTCAGTATCTTTCCGCGGAACCACCAAACCGTGATGACCGACGATACGGGCGCTGTCTCCGACATCTGTGGCTACCACTGGCACCCCGCAAGCCAGCGCTTCGCCGAGGACGTTGGGGAAACCCTCGCCCCAAGCAGAAGGAAGTACCAGCAGATCTATTCCCGGCAGCCAGTCCGCCACATCGGAGCGAGCTCCGCACATCAATACGCTGTCTGGTGACATATGATCGGCGATTGGAGTTGCAATCTCAGGCGGAGGATTTTCGAATCCGTGACCGACCAGCAGAAGCTGAATGTCGGCGCCTTTTGCTCGCGCGTCCGAAACCGCAGACACCAACCGCATCTGGTCCTTCATGGGGTGAAATCGTGCGACGCATGCTATGCGGAACGTTCCGTCCGAAAACCCGAAGAGAGCCTGAGCCAATTTGCGAGCGCCGGGATCTGGCGCAAAGCGCTCGGTATCGAAGCCATTGGGCAACACCAATCCGTCTCGGGGAGAGTAGCCAAGGGCTTCGTGCTGTACGCGCGAAGCATACGCGTTGTAGACAATGGCCTGGGGACCATTCGAGATCCACGCGCTGACCTTTAGCAATTGACGCGTCTGCCAGCTCTCCATCGCAAGATCCGGAATTGAGTGACGGATGTTCCAGACTAGAGGCAAGGAACGAGTGCAAAGCTTGCGGGCCAAGCTGGCCGCCAGATTTCCGTGATACATCCATCCATGGATCAAATCGGGCGCTATATCCTCGACAAGCTGGCGCAACCGTAAAATAGACCAAGGGCCCGCCATACCGCGTCGCATTCCAAGCGAATGAACCCTGATGCCGCAAGCAGCAATCCTTGAAGCGGCCGGACCGGGAGGCAGCAGCGAGAGGACCTCATGGTCATCGGCACCGCCCTGCTCCATCAGCTTGGCGAGCATGTTCTCGGCACCTCCGAAGTTGAGGGCTGTGATAATGTGAAGGATTTTCATGCCGATCCCATTGTCTACCCTTGCGCAGCGCTAGGCACCGGCCTGCGAGTTCGCAGCACGGGTTAGCTGGCGATGCCGCTCGTCAAGCCAGTCTTCGAGGTTTGCGATGCCATCGCCGTCTGCATCCTCCCAGGCATCGGGAAAGTCGGCATTTGAACCATTGTCCCTTTCCCACCCGTCCGGCATGCCGTCGCGATCGGTGTCGGCTGCCGCGCGGGCCGCTGAGAAAAATGGGATGGCGCCAGGCCTTTTCGCAATCGCACCAGCGCGCCTGCGCACATCGTCCACTACCCGGCGATCAAGCGGATCACGAGGGAAGGCACCCGCGTTATTCAGGACGCTTTCGTAAGCCTGCGCCGCCAAGCTGGGCGAAATCGTCAATGTGCATGCCGGCTGCGCCACTTCGATTTCACTGAGATCTTCGTCACGCTGGCGGAAATTGCCGATGAACTGATTGCCGGTGGCATAAACCTCTGCAGAGCCTTTGCTTGCGATGCGCTGGCGTTTGATACCAATCGCGTTATCGAGCGTGTCCGGACCGGCGACGAAAGAGTTTCCGATGATCGCCACCGGTGTTCCACCATAGCTTTCCCAAACCTCGGCGAACTCGGATCGTGCGTTGTAGAACACATTGTTCACCACCTCGACACAGGACCCGGGCGGAAAATTGATATCCGGGTTTCGATCACCGCTATGCGCGCATAGGTTCCCGACGAAACTGAAATGCTGGGGCATACGCGGATCAGAAGCGAGCAACGCGCACTTGTCATGATCGGGAATCCCCCACGAAAAGACGGAATTGCTGATGGTTATGAAGTTGTTGCGGTCGTAGCCGTTTACCAGCTCGTCGCGCGCCCAACTGGCGCTTACGTGGTCGATGATGACATGCGAGCTCTTCTCCACGGTAATGGAATCCTCGCTGCCCCTCCTATTACCGATACGGTCGTTACGCACACGGATGTGCCGCACAATAACGTCGTGCGTTTCCTTGATCACCAGAGGTGTGCGTCCAACTTCTCCACCCCCATGGGCCAAAGTAATACCCTCGCCGGGAGCCGATTGCCCCGCAATGGTGATGAAGGGGTGCCGGATACGCGGCGGCGGACCGGTAAACCGGATCAGTCCTGACACACGGAAAACGCAGACCCGCGGTCCCATAGCCTCGATACATTCGCGCAAGGTTCCGGGGCCGGAATCCGCAAGAGAAACGACCTGCATGATCCTGCCTCCCCGGCCGCCCTTGCTTCGCGATCCGTAGCCTTCAGCCCCGGGGAAGGCGGGAATGTGCGGAGCTTTCCAAGCCGCTGTCGCCTCGTCTGCCTGCGTGCCGCTCTCTGCAGGCCGGGAACAGGCGACCAGCGCCAACGCCACTGCTAGGCACAACGTGAAAGGCAAAGGGGTCCGTCTGTTTCTCATAGGCAGTATTATTTTCCGGAGACCTGTCGCATAGGACTGAGGCGGATTATGCCAGAAAACTGCATTTCCTGAGATATCTTGTATACGGCTCAGCCGGGTATTGCTGGTGACCCACTTTCGACGCGTGGAATAGGTATCCCTCCGAAAGGCGTAGTTTCGGCCTCATAATTGCCGCGCGCGGCCCGCCATCAGGGGCAGGCGATAGCCAAACCCGCCTTTGGTCGGGCAGCGCAGATACTTTACCAGTTCGGTGCGATGGGCACTCTGCAAAACCATTATGGATTTGATCCGCGCACGCCCCGGCATGACGCATGGAGCGAAATGCCATCCTCCAAAGCGACCGTGTCGCTCGACAAGGTGCTAACTGTATTTCTTCTGATCGGGGTCTTTTCGGTTTCCTGGCATATCGTCAGGCCCGGCAATCTCAACTTCACCATTTCGGATGCTGCGTTTCTCATGGTTGTGCTGGGATTAGTCGGCACGGCGAGACTGAACCTCGCACCCTTCGCGGGCCTGTCTGCAGCCTGGCTGTTCTCTCTTATCCTGATGCTGAGCAGCTTGTTTGTCAGCACGCTGGTGAACGGGGAGATCACCCGCTGGCTCATCGTCGCCCTGCAATACAGCTTTGCCTATTTGCTGCTGCCGATGATGTTCGCCAGCTTCGGTCACAGGACACTGCAGCGCTGCGTGGTATTCTACGTGCTTGGGGTCACATTTTCACAGGCTGTCGGGAATATCGCCAATATCTTTTTTGACTACGCAGACACTGCGCCATACCTGGGCAACAACTTCATCACCGGCATGGGCAGGCTCGGCGCGTTCTCTGGAAACGCCAACAACAACAGCGCCATGGCGGGCTTCGCTCTGGTCCTCCTCTTTTACGTCGTCGACCGCAGACTGATGAACCCACTGCTCAGCGTCATTTGCGCTTTGCTTCTTCTTTGGGGGCTTCTTTCGTCAGCCAGCTTCGGCGGCTTTGTCATTTGCCTGTCAGCGAGTGCCCTCGTGATGCTAGTCCGCTGGCCGCACCGGGCCGTCGTCGCCTTTCTCGCCATTCTGGCAATTGGCGCTGCCTACATGTCGAGCGGCCTCCCACTGCCGGCCCCCTTTGAACAGCGGGTTCTCGGCGCTCTTTCGGGCGGGGGACTCGAAGAAGCAGGGACGTTCACCGGGCGGATGGAACTGGCTGAAGAGGCGTGGCGGATGGCAGGGGACACCTTGGTGGTCGGTCTGGGCACGGATGGATTCCGGGTTGTCAGCATGCATCAGGCGCCGGTCCATGTTTTCCCCCTGCTCCTCCTTACTGAAGCAGGTCTGCTAGGCCTGATCGGTTTTATCGCTCTTCTAGGCCTCATGTGGTTCCGCGGCCTTTCAGGAATTTCCGATAATCCGCAGCGCGGTATCATCTGCATCGGGGTGCTGCTGATTTTCAGCCTCTTCACGCTTACGGTGCCACACATGTATGCGCGGCTCTGGCTTGCACCGATTTTCTTGGCGCTGCTTAGCTGCCTGCAAAAGGAGCCTATTCAGGCGAGATCGCGGTCATCACGCGAGATCGAGAAAAAGCGCGGAGCTGACGTACCCAAATCCGACCAGCTTGGCATCTTCCAATGAAAAGCACGGCGAAAACCCTGCTGCGCTCACGCATCGAAAGCGTGCTGCACCTGATGACCGGAAGTGTCGGCAATGCCATTGTCATGATCGGCAGCTTAGCACTCGCCACCAGAGCACTCGGTCCTGAGGCATTCGGTGTCATGGCCATGACCTTGGCGGTAGGCCGCGTTTGCGAACGCATCGTCCGCTTCGAGTCCTGGCAACCGCTGGTACGCTATGCTGCAACAGAGGAAGCCGCTGCCGACCCTCAGCGCATGTCGCGGCTCTACCTATTCGGTCTCGTCCTAGACGTCGTGGGCGCGATCGTCGCCGCGCTTCTTTCGATAATTGTAGGATTTGTACTTACCCGCTTTTTCGCTTTCCCGCCCGAGATGTTCTCACTTGTCGCGATCTATTCCGTCGCGATTGCCCTTAACCTTCGCGGCATGTCGTCGGCAGTAATGCGAATGGCAGGCATGTTCCGCACGATGGCCTATATCGTTTTTCTCGCGGGCTTCCTGCGCCTGTTCCTTGCCGCGATCTTCTACTGGGCGGGCAGCGGCCTCATGACTTTTGTTTGGGTGTGGACCATATCTCAGGTGATCGATGCCCTGTTTTACAACTTCATCGCTTTCCGACAGCTGAGCCGCCAGCGCACTCCCTCTCCGCTACGCGCTCGCATCGGCAATCTTTTAAAGGACTTTCCTGGTTTCCTGAGTTTCGCCTTTACGACCAACGCTTCCAGCGCACTGCGTACCATCACTCATGAAGCCGACACTTTGATTGTAGGCGCATTGACTGACAGCGCGGAAGCTGCCGGCTTTTATCATCTGGCAAAGCGGATGGCGAAGGTAGCCATGGCCTGCGGCGAGATGATCCAGATGGTGGTCTACCCCGATCTGGCAAGGATTTGGGCAAGTCGGGTAAGGAGCAAGTTCCGCCAGATCATCCTCGGCGTGCAAGGCCTGCTGGCGGTGATAATGGGCGGCATTATCCTCGCTGCTTTTCTGGTGGGGAAGACGCTGGTTCCGCTCGCTTTCGGAACAGGCTTTGCCCCTGCATATCCGATCCTGATGGCGCAATTGACCGCGGTCTTCCTGATCATGCATTCCGCCCCTTCACGCTCGGCGCTGCTTGCCATGAACCGCCCGCTGTATGTCCTCGCAACGGCGGCCTTTTCGACTGCTGTGTTTCTCGGTATCGCGCTCCAAACCATTCCAATCTACGGAGCGATAGGGGCAAGCTACGCGCATATCGGATTCGGGCTGGTCACGGCCGTTCTGCTCGACGTTTGGATGTGGAAGAATTTTCACCGTCGGACGGCGTCGCCCGACGCGATAGAGGCATCCTAGGGTTTACGCGGCGCGCACCTCGTCTGCCAACGGATCTTCCATCCAACGGCGATGCCACATGCTGAAGCAGATGCAGGTCCATAGATGAAAGCCCCAGTTCCTGCGGCCGGATAAATGTTCTTGCCAGCGACGAGCGACTGCCTCGCTGTCGAAGTGTCCCAGCTTTTTCATTCGAGCCGCGCTCAAGTGCTCTTCCGCCAGTTCGCGTAACGGACCGCGCAACCAATGATTAAGGGGCACACCAAACCCGCGCTTTGGGCGATCGATCATGTGGTCGGGCACCCGTCGTGCGAGCAACCTCCGAAGGGCGACCTTGCCAGCCGTACCCTCCGGCATACGCAAGCTGTCGGGCATGCGCCATGCCGTCTCAATCACCTTATGGTCGAGCAGCGGCGAACGTACTTCCAGACTTGCCGCCATTGATGTCCGATCAACCTTAACCAGGACGTCATCGGGCAGGTAGCTCACGGCATCGACGAACATCATCTGTTCGAGCTTGCTGAGCCCCTGTGGAATCTCTGCTGACACGATGGGACTCGGCCCCGGTCCATCAACATTAATCCATTGGGATAAGAAATGCTCGTACCGATGTCGAAAGTCGGGTTCGGCGATAATGCCGAGCAGTTTTTCCGCCCTGTCTCCTCCAAGTGTCCCGGCAACACTCCCCGGCCTCAAAAACGCATTCGCCTTGGTGGCGGCATCGAGAAGCCAGACCGGTGTCCCAGTGGCCAGGCGCCGCACACCGGCGGGTATCTGCTGCGCCAAATGCTCCATAGCGAGCATGCGCGGGTAACGCATGTATCCGCCAAAAAATTCGTCCCCCCCATCGCCGGAAATGGCAACTGTGACTTCCGACCGGATCAGGCGGGAAATAAGCAGCGAGGGCAGCTGAGAAGGATCGGCGAATGGCTCATCGAAGACCTCTTGCATCTCCTCCACGGCGGAAATTGCCGAACGGGGGTCCAGCATCAGCTCGGTGTGCTGTGATCCGATATGAAGTGCGAACTCAGCCGCGTCGGCGGTTTCATCAACTTCCGGTTCCGAGAAACCGACTGTGTAAGTTCTGGCTGCACCGGAAAGCCGCTCCTGCATCAGCGCACAAACAAGGCTTGAATCCACACCACCCGAGAGGAAGGCACCCACCGGCACATCTGCGATGAGCCGCTGTTCGACTGCCTGGCCGAGGCTATTTTCCAGCGCATCGAGCGCCTCGCCTTCGTCATCGAAGCGTGTCGCGCAACCATTGCCGGCCGCCGAATACATGCTCCAATAGTTGCGCGTAAGATTTAGCAGCGTGGCGAGGTCGGTGGGATCATCGTCGACTGCGATGGAAACATAGCTCGCAGGAGCGAGCTTGCCGATATTGCGATAGATCGACAATGGGGCGGGGATATACCCGAGCCGGGCGAAATGCCCCGCAGCGGCTCCATCAATTTCGGGACGGGCGAACGCGGGGTGTTTTCGGATCGCCTTCAGTTCGGATCCGAACGCCAGGGCTCCCTGAACCATGCCGATGTAGAGTGGCTTCTTTCCGAGCCTGTCTCGCGCGAAAGAAATCTCGTTTTTTTTGCGGTCGAATAGGGCGAGCGCGAACATTCCATCGGCCCGCTTAAGTGCACCGGCAAGGCCGAAGCGTTCGATGGCTTCAAGCAGAACCTCGGTGTCAGATGTCCCGCGAAAGCGGACACCCAGGGCGGCGAGTTCAGAACGCATCGCAGGGAAGTTATATATTTCGCCATTGAAGACGAAGACATAACGACCAGAGGCCGATGCCATCGGCTGCGCCCCGGTTTCGGACAGGTCGATGATTGCGAGGCGGCGATGACCGAAGCCGATCCGTCCTCCGGCCTCAAGGACGGATCCGCCCGCATCTGGCCCGCGATGATGCAGAGAATCCCGCATCTGATCGAGCACACGCCGCGGATCGGCCTGAAGCCTGCCGGAGAAGTCAATGAAGCCAGCAATTCCGCACATCGCATGAATGTAGATGGCCCCCGGTCCCATGCGAGGGGGATTTTGGGTATCGGAATAGAACTAAGGGTGAGTAAGCTCCGAGTGGCAGGCGGCGGAGGTAGTCGTTGCGATCACAGCCGCACAGCGGTGCTGGACTTCACGCTGCGGCCGCAGTTTGGCTTTCCCTTTCGAGAGCCGCCAGCGCATCTTCGATTACGGAAGTGGTCTGCATGTTCGCGAGGCATTCACGTATGCGCGTCGCCTCGATCGCATGATTGGCACCCATTTTTTCGATCTGCCTGATGATACGGTCGACACCAGGATCCCTGATATCGAAGACATAGTCCTGCTGCTGGAAGTGAGCCGCGAGATCGAGATATTTGCTAGCCCAGCCAAGAATGATTGCAGGTACGCCTGACCGGTAGGCAAACACTACCGAATGGTAGCGCGAGGCGACCACATATTTGAACTGACCGACGATATCTATGAGTTCAGGGCTCGAATATTCTCCGGAAATGACTCCGATGCGGTCCCTTGCGTCCACTTTGGCGAGAACTCTTTCCACCAACTGGAAATCGGCAGTCGACGTATTCAAAATGTACACCTTCTCCCCATCGTCCAGCAGTTTGCTCAGCAGCTTGGCATAGAGCTCGAGAACTGCGTCAGGATCGCCGATCCGGAAAACGTTCTCATTGATGATGAAGCCGACTGCGCCGGGCTCAGGTTGGTCTATTTTCGGCGGCTCGTAATCGGGATGAATATCACTCGCTTTAGGGAAGATCGCCTCACGTATAACCATATCCGCAGACAGTTCTACATTGCGCAGGCCCAGCGATTTCAGACACTCATATCCCTCGATCTCACGTGCATAGATCTTAGTGCAGTAGCTCAGCTCTTGCTTAACCTCCGCCAGAAATTCTGCATCGTCATCCTCCCCCCAATCGAAGGGACCGAAGCTTTGCGGCATGAGAATGATCTTCTTGCCATAGCGTCTGGCGATCCTGATCGTCTGCAGCAGCAGGCGCCCGCCTCCTTTGCCCCAACCAGAGCCAAGCGTGTACCCGCTGGCATCAAGGATGGCATCTGCGTCGCGCAGTGCCTGCTCCATCTGGCCGACACTCCCATTCCATTTGTCGGTCTTGCGCCAGAAACCGGCGAAGGATGCAATCAGCGGAGTCAGGACCGGCACGCTGCTCAATCGATACCTGTAGAGAAGCCTGGTGAAATAGTCATACGGAAGGAGCTGGAAATCATATTGCTCCGGTTCGTCGTATTTATTGGCGAATCCTATCACCTCGCAATCCGGATATCTCTCCTTCAACCCTGAGTAGAGTGAGAGAAACATCGCCTGAGAGCCCTTGTTTCTCATCTGGATACCGGTGATGATAAACTTCTTCATAGTGGGTCAGACTCTCTCGCTGGAGTGTGCAAGGCCCTTCCGAAGGCCCCCGATGTCGATCTCCTGAGGGGTGATCATGCCATGCATTACCAGCCCCAGTTTCGCGCCGCAGGTGAGCAAAGCGATTAGCTCTTTTGCGCCGCAGAGGAGCCGAGTTGATTAGGGGCCTTCCCGCATTAGTCTTTCTTCCACTCTTCCCTCACGAAAGGCGCTAATGCAGCCTTACATAGTGGCGCCGTTAAGATGCTGCTTCGGTTGGTTGGCATACCAGTGATGGAGCGACTGCCCGCTCAAGCGCTCCAATGCTTCTACCGATGGTTGATAATATTCACCCAAGCGATCCCGCAATTCCTTCGTGAGTTGCGGATATTCGGTCTTGCGCGCTACGAGCCCGCGGGCAGCTTCGAAAGGCGCGGAACCTCTAAGTGGGCGGACAATGGGCTTCAGCCATGCGAGCCTCCGCCGCATCGTGGGTGGCACGAGCGGTGCTGTCTTATCCTTCACCTTTTGGGATCCCACTTGCGCGATTGCGCGCGGCGGCAGCCCGAGGTGCGTGCGAACGCGCAGCATTTGCGCTTCAGGATCGCGGGTAACGCCATCAAAGAAGAGAATGAGAAGCCTGTCGCGACCATAAAGGTCGATGAATGGCTCAAGATGCGAATGGAAATTACCCGATCCCAAGATCTGCATATTCTCGCCGCGAGAGGGGTCGAGGTAGGATTCAATATTCGGCCCCACTTCGCCCCGCCTGAACAGCATGCAGTAGCTGGAGTAGGCGCGCTCAACTGGATTACGGAGCTGCGCAATCAGCCTGATCTGTGGCAAGTCGCGATGGAGGCGGGCAGCGGCCTCGGGCGAATACAGATAGGAATTCGATTTCTCACCGATGAGCCGGCCATTCGAAGCTCCCTTGAACTGCGAAAGATACCAGTCTTTGCCGCGATCGTATTCACGCGAGAAATAATGCAGCTCAGGATCCGGCATGTAGACCGCTGGGTCTGCCTGCAATTGGGTTTGCAGCCAGGTCGTTGCTGACTTCGCCGCGCCGATGATTACGAAATCGATGTCGCTCAATTGCATTGGCTAAGGCACCCCTGAATAATTCATTGCCGGACAAAGCGGATCGCGCCCTTTCACTCGGCGCGATCGAGCCTGACTTGTAGCGCAAGGGCGACCCAGCGCGGGCCGCGGCGGTCTGAGACTTTCCCGCGTGAACCCGACCGCGTCAATTATCCTGATGGGCACCGTAATCCCGACCGTTGCCCGATGCGCCGAACAAACTGCCTTGAAGCATCATTCAAAGCGCGAAAAAAATGTGGACTTTCTGCGGACCGATGGGTCCCACTCGGCGACGCGACTCCGTGATGCAATCGCCCAATGAAGGGACACTTTCCCCAATGGCCCGAAAGGTAGGACCGATCAGTCAGCCTGAAGCCAATGCCCGACAGCACTAACCCCAATGGGATCGGAGATCTCATTACGGCAGTCGGCTTATACCGATGCCCAATTTTTCAGCCCCACCAAATTTGGCACCTCAGGGACATTCGCACCGGCTCGCGCAGACGAGACCAAGACGAGTATCGGCAACCGTCAATCGAGGGGGTGACATGTGATATTTACTGACCCGCTCTTTCTATTCGTGTTTCTCCCCATTGCTCTGCTCGCGTTTTATACGGTCGCGAATTTTCTCGGCAGAAATGCCGCGCTCGCTGTACTATTCGTCGCCTCCATCGCGTTTTACATACCATACGGTCTGTTCTCCGCGATCCTGCTGGTCGCTGCGCTCGTCGTAAATTTCGTCGTGGCACTCGCGGTGACCTTCCTCGACGAAAGCAAAAAGAGCCGTCGGCGCATCTATCTCGCTGGCCAGGCCTACAACATCATCACGCTGTGCTATTTCAAATATAAGATCGCCAGCCTGCTATTCGGTCCGAGTGCCGGCATCATGGTGGATATCGCAGGCATTGCCATCCCAGCGGGCATTTCATTCTACACATTTCAGGGCGCGGCCTTCCTTGCGGATGCTTATTCGCGGGACAAGAACGTGGCTCAATTTCTTGGTCAATTGAGATCGCTGCGGTCGGTCGGTGCAGCCTTCTGCCGCTACGGCGCTTTTGTAAGCTTTTTTCCGCAACTGATCATCGGGCCTATCACCTACCTAAGCGAGTTTAATCCGCAGACCCGGTCCAAGCGATTTCTCCGCTTGGACCCGATCGACCTCGCCGTTGGGCTGACCTTTATCTCGATCGGCATGTTTAAAAAGGTCGTGATTGCAGACAATCTGGCTCCCACTGTCGATATCATTTTCGGAGCCGCTCAAGTTGGTGCGGAAATCCATCCGATGCAGGCATGGATCGGCGCACTGGCCTACATGGCACAGCTCTATTTCGATTTTTCGGGATATTCGGACATGGCTTTGGGCTTGGCTCGGATGTTCGGCCTGAAATTGCCGATCAATTTCTTCTCCCCCTTCAAGGCCAATGGCATCATCGATTACTATCGCCGCTGGCACATGACACTGACCCGGGTCATTGCGCGTTTTCTTTACACGCCCCTGTCAGTAGCCGGGACTCGCTACGCCATGTTCAACCGGCTTGCTCCGGTGCCAGCGCATCTTCTCAGCCTGTGGTTCCCGATGCTGATCAATTTCCAGATCATCGGCCTGTGGCACGGGGCATTATGGACGTTCTGCGTCTTCGGCCTGATGCATGGCCTCTGGTATGCTTTGGAAACCGAAGTCCGGGCATCCAAATGGTATAAGTCGGTAAAGGCGAAGGCCTCCCCGGTTATCCTGGGTTTCCTAGAGCGGGCGGTGTTCTTCTTGCCGCTATTGCTGAGCCTCGCCATGTTCCGCTCCGAAAGCGTTATCGGCGGCTTCCACCTGTTCTCGCAGATGTTCGGAACATCGTTCGACGCGCGTTCACTCTTCAATATGCGCGAACCAGTCATGATGCTGACGATCGCATTTTCGATAATCTATTTCTGTCCAAACAGCGTCGAGCTGATGCGGCGCTATCGTCCCGCCATCATGACTTACGAGAACAAGAGCTACGGCCTAGCAATTATGCGCGGACTGTGGCGGCCGGGCTGGGTACAGGCGAGCTATCTCTCGGTCCTAGTCCTCGCCTCGCTCTATTACGTCTCCCGCCAGCCGCCATTCCTCTATCAGGGGTTCTGACGAAATGACGAAGCCGATCCGTTCATCACATTTCGTCACCGCGCAATCGGCGGCTACCGGACAAAGATCAATTTCCGCCACGCGTTGGCGGGCAGCGCGCCCGATGCTGTTCGCCGCATCGCTGATAACTGCCGTCTACCTGTCTCTGGCGGCCCTCGTCATCGCGGTGGATCCTCACAATGTCTACAGCTGGGGCGCCGATCCGCGCATCGAGGCCGACGATACGCCAAGGGATCTTGTGATCGACTGGATCGACGTGGCCGCCAAGGATCAATCCTACAACACTTTCCTCGTCGGGAGTTCGGTCACTGCCATGTACTCCCCTGCTTATATGCGGAGCGTACTGGGGCAAGATGCGCGGGTCATGAATCTCAGCTACGGCGGCCCCCGCCCCCGCGACCGGGACCTTGTGCTCGGCCAGCTCGCCGACAACCCAAACCTGCGGCATCTCATCCTGACTTTCGACTGGACCTATATACAGAATCCGGAAATCACCAACCGCGGCTTCCCCGCCTTTCTTTACGACGACGATCTGACCAACGATCTCCGCATGGTTAATTTGCCAACTATCCGGAGGACGTTCGATGTCTTGGCGGGCAACCAGACCTACAGCAACACGGACGATACCACTTACAAGTCCTATATCGATACCATGTACGATGGCTTTCAGCAGCCGTCGCAAATGGCAGAAATCGCGCGCGTGGTAGAGCGCGGCCGCAGCCGGATCGGTGCTCTCAGCGGGCGGAATTGCGATAGCTTCCTTGCCATCAATGATCAGCTAATCCCGCGACTGCGATCCTTCGCCAAGCGCGGCGTGCGGGTCGACATACTCGTACCTATTGCATCCTATGCCTTCTACTATGTCCGCCAGAACGACATCAGCCCGACCCTGCTCGACGAACAGCTGGTGGCGCGCCGTTGCCTGGTCAATGCTGCGGCCGATCTTTCGAATGTCAGAATTTTCGCCTTCGACGACGATCCCGCCATTGCCGGCGACCTCGCAAATTTTCGTGAGGTCGGCCATGTCTATGATCCTGCCATCCTCCACCGCTTTGTGAGCGCTCTGTCGACCGACAGCAATCGATTGACCCGTCAAAATTTGGCGGAACACGAGCAGGCCGTTCGTTCGGCAGTCGAAAATTATCGCACCACCAACAGCCAACTCGGCCGAGTGAATGCAGACTCCACGTTCTAGACCAAGCGCTAGCGCGGTCTGAAAGCCGGAAGGATAAGCAATATGTCGGATTACCAAGCCATTCTCGACCAGGTTGCCGAGATAATCAGGGACATTTTCGATGAGTACGAAGGCCCTGTCACCATGGAAACAACCGCCAACGATGTTGCCCAATGGGACAGCCTCTCTCACGTTCGTCTGATGGTGATGATCGAGATGGAGCTCGGCGTCCATTTCAGCACTTCGGAGATGCAGAGCTTCAAGAATCTTGGCGACCTCGTCAGAGCGTCGGCGAAGCAGAAGGCATGATAAAAGAGCGTTTCCTCTGGCGGCCTCCGCTTGCCGAAAACTGGGCTGATCGATTGGCCGCCGTCGAAGCGCTTCTAAGCTCCGGGCAGGAACCGGACTATATTGCCCTGAAAACTCTCGCCAATCAGAGATTAGGCATGCGCGAACATTTGCGGATGGAGCGCCTTGCACAAAAAGTGAAAAAGCAGGCCCTCATGCCTCAAGGGTTCGCTCCGATCACGCTTGGCCTCTTGGGCAGCCGTACCTTGAGCTTCCTTCGAGGCCCGCTGGCCGCCGCTGGCCTGGCGCGCGGTCTGGATATTTCCGCTCTCGAAGCTCCGTATGACAGTGTCGCCAGCTATGCATATTCCCCGGTCGACTGCTTCGGTCAGCCACTCGACGCTCTGCTGGTCATAATCGACGAAACCGCAATTTCCGGGCAGCGTGTCATCCTCGATCACGAAGCCGAGAAAGCCGCGCTGGCCGAAGCGGCGGAGCTCGTGATGGCACTAGCAGCCGCTGCGAGAGAAAAATCTGGGTGCCGGGCCATCTTCGCTACTCTTCCGGGTTCCGACCAGATCTCGTCGTCCGATCTTGCAACACCTGGCTCGATGGCTCGCTTCAGGCAGCGCTTCAATCTCCTGCTGGCGGATGGGGCGCAAGAGGGAAAGTGGCTGCTGTGGGATCAGGCGGCCCTCGCCGACCGAGTGGGTCTTGATGCATGGCTCGATCCGGTCCGCTATCACGCGGCGAAAACACCTTTCAGCGTTGATGCATGCCCACTGGCGGCAGACAATATCGCGGCACTGCTGGCAGCGATGAAGGGCAAGGCTGCGCGCGGCCTCGTGCTCGATCTCGATAACACGCTGTGGGGCGGCGTCATCGGCGACGATGGGCTTGCTGGAATAAGGCTCGGTCAGAATTCTCCTGAAGGGGAAGCCTTTGTGGCGTTTCAGAACTTCGTCCTAAGCCTGCGCAACCGGGGCGTCGTGTTGGCGGTCTGTTCCAAGAACGCCGACGATATAGCGCGCGAACCCTTTCGCGCCCATTCCGAGATGGTCATCAAAGAAAACCATATTGCCGTGTTCCAGGCGAATTGGAGCGACAAGGCGACGAACATCAAGACCATCGCCGAAACGCTGAGCCTCGGCCTCGAATCGCTCGCATTCGTGGACGACAATTCCGCCGAACGTGAAAGGGTGCGGCAAGAACTTCCGCTAGTCTCGACAATCGAGGTGGGCGACGATCCCTCTTTCTTCATCCAGCGAATCTCACATTCAGGATTGTTCGATCACCTCCCGCTCAATCAGGAAGATATCGCACGGGCGGAAAGCTATGGCGGCCGTGCGGCCGCCGCCGAAATCCGTGCGCGGATTGGTAATTACGAAAATTACCTGACCTCGCTCTCCATGCGCATGTCCATTGCCCCCTTCAACGGCGCCGGTCGTAGCCGGATTACGCAGCTGATCAACAAATCCAACCAATTCAACCTCACCACCCGCCGCTATGAAGAAGAGGAAGTGCGTGAATTTGAGGAAAACCCTGAAGTGATAGGCTGGCAGGTTGGGTTGGAGGACAAGTTTGCCCGGCACGGCATGATCGGCGTAGTTATCGTGCGCAAGGAAGATACCGCCTGGACAATCGACAGTTGGCTGCAATCCTGCCGCGTGCTCGAACGCGGAGTGGAGCAATGCGTCATGAACGCGCTGTTCGAATCCGCTGCTGCGGCAGGCATTGAGCAAATTCGCTCAACCTATATACCCACTGACCGCAACGCCATGGTGGCTGATTTTTACCCACGGCTCGGCTTTCCCGCAGGCGACGATCAGACAGATGGCTCAGTGCATTATTCATGCGCAGTGGCGGATTATGTGCCGCACCGTACATTCATCGAAATATACCAAGCAGGATAACGGATGGCAGCGCAGCCTAGCGGGGGTGCCAGAAGAAACCGAAGTGGCGGAGCAGGAGGGATTCGAACCCTCGATACGGGGTTACCGTATACACACTTTCCAGGCGTGCGCCTTCGACCACTCGGCCACTGCTCCGCATCCCGGAACGCGCGCCTCTAGCGGGCAATGACGAGCGGCGCAACTGCTTCCATAGCCACATTTGCATCAGCCAAGAATGCGACGAGCCGTGGGAACCCAGGTAAGCAGGCAATCGTTGCTGCCATACCCCCGAGTCACGGTGTTGCGCGGAATGACATTTCCTTCGAACGCCGTAAAATGCCCCTTCCCGCCCATTTAAACGCGCGGGAAGGGGCTTTTCTTTTGCGCACTTGTTGGCAAGCTGACCTGCGATGAACAAGCACCTGATCTCGCTCGCTGCAACGCTCGTCCTCACCACACCGGTTTTTGCCCAGAATCAAACCGCGCCAAGCCCCGGCGAAATCGTGGATCGAGCCTCTCAAAATGAATGGGTGAAAATCGCGGCAGAAGATCTGGTGATAATGACGCTGGCACCAGATTCCCACGGCCAGCCGCGCGAGGTGATGATCCAACTCATTCCCGAACCTTTCAGCCAAGGCTGGGTCAAGAACATCCGCACCTTGGCCCGCGCGGGCTGGTACGACGACATCACCATCAACCGCGTACAAGACAATTACGTCGTCCAGTGGGGCGACCCTAATTACGACAACCCGGAAGCGGAAGGGGAGGCAAAGCCGCTGCCAGAGGGGCTACGGACGATTGACGAGGAAGATTATACGTCCCCAGTCACGAGCATTCGGATAGGGGAAATGCCGCCCGAAGGTTATGGTTGGACAAGGGGCGATGCCTATGCCGCATGGACCGATTTGTACAAAGGCTGGCCAATTGCGTCAGACGGAAAGCAGGATTGGCCTGTCCACTGCTATGGCATGGTCGGCGTCGGTCGCGGGATGTCTCCCGATACCGGCACCGGGGCTGAGCTTTATACAGTGATCGGTCATGCGCCGCGCCATCTAGACCGTAATATTGCGCTTGTCGGACGGATCGTCGAGGGGATGGAGCACCTCTCCTCCCTGCCACGCGGGTCGGGCGCATTGGGGTTTTATACGGCGGAAGAGAGCAGCAAGAGAACGCCCATCGTGTCGGTCCGTATCGCAAGTGACCTGCCCGCAGATGAGCGCCCATCGTTCGAGTATCTTTCGACAGAAGGCGAAACCTTCGCCGAGTATGCTGATGCCCGCGCCAATCGCCGGGATCCATTCTTTATCACTGCCGCGGGCGGCGCGGATATCTGCAACATCCCGGTACCTGTGCGGCGCACCGATCGCTAAGTTCGTGCCAGACCCATTGGCCACCAATGCCACACTGCGGAAATGGCAGGGAAGTCGCGGAACCTACCATCTCGTTACGCTGGCCGGCTCGGCGGCTGAGGCCATTGAGATGCACGAACGGCTCCACCGACTGGAGTTTGGCGCAAGGCGCGGTTTCGGATCGGTAAAGGTTGTGGCGCAGATTGGCGAAACCGCATGGAAGACCTCCGTCTTTCCCCAGAAGGGCAAGACCGAATGGGTACTTCTCGTCTCGAAAAAAGTCATGCGAGCAGAGGACCTGGCCGAGGGCGACAGGATCGCACTGGAGCTGGAATTGCTGTGAAGCGCCGCGGCCAGCATCATCGCGGGCTAGCCTGGTTGGTGGCCGGCGGGCTCGGGGTAGGAGCAGCAACCGTCCTATCGAGCCTTTTCCTGCCTCATGAAAGCCTATGGCACGCCCTCGCAGCCCCGCAAGAAGATGGCACCTGGCAATTCACCACGATCGACGACCGCGATGTCCGTGCCGATGGATACAGTGTCCGCATTCATTGGGGCGAGGTGATCGCCGGATATGACGGCTGCAACAATTGGGGGACAAGCGACGGCAATATGCTCGACAATGGCGAGCGCATCATCACCATCGATTTGCAGGAGTGCGCGTCACAGCCAACGGATGAAGCGTATTGGCAGCTGACCCGGGCGACCGCCACCATGACCTTGAAAGGCTCCCGCCTGTTGCTGCACGACGAGCTTCATCGCGGCGAATTGCGACGAGTCGAGGCGCGATGATTAGGAAGCCAACCCGTGGCCAGCATCACAAGGGCCTGGCTCGGGTGACACTGGCAGGTCTCGCCGTGGCACTGGTGCTGGCTGTCGGCGGAATGTTCATACCTCATGGCGAAACCGTTTGGCACCTCATCGCGGCACCGGAAAAAGACGGTTCCTGGCATTTCGTCAGCATCGACGGAATCGATGTGCGAGAGGCGAACTATGCCGTGAGCCTGCGCTGGGGCCGGATCCGCGGCTGGAACGACGGCTGCAATGCCTGCGGTTGGAGCGATGAGGGTCAGCGCATCTGCACGCTGGCCCTGTGCATCAAGCAGCCAAATGAACGGCTGTTCCGCCTATGGCCGCAAAGCACTCCTACCATCCAGGTTAAAGGCGACCGGCTCTTTCTGACGATTCCCGGACACACCGCCGAACTGGTCCGCAAGCCCATCCACTGATGCTGCAATACCATGCGACGCGTGAGATGGCACTCAGGTAAGCTTACATGTGCCAGCGCTGGAGTAGGCTGCAGCCGCTTTTGGCCCCAGATAAAGTTCAGAACTTTTCCATCAATTCGATGCGATTGCCAAACGGATCGACAATGTCGCCCCGGCGATAGCCTTCCAGCGGTTTACCCGGTTTGAAAGCTACGCCTGCAGCTTGGAGCTTGGCGACCAGTGCGCCGAGGTTCTCGACCAGTAAGGCGGGATGCGCACGGCGTGCGGGCAGGAAAGCGTCTTCCACGCCGCAGTGAATGGCTACGCCTTCCCCTTCAAACCAGCAGCCGCCATTTATCGCCAGATGTGACGGCTTGGGCACCTCGCTCAAGCCCATCGGGCCGGTCCAGAATTCGCGCGCATGCCGTTCTCCGCCATGTGGCATGGCCAGCTGGACGTGGTCGATGCCGGTAATCAGGCTCATTGATCTTTCCTCACGCCCGCTCCGCCTGCGCGACGGCATCGCTTGCCCTCAGCGCGCTGAGGATACGGCTGAGATGCGCCAGATCCTGCACCTCCAGGTCAACCTCGTAAGTCGTGAACGGGTGATCGAGCTGCGTCTGGTCCAGGCTGGTCACGTTGACCACGTTCTTGGCGAAGATGCCCGCCATCTCGGCCAGCGTGCCAGGCCGGTCGTAAAGCGTCACGCGCAAACGCCCGACGGCCCCCCGCGAACGCCGCCCCCAGCTGAGATCGAGCCAGTCGTTATCGATTCCGGTGGCAAGTTGGTGACAGTCTATCGCATGGACCTCGACCGCCTCGCCTTCCTTGCGCAGTCCCACGATCCGGTCACCCGGAACCGGATGGCAGCAATCCGCCAAGGTATAGCCGACACCCGGGGTCAGGCCGCGTATGGAAAGCGACTTGCCATTGCGCAGCCATTCATCATCTTCCTCGGCCATTCCATCGGTCGAACCAGGGATCAGCGCTTCCATCACCTCGCGATCTTTGATCTTGGCCGAACCGATGGCGTAATAGAGGTCTTCAGCATCGTCCATTTCCAGCCGCTTCAACGCCTCGCGTAGCGCTTTCTTGCCTACTTTGCCGGGCAAGCGGGTGGTGATCTCGTCGTAAAGCTTCTGACCGATATCGGCGACTTCATCGCGTTCCTTCTGACGGACGGCACGCCGGATGGCGGCGCGCGCCTTGCCGGTGACCACGAAGCCCAGCCAGCTCATCTGCGGCTCGGCATTCTTGCCCTTCAGAATCTCGACCACATCGCCATTGTTGAGCTGCGTGCGCAGCGGCATGTGGCGCCCGTTGATCTTCGCCCCCACAGTTTGCGCGCCGAGATCAGTGTGGACGGCGAAAGCGAAATCGACCGCCGTCGATCCCTTGGGCAGCTGGAAGAGTGCCCCCTTGGGAGTGAAGGCGAAAATGCGATCCTGGTAAATCGCCATGCGTGTGTGCTCGAGAAGTTCTTCGGCATCCTGACTGGTGTCGATAATCTCGATAAGGTCGCGCAGCCAGCCAACCGCACCATCCGGCCGATCCCCCTGCTTGTAGGCCCAATGAGCCGCGAGCCCGAATTCGTTGGTCCGGTGCATTTCACGCGTGCGAATCTGCACCTCGACGCGCATCGATTTCCCATAGATCAGCGAAGTATGAAGGCTACGATAGCCATTCGTCTTCGGCGTCGAGATATAGTCCTTGAACTTGCCAGGTAGAAATTGCCACGTCGTGTGCAGAACGCCTAGCGCTCGGTAGCAATCCGCCACGTCATCGCAGATGACGCGGAAAGCCATGATGTCGGTGACCTGGTCGAAAGACACGTGGCGTTCCGCCATCTTTCGCCAGATCGAATAGGGATGCTTTTCCCGCCCCGACACTTCGACTTGCATACCGGCTTCTGCCAGCGCGTGCTTCATGTCGAGAGCGATGGCATCGACCTGTCCGCCATCCTCCTCGCGAATCTGCTTCAGGCGGTTGGTAATAGTGGCATAGGCTTCGGGCTCGATCTGCTCGAACGCGAGCAACTGCATCTCCCGCATGTATTCGTACATGCCCACTCGCTCTGCCAGAGGCGCGTAGATATCCATCGTCTCACGTGCGATGCGGCGGCGCTTTTCCGGTTTCTTGATGAAATGGAGCGTGCGCATATTATGCAGCCGATCGCCCAGCTTCACCAGCAGGACGCGGATATCCTCGCTCATGGCGAGTAGGAACTTGCGCAGGTTCTCCGCTGCCCGTTCGTTCTCGGGCATCTGCTCGATCTTCGAAAGCTTTGTCACCCCGTCGACCAAACGCGCGACCTCGCCCCCGAAATTGGTCTCGATATCGTCGATTGTGGCGAGTGTGTCCTCCACCGTATCGTGCAACAGCGCGGTGACGATGGTTTCCTGATCGAGTTTGAGATCCGTCATCAACCCGGCCACTTCGACCGGGTGGCTGAAATAGGGATCGCCCGATGCGCGTGTCTGTGTGCCGTGTTTCTGAACGGTATAGACATAGGCGCGATTGAGCATCGCCTCGTCGGCATCGGGGTCGTAATCGAGGACCCGCTCTACGAGTTCGTACTGGCGCAGCATGGTCGGATCACGATGTGGGCAAACAGAGTTGCAATGCAACGAAAAAGCGCGGGCGTCGCTTTCAAATATGCTTTTCCAGCTGGAGCAAGAGGCTGGCTGGATTGTCGAGCCTGAAAGCCACTCTTTCGACCATTCGCGCCTTGCCGAAGAGCGGGCGATATTCCAGCGGCCGTGAAAGGCGCAGAACGACGTTGGGGTGAGAGAGGATGGCCGCGTTCAGGACAGTCGCCTGCCGCGTTTCCGCATCGCTGATTGATGGCTCGACAGCAGCAATGGCGTTCAGAGGCACGGTAAAGTCCACGAAGCTCCCGCCGCGCACACGCAGGCCTTCGGCCTCGAGCAGCACTGGATAGAGCCGAAAGGCTTTCATCATCGCGATAATGAAGAGCGCACCCCAGACGCCCAGGCCGAGCAGCAATAGCGCGGCGGTTTCGCTCCAATGGCTGACGAGAAGGTCCACCACCACGATCTCGATCAATTGCAGCACCAGAAAAGTGGCGACCAGCGGGTTGATGACTTTGTGATAAGCGAATGCCTGCGCGCCGGGAGGCACATGAGGTTGCGCCTTCCAGCTGAACAGCGCCAGTCGCATCATTGCGCTTTCATACACGGCGAAGCGCACCAGTTTTTCCGGCAGGACAACGCATGCCGCGGCTTGCATTGAACGTGTGCGGCGAAAGGCTTGGACGGCGAGATGCAGGCTCCAACTCACATAGGCGATGATCGTGAGCCCCATGGTGACAAGCAAAGACTTCATATCGAGCAAGGCTGATCTGACAGGTATAGCTGCCGAAACGGTGGCGATGACGCAGCCAAGCGCAATCGCTCCAAGTAACGCGCGCAGATCGGGGCTTTTGGTCGGTGCCTTGGCTAACAGCGTAAGCGCCAGAGCGTCGGCGGCAATCCAGACAAACAAGAGCGCCGCAGTGCGCGGATAGCGCGCGGCAAGGTCGCTATGGGTCGCAAATCGAGCGGATAGTATGGCGAAAAAGGGGGCGAGAAGCACCAACAGTGGCACCGCCTTGGAGAGAGAACGAGAGGTCACCAATCCGACCCGCGGGGATCGGCAGTAATGGCGGGCCGTTGCCCTTCCGGTGCATGCTGCCACGGCATGCCTTGAGAATAGATCGCTTCAACCGATCTGAAAAGAGCGAACCTCCGAACGCCCCGAGACAGGTGGCAAGGCCTCGCTCTAGTCACTAGCTTGAAGGTCAACCGACAGCATCTAAGCGAGGCCGACCATGAGCGACATGAGAACCGAAACCGATTCCCTCGGGCCCATCAAAGTGCCTGCGGATGCCTTTTGGGGTGCGCAGACGCAGCGCAGCCTGGAGAACTTCCCCTTCCCTCCGCACCAGCGCATGCCGCTTCAGATCGTGCATGCCCAGGCGACCGTCAAACAGGCCGCCGCCCGCGTCAATCGCAGCCACGGGCTGGACACCAAACTGGCACATGCGATCGAGGCAGCGGCTGAAGCAATCCGCCGAGGTGAGCATGACGACCAGTTTCCGCTGACCATTTTCCAGACTGGAAGTGGCACGCAGACGAACATGAACGTCAACGAAGTGATTGCCGGTATTGCCAACGAAGCTCTAAGCCAGACGCGGGGCGGTAAGGAGCCGGTCCATCCCAACGATCACGTCAACAAGTCGCAAAGCTCGAACGACAGTTTTCCGACCGCGCTGCACATCGCCGCCCTCTTGGATGCACGGGAAACTCTGCTGCCCTCGCTGGAAAGGCTCCATCGAGCGCTTGCAGCCAAATCACAAAGCTTTGAGAAGCTTGTAAAGATCGGCCGCACCCATACGCAAGATGCAACGCCGCTGACACTCGGCCAGGAATTTTCAGGCTATGCCGCTCAGATCGACAGCTGCCGCAAGCGGATCGAGGACTCTCTTAGTCGCGATCTCGCGGCACTGGCTATCGGGGGCACCGCTGTCGGAACCGGGCTGAATGCACCCGAGCGCTGGAGCGCGGACATGGTGGAGCAAATCAACGCCATCACGGGCGAAGCCTTCCGACCCGCCGACAACACTTTCGAACAGCTGGCCGCGAAAGACGGGCTCGTGTCGTTTTCCGGCACTCTCAACACGCTAGCCGTCGCACTCAACAAGATTGCTAATGATATCCGGCTTTTGGCATCCGGGCCGAGATCGGGCCTGGGCGAACTGTCGCTGCCGGCGAATGAGCCGGGAAGCTCGATCATGCCGGGCAAGGTCAACCCAACACAGGTGGAAATGCTGACCATGGTGGCCGCGCAAGTCATCGGAAACCATCAGGCGGTGACCGTCGGCGGCATGCAGGGTCAGTTCGAACTCAACACTTTCATGCCGCTGATCGGATCCAATGTCCTGCGTTCGATCGAGCTGCTGGCCATCGGCATGGACAGCTTTTCCAGCCGCTGCGTCGAAGGGATCGCGGCGAACGAGGATCGCATCGCCGAGCTGGTCGACCGCTCGCTCATGCTTGTCACCGCGTTGGCGCCCGAAATCGGATATGACAACGCGGCGAAGATCGCCAAGCATGCGCTAGCCAATGGGCAAACCTTGAAGGAAGCCGGTCTCGAGCTCGACCTTGTCGATGCCGAAACCTTTGACCGGCTCGTCCGCCCTCAGGATATGGTCTGATCTAGCTAGTCATTCCCAGCACACGGTCCACTGCGCCGCGCGTCACGGCGTGGTAGCTCGGGCGAGTCTTGGCATAGATCCGTTTCGCGATCGGGCGCCCCCATTCGCCTTCGCTCCACAGAACCTGGAAGAGCGGGCGCACGAACTTTGCTCGCCCGACGCGGGCGAGGAACTGCTCCGCCTGAGGCACGGCCGGTTCATAGCGATTGGCCAGCGCCAATTCGAGCCACAGGAACAGGATCTCGTTGTTCTGGGTAGTCGAGAGGCCCAACTGCCGATCCAGTTCAGACAACTGCGCCGCGCTGCGCTCCTTCGGGATATTATCGAGGAAACGCATGCGCTCGGCGCTGGTCCATCCGTTGTAAACTACCGGAATCGAGCTGGATGCGGCATAAGCCTGCACTGCGCTGTCGACCTCGGCGAAGGCCGCAGGGTCCGGACGGGCCACATTGGAGGGTAAGCCCGGCTGGAAAATCCATTCCCGCAAAGCCAGCTGCTCGGCTTCGGCATCGTTGCGCACGAGGTTCGCCATCATGTCGTCATAAAAGAGCTGGCTCGTGGCGGGCTGGAAGGCGTGATTGTCGAACCACTGGCGTAGCCACGCATCGAACCGCTCACGTCCGGCGATGCTTTCGACCGTCCGCAGGAAGAAATGTCCTTTGTCGTAAGTGATGGCGCTGCCGATCTCGGCCCCGTCGGTGCTGTGGTGCAGCGCGGTGCCCGGCGCATTCATCCCGACCTCTGCCAGCGTTTCCTCGATATTGGCGAAAGACAGCGCGGCTTCCTGTTCGGCGCGCTTCTTGCCGTATACGGCTTCCACGATCCGGTTCTCGAAATAGGAGGTCACACCTTCGTTCAGCCAGCTGTCTTCCCAGACTGCATTGGTGACCAGATTGCCCGACCAGCTATGCGCCAGCTCGTGCGCCACAAGCCCGTTGTTCGACCGATCGCCCGCGATGAAGGTCGGCGTGAGGAAAGTCATCACCGGGTTTTCCATCCCGCCATAAGGGAAGGACGGTGGCAGCACGATCATGTCATAGCGGCCCCAGCGATAATCGCCGTAGAGTTCTTCCGCTGCCTCGACCATTTCTTCCGTATCGCCCACCTCGGCGCGCGCGCGCGCCAGTGTGGACGGCTCGGCCCAGACACCGGTGCGCGGACCGATCGCGGCGAAGTCGATATCGCCTGCGGCAATCGCTATGAGATACGGCGGGACTGGCTTGTCCATGACGAAGCGGAAAGCGCGGCGGCCGTTGCCCAGATCTTCGGGCTCGCCCTGACGGACGCCGCTCATCACCACATCGAGCGGCTTGGGTGCGGTGATGCGCGCTGCCCATGTCTGACGGATGCCGGGGCTGTCCTGCGTAGGGATCCATGTCCGGTTGAGTATCGCCTGCCCCTGACTGAAGAGATAGGGATATTCACCGCCCGCCGTCTGTTCGGGAGTCAGCCATTGCAGCGCCTCGGCATCGGGGGCGGAGGCGTACTGAATCTGCACTTCGCGGGCGTTGCCCATGGTAATCGTGAGCGGCGCGCCCTTGCCTCCTTCGCTGACGGTATCGCCCAGCTTCCAAGCCAGCGGATTGCCCGCGCCGTCGCGCACCCCCACAATCTCGAGTCCATTGGAATCGAGCACGATCGCACCTGCATCGGGCCGCGCCAGAATATCGAGATTGGCGACGCCGGTCACTCGCTTGCGATCGAAATCGAGTGCCAGGTCAAGATCGACATGTGTCACCCGAGCCACCTGTGGCTGCGCATAGGTCATGCTGTCCACCGCATCGGCACCGGTCAGGATCGGCGAGACCATCGGTTCGCCCGCCCTCATCGATCCGCCTTCCGACGGAACGGTAGTGCAAGCGGTGCTGGCAAGCAGCAGCGAAAGGGCAGTGGCGATGCGACGCATGGAATTCTCCTGAAAAACCTCGGAGCCGGCATTGGCCGGCCTTGTCCAAATGCTGCAAAGCCTATTGCCGATCCCGGCGCGCTTATCCAGCCCGAGCCGTGCAATCGTACCCGAAGGCTGGCATTCCCCCCAAGGATCGGCCATGAGAACGTTCACATAAATCCTGGGAGAGGTTCATGATCCGCACTATCTTCACTGCCCTGCCCTCAGCACTTGCGCTTGCAACCGCAGGGCCGCTTTCCGCGCAATCGACGCAAATGCCGACCTCGCAGCACGGCGAACCTTCGGCGGAGCGAGAGTTGCTCTTCGCAGACGAATTCAACACCGGCACGCTCGACCGGGACAAATGGATTGTCATCGGCACCGACTTCTGGGTCAACAACGAACAGCAGGCCTATGTCGACGACCCAGCGACTATCAATTTTATCGACGGGATCGAAGGAGCCGATGGCGGCGTGCTGATGCTGCGCCCGGTATTCAAGCCGGGCATTGATCCGAACCGGGACCGCAAGGCACCTTTCCTGTCAGGCCGGATCGAGACGCAGGGAAAGTTCGACTTCGAACATGGTCGCGCCGAAGCGCGGATAAAGATGCCTGCCAATGTCGGGGTCTGGCCCGCCTTCTGGCTACTCGGCAACGACAAATGGCCGGGCACGGGCGAGATCGACATCATGGAATATGTCGGCGAAAAGGACTGGGTGGGCGTGGCCTTGCACGGCCCCGGCTACTCGGGCGAGACGCCGCTGGTAAACAAGTTCTTCTTTCCTGAAGGCGTCGATGTCACGAGCTGGCATACCTACGCCGTGGAATGGACCGACCGGCAGATCGACTTCCTGATCGACGGTCATGTCCACTACCGCGTTACCCGCCCGATGGTGGAGAATTATGGCGACTGGCGCTTCGACAATGAGAAATACTTGATTCTCAATTTCGCGATGGGCGGTGCCTATCCGTTCAAGACCAACCGGATCGAAGAGCCTTACAACGGCGTACCGCAGGAGACAGTTGATGCGGTGAAGTCGGGCGAGGTCGCGATGCTGGTCGACTGGGTGAGGGTCTACGCCCCCACAGGCTGAGGTTCCGCAGTAGAGGGCTGCAGCGCGGCGAAGGCCTCAAGGTTTTCCACCTTACCGGATACCACCAGCAGGTCGCCCGGCATGATTAGCGTGTCGGGTACGGCGTGGATGAAATCCTCGCCGCGGCGCTTCACGCCGATCACGGTGACATCGAATTTCTTGCGGCATTCGCTGGTCACCAGCGGCAGGCCAACGATGGTTCCGGGCGCGGCCACGCGAGCAATGGCGAAGTCGTCACCGAAGCTGATGAAATCGAGCAGGCGCTCATTCAGCATCCGCGCCACGCGCTCACCCATGCGCTGTTCGGGAAAAACGACATGATGCGCACCGGTCCGTTCGAGGATGCGGCCGTGGTTCTCGTTGGTCGCCTTGGCCCAGATGTTCTGCACACCGAGATCCGAAAGCGCCAGCACAGCCAGCACGCTCGCCTCGATATCGCTGCCAATGCCGACCACGACGGAGTCGAAACTGTTCGCCCCGAGCTTGTCGAGGCAGCGCGTATCGGTGCAGTCAGCCTCGACGACCTGTGTCAAATGCGGCGCATATTCCTGGACCCGCGTTCCGTCATGATCGACGCCCAGCACTTCGTGCCCCATCCGCTCCAGCGTGCGGGCGACCGAACCGCCGAAACGGCCAAGGCCGATGACTAGTACGGGATTGCGCTTCTTAGCCGACAATGGGATCCTCCTCGGGATAACGGAACGGTCGAGGTTCGCCGCCTAGTGCCAAGGCAGTCGCAACGGTAATGGTTCCCACGCGGCCGACGAACATCAGGAAGGCAAGCACACCCAGCGCCGTGGGCGGCAGCTTGGCAGTGATGCCGGTGGACAGGCCGACGGTCGAGAAGGCGGAGATGGTCTCGAACAGGACGTCCTCCATCGGCAAGCGGGTGATGGCGAGGATATACATCGATGCCAACATAATTAGCACCGATGCAGCGACGGTCACCGTCAAGGCCTGCCGCTCAACACCGTAGCCGAGCCGCCGACCGAATATCTCCGCATCGCGACGCCCGCCGATTTCGGACGCCACAACCGCCAGCAGGACAACGAAGGTGGTGATCTTGATCCCGCCCGCGGTGCCCGCGCTCCCCCCGCCGATGAACATTAGCACATAGTTCATCAGCAAAGTCTCGCCGCGGAAAGCGCCAACATCCAGGCTATTGAAGCCTGCCGTGCGCGGCATGACCGAGTGGAAGGCGGCGTTGAGCAGCTTGGCGCTGGTACCCATGGGGCCAAGAGTAGCGGGGTTCGTCCATTCCTTCGCCGCAATCGCCACGAAGCCGACGAGCAGCAGGGCAACCGTCGTTGTCAGCGTGATCTTAGAATGCAGCGTCCATGCCCGCCACGAGAAGCCGTGGTGGCGCACATCCTGCATGACCGGGAAACCGAGCGCGGTGATGATGACCGAAAGCATGATCGGCACCAGGATCACACTGTCTTTCTGATAGCTCATCACACTGTCGGAAAAGCTCGAAAAGCCCGCATTGTTGAACGCGCTGACTGAATGGAACACCCCGTGCCACAGGGCTTGCTCGAAGGGGAAGTCGTAAGCCAGCATGAAGCGTAGCGTCAGGATCAGTGCGACCACGCCTTCCACTGTAAGGGTGACCTTGAAGACCAGAGCCAAAACGGAACGGGCATCGCCCACCTCCAGCCGGCTGCGCTCCACGCTGGTTGCGATCCTTTCCCGCAGGCCGAAGCCGCGTCCCGCCATCAGGCCGAATAGCGTCGCTGCCGTCATGATGCCGAAGCCGCCAACCTGGAACAGCAGCAGGATCACTCCCTTGCCGAAAGCTGTCCAATAGGTTGCCGTGTCTACCACTATCAGGCCAGTGACAGAAACGGCCGAGGTCGAGGTGAAGAAGGCCGTGACACCCGAAGCGCCCCGCCCGTCGACCGTGGCGAAAGGCAGCATGAGGAGCCCCGCTCCCACGAGTATTGCCGCAGCGAAGAGAAGAGGAATCAGGCGAACCGGGTCGCTAAACGCGCGCATCGGAAGCTCCTACGCCGATGTTGCGGCGCCGAAAAGCGCAATCAGCTCCAGGTCGCCTCAGGCGGCAGGCTCATCAGGATCGCATCGATATTGCCGCCGGTCTTCAGGCCGAACAGCGTTCCCCGATCGTAGACGAGATTGAATTCGGCATAGCGTCCGCGCCATTCGAGTTGCTGGGCCTTGTCGGCAGGCGCGAATTCTTGGTCCATTCGCCGACGGACGAGCTTGGGAAAGATATCCAGGAATGCCTCGCCGACATCCTTCGTGAACGCGAGATTGCGGCCGAAGCCCACTTCATCCTCGCACTCCAGGTGATCGTAGAAGATGCCTCCCACTCCGCGATGAACGCCGCGGTGGGGAATATAAAAATAGTCGTCCGCCCATTTCTTGAAGCGATCATAATAGGTCGGGTTATGGGCCGCGCAGGCCGCCCGGAAGCGGGCGTGGAATTCCTCGGTATCTTCCTCATAGGGCAGCGGCGGATTGAGATCCGCCCCGCCGCCGAACCAGGCCGCCTGGGTGGTGAGGAAGCGGGTGTTCATATGCACGGCTGGCACATGCGGGTTTGCCATATGCGCAACCAGGCTGATGCCGGTCGCCGTGAAACCGGGGTTCTCTTCGCTTGCACCGTTGATCGACGCAGCGAACTCAGGCGCGAAATTTCCGCGCACGGTGGACACGTTAACACCCACCTTCTCGAAAACCTTACCCTTCATGAGGCCACGCGTGCCTCCGCCTGGATCTTCATTGCCCTCTTCCACGCGGTTCCAGCTGTCGTACTGAAACACAGCCGCGCTGCCCGCCTCGCGCTCGATCGCCTCGAACTCGGCGCAGATACGATCGCGCAGGGATTCGAACCATGTGCGCGCGGTTTGGGTTTGCTTGGTCCAGTCGGTCATGCACAAGCCCTTGCCATTGCGGCGCCCACGCGGCAATAGCGGTACATGGTTCCCCTTTCGTTCGCAGGCCAGGAATGGCTCCTGACAGAAGGTCGCGCGCTCTACTGGCCGCGTGAGCGTGCTCTGCTGGTCGCCGACCTGCATCTCGAAAAGGGTAGCTTCTTTGCCGGCCACGGGCAGATGATCCCGCCCTACGACAGCCGCGAGACGCTGGAACGCGTTGCGCTGGCCATTCGCGAAACCGGAGCGCGGCGTGTCATCACGCTGGGTGACAATTTCCACGATTCGAAAGGTTCCGCCCGGCTCGAACCTCACGCCTGCGGTATGCTCGAAGCGCTGACCAAGGCAGTCGACTGGGTGTGGATCACCGGCAATCACGATCCCGACATGGAGGCTCGCTGCGGCGGAACGCTGGTGGAAGAGCTGGAAATCGGCGGCACGATCCTTCGTCACCGCGCGCAAAAGGGTGAAACGCGGCCCGAGCTATCAGGGCATTACCACCCGCGCCTGCAGCTGACCGTCCACCGCCGCCACATCCGCCGTCCCTGCGCCGTCGTAAGCGCGAATGAAGGCGCCGATGGCAAGCCTTCCGGCCGCATGATCCTGCCCGCATTCGGAGCGTACACCGGCGGCATGAACGCTGCCGATCCGGCCATCCTGAGGGCGCTGCAGCCGGCGGACACGATCGACGCAATCGTTCCAGCCAAGGGTCGGCTGGCCCGCTTCAATCTATGGTCGAACGCTGCGTGATAGCCACGCCGCCGCGCAAAACCGGGCCTTAGAATCCGAACCCCTTTGCGAATCTGCGGAACAGTGCCTACATCGGGGCATTCTGAACGAAGATGAACATCCAGAAGTAACCAAGGAGATTACCCCATAGCCCGTCCACCCCGGCGCAGCATGCAAATGCCCGTGAAAAGCGGCCCGCGCTACGACAACATGATCAATGTCCCCAAGGTCCGCGTGATCGATCACGAAGGCGAAAACCTTGGGGTGATGTACACCCGCGAAGCGACCGAGCAGGCCAACGAACTGGGCCTCAACCTCGTCGAAGTGTCTCCCAATGCGGACCCGCCGGTGTGCAAGTTCCTCGATGTCGGTAAATATCGCTTCGAGGCGCAGAAGAAGGCCAACCTGCAGCGTAAAACGCAGAAGACGCAGGAAATCAAAGAGATCAAGATGCGTCCCAACATCGATGATCACGATTACGACGTGAAAATGCGTAATGTGAACAAGTTCATCGAGAACGGCGACAAGGTGAAGTGCACCCTGCGCTTCCGCGGCCGTGAAATGGCTCACCAGCAGTTGGGCATGGATCTATTGAACCGCGTGCGCGACGATATGGAGGAGACTGCAAAGGTCGAAAGCTTCCCACGTCTCGAAGGCCGTCAGATGGTGATGGTGCTCGCGCCGAAATAGGCAAGTAAAGCCTTTCATTGCAGACAATAGTGATCGGGGAACGATTGATATCGTTTCCCGATTGTCTTTTCATGAAAGCAAAAGCACCTATCGTCATCGCACTTGGCTGTTTGAGTCTCGCCGCCTGTGATTCCAGCAGTGTCGATGGGCAGCGGCCAGATCCCCAATCCGATCAGCAATCCAAGCCGGACGAAATACCTGCTGCACCGCCGCCCGCTCCGGTTTCGGACGGTCAGCAGAACAGTCGTGTTAACGACGGCTCCCCCGATCTCACGCCGTCCCCACTTTCTCCCGAAGCCGAAAAAACTGAAAAAGGTGCGCGCAATATCGCGACTTCCTTTGCCCGTGCAATCGAACTGAAGGAATTCGACCAAGCTTGGGCTATGCTGGACGATGCGAGCAAGCAGAAGTGGCCCAAGACGCAATGGGCCGGCCACTTCGCTGACCTTGCGGACATTTCCGTTGCCGTTGACACCGGCCGCATGGAAGGCGCAGCCGGCTCGAGCTATTACACAGCGCCGCTGAACATCACTTCGGCGGATACATCGGGACGGCCGGTCAACTATGACGGCGAGCTAATCCTGAAGAGGGTCAATGATGTTCCAGGGGCCACTGCTGAGCAATTGCGCTGGCACGTCGACAGCCTGTCACTAGACTGGACCCACTAAGGTCCAGCCAATGAGTGGCTGCTTGTTCGCTTTATCCGAGTATCTTCGCCTCACGACCTACGGCAGCTTCCATTTTCTAGCCGGTTTCATCTCAGTTGAAACCAGCGAGGAACCGACATAGAGGCTGGCGCATACCGGCTATGCGGCGGAGATGCGTTCCTGCGGAGGTTAGGAACGGGTGCCCCGCACCGACCATCAGCTCCCGCCTTCCTGGGAGCGAGACATCAGGAAGGATGCTCCAAGCGTATGAGCGACAACGATATCGATCCCACCAGCCCCCGCATGGCTCCAAAGCCCGAAGTCACCAAGATTGCGGGACGCGAACTCAAGCCCAGCACGCTGATGATGGGCCACGGCTTCGACCCCACGCTATCCGAAGGCAGCCTTAAGCCGCCGATCTTTCTGACTTCAACATTCGCATTTCCCAGCGCCGCCGATGGCAAGCGCCATTTCGAAGGGATCACCGGCAAGCGTCCGGGCGGTGCGGACGGCCTCGTCTATTCGCGCTTCAACGCGCCCAACCAGGAAATCCTCGAAGACCGCCTGTCGGTCTGGGACGGGGCGGAAGACGCTCTTTCTTTCTCCAGCGGAATGACCGCGATCTGCGTGCTGATGCTTGCCTATGCCAGCAAGGGCGACGTAATCGTGCATTCTGGACCGCTCTACGCTGCTACCGAAGGCTTCGTGGCGAAGTGGATGTCGCGCTGGGGCATCGACTATGTCGACTTCCCCGCCGGTGCCACGCGCGAGGAAATTGACGGGGTTCTGGCTAAGGCCAAGGACATGGCAGATGAGAACGGCGGCAAGGTCGCGATGGTCTATCTCGAAAGTCCCGGCAATCCGACCAATGCCCTAGTGGATATCGAAGCGGTGCGCGCCTCCGTAGACGCTGCCGGGCTCGAATGCCCGATCTCCATCGACAATACCTTCCTCGGCCCACTGTGGCAGCGCCCGCTTGAACATGGCGCGGACATCGTCTGCTATTCGCTGACCAAATATGTCGGCGGCCATTCGGACCTCGTCGCCGGCTCCATCGCAGGCGCGAAAAAGTGGATGGACCCGGTGCGCATGCTGCGGAACACGATGGGCGGGATCTGCGATCCGAACACCGCCTGGATGCTCTGCCGCAGCCTTGAAACGGTCGAACTGCGCATGAGCCGCGCTGGCGAGAACGCCGCGAAGGTGTGCGATTTCCTGTCGAAGCACGATAAGGTCGAAGGTCTCGGCTATCTCGGCATGATAAAGGACAAGCGCCAGCAGGACATTTATGACCGCCACTGCCTGGGCGCAGGGTCTACCTTCTCACTGCTGCTGAAGGGCGGCGAGGCCGAATGCTTCCGCTTCCTCGACAGCCTCAAGATCGCCAAGCTCGCGGTCAGCCTCGGCGGGACTGAAACGCTGGCAAGCCATCCGGCATCGATGACCCACCTGTCGGTCGCAGAAGGGCGCCGCGCTGAACTGGGCATATCGGACAATCTCGTGCGCATATCGATCGGCATCGAAGATGCGGACGACCTCATCGCCGACTTCGAACAGGCGCTGGAGGCAGTCTGATCCGCATCGGTTTTCTGGCCTGCGCGGATACGCTGCCCGGCGGCGGGCCGCGCAGGGGCGATGCCTTTGAACACGATCTCGAGGTCGGCGCATTGCGTCCGGCCTTCGAGGCGGCAGGGCTGAAGCTGGTCGAAATCGACTGGCGGGCCCCGCTGGAGGACTTTGCCGATATTGCGCTCGTGCTGCTCGGGACGGCTTGGGATTATCAGGATCACTTCGACGACTTCGTTGCGAAACTGGAAGCGCTGGAAGCGCGCGGCATCAGAGTATGCAATCCGTCGCGAGTCGTGCGCTGGAACGGCGACAAGCGGTACCTGAAGCAACTCGGTGATGCCGGGGTGACCACTATCCCGACCTTGTGGTTCGACGAGGTCAAAAGCAGCGATGTCGCTATCGCGCTCGACGCCTTCGAAGCGACCCGCGTGGTCGTGAAGCGCCAGATCGGCGCGGGCGGACTTGGCCAGCACAGCTTCGGCCACGACGCCCTACCCCAGCCCGGATGGCGCATGGGTCAACCGGCGATGATCCAGCCATTCCTGCCCAGCGTGGTCGAGGAAGGGGAATATACCTTCGTTTTCATCGATGGCGAATACAGCCACGGCGTCCTGAAACGCGCTGCCGAGGGTGAGTATCGCATCCAGTCACTATATGGTGGCATCGAACATGCGTTCGAGCCGCAGCCCGAGGATCTGGCCCAGGCCAGCGCCGTATTCGCCGCATTGCCCTTTGAGGATATGCTCTACTGCCGCGTGGACATGGCCCGGCTTCCTTCGGGTGAACTGGCGGTGATGGAAGCGGAAGCTATCGAACCTTACCTTTATCCCGAACAGGCAAGTGACTTGGGAGAAAGGATGGCAGCTTCTGTTACCCGGCGTCTGCAAAGTCTTTGACGAGCGCTAATCTGACTGGCTGTCTTCGGATTGATCCAGCAAGCCCCTTTCGTCGGGAAGAACGTAAGATACCAGCGTCGTACAATTAGTCGCGCCCTTCCCGTCGGCTTCATATTTGGCTCGTTTGATCATCATCTCCGCAGCCGTACCGAAAGCGCTGGCCGGCTGAGCATCGACCACTTCGACGTTTCCGGTTTCTCCCCACGAAGCGACATCGTAACGGACAAGCGCCCAGCCTTCTATCAGCCGCCGTTCGAACGCTTCCGGATAACGCAGGACCGGAGGGAAGTCCCAGTCGGGCAAGCCTTCGCAGGACCCGTCGGACTGGGGTTTCTCTGGCGCAGGCAACCGCACAGGATTGCGCCAATAGGGATAAAGGCAGCCGGATTTGGGCGTGCCACTTGCGAAGCGCGATTCGCTGATCGCTGTGAGACCCGCATCATCCAGCGTCTCATTGCCAGTACTTGCCACCACCTTTACCGCCCGTGTTTCACCATCCTCACCAATGTCGAACCCGATCAGCGTCCAAGCGCGCGCGCCGGGCTTGCCTGGAAGCTTCGCGAACTCCGGCATCACCGTGACCAATTGCTGGGGGCGAGGTGCCTTGGCGCACTCGGTCGAACCATATACGCGGTCCCACACCTCTCTCGGCGGCCTTGGGCCATCTGGCGAGATACTGAGCGAAATCAACTCGGCAAAGGGCGCTTGCTCGACCGTGGCGGTGCTTGCGCGGTAACTTATGCGGCAATCCTCGGCTGGCATGCCAGCCTCAAATCGGCTCCCGGCCAAAGCAGCGGGCGCATCTGCGAAGGTCCGCTCGGATCCGCTGGCCCAGTCGATCGAATGTGGACGCCCCTCTTCGTCGATTGCGAAAGCAAGCGTCAGGAGGTCATCGCCATTCCGCAGATTGCCGACGACCGTATTGAACGGTCGCAAAATATCCCCACCCCGTGGGGCAGCGCCATTCGCACATTCCACTTCGCCAGGAAACCACATGGCGATCTCCGTCGGATTTTTTTGAGAAATTGTAACTACAGGCGGAGGGACCGTTGCAGCAGCGAGCGCGGACTAAAGCGAAGAGATATAAGCTGTAAAAGCCATGCCGATCCCCGATTAGCAGGCTTGAAGCGTAGAATAGTCAGTATTGCCGTCAACTCGATTTTTCGAGCGTCGTAAAACGGATCGGCAAGGCTCAGATTTCCAGCACCTTTCGCGCTGCAGGACTGAGTTTGTGCATGAAACGCACCCCGGCTTCGCCGCCCTGAACCCAAACGATTTGTCCGGCTAGATCGGTTTGTTCGTCGAGCTCGAAGAAGATCGTGGTGCCCTTGTTCACATAGCCGTCGAACAGTTGGATGCGGCAGCCGGTGTCCGAAATGTCGCAAAGAATTGCCTGGGCCCGCTCCACGGGAATTCGGCAATGCAAAACGATATCGGTCCCGCGGCGAACATTTGTGCGTGCCTTCATCAAACCCTCCCAGCTTCGGGTGGCTGATATCGCCGAACCCCCGAAAGAAGGGTTAATGTCGCGTTGATACAAGCTGGGCGCCGGAGGGGCTCAACCCTTCCATTCGCGCCGCTCTTCGGCCGATTTCAGAATTTCGTACGCGAGTTGGTATTTCTGGAAAGCCTCCGCGGCGTCCTTGTCGCCCGGCTTTACATCCGGATGCACGGCTTTTGCCTTGACCCGCCACGCCTTTTTGACTGCCGCGAAATCCGCATCGGATTCCAGTTCGAGCACCTCCAGCGCGCGCATTTCATCGGCCGAACGGCTGCCATCGCCCGCGCCGCCCCAGCCATAATGCTGCGCTTCGGCATAGCCAGCGTTCTCCGCCTGCTCGCTCTTGGTGCGCGCTTCCTTCTCCGCCTTGTCCAGCCCTTCGAAATAATCCCACTTGGAATTGTATTCCGCCGCATGCTTCTGGCAGAAATACCAGCGCTTGGGGCTGTTGGGCGATTTGGGGGCCGGGCAATCGCCGCGCTCTTCGCAGCCGTAGCGATCGCACAGCCGCACCGTGGCGGCTTCGCGGCTTTCTTCGTAACCACGCCAGCGGGGGAAGCCCCAGTCGTTCGAACGCCGTGCTTTCGCCATCAGCGGAGGGGCGCATTTTTATGGGATAAGGCGGGCATGGGCGCCAATTTAGGGATACTGGCGGTATTGGCAAGGAAAGGCGGCCCTTTTCGCGGGAGACGCTCAAACAAAAAGCCCCGGCGCTGGGGCCGGGGCTCGATGTAGGTTAACCGATAAAGATCAGTTGATCGTCACCGTAGCTGCGCGGCGGTTCTGCGCCCATGCAGATTCGTTCGAGCCAAGCGCGACCGGACGCTCCTTGCCGTAGCTGATCGTACGGATGCGGGAGGCCGGGATACCGAGCGATACGAGGTAGTTCTTAGCCGAATTGGCGCGACGTTCGCCAAGGGCGAGGTTGTATTCACGCGTACCGCGCTCGTCGGCATGACCTTCGATGGTGAAGGTGACGCTGGGGTACTGGTTGAAATACTGCGCCTGACGCTGGAGCTTGGCGCTGTCTTCTGCGTCGATGTTGTACTGATCGGTGTCGAAATAGACGATCGAGTTCGCCTGACCGACAGCCTGCAGGAAATGCTCCATGCTGCCCACGCCGGGCGCTGTCGTCGTTGGCGTCGGGGTCGGCGTAGTGTTGTCGACCGGCGGCGGCGGAATTTCTTCCGGAGCTTTCTTCTGGCAGGCTGCCAGCGCAAGCGCCGACGTCATGATCATTGCAGTAGCAAAACGGGTATTCATAAAGCTGTCCCCTTTTAAACAGCGGTGGAACTCTTTTTAGGCCCCGGACTTAACCGTCCCCATGAATAGACCAATGATCTTAAGGCAGGATCGGTCCCCAGGCCGGATCCGAGGCATCGACCGGGGTCGGCAGGCTGCGTTCGTTTTCACCGGTCAGGTCGACCTGCCACAGCGAAGTCTTGCCTGTGTTGCGTTCGGTGCGGAAGAACTGGATGATGCGGCCGTTGGGCGCCCAGGTCGGCGCTTCATCCTGCCAGCCACGCGTCAACGTGCGGACATTGCCGCCTGACGGGGTCATCACCGACACATTGAAGCTGCTGGAATTGGTGAAGGCGATCTGGTCACCGCGGGGACTCCATTCGGGCGTCGCGCAGCGCGAGCCGCCAAAGCTGATCCGGCGCTGGTTCGAGCCGTCGGAATTCATCACGTAGCATTGCTGCGCGCCCGAACGGTCGCTTTCGAAAACGATGCTTCTGCCGTCAGGCGAATAGGACCCGCCGATGTCGATGCCGGGCGCGTCGGTCAGCCGTTCGCTGCGGCCGCCCTGCGCGGAAACACGATAGATATCCGTATTGCCGCCAACGGCCATGGAATAGAGGATCCAGCGACCGTCCGGGCTCCAGCGCGGCGCGAAGGTCGGATTTTCGCTCTGGGTGACCAGCGTCTGTTTTCCGGTGCCGATGTCGTAGACATAAATGCGCGGATTGCCGTCGACATAGCTCAGATAGACCAGCTTCTTGTAATCGGGCGAATAGCGCGGCGTCAGCGCAGTGGAGCGGCCGGTGGTGATGAAGCGGTGGTTCGCACCATCGCTGTCCATGATGGCGAGGCGCTTCGTGCGGTTATCCTTAGGGCCGGTTTCCGCAATATAGGCGATACGGCTGTCGAAGAACGGGCTTTCCCCGGTCAGGCGCGAATAGACGAGATCGGCGCACTTATGCGCAGCGCGGCGCCAGTCAGCGGGAGCAACAACCCAACCTTCGGCGACAAGGCGCTGCTGCAGCGCCATATCGTAGAGATAGCAGCCGACGGTCAGCCGGTCATCGCTCCGCGCGCGGACATAGCCGTGGACCAGCATTTCCGCCCCGCGCACTCCCCAGGTCGACCAGACCGGCGCCGTGATGTTGGCGAAACTCGGCTTAGGCAGGGAATCTGGCCCGGTCGGCTTGAACAGCCCGTTGTTGCGCAGATCGGAGGTGATCACGCGGGCAAGTTCGAGTCCCAGCGCTTCGGTGCCGTTGGCATTGGCAGGCGTGGGCGCATTGCGATCGGTGGCGAAGGCGGGGATGGCGATGCCGAGATCGTCAAGATTGCCTTCGAAGCTGACTGAGCCGGTAAGCCCCTCCTCTTCCTCGATCGTCTCGACCTCCTGGCCTTCGCCGATCGGCTCTCCAAGATCCTGGTTCTGCGCCGCAAGTGGGCTGGCCGCGAACGCGAGGGTGGCGATGATGAGTTTCTTCATTGGGCTAGTCTCCAATCGAAGCTGAAGGGGCCGACGACCTTCCAGGCTTCGTAATATTCTTCGGGAAGATTGAAGGGGGCAGCAAGCTGGACCGCGCGGATCGCCTGCTCGGCATGGCGGCTGGCCTGCGCCCTGTTGGTATCGTTGATCCCGGTCTGCCGCACGACTGTCGGCCTGCCGGAAAGGCTACCGTCGCTGTTCAGGCGAAACCGTAAAAAGGTCGTGATTTGCTCGACTTCCGGCCCGCTGGGCGGTTGCCAATGCGGCTTTATGTCGCGGGCAATCGACTGCACCAGCGAAGCCTTTGTGCTCGCCCCGATTTTGGACGCCGGCGTGCGCGTGTCAGTGGTCGTGGTGCTATCACCCGCTCCGGCGAGGAAATCACTGCCGATCGCAGAGCCGCCGCCCTTCTCCGCGGCCTTGGGCTTGGGCTGCGGCTTCGCCGTTTCGCGCGGTTTTTCACGGCGGGGCTGAGGCTTTTGCGCAGGGGCCGGCACCGGCGACTGGACCTTGGGCCTGGGCCGCTCGACAACCGGCTCGCTCGGCGCTTGGAGTATTTCCGGAGTGGGTGCAGGCACATCGGACAAGGTCGGGGCGATGGCTGCAGCACTTTCGGGTACAGGATCGGGCGCTGTCGATTCCAGCCCGACATCTTCTGCCAGGCTCACCACCATGCGTTCGGGCTTGGTAATCGGGGGCGTCTCCTGCAGCGCCTGAATCACCAGTCCGGCCAGGACCAGCAGATGCAGCGCAACGGCCACGATCAGCCCGGTGCGCTCTTCTCCCCTGATGCCGATTGCTGCCATGGTCGCTGGCTATTCCCCGGTTCCTGAACCGCTGTTGACCGGCGCGCGTTCCTGCCCGCCATTGGTCACCAGCGATATGCGATTGAGCCCGGCACGGTTGAGCTCTCCCATCACAGCCATCACGCGCCCGTAATCGAGCGCACGGTCGGCGCGCAGTGTCACATCCGGTCCGTCGCCGGTCTGCGGAATCGATTCAAGCGCCTGGGGCAATTCGCCGACCGGAACCTGATTGTCGTCGATATAGACATAGCCATCGCTGTCGATGCTGATGGCGACCTGCTGCTGTTCCTGCGGCAGCGCGTCGGCGCGGCTGTCGGGCAGCTGGATGGGAACGCCTGCCGTCAACAACGGCGCCGTCACCATGAAGATGATCAGCAGCACCAGCATGACGTCGACGAACGGCGTGACGTTGATTTCGGCCATGGGCCGCCGCCCGCCGCGTCCGCGCCGGCGACGGGTGCCTTTGCCGGAGGCTAGGCTCATCGCCATGTCAGCGCTGCTCCAGCTGGCGGCTGAAGCTGGCGTGCAGCTTGTCGGAGAAGCGGGTCAGGCGGATTTCAAACCGCTCGACCGAATGGCTGAAGCGGTTGTAGGCAATCACCGCCGGGATGGCGGCGAACAGGCCGATGGCCGTGGCAAAGAGCGCTTCGGAAATACCGGGGGCGACGACTGCCAGTGACGAGCTTTCCTGTGCGCCGATCTGAAAAAAGCTGTTCATGATCCCCCACACCGTGCCGAACAGGCCGACGAAGGGAGCCACCGAACCGACGGTGGCGAGGAAGTTAAGCCGTTCCGCTACCTCGTCAGCTTCCTGTGCGACCTGGCTTTCCATGGCTGCGGCGATCCGGTTGCGCAGCGCCTCGCGATCCCGGATTTCGCCCTTCGTCGAACGGCGCCATTCGGCCACGCCCGCTTGCGCGACGCGGGCGGAAGGAATGTCCTTATTGCCCCGCTCGCTCATGAAGCGGTCGAACTGGTCGGCCTGCCAGAATTCGGTTTCGTAGCGCGTCTGGGCGGATTTCATCCGGCTCATGCGCAGAGTGAAGGAGATGATGATGGTCCAGACCCAGATGCTGGCAAGGATCAGACCCGCCATCACGGCCTGCACCACGATATCGGCATCGAGGAAAAGCTGGACCGGATCGAGCCGGGTCGGCGCGGCAATCGCGATTAGGGATAAAGTCGTCATCAATCCTCAGTCGTATCGACAAAACGCGCGAAAGCTTCGCGCCATGGGGCAGGCTGGCGGATTGGCCGCCCGCCCGGTGAAACGAAGCCGACGCGCAAATGTGCCTCGGCCAGCAATTCGTCGCCGCGCGAAGCTGTCTGGTGCATTCGGCAGGATGCGGCCTTCAATTCCGTGCAGCAGGTCTCGATGACAATGTCGTCGTCGAGCTTTGCAGGACGCAAATATTTGAGGTTAATCTCGGAAACGGCATAAGCGCCGCCGCCTTCCTCGATCGCGGCCCGCTGGTCTATCTCCAGCCGGCGTAGCAGATCGGACCGGGCGCGTTCGAACCAGCGCAGATAGTTGGCGTGATAGACGATGCCGGAAAGGTCGGTGTCCTCATAATAGGCGCGCACCGCATACAAATGCCGGTCGCCGTCGATTACGCCGTCGGGGGTGTTGGGCCTCACGTCCATAGGCGCCCGCATCTAGCGCACCGCCCGAACAGCGTGCAATCGCAAACGACGAAGCGACTCTTGGGCGCGACTAACGACGCGCAATCATCGGGCCGAGTGGTTCACCCCCGAAGAGATGGACATGCAGATGCGGAACTTCCTGTCCGCCATGCGCGCCGACATTGGCCATCATCCGGTATCCCGGCTCGACCAGCCCCTTGTCCCGCGCCACCTTTCCAACGGCGCGCACGAAACCGGCAATTTCCTCCGCCCCGGCCTTGGCACTGAAATCGTCCCAGCTGACATAGCGCCCCTTGGGGATCACCAGCGTGTGCACTTCGGCCTGCGGATTGATGTCCTCGAAGGCGTAGGCCCAATCGTCCTCGTAAACTTTGGTCGAAGGAATTTCGCCGCGCAGGATCTTGGCGAAGATATTCTCGTCGTCATACGGCTTCGTCGCGTCGATCGGCATCAGGCACTCCTGCTCGCTTTTTCGTCAAGGCCCGACACGCCCTCGCGCCGGTCCAGTTCGGCCATGACTTCATCCAGCGCCACGCCCTTTTTCTGCAGCAGCACCAACAGATGCATCAGCAGATCGGCGCTTTCGGATATCAGTTCCTCGCGCGGCCCGCTCATCGCGGCGATCACGGTTTCGACGGCTTCTTCGCCCACTTTCTGGGCGATCTCGGCCAGCCCCTTACTGTTGAGCCTCGCGACATAGCTTTCATCGGGCGAGGCGGTGAGGCGCTTGGCGATAGTGGCTTCGAGGCGGGTCAGCGTGTCCATGTTCGGTATCCTACGGTCTTCAGCCGCGTGCAGGCAAGCCTGCGGCACGCAGAGCGCGATGTGCCTCGCCGATCGAGTGCTGTCCGAAATGGAAGATCGAGGCGGCCAGGACGGCGCTCGCATGCCCCTGAGTGACGCCCTCCACCAGATGATCGAGCGTACCCACACCGCCGCTGGCGATCACTGGAACGGACACACTGTCGGCAATCGCGCGGGTGAGTTCGAGATCATAGCCCTGCTTCGTCCCGTCACCGTCCATGGAGGTAACAAGCAGTTCGCCCGCGCCGAGCTCGGCCAGGCGCTGCGCATGCTCGACCGCATCGATGCCGGTCGGCTTACGGCCCCCATGCGTGTAGATTTCCCAGCCGCGAAAGCCCTCGCCTTCGGTCCGGGCGCGCGCATCGACCGAGGCGACAACACACTGGCTGCCGAATTTCTCGGCGATTTCGCGCACCAGTTCGGGCCGCGAGACGGCGGCGGAATTCACCGCCACCTTGTCCGCCCCTGCCAGCAGCAGCGCGCGCGCATCCTCGACACTGCGCACCCCGCCGCCGACGGTCAGCGGCATGAAGCACACCGCCGCGGTACGCTGCACCATGTCGAGCAGCGTGCCGCGCCCTTCATGGCTCGCGGAAATGTCGAGGAAGCACAGTTCGTCCGCCCCGGCGCGGTCATAGGCCTGCGCCTGCTCCACCGGATCGCCGGCATCCTTGAGATCGACGAAATTGACGCCCTTTACCACGCGCCCATCGCGCACGTCGAGGCAGGGAATGACTCGGATGCGGACGGTCATGCCAACCTCCTCATGATCTGGCCGCCATTGCCAGCGCCGCCGCGAGATCCAGCCGCCCGTCATATAGCGCGCGGCCCGTAATCACGCCCTCGATGCCGTCTTTCGCATGCAGCGAGAGCACGTGGATATCGTCCAGCCCCTTTACCCCGCCACTGGCGATCACGGGAATGTCGACCTGACGCGCCAGTTCGACGGTCGCCTCGAGGTTTACCCCCTTGAGCAATCCATCGCGCCCGATGTCGGTGAACAGCAGCGCGGCAACTCCTGCGTCTTCGAACCGGCGGGCAAGATCGACCACGGGGACATCGGACACCTCTGCCCAGCCCTCGGTCGCGACCATGCCGTCCTTCGCATCCACCGCGACGACGATGCCGTTTTCGAATTCGCGCGCCATGTCCTTAACGAATTCCGGGTCCTTCAAGGCCGCCGAACCCATCACGATGCGCGATACGCCGGCATCGAACCAGCCTTCCACATCCTCGCGCTTGCGAATGCCGCCGCCGAGCTGGACATGGCCCGGGAAGGCGGCGACGATGCTTTCGACAGCCTCGCGGTTCTGGGCCGATCCCGCGAAGGACCCATCCAGATCGACGACATGAAGATGCTCCGCACCGGCATCGGCAAACAGCGTCGCCTGCGCAGCGGGATTATCGCCATAAACGGTGGCGCGGTCCATATCGCCTTCGGCAAGGCGCACGACCTGGCCGCCCTTGAGGTCGATGGCAGGAAAGACGATCATTGTGCTGGTCCGTTGATATGCGTCGGAAAGTGGATGGTCATGGCCGCCATTCGAGGAACCTCTCGACCAGATGCAGCCCGAAGCTCTGGCTCTTTTCCGGATGGAACTGGACACCGAGCATATTGTCCCTGCCCACGGCAGCCACCAGCCCGCCGCCATGGTCGGTCATCGCGAGCACATCGCGTGGCTGGTCGGCGTGGAAGTGATAGGAATGGAGGAAATAGGCTTCGCCTTCCTCCAGCAATTCATGGTCGCGGGCATGCGGCGTCAGCGCCACGTCGTTCCAGCCCATATGGGGCACCTTGACCGTCGGATCGGTCGGCTCGATCAGCCGCACCTCGCCGGAAATCCAGTCAAGCCCCGGCGTTTCGCCATGCTCCAGCCCGCGCGTGGCGAGCAGTTGCATGCCCACGCAGATGCCGAGAAACGGCGCGCCGCCCACCAGAACCCGCTCGCTCATGGCCTCGATCACGCCTTTTTCGGCTCTCAGGCCCGCCGCGCAGGCACTGAAACTGCCGACGCCCGGGAGCACGATGCGGTCGGCAGCGCGCAGGACGTCGGGATCGGCCGTGACGGTGACATCGGCGCCGACGCGCCGCAGGGCGTTTTCTACCGAATGCAGATTGCCCGCACCGTAATCGACCAGTGCAACCACTTCGCCCATCAGCCCTGCAATCCTTCAAGCCCCGGCGCCACGAAGCTCGGGCTGAATTCGATGACTTCCACTTCCGCCGCGCCGCCCTTCACGAAAGGGTCGGACGCCGCCAGTTCCTCGGCCATCTCGCGCGTGGGGGCATGCGCCATGATCAAACCGCCCTCACGCGGGACCTTGCGGCCCCACGCGATGAAGTGGCCCGCCTCGTGCTGGGCTTTGAGCCAGGCGACATGATCGGGCAGCAGCGCGTCCACCTCTTCGAGCGGCGCGACATATTTCAGGGAGAACACGAACATTTCGATCAGCCCCCCAGCTGGCCCTTGGTGCTGGGCACGGCACCGCCCTTGCGCGGATCGATCTCGACAGCGGCGCGCAGGGCGCGGGCGAAGCCCTTGTAGACGGCTTCGCAAATGTGGTGATTGTTCGTGCCGTAGAGCAATTCGATATGCAGCGTCAGCCCGCAGGTCTGCGCCACCGAATGGAACCAGTGTTCGATCAGCTCGGTATCCCATTCGCCCAGCTTTTCCTGGCTGAACCCGGCCCGCCAGACAAAATAGGGGCGTCCGGAAATATCCAGGGCCACGCGCGCCAGGGTTTCGTCCATCGGGGAATAGGCACTGCCGTAACGCGCGATCCCGCCCTTGTCGCCCAGCGCCTGCGCCAGGGCATGCCCCAGAGCCAGCGCGCTGTCTTCGGTGGTATGATGCTGGTCGACATGCAGATCGCCATCGACCTTCATCTTGATGTCGATCAGCGAATGTTTCGCCACTTGTTCGACCATGTGATCGAGAAAGCCGATCCCGGTGGATACCTCGTATGTGCCGGTCCCGTCGAGATTGACCTCGACCAGGATCTTCGTTTCGGCGGTGTTTCGTTCGATACGGCCAGTTCGCATGGGTCTGCCTATAAGCGCGGGCGCGGGCGGCGCAAGGAATAGCGGCTATCGACAGGGTAAAGGTGGGCTTAAACCGCTTGACCCGCGCCCCCGCCCGCTCCACCTAGGCGCACATGAGCGAAGATACGCCCGACAGCCTGATCCCCTACGACTCCATCGTGCAGGAGGCCCTGCGCGCGGTCGTCGGCCGGGTGCTGAACGAAATCGAACAGGGCGGCAGCGAACTGCCCGGCGCGCATCACTTCTATATCACTTTCAAGACGCATGCCCCCGGCGTGTCGATCCCCGTCCATCTGCGCGAGCGTTTCCCCGATGAAATGACCATCGTGCTCCAGAACAAGTTCTGGGATCTCAACGTGCGGGAAGACGGGTTCTCGGTCGGGCTTTCGTTCAACCAGATCCCCGCCGCGCTCGACATTCCCTATGCGGCGATCACCCAGTTCGTCGATCCAGCGGTAGATTTCGGCCTCCAGTTCCAGGCAACCGTCGCCGACATGGCCCCAACTCCGACGGACGAGGCGGGCAATGACGAGGAACAGTCCGAGGCTGCGCCCGTTGAAGGGGCGGAAGACGGCTCGAATGTCGTCACGGTCGATTTCGGCCGAAAGAACTAGTCACGGCGCCTATGGCCCCGTGCAAACGACAGGGGCTCACATGGGATTGTCAAGCAAGGAAAAGCCGAACCACCTCACCGATCGGGTGAGCGATGAGATTGCCGGCACGAAAAGCGATGTGTCGGGCAAGAATACCATTCCCGGCCCCAGCCCGAACCCGTCGACCAATGTCATCATCCATGACATCCTGCTGCGCAGCGCAGGCCGACTGACGCGCCAAACGCTGGAAAAGGCCCTGCTTGGCCGCCAATATGGCAGTAAGTTCGCCAAGGACGTGGTCGAGAATCGCTCGCTTGTCCAGACGCTCGCCGCTTATGGCGTGACCAAGGTAGCGACGAAATCGGTCCCCGGCGCCCTGCTGGTGGGTGCGGGCCTGTTCGCCAAGACGCTTTTCGATCGCAGCCAGTCTCGGCGGGAATCCCGCCGGAGCGGTGAAAAGGCGCTGCGGAAACAGTCCAAGGGCGAAACGGCAGTCTGAAACTGAATTATCCGGGGTTGATTCCGCATAGGGCCATGCGCCACTAGCGGGCATGGCCGATTCCGAAGAGAACCACGACGACGCGCTTGCACGGCGCGGGCTGATGTTCATCCTTTCCTCCCCCAGCGGGGCCGGGAAGACGACCATCAGCCGCATGCTGCTGGAAGCCGATCCGGCCATCAAGCTGTCGGTCAGTGTCACCACGCGTCCGCCGCGCCCCGGCGAGATCGACGGCGTCCATTATTACTTCGTTGGCGACGCCGAATTCGACCGGTTGGTGGAAGAAGACGACTTCTACGAATGGGCCCCCGTCTTCGGCTATCGCTACGGGACCCCCAAGGGGCGGATCCGCAATGCGCTGAAGGAAGGGCAGGATTTCCTGTTCGACATCGACTGGCAGGGCACGCAGCAGCTTTACCAGAAGGACCAGCAGGACGTCGTGCGCGTGTTCATCCTGCCGCCAAGCATCGCCGAACTGGAGCAGCGCCTACGTGGCCGGGGCACCGACACCGACGAGGTGATCGCCGCCCGCATGGAACGCGCCCGCAGCGAGATCAGCCACTGGGACGCCTATGACTATGTGGTGATCAACGAAGACGCCGGCGAATGCTTCGCCAAGGTGCGCGAAATCCTCGATGCCGAAAGGATGAAGCGCCAGCGGCAGACCGGCCTCATTCCCTTCGTCCGCGAATTGATGAGCTGATCCATGGCGGCGGGGGTGGATCAGCTGACCGATCGCGAGCGCGACGTGCTCCGCCTGCTCCTTGCCGGACATACCGCCAAATCGGCCGCTGCAGAGCTCGATCTCTCGGTTCACACCATCAACGACTATCTGCGCGAGGCCCGCAAGAAACTTGGGGTCTCCAGCAGCAGGGAAGCCGCCAGAATCTTGGGGGAGCATGAAACCAGCCCCCCGCAGAATCGCCCGCAGGCAGCCCCCGAAAACCTTGCACCCCAGCAAATGGGGATGGGCGCAGCGTCTATCGCCGCCAATACTCCGATGCCATCAGCAACCCCAGCGGGACGACGCGCTCTCCCCTGGATCATAGGAGGTATCGTCATGCTAACAGCAGCCATCGCCGCAGCCCTTTTCTTCGCCAGTGCCGGAGGGTCCGATACGGGCCAGATGCAGGCGGAACAGCAGCAGCTTGAAAACACCGTGGGCGAGAATGCCGTGGCCGAGGAAGCCGCGCGCGAGTGGCTCGCGCTTATCGATGCGGGCAAATACAGCCAGAGCTGGGCCGAAGCCGGGCCGATGTTCAAATCTGTCGTCACCGCAGACTCTTGGACCGCGCAGGCCGAACCGGTGCGCGCGCCGCTGGGCAAAGTGGTCGACCGCCAGCTAAGCTCCGTAAAATCATCCACCACTCTTCCGGGCATGCCCGAAGGTAACTACCGGATGATCGTCTTCAACACTGACTTCGCTACTGCAGGGAAGGCAAGCGAAACCGTGGTGATGAACAAAGAGCGCGGCCAGTGGGGCGTGATCGGCTACTTCATCCGCTGATCGGCACCACCGAACCATAAGATTCTTGGAAGGGTCGCTGGCGGAGGTCAGCGGCCCTTTTGCGCATACCAGCCGGGGATCCTGAAGGGTTAGAAGAAAGGCGCGGGACAGGAAGGCGCCTTTGGGAGCCAGCCTCTCCCGGTCGCAATTGCGGTGACCAATAAAAAGGCCCCGCCTTGCAGCGGAGCCTTTCACTGTTCGGTCGCTCGCGCGGCGCTGGCGGCCTGCTATTCCCCCGAAGGATCGACGAAGCTGGTCGACATATTCGCATTCACCACGCCGCCGTCGATGGCGAGCGTTGTGCCCACGACATAATCCCCTGCGCGGCTGAGCAGGTAGATGGCCCCGCCTGCCATATCCTCGGTATCCCCGACGCGCTGGCTGGGGATGCCCTTCTTCACCGCTTCCTCGTGATCGCGTGCCGCCCGGTTCATCGCGCTGGGGAAAGCGCCCGGACCGATGCCGTTGACGACGATATTGTCGCGGATCAGCTCGGCCGCCATGCGGCGCGTCAGATGGATCAGCCCGGCCTTCGACGCCTGGTAGGGGTAAGTCGGCCAGGGATTGGTCTTCATCCCGTCGATGCTGGCGATCATCAGGACCTTGGCAGGGCGATCCTTCGTGCCGGCCTTCTTCAGCAGCGGGAACAGCTTCTGCGTTAGGAAGAACGGCGTCTTGACGTTGAGATCCATGGTCCGGTGCCAGCCGGCTTCGCTGAATTCCTCGAACGGCTCGCCCCAGGCAGCACCGGCATTGTTCACCAGGATGTCGAGTTTGTCCTCGCGGGCAGCGATTTCGTCAGCCAGCTGCTTGATACCGTCCATCTGGCTGAGATCGCCCACCAGCCCGACGACCTTGTCGCCCAGCTCATTGGCGGTTTCGTCCACCTGTTCCTGCTTGCGCGCGACGATATATACGCGTTCCGCCCCTGCGGCGAGGAGGCCTTCCACAATCATGCGCCCGATGCCACGGCTGCCGCCGGTGACAAGGGCGACGCGGCCCTGGAGACCGAAGAGATCGTTCAAATTCATCGTGTCTCTCCTGCTCAGTAGCCGCTCATTTCGGCGACCCTGCCCGCGTGATAATACTGGTCGCCGAGGAATTCCTGCAGCGCCCGGTCGCGTTTCATATAGAGGCCGATGTCATATTCGTCGGTCATGCCGATGCCGCCATGCATCTGCACGCCTTCCTTGACCGCGAGCCCTGCCGCCTTGGCGACCTTGGCCTTGGCGACCGATGCCATCAGGTCGGCCTTTTCGCTGCCGCCATCGAGCAGCTGCGCCGCCTTGATCGTGACCGCGCGGGCGATCTCGACTTCGGAGTAGAGATGCGCAGCGCGGTGCTGGAGCGCCTGGAATTCGCCGATCAATTTGCCGAACTGCTTGCGCTGCTTGAGGTAATCGACGGTCATGTCCATCGCCCCCTGCGCCACGCCCACACCTTCGGCAGCAGCGCCCACGCGGCCCGCCATGAGCATGGCATTCAGGACTTCGCGCCCGCCATCGACTTCTCCGATCACGGCATCGCCATCCAGTTCCACCCCTTCGAACGTGACGTGGCTGGCCATCGAACTGTCGACGAGGCGCACGCTGTCATGGCTCATTCCGCTCGCATCCTGCGGCACGGCGAACAGCGTGATGCCATCGGCATCGCTGTCGCTGCCCGACGTGCGCGCGGCCACGACGATCATCTCGCTCGACGCGCCATAGACCACGAAGTCCTTCTTGCCAGAAAGCTTGAACCCATTGCCCGATTTCTCCGCCTTGCAGGCGATGGTCTCGGGGCGATGCTTCGCGCCTTCGTCGATGGCGACGGTATAGACCTTTTCGCCCTCGATCAGGCCCGGAAGCCAGCGGCCGCGCAAATCATCGCTACCGTGCTTCAGCGCAGTCGCGGCCAGCACGGAGGAGGACAGGAAGGGGGACGGGGTCAGGTTGCGCCCGATATTTTCGAGCACGATACCGGCCTCGACATGGCCCATGCCAAGCCCGCCATCGTCTTCGCCCACCAGCATGCCGGTGAAGCCCATTTCGGCAAACTGCTTCCACAGGCCGTGGCCGAAGCCGTCCTTGCAATCGCGGTCACGCCAGTGACGCAGCTGTTTCGCAATCGCGCCTTCTTCGGCCATGAACTGCTGGGCTGTTTCGGCGAGCATCGCCTGGTCGTCGTCGTAATAAAGAGGCATCGATCAGGCTCCCGGCAGGTCGAGGATACGTTTGGAAATGACGTTGAGCATGACTTCGCTCGTGCCGCCTTCGATCGAATTGGCCTTGGTGCGCAGCCAGCTGCGTGCGCCCTTCCCGCCATTCGTTTCCTCGCTCTCCCATTCCAGGGCGCGGCTGCCGCCGGCAGCCATCATCAGCTCGTGACGCCGCTTGTTCAGCTCGGTCCCGACATATTTCATCATGTTGGGCTGGGCGGGATGGCCCTTGCCGACCTTGAGTTCGTCGAGAAACTTCTCGCCCATCGCGGCATAGGACAATGCATCCACGTCGAACTGGGCCAGTTCCGCGCGCAGCACGGGATCGAGTTCGCCTGCATTGCGCTTCATCGCCGCACCGATGGCCGCCGTGCGGTCGCCGCCGCCCGCGCCCGAAATCATCTCGCGTTCGTGGCCGAGCAGGTACTTCGCCACGTCCCAGCCGCGGTTGATCTCGCCGACATAGGCCGGGCAGTCATCGCCATAGGACTTGGGCACCTTCACATCGTCCATGAAGGTTTCGCAGAACGGGCTGTTGCCCGAAATCAGCTTGATCGGCTTGGTGGAGACGCCGTCGCCCGCCATGTCGAACAGCATGAAGGTAATGCCCTGGTACTTGTTCTGCTTGTCGGTGCGGACAAGGCAGAAGATCCAGTCGGCTTCGTCGGCATAGGAGGTCCAGATCTTCTGACCGTTGACGATCCAGTGATCGCCCTTGTCCTCGCCATAGGTCTGCATGGACACGAGGTCAGATCCCGAACCCGGTTCCGAATAACCCTGGCACCAGCGGATCTTGCCGTCGGCGATTTCATTGAGGAAACGCTGCTTCTGGCCTTCGGTACCGAAGTGCAGCAGCGCCGGGCCAAGCATCCAGATGCCGAAGCTGGAAAGCGGCGGGCGCGCATTGATGCGGGCCATTTCCTGCCGCAGCACCTTGCCTTCCGCGGGCGACAGGCCCGCGCCGCCATATTCCTTGGGCCATTCGGGCACGGTGTAACCCTTTTCGCGGCAGGCTTCGAACCATGCCTTCTGGGCATCGTTCTTGAAGCTGGCATTGCGCCCGCCCCAATAGACATCGCCTTCGTCACGGACGGGTTCGCGCATTTCAGGTGGGCAGTTCGCTTCGAGCCATTCGCGCGTTTCGACGCGGAAGCTTTCCAGATCGGACATAACCGACTCCTCTCTCCATTATCCTCAGTTGACGTTTACGTTAGGGTGATTCGCGGCCGTCCTGCAAGGGCATTGACGGTGAAGCGCCATTCCGTAGCGTCAGCCCGAAGCCGGGCCGAGGTAGCGCTTGATGCGGGCGCAAATCGGGGCCAAGGCTGTGAGCCATGGCGTTCGTTCAAGGGCCTCTTTCCCAGCGATTGAAGATCATCCACGGCTTTGGCGCTGTGGCCTTCGGGGTGAAGGACCTCGGCTTCAGCTTTTTCCTGCTGATCTTCTACAACCAGGTGCTGGGCATGGATGCGCGGCTGGTCAGCCTGGCGCTGCTCATCGCGCTGTTCGTCGATGCGGTCATCGATCCCATCATCGGCAACCTGTCCGACCGGACATATACCAAATGGGGGCGGCGCCTGCCCTGGCTCTATATCGCCCCCATACCGCTGGCGGTCTTGTGGGCCCTGCTGTGGCATCCGCCGGGCGGTGAAGCGCCGAGCTTTGCGGGACTGGTGGCGATCGCCATCGGCGTGCGCGTGCTGCTGTCGGCCTGCGAAGTACCCTCCATTAGCCTCGTGCCCGAAATCACGCAGGACTATGACGAGCGCACCACGCTGTTCCGCTATCGCTTCCTGTCGGGCTGGCTGGGCGGCATCGTGATGATGGTGCTGGCCTATACGGTGTTCATGTCCGGCCCCGACGGACTGCTGGAGAAAGAAGGCTATCTCGGCTTCGGTATCTTCGGCGCCGTGCTGATGCTGCTGTCGGTCGGCGGATCGGCGCTCGGCCAGCATCGGCTCGTCGCCCACTGGCCCGATCGGCGCCCGCCGCCGTTTTCATTGAAGGCCGCGTTCTCCGAAATCTTCGACGCCTTCTCGGAGCGCAGCTTCCTGTTCTTCTTCGCCGGGGCGCTGGCTGCCTATGTCAATCAGGGCATGACTTTCTCGATTGCCAATTACCTCAACGTCTTCGTGTGGCGGCTGGACCAGCCGATCCTCGCGGGCGGGCCGGAATGGCTGACCGGCCTTCTGGCCTATGCCGTGACCCTGTTCCTGTCGGTGCTGCTGATGTTCTTCATCGTCGGCAGCATGCACCGCGCCTTCGGCAAGGCGAAGAGTGCCGCGATCGGCGCCTATTGCAGTGTTCTGCTGGGCCTCACCCCCTATCTGCTGTTTGCCCTTGGCATCTGGCCCGAGGCGGGCAGCACGGCCTCGACCCTGGCATTTCTCGGCACCTTGCTGTTCGCCAACATGTTCGGCGTCGTCATGATGATCTCCGCCACGTCCATGCTGGCAGAGATCGTGGAGGCGTTCGAGGAGAGGACCGGGCGCCGCGCGGAAGGCGCATTCTATTCGGGCAACTGGCTGATCCAGAAATGCGCCACCGGCCTCGGCATCTTCCTCACCGGCCAGATCATCGCCGCGGCGCAGCTCCCCGAGGGCGCGCGCGCCGCGCAGATCGAATTCGGCGTGCTGACCGACATGATCGGCTATTACGCCGCCGCGTCGATCCTGCTCGCCATCGTCGCCGCCTTCTGGCTGGGCCGATTCCCGATCAGCCGGGCGGAACATGAAGCACGGCTGGAACGGCTGGCGAAAAAAAGGCTGGATGCGATTGACGCTGCGGCACGGGGGGATGTCGACGCCGGAGCGCTGGCTCCCTGACCGCCGGCTTGGAAAAATGGCTTGGCGCAAGGCGCGCTCCTATGCCAGCCTTGCGGGAAACAGGAACTGAGAGAGAGGATAAACGAGATGGATTTCGAACCCACCGAACGGCAAACCTACTGGCGCGACCGGGTGAAGAACTTCATCGAGGACCATGTCCGCCCCGCCGTCCCCACCTACCGCGAACAGGATGCGCAGGGCGAACGCTGGAAGGTCATCCAGGTGGTCGAGGATCTCAAGGCCAAGGCCAAGGACCAGGGCATCTGGAACCTGTTCATGCCGCCGCGCAACGACAGCCATCACCACGTGGATGAGAGTTTCGAATTCGAAGGCCCGGGCCTCACCAATCTCGAATATGCGCTGTGCGCCGAGGAAATGGGCCGCATCGGCTTTGCATCGGAAGTCTTCAACTGCTCCGCGCCCGACACCGGCAATATGGAAGTCTTCCATCGCTACGGCACGCGCGAACAGAAGGACGAATGGCTCGAACCGCTGATGAATGGCAAGGTGCGGTCGGCCTTCCTCATGACCGAACCCTTCACCGCCAGTTCGGATGCGACCAATATCGAAACCCGCATCGAACGCGATGGCGACGAATATGTGATCAACGGCCGCAAATGGTGGTCCTCGGGCGTGGGCGATCCGCGCTGCAAGGTCGCCATCGTCATGGGCAAGACCGATTTCGAAGCGCAGCGCCATGCGCAGCAATCGATGATCCTGATGCCGATGGACGCGCCGGGCGTGAAGGTTCTGCGCCACCTGCCGGTCTTCGGTTATGACGATGCGCCGCACGGCCACATGGAAGTCGAGCTGACGGACGTGCGCGTGCCGGTCACCAACATGCTGCTGGGCGAAGGCCGCGGCTTCGAGATCGCGCAGGGCCGCCTCGGCCCGGGCCGCATCCACCACTGCATGCGCACCATCGGCGTGGCGGAAGAAGCGCTGGCCAAGATGTGCCGCCGCCTGCAGGAGCGCGAGGCTTTCGGCAAGCCGATCTACAAGCATTCGGTCTGGGAAGAGCGCGTGGCGCGGGCCCGCATCGACATCGACATGACCCGCCTGCTCTGCCTCAAGGCGGCCGACATGATGGACAAGGTCGGCAACAAGAGCGCCAAGCAGGAAATCGCCATGATCAAGGTGCAGGCGCCGAACATGGCGCTCAAAATCATCGACGATGCCATCCAGGCGCATGGCGGCGGCGGCGTGTCGGACGATTACGGCCTCGCCAATGCCTATGCCCACCAGCGTACGCTGCGCCTCGCCGACGGTCCGGACGAAGTGCACGCCCGCTCGATCGCGCGGATGGAATTCGCCAAGCATACGCCGCAGGAAAGCCAGACGGCCAATGCCCTGCGCGGCGGCAATGCGCATTCGGCCAGCGCGGGCAGCGCCTCGGCCGGCATGAGCAGCGGCGACGTGGGGGCGACGCGCTAAGCCCCCGCGCCAGGCGCAACATCACAGGCCGTTCGTGCTGAGCTTGTCGAAGCACTGCCCTTTTCCTCGGGCGCGGCACGGGAAATAAAGGACAGCCCTCGGACAGGCTCGGGGCGAACGGAGATTGGCATATGGCAAAGGCCGCAATTCTGGAGCAGGTGGGAAGCCTCACCATCGGCGAGGTCGAACTGGCCGAACCCGGCCCGCACGAAGTCCTGATCGACACCAAGGCGTGCGGCCTGTGCCATTCCGATCTCCATTTCATCGACGGCGCCTATCCCCACCCCTTGCCCGCCATACCGGGGCACGAGGCGGCGGGCGTGGTCAAGGCCGTCGGCAGCGAGGTGAAGACGGTGAAGCCGGGCGATCACGTGGTCACCTGCCTGTCCGCCTTCTGCGGCCACTGCGAATTCTGCGTCACCGGCCAGATGGCGCTCTGCGTCAGCAAGGAAGTACGCCGCGACCAGACGCAGGCTCCGCGCATCACGCGCAAAGGCAGCGACGAGACGGTGGCGCAGATGCTCAATCTGTCGTCCTTCTGCGAACAGATGCTGATCCACGAACATGCCTGTGTCGCGATCGACAAGGAAATGCCCCTCGACCGCGCCGCTATCATCGGCTGCGCGGTGACGACGGGCGCCGGCGCAGTATTCAACGCCTGCTCGGTCGTGCCGGGCGAAGCGGTCGCCGTGATCGGCTGCGGCGGCGTCGGCCTGGCTGCGATCAACGCCGCCAGGATCACCGGAGCGGGCAAGGTCATCGCCATCGACCCGCTGCCTGAGAAGCGCGAACTGGCAACAGCGCTCGGCGCCACGCACACGGTGGATGCCATGGCGGAAGACGCGGTCGAACAGGTGATGAAGGTCACCGGCGGCGGCGTGCATCACGCGATCGAGGCGGTCGGGCGGCAGGCCAGTGCCGATCTGGCGGTGAAGATCCTGCGCCGCGGCGGCACGGCCACGATCCTCGGCATGATGCCGCTGGATTGCAAGGTCGGCCTCGGCGCGATGGACCTGCTCGCCAGCAAGAAATTGCAGGGCGCGATCATGGGCAACAACCGTTTCCCGGTCGACTTGCCGCGCCTCGTGGATTTCTACATGCGCGGCCTGCTCGATCTCGACACCATCATCGCCGAGCGTATTCCGCTGGAGAAGATCAACGAAGGCTTCGAAAAGATGAAGCAGGGCACTTCGGCCCGCAGCGTCATCGTCTTCGATTGAGGGCGCGAAAACGGGCCTGTCCTACACGGCACGGGCGCGTTAGACCTCCTTCCTCGATGGGTTTTCGAGGGCACAATCGGCGGATTGCGGAAGTTGACAATCGGCCCCGGCATTTGGCCAGATAACCGGCGCAGAACCGGGGCGGGCCGCACCGGGCGGAGTTTTTGAAAAGGGGTGGGTCGGTGTGACACGACTCGCCATAAGAACACGGGACAGGACGGCATGAGCGATATCGATTTCGACAAGGAAATGGTCGGCACGATCGAAGTGCCCGAAAAGGACCAGATGGACCTGGACGCGCTGACCGCGTGGTTCACCGACCATGTGGACGGGTTCGAAGGCCCGATTTCCTACAGCAAGTTCAAGGGCGGCCAGTCTAACCCGACCTACCGGATCGATACGCCGGGCGGCAGCTATGTCCTGCGCCGTCAGCCGTTCGGCAAGCTCTTGCCCAGCGCCCATGCGGTGGACCGCGAATACACCGCCATGCATGCGCTCGGCCCTACTGGCTTCCCCGTGCCCAAGACCTATGGCCTGTGCGAGGATACCGACGTGATCGGGTCCAAATTCTTCGTCATGGGGCTCGCTGACGGGCGCTCCTTATGGAACGGCGCCCTGCCCGGCAGCACGCCGGAAGAACGCCGCGAAATCTACAATGCCATGATCGATACCATGGCCGATCTCCACTTGCGCAATCCCGAGGAAATCGGCCTCGGCGACTATGGCAAATCGACCGACTATTGCGCCCGCCAGATCGCGCGCTGGTCGAAACAGTACAAGCTTTCCGAAACCGAGCATATGGAGAAGATGGAACGGCTGATCGAATGGCTGCCGCAGACCATCCCGCCGCAGCATGAAAGCAGCGTGGTCCACGGCGATTACCGGCTCGACAATCTGATCTTCCACAAGGACGAGAACAAGGTTCTCGCCGTGCTCGACTGGGAATTGTCGACGCTGGGCGATCCCATCGCAGACTTCAGCTATCTCATGCTCAACTGGCACAATCCCGCCGATGGCCGCGCCGGCATCATGGACCTCGATCTCGAGGAACTCGGCATTCCGTCGCAGGACGAAGCCGTGGATCGCTATGTCGCGCGCACCGGCTATCCGGTCCCGCCGATGGACTGGTACTTCTCCTACAACCTCTTCCGGCTGGCCGGCATCATCCAGGGCATCAAGAAACGCGTGATCGACGGCACGGCTTCCAGCGCCCACGCCAAGGCGATGAGCGAACGCGTCGGCCCGCTGGTCGACCGCGCCTACGAATTCGCGGTGGCGGCGGGGATGGACTAGCGCGCGCACGCTGCTAACGCGCTGGACAATTCAAACGGAGATTATGAATGAGCGCCGACCTTGCAAGCCGCATCGAAGCCGCGTGGGAAGACCGCGCCAATGTCACCCCGCAATCGGGCGATGTGCGCGAAGCGGTCGAAGCGGCGCTGGGCATGCTCGACAGCGGTGAAGGCCGCGTGGCCGAACCCGATGGTAAGGGTGGCTGGACGGTCAACCAGTGGCTGAAGAAAGCCGTGCTGCTGTCCTTCCGCCTCAACGATAACCGCGTGATGGAAGGCGGCAGCGCCGGCCATCCCGCCTTCGACAAGGTGCCCAGCAAGTTCTCCGGGTGGGACGATGCGAAATTCCGCGAAGCCGGTTTCCGCGTCGTGCCCGGAGCCGTGGCCCGCGAAGGCGCCTATATCGCGCCGGGCTGCGTGCTGATGCCCAGCTTCGTCAACATCGGCGCCTATGTCGGCAAGGGCACGATGGTGGACACTTTCGCCAGCATCGGCTCCTGCGCCCAGATCGGCGAGAACTGTCATATCTCCGCCGGTGCAGGCATCGGCGGCGTACTCGAACCGATGCAGGCCAATCCGACCATCATCGGCGACAATTGCTTCATCGGTGCGCGCAGCGAAATCGTGGAAGGCGTGATCGTGGGCGAAGGCTGCGTCGTGTCGATGGGTGTCTTCATCACCCAGTCGACCAAGATCGTCTATCGCGACACCGGCGAAGTCATCCGCGGTCACCTGCCCCCGTTCTCGGTGGTGGTGCCCGGCACGCTGCCCGGCAAGGATGGCGGCCCCGGCCTCGCCTGCGCGGTGATCGTCAAGACGGTGGATGCGCAGACCCGCGAAAAGACCGGTATCAACGATCTCCTGCGCGACTGATCCGGTGACCTGAAGGGGGAACATTCCCCGCCAAGGCGCGTAAACCCTGCGATAGACACACGTAGGGAGGTTTCCTTGGATAATAATAACGGTCACGTACACATCGATGAAGAAGACGTCAGCGGCGGCTCGAAGGAAGGCGTGGTCCGCTGGGTCCTGCTCGGCGGCCTCGTGCTTGCAGTGCTCCTGCTGTCGATCGTGTGGATCATCCCGGCGATGATGCAAGGCGACGTCGAGGAAGAAGCCACCGTAAGCGGTGAAATCCGTTCGATGCAGGATGACGGTGAAGGCACCGACAGCATCGTGGGCGTGCCCAGCGAAACCGACAATGATTACGACACGGTCGGCACCACCGAAGACAAGGAAACCACCGAAGACGGTATTCAGGTCATCGAGAACTAAGCTGCGCGATAAGGAGAGTTCGCATGAGCAATTCCAACAGTTTCCAGACCGGCCAATATGTCGAATGGGATTGGGGAAACGGCAAGGGCAAGGGCCAGATCAAGGACCGCTTCGAGCGCGAGGTCACGCGGACTCTCCAGGGCAGCGAAGTCACCAAGGACGGTGACGAGGACAATCCCGCCTATCTGATCAAGCAGGAAGACGGCGACGAAGTTCTCAAGCGCGGTTCCGAACTGTCGGCGCAGAACTGATGGCCAAGGCGAAGAGCAAGGCGCAGCAGCAGGCCGCCGGAGCCGCCCTTTCCGCCAAGCGCGGAGAGACCAAGGTCGGCGATTTGCAGGGTGCATCGAAGCAGATGTATGAAAGCATGAGCGAGGAAGAGCTCGACGAGATGGCCTCGACCGATCGTTCGGACCTTCCCGAAACTGCGGACGACGACTGATGGACGCGGATAAGAAGGACGATATCTATTCCGACTTCTACGACTGCGTGAACATGCAGCCGAAGGAACTCGAGGAATGGCTCGATACCGAGGAATCGAAATCCGTCGGTGACAGCGATTCAGGCGAAAGCACCGGGCACAAGTCGGGCCGCCGGATCGTCGAGATCAAGAACACCAAGAAGGCCGACCTGACAGACAGCCAGTACGAGCATATGCAAAAGGTGGTGGGCTATGTGCACCGCCATCTGGCGCAGGAGCCGTCGGGCGATATTGAGGACAGCGATTGGCGCTACAGCCTCATGAACTGGGGCCATGACCCCTTGAAATAATGGCTGGCTCCGATCCTCTGGCCCACTTCGTCAAGGCGCAGGATGGTGGCACTTACGAGCAGGCGCTCGAGGAGATCGGCGATGGCGAGAAGAAGAGCCATTGGATGTGGTTCATCTTCCCCCAGATCGAAGGCCTGGGCAAAAGCGCCAAGGCACAGAAATACGCCCTCGCCGATCTCGATGAAGCGCGCAGCTATTGCGAACACGAGGAACTCGGCCCGCGCCTGTTCGAAGCCACCGAAGCCATGCTCGAATGGGCCGGCACGATGAGCGCGGAAGACATTCTTGGCGAGGTCGATGCGCTGAAATTCCGCAGTTCCATGACCCTCTTCGAAGCCGCCTGCGACGACGAGGATGCCCAGGTCTTCAGCGACGCGCTGGAGGCCTTCTACGACGGCGAACGCTGCCCCCGCACCATCGACCGGATGTAAGTCGGCGGTAGGCTGCTAGCCAAGAAGCGGCTTAGCCGAAGCCCTAGCCAGTGGTGCCAGCTTATATCCTGAAACTGGCACCGTAATCCCTCATGCCCCCTCGTCGCGCGGCTTTCCGGCCGGATATTCGATCGCTGCCGTGCCTGCCTGGCTCGCCGCATAAGCTTCCGCTTCCCTGAGAACCCGCAGCATATTGCGCATCGAAATCTTCTCCAGATCCGCCTGCGAATACCCCCGCCGTGCCAGTTCCACGAAGAGTTCGGGATAGCCGCTGACGTCTTCCATCCCGACCGGCCCCGTCGGCATCCCATCGTAATCGCCGCCGATGCCGATGTGATCGATGCCCGCGACATCGCGAATGTGATCGATGTGATCGGCCATGTCCGACACGGTCGAAACCGGCGCCCGGTTTTCGGCGTCCCACTTCGCCAGCAGCGCCTCGACCTGATCGGGCTGACCGGGATACAGCGCTTTGAGCCGGGCTTCCTCGCCTGCGCGATTGGCGGAATACTGCCGCAGGTCTTCGGTCACGTAAGATGGCAGGGCAACAACCATGACGATCCCGCCGTTGAGCGGCAGGCGCGCCAGCACATCGTCCGGGACATTGCGCGCGTGTCCGTTGACAGCCTGCGCGCCCGAGTGACTGAAAATCACCGGCGCGCGCGCCACGTCGAGCGCATCGCGCATGGCCGGAGCGCTGACATGGCTCAGATCGACCAGCATCCCGATGCGGTTCATTTCGCGCACCACATCCATGCCGAACGCGTTGAGCCCGTCATGGCGCGGCGCATCGGTGGCGCTGTCCGCCCAGTCCAGCGTCTTGCCATGCGTCAGCGTCATGTAGCGCGCGCCCAGATCGTACATCTGCCGCAGCACGGCCAGGCTGTTGCCGATGGAATGCCCGCCCTCCATGCCGAGCAGCGAGGCGATCCGACCCTCGGCGACCGCGGCCTCGACATCGTCGGCAGTCAGCGCCAGTTCCAGGCCGCGCGGATTGCGATCGATCAGGCGCTTGGTGACGTCGATCTGTTCAAGCGTCATCTGCACCGCCTCTGCTTCGGGCAGGCTCGCGCTGACATAGACCGACCAGAACTGCGCCCCCACCTTGCCGCGGGCAAGCCGGACCAAATCGCTGTGCATCGCTTTGCGATCGCCCTCGGCCGTGTCCAGCGTATCGGCGAAGTCGAAATCGTTGATCAGATTGTCGAAACGGGCGCGCAGCTGGATGGGGACGTCATTATGCCCGTCCCATACCGGCGCCGCATCGAGCGCCGCCGCCGCAGTTTCCTCAGGCGTGTCCTGCGCGATCGCCGGCGCCGCCAGCAAGGACAGCACGGCAATGGCCGCGCTCGTATGGATGGACTTCAAGAATATCTCCTCTGCGGAACTCTATGGCATCTCATGGGCTGTTGTAGCGAACAGATCGCTCTTGGAAAGGATTGCCTGATGACCATGATCGCCCGCTGGAACGGAGAAGAGATCGCTCGCAGCGACGATACCTTGGTTGTCGAGGGCAATCATTACTTCCCGCCTTCCGCTGTCGCCCGCAGCGCGCTCGTCCCAAGCGAGCGGACAAGCGAGTGCCCATGGAAGGGAACCGCTCAATATCATTCGATCAATGCCGGCGGTGCCATCAACAAAGATGCTGCCTGGTACTATCCCCATCCCAAACCCGATGCCGCCGAAATCAAGGACCGGATCGCGTTCTGGAACGGGGTGGAAGTCACGGAGGAATGATCCGCCGCGCACTGCGCTGGCTGCTGGCCGTCTTCTATGCCTTCGCCGGCATCATGCACCTTGTGAAGCCTGGTCCGTTTCTCGGTATCATGCCGGATTTCGTGCCTATGCCCGAAGCGGTGGTGTTCTGGACCGGCGTTGCAGAGCTGCTCGGCGCAGTCGCGCTTGCGCAACCGTGGTCCCAGACAATCAGAAAAGCGGGGGCGATCGGTCTCGCCTTGTACGCGGTCTGCGTCTTTCCCGCCAACATCCAGCACTTCGTGCTCGACATGGCGCGCGAGGATAAGGGCCTTAGCCTCGCTTATCACCTTCCGCGCATGGTGGCACAGCCGGTTCTTGTCTGGCTGGCCCTATGGGTCGGCGGCGTCACGGACTGGCCGCGGCGCCGCCACACCATATAATCAGGACATGTGCTTGGAAACGGCACCGGTCATCTTGAACATGGAGATCTGCTCCTTGCCGATGACTGCACCCAGCTTGTCGTCAGGGTTGATCATGCGCTTGTCCTGCGGATCCTGCAGGTTGTTCGCCTTGATATGGTCCCAGACCTTCGAAGTGACCTGAGCGCGGGTCATCGGACCTTTGCCAACCACATTCTCGAGTTGCGGCGAGAGATTCACCGGCTTCTGGAGTGCGTTATTCTTTCCTGCCATTTCAGCTTCCTTTCACTTAGCTTTTATTATTGATCAATCTTCCAGGTCGAAGTCCTCAGCGTCCAGCTCTTCGATTTCATGTCCTTCGAAGCGCGCGGTAAGGACCGCTGCAGCCATGACATGATTTTTGATGTTCTTGCGAAAATCCTCATATCCAGCCCCCGGCATCAGCGTCAGCGGCAGGTCGAGCGCATAGAGCTGGAATACATAACGGTGCTGCACACCCAGCGGCGGATTGGGAAGCAGCCATTCCGAGTTGCCAGCGGCATTTTTCCCGATCCGTGGCGGCGCCTCGCCTTCGAACAAAGCGCCCTTCTGGGCCTTGAGCCCCCAGACGAGCCAGTGGATCTTGCCGTCCTCCGCATCCTCTACGATGAGCGCGAGCTCCTGCGTGCCCGGAGGCGGCGCAGTCCATTCCAGCGGCGGGGCAACAGCATCCTCTTCAGCCGCCGTGAAGCTTGGATCAAGTTCGCCGCCATGCTTGAACGCCGGGCTGGTAAGAGTGAAGCCCGACTTGCCCAGCAGCTTCTCGTCAGCAACCTCGCTGATGGTAAGAGCGCCCTTGGCGTCTGCGCCGATTGCCTGCTGAACCCATGCTGGGGTACCGGTACTCAAGATAAAAACTCCGTCACTCGCTTGGCGCCAAAGGCGCGTTCGATTGGGAAGACTAGGCGCTTACCCTAGGGAAAGGCCATGCCTGCCCGCAGAAATTATGGCTGTTTTGCCCCGGCCCACCCCGGTTTTCCACCGGAATGAGCAATTCACGAGATTTTCTCGGCCTCTTTCAAGTCGAGCTTGCTGAGTAACGATTAATTAGGCAAGTCTCATGCGAGTGGGAGTTAACGGGTAAGCCACGAGATAATTGGGGAGATTTGCAATGAAAACAGGTCGCACGCCTTGGGGGACTGCTCTGTTAAGCTCCTGCGCGCTCGCTCTTGCCGCGTGTGGGGGAGGCGGAGATTCGAGTTCCTCGGGAGGAGGGTCCGGCCCGATCGCGGGTGGAGGCGGCGGCGGAGGTGGCACCGATGGCTGCTCGCTGTCGTCGCGGCAGGATTGGGCTCTCTCCGTCCTGCAGGAATGGTATCTCTTCCCCGACCTGCTCGACACGTCAGTGAACAAGGCGAATTACAGCGACCTGCAATCCTATCTTGACGCTCTTGTTGCCCCCGCACGGGCGCAGAACAAGGACCGCTTCTTCACCTACATCACCTCGATCGAAGAAGAAAACGAACTGATCAACAGCGGCTCGAATGCAGGGTTCGGCTTCCGATTGATCTACGATGTCTCGAACAATCGCGTTTATCTCGCGGAGGTCTTCGAAAGCGGCCCGGCATTTCCTGCAGGCTTCGATCGCGGCACGGAAATCCTGCAAATCGGATCGAGCAGCGTAGCCTCCCTCATGTCAGCCGGAGGACCGCAAGCGGTGTCCGAGGCCTTGGGGCCGAGCGATCCGGGAGTTGCCCGAAGTTTCCGCATCAGGAATGTCGATGGAACTGAACGCAACGTATCCGTGACCAAGCAGGAATTCGGGCTGGACCCGATTTCCGATCGGTATGGAGTCAAAATCCTTGACGATGGCGCTGGCGGCAAGGCGGGTTATATCAATCTGCGCACCTTCATCGTCCAGAACGCCGGGCCGCAGCTGCGCGATGCCTTTGCGCAATTCCGCCAGCAAGGGGTCACGAATGTCATTCTCGACCTGCGCTATAATGGCGGCGGCCTCGTATCCGTCGCGGAACTGCTGGGCGATCTCATGGCCGATGGGCTGGAAGGGCAGGTGTTTTCCAAGACGCTGCTGCGACCATCTAAGGCATCCGAAAATTCGACCGATGTGTTCAATGACCAGCCCGAACAAATCCGCGCGATGAAGCTGGCCGTCATTGGTCGTGGAGGCACTGCATCGGCGAGCGAGCTCGTCACGAATTCCATGATACCCTATCTGGGAGACAACATCGCGCTTGTGGGGATGAACACCTTCGGCAAACCCGTCGGGCAATTCGCATTCGACCAATCGTCCTGTGACGATCGCTTGCGCGCCGTGACCTTCAAGACCGTTAATGCAAACGACCAGGGCGAATATTTCAGCGGCTTGGCCAGCGTGATGCCGAACACTTGCCGCGCGGGTGACGATATCTTCACCCAGCTTGGCGACCCGGCCGAGGCATCGGTCAAAGTCGCACTGGACTTCTTGGCGGGCCGCACCTGCACACCGATCATGGGCGGGAATGAAGTGACCCGTGCTTCGGTCAGTCAGGGCCAATCCAAGCTGATCCAGCCAGCTCGGCCAAACGCGCTGCAACGCGACAATCCAGGGGTGTTCTAAAAGGGAGGGGCCGCGTCACAGACAGCGGCCCCAAACCAATTGCAAACATGGCGGCATAGCTAGGCGCGGCAAGCGCCACTCACGCAAATGCTATCGCAAGGGTGAGGCCGCCCAAGCCGATCGATAGCGGCGCCCGAAGGTGGAGCCACCAGCGCGGAGTGAGCGCTGCAAGCCGGGCATCCACGCCGAGCGCCATGAGTAAACTTGCGCCGAGCATGACCAGCAGCGCTTCGATCGGGAGCCAGTCGAATGCATGGGCAACCAGTCCCCCGGCGGCGATGAGGCTTGGCACAATCGCGGCGATCCACGCCCAAGCCAGCCCGCCTCTTCGTTCGGCAGCGGGCGCTGCAGCCGCGATCCCCCACCAAGTGCCTCCAAGAAAAGTAAAGATAAGCGCTGCATAGATTACGGCACAGTCTTGCGCCGGTGTCCGCCAGGCTGCAGGCGCGAGAAACGCGATTAGGGTACAGGCGATTTGCGGTACCAGCCCCAGCAACCCAAGCCATCGCGGCCAGCGAGGTACGGATTGCATCACCAGCGTCGCCTCGTGGGAACGGATGGGGACTCAGACATCTTCGGACATCGCGGAGGGTTGCTCGTCGGTCCAGGCACAGCCGTTTCGCTGTTCATCCCCGATCCGGAGCGTCGCCGTGTAGGGATATTGGCGATCGCTCATGCCGTCAGAACAGCGTCCAGGCGTCACCATCAGGTCGAAGGTCCGATCGCTCAAGGTTCCGGTAAACGAAACCCCGTTATTCCCCGCAAACCGCTGAACGCTAAACCGGACCCCGTCCTGATTCTCGGGAGTAAAATAACGGGCCATCCCCGCCGCTACCGCGCCATTCCAGAAAGGTTCGGTTCCCGTGAAATAGACCGTCTCATCCGGGGCGATCGCGTCGAAAGCATGCGTGGGGCCGCTTCCCGGAGTGCCGTCACCCGACTGGCAGGCCGACAATAGCAAGATGGCGATGACAGGTGCGATGGATTTCAATCGAAGTCTCTTAGCTCAGCGGATCTGTGAGCGAATGCGAAAATCAAGGGCAGACGCGGTCATCTGGCCAAAGCCAGATGGTTCGGGCTGCTTAACGCGAAACACGATTGATAAGCAATCGCCTGCCTCAGAAACGAGCGACATGGGCTGTGCGAGTTACCCGCGACCGCATTTGCCAACACGATATTGATGTTCAGTTGCGACCGAACAATCTTGCTACCAAGCCTTTCTTTTCGGGCTCGGGCTCCGGCTCATTCTGCGCGAGCCGCTTACGCAAGTCGGCACCGGACGGCGGCTCTTTCATCTCTTCGACTTCGCGCCGCGTGATCATACTGGCCGGCAGCAATTCGGCCGTTTGCGGTTCTTCTTCAACGACTTGAGGCGCGGGCCGCTGCCCCTCGACGAGACCGTGCACCGATACTGCATCGGGCTTCATATCGACCATGCCGGCCAGCACTGGGACTTGGTTCGGCAGCGGTTTTTCTCGGCATATCTTCTCCACTGCACGATGGAAAAGAAGCGCACGCCACCAGCACGCGAGAACATATTCAACATAGCGGGCGGGTGCTTCCTGCGGAGCATTATCCCGAAAGAAGTGGCGTTCCTTATGGTGCACCAGCGCCGTATTGATGGCGGACAATCCGTCGCATTCGAGAAAAACCTCGATGTCCTCATCAAAGCCCGCCCAGGCAGGCCCGTCTTCGGCGAGGGCCTCTTCGACGAGCTTCGCCTCGTCAGCCTGGCTGAAGGCGAAGGGATCGTCGCTATAAAGTCCCAGCATCATGTAGGGGTGGTGAACCTGCCCCTTTTCGAAGGCCCGATCCGCCTCATTGGCAATCGCCAGGGTGACGCCTGTAATCGCGTCGCCCTCCGCAAGTTCGATCGCTTCCTGTAATTCTTCCCAGCCGCTGATCGAAACGCGGTCGGGATCATCTATCAGACAGCGGGTTGCAAGTTCGGTACCCAGACTCTGCAGTTGCATTTCGAGATACTGCTGTGCGTTTAGCAGTTCACCCCGGTGGAAATACTCGTGCATCACGGCCATCCACTCTTCTTCACCTTCCTGCGTGGCGAATTGCGTCTGTAGTTCATGCATTACATTAGGATCCGTTGGCTCGGGTTCGCCGAAGGGATGCCATCAAATTCTGACCATCCCATTAACTGCCATGCGTAGGCGGAAGCCGCGCGGGAACACCGCACATAGCGTGAGCGTTTGACCAGCAAGACAGAATTCTCGGAGTGTGCAAATGAGGTTTACCCCCCAAATGCTGGGTGCAGTGGCAGTGATCGCAATGGCAGGAGCTGTCAGCGGCGCGACCATCGGCGAAAGTCCGATCCTTACCAGAACCCACGCAGACAGCTTGCCTCAATCGGCCGTAGTTTCAACATCAAACGCGGCCCTCGCCCGAAAAGACAGCCCGCCCAATCATTATCCGCTCGAAACCGAAAATGGCACCATCGAGGTGGCAGAACTCGCCCTCCACGGCAGATTGCGCGATCGCGGGGGCAAGATGTGGTGGCAAGACCGGGATGACCGTGAGCTGGTAGCTACTGACGATGAGTATGACTTCTATCGCACGGCCAGCCCCGAGCGCATTGCTCACGAAGAAAGGTTGCTCGCTTTCACCGGTGCACGGGCCGAACGCAGCGAGTTTGGAGATGAGCATCAAGAAACCGCCCGGATTATGACGCGCGCCGAAGCTCCCATGGCACTTGCCGAACCTGCAGAACTCGATACGCGCAAAGGGTCGAGCACAGCTGGAAACGCGAAAACGATCAATGTGGCTGGAGTACTCGCACTGCGCGATTGATTACCGTAGAGGACTTTTCTGCCCTGTCCGGCACCGTAGGAAAATCCTCCCCTTTTGCTGCCATTCGACCCTTAAAAAGGGGTAGATCCGGAATGCCTCGTTACGCAGTCAACAGGGTCAGCAATTTGGGCACCAGCATGCTGCTGTAGCCGCCACTCAGATTGGCGCGAAAGAAGATCATTTCCCTGAAAACCAGATAAGGCGATCATGTGATAAATGGGCCGCCAGCTAGACCAAGATTGGAAGCTGGCGGCATTCTTCGAAAATTGCGGCGAATGCTTGGAAGCATCCCGCCGGAAGTTGCTTACATCACCTTTTCTGGGCGCGGATCATGACCGTGCCGTTCGCTCTTGCCGAAATGACGCTCGAGGCGTTGAGCTAAAGTCCCCGCTGCACGCCGCGCGGCGTCATCCACACTGGAAGCATGTTCTGTCACTCCGATCGGCTTGCCACCGCTGGGGCGTGCCTCAATCGTGCATGCCTTGTCGTCAGCACCGCCCTTGGGACCGTTTTCATCACGAACGTGAACCTCGAGCCGCGTAAGACGATTTTCGAAGCGCGAAAGTTTTTGCCGCACCGCCGCTTCGATCCGCTCGGCTACATTCTCCGTCCCCATCACCGAACTGTCGGAATTGAACTGGATCTGCATGGCAAATTCTCCTTTATTTTGCTCGTGTATATCCAACGCGCCGGCGTCTGGGCAGTTTCCCTCTCTCCGGCTGATACCAGAGGCGCTTGATCAGCCTGAGCCACCGCGCTTGCCACCGCCCGGATCCTAGGAAAGGGGATATTGGCTTTCAATCGAACGAAGGGGCGACAAAAAGAAAGGGCGCCCCCGCGGGGTCGCCCTTGTCTCAAGAATTTATTGTTAAATTACGAGGGCATAAGCACCGTGTCGATCACATGGATTACGCCATTTGAAGCATCGACATCTGTTGATGTAACCGTCGCGCGATTACCCGCCGCGTCCATCAGTACGACATTGCCGCCGTCCATCATTGCGGTGAGTTCGGCACCGTTGACAGTGGTCAGCTTGTATCCTTCCTCGCCCGCAGCTTCGATAGCCTGCGTGAGAGCCTGCGCGTTCGTTTCACCTTCAATCACGTGATAGGTGAGAATGTTGGTCAGATCTTCTTGGCCGGCTTCGCTCATGAGTTCGTCACGAGTAGCCTGAGGCACCTTGTCGAAGGCGGCATTGGTCGGTGCGAAAACGGTATACGGTCCTTCACCCGAAAGAGTTTCGCCGAGGTTCGCAGAAGTCACCGCGCTTACCAGGGTCGAAAAGTCGGGATTGCCTTGCGCAACCTCGACGATTGTGCCGGTATCTGTAGTATCGTTGGCCATCTGATCGTTCATGGCAACGGTATCATCCGCAGTAGGCTCGGCCGTATCTTCCGCGCAGGCAGCGATTGCGAGCGAAGCGGCGGATGCAAGAGCGATAGTGATCTTGTTCATGAGTGAAATCCCCTTTGATTCGTAAAGCCAGAATAGGCGTTCGGCACGGGTGCGAGCGTTAAGAGTTATCATCCTCGTGCCCCACCCAACCAACCATTAGATTTGGCGCATGTTCCGAAAAAGGCGGGAATATGGCAATCGCAATGACGGCGCTCTCGCGAGCGATGCCCTCTGACAAGGAAGGCGCACTTGCTTGTAGACAGGGCTTCTCTTTTTTCGGTTGCCAGCGAACCGCGTTAACCGTCATGTTGGGCAAGAAACCAACCTCAACGAAGTATAATGGTCCGATATGGAGGATAATGCCTCACAAAATCTGGCACCGCCTGATTTCACTTTAACGCGCCGCCAGATGGACTGCATGAAGCTGGTCAGAAACGGCCTGACTTCGAAGCAGATCGCTCGCGAGCTGGGGATATCGCCCAGAACAGTCGATCAGCATATCGCAGCCGTCATCGACATCCTGCAGGTCAACAATCGAATGGCAGCGGTGACGCGGCTACAGGAGCTAGGACTCGACCATCGGGGTGAAAAACAAGGGGGTGGCTTGGCGCGACCGTCGGCTGAGGCTGACAAAAAGCATGGCAACCTCGCAAATGCGATTGGTGTTGGGATCGTCTCTCAATCGGTCATCCCAATCTCGGCCGCTATTTTCCCTGTGCTTGGCGGTAGAGCCAATTCAGCGTCCGCGCGCCAGCGTTTACGATGGATGATCCGCATCGCGATTATTTCCATCATGGCGAGCTGCATGGTGGTTCTGACCATTTTGGGTGTTTCCGAGCTGGCATCGGGCGGAGTGCCGTGACCTTTTCAGGGCGGCGCGCCCAACAGGGCGCTGTCAGAAAGGAACACTCCATGCACAATATCGAACAATCCGCTGGGCAGGTCGTCGCCGACGACACGCAGAAGTCGCTCGAGGCGGTAGATCGGGCCGTAACGTCTCTTGCCCAGCTTTGCGCCAGCATCGTCGAAGTCAGCCGGGCGGCCAATCTTCCTGCGACGACGGCTCAGGGCGCCCTGACCAATGCAGGCGAGGGGCTGGCCAAGATCATCGCCACGCGGCATGACCTCGGCGGCGCAACGAGGGAGCTGCTCAAGATCCGCAAGGCGTCCAGCCTGCAGACGGTTGGCTTTGGCTGTCCGCCGGAATACAAGCCATCGGCGCAGCATATTGCCGAGCCGAACGGACTGGAAGCCTAAGCCACGATGCCCAGTATCTACCTGCTTGCCTTCTGGCTCCTCCTCATCGGTGCATGGGCTGTCGGATGGCAGGCAGGGGATCGGCACGATCGGCGCGCGATTGCCGCGATTGTCGTGGCAGCGGTGCTTTCGGCAGTCTCCTATAGCTTCCTAGGCACGACAGCTGCGCTTCTGGCGGTGTCGGTGATCGACGTGGCGCTTCTTATCGCCATCGGCCGCTATGCGCTGGTATCGGATCGCTACTGGCCGCTGTGGTTCGCCGGCTTTCACGCGGTGAGCCTGTTCTTCACGCTGTGCGCGCTCGCGATCCAGAACGAGTGGCAGATGATCCCCTGGCGGCTGAGCGGGTTCTGGTCCCTTCCCGCATTGTTCGCGATGACGATCGGCCTGCTGATCGACCGGCGTGCCGGCGTGGTCAACCGGATCGGGGCGAAGAGCTAAGCCCTCCCCACCATCCGGCTCTCAGCGAGAGAGGCGACGGCGGTTGGCCTGGACCGGGCCGCTGTAATGGCGCAGCGTTCTGCTCGAGAGTTCCTGCGCCGACTGGCACGGCCCGCCCTGCAGCAGGAACGGCCATAGCAGCAGGTTGGCCATAACCTTCTCCGTCACCATACGCTCCGCCTCGCGCTCGGCCAGCTTTCCGCCCGCCATCATGCGCAGGCTGCGCAGCCATACGACGGAAGCGGCATCGACCGACAGCGCCCAGCTATCGAAGGCAAGCCGCGTCCATGCGGCGGTATCGTGTCGGGTCATTGGGGAAGCTCCTGAGATATGCAGCGGCACTATGCTGCACTGCACAAACGATCGCAACCGCCTTTCGGCCCCAGCCCGGTCGCAGCACTCGGGGCTTCGCTGCGACCGGACCGGGACAGGTCCCTTATCCTGCCGATTGGGCGAGGACCAAGGTACCCAGATCGATTTCGTCCTGCCCCGCCACCGGGACCACGGCGTGGTTGCTGTCCGTAGTCCACAGCAGGCGGCCATTGCCATCGGCGATGGTGACGCGGGCGTTGGTGCGCGCGGCATCTTCCAGCTTCGCGCGGTAGACATTGACCGTGAACGGCAGCGGTACCTGGCGCCCGCTGGTGGCATAGGTCTGTTCGCCCAGCACCGTGGCGGCGGCATCGGCGCGCGACACATCCTCGATCCGCACTGTGACGACGGCATCTTCAGGCAGCGCGATCCGCTGGCGATAGGTCGCCTCTCCGGTCACACTTACCATTCCGTCCGCGCCGGGGGCGGGAGTGGTGGCGGGGGTGGTGGCGCAGGCGGCCAGGGCGAATGCCGTCATTGCGGCGATAGGTGCGATTTTCTTCATGGCCGGCCCAACGGTGCCTGGGCGGGGCCGTTCCCGATAAACACGAAACGGGCGTGTATTCGTGACGAATAGAGCGCCGCTAAGGGCGAAGCGTTTGGCTGACGATGCACTATAGCCGGGTCCTTTTACGCGCCCGGCACTGTACCGGGCGGCGCCTCTTAGACAGTTCGACTTTGAACGCCAGGTGAAGCGCGGCAGTTTTGGACAGGATGGAGCAGGTGGAGCACACTCCAGGGCGAAAACCGCCATTGTGTCACCCTGCCCCGGCAAAAGCGTAACCTTGCGCGGCCCGGTGTCACCCTTTCACGCCAAAGTGTCATCCTTTCACCCGCACCGTCACCTTTTCCGCCGCAAAACGTCACCTTTGCAACTGCCCGGCTGTCACCTTTTGCGCGCACCACTGTCACTCTCCCGGCGCCGGAATGTCAGCCAGATCCATCTCGGACAGGGGCACGCGAGAGAGCAGCGGGTGGACGCGCGGCTTGCCCTTGCGCGAAGATGCGCGCCGCCGCTTCGCCTCGCCCATGGCGATATCCCAGTAATGCGCGAAATTGGGCGAACGGGCGCGCAGGCGATAGGCGGACTGGCGGCTCATTCCCACCGCCAGCGCGCAGGAGGTCACCTTGCCGCTGCGCGCGAGCATCTTGATGAAAGTGGAGGCTTTGGCCCCGGTCCAGCGAGCATTGTTGGGCCGCGGACGCGGAGAGGGCGTACTGCCCGGTTGCGAGGCTTCGGGAACGGGGCGGTGTGTGTGCGAAGGCGGTCTCTGTGTCATCCGGCAGGATAAGCCACGTCTCGCACCGTGTAGGAAAGCATCTTTTTACGCGGAACCGCTTTCACTGCGGAACGCTGGTCATCTGAACCGAACGCAGGAGTTTATTCGATGGCCGACAAGTCCCCCAAAGAACATCTCGCCCATATCGCCGAAAAGATGAAGGACATCGATTTCGTGATGCTGGCCACGCACACGAAAGACGGCCAGATCGGCCACCGCCCGATGAGCAACAACCGCCAGGTCGATTACGATGGCGACAGCTATTACTTCACTTGGGACGATTGCCTGATGGTGAAGGATATCGAGAAAGACCCCAAGGTCGGCCTGTCGCTGCAGGGCAACCCCGGCCCCAAGGGCGCGCCGGGCATCTTCATCGCGCTGGAAGGCAAGGCGGAGATCGTGAAGGACAAGAGCAAGTTCGAAGAACACTGGACCAAGGATCTCGACCGCTGGTTCAAGGACGGCGCCGACACCGACGGCGTGGCGATGATCCACGTCCACGCCACCCGCTGCGCCTATTGGGACGGCGAGGACGAGGCCGATTTCGATATCAAGTGAGGTTATGGGGGGCGGCGGAGGCTGCCCCCGTTTTTTGGTTTTACCCCCCTCCCTCGTCATGCCCGCCCCCCTCGTCATCCCCGCGCAGGCGGGGATCCAGATCGAGCAAGCGCCAAGGCCAGTTGGATCCCCGCCTTCGCGGGGATGACGGACTTTGGCTGTTGATGCTGAATACTCACGACCTCCACGGGATGGCGGCAGTAGAGGCGAATCCCCCCTCCCCACCGAATTGATGCAGGGTCTTGGCCGAAAGGGTCTAGGCTGCCCGGCGGGGCATTCCGCCCCGATTGGAAAAGACCATGGCCAAAGGCCAGCAGAAGAAGAGCCGCGAAGCCCGCAAGCCGAAGAAGGAAAAGGTAAAAACCAACGCTTCGCAGCCCTCGCAGAAGCCCGGGGCCATCAAGGGCCTGGAGAACATGAAGAACAGCTAGGCCGGAAACCCGGTTACACGTGCGGGGGATCAGGTGCTAAGGCGCTGTCGATGCCCCCGCCCCCATCCGACACCCCGCCCGCAGACAGTGCCCCGACCATCCTGGTGGATGCCGATGCCTGTCCGGTGAAGGAAGAAATCTACCGCGTCGCCGAACGCTACCGGGCGCAGGTCCGCGTGGTCAGCAACAGCGCTTTCCGCGTGCCCGTCAACGCGCGGATAAAGCGCGTGGTGGTGGGCGACGGCTTCGACGCGGCGGACGACTGGATCGCCGAGAACGCAGGGCCACACGCGGTGGTCATCACCGCCGACATATTGCTGGCCGAACGCTGCCTCAAGGCTGGCGCGACGGTGCTGCGCCATGACGGTAAGCCGTTCGACGCCGCCAGCATCGGCAGCGCCATCGCCACCCGCGCGATCATGGAAGATTTGCGCGCGGGGATGGACGGCCCCCTGGGCGCAGCCGGCGGCGGCCCCCCGCCCTTCAGCAAGGCGGACCGGTCGAACTTCCTGCAGGCGCTCGACCGGGTGCTGGTGAAGATGCGGTAGCGCACCGCACGGCCTCTCCAACACAATTCGCCAAATCCGATTAATGTCAGCGCTTTTAATCGCAGGATACGATTGGGTGTCTGATGTATTACCCTGTCATGCACCGCGATTATCTCAAGACCCTCACCTTCCTTGCGCTCCACCTGATCGTGGGCTTCTCGGTCGCTTACGCCTTCACCGGCTCGCTGGCGCTGGCGGGCGGTATCGCTCTGGTAGAGCCGCTGGTGAACGCGGTGGTGTTCTTCTTTCACGAACGCGCCTGGCAGAAGAAGGAACGCCCCGCGCTTCTCGATGTCGTGCTGCACCGGCACGGAGCGGAAGGCCGCTCGCAGCCGGTGTGACGGCGGCGTTCAGCCGGGTTTGGCCGACTTGGCCTTATGCGCGGCGATCGCCTCGTCGATATCGGCGATGCGGCGGCGTTCCGGGGTATCCTTTTTCAGCCCCTTGAGGCGGCAGGTCGCCCACAGCTGGCGGCGTTCGGATTCCAGATTTTTGAGATAGAGATCGGCCATGCGCGCCCTATGGGCGCATCGCGCGCCGCTGGCCAGTAGCGATGCTTGCATCGGCGGCGCGACAGGCGCAGCATGGCGGGCATGACCCAGCCTGCCCGTTATTCCACCTTCGCCGAGTTCTGGCCCTTCTATCTGCGCGAACATTCCAAGCCGCGCACGCGCGCGCTGCATTATGTCGGCACGACGCTGGTGGTGCTGATCGCGGTCTATGCCGTGCTGGCGGGCCATTGGTGGTGGCTGCTGGCGATGCCGGTGGCGGGCTATTTCTTCGCCTGGCTGGCGCATTTCACGGTCGAGAAGAACCGCCCGGCGACCTTCACCTATCCGCTGTGGAGCCTGGGCGCCGATTTCAAGATGTGGTGGCTGTGGCTGACCGGCAGGCTGGGCGAGGAATTGCGCAAGGCCGGGGTGCGCTAGGCTTTTCCCTGCGCTGCGCCCCGCCAGCCTGAGCGAAGGACTTAGTCCTCCTCGCCGTCAACCTCGCTACGCCGCCCGTCGCGCTCCTTGGCGACGCCCTTGAACGGCTCGCCATCCGCTTTGACATCCATGAACTGCCCGGCCTCGGCCGAACCTTCCTCGCGGTTGCGCTTGGTCCATTTGCCCGTCGCCGTGTTCTTCACCTGACTGCGATCCTCGACCGAGCCGATGCGGTGGTCGTCACCTGTATTGCGTGCCATTGTCGGCCTCCTTCGGGAGACTAACGGGCGGGGATTCCGGGGTGTTCCCAGTCTCGCTGCGCGGTGGCCGTGTTCGCCTCTAATCTTGAATGACTTATGACGATTACGGCGCACGCTAAACCAATATCATCCTATTTAGTTTATGGGAAAACTACAATAATCGTCCATGCCATTAAAAACTTCTTTAATTGTTGAGCCATGCTTCAAGTTAATATCGTAAACACTCTTAGCGTTCCAAAAATTAACCGTTGAGTATAGCTCTGTTCGATACCTTTTTGAGCTATTTGTTCCACTATATTCGACATACCCCCAGAGATGAAGAATTTTATCGCCTTCCAATACCTTCTGCATCTGATCTAAATCAATAAGTGCGGTGCTAGAGGTGACCGATTTTGACTTACCAATACTTCCCGCACTGTTATTTTTTTCTCGACCCGGAAAATGGAAGTCTTCTGGTAATTCACCTTCAATTATAGTGAAGTTAACAGTTGCCAGCACATTTATGGCCGGAGTTTCGCCAACATTTTCCCAAACTATTTGCAAGTATCGCGCTTGGACTTCACCACAATCATTTGGGGACCAAACTAGGTTTATGTCATGACCCACGACGTAAGGCCGCAACTGTATTGTTACAATTTCCCGTGAAATTTCAATTGAGCGTTCAGCGCTATCTGCAGCCCTTACTGCGGCTTCCGTCGCTCGCGAAGTGAAGTAAATCGTGACTATAAGGGCAATTGCCGAAACCGAAGATACGGAGATTCCAAACACAGCTGCGAAGAGAGCACCTTGATCTAGTTTATAAGATGCAATCTCATTGCATGTCTCCACCGACACCCCGCTTGCAAGGCTTTGACAATTGCTGAAGAAAAACTCCGAAAGAGCCCACGAGAGGCCCACAATGAGAAGGCCTGCGCTAATTGTAAATATTGCGGCAGAAAGGAGAAGGATTTTTCCTATCTTCATCTATTTCCAAAAACCTCAAACTCGGGAAAATGGCTAATAAATTAATTTGGAATGACTAGCCATATATCGATTCGCCCCTTTCTGGCGCAAGCGAACTGACCAGTACGTAGAAGTAGCCCATCCCAAGAGCGGCGTGACAGCTCACATGCGGTCTTACGCTTGATGTCAGGCCCGGCGATCCAAGGGACGCAACCCTCACTCCCCCTGCTTGCCGCCCGCGATCCGCCGGCGTTCGTCCACGCTGCGGCGCATCTCGCGTGCCTGCAGGTGGAGCGCCTTGTTGCTCAGGCGGATCTCGCGGCTCTGCTGGAAGAAGCCGAGGACCAGCCACAGAAAGGCGAGCGGGCTGGAGACACCGCCCAGGAAGTCGCCCAGCTCGTTCAGCCGCAGGTCCGCCGGGTTCTGGCCCTGCACCGCGAGGTAGATCACCAGTCCGACGACATAGAGCGCGCTGAGCCACAGGCCGATCACCGGCAGGCGGCGGCGCTCGCGGCGGTCCTCTGCCAGCGGATCGTCCAGGATGTCCTCTGTATCCGCGCCCTGCGTCATGTCATCCCCCGTCGGGCGCCGCCGCGACCTGCCCTTGCTCAGTCATGCTCGCGGTCGCCCTGCCCGATGTACAGTTCGCGCCCGGTGGCTTCGTAGACGCGGCTCATTTCCTCCATGCCCTCGCGCGCTTCCTCGGCCTCTTCGGCGGAGGTTTCGCGCTTGATGTTCTCGGTGGCGAGATAGCTGTCCGAGTTTTGCTTGGCGGCGAAGTCGCGCACTTCCTGCGTGATCTTCATCGAGCAGAACTTGGGGCCGCACATGGAGCAGAAATGCGCGGTCTTGGCGCCTTCCGCGGGCAGCGTCTGGTCGTGATACTGCTCGGCCGTGTCGGGGTCGAGGCTGAGGTTGAACTGGTCGCGCCAGCGGAATTCGAAGCGGGCTTTCGACAGCGCATCGTCGCGGACCTTGGCGGCGGGGTGGCCCTTGGCGAGATCGGCGGCGTGGGCGGCGAGCTTGTAGGTCACCACGCCCACTTTCACATCGTCGCGGTCGGGCAGGCCGAGGTGCTCCTTGGGCGTGACGTAGCAGAGCATGGCGGTGCCGTACCAGCCGATCTGCGCCGCGCCGATGCCGCTGGTGATGTGGTCGTAACCCGGCGCGATATCGGTGACGAGCGGGCCGAGCGTGTAAAAGGGCGCTTCGCCGCAGGCTTCCAGCTGCTTGTCCATGTTCTCCTTGATCTTGTGCATCGGCACGTGGCCGGGGCCCTCGATCATCACCTGCACGTCCTGCTCCCAGGCGCGCTTGGTCAGTTCGCCCAGCGTGTAGAGCTCGGCGAACTGGGCTTCGTCATTGGCGTCGGCGATGGAGCCGGGGCGCAGGCCGTCGCCCAGCGAGTAGGCGATGTCATAGGCCTTCATGATCTCGGTGATCTCGTCGAAGCGCTCGTAGAGGAAGCTCTCCTTGTGATGCGCGAGGCACCATTTCGCCATGATCGAGCCGCCGCGGCTGACGATGCCGGTGACGCGCTTGGCGGTCATCGGCACGTAGGGGAGCCGCACGCCGGCGTGGATGGTGAAATAGTCCACGCCCTGCTCGGCCTGTTCGATCAGCGTGTCGCGGAAGATTTCCCACGTCAGGTCCTCGGCAATGCCGCCGACCTTTTCCAGCGCCTGGTAGATCGGCACGGTGCCGATGGGGACGGGCGAATTGCGGATGATCCATTCGCGCGTGTCGTGGATGTTGCGGCCCGTCGATAGGTCCATGACAGTGTCCGCGCCCCAGCGGATCGACCAGACCATCTTGTCGACCTCGTTGGCGACATCGGACGCCACCGCGCTGTTGCCGATATTGGCGTTGATCTTGACGAGGAAATTGCGCCCGATCGCCATGGGCTCGGTTTCGGGGTGGTTGATGTTGTTGGGGATGATTGCCCGGCCGCGGGCCACCTCGTCGCGAACGAATTCCGGGGTTACGTAATCGGGCAAGCTGGCGCCCCAGGGCTGGCCGTCATTGCGAGCCTCCAGCCGCGCGGCTTCCTCGCGCAGCATTTCACGGCCGAGATTTTCCCGCTCGGCGACATATTCCATCTCGGGCGTGATGATGCCCTGGCGCGCATAATGCATCTGGCTGACGTTCTTGCCGGCCTTGGCGCGCAGCGGACGCTGGACGACATTGGGATAGGCCGGGACGCCGCCGCTGCGATCGGGGCCGAGCTGGCCGTTATCCTCGGGCTTCACCTCACGCGCGTCATATTCCTCGACATCGCCGCGCGCCATGATCCATTCGCGGCGCAGCTGGGGCAGGCCCTTGTTGATGTCGATCGTGGCGGCGGGATCGGTATAGGGGCCGCTGGTGTCGTAGACCCGCACTGGCAATTCGCCGCCCTCGAGGTCGATCTCCCGCATGGCGACGCGCACACCGCTGCCCGACTTGGCGCCCACATGGACCTTGCGGCTGCCGCGGATCGGACCGGTGGTGACGCCGATGTCGAATTTGCTGTTGATGTCGGCCATGCGTGCTCTCTCCAAAAGGCGGAGGAAGAGCGGAATTATCGCGCCGCTCCACTCCCTCCGCCGATGCTAATCGGTTCAGGTTCGACGGGTCGGGCGGTGCTACGCGCCCCTCTCAGCGCAAGCGCGCTCCCCGGGGATGCACGATGTGTAGGGCAAGCGCCGGAGCGCGTAAAGCGGAACGAGGGCTAGTCGAGCATATCCTTCGCCTTCTTGCCCGCAAAAATGCCGAGCAAAAGGAAGACGACGAACAGCACCGCCGCAATCACGGCCAAGACAATGGCGACATCGACCATCGTCCCCGCAAGACCGCCAAACCCGAGAATGGCAGCGACGGCAGCAATGACGAGGCACAGAAGAGCAAGCTTGATCATCCGCGCACGGTAAGCGGGCGAAAGCACTGCGTCCAGCAATTGCGGAGAATGGATGCCCGTGAGGATTCGAACCTCAATGAGCACCGCGTCGATTGCTCTTGAAACCTCTGCATCGCTGCCTGCATCGAGACGCCCTAGGAAGGGCTTGTCATATATACAGCACACCGGCGGGACCACACCTCTGGTCCTGCCGGTGGCTCGCTTCTCGACACGCTGCGACAGCGGCTCGATCACCGATGGAAATCAGCCATCGCTCGCATCCCATCCACAGGGTGTCTCCGGGTGCGGTCATGGAGCGAGGCTTACGCTGCCATGGCCGTTACGATTGCAATGCGTCGACTTCGTAATTTTTTGCCCAGGCGTTCAGCTCCCCGGGGAAGATGTCCTGCACCAGAAAGAAGCGATCCCAGAAGGGTGTCTCCCGCAGTTTTTCGCAGAAAAGCTGGTAGCTGTGATGGTCCTTCGATTCGATCATCCAGATGTCGCTGATCTTGGCCGTGTAAAACTCGACATCATACCAGTTCAGCCGCACGCGCCCCCGGAATTCGTCGAGGATCGGCTGAAACGTCTCGCGCGCATGGGACAGGCGCGTCTCGAAAGAGAAACCCAGCCATTCCGGCGAGGTCTTGACCATGAAGAACGTGGTGAGTGCGGGTTCGAACTGGGTGTGCTGAGTATCCATGATGCATCCTTGCGCTGTTGATTGACGTCGCTAAGATGCGAGCATCTGCTCATATATTCTACTCGCATTGGTTTCGATGACAGGACAGACCGCCGATCAGCGTGCGAGCCCCCGCAAACAGCCGAAACAGGCGCGCGCACGGCATACAGTGGACGCGATCGTGGAAGCGTCTGCTCGCATTCTGGAGGAGCAGGGACATGGCGGATTCACCACCAACGCCGTCGCCGACGTGGCCGGGGTGAGTATCGGCACCTTGTACCAGTATTTTCCTGACAAGGATGCGCTGCTCGGCGCTCTGATCGCCCGTGAAACAGGCCGCCTTGTCGAAGACGCCGAAGCCGCCTGTCTCATGGCCGCAGGGCACGAAGCGCTCGATGCCGTGATCCACGCCGCCGTGCGGCACCAGCTCCGACGCCCTCGACTGGGGCGGCTACTCGATTTCGAGGAAGCTCGCCTGCCCTTGGATGCCGGGACCCAACTGGTACGATCAAGGTTCACGACCATCGTTGCTGAAATTCTTGCTCGCCCGGACTTCCCCCAGCAGCCCGACATGGCGACTGCCACGGGCGATGTCGCATCGATCATGCGGGGAATGATCGATGCCGCCGGTGAGCGAGGTGAAAGCAATCAGGAAGCGCTTGCGGCGCGGGTTCGCCGAGCTGTGCTCGGTTACCTCTCGATGTCTGCTTGAAGCTGCTTATGGCTTCCGTCCGGAATCAGCGGGCATACGGAATATCTCCGTTTCCGTCCTTCCTGCTTGAAGCCTGACAGTAATGGATGCCCCGTGAGGATTCGAACCTCAATTGACGGAGTCAGAGTCCGTAGTCTTACCATTAGACGACGGGGCATCAGCCATGCGGTACGACGCTGAGAATCGCGCTGTCTCCGCAAGAGAGGCCGCGCATCTAGTTTCGTGCGCGCACAAGGTCAACCCCATCGCTGAGGACGGTGCTTGCCCCTTGGCGAGGGACCCGCTAGCATCGCTCTCAGGTCCCCGCGCTTAATTCTTCGCGCGGGAGGAATAATGAAAGATACCCCCATGGCGGACACTAATCCGCCGGACATCAAACGGGGCCAAGGAAAGACAAGGGGCGGCACGTCCGGCAAGGTAGCCGATTTCCGCTACAAACGCCCCTCCCGGCCCAACAAGCGCCCGCGCAAGAACGGGCAGGCACCGCGCGAGCCCAAGGCGCGCGGGGAACCTTCCGGCAAGCAGGCTCATGCTCAGGCCCGTAATCAGGGCCCTGCCCAGGCTCAGGCACAATCCGCGCCCATGCCGCGCGGCCGCAACCAGGCCTATGCTGCGCTGGATCTGGGCACCAACAACTGCCGCCTGCTGATCGCCCGCCCCTCGGGCGAGAACTTCACCGTCATCGACGCTTTCAGCCGGGTGGTCCGGCTTGGCGAAGGGCTGGCCGCCAGCGGCCGCTTGTCGGACGAGGCGATGGAACGCACCTTGGCCGCACTGCATGTGTGCGCCGAAAAGCTGCGCCGGCGCCATGTCCATCTTGCCCGCTCGGTCGCCACCGAAGCCTGCCGCCGCGCGTCCAACGGCGCCGAATTTATCGAGCGCGTGCGCGAGGAAACCGGCATCGCGCTCGACATTATCTCCGCCCAGGAAGAAGCGCGCCTCGCGGTGCTGGGCTGCCATATCCTGCTGGAGGACGGCGCCGGGCCCGCCGTGATTTTCGACATCGGCGGCGGCTCCACCGAGCTGGTGCTGGTGGAACCGAGCGGCGCGGTGCCGCGCATTCTCGACTGGATGAGCGTGCCCTGGGGCGTCGTCTCGCTGACCGATACGGTGGACGGATCGGACGACACCACGGACCTCAGGCTCGATCGCTATCGCCGCATGCGGAAGACCGTGCTCGACAGTTTCCGCCCCTTCGCGGAACGGGTCCGTGAATTTGCCAAGGGACAGCATCCGATCCGGCTGCTCGGGACCAGCGGCACGGTCACCACGCTCGCGAGCCTGCACCTGGAATTGCCGCAGTATGACCGGCAGGCGGTGGATGGCCTGATTCTCCCCTCGGTCGCGATGCGGGATATTTCGGTGCGCCTGTCGCATATGAGCGGCGCGGACCGGCGGCAATTGCCCTGCATCGGGGACGACCGGGCGAATCTGGTGGTGGCAGGCTGCGCGATTCTCGAGAGCATTCTCGACATCTGGCCGTCCGAGACGCTGGGCGTGGCCGATCGCGGAATCCGCGAAGGCATCCTGCGCAGCCTTATGGCCGCCGATGCCACGGGCGAAAGCAGCCGCGCGGCACTTCAAAGAATGAGAGAACAGGATGTCTAGATCGGGCAAGGACAAGGATACGCGCGTCCGCACTGCGAAGAAGCGCTCGGAATCCTCGACCCGCTGGCTGCAGCGGCAGCTGAACGATCCCTACGTCAAGCAGGCCAAGGCCGACGGCTATCGCAGCCGCGCGGCTTACAAGCTGATTGAGATGGACGAGAAATTCGGCATCCTGAAGGGCTCGAAGCGGATCGTCGATCTCGGCATTGCGCCGGGCGGCTGGGCGCAGGTGGCGCGCAAGGTCGTGCCCAAGGCGCAAGTGGTGGGCATCGACCTGCTCGAAGTGGAGCCGATCGAGGGCGTCGAGATCTTCCAGATGGACTTCATGGACGAGGACGCGCCGCGTGTTCTGGAAGAAGCGCTGGGCGGAAAGGCCGATCTTGTGATGAGCGACATGGCCGCGAATACGGTCGGCCACAAGCAGACCGATCATTTGCGCACCATGGGGCTCGTCGAGGCGGGCGCCTGGTTCGCCGTGGAGAATCTGGAAAAGGGCGGGACATTCCTGGCCAAGGTGCTGGCGGGCGGGACCGACAAGGACTTGCTCGACCTGCTCAAGAAGCACTTCAAGACAGTGAAGCATGCCAAGCCGCCCGCCAGCCGCAAGGGCTCTAGCGAATGGTATGTCATCGCCCAGGGCTTCAAGGGCGACTGAAAACGCGCGGCCAGCAGGCACAAAAAACCCCGCGCTAGGCGGGGCTTTTCGTTAGAATATCGGCAAGGATCAGTCGACCTTGGTCGCCCCTGCATTGTCGCCGCCGGCATTTTCCGAAGCGACCGGCTGATCGCCCCCCATTGCGCCGGCAGCCTGTGCCGGATCGGCCGGAGTTCCTTCGACCGCACCCGGACCTGCGCCGGGCGCATCTGCCGCTTCGCCTTCTTCAGGCTCGGGAGCAGCAGGTTCCGGCTTGGCCGGAGCGCCGCCCATCGAGGCGAGATATTCCATTACATTGGCGCGGTCTTCCGGCTTGGACAGGCCGGCGAAGCTCATCTTGGTGCCGCTGGCGAAAGCGCGCGGGCTGGTGAGCCATTCGTTCATGTTTTCCCAGGTCCATTCGCCGCCATGTTCGGACAGCGCGCTGGAATAGGCGAAGCCTGCCGCGTGCTTGCCGACCGGCTTGCCCATCACGCCATAGAGGTTGGGACCGATACCGTCGGCGCCGCCCTGGTTGATGGTGTGGCATGCGCTGCACTTGGCGAAGACCTTTTCACCGGCAGCCGTATCGGCGCTGGCAAGCAGCGTACCGAGATCGGGACCGGCATCGGCGCCGCCCTCTTCTTCCGCACCTTCGACGAAGAAGCCCCATTCGCCGTCTTCGAATTCTTCATGCCCGTCGGCGTGGAAATACATGCCCGAAGCGATGGAAGCGCCGAGCGCGACGATGCCTGAGAAGAGAACCCAGCCGGAAGCGGTGTTGAAACGATCGTCCATTGCGTGAAAGCCTGCGAGAATCCGTGTGGTCTGATGGTTGCGCGCCGCTCTAGTGCGACGGGCGCGCTCGCGCAAGTGCCGCGACTGTCTTAGTGGTTGCGCAAGGCGAAATGGGCGCTAACACGCCCCGCCATGCGTACCTTCGCCAAACCCGCCGTCGACATGGTCGACACCATGCGACAGGCCGCCGCCGCCGATCCGCAACGCGCGGTCGCCTTCGGCGGCGCGCCGGGTTCCAACTCGCATCAGGCGACGATGCAGTTCGATCCCGAATGCCTGCCGCTGCCCTATCTGGGGTTCGAGGATGCGCTGGACGCGGTGAAACAGGGCCGCGCGGGCTGCGCGATGATCCCCATCGAAAACAGCCAGCATGGCCGGGTGTCGGATATCCACTTTCTGCTGCCAGAAAGCGGGCTGTCGATCGTGGCCGAACATTTCATGCGCATCACCCACACGCTGATGGCCACGGGGCCGGGCCCGTTCGAAGCCGCTTACAGCCACCCGCAAGCGCTGGGCCAGTCGCGCGAATATCTGCAACGCCACGGTATTGTCGCGCTGGCGCATGCCGATACCGCGGGTGCCGCGGCCTATGTCGCCGAAATGCAGGATCCCCGGTTCTGCGCGCTGGCACCGCCCATGGCGGCCGAGCTTTATGGCCTGCGGATCATCGAGGACGCGGTGGAAGATGCCGCCGACAACACCACGCGCTTCGTGGTGCTGGCGAAGGAGCCGCGCGACCCCGCCGCAATCGAGGCGCAGCAGGCGATGACGACCTTCATCTTCGAAGTGAAGAACGTGCCCGCCGCGCTTTACAAGGCGCTGGGCTGCTTTGCTACCAATGGCGTCAACATGACCAAGCTGGAAAGTTACCAGAAAGGCGCCAGCTTCGCCGCCACGCGCTTCTATGCCGATATCGAGGGTGCCCCCGGAGATCCGCGCGTGGACGCCGCGCTGGAGGAGCTGGAATTCCAGACCAACGGCGTGCGCCTGCTGGGCAGCTATGCGCAGGCAAGGAAGCGCGGCTGACCCCCAGCCCGCGTCAGTTTTGTGACAGTTTTCGGCCCGGCTGACACGAAGTGTCATGCTGCGCTGCCATGTGCTGTCGGTCAAAACAGCAAAAATGGGGAAAACCATGCGCAAACTGGCACTGGGTCTGGCACTGTGCTCGACCGCTCTTTCGTCGGCGGCCCTCGCCCGCGACAACACCGCCTATGTCGAACTGGGCTTCGGGCCGTCGCTCGCCCAGGACTTCTATTTCGAGGACTTCTCCGACGGATCGGCCGATGTCACGCTGGAAGAAGATACCGGCTTCGACGGCGGGATCGTCCTTGGTTACGATTACGGCGCCTTCCGCATCGAGATCGAAGGCAGCTACCGCGAATATGGTCACGACCAGCTGACGGCGCTCGCCAGCGACGTTGCGGTCGAGAACCCGCTCGGCAAATCCTCGGCGGCCAGCGTCATGGGCAATGCACTGCTCGACCTCGGCAGTGACGACGGTATCCAGGCGTTCATCGGCGGCGGTGCAGGGTCGGTCTATGTCGACCAGGCGATTTCGCTGGTCGGCACCGGCAATGACGACAATCTCGTCAATGGCGACGACTGGAAGTTCGCCTGGCAGGCGCTGGCCGGACTGCGCGCGCCGCTGACGGACAGCATCGACGTCGGCCTGCGTTATCGCTTCTTCAACGTGCCGGAATACCGGATCGGCGGATCCTTCGCCACGCAGAGCGCGCAGACCGACTGGTCATCGCACTCGATCCTCGGCACGCTCGCGTTCAACTTCGGGCGGCCTGCAGCGCCGGTCGCCCCGCCGCCCCCGCCAACCCCGGTACCGCCGCCACCGCCACCGCCGGCCACCCCGCCGCCGCCCGCACCGGTATGCCAGCAGGGCCCCTACATCGTGTTCTTCAACTGGGACAAATCGGACATCACGCCCGAAGCGGCGACGATCCTCGACAATGCCGTCTCCGCCTATGCCAATTGCGGCATGGCCTCGGTCATGCTGGCAGGGCATACCGACACGTCCGGCTCGGCGCAGTACAACATCGGCCTGGCCGAACGGCGCAACGCCTCGGTCCGCGAATACCTTACGGGGCGCGGCATTCCCGGTACCCGCATTTCTAGCGAGGCCTTCGGCGAGACGCAGTTGCGCGTCCCCACCGCCGACGGCGTGCGCGAACTGCAGAACCGCCGCGTCGAAGTCACCTACGGCCCGGGTTCGGGCATGTAACCCTCTCTGCGCAAGCGGAGCACCGAGAAGGGGCCGGAGCGATCCGGTCCCTTTTTTGTTGCCCTCCCGCTGCGCTGCTTGAGCGTATCCTGATGCCCTACCGCTGCGCTGCTTGAGGGCGGTTTTGTATGGCGCTTCCCAAGTCTGCCCCGCAAAACGACGCTATTCGTCGCCGTAGATTGCGACTTCGCTCGTTCCGCCGCTGGTCGCGCGGCCGCGGTACATGCCTGCGGTGTTGAAGCTGAAAATGGCATCGCCCGCCGGTGAGACGACGATCACGCCGCCATCGCCGCCCAATGCTTTAACATCGTCCATCACTGCATCGCTGGCCACTTGCGCGCTTTCGCCGCCCATTTGCATGCGCGCACAGATCGTCCGCGCCACGCCGACGCGGATGAAATATTCGCCCCAGCCGGTGGCCGAAACAGCGCAGGCGCGGTTGTCGGCATAGGTGCCCGCGCCAATGACCGGGGCATCGCCGATGCGGCTCCAGCGTTTGCCGGTCATCCCGCCGGTCGAGGTGCCGGCGGCAAGATTGCCCTGCGTATCCAGCGCCACGGCGCCCACGGTCCCGAACTTCACATCGACATCGATGGCAGAGAGTTGTTCCGCCTTCATCCGCTCCAGCGACTGGCGGCGAGCATCGGTGTCGAAGAATTCGGGCGGGACGAATTCGATGCCCTGTTCGGCGGCAAATTCTTCCGCCCCTTCTCCCGCCAGCATCACATGCGGGCTGTCGGTCATCACCTTGCGCGCGAGGAGGATCGGATGACGAATGGTGGTAACTCCCGCCACCGCGCCCGCATCGCGATCGCGCCCGTCCATGATCGAGGCATCGAGCTCATGCCCGCCCTCCCAGGTGTAGACTGCTCCGCGCCCGGCATTGAAGCGCGGGTCTTCCTCCAGCAGCAGGATCACCGCCTCGACGGCGTCCAGCGCCTCGCCCCCTTCGGCAAGCACCCTGGCCCCCGCGTCGAGCGCGGCCTGAAGCGAGGCACGATAGGCAGCGTCTTCTTCAGCCGTCATGTTCTCACGCGCAATGGTGCCCGCCCCGCCGTGGATAGCGAGCGACCAGCGCGGCGCCTCGTCCTGCGCAAAAGAAGGGGCGGCAAATCCGGTAATGGCAAGCGCCATACCGGGGGCGAGCGTGGTCAAAAATCCTCTCATCCCGACGCGATAGCACGCAAGCCTTCCCGCTCAATACGATAAAGGCCTTTGGATAATCGCCGTGCACGTGTTAGCCCTGCGTAATACAGAAACCCAAAGGGGAGAGAGGTTTCATGCGTATCGGAAATTATCGGTTCGACGAACAGATCGCGTTGGAGGTGCTCGAAAAGATCGGGTTGGCCCTGATCGTTCTTGCCATCACCTGGCTGGCCGCCAAGGCCGCGAAATGGGCCTTCGCCAAGCTGGTCGACAATATCTCGTTCTTCCAGCGGGGCACGGGCAATGGCTCGTCGCTGGGGGAATCGCTAGGCAAGATTGTGGGCCTGCTAATCTGGCTCTTCGGCCTTCTGGTCATCCTGCAGGTCCTCGGCCTCGGCGCGGTTGCCGGACCGGTCGACAGCCTGCTGGAGAACTTCGTCGCCTTTATTCCAAACCTTGTCGGTGCGGGCCTTATCTTCTTTATCGGCATGATGGTGGCGCGCATCGTGCGCGATCTGATCATCACCACGCTGCAGACGGTCGACTTCGACAAATGGGCCAATCGCGGCGGGGTCGACAGTGTGACCGGCAATTCCGCCATCAGCAGGACAATCGCCACCATCGTTTACGCGATCATCGTGATTTTCGTGTCGATCATGGCTCTGGAAGCGCTCAATATCGAAAGCATTTCCGGCCCGGCCAGCGGCATGCTGACGCTGATCTTCAATGCCATTCCGAACATTATCGCCGCTGCGATCCTGCTCGGCATCGGCTACCTCATCAGCAAGTTCGTGGTTCAGGTGCTCAAGGAAGTGCTGCCGGGCCTCGGCGTCGACCGGGCGCTGGCGGAAAGCGGGATGATGGCGGAAGGCACACGCGCCTCCAGCATCATCGCCCGCGTGGTGCAGGTGGCGATCATCCTGTTCTTCGCCATCGCTGCAACGCGCTTGCTCGGCTTCCCCGAACTGACACGTATCCTCGACCAGGTACTGGAACTGGGTGGCCGCGTGATCTTCGGCGCGGTGGTTATCGCCTTCGGCTTCTTCATCGCCAACCTTCTCGCCCGGCTCATCTCGGGTGAAGGCGAGGCCGGAACAGCCGCCACCATCGTGCGCTGGGCCACGATCATCCTGTTCGTCTTCATGGGCCTGCAGTTCACCGGCATCGGCGGGATGATCCCCGGCAATGTGCTTACCATCATCATTGCGGGCATTTCGGTGGCCGGCGCGCTGGCCTTCGGCCTGGGCGGCCGTGACTGGGCGGCGCGCAAGCTCGACCAGATGGACAGCGATCTGGGCGGCAGCACACCGAAGCCTGCACCCAAGCCCAAGCGCCGCAAGGCCGCCGCTCCGACGAGCGACGATCCCTTGCCACCGGGCGCGTAACCGAGGCTGACAAGACACCAAGGAGAGAGGGTGTCCCGGGGGCGCGGGAGGAAAACTCTCGCGCCCCCTTTCTCATGTGGTACCGCCCTCCGGGAAAGAGGAGCATACGCAATGAGCAATTTCGGTTTTTCGAGCACGGCAGATGAAGTTCTTGCCGATATCGATCTCAAGGGGCGCACGGCATTCGTCACCGGAGGGTATTCTGGCCTCGGCCGCGAAACCGCCCGCGCCATGGCTGCACGCGGCGCGCACGTGATCCTGTCCGGCCGCGATGCAACCAAGCTGGCCGCTGCCGCCGATGCCATTGCCGAGGAAACAGGCGCCAAGGTGGAGACCCTCGTGTGCGATCTCGCCTCGCTCGACAGCATTCGAAAGGCTGCGGGAGAGGCGAACGATCGCTTTGCGAAGATCGACCTGCTGATCAACAATGCCGGGGTCATGGCCTGCGACGAGGCGGAAACGACCGACGGTTTCGAAATGCAGTTCGGCACCAATCACATCGGCCATTTCCTGCTGACCAATCTGCTGATGCCGCTGGTCGAGGCTGGAGAGCGCCAGCGGATCGTCAACCTTTCCAGCCGCGGCCACCATATCGCGCCGGTCGATTTCGACGATCCCAATTTCGAGAATCGCGAATATGACAAATGGGTAAGCTACGGGCAGTCGAAGACCGCCAATGTGCTGTTTGCCGTGGGGCTCGAGCGGCGGCTCGTAGCCAAGGGCATCCATGCCTATGCGCTTCACCCCGGCGGCATAAACACCAATCTTGGGCGCCATATGAGCGAGGAGGAGATGGCCGACCTGATGGAAAGAATCCGCAAGTCGGCAGAAGCGCGCGGAGAAAAACCCGAACCCTTCAAGTCCATCCCCCAGGGCGCGGCGACGACATGCTGGGTCGCCACTACTCCCGAACTGGAGGGGCGCGGCGGCCTCTATTGCGAAGACTGCCATGTGGCCGAGCAGGACGATCACGACACCGGCGGCGGTGTGCGCAGCTATGCGGTGGACGAGGACAAGGCCGAACGATTGTGGCAGCTGAGCGAAAAGATGGTCGGCCAGACGTTTGACTATTGAGTCCCGCCGCGGCGCCAGCACTCGTCCGGCCTGATCGACCGTTGATCGGGTGGCTGCTTGCCAGCGGCCCCCGGCGGGCGCAAACAGACCACAAAAGACAATAAGACATTTGCATCATTTCCGGGAAACCAGGGGAACCATGCCCATGAAGACCTTCGCCGCTGCCATCGCGCTCGCTACAGCGACCATCCTTCCTGCCGGCGCCGCCATGGCGCAGAACGCCTCCACCGATGCCGCCAGTGCTGACTGGATCGAGACGAGCAACGCCTACACCGAAAAGCTGATCGAATTCCAAGCTGGGTTCTATCCCGAGAGCGCGAGTTCGTCGGGCTATGAACAATATGACGGCATGACCTTCGACTATTCGCCCGACAGCACCGAGCGGTACATTGCGGGTGCCAAGGCGCTGCGCGCGGAATTCGCCGCCGCCATGGCGAGCGAGAGCAACACCTTCGTCAAGCAGGACCTTGCCATCCTGATCGACAGCCTCGACCGGTCGATCCTTTCGTCTGAGCTGAACGAGCGCATGATGCTCGAATGGAACGAGCTGCCGCAAAGCATCTTCTATTCGATCGGCACCATGCTATCGGACCAGACCGCCGAGAACCGCCGGGCGTCGGCCGTGCAATTGCTCAATCGCTATACCGGTGTAGCCGATGGCTACGAGCCCTATACCGAGCTTGCCAAGGCGCGCTTCGAGGCGAGCCGCGGTGACGGCAAGATCGGCCCCTACCGGGTGGAGGTCGAGGAATCGATCGGCAAGATCCCGACCTTTGCCGCCGGCATCCGCGAACTGTTCGAGAAATACGACATCGACGGCGCCGAGGAAGCCCTTGATGCGATGGACCGTCAGTTTGCCGATTATGGCGAATGGACCCGCGACGTGGTGCTGCCCGCCGCGCGTGACGAAGCCCGTTTGCCGGAGGAGCTTTATGCCCTCAACCTGCGCAACGTCGGCATCGACATGGACCCGCGCGAGGCGATGAGCCAGGCCCGCCGGGGCTTCTATGAGGTCCGCGCCCAGATGGAAGCGCTCGCCCCGCAGATCGCGGAAAAGAACGGCTGGCCGGAAACCGACATGGCTTCGGTCATGACGCGGCTGAAGCAGCAGACGATCCCCAACGACGAGATCGAGGAATTCTATCGCGGGGTGAACCGCGAACTGGAGGCCAAGGTGCGCGAGAACGATATCGTCTCGCTGCCCGATAGCGAATTGCAGATGCGCGTCGCCTCGGTCGCCGAAAGCGCTGCCCAGCCGGCCCCGCATATGCGCCCGCCGCGCCTGATCGGGAATACCGGCGAACAGGGCACCTTCGTGCTCACGGTCGGCAATCCGACTGCGAGTGCCGAGGATGCCTATGACGATTTCAACTTCCCTGCCGCCAGCTGGACGCTGAGCGCACATGAGGCGCGTCCCGGCCATGAGATGCAGTTCGCCGCACTGGTCGAAAACGGGGTTTCGCTTGCCCGCATGCTCTACGCCTTCAACAGCGTGAACGTGGAAGGCTGGGCGCTTTATGCGGAAGCGGAAATGATGCCGCACGAACCGATCGAAGGACAGTTCATCGCCCAGCAGTTCCGCCTGCTGCGCGCTGCCCGCGCCTTCCTCGATCCGGCACTGAACCTCGGCCTGATGACGCGTGAGGAAGCCGAACGCGTGCTGCGTGAAGAAGCCCTGTTCTCACCCGGGATGACCAAGCAAGAACTCGACCGTTACCAGTTCCGCATGCCGGGGCAGGCCGGATCCTATTATTACGGCTATCGCAAGCTGATCGACCTGCGGGTAGAAACCGAGCTGGCGCTGGGCGAGGACTTCGACGAGAAGGCGTTCAACGATTTCCTGCTGAGCCAGGGAATCATTCCGCTCGAACTGATTGCCAAGGCGGTGCGCGAAGAGTTCATTCCAGCGCAGCGCAGCGGCAGCTGACGATTACAGCCATCTGAGGCGTCGGAACACCACAATCAGCGCGATGAAGAGAAATCCGCACAGTGCGACGACGCCCCAGAAGGCATCGGGATCGTCCATCCCCGGCATGCCGCCGACATTTATGCCGAGAAGCCCGGTCAGGAAACTGAGCGGCAGGAATATCCCCGCCACAATGGTGAGCATGTAGGTCGCATGCTCGCTGCTGGCGAGGCTGCGGGCGCGCAATTCGTCCTGCAGCACGACGGCGCTTTCCTTGCTGATATCGATGTCGTCGAGGTAGCGGCGCAGCCGCGCAATGCTCTCGGCGATTTCGCGGCGATCGTGGTCCTCGAACCAGTAAGGGGCATCGCGGCTGATCTGCTCCAGCGCCTCGTGCTGGGGGGCCATGTGGCGCTTGAGCCCCAGGCAGTTGCGCCGGATCGTGGAAATGCGTTTCAGCATTTCCTCGGCATGTTCGTCCGGATCGTCATCCTCCAGATCGTCGAGCACTTGGTTCATATCTACGATTGCCTGGCTCATCCGCGTGATCAGCAATTCGGCAAGCAGGGTGATCGTCGCACCGGCATCCGGGGGCCCAATGCCGCGGTCGAGCATGGCGACGATTTCGCGCGGGGTCTGCAGCGGATGGCGGCGCAGCGTCACCAGGCGGTTCCCATCGCACCACAGCTGCATGGAGATCATGTCCTCCGGCTCTGCCCCCGGATTGAAATTGATCCCGCGCAAGGTCCCGACCAGGGTCTCGCCTTCTACAAAAGCACGCGGCCGCGTCTGATCGCTGGTGAGTAGTTCCGCAGTCGGTTCGGGCACATGGAGTTCGTTCTCCAGCCACTGCTGCACCCCCGGGCGATTGCGGCACAGATGCACCCACAGCACCTCTCCCGGTGCGGCAGGCTGCCAGTTCTGTGCTTCTTCCCAGCCGATAGGCCGCGCACCGCCCTGCCCATCGAGCACGCGCCCGAAGAGGAGAGGCGTATGGGTTTCAGTGTCGTCGGTCGGCTCTCTCATGCGCCGGTTGATGCAACAAGGCGCCCGGCTTTGCCAGCGGCTTCGTCCATGCAACTCGACGAAACGCGCTTGCCCTGCCCTTGACCTTGCCCTAACGCGCCGCCCCCCGCGTCGAACGGTTCAAGTATCCGGGCCGACGCTTCCGAAGTCATGTTGGATAATTCGATGAATAACTCGATCAAATTCGCCACGTCCGCTCTCGCCCTCGGCGTCGGACTTGCCCTTTCCGCACCGGCATATGCTGGCGGTTTCTACATTCAGGAACAGTCGACCAAGGAAGCCGGCCGCGCCTATTCGGGCGATGCTGCCGCTGCCGACAGCGCAGCCACCGTATTCTTCAATCCCGCCGGGATGACGGAACTCGAAGGCATCACCGTCGAAGCGAATGCTCAGGCGCTGTTCGTCGATGCGCGCCAGTCCAACACGGGTACCACCCGCACCGTTCCCGGCGTGCCTGTTGCCATTCCTGTCACCGGCAGCGACGGCGGCAATCCTTTTGCACAGCCGCTGGTCATCCCCTCCTTCTACGCCACCGCGCAGGTCACCGACCGCCTCTGGCTCGGCCTTGGCGTGAACAGCCCGTTCGGCGTTGTGGTCGATTACGATGAAGATTTCTTCGGTCGTTACGATTCGCTCAAGTCCGACGTATTCACTGTGAACGTGCAGCCCAGCGCAGCGTTTAAGCTGTCGGACAACATCTCGATCGGCGCCGGTGTCGACGTGCAATATGTCGATGTCGAGCTCGCCAATGCAGTGCCGAACCTTAATCCGGCGGACGCCGATGCTGCGCTCAATATTCAGGGCGATGACATTTCGGTAGGCTGGAACGCCGGCATCACCGCAACTTTCGACCCGGTTCGTCTCGGCGCACACTATCGTTCGTCAGTCGACCACACGCTTGAAGGCGAATTCGACCTGTCCGGTCTCACCGGCCCGCTGGCTGGCAATAACGTCCTGACCGATGCCACGGCGCCGCTTTCGACTCCGGATATCGCCACCGTCAGCGTCATGTTCGGTACCGATACTCCGTATCGCGTTTACGGCACCTGGCGCTGGTACAACTGGAGCAATTTCGACGAGATCCGCGTGGTCCCCGAAGGTGCCCCCACCCAGGTGAGCGAACAGAACTATCGCGACACTTATTCGATGGCCATTGGCGCTGAATATGACTTCACCGAGCGCTTCACCCTGCGCGCCGGCACGATGTTCGACGAATCGCCGATCACCGACCAATTCCGTACCACGCGCGTTCCCGATGGCGACCGCACCTGGCTTTCGGTCGGCGGTACCTACGATCTCAACGAAACGATCTCCGCCAGCCTGGCCTATGCGCACGTCTTCGTGAAGAGCGAGCCGCTCGATCGCACCGACGGCTTCTTCCAGGGCACGCCCGCAGCCGTGGATGCCACGATCCGGTCCGACAGCCGCGGCAATGCCGATGTGCTGGCATTCTCGCTGGCCGCCAACTTCTGATAGCCAACTCTCGTGAAGGGGCGTCATTGCCCCTTCACATTCCCCGCTCTATATCGGGGTCCATGTCTTCCATTCGACCTTGGCGCACGATCGAGCGCCGCCAGTCCCGCCAGATCATGGTCGGCAGCGTGCCTGTCGGCGGCGATGCGCCCATCAGCGTCCAGACCATGACCAATACGCCGACCGAAGATGTCGGCGCGACGATCGACCAGATCCGTCGCTGCGAAGATGTCGGTGCCGACATCATCCGCGTTTCCTGCCCGACCGAGGAATCGACCGCGCATTTCGACCAGATCACGCGGGCGGCCAATGTGCCCATCGTGGCCGACATCCATTTCCATTACAAACGCGCGCTTGAAGCTGCCGACAAGGGCGCGGCATGTCTGCGCATCAACCCGGGCAACATCGGTGATAGCAAACGCGTTGCCGAAGTGGTCCGTGCGGCCAAGGCCAACGGCTGCGCCATCCGCATCGGGGTGAACGCCGGCAGCCTGGAGAAGGATCTGCTTGAGAAATATGGCGAGCCTTGCCCCGAAGCGCTGATCGAAAGCGCGCTCGATCATATAAAACTGCTGCAGGACCACGATTTTCACGAATACAAGGTGGCGGTAAAAGCCAGCGACGTATTCCTCGCCGTTGCCGCCTATCATGGCTTGGCCGAAGCGGTGGATTGTCCCTTGCATCTCGGCATCACCGAAGCAGGCGGCCTGATCGGCGGCACGGTCAAATCCAGCATCGGCATCGGGAGCCTGCTCTGGGCCGGTATCGGCGACACCATTCGGGTCTCGCTTTCCGCCGAGCCGGAGCAGGAAGTGAAGGTCGGCTTCGAAATGCTGAAGGCGCTGGGCCTGAGGACGCGCGGCGTACGCGTCGTGTCCTGCCCCAGCTGTTCGCGTCAGGGCTTCGACGTAATCCGGACTGTGGAAACGCTGGAAAAGCGCCTGGAGCACATCAAGACACCGATGAGCCTTTCGGTCCTGGGCTGCGTGGTCAATGGCCCGGGCGAAGCGCGCGAGACTGATATCGGTCTGACCGGCGGTGGTTCGGGCAAGCACATGGTGTACCTCTCGGGCGTGAAGAACCACCATATCGAGAGCGACGACATGCTCGATCACATCGTGAAGCTGGTCGAAGAAAAAGCCGCCGCGATCGAAGCCGGGGAAGCGGTCGCCTTTGATCCGCATGCCCCCAAAGAGGCCGAGGCAGCCGAATAGGCGGAACGCCTCGGCAGGTGCTCCGTAAGTTGGTTACAGCCATGCGGAGCAGCCTTTCATGATCGATGCCGAACACCTTGCCCGTTTGCCGGCCCGCGCTGAAAACGGTCTGCTCCACGCCTTCATCGAATGTCCCAAGGGCAATACGCATAAGATCGATCTGGACAAGAAACTCGGTATCTTCCGCTGGGCCATCGAATTGCCCCAGGGACTGACCTTTCCGGCCAATTTCGGCTTCATACCTGCAACCATGGCCCCGGACGGTGATGCGCTGGACGTCATGGTGCTTACGGGCGGGCCGCTCCCATCGGGCACGCTCGTCGACATCCGCCCGGTCGCGGTCCTGCGGATGGAGCAGGAGGAAAATGGCGAGATGGTCCGTAACGACCGGTTGGTCGGGGTGCCTCCGCTATCGCAAACATTCGGCGAAATCGAACGGCTCGACCAGCTGCGCCCAACCATGCTGTGGGAACTCGGCGTGTTCTTCGAAGTCTATAACCGCCTGATCAATCGCAAGGTCGAAATACTCGAGCCCGGCAATGAAGAAGACGCTGCCGAGTTGGCCGAAAAGGCTATAGCGTCGAAGCAGGATAAGAACGGCTAGGTTCATCTTGCTCCACGTCGTACACCACGTTGATTACATGGCTCCCGCGCCGACACGGGGGACGTTCCGCTTCGACAAATACATGGCAGTCATGGTCGCCCTGCGCGAGAGCGGTTATCCGATCACCGAACACGCCCCGCCGGCCATGCCGCGCCGCTGGCTCGAGGCTGTGCACTGCCCCGACTATGTGGAGCAGGTGTTCGCTTCTACCGTCCCACGCGAGAAGGAGCGCCGCATCGGCTTTCCCGTCACTCCGCATATTGCGCAGCGCGTCGCCCACACCAATGGCGGGACGTGGCTGGCAGCACAGCTCGCCCGCCGTCACGGCTATGCCGGCAACAGCGCCGCGGGAAGTCATCATGCCCTTTACGATACCGGCGCGGGTTATTGCGTGTTCAACGATCTTGCCGTCGCGTCCAACCGCCTGATCGCGGAAGGGGACGCCAGCCGCATCCTGATCATCGATCTCGACGTCCACCAGGGCGATGGTACCGCCAGCCTTACGGCAGGGCGTGACGACATCTTCACCCTCTCGCTCCATGCTGAGAAGAATTTCCCGGTCCGCAAGGCACGATCCAGCCTCGACGTGCCCTTGCCGGACGGGACCGATGACGATGGTTATCTCGAGGCGCTCGATCGGCACCTTCCCCACACGATCGAGCAATTCGAACCTGACTTCGTGCTCTACCAAGCCGGCGTAGACGTCCATGGCGATGACAAGCTGGGGCGCCTCGCGCTGACCAGCGAAGGGCTGGTTCGCCGCGACAGCTACGTGATCCGTGCCGTACGCTCGCGCGGCGTGCCTGTCGCGAGTTCGCTCGGCGGGGGATATGGCCCCGACCCGCGCGAAGTCGGTGAACGACACGCCAGGTCGATGATCGCCTGCGCCAGGGCGAATGCCGAGTTCGTTCAGCTTCCGATAGTCTGCGCGATGTTATAGGATGACACCATGAACCGCCGCGAACTTCTCAAGGGCTCGCTTGCCGCCAGTGCAGCGCTCACGCTGCCGGGCCGGGTAAGCGCTCAGATCAATCCGACCGCCAGCCGCGATGCGCAGCTTTTCGCCATCGCGCGCGACCAGCTGGCGCGGGTGGGTGATGTGCTCTGGAAGAAGGATATTGTCGGAATTGCCGATTTTGGCCTTCATTCCTCGGAGCGACGCTTCCATTTCGTCGATCTGGAGAACGAGCGGGTACAGAGCTTCCATGTCAGCCATGGCACAGGCTCGGACAGCCAGCATGATGGCTGGCTCAAGCGCTATTCGAACATCGAGGGCAGCGAGGCGACCAGCCGCGGCGCCTATATGACGCGCAGCTGGTACACAGGGCGGTATGGCACCTCGATCAGGCTCGACGGGCTCGATCCGACCAATGACAAGGCGCTGCCACGCGCCATCGTGATGCATCAGGCGGAATATGCCCGTCCGGAGCATGTCGATAGGTGGGGCAGGCTGGGCAGGTCAAATGGGTGCTTTGCGCTGGGACCCGACCAGTTCGATTATGTGCTTCTGAAGCTTAGCGGCGGACGCCTGCTCTATGCCGAAAGCCTGGGCCTGACCGATGACGGTCGCCGCGTACCGCCGCCCGTCACGCAGACCGAATTGCTACGCAGCGACAGCGGCGGTACTTTCGAACGGACGAACCCCGGCGTTTACTAAGGCCGGGGTCGCCGTCTTTCTCAGGTGATCTGCATGTCGTCGACGATCTCGACGGCTTCCTCACTCGTCTCGCGCGCACGATCGGACACGCGAGGCGCGTCGAGCGCTTCGAGCACCGGAACATCGCGGTCGTAAATATCTTTGAACGTCTTCATTTCGCCGTTCACGTCCGTCGCCATGGTGAAGTAGGTGAGATAGACCGGCCACTGCTTTTTCATTTCGTAGCGGGTATATTCACCGCTCGTCGTGATTTCCGAGACTTCCTGCTGAATGGCCGGGATATCTTCACGACTGTTGGCATTGCCGAGCATGGACATGGTCATGGCAAGTTCGCGTGCGCCCTGCACGCGGATACAGCCATGGCTCAGCGCACGGTTCTCATTCGCGAACAGATGGCGGCTCGGAGTGTCATGAAGAAAGATGGCATGCTCGTTCGGCATGTCGAGCTTCATCAGACCAAGCGCATTCTGCGGCCCAGGCTGCTGGACCACGGTGACCCAGCCGTTCTCTCCCTTGGTCGCCTTGTAGCCAGCATTTCGCGCCCAGCCCGGATTGCCGAGTACCTTCGCGCCAAGGCCTTCGCCCTTCACGATGGACTGCGGAACCGTCCAGGTGGGATTGTAGATCACCGCTTCGACCATCTCCGCCAGCTGCGGCGTAGCGGTGCGGCCGGGTTTGCCGACCACGGTGCGGTAGCTTTTGATGATCCGGCCATTGACCGTCAGGCGCAGCATGTATTCCGGCACATTGGTAACAAGATACTGCTTGCCCAGATCCTGCGGCAGCCAGCGCCACCGGTCCATGTTCGCACGGATCAGCTTGACGCGCTTGGCGTCCTTGGTCGCGGCAAGTTCGTCGCGCAGTGCGGCGTAATCGGGATGCAGCGGATTGAGCGAGGCAAGCGTACCGGCGATATCGCCGCTCGCGAGCGCATCTTCCAGCAGCTTCCAGGTCGGCATGCGATCCGCATCCGGATCGACGACGAACCACTGGCGGCGCGCTTCCATGGGCGTACGGCCGTCGCGCAAATCTTCGACAAGCCACACGAAAGTCTCGCTTGCCAGCTTATTGAGCGCTTCACCCTCGCCGGCGGCAATCGCGGTGCGAAGGGCATCGGCGCGATAATCGGACGGGTTGAGTCCTTCGGCAGCAACTGTCGGAATGAAGGCGAGCAGCTTTTGAGCCTGTGCCTTCGTCCACACACCCTCGAGCGAGGGAATTTCCTGCACCACTTCACCGCTGGCCATGCGGATGTCTCCGAAGGCCTCGCTCACAGTCTGTGCGCTATTATCCTGCTGCCGCGGAGTGGCTGCATCGGACTGTGCGGCTTGCAACGCTGTCGGCAGCAAACTTTCCGGCTCTGCCTGCTGAGCCTGTGCGGCGGTTGCGAGGAGAACTGCGGCAATCGCTGTTCCGGTCGAAATTCTAAATCGTGTCATTTGGCCCACCAATTTTGCGCTGTGGCAATATATACTGCTTTTCCACGCGCTATGTACTGCTAACTGCCTGAAACAATCCGCGATCCCGGCTTACCCACCGCTGAACCAAGTTGCACCTGCGGCAGGGCGCACTATGCCAGCGACGATGAGCGTAAATGACGACAGCCTCAAGCCGGTGGTGGCCACTATCGTCGGGATTGCACTGTTTTCGGCCATGGATGCAGTGATGAAAAGCGCGAGCATCGCGATTGGCGCCTACAGCGCCTATCTTCTGCGCTGCATGATCGGCTTCTGCATGATTGCACCGATCTGGTGGTGGCGAACGCGAAAAATGCCGGCGAGATCGGTGATGAAGGTCCACATCAAGCGCGGAATTGTCGTCGCCTTCATGGGCTGGACCTTTTTCGGCGCATTGGTCCGCCTGCCCCTGGCCGAGGCAATTGCAGTCAGCTTTATAGCCCCGCTCATCACGCTGTATCTGGCCGCCCTTATCCTGGGCGAAAAAATAGAACGACGGGCAATCCTTGGCGCCTTATTGGGCTTGGGAGGGGTGATCGTGATTGTAGGAGGGCGCATCGGACGAGAAAGACTGAACGAAGATTCCTTGGTCGGACTTACGCTCGTCACCGTCTCGGCGCTGCTCTTCGCGTGGAACCTCATACTGCAAAGGCAACAGGCTTTGGTGTCGTCGCCAGAGGAAGCCGGTACCTTTCAGAATGGCGTAGCTGCGCTCACATTGCTCGCCGGTGCGCCGTTTCTTCTAGTGATGCCCCCCGCTCCCGTGTGGGGCGAACTCTTCGCGGGTGCTTTCCTGGCGGTAACTGCCCTGCTATTTCTCACATGGGCCTATGCCCGGTCGGAGACCCAGCGCCTGGTACCGATCGAATACACCGGTTTTCTGTGGGCCTCGCTGTTTGGCTGGCTCTATTTCGGCGAACAGGTACGCGGAGCAACAATAGTAGGCGCCGCGCTTATCGTTGCCGGATGCTGGATCGCAGCCCGCCGCAAGCGTCCTGAACAGAGCGCGCTGTGATTAGTTTTTAGCGCTGCTGAGCCAATTCGGTCTGGTCTGCAGGCGCATTATCGGCTGCGAACGTAGCGGCGGCAGTGAACATGCCGGCCACACCCAATGCAGCCGTCATCACGGCAAGGCGAACTGTCTGGCGTGATTTTGCGTTCGTGTGTGTAGCGGTCTTCATAGTTCAAACTCCTCATCGGGCGGCGCTTTTCGCTGTTATTTCTTGCGCTGCGCAGCGGCCCGTCATTGCCCTATCAATGGGTTGCGACAGGTTTGGGTTCCCTGCCGGCCAGATGAGCGCCGGTGATACCCTTGATTTTTTGCCCGCCACAGCGCACAGGCGCGGCACATTCTGCCGCCTTACCCATTGGTGGTGTGACGGCTTCAGAAAGAAAGGAATTTGCCCGCATGACCCAGGTCGGCCAGGACAGTCTCGCAACGCGCTCAACTCTCACCGTGAACGGTAAGGACTATGCTTATTATTCCTTCGACAAGGCTGCCGAAAAGATCGGCGACGTGTCTAAGCTGCCGTTCAGCCTGAAGGTCCTGCTGGAAAACATGCTGCGTTTCGAAGACGGTGGCTTCACCGTTTCCACCGACGATGCGCAGGCGATTGCCGACTGGCAGAAGAACCCGGTCACCGGCAAGGAAATCCAGTATCGCCCCGCCCGCGTGCTGCTTCAGGACTTCACCGGTGTGCCCTGCGTGGTCGATCTTGCCGCCATGCGCGATGCCATCGGGAAGCTCGGCGGCGATACTTCGAAGATCAACCCGCAAGTTCCTGTCAACTTGGTCATCGACCACTCGGTCATGGTCGATGAATTCGGTCACCCGAAGGCCTTCGAGAAGAACGTCGAGCTTGAGTACGCCCGCAATGCGGAGCGTTACGACTTCCTGAAGTGGGGTTCGAAGAGCTTCGAAAACTTCTCCGCCGTGCCCCCGGGCACCGGCATCTGCCATCAGGTCAATCTGGAATACATCGGCAAGGGTGTGTGGAACAGTGAAGATCCCGACGGCAATGCGATCGCCTATCCCGATACCTGCGTCGGCACTGACAGCCACACCACCATGATCAACGGCCTGGGCGTATTGGGTTGGGGCGTCGGCGGGATCGAAGCCGAAGCCGCCATGCTCGGTCAGCCGATCTCCATGCTCATCCCCGAAGTCGTCGGCTTCAAGCTGACCGGCGCGATGGCCGAAGGCGTGACAGCAACCGATTTGGTGCTGACCTGCGTCCAGATGCTGCGCGAAGTCGGCGTGGTCGGACGTTTCGTCGAATTCTACGGCGAAGGTGTGGCCAACCTCACCCTCGCCGACCGTGCGACCATCGCCAACATGGCGCCGGAATACGGCGCGACATGCGGCTTCTTCGGCATTGACGACAAGACGCTCGAATACATGCGCCTCACCGGCCGTGACGAAGAAACCATCGCGCTGGTCGAAGCCTATTCGAAAGAACAGGGTATGTGGTTCACGCCCGAGAACGAGCCGGTCTTCACCAAGACGCTCGACCTCGATCTGTCGAAGGTCGTGCCCAGCCTTGCAGGCCCGAAACGTCCGCAGGACCGCGTCGCGCTGCCGCAGGTGGACGAACTGTTCAACACCGACCTCAAGTCGATCTACGGCAAGGACCAGCCGCTGCGCGTGGACGTCGAGGACACCCATCACGATGTGGGCGATGGCGACGTAGTGATCGCGGCCATCACCAGCTGCACCAACACGTCCAATCCCGATGTGTTGATCGCTGCCGGTCTCGTCGCCAAGAAGGCGCATGAGAAGGGCCTGAAGCCCAAGCCGTGGGTAAAGACCAGCCTCGCGCCCGGATCGCAGGTCGTCACGGACTACCTCGTGAAGTCGGGCCTGCAGGACGATCTCAACGCCATGGGCTTCGACCTCGTCGGTTATGGCTGCACGACCTGCATCGGCAATTCGGGCCCGCTCGCCCCGCCGATCAGCAAGGCCATCAACGGCAATGACATCGTCGCCGCCTCGGTCCTGTCGGGCAACCGCAACTTCGAAGGCCGCGTGTCGCCCGACGTGCGCGCCAACTTCCTCGCCAGCCCGCCGCTCGTGGTCGCCTATTCGATCCTCGGCACGGTGACGAAGGACATCACCGAGACCCCGCTTGGTCAGGACCAGCACGGCAATGACGTGATGCTCGCCGACGTGTGGCCGACGAACGAGGAGATCGCTCAGCATCGTGCCGCCAATATCGACCGGCAGATGTTCGAAAGCCGTTATGGTGACGTCTACAAGGGCGACGAGCATTGGCAGGCGATCAAGGTCGAAGCCTCCGACACCTATCGCTGGAACCCGACCAGCACCTACGTCGCCAGCCCTCCCTTCTTCGAAGGCATGTCGATGGAACCGGCACCGGTCACCGACATCACCGATGCAAAGCCGCTGGCGATCCTCGGCGATTCGACCACGACCGACCACATCAGCCCCGCCGGCTCGATCAAGGAAGACAGCCCGGCAGGCGAATACCTGAAGAACCATCAGGTCTCGAAGGCGGACTTCAACTCCTACGGCTCGCGACGCGGCAACCATGAAGTGATGATGCGCGGCACCTTCGCCAACATCCGCATCAAGAACGAGATGGTCCCGGGCGTCGAAGGCGGCATCACCACCTACAAGGGTGAACAGATGCCGATCTACGACGCGGCGATGAAGCACAAGGAAGACGGCACCCCGCTGGTGGTCGTTGCCGGCAAGGAATACGGCACCGGCTCCAGCCGCGACTGGGCGGCCAAGGGCACGATCCTGCTGGGCGTGCGCGCGGTCATCGTCGAAAGCTACGAGCGTATTCACCGTTCGAACCTCATCGGCATGGGCGTGCTCCCGCTGCAGTTCAAGAATGGCGACACCCGCCAGAGTCTGGGCCTCGGCGCCGATGACACCTTCACGATCAAGGGCCTCGCCGACCTGACCCCGGGCCAGGACGTCGAAGTCGAAGTGACGCATGAAGACGGCAGCAAGGCCACCTTCACCGCGCTGTGCCGCATCGATACGGCGAACGAGATGGAGTATTACCGCAACGGCGGCATACTCCATTACGTGTTGCGCAAGCTCGCAGCGGCCTGAGGCCAGGCGACACCGGATCGAAGGGGGCGGTTCCGCAAGGAGCCGCCCCTTTTCACTGGCGCGCTATTTGTCGAACATGTCGCCCTGCGGCTTGCTGGGCGGTGCGAGGCCGAGGTGATCCCAGCCCCCATCGTTGAGCATACGGCCCCGCGCCGTACGGGCGATGAGGCCGAGCTGGATCAGATAGGGCTCGATCACCTCCTCCACCGTATCGCGCGGCTCGGACAGCCCGGCAGCAAGCGTTTCCACGCCCACCGGCCCGCCCTTGTAGGTCGTCGCGATCATGGTGAGATAGCGCCGGTCCATCGCATCGAGGCCGAGGCTGTCGACTTCGAGCCGGGTCAGCGCCTCGTCGGCGACCCGCGTCGTGACCACCGGCTCGCCCAACACGCTGGCGAAATCGCGCACGCGGCGCATCAGGCGGCCTGCCACGCGGGGCGTGCCGCGCGAGCGGCGGGCAATCTCGCGCGCGCCGCCTTCGTCGATCCCCATGCCCAGCAGGCCGGCCCCGCGGGTGACGACCTTGAGCAGCTCGTCCTCGGTGTAGAAGTTGAGGCGCACGGGAATGCCGAACCGGTCGCGCAGTGGCGTGGTCAGCAGCCCCTGCCGCGTGGTCGCGCCGACCAGCGTGAAGGGCGGCAAATCGATCCGCACGCTGCGCGCCGAGGGCCCTTCGCCGATGATGATGTCGAGCGCGCGGTCCTCCATCGCCGGATAGAGCACTTCTTCGACCACCGGATTGAGCCGGTGGATCTCGTCGATGAAGAGCACGTCGTTGGGTTCGAGATTGGTGAGCAGCGCTGCCAGATCGCCCGCCTTGGCGATCACCGGTCCGCTGGTGGCGCGGAAGCCCACCCCCAGTTCGCGCGAGACGATCTGCGCCAGCGTGGTCTTGCCGAGGCCGGGAGGGCCGAAGAACAGCACGTGATCCATCGCCTCGCCGCGCCCCTTGGCGGCTTCGACGAAGACGCGCAGGTTCTCGCGCGCGGCCTTCTGGCCGACGAACTCCGCCAGGCTTTTGGGCCGCAGCGCCGCATCAGGATCCTCGGGCTGGCGGTCGGGCGAATGGAGGGGGATGTTCACATCGGTCATCAGAACGGGTTCACCGTGTAGCCCTCCTGCTGGAGCCGGGCGTGGGCAGTCATGGCGGAGAGGTCCATCTCAACACCTTCGATCAGCTGGTCGGGAGTGACACCCTGCGCGGCGGCGCTCTGGCCGCAGACGATGAACCGTACCCCGTGATCGAGCATGGCGCGGACCATCGGGCCCGAGGGATTGTCCAGCGATCCCTCCGCAGTCGCCAGCTGGCGCGCCGACCACCCGCCGTCGTTCAACAGGTCGAGTACGGCAGGCCCGTGCACCACCACGGCCACGCGGATGTTCTCTTCCGGCACGCCGGCAGCGACATGCATGTTGATGAACCGCGCCGCGCTTTCGAAGCCGCGGTTGCGCGCGCCGTCTTCGGTAGCCTTCGCGACATCGAAGCTGTGCGCGAATGCCGTGTCGGCAGCGAAGGGTTCCACCCCCGCCACCGAGGCATGCGGGCCGAAACCATCGAACACCGGACCGGTCTCGAACGCGCTCATATCCTGCGCGGCAAGTGGCGCGGCCATCAGGTAGAGCAGTGCAGCGGAGGGTCCTGCGAGCCGGTGAGGCCGGTCAATAGGCATCGTCATTCTCCCATTCGCGCCATTTGAACTGCTGTGCAATCAGCCAATCGCGCGCATTTTCAACAGGCCTGCCAATCACCCACGCACCTTCTGCGGGCAGGTGGGCCCGCGAGCAGCTGGTGAACGGGCCATAGTCGACATACGCCGTGTCCGACGACCAATCCCCGCGCATCACATCGATCACATCCACTACCAGGCCGTTATTCCACGCGGTAACCGATTTCTGTGGTCGGACCCGCAAGACGATCGCGTCATCGTCGACCTGGGGGGGCACTTCCGGCAAGAACACGTAGGTTTCGGAACCGGGACGGCAGGCGATAGCGGGCGAAGCGGTTAGCAGCCCGATCGCCGCAGCGCTCATCAACACTACTTTCGAAACCATCCTTGTCACCCCGCCGCCCTCTTCAGCGCCACGCGGATGAGGTCGCCCTCGGCCGCGCCTTCGCCCAGTTCGCTTTGTGCCGCTGCCACCGCGCGCGCAGCGACGGCGGGTTTGAAGCCCAAGTTTTCAAGCGCGCTTACCGCATCGGCGCTGGCCCCGCCTGCGGGCATGGCGACGCCCGAGCCGCCCGCCATGCCTCCCCCGCCCGGCAGCGCGCCGGCCTTGTCCTTCAGTTCGTTGACGATGCGGCTGGCCAGTTTCGGCCCGACGCCCTGCGCGCGCGCGACGGTGGCGGCATCGCCATTGGAGCAGGCCTGCTGCACCTCCGCGGTCGAAAGCGCCGAGAGGATCGCCAGCGCGACCTTGCTGCCCACGCCCTGAACCTGCGTGAGCAGGCGGAACCAGTCGCGTTCGGCACCGTCGGCAAAGCCGAGCAGGCGCATGTCGTTCTCCGAGACCTGCAGATCGGTATAGACGGTGCAGGCTTCGCCCTTTTCGCCCAACTGGCTGAGCGTGCGGGCCGAGCAATGGACGAGATAGCCGACGCCCGAGACATCGATCACCGCCCAGTCCACGCCGGTTTCGTCAAGCAGGCCTTTGAGCTTCGCAATCATGGTGTTTCTCTCTGCGCTACCGCTACGCTGCTTGAGCGCGGTGTCTCTTTCTGCACTATCGCTACGCTGCTTGAGCGCGGTGTCATTCCTCGCCGCCGCATCGCTGCGTGGGCGCGTTTTGTTCCTGCCGCAGTCCGCGCTGCGGGTCCACCCTCCCGCGCCGTTTCTCCCGCGATTCGCGCGGCAGGATGGAGCAGGTGGAGCACGGTCCAAGGCAAAAAGCCGCGATCCGTCACCCTGGCTGGCGAAACTGTCACCCTTGCGCGCCGATCCGTCACCTTACAGGGCAATCTGTCACCTTCCCGCGCCAAACTGTCACCCTTCCCCCGCCGATCTGTCACTTTCCGCAAGGCGAGCTGTCACCACCGCGCCCCGCATGCTGTCACCCTTTGCGTCTCGAAGTGTCACCCCGCCCGCCCCTTTCAGACTGCCGCCATCCCGCACCAATACCAATTCAGCAGGGCTGTAGGAAAGGCATGCTTGCTCGACAGGCGGCTGATGCGCGATATGACGGCACCATGAGCTGGAACACATTCGGACGGACCCTGCGCTTCACTACCTGGGGCGAAAGCCACGGCCCCGCCATCGGCGCGGTGGTCGACGGGTGCCCGCCGGGCATCGCGCTGACCGAAACCGACATCCAGCCTTTCCTCGATGCGCGCAAACCGGGGCAGAACAAGTTCACCACCCAGCGCAAGGAACCCGATGCGGTCCGCATCCTGTCGGGCGTGTTCGAAGCGCCCGACGGGCAGCAGCGCACCACCGGCACGCCGATCAGCCTGCTGATCGAGAATACCGACCAGCGATCGAAGGATTATTCGGAGATCGCCAACACCTATCGGCCCGGTCATGCCGATTATGCCTATGACGCGAAATACGGTTTTCGCGATTATCGCGGCGGCGGGCGCAGCAGTGCGCGCGAAACCGCGATGCGCGTGGCGGCGGGCGCGGTGGCGCGGCGGATCGTGGGCGAAGTCGACATCCTCGCCTATGTCTCCGAAATCGGCGGCGACCGGATCGATCCGGCCAATTTCGACCGTGACCAGATCTCCGGCAACCCCTTCTGGTGCCCCGATGCCGATGCCGCGAAGCGCTGGGAGGCGCTGGTTGACGATGCGCGCAAGGCGGGATCCTCGCTCGGCGCTGTGGTCGAATGCGTGGCAAGCGGCGTCCCCGCCGGATGGGGCGCTCCGCTCTATGCCAAGCTCGACAGCGATCTGGCGGCCGGCATGATGAGCATCAATGCGGTCAAGGGCGTGGAGATCGGCGACGGTTTCGATGCCGCGCGCCTGACCGGCGAACAGAATGCCGATGCGATGACGCCGGGCGAGAACGGGCCGCACTTCGCCGCCAATCATGCGGGCGGGATCGCGGGCGGCATTTCGACCGGCCAGCCGGTGGTCTGCCGCGTGGCCTTCAAGCCGACCAGTTCGATCCTGACGCCGGTGCCCAGCATCGACCGGCAGGGCGCCGCCACGCAAGTGCGCACCAAGGGCCGCCACGATCCCTGCGTGGGCATTCGCGGCACGCCCGTCGTCGAAGCGATGATGGCGCTGGTGCTGGCCGATCACAAACTGCTGCACCGCGCGCAATGCGGATAGATGGGCGGGTGACGGGCGGGCATTAGCTTACGCTTACCCAACCGCCGCGTTCAGCCAGCGCAAAGCCGGGCGTGGTAGGATGCCTTCCATGAAAATCCTTCCAGCCCTTGCCATCAGCCTTGCCGCCGCAGCCACCGCCATCGGTGCCGGACCGCCTGCCCATCAGTGGGAGATCGGGCCGATCATTCGCGGCAAGAGCTATTCGGTGAACATGCCGCTGCGTCCGCAGCCCACGTCGCAGGGCTGGAGCTTCGAATTCCCGTCGAACAGCAAGCGCGATGGCCATGTCCATTATGTGAGCTTCGATCCCGGATCGCTGGACGGCGCACGCGAGATTAAGGTGCGCTACCGGGTCGATGCCCGGCGCGGCACGCGCTTCGTGCCGCAGCAATTTCCGGACCGGCCAGCGACGGTTTCGCTCTATTTCCAGCGCGCTGGCGACAATTGGAGCGCGAAGGGACGCTATGCGATGTATCGCTGGTACGCACCCTCGCCCACCGTCCAGAACATCGCGCCGGGCGTGCATGAAATGACCGTGAGGCTCGACGATCCTCGTTGGGGCGCGGTGGTTGGCGGGATCAAGGCCAACGACAGGCCCCGCGAATTCCGCGATGCCCTGGCCAATGCCGACAAGGTCGGCCTGGTCTTCGGTTCGACCGGCGGGCGCGGACACGGCGTCTATGCGACGGGCCCGGCGCGCTTCGAACTGCTGGATTTCAGGATCAGGTAGGCGTTAGCCGTCAGACGCCCGTATCGCGCAGCACGGCGGCGCGCAGTTCGGGAATGCCCATGCCCTTTTCCGCCGAGGTCACGTGGATCTCGGGATAGGCGGCGACGTGCTTCTTCGCTTCGGCCTCGACCGCGGCGACGGTCTTGGCGAGTTCGCTCGCCTTGATCTTGTCCGCCTTGGTCAGCACGATCCGGTAACCAACGGCCGCTTCATCGAGCATCTTCATCATGTCGCGATCGACATCCTTCAGCCCGTGGCGACTGTCGACCAGCACAAGATTGCGCACCAGCACCTGCCGCCCGCGCAGATAGGTCTTCACCAGGCTCTTCCATTTCTCGACCACTTTGACCGGCGCCTTGGCAAAGCCATAGCCGGGCATGTCGACGAGGCGGAACAGCGTGGGCGCTCCGACTTCGAAGAAGTTGAGTTCCTGCGTGCGGCCCGGCGTGACCGAAGCGCGCGCGATCGCCTTGCGCCCGGTCAGCGCGTTGAGCAGCGAGCTCTTGCCGACGTTCGACCGGCCCGCGAAGGCAATCTCGGGCACGGTCGGTTCGGGCAGGAACTTGAGCTGCGGCGCCGAGAGGAGAAAGTCCACCCGGCCCGAGAACAGCTTGTTCGCCCGCCGTTCGAGCGCGGCCTGTTCGGCCTGCTCGGCCTTGTCCCGCTCGGCCTGTTGCTGGTCCGGCTGGTTTTCGTGGTCGGTCATCAGCCTTTCGCCTTGGCGGCGGCAGCGGCCTTTTCGGCCTTCTCCTGCTCCGCCGCGGCGCGCAGCTGCGGATGCTTGGAGTAGAGATATTTCTGCTGGGCGAGCGTCAGCACGTTGGAAGTGACCCAGTAAAGCAGCAGGCCGGCGGCGAACGGCGCCATGATGAACATCAGGATCCAGGGCATGATGTTGAAGACCTGCGCCTGGACCGGATCGGTCTGCGGGTTGAGCCTGAAGGTCAGCCACATGGTGAAGCCGAGCAGGACCGCCAGAATGCCGATGGCCAGGAAGCTGGGCGGCGTGAATGGCAGCAGGCCGAACAGGTTGAGGATGGTCGCCGGATCGGGCGCGGAGAGATCCTTGATCCAGAGGAATTCACGGTGGCGCATCTCGATCGCGAGCACCAGCACCTTGTACAGCGCGAAGAAGATCGGGATCTGCAGCAGCATCGGCAGACAGCCGGAAAGCGGATTGACGCCTTCCTGCTTGAACAGTTTCTGCATTTCCTGCTGCTGCTTGACGCGGTCGTCCTTGTGGCGTTCCTGCAGCGCCTTCATCTTGGGCTGGATGGCCTTCATCGAAGCCATCGAGGCGAATCCCTTCTGTGCGACGGGGAACATCAGCCCGCGCACCAGCAGGGTGAGGATCATGATCGCCACGCCGAAATTGCCGACGATTTCGAAGATGTGAGTGAGCAGCCACAGGAACGGCTTTTCGAACCAGCGGAACCAGCCCCAGCTGATCGCCAGGCCGAACTGCGGGATGCCTGCGTCCTGATAAGCATCCAGCACGCCGCTTTCCTTCGCCCCGGCGAACAGGCGCGAGGTGGTGGTATAGGCGCGGCCCGCGGGCACAGTGACCGGATCATAGATCATGTCGGCGCGGTAGGTATTGCCGCCGAGCGAACGGAAGGTGGCTTCGGGCGCGGCACCGGCATCGGGGACCATCGCCGCGAGCCAGTAGATATCGGTGAAGCCGACCCAGTCGGTCGTGCCTTCGGGGCTGACCCGGCCGGCCTCTTCGACGTCGTCGTAATCATAGTCGTAATTGGCGCTGCCGCTGAAGGTGCCGACCGGGCCCGAATGGGCGATCCACAGGCTTTCGCTGGCGGTGTCGCTGGTGCGGCCGACGAGACCATAAGGCTGGACCACGACGGGCGCGCCGCTGCGGTTGGCCACGCGCTGGTCGACGGTGATCATGTAATTGTCGTCGATCGAATAGACGAGCTGCAGTTCCACCCCGTCGCCGGTCTGATGCGTCAGCGTGACCGGATTGTCCTGCGACAGCACGCCGCCATCGGCGGTCCACAGCGCATCGTCGGAGACCTTCTGACCGTTCACGAGGAAGCCGAACTGCGAATATTGCTGCGCCGGGGTGCCGCGCGGCGAGAACAGGCGCACAGGGCCGCTCGCGTCATCGGTGCTGGCGTCGTAATCCTTGAGCACGATGTCGTCGACCATGGCACCCTGCAGCGCGATCGAACCGGCCACGCGGTCCGAATCGATCTTCAGCCGCTCGGGCGTGGCGAGCGCGGTCTCGAGATCGGCCTCTTCCTGCGCGATGGCCGCGGGATCGGTCAGCCCGCCGGTGCGGGTGTGCTTGACCGCCGCCTGCTCTGCCGGAGTATCGACCTTCTCCGCCGTCACCGGAACTTCGTCCGGCTGGGGGTAAAAGTGATCCATCGCCCACTGCCAGCCGATCAGCACGGCCAGCGAAAGAGTGAGCACAAGCACGAAATTGCGTGAATTTTCCAAGGTCGATCCCGTTGGCAGTTGTATTCGTCAGATGGGCAGGGTGTATTGCTACGTCAAGACAGCGGCCCTGGCTTTGTACGTCAGGGCACCGGATCGTGGCCGCAGCCCCCCCAGGGTTGGCAGCGCAATAGCCGCTTGAAGGCCAGCCATCCACCCCTGATTGCCCCGTATTTCTGCAGCGCCTCGATTGCGTACTGGCTGCATGACGGGGAAAAGCGGCAGGTGGGCGGCAAAATCTTGCTCGGCCCCAATTGCCACGCGCGGGCGATCCAGATCAGCGGATACTTCACGCCCGCCGCGACCGCTTATGGCGCGGGCCCCGCCCCCGGTCGCCCTTGCCCTCGGCGGCGCGCGCGAGGGCAGCGTCCAGTTCCTCCGCCAGCCGGGCAAAATCGCGCTCCACCCCGCCTTCGCGGCCGATCAGGACATGATCGTGATCGGGCAGCCCGCCCCCGGGCAGCGCGGCCCACAGCAATTCGCGAAAGCGACGCTTCATCCGGTTGCGCACCACCGCATTGCCGATCTTCTTGGTCACGGTGATCCCGTAGCGCCTGCCCTGCCCGTCGTTCGGGCGGGTGAGCAGGACGAATCCGGGCCGGGCATTCCTCAGGCCGCGATTGGCGGCGAGGAAATCGCTCCGCTTGCGGATGACGGAAAGACTCGGGTGCATGGATGTCAGATACGCGAACGGGCCCCCCGAAGGGAGCCCGCAGGTTCGCTCAGCCTGGCAGGCCACGCACGAGGCGCGGCCGGTCAGTCACTTAGGCGCAGAGGTTCTTGCGGCCGCGCGAACGGCGGGCACGGAGAACCTTGCGGCCGCCCGGAGTAGCCTTGCGGGCGAAGAAACCGTGGCGACGGGCGCGCACGAGGTTCGAGGGCTGGAAAGTCCGCTTCATCGGATGATCCTTCGTTAAATCACATAGACGCCGGGCGAATCGCTCCGACAGAAAAAGGGCCGCCGCAAGGGCGACCGCTCTTGTGGAGGGGCGCTTAAGGAAATGGGGGCCGAAGGTCAAGCCTCTTGCCGCTTTACGCCGCATCGGATGCGCTCGCCACTCGACAAGCTGCCTGCCGCTTGCCAGACACGCACCATACGAGGGGGTATCAGACACGTGGTCGCACTGGTCCGGACGGTGGCCTATCTGGGGCTGGAAGCGCGCGCCGTCGAGGTGCAATGCTCCCTGGCACCCGGCCTGCCCAATTTCAACATCGTCGGCCTGGCCGACAAGGCCGTGGGCGAAAGCAAGGAACGCGTGCGCGCCGCGCTGTCTTCCATGGGGCTGGCGCTGCCGCCCAAGCGAATCACCATCAACCTCTCGCCGGCCGATCTGCCCAAGGAAGGGTCGCATTACGATCTTCCCATCGCGCTGGCCGTGCTGGCCGCGATGGGCATCACCGACGGCGAGCAGCTGGCCGACTGGATCGTGGTGGGCGAACTGGCGCTAGATGCGCGGGTCCAACCCTCGCCCGGGGTCCTGCTCGCAGCGCTCCATGCGAGCGAAGCGGAAAAGGGCCTGATCTGCCCCGCCGCCCAAGGGTCGGAGGCGAAATGGGCGAGCGACGTGCCCGTCCTCGCCGCGCCCGATCTGGCCAGCCTGCTCAACCATCTCAAGGGCACCGCCCAGCTCCCCCAACCCGAGCAGGGCCTGGTCGAGGAACCCGGCAAGGCGCCCGATCTGAAACAGGTGAAGGGGCAGGAAACCGCCAAGCGCGCGCTGGAAATCGCGGCGGCGGGCGGTCACAACCTGTTCAGATAAGATATCCCTACACCTTGATCGATAATATCGATAAACAGGGGTAACGATGGACTGCGTAATCTACATCCGCTGGTCGAGCTCCGAACAGGGCAAAGGATCGAGTCTCGAGCGCCAACAGGACATCTGTCGCCGTCATGCGGCCGAGAACCAATGGACTGTCGTCGACGAGCTGGTGGACGATGGCATCAGCGCTTTCAAGGGGGAGCACGCGTCCTCCGGTTCGCTGGGCCGCTTCGTGAAGGATGTCGAGGAAGGTCTATACCCTGATGGCGTGATCCTGCTCTGCGAGCAGCTCGATCGCCTGTCGCGTCAGGAGCCGGGTCGCGTCTTCATGTGGATGATGAACCTGACGGACGCGGGCGTCGTCGTCGCGACCGTCGACGGTGCCCGGCGCTACAGCAAGGGCAACTTCGACATGGCCTCGATCCTCGAGGTCGTGGTCAAGGCCCAGCTGAGCCACGAGGAGAGCGAGAAGAAGAGTCAGCGCCTCGGTGCGGCCTGGGCTGCGAAGCGACGGCGCCTCAACGCGGGCGAGAAGTTCGTGATAACCCGTCGCGCTCCTGCGTGGCTCGAGGTGATCGGTTCGCCGCCTGTCTTCATTCCGATCCCGGAACGCGCGGCGATCGTTCGCCGAATCTTCGAGGAGACGGTCGCAGGGTTCGGGAAGAACCACATCGTGAAGAACCTCAATCTTGAGGGCGTCCCGCCCTTCGGGAGGGCCGATGCCTGGCACGCAAGCTACGTCCAGAAGATCCTGCACAATCCGGCGGTCGTCGGAGAGCTGCACCTGGCGCGCAAGGCTCGTGGGTCGAAGCGGCAGGTCACGGGCGAGATCATACTCGACTACTATCCGAGCGTCGTCGATGCAGACCTTCACCGACGCGCCATCGCGGCGATGGCCGAACGCTCACGGAAATTCACGGGCCGCGGACGAAAGTTGGTGAACCTGTTCTCTGGCCTCGCCCAGTGCGGAACCTGCGGGTCGAAGATGACATTTCGCGGAAAAGGACGGAAGCAGCGGGCCGATGGCACCTGGGTGAACGAGGATTACCTCGTTTGCGATGGATACCAGCGGGGGAAAGGGTGCTCGAACGGCGTCCACTACAACTACGCGATATGGGAAGAAGGAATACTCGATCCCATCATCCTCGAAGCCCTGCACGAGGACCGGTCCGCAACGCAGGCCGAGGTACGCGAGTTGGAGATCGAGGTCGCACGGCTCGAACGGACATGGGAGATCGCCCAGGCGAAGTCGGATTCCGCCTTGCGGATCGCAGTCGAGACGGGACGTAACGAGGCGCAGACTCTATGGACTGAACTGGCGGCGGCATCAGACGCCGCCGGCGATCAACTCGACGACGCACGCGCGCGCCTCGTCAGTCTGGTCCATGCTCCGAGCGTCGAGGAGCAACAGAAGCGCGTCGGGGCCCTGCGTTCATCGCTTCAGGATGAGGACGAGACGACCCGTTTCGAGGCCAGGTCCAAGGTGATGGCCGCCGTCCATGCGCTGGTGGATCGCCTGACTTTCTTCGGTCCGTATCCGCTGGGTGTTGAAATGGAAGTGGCAGGTGAGCGCTTGATATCCATCCACTATGACGAGCTGAACCGAGGCACGGATTGGTCGATGTGCCGGATCGATGGCGAGCCTTTCGGTGGGACCGCCTCCGCCTAGCTCTTGGCGCCAGAATCAGTGGCACCAATGAATTCGCGCAGTTCCTCCACCCGCTCGTCCAGCCAGGAGAAGATGGACACCGCCCGTGCCGCAGGATCGCCATGGAAGCTGTCGTAGTCCCGAAAGACGAAAAAGTCGCTCACGGGCCTCAGCCACTCTTCCCCCGGCAATCCCTCTTCTGGGAACATGTCGTCTTCTTCGTGAGCGAGCTGCAGGAAGACCTTCGGCGCAGATGTTATGGGATCCGATCCATGTTCGCCCAGTTCCTCGTCCATGACGGTCCGGTATCTCTGGTCGGGACTGTCCGGAAACCACAGGCCCGTGTTGAGGTAGCAGCCCTCGGGCCATCCGTCCGGCAGATGGACCCAGCGATAGGAATTGAAGCGGCCGAACTTGACATCGGCCTCGGCCCACACGGTGTTGCCGTTCCAGTTCCCGATGCCCTGGACACGGACGAACATGTCGTCGACGAGCTTCTTCAACCGGTCGGTCGATCCGATCTGCAGGCCGAGCAGCGCCACGTCCTGACTGGCGGGGTATTCATCTGACATTCCATGCTCCTTCAGGAATTCTGCGAAAGCGTCCACCAGGACACGCGCGTGGACACTGGTCGCGAAATCGGCGGTAACTGCTTCAAATGCCCGAGACAGCGATCCCCAGGTGGCGACATACCTCTTCAGTCCGCGATAGCCCGGTTCGCTCGGATTGATCGTCATGTACCCCGGGGGGACGGGTGTGAAATGGGTCACGAAGACTAGAGCCTTCACAAGACCTGGACTGCCAAACTGCTGGTCTTGCAGCCAGGTTCCGTATCGCTCCAACTGCGAAACACGGCTCGCGTCACTCGCGCGGTCGTGATCCACGGCATGGGCCACCTTATTCTCGAACACCAGCCATGGATGTCCGTCGATGCTGATCACCATGTCGGGTCGCTGGACCTCGCGCTGCGCCGCTTTTCCTTTCTCGGCATCCATCTGATGATCAATTCGTTTCTCGATGACTACCTGCGTCGCAATTCCGATCACGGACCCTGCTTCGAGGAGAGCGGCGCAGTTCTGTCCGGTAACGGACTTTAACGCCTCAGCGAGTTCATGTGGAGGCAGTGCGCGCAGGATCGCCGCCACGCACTCGGTGAGCCAATCCTCCATCGCTTCACGCTTTTCGCGGCTCCGGTACTTGAAGAGATCGACGAGGAGGCTGCTCATGGAAACTCACGGACCGCGCCGAGGAGTCGGATGAATTCCGTGTTATCGCCATCGGACTTCCAACGGTTGATGAAGTTGCAGACGATCTGGAGATTGCCCCTCTCGTAATGGCCGTCGCTGTCGATGCGATCGAGCGAGCAGCACATCTGGGGATCGTCGCCGCCAATCCATTGGAGTGGTAGCCCGGAGAGATTGCACATTCCTTCCTGCGCGTCGAACAGCTCCTCGAGGTACCGCTCGGCCTCGGTTCGCGTGCCGAGACGGAACTCCTTGTTCTTCATGCGCCGCTCCACCGACTGACCATTAGCTGCCCTCGCGGTATCCTCGGCGCGCGTGATCATCTGGAGGAAGGTCTTCGCCCGTGCGTCGCCATAGGTGACGGGCATTGCCTGTGGGCCCGTCTGGGTCTTGGCCCTCCATTCCCGCCGATCGTGCCATTCGGACAGGTCCTCGCCCCGTACGAGCGCTCGGGCGTAGGCTGCGTTATCCGGGCCTAGCCGCTGGAGCGTCGCTTCCGTGGTGAGGAAATCGTGCGCCTTGCGGTGAACCGCTTTCCATCGAAGGGGCCTGCCGAGTTCGTCGCTCGAGGACCAGGGGCGACACGGCTTCCTGTAGAAGTAGACGTCCCGCGAACCCCATGGCGCCGGCTTCGGATCCGGTTCGAGTTCGATCGAACCCTCTTCCTCCAACGTCATTGTCCACCAGATGCGATCCTCGTGCCGATGGATCCACAGATCGCCGCTGCTCTCCATGATGATCGTCCCGAGGTTATACCAGCGGCTGGCGGTGGATTTGACGGGGGTTACACCCTTGGCGGTCTTCAGGTGCGCGAGCGTCTGCTCGATGTAACCTTCGCGGTCGTCGGCCGCCCAGAAGGGGTGGAGGCGTTCGTCCTGCATCGTCGCGACGTAGCCAACGGCGAGACAGCGCGGCCATTCATAGTTCTCGCGCCCGAAATTGGCTATGTAGACGTTCAAGCTGCTGCGACCCCTGTCAATGGGAAGGTTAGTTCGAGAGCCGATGCCTCAAGCCGGACAGCCCGCATCGATGGGTCAGCCACTTGGGGCCGTGCTACCGATCGCGCGACCGTCGCAGATCCCCGCACCGACATAGCCACGATACAGAACAGCGCGTCTATTCTTTTGCAATAGTAAAGTCCTGAAGCTTCAGGCCTCCGAAGAAACTTCGCCGTTGCGTCCTTCCAGGCGCTCGCCGGTCTGAACGTGTCGATCCCCGATCTCGACAGGCTCCCGTTGGTCCGGCAGTGTTGCTGGACGCCGGGACAAGAGTTGCCGCGCCCAGGAACCTGCCGAGGGGTGGTTTACGAGGCGGACAGCCAAGTGCCGCGGCTCAGGAGCGCTCGCGCGGGGAAACCAAAAGTGGCAAGAAGACCCGGCGGTCGTGGGCTTGCTTCTCTTACATCCCCATCAGAAGCACTTGATGCCCACGATGACGTTGCTTTCGGCATCATAGAAGATGTTGAGACTTTCCGGTCGTAGATCCTCCGTGATCGGCTCCCGGGTGCTCGCCAGTCGGTATGCGGAAAGAGCGCCCGGATCCGGCGCTTCCGTCCGAGAAAGACCCAGAAGATGGCGACGGTCGGTTGCGCCGCAGGTATCGGAGTCAGCTTGGAAACCGACACGCTGTGAGTCCACATCCCCTGTAGCCGGAATTGTGGTTTCCGGACCGGTGCAGCCCGAGATGAAACTGCACGCTAGAATCGAAACAATCGCTGCTACCCGCATCTCGCGCTCCTTCTGCTGCGATACTCATGGGTTGAACTTCATATATATGGTGCCTGAGCCAATGCTCCCCGAAAATCTCCGTCGGAAGGACACCGAGGTGGACGGGTATCTTTTCCACTTGCCATTGTGTATACTTTAAAGTATCTCTCGGTTTAGGGGGATTTTTCCGATGCTGGAAAATCACATTGAGAACGCGGCGCTCGAACGGCGCTTCGCTTTGTTCTGCGATCGATTGAGCTTGAGTGAATGCGAAGTGCGCTCACTTACCGGGTCGAAAGCCTCGCTCGCTCGCCGGGATGTCGATCCCGTTCATCGCGAGACCTGCATCCGACTGTTGCTTGAGCTCGAACCCCTGCTCGTGGAACTGAAGGGCGAAGATGAGTTCCACCTCTGGCTCAGACGTGATGGTTTCGGCCAGACGCCTCTCGCCTTTCTCGCAACAGGTCCGGAAAGTATTCGCGGCATGATCTATGCTACGAAATCGCTTCTCTGTCAGAGGAAGGCGTTCTGCGCTTGAGGGCAGTCGGCAACGAGAACCTCGGTCGGCAGAAGGCGGCGCTGCGAAAATCCTCGGCGGCGATGGACAGGCTGCGGGCTCTGGGCCTGCTGGGGGGAACCATCGAGAGGTTGCACCTCGGCCTGAAGCAACCCTACCGATCGCGCAGGGACGGCCTGGAGATCCGAGATGCGCTTTCGTTTCCGCTGCTCTCCCCCATCGGCGAACCGCTCGGGCGGTACGGCTACATCAACTTGCCGGAGGTCACCCAGAACCCTCTGCATCCGAAAGGGTGGGGCCCGGGACCGTGCGCCGAGTATCGGCTCGGGAAAGGGGAACACACCGCCGTGGTCGCTGCGGATATCCTGGACTTATGGTTCGCATGGCAGTGCTATTGCAGGAACGACGAAGACGCCGTCTTCCTTGCCCGCTCCCACTGGGACGGATGGCCGGCCGAATGGCGATCCCCGGCCCATTGGGCGGCATACGATCGCGTCATCCTGCTTGGGGGCGACGGGGCGGCGGACTTCATCGCCGAGATCGCACCGCTCGCCATACGCGAGATCTTGACCTTCATACCGCCTCCGCCCTTCGAGGACTTCGCCGACATGGTCCGTTCGTCTCAGGCGCCGAAGTGGGACTCGTTCCTGGAAGCCGCCGCACCTGTGGTGCTCAGATGCGAGGGCGACGATCGATCCGGTCTACCGATCGAACTCGGCATCTTCGAAGCAGCGCCCATCGACGTGTCCGGCGGCTTCGCCGGCGGCAGCCTTTTCTATCCCGTGGCCGTCGAGCAGCGGGCTGTCGATCGGCACGGGCAGGTCGTGCACCGCTACGAGACCATGGTCGTCAGGTCGGACGGCGCGCTCCTGAGCGCCGACCCCCTTCCCGCGCCCTGCGGGACCGCCTCTTCCTCGCGGGTGCTCGCCCTGTCGGACGGGACCCGCATCCGTGGCCTGCCAGCTGGCAGTCAGGCCGGGACATGGTCCTTCGGTTCGATCCGCGCGTTCGTCGAATGGAGGAAGGGTAGGTCCGCCCGTCCCTTCCGCGACCTTTCCGATCTGCTCGCCGACACCGAGCGGTACGTACGCTCGAGGGTCTGGCTGCCCGACGACGACGCGCATGCGGTCGTGGCGACATTCGTGGCCATGACCCACGTCCATCAGGTTTTTGAAGCCCTGCCGATCCTGCTGGCGGTCGGGCCGCCGGCGAGCGGCAAGTCGGAACTCGGAGAGGCTGTAGCGCGACTGTCTTTCAATGGTACGGTGGCCGGCCAGCTGCGCGCCGCTGGAATGGTGCGCTTTCTGGACGAGACCCATGGTTTGCTGGTCCTTGACGACATGGACGGCATCGGGTCCGCGTCCATCGACGGCGATGGCGAGATCGCGCAGGCGCTCAAGTCGGGGTACAAACGGAGTTCTGCCCGCAAGCCCGTAGCGGATCGCGGCGGTCGCGTCCGCATGGTCGATTTCTTCGGCCCCAAGATGATCTCGCGCACGAGGCTGCCGACCCCGGTGCTTGGTTCGCGCATGATCGCCATCCATACGGGGGGACAGCCATCAGGTACGCGTCTGGCCTCCTCGCGGTACGACGAGGACGCTCTCGATCGGCTTCGCGACGAGTTGCACTGCTGGGCGATGGAAGCCGCCGCCGATACGCGGGAGACCTGGAGCCGGCTTCCGATCGAGTTCGAGGGACGCTGGGAGGAGATCACCCGTCCGCTCCGGGCGATCGCCAAGGGAGGTGGCGATGACTTCCTGGCGAGAGTGGAAACATGTCTGCATGAGACCACCAGCAGATCGCCTTTCTCCCAAAACTCGGACGGGACGGGCGATTGATACGCCGCCGATCAGGTTTTCACGCGGCTTTTCACGAGGCGCGGTGCGTGGCCGTTCTTGGGAATGATTCCATCACCATGATCTAAATGACCTATTTGGCCAGCTTTCAAGAATTCTCTTATCGTTCCAAATGCTTATACCATAGCGAATTGGGCGAAATATCGGTTTAAAGGAGCAGTGGTCATGCGATACGTATCACCCTCGGAGACCTCTCAGATCGCGGCTTAAGCATCTGAAAAACTGTCGTTTTCTAACTTCGCTTTGTCAACGGAGCCCAATGTCAGACCGCGATCGGGTGGAAAAGGGTGCCCAATCGGCGACGGTCTGTTGCGCGTAGATCGTATTCCAGCACCGTGATCCCGGTAATGTCGCAATGGGGAACCTATGGATCCTGATTAGCCTAGGGGGAGAGGAAGGTCTCGGCCGGCCATCCCAGTGGTTTGAATTGCTTCGATTGGATCACACGCAAGGCGATGCTCGCGCGCCGCCTTCCTCCGGCTCTCGTATGGGATGAGCGACACCCGAGCACGACGGGATTGGTCCAACCGTCACGTCCGTTCCGATCCGGCCTCTTCTCTCTATTGCGAGGCCGAATATTAGCGTTTTCCCCGCTCCGTAAGTGATTCGAATCTGGGCATATCCAGTGATTCGATGCCCATGGCGACCGCACATTGCAGCAGGAACTCCGCCTTGAATGCCCCGCGGTGAATTAATTTTCGCAGCTGATCAGCGTGCATTTCGACGCCCAGTTTTGAGGATAGGGCCTCCGACAGCGTCTGATAGGTGAAACCTCGCAGTAGCATGATCGCCTTGAGATAGGCGCGCACGAAGTGCTGCCACTCTCGGCGATCACTCGGCATCTGGTACGAAACAGGCATTTTTCCATTCTCCTTTGATATTCGAAAAACTCTATCTGCCATCCTGAAAACTGACACATCACCCTCAATTATTTTTAGGATGAAAAGTACTCTTTAAGTTTTCAGGATGAGAACTTCTATTTACGTTCTCTACTGTTTCTTTTTCTGTTCGATTTTTCTCTTGACGATATGGGAATCTCCCGACCTTTTCATGTCGCAGACCGGCCATTCGGGTCGGTTGCGCGACGATAGGAAAGGAATTGAGATGAGCAGAACTGCCAAGAAGCAAGCACCGTTGCAGACGGATATCGGCGGCCAGCCGGCCCGGACCCTTCCCAAGGCCAATGATGACATGAGGGGTGGAAGAGTGCCGGCTTCCGCGATGCCGGCCCCCTGCCCCGCGAACGACGATGAGCCGCCCCGCCCCGCGGCCGACCTGAGGCTTGCGAAGCCGCGCAGCGGTTTCACCGGGCGGCAGGAGCACGAGGAGGCGGCGGCAAGGCTTCGCCAGACCGCCGAAGCCGCAGCGAATCCGAAGCTGCGCCGATTCGCGGCGGCGGCGGAACGCAGGCTCGATCTGAACCTGCCCTTCGCCTCCCGTGGCGGCATCATCAGTCCCGAGGAACTGATCGTCGATGCTGACCTCAATATGCGCGACGTCGCGCCGGGCACCGAGCTGCGGAAGTTCACCGACGAGACCGTCCAGGTCTTCGTCACGTTCCCATACCATCTCGCCGAGGGTTTTCGCACCAAGGATCCGGTCGCCGGTGCCTATGCGGCGATCGCTCTCTCGTCGCGGATCGGAAGGTTCCGAGACGGAACCTCGCTGCAGTGGCTGAAGGACACCTACGGCGTACCCGTCTCGGCGTCCAAGCAGAACCCCCTCTCCAAGCAGGTGATGCGCGCCGCGTTCGACGACGGTCGAGCGCGGCTCGCCGACGAACCCTACTCCAGGGTTGCCTCGAGCGAGGACCGGGCGAACCTGATGAAGGCCTACTCCGCTACGATCTCGCTGTTCGACGTACCCGGGGGCAAACTTCCCTCCCGACCCGAGCGCCACGGGGTCGTCGACACCGAACGCCTGGCACTCCTGTCCGGCGTGCCGACCTGGATCGCTGACCTCCCGGAGTGTCGCCACCATGTCTCCAAGGTGATCAGGCGCCGCGGTATCGAAGTGCCCGGGCGCGAATACGGAGTGGACGTGCTCGCGAACCTCGTCGTGGAGGTGACGATGCGTGAGCGGCGCCGGGCTGTGCTGGAAGGTCTCGGCGATCCGGGTCAGCACGCGGCTGCTCTTCGTTCCACCTTGAACAAGGCGATCGGACTGGCCGGCTGCACCACGGAAGATCCGGCCAGCGAGGTCTTCGCCGATGATAGGTATCCGAGGATCCGTGCGGCGGTCCGTGAAAGCTATTCCCAGGCCAGCACCCGACGCAACGTCACGGCACGCCTCGATCGCCTGAAGGCACTCTACGACGAGATCATCGCCGAAACGGATCGCTCGCAGACCTTCGCCGAGAAGCTGTCGACGCTCATCGCGAGCGAAGATCTGTCGTACCAGGATGTGGCGGGGATCGCCGACTGTTCATGGGGTTCCATCCGCAACTGGTGCGCGGGCAAGAACGTGGGCGTCGGCTCGATCGGCGCTGTGGTCCGGTTGGAGGATCATTTCGGACTGGAGAGGGGCGAGCTGTGTTCGTTGGCGCGCAAGCGCTGGCGTGAGGAAAGCTCCGGGGACGTCAATCCTTATTGGAGCGAGGTGCCCTTCTCGCGCAGGACGCTCCTGCCGAGCGAGGTGCGTCTCCTGTCGGAGGACCAGATCAGGGAAGCCGTGAACGCGATCGAGCATCTCGCGCGCGACGGCACCGACTTCGCACGCGTCGGCAACGCCGCTCGATCCTCCGCCTACAGACTGCCCAAGTTGCAGCTCCCCAAGCGGTGGATCCGGCAGAAGACGGCCTACATCAAGTACAAGACCTCGAGCATCGTCGCGCCCATGAACCGGCCGAAGTCCGGCGTGTGGCGCGAAGAATCCACGGTTACCGAGAAGAGCCGCGAACTCGACAAGATGATGAGGTTCCTGCTCGCACCCTGCACCGATGGGGCGAACTCGGGCCTCGGGCTCGATCCGGCGAAGGCAACGTTCGCCTGGCTCGCGGTGCCGGGACTGCTCCTGCGGTATTTCGACTTCGAAGCGCAGCATCTCGCGGATGTCATGCTTGAGGACGGTGAGCGAGGACGCCTGTTCTCATCCCGCCTGAAGCATGCCGCCTACCACCTTCTCTCGCTCACTCATGAGGATACCGGCTACCTCACGCAGAACCCTGCGCTCGCGGAGGAGCTCGAGGTGCTGGCGTCGACCGAAACCTCGGCGCGCTTCGAAGGACTCGTCGTGTTCGGCGATAACTCCGGTGGCCCCCTCCTCTCGCAGGAGGAAATCGATCTGGCGCGATCGGACTGGAAGGCCTTCATGAAAGTCGCCCACGTGGCAGCCCGGCAGCTCGCGGATTTCATCGAGGCGGACACGCCCACCGTCAGGGACGCGATGCGCGGAGCCGTCGGCCTCATCGAGAGCGAGGAACCGGTCGCGAACTATCTCGGCCTGCTGATCGAGGCGGAGACCCGGATTCGGGATCTGCGCAGCGGAATCCACCTCGCCACGGAGTTCCGCAACCTCGTCATGTCGCACCTCTCGATCGTGACCGGCCTCAGGCCGAAGAACCTCACCGGGCTGACCTACGGTGGAGAAAGACCCGAGATCTTCAAGAAAGACGGAGCCTGGAGGATCGTCATCAGCTACCGCAAGTTCAAGAACTGGCAGAATTGCGGCCTGTTCGGTGTCGTGGGCCACCGTCTCGACTACAGCCTCACCATCGATGAGCGCTTCCTGGTCAAGCTCCTCGACGAGTGGTTCTTCACCCACCGGCCCGAGCTCGATCACCATACCTGCGACCACGCCTTCATCACGATGTCGGGCAACGCGATGACCTCGAAGAGCTGGTACGAAGCGTATCACAGGTTCGGTGCACGGCACATCGCGTGGAACCCGCTCACGCAGACCGGCTTCGAAGGGGTCGTCTCGCTCAACCCCTACGTCCACCGCGTCCTGAAAGCATCGGACATCCTCAACAACTCCGCGGCCAACGACCGGGTGCAGGAGGCCGCACACGCCCTCCAGACGAGCGAGGACATGATCCGCCAGCACTACGGCCTGCTCCGCTCCGAGACGGCCCTGCGCTCGAGCTACGACACCTACCGCCGCGCCATCGGGATCGCCCGCGGCAAGACCGCTTGACCCGGACGGCTCGCGATCTCGTCGGGCTCACCTCCCCCCGGCGGCCTCATCCAATATCAATCGAAAGGACCGAACGATGACCAGTAAGAAGACCAAGAAGACCAGGCTCCCTGTGGCGATGCCGGATAGCCTCGAACTCGCCGGTGACCGTGTCGTCCCGTTGCAGTACTTCCACAACGAGGAACGCCACCCGAAGGGTGACGGGCCCTGGAACGACGAGGCCGACAAGATCGGCTGGGTCGACGAGCCGACGGGCATCCACTGCATCATCCTGCGCGAGAGGGATGGCACCCTCTCGGGGTTCGCGGGCGTCGGCCCGGATCATCCCCTCTATGGGTTCGAGGCCGATGCCGTCCCGTCCGGGATCGGCATCTCCGTCCATGGCGGCCTGAACTATGCGAAGCCGTGCGAGGCGAACGTGCCCGAGCAGATCTCGGTCTGTCACGTTCCCTCCAACGCCGAGCTGCGACGCACTCGTGCGAGGATGGGTCGGAACTCGACCAAGGACGAGTTCGGTGATCGGGACCTGTGGTGGTTCGGCTTCACGACCGACCACGAGGGAGACTACGTCCCGATCCATGGATCCGCGAACCGCTTCGATGGGATCGAGATCTATCGCGATCAGGACTTCGTCTATCGCGAAGTGGTCAAGCTGGCTTCCCAGCTCTCGGCCGTGGGCGGGTCCTCAGAGATGGACGATGCACTCCACATCGATGGGCCGATCGCGATGCTCGGACCCGCAAGGGAGGGGAGCGACGACGATGGACAGTGACATCCCCTACGAGGAACTGCGGAACGACCGTCTGCCCTGGGGCTACTGGCTCGTCGCCGATGAGGATGGCGTCTACAACAAGTTCCTCGATGACGAAGGGAAGGCGTGGTCCTCGGTCCGTGAGGCACTCTGGATCGGCCGCCTCGGCATGCCGCGCGTGCACGTCAAGGACATGAACCTGGCGCTCGAGTTCCTGGCCTCCGTCCTCGCCGTAATCGACCGGCGCACGATCGGGGTCGAGGAACGGGTTCACAGCGTGTTCGCGAAGGACTGGGGGATGGACCGCTTCTACGCGATGTGGTTGATCCAGCAGCGACTGATCGCTCCCCAGTCGGTCAGCGGGCTCACGCTGGACTGCCCGCTGACTCCGGAAGGCCTCGCGATCCTCGTCATGCTCGCCTCGACCCGGTCCATCAAGGACTCGCCCCTGCCCCTCGGCATGAGCTGGATCCGGGCGCGCCGCGGCCTCGACCACGGGGTTGACAGAAAGGCGATCCTCGATCTCGTGGAACGCCAGGAGGCTTTCGCCCGCAGGCTCGACTACCGCCTCGTGCGGTGCGAACTGCACAAAAGTCCGGCGGTCAAGATGATCGGCATCGATACCAGACCCAGCGTTCCGCGCAGCCGGACGGTCTGGTCCATGGTGCATACCGATGAGTACGCCCGCGACAGGTTCTATCTGTGGGCTCACGAGCGCATCGACCGGTGGGAGCAGTGGGGCCGCCTCGCGCGCGACGACGGTGCGCACGCGCTGACCTCCCATCTGCTCGGCCTGCGGTTCTGTGACGAACGGATCGCAGCGGGCTGAGGGCCACGGCCTGACTTCCGCCTGCTATTGCAGCGACCAGCCGAGGACCGGAAAGGGCGCTTGAGATGTTTCGGGCAGTCCGAGGAGCGGACGCGGAAGCGCTGTCTCCTCGGGCTGCCACCTCACGACGTCGGCGGCCGTCGTGAGTACGGAGGCGACGACTCTGCCGTTGTCGACGAGTTCGACCACGACGAAGGTCGCGTCGAACTCGGCCAACCGGGCGACCAGTTCGTTGCGCGTCGAAGCAGCGACGCTCGAGACAGCCCGTTCTTCTTCAACCTGTTCGATCCAATGCATCCGGAACGGCTGTTCCCGTAATTCTCCGTTTCCCTGGTCCGCGATAAGACGGTTGTCGATTTCTTCAGTCTGTGCCGGTATCGATCCGACGATGTCGTTGTTGCTCATGTTTCTCTCCGTTTCGGTTGTTCCTTCAGGACAGGCCTTCGCGTGCACCCCGACCGCTGTCTGGGATGGCGATGGTCCGGTATGGTGCGATGAGGGTCCACGCCTCAGGCTCGCGGGGATCGCCGCACGCGAGCTCGACGGATCCTGCTCCCCGGGGCATCCATGCCCCTCTGCCGACCCGCATGCGTCGCGCGACGCACTCGTCGCCTTGTTGGGCACTCCCATCGGTGAGGGAAGGCATGGACATGTGCTGGTCAGGGGCCCCACCATGCGTTGCATCTCGACGGGATCCGCTGGCGGCAACCGAACCGGGGCATGGTGCGTATCGCCGCAGTCCGGGGATGTCTCGTGCGCCATGGTCCGCGGTGGCTGGGCAGCGCGATGGGAGCGCTATTGGGGAGAGCACGAATGCCGATGAGGGAGTGGGCCGACAGGGTCGCGGACAAGCGCGACCGGTGGGTGAAGATCGAGTTCACGGTGATCGGTGCGCTGGTCGTTTTCTCGCTGATCCTGGCAGTGGCCTCCGTGGTCTGGCCGGTCGCTGCAGCCGCGCATCCTGGCGGCCTCGCCGCCGACGGGTGCCACAACGATCGCAAGAACGGCGGACGCCATTGTCACCGCGCGGCCTCTTCCCAGCCGCAACCACGTCAGTCGGCTCGGGGGACCGTCCACTACGCCAACTGCGCAGCGGCACGCGCTGCCGGCGCTGCGCCCGTGCGACGCGGTGATCCAGGGTACGCCTCGCATCTCGACCGCGACGGGGACGGGGTGGGCTGCGAGTAGGCCAATGCCCTTCTACATCCGCAAATCGGTCAGCGCCGGACCGTTCCGTTTCAATCTCTCCAAGGGCGGCCTTGGTCTATCGGCAGGGGTCCGTGGTCTTCGCGTGGGGACTGGACCGAGGGGGCACTATGTCCATGCGGGGCGGGGAGGGCTCTACTATCGCAAGACGCTGAAGGGAAAGCAGCCGAACCGCACGGCTCATGAGCGCAGGTATCCGGCTGCGGACCTCGATCCGGAGAGGGGCCCCGCCCCCGGCTCGGACGTCGAGATGGTCGCGGTCTCTTCCGGTGCGGTGAGCGACATGGAGGACGCCCGCTTCGCCGAGATCCTCGCGGAGATGGACGAGAAGCAGCGATCGACGAAACTCTCCACCGTGCTGCTCTGGGTCGGTGTGGTGCTCACCGTGATCGCGACGGTCATCGCCGGAGTTCCGGGCTTCATCGTCGGGGCGATCCTGACTGCTGGAGCGAGATACCTCGGATCATGGCTGGACGAGTCCAGGCGTTCGGTGGTCATGGTCTACGATCTCGAGGACGATGCCATGAAGGCCTACGAGGCCATGACCGGCGCATTCGACAGGCTCGCGGCCTGTCAGGGCAAATGGCACGTCGATGCTGGCGGCGCGGTCAACGACCTGACGACATGGAAACGCAATGCCGGTGCCAGCCACGTCCTGGACAAGCGGCCGACAGTCCTCGCGTACGGTCTTCCCGACATCCTGAAGAGCAATGTAACTCCACCCTCCATCGCGGTCGGCAAGGAGACGCTCTACCTGCTGCCCGACTTCATGCTGGTCGTACACGAGGGGAACGTCGGAGCTGTCGCCTACGACGGCTTGTCGATCCGCTGGCAGGATTCCAACTTCATCGAGGAGGGTACCGTCCCGGGCGACACCACGGTCCTCTTCCATACATGGAAGCATCCGAACAAGAGCGGTGGACCCGATAGGCGCTTCGCGAACAACTACCAGATCCCCGTATGCTTATACGAGAGCGTCCATCTTACGAGTCCGAACGGTCTCAACGAACTCCTGCAGGTTTCCTGCAGCGGTGTGACCGCGCCATTCGCCGCTGCGATCGAAGAGCTGTCGCTGCGTAACGGCTCGCGGCAGGTGAGTGGTTCCCTTCCCCTGATCCAAGCTGGCTGACCTCTGGAATGGTTGCCTTCGCCCGATCGGACAGGATGTGCATCGAGGAACTGCTCGGAATGGGCAGCGGATACGTCATGGACCTTTCGAACCGCGAATTCTCCGAAGTCCTCCGGGCCGAGGCTGGCATCGACATCGACGACCCGACCTATGCCGACAGGGGCGGGTCGAAGGCCAATCGGTTGCGGTCTTTCTTCGACAAGTCGGATGCGGGGGCGGTGGCCGAAGTCCTTCGCGCCTTGTGGGAACATCGTGAGCTACGCAGCTGGACCCCGGGCGACATCGTCGAACCGCGGCCCGCAGAAGTGCGCGAGCGTTTCATGGCCGTGGTCGCTCGCCTCGAGCGTCAGGCCGGCCGGTCCGATACCGAGGCGCTCGGCTCGTTCGTGGAAGGCGCGACGCTGGAACAGCTCGTCGAGGCGATAAACCGGGACGTCGCGGCCGGTCGCCACGCCGCCTCGCTCGACCGGCTTCACACCTACTGCATGAAGCGCTTCATGCACCTGCTCGACGAGGTGGGAGTGCCCTGCACGCGCGAGGAGCCGCTGCAGAGCAGGGTCGGGAAGTACGTGAGGTGGCTACGCGAAGAGACTGGGCCGAGCGCTATGACGCTCCAGATCCTGAAGAACGCGATGGGCATCCTGCAGCAGTTCAACGACATACGGAACAACCGCTCCTTCGCTCACGACAACGAGGTGGTCGACGCAGACGAGGCGCGCCTGATATTCGAGACGGTGGTCGCGATCCTCAGGTTCGTCGAGAGCAGGTCTCCTCAATCGTCGACCACCGGCTGAGGTCAGGCGGACGGTTCGACGAAGGAGAGCATTCCTCCCTGCTCGACGAGTTCCCCCTTGGCGATCGCCTTGTCGACCCGAGCGAGGATGACGCCTTTCACCTGTTCGCTCGTCGAGCGTATCCCGAGAGCGCGCGAGACGGATTGTACGATCTCGTCCCTCGTCGCCCCGAGATTGTCTCTGATCGTCGTTGCCATCGCCACCGCGATCTCCTGCGGGGGCAGCATGTCGGCACGTCGCAGTGAAGGCGAGTTCGTGTCGGCCCTGTCCCGCACCGTGATCTCCTGGTCGGGCAAAGTCAGAAATCCATCGTCCGCGATGATACGCTGCATCCGGACCGACACGCCGATGGCGCGCTCGACGGCGGACTGGATGCGCGCGCCGGCCCGCTTGAGACCCCAGGCATCGCGGATCCTCGCGACGACCTCGGAGGAATGGACTGGTCCCTCGATCGCCACCACCTGCTCGACCATCTCGGACAGGATCCCGGTGGGCGTCTCATGCAGATCCTCGTGCCGATGGCTCGGCCGCGTGAGGACGGCCTCCTCGTATCGCACCGTCTCGGGTCCGGAGGCTTCGGCACGTCCGATGCCTATCTCGGTCACCTCCTCCCGCTCGATGGCGAAGATCTCTAGCGGTCCGGAGGGAGCGGCACGCCGGCTCTCGTCGGCATCGTGTTCGGCCTTCGCGGCCTCGATGCGCGCCACCACCAGATCGAGCTGTTCCATGGGCCGCTGGAACCAGTCGGTGCTCCAGATCCGGTGTATGGTCCAGCCGTGGCTCTCCAGGACCGACTGCCGCAAGCGATCCCGGTCCCGGGCGGACTTCGCATCGTGATAGGACGCGCCGTCGCACTCGATGCCCAGCAGGTAGCGCCCGGGTCGGTCCTCGTCCGCGACCGCCAGATCGACGAAGAACCCTGCGATCCCCACCTGCCGGTGCACTTGGTATCCCCGCTGCTGGAGGGCTTTGGCGACCTGTTCCTCGAATACGCTGTCGTGGTCGCGTCCCGTGCTTTCGGCGATCGTGAGTCGACCGGTGCGCGCGTAATGAAGGAACATTCGGAATGCGAAGACGCCCTTGCGTGTCGAGGCGAAGTCGGGATCGATGTCCTCGTCGGTCATCGACGAAAATATTTCGCAGCGCTGCTTGGCCCGACTGATGAGCACGTTGAGGCGGCGCTCGCCACCTTCGGTGCCGAGCGGGCCGAAGCGCATGGGGACCCTTCCGCCCGGAACGGTCGGACCGTATCCGACCGAGATGAAGATCACATCGCGCTCGTCGCCCTGGACGTTCTCCAGGTTCTTCACGAAGAACGGTTCGGCCGGATGGGCCTGGAAGAAGTTCTCGACCGTCGGATCGAGATCGCGTCGCAGGAGTTCGAGATGATCTAGGATCGCGCGTCGCTGGGCGGCCGAGAAGGCTGCAACTCCCAGCGAGAGATCGGGGCGCGTACGCGCGTGGGCGACGATCGCTTCCGCGACGGTCCTGGCCTCGACCTGGTTGGTCCGCGTGCCGCCGGCATCGAATATCCCGTCGGCGATGCGGTGGAAGCGCAACCCCATCCCGGCTTCGCTCGTGTAGGGGCTCGGGACGATGAAGAGCTTGCTTTCGTAGAACTGGCGGTTGCTCACCGCGATCAGCGACTGGTGCTTGCTGCGATAGTGCCATCGCAGCATGCGGGTGGGCAGCCCCCGCGCGGTGAAGAGTCCGAGTATGCTCTCGATGTCCGCGACCCGCGCACCGTCGGTGTCGTCCTCGTCGTCGCCGCCACCCGTCATCTTCGCGAAGAAGGCGGTTGGCGGAAGCTGCTTGGGATCGCCGACGACCACGACCTGCTTTGCGCGTGCGACGGACCCCAAGGCGTCGACCGGCTGGATCTGGCTCGCCTCGTCCATCACCAGGAGATCGAACTCCATCACCCCGGGGGTGAGAAACTGTGCGACCGAAAGCGGGCTCATCATCATGACCGGCTTGAGCGCCTGCACAGCGGGGCCGGCACGCTCCATGAGCTTCCGGATCGGCATGTGGCCGCGCTTGCGCTGCATTTCGCCGCGCAGGATGCCGAGGGGACCCACCGCTCCGCCATCCCGGGGCGGGATCTGACGGTGGTGGGTCCGGACCACCTCGATACCGGCCACGGCGATGCGTTCACGGTCCATCTCGGCGAAGTCGCGTGCGAGACGCCCATGGAGCGTACCGTCGAAACGCCCGAGCTCGGGATCCGAGCGCACCATGTCCGCGTAGACCGCCTCGAAATAGGCCATCTCGAACGCCGGAACGACGTCGTCGGACGTAAGTCTCCCGTCCCGCAGACGCTGTACGACGTCCGCACATCCGAGCCGACCTGCCCGCGCCGCGGCATCCCGGTACGACACCCAGCTCGACAGCTTCTCGCCGCTGTCGGCCCACATGGACAGCCGCTCGCGAACATCCACGATCGTGACATCGTCGAGCGACTCCGGCCCGAAGGCTTCTTCCAGATCGAGCCGCAAGTCATCGGTCAGGGAGACAAGACTATCCTGCAGATTCTGGCGCTCCGCTTCCAGCATTTGCGCCTTGGCGGCGGGAGCCGACCGGTCCGCCATGTCCGCAGCCAGGACCCGCACATCCTCGTTTTCCCTCACCCACTCCGCTGCGCCTTCGAGCTTGGTCCAGTCCGATCCTATGCCTTTCCATTCCTCTCCGAACGCTTGACGTCCTAGCCGCTCGCCGGCCTCCACCCGCACCGCTGCTTCCTGCTCTTCTTGCAAGCGCTTCAGGAGCAAGGCTCTGGCACCCGCCGAGTCCGGAGCGGGGGTCATGATGGCAGAGCTGTTGCGCTCGGCGGAATTCACCCTGGTCACGACCTCCAGCAGGCACCCCAGATCCGCCGTCTCGGGGTGTTCGTCGGTCCCGAAGGCCGGTTCTCCTCGGTCGGCCAGTGCGATGCGCAGCTGCTCCAGCAGATCGGCCATGGGTGCCGTCTGCGCTTCGACTGTCTCGGCGAGAACGGCGATGCGCTGCCGGTCGGGGCTGCGCGAGGCGATCATACGGGGCTCCGAGCCCATGCCGCGCAGCGATCGCATCCAATCTACGATCGCTGCGAGCGGAGCAGACGAACTGCGCTCGCCTCTCCAATGGTCGTGGAAGGCGGCCCTGCCGAGCTCCTCTCCCTCCTCGATCCTTCTGCGCGCCGCTTGGCCCGTCGCCAATGCATCGAGCAGAGCGAGGGTTTCGCCCAGCGACTGGTCGGGTCTGGCGAGGAACGATCGCACCAGCCTGTTGGCGCGGCGCCACTCCCCGCTGAGATATCGCAGGATGCCTTCGCCGTGGCTGGCGAGGACGGCCCGCTCGGAGGACAGATCGACATCCCACGCACTGTCCAGTAGTCCGTCCTTCGTATCGGCACGGGCGGTCTCGAACGTTGCGATGTTCTCCACCAAGTCTCCGGCTCGCTCCACTCCGCTATCCCAGAGTGACGCCGCGAAGACCTGCGCGTCCGCGTCGGGAGCGTTGGCAACGCGCTCGGCTATCCTCGCGAGTTCGCGTACGCCCGCAAGCGTAGTTGGCGCCGGACGCCCAAGTGTGCGCGACAACGACCCGGAACTGTCGATCATGCGCGCGAGTGCGACCTCGAGCGAAGCCGCGACCTCGAACACCTCGCCAGAGAAGTCCTCGGGCAGTTCCATGAGTGCGCGCAGGGTTTCGGTCACGTCGGTGGACCACGCCTCTTTCGCGAACGACGGGAGGAGTTCCGATCGAAGCGCCGCATGCTCCTGGCCCGCCCGGATGAGCGCGATGATCGATTCGACGTCTCTCCAGCTTTCGTCACCCAGAGCCGCCCCACCTATGTTCGGTGCGCGGGCCAGCCTGTCGGCGCGTTCCTTGAGCCGTGAAGTCTCCGGAAGGCGCTCTGCGCTTTCCGTCCGCAGGGTTTCTGCGAGCTCCTTCTGGTCATCCTCGAAAGCTTTCAGCCGCTCCTGCAATTCCGCGACACGCACGGCCAGCCGTTCCACGTCCGTGGGCAGCATCGACTCCAGGCCGACCCCCCGCCAGGGATGGGAATTGGGGATCCCGATCATGTCCAGCCTCTCGACCAGCTCTCCGAGCACCTCGCGCCGCTTGATGAAATCGTCGGGTGTCCACTGCAAGGCCCCTTCGAGCACGATCTCGTTGGGCTTCTCCCCGCCCTGCCGGAGACGGACGAGCTGACCGATCACGTCGTACGGACTGAGGTTCGATGGATCGTGCTCCACATGCATCCGCTGCGCATGGGCATTCAGGCGATCACGGGTTTCGGTCAGACGCTCGTAGAGCGTGCCCGGATCCTGCCCGCGCGGCGCGCCCAGCTCCCAGGTGCGTCGCAGTTCGTCGAGCACCGCGCGCTTGTTCGCCTTGTTGCTGTGGAGTTCCAGGCATGCATCGCCCACGCCCGTAGTGTCGAGCCGCCTCTTCACGACTTCGAGTGCCGCCATCTTCTCGGCGACGAAGAGTACGGTCTTGCCGTCCGCGACCGCCGAGGCGATGACGTTCGCGATGGTCTGGCTCTTGCCCGTGCCGGGAGGCCCCTGGACCACCATGTCCCGGCCCTGGCGGACCTCGTGCACCACCAGTGTCTGCGAGCTATCGCAGTCGACGATGTGGAGCATGTCCGACGGAGAGATGTGCGGGTCGGGGCATGTTGAGCAGATGGTTTCGCGCCGAGAGGTCGAGCAGTTCCGTCCTCGCACGCTCGAGCTTTTCGCCGATCGGCAGGGAACCTTCGAAAACCGATTCGTTCTCAGCGCTGCCTTCTTGAACCTGACTTGCCATTTTTCCCCCTTGTTACATCAGGTTCAACACCGCTGCCGGTTTGTCCAGTTCAATCGTCTCGTATACTTTAGTGCGACTTGAGCGGAGAATATGCTCTTCGCAGAGCAAGCCTGGCCCGATTCAGTCCCGCTCGTCGCGGCAGACCATGTCGATGTGCCTGCGGTCGAGCTCGGTCATGCGCTTGTCACGCAACCGCGCGCGCTGCTCGTCGATGCAGCGCTCGCGCGGCGAGCGAGGATCGGTGAGTCCTTCGTTGACCACGCGCCTGAATTCGAGGAGCTCGCGCTGTTCGAGTGGTGTGAGGTGGTGAAACTGCTTCCGCCCTTCGACGAGCGCCACGTAGTTGTCCCGTGCACGCGTCCAGTCGAATCCGTCGATCTGCTGTGCCGCCGCCGGAACTGCGGTGGCGAGCAGCGAGGCCAGGATGAGTATGACACGCATGATTTATCTCCTGTGAGATAACTGCACCAAATCGGTTTCACGTCGATTAACCTGCTCAACCGGGTCGACCCGGTTCCGGCCGGATGAAGTATCGCTACCGTCGAAGCGGGATACGGACCCGAAGAGTGCGGGATTTGCGGCCCCGCGCGAAAGCCAGTCGGCCGTCGAGGCGCGAGACGATCTGTCGCAGCGTGGCGAGAGAAACGCGATCGATGTCGGCCACCTGCTCCTGCGACGTGGAAGCATGCCTTACGATCAGGGTGACGATCCCGTCGGCGACCCTCAGGCGAAGAGCCACGGGAGAGTCGGACTTCGCGATCCCGGTCGCGATCAGGGTCACCGCCTCGAACGAGATCAGCATGAACGCGCGGGAGAGGGCGATCGAAGCCACCGGGCAGGCGTCGGCACGTAGGGTGAACCTCGTCCCCGTGGAACGTGAACGAGCGATCAGTTCGCAGGTGGCGGCCAGCACCATTGAGAGATCGAGGATGGGTGGCGCGAGCAGAAGGCGTTCGAGATGCAGCTGGCATTCGACCCGATCGATGGCGTCCTCGACGAGCGGATGCGGCTCGCGGAGTCCCGCACGGACCAGATGGAGGATTCCCAGGACGTTCGAGAATTCGACCGCGTGGCGCCTGTGCGCGGCTTCGAGCAGCAGTGCCTCGTCGGACACGGTCTCGTATCGGCTTTCCGGTTTGCCCACCTCTACCACTCCTCCTGGGAAAGGTAGATACTTTAAAGTATACAGCCTCGAATGCAAGTCCAGCGGGCGCAGGCGACCATGCTCTTCTGTCGGGACATTGCCGGAACCCGACTTTGCCGATCAGCTCCCGCCATACGGTCGGTTCTTCAGGGCGAGGCCCGAGACATCCACACCTTCGAGCAGCTGCGGCACCGGGACGTTCAGCGCGAGCGAGATCCGTCCTATCGAACGCATGTTGGCGATGGTCTGTCCGTTCTCCACCCGCCATACATAGGCCCTGGCGAGTCCGGCGCGGCGAGCGAGTTCCGACTGGGAAATCCCCTCGGCCTCGCGGTGGCGAGCCACGCAACGTCCCAGGCTCTCGGCAAGCAACCTGTCGCCCGAATCGTCGTTTTCCTCGCGTTCCATCCATCCATGATAGATGAGCCCACATGCGATCGACAGTCGGACCTGATCGCAATCCCCGACCCCGCTGGATCGATGACGAAGGACGCCGGGCGTCAACGATCTGGTGATCACTGGATTCCGGGAGCATCACACGGCGTCTCGGCAAGCCTTCGGCTCCCTTCCGTACTCCGCGCGGGTTACACTCTTCGAAGATTTGTTCGGTCCTCACCTTGACGGTGGCGACCATCATGAGGTCCGGATTTCGACATCTTCGCCTTGAGATCTTCCGCCCTCCCCTCCTGCTCCTGGATTCCTGGTCGGAGATCGTGCTTCCGGATGCTGCCCGACATTCGAGAAGACGATCTCGAAATCGCTACAGACTTGTCTCTCCCTCTTGTTCGGCGGCATGCGACCCGAGGACTCTCGCTTCAGTCATCCGACGACAGTTGGGTAGCTACTGAGAAGCACATGCTTCTCTGTCTTCTGGACGTTCGGCGGCTATTTTTGGACGTTCGCCGCGTGATCCATCCGGAGGTGGAGATGGTAGGCTGCGGCTCTTGCGATTCGATGCCTTTCTAGGCGGCCTGGCCCAGGTCCGACGCTCGGACCTGGTCATCGGGTGCACGGCGCACTTCCTCGGACAGGATGGCTGCGTCCTTCGGCATTCTCAGCGGGTCGCCCGGGAAGATGTCGTCGGGATCATCGATCAGATCGCGGTTCAAGGCGAAGATCTCATCTCGCCGGTCCGCGTCACGAAGCACGTGGCGCGCGATGCGGAAGAGGCTCTCGCCGGGCTTGACGACATAGATCGGCAGTTCCGACTTGTCGGGAGGATCGAAGGTCGAACGCAGCGCCTCGATCTTCGCGTCAAGGTGCATCAAGGGGGCCGGTCGATACTCCTCGCCGCCGAGCGCGGAGGACGGCATGAACCAACGCCGGAGCGCCGAGGGGTGGATGTCGCTGACGTCCGCGGGGCCGCCGCGCCTTGCGGTCAGCAGTCGGGTCTTCAGGTAGGCGATCCCCGAAGCGAGTATCCTGCCGACCGTCTTGCGTCCCTTCTCGGAGATTGGCGTGTTGGAGAGCGGGGCGTCGGCACGATAGCGGATGTCGTCGAGCTGCGAACGACCGGCGAGGTTGACTTCCAAGCCCATGTCGATCGCTCCGCGCAGGATCCATTGCAGCGCTGCGTTGGAAAGCCCCCTCTCCGGTCCGCCGCCGCCGACCGATCCATGGTCGCCGGCGAACCATTTCTGCTGGTACGGGGCGTCCTCGTCGTAGGGATCGTGTCCGGCCTCGATGTTGAGCTCGCGCACGTTGCGCCACAAGGTCGGCATGAAGTGGACGCGCCGTTCGTCGATCGCGACCGCATGCCTTCCGGCCTCGACGAGGCTGGACAGCTGGGTGTCGTGTTGGCCGTACCGCTTGTCGGGAGTGCGATCGAAGGTCGCGGCGACGGCCTTCCAGCCCAGGGAGCCGACCGTGTCCCAGACACCGCAGTATCGTATCTTCACGAGGTCGGCTTCGAAGGTCGGTTCGGCACGACGGCGCCATGCGAGTTCCGACTCGGACACACAGAGGGTCGGACAGTGCCGGCGGCGGAATTCCAGCAATTCCTCGGGTTCGTCCGCATCGCGATCGGCGTGGCAACCGTAGAGCTCCCAGGCCCTGCGTATCTGGTTCGCGTCGTTCACCGAGATGATGCCGGCGCACTTGATGAAGCCGATGAAGGTCCGCGCCGTGAATGCGCCCCGGCTGAACCCGAAGACGAAGATCTCGTCCCCGGGCCGGTAGTTGAAGATCAGGAAGCGGTAGGCCTCCTGCACGTTCGCCACCAGACCCTTTCCGAAGGCGCCTCCGCGGAAGGTCTCGTCCGACGCCGTCCCGACACCCTCGTCGTAGAACACGATCTAGTCACGCCCGTCGTCGGCGACGGGTGGAACGCTCTCCGCGAGCAGCACGACGTTGGTCGGGTGCTGCTTGACGTCGAGCTTGTTCCAGGATCCATCGAAGCAGAAGACGAGCCGCCTGGACTTCGGTGTATCATCCGTCACCTCTTCCACTCCGAGTTCGAGTTCGTCCTGCATCCTGTCCATCCTCATTCAGTAGCGCCGGGGGCGACGCGCAGGCGGTCCGCGAGCGGACCGCCTGCACATCCGATCACTTCTCCCTCGTGGTCGTGCTGGGGCTGCTCTTGCCGTGCTTTGCGGTGACAAACCGGCCGCTGATCGCGCTGCGATAGCTGCCTCCCGTGCTTCCGCTCTTCCCCGCGGCCTCACGGACCGTGGTCCGGGGACTCGCCTTGCCGTGCTTGCTGGTGACGTAGCGCCCGCTCTTGGCGCTCCGGTAGCGGCTGCCTGCCATGTCCGTTCTCCTTCTTCAGTTCCTGGTCGTCCCGGCTCCTCGATTCGCCGGTGACTCCCTCTTACCGATGAAGGGTGTCAGAACTCGTCACCCATGATGCTGGCGGTCTTCAGTTTCCCCGCTCCGCCAGCAGGCAGAGAGTGTTGGCGAGCTTCATCTGCTCCACCGTTCGTACGGGAGCTTCGAGAAGTGCAGGACTCGCTATCACCCGGGCGCGGATCTTGGCCCGCGACACGGCCACGTTGATACGGTTGGTCGAGAGGAGGAATTCCAGCCCTCGCGGGACCTCGTCGCCGTCCGATGTCGTCATCGAGACGATGCATACGGGCGCCTCCTGTCCCTGGAACAGATCGACCGTACCGACCCGGACCTCATCGCCCAGTGCTTCGCGAAGCGCGTTCACCTGGGCGTTGAAGGGAGCTACCACGAGGATGTCGCGTTTCCCGATCGGTCTGGTCCTGCCCTCCCTGTCCGTGAAGGTCGCACCCGAGACCAGCTCGATCTCCTCGCGAACACGCTCGATCTCCTCGGGACTGACCTGGGCGCACCCCGCGTGCTCGACAGGGACGAGCCGTGCGCCGGCGAGATCATCCCCATCCGGGGACGCGATGCTCTGGGCCGAAGCGGCGGCGTCGTTGTCGAGCCGACCCTCGTAGACCGCGGAGGAGATGAAAGCGCAGACGTCGTCGTGGAGCCGCCGTGTGATGGGAAGGAAGATGCCCCGTTCGGGAGGCACGGTCCGTTCCTTGCCGATGAGGTATTCGAGACTGGAGAGGCCGCTCTCACCAGGGTGACTCCCCTGCAGGGGCTGCGGAAGCTGGAGGGGATCGCCCACGAGCACGATGTTCTTCGAGGAGCGAGACATCGCCACCACATTGGCCAGCGAGACCTGGCCAGCCTCGTCGATCACGAGATGATCGAACTGCGCATCGGGATATCGCGCGAAGTGCCAGGAGGTGGCACCGACCACATCGGCGCCGGCGATCTCCGGAGCGTCATTGTCTCGCACGACCACGACACCCGGATGGTCCACCCCGTCGCCTTCCGACGACACCTTCTGGGCGATCGAGCAGACAACGCCCCTTACCTGCGCCTCGTCGGCGATCGCCTTCAGCAGGTTGCCGATCGCACGGTGGCTGTTCGAGGACACGGCCACGCGTCGGCCGGTCTTCACCAGCGCGACGATGGCCTTCGCGCTCACATACGTCTTGCCCGTCCCCGGAGGCCCTTGGATCCCGAGGGCCGTCCCATCCATCCCGGCGATCGCGGCGACCGTCCCCGCGACCAGGTCCTCATCCGCGGTCACTATGGGATGGCCGACATTCCGACCCGCCAGTCTGGGCATCGAACGCGTGAGGAGATCGACGACTGCGGAGGCGCTTGGGTCGTTCTCGATGATCCTGTCCGTGACGGCGGCGATGGCGTCACGCAGCTTGTCGTTGCGCAACGGACGTTCCGGTATCAGATCCAGCCTGTCGGGAAGCGGTCCCTTGGCGGTGGTCCTGCGCAGGATCAGGGTCCGCGCCCTCTCGTCGAGCGATACGAGATTGATGCTTTCCGGCATCAAGGCAGGCTTGACACAAGGGCTCTTTCCAGCGCGCAGCTTCGTTTCCTGCTCGGGGAAGCGGTATTCGCGCTCGTTCGAGCGCGCCGTCGCCTTCCATTTGGGCCCGGTGGCGACGAGGCCCTGGATGCACTCCAGGTCGTCGCGCAGATCCTCGCTCTCCTGCGTCAATCGATCGAAGATGGCCCAGTACGCGGGCTTGTCCTCGCGCTTGTGGAACCGTGACAGGTCGAGCAGGAGATCGGCGACTTCCTCGCCATGCCGTTCGCCAACGGGCCGGAGACGCTCCCGCAGCCTCCGATCCTCTTCCTCCTCCTCGTCGGTCCCGGCATCGGCGGCCGGCCCAGGGGTGTGACCAAGGACCGGGAAGGGACCGTCCGGCCTCACGTTCTCGATCAGCCAGTCCCGCAGCAACTGTGTCGAGATGCAGTCGGTCCTGTTGTAATCGCGGATTTCGTCGAGAATCTGCGCGTCCCCGGTCTTGCGCCATTTCTCGTAAGCCACCACGCTGGCCCCCGCTGTCGCCACGTCCGCATCGCGCTTCGGCATGTAGAACGCTTCCAGATCCTTGATGGAGTAGCCCTTCTCTGACGCGATCAGCGATCCCGATACGACCTTGTGCAGATCGACGAAGCGCCGTTCCCGCTGCAGCTGGTCCATGGCCGCCTCGCGCGTCCGGTGCTGTGCGGTCAGCCTGCGCAGTGCGGCTATTTCGTAGTTCGCATAGTGATAGATGTGCGCCTTTGGATGATCACGCATATGGGACGACAGGAAGTCGAGCAGGTCCGCGGTGAGGCGTGCCTCTTCGTCATGGTCGTGGGCCCAGAAATCGACGAAGTGCCAGCCACCTCCCTTCCGCAACCAGATGCCGTGGAGATATTCCAGTCCGCCGTCCGGGTAGTAGGGATCGCCCTCGATGTCGTAGAACAGATCGCCCTCGTCCGGCTCGGGCAGCAGGTCGAACCCGCGCCCTTCCACTTGATCGCGCAGCACGAACCGGGGTTCGCCGCCCGCCCGGCGTGAGGTCTGGAGACGGGCCTGGGTCCGCAGCCTGTCCAGGGTCTCGGTGGAGATCATCTGGACCTTCGCAGGAGCCTGCGCGAGCGCCGTCATGGTGTCGATGCCCGCGTCGCGGAGCTTGTCGCGCTGGACCCGAGTGATGTTGGCGACAAGGGCAAGACTGTCGGACCGCTCCCATTCCGCTTCGCAATGCGAAGTCCAGCGGCAGAGCGCGCACGCGGAGACCGGCTCGGGGACGGTGTCCGGCCGTTCGTCGACGAACGAGACGAGACTCGAACGCGCGCGGCGAGCGTAGGCCGAGACGTCATCGAGACGGATGGTGAAACGGGTGCCGTCGCCGAGTTCGAGGTGGGCGTTTGCGGGCGGGTTACCCTGCATCTTCGTAAGCATGTCGCTGTAGAGGCACAGCTGAAGAACGTGTTTCGGGTCGGGGCGTCGCTTGAGCTTGGTATCCACCACCTCGTAGGACCACTCGCCCAGCGCAGAAGGGGTCTCCACCTTCTCAAGGAAGTCGGAATAGCCGCCCCATACCCCGTCGAGCATGGCGCCCTGGAAGATGACATCGGCACCCGCTTGCATTGCGAGAAGTGTATCGGCCACGCAGTCGGCGATCGGGCGGCCGTCGGTCTCGATCTCCACGACATCACGCCCGCCCTTCCTGAGGCTGTCGAGGAAGGACAGTTCGTGCGCATCGCCCTGTTCCTGGAGGAGGGCGGCCTCTTCGGCATCTTCGTCGGGCCGAACGTCCCCGACCTCGATCCTGCGCAGGTCCAGGGTCGTGGCATGCCTGCACCCCTTGAAGCGCATCAGGTCGGATGCGGAGAACCGGAACTCGCCGTCTATCATCTGCATGAGGCATTTCTCCTTCGCCTAGCGGATACTAGCAAGGGATGACAGAACGTGTCATGGTCATTCCATGTCCCTCGTAAAGGCCACCCAGCTGCTAAGGATCGCCATGCGCGCGACGGGTCGGAGCGGAGTCACCCTCCAGGATATCCGGGAGGAGATCGGTTGCTCGCACCGGACGGCACAGCGCTGGACCGCGGCACTCGAAGAGGCGTTCCCGCAGACGGTCATGGAGGATGGCGATGATCGCCAGCGGCGATGGAATGTCCCGGCACGATACGTCGCGCCTCTATTGACGCCGAGCGGCGACGAATTCGCGGCGCTGGGAGCGGCGATCGCCGAGCTCGACAACCGCGGCCTCGCCGAGCAGGCGCGGCTCCTCCGGGACCTGCGTGCCAAGATGAGGACGCTCTCGCCGGTGAGCGGCCGGGCGCGCAACGAGGTGGACGAGGAGATCATGCTCCAGGCGCTCGGACACGCCACGCGCCCCGGACCGAAGCCGGCAGTCATCGCGGAGGTCGAGGCCGCGCTGATCGAGGCCTTCAAGGGGCCGTTCCTGATCGAGACGACCTACGAGAAGGTGTCGGGTGACAAGCGGCGCCGCCGACTTGCTCCCCATGGACTTCTGCTGGGAACGCGCAGGTATCTGGTCGCGCGTGACGTAGAGAAGGCGGTCTTCGCTCCGTTGCAGCATTTCCGTCTGGAGGGGCTCACGCAGATACAGGTGCTTTCCGAGACCTTCGAGCCCGACCGGGATTTCGAACTGCGCAAGCACGCCGAGACCGGCTTCGGATCCTATGTCGACGAGCGACAGGTGGTGACCGTGGTCTGTCGTTTCGCTCCTATAGCGGCCGGGCGAGCGAGCGAGTTCCTCTTCCATCCCACCCAGAAGCTCGAACACGAGAAGGACGGTTCGCTACTGGTCCGGTTCAAGGCCTGCGGCCTTCTGGAGATGTGCTGGTTCCTCTATCAGTGGGGCGATTCCGTCGAGGTCCTGCAACCGTCCGAACTGCGGGAGATGGTGCATCCCTATCGGCGACCATTCTCCGCTTTTCCGTGATCGGATGAACGTTATTGAGCGCCCCCGTTATATCGGGTGTCCTAACCTGAGACCTGGTTGGTCGCACAGGCCGGAGGGCAGCTTCGCGCCCTCCTTTCCGCCATTCAACGGGCTGTGCTCTCTCTCCGAGAGCCGTCGTTCGTTAGGCTCACTTTTAATGTTCGGAATTCGCTCCAGCGTCTCTTCTCCCAGCCCGATAGTCTGGGAGAGGAGGATCTGATGTCATTCCCCTGACCTCGACATCTTCGATTTTCTCTCTGACAGGCCCGAGGTCGCGACTGAGTCCGCGAAAGACCGCTTCCCCTTCGATCAGAGAATTTTCGATCGCCGGAATGCCGCTCTTTGCCTGGGAAAGCTTATTCTCAGCGTTCTGTACCCCTTCGCGGAATTGGCGAAGACGTCTTCGCGCGCTGGTGGAAGCGCTTCCGTCGGAAATTCGGCGATCTGCGTCTCGAAGATCATTTCCCCATCCACCGACCCGTTGCCGCAAGTCCGACAGTCTTCCTTTTGTTGAGGCCAAATCTTCGTCCCATCCTTCCGCGTCCGATGCCAGATCGGCCGTCGTGACTCGAAGCCGGGCAAGATCCGAGGTGATCGCCCGCTGCTTTTCTGGTTCCAGTCCTTCGTTCAAAGCGCGGACACTGTTTGCCACGCTCTCGACGGTAGCGGTCGCATTCCCCCCAAAAAGTCCGGTTCCGTCCGAGGCCGGGATGATCTTCCTTCCTGAATTGTCGGCGTATATGCCTTGACGGCCCCTTCGACCCTCGAGCACCAGCGCGGCCTCGCCGGTTATCAGGTTGGTACTGATTGTCGCTTCAAGGCCGTCAACTTTCGCTGCATCAGGATCGAGAGTCAGCACAACGAGAACGTTTCCCGGTCCATTTTCCGCCAGGCGGACCGATGTTACCCGACCCACAGGAACACCCGACAATGTTACGGTCGACCCCGGCTGAAGGCCTTCCACGGAGCGATCAAACCTGACGAGATATGTTTCCTGATTGGGCGTGGGATCGAGAAGCCACACCGCAAAAGCGATGGTGGCAAGCATCAGAATGCCAACGATCCACCCCACTAAGGAAAAGTTTGCGTTAGTTTCCATCTTGCACGCAAACAGGGATTTTTCCGTCCGGCAGAGGTGCCGAAACATTGAAAGTTCGCGCCCCGCGTGCTCCTAGGGTGTCCGCCACAGTACCTGACCGAGGTTGGCCTTGTGGCGCAATCATTAGGGTCACAGTTTTACAGGGTGAGTTTCGACCAGGAAACGCTGTACTGCGTCGCCGAACGCATCGTTCTCGTCGCCCGCGACCATATGCGACGCACCAGCGATATCGCTGAATTTTGCATGGGGAACCAGTTTCCGGAATTCAGCGGCGCCTTCGGGAGAAACAAGGTCGCTAGATCCACCGCGCACGAGATGGACCGGGAGCGACAGCGCCGACGCAGCCTGAACAAGCTCGGTCGACCCGGCGGAAACGTCGTCGGTAATGGTGCGTCGGCGCGTAACGTTCTCGACGAATGCCGGATCCCAGTGCCAATAATACCGCCCGTCCCGTGCCTTTCGAAGGTAACTCTTCAATCCCGAGGAACTTTGCCGTCTCTCGCGGTGCGGCAGATATGCTGCGATTGAAGCGGAAGCGTGCTCGGGCGATTCGAACCCTTCTCGGGCGTGCTGCGCCATGAAGCCGAGGACCCGCGCGACCCCGTTCGCTTCCATTTGCGGCGTAATGTCTACGAGGGTTAGCGAGGCGAACGTGCCGGGCGCGATCGTGCCCTCGGCCACAAGGCCCGCCAATCCTCCCAGCGACGCACCGATCAGCGCCGGATTGCGCTCGAAACTCTGCGCAACTGCAACGAGATCCCGGCCGAAATCGTGCACATCATAAGCGCCGGTCGGGGACCATGGACTTTCGCCATGCCCTCTGAGATCGAGGGCAATCGCTCGGTATCCGGCCCGGCCCAGGCGAGTGCCGACCTTTCTCCAGGCGCGCCGTGTCTGTCCGCCTCCATGAGCCAGAAGCACAGGGAAACCGTCAGCCGGTCCGAATGTACTTGCGACAAGCGTCAGGCCGTCGGCACCAGGAAGCAACAGGCGATCCTCGTTCACGAGCGCGGCCTCCGGGCAAGAAAAAAGAATGTCAGCGCCGCCAAGGCACAGCCAATGGCTGCAATTATCGATAGGTCTGCCAGGATAGCTGCCGATACGATGAGCGCTGCCGCAATCAGGTCGCTGGAACGCATGGGCGCCGCACCTGACGGCCTTTCCAGTCGCGCAAGATCCTGAGGATCCAACCGGATCGGCAGCTGTCCGCGGCGAGCGATCGACGCCAAGTTCTCGACGATCTCCGGGGTGCCGAGAAGCGCGCGTATCAGCGTCGATGCTGTCCGCCGGGCATTTCCGCGCAGGTTTGCCAGGCTGGCGCGCTCCATCAGCAGTTGTTTGCCGATCGGAGCAAGTTCGGACGTTATGTCGAAGCGCGGGTCAAGACGGCGTACGAACCCCTCGGCGGTGAGCAGCGTGCGCAGCATCAAGGCGAGGTCGCCGGGTAGGGCCAGTTGGTAAGTCCGCAGAAGATCGAATACATCGGCGAAAATGCCAGACAGGTCGATCTGGTCGAGAAGCGTGTTGCGAAACTTGCCGACCAATTGATTAAGCGATGCCTTCAGCGCCTCACGATCGACCGCCGGATTGCCTGCCCACTGAAGGAGAACATCGACCAGATCGTCGATATCTTCTCCGGCGATCGCCAGTGACAGGCGCACCAGTTCGTCCCGCCGCTCTGGCAGCAGAGTGCCTACCGCGCCAAAGTCGATGAACACCAAGGTCCCGTCGGGGCGGATCAGCACATTGCCCGGATGCGGATCGGCGTGGAAGCGACCGTTGAAGATTATCATGCTCAGCACCGCGCGTGAATAGCCGCGCGCGACGGACGTAAAATCCACGCCGGCGTCCCTCAGTGTGGCCAAGTCGGTCGCCGGGATCGCGTCGACCCGCTCCTGGACATTGAGACTGCGCCCGCTCACCTCGTTGTCGAAGTGGGCTGTCTCGATCCCGAACCGTGCAAGATAGCTGCCGATCTCCGCACTCGCGCGTGCTTCAGCGCCCAGATCCATCTCACGATCGAGGCTTTCGGCGAAGAACCGCAACAGCTCATCGGGCCTCTGTCTTTCGACAAGGGGACTGGCGCGTTGTGCCAATCGGGCAATGCGCCGCAGTAAACGCATGTCGGCATCCACGACACTTTCGATTCCCGGTCGCCGGATCTTGACGATGACCGGTACGCCGTCGCTCCGTATTCCTGCGTGCACCTGCGCTATAGAGCCCGCCGCGATCGGCTCCCGATCCAGCTCACGAAAATACTGGCCGGAGTCTTCCCCGAGAGCATGGGTGAGCGGAGCCTCGACACGCTCGAACGGTACACCCGGAACGCGATCGTGCAGCTGCGATAGCGCTGCCGTCCAATCCGGCCCCAAGAGATCGCTTCGCATCGCGAGGATCTGGCCAAGCTTGGTCGCGACTGGTCCCAGTTCGCGCAGTGCCTCGACCAGGGCTTCCGGGCGCGTCGGATGTGCATTGGTTTGAGATCGGCCGGATCCCAACGCGGACACGATGCCGCCCAGCCCGTGACGGCCGAGAATTGCTATGACCTGCGCAAGCCGCTTCCGGTCACTCATGCGCGAAGGCGGCATGTCTGCCATCAGAGAGCATCCCGCCGTACGTTTTCGCTGACCATCTCCAAAAGCGAATGCAAAGTACTCTTCTGTTGCGGCGTCATTCCGCTCCATATTCGCAGGTGGGTCGCGTCTGCGGCCCGTCTGAGGTCAGGGAGTATTTCCTCAACCCGTCTCGTCAGGCCGAGACTCCAAGACCGCCCGTCCGCCGGGTCACGGCGGCGCTCGATAAAGCCTTTCTGGGTCAAGGCGGTGACCGCCAAGCCAATGGTGGCGGATTCGAGTTCGAGGCGCCTGGCGATGTCGGTCTGGTTCAGGGCAGGATCTTTGATGAGCTGCGCCAGCACACGCCACTGCGTACGATTGAGGCCAAGCGGCTGTGCCCGGTCATCGAATGCCTTGCGCGCGGCGCGACTGATCTCGTCCATCATGAAGATCGCTCGATCATCGTCGGTGATGACATTGTCGAGTGCGAGAGTGTCCTCGTCTTCCGTCATGAGTGGGTCCTATCGATCAGGAAAAAATAGTAAAGGACTTTCGTATTTTATTTTGACCGCTATATCGCTCGTGCAACGGGCCAAACGATGGCGAGGAGCGAAATTACCATGGCGGACGAGACAGCAGGCGATAGCGATCAAGGCGAACGTCCGAAGGGGTTGTCCAGTCCGCGGGTCCGGCTTGGTCTGCTGATCGCCGTCATTCTGGTCCTGCTCGCCGGGGGCTACTGGTATTACAATCATCAGACGTACGGCCGATTCCAGCAGTCCACCGACAACGCTTATATCGCCGCCGACAGCGTCATCATCTCCCCCAAAATTGCCGGCTATGTCGAGCGCGTACTGGTGACCGAGAATCAAACGGTTGCGTCGGGCGATGCACTTGTGCAGCTGGACGTGCGGGATTATCGCGCCCAGACCAGCCAGGTCGAAGCCCAGATCGCGGCGTCGCTCGCCGGAGCTGATACGGTTCGCGCACAACAGCGAGAGCAGGATGCGGCTATCGAGCAGGCCCGTGCCCAACTTGCCGCGGCATCTGCGCAGGCCGGTCTGGCTGCGGAGCAGGTTGCGCGTTATCGCCCCCTTGCCGCTTCCGGAGCGGAGCCGCGCGAAAGGCTCGACCAGCTGCAGGCCCAGGCCAGAGAAGCGCAAGCCCAGGTCGCGGCGGCGCGCGCCGCGCTCACGGCTGCACAGCGGCGGCAAGGCACGCTGGGCGAACAGATAGACCAGGCCAATTCGCAAGCCAACGCAGCTCGTGCGCAGCTTGAGGCGGCCCGCCTGAACCTGTCGTCGACCACGCTCAGGGCGAGCATTTCCGGGCGGGTGGGTGACCTCACGGTCCGGCCCGGACAATTTGTCCAGCCCGGCCAGCGCCTGATGAGCGTGGTTCCCACCGACCGTCTTTATGTGACGGCGAATTTTAAGGAAACGCAGCTCGGCCTCGTCCGCCCCGGGCAACCCGTCACCCTGGAAATCGACGCGCTGCCCGATCTCGAGTTATCGGGGAGAGTGGAAAGCATCGCCCCCGGGACCGGGGCGGAATTCTCGATCCTACCTCCGCAAAACGCGACGGGTAATTTCACCAAGATCGTTCAGCGCGTGCCGGTCCGCATATCCATCGAGGCTTCGCCCGAGATCCTGCGTCTGCTGGTGCCGGGCATGTCTGTTGTCGCGAGTGTCGATACGCGCGCCGCCAGAGACGAACTCGATTCGATCCGCAACGCGGCCGGAGACTGACCGATGGCAGGCGCCGCTGGAGCGGTTTCGCCGCCGGTCGAAAAGGCCGATGCTACGGCCTGGATCGCCGTAGCCGCCGGTGCGCTGGGGGCGATGCTAGCAACGCTTGACATCTCGATCGTCAATTCGGCGCTGCCGACGATCCAGGGGGAAATCGGCGCGACCGGAACCGAGGGCACCTGGATCGCGACAGCCTTCCTTGTTGCCGAGATCATCGTCATCCCTCTGAGCGCGTGGCTGGAAAGACTGCTCGGCCTTCGCACGCTGCTCATCGTCGCGGTTTCTGCCTTCACGGCCTTTTCGGTGTTGTGCGGCATTGCCACCGATCTGACGACGATGATCATCGGTCGCACCGGTCAAGGGTTCATGGGCGGCGCGCTTATTCCAACCGCCATGACCATCGTCGCAAAGCGACTGCCTCCATCGCAACAGCCGATCGGCATGGCGCTCTTCGGAATGACCGTGGTTCTTGGGCCGGTAATGGGCCCGTTGGTGGGGGGCTGGCTTACCGAGAACCTGAGCTGGCACTACGCCTTCTTCGTCAACGTGCCCGTCTGCGCGTTGCTCCTTGCTTTACTATTCATCGGGCTACCCCATGAAAAGCCCGACTGGGTTTACCTGCGCGAGGCTGATTGGGCGGGAATAGCTGGTATGATCCTTGGGTTGGGTGGGCTGACCATCGTGCTTGAAGAAGGCCACCGTGAGGAGTGGTTCGATTCCACGCTGATCGTCCAGCTCACACTGATGACGGTCGTGGGATTTGCACTTCTGACCTACGGACAGCTTTACGCGCGCAAACCGGTGCTCAAATTGCGCCTGATGCTCAGCAGGCAGTTTGCCAGCGTCGTGGTGATGGCACTGGCGCTCGGCATGGTCATGTATGGCTCGACCTACGTGATCCCGCAATTTCTTGCGATAATCTCCGATTACAACGCCTTGCAGACTGGGTTCGTAATCTTCTGGATGGGTGTTCCGGCCTTCTTGCTGATGCCTGTGCTGCCCTTCATGATACGAAGGATTCACATCCGGATTGCTGTGGGCGCGGGCATGTTCATCATGGCGCTAAGCTGTTTCGTCAGCATAAATCTGACAGCGGAATCGGGAGGTGGAGTGTTCACCGAAAGCCAGTTCCTGCGTGGCATCGGCATGATCCTCACGATGATGTTCCTCAACCAGGCGACGGTAGCTTCGGTTGCCAAGGAGGATGCCGGCGATGCTTCCGGGATCTTCAACGCGGCGCGAAACCTCGGGGGCTCGTTCGCGCTCGCGGGGCTCGCCTCGTTCCAGGATCAGCGCCTGTGGCATCATAGTCGGCGCATGGAAGAAACCCTCAACGCTAACAGCCCCCGACTACAGGAATATCTGGATGGCATGACGGCGTCGCTGGGCAGCCCACAGGCCGCGCTGGAGATGCTTTCCCGCATCATTCAGCGCGATGCGTTCGTGATGACCTACAACGATGTCTTTTTCGCCATGGGCGCGATTACCCTGGTCACGGTGCCGCTGGTACTGTTCCTCAAGCCTCTCCCGAAGAACGTATCCCTTTCGATGCACTGAGAACTCTATGCGCAAGACCCTAACCCTCCTCGCTCCCATGGCGCTCCTCGCGGGTTGCATGTCCGGTCCCGACTATGCCGGTCCCCCGCAACTTGCGACCGCCGCAGGCAATGCGTTCGTACGGGCCGGGCCCGAAATCGATCCGTTAGCGCCGATTGCCGGCGACTGGTGGACGTTGCTCGGCGATCCGGTTCTCAATGAACTGGAGGCGCGCGCGCTGGCCGGCAATCCGGGCGTGGCCGCGGCGCGCGCTCGCATCGAACAGGCAAGGGCTGCTGTCCGCCAGGAACGCGCCAACCGGCTACCCGCCGTGGCTGCGCAGGCGACTGCGGTCCAGGCGAATATCCCAGGGCTAGATATCGGCAGCGGCCCGCCACCGGGATCGCCCGGCGCTCCTGCTGACGACGAAGAGCAGGACAGCCTCAGCGTCTACAACGTCGGGCTCAACGCAAACTGGGAGATCGATTTCGCTGGGGGGCAGGCACGGCGTGTCGAGGCCATTAACGCTCAGGCTGCGGCCTCGGTGGCGAACGCCGAGGATGCGAAAGTCCAGCTCGCCGCCGAAGTCGCGCGGGCGTATGTGAGCCTGCGAGAAGCGCAGGGGCGGCTCGAGCTTGTCGAGCGAGAACGGGAATTGCAGCAGCAGATTCTCGAACTGACCTATCAGCGCTATACACAGGGCACTCTCCCACTGTTTCCGGTCGGTGACGCGAACGCCGAGCTCGAACTGCTCAAGTCGCAGATCGCGGAAGCTCAAGCGGACATCGATGTGTTCAAGGACACGCTCGCAGTGCTGACGGGCGAAGCGCCCGGCGCACTCGACGGGCTCCTGGCGGCTCAGGCCGAAATTCCGCTTCCCCCCGAACGGGTCGCGGTGGGCGATCCCGCAGCGCTGATAGCGCGGCGGCCGGATGTTCGAGCCGCCGAACGCACGCTGGCCGCGGCGAATGCGCGCATTGGCGTGGCAGAGGCTGCTCGTTTCCCTAAGCTTTCCTTCATGGGGATTCTCGGTTTGGGCGGATCAGAGCCGGACGACATCCTGGACCCGGGCAACTTATCGGCAATCGCTTTGCCGCGGCTGCAGTGGAACCTGCTTGACTTCGGCCGCACGGCAGCATCGATCGATCAGGCCGAGAGTGCGCGCGACGAGGCCGAAGCGCGTTATGTTGAAGTGGTCCTTGGCGCACTGCGCGACGCCGAACAATCGCTTGCCCGGTTCGGGCAACAAAGAGCCAACGTAGCCGCGCTGGCGCAGATCAGTCGACAGGCCGACACGGCTGCGGAGCTTAACGAGCAACGCCGCGCCGCGGGGGTAATCTCGCAAGGCGAACTCAACACTTCGATCCGCCAGCGCGAACAGGCCAGAGCAAATCTCGATCGGGCGATCGCCGCCATGACAAATGGCTGGATCGCGATCCAGAAGTCCTTGGGATTGGGATGGAGGGAGCCCTGAACGGTAGGCCCTAGGCTTGGGATCGAAGGGGATCACCTTAGTACGATGAGGGAGTACATTTCGATGCCCTATAGAGAGGGGAATCGCCTTAAAGCGGGCCTTCCGCACTCGGCCCAGAAGCCGCCGACCCTCTGGGTGGAAACGAGATGTTCTACCGAACGGCTCGAACGGGGTGGGAAGCGAAATGTCGGCCTATAATCCAAAAGCCGCAAGAACGGTCGCAATCAGATTAGGCCATGACCCCCTATTGGGCTGGTCTCGGCTATTCGCTCCATTCCCGCGATAAGGGGCCTTCCTCTGCCTATGGCTTCCTGCACCGAATTGAGAGAGAGCGAAGCGGAGTGAGCTTCTGCATCAGTCCAAACTTCCGTTATCCAAAGAGCGTGCGCATCGTCGGTCGTCGCCGCCACGATGTAGGACAGGTTGCCTGGCATATCGCGCAAACCCTCAAGCAGAATCTCAGCCAGCGCATCGCGCTGTCCATCAACTGCGATTATTTTGCCGATCAATCCGTACATAGGCTTACCTTCAGTTGTGCGGCCAAGCATAAGCGGCACGCAGGCGGCCATCGACCCGCTCAAAATTGCCGCGATAAAGCTGCGCTTAGAAAATTCCATGCTGATTTCATAACTATCACAGCGGCCCACTGCTAGTAACGCCCGCTCAGCCGCACGGCCTGTCGCATCCTATCTGTCCACAACGGGGTCGTGAGGAGACTGGCGGCTGCCGAGTGCCCGAGCGGCCAACTTCTGAGGTGCCGCCGCCAGGAGCGGACAGTCGGCAATCGGCCCACCTCCTGCCATTCCCAAGCACTTTCCACAGCAATCTCGCTTGACGGTGTAGCCGTATCGAACCTGCTCAAATTTGCGCGACCGGGTATTGCAAGATGCGCAATCAGATCTGTTCTTTGCGTTTCAACCGAGTTTTTCCAGGAATTCATCGTTGGGCATCTCGATTTCAACTACAATGCAATCCCTTGCCGCGTGTACTTCTTTTATGGTCGCTTCGAATTTCAACCCTTCAATCTGAAGTAGAGTATGTAGTGGCCGTCCGACACAGGACGAAAGGGTTGTCACAGGTAGGTTGGAAGGGTGCGAAAGTACGACCCTTCTGCCATCGATCCAGCTCCGGCCGTTGCGCATTTCGAGCGAGCACTCGAGCGTTCCTCTCGACCAATAGAACCGCCCTGCGGAAAACGGGAGAGAGCCATCGATCGATGTGAAGGGTTGATCACCATTTTCATTGAAAAGCGACGGCAGGTCGTCCGGGCTGATGTCAGCGAGCTCGAGAACGTGGGCGGAAAGACCTGTAATCTTCCGTCGATAAGATCCCAGCTCGTCGACTGTCAGGGCCGCGACGATGCGATCATGTTCGCGAAGGTCGAAATCAATCGCCTCGATCAGCTCTTCGATATCGGAAGCGCTCCGCCTCGATCGGGTTCTCGAGAAATCGTGATCGAGGCGAAGAAACTCGGCATGAAGCATAAGGCCGTCATGAGGCCCTGCCGCGAAATCGACCCGTTCTAAGGAAGCCTCCGGTCTTCTCGCAAACCGTGACTGGAGATCGCTGTAGGTATCGACCCAGATCTGATCGTAAATCTCCGCGTCCGCGAGCATCAGTCCGATGGATCGGACAATCGATGCCTCAATCATGCGCTCGTCCGGATGGGACTGGGGATCTATCGGAATAAGGAGCCGAGGTCCTGATCCAGAAGCCTGCTGGGAGTCGAGCACACTTACGGCGATATTGGCAAACCCGTGACCGCCTGCCAATTCCATAGGGAAGGACTGTTCGAAGCCCATCCGATGCAAGACCTTGCGGAAGGCATGCTCGTGTCGTTGGGCATTTGTCCAAACTGCGCCCCGATCCATCTGATCATTTGCAAACACGATCTTCTGGACACGGCCCGACTGCATCGATGTTGGTGAGTTGGACATAATAGCACCTCTACCGGCAAGAACTGACAACCGGTTATAGGATGCTCGCTTCAAGCAGCCCAAGCATCTTCAAGCTCAGCATTCGTGATGTCCGTTTCGCGTCCTCATTTCGGCCGTTCCACTCCTTCCATGGGTGATCCACAAGCGGACAGCCATTGAGATCTTGCACAACGCTATGGTGCCCGAGGCATCCGATGACCTTGCATTCACCGATCTTGTCCGACTCGCAGGACCGTAACATCTGTCCCAGCTCGTCTCGTAAAGCCATTAGATCGGAGATTTTGCGCTCCACCTCGGCTAGTTGCTGCTGAACCAGTTGATCAACTTCCTATCGCGCGGGTCCGGTTCCCATTCGCCGCGCGAACCACAAAGTCGCTGAAGGGACCACAATCCACATCAGCATGGGGACTAGGCCAATGTCGGTCCCCGGCAGCAGAGGCATGCTCTCGCTGTACGTCCATCCCCAATCGGCGCCGACCGCCAGGATTTCGACGAAAGCCGTTATTACGAGGCCGGTCGCAAGGTAGACGGCGAAGCGCCAAGCCTCAAAACGGGTCAACCACGGACATTGTCGATTGCCGATCGAGGCGACGAGATAAGCCGCAACCATTATGCCAGCGTCGCCGAACGAGGCTAGGCCACAGCGGCGAGCAGCCTCGGCGGGCGACAGACCAGCTGACTGGTAGAAGGGAAGCTGGAGCATCTCCCAGGCGAAAGCGATGAAAATTCCGAACAGGGCGATCCAGAGCGCTGGATGAGCACCGCGCCATTCGCGCGATTTCTCAGAGATTGGGTTTTGATCCTGCATCGTCTTATCCGTTACTCGCGCCATCTCCGTCCCGCCCTCACCGCTCAGGTATCGAATTTGGGAAGAGCGAGGCCGCGCAGGCGCAGGGCGTTGCCGATCACCGATACCGAAGACAGGCTCATCGCTGCGGCCGCGATCATCGGGTTCAAAAGCAACCCGGTCCATGGATAGAGGACACCTGCAGCGACCGGAATTCCGAGCGCATTATAGGCAAAGGCAAAGAACAGGTTCTGCCTGATGTTGCGCATAGTGGCCCGAGACAGGACGAGCGCCTGAACAACGCCGACGAGGTCGCCGCGCACCAATGTCACGCCCGCGCTTTCGATCGCGACATCGGTACCCGTTCCCATCGCGATGCCGACATGCGAAGCGGCAAGCGCGGGTGCGTCGTTTATGCCGTCGCCGGCCATAGCGACCCGGCGACCCTCGCTCTTCAACTGCTCGATCTTGCGATGTTTGTCCTCGGGCGAGACATTCGCTTCGACTTCGTCGATACCGACCTGGCTTGCTACCGCACGCGCGGTGGCTTCGCTGTCGCCGGTAAGCATCACGATCTTGATGCCGCGCTCAATCCGCGTTACGTCGTCGCCTTTCCGGGCAATGGCGTAACCGAACGGCTGGTGATCGATGCCAAGACGCGCCGGATCACCGTGGTCGATCGCAGGACCGTCACGTTCCGATCCAAGATTAAGGGATAATAGTCTGTTGGTCGCCGCAGCATTTCTATGATCGGTTGGCTGCGGCGATCATCACAGACAATCGTCGTCGATTGCCTTTTCGGTTGGAGAGGGGATTTCTTGGAAAGGGCATCTCGGGGTATCAGCCTCGCATGCATCACGCCGACTCCAATCCGCTCGCCCATGATCACAACTTCCTGAGCGCCTCGCACGACGCCCATGAGCGGCGCACGCGTTATGTCGTTGCCTTGACCGCCGCGATGATGGTGGTCGAAATCGTCGCTGGCCTGTGGACCGGATCGATGGCGCTTCTCGCCGATGGTATCCACATGGCGACCCATGCAGGTGCCTTGGGCGTCGCGGCCTTCGCCTACTGGTTTGCCAGGCGCCATGCGAACAACCCGCGTTTCACATTCGGTACCGGCAAGGTAGGCGACCTGGCCGGCTTCGCGAGCGCGCTTGTCCTCGCCATCTTCGCCATCGGGATCGCGGTTGAATCGGCCCAAAGGTTCGTCACTCCGCTCACGATTGCCTATACCGAGGCGATCTGGATCGCCGTGCTCGGCCTCGTGGTGAACCTCGCGAGTGCCTGGCTGCTTGGTGCCGATCATCACCATGGGCATGATCACGACCATCATCATCACCACGACCATGCGCATGCCGATAACAATCTGCGCTCCGCCTATTTCCACGTGCTTGCCGATGCCCTGACCTCCGTCCTGGCTATCGTGGCCCTTCTCGCCGGCATGTACCTCGGCTGGGCATGGATGGACGCGGCAATGGGGCTGGTGGGTGCATTCGTGATCGGGCGCTGGTCATGGTCACTGCTGCGCGATACCGCTGCCGTGCTTGTCGACGCCGAAGCGGCCTCTGAACGGTACACAGAGGTGCGCGAGGCGCTCGAGGACCGGACGCCGCGATCGGCGATCTGCACATCTGGCGGATCGGTCCCGGCAAGTATGCAGTCATCGCCTCGCTCATCGCCGATGATCCGCTCGCGCCCGACAATTATGCCAGCCGACTTTCAGAGCATGCAGAATATGTGCACGTCACGATCGAAGTTCATCGCTGCGAGCATCCGCATCCCGAGCTTCGCGCGGCCTGATCGCGCCGTTCTAAAAGACCGAAACAGTATTCGAGGACTGTTATACTGTAACAAAAGACTTATACTTCATCGTGTTACGGAACTTGCAATCTTGATGCGGTTTGCTAGGAGCCGTTGGAATCCATGACTACAAGCTATCGTCGCCTTGTCCTGCACCCTTTCGTCGTCCTGCTCATGCTGGTCGCGATGGTGTTCGTGACGGCGGCGGATGCTGCTGCTTGCGGTGCCGAAGTGGCGCCCGGAAGCACGCCCGTTCTGGCTTCGCTCGATAGCGCGTCTGCGTCATCCGCAGCCGCCGATGAAGTGCCGGGCGATCCGGATGCGCCGGCCGAGCAACACGGCGTGTGTGGACACGGCCATTGCCATCACGGGGCGAGCTTTGCCGGCACCGTGCAGAAGAATTCGGTCCCTCACTTGGTCGTGGTTCCCGATGCGCCTCCCGCCGAAGCGCTCGCTTCCGAAATTGCCGACCGACTGAAGCGCCCCCCTCGCGCCTGACGACCGTCACCGCGCTGCATGCCGCAGCGCAGTTCGGATCGTCAGCAGAGGAATTTTCGAAAAATGTCAGCCATTCATTGGCGAGGGGTCCTCCTTGGAGGGCTGTTCCTCGCCGCTCAAGCCACGACCGTGGCGGCGCAGGAGCGTGAGCTTCTGACGCTCGAAGCTGCGCTCGCTCGTGCGGGCATCGTCGACAGCGCAGATGAGCCCCCAGAAAATCCGCGCCTGATCGGACCGCGGGCCGAAGCCGACGCGGCGCGGGCCCTGGTCGACCAGGCGCGGCTGCGGCCCAACCCCGAAATTGCTTTCGAAGCCGAAAACATTGCCGGAAGCGGCGCATTTTCGGGATTGCAGGCCACCGAGTACACTTTGTCCCTGAGCCAGCGGCTCGAATTGGGCGGCAAACGAGGAGCGCGCGTCCGCGCCGCCCAGGCGGAGGCGCGCGTCGCGACCCTTTCAGGAGCGCTCTCGGTTGCTCAGCTCGGGCGATCGGTGCGCGAGCGCTATGTGGAAGCCGTCGCTGCGGCAGCCCGATTGGAACTCGCGCGGGACATAGTCGAGCGCAACCGCGAGCTTGCCAGGATCGCAGGGGTACTGGTCGATGTCGGGCGGGAGCCTCCCTTGCGTTCGCTTCGTGCCGAAGCGGCACTTGCGGAGGCGCTCGCGGAGCTTGAAGCGGCCCTGGCTGCCGACAGTGCGGCGAGGAATGCGCTGGCCGCGCTTTGGGGCGAGGCAGCACCTGCTGCGGACGTGCCTTCGGTGTTCCCCGAGATCGAACCTCCGGCAACGCTGCTCGCCTCGCCTTCGGCCTTACGTCTCCAGATCGCCCGTGCCGAACGCGAGGCTGCAGATGCCGCGATCGCCCGGGAACGCTCTTTAGGCATTCCGGATCCGGCGATATCCGCCGGTGTCCGACGGTTCGAGGAAAGCAGAGACCAGGCGTTCCTCGTAGGCGTTTCGATCCCGTTTCCGTTCAGTAATCGCAACCAAGGAAACATCGCTGCTGCCGAGGCGCGGCTTCGCGCCGCGACGGCACGGGAGGCGATTGCCCGCACCGATTTCGAACTCGAAGTCACGCAAGCTCGCGGACAATTTCTGGCAGCCGAAGCGCGGGTCGAGACCCTCGCGGAGACGTCCTTGCCCCAAGCCGAGGAAGCCTTGCGCCTCGTTCGGATTGGCTACCGCAACGGCAGATTTCCGCTGATCGAAGTTCTGGCTGCGGCCGAAGCGCGCGACACCATCCGTGAAGCATTGATTCAAGCCCAGGAAGATCGTGGCCGCCTGGCGGCGACGCTGATCTGGCTCGGCGCACAATGAGGTATTTCCAAATGAACCGTAGACGTCTGGCCGTTTTTATCGGCGTGATCGTTTCAATCGCCGCTGCAGTGTTTATGCTGTGGCCAAGTGGCAGTGCCGACCAGCACATTGAGGAAACGAGCGAGGAGGCCGAGCTTCCCGAAGGGCTTGTCCTGCTTGGCGCCGAACAAATCGAAGCGTCCCAGATAGAGGTCGAAACCGTCGGTCAGGGATCGGCGGTCGAGCTGGTCTTTCCGGCCACCGTCGCGGCAAGCCCGACGGCAAGTGCCCGCATCGATGCCCGCGCAGCGGGCGTAGTCCGCAGTGTCGGCAAAACGCTGGGTGATTACGTGAGGCAGGGAGAGACGATTGCCCGCATCGAGAGCGCCGACGCCGCTGCTCTTGCGGCGCAACTCAGCGCAGCGGGCGCGCGGGTCAACGAATTGTCTGCTGCCTACGATCGAGAGCGCCGCCTTTTCGAAGCCAATGTCACCGCGCGGCAGGATCTCGAGGCCGCCCGAGCCAATCTGCAGGTTGCTCAATCGGAACTTGCGCGTGCCCAAGCGGCAGTCTCGGCGGCGGGTGTTAGCGGCGACGGGCGCTCCCTCGCGGTTACGAGCCCGCTCGCGGGCCGAGTGACCTCGGCGCCTATCGTTCTCGGGTCCTTCGTCGAGGCCGGAGAAGAACTCTACCAGGTCGTGAACCCGAGCGGCATGCAGGTCGAGGTTGCCCTCCCGTCGGCTGAAGCAAGCCGCATCCAGCCTGGCGACGAGGCGACGCTGGAATTCGCGGGCAATCGTGAAGTCGGCGCGCGCGTGCGATCCGTCACTCCCTCGCTCGATCCCGAAAGCCGCAGCGCGACGGCGGTCCTGTCGCTGGCAAGGCCGATCCCCGGCCTGCAACCCGGTGCGTTCTTGCAGGCACGTATCCGCCCCTCGGGTGAGGTCGATACCGGCCGCATGTCGGTGCCGGAAAGTGCCGTCCAGACAATCGATGGCGCAGAGGTGGTCTTCGTTCGCACGCGCCGCGGGTTTCAAGCCCGTCGAGTGGTCACCGGTGCGCGTTCGGGAGGACGGGTGGTCATCGAGTCCGGTCTCGAAGCAAATTGGCGGATAGCCACCGCCAACGCCTTCTTGCTGAAGGCTGAACTCGAGAAGGAGGAGGCCGAGCATGGACACTGATCACATGCAGGACGCGGATCGCCCCCACCGCCATGGCCTGATCGGCATGATCCTCGACGTCGCCGTGCGCTTTCGCTGGGCGATGGTCGTGCTGACCCTCGGTGTGGCAATCTTTGGCGTGGTGAATTTGCTCCGCCTGCCCATCGATGCTGTGCCCGATATCACCAACGTACAGGTGCAGATCAACACCGAGGCACCAGCCCTTTCGCCCTCGCAAGTCGAGACGCAGGTCACCTATCCTGTCGAAACCGGGCTTGCTGGCATCGAGGGTCTGGAAATGACACGCTCGATATCGCGCAACGGGTTCAGCCAGGTGACCGCGATTTTCGAGGAAGGGACCGACATCTATTTCGCGCGTCAGCAGGTCAACGAACGGCTGACGCCCATAAGCGCTTCGCTGCCCGAGGGTGCCGAACCGGTGATGGGACCCATCTCGACCGGCTTGGGCGAAGTGCTCATGTATACCATCGAGTACGAATATCCTGACGGCAAGGAAGCGCCGCGGGGCGAAGCGGTCGGATGGCAGTCCGACGGGAGCTTCGTGACCGAACGTGGCGACCGGCTCGACAGCGATGTTGCCAAGGCTGCCTATCTGCGAACCATTCAGGACTGGGTGGTTGCACCGCTCATGCGGTCGGTCGACGGTGTGGCAGGTGTCGACTCCATCGGCGGCTTCGAAAAGCAATATCTCGTCCAACCCGATCCCGCACGATTGACCGGTTACGGTTTGTCGTTCGACGAGGTGATCGACGCGCTGGAAGCGGCCAATCTCGCCGAAGGGGCCAATTTCGTCGAACGGGCCGGTGAAGCCCTCCTCGCCCGGGTCGATGCGCGCCTCGGCAGCGTCGAGGATATCGAGCAGGCGGTCGTTTCCACCCGCGAGGGAGTGCCTATTCGCGTAGGGGACATCGCCACGGTCAGCATCGGTGGCGACCTGCGAACGGGCGCGGCGTCGCTGAACGGCGATGAAGCGGTCGTGGGCACCGTGCTCATGCGCGCGGGCGAGAACAGCCGCACCGTGTCGGCCGAGGCGGCCGAACGGCTCGAGGAAGTTCGCAGCTCCCTGCCGGAAGGAATTGTCGCGGAGATCGTCTACAACCGGTCTTCCCTGGTCGATGCGACGATCGCGACCGTCGAGAAGAACCTTGTCGAGGGCGCGCTTCTGGTCATTGCGATCCTGTTCTTGCTGCTGGGCAACATCCGGGCAGCGATCATCGCGGCGCTGGTCATCCCCTTTTCCATGCTGATGGCATCGATCGGAATGAACCGGCTCGGCGTTTCGGGCAATCTCATGAGCCTGGGTGCGCTGGACTTCGGCCTGATCGTCGATGGTGCCGTCATCATCGTCGAGAACAGCGTCGCGAGGCTCGCGGCTCGACAGGAACACGAGGGCCGACTTCTTACACTTGGTGAGAGGTTGACGGAAACGCGGCTTGCCGCGCAGGAAATGATCAAGCCAACCGTGTACGGCCAGGCGATCATTCTTCTCGTCTTCGCACCGCTTCTCACCTTTACCGGCGTCGAAGGCAAAACCTTTTCACCCATGGCGATCACGGTCATGCTCGCGCTCGCCTCGGCGTTCGTGTTGTCGCTGACCTTCGTCCCGGCAATGATCGCCATCCTGCTCAACAAGAAGCTGACGGAAAAGGAGGTCAAGCCGATCCGGATCGCCAAGGAGCGATACGGACCGCTGGTCCGCAAGGCGATCACCCGCCCCTGGCCGGTCATCGGCATGGGCGTCGGCATCTTCGCCTTTGCGGCCTTCGTGTTCAGCTTCCTCGGGAGCGAGTTCACACCGCAATTGGACGAGCGCGACATCGCCGTGCAATCGCTGCGTATTCCTTCGACATCGCTCGAACGTTCGCTCGCGATGCAAAGGCGGGTAGAGGACCGGCTCGAGCAATTTCCGCAAGTCGAGCTTGTCTTTTCGCGGACGGGCACGGCGGAAGTGGCCAGTGACCCGATGCCGCCGAACGCTTCCGATGCGTACGTGATCCTCAAACCCCGTGAGGAATGGCCCGATCCCGACCTCGCCAAGGACGAGTTGGTCGCGCAAATGGAGAGCGCCCTCAGCAGTCTCGTCGGCAACCTTTACGAGTTCAGCCAACCGATCGAATTGCGGTTCAACGAATTGATCGCAGGCGTTCGCGGAGATGTTGCCGTCAAGATCTACGGAGACGATCTCAGCGCCATGACCTCGGCGGCGAACGAGGTTGCGGGCGTGCTGCGCAATGTCGACGGCGCCGCGGACGTCAAGGTCCAGCAAGTGACCGGGTTCCCCACCCTCGATATTGCCTTCGATCGGCCAGCGATTGCCCGTTACGGGCTGAAGGTCGAAGACGTTGCGCAATCGGTGGCGATCGCACTGGGCGGTCGGCCTGCGGGCCTCGTTTTCGAAGGCGATCGCCGCTTCGATGTGGTTGTGCGGTTGTCGGACGCGACCCGCGACGATTTCGACCAGTTGGGTGCTTTGCCGGTGCTGCTCCCGAACGGGGCAACCATACCGCTACGCTCGGTTGCCGAGTTCCGTGTGGTGGATGGTCTCGCGGAGGTTCGCCGGGAACAGGGACGCAGACTGGTGATCGTTTCGTCCAACGTGCGAGAACGCGACCTCGGGTCTTTTGTAGAAGAGGCCCAGGAAAGGGTTGCGGCGCAGGTCGAACTGCCCGCTGCCGCGTTTATCGAGTGGGGCGGTCAATACCAGAACCTCCAGGCTGCTCAGGAAAGACTTCAGATAGTCATTCCTATCGCTTTCGCGGTCATTCTCTTGCTGCTTTACATGGCGGTTGGGGGCTGGGTGCCGGCGCTCGCCGTATTCAGCGCGATCCCGTTGGCCCTGGCAGGCGGGATTTTCTCCTTGGCTCTACGCGGGATGCCATTCTCGGTATCTGCGGCGGTAGGCTTTATCGCCCTGTCGGGTGTGGCGACCTTGAATGGCCTCGTGATGGTGACTGCGATCCGTCAGCGGCTCGACAGGGGCATGGCGCTCGATGACGCCATCGTCGATGGTGGATTGGCGCGCCTAAGGCCGGTTCTCATGACCGCGCTCGTTGCATCGCTCGGCTTCGTGCCGATGGCCATTGCGACCGGGACCGGCGCGGAAGTGCAACGTCCCTTGGCGACAGTCGTCATTGGAGGGTTGATCACCGCCACCGCGCTGACCCTTTTCGTCTTGCCCGCAATCTTGAAGCTGGTTTTCGGGACCAGAGAAGATGACCGGACCTGGCGACAGCGTTGGTGGGACAGGCTGCGGCGCAATGTGACAAGCGATGAGCAGCGCGAGCTGAAGGACATCACATGACCGATCGGGAAAGGAGAATACGGTGCTGGCACTGAAGGAAAAGAACGGACTGCTCTGGATACGTGCCGGAGGCAGGCAGGGGGATGAAGCCTATGACCGCTTTGTTCCCCAATTCGAACATATCGCAGAGCGCGAGGCCGGTACCGTCCCGATGGTGATCGAGCTCGCGCCTGACTTTTCGGGTTGGAACTTCGGAGGTCTCTGGCGCGATCTCAAGTTCGACATCCGGCATAAGGATTGTTTCGGCCGGATCGCCATAATCGGCGACAGCGAATGGGAAGAGTGGGGCACGAAATTGTCATCCTCACTCTTCCGCACCGAAATGAAGTTCTTCCGGCCAACACAGCGTAGTCATGCGGAAAGCTGGGTACAAACCGAGGAGGACGCAGCATGAGTGGCGGACATGAGGTCGATGTCGGGTCGCCTGAAAAGCGCAAGACCCTGTGGGTTGTCCTGTGGCTTAACGTGGCCATCGCGATCGGCTTTTTCGCGGTCGGGTATTTTGCCGATTCTAATGCGCTGTTGGCGAACGGCCTCGATAATTCATCCGATGCCATCGTTTATGCGCTCAGCCTGCTCGCGCTGACCCGCTCACGGACCTGGAAACGCGGGGCCGCACGTTTTTCCGGCATCATGCTGCTGATCTTCTCTGCTGGGGTTATCTTCGATGCTTACCGACGGTTTGTGGAAGGGTCCGATCCGGGCGGGATATTGATGATGGCGATGGCGTTCATCGCGGGGATGGTCAATCTCTATTGCCTGCGCCTGCTGCAGAAGATGGAGAACAAGGACGTCAATATGCGGGCGGCGACCACCTTCAGCTTCAACGACTTTATCTCTAATGGCGGGATCATTATCGCCGGCATCATTGTGATGCTGACCGGAACCAACTGGCCCGACCTCGTTGTGGGCATCGCGGTAGCTTGCATCGCTCTCTATGGCGGCATCGAGATTCTGCGCGACGCTCACATGGATAGCCACGACGATGCGGGAACCAAACACGGCGAGAAGAGGAATTGACCCTATTCGATCTTCCTGCACAATGTGTCCGATGCGCTGGCTTCGGCCGGTGTGATCGTGGCTGGCGTGCTCATTCTGCGATACGAACTTTATATCGCCGATCTGACCATCACGGTGGTCATTGGTGACTTTGTGATCTGGCAGGGCGTTACTTTGTTGCCTCGCACGGTGCGTCTCTTGATGGGCGCGGTGCCGGACGAAAGCGAGTTCGATCGCATTGTGAGCGACCTGCGTGACGCAGAAGGCGTGGCCGACGTCCATCACGTCCAAGTCTGGAGCATCAGCGAGCATTATCGCGCGCTTGAGGCGCATGTCGTTCCTGCCGAATCTTCGTTGCAGGCTTTCGAGGATGTGAAGGCGCGGGCTCGCGGTATGCTCGAGACGCGGCACGCCATCACCCATGCAACGTTCGAAGCCTGCCTCGCTGCCAACTGTGATCCGGTTATGGTCCCGGGCCATCAGGTCGAAAAGAACCAATGCCAAGACCATGATCACGACCATTGACAAGCGCGGCGATCAGGTCGGCCGCTGCAAGCAAGCAGTTTGGTAGCGCACGGCATGAACCGCCCTGCAACTCGTAAATGAGGACCGACGAATGAAAGCTTCCGATCTTATGGTCGCCGCGCTCGAGGCAGAGGGTGTCGAGTATGTTTTCGCCGTTCCAGGCGAAGAGAACCTGGATCTTCTGGAATCGCTGCGAACTTCCACCATCACGCTGGTTCTGGCCCGTCACGAACAGGGCGCTGGCTTCATGGCGGCAACTTATGGCCGCCTGACCGGCAAGGCAGGTGTGTGCCTGGCAACACTCGGGCCAGGTGCCACGAACCTGACCACACCGGCGGCCTATGCCGCGCTCGGAGCCTTCCCGCTCGTGATCATTACCGGGCAGAAACCGATCAAGACCTCGAAACAGGCCCAGTTCCAGATTGTCGACGTCGTTTCCCTGTTCACCCCGCTGTGCAAGGCATCGACCCAGATTGTGAACGGCAACCGCATCCCGTCGCTCGTTCGCGAGGGATTTCGCCTGGCGCAGGAAGAAAGGCCGGGCGCTGTGCTGCTCGAGCTGCCCGAAGACATTGCTGAAGAGCAAACGGTCGAACCTGTCATACCGCCGCATGACAGGCGCTATGCCGTAGCGGGTGACGCCGCTCTAGATGAGGCAGCGAGACGTATCCTCGCTGCACAGAGACCTCTGCTACTGATCGGAGCCGGAGCGAACCGCCGCCGCGCTTCGAAGGCGTTGCGCAAATTCGTATCCGATACGGGCTTTCCCTTCTTTGACACCCAGATGGGCAAAGGCGTGGTCGATGAAGATAGCGAGCTCTATCTGGGCACCGCGGCGCTATCGTCGGGCGATTATGTTCACTGCGCAATCGAAAAGGCCGATCTGATCGTCAATATCGGTCACGACGTGGTGGAGAAGCCGCCCTTCTTCATGGAGCCGGGCGGGCAGACCGTCATCCATATCAATTACAAGGCAGCCGAAGTCGATCAGGTCTACTTCCCGCAGCTCGAGGTCATCGGCGACATCGCCGGATCGGTCGAGCGGCTGGGAAACCGTCTGGATGGCAAGCTGCAGTGCGATCGCAGCTATTACACTGTGCTGCACCACGAGATTGCTTCGCACATTTCCGAGACCAGCGATGACGAACGTTTTCCGATGGTCCCCCAGCGCGTGGTTGCCGACGTACGCAGCGTAATGGCGCGCGATGATATCGTTGCGCTCGACAACGGTGTCTACAAGATCTGGTTCGCCAGAAACTACATTGCGAATGAACCGGGTACCATCCTTCTCGACAATGCATTGGCGACGATGGGCGCAGGCCTTCCATCGGCCATGATGGCGGCGATGCTGTCGCCGGGGCGCAGAGTGCTCGCGGTATGCGGCGATGGCGGGTTCATGATGAACTCGCAGGAACTGGAAACGGCCGTCAGGCTGGGCCTGAACCTCGTCGTACTCGTCCTGAACGATGCAGCATACGGCATGATCCGCTGGAAGCAGGACCAGCTCGGCTTTCCGGACTACGGCCTAACCTTTTCCAATCCCGACTTCGTCACCTACGCACAAAGCTATGGAGCGACCGGTCACCGGGTCGAGCGGAGCGCAGATCTTGTGGCGGTCCTGAACGCCGCATTCGAGGCGGGCGGCGTGCACCTTGTCGATCTGCCCGTCGACTACTCCGAAAACAAGAAGGTGCTGATCGACGAACTCGGCGCAAAGGTGTGCGAGCTATGAAGACGATCGTTCACAATCCGTTCGACCGCGAGCCGGTTGCAGAAGTGCCGCTTGTCGACTGGCCTCAAATCGATGAATGGCTGAGTGAAGCGCAGTTGCTCCACCGCGACCGCCATGGCTGGCTTGCCGTGCACGAGCGTGTCGCCATCCTCCGGCGGGCTGCAGATATCATGCGCGAACGAGCCGAGGATCTGGCTCTCCAGATCGTCAGGGAGGGCGGCAAACCGCTGGTCGATGCGCGCGTGGAAGCCGGTCGCGCGATCAACAGCGTCGACTTATGCGTTCAGGCGCTCAGCGATGGCGGCGGTCACGAGATCCCCATGGACCTGACAGAAGCGGGTGCGGGAAGGACGGCATATACCTTCCGCGAGCCGATCGGTCCTGTCGTGGCGATCTCGGCATTCAATCACCCGCTCAACCTGATCGTCCATCAGGTTGGACCGGCGGTAGCAGCCGGGTGCCCCGTTCTCATCAAGCCTGCGCTGGAAACGCCTCTGTCATGCCAGAGCTTCGTGAGCATTCTTCATGAAGCCGGCCTGCCCGAGGCCTGGTGCCGGTTCGCACCTTGCGGCAACGATATTGCCGAAAGAATGGTAACCGATCCGCGCACGGCGTTCTTCTCATTCATCGGTTCTGCGAAGATCGGCTGGATGCTTCGCTCGAAGCTGGCGCCGGGAACCCGCATTGCTCTCGAGCACGGCGGCGCGGCGCCGGTAATCGTGGACAGCGGCGTGGAGCGCGCAGCAGTGATCGCCTCGTTGCTCAAAGGCGGGTTCTATCATTCGGGTCAGGTCTGCGTTTCCGTGCAGCGCGTATTCGTCCCTGCTGCAGAATTGAAAGACTTCGCCAATGACCTAGGGCGAGCTGCCGAAAAGCTGGTCGTGGGCGATCCCGCCGATGCCGAAACCCAATGCGGACCCCTGATCCGAACGGAGGAAGTCGACCGCGTCGAACGCTGGGTCGATGAAGCCATTGCAGCAGGCGGCACCCTGGTCTGCGGGGGAAGCCGACTGGGTGACACTCTTTTCTCCCCGACCGTCATTGTCGATCCTCCCGAAAGTGCCAAGGTATCCCAGGAAGAAATCTTCGGCCCCGTGATCTGCGTGTATGGCTATGACGATATCGACCTGGCTATCGAGCAGGCCAATGCCCTGCCTTACGCCTTTCAGGCCGCTGTATTCAGCGATCGGCTGTCAATCGCCAATCATTGCATACAGTCTCTGGCGGGATCGGCTGTGATGGTGAACGACCATACGGCATTCCGCGTGGACTGGATGCCTTTTGCAGGGCTGCGCCGCTCCGGGCTTGGCGTCGGCGGGATCCCCTACACTATGGCGGATATGAGCATTGAAAAAATGGCCGTCTGGAACTGGCCTGCGGCGGCATCATAGCCCGTTCGACAGACCCGGGATGGCGACACGGGCAGCTTCGCACTCGTCGGCCTTTCCCGAAGTTAAGTCTCTTATGGGCGGCCGACAAAAGCCGTGCATTGGCGAGCCTGACCGAACTGGCGCACGAGGCGCGGACATCAAGGCTCGGCGGTACCCGCAAGTGCATCGATGATGCGGCAATCGCCTACAGTGTCTTGCTCGCAGGCAGCGATCATACGCCCAAGTTCCGTCCGCAACGCCTCCAGGCTCGCGATCTTGCGCTCGACCTCGCCGAGATGGCTTCTGGCCAGAGCGTCGATGCCCGCGCAGGACCGGTCGGCATCATCGGAGAGATCGAGCAATTCCCTGATGCGTGCCATGGAGAAGCCGAGATCACGCGCGCGCCGTATGAAGTTAAGGCGCGCTTCCTCTGCTGGTCCATAATCGCGATAATTGGCCCGCGTGCGTGGAGGGGCAGCGAGGATACCCTCACGCTCGTAGAAGCGGATTGTTTCGGATTTGACGCCGGTTATCCGGGCAAGTTGACCAATTCTCATGACAAAGGCTCCTGCCGCTTGACCTTGTAGTTACTACAAGGTGCATAGGGCGGATCGACGCAAGGAGTCGAGTAAATGGGAAAGACCTGCTGCGGCCCCGATGAGGCCGGTGCAAACAACAACGATCCGACATGGCGGCGCATTCTGTGGATCGCACTGGGCCTTAATGCAATCATGTTCGGCGTGGAGATCGTGGCAGGCATTGCTGCGGATTCGCGCGCCTTGCAGGCCGACGCGCTCGACTTTCTCGGTGATGCGGCAAACTATGCTATCAGTCTCGGTGTAGCGGGGATGGCGCTCGTCTGGCGCGCGCGTGCGGCTCTCGTAAAGGCGGCGACCATGCTGGCTTTCGGCCTGTGGGTGCTCGGCTCGGCCATCTGGGGTTTCTTTGTCGGGGCGTCGCCCGACCCGGGAACGATGGGCGCCATCGGTTCTCTTGCTCTGGCGGTAAATCTCGCCGTCGCCGCGATGCTGTTCCGGTATCGCTCGGGCGATGCGAACATGCGCTCGGTGTGGATCTGTTCGCGCAACGACGCGATCGGTAATATCGCCGTGCTGGCGGCAGCGATTGGCGTTTTCGGCACCGGCCGTGCGTGGCCCGATCTGGTTGTGGCGAGCATCATGGCAGGACTGGCGGTGTGGGGAAGTGCCGAAGTCTCCAAACAGGCCCGTGGCGAACTGCGCTCTACCTAAACTCCAGAATATCCCCGCGATCGGGGGTTGGAGGAAATACATTTCCGTCTACACCCTGCTATTGCGAATTAATTGCAACAGATATAGAGACCCCTCATGCATCGCATCGTCTCCGCCACCGTCCATCCGGCACTGCGGCTCATTCTGCTGGCGCTTGCGCTGTGTCTGTCCGTCACCGCGAACGCGGAAGAACCCGACGTGCGAACCACCTGGCGTCTGCTCGATTATATCGCGGTCGACTACGCCTCCGCCGTTTCCGAGGGACGTGTTGCCGACGAATTCGAATATCGCGAAATGGTGGAGTTTTCCGATGTCGTGGCGCGGCAGATCGCTGCATTGCCGGATACTAAAGACAATCAAGCACTCATCCGCCGATCGGACCAGCTGCGAGCTCTGATCGCCAATAAGGAACCCGCCGAGCGAGTTGGGCGCTTAGCGCGCGCGCTGGCAGCCTCGTTGCTGACAGCCTACCCGGTTCCGCTTGCCCCTTCGCAAGCGCCCGACCTTGACCGCGCCCGCACTCTCTTCGCGCAGAACTGCGCCTCGTGTCACGGCGCCGCCGGAAGTGCGCCACCGGCCGCAATGCAGGCACTTGATCCCCCGCCGATCGACTTCACCGATATCGACCGGGCGCGGCAGCGCAGTGCGTTCGGGCTTTACCAGGTCATCACGCAAGGGCTGGAAGGAACGTCCATGGCCAGCTTCGCATCGCTGTCCGACAAAGATCGCTGGGCGCTTGCATTCCATGCCGGCAGCATTGCTTTTGAAGATGTGGCCAAGGGCGAGCGTATTTGGCGGGAAGATGATGGCATACGCCAGCTTGTCCCCGATCTCGAGACGCTCGCCGCGCTCACACCGGAAAGTCTGGCCGAGCAGATCGGCGAGGACCGTGCGCTCGCCGTCATGGCCTATCTTCGCGCCAATCCCGATGCGGTGGGACAGGCAAATGACGCAGGTTCGCTCGCCTTCGTTCGCGATACGCTCGATCGCAGCCTGTCAGCTTATCGGGCTGGCAACCGAGAGGAAGCGCGGCAGCTTGCCCTGTCTGCCTATCTCGACGGGTTTGAACCCCTGGAGGCCCTCCTGGCAACGCGCGATGGCGGTTTGATGCGGGAGGTAGAACAGGCGCTCGGGCAATTCCGGGCCGGAATAGAGTCCGGTGCGAATCCATCCGAACTACAGCAACTAAGGGCTCGCATCGATAGTCTGCTGGCAAGAGCCGAGGAAGCGTTGGCTCCTGAGGCGGCCAGCGAAATCTCGACCTTTCTCGGGGCGTTCACCATTCTCCTGCGCGAGGGGATCGAAGCAATTCTGGTTGTGATCGCCATGATCGCCTTTGTGAAAAAGTCGCAGCGCTCCGAGGTATTGCCCTATATCCATGGTGGGTGGATCGCTGCTCTTTTCGCAGGTGTCGCCACCTGGGTCGTAGCAACCTACTTCGTAAGCATCAGCGGGGCGAGCCGCGAGATGACCGAAGGGATCGGCGCGCTGCTTGCGGCTGTCATTCTCGTATCGGTCGGGATCTGGATGCACGGCAAATCCCAGGCCGAGGAGTGGCGGCGCTATATCCAGGAAAAAATGGGCAAGGCGCTTTCGCGCGGATCGGCATGGTTTCTCTTTGGTCTTGCATTCGTGGTCGTCTACCGGGAAGCGTTCGAGACTATTCTGTTCTACGCTGCCCTGTGGAACCCGCAGAGCAGCGGCATCATATTGGCAGGTGCCTTGTCCGCAGTCGCGCTGCTAGCGTTCATCGCATGGGTTATGCTGCGCTACAGCCGCAAACTGCCGATCACCCAGTTCTTCCGCTATAGTGCTATCCTGATTGCGATCCTTGCGGTCATTCTCGCGGGCAAGGGCGTGGGCGCTTTCCAGGAGGCCGGAGTTCTTTCCGCCACTTTCATTGCCGGCTTGCCGCGCCTCGCCGAACTCGGCTTCTTCCCGACTGTCGAGACGATCGGCGCGCAATTGCTCACGCTGCTCGCTCTGATTGCCGGATTTCGGATAAGTCGATCACCATCGGGACCGCAGCCGGCAGCTGTCGAGGGATAGGTGATCCCGGTTTGCGATCAGCGGGGTCCGGTGCCGAGACGGCGCGCGAGCCACAAGGAGGCTGTGGGAACCGCGACCCACATCGCGATCGGTATGAGACCGATTTTGGTTCCGGGCACAAGCGGCATGATTGCACTATAGGACCACCCCCAGTCGGCACCGACAGCCAGCACTTCGACCATGGCAGTAATGGCCAGGCCGATTCCCAGGAACACGACAAAACGCGAGATCGGCCAGTCTACGAGCCACGGCGTTTTACCACTGCCGACAGAGGCGCCGAGATAAGCGGCCACCATGATCCCGGCATCGCCGAACGAGGCCAGGCCGCAGCGACGTGCTGCCTCGGCAGGCGACAGACCTCCCGACTGGTAGAAAGGAAGCTGGAGCATCTCCCAGGCGAAAGCGATGAGAATTCCGAATATCGCGATCCAGAGGGCTGGATGAGCACCGCGCCATTCGCGCGATTCCTCAGAGATTTGGTCCTGATCCTGCATCGTCTGATTCGTCACTCCTGCGATCTCCGTCCCGTCCCCATCGCTCAGGTATCGAATTTGGGAAGAGCGAGGCCGCGCAGGCGCAGGGCGTTGCCGATCACCGATACCGAAGACAGGCTCATCGCTGCGGCCGCGATCATCGGGTTCAAAAGCAACCCGGTCCATGGATAGAGGACACCTGCAGCGACCGGAATTCCGAGCGCATTATAGGCAAAGGCAAAGAACAGGTTCTGCCTGATGTTGCGCATAGTGGCCCGAGACAGGACGAGCGCCTGAACAACGCCGACGAGGTCGCCGCGCACCAATGTCACGCCCGCGCTTTCGATCGCGACATCGGTACCCGTTCCCATCGCGATGCCGACATGCGAAGCGGCAAGCGCGGGTGCGTCGTTTATGCCGTCGCCGGCCATAGCGACCCGGCGACCCTCGCTCTTCAACTGCTCGATCTTGCGATGTTTGTCCTCGGGCGAGACATTCGCTTCGACTTCGTCGATACCGACCTGGCTTGCTACCGCACGCGCGGTGGCTTCGCTGTCGCCGGTAAGCATCACGATCTTGATGCCGCGCTCATGCAGCGCGGCAATAGCGGTGCGGCTGGTTTCCTTGATCGGATCGGCGACAGCGATAAGGCCTGCCGGTGCCCCGTCCACGGCCACGAACATCACCGTCTGTCCGAGGCTTCGGCCTTCGTCCGCCGTTGACCGCCAGCCTTCTTCGAGCGCCCCTATACGCTCCATCATCTTTTCATTCCCGATCGCGACCCTGCGCTTGTCGACATTTGCCTGGATGCCTTCGCCGGTCACGGACTCGATATCGGAAGCGTCGAGAATGGCAGCGCCCCTGTTTTGAGCCCCTTCCACGATCGCGTGGGCGAGCGGATGCTCGCTTCCTCTCTCAACGGCAGCGACAAGGCTCAGCAACTCCTGCTCGTCGAAATCTGACTGCGGTTTTACGTCGACAAGATCGGGCTTGCCCCGGGTCAGTGTGCCGGTCTTGTCGACAACCAGCGTATCGATCTTTTCCAGCGTTTCGAGCGCTTCGGCGTTCTTGATCAGGATGCCGTGCTGGGCTCCCTTGCCGGTGCCGGTCATGATCGACATTGGCGTCGCCAGTCCGAGCGCGCAGGGACAGGCGATGATCAGAACGGCGACCGCGTTGACGAGCGCGTAGGCAAGGGCCGGTGCCGGTCCCCAGATGGCCCAGACGACAAAACTCACGATAGCGACAAGGACGACGATGGGCACGAACCATCCGGTGACTTGGTCGGCGAGCCGCTGGATCGGTGCCCGGCTGCGCTGCGCCTCCGCCACCATCTGCACGATCTTCGAGAGCATGGTGTCCGCGCCGACCTGCGTCGCGCGCATGGTGAAGCTGCCGGTCTGGTTGACAGTGCCTCCGATCACGGGATCGCCAGCGCTTTTCTTGACGGGAATGGGCTCGCCGCTGATCATGGACTCGTCGATGGCGCTGCTTCCATCTTCGAGCGTGCCATCGACGGGGACCTTGTCGCCCGGACGCACGCGCAGCAGGTCCCCCGACGTCAATTCATCGAGCGGTACTTCGCGCTCATCGCCGCGACCGAAGATCTTCATCGCGGTCGGGGGCGCGAGTTCGAGAAGCGCTCGCAAGGCGCTCGATGTCGATCCGCGCGCCTTGAGCTCGAGCACCTGCCCGAGCAGCACGAGGGTCGTGATAACCGCTGCGGCCTCGTAATAGACGCCGACCCGGCCCGCATGATCGCGGAAAGCCTCGGGGAAGATGTCCGGGGCGAGGGTTGCCAAAAGGCTGAACAGATAAGCGATGGCAACGCCGAAGCCGATCAGGGTGAACATGTTGAGGTTCATGGTTCGGACTGATTGCAGCGCGCGGGTGAAGAAGGGCCAGCCGCCCCAAAGCACCACCGGAGTGGCCAGCAGAAGCTGCAGCCACTGCGCGAAAGCGGGTTCGATGACCTGATCGAACGGTCGCGACGGGATCATGTCGCCCATCGCATAGGCGAAGAGCGGCAGGGTGAAGAGCGCGCTCCACCAGAACCTTCGCCGCATGTCGACGAGTTCGGGATCGGGGCCCTCGTTCAAGGTGACCGTTTCGGGTTCGAGGGCCATCCCGCATATCGGGCAGGAGCCCGGCCCCGGCTGCCGGATCTCCGGATGCATCGGACAGGTGTATATCGTACCTTCCGGGACATCCTCGACAGCATCGAGGTGCGCCTTCGAAAGATACATCTCCGGATCCGCGCGGAACTTGTCGAGGCAGCGCGAGGAGCAGAAGTAATGGTCGCCACCCTCGTGTCGATCGATGAAGCGGGCGCCGTCCATCTTCACGCTCATTCCGCAAACGGGGTCGGTCGCCGTACCCTCGATTGCATTGTGCCCATCGCTCATCTGTCGTTCTCCCCTAATTGGCCGTGACCACGAATTGCCCCATCATGCCTGCGTCCTCGTGCTCGAGGATATGACAGTGATACATGTAGGGATTGTCGGGATCGGTATTCTCTTCGAACCGCAACAGCAGCCTGACCTGTTCACGTGGCTTGACGATAACGGTGTCCTTGAAGCCCGCCTCTTCCGCCTGCGGAGGCCGACCGTCCCGGTCGAGCAAGCGGAACTGCACATTATGAATATGAAAGGGATGGGCCATCATCGATGCGTTGGCGATTTCCCATATTTCCCACTGACCCACCGGTACGCGCTGATTGATGACATCCATGTCCATGGTCTCGCCGTTGATCGCCATGCCCCGACCCATCATGCCCATATCGAGTACGAAACGGCGGCTGCGAACGGCGAGCGAGGGGTCTGGCGCGGCTAGCGCGGCCAGGGTGGGCGGGAGCATCACTGGAGTCGATGATCCGGAGGGACGCATATCGAGGATCGAAAAGGTGCGGCCCTGCCTCTCGCGACCGGTCCGGTTTCCCATCATTCCGCCGTCCATCATACCCCCGCCTTCTCCGGCCATCATGCCCATGGCGTTATCAGGACTGCTGGCATTCAGGCGCAGCGGGCGCCCTTCGGAAAGGTCGACAATCACTTGTGCGCGTTCGCCTGGGGCAAGGGTAAGACTGCGAATCTCGCGGGGTGCGGCAAGCAGGCCGCCATCGCTTGCGATGAGTTGCATCGGACGATCACCTTCGAGCGAGAAGGTGTAGAACCGCGCATTCGATCCATTGAGAAGCCGCAGGCGCAGCGGACCGGCGGTGGCGTCGAAAACGGCATTGGCCGTTCCGTTCACATAGATGCGCTCACCTATCACCCCCATCATCCGCGAGTGCATGTTGAGCGGGTAAACGAGGCGGCCTGAGCTGTCGATCACGCGATCCTGCACGACGAGCGGGATATCATCTACACCGTACCGGCTCGGCAGATCGAGGCGATCCTCTTCCTCGTCGCGCACGTAGATCGGGGCAGCAAGTCCGGCATAGACCTGTGGTCCGGCCCGGCGATGCGTATGAGAATGATACCAGTATAGCGAAGCGCGCTGGCGTATTTCGAAGGACGGGCTCCAGCGTTCGCCGGGCCGCACGAGTTGGTGCGGTCCGCCATCCGCGGTGGCGGGAAGTTCGAAACCATGCCAGTGGACGGTCGCATCCTCGGCAAGCTTGTTGTCGATATGAAAGCGAACCTGTTCGCCGCGGCGCATTTCGAGGGTCGGACCGAGATAGGATGCGTCGATACCGGTCGTCGGTGACGGCGTGCCGGGCACGAATTCTTTCTCGCCCGGTGTCAGGGACAGGCGAAAGACACGCTCGCCCCGTTCGATCGTTCCGGCCTGTAGCCGAGGTATGGCAAGAGGATTGCTTGCTCCTCGCTGATCGAGCGACACCCTGCTTTGCGTGTCGCAACCCACCAGCGGCAGCGCCGCGAAACCCGTCGCCGCGAGGCCGGCGCTTCTCATGAAGTCGCGGCGATCCTTAAAGTCGGGCCTGTCGATACCGGGCATATTCACCTGTTTTTGCGTGGGAGGCACCGGCGCAACCGCGCGCCTCCCACCCATCATGCTATCGCGGCGTTACCGAGGTAACGACGCTGCCTTCGGTTCCAGTACGAAATTCAAAGGCTATTCCCTCACCGACACTGACCTGTTCGAGGATTTGCGCGTCGGCTTCGAAGGTCATGGTCATCGCGGGCCATCCGATACTTTCGACCGGACCGTGCTCGATGGTCACGGTGCCCGCCCCGGGATCGATGTCTGTTACCGTTCCCTCCGCGCTGGCGCTCTGCTCGCCGCCGGTCTCCTCCGTCATCGGCATTTCGCCTGACATGGGCATACTGTCCGAGTTCGCCATCTCGTCAGACATCATGGTCCCGGTGCTGTCGTCTGCAGCGTCGCAAGCTGCAAGCGCCAGCGGTGCCGCGAGCAGGATCATGTAGGTTGGGGTACGCATTCTTCTTCTCCTTGAGGGTTCGCCGGTTTTTCCGGACGGGGACGCCGCAACAACAGATAAGCGGCGGGAAGCAGGAACATGGACAGGAGCGGGGCGGTGATCATGCCGCCGACCATCGGCGCGGCGATGCGGCTCATGACTTCCGAGCCCGCGCCGGTGCCGATCAGGATCGGAAAGAGACCCGCAAGGATGACTGCGACGGTCATCGCCTTGGGCCGCACGCGCAGGAGCGCGCCTTCCCGGATGGCCTCGTCCACTTCTTCGGCGCCCAGGTCAGCTTGCCGTCGCTCCAGTGCGGCTTTCAGGTAAATCAGCATCACCACGCCGAATTCGGCGGAGACACCGGCAAGCGCGATGAAGCCGACCGCAGTCGCCACCGACTGGTTGTAGCCCATCAGATAGAGCAACCAGTATCCGCCCGTCAGCGCGAAGGGCAGCGTGCCCATGATCAGCAAGGCTTCGTCCCAGCGCCGGAAAATGAGATAGAGCAGCAGGAAGATGATCGCGAGCGTCGCGGGAACCACGATCTTCAGTCGCTCATAGGCGCGCGTCAGATATTCGAACTGGCCCGCATAGGACAGGCTGACGCCGGGAGGCAGATCGACGCCCGTGGCGACGGCCTCCTGCAGATCGGCGACCACCGAGGTAAGATCGCGGCCACGGACATCGACATAGATGTAGCTGGTCAGACGACCCTGCTCGCTCTTGAGCATCGGCGGACCGTCGCTGACGGCGATACGGGCGACAGTGCCGAGCGTAATCTGTTGGCCGGACGGCGTCAGAACCGGCAGGGCCCTGAGTTCATCGACGCTGTCCCTGATTTCGCGGGGATAGCGCACATTGATCGGATAGCGCGCCAGCCCCTCGACGGTCCGTGCGACATTGGCGCCGCCTATTGCACCAGAGACGATCTGCTGGATGTCGGCAATGTTGAGTCCGTATCGCGCGGCCGCCATCCGGTCGATATCGACATCGACATAGCGACCGCCCGACAGCCGCTCGGCCAGCGCGGAACTCACGCCAGGCACGGTCTTGGCGATACGCTCCACATCGAGTGCAACGCGTTCCAGTTGATCGAGATCGTCGCCTGACACCTTGACCCCGATCGGGCTCTTGATTCCGGTCGCGAGCATGTCGATCCGGTTGCGGATCGGCGGCACCCAGACATTGGCGAGGCCCGGCACCTGGACGACCCGGTCGAGTTCCTCGACCAGCAGATCGGGCGTCATTCCCTCGCGCCATTCTTCGCGGGGCTTGAAGCGGATCGTCGTTTCGAACATCGTCAGGGGAGCCGGATCCGTCGCCGTATCGGCGCGCCCCGCTTTACCGAACACCGTTTCCACTTCCGGGACCGACTTGATCAGGCGATCGGTGCGCTGCAGCAGCGCCGACGCCTCGCCGGGGGAAAGGCCGGGCAATGCACTCGGCATATAAAGCAAATCGCCTTCATCGAGCGGCGGGAGGAACTCGCCGCCAAGCCGGGTGAAGGGGATCGCGGTGGTCAGAAAGATCAGCGCCGCGATCGCCAGCGTTGCCTTGGGGCGCCGCATGACCCAGTCGAGCCCCGGACGATAGATTTTCGTCAGCCAGCGGTTTAGAAAATTGGAATCTTCCGAAGGGATCTTCCCACGGATCAGCCAACCCATCATCACCGGCACCAGCGTTACCGAAAGAATGGCCGCGGCAGCCATCGCATAGGTCTTGGTGAAAGCAAGCGGTGCAAATAACCGCCCTTCCTGCGCCTGCAGGGTAAACACCGGTAGGAACGACAGCGTAATGATCAGCAGGCTGAAGAACAGCGCCGGTCCCACTTCCTTCGATGCATCGGCGATGATCCGCCAGCGTTCCTTCACCGCGAGCACGGTATCGGGATTCTCGTGTTCCCATCGCTCGAGATGCTTGTGCGCGTTCTCAATCATGACGACGGCGGCATCGACCATCGCACCGACCGCAATGGCTATTCCACCCAGCGACATGATGTTGGCATTGACGCCCTGAAAGCGCATCACGATGAAGGCCGCGAGCACGCCCAAAGGCAGGGTGATGATGGCGACAAGTGCCGAACGCGCGTGCCAGAGGAACAGCGCGCATACGAGCGCCACGACGATAAACTCTTCGATGAGCTTCGTGGTGAGGTTTTCTATAGACGCATCAATGAGCTGAGAGCGATCGTAGGTCGTGACGATCTCGACGCCTTCGGGAAGGCTTGCCTGCAAGTCGTCGAGTTTCTGTTCGACGGCCTGTATGGCGCTTCTTGCATCCGCACCCTGACGCAGAACGATGATGCCGCCGGCAACCTCGCCTTCGCCATTGAGCTCGGCGATGCCTCGGCGCAGTTCGGGTCCGACCTGGATCGTCGCTACGTCGCCCAGCGTGACCGGGACACCGCCACTCGCAGTGCGTAGTGGAATTTGCCGAAAATCATCGAGGTCGCCGAGATAGCCAGAAGCGCGGACCATATATTCGGCTTCGCCCATCTCGACGATCGAGCCGCCCGCTTCCTGGTTGGCGGACTGGATTGCGCTCACGATCTCGGCGTGAGTCACGCCGAGCGATGCCATCCGGTAAGGCTCGAGAACGACTTGGTATTGCTTGACCATGCCGCCGACGCTGGCGACCTCGGCAATGCCGGGGATCGTCTTGAGCTCATAGCGCAGGAACCAGTCCTGCAGGCTGCGCAGTCCTGCAAGGTCGTGCCCGCCGCTGCGATCGACCAGCGCATATTCGTAGATCCACCCCACACCGGTTGCATCGGGGCCAAGCGTGCTCGTGACGCCATCGGGCAGGCGGTTCTGCACTTGGTTGAGATATTCGAGCACGCGCGAGCGCGCCCAGTAGAGGTCGGTTCCGTCCTCGAAGATGATATAGACATAGCTGTCACCGAACATCGAATAGCCACGGACGGTTTTCGCCCCCGGCACCGAGAGCATGGTCGTTGCCAGGGGATAGGTGACCTGGTCCTCGACGATCCGGGGGGCCTGACCCGGATAGTTTGACCGGACCACAACCTGCACATCGGACAGATCGGGCAACGCGTCGACCGGCGTCGTGCGCACCGCCCAGAAACCGGCCAGCGTTACCGCGACGGCGGCGAGAACGATAAACAGGCGGTTGGCGATCGAGGCATCGATTATCCGAGCAATCATTGTCCGGCCCTCGTGATAGACTCGATCCGGGGGCCGGCATCCTCCTGGGTGAAGGTGAAGCGCACCCTGTCTCCCGTCTCGAGCCCGCGCATTTGCGCCGCGCTCTTCGTGCGGAAGGTCATGGTCATCGCGGGCCAATCGAGCCGGGGCACAGGACCATGCCGCAGCGTCACCGAACCATTGGCGATCGACTGGATCGTGCCGGTGGCACCGAAGGTCGCTGGTTCGTCCTCGCCGCCGGTGGAAGCGTCATCTGCCTGATCGACCGGACGGACGTCCAGTCCGGTGAGGCTTGCTTCGGAATCGAGCAGGAACTGACCCGATGTTACGACCTGCTCGCCTGCCGACAGACCGGCCAACACTTCGCTCCTTCCACCCGCTTCGCGGCCGATCCGGACCTCGGCGGGCATGAAACCGCCCTCGTCCTGCTTCACCATCACGATGGTTCGACGTCCGGTCCTGATAACCGCTTCGGAGGGGACCAGCAGCGCGCGGCGTGTGTCCGGGGTCAGCGAGACCTGTGCGAACATGCCCGGCTTGAGGCGCCCGGATGCATTGGGCAGTTGCGCACGAACGGTGATCGTACGGCTTGCATCCTGCGCGCTCGGCAGGATAGCGATGATGGGCCCGGAGAAGCGTTCCTCGGGGAATGCGGTCAGCGTCGCGCTGACAGGTTGCCCGACGCGGACAGTCGCCGCCTGCCTTTCAGGCACCGCGGCTTCGAGCCAGATCGGTGAGAAACCGGTTATCTCGGCGAGCGTCTGTCCGGCCATGACTGTCATTCCCGGACGCACGCCGAGCGATGTGATGGCACCTCCAATCGGCGCGGTAACGGTGATCGTGGACTGCGGACGTCCATTGCGCCCTACCGATGAGATCAGGCCTGGAGGCATGCCCAAAAGGCGCATGCGTTCGCGCATGGCCTGCGCAAGTTCTTCATCACCGCTGTTCAGGACGGCCAGATACTCCTGCTGCGCTCCGCCCCATTCGGGAACCAGGATATCCGCGAGCGGCGCGCCCCGTCCAACGACATCGTCGGGCGCGCGGCCGTAGGTTCTTTGTACATAGCCTCCGGCACGTGGCTGGACGATCGCGACGTCGCGTTCATTGTAGGCCAGAACGCCTGTGACGGTTATTTCCGGCTCGAGGACGCCGTACTCGGCTTCAGTGGTGCGGATGCCGAAATTCTGCACCAGGCCGGGATCTATCCTGACGCCTGCAGTGGCCTCCTCGCCCGCGCACTTGGGCACCAGCTGCATATCCATGAAGGGCGACTTGCCCGGCTCGTCGAAGTGCTGCCCCGGCACCATCGGGTCGTACCAGTAAAGGACCTCCTCGCATTCGGTCGCACTGCCGCCCGCGTCGCTTGCACCACCCTGGCCTTCGCCGAGCTGCGAGAGACCATAGCCGGCGGCAAGACTGATGAGCGCGACCGTGCCTGCCATCATCCAGGATTTCTGGCGCGGCGACAGCCTGTCCCACGCGGCTCCCATTGCGGGTCTCATCGGCCATACTCCCCATAAGTCAGTCGCAGGTTCGCGGCGGCCTCGACGGAAGCCTCTTCGCGTTGCAGAGTTTCCACCCGCAGCATGGCGAGCGTTTTGATGGCGTCGATGATGTCGAGCAGATCCGCGCGGCCTGCGGCAAAGCTCGCGCGTTCGAGGTCCACGCGGCTTTCGGCAAGAGGGAGCAGTTCGTCCGTCGCGCGCTGCCATTGTCGATAAGCGCTGTGCCATGCGGCGAGATCGGTCTCGAACTGGGCTTCGAGTTCACGGAGCCGGTCTGCTCTGGCCGACTGCGCCGCCGCCGCCTCGGCGTCGGCGGCGGCTACACGCGGGTTTTGGCGCCGGTCGGCGAAAATCGGGAGCGTGATCGAACCCATCACCGAGACGACATCGCCAAAGTCGGGATCGCGCCTTCCATAGCTCACATTGACGCCGAAATCCGGACGCCTTTCCGATCGGGCAAGATCACTTCGCGCTTCCGCTTGACGAACCTGCGCAAGCGCCACGACAAGCTCCGGATTGCTTTGGAGCATGGCCCGCAAACCTTCGGGATCGAGATCGGCCGAAGGGATGGTTCCGGTCGCGGTAGCGTTCGGCAGAGCCGTATAGCGCGACAGCATGGCCTGAGCGGTCTCTCGGTCGGCTTCGATCCTGGTCCGCATGTCTTCGACTTCGAGCACGGCACGGCGTACTTCCAGACTTTCGGCGGGTCTGGCCGAACCGGCGGCGACAGAACTGCGCGCGAGTGGTACGAGCCTCTCGATTTCAGCAAGTGCATCGTCGGCGACGGTCAGAGCCCGTTGGGCATAAGCCAACGAAATCCATGCCATTCCTGCTCCCACGCGCACCCTGTAACTTGTTTGACGCAACTGTGCTGCGGCAAGGTCGATGTCGGCCTCCGCCATTCCGAACCGGGCCCGACGTTTCGCGAGATTGGGGATCTCCTGTTCGATACCGACTTGGATCTGCGTTGGGAGCTGGCGATTCAGCTCGAACGCAGCCGGCCCGCTTACCGGCAGGTTCTGGATGCTCGCGCGAAGCCGCGGATCGGGCAATTCATCGGCAGCGTCGGCGATCTCGCGCCGGGCGTCCAGTCTTAGCTCGCTTGTTCGAACCTGGGGCTGGTCGCTCGTTGCTGCTCGCAAAGCTTCCTCATAGCCCACCGACTGGGCATTACTCGCCGGCGCGAGGGCCAGCAGGACCGGAAGCGCGGTCCAGCTTATTCGTTTCATGATCGTTCATCCGCAAAAGGAGCGCGTCAGACACGCGTTCCGGATCACCGGCCCGCGTCGAGCGCAGGCCGTTCATCCAGAGGCAGGAGCGCGCAGGCTTGAGCCTGCACACGGGTCATGCCGGAAGTTGCGGAGGTGGCGGCTCTGGCCCTAGTCCTGTGGCTGCGAGCGAATTGGAGACTAATCTGCTGAACTGAGAAGCCTGCGCCGGTATTTCACCGACCAGGGTCGCATCACCCCCTGGAACGAGGGGCGGGATGCAGCCGAATGCCACGAGACAATCCAGCCGAAGGTTCTTGCAAGGCACGCCGTCATGATCGTCCATGGAAGCTGCGCCCGCCATCATCTCCATCTCGGCGCAGGCCGGTTTGCCTGCATCGACCGCCTGAGGCAGGGCAGATGCATGCGCTGCCGACTGGACGAACAGCCCGCAGGCGATCAGTAGCAGTCCAAGGGTGCGCAAGACTCGCATAAAAAAGGCGTAAAGCTTTGAAGAGCGCAAGACAAGGACCTCGCATCGGGTGCGATGGTTCATCACGACGCGTGCTGCCAGGCACCCATCGAGCCCAGATATATATCGAGCTTTTCGAATCCTTTGCTTTGCAGCCAGCCCGCCGCCACACTCGCACGCATGCCACTGGCACACATGACGGAATAGGCGCGTTCGCGATCGAGCTCGGCGAAGCGGGAATTGAGTTCGCCCACGTAGATGTGTTCCGATCCCTCGATCGCGCTGCTGCGCCGCTCATCGAGGTCACGCACGTCAAGCAAGGTCCAGTTGTCGCGCTTGCGCTCGAGACGATCCTGAACCTCGCTCGTCCCGATCATCGGAAGGTTCGCCATGTCCATTCCTTGCGCTGCAGCCGGGACGATACCGACATAGCCGCCGTCGATCGAGTCGAGCCCGATCCTCACAAGGTGTGTCATGGCCGAAGCCAGCTGGTCTTCCGCCGATCCGACGAGGGCGATTGTTTCACCCTCCCTGATGAACCAGCCCGCAAACGCCGAGATCATGCCGACCGGAAGGCATATCGAACCAGGCAGATGCCCGCTTGCGTATGCAAGCGGATCCCGTACGTCGACGACATGATCGGGGTCGATTTCGCGAATGTCCGAGAGCATGAGACATTTTGGTCGCAAAATCCGTGGCGCAGGAGATGTTCCCTCGACATTCAGGCGCTCCATCAGCCTGAAATAGGGCGGTTGGTAATGATGCTCGGCGAGCTTGGCCTCGATAAATTCCTCGCGATGGGCGATCTGGAGCCGGGGATTGTTGCGACGTTCGTGGCCTATGGTCGAGAATTCCCGGTCCGCCATTCCCGAACCGCAGACCGAGCCTGCTCCATGCGCGGGGTAAATGATCGTCTGGTCACCCAGACCGCAAATCTTCTGCAGTGAATCGTACAGGAGGCCCGCGACCTCCCGCGCGCGCTCGGGATAGAAATCGGTGCGTCCGACGTCGCCAACGAAGAGCGCATCGCCGGTGAACACGCCGATCGGTCCTTCGGGAAAATCGTCGTCATGGAGGACGAAGGCGAGATGATCGTCGGTGTGACCGGGAGTTTCGAGCACCGAAATCCGCAACTTCCCGATCTCGAAAACGTCGCCCTCTCGCGCGGTGTCGGCGAAAACAATCTCGTCCGCAGGGTTTGGACCGTGCAGAACGCGGGCACCGGTCATTTTGGCCAATACCGGCGATCCCGTGATGAGATCCTCATTCCTGTGCGTTTCGAAGATATGCGTGATCTCGAGCCCTTCGGCGCGGGCACGCTCGACATAAATCTCGCAGTCCCGGCGCGGATCGATGACCGCTGCCTTGCCCTGCGAACCAATCAGATAGGAAAGGTGGGAGAGGCCGGGGGTCTTTATCTTCTCGAGCAGCATGTTTTGCCTCGTTGTTGGAGTGTTTCCGTGAGACCGCGTCGATCTAGTCGATCCCGAGTTCGGCTTTGAGTGCCGAGACATTCTCGAAGCGGTCTGCTTCTGGCCGGGCGATAGCGGGCTTGGCGTTGACCCAGGTGTTCTCACAGACGAATTCGAGCATGGCTGCCGCGAGGTCGGCGTGCCGGCAACGAAAGCAACCCTCGGCAAGACGCTCGTCGGTAATGACGGCTTCACCCGTATAGGGTTCGTCGAGGAGCCAGCCCGGTCGCGCAGACGTCCAATTCAGGCCTTTCGCGCGCTCCAGAAGATCTTCCATGGCGCGCATCTGTTCGAGAATATTGTGCAAGGCTGGTCTTGCCGTGAGCTCGAACCATGCAGGAACGCTGGGCTGCGGCTCTACAAACGCCGCCGATATCACGACGATCCGGGAAATGCCGGTCGTCGACATCGCTTCCACCAGCTTGCGGGTTCCCTCCGTATAAAGCGGAGGCGGATCGATCGCCGTAGATGGACTAAACCCTATACCGAGTGCGGAAATAACAGCACGGCAACCTTCGAGCTCGCTGCGGAAGTCGTCACTGAGTACATCGCACTGGAGGTACTCGACATTGTCGGCCCGGTCCGATGGTTCGGGCAAGGTGTGCTCGAACGCTCGTACCGCGATGCCCTTGCGGACCGCATGGCGCAATATTTCCGTGCCGGTCTTTCCTCCGGCACCGAAGACCGCAAGGGGGGCTGCATCGCTCACAGGCTCAGCTTCCACTGTAGCACCTCATTATAAATTCGGCCGCGCGTGCCGGGCCGATCATGATCATGGAGCAGGCACCGACGGAAGCCGGCGCCCGCTCGCTCGTGTTCACGCTTCGCTGTTGCCGCAGGTCGTGTACCCCCAGAACCCGAACTCGTCCTTCATCCGGGGGCCGGCGACGATGAGCTCCTGCATTTGCAGGCCCGCGTCTCCTTCGTCATCGAGAAGGCGCGTACGGATACGAAGCTCACCATTCGCATACTCACCCGAGGCGCTTGCCGTGACGGGGATCAGTTTGCCATTGATCTTGATCGCCCCGCGACCGCTGTTGTCGTAGACGAATGACGGGAACGCGACCTCGGTCAGGCGGAACTGGCACGTGTTTTCGGCTCCCAGCGCGGCGAGGTCCGCGTCGCTCATGGTCTCGGGCAGCATGAGGCCGGGGCTGAGATTGGCAAGAGCGCTCGCAGCGCTCTCTATCGGAGCTGCCGTTGCCGGAGGATCGAGCTGTGCTTCGCGGTCATTACCGATCGCGGTGTTGGTATTGCAGGCCGCCAGCGGAAGGGCTGCAAGAGTCAGAAGTGCGATCTTGTTCATTGCTGCATCTCCTCGGGCAGGCGTTCTTCGGTGCGCGGGCCGTTCTCCTCGATGTCCTGGATGAGGTATTTCATCTCGGCGATCTCACGCCGCTGCGCGACGATGATGGCCTGAGCAAGTTCGCGGACACGCGGATCCTTCAGGCTCGCCCTTTCGCTGGTCATGATCGCGATCGAGTGGTGCGGAATCATTGCGGCCATGTATTCGGTGTCGTCGACCGTGGTCTGGCTGCGTACGAGCCATAGCGCGAGTGCGAAGACGACGGCTCCGACACCCAGGATGATGAAATTCTTGGTCCGGTCCTTGTACATGCCCCACATGAAGAGCAGCATGACCACCATCATCATCGCGCCCATGACGAACATCATCCAGAAGCGCGTCTCGCTCCAGAACACGTCGTCCATGTCGAAGCTGTTGGCATACATCAGGAAGAACATGATCACGGTCGAGGTCGATACCATGGCCATGAATCGCCAGTAGTTGCCGCCCCCTCCCTTATCCGAGTGGGATGTGCTTTCAGTCATGCGTTTTCTCCTTCCTTCATTATGGTCCAGAACAATTGTGCCGAGCAGCTGATGAGCGCGAAGCCGGTCAAAGCTTCGACGCCGGCAATGACGCGCAGGTGCTCGGTCGGGTAGATGTCGCCGAGCCCCAGCGTGGTCACGTTGATCAGCGAGAAATAGAAATAGTCCATCGCACTCATCGCCGGCGTCTTGTCGAACCCGCCGAGACCCAGCTCCGCGCCCAGCCAGAAACCGCCAGCGAAGAGCGTCGCGACAAGCAGGTGCGATGCCAGGACGAGAAGCGCGACCCCAAGTTTGGCGGAGAAATTTCCGGGTGCGTCGAGCATGCGATGCCCTGCGCCGAGGATCGACAGATGCACGCCGACCGAGGCCAGGAAAAGTGCAATGGCGAGAATTAGTGCGGCGATCATCGATGATCTCCATCGTGTGTGGCGGGCATTTCACGCAGCGCAGGATTCCGACGGAGATAGAACCATTCGGCTCCGAACACTGCGGCAATACCTGCGACCGCATAGGCGACGACCGCAGGGTCGGTTTTGAGCTTGGCGAGGGCAAAAGCTGTCAGGACTACGCCGTCCGCCATGAGCGCCGACCAGAGGATCCAGGCACGCGCGCCTATTTCTTCCCGCAAACCGCGCAGCACGCCCCAATGCACGAGCATGTCCATTACGAGATAGAAGAACGCTCCGAGCGAGGCGATCCGCGAAAGATCGAACAGGACCGCGAGCGTGCCGGCGACCACGACGGTATAGACCAGCATGTGACTGCGGATCGGTCCCTTCATCCCAAAATGGCTATGCGGGATCATCTTCATTTCGGTCAGCATCGTCAGCATTCGCGAAACGGCGAAAACGCTGGCGATGACACCCGAGGTCGTGGCTGCGATCGCGATTGCGACTGTGAAATAGAACCCAAGCTCTCCGAGCGCGGGGCGCGCAGCTGCCGCAAGCGAGTAATCGCGCGCTTGCGCTATTTCCGAAGTGCTGAGGCTGGCTCCGACCGCCACCGCGACCAGAAGGTAGACGACCACGCATACTGTGATCGAAATGATAATGGTTCTGCCAACATTTCGGTGCGGATCGATGATTTCGCCGCCGCTGTTGGTGATGGTGGTGAAACCCTTGAACGCGAGGATCGAGAAGGCGACCGACGCGAGCAACGCGTCGAGACCCGAAAGCGCGACTGGCTCTGAGAAGGCGCCGCCCGAAAAGCCGCTGGCCCAGATCGCCGCAATCGCGAACAGGGCGATGCCGCCGATCTTGATCGCCGACATGACGAGAGAGAAACCGCTGACCGATTTGTTGCCTGCCGCATTCACGAAATAGGCGAAGACGATGAGCGCCAGTGCCGCGACGGAAACCAGAATGCCGCTGCTCTCGAGCCCAAAGGGCCGCAAGGCATAGGTCGCGAAGGTCCGAGCGACCAGGCTTTCGTTGATGACCATCGACAGCGCCATCAGGAGCGATGCCGATGCTGCAACAACACCCGGTCCGTAGGCCTTCTGAAGAATCATCGCGATGCCGCCAGAGGAGGGCCAGCGGTTCGACATCTTGATGTAGCTGTAGGCGGCTAGGGAAGTGACCAGGGCGCCGACTATGAAAGAAAGCGGAAATAGCGGTCCAGCCAGTTCGGCAATCTGGCCGGTCAGTGCGAAAATACCAGCGCCGATCATGACGCCGGTTCCCATTGCGACACCGCCAAGCAGCGTTATCGATCCAGCACTCTTCCCATGTTGATCGTCGCCATCTGTCTGCAAGTCTTTCCCCTGTCGATGTCCTCCCGTCCGAGAAACATCACGACAAGCAGTACGTTGCGAAGCGGCTCACCCCTCAAAAAATTTTCTGGCGGGGCATGAGCCATCCTTGGGCTGGCCCCGGAATCGCGTTGAGCTATCGATTTCCGGCGGCGCGCTCTTTCTTCCTGCAGCGATGCCGATGGCGGCGCGTCAAGGCACGGCAGTCCACGCTGAGTGCGCCTAATATTCAGCGCGTCAAATCAGGAAAACCGGGCCTGGAAAAACCGGTGCAGCGGGACCGCGATGAGTGCGATGTACTAGCCGTAGAGAAAACTGCCCACCGCTCCTGCGAGAAATCCCGACAGGGTCAGCCATTCGAACCATGGCAGCAACGGAACCCAGGCTTGGTGCATGTGAAACCGCTCGGGTGCGAGGCCTCCGAAGGCAATGCATAGGAGGTAGCTGACAAGCAGGAACACGCTGAGCGTCCAGCCCCATGCGAATATCGAGTTCTTGATTGATCCTTTTACCATCGCATTTCTCCCACTTCGTGCGTCCTAAAATTATGCAAACGGAAGGGTCCGGGACCGTCGGGGCAGCCGGCCCCGGACCCAGCGGGATGATCGACAGGCATCTTAGCGCCCGTCCCGGTGTCCCGGGCTTCTGTGTTATTCCCGCGCGATTGTTCTTCAACGAGACATCGCCCTTATTTCTCGCGCGGCCACTGGCGTCAGTTCCTTACAATCACCGATAAGATGCGAAGACGCTCTGTCCGGTCGGACCAAAGGCGATGACCTCATAGGGCTGGATCCGGTCTCCTGCCTCCATGCCGGGAGATCCCAGCGGCATTCCCGGAACCGCAAGGCCGGCAACGCCGGCGGGCCGCTCGCGCAAAAGCTGGTCTACTGCCTCGGCGGGCACGTGACCTTCGATGATGTATCCATCGACCTCCATCGTGTGGCACGACCACAATTCTTCCGGTACGCCGCGCGCGGTCTTGATCGCCGCCATGTCCTTGCTGTCGACCGATGCCACCTTCGTATTCATCCCGTCTTCGACATGGCCTGCCCAATTCAGACAGCACCCACATCCTGGATCCCGGAACATCGTGTAAGTCGCTGCCTGCGCCACGTTTGAACAGGCTGCCAGCACGAGCAGGGCCGCGCCGCTAATCGATCGCCGGAGTAGCGAAGGCTTTTTCAAATTCATTGTGCAATTCCTTTCTTGTATCCGCGCCATAGCGAGATCGTCCCGGTTACCGTCGGGAACCGGTGGAGCAGGCATGGCTCGGTGAAGATTTCGGCGAACAGTTTTTCGACTTCGCCGTCGGCGCTGGGCTGCGTGTCGCTTATGCCGTCAAGCGACTGGACGGTCGCCCGGAAGAGGCTCCGCATGAGTGGGCTATCAAGCTTCATATAATCGGAGATCAACACGGTTCCGCCTGGCACGAGCAAGCTTTCGATGGTTTCCAGGATTGCCTGCTTCTTGCGCAAGGGAACTTGGTGAAGGACGAGGCTGCTGACGATCTTGTTCGGCTGCCACCCTGCGGGCAGCTCGAGGCTTTCGAGAAAGCCTTTATGCCACCTGATCAAATTTGCGATCGCTCCCAGTTTGCGTCGAGAGATCCGCAGGGCTGAAGCATCGGGGTCGACGCCGACGAAATGAGCCTGTGGGCAGTCGCTGAACATGGCTTGCAATAGGCTGCCGGTTCCGCAGCCGACGTCTATGACCCGGTCGCCAGGCGCGAGATGCAAATGCTCGACAATTTGTCGACGCCAGCGCTTTTCGCGTGTTACAAGAGTGATGATCGGGTCGTAGATCGGCGTAAGAAAGCTTTTGCCGAGCAAAGGCGTGAACTCGCTGCTATCCTCTGGCTTAGTGGCGTTGTTCACGACAGATGCCCTTTTTCCTCGTCGTATGTCCCGTTTCTGATTTCCTCACTCTCGATTACGTTCGACTGCTGCCAATCCCTCAAAAAAGAAGTTTAAGGGATTGTGCAGGTGAGCGCGTATAGAACACGTGCAACCCACAGGAGTTTTTCGGATGCGTGACAATCACTCTCTTGATGCGGTGCTCGGAACCCTTTCCGCCACCACCACCAGCGAGGTCCCCGCCGACTTCATGGATGGCGTCTGGCAGCGCGCCGGACAGCTTGGCGAAATCGCCGACCGACGCCGCAGGACGGCTCTGTTCGTCGGTCTGTTCGTCGTCGGGCTTGGAGCTGGCGCCGGAACGAACGGTTGGCCCGGCGGCTATGGCACGTCTTCCGCGTCATTTGGCGAGAGTCTTATCCTCGGCGAACAGCTGTCCCCATCGGCGCTCCTCCATGTGGAGCAATAAGGTTTGAAGACGACGCATATCGTTCTCGCGGTGCTTCTCGCAGCACTTGCAGGATGCCTCGGCGCGATTGCCGCGGATCGCTGGGCCAATCACGAGGCTGGCTCCGGCCTCCACGATTTCGTGCACGACGAGCTCACCCTGACGGCCGACCAGGAGCAGCGTCTCGATGCGCTCGAGGCCCGTTTCGCGGTCGAAAGGGCACGGCTCGAAGGATCGGCGCGCGCAGCCAATGCCCGGCTCGCCCAGGCGATGGAAAGCGAGCACGAATACGGCCCCGAGGTCTCGGCCGCGATCGACGAGGTGCATGCACGCATGGGCGATCTGCAGAAGGCAACGGTGCGCCATGTCTTCGACATGCGCGAAATTCTCGAACCCGAGCAGCAACGCCAGTTCGACCGCAAGGTCTCCGACGCCCTGACCCGCGACCCGCGCGACTGAAGCGCCATGTCGGGGGCGGGCGACAATCCAGATGAGGCCCTTGTTTCGCAGGCGAGGGCTGGAAACAAGCGGGCTTTCAGCCAACTCGTCGAGCATGAAACGGGTCGGCTTCTCGCGCTCGCGACACGCATGCTTTCCTCTCCTTCTCAGGCAGAGGACGTTGTTCAGGACAGCCTCGCTTCGGTGTGGCTGACGCGCCATCGGCTCGATCCGAACAAGCCGATCGGACCCTATCTGACAACCGTCGTCCTCAACCGCTGCCGGGACCGTTTGCGCAGGCGCAAGGTCGCGGGCTTTTTCGGACTGTCGGGTGATGACGAACTCCATTCCATCGCCGACGATTTGCCGGGTCCTGAAGCGTTGGCCGTTTCCAGGGAAGAGCTCAATCTCGTTCAGGCCGAGATCGCGCGAATGCCTGTAAGGCTGCGCGAAGCGCTTGTGCTCGTGACCATCGAGGGGCGTAACCAGGCCGAGGCGGCCGATCTTCTCGGAACGACCGAAAAGGCGATCGAAACCCGCGTATACCGCGCGCGCAACAGACTAAAGGAGCGCTTCGAAAAACTTTGAGGGGTTGGATGGGCGCGCGCGTAAGTAACGGTGAACGCCAAGTCAGGAGCCCTTTATGATCGCCGTCAATCGACGCAAGTTTCTCGGAGCCGGAGCAGGAGGAATGGGTCTGCTCGGCCTTGCCGGGGCGATGCCTGCCTGGGCACGCGGCGCGGACATCCTCGCAGGTAACGCCCGCAAGAGGCTGGACGAGATATCCGGCCCCAATATCGACCTCACCGTTGCCCGATCGGCCTTCGCGACCGGCAACAGGCGCGGCGGCGCGATCGCCGTCAATGGCACTATTCCTGGTCCGCTGTTGCGATTGCAGGAAGGCACGACCGTCCGGCTCAATGTCCATAACCAGCTCGAGGAAGATACCTCGATCCACTGGCACGGTCTGCTCGTGCCGTTTCAGCTCGATGGAGTGCCCGGCGTGAGCTTTCCCGGCGTCAAACCGGGAGAGACCTTCACCGCCGAATTTCCGGTTCGCCAGTCGGGTACCTACTGGTGGCACTCGCATAGCGGCCTGCAGGAACAGGCCGGGCATTACGGCGCGATCGTGGTCGACCCCGCCGGACCCGATCCGGTCCAGGCCGACCGCGAATATATCGTGGTGCTGAGCGAATTCAGCGAAATGTCGCCCCACACGATTTTCGACAAGCTCAAGAAGGGCGAAGGCTACTTCAACTACAACCAGAACACCTGGACCGACGATTACCCGCTTTCGGGCGAGGATCGCCGGATGTGGGCGAAAATGCGCATGATGCCGACGGACATCCTCGACGTGTCGAGCGCGGCTTATACCTATCTTCTGAACGGCCATGGCCCGCTCGACAATCTGGAATACCTCTTCCGCCCGGGCGAGCGCGTGCGGCTGCGCCTCATCAATGCCGGCGCCATGACCTTCTTCAATATTCGCATTCCCGGCCTGCCGATGACCATCGTTCAAGCGGACGGGCAGAACGTCGAGCCAGTTGAAGTCGACGAGTTCCAGATCGGTGTGGCCGAGACCTATGACGTCGTCGTGACGCCGGGCGCGCAACAAGCCTACACGCTGGTCGCGGAGTCGATGGACCGCTCGGGCATGGGTATTGCCACACTCGCGAGCGCACCCGGCGCTCGCGCCGCCATTCCGCCGCTGCGCGATCCGCCGCTTCTGACCATGGCGGACATGGGCATGAGCGGCATGGACCACGGCGCGTCTGGCGATGCCGGCATGTCGGGCATGGATCACGGAAGTGGCGGCGACATGGCGGGGATGGATCATGGTTCGTCCGGCCAATCCGAGATGGCAGGCATGGCCGGCATGTCGGGCATGCAGATGCGCGACACCTCGCTTCTGCCGCCCGATGTGAAGGTCGGGCCCGGTCTCGACATGGTCTCGATGAACCCGGTCGACCGCATGGGCGATCCAGGCATCGGTCTCGCCGATGTGCCGCATCGTACGCTCGACTATCGCAAGCTGCGCGCTCTGACGCCGCACCGCGAGGGCCGCACGCCGTCCCGGCGAATGGAAATCCATCTGACCGGCAATATGGAGCGCTACATGTGGTCGTTCGACGGCAAGAAGTTCTCCGCCGTCTCAGACGAGCCGATCCGTTTCGCCTATAACGAGCGCGTGCGCGTGAAGCTCGTCAACGACACGATGATGGCGCACCCCATTCACTTGCACGGTCATTTCTTCGAGCTGGTCAATGGCGCGCCGGCCGATCGTCAACCGCTCAAGCACACGGTCATCCTGCAGCCGGGTGGCAGCGCGCAGTTCGACCTGACGGCGGACGAGCCCGGCGACTGGGCCTTCCACTGTCACCTTCTCTACCACATGCATGCCGGGATGTTTCAGATCGTCACGGTCGCCAATCCCGACGGGAGCGAAGCATGAAAATTCGTATTGTCAGCCTGCTCGCATCGGTTGCAGCCGGCTCAGTTCTCGCCTTCCCCGCGGCGGCGCAGCATGCCGGTCATTCGCCGGCGGAGCCGCAGCAAAGCGCCGAGGCGCAGGCTGACGCGAAGACGAAGTGCGAGGAAGAAGCCGAGCGCCATCGCGCGATGGGGCATCCGGTTGCAGATGGAGCATGCGAACCGGCTGCTCAACCTGAAGCCGCCATGGACCGCTCGCAGATGGATCACTCAACCATGGATCATGGTGCGATGACCGCTCAGGATGGCCATTCTGGCATGACAATGCCTGTGGACGCTGCCCGTCCACAGGCATCGCCCGAAAGTCATGAAGGAATGGATCACGGCTCGATGCCGCAGGGCAAGCCCGCCGAAGGCGCGATGGATCATTCCCAGATGAATCACGGCGAGATGGGTCAGGCGGAGGCCAGTTCGTCGATGGACCATGGGCAGATGGATCACAGCCAGATGAACCATGGGGAGACGCCTTCGCAGGACAGGCAGGGCATGGACCATTCGGCGATGCAGATGGGCTCGGACGATGATATCCCGCTGCTGCCGCCTCCTCCAGAAGCAGGGAGCGGCCCAGCGCGCGCGGCGGTCGCCATCTGGGGCGAGGAGGCCATGAACGAAGCGCGCCGCGAGCTTGTCCGCGAGACCGACGGAGGAATGCGCTTCTGGTTTCAGGGCGACCGGCTCGAGTACCGCGCCCGCGAGGGGAAGGATGGATATCTGTGGGACATCCAGGGATATTATGGCGGCGACATCGACAAATTCTGGTTCAAGTCCGAGGGTGAGGGCAGCTTCGGCGAACCCATAGAAGGCGCCGAGGTCCAGGCGCTCTGGAGCCGCGCCATTGCGCCCTTCTTCGATTTCCAGGCGGGTGTTCGCCAGGACCTGACCGGTCCGGAACGCACGCACGCGGTTATCGGTATCCAAGGGATCGCGCCTTACCAGTTCGAGGTCGATGCCGCGGCCTTCGTCTCCACCAAGGGCGATGTGACGGCGCGTTTTGAGGGCGAACTTGATCAGCGCATCACGCAGCGGCTGATCCTTCAACCGCGTGGTGAAATCGCACTTTCCGCTCAGGATATTCCCGAACTCGGCATTGGCGCTGGCCTCGACCGGATCGAGGCAGGTCTGCGTCTTCGCTACGAGTTCGCACGCGAATTCGCGCCCTATGTCGGCGTTTCCCAGGAATGGCGCATCGGCGACAGCGCGGATTTTGCGCGGGCCGCCGGAGAGGATCCGAGCGTCACCAATTATGTCGTCGGTGTGCGATTCTGGTTCTGAAATCTCAAAAAGGATAGAACTTCCATGACCAAGACTTTGACACGCATCGCGGCGACTGCGCTTGTTGCCACGCTGATACCGCTGCCAGCCTTCGCGCAGCAGATGGACCACTCTTCCCATGCGAACCATCAGATGCACGCGATGGACGCTTCGGCGGACGATGTCGCGGGCGCTGAAGAAACCCTCAAGGCCTATCGCACCGCTCTTGAAGCGCGCGACGCGCAGGCAATGCGCGCGCTCTTCGCCGAGGACTCGGCGATCTTCGAGAATGGCAAGGCCGAAGGAAGCTTTGCCAATTACATGGAGCACCATTTGGGCCCCGAGCTCGACGCGATTGTGAGCTTCACCTTTACCGACCCCATGCTGACCGTCACCCGGATGGGGCACATGGCCCATGCCTATGAGACGTATGGCTATCGCATCGAACTTAGCGATGGCCGGGTGATCGAGCGCGACGGCGTGGCGACATCGGTGCTTGCTCACGATGCGGACGGGTGGAGAATCGTCCAGTACCATTCCTCGTCGCGCGCGCCGCGCAACTGATTACGGCTTTCGAAGAGGTAGCACCGGTTGGCAACGCCGTCGCTGAAGCTGCGCCTGCATGTGCTCGGCAGCAAGATCCACAAATGGCTGGCGATTTTCGTCGGTGTCCAGGTTCTCTTGTGGATGGGAACCGGCGCCCTCATGTCGTTTCTCGACCTGGAAGAAGTTCGCTCCGAACATGTCGTTTCGCGTGAACAAGAGGCGCTGCCCGCCGATGCCCCGCTCCCGGCCTGGGTCGCAAACGACGGTACTCTTGCAGCGGTAACGACACGTTCGCTCGACGGCGATGCCGTGACCGAGGTCCGCAAGGTTGACGGTAGCGTGAGCCTCCACGATCCGGTGACTGGGCGTAAACTCTCCCCCATCTCGGCGGCAACGGCAAAATCCATCGCCTTGCGCGCATGGACCGGGCCGCGCACGATCATCGAGGCCGCACGGATCGTCGATGACCCCATCGGAACCGAGTTTCGCGGCCCTTTTCCGGCCTGGCAGGTCACCTATGCTGACGAGGCTTCGACGCGCATCTACATCGATGCCGCCAGCGGCACGCTCGGGGCGGCGCGCAGCGATACATGGCGCCTGTTCGATTTCATCTGGGGCCTCCACATCATGGACTGGACCGAGCGCGACCGCATCAACAGTTGGTGGCTGCTGCTGTTCGGCATTGGCGGCACGATCATAGCCCTGTCGGGTTTCGTCCTGCTGGCGAACCGGATGCCGAGGCTGCGCCGCCGCGCAAAGAAGAGCAAGCTCGCCTGAGCCCATGGGGCTTATTCGCGTGGGCGAACGCCTTACCCTCGTTCGCCAGGCCGAACGCGGCCAGGAGCCGAATGCGTTCGACGATCGCGATGATGCCGCCAGCAAGCGTGACCACCCGGGCGCACTTCAGTCGCGCTGAACTATCAAATTAATGCGAGGGGCACGCGGCTGCCGTGCGTATCAGGCACATAGGTCGCACTTTAAATGCAGGGTCGGGAGACATACGAGACATGAGAGCCCCCTCATTTCTGGCGCTGCTCGCCGCAAGCCTGCTCTTCGTCGGACCCGTTCAGGCTCATGGCGACGAAAAGCACGGCGAAGAGGCGAGCGCCGCGCCTGCTGCCACCAATGGCGATGTGCACGACCAGGCGGCCATGGCGCAGATGGGCGAGACTGCGGATGCTGGCGAGTCCTCCGGCGCGCACGATGAAGCGGGCGCAGCCCATGACGAGGCCGGTGGCCATGCGGATGAGAGCGAAACCGGCGTCATGGCCGTACTGAAAAAGCTGCATCCGGCAACGATCCACTTCCCGATCGCCTTGTTTTTCATGGCTGCGGCCACCGAATTGTTCGTGATGCGCCGGAAAGGAGCAGGCCTGGAAAGTGCGGTGCGCGTACTCGTCTACGGCGGAGCAATCGGCGCAGTCGTCGCAGTTCTGTTCGGATGGATTCACACCGGTCTGTGGTTCGGCGGCGATACTGTCATGCAAGTCCATCGATGGACCGGTATGCTGATTGCGGTTCTCGGTATTGCGATGGCATACCTCGCGAGCAGGCCGAGCCAGAGCCGCGCATGGTTGCGCGCGTCGATCTTCTCCATGGCGGCACTCGTTCTCATCCAGGGGTTCCTTGGCGGCGAGCTCGCGCACGGACCGGACCATCTTGGCGTTTCGTGGCTCTGAAGGAGTTGAATAACATGCGAATTCTGAAATCGAACACCGCGATAGCATTTCTCACGACCGCGCCATTGACGTTCGCTCTCGCCGCTTGTGACCAAGCGCAGGAGAGCACACCGGCTGCTGAGGTTTCGCCTATGGGCGGAACTGCGGTGATGCCTGGCACGGCACCCGAGGCGGGTCTTGCAGACCCGGCAACCTCTCCCTCCGAAAATGAGGCAGCGGCCGCACGTCAGGACGCTCTTTCGACAATTGGCGCCGCCACGCCTGCGTCACGGCGCGCTGTCCCGCCCGCATCACGCGCAACTGCCACACCCGCAGCGCCAGCAACGCGCACGCAACCCGCGAGCGAGGCGACCCCGCCCGCCGATCCCCATGCGGGCCATGACATGTCCTCGATGGCCGATCACGACATGGACAGCATGTGATCGGGCGCGTTCCCCGGTGACACGGCTATTCAGGAGATACCCTGGGCAGGAAACCGCAACGAACATCGCAAGATCAGGAAAGGACGGCCCCGCCTCCCCCCGAAGCCCTGCAGGTCGCAGGTGCCCCCAAGGGGCCGTCCAGGAACCCCGCGTGAAGCCCAACCCGACTCGCGGGGTTCCGCTTGCCCGGCTTTGCTGTCCCCGTGCCAGGCGCTTGCCGGCATGGCATTGTGCTATGTGAGCAGCGCGCAGAAAATCGCCTCGATGATTATGAAAGCAACCGCATCTGTCGGAATCGGGAAAAGGCGGAGCGTTGTCGGCTTGGGAGGACGAAGGTAAGCGGTTCACTTAGCGTCTATGGATTGAGCCCGAAGTAGAACGGCCGCATTCGTCCAATCGACGAGCAGAGTATTTCATTCGATCTCAGACGCAAAACCAGCGCGGAAATAGACGGATATCCGCCAAAAAGGGCTGCTAGTCGCTGCCAATCGCAGATCCGTAGGCGGAGACCTAAACTGCTAGCGATTGGTGATTGATCGCTTTTTGCCGTGGATTGAGAGTTTGGCCGAACAGCTTGTCTGCTTGAGAACAACACTAATAGCCGACTGACCGCTAGCGGCCCCGTTCCGGCCATTCCGGTACCTATCCACAGCTGATATCAGCGCGAGTGTAGGCATATCTAACCTGCTGATGATCGGCCCGCCGGGCGCGGGCAAGTCGCTGCTCGCCAGCTGCCTTCCCGGCATCCTGCCGCCGCTGTCCCCGCCGGAGGCACTGGAGGTGAGCATGGTGCAATCGGTCGCCGGCCTGCTCGAAGACGGGCGGATCAGCCGCGCTCGCCCATTTCGCGCGCCGCATCATTCGGCCAGCATGGCGGCGCTGACCGGCGGCGGGCTGAAGGTGAAGCCGGGCGAGGTCAGCCTGGCGCACCTGGGCGTCCTGTTCCTCGACGAACTGCCCGAATTCCAGCGCGCCGTGCTCGATTCGCTACGCCAGCCGCTGGAGACGAACACGGTCGATGTGGCGCGCGCCAATGCGCATGTGACCTTCCCCGCCAATGTCCAGCTCGTCGCGGCGATGAACCCGTGCCGCTGCGGCCATCTGGGCGATCCCGCGCTGGCCTGCAGCCGCGCGCCCCGATGCGCTGCCGATTACCAGAGCAAGGTGTCCGGCCCGCTGCTCGACCGGATCGATCTGCATGTCGATGTCGATGCGGTGAGCGCTGCAGACCTTGCCCTGCCCCCGCCCGCCGAAGGCAGCGCCGAAGTCGCCGCCCGCGTCGCCCGCGCCCGTGCGGTCCAGACCGCCCGCGCCCAGACCAGCGGCGCGCGCACCAATGCCGAATTGCAGGGCGACGCGCTGGAGGAATTCGCCGGGCCGGACGACAAGGGCCGCGAACTGCTCATGCAGGCAGCCACCGCCATGCGACTATCGGCGCGCGGCTATACCCGCATGCTGAGAGTGGCCCGCACGATCGCCGATCTGGCAGGCGCAGAAACGGTAGGCCGCATCCATGTGGCCGAAGCGCTGAGTTATCGCAGGCAACCGCCACGGGCGTGAGGCGCGGCGGTTGCCTGGAGATCCCTCGGCCACGTAATTGCCGGCTCTAATCGCGCTCGACTGCGCAATTCTCTTCTCGGTTCAGGTATTCTGTGTTCTAATATTTCGCGAACGGCCTGTTGGAGACAATATGCGTAAAGCAGCTGGTGCATTGATGAACTGCGTTGTCAGCATTGCTCTTCTGAGTGGCTGTGCAGCCATGGATGCCGCCTCGACTCCCGTCGTAGGACAGCAGAAGGCTGCATTCGCTGCGCCGGAGCATGTCATGTTGCCGGCCGCTAGTCGCACGATCGACCTTTCTATCTATCGCCCGGTGACCGCGCCGCGTGGGGCGATCTTCCTGTCGCACGGGGCCGGCGGTTCGCCCGCCCGCCTCGAATTGCTGATAGACCGGCTAAGGGGTGCGGGTTTCGTGGTTCTGGCGCCGCTTCATGGCGATTCCATCCTTATTCCCGAAGATCGGCGGGAGGATTTGCGAACCGCCTTGATGACCCGGATCGGCGACCTGCAGGCGGTGAGCGCTTATTCTGCCGAGGCGTTTCCCGATTTGCCCTATGGCGCTGTGGGGCACAGCTACGGCTCGCTCATCGGCCTCATCGGCGGCGGTGCCTTGCAAACCATGTTCGATGCGCGCGTACCGCGGATCGAGGCCGTGGCGAGCTTTTCGTCTCCCGGCGTCATTCCAGGATTGACCGAGCCGGAAGGCCGGCTGGAGACGGTGACGGTTCCCACCCTGATGATTACGGGCACTGCGGATACGGTGGAACCGTTCGCCCTCGACCCGCAAAGCCACGCGACCTATTTCGAGCGTCAGCCGGCGGGCGAGCGCACGCTTCTCGTCGTCGACGGCGCGTCGCATAATTTCGTCTATGGCGGACAGCCCCATTACGATGAGGCGGTGGACCTTCTCATCGCCTTCCTGCGCGCCGAGCTACTTGACGATGCAGCCGCGGCAAAACGGTTTGGCAGTGCGCAAACGGGCAGCGGAATAACGGTCCGCCGTTGACCAGCGCAGAACACCGCCCGGGGTAGCACCTCCTGCGGCGCGGGCCGCCCTCAAGGTTGCGCGCTTCGAGGACGAACCCTCAGCCTGCCAGTCATTCTCAGCCCGTCTCGCATGTTGAGGCCAAGAAGCACCAGGTTTGCCGCGCCCGCTACCAGTTCAATCGCCTGCACGGCGTAAAACGCAGCATCGAACTCCCCGGCAGTAGCCTTCCATGCGAGGAATAAGGCTGAGGGGACCAGAATGAGTAATCCGTTGGCTGCGATCACAGGCATACGCTTCAGCTTGGTAGCGGCCAGCCCTTTCGCCCGCCCTCCGGTCAGTGAAAACCCGGTTCCGCCTACAACTGCAAGAGCGGGTATCAATAGCAGGAAACCCCACGGAATTGCTGTTTTGACGGCCACCACCGCCTCCGTCGAGCCGGACAGTTCGCTGATGAGTGTCGAGAGCCAGAAGCTTGCGATCGTCAGCAGCGCGATTGCGCCCGCGATGCGATGAACCAGCTTTTTCATGTCCACATGTCCTTTATTGCGGTAGTGTCGCTATGAAGCATCTTTGACATGATGGTGTCAATATAAATGGAAGGTGTCATATGCCCGCTGAAGATCCGCGATCGAAAGCAGAAACGTTGACTGACGTTATCCTTGCCATGTTTCGGGCCAACAACGCGACGCTCGCCTGGGGCGACCGGATCGTTTCGCCGCTCGGCCTGACCAGTGCGCGGTGGCAGATTCTCGGGGCGATCGTACAGGCCGACCGGGCGCAGCCCGTGGCATGGCTGGCCCGGGATCTGGGGGCGAACCGCCAGAATGTGCAGCGGATCGTGAACGACTTGGAGAAGGACGGACTGGTTTCGTTCGAGCCAAACCCGCATCACAAGCGGGCTCAACTCGTTGTTCTGACGCCGAAGGGGCAGGAAACATACGATGCCGCAATCGGTCTCTATGGTCCGCGCGTGGAAGCGTTGGCGCAGGATCTGACCGTCGAGGACCTTCAGGCGACACGACGAGTGCTGACAGCGTTACGAACGAAACTCGAAACTTCGGCGGCAGACTGACGCTGTTTTACGCCCCAGTCCTCGTGGTGGCCTTCGAATTTGGCGAGGACGTCGGCGATTGGCATGCCATGGTTGGGCATTCGACCCGACCACGACTTCTCCACGGTTACGCTCTGTGTGGATTGATCTTCGGCGCGCGGCTATACCCGCATGCTGAGAGTGGCCCGCACGATCGCCGATCTGGCAGGCGCAGAAACGGTCGGCCGAATCCATGTGGCCGAAGCGCTGAGTTATCGCAGGCAACCGCCGCGGGCGTGAAACAGCGAGGGGCGGCTATCAAGTGTGAAGCGGAAAGTCTGCCTCCGCGGACTGGATCCTCTATCGGCTTTCGAGCCCCTGAAGGTAATGATGTGAAGGCGAGGCTACCGCGTCTGATTCTGCTCGAGAAAATCGGCGGTTCGGGCCGATATCGATCTCCTGTCCAGCGCTTTTTCAAGCCGGGCGATTGCCGTGATTGCGTTGCCAGCTTCCTTGTTCAATTCTGCCGCCGCAAGGTCGAGCGCTGAGAACAGCGGTCCGAGCTCTTCCGAAAGCGCTTTTCCCTTGGCGGTCAGCGTCAGGACAGAGCGCCTGCCATCATTCTCATCAACTTTCGAAGTCACCAATTCCGCATTCTCGAGCGACTTGCGAATGACGCTGACCGAGACGTGAGAAAGGCCAAGGCGATCCGCGATCTCCGTCACATTCAAAGCCTCCCCTGCGCGCAGACAGTTGAATACCGGAAACCAGCGCTGTTCGAACTGCACGCCGATCTTCTCGTAGATCGACTTCGCATCGCGATCGATCCTGTCGCTCAGTCGTCGCAGGCGCCCACCGATGGCGAATGCTCCGTATGCCTCGATGCTGCCCTCGCGGGCTTCGTCCGTCTTCATATCCGGCCCAATTGACAATTACGTAACCTGTTACATATAATTCTGTAATAGGTTACGTAATGCCGAAAGTCCGACAATTGCAAGAGCGAGAGAAAACAGATGCATTTCCAGAAAACGTCGCGGCGCGGAGTCCTTGCAATCGGCGGTGGAGCGGCTGCGACCCTCGCCTTAGCCAGCTGCGCGACGCGTAGCGCACAAAGCGGCAGGTTATCCGGGCGTTCACGAAACCTCGTTCGCACCATGGATCTGAGCGGAGCGGTCCTGCTTGCCCGCGGCGACCAGATCGAATTTGCCGAAAGCTACGGTTTGGCGGACAGGGCCAGCGGCAGGCGCAACACTGTCGACACGAAGTTCAATCTCGCATCCGTATCCAAAATGTTCACGGCCATTTGCATCATGCAACTGGTCGAAGCCGGAGCGCTCTCGCTCGGCGATACCATAGCCAGACACCTTCCAGGCTACCCCAACTATGCTGCGGCGAAAAATGTAACGATCGCGCATTTGCTGATGCACAGATCCGGCATCGGTAATTACTGGCAGGGTATGGCAGACCTGAAAGGCCCCTACCCCGAAAACCACAGCGACTATCTGCCGCTATTTGCCCACATCCCTCTCGAACATGAACCGGGCAGCGCTTTCTCTTATTCGAACGGGGGCTACATTGTTCTCGGCCTCGTCATCGAAGCAGTGACAGGCAGAAGTTATTACGACCATGTCCGGCACGCGGTCTTCGAGAGGGCAGGCATGGCAGACACCGACAATTGGCGCGTGGATGAAGAAGTCTCGAATCGTGCGATCGCCTACATGCGATCCGAGGAGAAGCCGGGAGAATGGATCGATTGCAGCAGCCGGCTGGAGGCTCGTGGAAGCGCGGCCGGCAGCGCTTACTCGACCGTTGGCGATCTTCATCGGTTTGCCCTCGCGCTAACACGCAATCGCTTGCTAGGCTCCGAAATGACCAAAGCGTTCCTGCAAGGTCGGTCGGACACTCCTCTTGGCAAATACGGTTATGGGATAGTCGAACAGGACCTCAACGGAACCCGTTTGCTGGGGCACTCGGGCGGCCATTACGGGGTCGCGGGCGAGCTTATGATCTTTCCCGACACCGACACCATATTCGTCGTGCTTACCAATGGCGACGTGGATGGATATTGGGCTACCGAAGCGTTGGTCCATGAAATGATAGCCGGTCCCACCGATGACACACGCAATTACCGTTTCACACAGCAGCTGATCGATGTGACTGTTTCGAAGGGCATCGAAGCCGGCATTTCCGCAAGCCGCAGAAGCGACGGTTCCCGCAAGGCACGAGAAGGCGTAGTCGATCTGGCAGGGTTCAAATATATCCACCGGAGCCGGAACTCCGCCGGGATCGACCTGCTGAAGCTCAATCGCGTGTTGCACCCGGAATCAGACTATGCCGTTTACAGGCTGGCTGATGGCTTGCGCGTTACGGGGCAAACCCGCGCGGCACTCGACATGTACCACGCTTATCTGGAGCGTGTGCCCGGAGATGCCGAGGCAGAAGCCCACATAGACATCTTATCGAGAGAATGACCGGCACTTGGCATGAAAGTCAGGCGATGGGCACCGCCCGATTGGCCTTTCGACCCAGCGATACCGGCAAGGGCGCGGGAAGCCGGCGCATGCCAAAGCTGCAGGAATTGCTTGAGCCATCAGCGCTTCAGGCGCGGCGGACAAGCAGAGGGTCTGGCCCGTATCGGGTGTCGAAACACATTTTCCGAGAGACCTCTACCTTGCCTTGCAAAGCGAGTTCGCGGAGCCGCCAGAATGGGAGGTCGACCTCGACGAAGTGCTCTTGTTGCCAAATAGCGATCATCGCATCGGCCAGAATGCGCTCGGATTTTTTCCATTCCGCTGCACATTGGGCGAGCAACTTGGCATCGAAGAACTCGGCTTCGACGCTTTTTGCTCCGCCATCGCCTACGATCCGAAGATTTTTCGAGGCGTCGCAGAGTTCTCGCCAACGATTTCTCGGAAATCGCACCGGGTCCCACGGTTCACGGCCTGCATTTGCGAGAAGGAATTCGAACGCCGTGACATCAAGCTCGCTCAAGGCTTTGGGTGGTTTTTCCTCCCACGTCCCAGGGAAGCCGTGATCGACCAAAACGAATTCTGCTCGCTCTCCGCCGAATCTGTCGAGATAGAATTGAAGCCCGCATAATTCGGCCGCGTTCTGGGGAGCGACCCACACCAGGTGACGGTCGCTTTTCTCAAGCTCTCGCTGAAAGGTGGCTATACCGGCGGCGATCCAATCCCATCCTCCTCTTTCCCACGGAAGATTTTCGTTGAACCAAGCTTCGCGAGCCGCGAAATCCTCGCGGACGATTGGCCCCCAGTCCAAATTGTCCGGCAATGCGACGACTTTTGTGTCCCTGTCGCTTTTCCCTAGCGCTCGCTGCAGCGAGTCTCCACTGGATGCAGAGAAAGTCACATGGATCATCGCCCAGTGACCTTATCCAGCCTCAGCCCTCTTCACCCAAATCTAGGTTGAGCTTCACCGTCTCGTGCTCGTGGTCGCCTTCGAACTTGGCGAGGAAATCGGCGATGGGCATCGCCTGGTTGGGCATTTCCTGGGTGGTCGGTGCCGGTGCCATGGACACTCCGCCGTCTGCAGGCGTCGTCTTCACATGGAGATAGGGGACCCAGACTTCGCCGTACTCGGCCTGCTGGTACCAGACGTCGAGCACGTCGTAGCTCGCCCAGGTGCCGTCGGGCTCCTTCAGGCGAAGACCTTCGCCGATGCGCGGCACGGTCAGCGACTTGATACGGAATTGCGTCTGGTGCGTTTCGTTCTGAACTTCGATTTCGATCACGTTTTTATCCGGCTCAAGCAGGCATGTGCCCCGATTCTCGACAGGGTATGGCAGCAAGGTGTTTCGATGTTTTTAACGATGACGTCACACCGTCAGAGCGGGATTTGACGTCACTTTTGCAAGAATGCGTTAACCATCGGCCTTAAGGACGGGAATCGCCGTCTGCCGGGGCCGCGGCCTGCGCGGCATCGGCATAGGGCGTATTCTTTAGCAGATGGCGATTGTAATCGGGCGCGCCGTCGGACCACCAGACGGGGCCCCTTTCGCCCAGTTCCACTTTGGCCGCATGCACCTTGCCGCGCGCCAGCTTCTCCGCCGCAGGGTCGTTTACGCGCCTCGCCGCCGCGACGGAGCGGCGCGCATCCATGAGCCGCTTCACGAGCGATTCGCGCTGGTCTTCGGAAAGCGCCGGATTACTGGTGCGCCACAACCGTCCGCGCACGATGATGTAACGGCCATCGGGGGTGGTTTCCGGCGTGCCGGTCACGGGCAGATCATGGCGCCCTCAGGCCGCATCACGCCTTTTGCGAAGCGTCTCGATGTCGACCACTGCGCCGCGGTCCAGCCCCGGCCCGGGCGTCGAAGTGGTGCCATCGGCGCGAAGGCCGAGGTTGGCCCGCTCCACCAGATGGAGGTCCTGCGGGCCGAGAATGCGGCCATCGTGGCTGAGGATCGAGGTAGGACCGATCGGCAGCCGGTCGCGCTCGTCGACCAGCACGGGATTTTCGACCACCTGCTCACCGTATTTCTGACCCCATTGCCGCAGCGCGATCATCGCGGGGAGGAGGTCCAGCCCCTTTTCAGTCAGCCGGTATTCGATCTTGCGGCGATCGTCGGGGCACGGATCCCGTTTGAGGATGCCATGCTCGACCAGCTTGGCGAGCCGATTGGACAGGATGTTGCGAGCGATCCCCAGCTCGCTGAGGAATTCCTCGAAATGGTGGAGACCGTTGAAGCTGGCGCGCAGGATCATGAAGCTCCAGCGTTCGCCCATGACTTCGAGCGCCTGCGGCAAACCGCATTCGGTCAGCTCGCGCAAGGGTTCGCGGATGTCGGGCATAAATTAAGTCCTTCTCGAGAAACCTATCTACCCGAAAACGGCGTGTTGCCAAATGCTTTGCGAAGTTAGTTGCGAATCACAACTGATCGCATTAGGGCGCGTTGCCACCCGTTGCGATTAGCAACCTTTATTCCAGCGTCGCTCGACGCTGCGCATATTCGACCAAGCGAAAGGCTTCTGCATCATGATTATTTCCCGCTCCATCCGCCCCGGCGCCTTCATGGCCGCTGCCCTGTGCGCAGCAGGCGCGCTGGGCGCGATCGGCACTGCGGCTCCTGCCCAGGCCCGCGACGGTGCCTATTATCAGGTGCAGCTGGCCGCGCCCGCAGAGAAGGAAACGGTCATCGCGGGCGGCGTGGCCTGGACCTGCAAGGGCACGAACTGCGTGGCAGCCAAGGGCACTTCGCGCCCCGCACGCATGTGCCGCGAGCTGAAGCGCGATCTGGGCGAAATCGTTGCCTTCACCACCGAAGGCGAGGCTCTGGATGCGGACAAGCTGACCCGCTGCAACCGCTGATTTTCCCGAAATCCCGCCTCCCACTCCATCGGGGGAGGCACCGGCCCCGGTTTCCGGACCGGGGCCTTTTTTGCGTCGGCGCTAGACCAGGCCCCGGTCGACGAGATCTGCCTCCAGTTCGTCGGCACCGGTGAAGTGGTGCACCTGCCATCCGCAATTCGCGGCCGATTCGATATTGGCCGCATTGTCGTCGATGAAGAGCATGCGCTCGGGTGCATGGCCGAAGCGTTCTGCCGATAGCGCGAATATCGCCGGGTCCGGCTTGGCGATCCGCTCGACGCCCGAGACCACGATTTCCCCGAACCGGTCGAATATCCTGTGCCGAGGGCGGAAGCCGGCCCAGAATTCCGCGGCGAAATTGGTGATCGCGAACAGCGGGACATTGCGCGCATGCAGCCGCTCCACCAATTCGTGGCTGCCTTCTACGGGCCCCGGAATGGTTTCGTTGAAGCGTGTGGCATAGGCGCGGATTTCCGCCGTGTAATCGGGGAAGAGCGCGATCCGCTCCAGCACCATTTCGGACAGGGGGCGGCCGGCATCATGGAGAAAATGCCATTCCTCGGTCACGACTTCGCCCAGAATGGTTTCAAGCCGCTCGGGATCGCTGGTCATCTTTTCGTAGAGATGGCGCATGTCCCAGTGATAGAGTACCCGCCCCACATCGAAGACCACCGCATCGACCGGCTCGTGCCGCATGCCTTTTATCCTTCCCGAATGCGTTCGGCCCGCACTCCCATCGGGAGCCGGGCCGATCGTTAGACAATTGCGGGACAGGTCCCGCGAAGCCGAAGCTTAGCCCTGGCGAGCCTTGAAGCGACGGTTGGTCTTGTTAATGACATAGGTGCGGCCGCGACGACGGATCACGCGGCAATCACGGTGACGGCTCTTAAGCGACTTGAGGCTGTTGCGGATCTTCATCGGTTCTCTCTGATCAAATAAATACGCACCGGAAGTAGGGTCCGGTGCGCCGAATTCAAGCGCGCCCGATAGCCACGTGGGTGATTCTGGTCAAGCACTTCCCCGAATTTCGGACAGCCTCCGCTCCCATTGCAGGGCATGTTCGATGATCGTGCCGAGATCGTCATGCTGCGGCCGCCACGGCAGGGTGGCGCGGATGCGGCCTGGATCGGAAACCAGTTCGGCCGGGTCGCCCGCCCGGCGCGGCTCCATCCGCCGCTCGATCGTAGCATTGGTCACGCGGTCCACGGCATTAAGCACTTCGAGGACAGAGAAGCCCCTGCCATAGCCGCAGTTCATGGTGAGCGAACGCTGCGGCTGCTCGATCAGCGCTTCGAGCGCCAGCACATGCGCATTCGCCAGATCGCTGACGTGGATATAGTCGCGCACACCGGTCCCGTCGGGCGTGTCGTAATCGGTGCCGAAGACGGCCACGCTGTCGCGCTTGCCGGTTGCCGCCTCGCAGGCGACCTTGATCAGGTGGGTTGCCCCGGCGGTCGATTGCCCGCTGCGCGCTTCGGGGTCGGCGCCGGCAACGTTGAAATAACGCAAGGCGCAGAAGTTGAAGCCGTGCGCTGCTGCGGCATCAGCCAGCATCTGCTCGGTCATCAGCTTCGACCAGCCGTAAGGATTGATCGGGCTCTTGGGCGAATCCTCGGCCACCGGCGAAGTTTCCGGCACGCCGTAGGTTGCCGCCGTGGACGAGAAGATGAAATGATCGACCCCGCCCGCGACAGCCGCCTCGATCAGCGCACGGCTCTTCACCGTATTGTTCTCGTAATATCGGAGCGGCTGCTCCACCGATTCGGGCACGATGATCGATCCGGCAAAATGCATGATCGCTTTCGTGCCCTGCTCGGCGAAAATACGCGCCAGCGATTCGGCATCGGCGATATCGCCGCGGTAAAGCGGTACGCCGTCGGGAATGGCAAATTCGAACCCGGTCGACAGATTGTCGATAACGGCCACCTCCCAGCCTGCGTCTTTCAGCGCCAGCACCGCATGGCTGCCGATATACCCTGCCCCTCCGGTGACCAGCACCGGCACTTTTCTCGCATCGCTCATGGGGCGCTGGACTAGCATACCATTTGGTAAGGGCAATCGACTAAGGGGCTGTGCGGATGCCGGCAGGAGCATCGGGGCTGCTGGGGCGTTACCTCCCTGACACCCCCAGTTCTGCCCCGCCTGAAAGGTCGTATCATGAAGAACACAGCCCTCCTGCTTGCCGGTTTCGCCGCCCTTTCGCTTTCCGCCTGCGCCACTGCGCCCGGCCCGGTCGAAGTAACCCGTTTCGTTGCGCCCGAACGCGCTGCGACGCTGGGCCAGGGCACGATCTTCATCGAAAGCGCGCCCGGCCAAGATGCCGACAGCCTTGCTCTCATGCCGTATAAGTCGGCAATCGCCGCCGAATTGCGATCGCTTGGCTATTCCGAAAGCGCGCGTACCAGCGCCGGACAGGTGGCCTCGGTTTCGGTTGATCGTTATGTGATGACCGCCGAAGGGCGCCGCTCCCCGGTCAGTGTCGGAGTTGGCGGAAGCACCGGCTCCTACGGCTCGGGCGTGGGCCTCGGCCTCGGCATCAATCTGGGTGGCGGGGCGCGCGACAAGGTCGGCACCGAACTGGCAGTCACCATCCGCGATGCGGCAAGCGGCGAGGCCCTTTGGGAAGGCCGCGCCGAATTCCGTGTGGCGGACAATTCACCCCTTGCGCAAAGCAAGGCCAACGCACAGACACTCGCCGCCGCGCTGTTCAGAGAATTTCCCGGCAATAATGGCGAGACAATTAAAGTAGAGGTTTCCGAGTGAGCGATATCCGGATCGATTCCGCGTTTGACAGTGGCAATATCGACGTCCTTTCGGTGGACGGCGCAACCGCGCGGCTGGCCATTCCGCTGGATACGAACAGCGAGTTCAAGCAGTGGTTCCACTTCCGCGTCGCCGGCGCGAAGGGGCGCGAACTGGTGCTCAAGATCACCCAGCTTTCCGACAGCGCCTATCCCGACGGCTGGCCCGATTACGATGCCTGCGTGTCGGAAGATCGCGATTACTGGGGCCGCGCCGCATCCTCCTATGACAAGGACGAAGAAGGCGGCACGCTGACCATCCGCTATACGCCCGCCAGCGACATCGCCTATTTCGCCTATTTCGCTCCCTATTCGATGGAACGGCATTTCGACCTCGTTGCCGAAGCGGCAGCCTCGGAAGGCGTGGACCATGTGCATCTCGGCACCACGCTCGACGGGCAGCCACTGGACTGCCTCGAAATGGGCGACGGCAGCTTCAACGTATGGCTCTATGCCCGCCAGCATCCCGGTGAAACGCAGGCTGAATGGTGGATGGAAGGCGCGCTCGAAGTGCTTACCGACCCCGCCGACAGCGTCGGGCGCCGCCTGCGCCAGAAGTGCCGCCTGCACATCGTGCCGAACTGCAATCCCGACGGTTCGAAGCGCGGCAACCTGCGCGTCAACGCGGCGGGTGCCAATCTCAACCGCGAATGGGAAAACCCCAGCGCCGAACGCAGCCCCGAAGTGCTGGCGATCCGCAACCACATGGACAAGACCGGCGTCGACTTCGCCATGGACGTCCATGCCGATGAGGCCATTCCCGTGAGCTTCCTGGCCGGTTTCGAAGGCATCCCGTCCTGGACCGACGAGCAGGGTGAACGCTATTACCGCTTCGAACGCATCCTCAATCGCCGGACCACCGATTTCCAGACCGAACTTGGCTATGTGAAGTCTTCCCCCGGCAAGGCCAATCTGTCGATGAGCACCAACCAGGTGGCAGAGCGTTTCGGCGCGACCTCGATGACGCTGGAAATGCCCTATAAGGACAACAAGGCCGATCCCGAGCCGGAACAGGGCTGGAGCCCCGAGCGCTGCAAGATGCTGGCGCGCGACTGTCTGGCATCGCTGGTCGAATGGCTGGACAACGAAGGGGTCTGAGCCGTCAGCCCACAATCGGTTTCAGGAGCGTGATCGTGCGCTCCTGAGCATTGATTTCCACTTCACCGCCGTGGGGCAGGCTCAACTGCCCCCGGTGGTGACCGATATTGGCCCCCGCGACTGCGGGAATGCCGAGCGGTTTCAGATGCCGGTCGAGGACCTCGTCCAAGGTCAGGCCGGCATAGTCGGGTTCAGCGGTGGCGCAGGCGCGGCACCGCCCGAAAACCACTCCTGATAGTTTTCCCAAAACTCCTGCCAGCTCCAGCTGCTGGAGCATCCGGTCGATGCGGTATTCCGCCTCGTTGACGTCTTCCAGGAAAAGGATGGCGCCGCCGAAATCCGGCACCCACGGCGTTCCCATCAGCGTGGACAGTACCGTCAGATTGCCGCCAAAGAGCCGGCCTCTCGCCCGCCCCGGTGTGATAGTGCGGCCTGATGGTCCGTCCTCACCCATACCAAGCACCGGCGTCTCACCGGTGAAGGCCAGCCGCCACAGGCTTTCCCAGCTGGCTTTCGGCCAGGAATTGCTCGCATTGGGCGCGTGGATGGTGGGGAAACCGGCGCGCGCGGCGATGGCCAGGTGAAGCGAAGTGATGTCGCTATAGCCGATGACCAGCTTCGGATTGCGGCGGATCATGTCCCAGTCGAGCATTTCCAGCAGCCGCGCCCCGCCCCAGCCCCCGCGAATGGCGAAGATGGCCGCGACCCGGTCATCGGCGAACATGGCGTTGAGATCGGCAGCGCGCTGCGCATCGGTGCCGGCGAGATAGCCGTCGGTGCGCGCCGCATTTGCGCCCAGCTTGGGAGTGAGGCCCATGCCGCGGATCATGTGCTGGCTGGCAGCAATCGCGTCCGGCGAAACCGCGCTGGCCGGGGCGACGAGACCCACCGTATCGCCCAGGCTGATCCGGCGCGCCCGTTTCCGGTCCCGCGCGGCCGCTTGCGCCGGAAGACCCAGAGCGAGCGGCACGCCTGCCAATGTCCCGAGGGCGGTTCGCCTGTCGATCATGCGCAGGTCCCTAGCGAGGCAGGTCGGCAAGGGCCAGCGCGATGAGCTGTCCTGGAGTGCTGAAAAGGAAAGGCGAAATATTAGGCGCCGGTGTCGGCCATGAGCTTGGCCGCCACGCTTTCGGGAGTTCCGGTCACCAGCAAGGGCTGGCCGCCGACGATCCCGACCAACGTCTGCCCGTTCTCCCCGATCCGGAGCCAGGCGACGTTGCTGGCGACAACCATGTAATTGCCGCCGCGCGATTCAAGATGGACGAATTTCATGGTGTATCTCCGGGCGCCCGATGCGCTGCCGCCATCCTAAACGTGGATGGTAAAGGAGCCGTTAGTCCAGGCTCGCCGGGCCGAACGCGTGGGGGAGCAATTCGCTGAGCTTCACCCTCCGCGTTTCCTCCGCACCGACGCACAGGATGAGCGGATCCGTCCCGCCAAGCTGCGCCAGTTCATTCAGCACCTGCCGGCAACGGCCACATGGCGTGATCGGAGCGCCGCCTCCTTTGTCCAGTGGACCGGTCACGGCCACCGCTTCCAATCCGCCGCGCGCACCATCGGCCATGGCTTTCGAGATCGCCACCGTTTCAGCACACAGCGCGAGGCCATAGCTCGCATTCTCGATATTGGTGCCGGTCACCACGCTGCCGTCTGCAAAGAGCAGCGCGCTGCCCACTGCGAAATCCGAATAGGGCGAATAGGAATTTTCGGCGGCCTCGCGGGCGGCGGCGATCAGATCGTCTTCAGTCATGGACCGCCTCTATGGGCGCACGACCAGCCAGCGCAAGGGCTTCTCGGCCGCAGGGCTCGCATAGACGGAATTTGCGGTCCAGACCGTCCACGGCCTGCCGGCATAGACCGGCTCTTCCCCATCCCCGTCCAGCCACAGCGACCGCTCCAGCCTCCGGGCGGGCCGATAGCGATCCTCGAAGCGCGCGCTCGGAGACAGTACGACCGGCGCTTCGGTGTGCGCTTCGATCTGGTTGACGAGAGTCAGCAATTCGCTCTGCACTGCGGCATCCGAAACCCGTTCGTGGCAATCGTCCGCCAGGCGCGACAGGCGGATGGTGGGCGGCAAAAGGTCCGCATCGCGCGGGACGATGGTCACGTAATTGGCGGATTGCCCGTCGGCGGTTTCGCACGGATCGAACAGATGCACCGCGCCCACCTGCAGCCCGGCTTCGCGCGCTGCGGCCAGATTGCGGGAGAAATTGGCATCCTTGCCGCGCGCCCCGCGACTGGCTTCGAGATAGACGAAGCTGGCGCCGAGCCCTTTCAGCACTTTGAAATCGACCGCGCCGTCATCCTCGCCGACCAAGGCGCCCTGGTCTGGATATTCCTCGTCGGTGGGGCGCCAGCCGCTGCGCTCGTGCTGCAGATACAGCCACGCGCCAGCGCCGATCAGCGCGAGGACGAGGAGCAGCTTGAACAGGAGGCCGATCCGGCCCGTCTTGCGCTTCACCATGTCCGGTCAGCCCTTGATGTGCAGAACGCAGATGAGCGTAAACAGGCGGCGGGCCGTGGCGAAATCGGTCTCGACCTTGCCTTCCAGCCGCTCCAGCAGAAGTTCGGCCGCTCGGTTGTGGACGCCGCGCCGCGCCATGTCGATCGTCTCGATCTCTCCCGCCGTGGCCTTGCGGATTGCCTGATAATAGCTGTCGCAAATGGCGAAATATTCGCGGATCGGGCGGCGGAACCGGGCGAGGCCCAGGAGCAGTTCTTCCACCAGCTGGTCGTCCGCATCGGCGATCGTCATCAGCAGACGCCCATCGCGCACCGCCAGTGTCAGGTGGTAAGGCCCGGTCGCCCCCCGCTCGGCAGCGCGCACGGGCTTGAAGCTGTTTTCCTCGATCAGATCGAAGATGGCGATGCGCCGTTCCTGCTCGATATCGGCATTGCGCCAGATGATCGTTTCCTCGTCGAGGTCGATCTTCGCGATACGCTGGTCGCCGGCAGGGGTGGTTGAATCGCTCATGATGCCAGCCTGCTTTCGCAACTGCGGTCAAGCGGGGCAAGGTCGAACTTTGGCTCATCCTTCCACAGGGCTGTCCGCATCGGGTCTTTCGGCGGCGGTTCAATCGCCAGGCAATTTGCTCCATAACCCCGCCATGGCCGACATTGACCTTCTCTTCCCAGCGACTGATTCGACTGCAGAAAACCAGAAACAGGGCCAAACCCTGCCCAGCAATGTGGAGGCCGAAGCCGCCTTTCTGGGCGCAGTGCTGATCGACAATCAGGTGGTGCAGGAGCTCAATACGCCGCTGCAGCCGCATCATTTCTACGAACCGGTCCACCAGCGCATCTACGACCGTGTCCACAAGCTGATCGACCGCAATTCGGTCGCCACGCCGGTGACGCTGAAGCCCTATTTCGAAAGCGACGAGGCACTGAAGCAACTGGGCGGCGTGACCTATCTCGCCCAGCTGACCGCCGATGGGCAGGGCTTGCTCGCGACCGGCAAGCTGGCCGAACAGATCTACGATCTCGCACTGCTGCGCGAACTGGTCACCGTGGGCCGCAATCTGGTCGAAAGCGCGCTCGACACATCGGAAGAAGTCGCGCCGATGGACCAGATCAGCAAGGCCGAAGCCGATCTCTACAAGGTCGCCGAAGGTGCCACGACTGGCAGCGAGGCGCAGGACTTCCGCACCGCCGCGCTGGGCGCATTGAAGATGGTCGAAGCGGCGATCAATTCGGGCGGCAAGTTTTCAGGCAAGACGACGGGCCTCGAAACGGTCAACGACAAGACCAGCGGCCTCCACAATTCCGACCTCATCATCCTCGCCGGGCGTCCCGGCATGGGCAAGACCTCGCTGGCTACCAACATCGCCTTCAACGCGGCGCGCCGGCTAATGGACGATCACAAGCTCGGCATCGAAACCGGCGAGAGCCCTGGCGCGGCGACTGCCTTCTTCAGCCTGGAAATGAGCGCGGACCAGCTGGCCACGCGTATCTTGGCCGAAACGGCGGAAATTTCCTCGGAAAAGCTGCGTTCGGGCCGCTTGAGCAAAGAGGAGTTCCAGCGGCTTTCTTTCGCCAGCCAGGAATTGAACGAACTACCACTCTATATCGACGACACGCCCGGCCTCACCATCGGCGCACTGCGCACCCGTGCGCGGCGGCTGAAGCGCCGCCATGACATCGGGCTGGTCATCGTCGACTATCTTCAACTGCTACAGGGCTCGGGCCGCGCAAACGACAACCGCGTCAACGAAATCTCGGAAATCAGCCGCGGTCTCAAGACCCTGGCCAAGGAACTCCATGTTCCGGTCATCGCGCTGTCACAGCTAAGCCGTGCCGTGGAACAGCGCGAGGACAAGCGCCCGCAGCTTTCCGACCTGCGCGAATCCGGCTCGATCGAGCAGGACGCCGACATGGTCTGGTTCATCTTCCGCGGCGAATATTATCACAACGCCCTGAAACCCGACACGCCGGACGAAACCAGCAGCGAGGAAGTCCGCATGAAATATGCGGATTGGGAGGCCCGCCATCTTGAACTGGTCAACCGCGCGACCCTGATCGTGGCCAAGCAACGTCATGGTTCGACGGGCAATGTCCCGCTGCTGTTCCAGAGCGAGTTCACCAAGTTCACCTCGCCGGAAATGCGCGGCGGATACGAGGATGATTACGAGTAACTCAGGCGTCCGGCTGCGGTCCGCATTCGTAGCGGCCTTCCACGGAAACCTGCTGTCCATCGCGCGATAGCGTCATGGTCGCCTCCATCGGCGCGGGCCCGGTTGCCGGGGCGGGTGTTTCGCGGATTTCGGCTTCTTCGGAAACGGCAATCTCGACTTCGATGCCATTGTCCCCGGTGAAGCTGGCGGCGGACTGGAGCGAGTTGTATCCGCCGGACCCGTCCATCTCGACTTCGATGGGCTGCCCATCAATGACGACAAGCCCTTCTGCGCTTTCGATATTTGCCGAATTGGCGACGGCCGCGAACAGGGTTTCCTGACCGCGGCGGAAGACACAGCCCAGTTCGCCCATGAGATTGCGTTCGCGTCGCAGATTATCGTCAATCACGCCGGGCACCAGCGCGACCCTTGGCGTTATCGCCGGAACATTTGTAGCCGGAGCCAACGGTTCGGTATCCGCTGGTTCGCGGTCTTCGATCGGCTCTGCACAGGCGCTCACGCCCAGGAGTGCAGCAACAAGAATGGCGGTCCTCATCGAAATCTCCTTTTCGCAGCCTACGCCTTTGATGGGGCGAATGTTCCTTGTCGGTATCAGAAGCCCAGATTGGTTCGCCGCGCGACAGTATAATCGATCACCGAGACGAGCACCCAGCCGGCCCACCAGCGGATCCTGTTCCAGATGGTTGCACGCTTCTTATGCAGTTCGGGCGTAATATGCTCCGAAGCCTCGATATGCTCGGTCACAAAGTCGCGCATCCGTTCGGCAAGTGCCTTATCCTCGATCCGCAGCATGATCTCCAGATTGAGATAGAGACTGCGCATGTCGAAATTGGCACTGCCCACGTAAACCGCGTCATCGAGGACGAGTAGCTTGGTGTGGAGCTTGCACGGAGAGAATTCCCAGATCTTCGCGCCGCGCTTGAGCAAATAAGAATAGAGCGAACGGGTCGCGCCGATCGTCGCGCCATTGTCGCTCTTGGCGGCCATCAGCAACCGCGTCTGTCCCTTCTTCGCCACGCGCGCGATCCGTTTGAGCAGCGTATAGGGGGGTGAGAAGTAGGCCATGAAGATGTCGAGCTTCTCGCCCTCCTTCAAATCCTGCGTCACGCACCGCGCCCAGGTAGAGAGGCCTCGGGTCGGCCCGCCGACCAGCCATCGGGCATGGCCATCCTGCGACGTCCACTCCCAGTCGCTGACGGTCTTCTTGATCTCCCTGAAATGGGCGTCATCATCGTCCGTCCAGTCGTGCAGACGGCCGAACCAGTCGCTCAGCCCCTGGACCGCGTCGCCTTCGATGCGGATGCCGATGTCGTTCCAGCCGTTTCTTTCCGGCGGCGCGAAATAATCGTCTTCGATGTTGAAGCCGCCGAACATGGCGCGTTTGTTGTCGGCGATGACCATCTTCTGATGATTGCGGATGAGGTAGCGCATCGACCACCGGGGGCTGAAGCACAGATATGTACCGCCGCTTTCAACGAAAGGCTGGAGGAATTCATCGCTTGCCGATGCGCCGAAGCGGTCGATGATCAGCGTGACCTTCACGCCCCGTTTCGCTGCGTCGCAAAGGGCGTCTCTCAACTCCACGGAGACACTGTCTTCGGCAAAGATGTAGAAGCAGACGTCGAGCGTGGTCTTGGCCGAGCGAACCAGATCCATAAGCGCCTGGCGGCGATCTTTTCCCGCAGGATAGAAAGTGAGGGACTGCCCCTGCGCGCGCACCGCGAACGGCGGCGGGTCGCGAAAATGCGTGGGCTGGGCTGCGGTTGCTGTATCTGCCATGTGCTGCAAGCCTTAGCGTGCCCGGCACATGGCGCAAATCCTTGACTTGATCGCCCTCGATCCGTATCTGACGCGCTTTCCGAGATTCTCGAATTAATTGCATCGGAGTGCCCATGGCGCGCGTTACCGTCGAAGATTGTGTAGACAAGGTCCCCAACCGTTTCGATCTCGTCCTGCTGGCTGCCCAGCGGGCTCGCGAGATTTCCGGCGGTGCGGAGATCACTCTCGAACGCGACCGTGACAAGAATCCGGTCGTTGCCTTGCGCGAGATCGCCGAGCAGACGGTGAAGCCGAAGGACTTGCAGGAAGCAGCCGTCACCAATCTGCAGAAAATCCTGCCGGATGACGATGACGAGATGGATGAAGTCGGCTCGCTCAGCCAGTCGGCCGAAGCTCTGCGGATCACAGCATCCGCGCCGGCCCGCTCGACCTCGATCGGGTCCGATTACGAAGGCTGATCTTTACAGCACTGCAATCAAGAAAAAGGCCGCTCCCGATGGGGCGGCCTTTTTCGTTGCGGGTGCTTCACTGGCCCCGGCCGGTCTTCGCTTGCAGCTGGTCGATACGCTGGGACGCTTCGGCCTTGGTCAGTTCGGGGTCATAGGCTTCGGGATCGCCGGCCTCTTCCGACAGGGTCTTTAGGTAGCTGGCCTGCGCGCCGGTCATACGCTCATCCCCGGTAGCCCAGTTCTCGGGATCTTTTTCGGCGTTCGGTACGGGATCGGACTTGGGGTGTTCGTTCGGCATGGTAGCAGTCATGATGCATGTCTCCTTTGCCGTACTAACGTCTGCGTTCTATTTATGTTCCGCGATCAAGCCGAGGCGTCCTAATCCCTGAACGGCAGCAGCAGGCTCCAGCCCAGCCGGTGGGGGCGTTCGTCCTGATAGGCCTGCAGCCCGATCTCGATCCCGTCCTGCCCTTTGGCAGCATCGCCGACGTAGGTGCCGAAAAGCCTGTCCCAGCCTGACAGTAGCGTCCCGTAATTGCTGTCGGTCTCGCGGCGGAAGGACGAATGGTGGATCCTGTGCATGTCGGGCGTGACGAGCACTGATCGGAAAGGTCGCTCTACGCCCCCGGGGAGCGAGAAATTGGCGTGGGTGAAGAGCGTGGCGATGTTGAACACCACTTCGAACAGGAACACCCCGAGCACCGGCAGACCCAGCATTGCGACGACCGCCATCTTGAACAGCATGCTGAGCCCGATTTCCAGCGGGTGAAAGCGTGCTGCGGTGGTGACGTCGAACGACGGGTCCGCATGATGGACCTTGTGCAAGCGCCACAGGAGCGGCACCCGGTGGGTTGCCCAGTGCTGAAGATAAAGCGCCAGATCGAGCGCGACGATCGCAGTGATGACACCGGCCCATGGCGGAAGAGGTACCCAGTTGAAAAGACCCCATCCCCTTTCTGCCGCCAGTGCGGCCGTGCCCACCATCAACAGTGGCACCGCCAGGCGGACCAACAGCGTATCGATCCCGAATAGCAGAAGATTGGTTACCCAGCGCCGTCCCCGCAACGGCGTGCGCTTTGGCGACACGAATTCGATCAGCGCGAAAAGGCCGAAGACTGCGGCAACAACGCCAAAGCCGACAAATTCTGCGGAAGGACCGATGGTATCCATCACCTTATTATTCGCAAGCCGCGAATGGAACTGCAAGAGATAAGCAGAATAATTGGTCTTGAGCGGCAGTTCCATTAAGGGCATTCAAGTCGCAAGGGGGTCTCGATGAGCGATTTTGGTGATGCGTTGGGCACGGCAGTGGAAGGCGGACTTTTCGCCAAGGCGATCGACGACCGGACACGCGACGAACATCTTGAAGACGGGCATTTCGCCGAAGGAGCGTGCCTCAATTGCGGCACCGAGCTGATCGGTTCGCACTGCCACAGCTGCGGCCAGAAAGCGCATCTCCACCGCACGATCGGCGCATTCATGCACGATCTCCTCCATGGCGCGCTGCATTTCGAAGGCAAGACCTGGAAGACGCTGCCCAAGCTCGCGCTTAAACCCGGGGAGCTTACGCGGCGCTATATCGAAGGCGAACGGGCGCGGTTCGTGTCGCCGATGGCTTTGTTCCTCTTCACGGTCTTCCTCATGTTCGCGGTGTTCCAGGTGGTCGGACTTACGGCCCCGACGAATATTCTGACCGATGCGAGCATCGCCAATACCTTTGGTGAGATCGAGGAGAGGATGGCGAGCGATCGCGACGACATGCGGATCAGGTTGTCGGAGACATCTGCGGAGCTGGCAGAACTTACCGAGGAAAGGTCGACGGCCAGCGAGGCGGAACTTGCTGGATTGGAGGAGGACATAGCTTCCGCCGAGGAAGAGCGGGCCGAACTCGAAGATGAACTCGCCACCACCGAGCGCAACCTCGCCGAATTTCACGATCTGCGTGAACGCGACATCGTGAAAGTGAACACCAGCGTCACCGACATCAAGACCGACATCGCCTTCATCGACAAGGTGATCGAGAAATGGAACAGCAATCCCGGCCTGATGCTCTACAAGCTGCAGGCGAACGGCTACAAATTCAGCTGGTTGCTGATCCCTATCTCGATACCGTTCGTATGGCTGCTGTTTCTATGGAAGCCGGGCTATCGCGCCTACGACCACGCGATCTTCGTGACCTATTCGATCGCGTTCATGTCGCTGTTCTTCATCGTGCTGTCGCTGCTGATAAAGGCAGGTGCGCCCGGATGGATCCGGGCGACCCTGTTTACCTTCGTTCCGCCTATTCACATCTACAAGCAGTTGCGCGGCGCTTATTCGCTTTCGCGTTTTTCCGCGTTCTGGCGGCTTGCCGTGTTGCTGATCTTCATCAACATCGTGGCCATCCTGTTTCTGAACTTGCTGCTGGTGATCGGCGCGTTCTGACTTAACTCTCAGCGTCTGCCTGATCACGGTTCAGTTCGTCGCCCAGAATGGGTGCCGGGCCGGGAGTTTCCTTGTCGCCTTCCTCGATATTGCGCTCGAGATTGGCGGCTCCCTCGCTGACTGCGCCGGCAGCCTTTTTCGTGCCGTCTTCGATCACTTCGCCCACTACGGCGGCATTGGCCTCGATATCGTCACCGGCAAGTTCCGCGGTCTTGGACGCATCGGCCTGGGTCTGTTCGGAACAGGCAGCAAGGCCGGTCAGCGTGGCAGCGGCAAGTGCAGTGGCAATCAGGCGTTTCATAGTCGTATCCTCATGAAGTGGCGCGTTCGGCGCCTCTGGGTATGGGTGGACAACGCAAAAAGGGCGCCGACGGTTTCCCGTGCGGCGCCCTGATTTCTTCAGCGCTGGCGTTCAGGCGCCTGCGGGAGCCCCTTCGCCTGTGCCGCCGAACTTCTTTCCGGCCTTTGGAACCGTGCTTCCGCCAGGCTGGGAGACCGATACCGGCCCCTTCGGTTCGTTCGGGCGATCGATCTTGCCATTCTTCATGAGCTGATCGATCTCGTCGCCGGTCAGCGTTTCATATTCGAGCATGGCCTGGGCCAACAGGTGTAGCTTGTCTTCCTGATCGGTCAGCACGTCCTTGGCACGGGCCAGACCTTCCTCGACCAGCCGCTTGATCTCTTCATCGATCAGCTTGTTGGTCTCGCCGCCCGACATGGTGCGCGCAGTCTGGCCCATTCCCAGATAGCCTTCCTGGCTCTGTTCGTACTGGAGCGGTCCGAGCTTGTCGCTCATGCCCCACTTGGTGACCATATTGCGGGCAAGGTCGGTCGCATACTGGATATCGCCCGACGCACCGCTCGAAACCTTGTCGTGCCCGAAGATGATTTCCTCGGCCACGCGGCCGCCCATGGCCACGGCAAGGTTCGCATGCATCTTGTCGCGGTGGTAGGAATAGCTGTCGCGTTCCGGCAGGCGCATCACCATGCCCAGCGCACGACCACGCGGGATGATGGTGGCCTTGTGGATGGGATCGGATGCCGGTTCGTTGAGGCTGACAAGGGCATGGCCCGCCTCGTGATAGGCAGTCATCTTCTTCTCGTCTTCGGTCATGACCATCGAACGGCGTTCCGCGCCCATCATGACCTTGTCCTTGGCGTCTTCGAATTCCTGCATAGCGACAAGCCGCTTGTTGCGGCGCGCAGCCAGCAAAGCTGCCTCGTTGCAGAGGTTTGCCAGATCGGCGCCCGAGAAGCCGGGAGTACCGCGCGCGATGGTGCGCGGATTGACATCGGGTGCCAGCGGCAGCTTCTTCATATGCACGGCGAGGATCTTCTCGCGGCCTTCGATATCCGGCACGGGCACGACGACCTGACGGTCGAAGCGGCCCGGACGAAGCAATGCGGGGTCGAGCACATCGGGGCGGTTCGTCGCCGCGATGATGATGATGCCTTCATTGGCTTCGAAGCCGTCCATTTCGACCAAAAGCTGGTTCAGCGTCTGCTCGCGCTCGTCATTCGAATTGCCCAGACCGTGGCCGCGGCTGCGGCCAACCGCATCGATTTCGTCGATGAAGAGAATGCAGGGTGCGTTCTTCTTGGCCTGTTCGAACATGTCGCGCACGCGGCTGGCGCCGACGCCGACGAACATTTCAACGAAGTCAGAGCCTGAGATCGTGAAGAAGGGCACGCCCGCCTCACCCGCGATGGCGCGTGCGAGCAGCGTCTTACCGGTACCCGGCGACCCGACCAGCAGAGCGCCCTTGGGAATCTGGCCACCCAGCTTCGAAAAGCGGCTGGGATCTTTCAGGAATTCAACGATCTCTTCCAGCTCTTCGCGCGCTTCGTCGATCCCGGCGACATCGGCGAAGGTCACCCGTCCCTGTTTCTCGGTCAGCAGCTTGGCCTTGGATTTGCCGAAGCCCATCGCCCCGCCAGCGCCGCCGCCCTTCTGCACCTGGCGCAAGGCGAAGAACGCAATACCGAGGATCAGCAGGAACGGCAGAATGTTGATGAGCGCATAGATCAGCAGGTTGCCGCTATCCGCTTCCTTGCCAGAGAACTCGACGCCGTTCTCTTCAAGGAGCGGGGTCAGCGTGGTGTCGTCCGGCACGGGAACGGTGTTGAAAGCTTCGCCGCTGGTGGTCAGGCCCGTGATGCGATCATTGGCGATCTCCACCGACTTGATCGATCCTTCGGCGACCTTCTCCTTGAAGTCCGAATAGAGCAATTGCGTGCCGGAGGCAGAGCTGCCCCCGCCATACATGGAAACGACCAGCAGCAGGCCGAGGAAAATTCCGCCCCATACCAGCAAGCTCTTGATCCATGGGTTGGGACCATTGCCTTCCGGTTCCGGGTTCGAATTGTCGTTGTCGTCGCGCATTGCAGGGCAATCCTTTCCTATGGGATGGAATGTAGGCGCGCGGGGCTGAATGGCAAGTTTAGCAGGTCTGCGATTTGCGCTTATTTCCGATTACGCTGATCGCCTGGCAAGCGGGGAGTAATCGTATGGCTCCTTCAACGCCATGCCGCCGCCACTCTCGCCATCGTCATCCGACGTATAATAATAGTAGGTGCCGCCGCCCACCGCGGCCACAGCCAGCAGCAGTGCAGCCAGCATGACCAGCCCGTCGCGCACGATCAGTGCAAGCCCGATCGTGGCGATGGCAAGCATGGGCGCCGAACTGGCAAAGGGCAGGACTTCAAGCGGCGGAACGGTGATGCACAGGATAATGACGGCGAGTGCGGCCAGCCTGATCCAGATACCTTTGGTGAGCGGTTCGAGCCGGTCGCGGCTATGATCATCCAGCCAGCGTGCGGTCCCACGCAGCTTCGTGATGGCCTTGTGAAGCTTCTTCGATTCCACGGCCCGGTTCTGGATGAAGCGCGGCATCCAGACGTGATCCTTGCCCAGCAGCAACTGCACCGCAACAAGCGCAATGACGCTGGCGAGGAAGGTGGGAACGCCGGGGATCGCCCCAACGGGCGTGAGTTCGAGCAATGCCGGAAGCATGATGAATGGGCCGAAGCTGCGCTTGCCGAAATCATCGAGGACATCGGCCACGCGGACGCTGTCGCCCTTGGCCGCCAGATCGTCGAGTTCGCCGATCACATCCTCGACGCTTTCGGGCTCCTTGCCCGATCTATCGTGGCTCATGCACTCTCCCCTTCGCCCCGCAACGCACGAGCAGGGCGCAGGGGTGCAGGATCAGGCCGCGCTTTTCTTCAGCAAAGCCGAGCGTTCGCAGCGGCATACGACTTCGCCGCGCTGGTTCACCGCCTCGTGCAGGAACGTGACGATACCGGTTTCGGGGCGCGACTTGCTTTCGCGCAGGCCGATGACCTCGCTCGTCGCATGCAGCGTATCGCCGATGAAGACGGGCTTGGGCATGACCAGCTTGTCATAACCGAGATTGGCCACCAGCGTGCCGAGCGTGGTGTCACCCACGCTCAGTCCGACCATCAGCGAGAAGGTGAAAGTCCCGTTGACGAGGATCTGACCGAACTCGCTTTCCTTTGCCGCTTCCGCATCGAGGTGGAGCGGCTGCGGATTGTGGGTCATCACGGTGAAGAAGAGGTTGTCCGCCTCGGTCACCGTCCGCCGGATTTCGTGGGTCAGCTTGTCGCCGACCTGCCACTCGTCGAAGAACTTGCCCGCCATCAGCCGTGGCCCATCACGGCCTTGACCTCGAGGAAGTCGTGGAAGCCCCACTCGCCCCATTCGCGGCCATTGCCCGACTTCTTGTAACCACCGAAGGCGGCGTTCATGTCGTGGGCGCCGTTGATCGTCACCCGGCCGGCGCGAATACGCTTGGCGAGGCTGCGGGCGGTGTCGATATCCTCGCCCATGATCGTGCTGGCCAGGCCATATTCGGTGTCGTTCGCGATGCGCACGGCATCGTCGTAATCGTCGTAGCCGAGAATGCAGAGCACCGGGCCGAAGATTTCCTCGCGCGCGATGGTCATATCATTCTGGACGTCGGCGAAGACGGTCGGCTTGACATAGTGACCCGTTTCGAGGCCCTCAGGCTTGCCGGGACCACCGGCAACGAGCGTGGCGCCTTCCTCAATGCCCTTATTGATCAGGCCTTGGATCTTGTCCCATTGCGCCTTCGAGACAACCGGGCCGATGGCCGCATTACCCTTGGGATCACCGGGCATGACGCCTTCCGCCGCTTCCTTGGCCACGGTCTTGGCTTCCTCCATGCGTGCGTGCGGCACGAGCATGCGACTGGGCGCAGTACAGGTCTGACCCGAATTGCCCATCATGGAAACCGTGCCCCTCGCCACCGATTTCGCAAAGGCGCCATCGTCGAGCACGATATTGGGGCTCTTTCCACCCAGTTCCTGGGCCACGCGCTTGACCGTATCTGCCGCATTCTTGGCAATGAGAACGCCTGCGCGGGTCGAACCGGTAAAGCTGACCATGTCGATATCCGGATGCCCGCTGATGGCTTCGCCCACGCCCGGCCCGTCGCCATTCACAAGGTTGAACACACCCGCCGGCACGCCAGCCGCATGCATGATCTCAGCGAAGATATAGCCGTTGAACGGGGCGATCTCGGTCGGCTTGAGCACCATGGTGTTGCCTGTCGCCAGCGCCGGGAACACCTTGCAGGCGATCTGGTTGAGCGGCCAGTTCCATGGGGTGATCATTCCGACCACACCGATCGGCTCCCACACGTGCAGCGTTTGCCCATCCTGTCGTTCGAAGGCGAAATCCTCGAGCACCTCGATCGTCTTCTGGCAATGTCCTGCCAGCATGCCGACGTGGGGGCCGCTGGCGAGGCTCATCGGGGCGCCCATCTCATCACTGACCGCGAGAGCGAGTTCTTCCGTGCGATTCTCGATCTCGGCCTGAATTGCGCGCAGCAGGGTCAGACGTTCTTCTCGCGTCGTCTGGCTGAAGCTTTCGAAGGCCCTGCGTGCCGCGGCGACAGCCTTGTCGACATCCGCCTTGGTCCCGAAACTGATGTGGCCGATTGTCTCTTCAGTTGCAGGATTTTCTACCGGCTGCGTGTTTTCGGTGACCGGATCGACCCATTGGCCATCGATGTAGAATTTGGTGCATTCGCGCATGGAACGTCTCTCCTTTGGACCGCGTCATTAGCCATTTGACGCCCAGCGCGCCACCACCTCCTCGCCATCTTGCGCACTGTCGCGGATTGCGCCGGGTGTGCGCCCAAACCGCGGGGCAGGCGCCGCCTGAGGACGCCCTCCGTGTTCCAAATAGGATCCCCGCGCTTTCATGTGGGGGTGATCCTTCGCCTCGTCCAGCGGAACGACCGGGGCGAAACAGGCGTCGGTTCCTTCGAGCAGAGCGATCCACTGCGCCTGCGTCTTGGTCTCGAACAGCGCCGCCAGCTTTTCGGTGTAGGCGTCCCAGTTCGCGGGATTGAGTTGCCCGTCGGCCAATTCCTTTGGTGCATCGGACCGCGCGAGCAATTCTGCGTAGAACTGCGGCTCAATGGCGCCGACAGTGATTTCCTTTCCATCGAGGCAAGCATAGCAGCGATAAAAATGGGCCGCCCCTCCCAGCAGGCCGGCGCCGCGCTCGGTGGTGCGAAGCGCGCTGTGCGGTTGGCCATGAAAAAAGGTCATGAGGTTGGTCACGCCATCGACAATGGCCGCATCAATCACCTGGCCTCGGCCGCTTCGTTCGCGTTCATACAGCGCGGCCATAATGCCGAACGCGCAATACATCGATCCTCCACCGAAATCGCCCACGAGATTTTGCGGCGGGATCGGCAGTTCTCCCTTCGCGCCGATGCTGTCGAGCGCGCCGGTAATCGCGATGTAATTGAGATCATGCCCTGCCGCCAGCGCCAATGGGCCTTCCTGTCCCCAGCCGGTCATGCGGGCATATATGAGGCGTGGATTGGCAGACAGCATCTCGTCAGGTCCAAGCCCCAGACGCTCCATCACCCCGGGCCGGTAGCCTTCAAGAAGCACATCGGCGTGAGCGAGAGCTTTTCCGACGAATGCCTTACCCGCATCGCTCTTGAGATCCACCTCGGCTCGGTGACGCCCCCGCTCCACGACGGGATTCATCGGCCTGTTGCCTGGCCGTTCGATCCGCACGACGTCGGCACCGAGATCGGCCAGCATCATTGCCACATGCGGCGCGGGGCCGATTCCCTGAAATTCGACGACTCTCAAGCCGGTTAACGGGCCATTATTCATTCTTCATCTCCCTTTTTATTATATTTTCTGATAACTTTAGACCGGTGAAAAAAAGCGTTCGTCGAAAAAGTTAATGCAAAGACTTGCATATGACCCCACTTTTGGTTCAAAGAACAAGTATTACCCCCTATCCGTAAGTCCCCGTGGAGAATTCACTGTGCCCCTGAACATTGCGATAGCTGAGATGGAGGAAAACGCGGGAAACGCGGTGACCTTGCTCAAATCTATGGCGAATGTGTCGCGCTTACTCATCCTTTGTCATTTGGCAAAAGGAGAGATAACGGTGGGAGAATTGGTCAACCTGGTCGATCTTTCACAATCCGCTTTGTCGCAGCATCTTTCGGTTTTGCGCCGTGAAGGTCTCGTCACTACGCGGCGGAGTTCACAGTTCATTTACTATTCCCTCGCGAGCGAGGATGTCAAAGCAGTCATTCGCACTCTTTACGATCGTTTCTGTGTACCCGCCTGACACGTCAGCCTACTGTTAAATTGCCAGCGCAATAAATACGGGCGCGTTCTTCACCAATTGGTAGGGCGCGCCACTGGGTGCACCTTAATGCCGAGCCACCGCCCAGCCTCTTGGGCTTAATTCAGCATATCATTTGTCCGACTTCTAGATCCTAGCAGACGCTGGCCAAGGTGAGGTTGAGCGGGTACTTGTGCGGCAATGGCACTGTTCGATCCACCTGGAAGCTTACAAGGCGAGCGCCTCGAGGATGGGTTTGGAAGGCGTTTTTCTTACCTGCGCTTATCTCTCACCGATCGGTGCAATTTCCGATGCACCTATTGCTTGCCTAACGGCTTCGTAAAGCAACAAGGCTTGCCTTCAGAGCTTTCCAGCGAAGAAATCTACAGGGCCGTTGCCGCGTTCGCACGCCTCGGTTTGTGGAAGCTGCGACTCACGGGTGGCGAACCGACGGTGCGCCATGATTTCACCGAAATCACACGCAAATTGAGCGAGATCGAAGGCATCCGCCGGATCGCGATGACAACCAATGGCTATCGCCTGGTACAACGGGCCAGCGAATGGCGGGAGGCGGGTGTCGATGCCGTCAACGTCAGTATAGACACGCTTGACCCGAAAGCCTTTGCCAGCCTGACTGGACACGATCGCCTAGCCGATGTCGTGGCTGGCGTGGACGCAGCGCTCGAAGCGGGGTTCGACACCGTAAAAGTGAATTCCGTCCTGCTTCGCGATCTCGAACGCAGCGGCTGGGATGACATCCTGCGCTTCGTCGAAACGCGAAACTTATCGTGGCGCTTCATCGAATTCATGCGCACTAACGACAATACGGCTTTTCACGAACAGCAGGCGACGCCAGGAGAAATCGTCCGCGACAGACTCCTGGCGGCAGGGTGGGAACCTCAATCGCGCGAGATCGGCGCTGGACCTGCAGTCGATTATGCGCATCCGGCCTATCGCGGCAGGATTGGCCTGATTGCCCCCTATTCTCCGGGCTTTTGCGAAAGTTGCAATCGCCTCAGGCTATCCAGCCGCGGCCGTCTCCACCTCTGCCTTTTCGGCACCGAGGGATTGGATCTGCGTGAACTCCTGCAGCGGGATGACCAGCAGGAAGAGCTTATCGCTCGCATCGTGGCGGCCATGCCGGGCAAAAGTCGCGGTCACCGCCTCAATGAGGGCGACAGCGGTGCCACGCCGCATCTGGCCTCCATCGGCGGTTGAACAAAGGATCATACCAAAGAGCGCTCAGCGCTCGGCAGCGTATGAGGCGATGAACTGACCGTGCGCGGGCATTTCAGCGACCCGAGACGAAATCGCATCTCTTTGCTGAACGAGTATCTCGATCAGCCTTTTATCGTCCATCAGCCCGGCCAGGCGGTGCCAGTGGCGCGGCATAAGCCCCTGCCCCAGCATGACATAGAGCCAGCTTTCGGTCCGGAAAAGCTCGTGGGCATCCTGCCACGCCTGCGCGTGTTCGGTGAAATTCTCGAGCCGGGCTTTCAAAGTAGCCGGTATGTCCATCGCCGCTCTGCTGCGCCAGAATTCCGAGTCGGCGCGCTTGGTCAGATGATAGTGAAGGATTACGAAATCACGGACATGCTCGAGCTCATAATCAGCGAGGGCATTCCACCGCCGGCGTAGGGATTGCATTTCACCGCCGAACGGAAACAATTGGATGAGCCGGGTAACTCCGCTCATGATCAGATGGATACTGGTGGATTCCAGCGGTTCGATAAATCCTGAAGACAGGCCGAGAGAGACGCAATTCTTCGACCACATGGTCTCCCGTCTGCCAGTTTCGAACCGGATGAGCCTCGGATCGCTTACTGCTTCACCGGCAATGTTTTCGAGAAGCTTCTCCCGCGCCTCTTCTATCTCAAGATAGTCGCTTGCGAAGACCAGCCCGTTTCCCGTTCGGTGTTGAAGTGGGATGCGCCACTGCCACCCTGCTTCATGAGCCGCAGCAATAGTATAGGGCGGCGGCTGCTCTGTCGCTTCTGTCTGGACCGCCCAAGCCCCGTCAGTGGGCAACCAGTGGCTCCAGTCTTCATATCCGACGCCCAGGGTCTTGCCGATCAGCAAGGCTCTGAATCCGGTACAATCGATGAAGAGATCGCCTTCGATGCGGTCGCCACTCTCAAGCAGGAGGGCAGCGATCTCGCCGGTCTCGGGATGCTGCTCCACGGTCGCGATACGGCCCTCGACACGGCGCGCGCCATCCCTTTCGGCGATAGCACGCAGAAAAGCCGCGTAACGGCCCGCGTCCAGATGATAAGCATAATTGAGATTAGGCTTACCCGCGGTGGTGAATTTCCCTGCGAGCGCAGCTTCGTGTTCGAGGCAGTAGGCACCGATCGGGTGAACCGCGCCGCGATCACGGCCTTCGAGCCAGAAATGCTGGAATTCCGCCACCCAGTTACGCATCTCGAAGGTGCCGAAGCTATGCATGTAGCTGTCGCCCAGCGCACCCCAGTCATCGAAGCGGATTCCGAGTTTGAACGTCGCACCGGTCGCCGACATGAAAAGGCGCTCGTCGATGCGCAAGTATTCGTGAAAGCTGCGCGCTGTCGGAATCGTTGCTTCCCCGACGCCAATAGTGGGAATGGCGTCGCTTTCCACCAATGTAACCTCGACGAGACGCCCGAGCTGCCGCGAAAGCGCGCAAGCTGATATCCACCCGGCGGTGCCGCCGCCCGCAATGACCACTCTAACCGGTTGGCCCCCAGTCATCGCTGTATCTTTCGCGTGAGCACAGCGCGTAGCCGCCGCGCAGATGATGCGTGCATCTCGCCAAGCGGCCCTTGGATATGCGTCGGCAAATGGGCATCCGCGGTCGTACGATCACCGAACACATAGTGATCGAAGATCGCTTTCCACGCCTCCCTTTCATGGGCGGGTCGCTGTCTTATCGATAGCAAAGCATGCATCAGCGTTATCTGAGGCGTGTCGACGAAATCGGGAACAGGGTTCCACCACCAATTCAGCAAAATGTTGAAAGCGTCGAGCCCTTCGACCTGATGCCACCACATGGCTGGATAAACGAGTATATCGCCAGCTTCGAGGATTACCGACTGAGCCGCCTCAGCAGCATCGGCAAAACGCGGAAACCGATCCAGATCCGGGGCAGCGAAATCGACCATACTGACGACCTGCCCCCCCGGCGTGGGCTCCAACGGCCCAGGATAGAGATTACTTATCTGATCCGGCGGGAACAGTGTGAAGCGGCGGCGACCTGCGGCGCAAAGCGCGCAATTGTTGGACAAATCATAATGCGCGGGCGTGACGGTCCGGTTGCCCATCCAAAGGCTTCCCACGACGGGTGCGCTGCTTTCATCCACGATCCCGTCCAGGCCCGGATCGTTTTCTTCCCACAACCCAGGGAAGAAAAGCCTGAGGTCGGTCGAGCCGACATAAATGGCCTCGGATGGGTCGGAGAGCATTTCCTCTAGCAATGGCGCGAGATCGTCTTTGGACGCTGAAAAGTTGAAGCCGTCGACCGCATCATTGTAGTGGAAACGCCCGCCGGTTTTTTCGCCCGCCCTGTAGACGGTCAAAGGTCTTTCTGCGGATTTGTGCAGTAGATAGCTTGCAACCGATGCGCTGGAATTTCGCGCCTCCCGGACGATCGGCAGTTCGTAGCCTGCCCTTCTGAAAACCGCGGGACCGCCGATGGATGTAAGAAAGCGGTCGAGCTCGGCCCCGCGCGGCATGGGAGTGTCATATTCCTCGACGGGATTGGCGCTCTCCACCGAGTGGCCTTCGTGATCACCCATGATCAGCCTTCACGCATCCTCTTCCGGCGCACCAGATCGTTCATATTGCCGAGGGAGTGAGCAATCAAAATTGCTGACTGAAGAAAGCCTGATCGGTTGAGTTCGAGCACTTTCTCCTCTGCCAAGTCTCTCAATGTCTCGGGTAGGATCGCATGGAAATTGTCGAACTTAACGGTTTTTGCGTCGGACACCTGCACGTTGAGCGTCAAAGGACGGATCAGTCCGGCCTCATCCAATGCCTTGCTCATTTGGCGAGTGCTTTCCAGTCCGGTGTGCACCATGCGTAAGGCGTCGAGCGCGTTCTCCAGCGCCGGAGCGTGGCCGCCGTGGGGCAGGAACAGAGGATCCGAACCCCGCTCATCGTCGGTGATCTTCGGATGGTCGAGAATGACGTGCACGACCGGATCGTCACTATCGGAAGTGCCAAGGAGAAATGGTCCCTTCCGGATTAGCGCGGGCACATACCTTGCGTCCCACTGGCTGTCCCGTTCGAACAGCAATTCTTGCGGCTCGAGGCCGAGGATCGCAAGCGGCCTGAAGGCCCCCTCGCTGTTTCTGCTGAACAGGATCGGAAATTCCCGCTGTATCTGGGGAATCTCCGGCAATAGGATTTCGACTTGTCCGCATGGATCGCCATGGGTCGCCCCAGAGGCGCGACGCAGCCTCAGATCCGCATGGACTACATTGTCGAATAAGGCGGTCTGCATAGCGGAAAGACTACAAGCTTGTGTGCGGAAGAAAAAGGGCCGCTGCCAGTTGGGATCGGCAACGGCCCCTCTTTGCGGTTCCGTGTGCTGGAGTTAGAAGCGGAACCGAGCTCCAAGATAGTAGCGAGGACGTCCCTCGACGATGAACCAAGGCTGGTTCTCCGTGCGAGCGTAGGTTTTCGTGTTGGATCCAGTCAGATTGATACCTTCGAACGACACTGAGACATTCTCGGTTATGTCATAGCTGACGTTCAGGTCGAGCTGGTCGTACGAGTCCACAAAAACCGGGTTCCGCGAAGATCCACGGCTGTTGTTCGACAGAAACGCATCCCGCCAGTTGTAGGTCAGGCGAGCCGAGAGGCCGAAATTCTCGTAGATCAGCGAAGCGTTGAACGTATCCGACAGTCCGAGCAGCGCAAACTGATCGGCATCGGTCGGTGCGGTAATGTCGTAGCCCACGTCGCCGCGCACCAGCGTATAAGCTGCGGCAACCCCGACACCGGTGTCTCCGATGAAGTATTGGCCAGCGACTTCCATACCGTAGATGTGGGCTTCTTCACTATTGACCGGCCGCTGGGTCTGGAACTGGTACAACGGATCGTCGGCATTGGCGACGACGTCGTAATCACCCAGAACTTGATCGACAAATCCCTGGTCTAGACCACCAGCACCCAGATTCGCGTTGAATTGCGTCACGGCATCGTCGAAGCCGAACTGGTCAATCAGCGCAGTTAGAGTGAAGAGGTTGACGTCCGAAAGATCCAGACCGTTGTCCTGAAGGTAGGTCAGTGCCTGCCCCGACCGCGTGCCAGGCGCGCCGGAACTTGGATCGCGCAGACCGAAGAGATCCTGCGTGACCTGGCCCGTACCGACGAAATTCTTGACCCGCTTGTCGAAGAAACCGATCGAAGCGTAGCTCGACGGGGCAAAATACCATTCGAGGCTCGCATCGAAGTTATCCGAAATGAGTGGGATCAGCTGCGGATTCCCCGCATTGCCCCCCGGGACGCCGCCCAATGCAGTAGGCCGGTTCGGATTACCCGTGCTGGTGGAAGCAAATAGCGAGCCGAAGTCAGGGCGCGCAATCGAACGACCGAAAGAAATGCGGCCCTTCAAATCATCGGTGAGATCGATGGAGAAGTCGAGGGCTGGCAGGATGTGATCGTAGCTGTTGTCGCCGGAAACGGGTTGCTCGTCATCAGAGAGTTCCGCACGGAAGTCATTATCCGCTGTCCAGACGATATTCTGGGGGATGCCCTGGAGCGTAACCGATTCTGAATCCGTGCGCTCGTAGCGGACCCCGGCCACGATATTAACGGGCCTGCTCATCAACTCTGTGTTGATTTCCACCTGTCCGTAGACAGCCCAGATATCTTCATCGACACTGTTATCGCTTTGGGACTCCAGCGTTCCCGGAACGCCGAATGCGTTGAACAGGGCTGTTGCGTCGCCGCGGAAAGCTGTCCGCAGAGGGCTTCCTGCGGGAATTCCCGTGTCGAAATCGCGCCACTGACACACGAGACAGAAGGGTTCCAGCACGCCAGGAGCGGTTTCCGCGATATCGCCGATATCGCTAACGCCCCAGTCACCTAATGTATCGTTGGTGCTAGTTGTCCGACTGGACATCGAGGCAGAGCGATAATTCGCACCAAACTGAACACGGTCGTCGTCGCCCATCTCCCAAATACCATCGAGCCGAATTTCATCGACCGTCTGTTCCTGGAACGCCGTCTGACTTCTCGCGACCTGGGAACCGAGATCGGGAATATCGAGGATACCGTTGCCATTGCCGTTGACGGAGTCGTCGAAGCTTATGAATTGCTGCGGAAAGCCGTCAACAATGCGGACACCCTGGTCGACGATACCTTTTTGAGCGATCGCCACGAGCGTCGAGGTGTGACCGAGCGGGTTGTTCGGCTGAGCCTCTGCCTTGGAATGGTGTCCGTCGAGGATAAATGTCAGATTGTCAGTAGCCTCGTAGGCGACATTCAGGCCAAGGGAATAGAGTTCGTCCTTGGTTGCGCGATATTGTTGCTCGAAGCCGCCGTCCTTCGGGGCGGTAATGACATCGTCGATGAAGATTGCCGTAGCAACCTCGTCGTTGCCGTCGAATTCGATCGCGTCGAACGGACGGTTATACCACGTCGTCTGGTCAACGCGCTGCTCTTCGGCCTCGTTGCGATAGTAGGTCGCATCGGCAGTCACCGACAAGCGATCCGTCGGAGCGAATTGAAGTGTCAGCTGGCCATTCAGGCGCTCCCGCTGGAATTCCGAATAGTGATAACGCGTATCATTCGGGATCCCGATCAAGGTTTGCGGATCTTCAGGCGCGTTGGTGATCACCGTGGAGCCGTCAGCACGCCGGAATGTGGTCGATGACGCGAACTCTTCGTAGGTCAGAATATTCCAGTCGTTTGCCGATTCCGAGACGGCCGAGTTGTTGCGCTTCTGATAGCTGCCAAACAGGCCGACGCCGAAGGTCGCATCCCTGTTTGTCCAGTTTACCAATCCGGACACTTCAGGCGTAACTCTGGCGTGATCAAATGTGTCGGAGCCGTCGTATACGGCCTTTGCACCGATCGAACCGCTAATCCCCTCTGGTGCATCCAGCGGCCGGCGCGTGACGATATTGATCGCCGCGCCAATGCCGCCACCCGGAATGGCCGCCCTCGAAGTCTTGTAAACTTCCAACCTGCCCACACCTTCGGATGCGAGGTTGGCGAAATCGAAGGAACGGGTGGTGCCGGAGACGAAGTCGCCGTTCTGATCCTGACCCACGGAAGCAATGCTGGCCGTAGGCAGCGTCCGCCCGTTGAGAGTGACGAGATTGAAACCCGGGCCGAAGCCACGAACGGTAACCCGCGAACCTTCGCCATTAACGCGATCGATCGAAACACCCGTGATGCGCTGGAGCGACTCGGCGAGGTTCGTATCGGGGAACTTGCCGATCTCCTCTGCCGAAATCCCATCGACCACGCCCGAAGAGTTGCGCTTCAGGTCGACGGACCGATCCAGAGATGCGCGAATACCAGTAACGACGATTACCTCGTCGTTTGCCTGCGGGTCAGTACTGTCCTCAACTATCTCTGCTTCCTGCGCGAAAGCAGTGTTAGCGCTAACAAATGTAGTCGCAAGAGCGAGCGCTGAAGCGGTACGAACCGCACGTGAGCGCGTTGAAAAGCCAATCATGTCATCCTCCCACCATATCAGCCGGTTCGCTGATTATTGGTAGCGCTACCTTCTGTGCGCTAGAGGGAGAATAAGGCTCGTTATGCCGAAATGTCAATCACCCTTTAATGAGAGCGTGAATTTCGGCGTTGCTACTTGAGAATAGAGATAATTTCGTAGTGACCAGGAAGGCGATCGGGATTGCCCGAGAGAATTGGCAATTGTAACTGTCTCAGATACTTGCGGCGTCGTCACCACTGGCCCGGCAAAAAAGGAAGAGGCCCACCGAACCGAGGCCCCGGCGGGTCTCTTCCCTAAGAACGGCTCTCAATCGCCAATGCGTGCAGTCACCTCGATACCGAACAGGCGCGGTTCTGCCGGAATGAAGGTCGGGATCCGGAAGGACCCGCCGGTATTGCCGGCGTCGAGCAGGTAGTCTTCGTCGAAGGCGTTGCGGATGAAGCCCGCGATCTCGAACCGATCCTCATCGATCGAAATGCCTGCACGCGCGTTGACCAGGGTGACCGGGCCCTGCGAGATCAGCGGATCGTTCGGCACTTCGAAGAATATCCGGCTGCGATGCGTCACGCTGGGCGTAGCGAACAGGCGCGCTCCGTTGCCGATCGGCGCATCCACCGTAAAGCCGGCCGCGGCCTGCCATTCGGGCTGCAGGCGGAAGCGCGCGCCCGAATATTCAGGAGAGAACGCGCCGTCCTCGTCGATCCCGCCGTCGATGTAGCCGACATTGCCGAACACGCTCAGCCAGTCGGTCGCCTGCACTGCGATTTCGGCCTCGACGCCGAGGTTGCTCGCGCTGCCCGCACTCGCGGTGATGAACGAACCCAGATTATCGGGGTCTTCGACCGACACCTGGAAGTTCTCGTACTTCTGGTAGTAGACGCCGAGCGAGCCGGACACGATGCCGCTCGCCAGCTTCACCCCGCCTTCGTAGTTCCACACGGTCTCCTCGGCGATCCGGTTCGCACCGCCCGCGTTGACCTGGACGACCGGCGAACGGCGCCCCTTGGAGATTGTGGCGAACACGTTCACGTCGGGGCTGATGCGATAGAGCGCGTTGAAGCGCGGCAGCCATGCATCGAAGCTGTCTTCGCCCGTGACGACCTCACCGCCCGTGTCGGTCTGGCCGGGGACCAGCGAGACCTGCAGGCTGGGCAGCGCTGCGAAAAGCTGGTTCCTTAGTTCTTCCGGCAGCAGTCCGGGCAGGACCGGAACGGGGACGTCGGCGCGGAAGCCCGACCAGCGGTCCTCCCACAGGTACCGCACGCCTGCGGTCAGCTCCAACGCATCGGTCGGGATGAAGGTGACGTCCGCGAAGACCGAATAGCTGTCGTTCTGGCCCTGGTTCTCGAACACGGAGCTGTAGGGAAGCGCGTCGATCGCGCCGCCGCTGATGGCTGAGGTCAGCTGGGTCGCCGGCGACGAGCCATCGGGCGCGACGCAGGGCACGCCGGGCACTGCGGGGGCGCCGAACACCGTTGTCAGACACTGGATGAAGGCCCCTTCCTCGGTCGAGAAGGGCACGTTCTGGATGCCGTCTTCGGTAAAGACGTTCCAGCCGAAGGAGCCGCGCAGGCGATCGCTCGCATAGGTGAAACGGCCTTCGTGGCTGAACTGGTCGCCCTGCGAGATTTCGGCGAATTCGAGGAACGGCGCACCCGAGCCGTCGGCGTCGAAAATCTCGTCGCTGTCGAACTTGCGATAGCCGTTGACGGTCGTGAAGCTCCAGCCGGGCGCGAAGGCCCAGTCGGCAGTCAGGTTTACGTCGTAAACTTCACGCTCCAGACCCAGCTGATCGCCGCCCAGTGCTTCGGCGGAGAACGGCGAGCCGCCCAGGTTCGCATCACCAAACGCGTTCTCGGCACCACCCGGCGCACCGGCGGAGGCCGGGAACGTACCCGAGACGAAGGGCGTGCCGCCGTGGCGCTGCTGGTCGTAGGTGCCGATCAGGTCGACGGTGATATCGGGCGTTGGCGTGAAGCGCAGCGAACCCCGCACGCCGAACTGGTTCTTCGCGTAGAGCTCTTCTTCCTGGCTCGCAGCGAGGTTTTCGACATAGCCGTCGCGCGTGCGCCACTCGGCCGCGATGCGTCCGGCGATCACGTCGTTGCCCAGATTGACGAAGCCCGAGAGCAACGTCGCGTCGTAATTTCCGTAACCGCCGGTCAGCGCGGCGGACGCGCCCGGCTTCGGCTTGGCCGAGACGAGGCTGATCGCGCCCACGGCCGATGCGGTGCCGAACAGCGTGGCCTGCGGACCCTTGATGACCTCGACCCGCTCCAGATCGTAAATCGCCTGGTACGACCCGCGCGAGCGCGAGATGTCGACGCCATTGTAATAGAGCGTGACGCGCGGGCCCTGCTGTGCCGAGCCACTGTCGGACGTGATCCCGCGGATGACGATGCCGGGGTTGTTGGCGCTCTGCTCCTGAATGTTGAGACCCGGCACGTAATTGGATAGCTCGTCCAGATCGGTCACGCCAAGTTCCGCAATCGCGTCCCCGCTCAGCGCGCTGATCGTGATTGGCACGTCTTCAATGGGTTGCTCGACCTTCTGTGCCGTCACAATGATGGTGTCACCCGGCTCATCCGCGTCTTCGGCAATTGCCTCCTGCGCCAGTAGGGGAGCCGGCAGCAAAGCCACTGAAGCCAGCAGAGAGAGGCGATGTACTTTCAAGGGCATCTGTATTCCTTCGGATATCCAACGAGGCTCGCTGCGCGTTAGAAGCCGAAGGTGTCACTTTGCGTGCTGTTTGGTTGCATATTAGGGGCAATGTTGCGGCCTTGGGACGCTCTCGTGACACAGCCGCCATCACCTTGTGGCCGAGTCTGCACACACGTGAGAAGCGACAGCAATATACGGTTGGGAGCGTGCCAGCGAATTGACCGATAAGGGTGCGGCACGCGCAAACGGAAGAGCCCGATCGGTAGCTAAAGGTGGTGCCCTATAAATGATAAAGATGGGTATTCATATCATTGGGAAATTTCTCTACCTCGGCGCTAATTTCCGCCGAAATGTCGACTTCCCGGCCTTGGCCACTTCAACTTATTGGCGAGGATCAGTCCCCGAGAAGTCCCGAAAGGGGTTGGGTGTCGAACCGATTAGCAACGAGCTGTTCTCAAGGACGCCGTGACGCGATCATCGACAAACATCTATCACTTTCACTTCGGCGATGATGACCGCTAGCCATACGTCCTAATTAAACGTCGATTGACGATAAGAGGTGAACGGAAGAGTCCATTCGCGCGCCAGTTCTTCGCGTGATTTTACCTCGCGCACAGCTTTCGCATCGGCGTCCGTTGCCCCTGCTTTTCTAATCGGCTTTCTATAGGATCAAAGGTCCGCTCATCGTCCATGGCCAAATACTGACGCAGTTCAAGATGAGACGCAAATCGACTAATTGAAGCTCGAACTGTCAGCTTTTGAGCCGGAAGCGGACTTTCTGGTTTTGTAGTCATGCGACGCCGAAGTAGATGTTCGGCTTCCGGCCTCAATGTTGTTCGTTACTGCAAGTAAATTTCGCATCGCCGATTGGGGGCCGATAGCGGACACAGTTGTCTCGCCCTCGGCGCTTTCGTGCAATGCTATTTGACGTGCGTTTTCACCGACCGCTCCTCCGCGGAGAATGCGGCGGCAACCCACAGCGCAAAGCGTGCAATGCGGTAAGGTGCAGACCAGCAGAAGTATTGGTGATGCCAAGCTACGGCTCTCGTCAGCTCCACACTACGGTTGCATTTTGTTAACCAAGAAGGGTTACCGCCTTACATATGCATTGAATGGAGACGAAGGCGCGTGAAACTCATCATCCAGATACCTTGTCTCAATGAGAGCGAGACACTTGCCCAAACCATTTCTAATCTGCCTCGCAATATTGACGGCGTGGACACGATCGAGCTGTTGATCATCGACGATGGTAGCATTGACGACACCTCTGGCGTTGCGAAGCGTATGGGCGTTCATCACATCGTGCGCCACCGTCGCAATCGTGGGCTCGCAGCCGCGTTCAGTTCCGGTGTGCAGAAAGCACTTGCGGAGGGCGCGGACATAATCGTTAACACCGATGCCGACGGACAATATGTGGGCGAAGACATAGCAAAAATCGTCGCCCCGGTCGTCGCTGGAGAGGCCGACATCGTCGTTGGTGATCGTGGCGTAGCTGACAACCCTCATTTCGGATTTTTGAAGCGGCGCCTGCAACGCCTTGGCAGCTTCATCGTCAAGCGGTTGTCGCAACTCGAAATCACCGATGCCGTCAGCGGCTTTCGCGCGATCAGTCGCGAAGCTGCACAACGCATAAATATTGCTACCGATTTTAGCTACACGACCGACATGCTGATCCAGGCAGGGCGGAAGCGCCTTGCAGTCGTCAGTGTTCCCGTACGGACCAACGCCGCCGCACGCCCCTCGCGCCTGTTCAAATCGATCCCCGATTTCATCAGCAACACAGGATTAACGATGGTCCGGGTTTACCTGACTTACAATCCTCTACGTTTTTTCTTGAACATTGGAATCGTGATGACGCTAGCGGGTTTCGTGCCCATCTTGCGCTTCCTCTGGTATTTCGTCGAGGGCAATGGATCGGGGCATCTCCAATCGCTGATACTGGGATCGGCAGTGGTCATCCTTGGTCTTCTGGTCGCTATCCTCGGCTTTCTTGCCGATCTTATCGGAACCAATCGTCGCCTCATCGAAAGTACTCTATCTAAAATCACGCAGGTAGAGGAAGAACTGCGCAAGTCAGGCGGTGATTCCACGGTCGACAAGCGGGTTGCAACGAACGCGCGAGCAGCCTGACCATGTTAGGCTATCAGTCGGCCAGCCGGATGGAACTTCAGTCCACCGGGCACCGAATTGTTCGAAGCGACCAAAGCCGCGCCATGACAACTGGGATCGCATTGCTTTGTGGGCTTCTGCTGCTTCAGCTCTATCTGGTATGGTTCAAGTCTTTCAACTGGGACGAGTTTCTTCATTACGGACATGTTTTCGCCGCCCGCAATGGCACGCTCGATGCTCCATTTCAGGTCTTGCATGCGCGGATCCTCTTCTGGGTCCCGGACGCCGCCGCATCAATAGTCAACCAGATGCGCATTGCGCGACTCTTCATGTTCGCATGCACACTAGTAACGCTTGCCGCGATCTACGGTCTCGTGCAGCGTTTTACCAACCGCGAGAACGCGCTGCTCGCCGCGATCGCCTATCTCGGCGCCGGCTATGTATTTACCCAGAGCTTCTCCATACGCGCCGATCCGATGGCCGCCGCGAGCCTCATGAGCGCGCTCTATCTAATGACCAGCAAGGTGAAGCCTCTCGCAAGCTATTTCGCTGCTGGCGCGCTTGTCGGCCTCGCCAGCATGATCACGATGAAGTCAATCTTTTATGCGCCCTGCTTTGCGGGTCTAGCCTGGCTTGTCTGGTGCGAAAATGAGGATAAGCGTAATATTCTAACCTGCTTCGCCGCTGCAGCGCTGGCCGCTGGTCTATCGTTCGGCACAATCTACCTTTGGCATACAAGCAACCTCGCTCCGTTGCCCGAACAATTTTCGGACACAGCGAGGTTCATCGCCGGCGGAAGGCGCTGGATACTTCCAGAGAAATTTACCGCGCTCGGTTATGTGATGGTACAAACGGCCCGGGGCCTGGTGTTCTTCGTGGGGATGCTCTGCGCTGTATATGCGTGGAGAAACCAAGAGCTGTCCAGTGCGCAAAAAATCGCCTTAGCAGGGCTCGCTGCACCGCTGTTGACCTTGCTATTTTACCGCAACACCTTCCCCTATTTTTTCGTCTACCTCCTTGCACCTGTGGCTGTCGCAATCTCGGCATCTTGGGGACTGCTTGTCCGGCGCTACGGATTTTACGTGGTCCTTGTCTCTTTCGCCGCTGCACCCGTCATTCTGGCTGTGACGACACCTCGCGACGTGTTGGTCAGGCAGGCAGCTCTGATCGAGTATGTGCACTCCGAATACCCGCAAAAAACCGGATATCTCGCCCGATCAAGCATACTTCCCGACTACCCCAGGGTTATCTCCCATCTGGCGACAGGCCCTGGAATGGCCGGCTACAACCTGCGTAAGCGCCCGCTGATTGCCGAGGCTTTTGCGCGGGGTGAATTGCCCTTCATTCTTGCTACGGGCCACCTTGTACTGTTTGGCCTTCAAGGAGTCCAAGATGGTGAGGGCTTCCTGCCTGAAGACGTCGCCATCATGCGTGACCATTATGTCCAGCAGTGGGGACCGCTCTATCGCGAAGGCGAGCAGATCGAGCCCACTGTGGGAAAACAAGACGTCACTATTCCGCGCCCCGGTAGCTATATACTGGAGGGAAATTCAGTAATCGTGAATGGCTCTCTGATCGAGCATGGCGAAACCGCGGTGCTCGATGCCGGAAGCTATTCGATCGAGTGCATACAGGACTGCGATCGCAACACAGTCTTGTGGAGAGGCGATAGACTTCCCGGTCCGCCTCCCGTCGTGCCACTCGGAACCTTCTATACAAGTTTCTAGAACCACATGTCCGGAACCCGCGCCCTGCAAAACCACGCAGACCTTCTTGCAGCGAAACTGCAGCCAGTGCTCGCCAGTCTGAAGCGCTATCGCGCGCAGCTACGTGTTGCGATGCTCGTCCTCGCATTTGCGATCTTCGTCAGTGGCGCAGCGCTCTCGATTGATCGACTTGCGCTGAAACCGTCCGACCTCGTTTTGGCGCCGCTGATGCTTCTGTCGCTTGGCATCGTCCCGGTCGCGATCGCCTATTCGTCGATCAACATGATGCTGATGGGCAAGGCCGTTGGCGCCCCTATCGGCTTCGTCGAGGGTATGAGGATCAGTGTCTTCGCACAGGTAGCGGAGCTTCTGCCTATACCAGGCGGCGCCATCGTACGCACCGCCGCCCTGATGAACCGCGGCGCAGGCACCTTGCGCAGCACCGGCGTGGTTCTCGCCTTCGCACTATTATGGGTCTCGGTCGCAGCGGTCGGTGGCGGGCTGGCGCTGCTGAACACCGGAATAGCGGGTCAAACATTGCTGGTTGCAGGTTTGGTCGGATCGATAGGGATTTGTGCGTGGCTGGCCAATCGATTCGGCTGGCGAATTGCTCTTCCCGCGCTGGGATTGCGCCTCTTCGGAATTGCGCTGGTCTCGGTGCGGACGGTTCTTGCCTTTGCCGCTATCGGACTGGCGTTAGGCTGGAGCGACTCGCTCGCGTTTGTCTTCGGTATCATTTTAGGCAGCGCCGCTTCCATTGTTCCCGCTGGCCTCGGCATCGGCGAAGGGATTTCCGCGCTATTGGCAGTCCCGCTGGCAGTCGCCCCCGAGGCGGCTTTCCTAGCGGTGGGGCTGGCGAGATTGGTGGGGTTTGCGGGCAATGTGATCGGTGTGGCGATATTTGCGTGGCTGATTCCGGCGCAAGAGGGAGAGGCTGATCATGGATGACGCAACGCGCCCCATCTCGATCGTCCATGCGTTCAGCCGACGCAACGCCGGCGATGGTCTGCTGGTTGATCTGACGCTTGAATTACTCACCGACGCCGGTGTCCGGCCAGAGCAATGCCGGGTCTATGCTCTCGATCCGGAGAGTTTCCCCGATCTTGCGCAAGTAGAGCGGGCGCCCGGTGAGCCGGCCGCCAAACCGAGTTTCAAGCTAATGCATGCTGCTGCGGAGGCAGCGAAGGCAGGTCTTGGATTGGGCAGTCTGCGGCGAAAGCTCCACGCCTCACGCGCTATCGTGGCAGTCGGCGGGGGCTATCTGGTCGGCGACGAGCCCATTCGGCAGGCGGGGATCATGCTCAATCACTTTGCGCAGCTTGCCGCTGCGGCAGATGCGCCATGTCCAACCGTCTACCTTCCGCAGAGCATCGGCCCACTCGACCCGCCTACTGCGTCGCTGATCGAGGGGAAACTTCGCAAGATAGATCGGCTCTGGGTGCGCGATGACGAGACGGCCTCCGAGTTGCCCTTCGACTGCGTAGAGCGCGCACCGGATCTGGCGGTAATGAAGCTCGGTCGTTCGTTTGCGAACCTGGAAATCCCCCCGTCGCAAGGACCGGTCGTACTTGTCGGACGCGACTTGCCACGTGCCCCGACTCTTACGCGGGATCTTCGCGCGCTTGCCGACTCCCTTCCCAATCACGTCTGGGCCGTTCAGGCGGAAACTGAAGGCAAGCGCGACGATCGCGAATTCTACCGTCGCTCGGGTTTCGAGTGGTCCGGTCGAATGTCAGAAATTATGCGAGCGCCAAGCGGGCCTGTGGTCTCGATACGACTGCACGGCGCTATCGCCGCGCTGCTTGCAGGCCGCCCTGTCGTGCATCTCGCATACGAACGGAAGGGATGGGGCGCGTTCGAAGACCTCGGGATTGCCGATTACGTGCACGATGTTCGCCATTTCGACCCTAAGATAGTGGCCGACCAGATAGTGGCACTACAAAACGACGCTAGTGCCTATTGGGATGCGATAAAGGGTGCGGCCAACCGGCTTTCGGACAATTGGGACGGCATTGCCCAGGACCTGTCCGCTCGCCTCGAAAACCGGGGTGACCTCTAGAATGCGCGCGATCGACCAATGGAAACCAACCAAATTCGAAGAGCGAGCAGGTCATTGGCGACCGAGCCGCGATCCGCTTGAACTGGCGCGCACCAGCAGGGTTTCCTCCACGCTCGCGCTCGAAATTCTCGAAGGCGCGCTCAAGCGTCATTCGCGCGGCCATCTCGCGGACTTCGGTTGCGGCAAAGTGCCGTTCTACGGAATTTACGCCGATCTGGTCGATCAGGTAACCTGCATCGATTGGCCTAACTCGGCGCACGAATCGAACCACATCGATATCGAAGCCGACCTAAACTGCCCAATTTGTGTAGACGACGCGATATTCGACACGATCTTCTGCTCTAGCGTGCTCGAACACATCTGGGACCACCGGATGATGTGGCGCGAAATGACGCGTTCGCTGAAACCCGGCGGCACGATGATCATGGGCGTGCCCTTTATCTACGGGCTGCATGAGGTGCCGCACGACTACTTTCGCTGGACCCGCTACGCATTCGAAAAGGCTTGCGAGGAAAACGGTCTCGAAATCGTCGAACTCGAGCCTTATGGCGGCGGGATCGACGTTGTCGCCGACCTCCTCGTGCGGTCCCTAGGAATTATCAGCGATCGGCTGGCGGGCGTAGCAGGACGAATTGCTGCAAATCTCTTGCGTGGTGGGCGTGCCAGGCGGATCGCTCCCGCGGCATTCGAAGCCTTGCCTATGGGATACCTGCTGGTGGCTCGCAAACCAGAAAATTAGGAAGTGATCTGTCTCACTTGATTGGCTTTTGAGCCCCCTCCCGCAGCGGCTAGAGCTTCGCGAGTAGAATGAAGGATCACACGATCGGACGCGGCATTGGCAGGAGCCTGAAGATCGCCTGCTTGGCACCCGAAAGCTCGTTTTTAACGACCCAGTCATAGGCTTCACTGGTCTTGTCTACGACGCTACCGAATCTTTCGCGGACCATGGAGTACAATTCTCGGCCGGACAGCGGGTAGCAATCATATTCCGGTTGTTTACGGACGGTGCGGACCATAAAATCCGCCAGTCCTTTGGGCAAGGCCCCGAGGAAAGGCATTTTGTAGTGCGCTTCGATCGGCTCCCATTTGTTCGGAACGCCTAGATAGAGAGTGCCGCCGGGCCGTAATATACGGCTGATTTCCGCCAAGATTTGCTTTTGCGCGGGTCTGTCGCCCACATGCTCGAGAACGTGATTGAGAATCACGATGTCGAAGGACCTGTCGGCAAACGGAAGTTCGCTACCCTTGATTTCGTGAAACGGGGCCGATGACGCGTAGCGATAGCCATCCGCATCTGCGGCAACGACCTTTGCTCCTTGCTCCATGAAGTAGGAAGCAAGATGACCGCTTCCTGCCCCCAAATCCAAGAGATCGGCGCCAGCAACTGGGCGGTCGAGCAGAGCCTCGATTTTCTTGGCCCTTATCCGGCGAAGTTCCGAAGTGTTGAGATCAGCTTTGTGAACGACCATATTGAACCTGTGACACCCTCTTCGCAATTTGGCGGAATAGCCTTGCCATATCCGATAATAGTCCGTCCGCAAGCGTAAGAGCAATTGACAGGCTAACCGCCATCAGCCCGCTCTATCGGTTCGAGATAATCCTCGATCAGCCTATCCCAACGATAGCGAGCCATGATCTCGACAAGTTCGCCATTGGGTATGCCAGGCAGCGCCAGCAGGCGTTCGAGCGCGACGTCCATTGCGGCCTCGTCCGCGGGGTTCTCCACAAAGACCACGTGCTCGCGCAGGCGATCCCATTCGGGCAGCAGCTCGATATTGGTATCCCGGGAAGCGAGCGCGGGCATCCCGCGGCACAAGGCCTCGAGCAGCGAGACGGGTAAACCCTCGACATCGCCATCGGCCTCTTTCGCCGGGAACGCGAAGCGTGCCGTGCGATCGAAGAACGCATCTTTGTCCTTTGCAGAGACGAACCCCAGAAACCGGATATCGGCGCGATGCGCCAGCGCCTCGAGGCTGGCCATCTCTTCGCCGTCCCCGGCGATGGCAATCGCTGGTCGAACGCCTTTTGCGGCCAGCCGTTCGCCCGATCCGATCAAGTAGTGGATGCCTTTCTTTTCAGAGAGACGACCGATCGTCGCGACGTCGAACTCCCTCTGAGCGTCCGATTTTGGTTCGGGTAGCTCGACCCCCATCGGCAAGACAGTGCACTTGGCAAGAAATTGGGCACGCTCGCTTGCTGAAAAGAGACGTGCCGCGGCATCGCGTTGCAGCGAGTTCACGCAAAAAAAATGGTTCGCTTCGCGAATGATTTGCCGCGCCAACTTCTTGCCAGGCTCCCCAAACTTCTCAAAAACGGCAAGGTCGGAAGAATGGTTTTGAAGGATATAGGGTATCCCGGTCGCGTGTTTCAAACGCCACGCTACGAGCCCTTGCGGCATGACCCAATGCGCGTAGATGAGGTCGACGTTATCTTGCTTCACAAGTTTGTTCGCCGCACGATACTGGGACCAAAGGAAAGACGGTATCAGAAGCGCCAGCGCCGGATTACGCCGGACATTTGGCAGGATCGCAGGATAAGCGAGTCTCTGGAGCCTTTCCGGCCGCATGTATCGGAAACGCTCCACTCTGATCGCACCCCGTTCTTCCCGCCGTCGAGCGGCGCGGTCGCCCGGAGCAAGAATGGTGATGCGCACATGCGAGCGCACATTGGCCCAGGCCTCGGCCTGCTCGCCAACGAAATTCGCCTGCATATCGCCGGGAAAGCGCGGCAATGTCGAGGTCAGCATGAGAATGCGCATGGCCGACCCGTAAGCGAAGGATTTGCAAAGTCCAGCTCGCGGAAGACCAAGGTCGTACCTCAGAGCGTTAGGCTGCCTTCGATGTTATCAAGCGAAGGGCGGGTTCCAGACATCTATTTGAAAACGCGAATTTGCCGAAATTGGGGCGCGAAGCGGCCATTTCCCCGCCCATTCAGCCCAAAAGTTTTCAGCGGGCATAGACGGAAGTGCGCAAGATGGGCGGTTTTCCGCCATTCCTGAAATGTGGTGCCGCTTAGGTGACTCGAACACCTGACCCCATCATTACGAATGATGTGCTCTACCAACTGAGCTAAAGCGGCACATTCTCTACGCAAAAGAGAAGTGGAGGCCCGAGCCGGAATCGAACCGGCGTGCAAGGATTTGCAGTCCTCTGCGTAACCACTCCGCCATCGGGCCTCGCCCGGCCTCTCGGCACGGGAAGCGGCCCACTAGCGATTCTGGGTCAGCTTTGCAATCGCCTTACGTAACGTCGCACTGGACGCGGACGAAAACATTGGCAAATACGGTGCATGAGTATTGCCAGACTGACCGATCCGGTGTCCGCCAATGGCGGCAGGACCCGCTTTGAAAATCTCGATCACTGGATGCAGGGGCGTACGCTGTACGGCGGTGCTTCTGCCGTGATCGCTTATACGGCCGTCATTCGCGCATTCGCCGATCTGCCACCGCTGAGATCCGCTCAGATCGCCTTCGTGGCACCGACCCGGCCCGAAGTAGAGCTCAAGCGCGAAATCGTAAGGCAGGGTCGCAATGTCGCGCAGGTACGCAGCGAAATCTGGTGCGAGGGCCAATGTACCTTAACTGCGTTCTGGCTGTTCGGCACGGAGCGCGAGTCGAATGCCGATCATGCTGCCGCGCAGCTTGCGGACTGGCCGGGGCCGCCAGAAGACGCCGAGATCACGATGACAGACAAAGGTCCCGCATTTATCCAGAACAACTTCGAGTTACGGCGCGGCCAGGAATTGACCGGTCCTGGGGAGCCGGTTGTTCGCCGATGGACCCGGCTCGCTGAGAAAGAAAACCTCGATCCGATTAGTGAATTGATCCTGCTCGGAGATGTACTGCCCCCTGGTGCGATGCGGGCGATGCAGCGGCAGGGCCCGCTCAGTTCGATTAACTGGTCTTTCAATCTGCTTACCACCAGCCCCGAGACGCGGGATGGGTGGTGGCTATCCGAAAACGCCAGCCAGCACGCAGCCGACGGATATTCGTCGGAACGTCTGCGTTTATGGAATACCGATGGTAAGCAAGTTCTCGACGGCATGCAGTGTGTCGCCATTTTCGGATAAGTTAACGTGCTCAGGAAGGACCCTAGATTGAGCCTCGCCCCAGATCAGCGGACATTGGTTCTAGCAGGAGCCATTCTTTTCCTGCTCGGCCTCCTCGAGGGAGCGATCGTGCAAAGCTTCACCAATCCGAGGATGGCGCTTTCCGCCCATCTCACCGCTGTGCAGAGCGCCTTGGCCATGATGCTCGCGGGTTTGCTCTGGGCGTCGATACGTCTTCCCGGAAGTGCCTCAACATTGGGCAAATGGGCCATTGTTATCGGAATGTTTGCGCTTTGGGTTGGGCTTACCGGCGCAGCGATAACTGGCGCCAGCAGCGTCCTTCCCATTGCGGGTGCTGGTTATCGTGCTAGCCCGTTTGCAGAGATGCTGGTCGCTTTTGCCGTGCTCGGCGGAAGCTTTCTGCTGACCATCGGATGGTCGATCTTTGTCTGGGGTTTGCTCCGCGCAAACCGCGCTTAACTGCTGGCGCGAGGAATAAGTGCTCAAGAGTCGGTGAATTTGGGCGCACGCTTCTGCATGCCCGCCATCACCGCCTCTACCTGGTTGGGGGTTCGCATCACGGCGGCCTGCTCTTGGCTCTCGGCCAGCAGGATTTCGTCGCCGGACTTCTCCAGCATCGCTTCCGATAGACGTTTCGCTCCACGAATGGCCTCGGGGTTACGACTTGCGATTTCGTTCGCGATATCATTCGCCTTGCCCAGCGGATCCTCGGTCACGTGGGTTGCCAGGCCAAGGGCCTGGGCCTCGGCGCCAGAAAACTCACGATTGGTGTAAACCAACTCGCGAAGGACATCATCTCGCACCAGACCGCGCCACAAGCGATACCCGCCCATGTCGGGCACGAGACCCCACTTCAATTCCATGATCGCCAGGCGTGTAGCTGGATGCACGACCCGGATGTCAGCACCGCTCGCGATCTGCAGACCGCCGCCGAAACACACGCCGTGTATTGCTGCCACGACCGGGACAGGGCACTTCCGCCAAGTCATGGCAACTTCCTGAAAGATATTGGCATTGTCGTGCGTGCGCGCTGTCAGAGGAGCGCGATCACCGTCATGCGTAGCTGTGAAACTCGACACATCGAGCCCGGCGCAAAAGGCCCTGCCCTCCCCTGCGAGGACGACAGCGCGTAGACCTTTCATAGACCGCAACCGATTACCCGTCTCGATAATCGCCTCGAATTGTGCGGGATCGAGTGCATTCATCTTGTCGGGCCGATTGAAACGCACCTGGGCAACGCCATTTTCGGCCAGATCGATAGTCACCCGCTCAGTGGTCATGCCTGTGTCCTTCAACGTGCGTGTTCCGCCAGAAATTTTTTGATGTTGCGCGCTGCCTGCCGGATCCGCTGTTCGTTTTCGACCATCGCGATCCGGACGAAACCCTCGCCCTCTTCGCCATAACCGACCCCGGCAGCGACTGCGACGCCCGCATGCTCCAGCAATTGTTTGGAAAATTCGAGGCTGCCCATGTGCTTGAAGCCCGGCGGAAGAGGCGCCCAGGCAAACATGCTCGCAGCCGGGATGGGAATGTCCCAACCAGCGCGCCCGAAGCTTTCCACCATGACATCACGGCGGTGCTGATAGCGCTGCCGATTTTGTTCCACTATGTCCTGCGGGCCATTAAGTGCAGCGCAAGCCGCGGCCTGGATGGGCGTGAATGCGCCATAATCGAGGTAGCTCTTCACGCGGGTCAGCGCGGCAATCAGTTTTGCATTGCCGACTGCAAATCCCATGCGCCATCCGGCCATAGAATAGGTCTTGGACATCGACGTGAACTCGACCGCCACATCCTTGGCGCCTTTTGCCTGCAGGATCGAGGGTGTGGGCTTGCCGTCGTAGTAAAGCTCTGAATAGGCGAGGTCGGAAAGCACCCAGACATTGTTTTCCTTGGCCCAGTCCACGACACGCTGGTAAAATGCAGCATCGACAACTTCCGCAGTGGGATTGCTGGGATAGTTTACCACCAGAACGGTAGGCCGTGGGACGGTATAAGCCATCGCGCTGTCGAGCGCCTGCCAGTAGCGTTCGTCGGGCGTGGTCGGGACGGAACGAATGGTGGCGCCAGCGATGATGAAGCCAAAGGTGTGGATGGGATAGCTGGGACTGGGCGCGAGGATCACGTCACCCGGCGCCGTGATCGCGGTGGCCATCGAAGAGAGTCCTTCCTTCGAACCCATCGTGACCACGACTTCGCTGTCTGGGTCCAGCTCCACCCCAAAGCGGGACTGATAATAATTCGCCTGGGCTTTCCTGAGCCCAGGGATGCCCTTTGACTGCGAATATCCGTGGGCGCTCGGCTTCTGGGCGACTTCGCACAGCTTGTCGACGATGTGCTGCGGCGGGGGATGATCGGGGTTGCCCATCCCCAGGTCGATTATGTCACGCCCAGCTTGCCGCGCCGCGTGCCGCATCGCGTTCACCTCTGCAATCACATAAGGAGGCAGGCGCTTGATGCGGTAAAATTCGTCGGACATTTAGGCTCCGTTGCGCGTAGTTAGAGTCACACTGATTACCTATTCGGGCCTCACACGCAAAGGTGCTCGCTCTTGCGAGCCAGAGAATTATCGTAGAGGCCTATCAAGTGCTGCTTCGCGCCTGAAGGGGAGAGACATGGCCGAGACACCCGATCCGTTCACCAACCTCTATGAACAGCCCGCAAAATTGATGCGCGCACTCTTCGCCCCGATGACAGGCGCAATGGATCCGGCGGCCATGACGGGAGACCAGTCGATGGGGCCGGAAGATATGCAGGCCTGGGCCGAATCAAGTGCGCAATTGCAGGCATTATGGGCGCAATTCCAGACTGAGCAGATGAGCAATCCGCAAGCCTTGGTGCCCTATTTCGATCCCTCACGCTGGATCGCTCTGGCGAGCGACTGGTACAAGCAGATGCCGATCGCGCAGGCGGAACAGCAGCAGGCCCTGTGGGACGAGGGAATGAAACTTTGGTCTGATGTGCTGGGCCAATATGGGTTGGGGCCAAAAGCAACGGATAGTGCCACCGACGATATAGAACTTCCCCGGAAGGATCGGCGGTTCGCGGATGAGAAGTGGCGCGCGCATCCCGCTTATGCGCTCATCCATCAAACCTATCTTTTTCTAGCTGAGCGGGTGGAGCAGATGGCGGACGACATCACTGGCCTCAGCCCCCAGCAACGCGAGCAGTTGCGCTTCACCACGAGGGCACTCACGGAGGCGGCGAGTCCCGCCAATTTCCCCCTCCTCAACCCCGTAGTGATGGAGCGCACGCTCGAAACCCACGGTCAGAACCTGGTAAAAGGCATGGAGCACCTTCTGGCCGACATGCGACGCGGCCAGCTTAGCCATTCCGACGCGGATGCATTCACTCTGGGCGAAAATATCGCCACGACACCCGGCAAGGTGGTTTATGAGACACCGCTCTATCAGCTTATCCAATACAACCCCAGCACAGACGAAGTGCTGTCCACGCCGCTGGTAATCTTTCCACCGTGGATCAACCGCTTCTACATACTCGACCTCAATGAGAAGAAGAGCTTCGTCAAATGGGCGGTCGAACAGGGTGTGACCGTCTTCATGGTCAGTTGGAAATCAGCTGACGCAAGCATGAAAGACGTGGTCTGGGACGATTATGTCAAAGCGCAGATCGATGCGATCGATCAAATTCGCGAGCGTCTCGATGTGCCGAGTGTGCATACAATCGGTTACTGCGTCGCTGGCACTACCCTCGCCGCGACGCTCGCACTTCTTCACCGTCGCGGCGAAGAACATCGCGTGAAAAGCGCGACTTTCTTCACAGCGCAAGTCGATTTCGAGAAGGCTGGCGAACTGCTGAACTTTGTGGATGACCAGCAACTGGGTACGGTCAAGGCGCTTTCTCCAGATGGTTATCTGGATGGTCGCTACATGGCGGCGACATTCAATCTCCTTCGCGGCACCGATTTGATCTGGAATTATGTTGTCAACAACTATCTGCTCGGTGAGGAGTATCCTGCATTCGATTTGCTCCATTGGAACGGGGACGTCACCAACCTGCCCGCCAAGTGGCATCAACAATATCTACGTGACCTCTACCGGGATAATTTGCTGGTGAAGGCCGATGCGCTCAGCATCGACGGCACCTCAATAGATCTCGGTTTGGTCGAGACACCCACTTACGTTCAGGCAGGGAAAGAGGACCATATCGCACCGGCCGAGAGTGTCTGGCGGATGACAGAGCAATTCTCCGGGCCGGTCAAATTTATCCTCGCAGGGTCGGGCCATATTGCCGGTGTGGTTAATCCCCCGTCATCTGGAAAATACCAGTATTGGACTAACGACGCAGAGCCCCGCACGCTCGCCGACTTTCGCGAGACGGCCGAGGAGCACCCCGGCAGTTGGTGGCCCGACTGGATTGAATGGCTGCGCAGTCAGGACGCGACAACCGTACCCGCTACCGGGAAACGCAAGCCGGGCAGCAAAGGTGATAAAACCATCGAAGATGCGCCGGGGCGGTATGTCATGACCCGGTAGACCGCTGTTCTCCAGGCGGGGAACGTCGGAAGATCAGCTTGGAGCGAATAACGTCAGGTCCGGCTTTCAGACACATACAGCTTGTTGAAGCACGAACCCGTTGCCGGGTTCAGGCGACTCGAGCTTTATCGACTGGAATGAAACGAACCCGCCCATTGTGCACTGCACAATTTTCTTGACTTTGCTGCCGCCATGCCTATTTTGTGCAGTGCAACAAAGACGAGGTTATTCCGATGGCCGAAGATCAGGACAAGAGCGCCGCTGCGACTGAAAAAGCTTACAACGACGCCGTCGACAAAGCTGTTACGGCGAATGCCAAAACCGTTGGCAAGACGATGGAAGCGAAAAGCTCCGGTCCGGTGGAAGTCGATGCAGTAGCGAAAGCAGTTGCCGCTCCTGCGAGTTCCACTTCGGGTCAGACTAAAACCAGACCTGCGGACGCTCCCAAGACGCTTTCCAAAAAGAAAGCTTCTTCCCGGAAGAGCGGTTCAAAGAAGGCGGTCAAGCCTTCTGCTCCAGAAACCTCCCCCCCCTCGATTACCAAGTTAAAGGAAACCATCATGGCCAATGCCAAACCAGAAAAAACCGCTGATTACGCAGCCACCGCAAAGGATATGGCTGATGAAATGCAAAGCCGCGCCAAGGCCGCCTATGAAAAAAGCACCGAGATGACCAAAGAAGCTGTCGAGTTCCAGAAAGGCAATCTCGAAGCCCTCGTCGAAAGCGGCAAGATCTTGGCTTCGGGCATGCAGGACATGGGACGTGCTTATGTCGAAGAGGCGAAGTCTGCCGCCGACACCGTACAGGGCGACGTAAAGAGCATGGCTGCCGTGAAGTCGCCGACGGATCTGTTCCAGCTTCAAGGTGAGATCGCGCGTCGCAATTTCGACGCCATGGTTTCGACCGCATCGAAGAACACCGAAACCATGCTGAAGCTGGTAAACGATGCCTTCGCGCCGCTCTCGAACCGTATGAGCCTCGCTGCAGAAAAGGTCCGCACAGCGGCCTGATCAAACAAGCTTCAATACACCAGGCGCTTCTCTCCTCTCCCTTGCCCGGTGGTTGGAAAACGCGGGTCGAATGGCATTAATTGCCGTTCGGCCCGTTTCGTTTTCGACAGTCGTCCCGGTTCCTTCCCACATCAAGATGGGATCGTGCTGGACTGCAATCCATCAATCGAACCAAGCTAGTTTCCGTGCTTGCGATTTCGCCAGCCGATACGATATTGGCCCTGTGATGATCCACCCTTACCACCATTTTACGATAGCGGCTTCGACCGGCGACGACGATCCAGCCGAGGGTGACGGTCAGGCGAATGTCGCCACAAAAACCCGCGCCAAGCCAAAGAAGCCCAGCCAATACAAGGTTTTGCTTCTGAATGACGACTATACACCCATGGAATTCGTCGTCATCGTGCTGAAGCGCTTCTTCAGAATGGACATGGAAGAGGCCACTCGAGTCATGCTTCACGTCCATCAAAAGGGTGTCGGGGTGTGCGGGATTTTCCCATACGAAGTCGCCGAAACGAAGGTGAACCAGGTGATGGATTTCGCTCGGCAAAACCAGCATCCTCTCCAATGTACATTGGAAAAGGCCTGAGCCGATAGCATTCTTCGGTCACCCAGCACCCGATCCGATCGCTGAAGGGCAGGAAAGTGTCTGGGACTACCCGCGTCCGGCAATCGCCGAACCTTCAGATCGGCATATCGTGATCCGTAACAATGGTGAGACGCTGGCAGAAACCCGCAAGGCATGGCGCACCTTGGAAACGAGCCATCCGCCGACGTATTATTTGCCGCCCGAGGATGTAGCTACCGAATTTCTCGCCCCAAATCCGCATCGATCGCTCTGCGAATGGAAAGGCCAAGCAAGATATTGGGACGTTGTCTTGAATGACGAGCGCATCCAAGCTGCTTGCTGGAGCTATCCCGACCCGGCTACGGCTTTCAGACCAATCGCGCGCTATTATGCTTTCTATCCTTCACCGTTCGACGAATGCTTGGTTGATGGGGAAAGAGCGCTCCCACAGCCTGGTGGCTTTTACGGCGGATGGATTACCAGTCGTGAGGCAGGGCCGTTCAAGGGCGTACCAGGTAGCCGATACTGGTAAGACATGACGCGCGCGTATTTTCGCGCTAGGGCCTCGGCCCACACGACCCACAGGCCGGAAACCGAGTGTTCAATTTCATTCCCGCAATCGACCGCTACATCTTTCGGCTAGTTATCGTGCCGATGCTCGGCGTCTTTGCGCTCGCCGCCTCTCTTCTCGTGCTCGACAAGATGTTGCGTCTCCTCGATTTTGTCGCAGTCGAGGGCGGTCCCGTAGGGGTAGTCTTCAAGATGCTCGCCACGCTCATGCCGGAATACGCCAGCCTGGCGATCCCGCTGGGATTGCTGCTGGGTATACTGCTCGCGTTTCGTAAATTGGCGACAACCAGCGAACTCGACGTGTTTCGCGCAGTCGGCCTATCATATGGCCGACTGCTGCGGGTTCCTTACCTGATCACTGCTGCGCTGATGGCGGTCAACATCGCCTTGGTATTCTTTATCCAGCCGGTGAGCCGCTTCACCTACGAACGGTTGGAATACGATCTGCGATCGGGCGCGCTCGGCGCTTCGGTAAAGGTAGGTGAGTTCAATACCATCGCAGACCGCATGGCTCTCAGAATTGAAACGAGCGAGGATGACGGGCGTGAATTGAAGGGCATTTTCGCGCGTGTTGCCAACGACAAAGGTCAGGTCCTCTCGATCAGCGCAAAGTCTGGCTCCTTTCTAGCCACAACCGACGATCCCGATACGATCATCCTACGCCTTACAGATGGAACGATCGTGCAAGACACCGGGCAGCAGGATCCCAGGGTGCTGACCTTCACCCGCCATGATTTGCCAATCGATCTTCCGGCGATCGAAGAATTTCGGTCGCGCGGAGAGGATGAACGAGAATATATCCTGCCCGAATTGCTCCGTATGGGATGGGCAGACGACGAGCCCAGGAGCAAGCGCGCCGCTTCTCAGGCCAGTTTCAACTTCAGGCTCGTGGAAGTCGTGATGATGGCACTCATGCCCTTGCTGGCAGTCGCCCTCGGCATCCCTCCCAAGCGCAGTACCAGCGCGCTTGGCGTTTTCATCTCGATCGTGATGGTCGTCGCCTATCACAAGGTAAACCAATACGGCGAAGACGTAGGTGCCTTGGGAATGGTCGATCCCCTGTTGGCCCTTTGGGTGCCGTTCCTGCTGTTCGCCTCTCTCATCCTGTGGATGTATTATCGCGTCGCGTTCGTTCCGGGCGGACAAGCGATCGGCGCGCTGGAAAACTGGTTCTCGAAAATCGCCAAACGCATCGGCAAGCTGTTCCGCAGGCGCCGCCGCGTTGTGGTTGGCGAGGAAGGCGAGGACTGATCATGCAGCTTGATTTCTTCCCGTCGCGCACGCTCACCGTCTATCTTGCCAAATTGTTCGTGGTTCGGATCCTGGCTGTCCTGGCGATGCTGGTTCTGGTGCTGATGATGCTCGATCTGCTTTCCACCAGCGGAGAGATTCTCGCCGTGCCGGGAAATGGCCAAGGCGAATTGCTGACATATGCGGGCCTCCGAATCCCTCAATTGGTCCAGCGTTTCCTTCCCTATTCGGTGCTGCTGGCTACGCTGATCACCTTGGTGACGCTGAACCAGAATTCCGAAGTAATCGCGATGAAAGCCGCAGGGCTTTCTGCTCATCAGGTGCTCGCCCCCCTTCTGCTGACGGCGCTCGTCATGGGCGGGGTCAGCTTCATCTTCAACGAACGGGTGGTCACGCGCGCGACGGCTACGCTCAAGGCGTGGGATGCAGCCGATTTCGGTCCCATCCCCGAAGAATCGCAGGTTCGCGTGGATGTCTATCTGGCCGATGGAACCAATATTCTCACTGCTGCTCAGTTGACGGGCAGTGGGGAGAACATCCGTATGCGGGATGTTACCTGGTATCGGCGGAGTGCTGACGGGGCAATCGTCGAGCAGATCGAAGCCGCCAGCGCACGATATGCCGGGCCGGGCTGGCAACTGGAAGATGTAACCCGCTTCGACGTCGCCAGTGCTTCTCAGCGGGAAACCGAACGCATGCTCGTCGGCACGCAACTTACGCCGGCTCAGATTGATCTGGCGAAAGTGGATCCTGATGCGGTGCCGTTCTGGGAGCTTGGTGACCAAATCTCAGCATTCGAGGAGGCTGGTCGCAGAACCGGCGAAATGCGGGCCAAATGGTGGCACAAGCTTTCGGGTCCACTATCATCTTTTCTGATGCCACTTCTTGGCGCAGTGGCCGCGTTCGGGTTGGCCCGGTCGGGCGCGCTCTTCGTTCGCGCGCTGATCGGCATGGCTTTGGGTTTCGCGTATTTCGTGGTCGACAATGCCGCGCTCGCCCTCGGCAATTTCGGTGGCTATCCTCCGTTTCTTGCTGCTTGGGCTCCGTTCTTCCTGTTCGCACTTATCGGTGAGACAGTCCTCATCCGAACAGAAGAATGACTGAATGGCACATCCGCCTGGCCTGGGCCGAGGATGCGGACTACCTCCCCGCGATCGAAACCGCGGCAGGCGAATTGTTCAAAACAGTCGATGGACTGGCAGGTATTGCCGGCACTCAAGCACTTAGCGCCCCGGAACAGCGCCGGTTAATTCGCAAGGGTCATTGCCTTGTGGCGGAAAGTGCAGGCACGCTTGTGGGATTTATTTCAACCGAGCCCTTTCACCGCGAACTCGATATTCGCGAATTCTCCGTTCACCCCGACTATCAGCGTAATGGCATCGGTGCGATCCTCTTACGAGCGGCCACGATTGACGCACATAATTCCGGCTTTCGGGCGATTACGTTGACGACTTTTGCCGACGTTCCATGGAATGGGCCCTTCTATATCCGACATGGCTTCAAAACCGTCACCGATCTAAGCGCTCATCCACGACTAGCAGCAAACATCGATCAAGAGGTCGAGGATGGTCTACCCCGCGAACGCCGCGTCGCGATGATAAAGTTCCTCGGCCTCGACGAGAACGCCTGACTGTTTTCCGCCGGAAGATGTCCACCAAGGAAATCGGGCCCGATCAAACTCATGCCTACTGCCTAACTGCACATCCGGCCCAGGCCGCATCCAGTGACGCCAAGCCTTGCGTATATCAGAGACTGACAGGGACCGCGTTCATACCACACACGTCGAAACGACAGCCGACGACGATAGTGGCGAGACAAAAATCATATCGGCTGATCTGAACGAGCTAGCCCGACAGAGCCGCTCAAACGAAAGGCTGGATCCCACAATCGAAGCAGATGGCCTCTTGCTCGGCTGAAAGTCGGCGTAGCGTCAGCCGCGCGGACGCATGGTGTTTCGCGCGATCCGCGCCACCAGCACCCCCATGCCGGCGTGGTTTGCGCCGTGATAACTGGAATCCGTCTCAAGCGCTGCAACCAAGCGACGGTGCGCCTCTGGCAGCGAATGATAGGGCATGGAGGGCATCAGGTGATGCAGGGCATGATAACGCAAGCCGACTGGAGCCCACAGTTCCGCAATACTACCGGGGGGAGGCACGTTGACGCTGTCGAGGAACTGCGCGGTTACAGTCATCGGTTCGCCTTCGTTTTCCCACAAATGCGCGACCAATGTGCGCAGCTGATTTAACAGCGCCACGACCGATGCGACGGCCAGCGCAACCAGCAGTGGTTTCCAGCCGAAAGCGAAGACGCTGCCGATCAGCGCCCAAGCCCACAGCATGCCAGCTGTTTCCTGGATCAGAACGCGACGCGGCAGATCGCCCTCCGGCGGGCGGCGACGGAAGTCGGGATTGATCGCAAGTGCGCTCAACCGTTGCCATGTCAGTTGCCGAAGCGGCGGGATAATCGCTCCCAGCGGAACCAGTACGGCGAAACGAAACAGCAATGCGACCGGCGCCAATATGGCGATGATCACGAATAGCGGCAGACTCCACGGCTTCATGAGCGCGAGCGGCAGATATTCCGGATCGGCACTCGTGCCGTATTGCGTGCGCTTGTGGTGCAGAGTGTGAACCTGTTCATACATGAAGGAGGGTGTCAGCATGGGAATACCCACAAGCGCGTTCCAAGCAGAACGAAACCCCGGCATCGCTCCATTTCGGAAATGCGAGATTTCATGAATGAACAAGAGCGCCCGATACAGCGCCAGAACCGAGACCACCGCGGAAACGCTTGCCAGCAAAGAGTTATCGACCAAAACAGCGCCTGCTAGCGCGCCATAGCCGATCAGCGAAGAGCCGACCATGTCTGCCCAGTAAACACTTGCTCGGTGTTCGGCGATATCCTTCGTCAGATCGCGGGCAGCGCGCAGCATCGCCTTGTCATCGGCGATCTGTGACAACCAGCCGGGCTGGCGAGTAATAGCTGCGCTTGAGGCAGTGGCGAAATTTGGTTCTGCGTTCATAATGATCGTTCCGGAGGCCGCGCCCATAGCGCACAAAGTCGCCGAATTATAGCCCGGCCATTCGATTACAGATATCGGTGTCCGCTCAGGCTTCCTTGACTTTTGTGCGGTGCCATAGACAGGGCTAACCGCGGCTGAACAAGGATGAGACAGGTGAGCCAGAGCAATATCGTAATCGCGCCGGTAAAAGGCAAGAAAGGACGCGCCGAGTTCGTCGATCTTGGCCGCCAGTTCGCTTTACGCGAACCGCATTACGTTCCGCAGCTACGCTCTGAACAGCTCGAACTGGTCGATCCAGACAAGAACCCTTTTTTCGGTCACGCAACGGTCGAGTTGTTCATCGCTTTCCGCGATGGACACCCGGTAGGCCGCATTTCCGCACATATCGATCACCTCGCCCTTGAGCTCCCTCGTGAACAAGGAATGGGTCCAGGCGCCGGCATGTTCGGCTATTTCGACGCGGAAGACGAAGAAATCGCGCACGCGCTGCTTTCGAAGGCGAGCCAATGGCTGCGCAACGAAGGCATGAACCGCATGCTCGGCCCAATCTCGCTGTCCATCTGGGAAGAGCCCGGGCTACTCGTTCGCGGACAGGACCATTCTCCCATGATCATGATGGGTCACCACCCTGCCCATTACGGAAGCTGGATGGAAAATTTCGGGCTGGAAGAAGCCAAGCGGCTTTATACCTACGACCTTAACATCGTTCAGGAATTCCCGAAGCTGGTCCAGCGGATCGTCGCTTCCGGCGAGCGCAACGAGCGCATCTTGATCCGGCCTATCGATATGAAACGGTGGGACACGGAAATCCGCACAGTACTGCATATCCTGAACGATGCATGGTCGGATAATTGGGGTTTCATCCCGTTTACGGAAGCCGAGATCGCTCATGCTGCGAAAAAGATGAAACCGATCATCAAGCCAAATCTCAACATGATCGCCGAACTGGATGGAACGCCAGTGGCATTCATGATGGTCCTCCCGGATATGAACGAAGCCCTCAAGAGGATCGATGGAAAATTGTTCCCGTTCGGTTGGATCAAGCTTCTGCGTTGGCTGAGAAAGCCAATGGGCGCAGGGATGCGTGTCCCGCTCATGGGGGTGCTGAAAGAGTTTCAGAACTCCCGTCTTGCAAGCCAGCTCGCTTTCATGATGATCGAATTGATCCGCCGCAATGCGACCGCCGATTATGACAGCGAAAGAGCGGAGATCGGTTGGATACTCGACGACAACAAGGGAATGAAAGCTATCGCTGAGACCATCCAAAGCTCAATCAATCGCGAATACGTTATTTACGAGAAATCAATCTCTGACAGCTGAAGCAGTTGCCGGTAAGCAACACGGGCCAGCAGACCGGCGTGCTCGGGAACTCCCACGCTTCCATCGCCGTTCGAAGGAAACAGTGCCACCAAAGCTGGCGCTACCCATTGAGAGATCGACAAGGGCCGCGTGAACAAAAAATCAATCCCAGCCCAACTTCCCCGCCATGTTCTGGTCGTGGAAGACGACGCGATTATCGGGCTGACGATAGAGCAGACCCTGACCGATGCCGGCGTTCCCGAAGTGGAAATCTGCCCAACGACCGACGAGGCTCTTGCGGCACTCCGGCGCAAGCAACCCGATGTCATAATTTTAGATGTGCATCTGGCAGATCGGGACGATGGCTGGGCAATAGCGGAACTGGTCCGCACCCTGGGGCCTGACAGTCCTCGCATTATATTCTCGACAGGTATGCCGGAAGATATTCCTGAAGAGATCGCGGGATTGGGCACGGTGCTCGAGAAGCCGTATGAGCCGGAGGTTCTGGTGAAATTGCTCACCGAGCCCAAGCGCGAGGGGATCATCTCCCGTCTGCGCAGCAAACTGGCGCACGACTGACAAATCATAGCGCAATAGACTTAAATGTTGCCGTTTAATGTGCGGCCCTTGGAGCCGCGCAGCCTCAACAAAATTTGCGTTCGGAACCATCAAGAAAAAAGGCCTCCGCTCTTTTTGAGCGAAGGCCTTTCGGGATCATATCACCTGCCGCTTGGACGGGAGGGGGGTCTCGGCGGTGACATAGGGTAAATGAGCCAGCAAGAACCGGGTTCCCAGCGATCAAGATTTTTTTCAAACCACCATGGACCATGGATCAAATATAGGGGCGCTGCCCTTCCCCACTACGCGAAAAGCCGACCAAATCCGCCGCTGCATCCATATTCGGAATGCAGATCTCTTTCTGACCCCACTCCACCAAACCATCGAGATGAAGGGCGCGCATAGTCCGGTTCGTATGGACTAGCGACAAACCGAGCATGTCGGCGACCTGGGATTGCGTAAGCGACAGGGCCAGCTTGTTGCCTTCTGCCGCGACGCCCGTGGCTCGGGCCCGATCGATCAGCCAAATGGCCAGAAATATCACCCGCTCTCTTGCACTACGCTGCCCCAGCGACACGATGTGATTTTCCAGCGCAGTCTCTTCCTTCGCTGCGAGCCACGTGACGTCGTAACCTAGGAGAGGACTATCCTGGATAAGCTTCACGAAATCGGCTCGGTCGAAAAAACACACACGGGCCGGTGTTAATGCTTCGACAGAATGGTTCGCGGGATTATCGAAAGCCGCCTGCAGCCCGACCAGATCGCCAGGGAACATGAAGTTGACTATCTGTCTTCTTCCATCCTCGAGCGAGCGAAACCGGATAAAGACGCCTTCCAGAATGGTGTAAAGATGCCTGCCGTTCTCGGCTTCCGTCAGGAGGCTTTCGCCGCGAGCGACAAGGAACTCCCCCTTTTTTATCGAATTTATATAATGAGCCTGCGCTTCGTCGAGCGGACGCAGAGCCTCGCATTCTTGAAGTGGGCAATGAACGCAATTATGTGGATCGGCGACGTCGAGCAAGGCAGGCCCCCATGCCTCAGTTAGTACAAGCTGTTCTCGTTTCCGTCGTAAGAAAAAGTCCGTTTGTCAAATCATGGGATTTCCCGGTGATTGACGGAACCTAAGCTGATACGGGGCGTTCAGCACGCGCAAACCACGGAAGGGGTTATATGTCGCTTGGTGACCAGATTGCTAAAAACTTACCTTATCTCCGCCGCTACGCGCGAGCCCTGACCGGCTCGCAGGCAACTGGAGATGCCTTTGTCCGCGCCACTCTCGAGGCGGCGTTGGCTGATGAACAACTCAAATCGTCCCTCGAAGGCGGTCGAGTTCCACTATATCGCGCTTTCAACAAGGTGTGGTCCAGTGCTTACATGGATGTGCCCGACATCGACAGCGAAGCCGGGCACGAAGGCGCCGCTCAGGATCGACTGAAGTCGATCACGCCCCTGAACCGTCAGGCGTTGCTGCTTACCACTCTTGAAGATTTTTCGGTCGAGCAGGCTGGGGAGATCATGGAGTTGGAATCCGACGAGATCGAACGTCTCGTGCAGGAAGCGGTCGGAGAAATCGATCGCGAGAGCGCAACCAGTGTCCTCATCATCGAGGACGAGCCGCTTATCTCCATGCAGCTGGAAGACCTCGTGACCTCCCTTGGCCACGAAGTTTGCGGAACGGCAGCCACGCGCACGCAGGCTCAGGAAGTTGTGGCGCAAAAGACGCCGGGATTGGTGCTGGCCGACATCCAGTTGGCAGATGGCTCCTCGGGACTGGATGCGGTGGACGATATCCTCGCTATCGATAGCGTCCCGGTGATTTTCATCACTGCCTATCCTGAGCGCCTTCTCACTGGCGACCGTCCCGAACCGACATATCTCGTGACGAAGCCGTTTCAGGAACAGACGGTCCGTGCTGCGATCAGCCAGGCCCTTTTCTTCGGATCGAGCCGGCCACTGGGCTGAGTCACCCGATATTGCCAACAGGAAGGCCGCCCGGAGTTATTCGGGCGGCCTTCTTGCGTTGTGACTGAATGCTTCGCCCCACAAATCATCGAAACCTACGGAAGCTTACGGGCGATACACATAACGGGTATCTAGTCAGGGCTGAAACAGAACATCGCCCGCAGTACCACCATCTTTGCAGAGCTAGCGGATCACCTGTGTAGCCGAGGTCTCACTGGTCGAGTTTGGCTGCGGCATACTTGCTACGGAGCGCAAACTCGCTTGGCTCGCGCACGGCAGCCATCAATCGGCAGCGTACGCCGTTCGGATCGAATTCGAGCTCAACCGGATGCCGGAGCTCGTGAGCGACGATCTTTTCAATCAGATCGATACCGAAGCCACGCTTGGTGGGTGGTTCAACATTGGGTCCGTTGCTCTCAATCCACTCGATGCGTGCAAGGTGCGGGTTTACCAATTCCCACGTGACGGACACCTGTCCTCCACTGCATGACAAAGCGCCGAATTTCGCCGCATTGGTCGCCAGTTCGTGAATGGCAAGGCCCAGAGACAGCGCATCGTTGGGTGCAAGTTCGACGTCCGGGCCTTTCGCCACCACTTCGTGATCATTCGCGTTTATATAGGGAGCGAGCTCTACCGATATGACCGCTGCAATTGGCGTTGTCCCCCACTCAGACTGGGTAAGCAGGTCGTGGGTCGCGGAAAGCGCGCGGATGCGATTGTCTATGCCCTCGGCAAACTCATCCAGGCTCTCCGCCCTGCGGCGTGTAAGCGACACGATCGACAGCACATTCGCGAGAGTGTTTTTCACTCGATGATTTAACTCGCGCGTCAGTGAATTACGGATGGAGTTCTGTTGGGCGAACCATTCCAGCGACCGACTATCTTCCTCTGCTTGCTGGGTGAGAAGGCGGGCCACTACAAGCAGTAGGCTCGCGACCGCGAGGCCGAAAAGCAAGGTGATGAGAGAGAGGGGCGAAAGGGCCATGTCCCGCTTTGACTGAACCACCAGCAACATGCGCCGATTGGCCAGATCCACATCGCGTTCCACGGTATGGCCATCATCGACCCAGTTTTCCGTCTCCACCATTAAGAGAGGCTTGCCACCCGACACGTCGAAAAAACGGAATGCAGCTTCTGGTGAAGTGATCAGTTCTGAAGCGGAGGTAAGAAACTGCGAGGCGTTGAATGGGCTGTATACGAAGCCTTTCAAGCTCCGCTGGGCGCCGCGTCCATCGAAAACTGGCATGTAAATAATGAAACCGAACTCGTCGGGACCACTATCCTGAACCAGATTGACCCGCCCGCTGGCCGTGGGCCGGACCGTCCGGGTAGCCTCGTCCATCGCTGCTCTTCTGGTGGGTTCCGAATACATGTCGAAGCCGAGCGCTTTGCGGTTGCGAAGAGTGTCGGGCTGAAGGAATAGGACGGGCACGAGCTGCTTTCGCGGGTCGTCTTGCAGAGAAGGTCTCACGTTCATCTGGCCCACGCGCCCGAAACTCAGCTGCTCCTCCACTGCCACAAGCTGGTTATCGGTGATCGCTGGGGCCCATCCGATCCCTTCAGCTCCGCGATAATCCGCATCGAGCCTCAGCTCAGAGACGAATTGCCGGAAGACATCACCGGTAACGCTTTGCTGTGAACCAAATAAGGCAGCTCCCGCACGCAAAAATGAGGAGCTGGAGTAAGCTCTCCTTTCGATGGCCGACACCATGGCATCGGCCTGACGGCTGAGATCGGCATTTTCCCTGACACGCTCCCCTCGCTCTATGGCGAAGACACTAAGGACGGTGACCGCTGCGACCAAAAGAAAGATAGCCAACGGCACTGCCCGTGGATAATCCACGAGCCAACGCCGCTTCCCCCCACGTCGCATGAGTTTTTCTTGAACCAGCGGTATGCCTCACGATATTACAAGCTAAGCTTTGCCCATCTATCCGCCGAACAGAAGAAGGTTCCGTTATTTTTCTGCAGACTGATCATTAATTCGCTTTTTGCTGGAACTTGTTCCATGCAAGGGCGTTGTGCCAAAATTAGGGATCATGAGTCACGGGTGTGGGGCGGCGAAGAAAGCTCCTGCTTACGAAGACCAGGGACAAAATCTATATACGATGACCGTTGATAATTCTTCCGCAAGCAAGCTTGGTACGGGCGGTGACAAGGAAGCGAAGACCAGCGGGGGCGAACGCCCCGACTGGGCGCTTGGCCTGCGCCGACTTTACGATTCCGTTGTCGAGGAAGACCTTCCCGACACCTTCAAGGATCTCCTTTCGCAACTGGACAGTAAGGACTGATGGGGGCTGAACAGCGTACGGCCTCCGAGAAGGCCGATTTCAAACAGGAATTGACCGACGTCGTTCCTCATCTGCGCGCTTTTGCTCGTGGTCTTTGTGGCCGCGCCGACATGGCGGATGATCTTGTGCAGGAAACCTTGCTGAAAGCTTGGGCCGCACAGGAACGCTTCCAGCCCGGGACAAGTATGCGTGCGTGGACATTCGTGATCCTGCGCAACGCATATCTCACCGATATGCGACGCAATCGCTTCCGCGGCGAATATGACGAGACCGTGGCCGAGCGAATATTGACGGCTCCGGCCGGTCAGGAAGAACCGATCCATCTGTCCGATATGCATCGCGCCTTGCTGACGCTTCCGCCCGAGAGGCGCGAAGCACTACTGCTCGTGGGTGCCGGTGGATTTTCCTATGAAGAAGCCGCCAATATCTGTGGCTGTGCGGTAGGTACGATCAAGAGCCGTGTGGGCAGAGCCCGCTCTGCTCTGAACGCCATGCTGGCCGATGGCTCGATCCCCAAACGGTCCATCGACGATGACACGGCTCACCGTGCGATACTTGAGGAACTAGATGATGTCGCTGCCGGACAGGGGTCTTCCTCGCGGAACTGATGGCGAGGCCGAACTCCTTGTCCTCTCGGCGCCAACCGCCGGATAAATGCAGATGAGTGACGGCCCAGTCCGCCCAGAGGATAAAGCTTCCGCGCCGGGCGAAGGTCGCTTTTCGCTGGCGGAGCAGGAACTGCGCCTGATATCGGCACTGGTCCTGCTGATCGGCATCGGCCTGTTTCTCGCACTCCCCTTCGTGTTGTCGATCGGGTCGGTGGTCTTCCTGCCTGTTGTCACCGCGATCATACTGACTGTCATTCTCTCTCCGCTCGCCGACAAGCTGAACGGTTGGGGGGTGCCCAATGCGCTTTCTGCCCTGATTTCCTTGCTGTTCTTTTTCGCGGTCCTGATCCTTGCACTCGCATTGATCCTTCAGCCGGCTACTGTCCTGTTTGATGAACTGCCGGCAATGCTCAATCAGGTCGGCGAGCGGTTCACCCAGTTGCGCGATCAGTTCGCGTGGATCGGCCAGATCAACGAACAGCTGGCCGAACTGATGGACCGGGGGGAATCGCAAGAGGTAGTAGTAGCGACGCCAAGCCTCCTCGAAGAACTGGCATTTGCGACGCCAAGCCTTGTGATCGAAACCATCCTAACCCTCTTAATGGCTTTTTTCATGATCGAGGCCAGAGTACGGCTCAGGCAGCGGCTGCTGTTCGGTCGGTCGAGTTTTGGCACCAGCATCAAGGCAGCACGCGTTTTGCGCGAGGTACAGGACCGCGTTGCAGCTTACATCCTGACGGTGGGGTGGATCAATGCTGCCGTCGGCGTCGTCGTTGCGCTCGGCGCTTGGGCGCTCGGTGTCGATGCGCCAATCATGTGGGGCGGCCTTGCGGCCATTCTTAATTTTCTTCCCTATATCGGCCCGACCGTCATGGTCGGCCTGCTCGCCCTCTTTGGTATCGGCACGGCCGACACGGTATTTCTTGGCCTGATCCCTGCTGCGGCCTATCTCGGCCTGCACACGATCGAGGCCAATGTCGTGACGCCTTCTATTTTGGGCGCGCGGTTCACGATGAACCCTGTCATGATCCTGATCGCGCTTTCCTACTTCACATGGATCTGGGGAGTATTCGGGGCCTTGCTGTCGGTGCCCATCCTGCTGATGCTGACCGCCTTGTTCGATCACGTCGGACGGCCCAATCTGGTCGGCTTCATCTTCGGGGAACCCCTGTTCTCCAATAACCTTCTAGACCTCTCCGCCGAACCAGAAGCAGAAGTATAAAAAAGGCCGCCCTGCAATCGCACGGCGGCCTCTTTAAACTATCTGAGCGGACTGCTTAGCAGGGATATTCCCAAGTGGTCCCACGCGCCAGATTGTCGCTGGCGAAGCTCCAGTTAAGTTTGTCGCTAACTGCACCAAGGTACTCGGGACGCGCGTTCTGATGATCGAGGTAGTATGCATGCTCCCACAGGTCGATGACCAGGAGCGGGTTGATACCATCTTGATCTGCCAGCGTATCGCCATCATGCGTTTCTTCTATGGTGAGTTCGCCGTTCTTCACTGCGAGCCAGACCCAGCCGCTGGCGAAATGGCCTGCGCCGCGCTCTTTCAGTTTGTCCTTGAGCTTGTCGACCGAACCGAAAGCCTTGTCGATCATGCTCTTGAGCTCGTCCGAGGCAGCAGTTTCCTCGCTGGCCATTGAATGCCAGTAAAAGCCGTGGTTCCAGCTCTGAGCGGAGTTATTAAACAGGCCCTGATTGCTGTCACGCGCGGAGGAAATCACTTCTTCTAACTTCTTCCCATCAAGATCCCCGCCTTCGATAGCGGCGTTCGTCTTGTCGATATAAGCCTTGTGATGCTTTCCGTGATGATAGCTCAGCGTCTTGGCCGAGACGGCCGGTTCAAGTGCAGTGTCTTCATAAGGAAGGTCGATCAGCTCGAAAGCCATGAATAGGTCCCCTTTGAGAATTGGTGTTAAAAAGTTTGGAACTCGAATTCCTAACGCACATCCAAGCTTGTGGTTGCAGCGAGCTGCGACAATAGGAACAGAAGCGTGGCAAATCGACTTTCTTTAGCCGCGCATTCAAGCCAGAAGATTGGTTTACAAGGTTTTACGAGAGGCTCCCATGGCACGGAAATTTTTTGGCACAGACGGCATTCGCGGTCGCGTGAACGAAGGAGTGATGACCGCTGAAAATGCCATGAAGGTCGGTCAGGCCGCAGGCACGCACTTCCTTCGCGGGAACCATCGCCACCGTGTCGTGATCGGCAAGGACACTCGCCTCTCAGGCTATATGGTGGAAAGCGCACTGGTGGCAGGCTTCGCCAGCGTCGGGATGGATGTCATCATGACCGGCCCCCTGCCCACGCCGGCGATCGCGCTGCTGACGCGGGAAATGCGGGCAGACCTTGGGGTCATGATTTCCGCCAGTCATAATCCTTTCGAAGATAATGGCATCAAGCTGTTCGGTCCGGACGGTTTCAAACTATCCGATGCTGCTGAAATGGCCATCGAGACATTGATGGAACAAGAACCGCTGCTGGTTAGCCCGGATTTGGTAGGCCGCGCGCGCCGGATCGATGACGCGAGTGGCCGATACATCCATGCCGTCAAGCAATCGGTTGCCAGCGATATTCGCTTCGATCGGCTGAAAGTCGTGGTGGATTGCGCCAATGGAGCAGCCTATCGCGTCGCCCCCTCGGCGATATGGGAACTGGGTGCCGAAGTAATCGCCATGGGCGTCGAGCCCAACGGCACAAACATCAATCGCGACGTCGGATCAACCTCACTCGATGCAGTGAAAAAGCGCGTAGTCGAGGAACAGGCGGATATCGGCATTGCGCTCGACGGCGACGCCGACCGTCTCATCGTCATCGACGAAAAAGGGCGCGCGGTCGATGGTGACCAGATCATGGCGCTTATCGCCACGCGGCTGCACGAGCGCAACGATCTTACTGGCGGAGGTGTCGTCGCCACCGTGATGAGCAACCTCGGTCTCGAGCGCTATCTGCATGGTCTGGGCCTGACGCTCGAGCGCACCAAGGTGGGTGACCGATACGTACTGGAAAGAATGCGCGAAGGCGGCTTCAACGTGGGCGGTGAACAATCCGGCCACATGATCCTGACCGATCATGGAACCACAGGCGATGGCACGGTCGCCGCCCTGCGGATTCTGGCGAGCCTGGTTCGTTCGGGGAAGCAGGCAAGCGAATTGCTCCACGTGTTCGATCCCTTGCCCCAGCTCCTGAAAAACGTCCGCTATTCCGGCGGTGCGCCGCTGGAAAACCAAACGGTCAAAAAAGCCATTATGGACTCCGAAAAGGAACTCGAAGGCAAGGGCCGTCTGGTGATCCGCCCTTCAGGTACGGAACCTGTCATACGCGTCATGGCGGAAGGCGATGACGCCGGACAAGTCGAAAAGGTGGTCGACCGTATCTGCGACGCCGTGAAGGCTGTCGCCTGATGCTGGAGATGCGCGCCAATTGCGAACGCTGCGGCACGAATACGCCAGCCGAGGCGCCAGGGGCGTTTATCTGCAGCCTCGAGTGCACCTATTGCGCGGATTGCGCAGATAGTCTGGACGATCTGTGTCCGAACTGCGGTGGTGAATTGATGGATCGGCCCACGAGGTCGCGCCAGATACAGGAACGCTATCCACCTGGATCGGCGCAGAAAGGGCGGGCATGACAGAGACGCAATCACCCCCACGCATTCTGTCGATTGCCGGGTCCGATTCTTCAGGCGGAGCGGGCATCCAGGCCGACATCAAGACCATTACCATGCTCGGTGGGTATGCGATGACGGCAATAACGGCGGTGACCGCGCAAAACACCACGGGAGTTCAGGCAGTCGAGGTATTCGATAGCGATTTTGTAATGAAGCAAGTCGAAAGCTGCCTGGATGATCTTACGGCCGATGCGATCAAGATCGGCATGTTGGGCTCGCCGGAGATCGCCCTGCGACTGGCGGAGCGCCTCGACAGCTTTGCTGGCCCTATCGTATTCGATCCAGTGATGATCGCCACCAGCGGTGCGGTCCTGGCCGATGAAGCCACCATCGATGCGTTTGGCGCGCTGATGCAGATCGCCACGGCAGTCACGCCAAATTTACCAGAGCTTGCGGCTCTTACCGGGCGCAAGAACATTCCTGCCGAGGAAATTTTCGAGGCTGCGCGCGAATTGGCTGAAACTCAGGACACGATCGTGTTGGCGAAGGGCGGCCATAGCGATGGCGACCAGGTCATCGACTATGTGGTGTCGGCCAGCGGCAGGATCGCCAGCTTCGGGCATGAGCGGATCGAGACCCGGCACACCCATGGCACTGGCTGCACCCTCTCTTCTGCCCTCGCCACCATGCTCGCGCATGGTCAGCCGCTGACCCACGCTGTGCGCATCGCGCGGGCCTTTACCCGCGCAGCCATCGAGCAGGCACCGGGTTACGGCAGCGGGAATGGCCCGCTCGGCCACCAGTCCGTCAGGAAACTGGAGCCGGGCGAAGCACTTTAGCGATCGAGTTCGTAGAAGGCTGAGATATGGTCCCACGCATCTTCGGCGGTTTCACACCAGCGGAACAGATCGAGGTCCTTTTTCGAGATCGTGCCTTCTTCGGCGATCGCCTCGAAATTCACCACTCGCTTCCAGAAATCCTCTCCAAATAGCAATATGGGCATGGGCTTCATCTTGCCGGTCTGGATCAACGTCAGCAGTTCGAAAAACTCGTCGAACGTGCCGAAACCGCCCGGGAAGACCGCCACGGCTTTAGCCCGCAGCAGGAAGTGCATCTTGCGCAGTGCGAAATAGTGGAAATTTAGCGACAGATAAGGCGTCACATAGGTATTGGGCGCCTGCTCATGCGGCAGGATGATATTGAGCCCGATGCTTTCACCGCCGGCATCGCTTGCCCCGCGATTGGCGGCTTCCATGATCGATGGGCCGCCACCCGAGCAGACCACGAACTGCCGCTTGCCGTCCTGAATGATCGATTTTTCGGTGACCATGCGCGCCAGCTTGCGCGCCTCGCCGTAATATTTCGACTTGGCAACCAGACTCTCGACGACCTTGCGCTCTTCCTCGGGCAGATCCTTCGCGCCTTCCAGCGCCTCTTCCGCGGATTCGGGCGGTGGGATACGCGCACTGCCATACATTACCATGGTCGAGCCGACCCCGGCCTCGTCGAGGATCATCTCCGGCTTGAGAAGTTCGAGCTGGAAGCGGACCGGCCTCAGCTCTTCACGCAACAGGAATTCCTTATCCTGAAAGGCGAGCTTATACGCCGGATGGGCGGTCTGAGGCGTCTGCTTGGGCTGTGATTTTTCGAATTCGGCCTCTTCTTCGGCCGGGTAGAATTTGCGATCCTGCAGATCGCGCTTGGTCTTTTCTTCTTCTGTCATGCCCGCGCGATAGTGCGGACATGCGGCAGCGACAAGTCATGAGAAGAAAATGGCAGGGGTGACAGGAACCCCAGCCAGAAATCGCCCAAGCATCTGAAAGCTCTCGTTTCCCATTCCATCTCTGCCTTGGTTCGCCACGGCAGGGTGCCACGGAAGGGGGCCACGGCACATGTGCGGCATTCAGAACGTTTCCCGCAAGCAGGGCACGTATTACTATCGCAAACTCATACGTTTAGGGGCTGATAAGCCTTTTCGGATACGCTTCTCGCTCAAGACAACCAGCCGCAGGCGCGCGGGTCTGCTCGCGCCGGCCCTGACTTTGATTTGCGAAAGGGTCGCGATGAACATGATGAGCAAGATGGCGGGCGACGGGCTAGACGCCGCGCAGCGGGCGGAGATCTTTCGGCGCCAGATCCTCGTCGAGCGCGATCGGTTGGAAGCCATGCATGCGAGCCTTCACGTCCTTCCGCCCGAAGACCACGATGATATCGGCAAGGCCCTGACACTGCGGCTGGGTGCAAGCGAAATGGCCGCTCAAGACGGCGCGATGCAGGGCAAGATCGAGGATTTCCTCGTCGCTCGCGTCGATCCCGACAATGACGATGAGGACATCGTGGTCCTCGCCTGGTCGGATCTCGCCGCGTCGATCGAGCACGAAGGTGCCGAACAGGCGGCAGTCGCGCGGCTTGCCGAGCTTGGCCTGATGCAGTCGGCGTTGCGGGAGGCCATGGCGCGCAAGGTGGTCAACGAGGCGCGCATCGTCGCGATACGCGAATTCCGGGAGGTGCTGGCTAATCCTGGTTCAGCATACGCGCCGGTCCCGCGAAACGAATACGAGCCGACATCGAAAGATGTCATCCCTGCGCCGATCCCCTCAGCGCCTTCCCCCGCCCAGCCCGCGGTGACAGGTCCTTATGCGACCATGACCGCGACCGAAGGCCTAGAGAAATTCTTCGAGCATAACCCCCGGACCGGTGGCAAGGATGGGAAATCCAGACGGAAGAACGGGCAGGCCTGGACCGCGAAGACGCGCAAACAGGCAAGGGTCGCCGCACGTTTTCTCGATGATGTCATGCAAGGCCGGCCGCTCGCCCAGATCACGCACGATGATTTAGTGAAGCTCAACTACTGCTTCGACCGGGTTCACGGTGCGACACTCCTGCGGTCGCCCAAACAGCAGGATATGACCATCCTCGAAATCGTCGACGAATACGAGGCTCTGGTCGCTGAGAACGAAAAGCTTGCCGCGAAGCAGCGACAGAAGCGCGGGCCCGAGAATTGTGAGACCGATGCACCGGCCCAGTTGACCCGAAAGGACCTTGGCCTTTCTTTGGTGACGACCAATCGCCACTTCGGCTTCCTGCGACAGCTGACGGATTGGTTCGCGCGCCACCATCCCATTGCGGCGCTGGATTACAGCGCCTTCATCATGAAGAAGCAGGGCAATGCACGGGAGGATCGGCAGCGTTACACGGAAGAGCAGGGGCGGATGATTTTCAGCCTTCCGCCGTGGACTGGCACCTCATCGCCCAAGCGCCGAATGCAGCCCGGAACCAGCATCTACCACGATTCTTGGTATTGGGTGCCGATGATCGCCTGGTATACCGGCATGCGTCTTGACGAAATCAGCAGCCTGGAGCTCGACGAAATCGAGTTCGAAGGCGGGCACTGGCAAGTCCAAGTAAAGCCGAATTCGCTGCGCGGCCTGAAAACGGGTAGCTCAAAACGAGTTATGCCGGTCGCGAGCGAATTGCTTCGACTGGGCTTCCACAACTACGTGGAGGCCCTTCGAGATGAAGGCGAATGGCTTCTCTTCCCTGAACTGCTGCCGGAAAGCGGTATAGGGACCTTGGGCCGCGCATTCTACAAGACGCGGTGGACTCACCTGGCCAAGCAGCTTCCGTTTCTTGTAGATGGGCAGGCCAACCACTCGTTTCGCCACACTGCCATCGACGCGATGAAAGCAGCTGGCATCTCGAGCGAAATACGAGCAGATTTTGCTGGGCATAAGCTCGCCTCCGAAACTGAGGGCCGCTATTCGAATGCCCACATGAAATTGCTCCGCAATGCTGCGGAAACCATCCCCCAAGTTACCAAGGACCTCGACCCCCACCCCATCAACTTGCTTCCGAAACGCCTCCGGCAGCCTCGAAAGGCTCGTCCGAAGCGTTCGGATGCACGAGGGTCGAAATAATCAATATGTTGCCTGCCGGTCAGACTGGGCGCTTTCGACCGGCGGGCTGTCTTTAGCACTTAGGCGGCGAGATAGAATTCCGCCGCCATTTGATCAGCCATCCTCATACGCAATTCAGCGAGCGGTGCGGCCACACGGGTTTCGTCCCCGATCCGGCGCAGGAACCAGTCGGCGAGGTTGTAGATCGCGGCAGGCATATCGATGCTGATCCGGCCTTGAGTACGCAGCCAAGCCAGCGTCACCATAGCCGTCAACACGACATCGCAGCTGACATGACGACGGACATCGATCCACTCGTCCGCGGTCCGCGGAAGTTCGACCTCCGTTTTGCCCACGAACAAATCGCGCGGGATTCCCATTCGCAAGCCAATTTCGGATAGATGCGCCCACTCTCGCCCCTGGCCTTTTAGCTCGAGGGCGAGGTCCATATGCGGCCTGATCTCTCCGTAGCGCACGCGCTGGTTTGAGCGAAGCTGGTCCGGCATGAGCAGACCATGCTCCATGGCGCATAGTGTCAGCAGCGGCAGTTCCGCAGCGAGGCCACCGTAAGTCACAACTCGGTGATCCGGGCGATATCGGATATGGTCGAGCAGACCTTCGACCACAGCTTGCTCATCACCGTATTCGCGCTCTGTCCAAGCGGTCAGGCCTTCGATAGCCATCGTGCGGTCATCGTCGACGACGAGGTCAAGCGCCGCAGCAGCGAATATCCGCTTACACGCCTGCTTATGGCGTTTGCGACCTTGCCTCTCCAGCTTCGCCACCCCCGCCGCATCAATGGCGCGGTAATCCTCGTGGAGATGCTCGTCCCACGCGGACTCGGTATCGATGAACGTCAATTTCAGCATCGTAATTTTCCTTCTTCAGGTTGGACCCGCCAACCAGCCCCCTTCCAATGCTTAGAACCCGACGGGCCGCGCCCGCTCGATTGCTCTCCACGCTTGCCAAGCCGCGCTGAGGGAGTTCCGCTCGTGCCGGGAAGCGTGCGACGATATGAAGGCCGCCCACAGGCCTTGCGCTTCATCCGGTGCCCTCCGCGCCCGCGACAGAATGTTTGAACCGGGGCCCGCACGCTCGATCTGATACGCGGCGGCGATCTCTTCCAGCACGCTGTTCGCGAACTCCAGCGGCATGATCTCGAGATCCGGGCGTTCCCTTTGCAGCAGTTGCAGGTCGGCCGGTGGCAGCGGCCCACTGCTGGCGAAAGCATGGCGCAAGTAATGCTGCGGCGTGCGCGACGCGCGTGCGATCAGCGTTGCGCCGTCCGGAATGCGCTCGGCGATACCAGTAAGGATTTCCGCGCGGGTCGCCGTCCTGTCGAAGGCGCGATGATCGATAGAGAACCGCGCCACCGATTTCGGACAGCGGGTGACGGTGAAGATCGCGGTCGATCGGATCGCCGACCGGGGGGAGAATTCGTTGCGGTCGCGGATGATGGCGAGCGAGCACACGGTTTGCGGATGTCGCCTGGAAGTTTCGGCCATGGAAATGGTCCCTTGCTGTAGAACGAGAAAGGGCGGCGCTCCCCGTTGGAAGCGCCGCCCTTTGTGTCTGGTGTGGAGGCTGTCAGGCCGCGGCTTTGTCGACCTCGACTGCGGTGCCGTCTGCATGGAACGCGAAGGTAGTCGCCTCCCATGCGCCGCTCTCCAGCACATCATCCAGATTGTTGGCAGTGACCTTGATCCGGATGGCGGCTTTGGCGTGGGCCATTTGCTTCGTAGCCTTCTTCTGCACCGGCATTTCGCGCAGCACCCCGCGCTCGTCAGCCGCGAATTGGCGGGTTCCGTCGTCGGTCACCAGGACCAGCGGTTCGTTCTTGGCGACGTGCGCAGGATGGACCTTCACCATGGCGACGCTGTCCAGCATGCGATAGACAAGGAAGTACCAGGCCGGCGCGTCCGGAAAGCGTTCGTCGCTGTACACCGCGAATATGGCATCCTGCCTATCCTCCGCCGCTTTGCGGGCAATGCCCTCGAGGATCGGCCACGTAACGCTCTGAATACCGCCGAATGTGATTGCGGCGCTGGTCGTGCCGTTGACCGGCAGGCCCATTTCCAGACGAAGGGCGAGCGCGTTCGCCCGGTGGGCTTCCAGCCCACCAGTTTGGGTATTGTTCATCAATCTGTTCCTTATTTCGGTGTGACGGCGTGTTCGCCGGAGCCTTTTCCCTCAACTGGATGGCCCACCATCAGCGCCGCCAGTGCGCCACTTCCACTTTCCGGTTCACCGGTTCCCACGTCCAGTCGGCGCGATAGCGCTCGATCCAGTCGACAGGGACGATCGTAGGATCGCGGCCGACCAGTTCGTGGTACCAGGCGATCTCGGCGTCGTGCTTTGCCTCCCGCACGAGTTTGTGAAACACGCCGTGATAGGAGCGTCGGTAGCCGCGCCGATATGCGTCCTTCTGTAGGCGATGTGGAAGATCGCTTGCTTCGAAGCGCCAACTGGGCGCCTTCGCTCCTTCGAGGGCGTGGGCCATAACAGTGCGCCCGTCTTCGCATACATGTGCGAGGAGATTGACGAGGCTGGCGACATCGTCACCCGCGCGATGAGCCGTGGGATTGAACATCCCGGCCTGCGTCAGCAGGTAACCTTGCGCGCGGCCATCGAAGCCGAGGGCCCGCCAATCAACATCCTCCATGGCGCAGATCCACGGCATTGCACCGACTTCCGGCACGAGCTCCTCGAGGTGCCGCCGATCGAAATTTGCATGAAAGGCCAGGCAGGCGTCCGCTTTGGCAAGATGGTCGGCGATTTGCTGCGGAACGAACCGCTTGCCCTTCACCATCTCGTCCGTAATCCCGGTGAGCCGGCTGATTTCTGGTTCTATCGGACGGCAAGGCTGTTGCATGCCGCTCCTCGAGCTATGCACGGCAATAATGCGACCCTGATCGTCGATGACGATCATCGCGATAGCAATTTCAATCAGTTCGTCGTATTGCGGATCGAGGCCCGTAGTTTCTGTATCGATTACTGCAATTTTCGTGTGAGGCCGCCCCGCGACGGCGGGCGCCTGCCATTCGGAAAGCGGCGTGATGCGGCGCAGAATCCGCACATCCTCGTCGGCCTGCGAAGGCCGGCAGGTGCTTATCGATGTCATGATATTCTCCTCGGTGGCTGTGACACGAAGATGTCGCGGCGAAGCCTTTTCCTTCACCACTTCACCCTCGGCCGCTTCGTCAGCCTCGAGAATTCAGCCGCCTGCTTGGGAGGGCAAGATTTTCCCAATGAGGATGCATACGACGCTTGGAAAGCACACACCTAGTGTTCGTTTTCAGCCTTCTTTTCAGATATAGGACGCTACCCAGCGCGGGCAAATCCAGCCACGGCGTTGCTTGCGCTTGCCTGAAAATCAATGCACGCAAGCTAGCGAGGCACGATATTACGTTTGCAGATACGGAATCGAACAAAATCAGATACTTCCGAAAATTTCTCGATTTTACCGGTGTTTACGTATCAATTTGAGTTGACTAATTATGGCAACTCCTCAAACCCGTACAGAGGAGGCGGCATGAGAGCTACGGAACTTAATATTCGATCGCGAAGAGAAGCGCTGGGCCTGACACTGGATGACGTTGCGAAGAAGGTTCACGTAACGCGGTCCTATCTTAGCCGGATCGAGACCGGACAGCGTGCGGCAACCGAAGAGCAGGCAGCCGCTTTGGCCGAAATCCTTGCCGTACCTATCGAACTAGTTCTGATCGAGTGCGGGCGACTTCCGAGCGACGTTCAAGGGGCGATCGCAGCCAATGCGGCCGGCGTGACCGCTATTGTTCGCAGCCACGCTGAACAAGACGCAATAGTCTATTCGGGGATGCCCACATGTCCGCCTGAACCGAAAGGCGCGCCGATCAATTTCGCGCCCCAAACGGCCGCCGTCCTCCCGAAGACGCTTTGTGTCTCGAAGGCAACCACCTCCTATCGGGCGCATAGCTATCATACCAAGGTGCCGCCATCTGCGATCACGCCGTTCATCGAGGCGTTTTCAAGCGAAGGAGATTGGGTGGCTGATCCCTTCTGCGGATCGGGCATGACCGGGGTTGCTGCACTTTCGGTCAATCGCAATGCGCTCCTATCCGACCTATCGCCGGCAGCGGTCCATATCACCCGCAATTACACCACCCCGTGTGACCCGGCAGCCTTCCAACAAGCGCTCGCGGCCGTGGACGAGATGGTCCGGCCCACCATGCGCTGGCTATACGACCCCGATCCGACCACGGTCGGGACCGTTGAATATACCACCTGGAGCGATGTCTTCGCCTGCCCAGGATGTTCTGAACCGATTGTCTTTTGGGACGTCGTCAAGACGATCGAACGCGACCAGATTTCCTGTCCGGCTTGCGGCACCAAGGCGCGCAAGTCGGAGTTGACCTGGCTGACCGAGCAGCCGGTGCAGAGCCACGTCTCGAAAGGGAGCAACCGGGTCACCCACCATGCGCCGACCAAGGCGGAGTTGACGCTGATCGAACAAAGCGAGGCGAGCCCCATTCCCTATTGGCTCCCGTCGGTCGCGTTCGGCAAAGATCGCGAGATGTGGCGTGCCGGCCATCAGGCGATGGGTATCGAGGACGTGCGCGGCTTCTATTCCAGGCGGAACCTTCATGCGCTCGCCGCGCTACGCCACGTAATCGTGACCATTGCCGAAGGAAGGGTCCGCGAGGCGCTGCTGTTTGCTTTTACCGCCTGCGTCAATCGCGCGTCGAAGCGTTATCAGTGGAACGCCAAGCGCCCGACCAATGTCATGACCGGCACGCTCTATGTTTCCTCGCTGCGGTATGAGTGGAACGTGTGGAGCCTGTTCCGCCGAAAAGCGGCAGACGTGCTTCGCTACTACGCCGCATTCCCGAAATCCTCTGCGCAAGCCCAGGTCTATCAGCGTTCTGCAACCGATCTGGGCTGCCTCGACGATGGTTCTGTCGATTTCGTGTTCATGGACCCGCCCTTCGGCTCGAACATCTTCTATGCCGACAGCTCGCTATTGTGGGATGCCTGGCTCGGCGCGCTCACCGATCAAGGCGAAGAAATTGTCGTCAACAAGCAGCGTCCGCGTCATGCCGGAGGCAAGGATATCGCTGAGTATGGCGGGTTGATGACCGACGCCTTCAGCGAAGTCGCTCGGATCCTGCGGCGCGGCGGGCGTGCCACGCTCGCGTTCTCGAATTCGAACGATCGCGTGTGGTCGGCGATGCAGGATGCGATCTCCGATGCCGGTTTCGAAGTCGGGTCCGTCCATCTGCTCGACAAGGGCCAGCCCTCGATCAAGGGGGTGAAAGGCCAGCTCGGCAAAGAACAGGTCACGAGGCTTGACCTGATGCTGTGCCTGGCCCACCGCAGTCGGCCCGCCAGCAAGAACGAGCGCACGCCAGTGACGCAAAGCTTCATCGATCGCGCGATCGCCGAAGCGTTAGCCGAAGGCGTGCAGCGCACCGATCATATCTACTCTCTGGTCTTGCGGGAGGCGCTCCGCGCCGATCTTGCCTCAACAGGAATTACCATGCCGAAAGTGGCCGAACGCTGCGCGCTCGTCGCGAACCAGGATGATCAGGGAAACTGGTCGCTTTCCGAAACCGTAGACCCGAGCAAAGGACAGGATTTTGTCGCGGGCTATCTCGAAAGGCCGAACGCCCTTCCGACGACATCCCATCCGGACACGGTAGACCAGGCGCCGCGCCGACAGCGCGTTGCCGGCGGGCGCAACACGAGTCTCTATCTGGCGCATAGCTATCACACCAAGGTGCCGCCTGAAGCCATCACGCCCTTCATCGAGCATTACACCCAGCCCGGTGACGTGGTGATGGACCCGTTCAGCGGTTCCGGCATGACCGGCGTTGCCGCGGCGCTTGCCGGACGGCGAGCGATTCTCAACGATCTCTCGCCTGCTGCCGCGCACCTGGCCTGGAATCACTCGCGCCCGTGCGACGTCGACGCGCTGACGAAGGCGTTTGGCGCGCTCGAGCGCAAGGTTGGGAAGCGGTTCGCCGAGATTTACGACACGATCGACGAAAGCGGCGCTCCCGCTACGATCTGCTGGACGATTTGGAGCACCCGCCATCGGTGTCCGACCTGCGCTAAGGAATTTCTTCTGTGGGACACCTTCGATCAGGACGGTGGGCGCTTGGGACGCAAGTCCACCTGCCCGCGGTGCATGTCCGAACACGACCGGCGCCGCTTCGAAGTGATCGACAACCTGCCGGCCTACATTGCCTTTGAGCGAACGGATGGCACGCGCGGCTACAAGGCTGCGGACCGCGACGATGTCGCCAAGGCAAGGGCCTTCCGCCGGGAGGATATTGCGGAGTGGTTTCCGACGACGCCGCTCGGGCCCGATCGGGAGATGTATCAGCGCTGCGCGCTGCATCTCCATGGAGTGCGCAGCGTCGCGGACATGTACACCAATCGCAACCTGCTCGCGTTGTCGGTGCTCTGGGCAGAAATCCAGAACGTCGAGGATCGCCGGATCCAACGGGCGCTCGCCTTCGCCTTCACCAACACCGCCTGGCACGGGACGCGCATGCGGCGATACAATGCTCGCGGTGGGCATCGCCCGCTGACTGGGACGCTCTACATCCCGCAACTTTCGTCCGAGGCGAATGTGCTCAACGTGATGCGCAAGAAGGTCAGCCAGCTGGCGACGTTCTATGCCGGATATGCGCCCGTCGCCAACGACCTGCCGGCGTTGATGGTCGGTAGCGCGACCGAGCTTGACGAGGTCGCCTCGGGCAGCGTCGATTACGTCTTCACCGATCCGCCGTTCGGTTCGAACATCTTCTATGCCGATTGCAATGTGATCTGGGAATCCTGGCTTGGCCGCGTGACCGACCCGGCGCTCGAGGCCGTCGTCAACAAGTCGCTCGGCCAAGCGGCGGGCGGCAAGTCGCTCGACCGCTACGGCGCCTTGATGGCAGGGGCGATGCGCGAGATCGCGCGCATCCTCAAGCCCGGCGGATGGGCGACGGTCGTGTTTCACAATACCGACGCCGAGGTCTGGAAGGCGCTTCGCGACGCGGCGGATGCCGCTGGGTTCGAGTTTCACGAAGCCGCTTCGCTCGATCGCCAGCAGCAAAGCCACAAGGGCTACAAGGGTCGGGAGGGCAAGGAGAACGTTGCCCATTTCGACGTGGTCATGAACCTCAGGAAACCGGTTCGCGCTGACAAGAAACGCAGCAAGGTCGCCGAGGAGCCGCTGGATCTCGTCGCCCTCGTCGACAGCGTGGCTAGGGAGCCAGCGATCGCTTCGCATGGCGCGCAGGGTATCCACGCCGAAGTCATGCGTCGCCTGATGTCGCGCGGCAGCCGCGACTTTCCCGACTTTGCCGAAGTGCGAGAGATTTGGGCCGAGCGCCAGCTAGAAGCACACTAACCGCGACTCGGGCACGATCTTCCACCACAACCCGCGCAGCCGAGCCTTAAGCTGTAGATCTCAGCTTAAATAAACTCGCGATATTTCAGCTGTTTAGGTCGAGATTTGCGTTTTATCTGCGTCCAGCTTATTAAGCTGTCGAACTAGTGACACGGTGTCGCTGGAATATCGGAGGCTGCGTGGACGAGATTCTGACACTGGCCGAAGTCGCTGAGGTGCTCAAAATGCCCGAGGAAGTGATCGTCTCGATGGCAGCGGACGGCGAACTGCCCGCGTTTACCGTGCGGGACCAGTGGCGGATCCGCCGTTCCGACTTCGACTCCTGGCTCGGGGAGATGGCCAGCGAGGAAAACCGGCAGCAATCGCGCGGCAAGACGTCGTCTCGGAGTGCCGGTTCGAAAGGGGAAAAAGCAATGGCCGACGGATCATCGGAGCCCGCGGTGTCGCGCCTGACGGTCCGCGCGTCACAAGTCGAGATGCATACGCGCCTGATCGAAGTCCTCGGCAAGCGCGTCCTGCATCATGGGCCGGTCGATGCGAAGCCACTCGAAATCGATCTCGGCGGATCGCTCCCCGTGCGGATCCGCGTCTACATGTACAATGCGACGCGCCCGCCCGGGGGCCGGCCGCTCGGCGAACACAAGGTCCAGCTGATCGTGCCGGGCCAGGGGCGCGCCGAACGCGGTTCGTTCGACCATGGCGACGATCGGGTCGTGTTGCTGATCGGCTATGCCGCCGAAGAGGACGTGTTCATCCTGTGGGATGCTGGTCTCTATTCGAATTTCGCCTGGTCGCGAAACGTTCAGGTCAAGGCCGAGACGATCATCGAGGCGACCGCAGGCAAGCTCGCGACCCAGTTCCGCCAATTGCGCCCGGGCAATGGACCCGCCGTTGTCGAGACCCTGATTGCCACCCCGGCCGAGCGCCTGGCGGAAGCCGTCGACACGCGCATCCAGCTGACCCGCCAACGGTTGATCGAGGGGTGACATGGCCGCGCTGCGCGATCTCTCCCTGAAGAAGGCCTATCACAAGCCCGAGGACGATATCGCCGCGGACTTCTACTTGCCGACCGTGGCCGCGGCGACGCGCTACGATCGTGCGGTCGGCTTCTTCAGCAGCTCGATCTACCAGCTGGCCTGGCCCAGTCTGAAGCAATTCGTCGCGAATGGCGGCAAGATGCGGCTGATCTGCTCGCCGGTCCTGTCGGACGATGATCACGAGGCAATGCGCGAAGGCTATTCAGAGCGCGCCGAGCAGGACGCCGCCGAGCAGATTCGTACCGACTTCGCGCGGCTCCTTGCCGCACCCATGCTCGCGCGCCCGGCCAAAGTGCTCGCCTCGCTTATCGCGGCGGGCGTCATCGACTGCCGGTTGGCGTGGATCGGCGAGGCGGCCGGCGGCCGGCCGCGGCGGCTGTTTCACGACAAGATCGGGCTGCTTGCCGATGGCGCGAGCGAGATCGCTTTCAAGGGATCGATGAACGAGACTTGGCCCGGCCTCGCGCTGGACGGAAATCTCGAATCGGTCGACGTCTTCGTCAGCTGGGGCGGCGAACGCGAGCGCGAGCGCATCGAAGACGAACGCCAGTATTTCGAACGTCTGTGGAATAACACGTGGCCGGGCGTTACAACGGTGCCGCTCCCCGACAGCGCCCGCGCAGATATCGTTTCGGCAGCAGACGCCGCTGGCTGGCCGGAGCTCGTCGACGACATCTGCCTCGAACTTGAGGAAGCATCGAAATGGTCGCCCGAGGCCGATCGGCCCGGAGGCAGGATCCCGCGAGCGCATCAGCGCGAAGCGCTCGATGCGTGGCTCGACGCCGATCGTCGCGGCATTTTCGAGCATGCGACCGGATCGGGCAAGACTTTCACTGCGTTGTGCGCGCTCAACGACGCGTTCCGCCGAGACGAAGTGCCGCTAATCCTGGTGCCCAGCGACCTGTTGTTCCAACAATGGCGCGACGAGCTGCAAGGCTTGTTCGGCCCCAAGGGATTGCAGTTGCTGCTTTGCGGGGCGGGCAACAGCGGGTGGAAGCAGGATACGCGGCTGAGGACCTGGACCCAGTCATCGATGGCGCCGGCACCCCCTCGCGCTGTGCTGGCGACACTTCGGACCGCCGCCTCGCCAGGGTTTCTCGCACTGTGCGAAGGCGGTGAGCACCTGTTCATCGTTGCCGACGAGGTTCACCGTCTCGGCGCCGAGGGCGCCCGCAGCATCTTCGAACTCGACACCGGACCGAGGCTTGGCTTGAGCGCCACACCCCAGCGAGCCGGCGATCCCGACGGTACACAGGCGATCCTCGATTATTTCTCCGGGATTATTCCGCCGCCTTTCGGAATCACCGAAGCCGTCGCCTCGGGCGCTCTGACCCCTTACGCCTACAGCGTCCATCCGGTCGGTCTCGACGCGGACGAGCAGGAAGCCTGGCAAGAATTGACCGACGAATATCGTCGTCTCTACGCCCGGGCGGAGTCAAGCGGCCGGGTGGATGAAGCGGGCATCGCTGCGCGCCTCAAGATGCTGCTGATCCGCCGCGCGCGGATCGTCAAAGCGGCGAAGTCGAAAGTCGCGACCGCCGCCAGCATCGTCAGCACGCATTTCCAGCCCGGCCAGCGCTGGATCGTCTATTGCGACGATCAGACCCAGCTGGGCGAGGTGCTTCGCGCGCTGCGCGACGCCGGAATGGCGGATGCGCACGAATACCACTCGGCAATGGCAGGCGACCGCGCGCGCACGCTCGAGCGGTTCAACAGCCTCGGCGGGATCGTGGTTTCCATTCGCTGTCTCGACGAAGGCGTCGACATCCCTGCTGTGACGCATGCCCTGATCCTGGCGTCCTCGCGCAATCCCCGCGAATTCATCCAGCGTCGGGGCCGGGTTCTGCGCCGCGCCGAAGGCAAGACGCTCGCCTTCATCCACGACGTTATCGTCACTCCCCATGCCAATGACGATGGCGACGGCAATTCCATCCTCGCCGGTGAAATTGTCCGCGCTATCGAATTCGGTTCCCATGCGATCAACCCGGCGAGCATCACCGATCTCAAGATGCTCGCGGTCTCGATCGGGCTCGATTGGGACGCCGCGAGCGGAGGATTCGAGGTCGATGACGACGCCGATACTCACGATCAAGCCAACGCCCGGACGATCCGGCAGAGCCAGCGAGGATAGACATGGCTGATATCAACGACCGCAAGCTGCGCGACGCGAGCATCTCCGAGGTACTGGAGCGCATCCGGGCGGAGGAATTTCCGCACATCGACCGCGAAGTGGTGCGCGAACTGCTCCGCCTCCACGCCGATCCCGACGATGCCGACGATCTCGACCGGGCCGTCGACGACCTCATCTTCGCACGCACGGGAGACTGACATGCTGCGCCTGACTAGCCTGCGCCTCACCAATTTCGGCCCCTTCAAGGGAGACCAGGTCATCGATTTTCCCGAAGAGGATGGCGTGGTCATCGTCTACGGCGAAAACATGCGGGGTAAGACTTCGCTACTCAATGCCATTCGCTTCGCCTTCTTCGGTCGCATCCTCGGGCGCGGCCGGCGCGATGCAGCCTTGCACAAGGTCGGCAATTGGGAAGAGGCCGCCGACAACCAGATCTACGGGTTCGAAGTCAGCTTGGACATGACCCACGCCGGTGCCCGTTACCGCCTGGTGCGCACCTTCAAGCCGCGCCCCGGGGTGACCGAACCCGAAGACGACGGCGATTACGTCCAGGACTATTTCCTCGAACGCGACGGCATCGTCCTCGGCCGGCATCAGTCGAAGATCGAGCTCGAACGAATCCTGCCCGAGCAGATCGCGCGCTTCTTCCTCTTCGACGGCGAGCTGCTGCAGGAATACGAAGATCTGCTCATCGCCGAGAGCGACATGGGTCCCAAGATCAGCGAGGCGATCGAACGGATCCTCGGTATGCCGGTGTTGACCGAAACGCGCGACAGCCTGACCGCCGCCAAGGAGCGCGCCGAAAACCGTCACGCTCGCGCTGCGCAAGGCGATCAGAAGACGCGCGAATTTGGTAATCAGCTCGCCGCTCTGCAAAGCGAACGCGGCGTCCTTCAAACCGACCTCGAACGCCAGGAAAAGGACCTCGACGGGCTCAAGATGCGCAAGACCGCGCTCGAGGAATCGATGCGCAAGATGCAGCGCGTCACCGCGCTGTTCGACAAGCGCGACGCACTCGTTGACGACATTGACAAGCTCAAGCTCCGGGTGACGGAGAAGAAGGAACGACTTTCCGGCTCGATGAGCGCGGCGTGGTGTTCGCTTCTCAGCGAAAGGATGCGCGCGGCCCTCGTCGAGATGAAGGCGCGCGAGACCCAGCTGCAGACCGCGCTGATCCGGACGAGCGTCCTAGCCTCACTGTCGGCGGAAGGGGAGACCTCCTGTCCGGCCTGCCTGCAACCTGTCTCCGAAGACGCGCGGCACCGCGTCCAGGAATCGCTCGCCCAGCACGGTGGTTCCGCAGGCGCTGACGAGGAGCGTGAGTTGGCCGCCGTCCGGCGCCGCATTGCCGCGCTCGAGCAGTTCATCGGCGACGCCAATCCGCAGGCGCTGCGGCTCGAATGGGATAGCATCAGCCAAGACGAGCGCGAGATCTACGCCAAGGGCAACGAGATCAAGGTTATCGATACCCAGATCGAGGATGTCGACGAAGAAGCGGTCCGGCGTATCCGCATGGACCTGGAAAGCGCAATCAGGCAGATTTCGCTGCTCGAGCAGGGGCTCAACAAGACCCGCGAGTCCTTGCACCAGAACGGCGTTTATCGCGACAACCTGCAGCGCAAGCTAGACAAGTTTTCAGGCTCGAGCTTCGATGTCGAACGCAAGCGGCGCGACCTTGCCGCCGACCTCGAGACACTCTTCACCAAAGGCATCGACATCTTCCGCGAGCAACTTCGCCGGAAGGTCGAGGCTGACGCCACGACGCATTTTCTGCAGCTGACCTCCGAACCCGACTACGCTTCGCTGCAAATCAACGACAGCTATGGTCTGACGATCGTGCACAAGGACGGCAGCGAAATCCCTGTGCGTTCGGCGGGCGCGGAACACATTGTCGCGCTATCGCTAGTCGGCGCTTTGCAGAACAACGCGCCGCTGCGCGGACCGATCATTATCGATTCGCCCTTCGGGCGTCTCGATGCGACCCACACCGATAAAACCGTGGCAGCTTTACCGACGATGGCCGGCCAGGTCGTGCTGCTTGTCTACGAGGACGAACTCGCGCCAGCGCGCGCGCGGGCCGGCCTCAAGGGGCAGCTGAAAAGTGAATGGAAGCTGGAGCGCCGCTCCGCGCGCCATACCGAACTCAAGCCGCGAAAGGACTGATGACCATGGCGAAGGAAAAAACGAGTCTGAAGGCGGGGAGCGACAAGCGGACGATCGGCATCACCCGCGCTAACGAGCACAGCCTGGCCGCGCTGGTCGAGGCCGGCGGGTTCGGCTCTGAGCTCGACGCCGCTAAATTCGCGATGGCCCACGCGATCGAGCAGGGAACCGAGGTCGGTTCCGCCGATGGTGCCAATACCAAGTGGAATGTCGGCACGGTCGATTCCGATGGCGGTCTTCGCGCGCTGGTAGAGGCAGTCTACGGTGTGATTGCCGAACCTTACCGGTTGATTGAATATCTGATTAATGAAGGCTTGCGCTTGCTCGACAGCGGTGATGTTCCGCCCAATGTCCTGAAACTTATCCCGGTGCGGGGAACACGTGCCGCCTCCGAGGTCGGTGACGATAATGGCACGGCTGAGTAAGGCCAAGCTCTTCGCGCAGGTCGTTTCCGCGATCGAAGCGGATGGTTGGACGGTGAGCATGCTGTCGGGCGCGAGGGAGCACCCTTGCCGCTTTCGCATGGCGAAGGGAGCCGTGGCCAGAACGGTACGCCTCTACATTTGGAACTTAACACATGGCGGGGGGGCAAAGCGTCCAAGGAGCGAATTTCGCATCCAAATCACCAATGTTGGGCAATTCCAACCCGAGCCCGAGGGGCTGACGCTCATCATGGGATGGAGCGGCGACTTCAATGCGTTCGCGGCCTTCGACGTCGCCCATCACGCGCGAGCCTTGGGCGCCTCGCCGTCGATCCAAATCAGTGCCACCACTCTGCGCGAAGCTGAAAAGTCGGGGGCGGCCACCCAACCTAAGGGCAATCAAGAGATTGCCGTCGCGGTACGCCCGGACAGACTTATCGCCTACCTCAACAATTTCGACGCTGCGCACCGCGGAAAAATTGACGATGTCGCTGATTCTCCGATCGACCAGATCGACTTCACCGCCCTAACTGCACCCGGTCGCCAACTACAGTTCGGAACGGTTGCCGAGCTCCGGCAGCGCAAGACCGTCCTCGCCCGCCTGGCCGCACTCGAATGCGAGCTCGAGGCCATTCGGCCCCACATTTGCATGCTGGGTCATAACCAGCCGCCTGAAGCCCTTTCCCCCGATCTCGGCGTTCTGATCGGCGAAGTTCGCGAGGCCAGCGAAAGCGTGCGCGCCGAATTTGCGGAGGATATGCCCGACACGCAAGCGGTCGCACGAGGCGCTTCCAAGCTGCAGCGGGTGGCAAACCTCTTGCGCAAGGCACAGGAGGAAGCCAAGAACCTTGGCAAGGCGATCAAAGATAAGGCGAGGGAAAAGATAGCCGAGGGCGTGATGGCCGCTGCCGGCGGTGGCTTCTTGTATCGCAACGAGATCCTTGAAGGCATCGAATCAACGATTCGGACGATTGCCCACTGGTTCCACCTCATCAGCCCCTGATATCTTCGAGCCCGCCTAATAGCCTATAACGATCATGCCGTATGGCATACGCAACCGGCTATGCCCAAAAAGGGCGTCAGCCACAGCGCAGGCATTTTCATAGTCTTTGCTGACGACTGTGCGGCCCAAGCTCTTACGGCGGTAGCCGTTGGGGACGGCGAGAACCAGGTGATCGAGGTTCACCATGACTAGTGCCTGGATCATATCGCGATAGACGGCATTGCCCAACCATGCCCGACCGGCCTCCACTTCTAGTCCGCACCGCCAGATCGGATGAAAGGCATCGACTTCATATTGCAGCGCAGGCACCCCATTTTCGCCGAAAAAGACGGGTCGCTTGATCTTGTCCGCGCCCGTCTTGCCCTGCTCCACATCGAAGCCGAGTGCCTCGAGATCTTGCCGGAGGAGAACGAGAACGGAATCGCTGGTTAACCCTTTTTCCCGACCGAGCGTCGCAATCGTCGCTTCGTGCAACTCAAACACTTCGATTAACGACGAGGTGAATTCCGGCGGAGGCTCGGTACGGGGAAAGGTCGAGAACCGGATCGTAGACATCGCGGCGGTTTATACCTGTCTTCGCTTGCGTGAAAGAAAGGGTTGATGGCGCGTGATTACGGTCCTGCGCGCGCGTCAGATCATTTTAGATCATAGTCGCTTTTATGTGTATAGCAGATAATCAACGAGTTAAATCCGATCCGGACCAGATCGGATCTGCGCCGCGACCGCGCCGTATAGTTTTGTTATCGGTAACATTATTTGTTTCAACGGAGATGGGAACGGACGTCGGCATTTCGTTATTCGGCTTGAAATTCGAGTCTGCGGACCGTGCCGCGATTTGCGAAATGGCATCGTGCCGGATTACTACCACACCGAGATCCGATGCCAGTTTCTGAGCTCTTCTTATTTCTCGATCGCTAAAGCCGGATCCGCTGACAACAGTCGCCCCCCTAACGGACAGTAGGGTGAGCGCTTTGCGCATTTCTTCGTCCGATGCTCTGCCGACCAAGACCACCTTTCTGCCGAAATCGACAATCTTGCAGCCGGGTTCTGACCCGCGCCGATAGTAGATATCTCGGTTTCGTAAAGATCGCACACCGTAAAATTGATCCGGGAATGTGTTTCGTGGCGAAGAAGCGAAAGGTCGGCCTCCCTCTAGAATGCGGGCTCCCACATGGGTGAAAAGCACTTCGCCAATGTCCGGCGGTAGAGCGCCGCTCGTCCATTCGTCATACGTGGGAAACGCACATGCTGTGCGCGCCGCCAATAACCCTGCCCTGTAGTCCGGTCCGCCAGGCAACGACGAGCGCACGTTCCGCATCATGGCGTTCAAACGATCCTGGTATCGAGATTTGGCAGTGGCATACTTCGGCCTGCCGGGCTCGCCGTCAATTGGCTGAGACTGCGGCGAACGCGTAACTTGGCTGTCCTCAACGGCGAGTTTTCCGTACTTCCGTTCCAAAGCTTTCCAACCCCACCCTCGAACCACAGATGCTTTCACGCTTTCTATGCGTTTATTCCCTTGCTGATCCTCGCTGTGAACTAGGTAGGCAGCACCCCGATGCGCGCGGCGTAGCTCAATTCCATGTTTGGCAAGTGCCGCTAGAAAACTCGGCTGATCGCTATGCTGCGTGATCAGTTCGGGGACAACCTTACGTACGAGGCGCTCGGCCGATACATAGCCATGTTGGCGTTCGACCTTGCGACCAGCAGCGGAAATTTCTGGGTGATGAAAATATCCATCCGGCCATTGCCGTGGATCGTGTGCTGGACCGACATCGGTCGTGCCATCAAGTATCAGCCGGCCGTCGACCACCTGCCATCTGGCGTTCTCTTCGCGCTGCCAATCGAAACGATCTTCCATCACGGCCATCGCCTGATGACCGCGGATGATGTCGAAATGCGGCAAGCTCACAATTTCGCCAGTTTCGATATCGACTCTGACGATTATCAGGTGGAAGTGGTCATAATCGGTGTCGGAATGGACGGCGCCGATGACGGGGCACTTGCCGACGCCGAGAGCCTCCACAAGGATTTCGACTGCTTCCTCGAAATTTCCGAGAAGGTCATCGCCTTGCTGCACACTCACGATGACATGCTCGACAACACCGTCGCCAGCATCCGCCTCTTCCATAAGGGCGGCCATCTCGGCCGACATCATATCCGGGTTGTCTGTAAGGACATTGCGTACGAGCGTCGCCGCTACCTCTTCACGATGCTCGTCACGCCGGACATAGCGCATGAGGTCTTGGTGGTAGCTGTTTATAGCACTCTCCATCGACGCACGAGCCAATGCTTTGAGGTCCGCTCGCCATACGTAGTGGATCAGCGCACTTGTCTTTCCGCGCAGGCGCGAGATATCCGTCGCGCGCGAAGCTTCCGGTGACTCACATTTGTGATAGATCGTCATGACGAGACCTGCTTCGAAGACGCCGGCTGGCTCGGCTCGACAATACGAAGGGCGTCAGCAAGCAATGCTGTAGCATCGGCAGCTCGGTCATCGGGCAGTCCGCCAGCGATTGCCTTATGGATCGCCCGGATAATCTTGCCGATGGCCACGCGCTCCACGGTCCTGTCGGCGGTGTCCAGGTTCAGCGCCGATCGGCGGACGTAATCGCCAACGGAGATTGCCCCGGCCTTATCCTTGATGAACCTATATTCCTGCGCGGAAAGCCGGAAGGAAACGACGTTTGGTCTGCTGATAGCCATGCTTACACTCCTTGGGATGCGAAAAGGCGAAGCCTCCGAGCATCGGTTGTGTAAACAACCATCATCCTGCGTACTTTTTGGAGCAATCCCGTAATTTCAGGTATTTAATGCGAACGGCAGGATCCAATGGGACCCTGCCGTCAATTGATCTGGCAATGTGTTGGCAATTGCGTGGCAGCAATTAGCCGGACTATGCCGGCAACGATCTGGTCAAGGCCGATCGAGTATTGACCGGACGGTTTCGCTGCGACGACTATGGTCGATAGAGACCTGCATCCAGACGCCCAATGCTTCATCATCCAGATAGGTCAGGATGGGGCGTCCCGGCTGATCGAGGAAGTTGTCCGGCCGACGCATCACGCACGGCAGACGATGCTTGAAGCGCAGCAGCATGAGATCGAATTGAAAGGCTGGAAGGACGCTGACCTCTACGCGCCCGAGCATGAGGGCATCATCTTCGACAGCTGAGGAGTGCAGGAGCGTTCCACCCTCCATGGTGAAAATGAACAGGCGTATCCCCCGCAGCGCGGCCTCGTTGCGTATCTGATCGAGAATAGGCGAGCTTGCCGCGAGGTTATCAAGGTCGACGGGAACGTCAACGAGCAGGACATCGCCCAGCTTTGCCGCACGCTCGGCAAAGCCGTCGATACGCTGAGGAGAAATGATGCGTACGTCAGCACCTTCGACGTGCTTGAGATAACTCCCGTGCGCTTCGATGCTGGCTAGAACCGCAGGTATGCCGTCGGTGTCGGCGACAGCTTTCAGCATGCGGATCGGCATGGCCGAGTATACGTCGGCCTGAGCGCGAACGTTCAGCACGATCGTATGAAGCTGGACAGCGCCCCTGGTCATATCACGTCTCCTTCATAGACCGTGTTGTCGTACGGGACTTCGACTGCACCAGTCCTGTGCTCGGCCAATTCCCTTTCCGACGGGTTGTCCTCGGCTCTCGAAGTATCGAAAGCACCTGCGGTGTGATCGACGGGATTGCTCCACGGCCCGAGGACGGCGGCAATCGCTTTCCTCAGAGTGTCGGGCTTGTGGTTTTCACCACCGATTGCGAGCAGCAGGAGCACGGCGTCCTCCTGCTTGTAGCCCGCTTCACGCAGCTGCCGGATCACCGGCTCATTATTGAGCACGAGATCGACCGCTCGCGGCTTGGAGCGGGCCGGCTTTCCGAGGGCCTTGCGCTGACGGCGGATAATCTCTTCGGCATCTGGCATCGTAATGCGGCTGTTGGCCGACCAACTGGCGGAGACTTTCATGCCCGAGCCTCCCAACGTTGCTGCTGCGGATCCAGTTTTGATGACGAAGCGCCGCAGGACGGCACAGTCTTGGCAGTGTGCATGTACATCTTCCTAACGCCAGTATTGGGGCGCGACCATCGCAGCATGAGTGCTGGCCCAAAACTTGTAGTAAGAGGAAAGGATGATCAGTAACGGGAACTCACCGACAAGGGCCAAAGTTACATGTTTTTCGTAACTAGAAGTGAGGATCACCAACGCCGACTGCTGCTTAACTGCCTGATAATATACAGTTATCTTCGTTCATTTGCGTATGCGGAAATGTCCGAAATTTCGGCATATTTGATTACTCAGAACGTGGGGTTCCGCCTTCGTTGGCCGGTATTACTGGTGGTGATGACCTCGGGAATGCCAGCCGAGTGCCAAAGCGATATGCATCCCGAGAAGCCAGTATGAAAGGCTCGGGAGGGGTCACCATTCTCGCCTCATGAAAGAAGCGCAGGTAGCGGTAATCACTCTCCGCCCGAACATCCCCTAGTGCGAAGTCACCGCACGTGGCGCCGGTTGGAAACTATCGGGCAAAGACGAAGGACCCACTTGCATCCCGACTCAAGCCGATTCATGGTGTCCGCATCACGGCCGCGACGAGGTGCCACGACAGGGTACCACGCGGTTTTGACTCGCAGGGAAACCTGAAGCTTTTCAGGTACTTGGACCATCTCGAAGAAGTGGCAGGGGTGACAGGATTCGAACCCGTGGCCCTCGGTTTTGGAGACCGATGCTCTACCAGCTGAGCTACACCCCTGCAGCCTTAAGACGGCGCGCATTAGTATGGGTAGCGCGAGTTGGCAAGATGCGTATCGCACCTGCGTGCAAACTGTTAGAGATATTGCCATGCATGCGCCCACACCCGACCTGATTCCGGTAGAGCTGCTTTTACGCGCCTATCGCAGCGGGGTCTTCCCAATGGCGGATCACCGCAACGACCGGGAAGTCTATTGGGTCGAACCGCGGGAACGGGCCATTATCCCCCTGGATGGGTTCCATATCTCGCGCAGTCTGCGTAAGGTTATCCGGCAGGACCGCTTCCGGGTGAGCTGTGATGAGAATTTCGCCGCTGTCATCGCAGCCTGCGCCCAGCCGCGCGAGGAAATGTCCGAAAGCTGGATCAGCCACCAGATAGAGGCGAGCTATATTGCCCTGCACGAGGCTGGACATGCCCATTCGATAGAGGTCTGGGATGGTGATGCCTTGGTCGGCGGCCTGTACGGCGTCGCGTTCGACCGGGTGTTCTGCGGGGAAAGCATGTTCAGCCGCGCTACCAACGCCAGCAAGGTGGCTCTTGCCTGGTTGGTTTCGGCCATGCGCAACGCCGGTTACGCGCTTCTGGACTGCCAGTTCATGACCGGCCATCTGGGATCGATGGGAGCGGTAGCCATGCCGCAATCGGCCTATCTCGAACGGCTGCTTTCAGCGCGGGGGCGCCCGCAGACGAGTCTGCCGCAGGCCGTCGCTGAAACGCTGGCTCACTCTTCCCCGGGAAAATCCATTGCGCAGGATTTGACCCAGACGTCGTAGATTGGATGTTCGACGACATTGAGGGCCGGCTTGTTCTTGAACAGCCAGCCCGAGAAGACCTTGCGAAAACTGTCTTCGGTCCCGCGCTCGCGCACCAAGACCTGCACGAAGGCGCCCTCGTCCCTCTCGAACTCCCACGGCGCGGTCCGTTCGCAGGCACGCAAGCGAACGATCACATCGCCCACGCGGCGCTGTTCGCCGGGCTTCAGTTCGAGCTCTTCGCTCAGATTGTTGCGCTTGTTCAGCAGGCCGATGGTGGCGACACGCTCTTCCATGGGCGTGCCGATCCCGGCTTCGTCGCCCGCGATCTCGGGCAGGTCGACGCTTTCGAGTTCTTCGGGGATCTGCGTCTGCGTCGGTGTCGGCTCGGGCGGATCGTCCGAACAGGCGACCACCATCGTCACCGCCACGAGAAGCGCGACCGAGCGAAACATTTTCAAGCGTCCGGCGACCAGGCTTCGTAATCGCCCACCGCACGCGCCCGTTTGCCGCCCCGTTCCAAAGCGCCCTGCGGACGATAGGCCGTCGCCGTGCCGGTGGCGTTGGGAGTGTAATCGGTTTCCCAGATGCGCGCGGGCGGCAGGTTGCTTTGGGGAATATCGTCGAATGCGCCGTGCAGCCAGCCATGCCATTCGCTCGGCACGCGGCTCGCGTCATTGGCGCCTTCGTAGATCACCCAGCGGCGTTCGCGCTGCCCCTTCTTCGGCTTGGACCGGAAATAGGCGTTGCCCTGCGCGTCGGTGCCGACCTGTTCGCCGTTGCGCCAGCTCCATAGGTGCGTGCCGATGGTGGCACCGTTCCACCAGGTGAAGATTTTTCCGAGGAAACTCATGGTCGCGCGCCTAGCCGATTCGCGCCCCTGCGCCAAGCGTCTCGTGCGCAGCTCACCAGCTTACCCGATCGCCCGGTTCGATGCCGAGTTCGGCTGCGCGCCCGCCGGCAATTTCCAGCACCGCGCTGGCCGAGCCCACCGAATATACCTGCTTTTCCGAATAGGGTTCGGTCATCGCGGCGATATTCGAGATGCGTCCGTCAAGCCCAACGAAGATGATATCGAGCGGGATCGGGGTGTTCTTCATCCAGAAGGCTCGCGCGGTCGGCTGGTCGCTGGGAAAGATCATGGCTTCATCGGGGCCCAGCTCGGTCCGGTACATCAGGCCTTGGGCCTGACTTTGCGGGGTGTTGGCCAGTTCCGCCCTGAATTCGTGCGAGCCGTCCGGACCCGCCACGACCACCGGCACGATGGCGAGGCCCGATACCGGATGCGCGGCCACCTCACCCTGCCCGCCCTGGACCTCGGCATCGGCCGCAGGCGAGCAGCCCGCGATCAGCGCAGTCGCGACGAGAGAGATCAGTCCCGTGCTTCCTCGACCCATTCTTCCAACTCCCCGATGTCCGCAATCTCGACCACGCGCCGCGCGTGGTCGAAGGAATGACCTGCCCGCAATATCGCGGCAAGCTGCTTTTCGCGCCGCTTGTGCGATTCTTCCGTCCCCTCGCCCGCCACCAGCGCTGCGAAGGGCCCAAACCGCCGGCGCTTGGCATAGGCGAGCACAGCACTGCGGGCCGCCCATTCGCCGGGCGCATTAGCCTGCCGCAGATCTTCTTCCAGCCCGTCCGCCCGCAGCTTTTCCTCGACCCGCCGCGCGCCATAGCCGCGTGCAAGCAGCCCGCTGGCCTTCATGCGCGCATACGCCTCGTCGTCGACATAGCCCTTCTCGCCAAAGCGCTCCACCAGGCCGGCCACATCCGGCTCCCCTTCACCCTCCCAGCCGCGCTCGCGCAGCTTGCGCCGCAGATAGGTTTCGAGCTTGCCCGACGAGGTGGCGAAGCGGGCGACATAATGGAGCGCAAGGTCGTTCAGCCGCACGCGGTCGAGCGGTTTAGGTGTGCGACGAGTGCGCCTGCGTGTTGCATGACCATCAGCCATCGGCCATATTCGTGCCACAAACCTTATCGAATGGGAAAGTTTGATAAGCAGCCGCACCAGATTTCGCGGTAGCTTTTCCGACGAGGGTCGCCTTCTAGGGCATTGTTTTCAAAAGGTTACAAGAGAAAATATGACCGACGCCGTTTTGACGCCGACGCCAAATGATTGCGATCTACCCCGCCGCCGGAGCGATTTTGCGACGTTCAACGAAGCTGTCGACTATGCCGCGCGCAGCGAAAAGGGGCTTAATTTTCACGATATGCGTGGCTCTCTGGAGCGCGTTTATCCGTTTTCGGAAATGCGCGATGATGCCCGCGCATTGGCCTACAAGCTGGTCGCCGCCGGGATCGGCAAGGACGACCGCGTAGCTCTGGTCGCGGAGACCAGCCCGGAATTTGCGGCCCTGTTCTGCGCCTGCATCTATGCCGGTGCCTGGCCCGTGCCGCTGCCGCTGCCGACCACCTTCGGCGGCAAGGACAGCTATATCGACCAGCTTTCCGTTCAGCTGGAAAGCAGCGATCCCAAGATCCTTCTCTATCCGCCGGACATCGCCGAAATGGCCAAGGCGGCGGCCGACAAGCAGGGATGTGATGGCGAAAGCTGGGATGTCTTCGCACACCGCGAAGGGCCCGAAGTCGAGCTGCCCGAGGCCAAGCCCCACGATATCAGCTATCTGCAATATTCGAGCGGATCGACCCGCTTCCCCACCGGCGTCGCCGTGACGCACGAAGCGCTGCTCCACAATCTGCGCGGCCACGCCGAAGCCACAGATATCGGCGCCGGCGAGCGCGTGGTGAGCTGGCTGCCATGGTATCACGACATGGGCCTGGTGGGCTGCCTGCTGTCCCTCATCGCCAATCAGGTCAGCGGCGATTACCTCAAGACCGAACATTTTGCGCGCAGGCCGCTCGCATGGCTCGATCTCATCAGCCGCAACAAAGGCAATTCGCTCAGCTATTCACCCACTTTCGGTTACGATATCTGCGCGCGCCGCATTTCCAGCCAGAGCAATGTCGCCGAACGCTTCGACCTGTCGCGCTGGCGCACGGCCGGCAACGGGGCCGACATGATCCGCCCCGACGTGATGCAGAATTTCGTCAACGCCTTTGCCGATGCCGGTTTCAAGGCGACGGCCTTTACGCCCAGCTACGGCCTGGCCGAGGCAACTCTGGCCGTTACCGTCATGCCGCCGGGCGAAGGCATCCGCGTCGAACTGGTCGAGGAAGAACGCCTGTCCGGTCGCCCGCGCGATCTCTCGCGTCCGGCCCGCTATCGCGCCATCGTCAATTGCGGCAAGGCGCTACCCGGCATGGAAGTGGAAATCCGCGGCGAAAACGGGGATGCCCGCGGCGATCACCAGATCGGCAAGGTCTGGTGCCGCGGCAAGAGCGTGATGCATTCCTATTTCCGCAACGAGGAAGCGACCGAGGAATGCCTCGTGGATGGCTGGCTCGACACGGGCGATATGGGCTATCTTGCGGATGGCTATCTGTTCATCGTCGGCCGCGCGAAGGACATGATCATCATCAACGGCAAGAACCACTGGCCGCAGGACATCGAATGGGCGGTCGAACAGCTGCCCGGCTTCAATCATGGCGATATCGCTGCCTTTTCGATCGAAACCGAAAATGGCGAAGAAGCGCCCGCCGTGCTGGTGCATTGCCGCGTCTCCGAACCAGATGAGCGGATCAAGCTGCGCGACCAGATCGCCGACAAGGTTCGCGGCGTAACCGGAATGAGCTGCGTGGTCGAACTGGTGCCCCCGCGTACCCTGCCGCGAACCAGTTCGGGCAAGCTGAGCCGGGCGAAGGCAAAAAGGCTCTATCTCTCGGGTGAAATACAGCCCCTCGACCTGGCCGCGTAAGGTTGGGGACGCATTTCATAAGAAAAACTTCATATTGCCTGGGATTGCCGAGACGTGGGATATTTCGGGCGATCTGCGGAACAGCTCGCTGTCTTGGTTGTTTTTTGGGCAGTCTCGGGTCGCGCCGTATGATTACGTGAAGTTATGAATGAACATTTGGCTGGTAAGCGGGTCCTCATTGTCGATGACAGCCCCATGCTTGCGTTCGAGATGGTCGATCTGATTGAAGATATGGGCGGGGTACCGGTTGGCCCGGAGCATAGTCTATCTGCAGCCCTGCGAACTGCGCGCATCGAGGCCCTGGATGGGGCCTTGCTGGATATTGACCTTAATGGCGAACAAGTCTGGCCCTTGGCCAACCAACTGATGGATCACTCTGTACCGGTCGTATTTATATCGGCCGAATGCACGGACCGGAATTTTTTTCCGGAGCGATTTCAAAGTCACTTGTGCATCGAGAAACCTGCGGTGAGCTGCGATATTCTCGATGGGCTATCGAAGGCGATGCAGAGCAAGGCAGCGCCGAAGGCCCGCCCGGTCAGTTCAGTGTCGAGAGATGAAACGTAACTGACGGCCCCGTGCGGTGCCACTCGATCTTCGCTCGAGATGATCCGGCCGAACCCAGCCTTTCGATGAGCTTGCTTCCCGATCCGGTCGACTGTGGGGCTTCGACGGGCATGCCGCAGTCTTCATGCCAGTGAATGCTCAAAAGCCCGTCGAGCAGCGTTGACGACAGAGTCACCTTGCCATCGCATCCGGGTGCCAAGGCCCCGTATTTGAGCGAATTGGTCTGCAATTCACCCAGGATCAACGCCAACTGCTGGACAGCGTCGTCACCCAGACGCGCATCAGGGACAGGCAAAAGCTCGATCGCCTCGCCCGCGCCGCTCGCCTCCAACACTTGAACCATGGCCTCGGCGGCAGAGATCGGCGCATCCCGGTGCACGGTCAGCAGGTCCTGCGCGCGCGCAAGCGCAAAGATCTTGCGTTCGAATTTTTCACTCATCTCCGCCGCCGTTTCTGAGTGGCGGGCAATCAATTTGGCAACCGATCCGATCACAGCCAGCTGGTTCTTCAGCCGGTGACGCATCTCGCGGGCCACCGATTCGGCGAAATCGACTTCGCGCTCAGCCTCCTCGCGGCGCATCTGATCATTTAACCTGCGGCTGACATAACCGCTGACATCACGTGAGGTCGCCAGCACATGGGTGATCGCGCCTTTGTCATCGTAAACGGGCGCCACGCTGACATCCCACCAGCTCGGCTTGCCGGACATAGTGGGGCAGAGCGCCTCGAAGCGGGATTGCTGCCCGCGCGCCGCCTTGTCGAGCGAGCCTTCGATGAGCTTGCGCGATTCCGCAGGCCACAGATCGCTCCACTTCTTGCCGGCAATCATGCCGAAGTCGGGAATTTCCATGGCCTTCTGGCCGTTGCGGTTCATGAATTCGAGCTCGCCCGCGGGGCTGAGAAGCTTGATGCAATCCTGGCTCTGATCGAGAATGGCAGTCAGGACCTGCTGCGTTTCGGCCCCGAATTGTTCCTTGAAGGTGCTGCCCACCACCATGCTCCCCGCGTAGTCCGCTGTCCTGCGCGGCCTATATCATAGAATTCTATTTTGTCTGAGTCTTTTGAACGCTAGGCTCGCCCCGCTTGAACATCCTGTCTTACATACCTAATACAGGATCGGAACAGTTTACGGAGGTCTTCGCCAGTCATGAGTGACGCCAAAACGCAGGCAGAACAGGCCAAGGCGCCTGCCGCCCCTACCACCACGGCCGCTCCGCCGGAATTCGACCTCACGCCGCCGGACCCGGTTCCAGTGGTTTCGGCCGAAAAGGCCGCCGGTCTCGTGCCGGTTTCGGAAGATGTGAAGAGCAAGCTGGAAACCAAGGTCGACGGCTTCGTCAACGATCTGATCTCGCAGGATGCCAATTCGCCCGAATTCGGCAAGAAGGTCGATCAGCTGACCAATATGGGGCGCAAGGAAATCATGGCGGCCTCCGGCATGTCCAACCGCTTCCTCGACCGTCCGGTCCGCGCGATGGACAAGGACGAAGGCGTCGGCGCGAACCTCGCCGAACTGCGCCGCGTGGTGGAAGATCTCGATCCGGGCAAGCGGGGCAAGCTTTCGGGCACGCGCAAGATCCTCGGCATCATTCCCTTCGGCAACAAGCTGACCAATTATTTCCGCAGCTACCAGAGTGCGCAGACGCATATCCAGTCGATCCTCAACAACCTTGCCAGCGGCAAGGACGAACTGATCATGGACAATGCCGCGATCGACGTGGAACGGCAGAAGCTGTGGGAAGCGATGGGCAATCTGGAGCAGATGATCCACATCTCCAAGACGCTCGACACCAAGCTCGAAGACAAGGCCGCCGAACTCGACGCGACCGATCCTGCCAAGGCCAAGGCGGTGCGCGAAACGGCGCTGTTCTATGTCCGCCAGCGTACACAGGACCTGCTCACCCAGATGGCGGTCAGCGTGCAGGGCTATCTCGCGCTCGACCTGGTCAAGAAGAACAATGTCGAACTGGTCAAGGGTGTCGACCGGGCCAGCACCACCACGGTCGGCGCGCTGCGCACGGCGGTCACCGTGGCCGAAGCCATGACCAACCAGCGGCTCGTGCTCGGGCAGATCACGGCGCTCAACGAAACGACTGCGGGCATCATCGACAGCACCGGCACGATGCTGCGCGAACAGACCGGCAAGATCCACGAACAGGCCGCCGCAAGCACCATTCCGCTCGAAACGCTGCAGCGCGCGTTCCAGAACATCTACGACACGATGGACGAAGTAGACCAGTTCAAGGTGCGCGCTCTCGACAGCATGAAGCAGACGGTCAATACCCTCTCGAGCGAAGTAGAAAAATCAAAGGGTTACATCGCCCGCGCCGAAGGCCAGGCCCAGGCCCAGCAACAAGTAGCCGACAGCGGCCTCCTCAGCATCGAGCGCTGATATGGGTGACCTTAGCAAAGATAGCGACCGGATCCTCCATGAGGCCCGGTCGCTGCGCGACGACAATCGCACCGGCGGACGGCACCGGCGCGCCACCTCGATCGGCGCTGGCTCGGCCGAACTGAAAGCGAAGCATTACGCCAGGAAGCTGGTCCAGATCGCCATCGGGATCGTCGGCATCATGATTGCTGCTGGCGTTGTCGGCGCGATCATCGGCGGCATCGGCTTCTGGGGGGTCATGCTTTCCGTCCTCGCTATTCTGGTCGTCACCGGTGTCGTGTCGACGCAAAAGGTCAAGGTCCCCAAGCGGGCAGACATCAACAAGGGCAATGTCCAGCAGATGGTCGGCCGTACTGAATTGTGGCTCGAGAACCAGCGCCCCGCCCTGCCTCCGCCAGCGGCGAGGATCGTCAGCGATATGGGCGTGCAGCTCGACGCCCTCGGATTGCAATTGGAAGGCGTGGACCAGAATCACCCCAAGGCACGCGAAGTGCGCAGCCTGGTCGGAGAGCAGCTTCCCGAAATGATCGAGAGCTACCGCCGGGTACCTGCGCACCTGCGTAGCGAAGAGCGCGCCGGATCCACGCCCGACCGGCAACTGACCGAAAGCCTCGGCAAGATCAGCGGCGAGATCGACTCCATCACCCGTCAGCTGGCGGAAGGCTCGCTCGACGACCTCGCGATCAAACACCGCTATCTCGATTACAAATTCGGCGAAGGCGCCGAAACCAGCCCCCAATTGGAGCATAAGGACTGATGCGCGTTCCCCTGCAGCACAATCTTGGTAAGGAGGAGGTGCGCCGCCGGCTTCATGCTCGTAGTCATGAAATTGGCGACGCCATTCCCGGCGGCGTTGCGGATGTCAGCGTAGCCTGGCCCCATGAAGACTGCATGGCGCTCGACATCAAGACAATGGGGAATGTCGTGAAATCGCGGGTTCTCATCGAAGACACCCAAGTCATCTTCGAAGTCGATCTTCCGCCAGCGCTTTCCTTTGTCGAGCCGCTGATCGCCGGAGCGATCCGCAAGAAGGGCCAGAAGCTGCTTGAGCCCCAATAGGCAGGCATGCGGGGCCGACCGCGCGAGGTGAGCCAACCCTTTAAGCAGCAGGAACAAATTTGTTTGCCAACCGCTTTTACGCGGGGCAGCGGATTGGTATTGTCCGCTTACGCGTCCATCACCTTCTGCGAAGCTTGCGATGGGGATGGTCTGGATATGGGATCGCAGGTTGAGAAATGCATTACGGGAAGCGACGAGCGAAACTCACGCTCGTCTCGATGAAGCAGTTGGCCACTTGCCACTGTCGTCAGCGGACAAGTATGCCTTTTTCCTGACTGCCCAGTATCGGGCGCGCCTAGCTGTCGATGAAGCGTTCGAGAATCAGGCGCCCCATGGCATGGTCGCTCCGCCTTCACAGACTAGGCTGCTGGAACTCGACCTCAAGGATCTCGGCTCCTCGCCCACCCAGCAATGTGGCAAGCTGAGCTTTGATACAGAGTTTGAAGCGCTGGGTGCGGCTTGGGTGATCGCGGGATCCTCACTCGGCAACCGCGCTATCCTGCATCAGAGGCGCAAGAGGGAATTAGCGGGACCGCAACGTTTCCTTGAAGACGACCGCCTTACATCTTATTTTTCTGATCTCCGCACTGTTCTCACCGAAATTCACGCGGCTACCCATGTGGACGAGGCCGTGCTGGGGGCTACGAAGACATTCGAGGTGTTCGAGCGCGCCTTTGCAATTAAGCGATCGGGAGTCGCTGAATGAATACCGAAAACATGCATGTCGACCTTTCCAGCTGTGACCGTGAGCCAATTCATGAGCTTGGGCTGATCCAAGGATTCGGCGCGCTGATCGCTATCAATTTGGACTGGTTCGTGGGACAGCGATCCGCGAATCTCGAGCAAATGCTTGGGCTCCATGAACCGGTCGAGATCGGCGCTCGCCTTTCGTCCTATCTATCCAAGACGGCTTTTGAGCGCCTTCGCAGCGCGGTGGCGGGCCTTGTCGATCCTGACCAAGTCGGGCGCCTTTTCGGTCTTGATCTGATCGGCGATGGCAGGCTTTTCGACTGTGCCGTACATTCCACCGGGGCGTACATAATCATCGAAATCGAGCCGCATGCCGAGGGAGATGTCAATCGGCAGATCGGTCTGCTTCGTCCCATCATGGCTCGTCTGGAGAAATTCAGCGACGCCAACAAGCTGCTCGCAGAGGCGGCTCGTCAACTTCGCATGTCACTCGATATTGATCGGGTCATGATCTATCAGTTTCACAAGGATCTGTCGGGCGAAGTGGTAGCCGAGGCCAAGCGGGATGACCTTGGCGGTTTCCATGGCCTTCGTTATCCCAAAAGCGACATTCCCGCACAGGCGCGCGAGCTCTATAAACGCAATCGCTTTCGCATCATCAGCGATGTCAACGAAAAGCCTGTCCCGATCGAGCCCGGTTATACCGCCGAAGGCGATCCCATAGATCTGTCCTTGAGTACGTTACGCGCGGTATCGCCGATCCACATCGAATATCTGCAGAACATGGGCGTGGAAGCTTCGCTGTCGATATCCATCATTATCGAGGGCAAACTTTGGGGGCTGTTTGCCTGCCATCACTATTCCCCCAAGGTTTTGCCCTATTCGCAGCGTACATCGGCCGAACTCTTCTCCGAGCTCTTCTCGATGATGCTCGAGCGGACTCTCTTCCGCAAACGAGACGAACAACGCGACGCAAGTCGGCGGGTGCACGATCGGCTTATGCGCGACATCGCCGCCGGAACGCCTCTGGCGGAGAGCCTGCCTTTGCTGACCCCCGTAATTCAGCAGATCATTCCGCATGATGGCGCCAGCGTTTTCGTCGAGGATGTCTACGATTCCAGCGGCGCAGCTCCTAACGAAGAAGAGTTCCGCGCGATAATTTCAGGACTGAACAGCGCGGCAACCAGCCGGGTCTTGGCCATCGATTCGTTGACTGAAAGATTGCCGAAGGCTGAGAGGTTTGCAGACCGCGCTGTTGGTGCGCTTGTCATCCCGGTCTCTCGCACGCCACGTGATTATCTTGTGCTCTGGCGCCGGGGACTGGTCCAGACCGTCACTTGGGCGGGAAAGCCGGAAAAGACGGTAGAATATGGCCCTAATGGACCTCGCCTGACACCGCGGAAAAGTTTCGAGGCCTGGCAGGAGTCGGTAGAAGGCCGGAGCGCTCCATGGACCGATGGAGAACTGCAGGTCGCAGAAGGTTTGCGGGTGACCCTGCTGGAGATTATTCTCCGGCTGACCGATGATGCCGTCAAGGAACGGGCCAAGGCTCAATCTCAGCAGGAACTGCTGATTGCCGAGCTCAATCACCGAGTGCGGAACATCCTGAACCTTATTCGTGGGCTCATCAACCAGTCCAAGCACGAAGCTGGCAGCATCGAAGAATTTTCGGATATCGTCGGCGGGCGAATTTCATCTCTCGCCGCCGCTCACGATAACATTACCAAGGGTAATTGGTCTGCCGCTCCGCTCAGCGAACTGATCGAAACGGAAGCCCATGCCTATCTGAGCAAGCAGAAGGACCGGTTGCAGGTAACCGGGCCAGAAGCCATGGTGGCTCCGGAGGCTTACACCGTCCTTGCGCTCGTCATCCACGAGATGATTACGAATTCCGCCAAGTATGGTTCGTTATCCGATAGTTCGGGTCGTCTCGACATAACGATAACCCGCAATTCGGACGATTCGCTGCAGATTGACTGGAAGGAATCGGGCGGGCCACCGGTAAAGCCACCGACCCGGCGCGGCTTCGGATCGACCATCACCGAACGATCCATACCCTTCGAATTGAATGGCGAGGCTAATGTCGATTATCGGCTTTCGGGCTTGGAAGCCTCGTTTTGCGTCCCCTCACGCTGTGTCGAATGGAATGGCGCATTCATCGGCGAACCGGACGGAGCCAAGAACATGCAGACGGATGATAATGTGCCGCAGGATACACCTGAAAGCGTCCTTCTGGTCGAAGATAGCATGATCATCGCTCTCGACACCGAAGACTGCCTTCGCGAACTCGGGGTGGAGAATGTCCATGTCCAAAGCACAGTTGCAGGTGCCCTGTCGTTTCTGGAAAAAACGTCGCCGGGATTGGCGATCCTGGACTATAATCTCGGAAATGAGAGCAGCGAACGCGTAGCTGAAAAGCTGGCTGAATTGGGCGTAACCTTCTGGCTTGCGACTGGTTACGGAGAGATGGAGGACCGTCTGGGAGAACTCGGCGCCTCGGGCTTGCTCACAAAACCTTATGGCAAGGCAGAGCTGGCGACCATACTGACTAAATCCAAATCCTGATGAAATTCAGGCGGCAGCGAATAAGAGCGCCCGCTCGCAGGCGGTAAAGTCTATTAAATGCAGCGCGTCAGCCCAACCGGCGCCGCCAGGATGAATTTCGCAGTTCCCGATGCGGCAATGCCCGGATAATGGGAGGACTTGCACCGCACTGGGAAATTGTGCTGCGATAGTTCCGGTGGGGCGACCGACGCATTGTGCCACTTTGAAATGCCGAGAAGTCAGCAGCACCTGTTCTTCGGTGGGATCTACGCTGGCCCAGATGCCCTTCGCCGCCGAAGGTTCGGCAAGAGACTGAAGTGCTTCCTCGATTTGAAGGGGGCGCCCTCGGCCGTAATCGTATAGTCGAAAAGTTGTATCGACGTTTGGCTGTAGCTCAACCAGCGTAACCCCCGCACCAATGGCGTGCACAGTCCCAGCGGGCAGGAAAAGAAGATCATCTTTCTTCACCGGTCGCCAGCTCAGAAAATCTGATAGCGTACCATCGAATGCCGCCGACCTGATTTGCAGCGTTGAGAGAGGCTCACGAAAACCTACTGCGATACGGGCGGTCGGCTCTGCGTCGGTGACGACCCAACACTCGTCTTTACCTATTCTCGCTGGGCAGAACTTTTCCGTAGGATGGATCTGTATGGAGAGAATATCGCTCGTGAACAAATATTTAGAGAGGATGCGCTTGAGAGGAAGGGGCACCTCGAAGCGGATTTCCCCTATTGCTTCATCTTGCTCGCCGTAAGGACATGGCAAATTCTTAGAGCCCCACGGCTTGCGAACCAAGGACGCACGAAGCCTCCCTCCGCTCAAGGAAGATCGCTTTCGAGATAATCGTTCAACTTTTGGGCGTGATCCCGGGCCGTGATCAAAATTTCGTCTCCATCCACCACGATAACTACGTTCTCTAGCCCAATCGCGGAAACTCGTGGACCGTCGGACTGTATCAGTACGTTTTTGCAATCCGCCATTCGCGCAGATGCGTCGGCAACATTGCCTTGTCGATCTGAGGGCCGAGCATCCATGAGTGCGCGCCAATTGCCGACATCCGACCACTCCATCTCAGTGGTCACGACAGCAGCATTTGCGGTGTTCTCGAAAACGGCATAATCGACACTTTCCCCGACGATGTCATCGTAGAGTTCTGCGGAAGGATAAAACCCGCCCTCAAGTTCTTCCCCGCACTCTACCGATCGGCTAACCAATTCAGCAGAGACCGGACGCAACTGTGCGAACTCACGCAAGAAATCCCCGGCGCGGAATACGAAAATACCTGCATTCCATACCACATCGGACCGCGCGATAAGCGTCGCAGCCTGTCCAGCATCAGGCTTCTCCCAAAAACGCGAAATGCTGTAACCAGGGTCGAGAGCATCGCCCAAGTTAATATAACCAAAGCCGGGTTCCGCGCGTGTCGGTGTGATCCCAAGACACACTAGCAGCCCCCTTTTCGCAAGCTGCGCAGCTTCGGACACGGCCTTAACGAAAAGCTCGCTGTCACCTATGAGATGATCGGCAGGGCATACGAGCAGGATGTCATCGGCTTTCGCTAGAGTCGCAGCCAAAGCTATCGCAGTTGCCGTGTTGCGAGGCGCCGGCTCAACCGCGAGCAGGCAAGAACCAGCCTGTTCGCGCGCGATCTGCTGGTGGTCTTTCCCGCAAACTACCAAGGGTTTGAGAAACATAGGGTGGGCCACCCGATCGATGGCTTGCTGAAAGAGGGTGCGCTCCCCAAACAGCTTTAGAAAGGGCTTTGGCATGTGAGGTCGGCTTACGGGCCACAGGCGCTTTCCAGACCCACCGCATAAGATCACAGGCTGGATCACGTGACATGCACCTTCAACATAGAATGTGCTTAGCTTCCCGAACCAAGATTGTCAGTTAAAGAACCGTTGCTGGTAGAGGAATGTGGATGCGACTGGATTGCCTTGGGCATCCCGCGCAGGCTCGAACCTGATCTGCTGGTAGGACAACTCGCACACGCGAGCGTCCGTTTCAGGAAAAGGGCTGGCCCGATAGATAGAACACGACGTCACCCGTCCTGCGGCGGACACCGACAAGCGTACGATCACCGATTTGCCGATCCGCGCCTCGCGTCCACCGGGCGGGATAGGAAATGCACTCGAATCGGAGATGCTTTGAACCAGTTCTGGTTTGGTTGCCGCGATACCGCCCTGTCCACCGCCCCTACCGGCGCCTGTCCCTGAACCTGAGCCTGCGGCTCCCGTGCCATCACCAGCCTCCGTTGCACCCGAACTTTGGGATGTCCCGGTGGAAGACGCACGTGGAACCGGCTTGTCCTCCCTTACCCTGACCATTGGTTTGGGAGCAGTGACCGGCTCCGGAACCGCTTCTTCCCCCGGGTCGCCTTGAGCCCCCTCATCAGGTTCCGGCTCGACCACCGGCGGCTCTTCCTCAGGTGCAGTGACAGTGACGGTAAATGCAGCGACTACCGACTTCTCGACATGCGCAGTCGCATTGGGGGCGAAGCTGCGGACCAAAAAATAAACGACGGCGAGATGCAGAATGACAATTAGCGCGATAACCCATGGATTGGGCCTCGATTTTTTCGTGCTAAAGCGAGAAGCTTCATCGGTCATAGGCGCAGTAACGGGCCAACAGTGCGGAGCGTTCCGCCTGTGAGAGAGCAAACTACGGGTCACAGATCGCTCAACAAAAAAGGGCGGCCCAGAGACCGCCCTTTTCGATTCTGAAGGGTGTAAAAGCCTTATCAGAAGCCCCACACCAGCGACGCGGTGAATGCCCGCGGCGCACCGATGTTCACGAACTCTCCCGAAGTCGTAAGTCCGGTTGGTGCCGAACCGATATAAACTTCGTCGAACAGGTTCATTACATTGAGCTGGAAGTACGCCTTGTCGAGATCTTCGTCGAAGTAGCCGAGCGATAGACGAGCATCGATGTCAGCTACGGTGTAGCCGGGCAATTCGATGGTGTTGATATCGTTCAGGTAACGAGATCCCGTGCGCTTCACCTGAGCACCGAACTCGACGGGACCGAGATCGAACTGAGTGCGGGCGCCAACGGTAAACTTCGGAGCACCTGCTTCGCGCTTGCCAGCAGTAGGAGCAAAGTCATCTTCGCCGATCTGGATATCGTCGTTGATGTCGGATTCGAGGTACGAGCCAAACACGTAGAACAAGACCGGTTCGCTAGGCTTCCAAGCGATGCTGCCATCGAAGCCATATTTATCGACGCCGCCGAGGTTGCGAGTAATACTACGGTCCAAGATCGGATCATAGGCGGTGGCAAGACGGTTCTCATACCGATTGTACCAACCGGTGATCTGAGCCTGCACGGTGCTGGTCTGATAGCGAGCCCCCACATCGACCGAGTGAGACGTTTCCGGTTCTGGAGCGACGCCGGTGTAAAGCGAGCCATAAAGAACATCAGTGTTCGGAGCCGAGAGGTTCTTCGAATAGCTGGCGAATACGCTGGCGCCCGGGGTGAATTCGTAGGTCAGACCGACCACAGGAAGGATCGCATCGTAATTGTAAGTGGTAGAAACCGGTCCAACCGTACCGTCGTTTTCGGCGACGTACTCAGCAGTATCTTCTGCGCCGTTGATGCAATCGACGTTGCCAGAAGCGCTGGTCGTCACGCAGTACTGGTTGAGTTCACGCTCAAAGAACGGGACGCGAACCCCCAACTCAGCCGTAAGGCCACCAAAAACGCCACGATACTGTGCAGCTGCTTGATGCAGGATCGCGAACGACTTGCGGTTGCGCTTCTGCGGGGCCAGGCCATCAGCATCGAGCAACGGATCATTGACCGGATAGATGTCTTCTGGTTCGCCGTTTCCAAGCAGGAAGCCTGCCGTACCTGTCTGGCGATGGCGAGCGTGATCGAGCGTATAGGCCAAACGCACACGGTGGTCCGGATTGATCTCATAAATCAGGTTCGCGATTACGCCGTAACGATTGGTCCGGGTATGACTTGGCGAGAGAATGTTGACGTAATCGAGAGTGTCACCGTCGCCGTTGAGATCGACGCCACCGAAATAGTAGTATTGTGTCGAACGCGGAGAAATGGAGATCACTTCGCCGGTTTCTTCGTCACGCGTGACAGAAAGACGGTTGGCGTTACGAATATCGCCAGTGAAAATCCCACCCGTATATCCGTCGATCGAACTGCCTTCGTATCCGATAGACGTACCACCGCCGTTAGCTTTCACGTACTGGAAGCTCGGATCAACGGTGAGGGTCAGGGCATCGCTCAACGTGAACCGCGATGCGCCACGAATATTACCAGTATTTGATGGGTTATAGCGGCGTTCGAAAGGTGTACCGCAGTTGTTGTATCCATCCGCATCTTGATATGCCGCGTAAGCCTCGAGATCGGTAGGATCAGCAATATCCGCCGGTGTCTCGAAAACCGGCGCGGCTACCGCACACGGCGCGCCGTCCGACACTTCGTAGAAACGGTCTTCAGGATCCTGCAGTGGGCTCGGCTCACCGGTGTAGCGATAGGTCGAACCGTTGAAGTTGTTGCGGTTTTCGTTGTAGTGACCTGCGAGCGAGATGAAGTCGTCCGCATTGCCAAGCGGCTGGAAAATTTTCGCATTGTACTGCTGCTTGTCCACGCCGCCGTAGTTCGAGAAAACCGAGTCGTTTTCAGTACGGGAAGCGCTGACATATGCCTTCAAGCCGCCAGGTGTCAGTTCACCGGTTTCGACCTTACCGAAGAAACGGTACATCATTCGATCGCCGGGATTACCGCGTGCGAGCAGATTACCGTAGGTTAGCGTGGTGGTGACACCAAAATCATCGTCCGGTGTTTTCGACAGAATATTGATCGTACCACCGGCAGCTGCTGCGGTCGGGCTATCGACGTCTGTCGAGCCGAGGGTAACCGTTACCGATCCGATGATTTCGGGATCGATCATCTGGTTGGTGTAAAGCGCGTAGTTACCGGAGTCGTTCAGCGGAAGACCGTCGAAGGTCTGCGAAATGCGATCAGCTCCGAAACCGCGGATGGTGAAGCTGCCACCCAACGAACCAAACGGATCATTGTTGGTGAAGCTAACGCCCGGAACAAGGTTCAATGTGTCGTTAATGGTCTGACCAGGGGCCTGACGCATGATAAGCTCGGAGTCGAGCGTCACCTTAGCCTTGGGCGAGTCGGGAATTTCCACGCCGCCTACGTCTTTCGAGCGCGTACCCGAGACAACGATAACGCTGCTGTCATCAAAGTCGACCGAGCCGGTCGACTGCGCTGCTGCCGGCACGGCGAGCATGGCGGTGGCTGTGCTGACCGCGCTCGCGGCCAGGAGATACTTGAACTTCATCGGAGAAGACCCCTTCGTCTCTTCAGATTGGAATATTTCGGTTAGCACTGGAGATGCGCCGCCCCGCTAGGCTGACGATGTTTCGCCAAAGCTATCCTTTTATGACAGAGTCAAGACAACCACAGGGAGGACGGGAGCGGCGTCGCCGGCCCACCAAAAAATACGTGTGTTTTCCAAGCATTACTCCTGTTGCAAAAAGCACACAGGCGCTAAAAACTTTCCCGAGACAGTCGATTCCCCCTGAGCCTCAGGCGAGATTGATCTCGCGCAGCCGCTCCATCAGGTAGTCATGGCTCGAGATCGGTTCGGGATGGCCGGACGGATCCTCCGAGTCGATGCAGGACGGCAAAGTTTCAATGATGTAGTCGGGCCGGAAATGAAGGAAGAACGGCATTGAATAGCGCGCCCGATACGCAGCTTCCCCGCGCGGGTTGACGACACGATGGGTCGTCGAACGCAACTTGTGATTGGTCAGCCGGTCCAGCATGTCGCCGATGTTCACCACCAGCGCGCCGGGAGGCGGGGCGATGGCCAACCATTCGTCATCGGCGGTCAGCAATTCGAGACCCGCTTCTTCTGCACCGAGCAGCAGGGTGATAGTATTGATATCGCCATGTGCAGCGGCACGGATGGCGCCTTCAGCCTCGGCGCCTTCCAGTGGCGGATAGCGTAAAAGGCGCATAACCGAGTTTCCATCTTCGACCGTTGGGGCGAAAAAGTCGCGCCGCAAACCAAGGTGGATTGCGATCGCTTCAAGCACGCGCCCGCCGGCTACCTCAAAAGCGTTGTAAAGCTCGGTAAACGTCTCGCGAAAGCCCGATACCTCTTCGGGCCAGACGTTGTCGGCCATGTATTTCGAGAGCGGATGCCCTTCCGGCAGTTCGCGACCAACATGCCAGAACTCTTTGAGGTCATGGACTTGGGCGTCCTTCGCCTTCTCGGTACCGAAGGGCGTATAGCCACGCGCGCCCCCGCCTCCCGGGATCTGATAGGCTTTCTTCACATCGTCCGGCAGCGCGAAAAAGGCCTTGGAAAGTTCTTCTGCGCGATCGATAAGATCTTGCGGAATGCCGTGGTCACGAATGACCGCGAAGCCATATTCCTCGAAGCTGCGGCCGATTTCCTTGGCGACTTCTTCGAGCGGGTGAGCAATGGATACACTGGCGATATCAGACATGGCGCCGCGATAGTCCCACCCGCGAATAGGCGCAATAGTGGCTCGCCGGCTAGGCGAGCGCTAACGAGATAGATCCAAAGGCGCGACTATGCACGCCTAGCACCACCACCGGCGACACCTGCAGAAAGGATACCGGCGCTGTCAGGCAACGAGCTGCTAATAAGGTAAGAACAACCCGGCAAGCGCAGCGCTCATCAAATTGGCAAGAGAGCCTGCCGCGAGTGCACGCAGGCCGAGCCTCGCGATGACGGGCCTCTGATTGGGCGCAAGACCTCCGGTGACGGCCATCTGAATCGCGATAGAACTGAAGTTCGCAAAGCCGCACAAAGCGAAAGTTACGATCGCACGACTGCGGTCATTCAGCGCGGCACCGTCCAGAGCGCCAAGATCAATGAACGCAACGAATTCGTTCAGAACGATCTTGGTACCGAACAAGCCGCCCGCGACACCTGCCTGATCCCAGGGAATACCAAGAAGGTACATTACCGGAGCGAAGACCCAGCCCAGCACCATCTGGAAGCTTAGAGCATCGTAGCCGAAGAGGCTGCCAACCCATCCGAGCAGGCCATTGGCCAATGCGACCAGCGCCACGAAAGCAAGAACCATTGCGCCTACCGCGACAGCGAGCTTCACGCCTGTCTGCGCCCCTTGCGCCGCAGCCTCGATCACGTTGGCAGGCTTTTCCCCGTCCTCGAAAGTCTCGGCGACCATCACTTCATGGGCCTTTTCGCTTTCGGTGATGGCAGCCGGGCCTTCGCCACTGATGCGGCCGCGCGGCAGAGAGAGCTCCCCTTCCGCTTCGGGTGAGGGTTCGCCATCGTCGGGCATGATGATCTTGGCCATGAGAATACCGCCGGGCGCAGACATGAACGCCGCCGCAAGCAGGAACGGTAGATAATCGTTACCCAGCAGGCCCGCGTAAGCCGCCAGAATGGTGCCAGCTACACCGGCCATGCCCACGCTCATCAAAGTGAACAGGCGCGACGGGGCCAGTGCGGCGAGATAGGGCCTCACAACCAGCGGACTCTCGGACTGCCCGACGAAAATGTTTGCGGCCGCGCCCAAGGACTCGACCTTGGATATCCCAGTCACCCAACCGATCGCGCCGCCGACCCAGCGCACGATGCGCTGCATGACCCCGAGGTAGTAGAGGATCGAAACCAGCGCAGCGAAGAAAATGATTACCGGCAAGGCGCCCAGGGCGAAGGTGTTCGACAAGGGATTGTTTTCCGGTGCGCCAAAGAGGAACTGGGTTCCCTGATCTGCATAGGAAAGCAGGGCCGCCACGCCGTTGGACATCGCATGTATGACAGCCCTTCCGCCACTCGTGCCAAGCACCAGGAAAGCCATCAGCGCCTGTAACGCAAATGCAGCGCCAACGATGCGTAACTTGATCCGCTTTTTGCCAGTGGAGAGGAGAAAAGCGATAGCGAGGATCACCACGATCCCGAAGATATTGATCAGTACTGGCGGCACGCGGACCCCTTCGCATTGCACTACGTACAACTTGGACTAGTTGCGGATGAAATCGGCCGCTACCTTGCACGGCACTGCCTAGTCAATTTACGGGCGCAATTCCAGCTTCGGCTGTCACCAGACATGAAAGTACACCGTCTCTCATCATGACAGAACAGCATGGCGAAATTCGCATCAACGCCGCAGCGACACCGCTGGGGCTCTTCGTCTACACTCTGATCTATGGAGGCATGACGGTGCTTGCTGGGGTGCTGGCATTCAAGCAGGTCCAGCTTTACCCCACCAATCTTGCTGTCGAATCGGGCATCTTCGCCTTCCTGCTTCTCGTGGTGATTTCCAGCACGATTGCACAGCTGTACGGTGAGAAACTGGCAAATCGTATCGTGTGGTGGGGCTTCCTGCCGCTCCTGATCGCAGCACTTTTGATGCAATTAGTGCTGCATCTGCCCGCTTCCCCCGAAATGGCCGGGGGCCGCGGCGAAGATCTGGCGGCCTTCGAGCGGGTTCATGCGACAATCTGGCGGGTCTGGGCAGCCGGCCCAGCTGCGTATCTGGTTTCCCTGCTGCTCAATGTATGGATCTTCGCCCGCCTGCGCGGGAGCGACGAGAACACGGGCACAGTATCTTTGATGCTGCGAGGCGCGATCGCATCGGCGCTCAGTCAGGCGATCGATTCGGTCATCTTCATCACGCTGGCCTTCTACGGACAATTCCCCATCGGCAACCTGCTGATCGGACAGATCATCGCAAAGGTTCTGCTGAGCTTTATCCTCGTACCGTTCCTGATCACCGGCGGTGTTGCCTTCGCAAGGCGGCTGGACAGACGCAGAAGCTGACGCCTTACGGTCTGTCGATCCCCTCGATAATCCGGTCCTCCAGAGTATCGCCGTGGAGGACGCTGATGTCGCCGGTGGTTTCGAGCACCACTGCTCTCACTTGGCTCAACTCCAGCACATTCGCTTCGCGTAGCTTGGCGAAAAGATCGCTCTCGGCGACACGGGAAATATCCAGCGCTCCCTCGACGATCTGACCGTTATACATGAGCATGATCGGGCCATTCTGAATAGCTTCCTCAAACGCTTCCGAATTCCGTCTGATTCGCGCGACCAGGTACTGAACGCCAAACAGACCACCCGTCGCCAGCAAAGCCTGCGCAAAGGCAGTCCACTCGCTCGCCTGCACTGCCCCTGCGAGAAGCGAGCCTGAGGCGATCGTCACGACGAAATCGAAATTGGTCATCTTGGATAACGTGCGCAGGCCGATCAAGCGGATCAGTGCGGTCACCCAGGCGACGCCGATTAGTGAGAGGATTGCCGCGCGGGCGACGATGTCGAGCCAGGTTTCTTCGAAGAACATGCCCCGCCAACGCGCGGGCGCGCAAACCCTTCCCGCACATGATAATAATCAGGCGGAACAGCTCGCTCCGCCGAGCACGCAGAAACGGGCGCAGTGGGGATGGTTCAGAGGAACGTCGCAATCCGCCTCGGCCAGCGTCCCGCCGAGGTCGAACCCGTCGTCATGCGGGATGAGTGTGCAGGCTACCACCCGCGGTGCGGGTTCACCCTTGCGATGCACGATCATGCGGCTGGTGTTGCACATGATGTCGCTTGGCGACTTGCCGAGAATGTCCCAGCAGGCGGTCGTGATCTCGGCGATATCCTTGTCGGCGTCCATCTCGGGGAAGAGCACTAGTTTGCCAAGGTCATCCATATCGAGGGCGATGCCCTGCTCGGCGAAGAGGGCGGCGTAGTGGTGGCGGGCGGGGTGCTCGCCTTCGCCGGGGAGCAGCCGGCCGGCGACAGCGATGGAGAAGCCGCCCTGCGACAGCCAGCGCAGCCCGTCCATCGCCGCGTCCCAGCTGCGCGGCCCGCGTTCAGCCTCGTGCACGGCCTTGCTGTAGTGGTCGAGGCTGACGCGCAGGGTCAGCCGGTCGCCATGCTGCGCGCGCAAGGCGAGCAGTGCGTCCTCGTGCCGCCGCATCGGCTTCATCGCATTGGTCAGCACCAGCACCGCAAAGCCGCGGTCGAGCGCCGCCTCCAGCATTTCGATGATGCCGGGGTTCATGAAGGGCTCCCCGCCGGTGAAGCCGATCTCGCGCGTGCCCATGCCCTGCGCCTCGTCGAGGAAGCGCACAGCATCGGCGACCGAAAGATAGACCAGCGCATCATTGGTCGGGCTGCTTTCGATATAGCAGCTGGCGCAGGCCAGGTTGCACAAGGTGCCCGTGTTCAGCCACAGCGTGTCGAGGCGCGCGAGCGGGACGCTGGCGCGCGGTTCGCCTTTGGCGGTGACCTTGGGATCGCTGAACTTTTCGCGCGGAAGGCTGGCCGCATCCACGGCGAAGGGCGAGGGTCCGGCCGGCGCATTGCGCGATTTGCTGCGGGTATCGTTCATGCCAGACGCCTCCGCATCCGCGCGACGAGCCCGGCCCATTTCTTCGGAACCGTGCCGAACACCGTCGGCTCCCAGGCGCTGAAGGCACCGGCTTTCGAGATCTCGCTCCGGGTCGGATACGGAACGATGGCCGAACCGAGCGCGAAACTGCTGCTTTTGCCCGTAATCGTCTGGGCGAGCGGCAGGACCATTTCGCCGGCATGCTTGCCGACGATGCTGGCGCCGAGCACCTTCCGGCCTTTCAGCACGAGCTTGAGATGACCCGCATCGTCGCCGTCGGTCAGCGCGCGTTCGTTGTCGTGGAAGCTTTCGGTCACCACCCTGACCTTGTCCCCGTACCGGCTGCGCGCGTCCTTTTCGGTAAGGCCGACCTGCGCCACTTCGGGATCGGTATAGGTACACCAGGGCAGCGCCGACCAGTCGACCTTGGCAGGGATGCCCAGCGTGATCTCGAGCGCCACGTTCGAGCCTTCATAGCCCGACACATGCGTCAGCCGCGGCCCGTCGCGGCAATCGCCGATCGCATAGATGCCCTTCACCGAAGTGCGGCGCCGATCGTCTACCACGATGCCATTGTCGTTCATCGCGACGCCCACTTCCTCCAGCCCGAAGCCGGTGCAATTCGCGCGCCGCCCGGTGGCGATCAGCAGATGTGTGCCGTCGATCGTCTCGCCCCCCGCCGTCAGCCGGAAGCCCGCGCCCTGCGGCTCGACCCGGTCGGCAGTCGCGTGGACGAAGCGTACCCCTTCGCGTTCCAGCGCGGCGCGGACGACCGCCACGCTGTCGGGATCGTCACGCCCCATCAACTGCCCCGGTTCGACCACCGTGACCGCGCTGCCCAGCCGCCGGAAGGCCTGCGCCATTTCCATGCCGATCGCGCCGCCGCCCGCGATCACCAGATGATCGGGCAATTCCTCCAGCGCGAACAGCGTCTCGTTGGTGAGGTAAGGAACCTCGTCCAGTCCGGCGATCGGCGGGATGGCGGGTTTCGATCCAGTGGCGATCACGATGCGCGGCGCGGTGAGCGTACGCCAGGCCACTTCCACCGATTGCGGGCCGGTGACCTGCGCCCAGTCGCGAAATACCTCGCAGCCCATCTCTTCGAACCGCTCTTCGCTGTCATGCGGAGCGATGGCGGCGATGGCATCGTGGATATGCCGATGCACCCCGCCCCATTCTACCTCCGGCGGGGCGAGCGTGACGCCGTGGCGCGTGGATATCCGCGCCTCTGCCGCGCGGGCAGCGGCTGCGATCAGCGCCTTCGACGGCACGCAGCCATCGTTGAGACACTCCCCGCCCATCTTGCGCGCTTCGATCAGCGCGACATCGAGCCCGAACAGCGCGCAGCCGCCCGCAGCAGTCAGACCGGCAGCACCGCCGCCGATCACGATCACGTCATGAGTGAATTTCATCACTTGCTCCCTAGGCCATTATGCGGGACAGGCGAAGGGCGTTTCCCGCATGCAGCATTTCGAAAGGCTTCCAGCCCCATGAACTTGGCCAATTCGCAGGATTATTACGGCAAGGTACTTGCCTCTTCCGCCGATCTCAAAACCGATGCCTGCTGCACGGCAGAGGCCCCGCCTCCCGCCGTGCTCGCCGCCATGCGCAATGTGCATGAGGATGTGCGCAGCCGCTATTACGGCTGCGGCCTGGTCACCCCGCAAGCGATCGAAGGGTGCCATATCCTCGATCTTGGGTCGGGCAGCGGGCAGGATGCCTATATCCTTGCCCAGATGGTTGGCGAGACAGGGTCGGTCACCGGTGTCGACGCCACGCCCGAGCAACTGGCCGTCGCGCGCCAACACGAGGACTGGCACCGCGACCGCTTCGGCTATGCGCAATCGAACGTGCGGTTCATCGAAGGCGATATCGAAAAGCTGCTGACGCTCGATCTGCCGGAAAACCATTTCGACGTGATCGTATCCAATTGCGTCATCAACCTGGTGGCGGACAAGGGCGCGGTGTTCGAAGCGGCCCACCGATTGCTGAAGGATGGCGGCGAACTCTATTTCTCCGACGTCTATTCGGATCGCCGAGTCCCCCCTTCCCTGCAAAGCGATCCGGTGCTGCATGGCGAATGCCTTTCCGGCGCGCTATACTGGGGCGATTTCATCGCGCTGGCCAAGGCCGCCGGTTTTGCCGATCCGCGGCTGGTAACCAGCCGCCCGCTCGGCATCGACGATCCCGCCATCGCCGCCAGGCTTGACGGTATCGGCTTCCATTCCGCCACCTATCGCCTGTTCAAGCTGCCCGGCCTCGAATCGCAATGCGAAGATTACGGCCAGGCCGTGCGCTACAAGGGCACGCTGGCGGGGAGCGAGCGGGTCTTCGAACTCGACGGCCACCACCTGATCGAGGCCGGTCGGATGTTCCCGATCTGCGGCAACAGCTGGAAAATGCTGGCCGACACGCGCTTTGCCCAGCATTTCGATTTCTTCGGCGATTTCTCGACCCATTACGGCGTCTTCCCCGACTGCGGAATTGCCATGCCGTTCACCGGCGGCAGCGATGACGCGCCCCAGCCCGCCGCCTGTTGTTGAGGATCCTCGTCACTGGTGCCGCCGGCCTGCTGGGCGGCGAGCTGTGCAAGCGCCTGCTCGAAGCCGGTCACGCGGTGACCGGGCTCGTGCACCGCAATCCCACGATCTGCGGGAATGATGGGCAGGCCCTCGCCATCGATACGCTCACGGGCGACATTTCCCAGCCCCGTTTCGGCTGGGAGGCCGAGCGGTTTGCGGAAGTGGCGCAGGCGCACGATTTGCTGATCCATTGCGCCGCGACCGTGCGCTTCGATCTGGCGGAGGACGATTATCGCGCTGTCAATGTAGACGGCGTGGCGCATGCACTGGTGCTGGCCGAAGCGGGCGGGATGGATTTTCTCCATGTCTCGACCGCCTATGTCTGCGGCATCCGCAACGGCACGATCAGCGTGAACGATGCGCTGCCGGGCAGTGGGCCGGGTAGTGGGCCGGAAAACGCGCCCGAAATCGGTTTCGCCAATGGCTATGAAGCCAGTAAGGCAGCGGGTGAGCGGCTGGTGCGCGCGAGCAGCGTGCGCTGGGCCATCGCGCGCCCTTCGATCGTGGTCGGCGATTACGAAACCGGCGCAATCCGGCAATTCGACACCACCTACGCCGCGTTCAAGCTGATCGCCGAGGGCCGCGTGCGGCAGATGCCCGCGCGGGCGGACGGTACGCTGGATTTCGTGCCGCTCGACCACGTGGCGCAAGGGATCGTTCTGATCGCCGAGCGGATGGAGGATGCGGCGGGCGGCACCTATCACCTCGTTTCGGGCCAGCCATTGCCGGTGACTGCCTTTGCCGGCGCGATCGGGTCCTATCCCCAGTTCCACGAACCCCGACTGGTGACGCCCGAAGAGTTCGATCCGGCGTCGCTACAGGCGCTGGAGCGGCGGCTCTACAAGCGCGTGGCGGGCCTTTACGCCAGCTATTTCCAGCGCGATCCGCATTTTTCGGATACCGAATTCCGCAAGCTGTCGGGCCGGGGCTGCCCGCCTACGGGGCCCGCCTATATCCACCGGCTGATCGATCACTGTATTGCGGTGGGCTTCCTGCCCGCCGCCTAGCGCACGTCGGGATAGTGGCGCGCCATCCGCCCGCGCAGGCCGAAGGCCCAGAGCATGCCGACCTTGAAATAGATCCAGTTCGCTTTCAGCGGCCCCCAGGCCGCGATCCGGCGGTCCGATGTTCGGACGCGGCGGCGGACCATCTTCACGCGGCCCAGCGCGGCGAGCTTCACGCACAGATCGGCCTCTTCCATAACCGCATCGCCCGGCGTGCAGCCGCCCACGGCAAGGAATTGCTGGCGGCGGAAGAACATGGCGTGATCGCCGAAGAGCAGCCGCACCCCGCGCAGGAACAGATGCGGCCGGGTGATGAGCGGGGCGTACCAGGTCTTGGCCCAATTATGGATCGTGGTGCCCCAGCGAACACCTTGCGGCCCCGCGATCACCGGCGTGAAACTGGCAAGCGCGATGGAGGGATCGGACAGAGTGTTCTCGATCACCGCGATCATGTCGGCGGGCGGGATGGTGTCGGCATGGAGGATGCAGACAAACTCGCCCTGAGCCTGCTCCACCCCGTGATTGATCTGCTTCGCACGGCCCCTTGGCGCGCTCAGCACGCGCCATCCGGCGGCCTCGGCGATGGCTATTGTGGCATCGTTGCTGCCGCCATCGACCAGCAGGATTTCCAGCGGTGCGGGATCCAGCGCGCCGAGGCTGGCGATCAGCGCGGGCAGCGCCTTTTCCTCGTCCAGCGTAGGGACCAGCAGCGTGACGCTCATTCGAATTCGGGCCACTGGGCCAAGTCTTCGGCGGTATCGATATCGGCCAGTTCGGGCAGGATCGCCGGGCCATGGCCGCGCGCCGCCAGCCGGGCGAGCGTTTCGGGCAGCACCTTGGGCGTGCTCCATTCCATATCCTCGAACAGGAAGGCCACGGGTTCGCGAAAGCCGATCAGATAGTAGCCGCCGTCATTGGCCGGGCCGAGCACGACGCGCCGATCCTCCAGCGCACCGGCGGCAGCGCGCAGCAGCGGCGCGGTGATGCCGGGGCAATCGCTGCCGATGATGAGGGCGGGCGCCTCCACCCGCGCCATCCGCGTCCCGAGATCGCCATCGCCCTGCTCAACCACCGCTACATCTTCACCGAACAGGCCGCGAAATGCTCCGACTTCCCCGCCGGTCACGCGCAATTCGAAAGCGAGCCCGCTTTCGCGCGCAACGTCCACGGTGAGCGCAAGCAGCCGCGCATAGAGCCGCGCCGCGCCTTCCTCGCCCAGCGCGGGAATGAGGCGCGTCTTCACCTTGCCGGGGACCGGCAGGCGGGCGAATATCGAAAGACGGGGACCGGTCATCGCCGTCACCTTAGCGCCTGTGCGCCACGGGTGAAGGGGATGACGGAAGAAACGTGGTGAGCCGTGCTGGGTTCGAACCAGCGACCTACTGATTAAAAGTCAGTTGCTCTACCGACTGAGCTAACGGCCCGACCACGGGCGGCTCCCTAAGCAGGTGGCTCCGGCTGGTCAAGCATGGTTTGTCCAGCTTTTCGCAGGCCGGTCCGTTCGGGGCCTTGTTGCGGCACTTGCGATGCAGGTCAGGCGCGCAGGTCTGGGCGGGGTTTACGGATGCGCGCGGCGAGTTGCCGCAGCGTGAGCGCCGTTACCGGATCGCGCCAGTGGGGAGCGATTTCGGCGGCCGGTCCGATAACGAAATCCCGCTCGCGAAACAGCGGGTGGGGGATGGTGAGGTCTGCCGATGCCCAGACGCCGCCGCTCCACAGGACGATATCGAGATCGAGCGGGCGCGCGCGCCACCTTGCTCCGCGCCGGCGGCGTCCGAACTCGCGCTCGACCTCCTGCAGGACATCCAGCAGCGCCGCCGGGGCAAGCCCGGTCTCGATCACCGCCGCCGCATTGGCATAGCGTCTGATCGAAGGGCCGATGGGCCGGCTGGCGATGATGCCGGAGACCGCGGCGACTTTGCACTCGGGACGGGCCAGCCTGCCGATGGCGGCCCGCAGGACCTGCGCCGGCCCGCCCACGCCGGGAACGCGCATGTTCGAACCCAGCGCGACAAGATAAAAGTGGCGCGGTTCGGCCATCACGCGTCGCGGCGCGCCGGGAAAGGCATCAGATATCCTCGGCGATCCGGCCGTAGAGCTGCGGGCGGCGATCGCGGAAGAAGCCCATTCCCGCCCGGTGCTTGGCAGCGCGGTCGAGATCGAGCGTCGCGACCAGCACGCCGCTTTCGCTGGCGCCGAATTCTTCGATCAGATCGCCCCATTCGTCGGAGATGAAACTGTGGCCGTAGAAGCTCTGCAGGCGGTCGGCGGGCCCTTCGTGGCCGATGCGGTTGGCGGCGCAGACCGGCATGCAGTTCGACACCGCATGGCCGATCATCGCCCGGCGCCACATGCGGCTGGTGTCGAGTTCCGCGTCATAGGGTTCGGACCCGATGGCGGTGGGATAGAAGAGCACTTCGGCCCCTTTCAGCGCCATGACCCGGGCGCATTCGGGATACCACTGATCCCAGCATACCCCCACGCCGATCCGCGCGCCGAACAGGTCCCACACCTTGAAGCCGTCGTTGCCGGGCCGGAAATAGTATTTTTCCTCATAGCCCGGCCCGTCGGGAATGTGGCTCTTGCGGTAAGTGCCCATGATCTCGCCGTCCGGCCCCACCATCGCCAGCGTGTTGTAATAGTGGTGACCGTCGCGCTCGAAGAAGCTGGTCGGAATGGCGACGCCGAGCTTCTTCGCCAGCTCCTGCATCGCCAGCACGCTGGGATGCTCCGCCGTGGGGCGCGCGCGGGAGAACAGATCCTCCTCTTCCTCGCGGCAGAAATACTCGCCCGCGAAGAGTTCGGGCGGCAGGATGACCTGAGCGCCCTTCCCGGCGGCTTCTTCCACCAGCTGCGAAACGGCGGCGATATTATCCGCCTCGTCCGGAAGGGCGAGCGGCAGTTGCAGGACGGATATGGTCAGCTCTCTCATGCGGCAGAGCGTTATTTCTCCCGCAGCGCGAAGTCCACCTGGATATAGACCTGGCTGCGCGTGGTGCCGACCATCATGCCGGGCGATCCCTCTTCGGGGCGGGGAGCGGTGCGCACTAGCGGCGGCGGTGGCGGCGCAACAGGCGGAGGCGCAGCCGCGGCGCTTTCGACCATCGCATCATTCATCGCCTGCGCACCGCGCAGCCATTGCTGGCCCTGCTGGCCGCCTGCATCGCGGATATAAAGCACGCGGCCGATTTCCATGTCGGCAGCCTCGGCATAGGCCTGCGCCCGGCTGCGGGCGGCCTTGTAGGCATCGGCATAAGCGAGATTGGCGACCGTCTCGGGATCGCTCATGGTCAGGCTGGGGCCGGACAGGACATTGGCGCCCGCTTCGGTAACCGCGCTCACCGCGGCGCCAGCCCGATCGGGATTGTCCATCGTGACCTGGAAGACGTTCGAGGCCTGGTACTGCCCCTTGCGATCACCCCATTCGACCCGCCGGACGGAGACATTCTGCGTCTGGATGTCGTCTTCCTCGACCCCGAGTTCGCGCAGGGCAGCCACGATCTCGGCGATCTTTTCCGCATTCGCCTCGCTTGCCTCGGTGGCGCTGCGCGAGAATGTCTCGATCCCCGCGTTGAACTGCGCCCGATCGGGCTTGCTTTCAGCCTGGCCGCTGGCGCTTACGGACAACAACGTTTCCGAATGATCGACGCCGCGAACCTCGTCGGCCCGGTCGCCGCACGCCGCCAGCGCAAGCGTGGCGGCGGAGAGAAAAAAGACATGACGCATGAGAAACCCCTGATGACATAATGTTACATCAGGGGTTTCTCATTTGCAGACTGAACGGCTGCTGACAGCCGGATTATCGCTTACATGCGTTTGCGGAAGAGCAACGTCATCCGATCGCTTTCGCCCAGATCCTTCAGCTCTTCCTTCTTGCCGCCCCAGCTGGGAGGCATCTGCCAGACGCCGCCTTCGTGATTGGCCGGATCGCGCGGGTTGGCGTTGATTTCACTCATGCCGACGAGATCGAAACCGTGTGCCTCCACCAGCGCAATCACATCTTCCTGCCTCAGATAGCCGTTACCGCCCAGCGTGTAGTCGCCCGGTGCATCGGCATTGGCGCGGTGCTGGACGATGCCCAGCATGCCGTCATCCTTGAGCAGGCTGCGGAGCCGCGTGAGCTCCGTGTAAAGCGCCCCGGACCGCAGGAGATTGTGCATCTCGCGGAAAATCAGCACGCGGTCCGCGCTGCCGTTCATGGCCTCGGTCAGATCCTGCGAGCCATGAATCGCAACCGGCGCACCGGTGAGGCCCCACTGCGGATAGCTTTCGGAAAACTGCCCCGGAAGCTTGCCGAAATATTCACCGAACCTGCTCGCATCGGCAGCGGAAGGATCGGGAGTCACGCCGATATAACGGCCATCGGTGCCGAGATAAGGCACCAGCACCCGCGTGTACCAGCCGCCTGCCGGCATGTAATCGACCACGGTCATGCCCGGTTCGACGCCGAAGAATTCCAGGGTCTCGAACGGATGGCGATACTGATCGCGCGCGCGATCCTCGGCGCGGTTTTCCTGAGCCAGCGCGGCCATCAGCGCTTGGTGCCGGCTGTGGCGTTCGGCCATCGGCCCGTCGCTGTGATGATCGGCAACCGCAGGAGCGGCTAGAGCGAGGGCGGCGGCCCCGGCAAGCAGTAGGCGCATAGAAATTCTCCCCATCTGAAACGAATGCTGTCTTCCTGCCCCCTGCCGCAGTCGATGACAAGCGCGGCCAGTCTTCCTACATCTTCAGGCGAAGGAGATACGAATGGCTCAGGAACAGGTTATCGTGGCCGGCGGGTGCTTCTGGTGCACCGAGGCGGTGATGAAGGACGTGATCGGCGTAACCGAGGTCGAGAGCGGCTATATCGGCGGGGAAAAGCCCGATCCGACCTATAAGGAGGTATGCAGCGGGACGACCGGCCATGCCGAAGGCGTGCGCGTGACCTATGACAGCGATCGCATCAGCCTGGAGCAGATCCTCGATGTGTTCATGGGAACGCACGATCCGACCCAGCTGAATCGGCAGGGCAATGACGTGGGCACGCAATATCGCAGCGCCATCTTCCCGGCCGATGATCAGAAAGAGGCGGCTGATGCGGCGATCGCACGCTGGAATGACGAGCATCCCGGCCAGACAGCCGTGACGACCATCGAGAGCGGCGAATGGTATCCTGCTGAAGATTATCATCAGGAATATTGGGAAGGCGAAGGGCAGCGTAACCCTTATTGCCTGGCGGTCATTCCGCCCAAGCTGATGAAGCTGCGCAAGAGCTTCCAGCAATATCTCAAGGAAGATGCCGAATAAGAGAAAGGGGCGGACATCGCAGTCCGCCCCTTCTTTTTAAGCCGGATGTGGCTGACCTCAGCCTTCCTCGGTGGCCTTGCTGACGAGAATGTTGACCGAGACACGGCGGTTCTGCGCCTTGCCATAGGCGGTCGTATTGTCTGCTGCCGGGTCCGCTTCGGCCATGCCGGTCGGGGTGAGCATGCGCCAGGGTTTCCAGCCGCATTCCTGCTGGAGGAAATTGACGACGCGGCCGGCGCGGCGTTCACTGAGCACCTGGTTATAATCCTGGCTGCCGTCGGAATCGGTATAGCCGACGACAAGCAGCAAAGCGTTGTCCATCGCTTCGGCATCGGTGGCAATGGCGCAGATTTCCTGACGACCTTCGGGCGAAATATTCCATTTGCCGCTGTCGAAATAGACGTTGGTGACGCCCTTCACATTATACTGGTCAATATTCGCCATGCGGCCGCGCAGCGCCTCGGCAGCAGCGGCATTGGCATCGATATCGGCGCGATGTTCGGCGAACTGCTGCTGGGTGGCGCCGCGGATCATGGCAGCCGTTTCGAGATCGCTTCCCTTGAGCTTGATCTGCTTGGCAACCAGTCCACCATCGAACTGCAGGGTTTCCACCTCGACCGGAATTCCGTTCAGCAACTGGTTCGTACGCAGTGCCTTGCTGCCCAGGCCCAGAAATCCACCGGTGGCTTTTACTTCGGTCCCGTCGTCGACGATGACAGTCGCGGTCTGGCCGTCTTCGGTCGTGACCTGGATGGTTTCACCGCTCCGGGCCGTGATGATGCCTTCGATTTCCGGACCTTCGGTCAGGGCCGATCCGTACACATCGATATCGGAACCATCCTGCGCCAGCGCAGGGGCCGCCATGGGTAGCGCGGCAGCCGAAAGCAGCAGGGGAAGAGCCGCGGTTTTTGTCAGTCCAGTCATTCAAATTCCTCCGTCTAGGGCCGCCACTCGCAGACGCGGGCGACGGCTCATGAACCCGTGTCGCAGGTGCCGTTCACGGGTTAGAATACCTCTACTCATCAAGCTTAACGCCCGAGAAGCGCGGGTGCGGGTGCGCCCGAGGGAGGGTTGGGTGCTGGCGCCGGCCTTGCTCGAAAATGAACAATGGCAAGAATAAGGCAATGCTGGGGGCAGTTCGCGCCGCCCCTGCGACAAACCGATCCGCCACCATTGGCGGATCGCCTGATTCAATCGGTTTTCTGGCTGGTCGAAATGAAGAAGCCATCGAGGCCGCCTATTTCGGCGAGCATGCCCGGATCGGTCCGAAGCGTGCCATCGTCCGACGGGGCAAGATTTGCCGGAAGGTTTCCGGCATCGATGGGCAGGAGGCGAAGGCTGCCCGGCAACGCCTGATCCTCGCCTTCTTCGCGCTCGAGCGAACAGGTCGCATAGACGAAGGTGCCGCCGGGCTTGAGCCATTCGGCCGCGCGGCTGATGAGCGCGGATTGGAGCTGCGCCATCTCCTCGATCTGGCGCTGACCGATTCGGTGCAGCACGTCGGGGTGGCGCCGCGCCGTGCCTGTCGCCGTACACGGCGCGTCGAGCAGGATGGCATCGAACTGGTGCTTGGGCTCCCATTCCAGCGCATCCGCGCGAACCACGCTGGCTTTCAAACCTGTCCGCCCCAGATTTTCCTTCAGCAGGGCGAGTCGCCGTTTCGAAATATCAAGCGCGGTGACCTTCCACCCCTGCGCGGCCAGTTGCAGGGTCTTGCCCCCGGGCGCGGCGCACAGGTCGAGGACGTGCCGCCCCTCTCCTGCACCGAGCAGATGGGCCGGCAGCGACGCGGCAAGGTCCTGGACCCACCAGGCCCCTTCGGAGAAACCGGGCAATTTCTCGACATTCTCGCCACGGGCAAGGCGCAGATGCCCGGGCATCAGGCTATCCGCAGCCAGTTTCGCCTTCCATATCTCGGTCTGCTCCGGATCCTTGAGCGTGAGATCGAGCGGCGGCGGAACGGCCAGGCCGCCCGCGATGGCTGGCGCCCGTTCGCCCCAGCGCTCCGCTACCGGTTCGGGCAGAGTGGGCGCCGCAGGCAGCGCGGCCTCCTGCTTCGTCAGCGTGGAGAAAACGCCATGCGCCAGCCTCCGCGGTCCACCGGCCAGTAGCGGCAGGCAGGTCGCGATGATGGCGTGCGGCGGCGTCTCGAGGCGCAGCCACTGCGCCAGCATCATGCGCAGGACCATGCGGGCCTTCGCATCGGGCGGCAGGACCGTCTTCGTCGCACTGTCGATCAGCGCGTCGAGGTCGACCAGCCAGCGCAGAACTTCGCTGGCGATGGCCCGGGCCAGCGCCCGGTCTTCGAACTTGCGCACGTCTTTAGTCGCCGCGGCGAAGGCAAGGTCCATGGTGTCGCCCCGCCGAAGGACGGCATCGAGCAGGCGAAGCGCGGCGCGGCGCGCATGAATTCCGGAAGGCTGTGCCATTGGCCCGCGCCCTACGCCTACTTGAAACCATGCGCCAGTCCGCGCATCTTCATTATATGACCAAACGCGCAGACAAGCGGCCCGAGACCTTCAAGAAGCCCGATCACTGGACGAGCGAACCGCCGCCCAAGCCGGAGAAAGGCGAAGTCGACGAGGATCTCAGCCCGACCCGCTATGGCGACTGGGTCAAGGACGGGATCGCGATCGATTTCTAGATCCGCTCGAGCGTGATCTTGAGCCCATCCTTTGGCTTGGGAATGGGCCAGGCCTGCCAGTCGGGCTCCTGATCCAGCGCGATGCGGTAGCGCGGGAGCAGCTGGGCCATCAGGATCTTGATCTGCATATAGGCAAAGTGCAGCCCCAGGCACATGTGCGCTCCCCCGCCGAACGGCACCCAGGCATATTTGTGGCGCGCCTTCACCGCCTCGCTGGTGAAATGGTTCGGATCGAATCCATAGGGGTCGGACCAGTGCTCTTCTTCATGGTGCACGTAATTGGCATTGATGCCGACATGCGATCCGGCGGGAATGCGATAGCCGCCGAATTCGAATTCCCGCAGCGCGCGGCGCGGGGTCGAAGGAACCGGCGGCATGATCCGCAGCGCTTCCTTGAAGGCCATCTCGACCAGCTCCAGCCGGCCCATGTCTTCATAGGCGAGGTCGCGCGCCCGGCCGTCCGGGCCGATCCCGCCGGTGACGCTTTCGATTTCCTGGCGCAGCTTCTCCTGCCAGTCGGGGTTCTTGGCCAATTGCCAGATCAGCGACGTGGCCGAGCTGGTGATGGTGTCATGCGCCGCCATCATCAGGAAGTTCATGTGGTCGACCACCTCGTCGACCGGCATCAGACTGCCATCCTCATATTCGGCGGTCGCGAACTGGCTGAACATGTCCTGCCCCCCGCCCTCGGCGCGGCGACGGTGGGTTTCCTGTGTGAAGAAATCGACCAGGAATGCGCGGCCATCGGTCCCGCGCTTCATCTGGGTGAAGGGTAGCGGCCTTCTGACAGGAGCCACCGAGGCCTGGACCATGTCGATGAATGCAGTGTTGATCCTGTCGGCTTCCGGCCCCCACTCGATACCGATGAAGCTATCCGCCGCCAGATCGAGCGTGAGCGTCTTGATGGCAGGATAGAATTCCATCCGCCCGGCGCCCCATTCCTCCACCTTGCGCGCGATCCCGCGGTTGAGGCTGCCCGAATAATGGCGCATCGGGCCGGGCTTAAACGCGATCGACAACGCCCGGCGGTCGGCGCGGTGATGGTCGAAATCGAGCAGCATGAGGCCGCGCGGGAACAATTGGTCGAGAATCGGGCCCCAGCCCTGCTCCGAAGAGAAGTTCTTCTCCCGGTCGAACAGGACAAGCTCGTTGGCGTCGGCGCCGATCAGCGCGATGTTCCAACCCCCGAACGCCTTGCTCTTGTATACTCGGCCGTACGTCTCGACCATGTGCTGCGCAAAGGCGTGCGGATCTTTGAGCATCTTGAAGGTGTTGCCCACCACGGGCCAGCCCCCTTCACCGGGAATGTGGGCAAGCTCTTCTTCGGTCGGATTGCCTTCGGACCAGTGAGCCGGGATCGGATTGTGTGCTGCAAGTGTGGCCATGCGGCCGGTTATGCCTCAGCCGAGATTAAGTGGCAATTAGCAATCTATATCCACCCGGCAAGCTCGCGCCGCAGCAATGTTTCAAGCATCGCCACGCCAGCCTCCGATGTATTCAGGCAGGACAGCGCGGCAAACTGCTCGCCGCCCGCCTCGAGAAACTGGTCGCGGCCCTGCATTGCAAGCTCTTCCAGCGTTTCAAGGCAGTCGGCCGAGAAACCGGGCGCGGCGATTGCCATGCGCTTGGTTCCCATGGCCGCTTCCTCCGCAATCACCGTATCGGTTGCCGGTTCGAGCCATTTGGCGCGCCCGAAGCGCGACTGGAACGTCGTGCGAATCCGCATACCGCGTTCCGCAAGTCTGTCCTGCAGGAGCCGGGAGGTTTTCTGGCAATGACAATGATAGGGGTCGCCAAGATGCAAGGTCCGCTCGGGCATGCCGTGAAAGCTCAGCAGCAACACTTCGGGCACGAATTCCAGGCCGTCCAGCTGGCGAGTGAGGTCCGCTGCCAGCGCGTCGATATAGGCGGGATCATCATGATAGGGCGGCAGGGTCCGCAGGCTTGGTTGCCAACGCATTTCCCGCAGCTTGTCCGCAGCCTTGTCCACAACCGTCGCCGTCGTGGCTCCGGAATATTGCGGATAGAGCGGGGCGAGGAGAATGCGTTCGCAGCCGGCGTCCATCAGGGCTTGCAGCCGGTCCGGGATGGAGGGCGTGCCGTACCGCATCGCCCAGTCCACCGTGACGCCCTCGCCCAGCCGCGCCTGCATCGCTTCGGCCTGCTGCCGGGTAATGACGGCAAGCGGGGAGCCTTCCTCGGTCCACACTTGCGCATAGGCATGGGCGCTCTTTTTCGGCCGGGTATTGAGAATGATGCCGCGCAAAATCGGTTGCCAGGCGATGGGCGGAATCTCGACCACTCGCCGGTCGGACAGGAATTCCGCAAGATAGCGCTTTACCGGCCCCGCCTCGGGCGCATCCGGTGTTCCAAGATTGACGACGAGTACGCCAACGCCGCCCGAGCGAACGGAGGGATGGTTGGCCGGAAGATTCTGTTTTTGCCAGGTCATGGGACGAGGGGGAGACGGTAAGAACGCTCGCCCGTCAAGGCGAACAATGCATTGGCGATCGCAGGAGCCGCCACGACGACGCCCAGCTCACCGGGATCGAAGGGATCTGCATCGCTCTCGACGAAGTCGATCCGCATGTCGGGAGTGTCGGCCAAACCGGGCAATCCCATCCCGCCGAAAGTGCGCGGTACGGGGTGGCCGCTCTCGAATCCAAGCGGTCGGCCGAGCGCCAGTCCCATACCATAGAGCAATCCCCCTTCGATCTGCTGACGGGCGATGTCGAGATTCACGATGCGACCGATATCGACCACCGCGCTCAGCTGACGCACCTTAATCCCCCCTTCGCCCCGCATGAGATGCGCGACGCAGGCGATGTGTCCGGCTGCTTCCTCGCCGAGCCGCATGCGTGCCACGGCAACTCCCTCACCGGAACCGGGCTGCGCACCATCCCATTCGCCAAGCCTCGTCGCCCGGCGCAAGGCTTCCGCCAGCCGCGGGGCGGTCCCCAGCATGGCCATGCGGTAAAGGAAGGGATCGCGGCCAGCCGCCCTGGCAAGTTCGTCGACCAGGCACTCTGTAAAAAAGCAGGTATAGCCCTGAGCCCCGCCGCGCATGCGGCCGGTCGGCAGGGATATCTTCGCCGGGACATGCTCTACCGCGACATGTGGGATATTGTAGGGCGGAACCGCGCCTTCCACGACGAGAGGGTCTGCAAGACCCGCACTTTCCCTCTGCGCCGCTTCAGGGACATTATTTCGAAACAGACGATGTCCCGCTTCGCGCATCCATGAAGGCGAGACTATCCGCGCCCGCCATGCCACCGGCTGCCCCTCTGCACCGATTGCCGCGGCGATCTCGCCCGAAACCGGCGCTCGCGGAGGAACCGCCTGGAAATCCTGCGCGCGCGACCATGTCAGCTGGACCGGCCTCCCCACCTCGGCGGCGATCTGCGCCACTTCGATTGCGTGCTGCTTTTCCAGGCGGGCATCGAAGCTGCCGCCGGCGGGCATGGGGTAAAGTACCACATCCGAATTCGACAGCCCCACAGCCTGCGCCGCGGCATCACGAGCCGCTTCGGGTGCCTGCGCCGCGATCCACAATTCCAGCCGTCCTCCGGCCAGCCGCGCGGTTGCCGAAGCCGTTTCCAGCGGAGCTTGCGATGCAGGAGCAATGTCGAAGCGCCGCACAATCGCCGTGTCGCCCAGCAGGCCATCGGGATCGCCCATGGTCTCGATGCGCTCGGCAAGCTGAGCGGAGCTATTTGCCGCTTCTTCGAGCTGCGCTTCGAGCCGGTCCTGCTCCAGCGCCCCCGGTCCGGTGAATTGCGGCCGCATCTTCGCCAGCGCCCGATCGGCAATCCACCAGCTTTCCGCCACCGCGGCGAGCCAGCGCTTCGACCGCACCACGGCAACCAGACCGGACATCCCTGCGGCCTTTCTTTCGCTGAACCGCAGGAGTTCGGGCAAACCCGCCGGGCCGTGGCGTATGGATGCATAGACCATGCCGGGCAGCCGGATATCGCCTGCAAACAAATGGCTGCCATCGACCTTGGACGGCAGGTCGAGGCGCGGATACATCCCTTGCGCCTCTGCTTCACCGGGTATCGGCTGTTCGAATGCGGGCATGGGCCGCAGCGGAGCGGGATCGGGCGGATCGTAGCGCACCGCGTCCTCGACCAGAGCGCCGAAGGCGAAACGCTGCTCTCCATAGATGACGAAGCCTTCGGCAACCTGGCATTGCTCCGGCTCCACATCCCACCGATCTGCTGCAGCTCGCGTCAGCATATCTCGCGCGCTGGCCGCGGCCTCGCGAAGCGGCAGTTCATATGCGGCAAGACTGGTCCCGGCGGCAGTGGCGGTGAACGCATTGCTGCGCGCGAAGCGGCCAGTTGACCAGTCGTTATCGGGTAGCCAGCCGTCCAGCAGGTAAGACCATTTTCCGGCGAGCGGGAGATTGGCGAACATGCCTGATGGCGGGACCGGTTCAATTGCGACCTGACGCCAGTCCGCTCCCAGTTCGACTGCAGCAATCTGCGCCAGAACGGTGCCGATCCCCTGCCCCATCTCGAGCTGGGGCTGGGCGATGGTGACAATCCCGTCCCGGCCGATGACCAGCCAGCCGGCGAAAGTTTCGTCGCCGGGCCGGGCGACCAGCGGACTGGCATATTTGCGCGGCCAGAGATTCCACGCGATCAAAAGCCCTCCGCCAGCCGCCGCTCCGACAAGCAGTTTGCGGCGTGAAACGGAAAGGTCGCTCAGTTTCTTTCTGCGAGCCACGCTTGCAAACTCTCGGCTATCGCCAGGAAGGGTTCGGCAATGGGATGGTCGAGGGCTGCGGGCGGTTTGCCATGATCGCTTCCCTGACGGATTTCGATGTCGAGCGGAATGCGTCCGAGAAACGGCAGCTCCAGGCGCTGAGCAGCTGCTTCCACCTGCCCGGCGCCGAAGGGATTGGAGACCTCGCCGCACGAGGGGCATGCATAGCCCGACATGTTTTCGACCAGACCGATTACCGGCACCCCGGCACTGTCGAACAATTGGCCCGCCCGCGCCGCATCGATCAACGCCAGATCCTGCGGGGTCGAAACGAGCACGGCACCCGCCGGTTTGAACTTCTGCACCATAGTCAGCTGCACATCGCCGGTTCCGGGCGGCAAATCGATCAGCAGGACTTCGGTATCCTTGCTCCAATGTGCCTCGATCAGCTGGCCGAGCGCACTTCCGGCCATGGGTCCGCGCCATGCCAGCGCCTTGCCCGGCGTGACGAGATGCCCCATCGAAAGATGCGGCACGCCGAATTTGCCATCGATCGGGATCGGCTTGTTGTCCCGCGCTTCAGGCTTTTCGCCCTGCGTCCCGAAAATAACCGGCTGCGACGGGCCATAGATATCGGCATCGACCAGCCCCACCTTCACGCCCTTGCGTGCAAGCGCAATGGCAAGATTGGCTGTCAGCGTCGACTTGCCGACGCCGCCCTTGCCCGATCCCACCGCGATGATGACCGGGCCCTTGCGCTCCGCCGTCATCACGACGCGGACATCGCTGACGTCTGCGCGCCGCCCCGCGGCCTCCTTTATTGCAGCCTCCGCCTGGCCGCGCTGGGCCTCGTCCAGCCTGCCGGCATCGATGACTAGCGTCGCCCTACCCTCGTTGAGGACGGAGCCGGTGACAAGAGGGGCTAATTCGGGAGGAAGATCGGCGGAAAAATCGGTTCGGCTCATGGCTGGCGCTGCTGTAGCATCGAAAAGCGCGCTGCAACCCCTGTTTTTCCGGCAAAGGCTGCCTATAAGACAGTTATGAGAATTTTGGACGGGCTTGGACAGAGGATCCGCCTAGCAATGGCTGGCAACAATCCGTGGGGTGGGGGGAACGATGATTCCTCCGGTTCCGGTGACGGTGAAACACCCAAGGGTGACAAGGGTAAGGGCGAAGGTCCCCGTAATCCATGGTTGCCATCGGGCTCTGGTGGAAGCGGCGAGGGGCGCCGCGGTCCCAATATCGAAGATATCTTCAAGAATCGCGGGCCCGAAGGTCCGCGCCGCAAGGGCGGTGGCGGCGGGCCCGGGGGCCCCGGCTTCCGCATTCCGCAACGTCCCGGCGGCAAAAGCTGGTTCCCGGTCGCGATCGTCGCAATCGTCGGCGTCGTCCTGCTCGCTACCAGCGCGCATCTGATCGATCCTCAGGAAAAAGCAGTCGTTAAACGTCTCGGCGATTACAGCCGCACGCTCGATTCCGGGCTTCAGTTTACGCTCCCTTTTCCGCTTGAGACTGTGGATGTCGAGAATGTGGAAGGGGTCCGCCCGATCCGCATTCCGGGAAATGACAATCAGGCCAAACTGATCCTGACCGGCGACCAGAATCTCGTCGATCTGAGCTACATTGTACGCTGGAACATCCAGGATCTCCAGCAATTCAAATTCCGCGTTGTCGACCCGGAAGAGACCGTCAACGAAGTTGCCGAAGCGGCAATGCGCGCGGCAGTCGCCGAAAAGCAACTGGACGAGACCTTCTCGGGTCAAGGTCGCGCCGCGATCGAACTGGATGTGCGCGAGCGCATGCAGGCGACGCTCGACCGTTATCAGGCGGGCATAAGGGTGCTCGGTGTCGAAATCGAAAAAGCCGATCCGCCAAGCCAGGTGGTCGATGCTTTCCGCGATGTGCAGGTCGCCGAACAGAATGCGGACGCAGCGCGCAATCAGGCGCAGGGTTATGCCCAGCAGGTTCTGGCGCAGGCGCAGGGTGAGGCCGAAGCCTTCGACAAGGTCTACGAACAGTATCGCCTCGCTCCCGAAGTGACCCGTCAGCGTCTTTATTACGAGACCATGGAACGTGTGCTCAGCAAGACCGACAAGACCATCGTCGAGGCTCAGGGTGTCACACCCTACCTCCCGCTACCGGAAATCCGGCGCCGGGCTCAGCAACAGCCCGAAACCACTGTAACCGCACCGGGAGGCCAGTAAGATGCAGCGTATCTGGGAAGACCACCGCCTCACGATCATCGTGGCCGGACTTGTCCTGATCGGGCTTATGATGAGCCTCTATATCGTGCCCGAGGAAGAACAGGTCGTCATCGTACGGACCGGTGAACCGCAAGGCATTGTAAACACACCCGACGGTCAAAAAGGTCCGGGGCCCTATCTCCGCGTGCCGTTTCTCGACCGCGTGGTAAGGATCGAGAGGCGCCTGCTCGATCTCGAGATGACCAATGAGGAGGTACTGTCGAATGACCAGCAACGCCTGTTGGTCGATGCCTATGCCCGTTTCCGCATCATCGATCCCGTTCGTATGGTGGAGCGTGCAGGAACTACCGATGGCGTGCGTTCCGCGCTTGAGCCGATCCTGAATTCGGTTCTTCGTCAGGAACTCGGCCGCCGAACGTTTCAGGCCATGCTAACCGCCGAACGGGGCTCCGCGCTGCAGAATGCGCGCGCCAATCTCGACCGGCAGGCACGCCAGTACGGTGCCGAAGTCGTCGACGTTCAGATCACCCGCACCGACTTGCCCGATGCCCCCCTTCAGTCCGCTTTCAGCCGGATGGAATCGGATCGCGAACGCGAGGCAAGGACGATCCGGGCGCAAGGCTCGCGTGATGCGCGGATCATTCGCGCTGAGGCCGATGCGGAAGCCGCTCGCATCTATGCGGAAAGCTTCGGCAAGGACGCTAATTTTTATGACTTCTACCGCGCCATGCAGAGCTATGATGCGACCTTCGCTTCCGAGAACGGCGATGCGGCCAGCAGCATAATCCTGTCGCCTGATAACGAATATCTGCAGCAGTTCCGCGGACGCCGTTGAACATTCGTCGATTGAGCGAGGGGTACTGCCCTGCCGTTCAAGAGGCATTCAGCGCTAGGCCGCAGTCTATGCAGCGGAACTGCCGAAGCCGGAGCGTTTTGTGAAAGCGTGCTGGCTCCGAACGAAGTCAAAGAGGATTTGAAAGAGGACGTGAAAAAAGTGCGATACGCTTATTCCGTAACTGCCACCCTTTTGGCCGGTGGCGCTGCCCTTTCCCTCGCCGGGTTCCCGGCCGGGGCGCAGGTCGCCCAGAACGACGATTCGCAGATCGCGCGCGTCGTTCCGCGTGCCGGGGCGCCCGAAAGTTTCGCCGATCTAACCGAGCAACTGCAGCCGGCCGTGGTGAATATTTCGACGCGCCAGCGAATTGAGGTTCAGACCGGCGGCAATCCTTTCGCCGGCACCCCGTTCGAGGGCATGTTCAACCGCCGTCGCGGGCAGCAAGACAGCGAACCCCAGTATCGTGAGGGGCAGTCGCTCGGCTCGGGCTTTATCATCTCTTCCGATGGCTATGTCGTGACCAACAATCACGTCGTCAGCCCGACCGGGCGTGGCTCTGTCGAAGAAATCACCGTGACCCTGCCGGACGGCACCGAATACGAAGCCGAATTGGTCGGCACCGATGCGGCGTCCGACCTCGCCGTCCTCAAGGTTAACCGGCGCGAAGCTTTCCCCTTCGTGACCTTCGGCGATTCCAGCCAGGCCCGTGTGGGTGATTGGGTGATCGCCATCGGCAATCCCTTCGGCCTCGGCGGAACCGTGACGAGCGGGATTGTTTCCAGCGTTCTGCGAAACGCAGGCAGCGGCGCCTACGACCGCTATCTGCAGACCGATGCCAGCATCAACCGCGGCAACTCCGGTGGACCGCTGTTCGACATGCAGGGCAACGTCATCGGCATCAACAACGCCATCATTTCGCCCACCGGCGGAAGCGTGGGCATCGGCTTCGCGATTCCTGCTGAAACCGCGGCCCCTATCGTCGACAAGCTCCGCCGCGGCGTCGAGATCGAGCGCGGTTATCTGGGCATCCAGATCCAGCCGGTGACCGAGGACGTCGCCTCCTCGCTCGGCCTTGCGCGCAATCGCGGCGAGATCGTCCAGATGGTGCAGCCCGGCGAACCGGCCGATCGCGGCGGCATCGAAGCGGGCGACATCGTCCTTCGGGTCAATGGCAAGGATGTGACACCCGATCAGACACTGTCCTACCTCGTCGCCAATATCGCACCGGGCACGTCAATTCCGCTGGATGTGATCCGTGACGGTGAACGCCGCCGGGTCAATGTGACCGTGGGCAAGCGCCCGAGCGAAGAAGAGATGCGGCGCAGTCAGATGTTCGATCCCGACGCGGAGCCGGAAGACGACATGTCGCCCAGCGACAGCGAAGTCATCCAGGAAAGTGTCGGTCTGCAGGTGCTGGAACTGACGCCGCAGATTGCACGCCAGCTTGGTGCCGGATCCGACACGCGCGGACTTGTGATCGCTTCAGTCGACCAAAATTCCGACGCCGCTCGCAAGGGTCTCCAACGCGGGGACATCATCCTGACGGCAAACTACCGTCCGATGACGTCGGTTGCCGATCTCGAGACTGCGGTCCGCTCGGCCAAGGCCGAAAACCGTGATGCGGTGCTCCTGCGGATCCAGCGTCGCGGTGGTTCGCCGCAATATGTGGCTATTCGCCTTCGCTGACCCGAACCAAAGTACTGCTTGAAAATAGAGCCCTCCCGATACGCGTCGGGAGGGCGTTTTCGCACCCGCTCGGAAGTCGACTATCTTCAGGTAGGATGAGGCAGATCACCTCTAACGATCGCGTCCGATGACACCGTCGAGAAAATCGTCATCGATTGCCTGGGGTGCCCCATCTTCTCCGCGCCCGGTCGAGGGTTGCGGCCGCGGCGGAGGTACGCGCTGAACTCTTGGCGGCTGCGGTCGGATAACCTCTACGCCTGAGCCGTCCTCTGGCTCGCCACGCGGTCCGGGCAGCGCTCCGCTTGGCCCTTCGCTTCGGCCAGGCTCGATCAGATTGCCTTGTTCGTCGATGTAGTAATAGTCATCCGGGTCGCCGAAAAAGAAGTCATCCTCTTCATCCAGCTGCCATTCCGGCACCTGAACTTCGGTCTCGAATTCCTCTACTGGACGATCCTTCACCGCGTAACGCATGAAAGCAGCAAAGGCCTGAGCCGGGGCGCGGCCTCCCTGCAAACCGCCGACCCGTCGGTTATCGTCCCGGCCCATCCATACACCGGTGGTGACGCCCGATGAAAATCCGACGAAATAGCCGTCCTTGTTCGAACTCGTGGTCCCTGTCTTACCCGCGACCGGACGCCCGATTTGCGCAGCACGCCCCGTTCCGGTCTGGACCGCGGTCTGCAGAAGATCGGTGATGCCCCGCGTCACGTTATCGGGAATTATTTGTGTACTGCGGGCGCGGCGGTGCTGATAAAGCACCTCTCCATCCGTCGTCGTGACTTTGACGATCCCATAAGGCGTTACGGAATTTCCGCCGGCCGAGATCGCCGCGAATGCGCGGGTCATATCCAGCAGCCGCACCTCGTTCGAACCAAGTACCATCGCCGGATAGGTATTGATCGGGGTCGTGATACCGAAGCGGCGAGCCATAGAAGCCACCGAGCCGAATCCGACTTCATTGCCGAGCTGGGCGGCCACCGTGTTGATCGAATAGGCGAAAGCGGTCCGCAGATTCGTCTCGCCAATGTTTCGCCCATTCGAATTGTTGGGGCTCCAGCCGCCGATCGAAACCTTTGTATCCACTACGCGGTCATCAGGGGTATAACCCGCCTCCAGCGCGGCGAGATAGACGAACAGCTTCCAGCTCGAACCAGGCTGGCGAAGGGCATTTGTCGCCCGGTTATAATTGGTCTCGACATAATCGGTCCCTCCGACGAGAGCCAAGATAGCGCCGTCGCGATCGAGACTGACCAGTGCGCCTTGCGCCCCTTCGGGGGCATTGCCCGCTACCGCAGCAGTCGCGGCTTTCTGCATCCCGGGATCCAGCGTGGTCCAGACTTCGATCGGTTCGAAAGTTTCGGGCAGCAGGAGATCCAGTTGCGGAAGCGCCCAATCGGTAAAATAGCGCACCGAGTTGGTCCCCTGCTCAGGCTTTAGCTTGACCGCCGAGACATCGACTTGTGCCTCGCTCGCGCTGATACGACCCTGCTCGCGCATCAATTGCAGGACCACGCTTGCACGGCTGACCGCCGCATTGACGTCGGCGGTGGGGGAATAGCGGCTGGGTGCCTTCACCAGCCCTGCGATAATCGCCGCTTCGGCAGTCGACAGCTCGGTCGCCGGATGGCTGAAGAAGTTCCGGCTCGCGGAATCGATACCGTAAGCGCCGCCGCCGAAATAGACCTTGTTGAGATAGAGTTCGAGGATCTGTTCTTTTGAGAACTTCCATTCCATCGCCATAGCCAGGATGGCTTCGCGAAGCTTGCGATCGAGCGAACGATTGCTGTTGAGGAAAACATTGCGCGCAAGCTGCTGGGTAATGGTGGAGGTGGCGCCGAGCCGGTTCTCACCCGTCGCCCATACATATACGGCGCGCGTCAGGCCATAAGGGTCCACGCCGGGATGCGAATAGAATCGCCGGTCCTCTACAGAGATCATGGCATCTTTCATGACCTGCGGGATCTCGTTAGCGGTGATCCACTTGCCATAACTAGGGCCAAGTTCGACGAGTTCGGAGCCATCTCGCGCGCGCACGACAATGGTCTGCGCATTCTGGGTTGCCTTAAGTTGGTAATAACTCGGCAAGGACCGGGCCGCGAAGGCCACTGCGATAGCGAGAAAAATCAACCCGAGGACAGCGATGCCTGTACCCCACAGAAGCAGCCTGCGAAACCAGACCTTCACGCGGCTGGTTTCCCCCCGCCCCTCTTCTGCCGCCCGCCGCGCACGCTCCGATCGCTGGCTGCGTTTACGGCGGCTGCCTCTCTTATCCATTCCCTGCGGCTTCCCTCATGTTCCAGGCGCACGGCCCTATATCCGCCACAATCTCCCATGGCGAGACGGAACCTCGGCTTAACGAATCGTACGGAGGCCGCAAGCCGCCCCCTTAGTCGTCTGGTTCGAATTCGAGTGCTGCAGAGTTGATACAATAGCGAAGGCCATTCTCGCCGGGGCCATCCGGAAACACATGGCCAAGGTGCCCCTCGCAGTTGGAACAGGTAACCTCGGTCCTGATCATGCCATGAGTGGCATCGCGGTGCTCTTCCACTGCGGCGCTTTCGGCCGGCGCCGTAAAACTCGGCCACCCGGAGCCGCTGTCATATTTGTCCGCGCTTTCGAACAAGAGCTGACCGCAGGCAGCGCAGTGATATTCCCCATCAGCCTTGTTCTTGTCGTACTTGCCGGTGAAGGCGCGCTCCGTCCCTTTTTCCCGCAAGATGCGATATTGCTCAGGGGTTAGCTCTTCGCGCCACTCGGCTTCCGATTTTTCGACTTTATCGCTCACAGCTTGTCCTTCATCTCATCTGCTTCCATATAAGGGCAACAGGGCGCGCCAGTTGCGGTTCCGCTTTTGCTTGACGATTCGGTATCCCATCGCTAAGTGCGCCGCTTTCCGGCGGTTAATCCGCCTTTTTCGACACGCCCAATTGAATTCCAGCCGCTTTTTGTCGCGGCCTGATCGAGGACAGATATGGCCAATACGCCGCAAGCCAAGAAGCGCATCCGTCGCAACAACCGCCGCGCCGAAGTCAACGGTGCGCGCATGAGCCGCATCCGCAACTACGTTAAGAAGGTTGAGACCGCGCTCGAAGCTGGCGACAAGGATGCTGCCCAGACCGCCCTCCGCAATGCTCAGCCAGAGATGGCTCGCGGTGTTGCTCGCGGCGTGATGCACAAGAACACTGCAGCTCGTAAGATGAGCCGCCTGTCGAAGCGCGTTGCCGCGCTCTGATCTTTAAGCGGCTTCGGCCGAACACAGACACGTGAGGGGTCGTCGCGAAGTGCGGCGGCCCCTTTGTCGTATTCGGGTTGCACTTTGAAATCAAAGTGTCTCCGAGCCGTAATGAAATTGGCGGAAATACTGCGATTCGTCAGCCCCACATCAGTAAATCGAAGCTTTTTCAAAGGCATCAACGGAGGTCTGCGGGGTCACGTTGAGTCAACTAGATTATTTCAGATTTTTTGCTGTTATCCCCCTTGCGACTCATCGCTGCTGCGACCTACACAATGGATCTGCTCGGGGGGGACAGCCCGGGTATTCATATCGACGGCCAAGGGGAGGGACCACCCGAGAATCACGCGATTCCGGGTAGCGGCGAAGCTATGCGCGCACTCCTTCTGGCCCACTTAACTTTTGGACGACCGTACGGTCACTCGGGGATCTACACTCCAATGGCGAAATCAGGCGAGCTTGCTGGCAAGCGGAAGGCAAATAACGAAATGGAAGACCTGGAAGCCGTAAACCTGGCAGCCGATTGGGCAGATATCAGCCAAGGCCTGCGCAAGGATTTGGGGCACCAGCTTCACAGCCAGTGGATCAAGCCCATACAGCTTGGTCGGATCGATTCTGAGACCGGCACGCTCGATCTGTTCCTTCCGACCGAATTCAGCGCCAATTGGGTCAAGGATCGCTTTGCCGACCGGCTGAGCCTGGCGTGGAAAATCGCGCGCAGCGAAGTGCGTCAGGTCGCCATTTCGGTTCACCCTGGCCGCCGCCAGGTTGCCGATCTGCGTCTTCACAGCGACGGTCGTCGCCCTGCGAACGATGCCGACACTTCGATGATGGCAATCGGTGCCGATACTCTGGGAGATACCGGCTTCACCTCTTCGGTGGGCCTCGACGCCAGCCTGACCTTTGCCGCCTTCGTGACCGGCGAGGCGAATATTCTCGCGTTCAACGCGGCCCAGCGCATGTCTGCGACAGAAAAGCCGCAATTCAGCCCGCTTTACCTCAAGGGCGCCACCGGACAGGGCAAGACCCATCTCCTGCATGCCATCGGACACACATTCCTTCAGACACACAGCCGCAGCCGCATCTTCTACTGCAGCGCCGAGCGGTTCATGGTGGAATTCGTGCAGGCCCTGAAGGCCAACCGTATGATTGAGTTCAAGGCGCGGCTGCGCAGCTTTGACTTGCTGCTGGTCGACGACATCCAGTTCATTATCGGCAAGGCCTCGGCTCAGGAAGAACTGCTCTACACGATCGATGCGCTTCTGGCGGAAGGCAAACGCCTCGTCTTCGCAGCCGATCGCGCGCCGCAGGCTCTCGACGGTGTGGAACCGCGCCTGCTGTCGCGCCTTTCGATGGGCTTGGTGGCGGACATCCAGCCCGCCGACATCGAACTGCGCAAGAAGATCCTTCACTCCAAGCTGAGCAAGTTCGCACCGCTGGCCGTACCGGAAGACGTGCTGGAATTTCTCGCGCGTACCATCACGCGAAACGTGCGTGAGCTGGTCGGGGGACTGAACAAGCTGATCGCCTATGCGCAGCTCACGGGACAGGAAGTCTCCCTGCAGTTGGCCGAAGAGCAGCTGACGGATATCCTGTCTGCCAATCGCCGCCGGATCACGATCGACGAGATCCAGCGGACCGTCTGCCAGTTCTACCGCATCGATCGCAGCGAAATGAGTTCGAAGCGCCGTGCGCGTGCGGTGGTGCGCCCCCGCCAGGTCGCCATGTATCTGTCAAAGGTACTCACCCCGCGCAGCTATCCCGAGATTGGCCGCAAATTCGGCGGGCGCGACCATTCGACGGTCATCCACGCCGTGCGCCTGATCGAGGATTTGCGCCAGCGCGATGCTGATATGGACGGCGATGTGAGAAGCCTATTGCGCCAGCTGGAAAGCTGACCAGTCCACATCGTAGGCACCGTTGGTCGACAGGCCTTGCACAGCCTTGTCGACAGCGTGCATGGGAGCGTCCAAAGGGGCAGGCATGAGCAAGCCGATCAGTCTGCCCAAAACGCTCCCCTCCGCCTTGTGGCGGGGCACATTATGCCGCTGCCCGCGATGCGGCGACGGCAAATTGTTCCGCAAATGGCTGAAACCTGTCGATCGCTGCAGCGTGTGTGATCTCGATATCACCGGACAGCGGGCGGACGACCTTCCAGCTTATATCGGAATTTTCGTGAGCGGGCATTTGCTCGCCCCCGTCATCATCACGCTCGTGGTCAGCTATTCGCTATCCCCCATGGCGTTGCTCGCCATCATCATTCCGCTTGCACTGGTGATGCTCATCGCCCTGCTGCAACCATCCAAAGGAGCCGTGATCGCTCTGCAGTGGTGGAACGGGATGCACGGCTTCAAGCGGGAACGCGCGAACGGAGAAAACCCGTGAGTCTCACGCCCGAACGTCTCGATCGCTTTGCCCGGCACATCGTCTTGCCTGAAGTGGGCGGCGCTGGGCAAATGGCGCTGGCAGAAAAACATCTCGTGCTCATCGGCTTGGGTGGGATCGGCAGCCCCGCGTTGCAATACCTCGCTGCCGCCGGGATCGGGAAGCTGACCCTCGTCGACGACGACAAGGTCGATCTTAGCAACCTGCAGCGCCAGACACTTTATAACGAGCGTGACGTGGGCCACGGCAAAGCCATCTCTGCAAAGCGATGGGTGACGCTGTTCGACCCTGCGCTCGATGTCGAAATCAGTGATCGCCGTATCGATCCCGTCCGCGCCGCCACGCTTGTGGCCGACGCTGACCTCGTGCTCGACGGGACCGACAATTTCGCTACTCGGCTTGCTGTCTCAGACGCCTGCGTGAAAGCCGGCGTGCCATTGCTGTCGGCAGCGGTCGGGCGTTTTCAGGGGCAAGTCGCCGCTTTCGCAGGGCATTTGCCCGACGAAGCCTGTTACCGCTGTTTCGTCGGCGATGCCTTCGATGCCGACGATTGCGATACCTGCGCCGAAGACGGCATGCTGGGCGCGATGGCAGGCTGGGTGGGAAGTTTTGCCGCGCTGCAAGCGGTTCGCGTCCTCCTCGACGGAGTGAGCGCCTATGGCGATTCGCAATGGAGCCGGGTCAATCTGCTCGACGGCATTAAACCGGGCATGCGCCAATTCGTGATCACGAAAGATCCCGCCTGTTCGGGCTGCGGCCACTAGCAGCCCAGGGATCTCTCCTGCCGCGAACGAGCTGGTTGACCTGTTCGGAAGCCACAGTAACTTCGCGCAAGACCGGACAGGTAATACTGCCGCAGAGAGGATCTTGGCCATGTTCCGAAACCTTTTGACCAGCCAGCTGGCGGCATTTGCCATGATCGCGGCGACTCCATCCTCGCAACCCGACCGGATGACCGCTATAGCCACACCTGAACAAGCCAATGCGATCGCTCTCGGCACCGGTTCGATGCCGGGGGCGACCACAGCGGAAAGCTGGCATTCCCAATATGGAAGCGTGTTTGCCCGGAACGTGGTCTACTCCACGTTGACGCCCTTTCTCGCCGATCCGGCGATTGCGACAGGCAGCGCGGTAATCGTCGCCCCGGGCGGCGGTTTTCGTACGCTCTCGATTGAAAACGAAGGGTGGCAGGTCGCCCAAGCCCTAAACGAGTGGGGCGTTTCCGCCTTCGTTTTAAAATACAGACTTAATCAGACACCCGCCGACCTCCAAGAATTCGCTTCATTGCCGCCTCCGCGCCCCGCCACGGATCCGGGCGAGAAAGCAAGACCAGTGCTGGATCAGCGCATGGCCAGCATCGGCCCGATGATCGAGGACGCAGACGCTGCCTTCGCGTTGATCCGCGCCAATGCAGAAGCATGGGGCGTGGACCCGGACCGGATCGGAATGATCGGATTTTCGGCTGGCGCCGCACTGACGATGGCGACCGCGATTACCAGCGAGAGCGCCGAACCGGCGTTTTTGGCCGATATCTACGGCCCGCTCGGTGCGCTTGACGTGCCGGCCGAAAAGCCGCCCCTATTTATTGCTCTTGCCGCCGACGATCCGCTCTTCAACACGACCGACTTCGGCATCGTGACCTCATGGAAAGACGCGGGCGCGCCGGTCGAATTCCATTATTACGAGCAGGGTGGTCATGGCTTCGGCATGTATCAGAAGGAAACAACAAGTACCGGCTGGTTCGATGCCTTCGCCGACTGGCTGGTGATGCATGGCTTTGCCAGACCGCTGGACTAACCTTCACCCCAGGATTTCTGCGACCCATTCCGGCACCAAGTCGCTCGCCCTTCCCTTCCGGGTCTCGTCGAACCAGTAGGAACCCTCGCTGCGCTGGAGATTGAGCTCCAGCGTATGGGCACCGAATTCTCGTGCATCACGGACGAAGCCCGCAGCCGGATAGACCGCCCCGCTCGTGCCGATGCTGACGAACAAGTCAGCGCGCCGTAATCGGTCATAGATGCGGTCCATCTCGTAAGGCATCTCGCCGAACCAGACGACATCGGGACGCAGTGCCTCTGCGCCGCAACCGGGGCATGCAGGGTTGCCGACAAGCGGTTCGCTCCATTTATGCCGCTGCTCGCAGCTGGCGCATAAGGCGCTGAGCAGTTCGCCATGCATATGTAGTACGCGTTTGGCCCCGGCCCGTTCATGCAGGTCGTCGACGTTCTGCGTCACAATCAGCAAATCGCCTTCCCACTCGGCATCCAGCTTGGCCAGCGCCCGGTGGGCTGCGTTCGGCTCCACCTTCTGCACCGCCTCGCGCCGTGCATCGTAGAAGCGCTGCACGAGAGCGGGGTCGCGTGCGAAGCCTTCAGGCGTTGCGACATCTTCGACCCTGTGCTTTTCCCACAGCCCGCCGCCGTCGCGAAATGTATCGATACCGCTTTCGGCTGAAATCCCGGCACCGGTGAGAATGACGATGTTGCGGATAGAATCGGACAAGTTTCGGCTCCCGGTCGCCCCACGCTTGTCGAAAGGGCGTCTTATCTTCTAGCCACACGTTAACGAACCAAACGGAGCTATGACAAGCTCAGCCCGAACGGAGGTCAGCTTGGCGAATATTGGTGTCATCGGAAGCAAGGGCGCGATGGGTGAGGTGTTGCGCCGCGTCATAGAAGAGTCCGGCCACGATTTCTCGGGCGGCGCGGACAAGGGCGACGATGTCGGCAAGCTGGCCGATGTATCGGACCTGCTGGTCGATTTCTCCGCGCCGGCCGCCCTGCAATCCAATCTGCATGCAGCGGTCGGGGCCGGAATCCCGATCGTGATTGGCACCACCGGGCTCGAGCGCAAACATCACGATGCAATCGATCAGGCTGCGCACGCCATTCCGGTGCTCCAGACGGGCAACACATCTCTTGGAGTGACCCTCCTTGCTCACCTCGTTCGCGAAGCCGCTCAGCGGCTCGGCAAGGGGTGGGACATCGAAATTCTCGAAATGCATCATCGCCGCAAGGTGGACGCTCCGTCCGGGACCGCGCTGCTCTTAGGCGATGCTGCCGCCGGCGGACGTGGTATCGATCTTGCAACCAATAGCGAAAGCGGGCGCGATGGTGCCACTGGTCCGCGCGGTGAAGGTGCGATCGGCTTTGCCGCCTTGCGCGGTGGCACTGTTGCCGGGGAACACAGCGTCATCCTGGCTGGCGAAGAAGAACGTATCACACTGTCCCATAGCGCAGAGAACCGCGCCATCTTCGCTCGCGGAGCAATCCGCGCAGCCGAGTGGCTTCGCACGCGCGAGGCGGGCCGGTATTCGATGGATCAGGTTCTGGGCATCTGATTTGCACATATGACCAAGGATCAGATCTTCGAGTTCTTTCGCCGCATGGCGGAGGACAATCCCTCGCCAGAAACCGAGCTGGAATATGGGAATGCGTACCAGTTGGTGGTCGCAGTGGCACTGTCTGCCCAGGCGACCGACGTCGGGGTCAACAAGGCCACGCGTGCGCTATTCCGCGAAGTCGAAACCCCCTCCCAGATGATCGCGCTGGGCGAGGACGGGCTGAAGGAGCACATCAAGACCATCGGCCTGTTCAATTCCAAGGCCAAGAACGTCATCGCGCTCTCCGAGCTGCTGGTGGCCGAATATGGCGGCGAAGTGCCGGACACGCGCGAGGACCTCGTCCGCCTGCCGGGCGTCGGCCGCAAGACGGCCAATGTCGTCCTCAATTGCTGGTTCGGGCATGAGACCTTCGCTGTCGACACCCATATCCTGCGCGTCGGCAACCGTACGGGCCTTGCGAAGGGAAAGACGCCCGAGCAGGTCGAGGCGAAGCTCGAGAAGCGCGTGCCCCAGCCCTTCCGGTTAGGCGCGCATCACTGGCTGATCCTGCATGGCCGCTATGTTTGCAAGGCCCGCACGCCCGAATGCTGGCGCTGCCCGGTGGTTGACCTTTGCAGCTACCGCAAAAAGGTGCTGGAGAAGCCGAAGGGTCGTTAGCGGTCCGGCTTCCCGTCGAGGCAAATCCTCTCGCCCGGTTGCAGGGTTGCCTGGGGTGCGATGCCCTCGAGATAGATCAGCGTTTCCGCTTCCTGCTGGTTCATGCCCATCGCGCTGGCATGAGCCATCAGTTGTGGCACCGTAAATCCCGAGCCGTTCTCGGGCACGGTGATCAGCGTGCCCGCGCACGCGGATGCGCGGTCTCCACCCCCGCTCCCGCCCGCCTGCGGTGTGCAGGCGGTGAGCGTCGCAATCAGCACCGCTGCCGCAGGTGCTGACCGCCTAGACATCGTCCGCCGAGACCATTTCGCGCCGGTCGATCTCTCCTGTCATCACCGCCACTGTCGTCGCAACGGCGGCGTCGCCCGAAACATTGGTCGTCGTGCGCATCATGTCCATGATCCGGTCCACACCCGCGACGAAGGCGATCGTCTCCAGCGGCACGCCCACCGCGCCGAATACCAGCGCCATCATGATCAGCCCTGCGCCCGGGATGCCCGCCGCACCGACCGCGCCGAGAGTCGCGAGGATCGAGATGAGGAAGTAGTCGCCCCAGCTCAGATCCACGCCGAAGATCTGCGCGCCGAACAGCGTGGCGAGACCGAGATACATCGCCGTGCCGTTCATGTTGATCGTCGCCCCCAGCGCGATCACGAAGCTGGCGACCGAATTCGACACGCCAAGATTGCGCTCCGCACAGCGCAGCGTCACCGGCAGCGTGGCGTTGGAGCTGGCAGTGGAATAGCTGACCGCCATCGCGTCCACGATCCCGCGGAAGAAATCGCGCACCGGCAGCTTGGCGAGGAATTTGATCATCGCCGAATACATGACGAAGATGATCAGCAGGCAGCCGGCATAGTTCAGCGCGACCAGTTTCGACAGCGCGACGAGCGCATCCAAGCCCAGCGTGCCCGCGACCCAGGCCATCAGCGCGAAGACGCCCAAGGGGGTCAGCTCCATCACCACCATGGTCACCTTCTGCATGATCACGGCGCCGCTATCGAACACCTTCTGCACGGGCAGGCCGTCTTCCTTGGCCATCAGGATGCCGATGCCGATCAGCAGGCTGAAGACAATCAGCGGCAGCACCGACACGTCGGCCATGACCTGCACCGGGCTTTCGGGCACGATCGACAGGATCATGTCCACCGCCGTGGTGGGATTGGGTTCGGGCGTGGTGCCCATCTCGATCGCACTGGTATCAACGCCCGCCCCCGGAGCGATGATGGTGCCAAGCGCGAGGCCGAGCCAGACGGCAATCTGCCCGGTGACGACGAACAACAGCATCGCCCGACCGCCCACCGCGCCTAGCTTGCGCAGGTCGCCGATCGCCGCGACGCCGCTGACCAGGCTGAAGAAGATCAGCGGCACGACAAGCATCTTGATCGACTTGATGAAGAAATCGCCGATCCATTTGATGCTTTCCGCCTCGGGACCCCAGGCATAGCCAGTAAGCACGCCCAGGAGCAGCGCGGTGACGACGCGCTGCCACAGCGGAATTTCGAACCAGGTCTTCAGCAAACTCTCATCCCCTCATGTCGTCATTGTGAGCGGCGCAGCCGCGCGGCAATCCATGGCGCAGTTCGCGGCGAATGCAAAGCGGCATGGATTGCCCCAGCGCCCCGGCACCTCGCCATGACTGCCTATTCCGTGCTCAGCGCCGCGCGGGCGATGCGCGCATAGATGCGGCTGAGCGTCGCCAGATCATCGACTGCCACAGCCTCGTCGCGCTTGTGCATGGTCGCGTTGCAGAGGCCGAATTCGATCACCGGGCATACGCTGCGCAGGAAGCGCGCGTCGGAGGTGCCGCCGGTTGTGGAGGGTTCGGATTCGAGCCCCGTTTCCGCTTTCACCGCCGCGGCGATGATGTCGGAAAACGCACCCGGCGGCGTCAGGAACGGCTCGCCGCTGATGATTGGCAGCGCGGTGCCGCCGTGCCTCTGCGCCACTGCCGCGACTTTCTCCGACAGCGAAGCGCCCGAATGGCAATCGTTGAAGCGGATCGAGAGCCGTGCCTTTGCGGCCTCGGGAATGACGTTATGCGCGGGATTGCCAACTTCGAGGTCGGTCACTTCCAGATTGCTCGGCTGGAACCATTCGGTCCCTTCGTCGAGCACCAGCGCATCGAGTTCGGCCAGCATCGCGACCAGTTTGGGAATCGGATTGTCGGCCAGATGCGGATAGGCGACGTGGCCCTGCGTGCCCTGCACTTCCAGCCAGATGTTGACCGAACCGCGGCGGCCGATCTTCATCATGTCGCCCAGCCGGTTCACGCTGGTAGGCTCGCCGACGAGGCACAGGTCGGGCTGATGGCCTGCCTCGCGCATGAAATCGATCAGCGCGCGGGTGCCGTGCAGCGCGGGGCCTTCCTCGTCGCCGGTAATGATGAAACTGAGCGTGCCCGCATCGGCGGGAATCTGCGCCACGGCATCGACCATGCAGGCGATGGCGCCCTTCATGTCGACCGCGCCGCGGCCGTAGAGCAGATCGCCGCGCACGTCGGGGGCGAAGGGTTCGGACGCCCAGCCACCGCCCGGCGGGACGACGTCGAGATGACCGGCGAAGGAGAAGTGCCGCGATCCCGGCGGGCCCTTGCGAATGGCGAAGAGGTTCTCCACCGGCGCTTCTGGCGTTCCTTCCTCGCCCTCTCCGCGCGTGAACCGCGTGACTTCGAAGCCGAGCGGGGCGAGCATCGCCTCCAGCTCGTCGAAAACCGACCCGGTGGCGGGCGTAACGCTGCGGGCGGACATCAGGCGCTTGGCGAGATCGAGGACTTCGGTCATGTTGCCTCCGCTAGCAGGAGAGTGTGCCAATGCCCAAGCTCGATCTCGACGCCATTCCCCAGACCAATGCAACCGGCTATCCGCCGCCCTACGACGAGGACGTTGCAGGCCGGAAGTATCGGCGCCTTGCCCCTGCAGCCGGGTTCACCAAACTGGGTGCCAGCCATGTCGTGCTCGACCCGGGTGCCTATTCCTCGCAGCGGCACTGGCACGAGGGGCAGGACGAGCTGCTCATCTTCCTGCAGGGCGAGGCCGTGCTGATCGAGGATCAGGGCGAAGTCCCGGTTCATGCAGGCGATATCCTCGCCTGGTCGGCGGGAGACCGCAATGGCCACCGCCTTCACAACCGGTCCGACAAGCCCTGCGTCTTCATCGCCGTGAGTGCCGGAGATCGCGACGAGGACCGCGGCGAATATCCCGACATCGACATGGTCTTCACCCCGGATGGCTATTTCAAGCGGGACGGCACGCCTTATCCGACCAAGCGCGTGCCCTGATCACGTCCGTCACCAGACCTACTCATCGGGCCTCTTCGTTAGCCAAGGGCCCCGGCGCGAAGGCCTTGTCCAGATATTCCGCCATGCGGATCCCGGCCTGCGTGACCCGCCTGCGCGAGATCGGGATGGCGCGCTCGATATCCTCCTGCGTCAGCGCGGTTTCATCGGGCAGTTCCTCGCCATCGCAGGGGGCGCGGTCGAAGGCATTGGGATAGACGAAGTCACGCGCCGTTTCCCAACTCTCCCGGCCCCAGTCGGCGGAGGTTCCGCCGCCCAGTTCGGCCCGCTCTGCTGCGGAATAGCGGCGCACCAGCGGCGTGGGCGAAGACGTGATGGCGCGTTCGGCCAGCGGCCCGTCCCAGATCCAGTGCAGATTCAACCCCGGCGCAATGCCATAAGCGGTCGTATTGTCATTGCCGCCGCGATCACCGTGATCGCCCGAATGCAGCGGCATATGCACGTCGCCGATGAAGTGGACGAGGAATGTCAGCGCTTCCAGCCGCACATTGGCGGGCAGGCTTTCATCGGCAAGGATACGCTCGTTACGCTCGATCTGGGCGAGGATGCAGTTCTGCCCCGAGCAATTGGCGCGCGGATCGTAGGCCTCGCAGACCGGCGCGGTGCGGTAATGCCAGGCGAAGGTATAGCCCCAGCGCCAGTAATCGCTGCGCAGGCAATCGGGCCAGGAGGCCGCATCTTCGAGACTCGCAAGCTCGCAATCGGGCACGCCCAGCTCGGGTGCGGCCTTCAGCAGGCGCGCGATGGCGGCCCGCGTTTCCGGCTTCACATTCGCAAGCGCGATCGATGCAGTGGTGCGGTGGGCGTAATCGCCCCATGCCATGGCCTGCGCGGGCAGCAGCGCAGCCAGCGCCGCCAGCAGCGTCAGGAAACGGTTTCGTATTGTTCGATGACCCATTCTTCGTTTTCCGATGCGGTGATCCACGCCTGCATCCACTCATGTTCCCACAAGGCCTGCATGTAGGCGGCCGCGAAGCCGGGGACGGCAATCTGATAGCTGATGAAGCGGCTGACGACGGGGGCGAAGAACACGTCCGCCGCGCCGAAGGTCCCGAAGAGATAGGGCCCGCCGCTGCCGAACCGGCTGCGCGCTTCAGCCCACAGAGTGAGGATGCGCAGGATGTCCGAACGACAGGCCTCGCTCGGCGTGAAACCGTCGAAGCGCTTGCGCACGTTCATCGGGCATTCGCCGCGCAGGGCCTGGAAGGAGGAATGCATTTCGGCGACCATCGATCGCGCCATGCCGCGTGCGGTCTCGTCCTTGGGCCAGAACCGGTCGCGCCCCACCTTGTCGGACAGGTATTCGAGCATGGCGAGGCTGTCCCAGACCACGGTTTCCCCGTCCCACAGCAGCGGGACCTTGCCCGATGACGGCATGATCTCGCCGCCCTGGCGGGTCGCTTCCCAATCCTCGCCATACAAGGGGACGACGATTTCGTCGAAGGACAGGCCGGACTGCTTGGCCGCCAGCCAGCCGCGCAGGCTCCAGCTGGAGTAGTTCTTGTTACCGATGACGATCTTCATGCGGGCTCCACCATTCCCAGTTCCCTTGCGCCCTATCCGTTCATCCACGCGCTGTCGATGCTGAATGGTGGAGCGCTTGGAGCGCACCTCAGCGTAAAATTCCTCGAGCATGGCAAGGGCGGTTTCCGGTGTCAGGTCGTTTCTCATAGCCCCAGCCATGCATAGCCAGATGCGTGTAGGAAAACGGTTTCTGGCAGGCTATTGCCGCTGCATGACCCTGCGCCCGTTCCATCTCGCCTTTCCCGTCCGCGACCTTGCGGAAGCCCGCAGCTTTTACGGCGGGACACTGGGCTGCGCCGAGGGGCGTTCGTCCGATGAATGGATCGATTTCGATTTCTACGGCCATCAGATCGTGGCGCATACGGGCGGGGATGCGGGCGACCGTGCAAGCAACCCGGTCGATGGTCACGACGTGCCCGTCCCGCATTTCGGCGTGGTGCTGACGATGGAGGACTGGCAGGCGCTGGCCGACCGGCTGACGAACGCAGGCACGCAGTTCGTGATCGAGCCGACGATCCGCTTCAAGGGCCAGCCGGGCGAGCAGGCGACGATGTTTTTCCGCGATCCCAGCGGCAATGCGCTGGAAATGAAAGCCTTCGCCGACGACGCGATGTTATTCGCGACCTGATCGGCTGCGAGCGAGGCTGGGACTTCAGTCCTCGTCCCTGCCCCGTTTCTCATCCTCGCGGGCGTGCATATCACCCCACAGTTTCTCGGTCCCCGCCTCGACCGAACGGTTGACGTATTGCGATGCGACCAGCCAGCCCTTGATCGGGCGCAGCGGCAAGACACAGCCCAGACCCATCAGCGGAATGGCGATCACGAACAGCAGGACGACCGGCAGTTCCAGCGCCACCTGCATCCAAACGATCAGGAACAGCAGCGGGAAGGCAACGAAGGTCAGCGAGAAGAAGGCCGGGCCATCGTCCGGCGAAGCGAAGCGGTAATCGAGCCCGCAGACATCGCAGCGATCGACGATCTTCAGCCAGGACTTGAACATCTTACCCTTGCCGCAATGCGGGCAAAGGCCTTTCCAGCCCGATTTGAAGATCCAGGCGGTCTTTTCGCTTTCGTCCAGTTCCAAGATGCAGCTCCGAATGGTGGCCGGTGTGACACGCGCTTTTCGCCAAGATGCGCTGGCGCGCGAAATCGAGCAGTGTGGGCCCGCGCACAAGCACAAATATGTGCACCCGGCTTGCGCGCCGGTCATCTAAGCGAGACCAGTTGATTGCGAAAAACGCAACTATAATAGCCGTTCCGTTGCGCTTTTCGAAAGTTCCATTCAGTTAATCGATTATTCCGATGCTAGCAATCGCAACATATCGCTTTTGTGCATCGCACCAGACCTTATCTGGGGTGCATCAGTTTAACCCGAACAACGGAGAAACCCATGGGTATTATCGGAAGCCAGATCAAACCGTTCAACGCCACCGCATTCCAGGCAGGCAAGGACTTTTTCGAAGTCACCGACGAAGACGTTAAGGGCAAGTGGGCCGTTTTCTTCTTCTATCCGGCCGACTTCACTTTCGTCTGCCCGACCGAACTGGAAGATCTCGGCGAACAGTACGCCATGCTCCAGAAGATGGACGTCGAAGTCTATGGCGTGTCGACCGACACCCACTTCAGCCACAAGGCATGGCACGACACCTCGGAAAAGATCGGCAAGCTGCAGTTCCCGTTCCTTGGCGACCAGAACCACGTCCTCGCACGCAATTTCGACGTGCTGCGTGAAGGCGTTGGCCTTGCCGATCGCGCCACTTTCGTGGTCGATCCGGACGGCGTTATCCAGATCATGGAACAGACCTGTGAAGGCGTTGGCCGCAATGCGAACGAACTGGCCCGCAAGATCAAGGCTGCACAGTATGTCCGCGCCAATCCCGGCCAGGTCTGCCCCGCAGCATGGGAAGAAGGCAGCGACACGCTGTCGCCTTCGCTCGACCTCGTCGGCAAGATCTAAGCTGCAGGCGAATATTTTGGAGGCGGCGCTTACCCTTTAAGGCCGCCTCCCGAGACTGGAACACGCTTCCCGTCTCATGCCGAGGCCCGGGGGCTTCCCCCTCCCCCCCAACCCCCGGGCCTCTTAATTTCTCACCAGCGCCCTCTCTTCGCGCATGCGGGAGATAAAGGCGACGCGGCAATCCATCACCTCGCCCGATATCCGGCCCGATATCCGGTTGCGGCAAATGGCAGGAGATGGATTGCCACGTCGCCCCGTTCCGGGCCTCTCGCAAAGACGAAGGATACGACCGATGCTCGACGCCAATCTTACCCAGCAACTCAAGACCTATCTCGCCAATCTGCGCGAGCCGGTGGAACTTGTCGCTTCGCTCGGCGACGATGAGAAGTCGCGTCAGACGCGCGAATTGCTCGAAGAGATCTCGGCGCTGCACGATATGGTCAGCGCAAGCTTCGACGGCACTGACGAGCGCAAGCCCAGCTTCGTGATCCGCCGTGCCAGCGATGCGGAAAAGTGGGTGCGCTTTGCCGGTTTGCCGATGGGGCACGAGTTTACCTCGCTGGTTCTCGCCCTGCTGTGGGCAGGCGGCCACCCGCCCAAGGTCGATGCCGATCTGCTGGAGCAGGTCCGCGGGCTGGAGGGCGATTTCAATTTCGAGATGTATTTCTCGCTCAGCTGCCACAACTGCCCCGACGTCGTGCAGGCGCTGACGCTGATGGCGCTGGAAAATCCGCGCGTTACCGCCACGCTCATCGAAGGCGGAACGTATCAGGACGAAGTCGACGCGCGCGACGTGATGGCCGTGCCCGCGACCTTCCTGAACGGCGAGCCCTTCTACAACGGCAAGATGGAACTGGCCGAAATCCTGGCCAAGGTCGACACCGGAGCCGATGCCAAGGCGGCAGAAAAGCTGTCCGCCAAGGACGCTTTCGAAGTGCTCGTGATCGGCGGCGGCCCGGCCGGCGCGGCTTCGGCCATATATACCGCCCGCAAAGGATTCAGCACCGGCATCGCGGCAGAGCGGTTCGGCGGCCAGCTGCACGATACCCTGGGCATCGAGAACCTTCCCGGCACCGCCTATACCGAAGGCCCCAAGCTGGCGGGCGATCTGGAGCGCCATGTCGGTGAATACGAGATCGACGTGATGAATCTGGCGCGGTCGGTAAAGCTTGTTCCTGCCACGCAGGAAGGCGGGCTGCATTCGGTCGAACTGGCCAATGGTGCGACGCTCAAAGCCCGCAGCCTGATCCTTGCCACCGGCGCGCGCTGGCGCAATCTCGGCGTGCCGGGCGAAGCGGAATATCGCAACAAGGGCGTGGCCTATTGCCCGCATTGCGACGGCCCGCTGTTCAAGGGCAAGCGGATCGCGGTGATCGGCGGCGGCAATTCCGGCGTCGAGGCGGCGATCGACCTCGCCAAGATCGTCGGCCACGTCACGCTGATCGAATATGACAATCAGCTGCGCGCCGACGAGGTGCTGCAGAAGAAGCTGCGCAGCATGGATAATGTCGAGATCGTCACCAATGGCCAGACGACCGAGATTACCGGCAGCAACGGCAAGGTCGACGGGCTGATGGTGAAGAACCGCGAGAGCGGCGATACGCGCCGGATCGAACTGGAGGGCGTATTCATCCAGATCGGCCTCGTGCCCAACACCGAATGGCTGGAAGACAGCGGGCTGGAGCTTACCAAGTTCGGCGAAATCGTCACCGACGAGGAAGGCCGCACCAATCTGCCGGGCATCTTCGGCGCGGGCGACGTGACCAATGTGCCTTACAAGCAGATCGTCGTCGCCATGGGCGAAGGCTCGAAAGCCGGCTTGTCGGCCTTCGATTACCTGATCCGCACCGAACCGGTGGACGAGATCGCCCAGGCGGCCTGATTTTCCCCCTTCAAACGCCTTCGAAGCGTCGTCATCCTGAGCTGATGGCGGCGCTTTTTCTTGGCCGGACACACCTTGCCGCAAAATCGCCTCAGCCAATCAATTAGAACCGTTTAATCGATTGGACGAATGACCGGCAATTGGGCAGATTGTTTTCATCCTCGGACGGGAGACCGAGTCTAAGTTAGCAGGAGAGAAGATCATGGACGCCAAGACCGGAGATATCAGCGGTTGCCCATTCACCGGAAACAGCGGCACGCGGGACCTGTTCGGCCGCCGCAACCGCGACTGGTGGCCTGACCAGCTCGACCTTGAAATCCTTACCGAGGGCGGCCGCGCAGCCGATCCCATGGGCGAGGATTTCGATTATTGCGAAGCCTTCAATGCGCTCGATTACACCGCGCTGAAGAAGGACCTCACCGATCTCATGACCGACAGCCAGGAATGGTGGCCGGCCGACTATGGCCATTATGGCCCCTTCTTCATCCGCATGGCATGGCACGCCGCCGGGACTTATCGCACCGGTGACGGGCGCGGCGGTTCGTCCAGCGGGCAACAGCGCTTCGCCCCGCTCAACAGCTGGCCCGACAACGGCAATCTCGACAAGGCGCGCCGCCTGTTGTGGCCGATCAAGCAGAAATACGGCAAGCATATCAGCTGGGCCGATCTCTTCATCCTGACCGGCAACGTTGCCATCGAAAGCATGGGCGGCCCCGTCTTCGGCTTCGGCGGCGGGCGCAAGGACGTGTTCGATCCCGAAACCGTCTATTGGGGCACGGAAGACCAGTGGGTCGATACCGGCGCTGAAACCCGCATCCAGCCCGACGAGGGCAAGGCGCTGGAAAACCCGCTGGCAGCGATCCAGATGGGCCTCATCTACGTCAATCCCGAAGGTCCGGGCGGCAATCCGCACGATGCGGAAGGCATGGCGCGCGACATGCGTGAAACCTTCGCCCGCATGGCCATGAACGACGAGGAAACCGTCGCCCTGACCGCGGGCGGCCACGCTTTCGGCAAATGCCACGGTGCCGCCCCGGCGGATTCGTTCGGCAGCGCGCCCGAGGGCGAGACGCTGCACCGCATGGGCTTCGGCTGGCTGACCGACCCCGAAGAAATCGAGAAGGGCCATATCACGACCTCGGGCATCGAGGGCGCGTGGACGCCCAACCCGACGCAGTGGGGCAATGATTATTTCCGGCTGCTGTTCAAATATGACTACGAGCTGACGCAGTCGCCCGCAGGTGCGAACCAGTGGACCCCGGTCAATCCCGAAGAAGCCGACATGGCACCCGATGCGCGGGACCCGAACAAGAAGGTCCCCACCATCATGACCACTGCCGACATGGCGCTGAAGCGCGATCCGGAATATCGCAAGATTTCCGAGCGTTTCCTCAATGACCAGGCGGCGCTGGACGATGCCTTTGCCCGCGCGTGGTTCAAGCTGACCCACCGCGACATGGGGCCCAAGGTCCGCTATCTCGGCCCGGACGTGCCTGATGAAGACCTGATCTGGCAGGATCCAATTCCCGCCGGTTCGCAGGTTTCGGACAGCGATTTGTCGTCCTTCAAATCGAAGGTCCTCGGCAGCGGCCTGTCGGTCGCCGAACTGGTCAAGGCGGCATGGGCCTCGGCCTCCACCTATCGCAATTCGGACCACCGCGGCGGCGCCAATGGTGCGCATATCCGCTTCGACGAAATCCGGAACTGGGCCGTCAACGATCCCGAAGAACTGTCGCGCGTTCTGGACAAGCTCGACGAAATTCGTGGCGGCATCTCGATGGCCGATGCGATCGTCATTGCCGGTTCGGCTGCAGTCGAGAAAGCTGCGCAGGATGCGGGCTTCGATATTGCCGTCCCCGTCACCACGGGCCGGGGCGACGCCAAGGGGGAAGACTTCGACGCCGAGAGCTGGGAGCCGCTGGAACCCTTTGCCGACGGTTTCCGCAATTACCTGAAGACCAAGGCTTCGGTGAAGACCGAGGACATGCTGATCGACCGGGCGCATCTGCTCGGCCTGTCGATCCCCGAAATGACCGTGCTTGTCGGCGGGCTGCGTGTCCTGGGTGCGGTGAGCCACCACGCCAAGCACGGCGACAGCATCGGCGTCCTGACCGAAACCCCGGGCAAGCTCGACAACAGCTACTTCGTCAACCTGCTCCACATGGGCACGGTCTGGGAAGTGGTCGACGAGAGCGGTGACGAAGAATTCGTCGGCAAATGCCGCCTGCACGGCGACGAGAAGTGGCGCGCCACGCGCACCGACCTCGTCTTCGGCTCCAATTCGCGGCTGCGCGCCGTGGCGGAAGTCTATGCCGAAAACGGCAATGAGGAGAAGTTCGTTCGCGATTTCGTCAATGCCTGGACCAAGGTCATGGACGCGGATCGTTTCGATCTCAGCTACGCCAAATATCACTCCTAAGGCCAAGCTCCACACGAAGATGCAGGAAGCCCCCGCCCCACCGGGCCGGGGGCTTTTTGCTGTTCGCCTGACGCGATCACCACGAACGCTTTTTCGAATGCTTACCGGCAGGAACACGCCCGCATCTGACCCGTATTCAAGGCATCCCCCGAAAAAAGGCGCGCGACATGGCAAACGGCAAAATTCCCCCCACCACCACCGATGCTGGCATCCCGGCACAGAGCGACGAGCATTCCCTCACTCTCGGCCGTGACGGTCCGATCGTTCTCAACGATCACTACCTCATCGAGCAGATGGCCAATTTCAACCGCGAGCGCATTCCCGAACGGCAGCCGCATGCCAAGGGTTCGGGCGCTTTCGGCTATTTCGAGACCACGGCTGACGTGTCGAAATATACTAAGGCAAAGGTCTTCCAGAAGGGCGTGAAGACCGACACGGCCATGCGCTTTTCGACCGTGGCGGGCGAACGTGGCAGCCCTGATACCTGGCGCGATCCGCGCGGCTTCTCGGTCAAGTTCTACACCGAAGACGGCAATTTCGACATGGTCGGCAACAACACGCCGATCTTCTTCATCCGCGATCCGCTGAAATTCCAGCACTTCATCCGCAGCCAGAAGCGCCGCGCCGACAATGGCCTGCGCGATCACGACATGATGTGGGATTTCTGGACGTTGAGCCCCGAAAGCGCGCACCAGGTCACCTATCTCATGGGCGATCGCGGCGTGCCGAAGAACTGGCGCGAGATGAACGGTTACGGCAGCCATACCTACATGCTGATCAACGATGACGGCGAGAAGTTCTGGGTCAAGTTCCACTTCATGACCGATGTCGGCGAGATGAGCGGCAACGCCCACCTCACGCAGGACGAGGCCGTGAAGAAGGCGGGCGAGGATAGCGACTATCACCGGCGCGACCTGTTCGATGCGATCCACAAGGGCGATTATCCCAGCTGGACGCTGAAATGGCAGATCATGCCTTACGAGGACGCGAAGACCTATCGCATCAACCCCTTCGATCTGACGAAGACCTGGCCGCACAGCGACTATCCGCTGATCGAAGTCGGCAAGCTGGTGCTGAACGAAAACCCGGTCGACTGGGACACCGAGATCGAACAGCTCGCGTTCGAGCCAAACAACATGGTCCCCGGCATCGGCCTGTCGCCCGACAAGATGCTGCTGGCTCGCGGCTTCTCCTATGCCGATGCGCACCGCCACAGGCTGGGTGTCAATTACAAGCAGATCCCGGTGAATTCGGCGAAGAATGCCAAGGTCAATTCCTACTCCCGCGCAGGCGCAATGCGGGTAACGAATTCGGTCGATCCGGTATACGCGCCCAATTCCTACGGCGGCCCCGCTGCCCAGCCGGAAGTGGGCGGTGAGGCGACCTGGCACGCCGATGGCGACATGGTCCGCATGGCGTATACGCTGCGCGAGGACGATGACGATGTCAGTCAGCCCCGCGCCCTGATCAACGATGTGATGGACGATGCCCAGCGCGACCGCCTCGTATCGAACGTCGCAGGCCATCTGGCAGACGGGGTAAGCGAAAAGGTGCTGGTACGCGCTTTCGATTACTGGAAAGCCATCGACCAGACGATCGGCGAGCGGATCGAAAAGATGGTCCGTGACAAGATCGGCGGCAAATCCGACGCACCGGGCATGGCGAGCGCGCTCTCCATTGGCGGCGAAGGCAGCGCCATGAAAGAAGCTGCCGAATAAGTGAAAGCGGGCGCGGCTGGCGTTAAAACCAGCCGCGCTCTTTCAGCAGCGACACGTTGGCACGGCTGACCGGTGCCTCGATGCCATTGTCGAGCACCAGCCGCACATTGCGGCCTTCGCGCTTCACATCCATTACCGATCCGCGCGCGACCCACCAGCTGCGGTGGACCTGCTCGCCCTCCATCCCGCCCAATTCCGCCACGGCGTCACGCATGCGCATGAGAACAAGTTCGCTGCCCAAGGCAGTATGCGCGCGAACGTAGTGATCTTCCATTTCAAGCGCGATGAGCTGGCTGCCGAGTTCCGGAGACAGCCGGTCGGTGAAGCGCAAGCTGGCTACAGGTTCAGCCTCACGCACCTCCCCATCTGTCGGCGCTATCTGGGGCGGGACTGCGGGCTCGGCCGCATGCGGTTCAATCATCCGCGTCGCCGGGATGAGATTGAACATCAGCGTGACCACTGCGCCGACGAGGGCAACCAGGCAATAATGGACAAGGGCCGTTTCAAATGTCGGCGTGCGGACGGCTCCGCCTCCAGCATTCACGACCCAGACCAGGCAGGCCATGGGCACCGAGGCAATCAGCACGGCGGCTGCCCACAAAGGAAGCGTTGGCAGGGCGAGTAGGGGTCCGAGCCGCAGCACGATCGCTCCGATCGGCTTGTAGAATGCATAGCCTGAAACCGCCAGCACCACCCAATAGGTGATCCGGGCGGGAACCGACATGCCGACCGTGCCCAGAGGAGCCAGCAGGCCGAGCACCACGCCGATGGCGACCAATACCGACAGGTCGATCACGATCTGGCGCGCACGCATGGCGGCCGGTCCTGGCACATTCGCTGTCATCGGGACCGAGCCTAGCGCCAGTTCGCGCTTCGTAAAGTGGCATTCATCCGTAAATCCGCGCAATTGGCGAAGCAGCGGGCCAGAAGGCGTAAGCCCCATTGCCCGCGAATGGGCGTGCGTGAGAACCGTTTCCGCAACCGTCACGGAGACAGACAATGACCGCCATCGCCCTACCTTTCAGCAAAAGCGCCGCTGCTGCGAAATCCAGCTTCGATCTTGGACCGATCGCCAGATCGCTGGTCGGTGTGGCCTGCTTCACCATGAGCTTTCTGGTGCTGATCGCTCTGGGCCGGGCAGCGCTGGGACTGGTCGACAATTTGCATCACTATGCCAAGCTGCCCATACTGATCCACGTCGCCACGGTGCTCCCGGCCATCCCGCTTGGGGGCTATCTCCTGCTGGCGAAGAAGGGCACTCCGCGGCACAAGCAGCTGGGCAAGCTCTGGCTCGTCCTGATGCTGGTTACGGCGACCAGCGCCATTTTCATCCAGTCGACCGGCGGCTTCAGCTTCATCCATATCTTCGTGCCGGTGACTTTTCACGCCGCGTGGAAGACGATCGCGACTGCCCGCAAAGGCGATATTGCCGGCCACAAGAAGCATCTCGTGTTCACCTATCTCACCGCGCTGATGATCCCGGGCATCTTCGCCTTCGTCCTGCCGGGCCGCCTGATGAACGTCATGCTGCTGGGCTGATCGGAGCGGGAGCGGGATGCTGGCAATGCGGGCACGGTGCGCTAGACAGGCGGAATGTACCCCTACTATCCGTACCCCGCCCGCATCCTGGCCGGCATCATTTCGGCCATCGCGATCCTTTCGCTCGCCGCGCAGTCGATCGGCAATATCGAGCGAGACGGATCACTGATCGAAGGATGGAGCGCAATGCTGCGCTTCTTCACGATCTGGGGCAATCTTGCCTCGGCAGTGGCATTTGCCTGGATCGCATGGCGCGGCCGGATCGAGCCGCGCATTCCCTTTGCGCTTGCGGCCGCGCTGGTGATCATCGCGGCGGTCTATCACCTGCTCCTCGCCTCCATGCATCATCCCGAAGGTCTGGATTGGTGGACGAACATTGCGCACCATACGCTGGTCCCGGCAGGCGGGATATTGTGGTGGCTGCTGTTTTCGAAGGACCAATTGGCGGGCTGGCGTTCGCTTCCCATCGTCATGCTGGTGCCGCTGATCTACTGCGCGTTCGCCCTGATCAATGGCGCGGTGACCGGATTCTATCCCTATTTCTTCCTCGACCGGAGCACACTCGGTCTCAGCGCGGTCCTCGTGAACATGGCGGGGCTGGCGATCCTGTTCATGGCAGTCGCCGCAGCCTTGCTGGCGCTGCGGAAGATTATCCGCGTTCGCGCCTGAGAACGATATAAAGCGCGCCTTCGCCGCCGTGCCTGATGTGGGCGCGGCGGACCGCGGCGATGGCGGAATGGTGGCTCGACGCGGCGAGCCAGTCCAGCACCTTGGCGCGAATGGCGCCCCGTGTATGCCCACGGTCTGCCGGATCGACGGGGCGCGGCTTGCCTGTCACCAGCAGGATCGTGCGCGCGCCCATCGCGCGGGCCTGAGCGACCCCGCTCATCAACCGGTTATAGGCGGCATCGAGGCCGTGCCCGTGAAGATCCAGCGTGAAGTCCGGCTGCACCGCACCCGACCGCATCCGCTTGTCCCATCCAGCATCGAGCGTGTTGCGCGTGGCATCGATCTGCTTGGGCGCGGGTTTGGGAACGGGGACCTGGCGCACCTGCTTCATGACCGCCTTGCGCGGCTGCGGTTGCCGCTTGGGCGGAGCGGCGGCCTTGGGTAGCGGCATCGGACTGGGAGCTTTGGCCGGATGCAGCCGGTCGACCGTTGCGGCGACCTTTTCCCACGCTTCCGCCTCGTCCGCCGAAAGGCCCCGCGGCGCGCTCATGGGGCGGACCCGAAGCGCGCGGTCATTGCTGGAGGCGCGCGAGCGTCCCCTTGGGAAGCAGCAGATAGGCCATGCCGCGCCCGCTCATGCCCCCGGCGATTTCGCTCGCATCGCCGCCATTGCCCCAGAAAGTGTCGAAGCGGTTCGCGCCCTTGATCGCGCCGCCGGTATCCTGCGCGATCCACAGACCGTCGGCCACGTCGCGGTCGAGGTCGAGCCAGACCGGCGCGCCGTAAGGAACGAAGTTGGGGTCCACAGCCACGCTGTCCCCCCGCTTGACCGGCACTTCAAGCGAGCCGAGCGGACCATCGGTGTCGAGCGGGCGGAAGAAGATCCAGCTCTTGTTGAGGTTCATGATCTCCGCGCCCTTTTGGGGGTTGTCGCGGATAAACTGGACGATGCCCTGCATGGAGGTGGCGTAGGGCGTACCGTCGCCGATCAGCCCCTGCTCACGCATCACGCGGCCGATGCCGACATATTCGCGGCCATTCTGACCCGCATAGCCGATGCGCATCACGCTGCCGTCGGTCATGCGCAGCAGGCCGCTGCCCTGGATCTGCAGGAAGAAGAATTCGACCGGATCGGCTGCCCACGCAATCACCGGAACCTTGCCGTCCAATGCACCCTCGACGATCTGCGAACGCTCGTAATAGCGCACGAACTTGCCGCTTTCGTCATATCGGCCGAGGGGGGCGCGCCCGCTGCGCTCGCTTTCGGGAATGTCGTCGGGCCAGCCGCGCACCAGATCTTCCGGCATGGCATAGATCGGGACGTCGTACCCCGGCGCCGGCGTCCGGCTGCCAAGAATTTCGGGTTCGAAATAGCCAGTTGCGAACGCCTTGCCATCGCCGACGATGACGGTCTCGAACTGTGCGCTGAAAAAATCTGCCGCCGGGCCGGACCAGTTTTCCGCGGCTGCGCACGGTGCCTGCCAATCCACCCGGCGCGTCAGGCCGCTGACATCGTCGCGAAACAGAATCTTGCTGCAGGAGGCGCGAAAAGCCGTGAGCGCGGAGGACGCATCGAAGCTCTGGAACGGCATGGTCTCGATCGCCGGACCCGGAGAAAGCGTGGCGGCCAGAGCATTGTCAGCGGGGATTGCCGGAGGCGGCTCGACCGCGCCCGTATCCAGCGGCGGGCGTGCACCTGGAACTGCGGCGCATCCCGCTAGGCTGAAGGCTGCAACCAGCCCGGCGAGAAAACGCATCTAACCCTCCGAAGTCGAATAGCGGGCGTCAGCCCTGATCGGTTTCGTCCAGCACCCAGTTCGGGTCGCGCGAATCGACATTGCGGCTGAATGTCCAGATGTCGCGGCTTTCCACCGCATCATCGAGCGATCCGGCGACGACATTGCCGTCCTTGTCGCGGGTGAGCGAGGCGATGTCGGATACGAACAGAACCGAGATGCGCGCCGTGCGCCTGTCCAGCTCGGCCGAATGAATGGTCGCATCCTCGATGCGGATCAGGCGGTTCTCGAGGGTTTCGCCCGCTGCCTGCCGCGCGTCGATCGCGCCGGAGAAGCCGGCATACACATCGTCATCGGTCAATTCGCGGAGCGTTTCCTTGTCGCCCTTCCAGAAGGCTTCGAGGATCATGCCGTAAGCCGCCTTCGCCCCTTCGAGGAAAGCCAGCAGATCGAAGCGCTGGTCGGCGCTCGCAATCGCGCGGATCGCGCTTTCATTCTCGGACGAGGCATTGTCCACACCGCGCAGTGTCACCGGCTCCCTGACCGGCGCGGCGCCGCGATCGAGCGCCGATGGCGCGCCCTTGGCGTCCGGCGCGTCGAAGCGGCGGTGCACAGGCTCTTCCTCATGCTCCGACCGCTGGCCGAGCACGGAATAGAGGCGCAGCCCCAGAAAGGCTGCAATGGCGGCGAGGATGACGATCTCGGTGATCACAAAAACAAGTCCAATCAGTATTCTCTCCTGCCTACGCACCGTAGCGTCGGCAGTTCCGTCCTACCTGCCCTAGATAGGGTCGAATTACAAACGGGCAATGTCGGACGGATGCCCTGATGCACCGCGTTTGCGCCGGATCGTGCCCGCTGCGCAGGCTCATTGCTCCCCGCCCGGTCAGGTGCTAGGCGCGCGCCGAACCGGTCGGAGAGCGCATCAAGCCATTCTTCCGACTCCGATGATTCGATCTGCAGAAGAAGTGATACGCGAACATGGCCGAAGAAAACGACGTACTGACCGATCTCAACATGGATCCCGCAGCCGGCGGCAACGGTGCGGACAATCGCCCGACGGTTGGTCTCATCAACCAGTACATCAAGGATCTTTCGGTCGAGAACCCGAACGCACCCGGCAGCTACCAGTGGCAGGAACAGCCCCGTGTCGACGTTCAGGTGAACATCGGCGCCGACAAGGTGAGCGAAGAAGTCACTGAAGTCGAACTGAAGGTTACTGTCCGCGCCGATGGCGACCAAGGCAATTTCTACCTCGTCGAGCTCGCCTATTGCGGCCTCGTCGGCATGCGCAACGTACCAGACGAACACGCCCATGCCTTCCTGTTCGCAGAAGCGCCGCGCCTGCTTTTCCCTTTCGCCCGCGCGATCATTTCCGACGCGGTACGCGATGCCGGTTTCCCGCCGCTCTTGCTCGACCCGATGGATTTTGGCGCGCTATATCAGCAGCAGCTTCAGGCCCGTGCGGCACAGCAGGGTGGTGAAGACGTCCCTGCACCGACCGGCAACGCCTAATCGGCCAGATCAGGGAACAGGCTAGGCCATGAGCCTGCTCAAAAATGTCGGCACGATCGGCTCACTCACCATGGTGAGCCGCGTTGCCGGCATGGCGCGCGAGATGATCTTCAGCCGCGTATTGGGCGCCAATGGCGTGACCGACGCGTGGTTCCAAGCCTTCATCATCCCCAACGTCTTCCGCCGCCTGTTTGCGGAAGGCGCGTTTTCGGCGGCCTTCGTACCCATGTTCTCCAAGCGCCTTCACGGCGAAGGGGGCATAGAAGACGCGCGCAGTTTTTCCGACGACGTGCTGAGCATTTTCCTGCCGGTGCTGATCGTGGTCTGCGCCGTCATGATGCTGGCCATGCCGTGGGTAATCTGGGCGCTGGGCGACCAGGCCCGTGATCCGGTGAATTTCGACATGGAAGTCGATTTCGCGCAGATCATGTTCCCCTATATCTTGCTGGTGAGCCTGGTGACGCTGTTCACCGGCATGCTGAATTCGGTCAGTCGCTTCGCGCCGGGCGCCAGCTTTCCGATCCTGCTGAATGTCACGCTGATCGCGGGCTTGCTGTTCGGCGATTATGCGATGAACGAATGGGGCTGGACCACGCGCCAGGTCGGGTACAGCCAGGCCTGGGCAGTCACGATCGGCGGAATGATCCAGCTTGCCTGGCTGTATTACTGGACGCGGGTTGAAGGGTTTCGCCCCAAGCTGCTCTGGCCGCGCATCACCCCGGAGGTGAAACGCCTGTCGATCATTGCGCTGCCAGCGGCGATCGGCGGTGGCGCCTACCAGCTGAATACGCTGGTCCAGCTCTATTTCCTCAACCAGCTCGACAGCGGTTCGATCAGCTACATGAACTATGCCGATCGCCTCAACCAGCTGCCCCTGGGGATCATCGGGATCGCCCTGTCGACCGCCATCCTGCCGACGCTGTCGAAATTCGTCGGGGCCAAGAACAGGGAAGGCACCGACCGGGTGCAGTCCGACGCCATCGAACTGTCGATGCTGCTGACCCTGCCCGCCGCGGTGGCGCTTGCGGTATGCGCCGTGCCGTTCACCACCATGCTGTTCCAGGGCGGCGCATTCTCGGTCGAACAGGCGCGGCTGACCGGCAATGTGCTGGCGGCCCTCGTCCTCGGCCTGCCCGCCTATGTGCTGGTAAAGGTGCTGGTGCCCAATTTCTACGCCCGTTCTGATACGCGAACGCCGGTCTACGCAGCCTTTATCTCGCTCGTCGTTTTCCTCGCGGTCTGTATCTGGAACAACGGGATGAACCTTGGCGGCCGCAGCGAGTGGCTGGGTTACGCAATCGACCTCCCCCGCCTTCAGTTCGCAGGGCTGGGTTACGGCGTGGTCGGAATCGGTTTTGCCAGCGTGATCGGCGCATGGATCAATGTGGGCTATCTGTACTGGGTGCTGGTCAGGCGCGGATATTACACGATCCCGCTCGCCCTTGTCGGACGGCTCGCCCGGCAGCTGATCGCTGCCGCCGCGATGGGCGCCGCCTTGTGGTTTGCCCGCGATTTGCTAACCGGCTGGTACTCTGCCGGATTGTTCGCACGCGCGGGCGCTCTTATCGTCCTCGTGCTGTGTTCGGCCGCAGTCTATTTCGGCGTGGCCTTCCTGGTCGGCGCGATCGACAGGCAGCGGATCGTTGCCTTCACCAAGAAGAGAGCTCCATAATTCCATGCGCGTAGTCTCCGGCATCCAGCCCACCGGCAATCTCCACCTCGGCAATTACCTCGGGGCGATCCGCAACTGGGTGCGGATGCAGGACGAGATGGGGGATGGAGAGCAGTGCCTGTTCTTCCTGGCCGATCTGCATGCCATTTCCATGCCGCATGACCCGGCCGAATTGCGCAAGGGCACGCTGGAGATGGCGGCCGCCCTCGTCGCGTGCGGCATCGATCCGGCAAAGAGCGTATTGTTCAATCAGGCACAGGTCCCGCAGCACGCCGAATTGCAGTGGCTGCTCGGCGGGACGGCTCGCATGGGTTGGCTCAACCGCATGACGCAGTGGAAGGACAAGGCTGGCAAGAACCGCGAAGGCCAGTCGGTCGCGCTGTTTACCTATCCCGTGCTGCAGGCCGCCGACGTGCTGCTGTACCAGGCGACGCATGTTCCAGTGGGCGAGGATCAGAAGCAGCATCTCGAACTGGCGCGCGATATCGCCCAGAAGTTCAACAATGATTTCGCCTCGGAAGAGGCCCCGGTCTTCACCCTGCCCGACCCCATCGTTCCGCCGCAGGCCGCACGCATCATGTCGCTGCGCGACGGCTTGGCCAAGATGAGCAAGTCCGATCCTTCGGAAATGAGCCGGATCAACCTTGCCGATGACGCCGACACGATCATGAAAAAGGTCAAGAAGGCCAAGACCGATCCGGAAGCGCTGCCGGGCGAGGAAGCCGGGCTGGCCGGACGCCCCGAAGCGTTGAATCTGGTCACGATCTACGCTGCCTTGACCGAAGGCAGTGTGGAAACCGTCCTCAAGGATTTCGGGGGCGAAGGCTTCGGCAAGTTCAAGCCCGCCTTGGGCGAAGTGATGGTGGAAAGCCTACGCCCGATCTCCGAGCGCTTCACCGCATTGCTGGAAGACCGCGAGGCACTGGACGCCATCCTTGCCCGCGGCGCATCGCAAGCTCGCGAAATCGCAGTGCCGACGCTCGAGAAGACATACGAGTCCCTGGGCCTTGTACGCGGCTGACAATAGTCAGCTCCTGCCAGTCAAAGAGGTCGTATCGAAGACTTACAGCGAACTCCTGTCTTTCGTCCGCTCACCGGTTCCGCCTGTCGGGCGCCAACCGCTTGGGCGGACAAGAACCATCGCACTCCTTACCGTCCTCGGGATCGATATCGGAATTGTTGCGGTCTTCCTGATCGCCATGTTCAGTGCAGAAGCGGCTGGGGCAGCATTTCCGGCTACCCCAGACTTCGGGATCAGCCCGCTCTTCCTATTCCTATTCGCCACGACGGTCGCGCCGGTGCTCGAAGAAGTAATATTTCGCGGCTGGCTTAGCGGACGCAAAGCTGACCTCGAATTCGCGGGGACGATACTGGGTCTCGCCGCGATTGCGTTCGCTGGCTTTGCCTTGTTTTCCGGAGACGCAATCGCCTGGCTTTCGGTCTTCGCCATTGGCGCGGTAGCAGCTTTGTTACGATGGGGGGTTCGCCGAAAAACTCACCAGGCGATGCCGGGCTGGTTCGCTCGCCATTACGCCAAGATCGTCTATCTGAGTTCCCTAGCTTTCGGCGCCGTTCACCTGACGAATTACGACACCTTCTCCGCAATTCATTTAGTGATGGTTCTTCCGCAGACGATAGGCGGAGTACTCTTGGCATTCACGCGCACGAAGTTGGGCCTAAATGCCTCGATAGTCCAGCACGCCCTCTTCAACGCGTTGGTTTTCGGCGCAGATACTGCCTTTGCCAGTTAAACGTTAACGGCGGTCCCGCTCGCCGAAACCATCAGCATCGAGCCAGTGTCACCGATGACCTCATAGTCGAGATCGACGCCGACGACGGCATTGCCACCGCGAGTCGCCGCTTCGGCCTGCAATTCCTCGATCGCCTGTTCGCGGGCATCGCGCAGGATGCGTTCGTAGCTCCCCGAACGCCCTCCGACGATATCGCGGATATTGGCGAAAAGGTCGCGAAACAGGTTCGCGCCCACGATTACTTCACCGGTGACGATGCCGAGATAATCCTGAATGGGCCGCCCTTCGATGGTGGGCGTGGTGGTCACGATGACGCCGCGCGCGTCCTTCCAGGGTCCGGGCATTCCAATCTCCAATCATCTACTGTATTAATAGCATACCACGCCTGCTGCGTGGATCAACCGTTGATGATCATCCCGCCATTGGGATGGAGGACCTGTCCGGACATGTAGGAGCTGTCCTCGCAGGCAAGAAACAGGAAGGACGGAGCCACCTCATTGGGTTCGCCGGGCCGCCCCATCGGTGTGTCCTCGCCGAAGTCGTCCATATTCTCGGGCGGTTGCCCGCCCATGGGGTTGAGCGGCGTCCAGATCGGGCCCGGGGCCACTGCATTCACACGGATACCCTCGCCTACAAGATTTTCCGACAGCGACCGGGTGAACGCAGTGATTGCTCCCTTGGTAGAACTGTAATCGAGGAGGATGGCGGCGCCCTGATACATGGTGACGCTGGTGCAATTGATGATTGCCGCCCCTTTCTTCAGATGCGGACGGGCGGCCTGAGTCAGGTAAAACATCGAAAAGATGTTGGTCTGGAACGTGCGCTGCAGCTGTTCGACCGTGATATCGGTAATATCGTCATCGGGGTGCTGCTCGCCTGCGATATTGGCGAGGATATCGAGCTGGCCCCATTTGTCGATCACGCGGTCGATCAGCAGTTTGCAGCTGTCGGGACAGCCGAGATCGCTTTCGTGCAGCAAGGCCTCGCTGCCTTCCTGCTCGATCGCTTCCGCAGTGATCTTGGCGTCGTCGTTCTCCTCGAGATAGGCGATCGCCACCTTCGCGCCCTCGCGCGCGAACAGGACCGCGGTGGCGCGGCCGATGCCGCTGTCACCTCCGGTCACGATCGCCACCTTGCCTTTCAGCCGCCCCGATCCGGGATAGCGCGGCTGCCATTCGGGCTTGCGTTCAAGATCGGTCTCCGAACCCGGCATGCGGGGTTCTTCTGAGATTTCCTCAACAAATGCGGTTTTCACATTTTCGGTGGTCATGGGTGAAATCCTTTCACCCAACCAACCCGGTGGCCTGGCGCGGCGTTCCGTCGGTCCGCCGCAGCTTGGCCTCAACCCATGCCGAGCGCGGCCTTGTAGGTGTCGAGGATGGTTTCCTGCTCGCTGCGCTCATCGGGCTTCATCTTCCGCAGCTTGATGATCTGACGCATGATCTTCGTGTCGTATCCGACAGCCTTGGATTCGGCATAAACGTCACGGATATCGTCCGCGATGCCCTTCTTTTCCTCTTCGAGGCGCTCGATACGCTCGATCAGCAGGCGCAGGCGGTCGTCGGTGGCTTCGGCCATTTTCAGGAGTGCTCCAATGAAATGAGAATCGGTTGCCGGGTGCGATAGCCACCCACCCGGCCCGGGTGAAGGCGCTTGTGGTTACTCCACCCGATTTTTCGCGACGCTTTCCTTCATCCGCGCGAGCTGTTCGTCGGTCGCGGGGGTCTGGCGGGTCGCCTTCCATTCGTCCTGCGGCATTCCGTGAATCACTTCGCGCGCAGCGGCCTTGTCGCCGTCATAGCCTGCATCGATGATCCAGTCGGCCAGACAGTTGCGACAGAAGCCCGATAGACCCATCAGGTCGATATTCTGCGCATCGTGGCGATGCTGCAAATGGCGGACCAGGCGCCGGAAGGCGGCCGCCGCTACGTCATCGGGAAGTTGGTCGAGTGCGTTTGTATTCGTATCCATCGAAAGCTTGTCCTTGAGTTGCCACACGGCTCTGCCATAGGCGTTGTTCATGCAAAAGCTCGATCCGAGAGGCCGCAAGGTCAAAATCCTCGCCACTGTCGGCCCCGCCAGCCGGTCTCCCGAAATGCTCGCCCGCCTGTTCAAGGCCGGAGTAGACGCCTTCCGCGTCAATATGAGCCACGGCGAACATGGCGATCACGAACAGACGATCAAGGCGATCCGCCAGATGGAAAAGGATTTCCATCGTCCGATCGCCATCCTCGCCGATCTTCAGGGCCCCAAGCTGCGCGTCGGCAAGTTCAAGGATGGTCAGGCGGTGATCCGGCATTCTGGCCATTTCACGCTCGATCGCAATCCCGAGCCGGGCGATGAAACCCGAGTGCAGCTGCCGCATCCCGAACTGTTCGGCCTGCTCGAGAAGGGCCAGCGCCTACTCATCAACGATGGCAAGATCCGGCTGAAGGTCATCCGCGCCGACGAGAACGAAATCCTTTGCTCGGCCGAAGTCGGCGGCGTCATTTCCGATCGCAAGGGCGTGAACGTGCCCGATGCCGAAGTCCCGATCCCCGCACTGACCGACAAGGACCGCAAGGATCTTGCCTTCGCGATGCACCAGAATGTCGACTGGATCGGCTTGAGCTTCGTGCAGCGTCCTGAAGACCTTGCCGAAGCGCGCAAGCTGATGGGCGGCAAGGGCGCGCTATGCGCCAAGATCGAAAAGCCGATGGCGGTGCGCCGCCTCGACGAGATCATCGAGATGTCGGACGGCATCATGGTCGCCCGCGGGGATCTGGGCGTCGAGCTGGAACCGCAGGAAGTTCCGCCGCTCCAGAAGCAGATCGTCAACAAGGCGCGCACCGCCGGCAAGCCGGTCATCGTCGCCACGCAGATGCTCGAAAGCATGATCGAAAGCCCGGCCCCGACCCGGGCCGAAGTCTCCGACGTGGCGAATGCGGTCTATGACGGCGCCGACGCCGTGATGCTGAGCGCGGAAACCGCTGCGGGCGACTGGCCCGAAGAAGCGGTTACCATCATGCACCGCATCGCCAAGCAGGTTGAGCAGGACGAGGCCTATCTCGGCCGCGTGCGCTTCCTCGACACCCCGCCCGATCGCACCACCGCTGACGCGCTGGCGCACGCCTGCATGACCGTCGCCGACACAGTGGCCATCGAAGCAATCACCGTCTTCACCGGCAGCGGCTCCACTGCCCGCCGCGTGGCTCGCGAACGGCCCAGCGTGCCCATGCTGGTGCTCACGCCGAGCATGACGACGGCGCGCCGCCTAGGCCTGCTGTGGGGCGCCCATGCAGTGGCAACCAAGGACATCGGCAGCTTCGAAGAGATGATCGCCAAGGGCAAGCGCATGGCGCTTCGTCATGGGCTCGGCAGCGCCGGTTCGAAACTGATTGCGCTGGCCGGCGTCCCTTTCGGCACCCCCGGTTCGACCAATCTCATGCACGTCGTCACCGTGGCGGGTGACGAGCTGGAAAAGCACGGGGAATAATCAGGTCGGCGCGATATCCTCGTCGAGCTGAACGCCGCACCCTTCGAGGGCCTGCCCCACGGTCCGGTAAAAGCGGCAGACGTTGCTATCGAGCTTCTCCAAGATCTCAGCCACCGGTTCGTGAACGGCGGCGAAGTGCAGAGTGATGCCCATCGATTTGAGGCGCGTCACCATGCGCCTCAGCATGGAAAGACCGCTTGCGTCGATATCGTTCACCGCGCTCATGTCGAGCACCAGGCCTGTCACGCCGTCATGTTCTGCCAGCCGGTTGAAGACTTCTTCTTCGATATAGGCGGCATTGGCAAAATAGATTGACCGGTCGATCCTGACCACGAGATTCGGCAAGGTGGTCAGCTCGACCGCATCGCGCTCGATCGATCGAAAGCTCGCTCCCCCGTCGTCCGTGCCAACCCGCGTTACGCGCGGCACCGAGGAGAACCAGAGGAAATAGGCAAGCCCCAAAAGTGCCCCGATGGCGAGGCCGAACCGTACGCCGAGCAGTAATGTCGACAGGAATGACGCCCCGACGATAACCGCCTCGACCCGGTCATGGTCCCAGACCGCCCGAATTTCGCGCAGGTTGATCAGACCGAAAACCGCGCTGATCACCAAGGCGGCCAAGGCGGTCTTCGGCAGGTAGGCCAGCAGCGGAGCAAGAAGGAAAAGGACGGCCACGATGGCGAGCGACGCGATGATGGAAGTGAGCGGAGTGCGCCCGCCGCTATCGCCTGCCAGCGCCGAACGGCTGAGGCTGGCACCGACCGCATAGCCACCCGTGAGCGAGGCAGCGATATTGCCTGCCCCCAATGCCACCGCTTCCCGGCTCGTATCGAGATTGCTGCGATCTTCCCCGGCAAGCGCCTTGGCGACTGCAGTGGCAGTCACAAAAACGATGATGGCCACGGCCAGGCCGCTCGGCAACAAACCGATCCAGACGGAAGGTTCGGCAAAAGAACTGAAAAGATGCGGCAGCCCGCCGGACACAGCGTCTACCGTGGGCACTTTCGCCGGACTGGTCGCGGCGATCCAGCCTGCAATCACGATGACGAGCAGGGGGAGCGACTTTGCCAGGGCGAGCCGGAATGGCGGTTTGACTCCGATCTTCCAGAGAACGGCGGGCGCATAGCGATTGGCCAGCAACAGCGCCGTCAGCGCACCGGCGCCGATGGCCGCGGTGACTGGACGCAGCTGCTCCAAACCTTCCCCGAGTGCAGAGAGCGCTGAAGGGAGATTCCCCGCCCGCGGAACATCGATCCCGAGCAGCGTAGGCAGCTGGCTTGCCGCAATCAGGAACGCGGCTGCGGCAGTGAAGCCCAGCAGGACCGGTTCGCTGATGAAATTGACCAGCCTTCCCAGCCCGAAGCCGCCCAGAATGACCAGCAGGATACCCGCCTCGATACCGATGATTGCCGCCCCGACCTGCGGTTCGAGCGCCGCATTCCCGACAGCTTCGCTGATCACAAGCGATACCAGCGCCACCGGTCCCACCGAGACGAAGGGGCAGGTGCCGAAAAAGAAATACAGGACGGGAGGAGTCAGCGCTGCGAAGAGGCCCATCTGCGGCGGGAGCCCAGCCAGCTGAGCATAAGCCATGGCCTGCGGCACGAGCAGGATGGAAAGCACGAGGCCCGCGATGACATCCTTGCCGGCGCTCTGGGCACTGAACGCATCCAACCATCGTGTGGTAGGCACGAGTGCCTCGCCTGCCATGCGTCGCAATTCTCCTTCTGGGCGGTAACCTCGGCTATGAACGCGGCGAGGCGGCGGAGCGTTCCAACCGTTCCCGGGCCTTCTCTTCCCCGATCAGTGGTAGAAGCTCTTTCATTTCCGGCCCGTGGTCCTTGCCCGTCAGCGCCTGCCGCAGGGGCAGGAACAGGGCTTTGCCCTTGCGCCCCGTCGATTCCTTGAGCCTGGCTGTCAGGTCCTGCCAGGGAGTTTCCGACCAGGTGAGAGCTGCTGCGGCGTCACCGAGAAACGCCCTGTCTTCCGCTTCGAAATCAGGCTGATCGATCGGGCCGGTGACCAGCTGCCACCAGTCGCGCACCTCTTTCAGATGCGTGATGTTCGGACGGACGGCATGCCAGCCGGCTGCGTCCATTTCATCCGGCAGCCGGCCTTCAACCTCGGCGAAATCCATCTGGTGGAGGATCGCGGCGTTGAGTCGATCGAGCTCGCTTTCGTCGAACCGTGCAGGGGCACGCCCGAAGGTGGACAGGTCGAAACTGGCAACCAGTTCGCCGCGATCAGCGATCGCCTCGACGGGGCGGGACGTTCCGAGCCGCGCCAGCAGTGCGACAATCGCCTCGGGCTCGATGTCGCGCTCGCGAAACGCGTCGCAGCCGAGCGAGCCAAGGCGTTTCGATAGCTTGCCCTCATTTCCTACCAGCAGGGCTTCATGCGCGAACCGCGGCATTTCGCTGTTAGGATATGCTGCAGCAATAAGTGCGGTAAACATCTGAATTTGCACGGCGGTGTTGGATACATGGTCCTCCCCGCGCAGGACATCGGTGATACCCATATCGAGATCGTCAACCGCACTGGGAAGCATATAGAGCCAGCTGCCGTCGGCCCGCCGGACAACCGGATCGGACAGCTGCGACGGATCGAATTTCTGCGCGCCGCGAATGCCATCGTCCCAGCGAATGGCTTCATCGTGGTCAAGCTTGAATCGCCAATGCGGAGCGATGCCCTCCGCCTCTTTGGCTGCCCGGTCCTCTGCGCTCAAATCGAGCGCCGCACGGTCATAGATCGGCGGCAGACCACGTCCCAAACGGATCTTGCGCTTGAGTTCGAGCTCCTGTGCCGTCTCGTAAGCCGGGTAAACCCGACCGGCCTGCTTCAGGGCCTCGAATGCCGCCTCATATTTCTCGAGCCGCAGCGATTGCCGCTCCTCCGCGTCCGGTTCGATACCGAGCCAGGCGAGATCCTTGCGGATACCATCGACATATTCTTCCCGGCTGCGCTGTGCATCGGTGTCATCTATCCGGAGGATGAACTTGCCGCCTGCCTGACGCGCCAACAGCCAGTTGTGGAGCGCGGTACGGCTATTTCCGACATGAAGATGGCCGGTGGGCGACGGCGCAAAACGCGTAATGGTAGTCATGGCCGCAGCCGATAGCGCAAGGCGCAGGATATGGCGAGCGGTCCGATAGGGGTCCCGATCGTGAGCGCGGGCGTCAGCGTGTGCGCAAGGCTTCCTGCGTCCGCGCCCGCACAGAGGCCGTCACTTTCTGGCGCTTGCGGCGATACTCCAGAAATTCCGTGCCGAGATATTCGCTGGTGGATCTCTCCCCCCCGTGCGGGGCCGGTAAAGGTAGCGCCATGCAGTCGGCCGAGGACGGCTTTGCGATCAGAAACCCCTGCGCCTCGTCGGCGCCCAGCTTGCGCAACATGTCCAGCTGATCGGGCGACTCGATCCCTTCTGCTGTCACTGCCACGCCGAAAGCGTCGGCAAGGCGGGTGATGCTCGATACGATCGCCTGGCTGGCGATGTCCTGCACGACATCGGTCACGAACGTGCGATCGATCTTGAGCCGATCGAACGGAAAGCGACGCAAATAGCTGAGCGAGGAGAAGCCGGTGCCGAAGTCGTCGATCGCGATCTTCACGCCTAGATCGCGCAAGGCCATCAGGTTCGTCAGGCTCTTGTGATCCTCGTCCATCAGGACATGCTCGGTGATTTCCAGCTCCACGCGCTCAGGAGCGATATGTGTCATATCGATGGCCTGGGCGACCGTACCAACGATGCCAGGTGTTTTCACCTGAGTAGGCGAAAGGTTGATCGCTATGCGAAATTCGCCAGAGGCCCTCGAGGCATCGAAAAGTGCCTGCTGGATAACCCAGTCACCGAAAGACAGGATCTGGCCCGTTTCCTCGGCGAAGGGCAGGAATTCGTTTGGCGCGATTATCCCGCGCTGCGGATGACGCCAGCGCAGCAAGGCCTCGTAGGCCGTGATTTCTCCGGTTCTGAGATCGGCTACGGGCTGGTAGTCGAGATACATTTGCCCCCGGTTGAGCGCCTCGCCCAGATCCATTTCGATCTCGCGGCGCTCGCGGGCCGCTCGGTCGAAGCTCGGATCGAACAGCGCCAGGTCATCGCGGCCCTTCTTCTTCGCCATGTGAAGCGCCAGATCGGCACGGCGCATCAGTTCGTCGGCGTCGCAATCTCCGTCCAGAGAACGGGCGATTCCGACGCTGGCCGATATGCGATGACGCTGGCCATCTATGACGAAGGGCGCGCGCATGACGGACAGAAAACGATGCGCGCGTTCAAGCAGCAGACCGTCACCCGACCGGGTGTTGATGAGGACGGCAAATTCGTCCCCGCCAAGCCGCGCCACCAGATCCTCCTTGCGCACCTCCTGCTCCAGCCTTGCCGCCGCCTCGCGCAGCAACGCATCACCCAAGGCGTGGCCACGGGCATCGTTGACCGCCTTGAAATCGTCGAGGTCAATATAGAAAACTGCGGCATCGAAGACGGCAGAGGTGCCCTCCTTTTCCTTCCCGCGAAGCCTTTCATTGAAGAGGTGCCGATTGGCCACTCCGGTCAGGCTGTCGTAATGGGCCATGAAAGCAACCCGTTCTTCGACGAGCCGCGCGCTCGTCACGTCCCTGGCGACACCAGCCATGCCTGCGCCACCATCGCGGGGCCGCGCAGATAGTCGCCAGTACCTGAGGTTTCCGTCGATCATGAGGCCGACCAGCAGATCCCGGAAAGGCTCTTGGTTCGAAAGACGCCGCGCAAGTATGTCGCGCTCCTTGCTGGGCTTGAAGAGCTCGAGAAATGCGAGCCCTTCCAATTTCTCACGCTCGATCCCGATCAGAGCTGCAAATCGCTCGCTGACATCGCGCAGATTTCCGTTCGGTCCGACCATCCAGAGGCTATCCGACGATTGCTCCTCGTAATCGTCCAGCAGCACTCTGATCATTGCCTCGTTTTCGCGGCGCCGGAATTCGCTGCGGACGGACTGGCGAAAGCTGCGCTCCTGATTGATCAGAGTGATCATCAGCACGATCCCGAAGGATGTGAGCAACGTCAGCGACGGCCAGCCATCCAGACCCGCCACCGCCAGGGTAGTCGAGGCCAGACCGACTGACATGCCGAGGATATGGAAAATGCCGACACCCGGGCTGCTGCGATAAGCCATCAGCACGCTGCAATAGATCGCCGTTCCTGCGATCCCGAGGAAGGTGATATCGATCGGATCGGCAATGATCGCCAGATAGGGAAACAGGATCATCCAGCCGATGCTGGTGGCGAATTGTGCGGCGACAACCAGTTTCCAGCGGCGATACAGCGCCTGCCAAGGGGCGTTTGCCGGGTCGAAATTGCGGGCCAGGAACACCGACAGCGCCACCAGCGCGATCTGGATCGCGGCAAGGACCAGCAGGTAGGGCCCATTGGCCGGATCGTAGAACACCTTGGTGACGACGAGGATGGTCACTAGCGAAGGTACGAGCAGGATACCCAGGCCACGCTTCAGATCGCCCAACCGGCGACGCAAGGCGAACTGCCCTGCTGGCGTGGAAATACAATTTGGATGACCTGGCTTCAAAGCGACCCCCTGCCCGAGCTTTTCACCTCTGCCTAATAAGCCATTGACGTTACGGAAATCTACTTATTTATTAGCTCTTCTTCATAACCAACGCGGTGTGTAACAAAAAAGCCCCGCCGAATTTCTCCGGCGGGGCCCATATTTATTTGCGAATCGCGAAGTGGCTTATTCGCCGTCTTTCGCATCTTCATTGAGGTAGTCACCCGCATCGGCATCGGTGCCGTGGGTTTCCCCCTCCATGCTCGCCAGCGGATCATCGCCAATCGCAGCTTCGGGGCCCTGGGCGAGTTCCGCCTCGTGCTCTTCTGCTGCGGTGTTGGCAGCGATGATCGCGTCCTGAGCCTTCTTCCACTGTGCCCGCAGGGCAGCGTCGCGGCTGGAGGCGGTCACGCGCATCCGGTTCATGCCCGCACCGGTACCGGCGGGAATGAGACGGCCGACGATGACGTTTTCCTTGAGACCGACCAGCGTGTCCTTCTTGCCCTCGACCGAAGCCTGGGTAAGCACACGGGTGGTTTCCTGGAACGACGCCGCCGAGATGAACGAACGCGTCTGAAGCGATGCCTTGGTGATGCCGAGAAGGATCGGAGTGCCCTTGGCGTGCTCCTTGTTCTTCCCGAGCTTCGCGTTGGTTTCGTTCAGCTCTTCCAGATCGACCTGTTCGCCCGGGAGCAGCACGGTATCGCCGCTATCGGTGATCTCGACCTTCTGCAGCATCTGGCGAACGATGACCTCGATGTGCTTGTCGTTGATCTTCACGCCCTGCAGTCGGTAGACTTCCTGGATTTCCGTGCACAGATATTCCGCCAGTGCCTCGATGCCGAGGACTTCGAGAATGTCGTGCGGGTTCGGCGAACCCGAGATCAGCGTGTCGCCCTTCTTGACGAAGTCGCCTTCCTGGACGTCGATGATCTTGGTCTTGGGGATCAGGTACTCTACCGGATCACCTTCCTCCGGAACGATCGCGATCTTGCGCTTCGCCTTGTACTCGCGAACGAATTCGATCTTGCCCGAAATCTTGGCGATGATCGAATTGTCCTTCGGCACGCGGGCCTCGAACAGTTCGGCAACACGCGGCAGACCACCGGTGATGTCGCGGGTCTTGGCGGCTTCACGCGAAGCACGGGCGAGGATGTCACCTGCCTGCACTTCCTGGCCGTCCTCGACCGATAGCACCGTACCCGGCGCCAGCATGTAACGCGCAGCTTCGCTGTCGTCCCCGGCATCGTTGAACAGCGTGAGGCGCGGACGAAGATCGTCCTTCTTCGCGCGTCCGCCGCTGCGGATTTCGGTGACCACACGCTGGGCGATACCGGTGGCATCGTCGACGCGTTCTTCCATCGTCTGCGTGTCGACGAGATCCTGGAAGCGGACCACACCCGACTGCTCGGTGATGATCGGCAGGGAGAACGGATCCCATTCTGCCAGACGATCGCCTTCCTTCACCTTGCCGCCATCCTTGTGCATCAGCACGGTACCGTAAGGCACCTTGTGGATTTCGCGTTCGCGGCCTTCCTTGTCGATCACGGCCAGTTCGCCGTTACGGGCGAGTGACAGGATACGACCCTTCTTGTCGGTGATGGTCGGCATGTCGCGATATTCGACCTTACCGTCCGACACGGCTTCGAGATGCGAGGTCTCGTTGAGCTGTGCGGCACCGCCGATGTGGAAGGTACGCATGGTCAGCTGCGTGCCGGGTTCACCGATCGACTGTGCGGCGATGACGCCGACAGCTTCACCGATGTTCACCGGCGTACCGCGAGCAAGGTCACGGCCGTAGCAGGTTGCGCAAACGCCCTGCTTGGCTTCGCAGACCAGCGGCGAGCGGATCTTGGCTACCTGCGTCTCGGCGTCCTCGATGACCTTGACCATCGGTTCGTCGATCAGCGTGCCGGCCTTGACGATCACTTCGCCGGTGGCGGCATTGACGATGTCTTCTGCCGTGGTGCGGCCGAGGATACGCTCGCCGAGCGAGGCGATGACGCTACCGCCCTGCACAATGGCACGCATTTCCAGCGCATTGTCAGTCTTGCAGTCCTCTTCGACGATGACGCAGTCCTGCGACACGTCGACCAGACGGCGGGTCAGGTAACCCGAGTTCGCCGTCTTCAACGCCGTATCCGCGAGACCCTTACGGGCGCCGTGGGTGGAGTTGAAGTATTCGAGGACGTTCAGGCCTTCCTTGAAGTTCGAGATGATCGGGTTCTCGATGATCTCGCCCGACGGCTTGGCCATCAGCCCGCGCATACCGGCCAGCTGCTTCATCTGGGCCGGGCTACCACGCGCACCGGAGTGGCTCATCATGTAGATTGAGTTGATCTGCGCTTCCTTGCCGTCCTTGTCGACCGGCTGCGAGCGGATCTCTTCCATCATGGCGTCGGCCACCTTGTCGCCGCACTGGCTCCAGGCGTCGATGACCTTGTTGTACTTTTCCTGCTGGGTGATGAGACCGTCCTGGTACTGCTGCTCGTAGTCAGCAACCAGCGCCTTCGTGGACTCGACCATACCCGCCTTGCTGTCGGGGATGATCATGTCGTCCTTGCCGAAGGAGATGCCGGCCTTGAACGCGTTGCGGAAGCCCAGCACCATGATGGCATCGGCGAACAGCACCGTGTCCTTCTGGCCGGTGTGACGATAGACTTCGTCGATCACGTCGGCGATGTCCTTCTTCGTCAGCAGGCGATTGACGATGTCGAAGGGAACCTTGTGGTTCTTCGGCAGACATTCGCCGATCAGCATGCGGCCCGGGGTGGTGACGAAACGCTTCATCTCGACCTTGCCCTTTTCGTCCGCTTGCGGGACGCGGGCCATGATCTTCGAGTGCAGCGTGACATCCTTGTTTTCCAGCGCGTGATGCACTTCGGCCATGTCGCTGAACATTGGCAGGATCTCGTGCTTCTCGCCGTCGTCGCCGTCCATGTACTCGGGCGTCTTTTCCTGGCGTTCCATCGACAGGTAATAGAGACCCAGCACCATGTCCTGCGAAGGAACGATGATCGGCTTGCCGTTGGCCGGCGAGAGGATGTTGTTGGTCGACATCATCAGCACGCGCGCTTCCAGCTGCGCCTCGAGACTCAGCGGAACGTGGACGGCCATCTGGTCGCCGTCGAAGTCGGCGTTGAAGGCGGCGCAGACCAGCGGGTGAAGCTGGATCGCCTTGCCTTCGATCAGCACGGGTTCGAACGCCTGGATGCCGAGACGGTGAAGCGTCGGGGCGCGGTTCAGGAGAACCGGGTGCTCGCGAATGACTTCGTCGAGGATGTCCCAGACTTCCTTGCGTTCCTTCTCGACCCACTTCTTCGCCTGCTTCAGGGTCATGGAAAGACCCTTGGCATCGAGGCGGGCGTAGATGAACGGCTTGAACAGTTCGAGCGCCATCTTCTTCGGCAGGCCGCACTGGTGCAGCTTGAGTTCCGGACCGGTCACGATGACCGAACGACCCGAATAGTCGACGCGCTTACCCAGAAGGTTCTGACGGAAGCGGCCCTGCTTGCCCTTGAGCATGTCGGACAGCGACTTGAGCGGACGCTTGTTCGCACCGGTGATCACGCGGCCGCGGCGGCCGTTGTCGAACAATGCGTCGACAGCTTCCTGCAGCATGCGCTTTTCGTTGCGGACGATGATGTCCGGCGCGCGCAGCTCCATCAGGCGCTTCAGGCGGTTGTTACGGTTGATGACGCGGCGATAGAGGTCGTTGAGATCCGACGTCGCGAAACGGCCACCGTCCAGCGGCACCAGCGGGCGCAGTTCGGGCGGAATGACCGGCACGACTTCGAGGATCATCCATTCGGGACGGTTGCCGCTCTCGATGAAGCTTTCGACGACCTTCAGGCGCTTGATGATCTTGGCAGGCTTGAGCTTCGACTTGGTGGTCGCCAGCTCTTCCAGCAGATCTTCTTTTTCCTGCTCGAGATCGAGATCCATGAGCATGGTCTTGACCGCGGATGCACCGATGTCGGCCGAGAAGGCGTCTTCGCCGTACTCGTCCTGCGCTTCGAGCATTTCGTCTTCGGTCAGCAGCTGGTTCTTCTCGAGCGCGGTCAAGCCGGGCTCGGTCACGATGTAGCTTTCGAAGTAGAGCACGCGTTCGAGCTGCTTGAGCTGCATGTCGAGCAGCAGGCCGATGCGCGACGGCAGCGACTTCAGGAACCAGATGTGCGCGACCGGAGCAGCCAGTTCGATGTGACCCATGCGCTCACGGCGGACCTTGGTCACGGTGACTTCGACGCCGCACTTCTCGCAGACGACGCCCTTGTACTTCATGCGCTTGTACTTGCCGCACAGGCATTCGTAGTCCTTCACCGGACCGAAGATGCGCGCACAGAACAGGCCGTCACGTTCGGGCTTGAACGTCCGGTAGTTGATCGTTTCCGGCTTCTTGATTTCGCCGAAGGACCACGAGCGGATGCGCTCGGGGCTGGCGATGCCGATCTGGATCTCGTCGAAGGTTTCGGGCTTCGCGAGCTGGTTGGTGAATTTGGTCAGTTCGTTCATGACTCAGTGCCTCTCGTGCGAGGTGATGTTCGTGGTCGGATTGTTCAGTTCCGCTAGGAAACCGTCTTGAATCCGGCGGAGAGAATCAGGGATCTTCAGCCCTTCGTCCCTCTCCAAAACCTGGGCGGCGTGTCGTGCAAGGTCGGCTAGGACGACGCCCCATGATGCTGGGTCTTCCCAAAGTCCGCCCTTGATATTCACATGTTGAGCGCCATCGGCACCCCACAAGCGAAGGATCTCATATGCGTCAGGGTCGGACATGGCGGAGAAAGGGGGCTCTAAAGCTTGCTGCATCGTTTCCTTACTCCGCCGCGATCGCGAGGCCGTCGTCGTCCTCGTCGTCGGCAAGCGACTTGAGTTCGACATTGAGACCCAGACTGCGCATTTCCTTGACGAGCACATTGAAGCTCTCCGGAATGCCGGCCTCGAAGGTATCGTCACCCTTGACGATGGCTTCGTAGACCTTGGTCCGGCCGATCACGTCGTCCGACTTCACGGTGAGGATTTCCTGCAGCGTGTAGGCTGCACCGTAGGCCTGGAGTGCCCAGACCTCCATCTCACCGAAGCGCTGGCCGCCGAACTGCGCCTTACCGCCCAGCGGCTGCTGGGTGACGAGGCTGTAGGGACCGATCGAACGGGCGTGGATCTTGTCGTCGACCAGGTGGTGCAGCTTGAGCATGTAGATGATGCCCACGGTCACCTTGCGGTCGAACGCTTCACCGGTGCGGCCATCGAAGAGGACCGACTGGCCGTCTGCGTCGAGGCCGGCCTTTTCCAGTTCCACGGTCACGTCGCCTTCGCGGGCACCGTCGAACACCGGGGTGCCCATCGGGACGCCGTAGCGCAGGTTACCGGCCAGCTCGACGATTTCCTCGGTCGAACGGCTCTTCAGATCGTCGGCATAACGGTCGCCATAGACTTCGTTCAGACGTTCGATCACGGCTTCGGGCGGCTTCGCCTTGGCGTAATCTTCCGAAGCGTTCGGATTGGCCTTCTTCCAGTCCTCGAGCTGCTCGCCGATCTGCATGCCCAGGTTACGGGCAGCCATTCCGAGATGCGTTTCGAAGATCTGCCCGACGTTCATGCGGCTGGGAACGCCCAGCGGGTTCAGCACGATGTCGACCGGCGTACCGTCTTCGAGGAACGGCATGTCCTCGACCGGCAGGATGCGCGAAATCACACCCTTGTTACCGTGACGGCCGGCCATCTTGTCGCCCGGCTGCAGCTTGCGCTTCACCGCCACGAAGACCTTGACCATCTTGAGCACGCCCGGAGCGAGTTCGTCACCGCGCTCGAGCTTTTCCTTACGGTCTTCGAACTTGTCGTCGATGACCTTCACGCTCTCGTCGTACTGCGACTTGACCGCTTCGATCTGCTGCTGGCGATTGTCGTCCGCAACTGCGAACTTGAACCACTCGTGGCGATCGATGCTGTCGAGCACTTCTTCAGTGATCTCGGTGCCCTTCTTCACACCCTTGGGCGCAGCCGAAGCCGTCTGATCTTCGAGCATGTCGCGCAGGCGGTTGTAAGTGGCACGGTTCAGAATGGCGCGTTCGTCGGCAGCGTCCTTGCGGAGGCGTTCGATTTCCTCGTTCTGGATGGCACGCGTACGATCGTCGATCTCGATACCGTGACGGTTGAAGACACGAACTTCGACGACAGTCCCGGCAACGCCCGGCGGCAGGCGGAGCGAAGTGTCGCGCACGTCGCTGGCCTTTTCACCGAAGATGGCGCGCAGAAGCTTTTCTTCCGGCGTCATCGGGCTTTCGCCCTTCGGCGTGATCTTGCCGGCCAGGATATCGCCCGGGTGCACTTCGGCACCGATGTAGACGATGCCCGCCTCGTCTAGGTTGCGCAGCGCTTCCTCGCCGACGTTCGGGATGTCGCGGGTGATGTCCTCGGGCCCGAGCTTGGTGTCACGCGCCATGACTTCGAATTCCTCGATGTGGATCGAGGTGAAGACGTCGTCCTTCACGATACGCTCGGAGATGAGGATACTATCCTCGTAGTTGTAGCCGTTCCACGGCATGAAGGCGACGAGCGTGTTACGGCCCAGTGCCAGTTCGCCCAGATCGGTCGAGGGACCGTCGGCAATGATGTCGCCGGCTTCGATCGTCTCTCCTACCTTCACCAGCGGACGCTGGTTGATGCAGGTATCCTGGTTCGAACGCTGGAACTTCTGCAGCGTGTAGATGTCCACGCCCGACTGGCCGGGTTCGACATCGCCGATCGCACGGATGACGATACGGGTTGCGTCGACCTGGTCGACCACGCCGCCGCGCTTGGCGGTGATGGCCGCGCCCGAATCGCGCGCAACGGTCTCTTCCATGCCGGTGCCGACCCAGGGCGCTTCCGCCTTGACGAGCGGAACGGCCTGGCGCTGCATGTTGGCGCCCATCAGCGCGCGGTTGGCGTCATCGTTTTCCAGGAACGGAATGAGCGATGCACCGACCGAGACGAGCTGCTTCGGGCTGACGTCCATCAGCGTGATGGTTTCGCGCGGAGCCATCAGGTTGTCGCCGCTCTGACGCGCCGAAACCAGCTCTTCCACGAAGCCGCCGTTTTCGTCGAGTTCGGCCGAAGCCTGCGCGACGGTGTGCTTCTGTTCTTCCATCGCCGAGAGGTAGATGACCTCGTCGGTGACCTTGTTGTCCTTCACCTTGCGGTACGGCGTCTCGATGAAGCCATACTTGTTGACGCGGGCGAAGGTCGACAGCGAGTTGATCAGACCGATGTTCGGGCCTTCCGGCGTTTCGATCGGGCAGATACGGCCATAGTGCGTCGGGTGAACGTCGCGAACTTCGAAGCCGGCGCGTTCACGCGTAAGACCGCCCGGGCCAAGCGCCGAAACGCGGCGCTTGTGGGTGACTTCCGACAGCGGGTTGGTCTGGTCCATGAACTGCGAGAGCTGGCTGGAGCCGAAGAACTCGCGCACGGCAGCCACGGCGGGCTTGGCGTTGATGAGGTCGTTCGGCATCACGGTCGACACGTCGACCGAGCTCATGCGCTCCTTCACCGCGCGTTCCATGCGCAGCAGGCCGACGCGGTACTGGTTTTCCAGCAGTTCGCCCACCGAACGCACACGGCGGTTGCCGAGGTTGTCGATGTCGTCGACTTCGCCCTTGCCGTCCTTCAGGTCGACCAGTTCCTTCACCACGGCCAGGATGTCTTCCTTGCGCAGCGTGGTGACGGTGTCTTCGGCATCGAGCTCGAGACGCATGTTGAGCTTGACGCGGCCCACGGCCGACAGGTCATAGCGTTCGGCGTCGAAGAACAGGCCTTCGAACAGCGCTTCTGCGGTTTCCTTGGTCGGCGGTTCGCCGGGACGCATGACCTTGTAGATCGCCTCAAGGCCCTCGTCGCGGTTCTCGGCCTTGTCGACCTTCATCGTGTTGCGGATCCACGGACCCGTGTTCACGTGGTCGATGTCGAGCAGCGTCAGGCTGTCGACACCGGCAGCGTCGAGCACTTCGAGGTTCTCTGCCGAGACTTCGTCACCGGCTTCGATGTAGATGCGGCCCGTGCTTTCGTCGATCAGGTCTTCGCTGGCATAGCGGCCGAAGATTTCTTCGGTCGGCAGCAGCAGGGTTTCCAGACCATCCTTGGCCGCCTTGTTGGCAGCACGCGGGCTGATCTTCTGACCGGCGGCGAACACTTCTTCGCCCGTCTTGGCATCGACCAGCGGGAAGGCCGGCTTCTGGTTACGCCAGTTTTCGGCGACGAAGGGCAGCTCCCAGCCATCCTTGGCGCGCTTCCATTCGACCTTGTCGTAGAAGTGCGAGAGAATGTCCTCCGCATCGAGGCCGAGCGAGTAGAGCAGCGCGGTGACCGGCAGCTTGCGCTTGCGGTCGATACGCACGTTGACCACGTCCTTGGCGTCGAATTCGAAGTCGAGCCAGCTGCCGCGGTACGGAATGATGCGGGCCGCGAAGAGGAGCTTGCCCGAGGAATGGGTCTTGCCGCGGTCATGGTCGAACAGCACACCCGGCGAACGGTGCATCTGCGAAACGATGACGCGTTCGGTACCATTGATGATGAAGGTGCCGTTGTCCGTCATGAGCGGCATGTCGCCCATGTAAACGTCCTGCTCCTTGATATCGAGGACGGAGCGGGTTTCGGTTTCCTGGTCGACCTCGAAGACGATCAGGCGCAGCGTGACCTTCATCGGCGCAGCATAGGTGATCCCGCGCTGGCGGCATTCGACGATGTCGTATTTCGGCGGCTCGAGTTCGTAATGCACGAAGTCGAGTTCGGCAGTGCCGGCGAAATCGCGCAGCGGGAAGACCGAGCGCAGCGTCTTTTCAAGACCCGAGACATGGCCCTTGTCCTTGTCGGACCGCAGGAACTGTTCGTAGCTCTCGCGCTGGACCTCGATCAGGTTGGGCATGTCGACGACTTCGTGGATGTCGCCGAAGATCTTGCGGATACGCCGCTTTGCGGTACCCGAAGCCGTGCTGCGGGGGGCCTTCGCCTTGGTAGCCATAAGGGGTAATTACCTCTTCTCGTGTGCCAGCTCCGCAATGTCCATTGACTCGGACAGGAGCGAAATTTGATGTCTCATGCGCGTGAGAGCCGTATCGCGAGACGCAAAAAGGCCGCAGCGAATGCACACCCTTAGCGGCGGCAGCTGCAGCTCATGAAAAGCGTCGCGATATGGAAACGCCGCTTCCATCCTGTGTCCGATCCCCGCGCATGAATCAGACTCGCTCGAAGCGTGCGGTCGAGAGGGCATATAGGATGCGCGCCCGACAGGGTCAAGGAGCGCGATTCCGAGTCACATATCGTTTTTCGATATTATCGATTGACGATAAGGGTCGTCTGCATCATATCGAATTTCGATAAAGGAGATATGCCCGTGTTCGGAACGACAATCTGGATATTTCGCATCGCGAACTGGCTGAACTGGATTGGGGCAGTCTTGTTCACTCTACTTCTCGCTGCGCTGCTATTGGCGAGCGAGCATTTCTATCCGGCAATTACTCAAGCGTTCGAGGTCCGCGGACAAGAGGCAGTCCGGGCGGTGTGGACGTGGCTTGTCTCGGTCTGCGCTATCGTGGTGCCGGCTGCGATCTGCATCCATGTGATCTTCACCCGCCTGATCGCCCTGCTCCGTGACGCGGCCATCGGGCAGGCTTTCAGCGAGCAGAATGCACGCCGGCTCAAGGCAGTAGGCTGGGCGCTTCTGGGCGTTAATATCCTCGACCTCATATTCGGACAGATATCGGTCTGGGCGAGCGCGGCCAGCGGCGAATATTTCGGCTGGACCTTCTCGCTCACCGGCTGGTTCGCGGTTCTTCTGCTGTTCCTTCTGGCCAAGGTTTTCCGCGAAGGCGCCGCCATGCGCGAAGACCTGGAAGGCACCGTCTGATGCCTACCGAGGACACCAGCGCAATCGCTGTCCGGCTGGACGAGCTGCTGCAGGATCGCGGCATGACGCTGACCGAACTGTCCGAACGCATCGGGCTCACACTCGCCAACCTTTCGATCCTGAAAACAGGCAAGGCCAAGGCGATCCGCTTTTCGACACTCGAAGCCATCTGCCGCGAACTGGAATGCCAGCCGGGGGACTTGCTTGAATATAGGGAGGATTCACAATGATCTGGATAAAACGTTTCTTCACCGACCTCGGCGGGACCTATGTCGACAGTCTGCGCGCGATAAAGGCCCTACCCTGGCTATTTGCCGCAATCATCGGCTGGGAGTTTGCGCAGCATATCGTCGAAGTGCGTATCGGCATGTTCGAAAGCCAGGAGATGGGGCGCGCCGTCGCAGATGATGGGCTGCGAATGGCTTTCGGCTGGGTGAAGATGGCATCGATCTATGTCGGGGCCTTCTTCGTCATCCGGTATTTCATCTCCCAGCGCAGTGACCGCAAGCTTGCGCCTCTGGGCTCAGCAGGCCTCCGCTACCTCCCGTATTTCGCCTATTCATTGGTCGTTTTTGCGGCGCTATTCTATGCTCGCTTCCTCATTCCCGAAGTGCATGTCGATACTTTCCGCGCCGCCGTGGGGCTGGGCCAGCAGCTGCTGGAACCCCTGCTCATCGCCTGGGTCGTAGCCGCTGCGACCGACGGCAGGATTAGCGGACCTATCGCATCGGCGCGACGGCTCGGCTTGCTCTATTTTCTCGCACTGCCGTTGCTGTTGCTGGCACGTGTTCCCGCTAGCCTCCTGCATCAGCATCTCAACGAGACCGCCGTCGGCAGTATGGGAACGGAATTGTGGTTGACCCTGGCAATCGACGCTGTCGTGGTTGGTCTTATCGTCTCCATCGTCCCGTCAGCCATGGTGCGAGTGGCAGGGTGGATGGACAAGCGCAGCATGCAGAAGCGTCCCGCCGAGCCACGCCCTCTCACAGCGTGACTCCGCCCGGCACGCATGAAAATGCACCCAATGCAAAATGTGTCTTTTACTTGACGAGAATAAGGCTATTTTAAGGCCACGCCAATCATGGCGCAGGAATACGAATCATGAAGAAAATCGCTCTCGTTGCAGCTCTTCCCGTTGTGCTGACCCTCGCTGCTTGCGGCGAAACCGCTGAAGAAACACCGGTTGAAGAAGAAACCACGGTTGTTGAAACCGCTCCTGTCGAAGCACCGATGGCTGACGACACTATGGCGACCGACGACACCATGATGGCCGACGAAACCGCCGCTGACCCGATGACTGAAGAAGCTCCGGCCACCGACGAAGCCGCTCCGGCAGCAGAATAATCTTCTCCGGCCGCCAGCGCGGCCCGATGGATTGACGAAAGGCCCGGTGTTCGCACCGGGCCTTTTTCGTTGCGGAACGCTCGCCATTCGGGCCCGTTCTTGGAATAAGCCAATTAGGAGAATTCACATGAAGCCCGCTCTTGCCCTCGCCCTGCCTCTTGCCCTCACCCTCGGTGCTTGCGGCGAACCGATCGACGGCTCAGACACGGCCGATATGCAGGGCGATGCGGTAACCGCTCCGTCGGGCGATGACGCCATCGATGGTGAAAATCCGGCCACCGACGGCATGCTGGAAACCGAAGTCGAAACCGATACCGAGGCAACCGGCCCCGAACCGGTCGGCGACCCCATGATGGAACGCGACGAAACCGCGATGTAAGCCACTTCGTCCCATGCGCCCGCACTTGACGCGGGCGCAGGAAGCTTTAAAGGCCCGCCCCGCACAGGCGGGTCTTTTCGATTCTCGCCCGCGCATCCGTCCGAGACAGCTGGTGACCGGGATCTGCCCGGTCTTAATTTCCGGCCTAGACGGGGACAGAGATTTTCCGGCGGTGTCCTGCATCGCCGTTCGCGCCAGTCTCCATGCACTATGGTGGCGCACTCCTTCCCCCTCAACGGACTCGCCCGTGTCGCATTGCCGGCATGGACAAACGTAGCCGATCGTCCGGGAGCCATTCCGGTCGGTCATAGTGAAGGAGTATGGCATGGATCGTTCGCAGAAAACCGACGCGGTCGCCCAGCTCAGCGAAGTCTTCAACCAGGCTGGCGTGGTCGTCGTGACCCGCAACCTGGGCCTTACGGTCGCCCAGTCGACCGAATTGCGTACGAAGATGCGTGAAGCCGGTGCGTCCTACCAGGTTGCGAAGAACCGTCTCGCCAAGCTCGCCCTGAAGGACACCGACTACGAAGGAATCGATGAATTCCTGACTGGTCCGACCGCTCTCGGTTATTCCGAGGACCCGGTTGCCGCGGCCAAGGCCGTGGTGGAGTTCGCCAAGACCACCGACAAGATCGAAATCGTCGGCGGATCGATGGGCGCGCAGAAGCTCGACGAAGCAGGTGTGAGGTCGCTGGCCTCGATGCCGAGCCTCGACGAACTTCGCGGCACGATCGTGGGCCTCCTCAATGCGCCGGCAACCAAGGTTGTCCGGACCATCAAGGAACCCACTTCGATGCTCGCACGCGTGGTTGGCGCCTATGGCGCCAAGGAAGCCGCGTAAGAGCAGGTTCGAGCACAGAACACCTATTCATCGGGGCATTTTTCCAACCCACGCCCCGGCCACATATTATTGGAGTGAAACATCATGGCTGATATCGCCAAGCTTGTTGAAGAACTGTCGAAGCTGACCGTCATGGAAGCCGCCGAGCTTGCCAAGGCACTGGAAGAAGAGTGGGGCGTTAGCGCCGCTGCTGCTGTTGCCGTTGCTGGCCCCGCCGCTGGCGGCGCTGCTGAAGCTGCTGAAGAAAAGGACGAATTCGACGTCGTTCTCACCGGCGACGGTGGCAAGAAGATCCAGGTCATCAAGGAAGTCCGCGCCATCACCGGTCTCGGCCTCACCGAAGCCAAGGCTCTCGTCGAAGGCGCACCGAAGGCCCTCAAGGAAGGCGTCAACAAGGCTGAAGCCGAAGAAATCAAGGGCAAGATCGAAGCAGCCGGCGGTACCGTCGAACTCAAGTAAGCCTTATTCCCGCTCCGGTGGGATATGCTTACGCTTCGATCTCTCCTCGAGAGATCAGACGAAGGGCGGTGCCGAAAGGCGCCGCCCTTTTTCATTACGTGCTTGCATCTTTTAAGCGCTTACAACTATTGGCACCCTACCCCAAAAGTATTAATCCTTATTTGCAGAACGTTCCTCGACAGGACCGTTCTTTGCCAGAACGCGGTCGTGCCACGAGAAGGAGGCATCATGTATTTGTTCTTCCTTATCGCAGGATATCTCATCGCGACCTTCCTTGGAGCTGTTCTTTTCGTTCGTATCTTCCCGCGGTCCTTCTGCTCACAGATAATCGACCGATACGTTCTGCTTTTCCCGCTTTTTCCGTTATTTGTCTTTATTGACGTGATGAGTCTTAGCGCGCGAGCCCTTGCCATCGCAGCCAACTGGCCGGTCTACGCTTTCGACATCCTCACCGGACGGCCTCGTCGCCGGTCCAGGAAAAAAGCCTACACCTACTATTACCGGTATCGCAGAAGCTCGGACAAGCGCCGACGCGGCGATTAGTCTACCGCACGCTGCATTCAGTAACGCTGGATCAGGGCGATGACCTGCGCTCTGTCTGCAGGATCGCTCAGCCCGCGAAACCTCATCTTCGTTCCCGGCACCCGCTCGCTCGGGGAGGCGAGGAATGAATCGAGCGTCGCCGCATCCCACACCAGACCCGACCGCGACAGTTCGTCGGAATAGCGGTAACCTTTCCGGGTCGCCGCAGGACGGCCGTAAATACCGGCCAGCGACGGGCCGAGCCCGTGGACGCCAGGGGTCAGCGTGTGGCAGGCGGCGCATTTCATGAAGGTGCCCGCATCCTTGGGTAGGGGGGCATAGTCACGCGCCGCCCGGGCCTCCCCGTCAGCTCTGGTCGGAGAAACCACGACGAGCCTCGGGGGCACCGGGTTTTGATAGTATGCCGCGCTTTCATCCGGCTGCTCGCGAGCTGCACTGGTGCATCCTGCCAGAAAGAGAGTCGACAACACCCATAACGATCTGGCCATTTATCCCCCCGAAAAACCTAGAAACCGATATTTACCCGAACGCCCATCGTGTCGATGCCGGGATTCTGCTCGCTGTTGAACAGCCGCGCATTGCTGATGTGGACCCAGCTCGCCTCGATCGAAAACCGGTCGGAGATATCGTAGCCAAGGGCGATTTCAGGTTCGAACAGAACCCGGCTGCCGAGATCGGTACGGATGCCGGTGGCGGGATCGACCCGCAACTCCGGCGCATCGTGCACGACAAGCCCCACGCCGGGGCGGAGGTAGACTTTGCCCATTTCCGCCTTCCAGCTCACGCCCGCGCCGACGAAGCTGGTATCGCCCGACAGGTTTACCGAGCCGAAGACATAGGGCTGCATCCCGCCCAGCGCGCCGATCTGGTCGAAGCGAAGACCGGCCTGGACATCTGTCCCGCCCTCGTTCGTGTCGAAGGTGAACGGCGTGTCGACCGCGTGGACATAGACGCCGCCATAGACTTCCTGCGCCATTGCGGCACCGGGCACGAAGCCGGCCAGCACGAGGATTGCCGAAAACGAACGGATAAAGCGCATGGGAAATCATCCTGCAATGTCGTGGACGTTGCAAGCGATAGTAGGCCGGTTAGCTTTCGTGGGCCTGAAGCGCGCTCTTGTGACCGCGCGATCAGGCCCCGAAATTATTCGTTGCCCCAGTTGATGTGGATATCGACGCTCACTTCATCCACGCCCGCCGCTTCGGCGATGCGCTTGCGACTGGCCCGCACGATATCCGCCAGCGAGCCCTGCTCTTCGTCGCCCTCCAGGCTGGCCACTTCTTCGCCCAGCCGCGGGGCGCCGTAGACCAGTTCGAGTTCGCCGACACCGAGCTGCTGGGCGAGAATACCCATGGTTTCGTGGCGCGGGCGAACCTGGTCGCCTTCCCACTTCCACAGCGTCGGCTTGCTGACGCCCACCTTCTGCGCCAGTTCGACCATCGTGAAGCCCGAGGCGGTGCGCAGGCGCTTGATCCGCGCGCCGAGGGTTTCGTGATCGACGCCGTAAGCCTCCCGGAACGGGCTGTGGAAACGGGCGGCATCGCGCACGCTGTCCAGCTCGTCTTGCGAGATCGGCGTATCGAAAGAGCAACCGTATAGATCCTCCGCCGACCAGATAACCCGGGCACCGACCGCCCCGCTCTGCGGAAGAACGACTTGGATGGGATCGTTTTGCGAAATGTCCGAACTGGTCCTGACCAGCATCCCGCCAGTGGAAATATTCATGATTTCCGCATCGAACGCCCTGCCAGCCTGTCCAACACCTGTCCTCAACTGCAGCACGAGCCGCGGTTCACGCCGATCGAACATTCTTTTTGGCTGAGCCGTCATTAAATTGGAATTCCTTTGCTTGACCCGCCCATCGAATACTTCGTCTTTTTGAAGGAATGTGGAACGACTGTCTACGGGTAATCCCTAAGTAAGCATATTGTAATAAACTCATCTATTCCCGCTGGCAAGGCTGGCCCCCAACAAGCCATTTGAGGTTTCGGGCAAACCCTTCTATCCGGCCCTCCGCTCCGCCTGCGCGGGGCCTGCCGAAATGACAGACATCCCTGCCCCCATGCCCCTGCCCGACCGCAGCGATGGCTGGCGCGACGAACTTCGCGCGACATTCCGGCTGAGCTGGCCGCTGGCGGCTGCCAATCTGCTTCAGATGCTGACCTATGCCGTGGACGTGATCTTCATCGCCCGGCTTGGGGAAAGCCAGCTGGCCGCCTCCGCGCTGGCGATCGCGCTGTTCGGGCTGGTGATGTGGGCGCTGTCTGGCCTGACCGGGGCCGTGGCGCCGGTGGCAGCCGCCGAACTGGGCGAGCGTGCGCCTGCCCTGCGCCCGGTGCGCCGTTCGGTGCGCATGGCGCTATGGCTCGCGCTGGCATCGGGCATCGGGGGGATCGGGCTTTGCCTCCTGCTCGGCCCGCTGATGCGCGCCACAGCGCAAGAGGCGGAGATCACCGCCATGGCGCTCGAATACAACACCGTTCTTGTCCTCTCGCTGGTGCCGATGCTGTTCTGCAACGTGCTGCGGAATTTCGTCTCCACGCTGGACCGCCCGATCCTGGCCACTGCGATCACGGCGGGCGGCATCTTCGTCAATGCGGCGGCGAACTACAGCTTCATCTTCGGCAATTTCGGCGCGCCCGAACTGGGCCTGCGCGGCGCGGCAGTGGCAACGATCATCACCACGCTGACGACGCTGGCCGCCTATGTCCTCGTCATCCGGCTCGACCCGCGGCTCCACCGCTATCGCATCTTCGGCCGCTGGTGGTCGCCCGACTGGCCGCGGTTCTGGCACATCGCGCGCATCGGCACGCCCATCGCGCTGACCATCACGGCGGAGGCCGGCATCTTCGGCGCGGCGGCGTTCCTGATGGGCAATATCGGTGCCAGCCAGCTGGCCGCACACACGGTCGCACTGCAGATCGCCGCGCTCGCCTTCCAGGTCCCCTTCGGCGTGGGCCAGGCAGCCACCATCCGGGTCGGCTATTTCTACGGCTCGCGCAATCGCGACGGGATGAAGCGCGCAGGCTGGACCGCGATTGCGGTAGGCACCGGCTTCATGGCGCTGACGGCGATTGCCATGATCGCGATCCCCAAGCCGCTGCTGGCGATCTATATCGATCCTTGGGATCCCAAGAACGCCGTGCTGGTCGGCTTCGCGCTCAAATATATCGTCATCGCCGCCGCCTTCCAGCTGGTCGACGGGATGCAGGCCGTCGCGGCCGGGGCGCTGCGCGGATTGCAGGATACGCGCGTGCCGATGTGGATGGCCGCTTTCGCCTATTGGGTGCCGGGCATCGGCATGTCGCTCTGGCTTGGCTTCTACACCAGCCTCGAAGGCGTCGGCGTGTGGATCGGGCTGGCGACCGGCCTCTCGGTCGCCGCCCTGCTGCTGACGTGGCGGTGGGCGCTGCGCGACCGGCTCGGCCTCACGACGCGCCCCTGACGTATCCGGGTCTGAGCAAGCGCCGCTTCAGGCGGCGCGCTGGGTAACCTCGCGCTGCGGGAAGGGGATAGAGATGCCGACATCGTCGAAGCGCGCCTTGACCTTTTCGGTCAGGTCCCAACCCACGGCCACGTAATCGCCCGTGGTGCACCAGACGCGCAGCCCGATGCCGACCGAACTGTCGTCCAGCGAGGCGACGAAGGCCACCGGCTCGGGATCGGCCAGCACGCGCTCGTCCGCCGCGGCCATCGCCAGCAGTTCGTTGCGCGCCTGCTCCATGCTGTCGTTATAGCCGATGCCCACGATCAGCTCGAACCGGCGGATCGGATGGCGATGGAAATTGACGATCGCCTGGTTCCATAATTCGGAATTGGGGACCATCACGAACAGCCCGTCGAACTGCTTCAATTCGGTGGTGAACAGCCCGATCTGCTGGACCGTGCCGGTCACCGAACCGGCCGAAATCGCCTCGCCCACCTTGAAGGGGCGCTGGACCAGGATCATCACGCCCGATGCCACATTGCTGAGCGTGCCCTGCAGCGCCAACCCCACGGCCAGCGCCATGCCGCCCAGCGCGGCGAGGATGCTGGTGGTCTCCACCCCGAACTGGGTCAGCACGGTCACGATGACCAGCGCCCACAGCGCATATTTGACGAGGTTGGACAGGAACTGCGCCACGGTGGGATCGAAACGCGGCGAGCGGGTCAGCGCGCGTTCAACCCAGCTCGACAGGATCTTGGCCGCCAGCAGGCCGATGATCAGCACGGCGAAGGCGCCGGCAATCTCCATCATGTGCAGCTGCAGCCACACCAGCACCTGTTCGGGAATGGTCAGGGCCGAAACGGTCTTGTCGGTCTTCATCAATACGCTCCAGAAAGTCGTCGCCACTGGCGGATTTGCGCGGCCCGATAGCCAATTTGCCTCGCTCTGGCCAGCCCGCGCCACGGCCCATCCGATCGGACGAATTTTTTTCGCTTCGGCCCGTTGACTCAATCCGCGCTCGATCCCAAATGCGCCGTGCTGGCACTCCAGACCAGTGAGTGCCAACCATCATTTTCACTCTCGAATAGAAAGGTCATCACTATGGCATTTCGTCCGCTTCACGACCGCGTGCTCGTTCGCCGCATCGAAGCCGAAGAAAAGACCGCTGGCGGTATCATCATTCCCGACAGCGCCAAGGAAAAGCCCAGCGAAGGCGAAATCGTCGCTGTTGGCGCCGGCGCCAAGGCCGAAGACGGCACCGTCACCCCGCTCGATGTGAAGGCTGGCGATCGCGTATTGTTCGGCAAGTGGTCGGGCACCGAGATCAAGCTCGATGGCGAAGACCTTCTCATCATGAAGGAAAGCGACATCATGGGGATCATGGGCTGAACTGGATTTAACCCCCAGGACACTGTCAACTGTGTCAACTTCAGTCATCTGATCAACTAGAAATCTGAACGGAAAGGACAGCAACATGGCTGCCAAGGACGTAAAATTCAGCCGCGACGCGCGCGAAGGCATTCAGCGCGGTGTCGACATTCTCGCCAACGCCGTGAAGGTCACGCTGGGCCCCAAGGGCCGCAACGTCGTGATCGACAAGAGCTTCGGCGCACCGCGCATCACCAAGGACGGCGTCACCGTCGCCAAGGAAATCGAACTGAAGGACAAGTTCGAGAACATGGGCGCGCAGATGCTCAAGGAAGTCGCTTCGAAGTCGAACGACGCCGCCGGTGACGGCACCACCACTGCCACCGTGCTCGGTCAGTCGATCGTCACCGAAGGCATGAAGTCGGTTGCCGCCGGCATGAACCCGATGGACCTCAAGCGCGGCATCGACCTCGCTGTCGAAAAGGTCGTGGCAGACCTCAAGGGCCGTTCGAAGGACGTGTCGGGTTCGGGCGAAATCGCTCAGGTCGGCATCATCTCGGCCAATGGCGACCGTGAAGTCGGCGAAAAGATCGCCGAAGCCATGGAAAAGGTCGGCAAGGAAGGCGTGATCACCGTCGACGAATCGAAGGGCCTCGAATTCGAGCTCGAGACCGTCGAAGGCATGCAGTTCGACCGCGGCTACCTCAGCCCGTACTTCATCACCAACCCGGACAAGATGACGGTCGAGCTCGAAAACCCGTACATCCTGATCCACGAGAAGAAGCTCTCGAACCTGCAGGCGATGCTCCCGGTTCTCGAAGCGGCTGTCCAGTCGGGCCGTCCGCTGCTGATCATCGCGGAAGACATCGAAGGCGAAGCGCTGGCCACCCTCGTGGTCAACAAGCTGCGCGGCGGCCTCAAGGTTGCTGCGGTCAAGGCTCCGGGCTTCGGCGATCGCCGCAAGGCCATGCTGCAGGACATCGCGATCCTGACGCAGGGCGAAATGATCAGCGAAGATCTCGGCATCAAGCTGGAAAACGTCACGCTGGGCATGCTCGGTGAAGCCAAGCGCGTCACCATCGACAAGGACAACACCACCATCGTCGACGGTGCCGGTTCGGAAGACGACATCAAGGCCCGCGTTTCGGAAATCCGCACGCAGATCGACAACACCAGCAGCGATTACGACAAGGAAAAGCTGCAGGAACGTCTGGCGAAGCTCGCCGGCGGTGTTGCCGTGATCAAGGTCGGCGGTGCCACCGAAGTCGAAGTGAAGGAACGCAAGGACCGCGTCGACGATGCGCTGCACGCAACCCGCGCAGCTGTCGAAGAAGGCATCGTCCCGGGCGGCGGTACCGCGCTGCTCTACGCTTCGAAGGCTCTCCAGGGCCTGACCGGCGAAAACGACGACCAGACCCGCGGCATCGACATCGTCCGCCGTGCGCTGCAGGCTCCGGTTCGCCAGATCGCCAGCAACGCAGGCCATGACGGCGCAGTCGTCGCCGGCAAGCTGTTCGACGGCAATGACGAAAGCATGGGCTTCAACGCCGCCACCGACACCTATGAAAACCTGGTGTCGGCCGGTGTGATCGACCCGACCAAGGTCGTGCGTACTGCGCTGCAGAACGCCGCCTCGGTTGCCGGTCTGCTGATCACCACCGAAGCCGCTGTCGTCGACAAGCCGGAAGACAAGTCGGCAGCCCCTGCAATGCCCGACATGGGCGGCATGGGTGGCATGGGCGGAATGGGCTTCTAAGCCCACCGACCAGCCGACAGGCACAATAAAGAAGCCCGGCGGGAGCGATCCTGCCGGGCTTTTTATTTGTTCCGGATCCCGCCGCTCAGGGCGTGGCGCCGCCGTCCGGGTTGAGATGGCCTTCGAACTTCGGGACCGGACGGATCGCCGCCTCTTCCGCGGTTGCGGCGAGGCCGTTGCGTTCGATATCGCCGAGCAGCCATTTCATCTCGGCGATTTCCTTGCGCTGGGCGGTGATGATGCTGTTGGCCAGTTCCTGCACCCGCTTGTCGCGGATATGCGCGCGTTCGCTGGTCATGATGGCGATCGAATGATGCGGGATCATCGCCGACATCCATTCCTCGTCATACACGGTTTCCTGGCTGCGGACGAGGAACAGCGCCGCTACGAAGGTTACCACCGACACGCCGATGATGATCCAGTTCTTGGCCGTGTTGCGGTACATCCCCCACATGAACAGCAGCATGACGATGGCCATCACCGCGCCCATCACGAACATCATCCAGAACCGCGTCTCGCTCCACATCACATGATCGAGCGCATAGGTGTTGAGATACATCAGGCCGAACATGATCACGGTCGACGTGCCCACCATCGCCATGAAGCGTTTGTAATTGCCTTCGTGCGATGTGCCGCTGTCCTGCATTTTCCCTGTCCCCTTCACCGTCATTCCTAAAGATGCCCGAACCCGTGGGCCAGTTCGCCGCCAAGCCAGCCCTGCGCGACGATCGCCGCCGCAGACAGGCCGAGGAGCAGCCGCAGCATGAGGCGGCTTTCACCCTTCCGCAGGGCGAGCAGTGCGATCACGGGCCCGAGAACTCCGAGCCCGGTACCCAGCCAGCGGTGCCATTGAATGATGTCGCCCCCACCCAGCCACAGGCCCGTGTGGATCCAGCCGAACAGGGCGGCCACGCTCGCCGCGATGCCTCCGCTCGCCGCCGCGATATCGGCAGCCGCCCGGCTGCGGCCGCCGGGCCGCGCGATGGACAGCAGTTCGGCGAAAGCCGCGAACAGCAGCAACGCGATGGGGAAGTGAACTGTCGCGGGGTGCAGATTGGTCAGGAAGTGCGGGATGCGGCTCGGTTCCAACTGCTCCGCCTCCACCGCAGCGCCTGTGCCCTCGGGGGCCGGTGCCGCAGGCTTCTGCTGCTGGGCGGCCGACTGCGCGGCTTCCTCCTCCGGCGAGGCCTGCGCCGCCTCCTCTTCATGCCCCTGAGGCCCATGCGCCATCACTGTCGCGGGGGCGGCGAGGCCGAGGACGATCGCCGCCAGCAGGCCGCGCTTGATCATGCCTTGGCCTTGGCGAACAGATCCACCAGCTCGGCGAACTTCTGCCGCTGATCCTCCGCATCGCCCGAAGCGATGGCCTCGGCGACGCAGCAGGCCGCGTGGTTCTTGAGGATCTCGGTCTCGGCCTTGGCCAGCGCGGCCTTCACCGCCTGGAACTGCTGCAATATGTCGATGCAGTAGCGGTCTTCCTCCACCATCTGCGCCAGCCCCCTGACCTGTCCCTCGATCCGCGACAGACGGTTCAATACGGCCTTGTTCGGGCCCATGTGGCAACCTCCATTGAATACTCCCCGGGGGTATAATATGAGAATGCCATGATATGCAAAGAAAGTCCTTCCCCGGTCGTTTCGCGGCGTAAATTCCTGCTCGGTTCGGCCATGGCCGGTTCCGCCGGGCTTGCCGCCGGGGGCCTTGCGGTTCCGGCCTGGGCGCGGGGCGAAAGCCTGACGCACGCCCGGCAGGGCTTCGGCGAAGTGTCGGGGGACCGGATCGCGCTGACGATCGAGCGACACCACGTTACCGTAGGCGGCCACAAGGGTCATGCGGTCGCCGTCAACGGCAGTGTTCCCGGCCCGCTGCTGCGCCTGCGCGAAGGGCAGGACCTGCGCATCGACGTGACCAACCGGCTGGACGAGGACAGCTCGATCCACTGGCACGGCCTGCTGCTGCCCTTCCAGTTCGACGGCGTCCCCGGCGTGAGCTTCCCCGGCATCAAGCCGGGCGAGACTTTCACTTACGAATTCCCCATCCGGCAGAGCGGCACCTATTGGTGGCACAGCCATTCGGGGCTGCAGGAGCAGGCCGGGCATTATGGCCCGATCGTGATCGAGAGCGCCACTCCCGATCCGCGTTACGACCGCGATTACGTGGTGCTGCTGTCCGAATTCAGCGCCATGCACCCGCATGAGATCGCGCGGAAGCTCAAGGTGGGCGAACATTATTTCAACTACCAGATGCAGACCGCGACGGATGGCGACATGCCGGCGGACGAGCGGCTGATGTGGGGCGGCATGCGCATGAACCCGCGCGACATCTCGGACGTGACAGGTTCGACCTACACCTTCCTCGTCAACGGCCACGGGCCGATGGACGGGCTGGAATATCTCTTCACGCCGGGCGAGCGGGTGCGCCTGCGCGTCATCAACGGGTCGGCGATGACCTTCTTCAACGTCCGCATTCCCGGCGTGCCGATGACGGTGATCGCGGCCGACGGCATGGATGTGGCCCCGGTGGAGGTGGACGAGTTCCAGATCGGCGTGGCGGAAACCTACGATGTCATCGTGGCGCCGCCCGCGGGCAGCCATGCGCTGGTGGCCGAAGCCATGGATCGCAGCGGCATGGGCCTCGCCTCGCTCACCTCGAGCGCGGGCACGCGCGCGGCCCCGCCGCCGCTGCGCGAACCGGTCACGCTGACCATGGCCGATATGGGCATGGGCGCGATGGACGGCGGCCATGGCGGTGCGATGAAGCAGGATGCGCATGGCGGAATGAACCATGCTGGGATGGATCACGCTTCCATGGGTCACGGGGCGATGAGCCGCGGTGCCTCCGCCAGCACGCCGGCCATGAACCACGGTTCGACGGATCACGGCGGCATGGACCATTCGATGCGCGATACCTCCAGCCTGCCCAGGGATGTGAAGGTCGGCCCCGGCCTCGACATGGTCGCGCCCATGCCGATGGACCGGATGGATTACCCCGGCCTCGGCCTCGACACGGTGGATTACCGCGTGCTGCGCTATACCGATCTCAGGGCCGCGCGCGCCAATCCGCATCGCATGCCCACGCGCCAGCTGGAGATTCACCTCACCGGCAATATGGAGCGTTACATGTGGAGCTTCGACGGCCGGAAGTTCTCCGCCGTGAACGACGATCCGATCCGCTTCGCTTATGACGAGCGTGTGCGGGTCAAGCTGGTCAACGACACGATGATGGCTCACCCCATCCACCTGCACGGCCATTTCTTCGAACTGGTCAACGGCGCGGGCATGATGAACCAGCCCTTGAAGCACACGGTGGTCGTCCAGCCGGGCAGCACCGCCACTTTCGATGTCACCGCCAACGAGCCGGGCGACTGGGCCTTCCACTGCCACTTGCTCTACCACATGCACGCCGGGATGATGCAGACCGTCACCGTGCGGCCCTTCCCCGCGCCGGAGGATGAGGCATGAGCGCGCGCACGGCTATCGCCGCGCCAGTGATCCTCCCGCTGCTGCTGTCGGCCGCGCAGTTGGCCGCCCAAGGTCATGCAGCAGATCATGGGCAGGATAATTCCGGCCACACCATGCCGGACCACTCCGCGCACCAGCAGCAAGAGCAGGCGCCCGAGCCAGATCAACCCATGGCCGGCCATGACGGCCACGCCCGGATGGACCATTCCGGCCATGCCGCCGCGCCCAAGGCAGGCGCCATGCCCATGGATCATTCGGCGCACCAAACGGGCGAGCTGCCCAGTGGCTCACCCCCGCCCGCGGCCTTCGAAGGCCCGCTCTACGCTGCCGATGCCATTTTCGGCGCGGCCACCATGGCGCAGGCGCGCGAGACCAACCGCGCCACCCACGGGGACATGAAAACCGGCACGCTGATGGCCGAACGGCTCGAAGCACGTATTGCCGATGGTCATGACGCCTTCCTATGGGATGTGCAGGGCTGGTACGGCGGCGATATCGACAAATTCGTCCTCAAGTCCGAAGGCGAAGGCGCGTTCGGCGGAGGGAGGGGCGGGAGTGGCGGCGGCGTCGAGGATGCCGAAATCCAGGCGCTGTGGGGCCATGCCATCGGCCCGTGGTTCGATCTGCAGGCCGGGGCGCGGCTCGATCTGGAGCCCGAGACGCGCAGTCACCTCGTCCTCGGCGTGCAGGGCCTTGCGCCCTACATGTTCCATGTCGATGCGGCGGCCTTCCTGTCCGACCGCGGCGACCTCACCGCGCGGATCGAGGGCGAATACGATTACAAGCTCACCCAGCGCCTGATCCTCCAGCCGCGCGCCGAACTCGAACTCGCCGCGCAGGACCTTCCCGAGCGCGAGAGCGGCTCCGGCCTCACCAAGTTGGAGACCGGCCTGCGCCTGCGCTACGAACTGGCCCGCGAATTCGCGCCCTATGTGGGCGTGGGCTACGAAGCGAAGCTGGGCGAAACGGCAGACCTCGCCCGCGCGGCCGGAGAAGACCCGGACGGCCTCGCCCTGCTACTCGGCCTGCGCGCCTGGTTCTGAGCTGCGGGCATCTGAAGGCCGCTACGACCCGTGGCCTTGAAGATAACGAGCACGCACGATCTTTATGGCAAGCCGCCGGAGTGGCCGAAGGCTATTGGTGCGGATAATATGTTCGGCCTCGGAAAGGACGATCACAGGCACCGTCGCCCAACCTCAATTCATCTGTTACGCGACAGCGCCGGCTTGGATATGCGCATCGTGGCGGTAAGGCAGACTAGGTCACATTGGCATTGGGTCAGGTCCGCGATACTCGTCGGCGTGAATATCTGAGCTAGAACAGCGCAAGGACTTACAAGCAGATGGCCGAGGCGAACCGGTTACGGATTGACGCACGACGCAGCGAAGAAGCTGTGATCGACGCCGCGCGCGCGCTTTTCGCCGCCGAAGGAGTCGATGTGCCCAACCGCAGCATCGCGAATGCCGCTGGTGTGGGCGTCGGCACGCTTTACCGGCGCTTCCCGACGCGCGCCGATCTCATTGCGGCGGTGTTTCGGCAGGAAATCGACGCTTGCGCGGAAGCAGCAGAGGACCTTGCCGCAACCCGTTCTCCCTTCGAAGCGCTGGCCGAATGGCTTCGCCGCTTCGCCGCATTCATAGCTACCAAGCGCGGCTTCTCCGCCGCTCTGCATTCGGGCGATCCGGCCTATGCGGGATTGCCCGGGCATTTCGAGGACCGCTTCTACCCGGCCCTGGACGGACTGCTCGAGACCGCGCGCGAGGCGGGCGTGATCCGGGACGGATTGACCGCTGACGACTTGGTCAAGACCGTGGCGCGGCTCGTCTCTCCGCAGGATACAGGGCTTGGCGAACGCATGCTGGAAGTGCTGATCGACGGGCTGCGGGCGAGCTGATCGGCTTCCCGCCCGCAGCACGCCGGCGTCATTTCTCTTCGATTGTTCCTTGGGAGACGGCGGCACCGCGAACATCACTCACCGCAGTCTGCCAATCGGTGTCCGAGCCCGACAAAGCGCTGAGCAGGAAGGCCGTCGACAGCTGCTGGACAGCGGCGATACGCGCCGGATCCTCGTCGGTGGTCTCGCGCGCTTCGTAGTTGGGAATGCCGCCAAGCGAGTGTTCGCCTCCCTTGACCTCGAACAGCGCCTTGGCCCCGGGGCTAAGGTCGTAAGCCTCGCGCCACCATTCGGGCCCGCGCACGGTCATCGCGCCGTTGTCGTTGTCGCCCGCAACCACGAGCGTAGGGGTCTCGAGACCGGAGAAGTCCGGGTGCATGAACGGGAAATTCTGCGCGGCGAATTCGCTCAGATTGTCGCCGCCGGTGCCAGGGACCGCGAACAGCACTCCTGCCTTGACCCGCGCATCACGCAGCGAGACAGTCGAGCCGTCGTCCGGATCGGGATGCGTTGCGCCGAGGAACATGCTGGCAGTCTGCGCACCCCAGGAATGGCCTGCCACCGCAATGCGGCCGCGGTCGATCCGATCTTTGATGAACGGCGCCGCCTCCTCGATCGCATCGAGATTGTCGAGCAGTGCTAGCATGTCCTGCTCGCGATGCCGCCAGAGCTGGGAACGGCGCGGATCGTCGCCGGCGAGCGCCAGCATTCGGGAATCGAGATGGGTCGGATTGATGACCACGAAGCCGTGCGATGCCCAGTAATTGACGAGTGGACCATAGGTATAGAGCGACTGGCCATTCCCGTGCGAAAACAGGATGACGGGCAAGCTGTCGCCTTCGGCGGGCGCGGTGACGCGGTAGGTCAGAACCTCGCCGCGACCTTCGATCGGGAGCGATAGCGGACCCATGGACAGCGCGGGCGCAAGGTCCATGGCTGTCGAGCGGAGGGTGGGATTAGCGTGTGCGGGCATTGATTTCTCCATGAGCCTGGCGACGATGCCAGGACACGGAGCCGTAAATACGGAACATTGTTCCGTTTTCAATGGGTATCTTGCCTGGGCGAAACGGCAGACCTCGCCCGCGCTACCGGAGAAGACCCGGACGGCCTCGCCCTGTTACTCGGCCTGCGCGCGTGGTTCTGACCTGCCGGTATCTGAAGGCCGCTACGACCGTGGCCTTGAAGATACCGGGCGCGTACGATCTTTATGGCAAGCCGCCCGAGTGGCTGCAGGCTATCGGTGCGGATAATAAGTTCGGCCAATCGCCTGCTTCTATCCGAGCGGAATCCGTCTGGCGGGACCAAGGCAACAAGACCTGGTCGATAGGGAACCACTGAAATCCCATACCTGCGGATAAAAGGCATCAGGCCTTCCCGTTGCAGGAATTTTAGGAGGTAAATCGGCGGCGAGAACTCAGGCGAAAGCTTCCTGGTCGCCCGCCAGTTTCGGCGGGAGCCGCGCGGGCCATATGATGGTCTAGCCAAGTTGTGCTTTCCGGCAGGATTTCATTTGCCCTGGCTACTTGCGACCAGAAAGCTCCGCAACCCGATTGTCATCACCACATCAGCCCAAGCCATTCTGTAGCTTGGTCGCGCACCATGGGCAGTATGAGATCCTTATGATCGACGTCCCGCCATCATGGATGATGAGCCCATAGCGATCCTGCGCCTCAGAACAGTGAATCAAAGCGTCAGGACACTCAAATCGATCCTCATGCCGATCGCAAACGTTCTCGACATTTTCGCGCATCATTTCACAGCAGTGGCTGCTCATCCCTTTCCCCTCACGATCAAGCTGCATTCGCAACCGGGTCCTCGACCGCTCCTGACTTTTGGCCGGTCCGGCCGTAGCGTCCTGGGACAGGTGGCTTTGAGACTGTCGGCATTTGGCTTGAGTAAGCGGACGATGGTTCAGTAACTCGAAAATCTCAATACTCATGCTGCAACCGCCTCTATCCGAGAAACCACGTTCGTCGCGACCGGGTAAAGGGAGACACGGTCTCTTGCGCGGCAATCCGCAACGCCGCTAAATTGGCTCAATGTCAGTTCTCAAAGCCAAGCTGCCGAAATACCTCAGACAACTTGCGGCCGTTTATGACCGCGAGAAATCGACTTACCAGCGCGATGTAATTACTCACGGGAAATGGCATCTTCGCGAGGGAGTTGAGCACGACAACTGGAACGGCGGTATGGACGGACACGTCGTTCTACTTTTCGCTCCTTTGACGGTTGTCTCACAGGTCAGCGTTGGCGATCAAAGTAGCTATGCCTCATCGATCTTGGAGGACTTGAGTAAACTTTCATCTACGGCTGATGAGTATTTCGCGGGCGTCATTATCGAAGTCGAGGACGAGTCTGATCCTGAATGTAGAGAGGCAACACCCTTTTCAGAGCGAGTGCTAGCTGATCCAGCCAAAATAGAGATTTGGAAGCCAGGCTTGGCTCGCGTCTTCATGAGTCATCGCGACAGGACAAAAGTAGAGGTCCAGCAGATTGCTGATGCGATGGAGACCTACGGGATGTCTTGCTTCGTGGCGCATGAAACCATCCCAGACGACGAGGATTGGCAAAAGGTGATCTTAGACGGGCTCGATACCATGGAAATCATGGTTGCCATTACGACGGATGATTTCAGCCAATCACCTTATTGTATGCAAGAGGTGGGGTATGCTCTTGGTCGTGGTATTCCGGTGATTTCGCTCAAAATTGACGGTCGCGATCCTTCGGGATTTATCGCTCACAAGCAAGCCACTCGAGGGTCATTAATCGAGCCAATTACGGCTGCGCAAAAGCTCGCACCACTTTTGAGTAAACGCCTGCGAACTTTGGAGCGTTACAAATCAATACTTATTAATAGCTTTTGTCAGTCCCCATCTTTCAATGAAGCAAAGAGTCGATTTGAACGGATGAAGTCTAACGTCCCTGAGCTTACAGACGCGCAGGCCGAACAGATTTCGCTAGCGTTTGGCGACAGTGTTCAATTGAATCAGTCGATCTATCTAACGAACCAATATCAGCGCCTTACCTCATATATGAAGAACGCGACACAGAGCGATTGGAAGATTGAGCTAAACCGACTTGTTGAGGACAAAGCCGGCCCATACGACGATCTAGATGACATCCCGTTCTAATAGCGTCGTTTCGAACCCTCGTTGTCGCGACCCCGGACGCCAATCACTCAGTCATATTGTTACAGACTAACTGTTCAAATGGCAGCTTTTTGCAGCACCACTTCGACCCTGAACGTACCTAATGGCGTCGCAAGCTGCCACTGGGCGCTTCTTGGAAACAAGCGCGCCGATATCCCCACTCTCCCACAAGTCATTAGGGGGCGCCCCGGGCCCATCCGTCGAACCCGAAACTCCCCCATATTCCGCCGCGCCCTTAGCCGCCCTTGCGGCTGTCCTCGGCGGCGCGGACGACTTCGGCGGGCCAGGTGACCTGCGTCTGGGTCTGCGGGTTGAACACGCCGCCTTCATATTGCGCCGCTTCGGCTGCGGCGATTTCCTCGGGCGTGAGGAATTCGCTCGGCTCCAGCGCGAAGATGTCGAGGCCGCGGCTGATCTCGGTCGCGTAGATGCGGCCCTTGTACCAATAGGCCGACCAGTAACCGCCGGTCACCAGCTGGTCCTTGTCCACCGGCCCGCGGTCGAAATAGGCGATTTCGAACGGGTTGCTGGCATCGGTGAAGTCGATCACCGAAATGCCGCCCTGATACCATGCCTGCACGAAGATATCGCGCCCCGGCACGGGGATGATCGAGCCATTGTGCGCGACGCAGTTTTCCTTGTCGCTCTGCGGCGCGGGCAGCTTGTAGATGCCGCGATAGCTCAGCTTGCCGTCCTCGATCGCATAGAAGGCATCGGCGCCCCAATTGGTGGGATCGCCCGCCTGGCAGCGCGGCCGCCCGCCGCCGCCCCATTCATCGGTGAACAGCACCTTGGTACCATCGTTGTTGAAGGTGGCCGAATGCCAGTAGGCAAAGCCCTTGTCGGTCACATCGTCGATGCGTTTGGGCTGGAAGGGGTCCGAAATGTCGAGGATGATGCCATTGCCCGAACAGGCGCCGGCGGCCAGATTCTTGGCCGGGAACACGGTGATGTCGTGGCACTGGTTGGTGACAAAGGTTTCCTGCGTGCCTTCGCCGTGATTGCCGCCGCGCCACAGGCCCGCGATCTGGCCGCCCTTGGCAAAGACGCGCGGGCGGTCGACGATGCGCGCCGCCGCCGGATTGCTGACGGGGATTTCGACCACGTCGATGCTGAACAGCGCGGTTTCGTCACCGGCGGTGTCGAAGCAGCCTTCCAGCTCCTCATTATCGCGGACATAACTGGTGCCCGAATTGTAGACCACGATCCGGCGCTCGTCGGCGCTGACGATCGAATGGGTGTGGCTGCCGCGGCAGGTCTGCACCAGCCCGACCTGGCGCGGGCGGGTGATGTCCGAAATGTCGAAGATGCGCAGGCCGCGGAAGCGCTCCTCGCTGACCTTGCCGGCGACGCCTTCAAGGCCGCAATCGACCCGGGCGCGGCTGTCCTGCACGCTCATGATCAACAGATCGCCGACGATCGACACGTCGCCCTGCCCGCCGGGGCAGACGGTGGAGGACACCAGCTGCGGCACGCCGTCCGCGCCCAGGCGATAGGCGTTGAAACCGTGATAGCTGCCCGCCACCATCAGATCGCCCGCAAAGGCGATGTCGGTATTGGCGAAATCGAGCAGCGAGCCGCGCTTGCCGAACTGGGGCTTTTCCTCCTCGGCATCCTCTGCCGCCGCGGCTTCAGCCCTGGGGGATTTGGCCTTGCCTTCCTTCTCGTCCTCGTCCTTCTCGATCAGCGGCTGCAATTGCGCGGGGTTCTGGGGATCGAAGAACCCGGCGGGCTTGGGCTGCGCGGCCACGAGGCGCAGGTTCAGGATCGCCTCGCCCGCATCGCGGAAGCCCGCGGACAGCGTGGCTCGCGGATCGCGGGACAGTTCGGCCAGCACCGAATTCATGCGGTCGATTTCCGCCTGCTGGTCGGTCACCACATCGTTGGTGAATTCGAACAGGACGGGCTCATAGGCGCTGCCGGGGGCATCGTGCAGCTCGTCCACCATGTCGAGCGCGCCCTTGTGATGGGCGATCATCAGCTGGAGGAACAGCTCGTCGAAAGCGGTGCCGTTGGAGGCAGCGAGCCGGGTCATCTGCTCGGGCGTCGCCATGCCCTTCATCAGCCCCATGCCATGCGCCGCGGTATGCATCGAATGCGGCATGGCGATCTGTTCGCGGCGCTGCTCCAGCCATTCGCGCATGAATGTCATCTCGTCGCGCTGGCCCGCCTCGATCCGGTCGGCGGTCTTGAGGATGGCATCGTTATTGGTGCGATCGGGCGCCAGCCGCGCCATGTCGACCGCCTGCTGGTGATGCGCGATCATGCCCTGCATGAAACGCACGTCGGCCGGCGAATAGCGCGTGTCGGACAGGGCGATGGCTTCCGCCTCGCCGATCACCCGCGGCGCTTCGCCCGGCGCGCCCGGCAGCACGATCGGGGCGGATTGCGCCATCGCGACACTCGAAGTGGAAAGGAGCAGGCCGCAGGCAGCGGCGCGGAACAGATTGGTCATGAAACAGGTCCCCAAGATTGATGCGGGCGATGAAGACTCAGCTTCGCCGCCGGGTCAACCGGACAATCTGCGAACGTCATGGACGATCTGCCGGGTTCCGGGCCCGCTCCATCCGATCAAGACGGTGTTCGGGGACCATTTCGGAACACCGGCCGTTGGTTGCGCGAGACCCAATTACTGGAGGAGACATCCATGAAACTGCCGCACAAGGCCCATGTCGCAATCGTCGATGGTGAGAATTTCACCGTCATGCAGAACACCGGCCAGCCCTTCGAACCCAAGCTCGAAGGCGCCCAGAAACCCGATCTCGAAGCCACCAATTTCAGCGCCGGGATCAAGCATCAGGACGATATGGGGCAGCGTCACGGCGCCACCGACCTCAACGAACTCGCCCACGGCGCGGCGGCCGCGGAATGGCTGAATGCCAAGGCGGTCGCCGGGGAAATCAATGATTTGCTAGTGATCGCGGACCCCAAGACCCTTGGCGAAATGCGCCGCCATTATCATTCCGAACTCGAAAAACGGCTGGTCGGAGAAATCGACAAGACGATGACCGGAGAACCCACAGACCGCATCGAAAAGGCTATTGCCGCGGCCTGATTTGGTCAAGAAATCGGCTCTTAACTGCTAATAGCCGATAGTATCTCCAGCGCTGCCGCGACACAATTCGTCGCGGCAGTGCTTGCACCTTTTCGCCACATATCGTTAATGTCCTGAAAACCATCGATTTGGTAACGGGATAGCCATGCGGATCAGAAAACTCGGGAACATGCTGGCAGCCGGGGCACTTGCTCTGGGCCTGCCCGCCATCGCCAATGCGCAGGGATATACTGCGCAATTCGATCAGGTTCTGGGGACCGAAGCGCGGACCCCGCAGACATACGAAGCGGTATATGACGATCCCCTCGGCCAGCGTATTTCCCAGCTCGCGGAAGGCTCGCAAGGCCGCATCGGGGTCTATGCCATCGACCTCACCACGGGGCACGAAGTCGGCGTTCTGGCCGATCAGCGCTTCCCCATGGCCAGCACCAGCAAGGTGGCCATCGCCGCCACCTATCTCGCCGGTGTCGATGCCGGGAAATGGAGCCTGACCAGCGAATGGCGGCTGCCGCGTCCGGGCGGCGCCTTTCTGTCCGGCAAGCAGCATCTCGACCTGATGATCAGCAAGAGCTGCAATGCCTGCACCGATGCCCTGCTGAACGCGGTCGGCGGCCCGCAGGCCGTCAATGAATGGATGCGCGGCGCGGGGATCACCGAATTCCAACTGACCCGCGATATTGCGACGCTGGTGCGCGAAGACGGACGCGTCGATCCCGCTTCCGCCGTGGATTTCCGCGACAGCGCGACCCCGCGCGCCATGGGCCAGCTTCTGGCGGGCATCTATCAGGGCAAGTGGCTCAGCGCCTCTTCGCGCGGCGTCCTGATGAACGCCATGCGCGCCACCACCACCGGCAAGAAGAGGATGCGCTCTGCCCTGCCGACCAGCGCCGGCTTGGCGCACAAGACCGGCACGCTTGCCCGCACCGCGAGCGACATCGGGATCTTCCACACGCCCGACGGCCGCGCGGTTGCTGTTGCGATCTATGTCACCGGGCAGAGCCCTTCGATGGCGGTCGAGAATGGCGACCGGAGCCGCAAGCTCCAAGCGCGGCAAATGCGCGACGCCCGCATCTCGACGATCACCGGCGCGCTATACCGCGGCTTTGCCGACCGTAAGGCTGACGGCCGCGTCTGGGCGGATGCCGATTACGGCGGCTGATTTCAGCGGATTTATAAATCCCACGCACCGAAGTTCGTGGGCCATAAAGAAAGGGCGGCGCCATCTGGCACCACCCTTCTTTTTTGGAACGGTGAACCGTCCCGCAAAGCTGAACCGAATTAGTCGGCCTGAGCTTCTGCGGTGGTTTCGTCCTGAACGTCGGCTTCGACTTCAGCAGCAGCTGCGTCAGCGTCGGCAGCCATTTCGTCAGCGCCAGCTTCCATTTCAGCAGCGCCTTCTTCCATGGTGTTGCCAGCGGCTTCCATGTTGGCTTCGGTGTCGGCAGCAGCCGAATCAACGGTTTCGCCAGCGGAATCTTCGGTTGCTTCCGAGCAAGCAGCGAGCGAGAGAGCAGCGGCCGAAGCGGCAGCAACGAGTGCGATCTTACGCATAATGGTAAATCCTTAAACAGCGAGTTCTGAATGCGGAGAGGAACTCCATCCCCGCGCAAGGCCATCCAAATCCGGCCTTACGGTGTCTAAATAGTGGCGACATTGTGGCACTGCAAGCCTTTTTGCCCCAATCTGCCACGATCCTGCCGCAATCCCGCGCATTTACGCCATTTTTACTTTCATCTTTTTTCCACCCCTTGGCGCTCCCCATCCGCGCGGCTGGCTGCTAGTGCCCCATGCGATGGCAGACAAGCAGCACCTCTATCTCGTCGACGGTTCGGCCTATATCTTCAGGGCATATCACCGGCTTCCTCCGCTGACCGATCCGGAAGGCACGCCGGTCGGCGCGGTCTATGGCTACACCACCATGCTGTGGAAGCTGGCGGACGATCTCGACAAGGCAGACGGTCCGACGCATCTCGCCGTGATTCTCGACAAGTCGAGCCACAGTTTCCGCAATGAGATCTACGATCAGTACAAGGCCAATCGCCCCGATCCGCCAGAGGATCTGGTGCCGCAATTCCCGCTGATTCGCGACGCCACCCGCGCCTTCAGCCTCCCCTGTATCGAGGAGCCCGACGTCGAGGCCGACGACATGATCGCATCCTATGCCCGCGCCGCGCAGGCGAAGGGCTGGGACGTGACGATCGTCTCTTCCGACAAGGATCTGATGCAGCTGGTCGGTGAGAAAGACGGCGCCAGGATCGACATGCTCGATACGATGAAAAGCGCGCGCATCTATATCGAGGAGGTCGAGGAAAAGTTCGGTGTGCCGCCCGAAAAGGTGGGCGACGTGCTGGCGCTGATGGGCGATTCGGTCGACAACATCCCCGGCATCTTCGGCGTCGGCCCCAAGACGGCGAGCAAACTCATCGCCGAACATGGCGATCTGACCGCCGCGCTCGATGCGGCCGAGGGCATGAAGAAGAGCAAGCTCAAGGAACGCCTGATCGAGCACCGGGCCAATGCCGAGCTCAGCCGGGTGCTCGTCACCCTGCGCGAAGATTGCGGCCTGCCCATCGATCTAGAGGACATGAAGCTCGACGGTGTGCCTTCCGAACCGCTCGCGGCGTTCCTGAAAAAGCACGGCTTCACCAGCCTGCTGCGGCGCCTGGAATCGGGCACAGGCAGCCCCAACCGCGCAACCGATCTCAATCCGCCGAAGCAGGAAACAGCGGGCAGCAAGCCCAGCGACGAAGGCAACGCCCAGCCCCTGCCCGACATGCCCGCCGTCGATCGCAGCGCCTATGAATGCGTCCAGACCGCGGAGCGCCTGCAATCCTGGATCGACCGGGCCCGCGAAGCGCGGGTGGTGGCCGTGGACACGGAAACCAGCTCGCTCGACTGCATGCAATGCGATCTGGTCGGCATCAGCCTTGCGCTGGGGCCCAATGATGCCTGCTACATCCCCCTCGCCCATGGCGGGAGCGACATGTTCGCCGAACGGCCCGACCAGGTCGAGATGAAGGCGGCGCTGGAAATGCTGAAACCGCTGCTGGAAGACGATGCGGTGCTCAAGATATTCCAGAACGGCAAATATGACCTCAACGTTCTCTCGCGCAACGGGATCGAGGTGTCACCGATCGACGACACGATGATCATCAGCTTCGCGCTGGACGCGGGCCGGAGCGAAGCGGGTATCGGCGGCGGACACGGCATGGACGAGCTGGCCGAGCGCCATCTCGGCCATACCTGCCTCAGCTTCAAGGACGTCTGCGGAACGGGCAAGAAGGCGATCCCCTTCGGCGAGGTACCGCTCGATAAGGCGACCGAATATGCCGCCGAAGACGCCGACGTGACCTGGCGTCTCTATAAGCATTTGCGCCGCCGCCTCCCCCTCGAAGGAGGGACCAAGGTTTACGAACGCGTGGACCGTCCGCTGGTCCCCGTGGTGGCGGGAATGGAACGTCACGGCATCAAGGTGGATCGTGCGCAGCTCGCGCGCCTGTCGGAAGAATTCGCCACCGAAACCGCGCGGCTCGAAGGCGAAATCCACGAGCTCGCCGGGCAGGAATTCGCCGTCGGCAGCCCCAAGCAGCTGGGCGAAATCCTCTTCGACAAGCTGGGCCACAAGGGCGGCAAGAAAGGCAAGAGCGGGCAGTATTCGACCGACCAGTCAGTGCTCGAACGCCTCTCCGGCGATGGTGCGGAAATCGCCGACAAGGTGCTGGAATGGCGGCAGCTGACCAAGCTGAAATCGACCTATACCGATGCGCTGCAACAGGCCATCAATCCGCTGACCGGCAGAGTGCATACCAGCTACAGCCTGGTAGGAGCGCAGACCGGGCGCCTGTCCTCGACCGATCCGAACCTCCAGAACATCCCGATCCGCACAGAAATCGGCCGCCAGATCCGCGAAGCCTTCGTCGCGGATGAAGGCAATATCCTGCTCGCGGCCGACTATTCGCAGATCGAACTGCGCCTGGCTGCACACATGGCCGATGTCGGTCCGCTTCGCGAAGCGTTCGAGGAGGGCGAGGACATCCATTCGCGCACCGCCAGCGAGATGTTCGGCGAAGTCACCCGCGATACGCGAGCCCGCGCCAAGACGATCAACTTCGCTATTCTCTACGGTATTTCGCGCTGGGGCCTGGCGGGTCGCCTGAAGGTCGAACCCGACGAAGCGCAGGCAATGATCGATACGTATTTCAAGCGTTTCCCGGGCATCCAGAAATACATCCTCCACACGCTCGAAAGCGTGCGCGAGAAAGGGTATTCGGAGACGCTGTTCGGCCGCAAGACATGGTTCCCCCGGATCAATTCGAAGAACCCGAACGAACGCGCCGGTTCCGAACGCGCGGCGATCAATGCGCCCATCCAGGGCACCAGCGCCGACATCATCAAACGGGCCATGGTGCGCATGGGGCCGGCGCTTGAGGAGGCTGGCCTCGGCCATGTCCGAATGCTGCTGCAGGTCCACGACGAACTGGTCTTCGAATTACCCGAAGCCGATGCCGATGCGGCATCGCAGGTCATCGAGCGGGTGATGGCAGGTGCGGCACGGCCCGCTGTGGATCTGTCGGTGCCCCTTGGCATCGACATCGGTACCGGCAAGAGCTGGGGGGCGGCGCACTAGTGATGGATATCCCGAAGAGGCCACTGGGCGTGAAGCTGCCCAATGCCATCGTGCTGCTGATCATCGGCACCGCCATGATGGCGCTCATTTTCCTGGTCTATCAGACAGTCGAAGCTGAACGCTCGCAGCGCCAGCAGTCAGGGCGGACGGCAGAGCTGATCGAGGAACTGAAGCGCGTGGAAACCGCCGCGCTCAACGGCGAGACCGGGCAGCGCGGCTATCTCATCACGCTCGACCGCCGTTATCTCGAACCCTATCAGGCTGGCCGGGAACAGATCGATCCAGCCCTGCGCCGGGTGCGAGACTTGCTGGGAGACGACGTGACGGCGCGGCAGGAGGAATTGCTGGACCAGATCAGCATGCTTTCCAAAGCCAAGTTCTCCGAACTCGAAAATACGGTCGTGCTGCTGGAGGACGGGCAGCTGCTGGAAGCCCGGCGCGCGATCCTGAGCGACCAGGGGCAGGAAACCATGGAACGTTTGCGCCGTGCGCTCGACGAGATGGAGGACATCGAACGCGAGCTGCTCTCCAGTCAGGTGCAGGACACCGCCCGCCTCGAGGGGCGCGTACTGCCGCTGCTTGCCGCTTTGATCGCGCTGCTGGTGATCGCGATCTATTTCGGTTCGCGACTGGTATCGCGCGCCGCCCGCGCAGAAGCGGAAGCCGCGCAGGCCGCCGCAGTGGGCGAAGCGCGCGACCGTGCAGATCTGCTCGCCCGCGAACTCAATCACCGGGTGAAGAACCTGTTTGCGGTCGTGCTGGCAATCATCCAGATGAGCGCGCGTGACAAGCCGGAGGCCAAGCCGGTGACGGACGCCATTTCCGAACGCGTCCGGGCGCTCCTGACCGCACATGAGGTAAGCCAAGGCGCGCTCGATCGCGAGCTCGCATCGCTCGAGGCGCTGGTCGAGACCACGCTCGCGCCCTATCGTTCGCAGACCCAACCGGCGCAGATCGATGGGCCGGAAGTCCTGCTCCCGGCCAAGCGGATCACGCCGCTTGGTCTCGTGCTTCACGAATTGACGACCAATGCCGTCAAATATGGCGCATGGGCCCATGGCGGCGGGATCGATGTGAGCTGGAAATGGGTGGGCGACGCGGTCGAACTGGTCTGGAGCGAGAGCGGCGCTGAGATCGAAGGCGAGCCCGACCGAAAGGGCTTTGGCAGCCTGCTTATGGAAAGCGCGGCGCGCCAGTTCGGGGGAAGCGTCGAACGGGATTTCACTCCAACCGGCCTGACTGTCAGGATCACGCTGCCGCAGGTGGAAAGAAGCACAAGCCTTGCCACCACGGAGCAAGGTCAATAATCGCGTAGGCGATGCTCGAGCGGTACTATCCCCAGAACTGGCCGGTTTCCTACGAAGGCCTGATCCACACAGCGATTGCCTTGGGAGTAGCCACGTTCCTGGCGCTGGCCCTGCACTGGATCGTCTTCAAACTGCTCGGCCGGGTCACCCGCGCATCGGCCAGCAGGGTGGACGACACCCTCGTTGCCAAGGTCCGCAAGCCAATGCGCTGGGCGATGATTGCGTTCGGCATTTCCATCGCCGCAGAAAATGACGCGCTGATTGGCGACGGGTGGGATACGCTGATCCGGTATCTCATGCCTGCCGTCATCGGCTGGGTGGCCTTCTCCTTCGTCAAGGGGCTGGCCGCGGGTTACGAGGCGCAGCTGGCGGTCACCGGCGAAGAAGTCCTGCATCGCGGATACCGCACCCGTATCGCGATCCTGTCACGCACTGCGCGGGTGGCGATCGTCATCATCACCATTTCGCTCATCATGGTGAATATTCCCGGTGTGCGCGATGTCGGCACCACGATGCTGGCCTCTGCCGGTCTGGCGGCCCTCGCCGTCGGCGCGGCCGCCCAGCCCGCCCTGAAATCGCTTATCGCGGGCTTGCAGATGGCGCTGACGCAGCCGCTGCGGATCGGCGATCTCGTCAAGGTCGACGGGCAGGCCGGCCGGGTGGAGGAAATCCGCATGAGCTTCGTCACCGTGCGAACCTGGGACGAACGCGTGATGGTCGTACCCACCAGTCGCTTCCTCGATCAAAGTTTCGAGAATTGGTCGCGCGTCAGCGAAAAGCTCACCGGCCCGGTGATGCTGCATCTCGATCCGGCCGCCGAAGTTGACCCTATCCGCGAGGAGTTCGAACGCTTCGTGACGGCGCATCCGCTGTGGGACGGGCGCAATTTGGCGCTGCTGATGACCGAAGCCTATCCCGAAAGCATCGAACTGCGGCTATCCATGAGTGCGGATACGATCGGCGATCTCTTCACCCTGCGCTGCGAAGCACGGGAGCATATGGTTGCCTGGCTGCGCAAGAACCAGCCAGGCGCGCTGATCCGCCACCGCCTCGAAGTGGAAGCGGCAAACCAGCGCGCGATGGGCAATTAATCAACCTTCGGCATTGCCATGCTTCCGGTCGCGTGTCGGCTCGAGCATGCCTTCGTGGATGAAGCCGATCGGCTGCACTTCGGCCGCCCGCTTCTTCAACTCGCCACGCATCTTCTTGTATTCGGCTTCCATCTTGCTGGTCACCGTGGCGCGGCTGTCCTTGAGCGCTTCCTCGAAGTCAGGTCCGGTAACCTGTTGAACGTCTCCGCCGGCACGCTGCAGGGCATTGAGACCCGCCCGGCGAACCACGTCTTCCAGATCGGCACCGGTGAAGCGCTCGGTCTTGCCCGCGATATCAGCCAGGCTGACGTCCGCAGCCAGCGGCATATTCGCCGTGTGGATGCCGAGGATCTGCTCGCGGCCGGCTTTGTCGGGAGTACCGACATAGACCAGCTCGTCGAACCGACCCGGCCGGAGCAGAGCAGGGTCCACCAGGGTCGGACGGTTGGTTGCGCCGATCACGACCACCGACTGCAGCTCTTCCAGCCCGTCCATCTCGGCAAGGATGGTGTTCACCACCCGGCCGGTCACCTGAGGTTCGCCCTGCCCGGACCCGCGGGCGGGCACCAGGCTGTCGATCTCGTCGATGAAGACGACGCAAGGGGCCACTGCCCGGGCGCGCTTGAACATGCGGGCGATCTGCTGTTCGCTTTCGCCGTACCATTTTGAGAGGAGATCGCTCGACTTCATCGAGATGAAATTGGCTTCTGCTTCCTTGGCGACAGCCTTGGCCAGCAAAGTCTTGCCGGTGCCCGGTGGACCATAAAGAAGGAAACCCTTTGCCGGCCGGATCCCCAGACGCCGGAAGGCCTCGGGGTTTTTCATCGGAAGCTCGATACCTTCCTTGAGCTTCGAGATCGATTCGCCGACGCCGCCGATATCGTCCCAGCCCACATTCGGAACCTGAACCATCACCTCGCGCATGGCGCTGGGCTGGATCCGCTTGAGCGCCGAAAGGAAATCCTCGCGGCCAACGTAGAGCTCGTCGAGCACTTCGGGCGGAATGGTCCGCTCGTCGAGATCGATCTTCGGCATGATGCGGCGGACGGCGTCGATCGCGGCCTCACGCGTGAGCGCGGCAATGTCTGCCCCGACAAAGCCGTAGGTTGCCTTGGCGAGTTCGGTCAGGTCGACCCTGTCGCCCAGCGGCATTCCGCGCGTATGAATGCCGAGAATTTCCCGGCGGCCTTTCTCGTCCGGCACCCCGATGACGATCTCGCGGTCGAAGCGGCCCGGGCGGCGCAGCGCTTCGTCGATCGCATCGGGCCGGTTGGTAGCCGCGATGACCACGAGGTTGGAGCGCGACTCCAGCCCGTCCATCAGGGTGAGCAGCTGAGCGACCAGACGCTTTTCCGCTTCGCCGGGAACACGGTCCCGCTTCGGCGCGATCGAGTCGATTTCATCGATGAAGATGATCGCAGGCGCAGCCTTGGTCGCCTGCTCGAACACTTCCCGCAGTGCCTTTTCGCTGTCGCCATAGCCCGATCCCATGATCTCGGGGCCGTTGATGGTGAAAAACTCGGCATCGCTTTCATTGGCCACGGCCTGCGCCAGACGGGTCTTGCCGGTGCCTGGCGGGCCGTGCAGCAACACGCCCTTCGGCGGATCGACGCCTAGCCGGGTAAAGAGTTCGGGATAGCGTAATGGCAGCTCGACCATTTCACGCAGCGCCTGAATGGTGTCCTCTATGCCGCCGACATCGTCATAGTTGACGACGGCGCGCGCATCGCGCGGAGCCTCGAACTCGGCGCGCAATTCCACTTCGGTATTCTCGTCAATGTGAACGATGCCCTTGGGGCTGGTCGACACGACCGAGAGACGTATCTGCGTCAACGCATAGGCAGGCGCATTGAACATACGGCGCACCTCTGGAGGCATATTCTGCACCGGCTGCTGGCCGGTCGTCGCCACCAGATCGCCTGCCATGAGCGGCTTGCCTGCAAAGTTGCGCTTAAGAGCCTGCGCCGGCCCCTGCAAACGCATGTCGCGATTGGCCGGAGCGAATACTACCCGCGTGGCGGGGCGCGATTCGGCGGCCTTCACTTTAACGTGCTCGCCCGAGCCGACTTCGGCATTGCCGCGCTGAAGACCGTCGAGCCGGATGACTTCGATGGCCTGGTCTTCATCGTAAGCCGACATGGCAATCGCCACAGTCGCCCGCTTGCCGATGAGTTCGACCGGATCGCCTTCGGTAATGCCCAGGGCCTGAAAGGCGGAGCGGGGCATGCGTACGATGCCATGGCCGCTTTCTTCCTGCCGGGCGGCAGCCACCTGCAACCGGACTGTTTTTTCGTCTACCGCCGTCGCAGCGTCAGCATCGGCCATGTGGAGTTGTCTCCCTCGCAAAGTGTCATTCAATCGGCCCCGAAGATGGGGACGGGTCACACACATGCAATGAGCGAGAAAGGCTATGGTGTCCGCACAGAGCGGGAGGCAGACAAGAAAAAAGCCCGGCTGGCGAACCAACCGGGCTTAAAAAGTCTTGGGAGAGGATGCCTAAAAGGCAAGAGGAGATATGCCGCCGCACCGGTTTTTGTGCAAGTGCGAAAAGAACAAGTTTTCTTGAAAAAAACGCAAGGTTAATTCTTAAGAGCCTGATTTTAATGATGCGCCGGGAAGCGATATGCTCGCAACTGCAGCAAAGTGGTCTTAAAGCTTGCTTGAAACGCACTTCGAATTTGGCGCAGGTGCGGTAAAACATGACCATCGAAACTGCCGGAGCGGCGTTATCCAAATGTGGGGCGGCCGCCGCATTCTAATCTTGCGGGGTGACTTGCAACCCGCATCTCGCTAGCAGCGAAGCCGTAACGGAGGTTCGATGAACAAGCTTTTTCCCGACGCCGCTTCCGCCCTCGATGGGCTTCTTACCGATGACATGTTGATTGCCAGCGGAGGCTTCGGCCTGTGCGGCATTCCCCAGCGGCTGCTGGAAGCGATCAGGGAAAGCGGGGTCAAAGGGCTGACTTTCGCCAGCAACAACGCCGGGATCGACAATGAAGGCATCGGCATGCTGCTGCGGACACAGCAGGTGAAGAAGATGATTTCTTCCTATGTCGGCGAAAACAAGGAGTTCGAGCGCCAGTTCCTTTCGGGCGAGCTCGAAGTCGAATTCTGCCCTCAAGGCACGCTCGCCGAACGCATGCGCGCCGGCGGGGCAGGCATCCCCGGTTTTTACACCAAGACCGGCGTCGGCACCCAGGTGGCCGAGGGCAAGGAAGTGAAAAATTTCGACGGTCAGGATTATATCCTGGAGCACGGCATTTTCGCCGACCTTGCCATCGTCAAGGCATGGAAAGCGGACGAGACCGGCAACCTTGTGTTCCGCAAGACAGCCCGCAACTTCAACCAGCCCGCCGCTACCTGCGGGAAGGTTTGCGTGGTCGAGGTGGAAGAGATCGTCCCTGCCGGCAGCCTCGATCCGGACTGCATCCACTTGCCGGGCGTCTACGTCCAACGCATGGTCGTCGGCGCGCCATACGACAAGAAGATCGAGTTTGTGACCACGCGCGAGCGGGAAAGCGCATGATACGCGCCGCTCTTGCTTCCGCCGCGGCTCTTGCGCTGTCTGCGTGTGCGACCACACCGCTCGCCGTCGCGCCCACGCCCTCGGCAGTTGCCGACGCCCCAGACACGATGCAATGGCTCTATGGCTCGGGTGAAGCGGCCGGTGCGTCGATCCAGGCTTGGAGGTCGCTCGCCGATTATGCTGTCGCCCGGTCCCGCCAGCGCAGCGTGCCCTTTTCGGTCGCGATGGGCCTCGATGGAACCATCGCGGAACCGGCGAGCTGCATGACCGGCGATCGTGCGAAGCCGCTCGCCGTGGTGTTCGACGTCGATGAGACCGTCTTGCTCAATATGGGTTACGAATATTGGTCCGCCGCAACCGGCGCCAGCTATTCGAGCGAAACGTGGAAGCGCTGGGAAGAAAGCGGGTCAAGCTACGTCAAGCCCGTCCCCGGCGCTGTTACTGGACTTCGCAGGCTGCGCGAAGCAGGCGTCACGCCCGTTTTCAACACCAACCGCCAGTACAGTGCCGAAGGCGCAGTCCGCGCAATCGCGGCGGCCGGCCTCGGCGATGCGGTCCATGGCGAGACACTATTCCTGCGCGGCGACGACGGGACGAAGAGCGGCGGCAAGGATGCCCGCCGGGCCATCATCTCCGAGCGTTACTGCGTCATCGCGCTGGCCGGGGACAATCTTGGCGATTTCGCCGATGTGTTCAACGATGACGCGCTTCCCGCTTCCGAGCGGCGCGAACTGGCGGCGCGCGGCGACCTGGCGCAGCTCTGGGGAAATGGCTGGTTCGTTCTTCCCAACCCCGTTTACGGCGATTCGCTCAAGGGCACGGTCGACGAGGTCTTCCCCGAAGGCACGCGCTGGACACCCGAGACGGCACCTTCCGGAGCGCCCGCAATCATGAACGAAGGCAACTGACATGACCGATACCGCCACCCGCACCGGCTGGGACCGCAACCAGATGGCCGCACGCGCCGCGCGCGAGCTTGAGGACGGCTATTACGTCAATCTCGGCATCGGCATCCCGACGTTGGTCGCGAACCATATTCCAGATGGCATGCACGTCACGCTGCAGAGCGAGAACGGCATGCTCGGGATCGGCCCGTTTCCTTACGAAGGGGAAGAAGACGCCGATCTCATCAATGCTGGCAAGCAGACCATCAGCGAACTGCCGCACAGCGCCTATTTCGACAGCGCCCAGAGCTTTGCCATGATCCGCGGCGGCCATATCGACCTCACCGTGTTGGGCGCGATGGAAGTGGCCGAGAACGGCGATATCGCCAATTGGATGATTCCTGGCAAGATGATCAAGGGCATGGGCGGCGCCATGGATCTGGTCGCGGGGGTGAAGAAGATCATCGTCGTCATGGATCACACGGCCAAGGATGGCAGCGCGAAGTTCATCCCGAGCTGCACCCTGCCGCTTACCGGCCAGAACGTGGTCGACATGATAATCACCAACCTCGGCGTCTTCCGCCGGCCCGATCATGACAGCGCTTTCCAGCTGGTCGAGCTTGCTCCCGGTGTGAGCGAAGAGGATATCGCCGCCAGCACGACCGCGAAATACGAGGTCGTGCTCGGCTGACGCTGCAATGGCCACATGGCTCGACCATCCGCGTAACGAGAACAGCCCGCTCGCAGGGCTGAAGGTGCTCGAACTCGCCCGCGTCCTCGCCGGGCCTTGGGCGGGCCAGATCCTCGCCGATCTCGGCGCGGACGTGATCAAGGTGGAAAGCCCGGAAGGCGACAATACCCGAATCTGGGGACCTCCCTGGGTCGAGCATGGCGGCGAAACCACCAGCGCCTATTATCACTCCTGCAATCGCGGGAAGCGCGGGATCACCGCCGACTTTCGCGAAGAGGAAGATCTCGCCCGCGTGGCCAGGCTGGCGGCGGAGGCCGATGTCGTGCTTGAGAATTTCAAGCCCGGAGGGCTGGCAAAATTCGGGCTCGATTACGGGACGCTGTCGAAGGCGAACCCTTCCCTCGTTTACTGCTCCATCACCGGGTTCGGACAGGATGGTCCGCGGAGGGATGAACCCGGCTATGACTTTGTGGTGCAGGGCATGAGCGGCTTCATGGCGCTTACCGGCGAACCGGAGGGCGACCCGATGAAGATGGGCGTGTCGGTGAGCGATCTTTCCTGCGGGCTCTGGGCGGCGAATGCCGTGCAGGCGGCCCTGCTGATGTGCCATCGCACCGGTAAGGGGCAATGGATCGACATGAGCCTGCTCGACAGTTCGGTCGCTCTGCTGGCCAATCAGGCCATGAGCTACCTTTCCACCGGCCAGAATCCGCCGCGCATGGGCAATGCGCATGCGCAGGTCAGTGCCTATGGCGTTTTTCCCACGTCCGACGGGCAGGTCGTGCTCGCGCCTGCCAACGATGCGCTTTTTCGGCGATTGCTGACCCTGCTTGGGCGCGCGGACCTTCTCGCCGATGCGCGCTATGCCACCAACGAAGGTCGGATCGCCCGCCGCGAGGAAGTCGACGCCCTGATAGCCGACGCTACCGCGCAGTGGTCACGCAAGGACTTGCTGGTGGCCTGCGCAGAGGCGGCCATCCCCGCCGGGCCGATAAATGAATTAGATGAAGTTTTCGCCGACCCTCAAGTCAAGGCGCGCGGCATGCAGATAGAGATCGGCGGTCTGCCATCGGTGCGCAGCCCCTTTGTTTTTTCAGACGCCGATCTTGCGCTCGAAAAGGCCTCACCCAGCAAGGGTCAGGACGACCGGTAAAGAAAAGGGCGGCCCGGTGAGCCGCCCTTTCGCATTCGATTCGCTGTGCGTTAGCCCGTTGTACGTCAGCCCAGCGCGGCTTTCAGGTCGTCGACCAGATCGGTGCGCTCCCACGGGAAGGAATCGCCATCCGCCTGCCTGCCGAAGTGTCCATAGGCTGCACTCTTGCGGTAGATGGGCTTGTTGAGGCCGAGATGCATGCGGATGCCGCGCGGGGTCAGGCCGCCGAGCTTTTCGATACCCCGTATTGCAGTCTCCAGCGCTTCATCGGTCACGCCGTCGGCGCTGGTGCCATGCGTGTCGACATAGATCGACAGCGGCTTCGACACACCGATCGCATAGGAAAGCTGGATCGTGCAGCGACGCGCCAGACCGGCCGCGACGATATTCTTCGCCAGATAGCGTGTGATATAAGCAGCGGAGCGGTCGACCTTGGTCGGGTCTTTGCCACTGAAGGCGCCGCCACCGTGCGGGGCCGCCCCGCCATAGGTGTCGACGATGATCTTGCGGCCCGTAAGGCCAGCATCGCCATCGGGACCGCCGATCTCGAAAGCACCGGTCGGATTGATGTGCCATTCGGTTTCGTCCGAAACCCAGCCTTCGGGCAGGATTTCCGCCACGACCTTCTTCACATAGGACTTGAGTTCGGCTTCCTTCTCACCCTCGTGATAGCCCTTGGCGTGCTGCGTCGAGACGACGATTGCCGTGCATGCCACCGGCTTGCCATTCTCGTAACGCAGCGAAAGCTGGCTCTTGGCATCGGGTTCGAGAAATGGAGCAATGCTGCTCTTGCGATCTGCTGCAAGCCGTTCAAGAATTTTGTGCGAATAATCCAGCGTGGCGGGCATGAGATCGGGGGTCTCGTCGCAGGCGAAACCGAACATGATGCCCTGGTCCCCGGCCCCTTCGTCCTTGTTGCCGCTCGAATCGACGCCCTGCGCGATTTCGGAGGACTGGCCGTGAAGGTGATTTTCGAAGGTCAGCGTCTTCCAGTGGAAGCCATCCTGCTCATAACCGATCTCGCGAACGGTTCGGCGCACCGCTGCCTCGATCTCGTCCTTCGCGCCCGGCGCCCAGCCACCGTTGTAGGACCACTCCTCATTATTCTTGTCGTACATGGGAGCACAGCGGATTTCGCCCGAGAGGATGATCCGCTGCGTGGTCGTCATGGTTTCGCAGGCGACGCGCGATTCGGGGTCCTTGGCGAGCATCAGATCGACGATCGCGTCCGAAATCTGATCCGAGACCTTGTCCGGATGCCCTTCTGACACGCTTTCGGAAGTGAAGAGATAATTGGTGCGCATTCCGAACCCCGATGAAAGATATAAAGATAGCTTTAAGTGTTGCTTTCCCTGCTAGCGACGGATGCGCCTGACTGCAACCAGCGATCCGACGAGAAGCAGCACGCTCCAGATCAGCGTGAGCCAGTGACCCATGCCGTAGAACAGCGTGGGCTCGCCTGCCGGAGGCACGAAGGTGTCGATCCGGTCGGCTACATTGCGGCCGATATGGTGCCGCACGATCCCGCTGGCATCGATCACGGCGCTGATCCCCGTCGTCGTCGAGCGGAGGACTGGCAGGCCTTCCTCGATCGCGCGCATGCGCGCCTGCGCCAGATGCTGCGGCGGGCCCCAGTCGCCGAACCAGCCATCGTTCGACGGGTTGAAGATGTAATCGGGCCGGTTCCCACGCTCGACCACTTCGCCGGAAAAGACGATTTCGTAGCAGATCTGCATTCCCGCCCTGCCATGCGGTCCGAGATCGAACGTCTGAGGACCCGGACCGGGGATGAAATCGATTCCGCCTGCGACAAGGCGCCTCATGCCGAGCGGTTCGAGCAGCGCGCGCATCGGGAGATATTCCCCGTAAGGCACCAGATGTGCCTTGGCGTACCGCTGGCCTAGATTGCCTTCGGCATCGATCGGGGTGATGGCATTGTAGGCGCCCGTCGCCCGCGCGCGGCCATCCACGTCCTCGATCCTCAGATCGACAGCGCCGGTAAGCAGAAGCGCGCCCTCTCCCAGCGTCTGGCCGATCTGGTAGCGCGCGAAGGCGGGATCGCCGCCAGCGGTCATCTGGTTGTAGTAGCGCTGCGGATAACCGGGCCGGAGGTAATCGGGCACGCCGCTTTCAGGCCACAGCACAAGCCGCCGCGAAACCGGACGTTGCGGCACGCTCAAAGAAGCGATGCGGAGAAATTGCTCTGCATATTTGCTGGGATCGTCGAGCTCTTCCTGCTGGAGATTGGGCTGAACCAGTGTCAGCGGCAGGGTGCCTTGCGTCGGCGGCGGGCCCGGCAGGACCATGGCGGCCACCACAGCGATCACCAGACCGCCAGCGACGATCCAGCGCCGCGCGGCGATCGTCCAGGCGAAGATGCCGCACAGGGCGACCGTCAGCCCGGACAGGGCATAGCTGCCGATCCATGGCAGGACCCCGGCGAGGCCGGGGCGATCCCAGCTGCCCAGCAGCATCATGGAGAACGGGCCCCAGGCATAGCCGGTGAAGACCCAGCTGCGGAACCATTCGGCACCGATCCACAGGCCGCCCAGCGCCAGCGCGAAGGGCAGAAGCCCCCGCCCGCGCGCCACAAGCCATGCGCCGAGGCTGGCGAGCGCCGGCCAGACGGCGAGATAGAGCGAAAGGAGCGGAACGGCCGCCCAGCCCAATATGGCGGGCATTTCGGCCTGGTAGGTGAAGGCCGTGGCGATCCAGTTGTTGGTGAGCGTAAAATGCGCCACGCCGAACAGCCAGCCAGTCAGGAAGACGCTTTTCCCGCTTTCCTGGCGACAGGTCAGCCAGACGAAGCCGGCCATGGCGGCAAGGCCCAGCGGCCAGATATGAAGGGGCTGGAAGCCGGTCGCCGAGAGCAGACCGAGCAACACGGCGCACCAACGCGGGTGCCGCAGGGCGAAAGCGGGGATTCTCTCCATCGCCACGCCTGTTACGTCAGGGCGCGGCGATGGCAAGCGAAAGCAGGATGAGCGAGCGCGATCAGCCGACCGCGCTCACGTCCTCGCTTTCCTCGGTCTTGCGACGGCGGCGGCGCGGCGCAGGCTTTTCCTCGTCCGCGCCGATTGCGGGCGGGAGGGCAGCCACGTCGATTTCGCCTTCATTGCCGGGAGCACCTTCACTGGCCACCTTCGGCTTGCGAGGTGCACGGCGCTTCTTGGGCGCTTCTTCCTCGTCGCTCTTGCGAGTGAAGGGGTTTTCCTCCGGCTCGTAGTCGCTGCCATCGTCATCGTTCGACGAACGGCGCGGCCTGCGGGCCCGGGTTTCCTTCTGAGCCTGGTCCCGGCCCTGATCGTCACCCTGGCGGGCGCGCGGGCGGCGGTTCTTGCGGCGATCGTCACCATCATCGTCCGAATCGTCATCATCGGACTGGTTCGAGCCGCGATCGTCGTCGCGCTTGGCCTTGGCTTCTTCCTGGCGCGCCTTGTTGTCGGCGATCACGCGGAAATAATGGTCGGCGAACTGGAGATAGTACTCGGCCTGAACGCGGTCGCCATTGTGCTGGGCGTCCTGGGCAAGCTTCTTGTACTTGTCGAGCAGCTGCGGCGCATTGCCGCGTGCCCGGCTGTCGATCCGGTTGGCCGAATTGCCGCCGCCCTGATTGCGATTGTTGTTGCTGCGACCGCGGCGACGGTTGTTATTACGGTTGTTGTTCAAGGAATACTCGTCCTTTTATGGCGCGGCGCGAACCCTCGGTCCGCCTCTGGCCGCGTAATCCATCGTTCATGCAGCGCCCTCACGCAGCATGCGTGCCCCTGTCTGTGCATGGTATGCAACAGCTGAAAGCCGCGCACCGGAACTGCCATGTCGGAGCTTTGGACCGGTGGGTCGAACACTCTCGCGCACCACTGGCCTGTGGCCAGAGTTAGAGGGTCGAATCGGCTTTGCCAACCCCCTATCTCAGAATGAGTGCACGAGGGCGATTTGCAAGGTCCCGCCGCAGCTCGGATGAGAAGCCGTTTTCGGCGGCCAGAGCGCCAACCGCCTCGGCCTGCTCATGCCCGATTTCGAGGATCGCGATCCCTTCTGGCGCCAGCAGGCCGCGCAGGCAAGGCAGCAGAATGCGATAATCGTCCAGCCCGTCGGGCCCGGCGTACAGGGCAGTGGCCGGCTCGTGGTCGCGCACATCCGGATCCAGCGCGGCGCCGTCTTCCACATAGGGCGGATTGCACAGCACGATGTCGAACGCGCCCAAAGTCGCCGCCCAGCCTTCCTCGCGCCAGTCGAGCAGATGGAACCGCACGCGGTCCTCAAGGCCCAGCAGGTCGGCATTGTCATGCGCCACGCCGAGCGCGGCGGGCGAGAAGTCAGTCCCGATCCCGCTGGCCCCGGTCTCGGCGACCACGCTCAGCAACAGCGCCGCGGTGCCTGTACCCAGATCGAGCACGCGCTGCGCCGCCGGCTTCAGCTCCAGCGCGGCCTCCACCAGCACCTCGCTGTCGCCGCGCGGGATCAGCGTATCGGGAGTGACGCGAAATGTGCGGCCGAAGAACTCCTGATAGCCGAGGATATGCGCCACCGGTTCGTGCCCCGCGCGCCGATCGACCAGATTGCCGTAGCTCGCAGGTGCTGGATCGCGCATCGAGCGCAGCAGCATTTCCGAGCGGCCCGTGCCCAGCGCATGCGCCATCAGCAGTTCGGCATCGAGCCGGGCGGTATCGCTGGTCGCAGCGAGACGCCCGGCCGCCGCGCGGATGGCATCGCCGACATTCATGTCACTCACTGAGCGCCGCGAGCCGCTTGGCCTCGTCCTCCGCGATCAGCGCATCGACCAGTTCGCCCAGCCCCGGCCCGGCGATGATCTCGGGCAGCTTGTGCAGGGTCAGCCCGATGCGGTGATCGGTCACGCGGCCCTGCGGGAAGTTGTAGGTGCGGATGCGTTCGGAGCGGTCGCCGCTGCCCACCATCGCCCGCCGCGCCTCGGCCTCGGCCCCCTGCGTCGCTTCGCGCTGGGCGTCGTAAAGGCGCGTGCGCAGCACCTGCATCGCCTTTTCCTTGTTTTTGTGCTGGCTGCGCGCATCCTGGCAGGTCACCACCGTACCGGTCGGCAGGTGAGTGATGCGGATCGCGCTGTCTGTCGTATTGACGTGCTGCCCGCCCGCGCCGCTGGCGCGGTATGTATCGATCTTGAGATCGCCCGCATCGATCTGGACATCCACCTCGTCCGGTTCGGGCAGGACCGCCACCGTGGCGGCAGAGGTGTGAATGCGCCCCCCGCTCTCGGTTTCGGGCACGCGCTGCACGCGGTGCACGCCGCTTTCGAACTTGAGCTTGGCGAAGACCCCATTGCCCGCGACATTGGCGACGATTTCCTTGAAGCCGCCGACTTCGCTGGCATTCATGCTGACCGGCTCCACCTTCCAGCCCTGCTCTGCGGCATAGCGTTCGTACATGCGGAAGAGATCGCCCGCGAACAGCGCCGCCTCATCGCCGCCCGTACCGGCGCGGATTTCGAGCATGGCGGGCTTGTTGTCGGCGCTGTCGCGCGGGAGCATGGCGATGGCCAGCTGCCGTTCCGCCTCGGGCAGGCGCTCGCGCAGGTCGGCCAGTTCCTCTTCGGCCATGGCCTTCATTTCGGGATCGGCCAGCATTTCCTCGAGACCGGCGATCTCCTCGCGCGCCGATTTCACTTCGGCGGCCACGCGGGCGACCGGCTCCAGCTCGGCATAGTCGCGACTCGCCTGGACGAAGGCGTCGCCTTCCAGCGTGCCCGACGCCATGCGCGCCTCGAGCTCGGCGAAGCGATGGGCGATCTGGTCGAGACGTTCGGCGGGGACTTGCAAGGTTAGAACTCTGTTTCCTGAACGGTGGAGCGCCTGGAGCACGGTCCAAGGGTAAAAAACCCGCTGGCGGCAAGCGTCCCGCGACTGGGTGCGGGATCGAGAAGTCGCTTATCGGGCATGGAGGGGCATTAGCCCCGAACGGGGCGTGTAGGAAAGGGCGGGATGGCGCTTGGCCCCAACTCCCGCCCGATTTCCAGAACCTCAGCCGTTCCAGCGGCCTGCGAAAATGGCTTCCGCCTCGGCCGCCCGCGCATAGTCGCTGTCGGCGCTGGTGAGCGTCTGCGTGTGCTGCCCATCCCTTACGTCGAACGAAATCAGCACGGCAGGATCGGCCTTGCGCGCCTTGTCGAAGCGCTTGCGCGGGCTGCCCGTGGCGAACAGTTCGGCGTTGAAGCCCTGGCGCCGGAAGATGGCCACCATCTCGGCGGCATCGCCTTCACGCTCGGCATTTTCGGCGGCGATGGCGATTTCCAGCCGTTCGGTGCCCTTGCCCTCGCACAGCATCGCCAGCCGTTCGATTCCGGCAGCCCAGCCGACCGCAGGCGTGGGCGCGCCGCCCAGGCTTTCCATCAGTCCGTCATAGCGGCCGCCGCCCAGGATCGTGCTCTGGCTGCCGAGCTTGCCGGCGGCCTCGCTGCCCTCGTCGGGAATGAATTCGAAGGCGGTGTGGCGATAGTAGTCGAGGCCGCGCACCAGGCTTTCCGCGCGCGTCCACTTGACGCCTGCCGCGTCGAGGCCGCCGGTCACGGCATCGAAGAAGGCGCGGGCATCGCCCGACAGGAACTGGTCGATCTTGGGCGCCGTGCCGACGAATTGCTGGTCGCGGCGGTCCTTGGAATCGAGAATGCGCAGCGGGTTCTTTTCCAGCCGCTCCTGCGAATCCTCGCTCAATTCGTCCTTCACCGCGCGGAAATGTTCCACCAGTGCGGCGCGCCAGGCTTCGCGGCTGTCGCCATCGCCCAGCGTGTTGAGATGCAGCGTCACGCCGGTGATGCCGAGTTCCTTCAGCACCTGATCGGCCATGGTCAAAAGCTCGACATCGGCCTGCGGTTCGCCCGCGCCGATGATTTCGGCATCGATCTGGTGGAATTGGCGATAGCGCCCCTTCTGCGGGCGTTCGTAACGGAACAGCGGGCCGTGGGTCGTCAGCTTGACCGGGGCATATTGCTGCCAGCCATTGGACAGGAAGGCGCGCGAAATACCGGCGGTGAATTCGGGCCGCAGCGTCAGCGATTCGCCGCCGCGATCCTCGAAGGAATACATTTCCTTCGAGACGATATCGGTCGTCTCGCCGATTGAGCGGGCGAACACCTCGGTCTTCTCGAACACGGGCATTTCGACCCGGCGAAAGCGGTAGAGACGGCGCACGCGTTCGAAGGTTTCGACCACGAAGGCGAAGGCTTCCGCATCGGGTCCGAAAATATCCTGCGTGCCGCGAATGGCTTGGGGTGTCTTGCTCATCGGGCGCGCGTCTAGCGCGTTCGGTGGAAAGGGGGAAGCCGCTCGTCGAGAGTTCGCTTGCCATATATGGGGGGCGCCCGCATGGCGTGGCCCCATGAAAACCGTCTCCACGCCGATCGCCCTCGCCGCCGCCCTTCTCCTCGCCTCGGGTGCCAGCGCCCAGTCGCGGCCCGAAGGCAATTCCGCCCCCATCGCCCCGCAGCTGGACGATGCCACGCCGCTGCCGCAGGACACCGCCTGGCCGGGCGGCACGATCAGACTCGAAATCGACGCCACCGATACGCGCCGCGCGCTCTATTCGGTGAAGGAGACGATCCCCGTTCCCGCCGGGATGGACCAGCTGAACCTGCTGCTGCCCGAATGGCTGCCCGGCAAGCATGCCGCGCGCGGTGCCGCCAATCTGGTCTCCGACATCCGCTTCACCGCGAACGGCCAGCCGCTCGAATGGAGCCGCGACCCGCTCGACGTCTATCGCTACCGCGTCAGCCTGCCGCAGGGCACAAGCGAAGTGGTGGCCACCTTCCGGCACACCTCGCCCGTGACCGGCAGCGAGGGCCGCATCTCGATGACACAGGAAATGTTCAACCTGCAATGGGAAGCGATGAGCCTTTATCCCGAAGGCCATTACACCCGGCGGATCGAAATCCTGCCCACGGTCAAGGTGCCGCAAGGCTGGCAGGTCTTCACCGCGCTCGACGGCCAGACCCGCAGCGGCGACATGGTGAGCTGGGACGAGGTCGATTACGAAACGCTGGTCGATTCGCCGATCTTTGCGGGCAAATATGCGCGCCAGTGGGAAGTGGGCGAGGATGTCCGGCTGGATGCGCTGGCCGATGCGCCCAAATATCTGGAGCTGGCGCCAGAAAACCTCGCCCGTTTCGAACGGCTGGTGGATGAGGCCGACGCCCTGTTCGGCGCACGCCCGTTCGACCATTACGACATCCTGTTGGCCATGACGGACCGGATGGGCGGCATCGGGCTCGAACATCACCGCTCGGCGGAAAACCAGTACGAACCCACCGCGCTGATCGACTGGGACAAGATGGACTGGGACCACAATGTCGTCAGCCACGAACTGGTGCATAGCTGGAACGGCAAGTTCCGCCGCCCCGAAGGGCTGTGGACCCCCGATTACCGCACCCCGATGCAGGATACGCTCCTGTGGGTCTACGAAGGCCAGACGCAGTTCTGGGGCTGGGTGCTGGCGGCGCGCGCAGAATTCCAGAAGAAGGAAACCGTGCTGGGCATGTTCGCCAATGCGGCGGCCAATTATTCCGAAGGCCAGCCGGGCCGCGACTGGCGCAGCGTAGAGGACACGACCTACGATCCGATCGTCAATTCGCGCCGCCCGCTGCCTTACAGCTCGCTCCAGCGCAGCGAGGATTACTATGTCGAAGGCGCGCTGACCTGGCTCGAAGCGGACCAGATCATCCGCCAAGGCACAAAGGGAAAGAAGGGGCTCGATGATTTTGCCCGCGCCTTCTTCGGCAAGGAAGACGGCGACTGGGGCGTGCTGACCTATGATTTCGACGAAGTCGTGGAGACGCTGAATTCGGTCTATGCCTATGACTGGGCCGCATTCCTTGACACGCGTCTGCGCCAGCCCAATCAGCCCGCCCCGCTGCGCGGTCTGGAAATGGCGGGCTACCGGCTGGTCTGGAAAGACGAACCCAATCCCTACGCTGCGGGCCGGATTGCCAATGGCAAATATACCGACCTGTTCTATTCGCTGGGCATCAATCTCAACAGCGATGGCAAGGTGACCTCCACCCTGTGGGACGGGCCTGCCTTCAATGCGGGCATCGTCAACGGGACGCAGATCATGGCGGTCAACGGCACGGCCTATTCGAAGGATGTGATCACCGAAGCGGTGACGGCGGCCAAGACAAGCGGCGAGCCGATCGACCTGCTAGTGAAACGCGGGGAGCGCTTCGACACGGTATCGATTCGCTATGACGGCGGCCTGCGCTATCCCTGGATCGAGCCGGCCGCCGGCGGCACCACCGCATTCGACCGCCTGCTGGAAGCCCGCGCACGCTGACGATCCGGCCCGAAAGCTGCCGCCGCGTGGTTATCACTATCTTGCGGTAACCACGCGCGGCGGTTAGGGCGCGCCCCGCGAAGTCTTTCCGGGGAGAGGGGCCGACCGAATTTCTCACCTAGCTAGAGAGCTATAATGCGTATCGACATGATTCCCGTGGGCGATGATGTGCCCAACAGCCTGAACGTCATCATCGAAGTGCCCACTGGCGGCGAACCGGTGAAGTATGAATTCGACAAGGACAGCGGCGCGCTGTTCGTCGACCGCATCCTGCATACGCCGATGCGCTATCCGGCGAATTACGGCTTCATCCCGCACACGCTGAGCCCCGATGGCGACCCGCTCGACGCGCTGGTCATCGCGCGTTCGCCCTTCATCCCGGGCTGCGTCGTGCGTGCCCGCCCGATCGGCGTGCTGAACCTGGAAGACGAACACGGCGGCGACGAAAAGCTCGTCTGCGTGCCGATCGACACGACCTTCCCCTATTATTCGGACGTTGCCGAAACGAAGGATCTGCCCTCGATCATCTTCCAGCAGATCGAACACTTCTTCACCCACTACAAGGACCTGGAAAAGGAAAAGTGGGTCCGCGTCGGCGCCTGGGGCGATGCGGCGGAAGCCAAGAAGATCGTGCATGAAAGCATCGAACGCTACGAAGCGAACAAGCAGAAATAAGGATCGAGGGGCGCCGTTGAGCGCCCCTTTTTCTTGGGGCCTGCCCGTTTGGCTTGAGGGAAGGATGGTCGGCGGTTGAACAATTGCCGCAGAAGCGATAAAAGTTGTTATGTTATCTTATCACTCAATCCCATCAAAAGAGCCAAGAGGAATTTTCGTGAAGAAACTGCTTATTGCCGCCGGTCTCATCTCGCTTGGGGCGCTTTCCGCCTGCGGCGAGGCGCATACCGATGCCGACACGCCTGCCGATGCAATGGCCACCGACAATGATGCCGAAGACATCATCGTGGAAGAGATCGGTGCAGTCGAAGATCACGCCGATCTGGCCGAAGATCGCGCTGCCGAAGCCGATACGCCCGAAGAGCGCGCGCGGCTGGAAGAGCATGCCGATCAGCTTGATGCGCGCGCCGACAGGCTGGAAGAGGAAGCCGACCGGGTCGACTAGGCCCGGTCCGCAGTCACTCCACGGGGCGTGAATGGTCGAGCAGGTCCTTTTCCTGCTCGCTGCCCGTTTCGCGCCGTTCCTTGTCGACCATCTCGGCGATCTCGTTGACCGGGCGGATGTCTTCGTCGGCCTCGGTGACGGTCATCTGCCGCACCGGCTTGGGCACTTTCGTGTCCTTGCGTTCGCCGCCTTCGGCGATGTTCTCGAACGGCAGCGTCGCGGAACGCGGGTCGAAGCGCAGGCGGTAAATCGGCTCGGGCAGGCCGAAGCCGGCGTCTTCCAGTGCTTCCTTCACCGCCGGGATGGCGCGGCTCTGCGCCTTGAACCAGTCGGTTTTGTTCTGATCGACCCACCCCAGGAAGCGGATCACGACATTGGAATCGCCCACTTCGACGATGCGCGCCTCTGGCGGCGGATCGGACAGGATGAAGTCCAGCGAGCCCAATGTCTCGCGGCCCAGCTGGCGGGCAGCACGCGCATCGTCATCGGCATCCACGCCCAGATCGAATTCGAAGCGGCGCTGCGGGTTGCGGCTGAAATTGGTGATGACCGCCTTGAACACCTGGCTGTTGGGCACGCGCAGATGGTTGCCATCGAGCGTCATCATCACCGTGGCGCGGCTGGTCAGGCGGATCACCCGCCCTTCGAGATTGTCGATCAGCACATGGTCGTTGGCGCGGAATGGCTGGCGCAGGCTGAGCATGAGCGAGGCGACGTAATTCTCGATCGTGTCGCGCAGCGCAAATCCCAGTGCCAGGCCGATGACCCCCGCCCCGCCCAGCACGGCGCCGAGCAAGGCGCTCGCCCCGACAATATCGAGCGCGACCACCAGTCCGCCGACGACGAAGACGAAGCGCAGCGCGCTGGCGATGAGTTCGGCCAGAAAGCTGTTGGGCGCGATCCTGTGCCAGAGCGAGCCGAGCCCGGCGATGAGATAGCCGATCAGCGAGATACCCGCCCACACCAGCAACGCCAGGCCGATCAGCGGCAACAGCGCGATCAGCCCGTCCCATTTGTCCGCCAGGCTCGCAATGCCCGAAGCCTGCGCCGACACCGAGACGTCGCGCTCCAGCCCGTTTTCCACCGTGACCACGCCGGTAACCCGGCTGGCGATGGCTTCGGCACGGGCGACGTCTTCCTGCTTGGGCACGGTGCCCGACAGGGTGACGACGCCCTGGCTGACCGCCACGTCCACCGCCTGGAAGGCGGGCAGTTCGGCAAAGATGCCTTCTATCCGGTCAGCCATGCGCTGGTCGGCGCCGGCATCCTGAGTATCGTCGATCGCCTGCGCCGGAGCCGACGTTTCGGCGGGCGCCGGATCGCTTTCAGGCGCGCTCGGCAGGATGGCCAGTGCGGGCGCGGCAACCATCGCCGACAGCGCAAGAGCGGCTGCGGCAACCAACCGCTTCATTCGCCTGCCACCATCATGCCGTCGACGCGCAGCGTGGGCACATTGATCGACCGGTGCATTTCGAGGTCGTCGGCGGGGGTGAGCGCGCGGTACATTTCGAGGAGGTTACCCGCGATGGTGATTTCCGCAACCGGTTCGGCGATCTGGCCCTGGCGGATGCGAAAGCCCGTCGCCCCGCGGCTGTAATCGCCGGTGACGGTGTTGATGCCCTGCCCGAACAGCGAGGTGACATAGAGCCCGTCCTCGATATCCGCCATCAGCGCTTCGGGAGAAACCGCGCCGGGTTCCATATGCACATTGCTGGCGCTGACGCCCGGCGATCCGCCGCCCCCGCGCGAGGCATGGCCGGTCAGTTCGAGGCCGAGCTGGTCGGCGGAGGACACATTGGTGAGCCAGCCGGTAACGCGGCCACCGCGCACCAGTTCGCGCGGGCCGGTGCGCACGCCTTCGCCATCGAACGGCCGCGAACGCTGGCCGCGTTTGCGCAGCGGATCTTCCACGATGCGGATGGCCGGATCGAACAGTTCGTCGGCCTCATGCCCCAGGAGAAAGCTGGCCTTGCGCGCAATCGCCGGGGCCGACATCGCGCCCAGCAGATGGCCGACAAGCCCGCCCGCGATGCGCGGTTCGAAGACTACCGGCAGCTTGCTGCTGGGGATCGATTTCGGGTTCAACCGCTCCACCGCGCGCCGTCCGGCTTCGCCGCCAACGGTTTCCGGCGCGGGCAGATCGGCAAGGAAACGCGCGCCGCGCGAGGCATGATCGGTCTGCATCGAACTGCCCTCGCCCGCCACCACGCTGGCAGACAGCGAAAAGCCGCTGCCGGCATAACCGCGGGCGAAACCGGTCGATGTCGCCAGCGCGACCACGGCGCGGCTGGCGCCCGCGCTGCCGCCATTGCTGTTGGTGACGCCTGCCACGGCGCGCGCGGCCTCCTCGGTCGCGAGCGCGGCTTCGCGCAGGGCTGCCGGGTCGGGCTGATCGGGATCGTCGAGTTCGAGATCGGGCATGTCGCCGGTGAACTGGGCATCAGCAGGGGCGAGGCCAGCATGCCGGTCTTCGGGCGCGTGGCGCGCCATCTGCACCGCGCGTTCGGCCAGCGCCTTCAAACCTTCGGGCGCGAAATCGCTGGTATGGATCGAGGCGGAGCGTTTGCCGACAAAGACGCGCAGGCCGATCTCTTCGCTTTCGGAGCGTTCGACCTCTTCCAGCCGGCCGAGTCGCATGGACACGGATTCCGAAGCATTGGCCCGGGCCACGGCGTCGGCTGCATCCGCACCGGTCTTCTGCGCCAGTGCCACGAGTTCCTGGCAGCGCGCCAGTGCGGTTTCTTTATCGATCATGCCTCGCCTTCAACTCCGCAAACCCAGTGAAGGGTCCGGCTAGGGAGCCGGTGCGGGCGGCGCAAGCCCGGAAGGTCAGGCGGCGAAGATCGCCTTGAAGAATGCGGTCAGCACGAAGGGCAGGCCGATCGCAATCGCCCACAGCAGCACCTGATCGCGGCGATAGGCGCTGCGCAGGCTTGCATCATGCGCCTTGTCCCCTGGCAGATCCTTCCAGCGTTTTTCGAACCAGCGACACGCCGGGATGATGGCCCCGACCAGCAGGATCAGCGCGAAATAGGGGATGGTGCTGGAAACGCCGTCCTTCAGCGCTTCCACGGTCACGAAAATCTGGAGGCCGGTGTAGACGATGAGCGCCAGCGCGACATTGTCGCTCATTTTCTTGGACCAGTCCGGCGAACCGCTGTGCGTTGCGGTTGCGAAACCGTGTTCCCTATCCAGTGCTTTAGCCATCGCTCGTCTCCCCAGACTGTTGATGAAGGCATAGTTTCAAATTTGTGACCTTAAGGCAAGCGCCGCGCGAGAAGCCTAATCTTGGCGCCCGCCGGACTCTTCGCCGCGCTTTGCAGGGCAGACTTCGGTCGGGGGTTTTACAAACCCGTCCGCATGCTATGGCAAGCAGCATGGACCAAGACGTGATCAGCCCGGACAATGAAGAAGTCCATGATGCCGCCCCGCCCATCCCACAGGGCGGGCTGGAAGTCATCTCGATCGCGAAGAGCTATGACAAGCGGCAGGTGCTGACCGACATCTCGCTCAGCGTCGGCAAGGGCGAAGTGCTCGGACTGCTCGGCCCAAATGGCGCGGGCAAGACGACCTGTTTCTATTCGATCATGGGGCTGGTCCGGCCCGACGCCGGCCGCATCCTGATGGACGGCGAGGACGTGACCCGCCTGCCGATGTATCGCCGCGCGATCCTCGGGCTTGGCTATCTGCCGCAGGAAACCAGCATTTTCCGCGGCATGACGGTGGAACAGAACATCGCCTGCGTGCTCGAAATGGTCGAACCCGACCGGGACACGCGCGCGGCCGAACTGGACCGACTGCTCGACGAATTCGGCCTTACCCGGCTGCGCGAAAGCCCGGCGATGGCGTTGTCGGGCGGTGAACGCCGCCGCGCCGAAATCGCCCGCGCGCTGGCGGCCAAGCCGTCGATCATGCTGCTGGACGAACCCTTTGCCGGGATCGATCCGCTGTCGATCAGCGACATTCGCGATCTGGTGAAAGACCTGAAAACGCGCGGCATCGGCGTGCTGATCACCGATCACAACGTGCGCGAGACGCTGGAAATCGTCGACCGCGCCTGCATCATCTATGGCGGCCAGGTCCTGTTCGCCGGAACGCCCGAGGCGCTGGTGGCGGACGAGAACGTCAAGCGGCTCTATCTCGGCGAGAACTTCACGCTGTGATCGCGGACGGCGCCCGGAGATAGACAATGGCGCTCGGCCCGAGGCTGGACCTAAGGCAATCCCAATCGCTGGTGATGACGCCGCAGCTGCAGCAGGCGATCAAGCTGCTGGCGCTGTCCAATCTCGAAATCGAAAGCTTCGTCGCTGAGGCACTGGACAGCAACCCGCTGCTAGAAGTGGGGGAACTGCGCCACGAAAAGGGCGACGACCAGCCTGAAAGCGCGCCGGGCGAACACGAGTCGACACCCGATTTCGACGGCGAGACCGCGCTCGACATTGCCGATTATGCGCGGGACCCCGATTCCTCGCCAGCCGATCGCGGCGACTGGGCGCAGGCAGGCGGGCTGGCGAGCGGCGGGGAAGAGCTGCCCGATCTGGAGAACCGGTCGCGCAGCAATCTGAGCCTGGCTGAACATCTTGCCTCCCAGATCGGCGCGCTGGCGCATGACGCGCGCGAGGGACTGATTGCCGGGCGCATCATCCACGAACTGGATGAAGCGGGCTATCTCCTTACCTCGCTGCGCGAATTGAGCGACGATCTGGGCGCCCCGCTGGCCGAAGTGGAGCGGGCGCTCATGCTGGTCCAGTCGCTCGATCCTACCGGGGTGGGCGCGCGCAGCCTGTCCGAATGCCTTGCGCTGCAGGCGCGCGAGGCGGATCGTTACGATCCCTGCATGGCGCGGCTGATCGACCATCTCGATCTGCTGGGCAGCGGGGACATCGCCCGGCTGCGCCGCCTGTGCGATGTCGATGAGGAAGATTTCGCCGACATGCTGGCGGAGCTGCGCAGCTATGATCCCAAGCCTGGCTCGCGCTTCGGCGGGGAGGCCGAAACCGCCATCGTCCCCGACGTGATCGTGAAACCGGCCGAAGGCGGCGGCTGGCACATCCGCATCAACGAAGCCAGCCTGCCCCGGCTGGTGGTCAACCGCGACTATTACGTCGAACTGGAAGCGGGCGCGCGCGACAAGGCCTCGCGCGCCTGGCTGAACGAACAGCTGGGCGAAGCGGACTGGCTGATCCGCGCTTTGGACCAGCGCCAGAAAACCATTTTGAAGACCGCCACCGAAATCGTGACACGGCAGGAAGGCTTCTTCCGCGAAGGCGTATCTGCCATGCGCCCGCTCACCCTGCGCGAGGTGGCGGAAAAGATCGAGATGCACGAATCGACCGTCAGCCGGGTGACGAGCAACAAATATCTGTCCTGTCCGCGCGGCACCTTCGAGATGAAATATTTCTTCTCCAGCGGGGTCGCCGCCGCCGATGGCGAAGGCGCCAGCAGCGAAGCGATCAAGGCCCGCATCCGCGCCCTGTGCGATGCCGAGGATGTGAAGAAAGTGCTGTCGGACCAGAAGCTCGCCGACCTGCTGAACGAAGAGGGATTCGATCTCGCCCGGCGCACGGTCGCCAAATATCGCGAGGCCATCGGCATCGGCTCTTCCGCCCAGCGCCGGCGGGCGAAGAAACTCCGCGCGCTGTGAAGGCAACCGCCGCCGTTGCATTTGGCGTGGGCGAATTTTACGTCGTTTTAACCTTTTCCATTCATACCCGATCTGGGTAACAAGGGTTTGGGCTTTTTTCTGACGGGAACGAGCCAGCGGATTTAGAGGCAAGGGGGCCGCCCATGCGAGTATTGCTGATCGAAGACGAGCCGACCACGGCGAAAGCCATCGAGCTCATGCTGACTACCGAGGGCTTTAACGTCTATTCTACCGATCTGGGCGAAGAAGGCCTCGATCTGGGCAAGCTGTATGATTACGACATCATCCTGCTCGACCTCAATCTTCCTGACATGCACGGCTATGACGTGCTCAAGAAACTGCGAGTCGCCAAGGTTCAGACGCCTGTCCTGATCCTCTCCGGCGTGGCCGAGATGGACAGCAAGATCCGCAGCTTCGGCTTCGGCGCTGACGATTACGTCACCAAGCCGTTCCACCGCGAAGAACTGATCGCCCGCATCCACGCCGTGGTGCGCCGCTCGAAGGGCCATAGCCAGTCGATCATCCGCACCGGCAAGCTCGCAGTGAACCTCGACGCCAAAACGGTCGAAGTCGATGGCGCCCGCGTCCATCTGACGGGCAAGGAATATGCGATGCTCGAGCTGCTCAGCCTGCGCAAGGGCACTACGCTGACCAAGGAAATGTTCCTCAACCACCTTTACGGCGGAATGGACGAACCCGAACTGAAGATCATCGACGTCTTCATTTGCAAGCTGCGCAAGAAATTGAGCCATGCCTGCAACGGCGAGAATTACATCGAAACCGTCTGGGGCCGTGGTTACGTCCTGCGCGACGACGAAGAAGAAGAGGCCGCAGCAGCCTGATCTTCTTTTCGGGTCGGATCATTTTTCCGACCCGCCGCAGATCAGGGTTGATCTTGCACGCATAAAATAGTTAACGCCGATTTTCTTAAATCGTTAAGCCGCTCGAAGCTTACAGTTTCGGGCGGCCTAATATTTGATTAACCATAATGCGTATTCTTCCGTAATTGAATATTTCGGCTGAACTGCGAGTTTACTCCCGGGCAACAAGTATAACTTGGCGGGTAAGCGGCGGGACCACTCTCTGTATGGCGCCTGCTGGCTTCCTCGATGCGTTTGGGGGGTAGGGAAGATGAAGGTCTGTAAAGTGCCACGGATTGTCATAGTCGAAGCGGACCGCGCGCTCGCTTTCATGATGGCCGAATCGTTCACGTCTGCCGGGTTTAAGGTTGTCGGCTGCGCTCGAAATGCCGGGGATGCGATCGAACTGGTGCAGCAGCACAAGCCCGATATGCTGATTCTCGAATTCGATCTCGAGGGACAGATGAACGGACTGGAGCTGGTGGCCCAGATCAAGTTGCGTCACCCGGCCACGCGAACGATCCTCGTCACCGGATGGGACATCAACGATATTGCTGCACGGATCGAAGGGGTTCACCCAGATCGCATCGTGCGCAAGCCCTTCATGCCCCAAAAGCTGATCCAGGTTATCGAGCATGCGCATCACCGCGCATCGCCGCTGCCCGCCGTGGCGGCCACGCTTCCCCCACCGCCCCCTTCCTTTCACATGCATTGACTGGGGCGCGGGAACGACGGGCTGGACAAGCGCGGCCCGCTTGGCCTAGCGCGCCTGCCCATGTCAGCATTCAAGGAAGGCGATCCGACCACGCTCAACCGGCTCTACGGCCGCAGCCAGGGCAAGCCCCTGCGCGCCGCACAGCAGGAACTGGTCGACAAGCTGCTGCCCCAGATCGCCGTTCCCGCCGAAGGGCCGGTCACCGCTGAAGGCCTGTTCGGCTTCGACCGGCCATTGCATTTCGAAATCGGTTTCGGCGGCGGCGAACACATGGCTTATCGCGCCGACATGCTGCCCGATCACGGCTTCATCGGGGCCGAGCCTTTCGTCAACGGCGTCGCCCAGGCGCTGACCCATGTGCGCGACGGCGCCTTGGGCAATGTCCGCATCCATCACGGCGATGCGCTCGATGCGCTGGCCCGTGTGCCGGACGATGCGCTGACCATGGTTTATCTGCTCCATCCCGATCCCTGGCCCAAGAACAAGCATGCCAAGCGCCGCATGATGAACGATGGCCCGGTGCGCATGATTGCCGACAAGCTGAAGCCGGGCGGGGAATTCCGCTTCGGCACCGATCACGCGGTCTATCTGCGCCACGCGCTGATGGTGATGCGCCGCTTCACCGACGAATTCGAATGGATCGCGGCCGACCGGCATGCGTGGGAAAATCGCCCTTCTGGCTGGTGCGAAACGCGTTACGAACACAAGGCCCGCCACACCTATGGGCACGAGGTGTGGTATTTCCGCTTCCGGCGGAAATAGGCTTCGGAACGCTGCGGGGGGCGCGGCGATTGTTTGGGTGTAACCCCCAACCAAAGGCCCTCCCCTTGATCACCACAATTAATCCCGCAACCGGCGAAACCATCGCCGAATATGAAACGCTCGATAAGAACGGCATCGACCGCAAGCTCGAGACTGCGACGCGCACCTATCGCGAATGGCGCACCACTTCGATCGGCCAGCGCACCAAGGTACTCGCCGCCCTCGGCGATCTCTACGAGAGCAATAAGGAAGAGCTCGCAAAGCTCGCCGTGACCGAGATGGGCAAGCCCATCACCCAGGCGCGCAGCGAGGTCGAGAAATGCGCCAGCCTGCTGCATTATTATGCCGAGCATGGCCCGCCGATGCTCGAATCCAAATTCTGGGACCTGTCCGATGGCGGCCGGGCCGAGGCGCGCTGGCTCCCGCAGGGACCGGTGCTCGCGGTGATGCCATGGAACTTCCCCTATTGGCAGGTTATCCGCTTCCTGGCGCCGACGATCCTGGCCGGGAATGTCGGCCTGCTGAAACATGCCAGCATCGTGCAGGGCGTTGCCCAGCGGATGGAGGAACTGGTGGTCGAGGCTGGCGGTCCCGAAGGACTGTTCCAGAATCTGTGCGTATCCTCCGATCCGATTGCCGATGTCATTGCCGATACGCGCGTCGTCGCCGCCACGCTGACGGGCAGCGAGGGCGCCGGCAGCGCCGTGGCGCAGCAGGCGGGCAAGCATCTGAAGAAGGTCGTGCTGGAGCTGGGCGGCAGCGATCCCTTCATCGTCATGCCGTCTGCCGACATGGACCAGGCGGTAAAGGACGCCGTGACCGCCCGCATCCAGAACAACGGCCAGTCCTGCATCTGCGGCAAGCGCACCATCGTCCATGCCGATATCTACGATGATTTTTCCGAACGGTTCATCCAGGCACTGAAGGACGTTAAGCTCGGCGATCCGATGGATGAGGACACCGGCCTCGGACCGCTGTCGAGCGAGGGCCAGCGCGATACCGTGCTGGATCAGGTCGAGAAGGCGAAGAAGGAAGGCTGCACCCTGCTCTTCGGCGCGGAGAAGATCGACAAGCCGGGCGCGTGGATGACCGCGGGTCTGCTGACCGATGTCGCAGTGGGCAGCGAAACCGGCACGGACGAGATCTTCGGCCCCGTCGGCCAGCTCTACAAGGCGAAGGATATCGACGAGGCGACCACCATCGCCAATGCCATTCCCTTCGGCCTCGGCTCTGCCGTCTGGACCAATGACGAGGGCGAGAAGGAGCATTTCGCCAACGCCATCGAAGCGGGCATGACGACCTTCAACGGCGTCAACGGCTCGAAGATCGAGGCGCCCTTCGGCGGCATCAAGCGGTCGGGCCACGGCCGCGAACTGGCCGAATTCGGCCTCCATGAATTCATGAACCTGAAAACGCTGGTCCACCCGGCATAAGGAGACATCCAATGAGCAAGCATATTCTTATCGTCGGCGCATCGCGCGGCATCGGCCTCGGCCTCGCCGAGGAGTTCAAGGCGCGGGGCTGGCAGGTCACCGGAACCGAACGCTCGAAAAGCGATGATCTCCACGCGCTGGAGAATGTGTCGGTGGCGACGCTCGACGTCACCGATCCATCGACCTTCTCCATCGACGGCGAATTCGATGCGGTGATCGTCAATGCCGGGATCACCGGGGCGGAGCACCAGTCGAGCGAGAAGGCGACTGCGGACGAAGTGGCCAAGGTCATGATGACCAACGCCTTCGGCCCGGCGCATTTGGGCAAGGCGCTTCTGCCCCAGATCAAGAAGGGCGGATCGCTGTCCTTCATGAGCTCGCTGATGGGTTCGATCGAGGACAGCTCGGGCGGCTATGAACTCTACCGCACCAGCAAGACCGCGCAGAACATGCTCGCCAAAGGCATCGCCGAGCAGGAGGCGAAGGAACGCGGCGTGACCGTGCGTTCGCTCCACCCGGGCTGGGTGCAGACCGACATGGGCGGCCCCAATGCCAAGATCACGGTAGAAGAAAGCGTGAAGGGCCTTGCCGATGTCGTCGAACAGGCGAGCGGTGACTACGCCTATGTCGATTACACCGGCAAGACCCTGCCGTTCTGATCGGCTCTAAAGCCTAGAAGCGCAGTGCGAGACCGGCCACGACCTGGTCGGTCGTCGCATCGCCCTGACCCGCATCGGCGAGGTCATTGTATTTCGAGCGGCGGTATTCGAGGCGGCCTTCCAGCGGTCCGGGCAGCTGCACCTGCAGCCCCGCGCCGTAGCGGATGCCGTCGGCGTTCTCGTCCAGCTCGTCGAGCGAGCCGCTGTCGGTGAACGCCTTGGTGTCGAGCGCGGTATAGCCCACCTTGCCATAGGCCGCGATGCCGGGCGTCAGCGCGACACCGGCGCGCGCGCCGATGTAATACTGGCCGCCGGTCTCCAGCCCTTCGCGCGCGCCGCCGAAGCTGTCTGGGAAGCTCGTGGTGCCGTCGCTGGTGGACAGTTCGCCTTCCACGCCGACGAAGGCGCTACCGAGGCTGAGGTCGTAACCTGCGTTGATGCCGTAAACCGCGCTGTCGGCGCTGGCCGTGGCGCTGCCGTCGGCCGCATCGACATCGACGCCTTCATAGCCGCCGAGCACGCCGACATAGAGGCCGCCGGGTGCGCGCGTGTCCTGCGCCATGGCCGGAGTGGCCGCGAGGCCGGCGCCGATCACGGCGAGTGCGAATGCTTTTTTCATTATTCGTCCTTTCCAGTGCGATCCCTTGCACATGTCCCACTGAGGTGGGGAAAGGCCCTTAGCCGCGAGTGCGCTTGCCAAAAGATGAACCTGCGAAATTTCGTCCGCCGAGCCGTTCCGGCAAGGGGTTCGGGCGTGATTGTTATGCCCGCCGAAGTAGCGCGATCGACGCGCGCTGGCAGTTTATCGGCAACCCGCTAAACACGGGTTCGGGAGGGGGACGCGGATGCAGAAAAGGATGATCTTGCCGGGGGCGCTCTTTACGCTGGCGGGTGCGGCGGCGCTGGCGCTCGGCCTGTGGCTGGGCGCGGAGCAGTGGCAGTTCACCCGCTCCGCCGTCGCTACGCAGGGGACTGTCGTCGGCCGTGCGGAATTCGAGGGCGAAGACGGCGAGCCGAATTTCGCGCCCCTTGTGGAATGGCGGGACGCGCAAGGCCGCACACGCCGGTTCCGGGGCCAGATCGGCGGGCCGAACCCATCCTATCGCCTGGGCCAGAGCGTCGAGATGGCCTATCTGCCCGGCAATCCCAGCGATGCCCGTCTCACCGCTTTCTGGCCGTCATGGATGAAACCGATCATCGCCGTGCTGATCGGTATTGCCTTCCTTGCCGCAGGCCTCTGGCTGCTTCGCGTCTTTCGCACCGAGCGCCGCCGTATCGCCTTCCTGATGCAGAACGGCAAGCCGATCGAAGCGCGCTTTCTCTACGCCCTGCCCGTGTCGAGCAGGCGGCAGGGCCCGCATGACTGCTGGCGGATCGTCTGCACGGGCGCCGATCCGCAGACGGGCGCCAAGCGCAATTTCAGGAGCGGGCCGGTGACGATCCACCCTGCGGCGCTGGAGAATGCGTCCTTCCGCGTCCTGATCGACCCAGCCGATCCGCGCAATTACCTCGTCGAGCTACCCGCTGGCCTGCCGCAATCGGTGCCGGCCTAGGCGAGGCATTCGCGCAAGGTCGCCAGCAGCGCGTCCGTGTCGGCGGCGCTGTTGTAGAGATGCGGCGTGACGCGCAGCGAGCTGCCGCGCACCGAGACATGGACCTGCCGCCGAGCGAGCGTCTCGGTGAGCCCGGCGGGCAGGCCGTTGGGAAAACCGAGCGCGAGGAAATGCGGCGCGCGCGTGCCCACGGGGGCGGACGTCAGCCCCAGCTCGGCCGCTTCGCGGGCGATGGCATCGGTCCGGCGGCCTAGCTCATCGGCGATGGCCGCGATCCCGAATTCCATCAGAAAATCCATTCCCGCGCCTGCGCCCATCAGCAAAGGCGCGTTCGATTTTTCGCCCATGTCGAAACGCCGCGCGCCGGGCTGGAAATCGCTGCGATACTCGACCAGCCGCGAAAAATCTTCCGAGCCTGCCCGGTTGATCCAGTTATGTTCGATCGGCGCGCCATCATGGTGCTTCGGATCGGCATAAAGCAGGCCGATCCCGTAAGGCCCCATCAGCCATTTGTAGCAGGCCGCCACGGCGAAATCGGGCTGCACCGCCGCAAAATCGAGCGGCATCGCGCCGAGCGACTGGGTCAGATCCAGCACCAGCGCGGCCCCATTCGCGCGCGCCTTTTCGCCCACCGCCACCAGATCGACCATGCGCCCGTCCGCCCAGTGATTGTGCGGCACCGCCACGATGGCGGTATCCGGGCCGATGGCATCGAGCACCGCCCCGCTCCAGCAGCTTTGCGACGGGCGCGACACGGCGATCACCTCGGCCCCGGCAGCCCGCGCCTTTTCCTGCCAGACATAGACGTTGGAGGGAAACTGGTCGCCCAGCGTCACCACATTCTGCCCGGCGGCAAGCGGCAGGTTGGCCGCCGCCACCGCCAGCCCGTAGCTCACCGATGGCACGATCGCGATAGTGTCGGGTGAAACGCCCGCCAGCCGCCCCGCGCTTTCGCGAAAGCTCTCGGCCACGCGAAAGAAATCGGCGGGGAGGAAATTCCACGGCTGTTCCTTCAGCCGCGCGCCCTCCACCATGGCCCCGCTCACCTCGCGGGAAAGCGGGGCCATGTAGGCGCAGTTCAGGTAATGGACGTCGCCCGGAATGCTGAAGCGATGGCGCTGGTCGGCAATGCCCATCGCTTCCGCCATCTCAGCCCACCACCCCGGCGCTGGCCAGCACGGCCAGCGTCAGCAGGTCGGGCGCGATCGCGGTCATCGGCGCGATCTGCACCGGCTTCTCGCTGCCGATCATCATCGGGCCGACCATGGTTTCGCCGCCCAGTTCGCGCAGCAGCTTGGCCGACAGATTGGCCGATTGCAGCCCCGGCATGATCAGCACATTGGCCGGGCCCGACAGGCGGCTGAACGGATAAAGCGCCATGACCTTGCGGTTGAGCGCGGCATCGGGGGCCATTTCGCCTTCATATTCGAAGTCCACCGTATCGTCCGCATCCAGCAGCGCCACGGCATCGCGCAGATTGCCCAGCCACTGGCCCGAAGGATTGCCGAAGGTCGAATAGGACATGAAGGCGACGCGCGGTTCGTGGCCCATGCGGCGCGCCACGGCAGCCGTTTCGCGCGCGATATGCGCCAGCTCGGCCGCGGTCGGGCGTTCGTTGATGGTTGTATCGGCGAGGAAGGTGGTGTGGTTCTTGCCGATCATCATGTGCACGCCGAAGGGCGTTGCGCCCGGCTTGGGATCGATCACGCGGGCCACTTCGCGCGCGGTCTGCGCATAGGTGCGGGTGAGGCCGGAGATCATGCCTTCGCCGTGGCCCAGCGCCACCAGCAGGGCGGCAAACACGTTGCGTTCCTGATTGACCATGCGCTGCACGTCGCGCTCGGTATAACCGCGGCGCTGCAGGCGCTTGTAGAGATAATCGTTCATCGCCGGCACCTTGTCCGACACGTTCGAATTCTCGATGATCCAGTCGCTCGGATCGTCGACGCCCAGTTCCTGGAGCTTGGCCAGCACCTTCTCGGTGCGGCCGACCAGGATGGGTTCGCCGTAGCCATAATCGCGGTACTGGATCGCGGCGCGCAGGGCGACGTCTTCCTCGGCTTCGGCGAAAACCATCCGCTTGGGGTTGGCCTTGGCCTGCTCGTAGATATTGGTGAGCGCGCCGGTCGTCGGGTTCAGGCGGGCCTTCAGCGCATGGCGATAGGCGTCGAAATCCTCGATCGGGGCCTGCGCCACGCCGCTGTCCATCGCGGCCTTGGCGACGGCAGAGGACACGACTTCCATCAGGCGCGGATCGAAGGGCGCGGGAATGATGTATTCCTCGCCGAACTGGTGGACCACGCCGTAAGCGGCGGCCACTTCCTCGGGCACGCGGTCGCGCGCCAGTTCCGCGATCGCGCGGGCGGCGGCGATCTTCATCTCTTCATTGATCGCGGTGGCCTGCACGTCCAGCGCGCCGCGGAAGATGAAGGGGAAGCCCAGCACATTGTTGACCTGGTTGGGATAATCGCTGCGCCCGGTGGCGATGATCGCATCGGGGCGCACGGCCTTGGCATCTTCGGGCATGATTTCCGGCACCGGATTGGCCATGGCGAAGATGATCGGGCGCTGGGCCATATTGGCCACCCATTCGGGCTTCAGCGCGCCGGCTGCCGACAGGCCGAGGAAGATGTCCGCGCCCTTCAGCGCTTCTTCCAGGCTGGTCGCATCGGTCGGTACGGCATGCGCGCTCTTCCACTGGTCCACATCCGCGCGGCCCGGCGTGATCGGACCGGAGCGGTCGCACACGATCACGTTTTCGTGCGGAATGCCCATCGCCTTGATCAGCGCTGTACAGGCCAGCGCCGAAGCGCCCGCCCCGTTCACCACCATCTTGCAGTCTTTCAGTTCGCGGCCCGTCACATGGCAGGCGTTGATCAGACCGGCGGCAGCGATGATCGCGGTGCCGTGCTGGTCGTCATGCATCACCGGGATGTTCATCTTCTCGCGCAGGGCCTGCTCGATGATGAAGCATTCGGGCGCGGCGATATCTTCCAGATTGATGCCGCCGAAGCTGGGTTCCATCAGCGCGACGGCATTGATGAAGGCTTCCGGGTCTTCGGTGTCGAGTTCGAGATCGATCGAATCCACATCGGCGAAGCGCTTGAACAGGACGGCCTTGCCTTCCATCACCGGCTTCGATGCCAGCGCGCCCAGATTGCCGAGGCCGAGGATCGCCGTACCGTTGGAAATCACCGCGACGAGGTTGGAGCGGGCGGTATAGCGCGCCGCATCCTTGGGATTGGCCGCAATCGCCTCGACCGGGGCCGCAACGCCCGGCGAATAGGCCAGCGCCAGATCGCGCTGGGTCGCCATCGGCTTGCTGGCAACGATCTCGATCTTACCGGGACGGATCGTTTCGTGATAGAACAACGCTTCGCGCGTGTTGAAACCGTTCTGCTTTTCTTCGGCCATGCTTGTCCTTTGGGCGGGTCTCTGAGGTCTTGTGCCCGCCCCTAAGAGCATTTTGCGCGAAGTCATAGGGGAAACACCCGCTGCGCCGCTTCCCGAATCGCAAAGCGGGCCGCTACGGCATGGCCCATGGCCGACTCACCCACTCCGATGATGCAGCAATATCTCGCGCTCAAACGCGAAGCTGGCGATGCGCTGCTGTTTTACCGCATGGGCGATTTCTTCGAACTGTTCTTCGACGATGCCAGGGTGGCCGCGCAGGTGCTCGACATCGCGCTGACCACGCGCGGCGAACATGGCGGGGAGCCGGTGCCGATGTGCGGCGTGCCGGTCCATTCAGCGGAAGGCTATCTCGCCCGGCTGATCAAGGGCGGCTGCCGCGTCGCGATTGCGGAGCAGACCGAGACCCCCGACGAAGCGAAGGAGCGGACGAAGCGCGAAGGCAAGCCGGTGTCGAAAGCGCTGGTCTCGCGCGATATCGTGCGCTTCGTTACCGCGGGCACGCTGACGGAAGAGGCACTGCTCGAACCGCGGCGCGCCAATCTGCTGGTCGCGGTGGCCCCGGTGCGCGACGGGGTGGGCATTGCGTCCTGCGATATTTCCACCGGGCGGATGGAGCTGGAAGACTGCGCGCCCGACCGACTCGATGCCGCGCTCGCCCGCCTCGGCGCCAGCGAGGTGGTGGGGCCCGACGACTGGGACGACGCCCCCGCCGATGTGATTGCCCGCCCGCGCCCCGATTTCCGCAGCGAGGACGGCGAAGCGCGGCTGAAGGATATTCACAGCCTCGCTACACTGGATGGGTTGGGCGATTTCTCGCGCCCGATGCTGGCAGCCGCCGCCGGGCTGATCGCCTATCTCGACCATGCGGGGCGCGGCAAGCTGCCCTTCCTCCTGCCGCCCGTGGCGCGCGGTAGCGAAGCGCATCTGGCGATGGATGCCGCCACGCGCAGCAGCTTGGAAATCCTCGCCGCGCAGAACGGCGGGCGCGATGGCAGCCTCGTCGCCTGTGTCGATCGCTGCGCCACCGGTGCGGGCGCGCGCCAGCTGGCCGAAGACCTGTCCGCCCCGCTCGCCGACCGGCTTGCGATCGAACACCGGCTCGCCAGCGTGCGCCATTTCCATGACGATCCGCTGCTGCGCGGCGATATCCGCGCCGTGCTGCGGCAGGCACCCGATATCGGCCGCGCGCTGGGCCGGATCGTGGCCGGGCGCGGCAGTCCGCGCGATCTGGGGCAGATCCGCGATGGCCTTGGCGAAGCGCGGCGGCTGCGCGGCATGCTCTCGGCCGGGGTCGACCTGCCGCCGCTGCTCGCGCAGGCGGTAGAAAGGCTGGGCGGGCACGGCGCCCTGACCGATCATCTGGACCGCGCGCTGGTCCCCTCCCCGCCGACCGAACGCGGCCAGGGCGGCTTCATCGCCGCGGGCTATGACCATGCGCTCGATGCTTTACGCGAAACCAGCGGCAATGCGCGCAAGGCCATCGCCGCGCTGGAGGCGAAATACCGCGAGGAGACCGGCACGCCCTCGCTCAAGATCAAGCACAACAAGGTGCTGGGCTATTTCATCGAAGTGCCTGCCAAGCATGGCGACAAGCTGATGGCCGCCGACAGCGGCTTCACCCACCGCCAGACCATGGCCGGGGCGGTGCGCTTCAACTCGGTGGGCCTGCACGAGGAAGCCAGCCGCATCGCCGAAGCCGGGGCCCATGCCCTCGCCGCCGAAGACAGCCATTTCGAAACGCTGGTCGGCGAAGTGGTCGCCTGCCGCGAAGCCATCGCCGCAACTGCTGCCGCGCTGGCCCGGATCGATGTCTCGGCCGCGCTCGCCGAACGGGCGGCGGAAGGCGACTGGTGCCAGCCGGACATGCTCGACGAACCATGCCTCGAAGTCGTCGCCGGCCGGCACCCGGTGGTGGAACAGGCGCTGATCAAGACGGGTGATCGCTTCCGATCAAACGACTGTTCGGTGGGTTTTTCGGAACGTTTGTGGCTGATCGGCGGGCCCAATATGGGCGGCAAATCGACCTTCCTGCGGCAGAATGCGCTGATACTTTTGCTGGCCCAGGCCGGCAGTTTCGTCCCCGCAACCAGCGCGAAAGTGGGCATCGCAGACCGCCTTTTCAGCCGCGTCGGCGCCTCCGACAACCTCGCGCGGGGCCGCTCCACCTTCATGGTGGAAATGGTCGAAACCGCCGCAATTCTAAGCCAGGCGACCGATCGCAGCTTCGTGATTCTCGATGAAGTGGGCCGCGGCACATCGACCTACGATGGCATGGCCCTCGCCTGGGCCGTGGTCGAGGCCGTACACGAACAATTGAAGTGTCGCTGCCTCTTCGCGACGCATTACCACGAACTCTCGCGCCTCGCCGAAACCTGCGACGCACTGAGCCTCCACCACGTCCGCGCCCGCGAATGGAAGGGCGATCTGGTCCTCCTACACGAACTGGCGAGAGGCGCCGCCGACCGCAGTTACGGCCTCTCGGTCGCCAAGCTGGCAGGTGTTCCGCCGCCGGTAATCAAGCGCGCCAAGGCCGTGCTCGACCGGCTTGAAAAGGGCCGCGCGGAAACCGGCGGTCTGGCAGCGGGGCTGGGCGATCTGCCGCTGTTCGCGGCCACAGCGCAGGCGGAAGACGAAAAGTGCGATACCCTGCGCGATGCGCTGGAAGCCCTCGACATCGATGCCCTGTCCCCCCGCGAGGCGCTGGACGAGCTTTACCGCCTCAAGGCCGAGGCCGCGAAGAGCAATTATTAACCATTCGGCGGCTAGGGTTGGAAGGCTATGTCGTTACGCAACACTTTCTACTGGGTCGCGGGAATGCTGGTGGGCCTGGGCGTCCTCCTTTACGCCGCGAAAAGCTTCTTCCCCGATGCCGGTGAAGACACTTACGCGATGGAGAGCCGTGATGCTCCTCCCTCGGAATTGGGTCCTCCTGTTCTCCCAGGCGGAAGCAACCAGGAATATTCAGGGCCGAGCGAGCGCGAAGACCCCGATCTCGATAGCTGGTATGCCGAGGCGGGAAGCGAACAGAGCAATACGTTCGATGACATGCCCGAAGGGCCCGTCCCCGGCGGATCACCGTTCGACGCGCCTCCGCCGATCGACAGCCAGGGACGTTTCATAGGGCCGCCCGAAACCTACTGAACACATTTTCGGAAGACAACGCGCCTTCCATTCCAACTACATCAAAAAGGCGGGCACCCCTCGTTGGAAGGGTACCCGCCTGCATTGCTGCAAGCCTGTCGGCTTGGCTCAGGTGCCGTCGCCGCGCAGACCGTCGGGCTTGTGCTCTTTGCCGTATTTATCGACGTTGTCGTCATGATTGGGCTCGCCCTTATAGGCGTCCATATCGATCCGGCCCGAACTTTCCATGTCCCGCATGTGGTCGATGGTATCCTGCGTGGAATCGCCCATCAGGCCGGACTTGTTGTCGCCCTTCCCGCTCTCGGTCGGCGACACCGTCTCGGTAGTCACGCCCTTGGCTTCCTCGGCAACTTCCTGCGCCTGGTTGCGGTGATCGTCCTGCTCGTCATTATGCGTTTCAGGAGCGAGGCCTGCCTGCCGCGCTTCCTGGCTTTCGCCGACGGGGGTGTTTGTCTTGCTATCGCTCATGGCGTAAAATTCTCCTTTGCCCATGAACGAGCGGGCCTCGCAGGCCGTTCCCGTCAGCGGGTGGGAACCGGCTCCTCGCCCGCATAATCGTAGAACCCGCGGCCCGTCTTGCGGCCGAGCCAACCCGCTTCGACATATTTCACCAGCAGCGGCGCGGGCCGGTACTTGGTGTCGCGCGTGGTCTTGTAGAGCACCATGAGAATATCGAGGCAGGTATCCAGCCCCACGAAATCGGCCAGCTGCAGCGGACCCATCGGGTGGTTGAGACCAAGCCGGCACCCCTTGTCGATATCCTCGATGCGGGCAGTCGACTGGCCGAGCACGAAGACCGCTTCGTTGATCATCGGCAGGAGGATGCGGTTGACGACGAAGCCGGGTTCGTCCTGGCTCAGCACCACTTCCTTGCCCAGCGCTTCGGCCAAAGCCCGCGTGCGTTCGGTCGTGACTTCGGCCGTGGCGAGGCCGGGAATGACTTCGATCAAGCCCATGACCGGGACCGGATTGAAGAAATGCAGGCCGATGAACCGCGCGGGATCGGGCGCATAATTGGCCATCCGGGTGATGGGGATCGAGCTCGTGTTCGATGCCATGATCGCATCCGGGCCAAGCTTTTCGCCAGCCTTTTCGAAGATGGCCTTCTTGATCTCTTCTTTCTCGGTTGCCGCCTCGATGATGAACTCGGCTTCATCCATCCGGCTGTAATCGCCGACCGGCGTGATCCGCTTCAAGGCGCTTTCGGCATCGGAGACTTCGATCTTGCCGCGTCCGACAAGCTTGCCCAGCGCCTTGTCGATCTTGCCGACGGCCTGCTCGGCCACGTCCAGGCTGACATCGGCCAGCAGCACATCCATTCCGTTCTGGGCGAATGTTTGCGCTATGCCCGAGCCCATCTGGCCCGCGCCGATTATGGCGATCGTCTTGCTCATCGAGAAATCCCTTCGCATGTGCAGCAAAACGCGGCGTCTAGCGGGGCGAAGGAGGCTTGGCTAGCGGTTAGCGCCGGGGACCCATTTGACATCGCCCTTACCGTCATCGTTGGCCACCCGGGCCAGCACGAAGAGATAGTCCGACAGGCGATTAATGTAGGAAAGCGCCTGCGGATTGACGGGTTCGGCAGCAGCCATGGCAGCCATCGTGCGTTCTGCGCGCCGCACTGCCGCGCGGGCGAGATGGACGCGGGCCGCGGCTTCGCTGCCGCCGGGTAGGACGAAGCTGGTCAGTGGCTCGAGCCGCGCATTCAGCGCATCGATCGCCGTTTCCAGCCAGGAGACCTGCGCCGATACCACGCGCAGCACCATGTCCGAGGGCGCAAAATCGTCTCCCTCTTCGGCCGGGGTCGCGAGATCGGCGCCCAGATCGAACAGATCGTTCTGGATCCGGTAGAGCGGCTCTGCGTGGGGTCCGTCGGCCAGCGTTACCGCCGCAAGGCCGAGCGCGGAGTTCGCCTCGTCCACCGCACCGATAGCGTCCATGCGCGCGGCGTGTTTGGGCAGACGCGAGCCGTCGACGAGGCCGGTCGTGCCATCGTCACCCGTGCGGGTGTAGATCTTGTTGAGCTTGACCACGCCGGGGCTAAATTCAGGTCGCGACGCCGAGCAGGACGGCGATGATCAGGATCGCGATCGCCTGCCACTTCACACGCGCCATCATCGCCTTGTTCTGCTTCAGCTGCATTTCCGTGGCGTCCTGTTGCTCGCCGGTTTCGAGATCCACTTTCGTGCTTTGCAGGAAGGCGACGACGCCGCGCACGAGCGAGAGGAGAACCATGGCCATGGCCGCGATCAGCAGGATGACGAGAAATGTGTTCATGGTCCCTATCTAAGCGCTCGCCAGCGTAATTCCAGCGGGGAATTCGCCGCGGCGCAGACGCTCGGCCAGCGCGCGCCCATCCTCGCCCGCAGCGCGCCGGTCCGCCAGGCTGGGCGAATTGCGGCGCTTGGCGAGCTTTTCGCCGTTCTCGTCGAGCAGGATCGGATGATGATGCCAGGTCGGCACCGGCAGGCCGAGCAATTCCTGCAGCAGGCGGTGGATATGGGTCATGGCGTAAAGGTCCTGCCCGCGCGTGACCAGCGTCACCCCGTCGGCGGCATCGTCCAGCGTGGCGGCGAGATGATAGCTGGCCGGGGCATCCTTGCGCACCAGCACCACGTCGCCGAAGGGGCGCGGGTCGGCCACCTGGGTTCCGCAGATCTCGTCCTCCCAGAACAGCTCGCCGGCATCTGCCCCCACCTGCGCAAGCGCGCGATCGACATCGAGCCGCAGCGCAGCCGGCCGCGACGGATCGAGGCGGCTCCCTTTGCAGGTGCCCGGATAGACCGCCCCTTCGGGCCCGAGGCGCGGTTCGAGCGCGGCGATCTCCTTGCGGGTGCAGCTGCAGGGATAGAGCAGCCCGTCGCGCAGCAGCCCGCGTGCGGCCTCTTCATAGCTGGACAGGCGGGTGGACTGCGCAGGCACTTCCTCCCATTCCAGCCCCAACCAAGCGAGGTCTTCGCGGAACTCCGCCGCCTTTTCGGGCAGCGAGCGTTCGCCGTCGATATCCTCGATCCGCAGGAGGAAACGCCCGCCGCGCGAACGCGCGATATCGTGGGCGCAAATGGCAGAATAGGCATGGCCCAGATGCAGCGATCCGTTCGGACTGGGGGCGAACCGCGTAACGACCATGTTCATACTCTAGCCCGCATGATCGGCAGATCAACGGGACAAGTCTGTGGAAATCCTGTCCGTAACACACTTGACGCTTTGGCGTGCAAGTGGATGTATCCGGAACAGGAGTATCGGGAGGACGCAACGTGTTCAGGGCCGAACTGCTTGAAAGAGCCGCCAGGTTTCGCAGCGCCGAAGGGGATCCGACGCGCAATCTGCAATCCTGCCCCAGCCTCGTGCTGAATGCAGATTACACGCCGCTGTCTTATTACCCGCTCAGCCTGTGGCCGTGGCAGACCGCGATCAAGGCGATCTTCCTCGACCGGGTCGATGTGATCGCGACTTATGATCGCGAAGTGCATTCGCCCAATCTCGACATGAAGATCCCCAGCGTGATCGCGCTGAAGCAATATGTGAAACCCTCCGAATTCCCGGCCTTCACGCGCTTCAACCTGTTCCTGCGCGACCGCTTCGCCTGCCAGTTCTGCGGGTCGATGGAGAACCTGACCTTCGATCATGTCGTGCCGCGCCGCATGGGCGGGAAGACGACGTGGGAGAACATCGCCACCGCCTGCGCGCCCTGCAACATGAAGAAGGGCGGCCGCACGCCGAAACAGGCGGGCATGAACCTCTATGCCGAACCGATCCGGCCGACGCACTGGCAGTTGCAACAGCATGGCCGCCAGTTTCCGCCAAACTACCTCCACGAAACCTGGCGCGACTGGCTTTACTGGGACATCGAACTGGAAGAGTGATTCGTTCAGCTTCGCCAGTGCGGCGCTGAATGATGGAGCGCCTGGAGCACAGTCCAGAGCAAAAAAACTCCGGCCGCGTTCCGGCCCCGTGAGGGCAGTCGGGAGGGATGGAATGCGCTGGGCCATGCCCGGTCAGTGGCATGGGCGGGAGCGTGTAGGACAGCAGCTTTTTTCCGCTAGCGATCAGCGACGCGGCTCTTTTCCTAAAGCTCACTGAAAAAGCGATATTGTTTCACGCCTTGCAACGAATCCCTATCGACAAAGAAGAAGTCCCCAGTAAAACCCTGTTTGTCTTCGATTGAAGGCAGGGGTCATTACCAACAGGGGAAATCATGAAGAAGTATTATACCGCTCTTGCGGCCATTGCGGCCGTAGGTCTTTCGGGCTGCGCGACTGTCGTGAACGGGCCCAATCTGGACTATGCGATCGACACCACGCCGGGCGGCGCCGAGGCGACCTTCCTCGATGGTCGCAGCTGCACCACGCCGTGCGAACTGGTGATGCCGCGCAAGACCTCCAGCCGCGTCGATATCGTGCGCGAAGGGTACGAACCGACTTCAGTTCTCGTGTGGAGCAAGACCGGCGCAGCGACGATCGGCAATGTGCTGATGGGCGGCGCCATCGGGGCCGTGGTCGACGGATCGAACGGATCGAACCGCTTCCTGTCGCCGCGCCCGCTGATCGTGCGCCTCGCACCGCTGGGTTCGGGCGAAGAAGCCGTCCTGCTCGACAAGAAGGGCGAAGTCATCATGACCGTGGCCGAGCACAATGCCGAAGCTTACGAGAAGGTCGCCAAGCAGATCGGCGATGCCGCCGCTGACGTGCCGATGGCCGCCAATGTGGCGGTTGATGCCGAGTAAAGAGGTTCCAGGGGGCGGCACTGCCCCCGGCTGAGCGTGAGAGGCCCGGGAGCGCAAGCCGCACTCCCGGGCCTTTTCGTACGCGATCTGGCGGGACTGGCTCTGAAGGGACATCGAGCTGGAAGAATGAGGCTAGGGAGTCATGTCCGCTAACGCCCCTAATTGCGGACGTTGCATGCCCTTGTATGTTTAGCTGGAAGCGGACATCGTGCGATGCGCCGCGGTTGGCATTCCTAGGAGAGCGCTGCTTGGTTAGGCTGTTTCATGGTTTGTTTTTTGCGAGCGCGGTAACGATTACCAGTTTCATGTCGCTACCCGCGTACGCAGCATGCGGTGCTGGAGATGAGCTCGCTAACATCTATGATCTCGACGCGACCTTTTCACCGACTTCGGGTGAGTTGTCGGTAAGAGGGAAGATGCTCCTCGTCCCCGATGCCGAGACGAGTTCGGTCGAACTGCTCTTGAATAAGGCGATGAAGCTTGAACGCTTCGAAATCGCCGACGATACCGTAAAGTTAGCGATCGAAGATGACATTGAGATCTCGGGGCAGGCTTTGCCGCGCACCCGTCGCATCTCACTCATTCCCGCGCACTCGTTCGGCGTAGGAGATCATTTGGAGATCGAGCTTCAATATTCCGGACGTTTGACAACCGAAGATATCGAACTCGGCAGAGGAGCAGTATCACCTGACTGGACCGAGCTGACGTTTGAGGCTGCCTGGTATCCCATCTGGCTGAATGAACCGATTATCTGTTCAACGGTCGATCTGGTGCTTCCGGAAGGCTTCGAAGTGATCGGTCCGGGGGCGACTATACCCATTGGAACGAACAGGTGGTATCTGGACCCCGGCGCACCTGTCCTGGGTCGCATAACCTTTGCCGCGTCCAACAGCTGGACCGTAGAGCGGCGGCAATTCGGACCGTTGACCATAGCACTCTACAGCGCCATTCCCGAGCCACGGGCACCGCAGATATTCGGTACGGTGGAGGATACTTACTCGTATTATCGCGAACTGTTCGGGGAGCCGGATGGTTCGGAGCAATCCATGACTTTGCTACTTCCGAATGGTCAGGTTGCGCTCAAGCAACCTAACCAATCGTATTCTACGAACGGCGATTTTATCGCAATGGACCAGTCCGACCCCATCGTCCAACTAGACGCACTGAACCACGAAATCGCCCACCTATGGTGGTCCGCAGGCAAGCCGGGGACGCAGGATGAATTTGTGTCGGAGTCGATAAGCGAATATCTGGCAATGCGCCGAGGTGGCCAGATATGGGGAGAAGACTGGCTTCGTCAGCGACGCGCTTCTGCCGCCGCCCGCGCGGAAGAGATACCAAGCTCGCTGCGAGATATCGATGGGCCCGGTGGCGACCGGCAAAGCCTTCTTTACGACCGAGGCCCAACCGCGCTGTGGGCGCTCCATGAGCGTATTGGAGAAGAGGCGATGGACGCACTTCTTCTCTCGGTCCGTGCCTCCGAGATCGATACTCTGGAAGGTTTTCTGACTAAGGCTGAGATTGAGCACCCAGGCTCCGCTCGCCTGTTAAACGAAAAGCTCTAGCGACCGTTCTTGCCACTCTGACCCCAAGCAGCGCAAGGTCCGCACCCCACCCCATAGCGGACCTCAAGTAACCGCCGCGCGCTCGCGGAATTCCTCGCGCTGCCATTCGCCGGTTTCGATCACTTCGGTCAGGTGGCGCACCGCCTCCGCCATGTCCGCAAACCGCAGATAGGCGGGTGCGAAGCCGAAGCGCAGGATGTCGGGATCGCGGAAATCGCCGATCACCCCGCGTGCGATCAGCGCCTGGCAGATGGCATGGGCTTCTTCGTGGCGGAAAGAGAGCTGGCTGCCTCGCTGCCCCGGGTCCGCCGGGCTGACGAGATCGAGTTCGAGCCCGCTTTCAGCCAGGCACTGGCGGAAGAATTCGGACAATTGCTGAGACTTGGCATAGAGAGGCTCGATCCCGATTTCGGCGATGATATCGACGCCCACTTCCAGCGCGGCCAGGCCCAGAATGCCGGGTGTGCCGCACATCAGCCGCTCCACCCCCGGTGCCGGACGGTAATCGTCGCTGAAGGCGAAGGGCGCGGCATGACCCATCCACCCGCTGAGCGGTTGCTGCGTCGCTTCCACATGCCGTTCGGCGATGAAGGCATAGGAAGGCGCACCGGGGCCGCCATTGAGATATTTATACCCGCAGCCAACGGCGAAATCGGCATGAGCGCCATTCAGATCGACCGGCAGCGCGCCGCCCGAATGCGACAGATCCCACAGGACCAGCGCGCCTGCATCATGCGCGGCCTCGGTTAGCGCGGGCATGTCGAACAATTCGCCGGTCTTGTAATGCGCATGGGTCAGCAGCAGCAGCGCCACATCGTCTCCCAGCGCATCTTTCATGGCGCCGCGATCCACCAGCCGCCGCTCGGCCAGACCCTGCTTTTCCAGCCCTTCGATCATGTAGATATCGGTCGGGAAATTGCCCGGCTCGCTCAGCACGACCTTGCGGCGCGCCCCATGTTTTTGGGCCTGCATGGCGAGCGCGGCGGAAATCAGCTTGAACAGGTTTACCGAAACGCTGTCGGTCGCAATCACTTCATGCGGCTGCGCGCCGATCAGCGGGGCGATCTTCGCGCCCACGCGCTTGGGCATGTCGATCCAGCCCGCGCTGTTCCAGCTGCGGATGAGATCGCGCCCCCATTCCTGCCGCACCACCTCTTCCAGCCGCGCGGGCGTAGCCCGGGGCAAGCAGCCGAGCGAATTGCCATCGAGATAGATCACCCCGTCGGGCACATCGAAACGGTCGCGATACAGGGCCAGCGGGTCACCGGCGTCGAGGATGCGCGCGCGTGCGCCAGGCGGCTCAGTCATCGCCCAGCTCCCGCAGGATCGCGCGGCACAGCCCGGCATCCCCGCCGCCCACTTTCAGCGGCAGGGCAATCAGCTCGTAGCGGCCTTCGGGCACATCATCGAGCACCAGCCCTTCGAGAATGCGCATGTCGTGTTTCAGCACGGCTTTATGGGCGGCCATGGTCTTGCTCTCCTGCGGATCGACGCTGGGCGCGTCGGTGCCGATCAGCTTGACGCCCTGAAGCGCCAGCCACTCGATCGTTTCGTCCGCAATCGGCAGCCAGTCGCTGCGCCATTCGTCATGCGGGAAGGCGTCCCAAGTGCGGAACAGCACTCGGTCGACGCTGTCGATATGCGGCAGGTCGGCCACGTCGACTTCGCCGTTCACGCCGCGCGCATCCACCACCAGGCAGGTGCCGATATAGGGGTCGAGTTCCATGCTGGCGGCATCCATCCCGTCTGCGGCATAATGCAGCGGCGCATCGGCATGCGTGCCCGAATGCGTGCTCATGCTCATGCGGCCGACATTGACGGGCGAACCTTCATCCATCCGCCAGGTCCGCTCGAAAGCGAAGTGGGTATCGCCGGGCCAGACCGGCAGTTCGGGGCGCAGAACCTGGCTGATGTCCCAGATGCGGCGCTTGCTCTTCCAGGAACTCATAGGGCCGTCCTCACGCTGAGCAGTTCGGGGAAAAAGGCGGCCTTCAGCACGCCCGCCAGATAGGGCACGCCGGGCGTGCCGCCGGTGCCCTTCTTGAAGCCGATGATGCGTTCAACCGTCTTCAGATGGCCGAAGCGCCAGCGCTGGAAATGGTATTCCAGATCGACCAGTTTTTCGGCGAGTTCGTAAAGGTCCCAATATTCCTTGGGATCGCGGTAGATCTGCGCCCAAGCTGCCTCTACCCCGGGCACATGCTCCCACGCGCTGCCGTGATCGCGCTCCAGCACCTCGGCGGGAATGTCCAGCCCGCGGCGGGCGAGCAGCGCGATGGCTTCGGCATAGATGCTCTTGCGGGTCAGTTCCTCGCGCAAGCCCGCAGCCACTTCCGGCGTCGCCTCGTGCATGGTGATCATGTCGGGATTGCGCCCGCCCAGAAGGAATTCCATCATCCGGTACTGCGCGCTCTGGAACCCGCTCGACCCGCCGAGGAAGGGGCGGATGGTCGAATAGTCGTGCGGAGTCATGGTGCTGAGTACGTCCCAGCTCTGGATCAGCTGCCCCTGCGCCCGCGCCACGCGCGCCAGCATCTTGAACGACGGGCGCAGGCGATCCTCGCGGATGCATTCGCGCGCTTCGGTGAGTTCGTGGAGGCACAGCTTGAGCCACAGCTCGCTGGCCTGGTGGACGATGATGAACAGCATCTCGTCATGCGCATCGGATGACGGATGCTGGGCCGACAGGATGCGGTCGAGATCGAGATAGCTCGAATAGGTGATATCGGAAGCCATGTGCGCTGCCCTAGCGCGCGGGAACCGACAAGCAAACTACTGGTCGATAACCTTCGTTTGGGGATGGTGCTTGTCGAGATGCTTGATGATGGTCTTCAAATTCTTCGTGTTCGACCGGTATACGAGGTCGAACGCGTCCCCCACCAGCGGAACCGCGCCCACGGCGGTATCGAAACCGATGCGCCCCATCATGTGCCACAGCTTCCATTTCGGCAGGCCGAGATTGCGCGCCTCCCAGACGATGTAGCTGCCCATGGCCGCGGTAATCAGATCGCCCAGAACGGGGACGAGACCGATCACCGTGTCGAGGCCGATGCGGTAATTCGTGCCCGGCAGCGTCATTGAACGTTCGAGGATGATTTCCATCGCTTCGACCCGGCGGCGGATCGATTGCGGATCGCGGCCACCCGGAAAATCGAAACGCAGCGGGGCTGCCCCGCCCTGCGGTCCGAAGGTTTCGTCCTGTCGGGGCTGCGGCTCGATCGGCGTGAGGCGTCTGTCGTCCATACGCTCTAGATGGGGGCTTTGGACAGCGGGAACAAGGGATGCACGGCCCAGCCGTTCTCGGAGAACCCCTCCACCCCGGCGCGCGCCTGCGACCAGCGGATCGGCGTGCCCAGCGGGATGTAGAGATTGGTCGCCGTCAGCGTCTGCTCGGCCTCGGCAAGGTAGGAGGCTTCTTCGGCCGGATTGGCGGCATCGAGCGAGAGTTCGACCAGATAATCGGTGTCGGGCGAACAGACCGGGGCCGAGAAGGCGCAGTTGAACTGGTTGAGGAACCAGCGGGCTCCGGCAAACCGCGCCGTACTGTCACGCAGGGCCAGGTCCGCACCATCGCGCTGCTCGGCGCGCTGCAAGGTCACGCCGACCGAGGCGAGATCTTCGGCTAGGGCGGCGAACAGGAAATCCGATCCCGGCCCCTGTGGCAGATAGACAGATACAGCCGCTGCGGCGCCGTTCTGGACCTGCCACTGGCGCACGCGCAAGGCGGCTTCGTTACGGCGCTGGTCGAGCGAGAGGGTAGTCCAGCGCTCGGCCACGCTCCCGTCGTCGCCCGGCATGTCGGCGGCCACGATGCGGTTCGACCCGGTCCAGCCCGAGAGGTTGAACTGCGCCACCAGCGAAGGGCGATCGATCGCCAGCGCCAGCGCCTCGCGATTGGCGGGGGTTGCGAGAAAGCCTTCGGGGCGTAGCACGTCGAGGCCAAACAGGCCGATCGCCGAATCGAGCCGAACGGTGCCGCGCGACAGCGCCCCGGTAATGGCGAGCGGGAGGGTTTCCAGACGGCCGCCGAGCAGCAGGTCGACCTGCCCTTGCTCGAACGCCTGAGCGGCAGCGCGCGGGGCATAGGGCGCCAGCTGAACCCGGTCGACGATCTCGAACCAGTTACGGCGCGGGGACTGGCCGCGCAATTCCGGCGGGATCGGCACCAGGACAGTGGCATCGCCTTCGCGTTCGGCCAGCATCGGTCCGGCATTGCCCTCGTCCAGCGCCACGCCCAGTTCCGGCTGGGCGATGAGATGGAGGAACCCCGGCATGGGGCTGCGCAGGCGAATTTCGATGACCCGGCCGGTCATCACGCGCACTTCCGAAATCTTCGCCAGGTCGAGACCGAGGCTGGTGCCCTTCACCCGTTCGATGCTTTCCTCCAGCCCTTCGGCCACGGCGCGCGCCGTCAGACGGGTGCCGTCGGGCAGATCGAATTCGGTGATGCGGAAAATATAGCTGCGGCCGTCATCGGTGACGATCCAGCGTTCGGCCAGGCCGGGGACGATCTCGCCAGCGGCGTTGAACCGGACGAGGCCCTGCTGCTGCGCCCCGTGAAGCAATTGCGCGCCGGGGGCCAGTTCCAGACCGACCGCATAAAGCGACGCCGCATCTCCCATATGGGCGACCCTGACCAGGCCATCATCAGCCGCCCCGCCGCAGGAAGCCACGAGCGCGGCGGACAACAACAGGGCAGAATGGCGAAGCATGCGTGTGACCTAGCAGCGCGGCAGGCACACGCAAGATTAACGGCTTAGACGCTGCGCGGCTTTCCGTAGCTTTCGCGCGGCGTGATCGCGGCGCGGGCATAGCGGGGGGCTTCGGGCATGTCGCCGACAAGGCTGGTGCGCGCTGCGTCGGCCTTGATCGGCTCGTCAAAACGGATGCCGATTCGCGCGCTTCTGGTCCAGGTTACCGTGCCGCCGACATCGCCGATCTGCCGGATGGAAACCACGGCGCGCTGCCCTTCGCCGGCCAGGACCGGACCTTCGACCTGGATCCCCGAATTGGACAGATTGCGGATCTTGACCCTCTCGCTCGCGCCAGCACCTTCGACCGTCAGCTGCGCCATCATCAGCACGCTGTCGCGTTTTTCGTTTCGCAAGTCGGTGTCAGGCATCATTCTGGCCTCCAGCGAGCAGTGGGCGTTATCCATTGGCTGAAAGGGTAATACAGGGATCGGCTTAAAAGATAAACTGCGGTTAACCTTGTTCGTTAACGATCGCCGGGTGCCGCGCTGCCCTGCCCGGTCAGACGGCCGGAAAGCGCAAGGGTCCGCCAGAGTTACGATCCGCCAGTGAACAGGTTCGTCAGCGCGAGGCGGGACGCCTCACTCGTCGCGCGAAACCTTTTCGCGGCGCTCGTGCGCTTCCTGCGCTTCTACGGTCATGGTCGCAACCGGCCTTGCGATAAGACGGCGCAAGCCGATCGGATCGCCCGTCACTTCGCACCAGCCATATTCGCCCTGATCGATCCGGCGCAGCGCCGCATCGATCTTAGCGATCAGCTTGCGCTGGCGGTCACGCGTGCGCAGTTCGATCCCCCAGTCGGTTTCCGACGAGGCGCGATCGTTGAGGTCGGAATCGCGGATGGGCCCGTCCTGGAGCGATTGCAATGTCTGCCCTGCCGCGTCGTGGATCGACTTCTTCCAGTCGAGCAGCAGCACGCGGAAATAATCCAGCTGCGTGTCGCCCATATATTCTTCGTCGTCCGACGGGACGTAATCGGGATCGACGGCAGCTTTTGCCTGGGCAAGTTTTTCCGAAACATTCGATGCCGATGAGGCCATTGAGCGTGGTACCTTCTTCCCAACTCTCGAGTGTTCGGCGAGCCGCCATCCTGCTGGGCCGGATTTTTCCGGTCCCTGAAGCCCTCCGAAAGCGCGGCCTATAGAAGCGGGGCGGTAGGCCCGCAAGCGGCTTTCGGGCGATTTACCCGAAAGTTGCGACCCATTCGCAAGCGCGGTTAACGCCTATTGCACCGAAGTTAACCATATGTTGACCAAGAGATCGCAGTCTGGGCCTTGCCGGCCGCCGAGCTGGCGTTCGAAACGGGGAGTTCGGGATATGGTTTTCAAGGCAATCGACGGGGGCGCAGGCCGCATCGAACAGAGTGACCGGGGCATGGTCACGATCGCGGAATATCTGGCCAATTACGAGCAGGGCAGCGTGGACGCGCTTTACGATCTTGGCGTCGCGCTCTCCACGGGCAGCCACGGCTGCATCGTCGACATGATCGAAGCGCACAAATGGTTCAACATCGCCGCATCGATGTATCACACGGAAGCCGCCTGGGCGCGCGCCGACGTGGCCGACGAAATGACGGCACGCGAAATTCACGAAGCCCAGCGCCGTGCGCGCAGCTGGCTGGACGCGGATCAGCGCAAAGTTGCGTGATCTAGGCCTGCCGTTTGAAGGGCGTTCGACGCTCGAGATAATTGCGGTCGGCGGCCACGCCTTCGCGCTCGCGCTCGAGGAACTCCGCCACCGCCGCGCGGAAGCCGGGATCGGCGATCCAGTGGGCGGAGACGGTTTCGACGGGCTCGTAGCCGCGGGCGAGTTTGTGCCCGCCCTGGGCCCCGGCCTCGACCCGCGCGAGGCCTAGCTCGATCGCGACATCGATCGCCTGGTAATAGCAGAGCTCGAAATGAAGGAAGCGCACCTGCCGGGTGCAGCCCCAATAGCGCCCGTATAGCGCATCGCCGCCGATGAAATTGAGCGCACCGGCGATCGGTTCGCCATCATCGAGCGCCAGCACCAGCACGATGGCATCGCCCATGCGCTCGCCCATCAGGTCGAAGGCGGCGCGGGTCAGATAGGGCTGGCCCCATTTGCGCGCGCCGGTGTCCTGATAGAAATGCCAGAAGGCATCCCAGTGTTCGGGCTTGATCTCGCCGCCCGTGAGCCGCACGATCTCCAGCCCTTCCTGCGCCGCGGCACGTTCCTTGCGCAGATCCTTGCGCTTGCGCGAGGTCAGCGTGGCGAGGAAATCGTCGAAGCTGCCGAAACCCTGATTGACCCAGTGGAACTGGATATCGGTGCGCAGCAGCCATTCGGCCTCTTCGAACAGCGGCACCTGATCGGGCTCGATGAAAGTGGCATGAGCGGACGAAAAGCCGTTCTGCAGGCAGACCTGCTGCGCCGCCGAGAGCAGCGGTGCGGCCAGCGCCGGATCGGACAGCAGCAGACGCGGACCGGTAGCGGGCGTGAAGGGCGCCGCGATCTGGAGCTTGGGGTAATAATTGCCCCCCGCCCTTTCATAAGCATCGGCCCAGGCATGGTCGAAGACATATTCGCCCTGGCTGTGACCCTTGGCATAAGCGGGCATGGCGGCGAGCGGCGGCCCGTCGTCCGCCGAGATCACCAGCGGCACGGGCTGCCAGCCGGTACCAGGCCCCACGCTTCCCGAATCTTCCAGCGCGGTGAGGAATTCGTGGCGCATGAAGGGATTGTCCCCGGCCAGCGCATTCCACGCCGCAGCGTCGAACGTACCGACCGAACCGGACATGCGCGCGGCGAGACCTTCTCCGCTCATGCCAGCCCTTCCCCTTCCGCGATCAGCGCATCGGCATGCGCCGCGCCCTGTTCGCGCCGTTCGGGCGAATCAACGGTCCAGGTGAGGACGGGCATTCCGCGGGCGCGGAGCGAGGCGACCATGGGATTGGGCAAGGCCGCGACATGATAGGCGATGAATTCGGGCCGCGCGACCCAGAGCGCGAGATGCCGCTGCCAGGCCTTCTGGGTCATGCCCACCTCATCCTCGCGCATGACGAGGCCGCGCACGGTCTGCGGCGAATGCTTCGCGAACCAGATGCAGACGCGCGGATCGAAGCTCATCACGGCGTGCGGCCCGGCATATTGCTCCAGCGCCTTCGCCACCGCGCGGCAGCTGCGTTTCACATCGTAGCCGCGCCGCGATTTCACCTCGATCAGGATGGGCACCTTGCCTTCCACCAGCGCCAGCAGATCGTCCAGCCGCGCGAGCTTGTGTTCGCTGTCGAGGAAGGCGATCTGCGCCAGTTCTTCCGCGCTATGCGCAGACAGCGGCCCTCTGACGCCGGTGAGCCGGTCGAGTTCCCAGTCATGCACCAGCATCGCCTGCCCATCGCGGCTGCGCTGGATATCGCATTCCACGCCCAGCCCGCGTTCGACCGCCAGGGCAAAGCCCGCGAGCGAATTTTCCGGCACGCCGGCCGAATGCAGCCCGCGGTGGGCATAGGTCCAGTCGCGCAGCCACCCGACCCGCGCGGGATCGGGCGGCCGGACGACAAGCCGGTCAAACAGCGAGAGCACGCCCGCTCACCGCTGCCAGCCGTGCCGCAAGTGGCGCAAGATCAGTCCTTAAGCGCAATGATCGCGTCGACTTCGACCGCCGCATCGAGCGGCAGGACCGGCACGCCGACCGCGCTGCGCGCATGGCGGCCCGCGTCGCCGAAGACTTCGAACATCAGATCGCTGGTGCCGTTCACGACCTTGGGCTGGTCGGTGAAACCGGGCACGCTGGAGACGAACCCGCCCAGCTTGACCACCTTTTCCACGCGTTCGAGCAGCCCCGCCGCCTTGAGCTGGGCAAGGATCATCAGCCCGCAGGCGCGCGCGGCCTGCTGCCCGCGTTCCAGCGTGACGTCCTGCCCCAGCTTGCCGGTCACGAGCGTCCCGTCGACGAAGGGTAGTTGGCCCGAGACATAGGCGGTGGAGCCGGACACGACGAGCGGCTGATAACTGGCAACCGGTGCCGCTGCTTCGGGCAGCGTGATGCCCAGTTCTTCCAGTTTGGCCTCGATAGTCATGCGTTTTCCTTCTGCAATTGTTCTTCCAGCCAGGGCAGCGCTTTGTCCCAGGTGTCGATCCGCGCATCGGCGTGGCCCGCACTATGGGCGCAGTCGATATGCGGAGCGAGCTCGGGTTCGCCGCACAGGTGGAGCGTGGTGATCTGGGCGACAGTCTCGCGCGCGGAACGGTGATGCTGCGGCAGATCGTCGATGAAGATGGCTTTCGACGGCTGATATTCGTCGAGAATGGCCTGCAGCGCCGGGCCCTTGGGGCCCTGGTTGGTGAAGACCCGCGCATCGAGGCCATGCCCGGCCAGCTGTTCGGTGCGCATCTGCTGGCGCTTGTCGACCAGATTGGTGAGGATCACCACATCGGCCTGGTCCGACAGCGAATTGAGCCCTTCGATCGCGCCGGGGATGGGTTCCTGCCGGTGCATTTCGGTATCGAAGAACATTCCCAGCTTGCGCCAGATCTCTTCCTGTTCGAGCACGGCGCCGCTGTCCTGCCAGCGCAGCGCCTGCGAAAAATCATTGCTGCCCATGTGGAAATCCACGCCTTGGGTTTCGGCAAGCCAGGTCCGGAAGGGCGAGACCATGTAGAGCAGCACCTCGTCGCAGTCGGAGATGATCAGCGGGCGGTTCATGTGTTCAATTCCCTTGCAGCGGCGACCAGAGTTTCGGGCGTCGTGTTCAAAGCGTCTGCGGCCAGAATAAGGTCCGGTTCGTGATTGGCGAGGAATTCCAGCACCGCCGCCTGCACGCTGCGATCTTCCAGCCCGTGGCGCAGCCGCTCCGGCGTGAGGCCGGTGAGAGAGAGCAGGCGTTCGGCCCGCTTTTCGTCGGTCAGCGCCCAGCCGAGCGCTTCGAGCGCCAGCACTTCGGGCGCACGATCGTCTCTACCCGCCGATTTGTACCCGCTCGTAATTGTCAGTCCTTCCGCATCTCTATAGGGGGTCACCCCTAGTGGCAGGAGTGACTGGGCAAGTGGCAAAGAGAATCCTCGTTGTCGAGGACAACGACCTCAATCGTAAGCTGTTTTGTGACGTTCTGAAGGCGAACGGTTACGAGGTAGTGCCGGTTGCCGATGGCAGCAATGTCGTGGGCACGGCAAAGAAATCCGAACCGGCTCTGATTATCATGGATATCCAGCTGCCCAATATCAACGGGGTGGAGCTGATCGCCCAGCTCAAATCCGACAAGGCCTTGAAACATGTGCCGGTTCTGGCCGTCACCGCCTATGCTGGAAGGGGCGATGAAGACCGCATCCGTGAAGCGGGCGCGCAGGATTATCTGGCCAAGCCGGTGTCCATCGGGCCCTTCATGAACTCCGTCCGCCAGCTGCTGGATGACTGAGCGCAGCGCCGCCAAGCTTGACAAGCGGGGCCGGAAACCGCTTTGCCGCCCCATTCGTTAGGGCCTGCAATACTGCAGGTCGCACCCGCATTTTGAAAGAACTGGACCAAGCCATGGACCGTGCCGAGGTAGACGCGAAAATCCGCGAACTCGCAGAACCCTTCAACAAGAAGGGCATCGAGATCAAGGAAGACACCACCTTCCAGAACGATCTCGAATTCGACAGCCTGACGGTGATGGATTTCGTTGCCGAGATCGAGGATGAATTCGACATCATCATCTCGATGAACCAGCAGGCCGAGATCGAGACCTATGGCCAGCTCGTCGATGCGGTTCACAAGCTGCAGGCCGCCGCATGAGCGAAGGCATCATCCAGGCCGACCAGCCGCAGACGCTAGAGGGGGACGGCAAGGACCTGTTCTCCAAGTTCGACGACATCATCAACTTGCGCGAAAACCTGCTCGCCAGCGGGCAGGAAGATCCCTTCAACCTGGTGATGGAAAAGGTCCTCTCGCCGACCCGGGCGGTGTGCAACGGGCGCGAGACGATCCTGCTCGGCACCTATAATTACATGGGCATGACCTTCGATCCCGACGTGATCGAGGCGGGCAAGCAGGCGCTGGCCGACTTCGGATCGGGCACGACCGGATCCCGGGTGCTCAACGGCACCTATCAGGGCCACAAGGAGTGCGAGGATGCGCTGCGCGAATTTTACGGCATGGACCATGCCATGGTGTTCTCGACCGGCTACCAGGCCAATCTGGGCATCATCTCCACCATCGCCGGCAAGGGCGATTACATCATCCTCGACATCGACAGCCATGCCAGCATCTGGGACGGCTGCGCGATGGGCCAGGCCGAAGTCGTGCCGTTCAAGCACAATGACATCGAAGCGATGGAAAAGCGTCTCAAGCGCGTTCCCGAAGGCGCGGGCAAGCTGGTCATCCTCGAAGGAGTCTATTCGATGCTCGGCGATGTCGCACCGCTGAAGGAAATGGTCGCCGTCGCCAAGAAATACGGCGCCATGGTGCTGGTCGACGAAGCGCATTCGATGGGCTTCATCGGCGAAAACGGCCGCGGCGTGGTGGAAGATGCAGGCGTGATCGACGATGTCGATTTCATCATCGGCACCTTCTCCAAGAGCGTGGGCACCGTGGGCGGTTTCTGCGTCTCGAACCATCCCAAGTTCGAAATCATGCGGCTCGTCTGCCGCCCCTATGTCTTCACCGCCAGCCTGCCGCCATCGGTGGTGGCAACCGCCGCGACCTCGATCCGCAAGCTGATGAGCGGGTCCGAAAAGCGCGCGCATCTGTGGGAAAATTCGCGCACCCTGCACAAGGGCCTGCGCGATCTCGGCTTCAAGCTGGGGACCGAGGAACCGCAGAGCGCAATCATTGCGGTGATCATGCCCGACCTCGAAAAGGGCGCGGCCATGTGGGAAGCGCTGATCAAGGGCGGCCTTTACGTGAACCTCGCCCGTCCGCCGGCAACGCCCGCCAATATGACCCTGCTGCGCTGTTCGCTCTGCGCCGAGCATAGCGAGGAAGAAGTCGGCAAGATCCTCGACATCTTCGAGACGGCGGGCAAGGAAATCGGGATCATCTGATCGGCACGCGATGACGGCAGGCGGATGACAGCGGGCATGGCGACATGAAGGCCCTGCTCGGCTGGCTGGGGCGCACCGGGGTGCTCTACCTCGCGCTGTGCCTCGCCTTTGCCTTCTACATCCTCGTCTGGCCGCGGCTCGCGTCCGAATTTTCGAGCGAGAGCCTGCGGCAGGACACGATGTCGGTCGCGGATATCCGAGACACCATCGCGCAGGAAAGATCGCAGCTGGAAGCCGATCTACGCCGGCGCGAGGCGGGTATTCGCGAGCTCGGCAAGGAACAGCTCGATACGCGGATTGCCGCGGCCCGGGAGCAGCGGGCGGATTTGCAGCGCGAACTGGACGAGGGCGGCGGGCTGCTCGACACTGTGCGCCCGTCGCGCCTGCTCGCGGCGCAGCGGACCCGCCTGCAGATCGCCGCGCTCGATGCCGAGCTTGCCGCGCTGACCTCGGCACGCGAGGCGAAGCTGTCGCAGATCGCGGTGGAGGCCGCCGACCGGCAGTTCGACCGCTATCGCCGCATTCCCACCGAAAACGCCATTACCGTCTCCTATCGCCTGTGCCGCGAAGCCGAGGGCCGGCTCGCCGAATTCGAGCGGCTCAACGAGGTCGAGCAGCAGGCGCGCGACATCTTCCTGCGCGAGCGGCAGCAGCTCGAGGACCGGCGCGACACGCGCTGCGAGGCCGCCCGGACGCGCGCGGCCCGGCGCGAGGCCGGGATCGCCGCGCGCGAGCGGTTGGCAGAGGCGCAGCGGGCCTATGCCGCGGCGCAGGACTGGACCACCGCGCCGCTTGGCGACACGACCGAAGGCATGGCCGATACCACCTTGCGCGATGTGCTGGTGGCAGCCGCATGGGCGCTGCTGGGCATCTTGCTCACCCCCTATCTGATCCGCGCGTTTCTCTACTACGTGGTGGCCCCCTTTGCCGAACGGCGCCGCGCGATCCGCATCGCGGTCCCGGGCGCGGAGATTGGTGCCGGGTCCAGCAATCGGGTGGCGGCGGCGGAGCAATCGCGCGCCTCGGTCGCCATCACGCTGGCCCCCGGCGAAGAGCTGCTGGTGCGGCAGGGTTTCCTGCAATCCAGCCCGGCGGGTGCGGAACTGCGCACTAAAGGAATGCTCGACTGGAAGAGCCCGCTCACCAGCTTTGCCAGCGGGATGACCTTCCTCACCAGGGTGCGGGGGCCTGAGACGACCACCGTCATTTCCGCCGACGAGGATCCCTTCGCCGAAGTCACCGCCATCGACCTTCCGGCAGGCGCGGCGATGGTGTTGCAGCCCCGCGCGCTGGCCGCCGTGGTGCAGCCGCAGGACCGTCCGCTCCGCATCGAGAGCAGCTGGCGCATCTTCAATCTCAACGCCTGGCTGACGCAGCAATTGCGCTTCCTCGTCTTTCACGGCCCGGCGCGGCTGGTGGTCAAGGGCGGGCGCGGCGTGCGGGTCGAGCCGGTCGATAGCGGCCGCCGCTTCGGGCAGGACCAACTGGCGGGCTTTTCCGCCGATCTCAGCTATTCGGTCGCCCGCAACGAGACTTTCGTCCCCTATCTGCTCGGCCGCGAACCGCTATTGCGCGACCGCGTGGAAGGCGGCAGCGGCGTGCTGGTGCTGGAAGAAGCGCCCCATGCCGGCCGCCGCAAGGGGGTGCGCGCCGGGCTGGAAGGCATGATGGATGCCGGGCTCAAGGCCTTCGGGATCTAGCCCGCGCGGAACGATTGCCCCGCCCTGGTCTTCTCCTAAGGGAAAAGGAGATTTCATCATGGCAATCACGAACAATGGCAGCGCAACCTACGAAGGTCTCGGCAAGGACGGCAAGGGCCATGTCAGCACCGGATCGGGCGCGCTATCGGCCCAGCCCTATGGCTTCAACACCCGCTTCGAGGATGCGCCGGGCACCAATCCCGAAGAGCTGATCGCGGCCGCCCACGCCAGCTGTTTCACCATGGCGCTGAGCTTCAAACTGGCGGAAGCCGGCTATTCCGACGGCAATCTGACGACCGATGCCAAGGTCAGCCTGGAGAAGCAGGATGGCGGTTTCACGGTCACCAAATCGGCGCTGCACTGCAAGGGCAAGATCGGCGGCATCGACAAGGCGAAGTTCGAGGAAATCGCCGCCGACGCCAAGGAAAACTGCCCCATCTCGCGCCTGCTCGACTGCGAGATCACGCTGGAAACCACTTTCGAAGGCTGAGCCTTTCATCACCCCATAAGGGCACACAAAAGGGAGGGTGCCGACCATCGGCGCCCTCGCTTTACTGTTCCGGATTGGTGCCCGAACACCCGCTTGATCGGTGGGCGCGGGCCCGGAACGCCGGATTCCCGCGCTATTCTCCGTAATAGATCGGCCCCAGCGCATCGATTACCGCCAAGGCATCCACTGCCTGCGCGGAATTGGCCCCGCCATCATCCAGCAGCGCGATCGTCATCACGGTCTTGTAGCCGGTCAGCGTGCGCGAGCGTTCGACGCCATATTGCGACTGGGTGAGATAGCGCTGGTAATCCTCGCGCCCGGCGATGTGGAAATGGGTCTTGCCCGCTTCCTGCGCGATTTCGGCGGCGCGCAGCAGGGTCATTTCCTGCACCATCGCGCCCGATGTGGTGTTGCCGGTATATTCGACCTTCACCGTGCCATCCGGCAATTCGGTCTGCTCGAAGCCCGAGGTGCGCGGGATGCCATTGAGCAGGCCGACCCCCATCGTCACCGCGGCGCCCGCCAGCGCGGCGAGCACATTGGGCCGCGACTTCTTGTAATCGATCAGCTTGCGTTCCGATTCGGGCCGCATCAGCAGGTCCGGCGCCAGCGCCGCCAGCTTGGGCGATGTGCGTTCGGGCGCATCGCCCAGCGCGGGCAGAGCGGGCGCATCGCCATCCGCCGTGGCGGCGGCATAGGCATCCCACAGATCGTCGGTGATGGGCGAGTGCTTGAAGTTCTTGCCGTCCAGCGCGGCGGCGGCATCGGCAAAGCGTCCCTCGTTCACCGCAATGCGCGCCTCGACCATGGCGGCATAGGGGTCGAACGCTCCGACCATGGACAGCTTGCGCACCAGCGTGTCGAGCCCGCCGGGCTTTGCCTCATCGCCCTTTGCCTCCGCAGACAGCGCCGCGCGCGTGGCTTCGACCCAGCGGCGCGCCGTCTCCGCATCGCCGGTGGCGGCATGGGCATAGGCGGTCCGCATCACCTTGCCGGTCGCGGCGAGCCATTTGCCCGCAAAGGCTTCGGCGCCGCCGCCCCGCATCATCTCCTCGAGCGTCGGCGGCGGCGGCATCTCCACCACCGGCTCGCCCGAGGTCGCCGCCAGCATGCGGAAATCGTCGGGAGTGCCCGCCAGCTGGCTCGTCAGCGAGCGGGTCGCCGGGTCGATCTGCGCCAGCGTCTGCCACAGCGCCGGGTCCGTCGGCGCGTCGCCATTGCCCGCGCGCAGGAAAGTGGCCACCCGCTGCACGGCAAGCGCATAGGGCCGCTTGGCCAGCGCCGCATCGGACAGCGCCAGCGCTTCCTCGCGCCGCCCCAGATCATTCAGCGCAATGGCGCGCAGCAGGTCGAGCGAGACCCCCATCGAGCGTTCGTAAAAGAAGTCGCCGTCATATTCGCGGCCCGCCGCGCGCGCGGACTCGAAATCCGCCAGCGCCTTGGCATATTAGCCCAGCTGCAGCTGCGCCGCCCCGCGTGCGCGCAGGACATGCGCCCGGCGCAGGGTCTGTTCGTCCAGCAGCTTGCCGCTGTCCAGCGCGCGGTTGCAGGCATTGACCACCGTGATCGGCTGAGCGCCCGGATTCTGGCCCGGCCAGCCGCCCCAGGAGGCGATCGTCGCTTCCCCCCGCATGCCGTCATCGCTGCGCTTGGGCTTGCGCAGCCCGTCGCAGCCGGCGAAATCCTCGCTCACCCCGGCCTGCGCCGGCACAGCCAGCACCAGCGCCAGCGACGCGAGGCCAAGCCCCGCCCGTAAATTTTTCATGAATTCGATCCCCCCAAAGGATTGCCCAGATCGGCTTTATCCTAAGTGCCGAATTTTGAAAGATTGTTTAAGAGGGGCCAGATCACGGCGCGGCCTATCCCCTCGGCAACAGCGCGCGGGCCATGGCGTGGGCGGCGGGGCGCAGGGCTTCGTCGGGTAGCTCGCCTGCGGTCCAGAAGGACAGGACGCCGCGGAAGGCGAAGGCCAGCCGCTGGGGCAGGTCGGGATCGGCGGGAGACGCATCCGGACCCACCGCCCCCACCGCCTTTTCCCAGAGCATCGTGGAATGGTCGAGCACACGGACTGCCGGCTCATCCTGCCCCGCGGGCGGCGAACCGATGGCGCCCATCACCGCGCGGTTGACCTGCGGCTGGGCCAGCATGGTGTCCACCGCGATGTCGATCGCCAGCGCCACGCGGGTCGGCAGATCATTCGGCACATCACCGGCGGGCGCTTCTGCCCCATAGCGGGCGATCATCGCGTCGATCCGCCGTGCCGACAGGGCGCGCATGATGGCCAGCTTGCTGCCGAAGCGGTTGAAGGGCGTGGCAAAGCTCACCCCCGCCTCCGCCGCCAGATCGCGCATGGAGAAATCCGCTTTGCCGGTGCGCAGCAGCCGCTCCGCCCCGTCGAGGATTTTCGCGCGCATCGCGTCGGCGCGGCCAGGCGTGGGGGCCGGGGCGCGTGTCGGAGCGGGGGTGGGACTTGTGTCTTTCTTTGCCATTGCCTATTTATATCATGATATATTTAAAAGCACAGGACGGAGTTTCGCATGACCACCCCGCAAACCAAGACATTTTTCATCACCGGCGTCAGTTCGGGCCTCGGCCGCGCCTTTGCCGAGGCCGCGCTGGCCGCCGGGCACCGCGTGGCGGGCACGGTGCGGCGGGCGGAGGACGGCGCGCAATTCGCCGCGCTGGACGGGGAGCGCGCCTTCCCCGTGACGCTGGACGTGACCGATTACGCGGCGATCCCCGCCGCCGTGGCCGAAGCCGAAGCCGCGCTGGGTCCGATCGACGTGCTGGTGAACAATGCGGGCTATGGGCACGAGGGCGTGCTGGAGGAATCCTCGATTGAGGAGCTGGAGCGCCAGTTCGCCGCCAATGTCTATGGCCCGGTGGCGCTGATCCAGGCGGTGCTGCCCTCCATGCGCGCGCGGCGCAGCGGGCATGTGGTCAATGTCACCTCCATGGGCGGTTTCATCACCATGCCGGGGATCAGCTTCTATTGCGGCAGCAAGTTCGCGCTGGAAGGAATTTCGGAGGCGCTGGGCAAGGAGGTCGCCGCGCTCGGCATCCATGTCACCGCGCTGGCGCCGGGCCAGTTCCGCACCGATTGGGCGGGCCGCTCGATGCAGCGCACCCCGCGCGCCATCGGCGATTACGATGCGGTGATGGATCCGCTGCGCGCCGCCCGCAAGGAAAAGAGCGGCAATCAGCCCAACGATCCGGCCAAGGCGGCGGCGGCGTTGCTCAAGCTGGTGGCGAGCGACAATCCGCCCGCGCGCCTGCTGCTGGGCGAGGATGCGCTGGCGCTGGTGGAGCAGAAGCTGGACGCCGTGCGGGGCGAAATCGCCGCGTGGGAGGATGTGACCCGCTCTACCGGTTATGCCGGATGAGGTGAGGCGGCTGGCCCTTTTGGCTGGCCGCCCTCTTCAGGCCGCCGGATTGACCTCGGTCGCATTCGCGCAGACGCCGCCGTCCTCGTCGCTGCTGCCGCCCAGCTGGGTCAGCACCAGCACGCCGCCCACCACCAGCACCACGAAGACCGTCGTCACCGTGCCCAGGTACTTATCGATCACGCGCTTGATCGGGGCGCCGAAGACGCGGAACAATATGCCCACCGTCATGAAGATGAGCGCGCGGGCGAACAGGCTCGACAATACGAAGGTGACGAGGTTCATGCCCACGAAGCCCGCCGTGATCGTCAGCAGCTTGAACGGCACCGGCGTGGCGCCCGCGATCAGGATCGCCTCGAAATCATATTCGCGTAAGTGGCACGCGGCGACGGGGAAGGCCTCGGTCAGGCCCAGCGCGTCTATCAGCCACACGCCCACCGTGTCGTACAGCCCCCAGCCGATCGCATAGCCCAGCAGCGCGCCCGCGACCGAGGCCAGCGTGGCGACGAGTGCAAACTTCACCGCCTTCTTGGGTTCGGCCAGGCACATGAGGCCCAGCAGCGGATGCGGCGGGATCGGGAAGAAAGAGGATTCGACGAAGCAGAAGAACGCCAGCCACCACACCGCATAGGGGTGCGAGGCCTTGTCCATGGTCCATTCGTAAAGCCCGCGCAGCGGTTTCATCAGCATGGCGAGGCGTTTAGGGGCTGTTGCGGGGGCGGGCAAGCGGGTGTGTGGTCGGGTGCCACTTCACCACGAAGCAAAGGGTTGGAACCCGCTTACCGCGCCCCAACCCTCCATTCCCAATTCTCAACCTGAGTACCCTTTCTCTCAGGCTTATTTGAGACTGGCGCAGTCAGAGTCCTTTAAAGACAACGCGGAAGGGCAAGGATATTGTTCGGTTCTACGCCATCCGCGTCCGTCTTGAGGTAGAGGCGATACGTCCTTGGATGCTGAGCCACGATAATCCTCCGATTCACGGCAAGAGGAGGAGCTGTGAAGAAAATTGCTCCGTTTTTGATGAGATTGATGATCTGATCAATCGCGAGCCAACCGAATGAACCGCCCAGACCTTGAATACGGCGGTCCAAGTCAGCGTTATCGGGGGTGTGGCAGGTTACGTAGTATGTGGTCATTGATCGTCTGTCCTGTCTTTAGGTTAGTTGACCTTGACCGTTCCCAGACAATGAATCATAGCGAGGGTGCACCACGGTGACGGGTCAACTAACCCGTTACTTAAGCCCCGCAGGTCCGAACGACTTGTGGGGCTTATTTTTTAAATATGCGAGAATGCCCCTGATTCGAACCGGAGCGGTGATCTTCAATGGGGATAAAGACGGTGTAACTTTTAGGTCCCCAAAGCTCGGCCTCCCAAGAAATGTCCGATTCTGTCGAAACCCTGTTAGATAAGCAAATCACCTCGCCATGCGATCATGCTGAGGTTCAAATAACCCATTTGGTTCTTTGTGCTTGACATCGTCACGCTGTTCTGGCACAAAACAAGAGCATCGCGATGGTGTGATTCGAACGGGCGGGGCCTTCTATTAGGCCGCCGCCCGTTTTGCGTTTTCGAGCAGATGGAGGACGATGATGAGCAGGCCGGAGGAGATCGGGGCCGGGGCGGCGGCGGCGTGGCCCGCGTGGATGGGGCCGTTCCTGGCCGCGCTGCGGGCGGGACACGGGGTGCGGCGCGCTGCGGGCATGGCGGGGGTGGCCCTCTCCACCGCCTATGACTGGCGGCGGCGCGATGCCGAGTTCGCCTTCGACTGGGACGATGCGCGCGGGCGGCCCGTGGTGGGCGCGGCCTGCTGGGGCGGCGCGCGGCGCATGGGGCCGCGCAAGGTCGCCCTGTTCCTGGAGGCGCTGGCCGAAAGCTCCAACGTGCGCGCGGCGGCGGCGGCGGCGGGGCTGGCGGTGCGGACGGTCTATCACCTGCGCCGCACCGATGCCGATTTCGCGCGCCAGTGGTATGCCGCGCTGGCCGAGGGTTACGACAATCTGGAGATGGAGCTGCTGGCGCATCTGCGCGCGGGCGGGGAGGTTCCGGCCAGAGAGACCGGGAGCGAAACCGGCGGCGAGAGCCAGAGCGCGCCTGCGCGCAAGTTCGACACCGCCGCCGCGCTGCGCAGCCTGGCCGCCCACCGCGAGAGCGTGGCGCGCGAGAAAGGCCGCCGCGCGCTGGCCGACGAGGCGGCGACCATCGCCTCGATCAACCGCAAGATCGACCAGTTGCGCCTGCGCGGTCAGGCGAATGAGGAGGCCATCCGCGCCTCGCGCAAACGGGCGGCGAAACGTGCCCGGGGCTGAGGGCGTGGGCGGCGGCGCTGGACCACCCTCCCCCATTCCTTCGCCTATTCCCTCTCGCGGCGTGTGGCTGCGGCGCGGCGGGCGCGAGGGCGAGCGGGACCGCGCCATTCTGGGCGACATGCTCACCCCGCACGAACTCGCCGCGCTGGGCAGCTATTACTGGGAAGGGTGGGCGCGCGACGAGCAATTGCCGCCGCAGCGGCACGCGGACCAGCCCTGGCGCATCTGGCTGATCTGCGCGGGCCGCGGCTTCGGCAAGACCCGCGCGGGCGCCGAATGGGTGCGCGATGTGGCGCGCAGCGATCCCGCCGCGCGCATCGCGCTGGTCGGGGCGACGCTGGCCGAGGTGCGCAGCGTGATGGTGGAAGGCGACAGCGGCGTGCTGGCCGCCGCGCCCGGCGCCCTGCCCCCGCATTACGAACCCAGCCTGCGCCGCCTGACATGGGAAAACGGGGCCACGGCCTGGCTCTATTCCGCCGGCGAGCCCGAGGCCCTGCGCGGCCCCCAGCACAGCCATGCCTGGTGCGACGAGATCGCCAAATGGGATAATTCGCGCGACCGCGCGATGACATCTTGGCACAATCTGCAGCTGACCATGCGGCTGGGCGACAGCCCTCGCGTGCTCGCCACCACCACCCCGCGCGCCGCGCCGCTGATGCGCCATTTGATGGCCGGGGCGAAAAGCGGCGCGGTGGCGGTGGCGACCGGCCGGACGACCGACAACCGCGAAGTGCTGCCCGGCGCCTATCTGTCCGCGATGATCGAACAGTTCGAAGGCAGCGCTTTCGGGCGGCAGGAACTGGCCGGGGAAATGGTCGACACGCTGGAAGGCGCGCTGTGGACGCGGGCCCTGCTCGACCGCTGCCGGGTGGGCGTTGGCGACATTTCCTCCGCCCTGCCCGAAGCGCGGCGCGTGGTAGTGGCGGTTGACCCTCCTGCGGGGACTACGTCAGGCAGCGGCTCGCGCACGGGCGATGCCTGCGGGATCGTGGTCGCCATGCTGGGGGCCGACGGGCTGGCCTATGTGCGCGCCGATTGCACGGTGGAGGGCGCCACACCCGAAGGCTGGGCCCGCGCCGTGGCCGCCGCCGCCAGCGCGTGGAACGCCGACCGCGTGGTGGCCGAGGCGAACCAGGGCGGCGCGATGGTGGAAAGCGTCCTGCGCGCCGCCGACATCGCCCTGCCGCTCAAACTGGTCCACGCCGCCACCGGCAAGACCGCCCGCGCCGAACCCGTCGCCGCGCTGTACGAGGCCGGCCGCGTGCGGCACGCGGGCCTGTTCGCCGAACTGGAAGACCAGCTGTGCGGCCTGATGGCAGGCGGAGGTTACGAAGGCCCCGGCCGCTCCCCCGACCGCGCCGACGCCCTGGTCTGGGCGCTGACCGAGCTGATGCTGGGCAAGCGCCGGGAGCCGGGGGCGCGGGTATTGTGAGGGGGGATTTTCTGGAGAGATGAGAAGCACCGGCCCGGGTCAAGCCCGGGCCGACGGTTGGGGATGAAGCATCTTCTCCGCCCCGTCGTCCCGGACTTGATCCGGGGCCGGTGCTCGCTTCGAGATGCCCTCACGCCAGACGGTCGAACAGATCATCCCACTGCGGATTGGCCTTTTCGATCAGCGCGAATTTCCACTCGCGCCGCCAGCGCTTCAGGCGTTTCTCATGGGCGATACAGGCCTCGATGCTGTCGCCGCGCTCCGCCCAGACGAGGCGGGTGATGCCGCGCCGGGTGCAATAGTCCGAGCCGGCGCCCTCACGGTGCTGGGCGACGCGGGCGGCAAGCGCGCTGGTGACGCCCACATAAAGTGCGCCGCGATAGCGATTGGCCATGATGTAGACCCAGCCGCCGGTTTGCCTGCCCTCCATCGGGCCAGCAGAAACGCAGCACTCGCCCGGGTCAAGCCCGGGCTTACGACCAATCAGATACCACGACCTACCGAACCACCCTGACCCCGGTTTCCCGCCGGGGCCATTTGCGGAGAAACCCCATGTCCTTCCTCACCAGTCTCGCTTCCGCCTTCAAGGGCGGGGGCGGTGTTCGTGTGCCTGTGGCGCGCGGGTTCGTCTCGCCCTGGGATGCGGCCTTCGATGCGGGGCCCAGCGGCGCGCCGTTCGATTACCGGCAGGCGGTCGGCGAGGCCTATCTTGCCAATCCGGTGGCGCAGCGCAGCGTGCGGATCGTGGCCGAGGGGGTCGGCGGGGCGCCCGTCGCCTGCACCGATCCTGCTCTTGCCCGATTGCTCGCCGGGTCCTGCGGCACACAGCCGCTGCTGGAGGTGCTGGCGGCGCAATTGGCGCTGCACGGCAATGCCTTTGTTCAGATCCTGCGCGACGGGGCGGGCGTGCCGGTGGAACTGTTTCCGCTGCGCCCCGAACGCGTGCAGGTGGTGGCGGGCGAGGATGGCTGGCCCGCCGCCTATCGCTATGTGCTCGCCGATCGCAGCCTCACCCTGCCGGTGGAGGACGAAAGCGGCTGGCCTGCGGTGATCCATCTGAAACACTTCCACCCGGCCGACGATCACTACGGCGCGGGCTGCCTCGCCGCGGCGGCCTCGGCGGTGGCGATCCACAATGCGGCGAGCGAATGGAACCGCGCGCTGCTGGCCAATGCGGCGCGGCCATCGGGCGCGCTGGTGTTCGCCAATGGCGATGCCCCGCCGCTGAGCGCGGACCAGTTCGACCGGCTGAAGGCGGAACTGCACGGCGCGTTCCAGGGCAGCGGCAATGCCGGGCGGCCGATGCTGCTCGAAGGCGGGCTGGACTGGAAGGCGATGAGCCTGACGCCCGCCGACATGGATTTTGCCGCATTGAAGGCGGCGGCGGCGCGCGACATCGCGCTGGCGTTCGGCGTGCCGCCCATGCTGCTCGGCCTGCCGGGCGACAACACCTATGCCAATTATCGCGAGGCCAGCCGCGCGCTGTGGCGGCTGACGCTGCTGCCGCTGGCGGCGAAGATCCTCGACGGGCTGCATGCGGGCCTTGCCGACTGGTTCGCGCAAGGGCCGCGCGTCGATCTCGACCGTGTGCCCGCGCTGGTGGAGGACCGCGAGCGGCTGTGGGCGCAGGTGAGCGGGGCCGATTTCCTCAGCGCGGCGGAAAAGCGCGAGCTGCTGGGGCTAAACGGGCCATAGATCCGGGACTTCGCCACGATAGGTTTCGGTGAAGCTGCATTCTCCGCGATCATAGTGAAAACTGCCACCCGCATCCGAGCAATTGTCGGCTGCGAAGAAATCGATCGAATAGAGATAGGCCAGATAGGCGACCAACAGAGCCGCCAGCGGGCCGCCAATCCAGAGACATCCAAATTTCAAACTCCGCATCGCGCCCCTGTGCCCGATCGCAAACCGATGGTGAACCCATGACGAGAGAAGACATGCTGGCGCGGCTGATCGCGCAGGCCGAATTGCCGCGCCGCCACGGGGGCGTGCATCTGGTGACGCTGCGCGCGATCGTGGAGGAGGCGAGCGAGCTGGGCGCGGCGCGGGCGCTGGACCGGCTCGGCCTGGGCGACACCCAGGCGGAGGAGGATCTGGGCGAGTTGCGCGAGCTGCTGTCGGCCTGGCGCGATGCCAAGGCGAGCGCGTGGAAGGCGGCGATCGACTGGCTGGTGAAGGGCGTGCTGGCGCTGCTGCTGGTCGGCCTCGCCCTGCGGCTGGGGCTGGGCGAGGTGGTCTCGTGAGCGCGGGCCCGGCCTTGCGCATCGCGGGCTATGCCGCCCTGTTCGGCCGCGCGGACGCGGCGCGCGACACGATCCGGCCCGGCGCCTTTGCCCGCACGCTGGCCGAGCGGCGCGGCGCCCTGCCGCTGTTCTGGCAGCACAGCCCCGCCCGGCGCATCGGCTGGGTCGAACGGGCGGGCGAGGATGCGCGCGGCCTGCGCGTGGTCGCCCGGCTCGACGATCCGCTGGGGCGCGCGGCGAAGCTGCTGCGCGAGCGCGCGGTGAGCGGGCTGAGCTTCGGCTACCGCGCAAAGGTGTTTCACCAGACGCCGCAGGGCCGCGAGCTGGCCGATATCGAACTGTTCGAGGTGAGCGTGGTGACGCACCCGCTGCAACACGAGGCGCGGGTGCATTTCGTGGGGGTGTGAGGGGGGGCGCTCCGCGAACACCTCTCACCACGTCATCGCGAGCGAAGCGCGGCGATCCATCATGCGACGGTGCGCCTTGGTGCGAGGGCTGTAAATGGATTGTCCTTCGGACAGCTGCGCTTCGCCGCGTCGCCTTACGGCTCCTCGCAATGACTGGGTGAAAGCATCGCCACCCACCCCCGTCATTCCCGCGCAGGCGGGAATCCATTCCGACCTCCCACGCCCCGCGCTGGATCCCCGCCTGCGCGGGGATGACGGCAAACCACCAACACGCCGCCCCCACGGGCGGCTTTTTCATTTCTCAAGGAAGGAAATATCCATGGACATCCAGACCCCTACCCCCGCCCCCACGCCAACGCCCACGCCCACGCCCGATCAGGCGGAGGCGAGTTTCGACATCGTCGCGCGGCAGGACCGGACCGAGGCCGATCTCGCCAGCCTGCGCGGCGAGGTGGACGAGGTGAAGGCGCGCGTCGACCGGATCGGCCGGGCGGCGGCGCGCCCCGCGATCGGCGGCACCGAAGCCGCCGCGCCCGAAGTGAAGGGCTTTGTCGATGGCTATCTGCGGCGCGGGGCCACGGCGGAATACAAATCGGTCAGCGGGGCAGTGCCATCCGATGGCGGCTATGCCGTGCCGCGCCAGATCGATGCGCTGATCGCCCGCCAGCTCAGCGAGGCCAGCCCGATCCGCGCCATCGCGCAGGTCGTGCAGACGGGCAGCGCGGGCTACCGCAAGCTGGTGACCACCGGCGGCACGGCGAGCGGCTGGGTCAGCGAGACGCAGGCGCGGCCCGAGACCGATACGCCCAGCTTCGCCGAAATCGCCCCGCCCACGGGCGAGCTCTATGCCAATCCGGCGGCCAGCCAGGCCATGCTCGACGATGCGGGCTTCGACATTGAAAGCTGGCTGGCGGGCGAGATCGCGGCGGAATTCGCCCGCGCGGAAGGGGCGGCTTTCGTGAATGGCAGCGGGGTGAACCAGCCGCGCGGTTTCCTCGCCGCGCCCGCTTCCAGCGCCGGGGATGCGACGCGCGCTTTCGGCACGCTGCAATATGTCGGCTCGGGCGATGCGGCGGGGCTGGGATCGGCGGCGGAGATCGCGCTGATCGATCTGGTCCATGCGCTGAAGGCGGGCCACCGGCAGGGCGCGAGCTTCGTGATGAATTCCGCGACGCTGGCCGAAATCCGCAAGCTGAAGACCGATGACGGCGCGTTCCTGTGGCAGCCGGGACTGGTCGAGGGGCAGCCCGACCGCCTGCTGGGCTATCCGGTGGTGGAGGCCGAGGACATGCCCGATGTGGCGGCGGGCACCTGCCCCATCGCCTTCGGCAATTTCCGCAATGGCTATCTGATCGCCGAACGCAGCGCGACGCAGGTGCTGCGCGATCCCTTCACCAACAAGCCCTTCGTCCACTTCTACGCCACCAAGCGCGTGGGCGGGCAGGTGCTGGATTCGGACGCGATCAAGCTGCTGAAGATCGAAGGATAAAGAAGAGGGAAGAAGGCGGGTGGTTCGCGCCAATCGGGCTGCGACCAGCAGCCCGCAAGGGCGGAAGCGAAGTCGAAGACGCAGCTGGCCAAAGGCCACCTGCCCGCCCGCCCGCAGCGGGCGCAGCTTGCTGCGCATCTAGCGAGGACGCCCCCGCGGAGGCGGGGGCTCAAACAAAAAGGAAACCAACCCCACCATGCCGACAGACCTTTCCGGCCAGCCGCTCGACGAACTCAAGCAATGGCTGGCGATCACCACTCCGGGCGAGGACGCGCTGCTGCTGCGGCTGCTCCACACCGCCTGGCAGATGTGCGCCAGCTTCACCGGCCATGCCGCGCCCGGCTGGGACGCGCTCGACATGGGGCTGCGTCATGGCGTCATCCGCTTTGCCGCACACCAGTACCGCGAGCGCGACCGGGGCGAGGCGAGCGCCATGCCCGCTGCCGTGGCGGCGCTGTGGCGGCCCTTCCGCGAGGTGCGGCTGTGAGCTGGGACAGGCTCGCCGCCACGCTGGCCCGCCGTGCCGCAGGGCTGGTGAAGACGCGCAAGGCCCGTACCGATGACGATCCGCAGCGCTGGCGCGATGCCCGCTGGCTGTGGCCCGATCTCACCGGGCCAGATTACACGGGAAAGGAGGGCTGAATGGAAAGCACGCTCAAAGCCGCCCTCATTGACTGGCTGCGCAGCGATGGCGAACTGGCGGCAAGCCTCAATGCGGTGGCCGAGGAAGCCCCCAGCCCCGCCCCCGCGCCCAGCCTCGCCATCGCCGCCAGCGCCGCCGCCGACTGGTCCACCAAGACCGCCCAGGGGCGCGAGGTGCGCATCGCCCTCCAACTACTCGACCGCAACGATGACGCGGCCCGCACCGCCACCCTCGCCAGCCGCATAGAACACCGCATCGTCACCCTCCCGCCCGCACAATCGGGCCTGCGCGTGGTGGTCACACAATTCCTCCGCAGTCGGACCGAACGCAGACCAAGAAACCTGCGCGCGGTCTTCCTCGAATACCGCTTCAAATTACTCGAAACCTAAGTGGCTAACCCACCGGGCTGCGACCAGCAGCCCGCAAGGGCGACCGCCCGCCCGCAGCGGGCGCAGCTTGCTGCGCGTCTAGCGAGGACGCCCCCGCGGAGGCGGGGGGCGCGAAACAAGAAGGACAACCCCAAAAATGACACCCCAGAAAGGCGCCGCTTTCCTGCTGAAAGTCGGCAATGACGCCGTGCCTGCCGCCTATGAGACGGTGGCGGGCCTGCGCACCACGCAGATGTCGATCAATGGCGATACCGTGGTGGTCACCCACAAGGATAGCGGCGGCTGGCGCGATCTGCTGTCGGGAGCGGGCACGCGCTCGGTCTCGGTCAGCGCGTCGGGCGTGTTCCTCGGCTCCGATGCCGAGAATAGGGTCCGCACCCATGCGCTGGCGGGCACCGTCCATCCCTACGAACTCAGCTTCGAGGACGGCGCGCGGATGCGTGGGCGGTTCCTGGTCCAGCGGCTGGATTATGCGGGCGATTTCAACGGCGAGCGTACCTATGCGATCCAGCTCGAAAGCTCGGGCCAGGTAATGCCGTCGTGAGCGGCACCTCGACACAGGCCAATCCCCAGCGCGGCGAGGCGGAGCTCCATGTGAACGGGCGCGAGGTGCTGCTGCGGCCCACATTCGCGGCGCTGGTGCGCGCGGAGGAGGAACTGGGCTCGCTCTTCGCGCTGGTCGAGCGGGCCGGGCGCGGCGAGCTCAGGCTGGCCGACATCGCGGCGCTGTTCTGGTTCTGCCAGCATGGCCACGCCCCGCTGCCGCGCGAGGAAATCGGCGAGGCGGTGGTGTCGATGGGGCTCGCCAAGGCCGCGCCGCCGCTCAAAGCCGTGCTCGGCCAGATCCTGCGCGGGCGATGATGTGGCGGATTTTAGCGTGGGCGCACGGCGGCTGGCGGGGCTGAGCGCGCGGGCGCTGGGCTGGCCGCCCGACATCTTCTGGAACGCCACGCCCGAAGACCTCGCACTCAGCCTTGGCACGCACGACCCCGCCGTCGCCCCGCCCAGCCGCGCGGAAATCGCGGCGATGATGGAAAGGGACCGGAATGGAAGATGATTACGACGATCTGCTGGTTGCCGTGCGCGCCGACACGCGCGGCTTCGCACAGGACATTGCGGCGATGCGGCGGGATTTCGACACCACGCTGGTGAGCGGGTTCGAGATGGCCGGAAAGCTGCTGGAAACGAGCCTCACGGGCGCGCTGCGCAATGGCAAGCTGGAGTTCGAGGATCTGAAACGCGTGGCACTCTCCGCGCTCGACCAGATCGCGGCCCGCGCGCTCAACGCCGGGCTCGACAGCATCATGGGCGGCGGCAATCCGGCGGGCGGCATGGGCGGCGGGGCCGGTGGAGGCCTTGCGCAGATGGCGGGCCTGTTCAGCCAGCTGATCGGCAGCTTCCTCGGCCTGCCCGGCCGCGCCACCGGCGGGCTGGTCGGGCCCGACCGCCCCTATCTCGTCGGCGAGCGCGGGCCGGAGGTCTTCGTGCCGACCAGCGCGGGCCATATCGAACCCAGTCACAAGCTCGGTGGCCCGCCGCGCGAGGTTCGCGTCGCCATCAACATCGCCACGCCACCCGGGACCAGCGCCCCGGTCGCCCTGCAACGTTCGTCCCGCCAGGTGGCCAGTGCACTGCGAAGGGTGTTGGTGATTTAGGTTTTTGTTTGGAGACAAACCCATGCCCTTCTGGCTCGCGGACACGCGCCGCAAACAGCATTCCGACTGGATCGCGCGCTTCGATCCGCGCTTCTGGACGGTCAATTTCCCCCGCCCGATGATGGCCAGCGTCGTCACCACCGCGCCCGATGCCTTGCGGGTGGAGTGCGAATTCTATCACGAGGGCGAGCTGTCGGGGCTGATCTGGGACAGCGAGGACAGGCTCGACCACCCGCTGCTCGCCTATCGGACCGAGCGCGATTACCGCCACTGCGTGCTGCGCTTTCGCTGGCGGTCATCGGGCCTCGTCCCGCTCGACCAGCCGAACGGACCCACGCTGACCATCGAGGGCAAGGATGCCAGCGGCACCTCCCGCGCCTGGTATGTGCGGCTGTGGAACTATGCCAGCGGATCGCCCGAGGATGCGGAGATCACCCTGCCCTTCTCGCAGCTGCAATCGGGCTGGGCGCTGCCCGGCGAGCCGGTTCATGTCGCCGCGATCGAGCGCATGTTCATCAGCCTGGCGCCGCAGGGTTTCGCCCCCGGCTCTGCCACCGCTTTCCCCGCCCGCCGCACCGGCTGGGCGGAAATGCGCGCCATCGCCTGCGAGGGCGAACGCGCGGTGATCGACATCGGCGATGTCATCCTGCCCGCGCATGGCGAGCAGATGGCGACCGCCTATGACGACAGTTTCAACCAGACCCCGGCGCGGCTGCTGCGCCAGATCGAACAGCTCGGCTATCGCGGGCGGATCGTCCATTATCTGGGCATGAGCCATTATTACCGGCTGCGGGCCGGCAGGCTGACGGTGGAGGAGGACGGCGCGCTGAGCACGCCCGCCCGCCTCTGGCACGAAGACTATTTCGCCCGCGCGGCGGCGATGGATTTCGCGCCCATCGCCTCGCTCTCCTTCGAACTGCTGGCGCAGAATTGCCCCGAAGACTGGAAGCAGCGCGATCATGCGGGCCGTGCGGGCGAGACTGGCTGGGACCCGCCCTCTGCCCTCCTCTCTCCCTGCAACGGCGCAGCCATGGCCTATCTGCGCGCGGTCGCGGTGCAATGGGCCGCCGTGCTGGAGGGCGCAGGGGCAGACGTGCTGTTCCAGATTGGCGAGCCATGGTGGTGGGTGCAGCCCGGCAGCGGCGCGCCCTGCCTCTATGACGCCGCCGCGCGCGCGCAGTGGGGCGATGATGCGCTGATCATCACCGACATGCGAGGGCCGCTGGACGATGAGCAGAAAGCGCTGCTCGACCGGGCTGGCGCGGCGCTGGGCGCGGCGACCGCTGGCATGGCCGATGCGGTGCGGGCGGCGGCGGGAGGTGCGGCGGAAATCCTGCTGCTGGCCTTCACGCCCACCGTGCTCGATCCGGACATGCCCGAGCTTTACCGGGCCAATTTGCCGCATGCCTGGGCCTGGCCCGCCTTCGACCGGCTGCAGCTGGAAGATTACGACTGGCTCACCGCCGGGCGCGATGCGGCGCGGCGCGAGGCGCGCGCGCTGGTGGACCAGAGGCTGGGCTATCCAACCGCGCGGCAGGATTATCTGTCCGGCTTCGTCTTGCAGCGCGGCGATGCCGAAAGCTTCTGGCCCCGCATCGACAAGGGCCTGGACGAGGCGCGCGCGCAGGGAATTTCGCAGCGCTTCGTCTGGGCGCTGCCGCAGGTGGTGCGCGATGGATACGTGCGCCTGCCCTATCACGAGGAGGAGAGCATGAACGCATTCGACGATGTCGCCTATCCGCTGGCGCTGGGGCGCGATGCCTCGGTCAGCCCGGAATTTTCCACCAGCGTGGCGGTGACCGCATCGGGCCATGAACGGCGCAATGCGCTGTGGAGCGATGCGCGCCTGCGCTACGATGTCGGCCCCGGCATCCGCGGCGAGGCCGAATTACGCGAATTGCTCGCTTTCTACCGCGCCCGTTATGGCCCCGCCCGCGGCTTTCGCCTGCGCGATCCCTTCGACCACAGTTCGGCCGGGGGCGACGGCCAGCCCTCGGCCGTGGATGAAGCCATCGGCACGGGCGACGGCGCGGCGGGCGATTTCGCGCTGGTGCGCAATTATGGCGATCAGCAGCGCCGCATCACGCGGCCGGTGCCGGGCAGTATCCTCGTAAGCCTCGACGGCGTGCCCGCATCGGGCTGGCGCCATATCGGCAAGGGCGTGATCCGCTTCGAGACGCCGCCCGCCGCAGGCGCGGCAGTGCGCGCGGGCTTCCTGTTCGACGTGCCGGTGCGCTTTGCCGAGGACCGGCTGGATATATCCGGCGCGACCTTCGCCGCCGGGGACGCGCCCTCGGTTCCGCTGGTCGAAATCCGGGAGGCGGTATGAGCCGCGCCTTCTTTGCCGGCGAGCTGGATAACGCGGCGAGCTGGTGGCGCATCTATCGCAGGGACGGCGTGACGCTGGGCTTCACCACGCATGACCGCGATCTCTATTTCGGCGGCATTCTCCACCGCGCCGCGCCGGGCATGCTGCCTTCCGCCATCCGCCAGTCGATACTGCTGGACGATGACGAGGCCGAAGTGGACGGCGCGCTGGCGCATGACACGATCCGGGGCGAAGACATCGCCGCCGGGCAGTTCGACTGCGCGCGGATCGTGAGCGGGGTGGCCGACTGGGCAAGTCTGGAGCACGCCGTCCTCTATACCGGAGCGATCGACACGCTGCTGCGTGAGAGCGGCACGTTCAGCGCCCGCCTGCGCTCGGCCAAGGCGGATCTGGACGTGGACCCGGTGCCGCGCACCAGCCCATCATGCCGGGCGCGGTTCTGCGGGCCGGGGTGCAATCTTTCGGCCAGCCGGTTCACCTCGCGCGCCGTGCTTACCGCGATCGATCCCATCGGCAATCGCGCGCGCTTCGACCTCGCCGCCCCCTCGCTCTATCTCGAGGGGGAGCTGCGCTTCATCGACGGGCCGCAGGCGGGCATCCCCTTTGCCATTCTGGCGCTGGACGAAATGGGTTTCACGCTCGACCGCCCGCTGGACGCAGGCGTGATGCCGGGCATGCGCGCCTTGCTGCGGCAGGGCTGCGACCGGACCATCGCCGCCTGCGCCGAAAGGTTCGGCAATGCGATCAATTTCCAGGGCGAACCACACCTTCCCGGCAGCGACCTGCTGGCCCAATATCCGCAGCCGCGATGACCCCGCTGCCCGAACGCTTCGCAGCGGCGGCGGAGCGGCTGGTCGGCACTCCTTTCCGCCTGCACGGCAGGGACCCCGCCCACGGCCTCGATTGCGTGGGCGTGGTGCTCTGCGCGCTGCGTCGCTGCGGCGTGGACGGGGGCGGCTTCACGCCGCGCTACGGCCTGCGCAACAGCAGCATCGCCGCGCTCCTGCCCATGGCGGCGGCGCTGGGTCTGCGCGAGGTCGAAGGCGGCAGGCAGCGCGGCGACGTGCTGCTGGTGCGTGCCGGACCCGCGCAGCAGCACCTCCTCGTTATCACGGAAGGCGTCAGCACGGGGGGCGACCGCTTCGTGCACGCCCATGCGGGCCTGCGCCGTGTCGTGCTCCAGCATGGCGCCGATGCCTGGCCGCCGATCCGCCACTGGCGGCTTACCCTCCGATAGGATTTTCTCATGGCAACCATTCTTCTTTCCTCGGTCGGCAGCCTGTTCGGCCCGCTGGGGCAGATGGCGGGCACGCTGGCCGGAAGCGCGATCGATCACGCGCTGTTCGGCCCGAAGGACCGCCACGGCCCCCGGCTGAAGGAACTGGCCGTTACCGGATCGAGCTATGGCACGCCCATCGCGCGACATTACGGCACGATGCGCGGCGGCGGGTCGATCATCTGGGCAGCCGATCTGGCCGAGCACCTCGAGCGTGAGGGCGGCGGCAAGGGCAAGCCCAAGACCGTGCGCTACAGCTATTCGGCATCCTTCGCCGTGGCATTGTCGAGCCGCCCGATCGAGCGGCTGGGGCGCATCTGGGCGGGCGGCAGCCTGCTGCGCGGGCAGGCGGGCGATCTGAAGGCCGGGGGCCAGCTGCGGCTTTACAAGGGACATGGCGACCAGCCGCGCGATCCGCTGATGGAAGCGGCGCTGGGCCCTCGCTGCCCCGCCTTTCGCGGGCTGGCCTATGCCGTGTTCGAGGATCTCGACCTCAGCGATTTCGGCAATCGCATTCCCCCGCTCAGTTTCGAGATCGTGGCGGGGGACGGCAGCAGGCTGGTCGACATGGTGATGGAGGATTGCGGGGCCGGTTCGGGTGCCGGCGTGCGGCTCGGCGGACTGCGCGGCTTTGCGCATGAGGCAGGCTCGGTGCGCGAGGTGTTGCAGCTGGTGGACCGGCTCTATCCGCTGGCCGTCGATACAGACGCAGGCGGATTGCAACTGCGCCATGCCTCTGCCCCGCACGGGCCGGCCCAAGAGCTGCCCCCGGCAGTGCGCTGGGAAGACGGCGAGTTCGGCCGGTTGGACGGCACCAGCCAGTCACGCCCCACCGGGAGCGGAGGGCAGGCGGCGGCGCTGCGCTATTACGATGCGGCCCGCGATTTCCAGCCGGGGCTGCAATATGCCGGACCGCTGGGCGCCGGTTCGCGCACGCTGGAGTTTCCGGGCGTGCTGAGCGCTGCCGACGCGCTCGCGCTCGCCCGCGCTGCCCATGTCAGGGGTAGAACGGCGGGAGAGCGGCTGCAGTGGCGGTGCAGCACGCTCGATCCCGATCTGGCGCCCGGCGCCATCGTGACGGCGCCCGGCCATCCCGGCCTCTACCAGATCGTGGCCCGCGAATGGCGCGATGGCGGCGTGGAACTGGACCTTGCCCGCTACCCCCCTTCCGGCCCCCTGCCCGAGCCTGCAGCCGATGCGGGATCGCCCTGGTCGCCGCCGGACCGGCTGGCGAGCCGGACCAGCCTGCGCGTGTTCGAGATGCCCTGGCACGGCTTGGGCGCTCCGGACATGCGGGTGATCCACGCCGCGCCATCCGCCCCGGCTGGCCGCTGGCCGGGCTGCACGCTCTATGCCGCCGAGGAGGGCAGGCTGGTCCCGCTGGACACCGCCGCGCAGGAACGCGCGATCGGCGGGCAACTGGCCGCCCCGCTGGGCCCATCGCGAGCGATCCGGTTCGAACCCGGCGCCAGCCTGCTGGTCCAGCTGATCGACCACGAAGCGCTCCTTACCTCCACGGATTTGCGCGGCGTCGCCGGGCACGAAAACCTGCTGCTGGTCGGCAATGAAGTGCTGCAATTTGCCGAGGCCCTCCCGCTGGGCGCGGGCCGGTGGAAGCTGGCCGGCCTGCTACGCGGCCGCGGCGGCACCGAGCGCGAGGCGGCCGTGGGGCATGCCCACGGCGCTCCAGTCACATTGCTCGACGATCGCCTTGTACCGCTGAGCTCGGGATCGCTCCGTCCCGGCACTCGCCAGTTCGCCGCCATCGGCACGGCCGACGAAGAGCCTGCCCTCGCCGCGCTCGAGAACCCCGGCGCATCTTTGCGGCCGCCCCCGCCGGTCCATCCCCGCGCCCTTGTGCGGGCGGACGGCAGCCTGCTGCTTTGCTGGACGCGGCGGGCACGAGGGCAATGGGGATGGCCTGACCATGTCGATGTGCCGCTGGTGGAGGAGACCGAGGGTTACGAGGTCAGCTTCGGCCCTCCGGACGCAGCGATCGGGCGCTGGCAGACCGCCCGGCCGCAGCTCGAACTTGCAGCCAGCGACTGGAACGCCCTAGCCGATGCCGCGCCGCAGGGCATTTTCCATGTTCGGCAGATCGGGACCCACGACCTCTCCCCGCCCCTGCACTTCGCAGCCCTTGGCTGACATTCCATCATCAGGAGACCGATATGTCCCACAGTACCCCGCGTTTTGCGCTCCCCCATCTTTTCCCGGGCCAGGCCCAGAAGGAATTCACGTTCAACGAAGCCATGGCCCGGATCGACATGCTGCTTCATCCGGAAGTGACCGGCGAGCGGTCGCAGGAACCCGCCCATCCCGTTCCGGGCGAAACATTTCTCGTCGGCAGCGATGCGGACGGCGCTTTTTCCGGCCGCGCCGGATCGCTGGCCAATTGGGATGGCGACCAGTGGACATTCATCGCGCCGCGGGCGGGAATGATGGCTTTCGACCGTGAAAGAGCGGCGCTGCTGCGCTTCTCCGAGGGGGCATGGGCAAGTTTACAATCGCCCGCTCTCCCTTACGGCGGCGCGGTAATCGACCAGGAGGCCCGCAAGGCTATCGAGGTACTGGCGGCTGGATTGAAAGAATTCGGCATTTTTTCTTGAACTGTCCGGAACCAGCAATGACCCGCGACGTTACGCATCCGACACGGAAGGGGGTTACCGCCCGGAAATCCTTGTTTACACTTTGGGAATTGCGGCATTCTTGCAACAGTTCCCGACTATTGCCCGCTTGCCAGCGTGGTGACGCAGTTCTAAATACGCGGCACTCGGTGGCTCCAATTCGCAAAAAGGGGAAATAACTAATGCGGAAATTAGTCATAGGAATGGCGATGGCCTCAACGGCCCTTGCATCGCCAGCCCTCGCAAGGGATAATTCTTGGTACATCGGTGGCGAATTCGGCCCGATGATCGCCGAAGACATGACCCTGTCGGACAGCAACGATGGTACGGCGCCTGCGCTCGACATCGATTATGAATATGGTTTCGATGGCGGCGGCTACGTCGGTTACGATTTCGGCGCTTTCCGTCTGGAAACCGAAGTCAGCTACCGCGATGCTGACCACGACGAAGTCGCAGTCGACGGCCTGGGAACCTTCCCGACCAACGGTTCGACCAACTCGCTCGCATTCATGCTCAACGGCATGTTCGACTTCGGTCCCGACGACGGCCTCCAGGGTTACGTCGGTGGTGGTGCCGGTGTTGCACGCACCAGCCTCGAAGGCCAGATTTCGGTTCCGAACGCAGTTGATCCCGTGATCGACGATTCGTCGACCGACTTCGCTTGGCAGATCCTTGCCGGCGTTCGCGCTCCGCTGACCGACAACATCGACGTTGGCCTGCGCTATCGCATGTTCACTGCCGAAGACGTGTCGCTGGTCGACAACACCGGCGCAGAACGTGACGGCAAGTTCCGCACCCACTCGCTGATGGGTACGCTGAGCTACAACTTCGGCGCACCTGCTGCGGTAATCCCGCCGCCGCCGCCGCCGCCGCCGCCGCCGCCGCCGCCTCCCCCGCCGCCGCCGCCGCCGGCTCCGGTCTGCCAGCAGGGCCCGTACATTGTCTTCTTCAACTGGGACAAGTCGGACATCACGCCTGAAGCAGCAACGATCCTCGACAACGCGGTTTCGGCTTACGCCAACTGCGGTATGGCTTCGGTCATGCTCGCTGGCCACACCGACACCTCGGGTTCGGCGCAGTACAACATCGGCCTCGCCGAGCGTCGTAACTCGTCGGTTCGCGACTACCTCACCTCACGTGGTGTTCCTGGTGGCCGCATCTCGAGCGAAGCCTTCGGTGAAACGCAGCTTCGCGTTCCGACCGCCGACGGCGTCCGCGAACTCCAGAACCGCCGTGTGGAAGTTACCTACGGTCCGGGTTCGGGCATGTAATTCACTCTTCGGAGTTGAAACATCGAGAAGGGGTCGGAGCAATCCGGCCCCTTTTTCGTTGGTTGGGCGTGATCACAACCAAAAGGATAGAACATATGCGTATGATGCTCGCCGCTCCGCTAGCCGCAATGGCCTTGGCGGGATGCTCCACCATGGACAATTTCTCCGCCAGCCCAATCGCTGAGGCCCAGCTGACCCGTGCCAATGGCGTGCCAGTGGGAACCGCCCAGCTGGTTTCGGACGGCAGCACCCTGTCGCTTGCAATGGTCGCCACGGGGCTTGAGCCGGGAGCGCATGGTTTTCACCTCCACACCACCGGTCGCTGCGAAGGGCCCGATTTCAAAAGCGCAGGCGGGCACCTCAACCCGCTGAACCGCGAGCATGGCTCGCTCAATCCGGAAGGCAAGCATGTCGGCGACATGCCCAATTTGGAAGTTGGGACGTCGCGCACCGCCAGTACCACGATCGACATCGGTCCGGATACGGCCGCCTATCGCAACTATCTCTTCGATGCCGACGGCACGGCGATCGTCATCCACGCCGGTCCTGACGACTACCGCACCGATCCCGCAGGCGACGCAGGCTCGCGTGTAGCCTGCGGCGTCCTTACGATGAGCTGATCAGGAAGCTATCTCTTCGCCTGCCGCGCGGGCCCGGTCGAGCAGCGTACGCTCCGCCTCGGGCACTGTGCGGTGGGCAATGAAAAGCAGGACGAGGCCGATGGGTACGGCGATCAGCAGGCTCAGGCCACCTGTAGACAGGCTCCCGGTCATGCTGGAGACCTGCCCCGCCATATAGGGCCCAAGTGCCAGACCCACGAGCGTTGTCGACAGAAAGAAGGTCGCCGTTGCCGTGCCGCGCATACGGGGCAACACCAGATCCTGCGACGTAGCGGCCGCAGCCCCGAGCGCCGAGCTGCCGAACAGCGATTGCAGGAAAGCGGCCACGTAGAAAACGAGCGGATCGGTCGTGGTGAACATGGTGTAGAGGAAGGGCGCCGCGCCCACGAGCCCGATGCCCACCACCAGAAGGCGGCCCGTTGCATGCTTCTGGCGCAGGCGGTCTGCCAGCCACCCGCCGCTAATAATGCCGAGGAAACCGCCCAGAGCGCCCGGCCCACCAATCCAGAAACCCGCTGTCGACGGAGCCTCTTCCAGTATGCGGATCGCATAAGGCGCCGCCCAGAAGGACGCGGCGTAGGACATGAAGGCGACCATGCCGTAAGCAAGGATCGTGCTTAGGAAAGCAGGCGTCCCCCAGATCAGCGTGAAGGCCGGTTCATCGCGGCGCTTGAGCGTCGAGGCCCAGGAGAAGATGGCATAATAGCCGATGCCCACCGCAATCCATTGCTGCGCATTGCCGGTTATCTGGGTCAGCACATAGGCAAGCGCGCCGATGACCACAGCGCCTGCGATATTGAGTGCGATGCCGCCAACTCCCGCCCTGGCCGCGCCGATTAGCGTGAAGGGCGGAATCACCGCAATCAATTCGCGGAAGAAGCCGCGGAAAGGCTCTTGTGAAGGAGGGGTGATGATGCCGTCGCTCTGGCCGCGAACCGGTTCCTTCAAGGTAAAGACCAGCAATGCGAGCAGAAGTCCGGGAAGGCCGACGATAATGAAGGCCGCCTGCCATCCGGCGAGGCCCAGCGGCGGGTTGTCGGGGAAGCTGGAATTCCAGTTCTCGACGATTGCGCCGCCGATGAGAAGCGAGATGCCGCCCCCGATATAAAGCCCCGAAGAATAGATCGCGAGCGCGGTCGCGCGCATCTTTTTCGGAAACCAGTCGGAAATGAGCGAATAGGCGCTGGGGCTGGCCGTGGCTTCGCCGACCCCCACACCGATGCGCGCGACGCTAAGCGTGGTGAAATTACGCGCGAATCCAGACAGGGCAGTGAAAGCCGACCAGATCGCAAGGCCCGCTGTCATCAGCCGGATGCGGTGCCAGCTATCCGCCAGTTTGCCTAGGGGAATGCCGAAAAGGGCGTAGAAAACACCGAAGGCCGTACCGTAAAGGAAGCCGATCTGATCATCGCGCAAACCTAAATCCGCCTTGATGTCCTCCGCCAGGATGGAAATGATGTTCCGGTCGACGAAATTGAGAACATAGACCACCACAAGTACACTCAGCGCGTACCAACTATAGGCCGGGACTTTGTCCAACCCCGCAGTTTCTCTGGGATTTTCGACGGTCTCCGGACGTGCGTTCTGATTCAATGTTCTACTCTCCCGAGCCTTTGCGGCCCTTATGAGTAGACAGTCGTATCGACAACTCCGGCTTCTTCAAACCCTTTTTGCCGCAGGCGACAGGAATCGCATTCGCCGCAGGCCAGCCCTTCCGGGGTCGGATCGTAGCAAGACCAGCTCCAGGCTGGATCGAGGCCGAGCCGCGCGCATTCGCGGGCAATGTCGGCCTTGGTCATGTATTGAAGCGGCGCATGGATCGTGAATGGCGAGCCTTCGACACCCTGTTTCGTACCGAGACGGGCCGTTTCTGCAAAGCTCTCGATAAATTCTGGGCGACAGTCCGGATAGCCGGAGTAATCGAGCGCATTCACGCCGATAAAGATATCACGCGACCCCGAAGTCTCCGCAAAGGCCGTCGTAAGCGCGAGAAAAACAAGATTGCGCGCCGGGACATAGGTGACCGGAATGGCATCTTCTTCCACTCCGGACTTGGGCACATCGATATCGGCGGTCAGCGCCGATCCGCCGAATTTTCTGAGGTCGAGGGGTAATTCGACGTGGCGTTCCACCCCCAGCTTTTCCGCGATGGCCTTGGCCGATTGCAATTCGCGGCTGTGGCGCTGGCCGTAATCGATGGTCAGGGCATGGACGGCATGGCCGCGCTCACGCGCAAGGGCAGCGGAAACCATGGAGTCGAGCCCGCCTGAAAGCAGCACGACCGCAGGACCCGGGGCTTCTGAATTCACCTTAGTCATGGCTTGTCCGCTAGCGTTAGCGCACCTGCCCTGCAAGTCAGCGGCAGGATCCGGTCCGGCGCGCTTCAGCGGAAAACTGGAACGGGCGCCCGTCTGCGATGCCCTGGCTGTCGACCTGGACCAGGCCGGAATTCTCACGCCGGATGTTCGTGCGACCATATCCATTGCCGCGGCAGGTGTACTGCACGGTCACTTGCGCTTTTCCGTCTTCGACAACGAAGCGATTGCAGCTGTCTCCGGCATGGCGCAGCTGGATGAACTCGCGGCCGCTACGCACGCAGATGTTCCGCGGCGCGCTGCCGTCGCGATACCGAAGTTCCCAGCCGCCACGATCGAGTGTGTCGAGCATGGCCAGCGATGCCTGAGCAACGACCGGCGCGCCGATTGCAAGCGCACCGAGTACGAAAAGGCCGGCAACAGTTCGGTATTGTTTCTTCGATTTCATCATGATCTTCTATCTATCAAACGCCGCGCGTTGTTACGGTTCTATTCCCTTGGCGGTGAACAGCACCATAACATCGCCGAAACGAAATTGCTTCTTTGTTCTTAGAGGGTCCGTTCAGGCCTCGATCGGGAACTGGCGAGAACAGAATGCGCAATCCACGCTAATGATCCCGTCGGCGTTGCGCATTTCTTCGCGGTCGGCCTCAGGGAATTTCATCAGCACGTCGCGGTAGTGCTCGACCGAACAGCGACATCCCTTACCGATTGTCTGGCCTTGCTCCACCAGCACTTCGCTTTCCTCGTGGAACAGGCGCCAGACGATCGCTTCGAGCGAAAGGTCCGACGAGAGAAGCTCCTCGTGCTTGAGAGACCCTCCGAGAATAGCGACGTGCTCCCATTCCGGATGATCGAGCCGCGCATGCAGGCGCTCGCGCCCCTCTTCGCCATCGGGCAAGTGTTGTAGCAGCATGCCCGCGGCAAACGATTTGCCGCCGTCGGACCGGATGGCCGTGCGGATAAGGGTCGGAACCTGCTCGGATTGTAGGAAATATGTCTCACACGCCTCGGCCAGTGTTTCCCCTTCGAGCGGCACGATACCCTGATAGCGGCCTTTGCCTGTGGCAAGGTCGAAGGTGATCGCGAGATAACCTTTGCCGAACAGCGCGAAAAGCGAGGGATTGGCTCCCAGTGCAGCCAGCCGATCTTCGTCGAAATCGACATAGCCGCGAAGTTCGCCACCCTTGTAATCGCACACGAGCAGATTGATCGCGCCGGCTTCCGTCTGGGCCTGCATCGTCACCTGCGATCCGTCTTCCTTCACCAGCGAGCCCATCAGCGTGATGAGCACGAGCGCTTCTGCAAGAATATGCGTGATCGGAGCAGGATAATCATGCGCAGACAAAATATCGTCGAGCGTGCTGTCCAGCCGCACCAGACGTCCGCGCGCATCGCGCGAAGGGATGGTGAATTTCAGCGTGCGACCGGCGAAGGTTTCTTCATTGGCGTGTGTCGTAGAAGTCATGGGCGCACATATGGAGAGCGTAGCGGCAGTTTTACAGACCCCCGCGCATCAACCAAGCAAGCCGAAGCTCCACAGCAACACCGACTTTTGTGCATGAATGCGGTTTTCGGCTTCGTCGAAAACGACCGACTGCGCGCTTTCGAACACCTCCTCGGTCACCTCGTCACCCACATGGGCCGGCAGGCAATGGAGGAACCGCGCATCGGATTTGGCCAGTTCCATGAGCTGCTTATTGACCTGGAAGGGCGCCATGGCCGCGATCTTGTTGTGGGCATGATCCTGCCCCATCGAAACCCAGGTATCGGTCACGATAATGTCTGCCCCGCGCGCGGCCTCCGCAGCGTCGTGCGTAAGCGTAACCTGAGCGCCGCCGTTACGCGCCATCTCCACGAATTCGGCTTCCGGCTCATATCCGCTGGGCACGCCCACCCGCACATTGAACTTGAAGAGCCCGGCCGCCTCGAGAACGGAATGAAGAACATTGTTGCCATCGCCGAGCCAGGCCAGTTCCAGCCCCGGCAGCGCCTTGCCCTGTTCGACCACCGTCAGCAGATCGGCTACGATCTGGCACGGGTGGGACCGGTCGGTCAGACCGTTGATCACTGGGACATGCGCATAGTGGGCCAGCTCCTCGGCCTTTGCATGATCGTCTGTCCGGATCATGATGGCATCGACCATCCGGCTCAGCACCCGCGCGGTGTCGGCTATGCTTTCCCCCCGGCCAAGCTGGCTAGTCCCCGAATCGAGGATGAGAGCCGAGCCACCGAGCTGCCGCATCCCGATGTCGAAGCTGACGCGGGTCCGGGTGGAGTTCTTCTCGAAGATCATGCCGAGCACATGACCTGCAAGCGGAGCATCGGCATCGGGCTTGCCCTTGGGCCATCCCTGACGCGCCGTCTTCCTGTCCTGCGCATCCGCCAGCATGGCGGCGATCGCATCTCCGCCCGCATCCGACAGGTCGAGAAAATTCCTCACCGCCGGAGCCAGATCGAGCGCGTCGCCGCCCGCCATTAGTTTGCCGCCGGATCGAAGCTTGCTGCGCCGGCAGAAAGCTTGTCGAAGAATTCGTCGAATTCTGCATCATCGGCCACCAGCGGCGGCAGGACGCGCAGCGTCTGGTCGCCCGCAGCCACGGTCAACAACTGGTGGTTGTCCCGCAGATGGACGAAGAAGGGCCGGCTCTCGACCTTCATCCGAAGGCCGAGCATCAAGCCCTTGCCCCGCACGAAATCGAACAATTCGGGATAATTGCCGATGAACTGCTCGAGGCGGCTGCGCAGACGCTCGCCCTTTTCGGTGACTTCCGCGAGGAATTTATCATTGGCTACGGCATCCATCACTGCCGTTCCTGCAGCCATGGCGAGCGGATTGCCGCCATAGGTCGAACCGTGCGTGCCGAACCCCATGCCCCGCGCAGCTTTTTCCGTCGCCATGCAGGCACCAAGCGGGAAACCGCCGCCGATACCCTTGGCGGTTGCCATGATGTCCGGTTCGACGCCGTAATGTTCATAGGCATAGAGCTTGCCCGTACGCGCCACCCCGCACTGCACTTCGTCGAATACGAGCATGAGATCATGCTCGTCACAAAGAGCCTTGAGGCCGCGAATGAACTCATCCGAAGCGGGACGGATGCCGCCTTCGCCCTGGATCGGTTCGACGAGGAAGCCGGCAGTCTTGTCGGTTACCAGGGCTTTCGCGCTTTCAAGATTGTCGAATTCCGCATATTGGAACCCGGCCAGCAGGGGCATGAAGCCCTTGTGCATTTTTTCCTGATTGGACGCGCTGATCGTCGCCATCGTCCGGCCGTGAAAGGCGTTGGTGAAGGTAATCAGTTCGGTCCGGTTGGCGTCCCCGTCTTCGTGCTGGTGATAGGCACGTGCGGTCTTGATGGCCGCTTCGACGGCTTCCGCGCCCGAATTGGTGAAGAAGACGGTGTCCGCAAAAGTCTTGTCAACCAGCCGCTGCGCCAGTGCTTCGCCCTGCGGGCTTCCGTAAAGATTGGAGACATGCATCAATGTCTCTGCCTGTTTCTGGATCGCGCCGATCAGGCCTTCGTGGCTGTGCCCGAGCAGGTTCACTGCGATGCCGCTGGCGAAATCCAGATAGCGCGTACCGTCCTCATCGATCAGATGGCAGTGATCGCCCGCGACAGGGCGCACGCCGCAACGGGGATAAACGGGCATCAGCGGGCTGATCGACATTCTCAGGACTCTCCTCACGAGTATCAAAGACAAATGGCGGCCCCGGAACGGGAGCCGCCATCTGCGTGTTTGCCAGCGATCTATTCCTTCATGCGGCGTTGGTCAAACGGCAGCGGAAGGAGTGGTCATCTACCTTATTCGGCAGGAACCAGATTGACCGCGGAATATTTGCCGCGTCGGTCGACCTCGAGGTCGAATTCGTAGCGCTCACCCTCATTCAGCGTGGAGAGGCCCGAACGTTCCACGGCGCTGATGTGGACGAATGCGTCCGGCTGGCCATCGTCGCGCGTCAGGAAGCCGAAGCCCTTCATCGAATTGAAGAACTTTACCGTACCGCTCGCTCTTTCGCCGGTCAGTTCGCGGCGCGGTGCCGCTGCCTTCTGTTCGACTTCGATCACGTCACCGACAACCTGGAGATCCTGCGCCGACACCTTGCCGCCGCGATCCACGAGGTTGAATTCCAGTTCCTGACCTTCGGCGAGGCCTTCGAGGCCCGCGCGTTCGACAGCGCTGATGTGGACGAAGATATCTTCACCACCGGTTTCCTGCTGGATAAAGCCGAAGCCCTTCTGCGAATTGAAGAACTTTACCGTGCCCTTGCCGGTACCCACGACCTGTGCGGGCATGCGGTTGCCGCCGCCGCCGCCGCCACGGGGGCCGCCGCCGAAGCCGCCGCCACCGCCGCGATTACCGCCGCCGAAGCCGCCGCCACCGCCACGGTTGCCGCCGCCGAAACCGCCACGGTCACCGCCGCCACCGAAACCGCCGCCGCCATAGCCGCCGCGGTCACCACCACCGAAGCCGCCACCCTGATCGAAACCGCCGGGAGAACCACCGAACGGATCAAAATCTTCGCCGATATTGTCCCGCTTGTCCCGTCCCCGGCGCCGCCCTTTGTCGTAACCCATAAGTCGTAAAATACCTTGTCGCGCAGCCGAGTAATCATTCACTCGGGCACGCAGGCTGCGAGGCGTACCCGGCGTTTGCGCATGGGAGAATCTGGAAAATTCCCCCCGCATTACTCGCATGCATAGCGTGAAAGATCGCTTCTTGCGAATATTTTAGCGCACAATCGTGTTCTGACGCACGAATGTGACATTTTAGCATGGTGAAAACGGGTAGAATTCGCCCTTGCCAGCACATGACGGGTTGGGCATCGGTGGCTCATGGACCTGATTGCACTGTTTTCCGATCCCGCCGCCTGGCTGGCGCTGCTTACTCTCATCGCGCTGGAAGTGGTGCTGGGGGTGGACAATCTCATCTTCATTGCGATTCTTTCCAACAAGCTGCCCGAACATCAACAGCAGAAAGCGCGCAGAATCGGGCTTTCTCTCGCCCTGGTGATGCGCATCGGCCTGCTGATGCTCATTGGCTGGATCGTCACTCTCCAGGAGCCGCTATTCGATCTGGGCATTCAGGGCGCGCCGAGCGCCTATGGTGAACCGACCTTCGAAACCGCTTTTTCAGGGCGGGATCTGATCCTCCTGGTGGGCGGACTTTTCCTGCTGTGGAAGGCGACGAAGGAAATCCATCATTCGATGGAGCCGGAAGACAATTCCGGCGATCTGCTCGACAAGACCCCCGGCACCGGAGAAGCTGTGACGGCGGCATTCGGTACGGTCATCGCCCAGATTGTCGCAATCGATCTGGTCTTTTCCGTCGATTCGATTCTCACGGCCGTCGGCATGACCGATGAGATCGCGATCATGGTCATCGCTGTGGTCATAACCGTGGGCGTCATGATGATCGCCGCCGACCCCCTAGCGAGATTTATCGAGAAGAATCCGACCCTGGTCATGCTGGCGCTCGCTTTCCTTGTCATGATCGGCCTCGTGCTCATCGCCGATGGTTTCGGCTTCCACGTGCCCAAGGGGTATATCTACGCCGCCATGGGATTCTCAGTCGGTGTCGAATTGCTCAACATGGTGCAGCGAAACCGGCGGGCCAGAAAAGCCAAGGAGGCGTAAGGCAATGGTCGAATTCAAGCAGCTGCGCGAGGGAATGCTCGCATCGCCCCAGATCGAGGCCGGGGACGTCGCGCGCGCCAAAGAGGCTGGCGTGACCCTCATTATCAACAACCGACCCGATGGCGAGGCCGGCGATCAGCCCGCCGGAGCGGAGATCGAAGCAGCCGCCCAAGCCAATGGCATCGCCTATCGGGCGATCCCGGTAAGTTCGGCCGGCTTCAGCCTGCCGCAGATCGAGGAGATGCAGGCCGCTCTGGATGAGGCGGACGGCACGGTTCTGGCTTTCTGCCGCTCCGGTACACGCTCGACCATCCTGTGGGCTCTTGCGAAGGCCAAGTCCGGCGCGCCCGTCGATCAACTCTCCGACGACGCTTTAGCCGCCGGTTATGACGTTTCGGGCATCCGGCCGACCATGGAAATGTTGAGCCGTCAGTCCGGCAGCTAGGCTCAATCGATAAAATCAATTGCTGCCAACGGCAGCGGTTGCTCGTCCATCAATCGTGCTTCGCGCAACAGGTTGCAGTTGAAAACCTGATTGCAGGCATCGCCACCTCTGCCTAACCTCCCGACTCGGGAGAAGAGAATATGGGCGAATTCGACGTTGTCGTTATCGGCGGTGGAAGTGGTGGAAGCGCTGTCGCCGGCAGGCTGGCGCAATCTGGAAAGACGGTGTGTCTGCTGGAAGCCGGAGGCCGGAACACCGGCTTGCGCGTAACCACCCCGGGGCTGTTCGCAGTACCGAACCCCAAAGCCAATTACATGTATGAGACCGTGCCTCAGAAGGGGCTCAACGGACGGGTGGGCTATCAGCCGCGCGGCAAGGGCCTTGGCGGCAGTTCGGCAATCAATGCAATGGTCTACATCCGCGGGAACCGCTGGGATTACGACAATTGGGCATCTCTGGGATGCGAGGGCTGGGCCTATGACGACGTCCTACCTTATTTCAGGAAAGCGGAACACAATACGCGCGGGCAAAGCGAATATCACGGCGGGGATGGCCCGCTCTGGGTGAGCGACCAGCATTATGCCAACCCGGCCAGCCATGCCTTCGTCGAGGCGGCAACCCAGCTGCAATTGCCGCGCAACGACGATTTCAACGGTGCGCGTCAGGAAGGCTTCGGAATTTTCCAGGTCACCCAGAAGGATGGCGAGCGCTGGTCATCATCGCGTGCCTATATCGATCCGCTGAGGGGCTCGAAAAACCTGGATGTCCGTATCGGCGTCACTGTCCAGAAGCTGGAGATCGACGATGGGCGCATAATTGGTGTCACTTATTCGGTCGGGAAGCGCAGCCGCACGGTGAAAGCTCGCGGGGGCGTTGTGCTTTCCGCAGGCACCTTCAATACGCCGCAAATTCTGATGCTTTCGGGCATCGGCCCCGGAGAGCATCTGAGAGACCACGGGATAGAGATTGTCGCGGACAAGCCTGCGGTCGGTTCGGATCTGCAGGACCATATAGATTACGTTTCGAGCTGGCGGTCCGAGGATGCGCAGCTGATCGGCAGCACGTTCGCCGGCACACTGCGCATGGCCAAGGCGCTGATCGAGCATCGTCGAAAACGCACCGGCATCATGACAACTCCCTATGCGGAAGCGGGAGGGTTCTGGACCGTTATGCCCGATGCGCCCGCCCCGGACATTCAATGGCATTTCGTTCCTGCGATGCTGGAGGACCATGGCCGCACCAAGGTGAAAGGCTATGGCTTCTCCCTGCATGCCTGCGTTTTGCGGCCGGAAAGCAGGGGGACAGTGCGGCTGGCAAGCCGGGATGCATCAGATGGCCCACGCATCGATCCCAATTTTCTGGCCGACGATCGCGATATCGCCACCCTTCGCGAAGGAGTGAGATTATCGCAGCGCATCGCCGGCTCACCCGCGCTTCAGGCTTTCGACCCGCGTGACCGCCACCCGGTCGATCTCGACGACAATGCGCAGTTGGATGAGATGATCCGCAACCGCGCCGACACGGTTTATCATCCGGTGGGAACTTGCAGGATGGGGCCGGACGAAAGCGATGTCGTCGACCCGCAATTGAAACTCAGAGGCCTTGAGAACCTCTGGATCGCGGATGCCAGCATCATGCCCAGAATCGTGTCCGGCAATACCAACGCGCCCAGCATCATGATCGGCGAGCGGTGCGCAGAGTTCGTCAATACTGTTTTGGATCGCTGACTTCCGACGAGCCGTTCTGCATCAAAGCCGTTTTGTCATCGTGGCGAGCGGGAATGCCACCGGACCATTGGTGTCCTCCCACTCGCTTTCCACCGTATAGCCACAGCGCAGGTAGAACGGCTTTCCCGCCATGGTGGCTGCCATTTCGAGAGCCTTGAACCCTTCTTCGCGTGCTGCGGCCTCGGAGCGCTCCAGGATCAATCTGCCGACGCCTTTACGGACATGTTCTGGGTGGGTGTACATCGCTCTGATGCGGGCGCGCTCGGTCGAGGGGTCCAGCAAGCGCGGGTCCCTTCCAACGGTATGATTTCCTCCGTAAAGCGTCGCGCGGCGCGACCAGCCACCGCACCCAGCCAGCGCGCCATCCGCTTCCACGACGAAATACGTGCCATCCGCGATCAGCATGGCATCCAGCCCCATCCCGCCTTTGGATGCCTCGATCTGCTCGGGCTTCAGATAGCCGCTCTGCAGCTTTTCTATCGCCAGGGTCATGAGTTCGGAGATCGAGTCTTCGTCGTCGTGCCGGGCAAGCCGGATAGTCAGCATGGTATCTCTCGCAAAAAAGAGGCGACCGTTACGGCCGCCCCTCTTCTTCAGCAAAATGGCTTTACTGTTACCATTGAAAGCGTGCGCGGAGGTAATAGCTTCCACCGTTGAAGCCGAATGGCGAACGTTCGCCATATTTGCCCCCCGCAACTCCCGAATAGGGATTCAAGTCGGGATAGTTGTCGAACAGGTTCTGGGCGCCAGCGGCGATTTCGAGACCGTCGATAACTTCGTAGCCCAGCTCTGCATCGAAAGTCACTTCCGCACCGGCATCGATCGGTAATGTCGAATCCTCGAGGTAGGCTTCGTAATAGCTGCCGAAATAATTGGCTCGCAGCAGCCCCCGGAAACGCCCTTGCTCGTGCGTCAGATTGAGGAAGCCCTTCCATTTCGGAAGACCCTCTTCCAATTGGCGTACGCGCGTATCGGAGATGGTTTCTCCGACGTCGGTCACCGAAGTATCGGTATAATTGATGGCCAGGGTCGCCCGCGTAGTGCCTCCTTCAATCGGATAGAGACGGGCGTTGGCCACGAAATCGAGGCCCTGAGTGCGTGTATCGAAGTCGTTGTTGAAATAGGTGAACGCCACCAGATCCTCGAAACCGGTGAAGTCGGTCCGGTTCAAAGATCCTGCCGCATCCAGCTGAGTGAGCAGTTCAGCAGGTGATGGAAGGTCCGCGTCCGGCGCGTTGTAATCTGCCGGACAGTTCGTGGCCACACCATCCGCCTCTGCGAGATAGCAGAGTGCGGCAGGGAAATTGATGGTGGAAGAGCGAGAAATGCGGTCTTTCAGCTTGATGTTGAAATAGTCGAGCGTGACAGTGAAGTCCCCGAAATCGCCCGCAATTCCCAGCGTGAAGCTGTCCGCTTTTTCGGGCCCAAGGGTTGGCCGATCGAGCCCCAAGCTGTTCTGCACATAGTCCGCCGCGATCAAGCCAGCGGGGCTGTTGAGTGGGAAGGTACCTTCGTCCTGCAACGTTCCGCCCGAGAACTGCGTGGTGACATTGATGACATTGGCCTGCCCAGCCGTCGGCACGTGGAAGCCGGTTGAGTAGGTCCCGCGCAGACGAAACGCATCGCTGAGCTTGTAAAGTCCGCCGAGTTTCCAAGTCACGGTGTCGCCGAAGCTCTTCGTGTCTTCGTACCGAACGGCCCCCTGGAGCGTCAGCGCATCGACGAGGTCTGCTTCGATGTCGATATAGGCTGCCTTGTTGTCTTCCTTGCTCGAACCTGCTGCATTCGTCGCAAAGCCGGGGAAACCGTTCGAACTGGTCGAAAAGCCCTGGCCGATCGGATAGGCTGCCGTAGGCTGTGCCAATGGGCCAAGTTCGAAGGATTCCGGATCGCCCGCCGTGATCGTGAATTCCTCGTCTCGATACTCGGCCCCAGCGGCAATATAGACGCTGCCTTCGCCCAGCGGAACTTCATAGCCCAGATCCAGATTCACGACGTTTTCCGTCTGTGCATAACCGCCCGGATTGAAGGTAGTCGGAGTGTTGGGGCCTAGGGACGCGTTGACTGTATTCCGTATCTGGAAAGACGTCTTGTTTCGTCCGTGGCGATAGCTGAGATCATAATCCAGCCCGCCGAACAGCTGCCCGCGCAAGCCGGCTGCTACGGAATAATCCTCGACGTCGCCCCCGAAGCGGGGCGTGAAACCGCCCGGAAAGATCTCGACGAAGCTGAAGCAATTATCGTCCGCCTGAACCTGCGCAAGGATCGTCGGGTCAGGAATGAGACCGCCGCCCGCAGTCAAAGGAATTCCGGCAGGACAGTCGCCAGCGGTATCGATCGATAGATCCCCGACGAGTACCGAGGGCACCCCGCCGTCCTCTTCCGCCAGTGGCTGACCGGTAGCGGGATCGACAGTCGGCCCCGCATAGACGCCCCCGCGATTGGTCGGGTTGCGGAAATAGAAACCGCCATCGACATTCCGTTCGGCATAGTTGCCGAAGGCGTAAAAATTGACCGCAGGGCTGAATTCGTAGCCCATGTTGGCATAGAATTTCGTGTCGTCGTTGACGTTTGGTTGACCCCAGATCTGCGCGGGATCTGCAACGGCTGTGTTTCCGGCGGCAATTAGTGCAGCCGCGTCGTCACGCTGTACCGAGCGGGAGGTGGCGTCGGATTCGCCATATTCCCCTGACAGATTGATAAACCCGCCGGTTCCAAGGCCGAGGCCGATGTTGGCGCCAATCGTATATTGATCGCCATCGCCTTCATAGGTCTCACCCCATTGAGCGGAAATCGTTCCACCTTCAGGGGCATCCTTGAGGATGAAGTTGAGGACGCCGGCAATGGCGTCGGAACCGTATTGCGAGGACGCGCCATCGCGCAGAACTTCAAGTTGCTTGATTGCGATCGCCGGGATGACCGAGATATCCGGCCCCTGCGAGCCGTCGGATATCCCGCCTCCTAGAAACGCAATTACCGCGGCGCGGTGCATGCGTTTGCCATTCACCAGGACGAGCGTGTTATCGGGAGAAAGCCCGCGCAGGTTAGCAGGCCTGACGAGAGTAGCCGCATCGGAGATCGGCTGGGTGCCCACGTTGAATGATGGCACCGACACCCGGAGCACATTCCCGATGTCACTGCTTGCCGTATTGTTCAGTTCATCTGTCCCGACCACGTCGACAGGAGCCACCGTATCGGCCGCGGACCGGTTGGTTTGCCGCGTTCCGGTGACGATGATCGCCTGAGAATCGGCCTCGGGTACGGCAACGGCATCCGAGGTGACCCGTGCTTCCGCATCCTGGGCCAAGGCGGGTGTACTCATCCCCAGCCAAGCTGCTCCTGACAATAGGGTAGCTCGGTAAAGTACGTGTGCATGTATAGATCTAATTGTCATCACATCCTCCCTGATGAGCGCGCTGCAACCCCAAGTATCAGCGGGCGATTCTACACTTATACCTGTATTATAATATGCACAATTGACTTATTTATCAGTCTGTTATTTAAAAAAAGGGCCGAGAGTATTTCATCTCGGCCCATTCAATAGTCGGTGTTCGCAGGAGGAACATAGGTAGGCGAGGCCGCCCGAAGCTGGAGAGAGGTGGCGGCCCCGCCAAACTGTTGATCATGTAGTGCGGGTGAATTCGGGATAGGCTTCGATACCGGTCTCCCCGAGGTCCAGGCCCGCCATTTCTTCCGCTTCGCTCGGACGAAGGCCGATGGTCGCTTTCAGGGCAAACCAGACCAGAGCGGAAACAATGCTGACGAAGATACCGGTCGCGGCCACACCTGTAATCTGGGCAACGAAGGGCACCTCAGTATTGGTGAGCGGCACTGCGAGCGTCCCCCAAATTCCGGCCATGAGGTGGACAGGGATGGCGCCGACCACGTCGTCGATCTTCAGCTTGTCCAGGATGGGGACAAAGATGACGGGAAGCGCGCCGCCGATGCCGCCGATGATGATAGCCATGCCCACATTGGGAGTGAGCGGCTCGGCGGTAATCGCGACAAGCCCTGCCAGCGCTCCATTCAGCGCCATGGTCGTGTCAGCCTTGCCATAGCGAAGCTGAGTGAAGATGATCGCGACCACCACCCCGGCGCAAGCGGCCATGTTGGTATTCACGAAGATCTTCGACACGTCGGAGACATCGCCCACCGTACCCATGGCGAGTTGTGATGCGCCATTGAAACCGAACCAGCCGAGCCAAAGGATGAAGGTACCAAGGGTCGCCAACGGAATGCTGGAACCAGGAAACACTGCCATCTTGCCATCTTTGGCATAACGGCCGAGCCGCGGGCCTATGATCAGCGCACCCATGAGCGCCGCCCATCCACCGGTTGAATGGACTAGCGTCGAGCCGGCAAAGTCGGAAAAGCCCATGGCATCCAGCCATCCAGCGCCCCATTCCCAGCTTACGATCACAGGATAGATGAAGCCGGTCAGGATCGTCACGAAAACGAAGAAGGGAACCAGTTTGACTCGCTCGGCCACGGTACCCGACACGATGGAGGCGGTAGTGGCGCAGAACACCATCTGGAAAAACCAGTCCGAAGCGACCGAGTATCCCGTACCTGTGTCGGCTTCACCCACGCCCTGCATGGCGTAAGGGAAATTGGCGATACCGAAGTAGCCGCCTTCGAAACCGGGATAGGCGATCGAATACCCGATGACCCAGAACATCAGTCCGGCGATGGCATACAGGCCGATGTTCTTCAGACACTGTACCGAAACGTTCTTGGAGCGAACCAGTCCTGCCTCGAGCATGGCGAAACCTGCCGCCATCCACATGACAAGAAACCCGCCAATGAGAAATAATAGCGTGTTGAAAATATAGGCCGTGCCTCCACCGACGGCTTCTGCGGCAGCCGGCGCAGCTTCCTGGGCAAGGGCCGGTTCGGCCAGCACCAACCCGGCAAGCGCCAGCGGGGCGATGCGATGAAGCGAGCGTTTCATGTCTGAGAATCCCTTAAAGCGCGGTTTCACCGGTTTCACCGGTACGGATGCGGGTTGCGCTGGCGAGGTCGAAGACGAATATCTTCCCATCGCCGATGGCTTCGGTGCTGGCGGTCTGCTGGATCGTTTCGACAGCCTGGCCGGCCAGATCATCAGCTACGGCGATCTCAAGCTTCACCTTGGGCAGCATATTGGTCGAATATTCGGCGCCGCGGTATATTTCCGTCTGGCCCTTTTGCCTGCCGAAACCCTTGACCTCGGTGACCGTCATTCCGGCCACGCCGATGCCCCCAAGCGCTTCACGCACCTCGTCAAGCTTGAACGGCTTGATGACTGCGATGATGAATTTCACCCGCTCACCCCCTGCTAACCTCCCGGCCCAAGCACCGGTCAGAACTTGACAGCAAGACGCGTGCCAAGACGGAAATGGCGTAAAGTTACAAGTTCGCAGCCATAATCGCGACATTTGTTGCCTTATATTTGGGCAACTGGTTACTTTTTAGTCAAATCGAGGGTCGCAGTAATTGGTAGATGGTCGGATGCCGCGGATGACAGACCGGTGCGATGCACGCCATGGTCGCTGCAGGACCAATGATGCGTGGCGACAATGCGATCGAGCGTGGCGAGAGGCTGACGCGAAGGGTAGCTCCTACCTGGAGTAATGACGGTCCAGCGCCTCGAGAATTCCCGCATCGCTCCCGTGGCGCGGCCCCATTGATTGAAGTCGCCCATGATCACGGTCGGCAACCCCCTCTCGCATTTCTCCACATACCGCACGAGAGTTCTGATCTGATCGCGGCGGCGAAGGCCGGACAGGTCGAGGTGGGTTCCAATAATCCGGATACGCGTTCCGCCCACTGTCACCTCGCCGCACGCCGCACCTCTCGGTTCCAGCGTGGGCAAATCAAGCGCCTCAGCCCCATTTACTTCGAACTTGCGCCGCACCAGCAGGGCATTGCCATGCCACCCAATGCTCCGCGGCCGCTTTGCCACTTCGATGAGGCGCCATGGGCTGTCATCAATTTCGGAGCGGGGAATACACGACTCGCGCGCACCAATGCGGCGATCTGCCTCCTGCAGCGCTATGATATCTGCATCTACTTCGTGCAAAACAGACAAAATCCGCTCCGGATCGCGTTTGCGATCCAGGCCCACGGCCTTGTGAATATTATAACTGGCAAACGTCAGACGCACAGTTAACCCAATGCGCGTGATGACTTTCTGGTGCCAGTATCGTCAAAGAAAATCGCGAATGGTCTTCATGAAGCGATCGAACTGGTCATGATGTAGCCAGTGTCCGGCGTTTTCGAATTCAATCACTTCTGCATGGGAGAAATGATCGAGCCTGCCGTCGCCTTCCGGATTGGAAGCCCAACTGTCTGCCCCGTAAAGGAGCAGTGTGGGTGCGGAAATCGCCGACCAGGTCTGGTGGATGAATTCATCCGCGACGTCCTCGACCTGCCATACGTTGAGGTGCGGATCGAACTTCCAGCTGTAAGTGCCGTCTTCATTGCGGTTCACCCCATGGATCGTGAGGTGGCGCGCCTGCTCCTCGGAAAGATAGCTGTTTTCCTCGATCATCCGGGCGAATGCCGCCTCGATGCTTTCATATTTGCGCGGGGTCCTGCCCGAAGCGGCGCGTTTCTTGCCGATCCATTCGGCCATGCGTTCGGGATAGCTTTTCTCCCGCGTTTCGGCCTGCCGCTTGGGGCTGGAGCCCAGCCCCTCGATAGCCACGATCTTGCGGACCATGTCGGGCATAGTCCCGGCATATCGGAGCGATACGTTGCCGCCCATCGAGTGACTCACGATCGTTACCGGACCGACACCCAGCTGGTGAACCAGCTGGGCAAGATCGTAGACCATGTCGCTGACCAGGTAATTGCCATCGGAAACCCAGTCTGAATCGCCGTGACCGCGGTGATCCATCGCCACAACATGCCAGTCGTCGCGCAATTGCTCTGCCACCCAGTCCCAACTGCGCGCGTGATCGCGGCCGCCATGCACCAATATCAGCGGAGGCTTGCCGCGATTGCCCCAGTCCAGATAATTCAACCGCAGGCGTTGCGAGACGAAGGTTTGCGAAGTGGGGCCGGTCAGCGTCATGCCTTGCTTTGCAATGGCATCACGAATGATTCAAGCTCACCGCTCCTTGGTGGCGGAGAAGGTGAGTTCAGGATTCTTTTCTTCCTGGTAATTCACGTCCCACGGACTTTTCGCCATGAAAACAAGATCGCCATCGCGGTCCTTTGCGAGGTTCGAGCGGTTGAATTTCTCGAATTCGTCCATCGCCTTGGCATCACCCCTGAGCCAGCGAGCGGTGGAAAAAGGAGACGCTTCCAGCCGCGCTTCGACCTTGTATTCGGCCGCGAGCCGGCTGATCAGCACGTCTAGCTGGAGCTGACCGACCACGCCGACGATCCACTGCCCGCCAATTTCAGGATAGAACACCTGGATCACACCCTCTTCGGACAGATCGTCCAGCGCCTTGCGCAATTGCTTGGTCTTGGTCGGGTCGGCCAGCTGGACGCGGCGCAGGATTTCCGGCGCGAAATTGGGCAGGCCGGTGAAGCGGAGCTGGTTCTTCTCGCTGAGAGTGTCGCCCACTCGCAGCGTGCCATGGTTGGGAATGCCGATGATATCGCCTGCCTCGGCGGTGTCGGCCACTTCGCGGTCCTGCGCGAAGAACAGGATCGGCGAATGGATCGCAATGGGCTTCCCCAATCCCGACGGGGTGAGCTTCATCCCGCGTTTGAAGGTGCCGGACACCTGCCGCATGAAGGCGATGCGGTCGCGGTGGTTCGGATCCATATTGGCCTGAACTTTGAAGATGAACCCGGTCACCTCGTCGCGATCCGGATCAACCTGTTCTTCACCGGCCGGCTGCGGGCGTGGTGGCGGGGCATATTTCGCAATCGCCTCGATCAATTCGGTAACGCCGAAATTCTTCAGCGCCGATCCGAAATACACGGGCGTCAGATCGCCGTTTCGATAGGCTTCAAGGTCGAACTCGGGATAGCCGATCTGTGCCAGTTCGACGTTTTCTTCGATTGTTTCGGGGAGATCAAAATTCTCCACCCGCTTGCCCTTGAATTCCTTCGACGGGCCTTCCGGCACCACGACTTCGCCGCTCGAGAAATCGAGGATGCCCTGGAATTCGCCGCCCATGCCGACGGGGTACATCTGCGGCGACACGTCCAGCGCCAGCATATCGGCGATTTCGTCGAGCAGCTCGAAAACCGGGCGGCCTTCGCGATCCACCTTGTTGACGAAGGTGATGATCGGCACGCTGCGCAAACGGCAGACCTCGAACAGCTTGCGCGTCTGTGGTTCGATCCCCTTGGCCGCGTCGATTACCATGATGGCGCTGTCGACCGCGGTCAGCGTACGATAAGTGTCTTCGGAGAAGTCCTCGTGACCAGGCGTGTCGAGCAGGTTGAAGGTGATCCCGTCACGCTCGAAGGTCATGACCGAGCTGGTCACTGAGATGCCGCGCTGCTGCTCGATCTTCATCCAGTCAGACCGCGCCCGCCGCGCCGCGCCGCGCGCCTTGACCTCGCCCGCCAGATGGATGGCGCCGCCGGTCAGCAGCAGCTTCTCGGTCAGCGTGGTCTTACCCGCGTCGGGATGCGAAATGATGGCGAAGGTACGGCGGTTGGACATTTAACTTTCCTCGTCATTCCCGCGAAAGCGGGAATCCAGATCACTTTTCAATTGGCGGAAAGGTCAGCTGGACCCCCGCCTGCGCGGGGGTGACGGTTAGCGATGTTCCCGCGCCACCCGGAAGCCGGCGAAATCCTGGCTTACCGGCATGGGTTCGAGCCGGTTGATATTGAGATGCGGCGGCAGCTCGGCGACCCATTTGATCATTTCGGCGATGTCTTGGCCTGTCATCGGATCAGCGCCGCGGTAGAGATCGTCAGAGGCTTCCTGACTGCCGGTGCGGACCTTGGTGAATTCGGTTTCTACCATTCCGGGCTCGATGCTGGTCACGCGCACACCGGTGCCATGGAGGTCGGCGCGCAGGGCCAGTGTGAAGTGGTTCACGAAAGCCTTTGACCCGGCATAGACGTTACCGCCCGGGTAAACGTAATTGCCCGCGACCGAGCCGATCGCGATGATCGCGCCCTTGCGCTCGATCAGCGTCGGCAGCAGCTTGCGGGTCAGCACGACCATCGCCGTCACGTTGGTGTCGATCATGGTATGCCAGTCATCGAGACTGGCCTCCTGCGCCGGGGCGAGGCCCTGCGCGAGACCGGCGTTGTTCACCAGCAGGTCGATGCCGGCGAACTCTTCGGGAAGCCCGGCAATCGCCGCATCCATGGCCTCGCTGTCGCGCACGTCGAATACGGCAGGATGGACCTTGTCTGCACCCAGTTCATCGACCAGCGCCTCGAGCCGCTCCTTGCGCCGCCCGGTGGCGATGCAGCGCCAACCGCTCGCCACCAGCGTGCGCACGGTTGCCTCGCCAATGCCTGCAGTGGCGCCGGTTACAAATGCCGTCTTCATCCGCGCAACTCCGCTCCCTGTTTGGCCGCAGCGGCCACGATCTTGTCCGAGACCGCCTTGATCTCGGCATCGGTGAAGCTCTTGTCGCCCGGCTGCAGCAGCACTTCCACCGCGACCGAGAGCTTGCCTTCAGGCACACCCTGCCCGGCAAAGACATCGAAGACGCGTGCATCGACGATGGCCTGCTTGTCCGCGCCCTTCACCGCGCGCACCAGGTCGGCGGCCGCGAGATCGGCGGGCACGAGGAAAGCGAAGTCGCGCGTGATCGCCTGCAAGGCAGGCGGGCTGTAGGCGGGACGGGCGAATCCCGCACTGCCCTTCTTCGCCGGGATTGCGTCGAGGAAAAGCTCGACCGACATCACTGGGCCATCGACATCGAAGGCCTTGAGTGTGCCAGGGTGAAGCGCACCGAAGCGGGCTAGCACGTTCTTGGGGCCGAGCCGCAGGGTGGCCGACTGGCCGGGGTGGAACTGCTCGCCCGCTTCACCCATGACCATCAGGTTGGCAACCGGTGCGCCCGCCGCTTCGAGCAGCGCCATGGCTTCGGCCTTCGCGTCATAGGCATCGAACATGCGTGCCTTGCCCTGCGCCCAGCCACGTGAGTCCCTCTGTCCGGCGAGGACAACACCCAGCGTCGGCCGTTCGTCACTCGCGCCGTTCTTGCCGCGGAAATAGCGCCGTCCGATCTCGAACAGACGTGCGCCAGCTGCGCCGCGATCGGCGTTGCGCTTGGCCGCTGCAAGCAGGCCGGGGATAAGCGAGGGCCGCATTGCCTTCATGTCTTCGCTGATCGGGTTGTCGAGCACCCACAGCGCGTCGGCATCCTCCGCGAAATGCGCGGCATCTCCGGTCGGCAGGAAGGACCAGGTGACCGCTTCGTTCAGCCCGCGCGCCGCCGCAGCACGGCGCAGCTTGCGCTCAAGCTTCTGCAATGGGGTTGCGGTCGGCCGGGCAACGCCGGGCTGACGCGGCAGCGGCACGCTCTCTACCTTGTCGAGCCCGTAAATGCGGACCACTTCCTCGACCAGATCGGCAGCGCCTTCGATATCATGGCGGCGCGGCGGACAGGTCACCGACCAGTCGGCACCGACGGCGAAATCGAGCGATTCGAGGATGGCACGCTGCGTATCGTCGGCAACCTCGACCCCGCCTAGCCGCGCTGTCAGCATAGGATCGAATGCGATCACCTGCGCCTCAACCGGCGGCTGACCGGCGCGAACGACCTCGCTCGGCGTGCCGCCGCAGGTCTTGACGATCAGGTTGGTCAAAAATGCCAGCCCTTCATCGAGGAATGCCGGATCGACGCCGCGCTCGAAGCGCGTGCGCGCGTCGGAGGCGAGGCCCAGCTTGCGGCCCGTTACGCCGATGCGTTCGGGATCGAAATAGGCGATTTCGAGCAGCACGTCGGTCGTGTCTGTCGTCGCCCCTGAATGCTCGCCGCCCATGATGCCGGCGATATCATGAACACCCGCATCGTCCGCGATGACAGTCATCGTGTCGTCGAGCGTGTAGGTCTTCTCGTTCAGCGCCTCGACCGTTTCGCCGTTCTTCGCCCGGCGCGCCACGACGCCGCCCGAAAGCTTGGCAAGATCATAGACATGGGCCGGGCGCCCGAAGGCGAGCATGAGATAGTTGGTCGCGTCGACCAGCGCCGAGATCGGCCGCTGGCCCGCCGCGATCAGGCGGCGCTGCATCCATTCGGGCGATGGCTTGGTGTTGTCCACCCCGCGGATGACCCGGCCATAGAACGCCGGGCAGCCCTGCGGATCGTCGGTTCTGATTTCCACCGGGCACGGTCCGGAGGCGGCGACATCATCCGCCTCGACCGGCTTCAGCGTGCCAAGGCCAGCCGCCGCAAGATCGCGCGCGATGCCCTGCACGCCCATGCAATCGGGACGATTGGGCGTGATCGCTACATCTAGGATCGGAGAGGCTGCGTGATAATCTGCGAAGCTCTGCCCGACCGGCGCATCTTCCGGCAACTCGATGATCCCGTCGTGCTCGTCGCCCAGCTCGAGCTCGCGAACCGAACACATCATGCCGTTGCTTTCGACCCCTCGGATCGCGCTCTTGCGCAGCTCCATACCGTTGGCGGGCACGACTGCGCCGGGCAGACCCAGCACACCCTTCATCCCGGCGCGCGCATTGGGCGCGCCGCAGACCACCTGCAGCGGATCGCCCTCGCCCGTGTCGACGGTCAGGACCTGCAGCTTGTCGGCATCGGGATGCTTGGCAGCGGTCAGAACCTTGGCGACACGGAACCCGGCCAGCCGTTCCGCGGGATCCTCAATCCCTTCGACCTCATGGCCGATCCGGTTCAGCGCGGCGGCGATCTCCGCCACAGATGCGTCGGTATCGAGGAAGTATTCGAGCCATTCGACGGAGAATTTCATGCGCCTGCTCCCACGCCTGCCGACAGCGTCGGTTGGTCGAAGGGCGAGAAGCCGTAATGATCGGCCCAGCGGTAATCGCCGTCGAAGAAGGCGCGCAAATCATCCATCCCGTATTTGAGCATGGCGAGGCGGTCGACGCCCAGTCCCCATGCAAAACCCTGCCATTCGTCGGGATCGAGCCCGGCGAATTCGATCACGCGGCGATTGACCATGCCGCTGCCGAGCAATTCCATCCAGCCATGGCCCGGCGCATCGCCGTCTCCGCCCAGAACCTTGCGGCCATTCACATCCTGCCACCCCACATCGACCTCGACGCTCGGTTCGGTGAAGGGGAAGTAGGACGGGCGCAGGCGCAGCACGATGTCCTCGCGCTCGAAGAAGGCTTTGAGGAACGTCTCCAGCGTCCATTTGAGATGACCGAGGTTGATATCGCGGTCGATCACCAGCCCTTCGACCTGGTGGAACATCGGCGTGTGAGTCGCATCGCTGTCGCTGCGATAGACGCGGCCCGGAGCGATGATGCGGATCGGGGCACCCTGCTCTACCAAGGAGCGGATTTGCACCGGCGACGTATGTGTCCGCAACAACATCCGGTTTCCGTCGGCATCGCGATCGGGGAAATAGAAGGTGTCGTGCATGGCGCGCGCGGGATGCGTTTCGGCCATGTTGAGCGCGGTGAAATTGTGCCAGTCGTCCTCGATCTCGGGCCCGGTGGCGACCGAGAAGCCGAGGTCGGCGAAGATTTCTGCCAGTTCGTCCATCACCTGGCTGACCGGGTGGACCGAGCCCTTGGGCGCTTGCGGAGCGGGCAGGGTCAGGTCCAGCGTTTCCGAGGACAGCTTCTGCGCCAGCGCTTCCGTTTCGAATTGCGCCTTGCGGGCAGCGATGGCTTCGGTGACTGCGCTGCGCGCACCCTGAATTTTCGGCGCCTGCTCCTGCCGCTCTTCCGGGCTCATCTTGCCCAGAGTTTTCATCAGGGCCGAAATGGAACCCTGCTTGCCTAGATATTCGATCCGCAGGCCTTCCAGCGCATCGGCATCCGCGGTTTCGGCAATGCGCGCAAGCGCATCGGTCTGCAATGTGAGAAGGTCGGTCATCTAACTCTCGGAGAAAATAGGTCTGCCGCCAGCCCCTAGCGGCATTGGCGCGATAGCTAAAGCCTGGTCTGGCGGATTAACCGGCTTGCGTCGTGCTGGCGGGAATATCGGCAGAAGTCGGCGCCGGAAGGCCCCATATCCGGCGGCGCTCCGCTACGAATGCGTCGAGGATCGGATGATCCATTTGCGCATATTGCGTGGGGCTCATGCCCATGAAGCTATGGAATTCGCGGACGAAATGGGCGTGGTCGTGATAATGCCTGTCCATCGTCCTGGACCAGTTCTGCGCGCCATCGGCAAGAAACGCGGTAAGGCTTCTGATGAGGCGCTGACGCCGCAGCATGAGCCGCGGCGGGAACCCGAAATAGCGGGCGCACATCCGCTCCAATGTCCTGACGGTCATCCCGATCCGGTCCGCAAGCTCCGGCACCTCGATCAGAAAAGGGTCGGCCATCGCTGTATGAATGGCCGTTATTCTTGCCTCGTCTTTTGGCGGCGGCGCAAGTGCGCGAGAGAATTCGACGATACGGGCGAAGTCTTCGTCCTCCGACGCTTGCGAGGCACACAGCTCCTTGCAGAGCGGAGTGAAGCCGGAAAACGGGCTCTGGGCCATGCCGTCGAACACGCGGTCCGCACAGTCCTTGGCCGAAGCGTTGACATATCTCGCCCAGCCGACAGGAAGGATTGCCATGCCCCACAAGGTGCAGGGACCGACCTCGAAATTCACCGGATGGGAGCGCGGGCCCGTTGCCGCGAAGTGGCTGGTTACTTCCCGGCCGGTCGACAAAGTAAATGTAGGGGGGTTTTTGATAACCATTCGCATGTTGCCCCATTCCGGCAACAAGCAATCATCGACCTTTCCGCCAGGAATCGGCTGAACAGTCACCTTGTAAATAGTGCTAAAGCAATTCGCGAGATCATCGGGCAGCGCAAAAAAGCGCACATTTACTGCCCCGGACAGACCCTTTGTCGCAACCTCTCTCACAAGACTACTGTAGCGACACTTTCATATTCGCGCCAGCTTACATTACAAAAAAGCGAGCGCTTCCCATTTTGGGAAACGCTCGCTTTTTGATTTTCCATCGAATTTTTGTTTAGGCGGGGAGCGCCTTCTTGGCCTGTTCGATGATAGCCTTGAATGCCGCACCTTCGTTCATGGCGAGATCGGCCATGACCTTGCGGTCGAGCTCGATGCCCGCCAGCTTGGTGCCGTGCATGAACTGCGAATAGGTGAGGCCTTCTGCGCGGACGGCAGCGTTGATACGCTGGATCCACAGGGCGCGGAAACTGCGCTTCTTAACCTTGCGGTCGCGATAGGCGTACTGGCCGGCCTTCTCGACGGCCTGACGAGCAACGCGAATCGTATTCTTACGACGGCCGCGATAGCCCTTGGCCTGATCTAGGAGCCGCTTGTGCTTCTGGCGCGTGGTGACGCCGCGTTTAATGCGAGGCATATCTTTTTCTCCTTATTTCGCGATCAGTCGAGGCCGTACGGCGCCCACTTTTTCACTGCTTTCCAGTCCGCTTCGGACAGGACAGTCGTGCCGCGGTTCTGGCGGATATACTTCGCATTGTGACTGGACAGACGGTGGCGCTTGCCGGCGACACCATGCTTGACCTTGCCGGTCGCGGTGAGTTTGAAGCGCTTCTTCACACCGCTCTTGGTCTTCAGCTTGGGCATTTTCATCTCCTTTGTCAGAGACACGTTCGAACCAGCCCTGGCAGCCCTTGTCGCCAGGCCGGCTGAGAATCACGTGTCGGTGAAGGCGCGCGAAATAGCGCTTCTCCGCGCAAATGCAAGTCAGAAGTGGGTTACATAGCCCCCGTCGACGACCAGAGTATGGCCGGTGACGTAGGAGGCGTCGGGGGAGGCGAGGAAGGCGACGGGGCCGGCGATTTCCTCCGGCCTCGCCCAGCGGCCGAGCGAGGTGCGGCCCTTGAGGTGGTCGGCGACCTCGGATGTCCGGGTGAACCATTCCTCGTTCCGCTCGGTCAGCACGAAGCCTGGGGCGACCGAATTCACGGTAATCCCGTCCGGCCCGAGCTCGGCGGAAAGGGCGCGAGTCAGGCCGTCCAGCGCGGCTTTGCTGGCGGTATAGGAGGCATCGCCGCGTGCGATCAGCGAGGCGATCGAAGTGATATTGATGATCCGGCCATAGCCGCGGGAGCGCATCAGCGGGGCGGCGTGGCGGGCGAGATCGAAGGGCGCGACGAGGTTGGTTTCGAGCAGGCGCCGCACGTCCTCCCGCCCGATTTCCGCGAGCGGACGCCGGTCCCGCTCCCCCGCATTGTTCACCAGAATGTCGAGACCTGTTCCGGAAAAGGCCCCGAACACCTTCTTGATCGGGGCCTGATCGGCCAGATCGAAGGCCAGCGGCCGGACAGTGCCGCCGATCGCGTGACAGGCCTCCTCGAGCGCCGATCCGTCCCGCCCGCCAAGCCAGACCTCGGAGCCGTCCGCCGCCAGCCGCTGTGCGATCGCAAAGCCCAGTCCGCGTGCCGCGCCGGTGACCAGCGCGATCCGGCCCTCGAGTGGTTTTCCGCCAGCCATGGTCAGTGCTCGTAGATCATCTTGACGGTCATCCCGCCATCGACATTGAGATGCTGGCCGGTGACGAAGCCCGCCCCGTGCAGATAGTCGACCGCCGCGGCGATGTCTTCGGGCGCCCCGATCCGCCCTACAGGATGCTGGTCGCGGTCCTTGTCGCGGTGGTCGGGATGCGAGCGCGCGGCGCTTTTCTGCCATGGCCCGGTTTCGATCCAGCCGGGGCGGATCGCATTGACGCGGACCTTGGGGCCGAGCGTCACCGCCATGGAATGGGTGAGCGCATCGAGCCCGCCCTTGGCCGCCGCATAGGCGAAGGTTTCAGGCTCGCTCATCACCGCGCGGGTGGAGGAGATATTGGCGATGCTGGCCGTTTCTGCGCGGCGCAGCAGGGGGATGGCCGCGCGGCTGACGAGGAAGGCCGCCGTCAGGCTGGCATCGATCCACCCCTGCCACTGCGCCAGCTCGACATCTTCCAGCGGGCCGCAATAGGGATCGGCAATGCCCGAATTGTTGACCAGGCAATCGAGCGGGCGGCCATCCAGCCATTCATCGATCCGCTCGAACGCGCGGGCGACTTCGCCTTCCTTGCCGACATCGCAGGTGAGCAGCAGGGCTTTCTCCCGCGGCAGCGCGTCCCGCAGTTCGGCCAGCGCATCGGCATCCATGTCGAGGCCGATCACGTTCCAGCCCTTGCCGGCAAAATGCATCAGGGTGGCGCGGCCAATTCCGTTGCCCGCGCCGGTGATCATGATGGTGGTTTCCTGAGTCATGCCATCCTAACGCGCAAGCCGGGAAAAGGGCGGGAGCAGTAAGGCCCGGTCAGTCGTGGCCCATGGCCTCCAGCACGTCTTCCAGCCGCGCCGGATCGCCGATGGCCAGCACGGTGCCATCGCTTTCGGCATGCAGCGGTTCGCCCGCCCAGTCGCACATCAGGCCGCCCGCGCCTTCGACGATCGGGGCCAGCGCGGCGAAATCATGCAGCTTGAGGCCCGCTTCGCAGACGATATCGACATGGCCGCTGGCGACGAGGCCGTAATTGTAGCAATCCCCGCCATAGATGATCTTGCGTTCCGCCACGGCCTTGGCGAGGCCCATGAAATGGTCTGCCTCGTGGTCGGAGAAGTGGTGCGGGCTCGTCGTGCCCAGCACGGCATCGGACAGTTCGCGGCAGGGCGCAGTGCGCACCGGCTTGCCGTTGAAGGTGGTGCCTTCGCTCATCCGGCCCGCCCAGCGTTCGCGAGCGATCGGCTGGTCGATGATGCCGAGCACGGGAAAACCGTCCTGCAGCAGGCCGATCAGCGTGCCGAAGATCGGGCGACCGGCGATGAAGCTGGTGGTGCCGTCGATCGGATCGAGCACCCACTGGCGCCGCGCCCCTTCGTTGCGCGTCCCGTATTCCTCGCCGATGATGCCGTCGTCCGCACGCTCCGCCTCGAGAATGGCGCGCATCGCGGCCTCTGCCGCCTTGTCCGCTTCGGTCACGAAACTGCGGTCCGCTTTCTGCTCCTCGCTCCATTCGCCGCGGAAAAGCGGACGGATCGCCTCCCCGGCAGCATCGGCGAGGCGGTTGGCGAGTTCGAGATCAGAAGGGGTAGCCATAAGGCGCATTTGACAGGTCGAGAGCTTTGGTCAAGGTGTGAAGGAAATGCCAACTCCCTTCGGGTCGCACTGAAGGGGCGCAGATGATTATTGGTAAAAAGAAGGCCGACAGGCCGCCGTCATGACCGTGCAGAACGCACCGCCAGCCATGGTGTCGGCAACGGGTTCGACACCCGAGGGCATGCCCCTGTCGCACAACCGTGCGCCAAACGAATGTCTCCAGCCGTGGATCGCACGGCTCGGGGTGACCGCCGTCTCCCTGCCGCAAGGCCAGAGCATAGCCTGCGGGGCCTTTACCGAATTTCCGCTGATCCGGGTGATCTATGGTGCCCCGTGGACAGCCGCTACTGCCAGCGGCCTGAAGACGTTCGAACCGGGCGAAAAGGGTCTGGCGCTGTATTTCGGCCCCTATACGAAGAGGATGGACCTCACTGCACACGGCAGCTTCAAGGTGGTGTCCATCAATTTCGCGCCGGGGGGCACGCGGGATCTGCGCCTGCCGGACCCGGGCACGGTGACCGACGAAGTCATGCTGCTCGACAGTGCGATCGGTGAAAAGGTGCCCGTGCCCGACCTTGCCCCGGATGATGATGCCATCACCTGGATCGCCAGCGTGGAAGACCATCTGGCCGCCGAATTCGCCCGGATAGGCCCGCCCCGCCCGCCATCGATAGTGCAGGATTTCGAGACGCTCTGCCTGACCGATCCGGGGGCCTCGCTCGATGATTTTGCCGATGCCCACCGGATCACGCGGCGCACGCTGGAACGGGTGATAGGGCGCGAGTTCGGCGTGTCACCGCGCTTTGCCACGCGCCGTGCGCGGGCGCTCGACATGGCGGCGGCGCTGCTCAACATCGCCATGGAGGACGAAGAGGCCGAACTGCATCTGCGCTATTTCGACCAGTCCCACCTCACGCGCGAAATGCACCAGTTCTTCGGCATGACGCCGGGCAAGCTGCGCAAGGGCGCGCATCCGCTGCTGCGGATCAATCTGGAAATCCGCCAGTCGCGCAGGCTGGAACTGCTCGAACGCCTGTCCGGCGACGAACCGCGCCCGTGGCGCGATCCCGACGCGGAGCCCGTCTGAAACGCCGCGCGCGATAGGCCGCGCGCGGCGAAAACGGGATCAGTCGAACAGCGAGCTGACCGAACTTTCATCGGCAATCCGGCGCACCGCCTCGCCGATCAGCGGCGCGATCGGCAGAATGCGGACCTTTTCCGAATCGCGGACAGCATCGGTCGGCCGGATCGAATCGGTGATGACCAGTTCTTTCAGCGACGAGCCATCCACGCGGGCCACCGCGCCGCCCGACAGCACGCCGTGGGTGATATAGGCCGCGACCGAGGCTGCACCCTGATCGAGCAGGGCCTGCGCGGCGTTGCACAGCGTGCCGCCCGAATCGACGATATCGTCGATCAGGATGCAGTGGCGGCCCGAGACTTCGCCGATGATGTTCATCACTTCGCTTTCGCCGGGGCGATCGCGGCGCTTGTCGACGATGGCCAGCGGCGCATTGTCGAGCCGCTTGGCCAGCGCGCGGGCGCGCACCACGCCGCCCACGTCGGGGCTGACGACCATCAGATCCTGATCGCCGTACCGGGCCTGGATATCCGCCGCCATGACCGGCGCGGCAAAGAGGTTGTCGGTCGGAATGTCGAAGAAGCCCTGGATCTGGCCGGCGTGCAGATCGACCGCCAGCACGCGGTCGGCCCCCGCCTCGGTGATCAGGTTCGCCACCAGCTTGGCCGAGATCGGGGTGCGCGGGCCGGGCTTGCGGTCCTGCCGCGCATAGCCGAAATAGGGAACGACCGCCGTGATCCGCCGCGCCGATGCCCGCTTCAGCGCATCGATGCAGATCAGCAGTTCCATCAGATTGTCATTGGCCGGGAAACTGGTCGACTGGACGACGAACACGTCCTCGCCGCGCACGTTCTCGTGGATTTCCACGAAGATTTCCTCATCCGCGAAACGCCGCACCTGGGCATCGACGAGAGGCATTTCGAGATAGCCTGCAATCGCACGGGCAAGCGGCAGGTTCGAATTGGCGGCCATGATCTTCATTGGGACGAATCCTTGGGCATTTGCTGCGGTCGGCCCGCACTAGAGGGCTGACCCCAAAACGCAACAATTGGCACGCGTGCGGGTGGGGGATAGGCCACCCGCAAGGCAGGCAGGCGGGGAGGCGGCGGCGCGCGCGCCGCCAGCCTCAGTCGCGGTGTTCGCCCTTGATCCAGCGCACGGTGCCGCTGGACGCGCGCATCACCACGCTTTCGGTCGTCATCGTGCCGTCCCGGCGATATTTCACGCCTTCGAGCAGGCTGCCGCTGGTCACGCCGGTGGCCGCGAAAATGCAGTCGCCGCGCACCAGATCATCGCGCGTGTAGATACGGTCGAGATCCTCGATCCCCCATTTGCGCGCCCGCGCCTTCTCGTCATCGTTGCGGAAGACGAGGCGGCCGTTGAACTGGCCGCCGACGCAGCGCAGCGCCGCTGCGGCCAGCACGCCTTCGGGGGCGCCGCCCTGGCCCATATACATGTCGATGGTGGTGTCCTCATCGGTCACGGCGATCACGCCGGCGACATCGCCATCGCCGATCAGCACCACGCCGCAGCCGATTCCGCGCAGTTCGGCGATCAGATCGGCATGGCGCGGCCGGTCGAGCACGCAGACGATGATGTCGGACGGCTTCACGCCTTTGGCCTCGGCCACGGCGGTCACATTCTCGGTCGGCGTTTTGGCGAGGTCGATGATGCCGTTGGGATAGCCGGGGCCGACCGCGATCTTGTCCATATAGACGTCGGGCGCGTTGAGCAGGCAGCCTTCCGCAGCCGCGGCCAGCACGGCCAGCGAGTTGGGGCCTGCCTTGGCGGTGATAGTGGTGCCTTCGAGCGGATCGAGCGCGATGTCGATCTTCGGCCCCTTGCCCGGCGCGCCGCCGACCTTTTCGCCGATGAACAGCATGGGCGCCTCGTCGCGCTCGCCCTCGCCGATGACCACGGTGCCGTCCATATAGAGCGTGTCGAACGCCTTGCGCATCGCTTCCACCGCAGCGGCGTCGGCGGCCTTTTCATCGCCGCGCCCGATGAGTTTCGATGCCGCCACCGCGGCAGCTTCGGTCACGCGGACCATTTCGAGCACAAGGACACGATCGAGCGGATTCGAAGATGGCGAATTCATTGAAGGTTCATTCCTTGAGCCAGAGGTGCGAGTATGCGGTTCGCGATTGCATGAAATCGTATGCGCGGCGGATAGCCAGAGAGGGGTGGAATGTCGAGACTGGCGCTGTTGGCCCTGGGCTTTCCCTTATTCGTGCCCCTGTTCGTGGTCGCTGCGGTCCCGGGCGCCGCCCAGACCATGCCGCCGGCGCAGACGGGCCGGGCGCCGGGCAAAATCGACATCAGGGTCGATACGACGCCGGAAGCCGGGACCTATGAGGATTGCGAAGACGATCAGGATGCCGCGGCCATCACCGGCGAAATCGTCGTCTGCCGCAAGCGTTCGGGTGATGAGAATCGCCTCTATGACAAGGAAAGCGCCGAGCGGCGTCATGCGCAGCGCACGATGAACCATAACGAGATACCGGCACCCGATGTTGCAGGGGACGGGATTTTTCGGGGGCCCGCGACCGTTTCTGGGCTCTGCTTCATTCCCCCTTGTCCCAAGCCGCCGGCTTACATGATCGATTTTGCCACGCTGCCCGATGCTCCGCCCGGCTCCGACGCTGACCGGATCGCGCGCGGGCTTGCGCCGCGCGGCAACAGTAATGGCACGGTCACGCCGCCGCCCGCCCCGGCGCAGGGCCAGCAGGACAATGCCGAGGTGCTGGGCCTGCCGCCGCCGCTGGAGACGGACGAGGCCAGCCGCCCGGGCAAGGTCAGTCGCTCAGGATCGGCATCACCAGAGGACGAGCCGTCAGGCTAGGCGATCCGTCGAGCAGGTCGAGCGCCTTGGTGACGCAGCGTTCGGGCCCCTCATGCGTGACCATCGCCACCTGCACATCGCCGCCATCCTTGTCGCGCCCGCGCTGGATCAGGCTCTCGATGGAAACATCGGCATCGCGCATGGCGGCCGTGATCTCGGCGAGCACGCCGGGCCGGTCGGCCACGGTGAAGCGGATATAGTCGCGCCCGATGCGCGTGCCGGGATCGGCCGGAGCGCATTGGACCAGGCTGGTCGTCGGGACTGAGAAGGGTGCCCCGCTCTGCCCGCGGGCGATGTCGATAAGGTCGGCCACCACGGCGCTGGCCGTGGGCTTGTCGCCCGCACCGGCGCCCTGGAACAGAAGACGGCCCGAAAAATCGCCTTCCGCCACGACCGCATTGGTCGGCCCGGTGACGGCGGCCAGCGGATGGCGGAACGGCACGAGGCACGGCCGCACGCGCTGGAGAAGGCGGCAGTCCTCGCCTTCGCCCACCAGCGCCGCGATCCCGACCAGCCGGATGACATAGCCGAGCGTGTCCGCCTGCTGGATATCGCTGGCCCGGACCTGCGTGATGCCTTCGGTCTTCACATTGGGAAAGTCGATCGTCGTGCCGAACCCGATCGCGGCGAGAATCGCCAGCTTGTGGGCAGCATCGACGCCCTCGATATCGAAAGCCGGATCGGCCTCGGCATAGCCCTTGTCCTGGGCCGCCGAGAGCATTTCGGCAAAATCGGCCCCGGTCTGCTCCATCTCGGAGAGGACGTAATTGCAGGTACCGTTGAGAATGCCGTAAATCCGCGTCAGCGCATTGGCCGCCGTCCCTTCGCGCAGGCCCTTGAGCACCGGAATGCCGCCGGCGACCGCCGCTTCGAAGGCGAAAGGCGCGTTATGGATCGCCGCCGCTTCGGCCAGCTCCAGCCCGTGATGCGCAACCATGGCCTTGTTGGCAGTGACCAGCCCCTTGCCCGCATCGAAGGCCGAACGCGCCAGCGTCAGCGCCGGACCGTCGGACCCGCCGACCAGTTCCACCACCACGTCGACATCCTGCCGCTGCGCCATGGCCTGCATGTCGTCGACCCAGGCATAGGGTGCCAGATCCACCCCCCGGTCCTTGCCGCGTTCGCGGGCGGAAACGGCCACGATCTCGATCGGCCGTCCGGCGCGCGCGGCGATCATGTCCCGGTTCGTCTCGATCAGCCTGATAACGCCCGCCCCGACGGTTCCGAGCCCGGCAATGGCGATTCTCAATGCATCAGCCACGGGCACCGCCCTGTTTCAAAGAGCAGACTGCTAAGCCTGCCGGGCAGAGTTTTTCAACGAGCGGATCAGCTTCATCACGAATACATGTCATGGCCGGGGGCCTAGCGCATGGCCGCGGCATCCGTGAACCAGTTTGTCTTGAGCCTGGCTAAGCTGCGCATTCAGAGCGAGCGTTCGCATGCCCCCAGCTGCTGGATCACGAACGCATAGTCGCGGCTGGCAATCTCCCTTGCCCGCGTATCGCGCGACAGGTTCGCTTCTCCGGGGAGCTCGGCCGGCAGGCTGCAGGCCAGACGGTACCATTCCACCGTGTTTTTCTGCGGCGGGCGCGCGGACTGGTCGACGATTTCGGTCCAGGAAACGCCCCAGCGCGGCTGCTGATTGGGCCGCCGGACAACCGTGATCGAGACCGGTTCGTTATTCGCGGTGTCGAGGAAAAGCTGGGTTTCCGATTCGCCCGTCAGCGCACCTTCCACTGCCAGGGCATCGGCGATCCGGGTGATCCGGGGCGGCGCGTCGGCGGCCACGAGCGATGCCAGAACCGGCCTTAGGCGCGCTTCCAGTTCGGGAGTATAAGGCTGCTGCGCGTCCGGCCCCACCAGTTGCAGCGAACTGGGCTTGCCCGGAACGCTGCGCGCGAAGAGCAGGACTTCCTGCTTCTTCAGCTTGGGCACCTTGCCCTTCTGCGTCAGCGGGACATCGACCAGATAGGTCAGCTCCTTGCCCAGCGGGACATTGCCGGAAAGCAGGGCAGCCGTTTCGGCCTCGATGAAAAGGCGCACATGACCGGGCGCGAGACCGGGCGCGCGCTCAGGCTTGAGCGCGACCTGGTCCGTGATCCTGGCCCGGACCACCAGCGGCGCCCCGTCCGCCAGATCGACGATGTCCGCATACGTAAGCGCGGCAGGAGCGGGAGCCTGGGCGAATCCGGGGGCGGCGAGGGCCAGAAAGGCGGCGGCTCCCAGCAAGGGCTTATTCAATGAATACAAAGCAGACCTTCCGAAAATTCCTGACGGTGACACAATCTTGCAAACCAATCGAAGTAATTATCCGTTCCCTTCACACAAGGGCGTGAATCGGCGCTTAACCGATAAAGCGTTTGCTCCACATGTCCTGCAACGCTAAGGGGTGCGGCAGGACTGTGCTAATGATACAATATTGCCGGATCGTTGCGTTTTGCGACGTTATCGGGAACAAGCCCAGCCATGCGCCATCGTACCTCGAACGGGATCGCGAAGGTGTTATACGGAATGCGGCGTCGGGGACACGGGCTGGTGTCCACCCCCACGGCGCCGAAAAATGGCCCGATGCAAATCGGGCGGACACGATGGAGTGATGCAACCGAATGGCTTATGCTGACCAACAGATGAGTGGGAATCGCGTCGTCGCGATCATCATCGTTGCCATTATCCACATTGCCCTCGGTTACTTGCTCATCACAGGTCTCGCTATCGATGCGGTGAAGAATGTGGTTGAGCGCGTAACGACGATCGACGTGGAAGAACCCCCGCCACCGCCGCCGCCGGAAGACGAACCGCCGCCGCCACCGGAAGATATTCCGGAGCCGACGAGCCCGCCTCCGCCGGTTTCGCCGCCGCCGCCGATGAACATTTCGCCAGCGCCGCCGACGATCCGGACGACTCCGAATATTCCGCCGCCGGCTCCGCCGACGCTGCGTATTCCGCCTCCGGCACCGCCGGCACCGCCCGCGCCCGCGCCGGCACCGCCAGCACCTTCGAAGGCTCGTGGTGCATCGCCGGACGGCCTGAACCGCTGGGCTGCGCGAATCCAGGGTGACTATCCCTCCAGCGCGCTTCGTCGCGAAGAATCGGGAACCGTCTCCATGCGCATCACGATCGGTGCCAACGGCCGCGTCGAGGCGTGTTCGGTAACCGGCAGCTCTGGTTCGAGTGCGCTCGACGACGCAGCCTGCCGCGGCATGCAGCGTTACGCACGGTACAATCCGGCACTCAACGCAGCCGGGGACCCGATCTCTTCTACCACAACTCAATCGATCCGTTACGTGCTGCCCGACTAAGGGACGTCAGCAGCCTAAAAACGTCTATTTCAAGAGGATAATCCGCTATGTTTTTCACACTTCTCGCTGCTGGAGCTGATGCGCCGCAGAGCTCGTTCGGCTTCCTTCAGGCAATGGAAGAAGGCGGCCCCGTTGCGTGGTCGATCCTTGCGGTCATGATCATCATGTCGGTCGGTTCGTTCTACATCCTGTTCACCAAGTTCTTCGAACAGCGTAAGGTCATGAGCCAGTACAAGGACGTGCGCGGCGGCTTCTGGCGCGCCAACACGCTCAAGGAAGGCTCGACCAAGCTCGAAAAGAACAGCGCATGGCGCCAGCTGGTGGACGATGCAGTGTCTGCCGAAGAAAAGCATGCCAAGCTGAACGACAGCCTCGAAGCCCACGACTGGCTGCACGGCTCGCTCGAACGTTCGGAGCACGCCATCATGGCCAAGCTCAACGGCGGTCTGCCCTTCCTCGCAACCGTGGGTGCTACCGCACCGTTCGTCGGTCTGCTCGGAACGGTTATCGGTATCTACCGCGCCCTGATCAACATCGGCATGGCCGGCTCGGCCTCGATCGACAAGGTTGCCGGCCCGGTTGGTGAAGCACTCATCATGACCGCCATCGGTCTGCTGGTCGCAGTTCCGGCCGTGTTCGCCTACAACTGGCTGCAGAGCCGCAACCGTCGCATCGCCGACATGATGAGCGGCTTCTCGACCGACCTGCTTGCAAACATCAACTCGAGCGGCGCCATCAAGCCTGCTACGATGACTGCAACCTCGACGCAGGCTTCGGGCAAGGCAGCTGCTGGCCGCACCACCACCACGGCGACCACGCCTGCTGCCGGTGCGACCACCACCACCACCACGACCAAGCGCTAAGCAGGGCACGCGGGCGGCAGGCGCCGCCCGCGTCCTTCGCGTCAATCGTGTGAAATTGAATACGGATAGGATGTAAATATGGCGATCCAGATGGGAGGCGGGGCAGACTCGCCGATGTCGGACATCAACACCACTCCGCTCGTGGACGTGATGCTGGTGCTTCTGATCATCTTCCTGATCGCGGTTCCGGTCGCGATCCAGACCATCGAGCAGCTGGAAATTCCGGTGATCGAATCGGTCGAATCGAAGGATAAGGTCGAAAACCTCCTCCTGACGGTCAGCACCAGCGACGATGCGGGCCTTAGCGCCGGCGATTCCGGCTACAGCGGTGCATCGCGCACCGGCGAATGCCGCGTCTACTTCAACAACCTTACCCCTGTGACCTCCGAAGAACTTTATGATCGCGCGTTCGAGCGCCTGGACACCATCGTCCAGCGTGCCGGCGGACCCGAAGCGATCATGGACGACCCGGAAAAGATCCCCCAGGTCCACATTCGCGGCGACGTCAACGCTCCGTGGTCCTGTGTTGCAGGGGCGATCTATAACGTTCAGGCTGCCGGTTATCCGATCGTCGGCTTCATTTCGAACCCGATTGATCCCAACGCCTGAGCGTAACGCGCGACGGCCCCGGACAAGAATTCAGGAGTAAACCACCATGGCTATGGCAGGCGGCAAGGATGATGGCGCCCCGATGATGGACATGAACATGACGCCGTTGATCGACGTCCTGCTCGTGCTCCTCATCATGTTCATCATCACCATTCCGATCGCGACCCATTCGGTCGACATCGATCTTCCGCAACCCAATCCGAATCCGCCCCCGGTGGATGTGGAGCCCGACAAGAACAAGCTCGTCCTCACCCAGGATGACCGGATGCTCTGGAACGGTGAGGAAATCCAGATGGGCGACCTCGTCAACCTTCTCGAGCAGTCGACCCGGATCAACCCCGAGCCGGAGCTTCAGTTCGAGCCGGAAGCTCTCGCAAGCTACGACCTTTCGGCCAGCGTGCTTCAGGTCATCAAGGCCAGCGGCGTTTCCAAGTTCGGCTTCGTCGGCAACGAGCGCTACCGCACGTTCGGCAAGGCCGGAATGCAGTAAGGCTCGAAGACCAGAGTACTTGCAAAAGGGGGCGGAGCGATCCGCCCCTTTTTCTTTGCCCCCACGTAAATTGCCCAGCCCCTCTCAGCAGACCTCCGATAACGGCGTGATCGGCGGCAGATATTCGGCCCGAAATGTGAAGCATGGTCGGTGCGTGGGACCGACTCGCTCCTGAAGCGCTAATCCAGCAAATCCTCGTCGAGAGCGCTCACCCGCATGGCGGCACTGGCGAGGTCTTCCGCTTCGAGCAGCAATTCATCGTCCACGGCGCCCTGAGGGGTCGCCTCGCGGCCGATCATCACCATGACCGGCACGGCCAAGGGGCTAACCCTGTCGAGTTCCACATGCACCAGTTCGCGAGCCGAGCGATCGAGCAGATCGCCGAGCCTGCCCACATCGGTCATCCGCTCACGGGCATCGGCCCAGGCGGCTTCGAGCAGGACATGGTCGGGCTCGTATTTGCGCAGGACGTCGTAGATGAGATCGGTCGAGAACGTGACCTGCTTGCCGGTCTTGCGCTTTCCGGGGTGCTGACGCTCGACCAGCCCCCCGATCACCGCCACCTCGCGAAAGGCGCGCCGCAGGAGGTGCGAATTCTGGACCCATTCCATGAATTCATCCTGCAAGATGTCAGGTGAAAGCAGCGGGGCCGGATCCTCGACGGGTTTGAGCCCCCAGACGGCCAGCGAATAGTCATTGGCGACGAAGCCGCCGGGCAGCAGCCCCCTGTCCTCCATGCGGCGGGTAATGAGCATGCCGAGGCTCTGGTTCGCATTCCAGCCCTCGAACGTATAATAGACGCTGTAATGGCGCTTTGCGTGGGGGAAGCTCTCCACCAGCAGCTGGCCCGGCCCGGGCATCTGGCTGCGCCAGTCCTGTACTTCGAGCCATTCGCGCACATCGTCGGGAAAGCGCGCCCAGCCCGGCCGGTCGACCAGCATGGTGCGCACCCGCTCGGCCAGATGCGTCGTCAGCGGCATGCGCTGGCCGCCGTAACTCGGGATCATCGCATTGGAGGTGGCCGCCTTGACCAGCACCTCCATATCCTGGAGCTTGACGACCTCGAGGCTCATCCCGGCAAAGGCGAAGGTATCACCCGGAGACAGCGAAGCGGCAAACCGCTCCTCGATCTTGCCGAGGCTCCGCCCTCCCCGCCCGCGGCCGGAATTGATCCGCACTTCAAGCATTTCGCTGTCGATGATGATGCCTGCATTGAGCCGGTGCCGCGCCGCCTGATCGGGATGGGTCAGCCGCCAGACGCCGTCCTTGTCGCGCACTATCCGCTTGAACTTGTCATAGGCCTTGAGCGAATAGCCGCCGGTCGCCACGAAGGTCAGCACGCGCTGCCAAATCTCCTCGTCGACCCAGGCATAGGACAGGCTGGAGCGAATTTCGCCCAGCAGCGCCTTTTCCTGGAATGGTCCGGCGCAGGCGCATGCCATGACATGCTGCGCCAACACGTCGAGCCCGCCCGGCCTGAAATCCTCGCCATCGCGCTGGCCTTCATCGACGGCTTCCTTGGCAGCCGTGGCCTCGAGGAATTCGAACCGGTTTCCCGGCACCAGCAGCGCCCGGCTTGGCTGGTCGAGCCGGTGGTTGGCCCGCCCGATACGCTGAAGCAGACGCGAGGACCCTTTGGGCGCACCCATCTGGACGACAAGGTCGATGTCACCCCAATCGACGCCCAGATCGAGGCTGGCGGTCGCGACCAGGGCGCGCAGTTCGCCGCGCGCCATCGCAGCTTCGACCTTGCGGCGTGCCTCCTTCGAAAGCGACCCGTGATGAATTCCGATCGGCAGAGTGTCCTCGTTCACGTCCCACAGATGCTGGAAGATATATTCCGCCAGAAAGCGCGTGTTGGTGAAGACCAGCGTGGTTCTGTTCTGCCGAATCTCTTCATAAAGCTGCGGTATCGCCCATGTCGCCGCGTGGCCGCCCCAAGGTACGCGCTGTTCCTCGGGCAACAGGATCTCGACTTCGGCAGGCGCACCTTCTTCACCGTTCACCAGCGCCACGCTGTCGATGTCGCCCCACGGTGCCAGCCACTCGCGGAAGGCCTCGGGATTGGCGACGGTTGCCGATAGCGCTGCCCGCTGCAGGTCGGGCGCCAGCGCTTGCAGGCGCGAAAGCGCCAGCGCAAGCAGATCCCCGCGCTTTCCGGTGGCGAAGGCGTGGACCTCGTCGATCACGATGCGTTTCAGGCCAGCGAACATCTCTGCGCTGTCGGGATAGGACAGCAGCAGCGAGAGGCTTTCCGGGGTCGTCAGAAGAATGTTCGGAGGCTTGGTGCGCTGGCGCTTCTTGCGGTCGGAAGGCGTATCGCCGCTCCGCGTCTCCACCGTGATGGGCAGGCCCATCTCATCAACGGGCGTAAGCAGATTACGCTGCACGTCGTGGGCCAGCGCCTTGAGCGGCGAGACATACAGCGTGTGCAATCCCGTTGGCGCTTTACCGCCATTGCGCGAGGGTGCGAATGCCGCGAGCGTAGGCAAAAAGCCGGCCAGCGTCTTACCGGCACCCGTGTCCGCCACGAGAAGGCTATGCCGGCCTTCGTCGCTGGTGTGAAGCATGTCCCGTTGATGGCGCCGTATGCGCCAGCCCCGGCCCGCGAACCAGTCGGCGATTTCAGAAGGAACGGCGCTCTGCATCTCTGCTCAAGCGAAGGAGCGAGAACGCGGTTCCCCCGATTGCGGAGCGGGAGACGAAGTCCTCAATCGACCTCGACCGCTTCTTCCGGTGGTCTCGGCGGTTTGATCACGCTGGCCAGTTCATCCTGATCAATACCCAGCAGTTCACTCATCCGCTGCCGCTGGGCCGCGGTAAGGTCCGCATAGGCCCGTTCCTGCGGAAGATCCGCCATCGCCTCGGTCATGGCCGTTTCCATATTTCCGAATCCGCTCATCATCGTCGGCAGAGCCTTCATGCTCGCCTGCATTACCTGCGGGTCGGAAAACAGCGCCATCGATTCGCGCGCGTAAACGCCGCCCGTCGGCGTCGCGAAGAAGGCGGCGATATCGGCCAGTTGCCGATCGTCGAAACGGACGGCGTAGGCTTTGGACAGGCCTTCGCGCACCGGCTCTTCCATCACGGCGAACATGCCGCCCATCTTGCCCGTCATCACATCGATGATGGCATCGACCCGCCGGTCGAGCGCCGGATCGAGCATGGCGGAAATCTCGGCCTGCTCTTCCTCTGTCAGTCTGCCGACAGCCTCTTCGTCCAGATCGAGACGGGCTGCCAGAACGAAGTCGGGCGATGAGAACATGCTCATCATGGGCCGGATCATCTTGTCGACCATTTCGCCCATCATGGTGCCGTAAAACCCGTCGGGCATCATCGTGCCGACCACCGCCTGCGCCGCGGGAAGCCGGGCTTCCTGCTCAGCCGTCAGGGGATCCGCTATGAACAGATTGCTCATCATGCCGGCGATCTCGTCGAGCTGCGGTTGCGAGACCTCTTCTGTTTCCGCCCCGGCCTGCTCTTGCGCCGCAAGAGGTGCTGCAATGAGAGCGGCGCCACACGCAGCGACATGAAAGAGATTTCGCATAGTCATACCCCGTCTGAAATTTCGAGTTTAGTGCCCCACGCTTTCACCACGCTCGAGGCCCGAAAGCCGCAGCTGCTCGTCGATCTGGGCCATGAGACGCGCCAGGCCATCTTCACTGTCGCTTTCGGCGCGAGCGACCAGAACATCCTGCGTGTTCGAAGCGCGCAGCAGCCACCAGCCGTCTGCCGTGTTGACCCGGACACCGTCCGTCCCATTTACATCGGCATCGGTGTTCGAAAGCCGGTCCTTGACCTCCTCGATCGCGGCAAACTTGCGGCTTTCATCGACCTGAAACCGCATTTCGGGCGTGTTGATCATCTGCGGCATATCGCTGCGCAGCTGCGTGACGGATTTACCCAGCCTCGCCGCGGAGGTCATGAGACGCACCCCGGCATACATCGCATCATCGAAGCCGTAATAATCGTCGGCGAAAAAGATATGGCCGCTCATCTCTCCGGCCAGCGGAGAACCGGTCTCCTTCATCTTCGACTTGATGAGCGAATGGCCCGTCTTCCACATCAGGGGTTCGCCGCCGCACGCTTCGACATGATCGTAGAGAGCTCTGCTTGCCTTCACATCGGCGATGATCGTCGCGCCCTTGCGTGTCCGAAGCAGGTCCTCCGCATAGATCATCAAGAGCTGATCGCCCCAGATAACGCGGCCTTCGCCGTCGATCGCCCCGATACGATCGCCATCGCCGTCGAACGCTATGCCGAAATCCAGCGATTTCTCGGCCACCAGCGCGCGCAGGTCGGCGAGGTTTTCCTCCACGGTGGGGTCGGGATGGTGGTTGGGAAAGGCCCCATCCACGTCGGTGTACAGCAGATGGTGTTCACCCGGCAGGCGCGCCGCCAGCTTTTCGAGTGCCGGTCCGGCCGCACCGTTCCCCGCGTCCCATCCGATCCGCATGCCCGCCAGAGCCGCAGCATCGACGCCAGCGATGGCCTGCAGCATGCGCTCGACATATTCGTCGAGAATATCACGCTCTTCCACGTCCCCGGCACCATCGGACCATTCGCCGGCAGCCGAACGTCGGCCCAGTTCCTGAATGTCGCTGCCGAAGAAAGGACGCCCCTGGAAGACCATTTTGAAACCATTGTAATTGGGAGGATTGTGGCTTCCGGTAATCTGGATCCCGCCATCGACACTCTGATCGCTAGCTTCGGCGTAATAGAGCATGGGAGTCGCGCCAAGGCCGATCCTCACGACGTCGCAGCCGCTTGCCGTAAGCCCCTCGACGAGCGCGTGTTCGAGCATGGGCGAAGACCGCCTGCCATCATATCCAACGGCAACCTTGTTACCGCCCTTTTCGCGCAGCATCGAACCGAAAGTCCGGCCGATCGCGCGGGCATCGTCCGCGCCCAGGGTCTCACCGATGATACCCCTGATGTCGTATTCGCGAAGGACGGTTGAATGGAATGCGTGTGTCATCGGGGAGGCTCCGGAATTTCATAAGGTAGATCGTCTAGAAGAAGGTCGCGAGCAGCGTTGAGTTCCTGCATCTGCGCCTTGCTCCCACCCCGATCTGGATGAGCGAGCGCGGCCATGCGGCGATGGGCTTCGCGGATTTCCTTATGGTCTGCCCGCGCGGACACATTGAGCAATTTGCGCGCCCGGAAGATCGCCTGGCTGCGCGTCGATGGCGCGCGAAGATAATCCCAAGGCCATTTGCCAAGCGCCCAGCGGCACAGGAACGACAGCCCGATTGCCAGCGCCAGCAGCTTGATCACGCGTCGACCTTTTCGGCAGCAGCCTCTGATTTTTGGATATCGGGAAAACGAAGAGCGGCCATGAGCTGGCGCAGCTCCTGGCGCGCGACCAGATGGCTGGTTCCCAGATCCCCCAGATGGCCCTTGTCGAGCAGGGTCAGGCCGGAAGGAAAGAGTTCGCGGTAAATCACGCGCTCCGAAAGGCCTTGCGTGACGCGGAAGCCCACACGCTTCGACATCTCACCCAGCGCCTGTTCGATCCGGTTGCGGTTGCGCGCTTCGGTATGTCCGGTGCGGTTGCGGACCACGACCCAATCCATTTCGGCGCGCCCTTCCTCGATCGCGAGGCGGCTGCGCTTGATCCGCGCCTCCCAGATCAGCTCGGCATAGAACGAGAGCTTGCGCACTTTGAAATTCTCACCCTCGACCTGGCCGATGAGATCGAAATCGACAAAGCTGTCGTTCATCGGTGTCACCAGCGTGTCGGCATGGGTGGCGGCAAAGCGCGCCAGTGGATCGTCACGTCCCGGCGTATCGATGATGATGAAATCGGCGTCTGCAGCATGGCACTTGAGGATATCGCCGAATTCGTCGTCGGGAATGGGCGGGATCGTCTGGCATTCGATCGTCGGAAGATCGATTTTGCGCCGCTGCATGGTTTCGGCGCGATTTTCGACATAGCGGGCGAAGGTGCGCTGCCGGTGGTCGAGATCGAAGCCGACTACTTTCGCACCGCGGTAGGCCAGCGCAATCGCTACGTGGATCGCAGTCGTCGATTTACCTGTCCCGCCCTTTTCGTTGGCGAAAGTAATCCAATGGGGGCCGGTCTGGGACAAGACGTGTCGCTCTTCTTCTCGTTGTATTCGATGCCGCTGGGGTATTAGGGCAATTCTTCCTAAACCATAATCGAGGGGAGTCGGTGTTGCAAATCGCTCGCACACTGGAAATGTTGAGGAAACGCCTGGATGATCTGCGGGCTAAAGGCGAAACGATCGCGCTGGTCCCGACGATGGGAGCGCTTCATGAAGGTCATCTGACGCTGGTCCGGCGCGCTGCAGCGCAGGCGGACCATGTGGTGGTCTCCATATTCGTCAATCCCCGCCAGTTCGGCGCAGGCGAAGATCTCGATGCCTACCCCCGCCAGCTGGAACAGGATAGCCGCCTGCTCGAACGGGAAGGCGTCGCATTGGTATGGGCCCCTTCGCCGGACGTGATTTATCCCGCAGGCTATGCGACCAATATTTCCGTTGGCGGGGTCAGCGAAGGCCTATGCGGCGCGGACCGGCCCGGCCACTTCGACGGGGTGGCGACAATCGTCTGCAAGCTCTTCAATCAGGTCATGCCCGACATGGCCTTTTTCGGAGAAAAGGATTGGCAGCAGCTCGCTGTCATCCGGCGAATGGCCAGGGATCTCGACCTGACCCGGCCCCATGTGGAAGCCATCCACGGCGTCCCGATCGTCCGTGAAACCGATGGTCTCGCGATGAGCAGTCGCAATGCGTATCTCTCACCGGAGCAGCGCGAGCAGGCGGCGGTGCTGCCGCGCGCGATGAAGGCCGCGCTGGTCGAAATGGCGGGAGGGGAAGCTGCGGAACCTGCGCTCGAAAGCCTGCGGGACAAGCTGCTGGCTAGCGGCTTTGACAGGATCGACTATGTCGACGTGCGCGACGGCGACAGCCTCGCCCTGCTGGAGGCGGATAATGGCAATGCGCGCCTGTTTGCCGCGGCCAGGATTGGCGGAACCCGCCTGATCGACAACATGCCTCTTAGCTGAAGAGGGCCAAGGGAGGGCTGATGTAGGCTGTGGCGATTTCTAAGAGGGAAACGCTGGAGCGGGTAAGGGGAATCGAACCCCTCTAGCCAGCTTGGAAGGCTGGAGCATTACCACTATGCTATACCCGCTCAGCGGAGGAGGGCAGATGCCTTCCTTCGCGGGATTCGTCAACATTCATTCTGCGGTTTTCGGTGCCGCCTTCGGCTTGGGGGTTTGACCTGTCGAGCCGCTGGCAGCCGGTTCGGGCCTGCTCAATGTCTCGATCAGGGTTTTTTCCCTGGCGTTGCTTTCCCCGGTCTCCACGATCAGGTCGACACGGCGATTGGCGGCCCGGCCTTCTTCATTGGCAGTTCCATCGGGAAGGGCATTGGGCTCGAGCGGGTTTTGCTCGCCGAATGCGATGACTTCGATCCGCTCTTCGTCGATCCCGCCGTCCACCAGGAAATCCTTCACGGCGTTCGCAAGATCGCGCGATCTTTCGAGATTTTCTTCGTCGCTGCCAGCCGAATCCGAATGACCGCGCAGGACGATCTCGCCGCCTGAGGCGACCTGGGGGGAACGCAGGACAGTCGCCAGTTCGGCGCGGACGGCTTCGGTCAGTTCCGCCGTACCGTCGGCAAAGGGAAGCACAGTCTCCAGCGGCGGAAGCGTGTCCGAGGGGAGCATGGAATCTTCCGCAGTTGGCTCTTCCTGGAAAATCGACCGCGGCGCATCGGTCGGGGCCGTCGGCTCGGGCGCAGGATCCGGTTCCACCTTGCAGCCCGCTAGCCCCAGGGACCCGGCCAGAGCCAGTCCCGCGGCGGTTAGTCTTGCTGTTGCCCTCATGTCGTCTGAACCCCCTGCTTTTTCCCGGCCTTTTTCGCCGCCTTTTCTTCCGCGGTTTTGGTTTGTGGTGGCGAAAAGCTCAAGATTATATCCCCCGCACGCGGTTCGGGCCGCGCGGCGTGAGTGAAGAACCGTATATTCCCATTGTCGCGCACCAGCAGCAGCATATTCGCCGCATCGGGCAGTTTTTCCTGCATCTTTTCGAAGTCGAATTCTTCGGACAGGCGGGTTTTGCGGAACACCCATCCCTGACGCTGGCGTTCGCTCACATCCTCGACGCCGAACCCGCTTTCGAACAATGCACGGCCGCGCAGGCTTTCGGGGAGCGCGTGGCGGTCTTCGCCGTCCGCACTCTCGCCCAGCTGGAATACGCTATCGCGGCCGATCTCATGGGCGAATTCATTGCAGACGAGGGCATTGTAGGCCTCGTTTTCGGTGGCTGCCACGAGGTTCTGATAAGGCGCGAGTTCGAGATTATGTTCGGTCGCTTCGTTCAGGATTTCACCGTGATAAGTGGGAATTCCCTTCTGCCGGGCCAGGGCAAGGCGCTGCCAGCTGGGGTCCACAACCATGACGGGGGCCTTCATGTCGCGCATCTGCTCTGCCAGCGCGACAGTCCAGGGAGTGCTGCCGACGATCAGGATACCGGGCCTGGTCGTTCCTTTCACCTTCAGCAGCTTTGCGACCAGATCGACGGTGAAGCCGTGCGCCACAATGGTCACAACGACGACCGCGAAGCTCAGTCCGATGAGAAGATTGCCGTCGCTGAAACCCAGATCGGAAAGCCGGAGCGCAAACAGGCCGGAAATCGCCACAAGCACGATGCCGCGCGGCGCGATCCAGGCGAGGAACAGGCGCTCGTTCCAAGGGATGTTGCTGCCGAGGAGGCTGAGGATGATCGTCGCAGGACGCACGACGAACAGCAGTGCCAGCAAGAACCACGCGATCGGCCAGTTGATGTACCTTATATCCTCGATGCTGAGCGAGGCGGACAGCAGGATGAATATCCCGGAGACGAGCAGGACCGCGATATTCTCCTTGAAGGGATGAATGGAGCGCAGGCTGGTCACGTTCATATTGGCTAGGGCCACACCCATCACAGTGACGGCGACCAGACCTGCCTCATGCTCGATCAGGTTGGATATGACGAACACGCCGATCACGGCCGTCAGCAACACGGGTACCTTGAGGTATTCGGGTACGGCCCCGCGCGGGAAGGACCAGGCGATGGCGAGCGCGGCGACATAGCCGATCAGGCCGGCGATGATCGCGGCAATGATGAGCGGCGGTACGACTTCGAACAGCGTCGCGCCGGGCTGTTCGGCAACCTTGCGGAAATATTCATAGGCGATGACCGCACAAAGCGCGCCGGTAGGGTCGTTGACGATGGCTTCCCACTTGAGGATCGATGCCGGCCGCGACTTGATCGAGCTTTGCCGCAGCAGCGGGATGACCACTGTCGGGCCAGTCACCACGAGAATACCGCCAAACAGGATCGCCACTTCGGGAGCGAGGCCCGCGATATGAATGCCGGCGAGAGCACCGAACAGCCATCCAAGCGCCACCCCCACGGTAGCAAGACGGCCGACGGCACTGCCGGTGTGTCTCAGCTCGCGAAAGTCGAGGCTGAGGCCGCCTTCGAAAAGGATGAGAGCAACACCGATAGCCACCATCGGTTCGAGGAGACCGCCAAAGGCGTGCTCGGGATCGAAGACGCCGAGAACCGGGCCTGCGAGAAAGCCGGCAATCAGCATGAGGACGATGGCAGGGAGCCCGGTTCGCCACGCCAACCATTGCGCGCCAATGCCGAGTATGCCCACCAAGGCGATTACTAATGTCTGTTCCATGCCCCTCGTCGCGTTTCGCCCGCGTGGCGGGCCGCTCGGGCTAACAATGCCCTAGGCGGGCACTTTATCCAAGGTCTCGTTGAAAAAGCTCAGTCGCCGTCGAATTGCATGAGTGCAGCGACCGATATGCCGGCCTCGTGCAACCGTTTCGCACCGCCCAGATCGGGCAGGTCGATGACGAAAAAGGCGTCGGCAACATCGGCCCCTGCCTGGCGGAGCAGTTCTACCGTCGCGCAGGCGGTGCCCCCGGTGGCGAGGAGATCGTCGACAATGGCCACTTTCTGGTCACGCGAAACACTGGCCGGATCCATCTCGAGCCGATCGGCCCCGTATTCCAGCGCATAGTCGACACCAATGGTATCGCAGGGCAGTTTTCCGGGCTTTCGGATCGGCAGGAAAGGAAGGCCCAGCCTGGCGGCAACCGACGCACCGAAGATGAAGCCGCGCGCTTCCATCCCCGCTATCGCCTCAGCACCCGAATGCCGAACCTTCTCGGCCAGCCAGTCCACCGTGGCGGCGAAGCCTGCTCCGTGCCCGATAAGGGTCGTGATATCGCGGAACTGAATTCCCGCAACAGGGAAGTCCGGAATGGTCCGTACGAGCGATTTCAGTTGATCGGGGGTGATCGAAAATCTCCGAGTGACGAAAACGCCCCTCGCATCGTTTCGATGGAGGGGCGCCTTGTAAACCTGAAATGCGGTTCTGTTATTTCTTGCGCTTCACTGCCGACCAGATCTGCCGCTTGGACATATAGGCCAGCACCGTGGCGAAGAGCAGGAAGATGAGCACTGGCCAACCGGTCTGCTTGCGCTTCACCAGTGTAGGCTCAGCCGTCCAGGTGAGGAACGCGGCAACGTCGGTCGACATCTGTTCGACGGTCGCTTCGGTGCCATCGTCATAGGTGACCTGACCTGCGCTTGTCAGCGGCGGTGCCATCGCAAGATTGAGGTTCGGGAAGTAAGGATTGTGGTGGAGACCCGGCGCCGGAGCCGCTTCGGGATGCTCTTCCAGAAGTTCGGCTGAGGGCTCCTGATAGCCCATGAGCAACGAAGCAACATAGTTCGTACCATCGCCGCGCGCCTTGGTGATCAGCGAAAGGTCAGGCGGAATGGCGTTGTTGTTCGCCGCAGCAGCTGCAACCGCATTGGGATAGGGTGACGGGAAGTAATCCGTCGGCAATCCGGCCCGCGTGGTCGCTTCGCCTGTGTTCGGGTCGATGCCGGGCACCTGCTTCGAAGCTGCGAAAGCCTTCACCTGGCCTTCGGAATAGCCCAGCTGTTGAAGATCGCGGAACGCCACAAATTTGAGGCTGTGACATGCCGAGCAGACTTCGTTGTAGACCTTCAGGCCGCGCTGAAGCTGGGCCTGGTCCCATTTACCGAACGGGCCGTTGAAGGAATAGTCGATGTCACGCGGATGCTCGTAAGGCAGGTGGCCCGGAGCCTCTTCCGTGGCGGCGTTATAGGCACCGACGAGGAAGCCCCACAGGACGGCCACGGCAAAACCGAGGCCGACGAGGATGGCAACAAGGCGGACGCTGAGAAGCTTGGTCATGGATCTCTCGTTACTCGCTTAGACGGCCGGCGACGTTTGTTCGCCTTTGACCATCTTCTTGTCCGAGCCGAGGACGGCTTCGGTGATCGAATAGGGCAGCGGTTCGGGTTTCTCGACGCTCGAGATGATCGGGAGGATCACCAGGAAGTGGAGGAAGTAATAGGCCGTCGCGAGCTGGCTGAGCATCACGTAGGGTTCTTCCGCCGGAGCGCCGCCGCAGATGAACAGGACGATCATCGTCGGGATCAGGCCGAACCAGAAGAACTTGCGGAACAGCGGACGGTAATGACCGCTGCGCACCGGCGATTTGTCGAGCCAGGGCAGGAAGAACCACAGCAGGATCGACGAGAACATCGCGAGGACACCCATCAGCTTCGCCGGAATGAAGAAGAAGTCCACGGTGAAGGCACGCAGGATCGCGTAGAACGGCCAGAAGTACCATTCGGGCACGATGTGAGCCGGAGTCGAGAGCGGGTTCGCCTCGATGTAGTTATCCGGATGGCCGAGCGCATTGGGCAGGAAGAAGACCAGTGCGAAATAGGCGAGCAGCGCGATGCCGAGGCCGAAGCCGTCCTTCGCCGTGTAATACGGGTGGAAGGGAACGGTGTCGCTTTCGCTCTTCACTTCGACGCCCGTCGGGTTCGAGGAACCCGGAATGTGAAGTGCCCAGATGTGGAGGATCACCACGCCGGCAATCACGAAGGGCAGCAGGAAGTGCAGCGAGAAGAAGCGGTTCAGGGCGGCGTTGTCGGGCGCGAAGCCGCCGAGCAGCCAAACCTGGATCGGTTCACCCACCAGCGGGATGGCGCCGAACAGGCCGGTGATCACCTTGGCACCCCAGAAGCTCATCTGGCCCCAGGGAAGCACGTAGCCCATGAATGCGGTTGCCATCATCAACAGGAAGATGACGACGCCGAGCAGCCAAATCATCTCGCGCGGGGCCTTGTAGCTCGAGTAGAACAGGCCGCGGAATATGTGCAGGTAGACGACGATGAAAAAGAAGCTCGCGCCATTGGCATGGGCGTAGCGCATCATCCAGCCCCAATTGACGTCGCGCATGATGTGCTCGGTCGTGGCGAAGGCCACCTGCGCGTTCGCCGCGTAATGCATGGCAAGCACGACGCCGGTGACGATCTGTACCATCAGGAAGAAGCCGGCGAGGACGCCGAAATTCCAGAAATACGAAAGATTGCGCGGAACCGGATAACCCGCGCCGACCGCATTGTAGACGAGACGCGGAAGCGGCAGTTTCTCGTCGAGGAACTTGGTCAACCCGTTGGTGGGTTCATACTGGCGTGCCCAGGGAAAGCTCATGTCTTAGTCTCTCGTCTTCTAGCTCAGCCGACCTGGATGACCGTATCCGAGGTGAATTCATATTCCGGCACTTCGAGATTGGACGGCGCCGGACCTTTGCGGATGCGTCCGGCGGTGTCGTAGTGCGACCCGTGGCACGGACAGAAATAACCGCCGAACTCGCCCTTAACTTCGCCTTCGGCAGCACCCAGAGGCACGCAGCCGAGATGGGTGCAGACACCCATGGTCACGAGCATGTCGGTGTGACCTTCCTTCGTGCGCTCTTCAAGCGTCTGCGGATCGCGGAGCGAGGATGCAGGAACAGCATTGGCGGCCTGGATTTCTGCCGGTGTCAGGCGACGCACGAACAGCGGCTGCTTGCGGAACACGGCCTTGATGGCCTGCCCCGGTTCGATGGCGGATACATCGACTTCGGTCGAGCTGGCGGCAAGAACATCCTTCGACGGAGCCATTTGCGACACCAGCGGATAGACCACTGCCAAGCCACCGATACCGGCAGCACTGATTGCAGCGATATCGAGGAAGTCGCGACGACGGATGCCGTCTTCGCTTGTCGTCACCGTCTCGGGAGTAGCGGTTGCAGTCGTGTCTGCCATCAGCGCCTTGCCTTGCCTGCCTTAACTTGCCGCACCGGTTGGTGCGGGAGAAATGTTGCGATCCAAATGTCCGGATGAGGCCGATTGCGAGCGCCGAAAAAACGTGCGCGAATGCCCCCGGTTTATCCGGTTTGGTCGCGCCTCTAGCCGCTATGCGGCCCCTTGCCAACCGCCATTTTGGCAAGGGGCGCGTGTCCGGCGAAGCGTTGGCTTGTTGGCGCTAGGGCAGAGCGACGGCGCTGATCTGCCGCCCCTGAGTAGGCTGACCGCGATGGGTAGCCCGCCGATAGGAATGGAATTGCGCCTCGTTGGCATAGGTGTCCAGCGCGAGATCGGCGATTCGACCGGTGCCGGCGGCGGCCAGCCGATGGGCGACATAGGCGGGAAGGTCGAATTGATAATGGCCCGGACTGCCGGGAGCGAAAAACCGGTCGTCACCGGCGTCAAACTGGCGGCGCATGTCCTCAGCGACCTCATAGCTGGCCTGGGCGATCGCCGGGCCGATGGCTGCGCTGATGCGTACGCGGTCGGCGCCAAGATCCTCCATGGCGGAAAGAGTGGCCTCGAGCACGCCCGCCCGCGCGCCCTTCCAACCGGCATGCGCGGCACCGATCACCCCGGCCTCTACGTCTGCGAAAAGAACCGGGGCGCAATCGGCAGTCACGATTCCCAGCAATAACCCTGGCCGGTCGGTCACCAGCGCGTCGCCCTCCCTGACATCGCCCCCCGCCTCGCGCATGACGCAGACGTCGGCCGAATGGATCTGCTTGAGTTTGACGAGCGGTGCGCCGGCGAGGACATCTGCGCTTTCCAGCCCCTCGCGCATCGAGAACCCGTGAGGTACACCTGCCAGCACCTCGCTAGTGAGAACCTTAGCCAAGGGAACGGGTGACCTGTTCGAATGTGTCGCGCGAAAGCTTCGGCGCCGCCGCGATCCGCTCCAATTGCTCGCGCATCAGGGCCGACCTGCCCGGCTCCATCTTCCGCCAGCGTCCAAGCGCCGGCACAAATCGTGCAGCAGTCTGAGCGTTGATCGGATCGAGTCCGAGAATGAGATCGGCTATCATCCGATAACCTTCTCCGCTCTCGGCATGGAAACCGTGCGGATTGGCAGCGAAGGCCATATATAGCGACCGCACGCGGTTGGGGTTCTTGAGAGTGAAATCCTCATGCTCGGCCAGCGCCTTCACATGCTCGATCACCTGAGGATGCATGGACATCGCCTGCAACGAGAACCATTTGTCGATCACCAGCGGATTGCCGCGATAGCGATTGTAGAAGTCCAGCAAGGCGCCGGTCCGTTCGACGCCGTCGACACCCGTCAGTACCATCAACGCGCCCTGCCGGTCGGTCATATTGTCCGCGTTTTCATACTGTTTAGCCGCAAGCGCGGAGGCTCCTTGCGGATCGCTTGCGACCAGATAGGAGAGGACGAGGGTCTTGAGCTTGCGCGCGCCCTTGGCTTCGGCGCTACGCGAATAAGGGAGCTTTTCGGCACGCTGGTAGAGCTGGCGCAGACCATGCGCCAATTTGCGGCCGATCACCGCCTTGAGCTCCTCCCGGCGCTCGAAAATACGCGCCGGGTCGGCTTCGTCGATCTGCTCCATGATATAGGTCTGGCTGGGCATCGACATCAGTTCGCCGCGCATCAGGTCTTCGATGGCTTCGTCATCGATCACGCTTCCGATGGCGCGCACGATGTCCGCCTGCTTTGCCTCGCGGCTTTCTTCGTCGAGGTCTCCTTTGCTGGCTGAGACCAGATAGGCGACCATCAGATCCTGCATCGCTTCATAACGCGCGAAGGGATCATCGTCCGTGGCAGCCAGAAAGACCAGCTCATCACTGGGGATATCGCGCTGGATCGAAACCGGTGCGGAGAAGCCGCGGTTGATGGAAAGAACGGGCTTCGTGGCAAATCCCGGGAAGCGGAAGGTGTCGCTTGCCTTGTCCAGCACGATCAGCTGCTCACCCGCGTGCGTGCCCTCGTCACGGTCGAAGAGCGCGATTTTCAACGGGATCGGCATGGGCTTCTTGCCCGATTGTCCGGGGGTATCCGGGACATTCTGCGAGAGTTCGAGGATCGCCTCGTCGCCGTGATGAGTGAGGTTTACCGACACTTTCGGTGTGCCTGCCTGCGAATACCACAGGCGGAATTGCGTAAGGTCCAGGCCAGCACCATCCTCGATCGACCTGACGAAATCCTCGCAGGTCGCCGCTTCGCCGTCGTGGCGGTCGAAATAGGTGTCGGTGCCCTGCCGGAAGGCCTCATCGCCGGCCAGTGTCTTCATCATGCGGATGACTTCGGCGCCCTTGTTGTAGACGGTCGCCGTGTAGAAATTGCTGATCTCGCGGTAGCTGTCGGGACGAATCGGGTGCGCCAGCGGGCCGCTGTCTTCGGGAAACTGGGCGCCGCGCAAGACGCGGACGTCTTCGATGCGTTTGACCGGTGCGCTGCCCATGTCCTGGCTGAACAACTGGTCGCGCAGCACGGTGAAACCTTCCTTGAGGCTCAGCTGGAACCAGTCGCGGCAAGTGATGCGATTGCCCGACCAGTTATGGAAGTATTCGTGGCCGATCACGCCTTCGATGCCGTCGTAATCGCCATCGGTGGCGGTTTCGGGGTCGGCAAGGACGTATTTGGTGTTGAAGACGTTGAGGCCCTTGTTCTCCATCGCGCCCATGTTGAAATCGCTCACGGCGACGATGTTGAAAAGGTCGAGATCGTATTCGCGACCGAAGGTTTCCTCGTCCCACTTCATGCTGCGCTTGAGGCTTTCCATCGCATGTTCGGTGCGTTCAAGATCACCGTCGCGGACCCACACGTTGAGCTCTACCACGCGTCCCGACATGGTCGTGAAGTGATCGGTGCGGGCCACGAGATCGCCCGCGACGAGCGCGAAGAGATAAGAGGGCTTGGGCCAGGGATCGTGCCATTCGGCGGTCAGAAGCTCGCCATCATCATCCATACGGACGCGGTTGCCGTTGGAGAGGAGGACGGGGAAATCCTTCTTCGGGGCGCGCATGGTGACGGTGTAGGTCGAGAGGACATCGGGCCGGTCGGGGAAGAAGGTGATGCGGCGGAAGCCCTCCGCCTCGCACTGGGTGCACAGCATGCCGCCCGAGGCGTAGAGGCCCATCAGCTGCGAGTTGGCGCTCGGGTCGAGCTCGGTCACGATTTCCAGCGTATGGCTGTCACCTTCGAGCGTCACCACGAGGTCATCGCCATCCATCATGTGACCGGCGCAGTCGCCGCCGTCGCATTTCAGCGAGACCAGCTCCAGCCCGTCGCCGTTGAGGCGGATCGTGGGCGAGGCATCGGCCGCAGGATTGCGCTCGACCTCCAGCGTCGCCGTAACGCGCGTCTTCTCCAGCCCCAACGCAAAGTCGAGCCTGGTGGTCGGCACCAGCCACGCGAAGGGAGTGTAGTCCTCGCGCCGGATTTCCGGCGGGGCCTTGGGCTCGACCGCCGCATCGGCCATTTCGATATTGCCGTCGGGCGTGGAGGGGGTGCGCGCGATATCCATGGTGGTCCTGTTCATTTGAGGTCTTTGGGCTATTACGCCCGGATGCCTCGTTTGTTCATCTTCGGCCTCGGCTACACGGCAAAGCATCTCGCACACAAGATAAGCGGCAATGGCTGGCAGATCGACGCCACCGGCAGCGACGGAGCGGTCGATTTCGGCGATCGCGAGGCCGTGCAAGCCCATCTCGCCCGGGCCGATGCCGTGCTGAGCTCGGTCCCGCCAGCCGATGGCAGCGATCCGGTGCTCGACCGCTATGAAAGCGCGCTCGCGGGCAAATGGCTCGCCTATCTGTCCTCTACCGGTGTCTACGGCGATGCGGACGGAGCCTGGGTGGACGAACACGCTCCCACGGGTACGGGCCGCCGGACAGCGCGCGCGCAGTGCGATGCACGCTGGATGGACCTCGGCGCGCGGGTCTTCCGCCTGCCCGGCATTTATGGCCCCGGAAGAAGCGCACTCGACAAGGTCCGCGAGGGCAGCGCACACCGGATCGACATGCCCGGACAGGTCTTCAGCCGCATACATGTGGAGGATATCGTGTCGGGCATCGAGGCCGCGCTGCGGCACGACGCTCCGCCCGGCGCCTACAATCTCGCCGACGATCTACCCGCCAGCCACAATGCCGTGACCGAGGAAGCCTGCCGCCTGCTGGGCGCCGTGCCGCCCCCGCTCCAGACGATGGATGAGGCGGGCCTTTCACCCATGGCGCGCGGTTTCTATGCGGAAAACCGAAGGGTGGCGAACGGCAAGGCGAAACGCGTGCTCGGCTGGGAGCCGCGCTTTCCCACCTACCGCGAAGGGTTGGCCGCCATCATGGCTCGGGCGTAGCGCGTCTGGGCGGAGGAGCGGCGCGGCCGCGCATCGCCACCACCATGCCGATCAGCGTGATCGCCGCCCCGGCTGCGGGCAGCGGGCCCCAGATATATCCTTCGAACAGGGTCGACAGGATCATCGCCACGATCGGCACGATCACCGAACTATAGGCCGCCGTGCCCGCCCCCACCTTGCGCACCAGCCCGTAATAGAGCGGGAAGGTCACGACCGAGCCGAGCAGGCCGAGATAGAGAATGCCCATGGCATAGGCGGGCCTCTCGTCGAACTGCGGCGGACCCTGCGTCACCAGCGCGAAGCCTGCATTGAGCACCACGCCGACCGCCATCGACCATGCCAGCAGCGTGAGCAGCGGCTGGCGCTTGGCCCCTTCGGTGGCCTGGATGATATTGGCCGCGCTGGCCGACAGGATGCCGCACACCGTCAGCGCCGCCCCGCCCAGCACTTCGCCCAGCGTGGCGGGCGAGGCGCGCCATTCCTGCGCGAACAGCATGGCGACGCCCAGTGCGGCGATCGAGGATCCGATCACAAATTCGCGGCGGATCGGCTGGCCCAGCACCAGCCGGCCGAAGATCGCATTGGGCACCACCAGCAGCGCGAACATCACCGCGACGAGGCCCGAGGTGATGAATTTCTCCGCATTGTAGACGAAGCTGAAATTGAGGCAGAACTGGAACAGCCCCAGCGCAAAGGCCCAGCGCCAGCCCGCGCGCGGCAGGCGCAGCGGTTCTCCGCGAAGCTTGGCCAGAGCGAACATGCCCAGCGCGGCGACGACGAAGCGCCAGGTGATGGACCAGCTTGCCGGGACCGAGGATATCTGGTCACGGATGACCAGCCACGTCCCGCCCCAGATCACGCTGACCAGCAGGAAGGCGGCAAGGTTGCGGGGGGCGAGCAGGCTTTCGCCGCCGGATTGCGCGCTCATAGGTCCGCAATCGCCTGAGCCAGCGCGCGGGCATCCTCTTCCCGCGTATTCCAGGCGGACACGAAGCGGGCCGCATCCGCGCCCCAATCGTAAAAGCCGAAACCGCGCCGGCGCAAAACCTCCCGCTCATCCGCCGTACAGCGCACGAACACTTCGTTGGCTTCGACCGGATGCATCAGCCGGTCGCCGCAAGCAGCTGCAATCTCGGCGGCCGCCGCATTGGCCGCGCGGGCATTGTGAAGCCAGACATCACCATCCAGCATGGCGTGGATCTGCGCGGCAAGGAAACGCCCCTTGCTTTGCAGATGCCCTGCCCGCTTGCGGCGATACTGCGCCACATCGGCCAGGGCGGGATCGAAAAAGACGATCGCTTCGGCGGTCATCCCGCCATTCTTCACGAAGCCGAAGCTCAGCGCATCGACCTGTCCCGCGGCATCGGCCGGCGGCAGATCGAGAAAGGCCACCGCATTGGCGAAGCGCGCGCCGTCCATGTGGAAACGCAGGCCGCGCTCGTCCGCCAGCGCGCGAATCGCCGCAATGTCTTCGGGCCGGTAGACGCGGCCATATTCGCTGGCCTGCGTGATGGAGATCGCATGCGGCTGCACCTGATGCACATCGTCGCGGATCGGATCGATCACCGCGCGAATGCCATCGACGTCCAGCCTCGCCCCCTCGCCCTGCCCCAGCAGCAGCTTGGCACCGTGCAGATAGAAACCGGGCGCCCCGCCCTCGTCCATTTCGATATGCGCTTCTTCATGGCACACCACCGCGCCATGCGGCTGCACCATCGTCGCCAGCGCCAGGCAATTGGCTGCCGTACCCGTGGCCACCCACAGGACGGAGCACTCGCGGCCGAACAGGGCGCTCATCCGCTCGTCGAGCGCGGCGCTCAGCGCGTCGCCGTCATAGGGCGTGTCGCTCGCATCGGCGGCGCGCATCGCGTCCCAGATCGCGGGGTGAACGGATGCGGAATTGTCGGACAGGAAGTGCATGGAACGCGCATAGCGACTGGGGCGTTAAACCGACAACCACAGAAAGACGATTATGAGCACAAGTCAGGTAGAAATCGAACGTCACGCCAATGGCAGCCAGGGCGAATACATCGCCAGGCTCCCCGGTAGCGAGGAGAAGGCCGAGCTGAGCTGGTCCGACCGGAACGGCGTGCGCCACGCGACACACACTTTCGTGCCGCCCAGCCATCGCGGCAAGGGCGTGGCCGAAGAACTGGTGAAGGCGCTCGTCGCCGATGCGCGCGAACAGGATTTCAAGATCGCGCCCGACTGTTCCTATGTCGAACGCTGGTTCGACCGCCACAAGGATTATGCCGACCTGCGCGCCTAGGCCGCAGCGGAGCCTTTGGTATCGAGCAGGCGGGAGAAATCCGTGCCCGCCATGCTGCGGCAAATATGCGCCCGCCAGTCTTCGGCCTGCGCCAGCGGTACGCCTTTGATCCGGAATTTACCCCCCGCCAGGCCGAGATGCAGCGTGGCATAGCCGCGCCAGCGGGCAATCGGCCCCTGCGCGATTTCCACCGACTGCAGCTTTACCCGTGACGCGATCGAAAGCTTAGGGGCAAGGCTGCCGATGCGGTTGTAGACCTGATCTTGGTCGAGCGCGCGGCGGTCCCGCTTCCAGCGCCACCATCCCAGCCCTGCAATGGGTACAATCGCCAGCAGCGGCAGGATCCACAGCGGTTCCTCCACGGCGATTGCCGCCACGATGGCGAGAATGGCGAGCGCGATGCCTGCGCCGACGACCCGATCGATAAAATAGCGCGGCGTCGCCCGCAGCCATGTCACATCCTCTGCGGGCCGGTGAAATCCCGTCAGGCCGATCACGCGATCGATTTCCGGCAGCGTGCCGAAGGGCACGGCATCGTGATTCGCGCCTTCGCTGTCGCTTGCGAGGCTGACGATCTTGAGCGCATGCCAGCCGAAGCGCCTGCGTATAAAGCCCGTCTCCATGCGCAAAGCCTGCACCCGGTGCAGCGGCATGACGAGATCGGTGCGGGTGAGCAGGCCGCGGCGGCGGCGCAATCCCTTGGGCGTACGCTCCAGCCGGAAATCCCATTCGCGCAACGCGGTGCGGATCACCCCGGTGGCAATTCCCACCGGCACCAGCGCGGCAATCGCCAGTGCAATACCGGCGGCCTTTGCCACCGGCCCGAGACCGGCGAGCCACTGGCCGGGGCCCGCCAGCTGCTGCTGCCAGCCGTCGACGTCCCACGGATCGAAAGGGAGCAGGAAATCGAGTTGCTGCGCGGCGCCGAACAGGACCGCGACGACGGCCAGCGAGAATTCGAATAGGCCGAAGGTCAGGATGCGCCCCGTATCCATGGCGAAGACGGTTTCGGCCTGCGGAGCCGGCTTCGTTTCCTTGGGCATTTCCGCGCTCGCTACGAAAGGAGCGCCGGACAGGACCGGGGCCCGCGCCGGTTCATCGTCCTTGCGGTCGCGCACGAGTTCGCGCAGCCGCTCACCCTCGGCTTCCGACAGATAGGCCAGCGTCAGATCGTCCCCGCCGCCGGCGCCGGTCTCGAACTTGACCTCGACCAGGCCGAACAGCCGCGGCAGCAGCTTCTGTTCGAGGCTGACATCCTGGATGCGGTCATAGGGCACCGACCGCGCCGACCGGGACAGAACGCCGCTTTCCACCCGCACATCGCTCTCGCCGATCGTATAGGTCAGGCGCGCCCATTGCAGATAGGCGACAAGCACGTTGAGGAGGATGACGACTATCAGTATCGGCACGGCGAAGGCAAGAAATCCCGCATCCCCTTCGCGGTTCAGGATCGCCACACCGCCCAATACAACCGGGACGACGAGCTGGGCCAGCAGACCCACCGCCCGCACTGCGAAACTCATCGGATTGGTCCGCCGGGGGGCGGCCGCTTCGCCGGTCATTGCGTGTCGCGCCGGATGGCGGTCCGGATCTCCTCGCGCATGGCGAGCGCATCCTCATGCGCCAGCCCGCCCAGCGAGACGGAGGCATTGTGCGATCCTGCCGTATGCACCGTCACCGTCGCGAGGCCGAACATCCGTTCGAGCGGCCCGCGATCGACATCGATATGCTGGACCCGGCCGAACGGCACCACGGTATCCGAACGGAACATCACGCCGCGCACCACCCGCAGCTGCTCTTCGGCCAGCGAATAGCCGCGCGTGCTGAAGCGGCGCATCGGCAGATAGACGACGAGAAAGAGGGCCAGCAATAGCCCGGGCACCCAGACCACGCCGGTCCAGCCGGGAATGGCGACTTCCGCAATGGTCGATGCGATCACCAGCAGCACGGCCGGAATGGAATAGACCAGCCGCATCATCGATTTGTAGCGCGGGTCTAGCTGGGTGAGATCGTGGCTATCGTCCATGCGCCTTGCATATGCAATACACCCGCCGCGTCAACGCCTTTGATCGACGGGGCTGGTCGGGAAAGGCAGTTGCAATTCACCTTGTCCGCGAAGTGATCAGGATTTGATCTTTCCGACGCCTAGGCGCGCTCGATTCCCGACCGAAAATCTCGCCCTTTAAACCTACGTAGTGCCCCTTATATTGGCGATTAATTTAGGTTAATCAGGGGTTTATACATATTGCATTCCTCTTATATAAAGTTAAGTTCCTCCCCTGGGTCGCTTCGAGTTAAAGCTTAGAGAAGCGGTTGAGGCATAGGAATGAGGATTTATATCGTCGAGGCAGATGAATCTGTCCGCGCGACGCTGAAGCAGCTCTTGGAAGACACTGATCACGAGGTTGAATGGTACAAATCGGGTCGTAATTTCGTCCGGAAATCCCGGAAGGTTCCTCCGGGTTGCATCGTCGCCGACAAGAATCTCCCGGACCTTCAGGCAAGCCATGCTCATTGCGAACTCCTGCAGGAATGCATGGAGCGCCACGAGGTCATCTTGCTGAGCGGGCCGTGCGATGTTTGCGATGCGGTCGCTGCGATGCGGGCCGGCGTGCTCGATTTTTTCGAGCTCCCCTACCGGCGAGCTGAATTGCTCGATGCCATAACCCGGGCGCAGTTGCGCCTGGAGGAACGCGTCGCCGAGAAGCGCGAGGATGCGAAGAACCTTCAGCTGTTCGGAAAACTGACCAAGCGAGAGCTGTCGGTGCTGCGCGCGTCGAAAGATGGCGAGAGCAGCAAGATCGCGGCCTACAAACTCGGCCTCAGCCCGCGCACCGTCGAAATGTACCGGTCCCGGATCCTGCAGAAGCTCAAAGTGCCATCATTTTCCGCTGCGCTGGTCAAAGCGCAAGCCGCCCGGCTCCTCCATTCGTAGGAATTCTGGGCGGCTTGTACGCGGCTCCCAGATGCGCCCGTAATTCCACCGTAACTCCAGCGATTTGCCGTTGAATTGCGGCATTCCGGTACATCCAATTTTCCGACAGCTTCGAAGCTCACCACGGGCAAGAGGAGGCCGGAATGCCGATGCGGAATGCGCTCCCGTCACGCCAGCAGCGAGCTCGCCGCACGTCTTTCGGCGACTTCTATTACCGGACGCCTGCCCACGCCCGGGAACGACCGGTATGGCTCCGCTTCCTCCACCTTTCCCGCCAGATCTACGGCTCGCCGTTTTCCGCCTTGGTTGCGCTCGGCTCAGGCGGTCCGCAGGTGCTGGACTGGGTCGATAACCGGCTCGACGGAGCATTCTCCGACTACGTCGAAAAGCTGGAAACAGAAGTGTCCCTGGCGTCTCCCCCACGCCCGCTGCACCCGCTGAATTCGATCATGATTTCCGGCGACTGGATTTGCGTACGCTTATCCTATTTCGGTTCGCGCGCACCGATTGGCATCGCGGTCTTTTTGGAAGATGCCGCCAACAGCCTGCCCGACACCGCTTCCCTGCATTCGCTCGAGAAGGTGCTGACAGCCTTTCTCCGCTCCCGCCTTCCCCACGAAGACCCAAAGGCGCCGTCTTCGTGGCCGCACGAGCTGTCCGGGCACGCCACTGCCCCGGCACAGATCACCGGCGCCAATACAACGAAGAGAGGCTGAACAATGATGAATTCCAAAACAGGTAGAGCGTCGGGCATCGGCGCTCTCAGGATCGCTGCTCTTGCCACTGTAGCAACCAGCGCTTTCACATTGCCGGGACTTGAAAACGAGGCTCACGCCCAGGCTCTTGCTCCCGTGGCGGACGTCTGCACCGGGTTGAGTTTGAACGAATCGCAGCTGACAAATTTGCTGGGCGCGGTGAACCAACCGATCGTCACGCCGATCCAAGGCACCGTTAACGGGGTGCTGGACATTCTTGCCGTGGTCGACAGTGCGCTGCCGGTAACGTTGGGAACTCTCGCCGACCTGAATATCGACGTCACGACAATCGTCGATGACGCCGTGGCCGGTAATCCGGTCAGCGTGCAACTGGTAGATTCCAGCGGCACGGTGCTGGGCGCCGGCGAGTGTAACCTGGCCGCCGACGCCTATACGTTGAACACCCAATCCGGCATCCAGATCGGTGGCAATCAGATTTCGGGTCTCGGCGCAAATGGACAGGCCGCTTCGGCCGGAGAACTGGATGCCATCGCTTTCGGCAATAACGCCAGCACCGCGGCGGGAGCGACTGGCGCCATTGCGCTCGGCACGAATGCCTTCGTCACCGCGCCGAACAGTGTTGCGCTGGGTGCCGATTCCGTTGCCGACCGCGCCAACACCGTTTCGGTCGGGGCAGCGGGCGCCGAGCGCCAGATCACCAATGTCGCAGCGGGCACCGCACCAACCGATGCGGCAACCGTGGGCCAGGTGGATACAGCCATTGCCGCCGCGACGGGCAATTCCGTCCAATACGATGGTGCTGGGCAGACATCTGTAACATTGGCCGGCGCAGGCGGCACTACCGTCACAAACGTCGCTGATGGAGCGCTGTCCGCTACGTCGAGCGATGCCGTAAACGGCTCGCAGCTATTTGCTACCAATCAAGACGTCGCGGCGAATGCCGGCGACATCAGCGCCCTCGATGGCAGGGTGACCGCCAATGACGCCGACATTGCTTCGCTTGATGGCCGAGTAACCACGAATGAAAGCGACATTGCGTCTCTGGACGGTCGGGTCACTACCAACGAAACCGATATCGCAGACCTGCAGGCTCTAGGCGTTCAGTATGACGACGCCAGCCAAGGTACCATCACGCTTGGTGGCGCGGACGGTACGATCGTAACCAATGTCGCACCCGGGGCGCTGAATGCGACCTCGACGGACGCTGTAAACGGAGCGCAGCTCTTCGCGACGAATCAGGCTGTGGGCGCTCTGGACACACGCGTGACTCAGAATGAAGTCGATATCGCCACCAATACCGCCGACATCGCAGCTCTTCAGGTGACTACAGGAGGTTTCGACACCAGAATTACGCAGAACGAAAATGATATCGCAGCCCTCGACGGAAGGGTGACTACCAACGAGGCAGACATCGCCACCCTCGATGGCAGGGTAACCACAAACGAGACCGACATTGCAAACCTCGACGGTCGCGTCACCACCAACGAAACCGATATCGCCAATCTCGACGGGCGTGTGACAACCAATGAGGGAGACATCGCCAATCTGGATGGCCGTGTCACGGTCAATGAGGGGGACATCGCCAGCCTCGACGGTCGCGTCACGACAAATGAGGGGGACATTACCAACCTCGACACCCGCGTTACGACTGCGGAGGGAAATATCTCCAGCATCGACAGTCGGGTGACAGTCAACGAAGGCAGTATAGTCAGCATACAGGCGCAGTTGGCCAATGTGCCGGTAACCTATGTGTCCGATGCTGATGGAACGACCCCGAGTGCAACGCCGACCGATACTGTCGCCTTCCAGTCTGCCAGTGGCGGAGCCGCGCGGGTGACCAATGTGGCGGCCGGAGCGCTGACGGCCACGTCCACCGATGCGGTGAACGGCAGCCAACTGTTCGAGACGAATGGGCAGGTTGCTCAGAACGCTTCGGATATCACCACTGTCCGCAACAATCTGCAGGGCAGCACCGTGGTGGCAGTGCAATATTCGGATCCCGACAATCCCAACGTCAGCAATGGCGGCACGATCACCAATGATGTCGCCCTGGTAGGGGCAGACTTCTCCGCCCCGGTGGTGTTGCACAATGTCGCCAACGGCACGCTGGCCAACGACGCTGCCAATATCGGCCAACTTCAGGCCGGTCTCGCCGACGTCATGGCCACCTCGATGGGCTATACCGATACCCGCGTTATGGAAGCCATGGCCTATACCGATATGCGGGTGGCCGATCTTACCTTCGACCTCGCCGATCTGCGCGATGACGCGTTCGCCGGCACGGCCGCAGCCATGGCCATGTCGGCCATTCCGCAGTCGGTCGATCCGAGCAAGTCGACGATCGGCGGCGGGGTTGGCCATTATCGCGGCGAAACGGCCTTCGGCTTCGGCTATTCCGGCCTCACCGGAGACGGCAAAATGTCATTCAACGTAAGAGGTACGATCGATACCCACGGCAAGGGAGGCGTCGCAGCAGGAGCCGGCTTCCACTTCTGACAGTTATCGGCTTCAAGCCCCCACTGGGGTCGGCTCCGCGCCGGCCCCTTTTTTCGGCATCACGATAATGCCGGGAGATGGTGCTGCTGGGGAGGATTGAACTCCCGGCCTCACCCTTACCAAGGGTGCGCTCTACCACTGAGCTACAGCAGCACATGTCGCCGCGGGGAAATCCGTCGCGGGGTGGAGGCGGGCGCTATTGGCAGAAGCGAGCCATAAGTCAACCTTCGCTTGCGGCCAGATGCGATTTTCGCAAGAGGAGTGCGCCATGAGCGCTGCAAACGACAAGATGACACGCGAGGAACGCCTCGCCGCGAAACTTCGTGAGAACCTGCGTCGCAGGAAAACCCAGACGCGCGAATTGCGCGAATCGGAAGAAGGTGGGGTTTCCAACGATGATGCGGGCCGCTAACGCACGGCCCTCCTAAAGAAATCCGGAGCCAACATGTCGAAGCTGATCCTCGTTCGCCACGGCCAGAGCGAGTGGAACCTCGCCAATCGTTTCACCGGCTGGTGGGATGTCGACCTCACGGAAAAGGGCGAGGCCGAGGCCCGCGCCGCCGGAGAGCTGATGAAAGCCAGGGGCGTCCTGCCCACCACCGCCTTCACCTCGCTCCAGAAACGCGCCATCAAGACGCTGAACCTGGCACTGGAGGAATGCGACCGGCTGTGGATCCCGGTGACGCGCGACTGGCATCTCAACGAACGGCATTACGGCGGCCTTACCGGCCTCGACAAGCAGCAGACCCGCGAGAAGCACGGCGACGAGCAGGTCCATATCTGGCGCCGCAGCTTTGACGTGCCGCCGCCCGAGATGGAGCGCGGCAGCGAATTCGACCTGTCGGACGATCCGCGCTACGCCGGGATCGACGTGCCGATGACCGAGAGCCTGAAGCTCACGATTGAGCGCGTTCTGCCCTATTGGGAGGAGGCAATTCTTCCGCTGCTGGGTAAGGGCGAGACGGTCATTATCTCAGCCCATGGCAACAGCCTGCGTGCGTTGGTGAAGCATCTGTCGAACATCTCCGACGACGACATCACCGGCCTCGAAATCCCGACCGGACAGCCGATCATCTATGAATTCGACGGCACGCAGGTGGCCGGAGAGCGCTATTACCTGAAGGACGCGTAAGATGGCTGCGGGGGAGGTAAAAGTCGCCATCGTCATGGGCAGCCAGTCCGACTGGTCGACCATGAAATGCACCGCCGATGTGCTGGACGAACTGGGCGTGGCAACCGATGTCCGTATCGTGTCGGCGCATCGCACGCCCGACCGGATGTATGATTTCGCCAAGGCTGCCGAGGCGGACGGATTTCACGTGATCATCGCCGGTGCCGGGGGCGCCGCGCATCTGCCGGGCATGATCGCGGCACTGACTCATGTGCCGGTGCTGGGCGTGCCGGTGAAATCGCGGGCGCTTTCGGGCCAGGACAGCCTGCTCTCAATCGTTCAGATGCCTGCCGGAGTGCCGGTGGGCACGCTGGCCATCGGCGAAGCCGGCGCGACCAATGCCGGCCTGATGGCTGCCGCGATCCTTGCCAATGGCGATGAGGAGCTCAAGCAGCGTCTAAAGGACTGGCGCCAGGCACGCAGCGAAGCCGTCACCGAAAGGCCCGCCGACTGATGCTGAAGCGAGGGTCCACGATCGGAATTCTGGGCGGCGGCCAGCTCGGCCGGATGATGGCAACCAGCGCCGCACAGCTGGGTTATCGCGTGATCGGCTATGCCCCCGATGGCGACAATGTCATGGGCGATGTGGCGGAGGATTTCGTCACCGCTGCCTGGGACGACGAGGCCGCCCTCGCCGCTTTTGCCGCCCGCTGCGATGTGGTGACTTGGGAATTCGAGAATGTGCCGGTCGCCACCGCGCGCGGCATCGCGGGTCCGGCGATCTTCCCCGACCCGAAAGCGCTGGAAACGGCGCAGGACCGGCTGGACGAGAAGCGCTTTATCGAGGAACTCGGCGGCAGGCCTGCAGCCTATGCCAAGGTCGATTCAAGCTATGACCTGATCGCCGCTGCGGACAGGCTGGGTGCGCCCGGCATCCTCAAGACCCGCCGCGACGGGTACGACGGCAAGGGCCAATGGCGCATTGCCAACGGGCGCGAGGCAGAGGCGCTCAACGTGCCGGAAACGCCCTGTATCTACGAAGCTTTCGTCGAGTTCGAGGCCGAGTTCTCGGTCATCCTCGTGCGCAGCCAGGACGGCGAGACCCGCTTCTGGGATTCGACCCGCAACGAACACCGCGGCGGTATCCTGGCCGCGTCGCATTTTCCCGCCGGCGAGCCGATCGCGGCGCAGATCGCCGAAGCGCGCGAGCTTGCTCGCAAGGTTGCCGATGCCCTGAACTATGTCGGCGTGCTGACGCTGGAATTCTTCGCCACCCACGAAGGCCCCATCTTCAACGAGATGGCGCCCCGGGTGCACAATTCGGGCCATTGGACGATCGAGGGCGCGGCCACCAGCCAGTTCGAGAACCATATCCGCGCCGTCGCGGGCCTGCCCCTCGGGGATACTCGGACCACCGCCGCGCAGGTCGAAATGCGCAATATCCTCGGCAACGATATCGAGAACGCCCATGCCGCGCTGGGCGATGCGCGGCTGCATCTGCATGATTACGGCAAGGCGGAGGCCAGCGAAGGCCGCAAGATGGGCCATGCGACGCTGATTACCCACGACGCCGGCCTATGAGCCTGTTCCTGATCTATGCCCGCGCCGCCAATGGCGCGATCGGCAAGGAGGGCCGCCTGCCCTGGCACCTTCCCGCCGATCTCAAGCGATTCAAGGCACTTACCATGGGCGCGGACCGGCAGGGACGGCCGATGATCATGGGGCGCAAGACGTTCGAGAGCCTGCCCGGCCTGCTGCCCGGCCGCCGCCATATCGTGCTGACCCGGCGCGAGCGGTGGGATTCGACGGGCGCCGACGTGGTCCGTTCGGTCGAGGAAGCGCTGGCGAAAGCGGGCGATGGCGACGTGGCCGTGATCGGCGGCGCGGCCATTTTCGATGTCTTCATGCCGCTCGCCAGCAAGGTCGAACTCACTGAAATCCATCGCGATTTCGACGGCGACGTGTTCATGCCCCCGCTCGGCCCCGAATGGGAAATTTGCGGGCGGGAGGACTTCGCGGCGGAGGGTGAGAGGCCCTCTTATTCCTTCCTGACCTATACCAGGGTGGGAGAGAGTGCGGCGTGAGGTTTCTCGATCACCGCGAGCCCCTGCCGCAATCGCTGCGCGGGGCGATCATCGCGCTGGGCAATTTCGACGGCTTCCACCTCGGGCACCAGGCGGTGGCGCAGGAAGCCATTGATTGGGCACGGGAAACCGGGCGGCCGAGCATCATCGCCACCTTCGATCCGCACCCCGTGCGCCACTTCAAACCCGAGGTCCCGCCCTTCCGCCTGACCACGCTGGAGCAGCGCCAGGAGCTTTATCTGGCGGCCGGCGCCACGGCGATGCTGGTCTTCCATTTCGACCAGAAACTGTCCGAAACTACGGCCGAACACTTTCTTGATCGGATCTTGATCGACCGAATGGGCGCCAGCGGCGTCGTAACCGGCGACGATTTCCGGTTCGGAAAGGGCGCGGCAGGCGATGTGGCCAGATTGCGCGAATCGCCGCTGGAGGTCCGCACGGTCGACCCGGTGATGGATGGCGGCAGGCCCGTCTCCTCCAGCCGGGTGCGCGAGGCGCTGCGCGAAGGCGAGCCGCAGGAGGCGGCCCGGCTGCTCACCCGCCCCTTCGCCATCCGCGGCGTGGTCGAGCATGGCGACAAGCGCGGCCGCACGATCGGCTATCCCACGGCCAATCTGTCGATCGAGAGCTATCTGCGGCCCAAGTACGGGATCTATGCCGTGACGGGGCGCCTCCTGGCGACCGGGCAGGTGCTGAAGGGCGCGGCCAATATCGGGGTGCGCCCGCAGTTCGAACCGCCCAAGGAATTGCTCGAGCCCTATTTCTTCGATTTCTCCGGCGATCTGTACGGACAGGAGATCGAGGTGGCCTTCCACCACTTCCTGCGCGGCGAGGCGAAGTTCGACAGCCTCGACGCGCTGACCGCGCAAATGGAGAAGGATTGCGACGAGGCGCGGCGGTTGCTGGGCTGACGGTTTGCCGGGCTTTACATTTCTCCGTACGTCATTGCGAGCGGAGCGAAGCAATCCATCGTGAGACGTTGCGACCGGTGGTGAGGGATGGATTGCCGCTTCGCCTGCGGCTCCTCGCAATGACTCGGGTTTTGGGGCTTGTCGCCCACCCCTCCCCCGCATCCTCGCAATGACGAGTATTTGCACGGGGCGCGCAAGCGGCTAAGGCGCGCAGCCTATGGCCGATAGCAACGACACCAGCCGCGATTACCGGGACACGGTCTTCCTTCCCAAGACCGATTTCCCCATGAAAGCCGGGCTTCCGCAGAAGGAACCGAAGATCCTTGCGCGCTGGCAGGAAGAAAAGCTGTACGAACAGCTGCGCGAGGAGCGCGGCGGCCGCGAGAAATTCATCCTCCACGACGGCCCGCCCTATGCCAATGGCGACATGCATATCGGCCACGCGCTGAACCGTATCCTGAAGGACATGGTGGTGCGTTCGCAGACGCTGCTGGGCAAGGACGCGCCCTTCGTGCCGGGCTGGGACTGCCACGGCCTGCCGATCGAATGGAAGGTCGAGGAAAAGTACCGCAAGAAGAAGAAGGACAAGAAGTCCGTCCCAGCGGCCGAATTCCGCCAGGAATGCCGCGACTATGCCGCGCATTGGGTCGATGTGCAGCGCGAACAGCTCAAGCGCCTCGGCCTGATGGCGGATTTCGACAATCCGTACCTCACCATGCAGTTCGAGAGCGAGGCCACTATCGTTGCCGAGCTGATGAAGTTCGCCGAGGCCGGCAATCTCTACCGCGGATCGAAGCCGGTGATGTGGTCGCCGGTCGAAGAAACCGCGCTGGCCGAGGCCGAGGTCGAATACGAGGACATCACCTCGACTCAGATCGACGTGGCATTCGAGATCACGGAAAGCCCGATTCCGGACCTGGTCGGCACGAATGCGGTGATCTGGACGACCACGCCGTGGACGATCCCGGTGAACCAGGCTTTGGCCTATGGGCCGGAAATTGAGTATGTGAAAGTTGTCGCCTTATGGGGAACACGTGGCGAATATCCGCCCTATGGCAGCTACTTCCTCATCGCCAAGCAACTGCTCTCACAATTTGTCGACCGACTTGAGAAAAGTGGAAAAGACATCGAAGGCGATGATCTTGAGAAGCTGAAGGTCAGTGTCATTGCCGAATACAAAGGCTCCGAGCTCGCCGGAACCGTAGCGCGCCACCCGATGCACCGTCTCGGCGGGTTCTACGCCAAGCCGCGTCCTCTCCTCGCAGGCGATTTCGTCACCACCGACAGCGGTACGGGCCTCGTCCACATGTCGCCCGATCACGGCGAGGACGACTTCCTGCTGTGCCGCGCCAACGGCATCGAACCGCAATTCGCCGTCATGGGCGACGGGCGCTATCGCGACGACTGGCCGTGGCTGGGCGCCAATGACCTTAACAAGGACGGCGACGAACGCCGCCGCGCGGTAATCAACAAGCAGTTTAACGCCCCCGACGGCCCGATCTGTACAGATCTGCGCGAAGCGGGCGCGCTGCTTTCCGCCAGCGACGATTACCAGCATTCCTATCCGCATAGCTGGCGTTCGAAAGCCAAGGTCATCTATCGCTGCACGCCGCAATGGTTCGTGCCGATGGACAGGGATCTTGGGGGAACCTCCCAGCCCGTTCGCCCTGAGCCTGTCGAAGGGCCGCACTTCACTTCTGACGCAGCGCCACAAGAAAAGGACGGGGCTTCGACAAGCTCAGCCCGAACGGCTGGTGGGGACACGCTCAGGCAGATCGCCATGCGCGAAATCGAGCGGGTCAAATTCTATCCCGAAAAGGGCCGCCGCCGCATCGGGTCGATGGTCGAGGGCCGCCCCGACTGGGTGCTGTCGCGCCAGCGCGCCTGGGGCGTGCCGATCACATTGTTCGTGCGCAAGGACGGCAGCTATCTACAGGATGCCGCCGTCAATGCCCGCGTGATCGAGGCAGTGAAGCAGCAGGGCGTCGATGCCTGGGTGGAAAGCCGCAAGGAAGAGTTCCTGGGCGCGGATCACGATCCTGCCGAATTCGAGATGGTCAGCGACATTCTCGACGTGTGGTTCGATTCGGGCTGCACCCATGCCTTTACGCTGGAAAGCGGCCGCTGGCCCGAAATGCGCTGGCCCGCCGACCTTTATCTGGAAGGCAGCGACCAGCATCGCGGCTGGTTCCAGTCCTCGCTCCTCGAAAGTTCCGCCACGCGCGGCCGCGCGCCCTATGACGCGGTGCTGACCCACGGTTTCACCATGGCGAGCGACGGCAAGAAGATGTCGAAGAGCCTCGGCAACACCATCGACCCACTCAAGGTCATGGAACAGTATGGCGCCGACATCATCCGCCTGTGGGCGCTGAGCGTCGATTTCACCGAAGATCACCGCATCGGCGATGAAATCCTGAAAGGCGTGGGCGACCAGTACCGGCGCCTGCGCAACACGTTCCGCTATCTCCTCGGCGCGCTCGACGGGTTTGTCGGCGACATGGGCGATATGGGCGAAGTTCCCGAGCTGGAAGTCTATGTCCTCGCGCTGCTCGCCGATCTCGACGGTAAGCTGAAGGCCGCGCTCGAAGCGTATGACTTCAACACCTACACGCGCCTGCTGGTCGATTTCTGCAACGAGGACCTGTCGGCCTTCTATTTCGATATCCGCAAGGACACGCTCTATTGCGATGGCCCGGATTCGACCCGCCGCAACGCCTATCGCACCGTGCTGGACCTGCTGTTCCATTCGCTGGTGCGCTATGCCGCGCCGGTGCTGGTGTTCACTGCCGAAGAGGTGTGGACCACGCGCTATCCCGAAGGTGGCAGCGTCCATCTGCTCGAATGGCCCGCGGTCCCCGGCGTTTCGGCCGATGGCGCGCGCTGGGACAAGCTGCGCGATCTGCGCGAGCGCGTGACCGAGGCGATCGAGCCGCTGCGCCGCGACAAGACCATCCGTTCGAGCCTGGAAGCGGATGTGACGGTGCCGGCCGATGCCGTGCCCGAAGGCTTTACCGACGACGATCTTGCCGAGCTGTTCATCACCGCGTCAGTGACGCGCGGGCAGGTGGGCGAGGTGTCCGTTACCCGTACAGACGAAAACAAATGCGGCCGTTGCTGGCGCCTGCTGCCCTCGGTTTCCGAGGACGGGGCGCTGTGCGATCGCTGCGAGGATGTCGTCGCCCAGATGGATGCTGCCTGACATGAACCCGCTGCTGCGCCTGCGCCTTTTCGGCGTGCTGTTCGCCTTTGCGATCTATGCCCTCGACCAGTGGGTCAAATGGCTGATGGTCGTGCCCTTGCAGCTGCGCCAGAAGGGCGTGATCGACCTGCTGCCCTTCTTCGATTTGCGCTGGACGCAGAATTTCGGCGTGTCGATGGGCCTGTTCGAGGCCGACAGCATGGAATCGCGCTATATACTGGTGGGCGTGACCGCGCTGATCGCGCTGGTGGTCACCATCTGGATGTTCCGCGAAAAGGCCTGGGGCGATATCCTGGGCCTGTCGATGATCCTCGGCGGGGCGCTGGGCAATATCAAGGACCGCTACGAACTCGGCTATGTCATCGACTATGCCGATTTCCACATCGGGGAATTCCGCCCCTTCCTGATCTTCAACATCGCCGATGCCGCGATCACCATCGGCGTCCTGATAATTCTTGCCCGCGCCTTCTTCATGCGCGACAAGGATACCGAAGAGGTCGACGACCTCATGCACGGCAAACCGGCAGACGCCGCGGAGAGCAATTGATGAATACCCTTACCCGTATCGCCCTTCTCGGCGCGACCTCGAGCCTGCTGGCGGCCTGCGGCGGCGGCGGTTTCCTGAACCGCGAACGCCCCGATGAATTCGCCGTGCAGCGCCAGGCGCCGCTGGTGGTACCGCCCGATTTCAACCTCACGCCCCCGGCCGCCGGCGCCCCGCGCCCGGCCGAAGGCACCGCTGCCGAACAGACGCTCGAAGCGCTCTTCGGCGGACCGGCAGACCGTAGCGCGGTGGAAACCAGCGCGCTCGACCGGGCCGGTGCGGCCGAACCGGGCATCCGCTCCTCTGTGGGTTCGGAAGACACCAACACCGTCGCCAAGGGCACCGTCACCCGCGACATCATCGCCGCCCCCGAAGGCGACGGCGGTACGGCGCAGGCCGTAATTCCGGGCTGACGATTTTTGTTTTGGGAGCCCGCGTCCGCGGGCTCATCCTCGGTGCCATCCGGCGCGTCCCGCGCCGGGCACCGGCGGCCTCTTACGGCAGATTTGAGCGCGAAATTGCAGGCGCTTGATCAGCAACCGTCGTGGCTTCGCAGTTTTTTGTTTTCGCCCTCAAACGCCGGGCGCAACGCATCCGCGTTGCTTGGCTTCGCCGCATAAGCGGCGGCGCGCGGTCGCGCTTTGGCTGCCGCGACCAGGAACAGGACCTTCCATTTCGCGCTGATGATCCGGTTCGCGACCAGCGAACCGCAAGGGCAAGCGCCCGCCCGCAGCGGGTGCAGCTTGCTGCACGCATAGCGAGGACGAAGCCGCGGAGGCGGCTTCGCGAAACAAAAACTAAAACAAAAAACCCTAATCCCCGGCGACTTCGTCCGCTTCGGGCTTGCCGTCGATCTCGCTCACCAGCACCTTGTCGATGCGGCGTTCGTCGAGATCGACCACTTCGAAGCGCCAGCCCTGTTCCTCGAACCATTCGCCTTCGGACGGCAGCTTCTTCATCACGGCGAGGCAATAGCCCGCCACGGTCGCGAATTCGCGGTCGTCGCCATAGTCCAGCCCCAGCCGGTCGGCGAGCGCATCGGCGGAGAGCGAGCCTGCCACCAGCAGCGTGCCATCCTCGCGCTCCACGATGCCGGGCGTGTCGTCGGGGTCCTGGTCGCTGGCGAAATCGCCCACCAGCGCGGTGAGCAGGTCGACCGGGGTAACGATCCCGTCGAGATGGCCGTATTCGTCATGCACCATCGCCATGGCGACATCGGCCTGCTGCAGCACGCGCAGCGCGTCGACCGCATCGAGCTGGTCAGGGACCACCTCGGCCTTGCGCATCAGCGCCTCCAGCCGCAGCCCCTCGCCCGCCAGCAGTGCGCCGAGCACTTCGCGCACGCGCACGAGACCCATGACCTTGTCGGGCGTGCCGTCGGCCACGGGCCAGACCGAATGCGGGCTGTCTTCGAGCAGCTGCCGCACCGCTTCTTCATCGGCATTCACGTCGATCCAGTCGAGATCGGTGCGCGGCGTCATCACTTCTCGCACGGGGCGCTGGGCCAGCCGTACCACCCCGGCGAGCATCTGGTGCTGTTCGGTTTCGATCACGCCGCTGCGCGTGGCTTCGGCGAAGAGCATCTGCAATTCTTCCGCCGTAACCGAGCTCTGGCCGCCGGGCTTCACGCCCAGCAGGCGAATCAGCGCGCCCGAAGACGCATCGAGCAGCCACACCACCGGCGCGGCGATCTTGGCGAGAATGGCCATCGGCAGCGCCATGGCGATCGCGATGGGCACCGCCGCCCGCAGCGCCACCTGCTTGGGCACCAGCTCGCCGACGACCAGGCTGAAATAGGTGGTGAGCGCGATGACCAGCGCAAAGCCGGCCTCGTCCGCCCAGTCCGCGGGAAGGCCGAGCGCGGTCAGCCGCTCGCCCGTCGGCCCGCCGAGGCTGGCGCCCGAATAGGCACCGGCGATGATCCCGACCAAGGTGATGCCGATCTGCACGGTGGAGAGAAACTTGCCCGGATCGGCGGCCAGCTCGATGGCGGTCTTCGCACCCGCGCTGCCTTTCTGCGCGGCGGTCCGCAGCCGCCCCGTGCGTGCGGAAACGATGGCCAGTTCGCTCATGGCGAAAACGCCGTTGAGCAGGATGAGGCCGGCGATGACGAGCATATCTGTCCAGGGAAAGGGTGTCACGCGCCCTCGCTAGCATAAAAGCGGCGCGGCGCCAGTGCTTCGGGGGAACAGGCGCCGATTTGAGTGGTTGGGTGCTTCTAGAGACGCAGGTGGGCGCGTCCCATCTAACGCGGGCGTGGACGGTCGAAGGGCTGGGAAACCCCGTCTCGCAAAAAGGGAACAGATATTATGAAGACATCACGCTTTTTCCTCGCCGGCCTTTCCTCGGTCGCCCTGCTCGGCACCTCGGCCTGTGTGACCGACCCCAACACGGGTGAACAGAAGATCTCGCGCACCGTCCTAGGCGGTGTCGGCGGCGCGGTTGCCGGCGGCCTGCTCGGCGGCGTGATCGGCGGCAAGACCGGACGCATCATCGGCGCAGCGGCCGGTGCGGCAGGCGGCGGCTATGTCGGTTACCGCATGGACCAGCAGATCAAGGAACTGAAAGAGCAGACGGCCGGTTCGGGCGTCGATGTCTCGGAAACCGACGGCGGTGAAGCCATCCTCGTCAACCTGCCCAACGGCGTGACCTTCGCCACCGGCAGCTACACGATCAACCAGACCTTCCGCCAGACGCTCGACAATGTCGCCGCCAACCTCGTCCAGTATCCCAACAGCCTGGTCGACGTTTACGGTTACACCGACACCGTCGGTTCGAGCGATTCGAACCAGCGCCTCTCGAATCAGCGCGCGCAGGCCGTGTCCAACTATCTCACCAGCCGCGGCGTGAGCTCCTCGCGCATCCGCTGGATGGGCTTCGGCGAAACGCGCCTGGCCGTGCAGACCGGCGACAATGTGGCCGAGCCGCTGAACCGCCGCGTCGAAATCAAGATCATTCCGTTCGATCAGGACGATGTGAACGCAGCGCGCGCCAATCAGTAAGCGCCGCATCGCGGACTGACGTGACAGTCATCAGGGGGGTCGGGCTTAGCCCGGCCCCTTTTTCATGCCGTGGCAATTACTGGTAGGCGACCTTGTTGGCGCGATCGGAAAGGTGCTCGATCGTTGCCGCATGGATGCCGGGAGCGCAGGCAACCACGCCGAACGCCCGGGGATCGCGCTTGTTATAGTCCAGTTTCCGGCCGAAACTGTCCGAAACGGCCGCACCCGCCTCGCGCGCGATCAGGCCTGCCGCGGCGATGTCCCATTCGAAGCCCCAGCGCAGCGTGGCGACCAGATCGGCGCGGTCATCGGCCACCATGGCGATTCGCAGCGCGATGGAATTGGGCTGGTCGACCTTCTCCAGCATCCGGTCCTGCTTCATCAGATCGTTGGCAGGCACGCGCGCGCCCTCGAACTCGGTGCGGGTGGAAGCCTTGAGAGCCTGGCCGTTGAGCGTGGCCCCGCGCCCCGCCACCGCCTGCCACATCTCGCCCCGCGCCGGGGCGCACAGCGTGCCCAGCAGCGGCCGCCCACCGCTGATCAGCGCGACGCTGACCGCCCAGCCATCGCGCCCGCGGATGAAATCGCGCGTCCCGTCGACCGGATCGACCAGCCAGATCAGATCGCGCTCGAGTCGCTTGGGATCGTCCACCGTCTCTTCCGAAAGCCATCCGGCCGAGGGAAGCAGCGCGCCCAGTTCGCGTTTGAGAAAGGCATCGACGACCAGATCCGCATCGCACACCGGGTTGCCTGGCGATTTCTCCCACGCCTGTAATTCGGCGCCCGCGCCGGGCCACAGGCCGAGCGCGATCTTGCCGGCCTGGGCGACGATGGATTCGAGGCGTTTGCTGTCAATCATGGGACGCCGCCGCCCCTGCACCCGAAACCCGCTCTTTTCAAGCGCGCCCAGACATGCTTATGCGCGAAGCGCAATTCCCACCCCGAATAGCGCTAACACGCGCGAAGGATCAGCGATCGACATGAACATTCACGAATATCAGGCCAAGGAACTCCTCGCGAAATACGGCATCGCCGTTCCCGCAGGTCACGCAGCGCTCACCGTCGAAGAAGCAGTCGAAGGCGCGAAAAAGCTCCCCGGGCCGCTTTATGTCGTGAAGGCGCAGATCCACGCCGGCGGCCGCGGCAAGGGCAAGTTCAAGGAACTCGGCCCCGACGGCAAGGGCGGCGTGCGCCTGTCGAAGAGCGTCGAGGAAGTCGAAGCCAATGCCAAGGAAATGCTCGGCAACACGCTGGTCACCATCCAGACCGGCGATGACGGCAAGCAGGTCAACCGCCTCTATGTGACCGACGGCGTCGACATCGCGCATGAATATTATCTCTCGATGCTCGTCGACCGCGCCAGCGGCGAAGTGGCGATGATCGCTTCGACCGAAGGCGGCATGGATATCGAGGACGTGGCCCACGAAACGCCCGAGAAGATCGCCACCATCACGATCGACCCGGCGCAGGGCTTCATGCCGCACCACGGCCGCGCGGTGGCCTTCGCGCTCAAGCTGGAAGGCGATACCAACAAGCAGTGCCAGAAGCTGGCCAAGCAGCTTTACACCGCCTTCATGGAACTCGACATGGAAATGCTCGAGATCAATCCGCTGGTCGAAGACAAGGACGGCAATCTGTCCGTGCTCGACACCAAGATGAGCTTCGACGGCAATGCGCTCTATCGCCACAAGGACGTGGAAGAGATGCGCGACGAGACCGAGGAAGACCCGGCCGAAGTCGAAGCCAGCGAATACGACCTCGCCTACATCAAGCTCGACGGCAACATCGGCTGCATGGTCAATGGCGCGGGCCTGGCCATGGCAACCATGGACATCATCAAGCTCAACGGCGCCTTCCCTGCCAACTTCCTCGACGTGGGCGGCGGCGCCACCACCGAGAAGGTGACGGCAGCGTTCAAGATCATTCTCAAGGATCCGGCGGTCGAGGGCATCCTCGTCAACATTTTCGGCGGCATCATGAAGTGCGACGTAATCGCCAACGGCATCGTCCAGGCGGCGAAGGACGTGAACCTGTCGGTCCCGCTCGTGGTTCGTCTCGAAGGCACCAATGTCGAAGCCGGCAAGGAAATCCTCGAGAATTCCGGCCTGCCCATCGTCAGCGCCGACGATCTCGGCGATGCCGCGAAGAAGATCGTCGCGGAGGTCAAGAAAGCGGCCTGATCGCCTCTTTCGAGATAGAGACACCGGAAGGCGGGCCAGCGGAAACGCGGCCCGCCTTTCCTTTTGCAGCAGGGCGCGGGAACGCTCGCAGGCGCCCCGCCTTATCTAAGCAAGCACTCGCCCCGCCTTGCTTGACGTTTACGTAAACGCAAGCTAGGCGGGACCAACAGTTTTCAAGTCGAGAGGAAGGTACCCCCATGAAGATCCTCGTCCCCGTCAAGCGGGTGATCGATTACAACGTCAAACCGCGCGTGAAGGCCGATGGCTCGGGCGTGGACCTCGCCAACGTCAAGATGAGCATGAACCCCTTCGACGAAATCGCCGTCGAAGAGGCGATCCGCATCAAGGAAGCGGGCAATGCCGAAGAAATCGTGGCCGTATCCATCGGCCCGGCAAAGGCGCAGGAAACACTGCGCACCGCGCTGGCCATGGGTGCCGACCGGGCGATCCTCGTCGAAACCGATGACGAAGTCGAACCGCTCGCCGTCGCGAAGATCCTCAAGGCCATTGCCGAAGAGGAAGAGCCCGGCCTAGTGATGCTGGGCAAGCAGGCGATCGACGACGATTCGAACCAGACCGGCCAGATGCTCGCCGCCCTGATGGGCCGTCCGCAGGGCACCTTCGCCAACACGGTCGAAGTGGCCGGTGACAGTGTCACCGTGAAGCGCGAAGTCGATGGCGGGCTCGAAACCGTCAAGCTGACGCTCCCCGCGATCGTCACCACCGACCTGCGCCTGAACGAACCGCGCTATGCTTCGCTGCCGAACATCATGAAGGCGAAGAAGAAGCCGCTCGATACCAAGAGCCCGGCCGATTACGGTGTCGACACCGCGCCGCGCCTCAAGACCACCAATGTCTCCGAACCGCCGGTTCGCCAGGCTGGCGAGAAGGTCGAGGACGTCGATGCGCTGGTCGCCAAGATCAAGGCGATGGGCATCGTATAAGGAATTCACCCATCATCCGTTCGTGCTGAGCTTGTCGAAGCACCGTCCTTCTTTCGGGCGCTCGGATGAAGAAAAGTACGGCCCTTCTCAAGCGACGGACAGGCAGTCGCTGTAGGGCGAACGGACTTAGAGGTTTGAAAATGAAGACACTCGTATGGGTCGAACACGACAATGCCGAGATCAAGGACGCAACGCTGGCAGCGGTCACTGCGGCGGGCAAGCTGGGTGAAGTTCACCTGCTGGTCGCCGGATCGGGCTGCCGCGCCGTTGCCGAAGCTGCTGCGAAGATCGCCGGAGTGGGCAAGGTCCACCTCGCCGACGATGCGGCTTACGAACATGCGCTGGCCGAAAACGTCGCGCCGCTGATCGCCGATCAGATGGGCCATCACGACGCCTTCGTCGCGCCTGCCACCACCACCGGCAAGAACATCGCCCCGCGCGTTGCCGCCCTGCTCGACGTGATGCAGATTTCGGACATTCTTTCGGTCGAAGGCGACAAGACCTTCACCCGTCCGATCTATGCCGGCAACGCCATCGCCACCGTCGAATCGAGCGACGAGAAGCTCGTGATCACAGTGCGCGGCACTGCTTTCGACAAGGCTGAAGCAGAAGGCGGATCGGGCGAGATCGAGGAAATCTCCGGCCCTACCGATGCCGGGATCTCCAGCTTCGTCAGCCAGGAAATCGCGGAAAGCGATCGTCCCGAACTGACCAGCGCCAGCGTGATCGTTTCGGGCGGACGCGCGCTGAAGGATGCGGAGACCTTCGAGGAATACATTACCCCGCTGGCCGACAAGCTCGGCGCAGGCATCGGCGCATCGCGCGCCGCAGTGGATGCAGGCTATGTGCCCAACGATTACCAGGTCGGCCAGACCGGCAAGATTGTGGCGCCGGAAGTCTACATCGCCATCGGCATCTCGGGAGCGATCCAGCACCTGGCCGGCATGAAGGATTCCAAGACCATCATCGCCATCAACAAGGATGAAGACGCGCCCATTTTCCAGGTCGCGGACATCGGCCTCGTCGCCGATCTGTTCAAGGCAGTGCCGGAGCTGACCGAAAAGCTCTGACATCGAAACGAATTGAATTGCCACCCCCTTCGCGGCATACTTGCTGAGAAGGGGGTTTTTCTATGCGCATTTCGCGTTTCTTGTTCGCGATTACTTCGCTGGGTCTTGCAGGTTCGGCGATCCAACCGGCCTTCGCTGCCGAGGACGAGGCGCAGGTCCTGAAACCCGTGGGTCCATGGCAGCTCGACATGGGCGAAAACAAGTGCCGGATTGCGCGCGTATTCGGCGAAGACGACCAGCAGACGCTGTTCTATCTCGAGCAATGGGATCCTTCCGTCGCAGCGCACTGGACAATCGCGGGTCCACCAGTCGAAAAATACAAATCATGGCGCGATACGCGGGCCACCTTCGGTCCCGGGGGAGACGAGGGCGAATTCCAGTTTCAGGAATCGACTCTTGGTGATTGGGGGAACGCCATCTCCGGTTTTACAACCGTAGCTGCCTCGGACCGGCCGGAAGAGGAGGCGGAAGGCGAAGAGCGCGACTATGCGGCCCATCCGCGCGGGCTCCCAGCACTTGATGCCGAAGGAGGCGCGAAAATCGAGACGGTCTCGCTGAGCCAGCGCAACCGGTCGACAGTTGTCCTCGAACTCGGCGGAATGCAGGGCGTGCTCGAAGCCATGAACAACTGCATGGCCAATTTGGTGGAGCATTGGGGCTTTAACCTAGAGGAGCAGAAGACCGTCCAGTCGCCGCCGCAGCCCAAGAATCTATCGGCCGTCGTTAAGAGAATCGTAGACTACTATCCGAGCGGAGCGCTTTGGAAAGGTGCACAGGCCGATTTTCATTTGAGGCTTACAGTGCGCAAGGACGGGACGGTAAAGTCGTGCACCTTGCTCAACCAGACCGTCGCGGAAGACTTCGACATGCGGCGCCATCCCTGCGCTGCTTTCCAGCAAATTGCCGACTTCGAGCCCGCGCTGACCGCCCAAGGTGTTGCAGTCGAAAGCTATTACACCACTCGAATTAGATACAGCATGCCCAGCTAGCGGAGCCAAGCTGCGCCCTCTCAGCCGAGAACCGTCGACAGTGCGTGGAGCGTGAGCCCGACAAGGCCGCCGACCAGCGTGCCGTTGATGCGGATGAACTGGAGATCGCGGCCCACGGCACTTTCCACGCGGTCGGTCAGCGTCGTCGCATCCCAGCGGCGGACGGTCTCGCTCACGAGCTGCACGATCTGGTCGCCGTAGCGGGTCGAGACGCCGACGGCGGTGCGGCGGGCGAAGCGGTTGATCTGGCGCTGGAGGCGGATGTCGTCGCGGAGCGCGCGGCCCAGTTCCGCGATCGTCTCGGCAAGATGGCCGCTACCCGATCCGCCGGACTCGCGGATGCTGGCGATCAGGCGGCCGCGCAGACGCTCCCATACCGATTGCCACCAGTCGCCGACCGCCGGATTGTTCAGCAGCTCGATCTTGATCCGCTCGACCCTCGCCTGCATCTCCGGATCCTCGCGCAGATCGCGGGCGAAGTCCTGCAGACCTTCCTCGATCTTGTTGCGCAGCGGATGCTCGGGATCGATCAGGACTTCGGCGAGAAGCTTGTAGAGGCCGTCGATCACCGAATTGGCCAGCCGCTCGTCGAGGCCGGTGAAGCGCAGCACGGCATTGGCGCGGTTGTGCACCATGTCGCGCACCATCTGCTCATTGTCTTCGAGCACCAGCCCGGCCCAGCGGATGATCTTGTCGATCAGTTCCCTGTGCCGCCCCTTCTCGATCATCGCATCGAGCATGGAGCCCAGCAGCGGGGCGATTTCGAGCTTTTCAAGCTGCGCGGCAAGACCGGCGCGAACCTGTGTGCCCAGACGATCGGGGTCGAGCGATTCGAGCACCTCGACCATCAGTTCTCCTGCCCCGGCCCGCACGCGCGAATCCCGCGATGCGGCCGGGTCTGCCAGATAGCTGCCGACGGCGCCCGCCAGGTTCATCGCCCCCATGCGCCGCGCCACCACTTGCGGCGTCAGGAAATTTTCCCGCAGGAACCCGGCCATCGTATCGGCGATCCGGTCCTTGTTCTCCGGGATGATGGCGGTGTGCGGGATCGGCAGGCCGAGCGGACGGCGGAACAGCGCGGTGACCGCGAACCAGTCTGCGAGACCGCCGACCATCGCCGCTTCCGCGAAGGCGTGAACGTAGCCCCAGGCAGGATGTATCTCGAGCCACCGGCCCGACGCGATGAAGATCGCCGCCATCAGCACCAGCATGCCGGTTGCCGTGCGGCGCATTACGCGGGCGCGGTCCGGGGGAATGGGCGCACCGCCCGCCGGTTTGATCGAAATCGAGAATCTGCCCGCCATATATCAGGCGACGCTTATTCCGCCGGTTCGATCCCGGTTTTGCGTCCGCGGATCTCCCCCGTGTCCATTCCCGGGCGATAGGAGAGGAAGCGGTTTCGCAGCGCCGGTCCCACGCGCTTCTCGATCCCGTCTGCCAGGCTGAAGCCTGCAGGAACGATCAGCAGGGTGAGGAAGGTCGACAGGATGAGCCCGCCGATCACGGCCACACCCATGGGCTGGCGCCATGCGCCGTCGGCCGACAGCGACAGCGCCGTGGGGATCATGCCCGCAGTCATGGCGACCGTCGTCATCACGATGGGCTGCGCACGCTTCTGGCCCGCTTCCATGATCGCATCGTACTTGCGCTGCCCGTGCTCCATCGCCTCGATCGCGAAATCGACCAGCAGGATCGAGTTCTTGGCGACGATGCCGAATAACAGCAGCACGCCGATGAAAACGGGCAGCGAGAGCGCGAGACCAACCATCTTGATGGCGATGATGCCGCCAAGAGGCGCGAGTAGAAGCGACCCCATGTTGACCAGCGGCGACATCAGGCGCCGGTAGAGCAATACGAGGACCGCGAAGACCAGGAGAATGCCGGACAGAAGAGCGATCTGGAAGTTCGCCACGAATTCCAGCAGCCAGCGATCCTGCCCGCTCGGTGCATTCGACACACCGATCGGCAGATCCTGCATGATCGGCAGTTCGTTGATCCGCTTTTTCGCCACGCCTTCCTCTGCGCCGGGGGCAAGGTCAGCGCTCACATAGACGCGGCGCTTGCGATCTTCGCGCTGGATGGTCGTCGGACCAGCCCCAAAACGAATGTCGGCGATGCGTTCGAGCGGAACGGAGCCGCCGCTCGCGGTCGGTACCGGAAGATTGCGGATGGTCGAGATCCGGTCGCGCGAATTTTCCGGCAGCATGACCCTGATCGGAATCTGGCGATCCGAGAGCGAGAACCGTGCGGCATTCTGATCGATCTCGCCGATCGTGGCGATGCGGATCGCCTGGCTGAGCGATGCGGTAGTCACACCCAGCGAAGCCGCCAAATCCGCACGCGGTTCGATGATCAGTTCCGGGCGCTGCAGATCGGCTTCGAGCCTGGGGCCCTGGATCTCGGAGACGTCGCCCATCTGCTCGACAAGCGTTTCGGCGGTCCGTTCGAGAAGATCGGGATTGCTGCCCGACAGCATCACATTGATGGCGCGGCCTGAACCGCCTCCACCGCCGCCCTGCTGATCGCGGAAGTTGATGCGCGCGTCGGCGACCTGGTTGAACAGGACGGACACATCGCGTTCGATTTCCTGGCTCGTCCGCTCACGCTCGGCCTTGTAGGTCACGAAGAAGCTCGCGCTGCCTTCGGATACGGTCAGGAGCACATTCTCGACTTCGGGCTGGTCCTCGATAATGGCGAGCGCCTGTTCAGCACGCTCTTCCGTCTGTTCCAGCGTGGTACCGGGGACCATTTCCATGCGCACTTCGCCGAAGTCGAAATCGGCATCGGGGAAGAACTGTGTCGGAGTCGTCACGAAAAGGAAAATGGTCAGAATGAAGGACAGGAAACCCACGCCCATGACCCAGGCGCGGTGATCTCCGCGCATATGAGCGCCGAGCTTGCCGAGGAAGCCGAGCTTGCCGCGGCGCTCGATCCGCGCCTTTTTCAGTTCCTGCGCACGCGTGCGGTCGAGCGTCCACTCAAGAACCCGTGTATAACGCTGGATCCAGGGGCCGTTCGCGTGCTCGGCATGGCCATGCGGTTTGAGGAAATACGCAGCCATGAGCGGCGTAATCATTCGGGCGACGGCAAGGCTCATCAGCACCGAGACGACGACGGTTACCCCGAAATTCTGGAAGAACTGACCCGCCACCCCGGGGAGCAGCGCCACGGGCAGAAAGACCGCGATGATCGAAAAGGATGTCGCAGCGACAGCAAGGCCGATTTCGTCGGCCGCATCGATCGATGCCTGAAACGCGTTCTTGCCCATCCGCATGTGCCGGACGATATTCTCGATCTCCACGATCGCGTCGTCGACCAGAACTCCGGCCACCAGCCCCAGCGCCAGCAGGCTCATCTGGTTCAGCGTGTACCCCATGTATTCGAGGAAGAAGAAGGTGGGTATGGCGGACAGCGGGATGGCGATGGCGGAGATGAACGTCGCGCGCCAGTCGCGCAGGAAGAAGAATACGACGACGACCGCGAGGATCGCGCCTTCGACAAGCGCCGCGATCGAGCTTTCGTATTGCGCCTTGGTATATTGGACGATGTTGAAGAGTTCGACGAATTCGACGCCGGGATATTCCTCTTCGATTTCCCGCATCACAATCTGCGCTTCGTCATAGACCGAAACGTCGGATTCGCCGCGGGCGCGGGACAGATCGATGGTCACCACAGGCCGTCCATTGACCTTGGAGATGGACTTGATTTCGCTCTCGCCGTCGCTGACGTCGGCGATATCGGCGAGCTTGATCGACCGGCCTCCGCCAAGCGAAATGCGGCGCTGGCTCAGTTCGTAAGCCGTTTCGGCATTGCCGACCACGCGGACCGACTGGCGAACGCCAGCGATTTCAGCCTGGCCGCCGCCCGCGTTGAGGTTGTTCTGCCGCAGGACGGAGTTGACCTGGGATGCCGTGACACCGAGCGACTGCATCCTGGAGGGATCGAGAATGACCCGGATCTCGCGATTGACGCCGCCGCTTCGCGACGCGCTGGCCATGCCGGGAACTGCCAAAAGCCGTTTCGAGACCGTGTCGTCGACGAACCAGCTCAGCTGCTCCATCGTCATGTCCTGCGAGACGACAGCATAGTTCGCGAAACTGTTGTTGCTCGTCTGGACCTTGTAGACCCGGGGCTCGATGATACCTTCGGGCAAATCTCCCCGTATCTGGTCGATATTGGCCTTCACCTCGTTGACGAGGTCATTCACGTCATAGCCGAGTTCGAAGGTGATGAAGGTGCTCGAGCTACCTTCCCGCACGGTGCTGCGGATGGATTCCAGCCCTTCGAGCGAGGCAATCGCGGATTCCACCTTTTCGGTGATCTGCGTATCGATTTCCGTCGGTGCCGCGCCGGGCTGAGCGATCGAAACGATCACTGCCGGAAATTCGATATCCGGATCGTTCTGCACCTGCATCCGGTTGAATGCCACGATGCCGGCAAGCGTAAGCGCGGCGAACAGGACCAGCGGCACTACCGGGTTCCTGATGGACCAAGCGGAAAGGTTGCGCAGGTTCATGGTCTACTTGCCCGCCCGGCGTTGCAGCATCGGTTTGACTTCCTGACCTTCACGCAGGAAGCCGCCCGCCCGAAGAACCACGCGCTCGTTACCCGTCAAACCTTCGGTCACGGACAGACCGCCATCGGTTATGATGCCGGTCTCGACATTGCGGCGGACGACCTTGTCCTCGCTGTCGATGATATAGACATAGGTCTGCCCGTCGTCGTCGAGCAAGGCGCTCTCCGGCAAGACCGGTGCCACCACGGTACCCGAATTGATCGTCGCGTTGGCGAAACCGCCGGGCTTGAGTTCCGGGCTATAGGACAGGGCAATACGCGCCGTACCCTGCCGCGTGCTGTCGTCGATCGTCGGTGCGATCTGCCAGATCTGGCCGGTGAACCCCTCGTCGGTTCCGACCGGGAACACCGTGGCCGATGCGCCGGCGCGCAAGCTTGCAAGTTCGGTCTCGCCCAGTTGGGCCAACATTTCCATCTCGCCGCCCTGGGCGATGGTGAAGAGGGCCTGCGATCCGGCACCGACCGTCTGGCCGGGCTCGACATTGCGTTCAAGCACGAGGCCGGCTGCGGGGGCGACGATATTGAGGCGGGCATTGCGTGCCTGCAATTCGCCCGCCTGCGCCTTGGCGACGCGAACGCGCGCGACGGCGGCGTCGCGTGTCGCCGTCAGACGGTCCACATCGGCCTTGGAAACGAATCCTCGCTCGACCAGCTGGAGGGCGCGGTCGAGATTGGACTGTGCGAGATTGGCATCGGCCTGCGCGACCTGGACTTGCGCGGCGGCGCTGAGGGCCTGCTGGTTTTGCACCGAGCGGTCGATCACGGCGAGGACCTGACCCTGGCGTACCCAGCTGCCCGCATCGACGGGTACCGAAACCACGCGCCCGCCTTCGCCGACCACGCCGACCGGCAGGGTCCGGCGAGCGGCGATCGTTCCGGTCGCGGAAATTTCGCCTTCGACGGTAGTACGCCCGGGCGCCACGACGGTTACCGCAGGCAATTGCGGTTCGGAGGGGGCCTGTTCTTCGTCTCCGGCAAGAAAATACCAGGCCAGAGCAAGGGCGGCCACCAGGATGACTGCGGCAATCGCCAGCTTGCGGCGCCGACCCGGGCGTTTCTCAGCATCTATGCTATCGACCTCGATCCGCTCCGGCGGCAAGGTACCGTCGTCATCAGCGCGAATTTCCGTTTCGTACGTCATCAAATAGCCCCGTCTGGCAGCAGCCCATATCGATTGGTGTATTACTCTGCTAAATCACAGAGCGCAAGGCTGTCGAATTGTCGTAGGGGCTTGCCCTGTCTGGAGCAATCTTACACTCGACAGGGGCATTAGCGAAACAGACGAATGTCTTCGATGTTCGAAAAGCACGAAAAAGGGCGGCTCAGCAATGCCGAACCGCCCTTCTCGATTTAAACTTCCTGCTGGTTTTTAGCGCACACGACCACGCTGAATGAGGTTGGCGATACCAAGCAGAACGATTGCACCAACGATCGCGATAATGAAACCGGTCAGGTTGAAGGTCTGAATGGTGCCCTCGATGCCGAACAAGGCTCCGGCGAGAAAGTTACCGATCAGTGCGCCGATGATACCGACGATGATATTCCAGAAAATGCCCATCGAAGCGTCGCGCGCCATGACCATGCTTGCGAGCCAGCCAGCGACGCCGCCGACGATAATTGCGATAATCCAACCCATTGCAAATCCTCCTTTACTTCCCATCCGACCCAATGCCAGCCGAACGGGTGGCAGTGCCAGCGGTTCCCCTTTTTTGCATGGGGGACACGAATTTAGCGGATTTACAGGGTTTTTGTTCCCGCCTCTTGGCGGGACGCGCGATCAATACTTGAACTGGCGTTCGTATAAATCGCGGTAATGCTGAATCCGGGTGACCCTCAGCCCCTGCATTCCCGACCGGTCGACTGCGCGCTGCCAGGAGGCAAACTCCTCCAGCGTCAAGCCGTAGCGCTCGAGAACTTCGTCGATACTGAGCAGGCCGCCATTCACGGCAGCGACCACCTCGGCCTTGCGGCGCACCACCCAACGTTTCGTGGACGGGGACGGCAAATCCTCAAGGGTCAGCGGCTCGCCAAGCGGGCCGATCACCTGTGCAGGGCGGATGTCCTGATTTTCGATCATCTATTTCTCTCGGTCGCCATGCACCGCACCATCTGCGGCGGAGTCCTCGTCTAACGGTTCAGATTTTCCATGCGCTAAACCATCATGGTAAACGGGCCGTTTACTTTCTCCCTCCGTTTCCCTCCTCGCTTCGCCGAAAGACTGGAAACCGGCATGCTCCCTTCTCGCCACTTCCTCGCGAAAGTCGCGAGTCGCGGACAATTTTGCGACAAGTTCGGTCCAACGGAATTTGTGCAGGACGTCCTTGTTCTTGGTCGTCCCTTCGCTTTTCTTGGTGAATTGCCCCTCGATCATGAGGCTGTGATAATCAGACATGGTAAAGAGGAAGTGAATCATGTTTCTTGGCTCAAACCGGGAAATACTGGAGCCCGGGGCCAAGGCCGTGTAAGGGGCCGCGCATGCTCGAATCCCGTTTTCTCGACCCGGCCGGCGCCGCCGCGCTGTTCGATCTTGGCAAGCCCGCATCGCAGGCCCGCATCGTCGTCGCGATGTCGGGCGGCGTCGATTCATCCGTGGTTGCCGCACTCGCCGCAAAGAGCGGGGCGGAAGTCATCGGCATTACCTTACAACTCTACGATTACGGCGCGGCAACCGGGCGCAAGGGCGCCTGCTGCGCGGGTGATGATATCGCCGATGCGCGCGCCGTGGCAGAACGGCTGGGCATTGCTCACTATGTGTCCGATCACGAAAGCGCCTTCCGCGAAGAAGTGGTCGAAACTTTTGCCGACGAATATCTGGCCGGGCGCACGCCGGTGCCCTGCATACGCTGCAACATGGGGCCCAAATTCACCGATCTCTTCGCCATGGCCCGCGAATTGGGCGCCGACTGCCTGGCGACCGGTCATTACGTCCAGCGGGTAATGGGGCCGGCCGGGGCGGAGCTCCACCGAGCCACCGATCCGGCGCGCGATCAGTCCTATTTCCTTTATGCCACGACCGACGACCAGCTGGCCTATCTGCGCTTCCCCTTGGGCGGCCTGCCCAAGAGCGAAGTGCGCGAGCTCGCCGAAGCCGCCGGCCTGCGCAATGCCGCCAAGCCCGACAGCCAGGACATCTGCTTCGTGCCCGATGGCGATTACGCAAAGATCGTCAAGAAGATGCGCCCCGAAGGCGCGCGTCCGGGCGCGATCGTCCATGCCGGGACCGGGGAAGAACTGGGCGAGCATCGCGGCGTGATCCATTATACCGTCGGCCAGCGCCGGGGGCTGGAAATCGGCGGCCAGCCGGAGCCGCTCTACGTTGTCGGCATCGATGCTACCGAGGCGCAGGTAAAGGTCGGCCCCAAGCGCATGCTTGCCGTGTCCGCCGCCCATCTTGTCGAAACCAATCGCATCGGCCCGCTGCCCGATGTACCGCTGACGGCCAAGGTCCGCAGCCTGGCCAAGCCAGTGCCAATTACGCTCGAGGGATCGCTGGGCAATGATGAAGCGGCGACAATACGCTTCGAAACACCCGAATTCGGCGTCGCGCCCGGCCAGGCGGCGGTCATCTACGCCGGAGAGCGGGTCGTGGGTGGCGGCTGGATCGACAGCACGACGCGCTGCGAAGGCTGACCGTCAGCGGCTCCTGACGAGCTGCCTCAATATTCCCATTCATCCAGAACGCAGCCGTAACCTTCGCGATAGCGCGCCGTATCCGCGGCGATGACCGGAATGCTCGCCGTCACGCTGCGGTCGGCCGCATTCTCGCTCAGCGACACAAGTTCCATGCCTTCGAGCTTGTCCTTCCCGCAATCCTCGAGACTGCGCCCGGCCACAAAGCGGCAGGAGCAACCCACCCGCGCAGCATAGGCCGTGGCCACTTCTCCCGTGCGCGTTGCCGTCTCGCCATAGGCCAGCCAGGCACCGCCGGCTGCGGCGGCGAGAACCAGCACGAGCCAGAACCACCAGCGGGAAAGAAGGGAGCGTTTTTTCGCCATTGCGCGGGTGTAGTCCTCATGCGAGTGGAGCGGGCATGTTCCCGCGGCCCCTGCCCCTTATCGCTCTTGCCCTCCTCGCCACAAGCCTTGCGGCATGCGGTTCGTCCGGAGGCGAGGAAGAACCGCCGCTGAGCGAGGCAGCACTGGCTGCGGTCGGGGAGGAGCCCGGCGCCCCCACCAAAGCGCTCGCCCGCGAGATCGACGATCTTTTCACGCAGGAAGGCCTTGGCGAGACCCGCGCCCTGATCGTGATGCACGATGGCAAGCGCGCGGCGGAACGCTATGCAGAAGGATATGACGAAGACACGCTCTTCGTCAGCTGGTCGATGGCCAAGACCGTGACCGCCATGATGATCGGCCAGCTGGTCGGCGATGGCCTGCTGCGGCTCGATCAGCCCGCCCCGGTGCCGCGCTGGCAGCGCAGCGGCGATCCACGTGCCGACATCACTTTGCGGCATCTCCTCCAGATGCGCAGCGGGCTCGAGCATACCGAAGCGGGCGATCCGCCCTACGAGAGCAGCGAAGTCCGCATGCTCTTCCTCGACGGGCGGGACGATATGGCGGATTACGCCACCGCCCAGCCGCCCGAAGCGGAGCCGGGCGAGAAGTTCGAATATTCATCGAACACCACCGTCATCCTGGCCGACATCGCGGCCCGTGCCCTGACCGATAGCGATCAGCCCGAAGCCCGCCGCCGGGCGGTGTCCGATTATCTCCACGCCCGCCTGTTCGAGCCGCTGGGCATGTCTACCGCCGTCCCCGAGTTCGACCGCGCCGGCACGCTGATCGGCGGTAGCCTGATGCATGCAAGTGCCCGCGACTGGGCCAAGCTCGGCGAATTGCTGCGCAACAAGGGCTCCTATCGCGGCGAGCAGCTGGTCCCCCGCAGCTGGGTGAGCCAGATGGTGACCCCCAGCCCGAAATCGCCGCAATACGGCCTGCAGACCTGGCTCAACCGGCCGACTGGCGAGGCGGAGCACCCGCTGTTTCCCGACCGCGCGCCCGAGACGGCCTTTTCCATGATCGGCCACATGGGCCAGTATGTCTTCGTGTCGCCCGAACAGGGGCTCACCATCGTGCGGCTCGGCCATTCGAATGCCGCCGAACGCAAGGCGATGCTCCAGCAGCTGGCCGATATCGTCGAGCTTTATCCCGCCGAGGGAAGGTAGAAGCTGCCCTCCACCACGGTGACGCATTCGCCGGAAAGGATCGCGCGGTCGCCTTCCAGTCGGCAGCCGACATGGCCGCCGCGGCGGCTTGCCTGATAGGCAGTGAAGCTTTCGCGGGAGAGACGCTCGGCCCAGAAGGGTGTAAGCGTGGCGTGGGCCGCACCGGTCACCGGATCCTCGTCCACTCCGCCGCCCGGCACGAAGACGCGGCTCACCACGTCGGTATCGCGTCCCGGAGCAGTGCAGACGAAGAGATTGTTGCCCAGCTTCGCCAGCCCGCGCAGATCGGGCTCGAGCGCATGGATCGAGTCCTCATCCGGGTAAAGGAACAGGTCATAACCATGCGGATTGCGCCAGCATTCGGTGGGCGAGCCGCCGAGTAGCGCGGCCGCCTCGGGCCACTCGCCCTGCTCGGTCCGGATCGCGGGCAAGGCGAGCTCGTATCCCTCGCCAAGCTTGCGCACTTCGAGAATCCCCGACTGGCGCGTGCGAAAGCTCACGGCCTCGCCCCCATCGCGCCCAAGCAGCACGTGCCCGCTCGCAAGCGTCGCGTGGCCGCACAGGCGAACTTCTTCGGTCGGGGTGAACCAGCGCAGTTCCCAATCGGCCTCGCCGGTATCGTCCTTCACCAGGAAAGCCGTTTCGGCGAAGTTGTTCTCTTCCGCGATCGCAAGCAGCGTCGCATCGTCCAGCCACTCGTCGAGCGGCATCACCGCTGCCTGATTGCCCGTGAAGGGCCGTGAAGCAAAGGCATCGACATGGGTGTAAGGCAGTTTCATCAGCTGTCGCCCTCCAGTTTTGCAAACTCGTCTTCCTCGACCAGCGGATTGCCCGGCTCGTCGACATGGCCCTGGGGATCGATGTGGATCAGCAGCTCCATGTTCGGAAAGCGCTGGCACAGGTCCTTTTCCACCCGCTCGATGATATCATGCGCTTCTTCCACCGTCATGGTGCCGGGCAGATCGACATGGAATTGGACGAAATCGCGATTGCCGCTGGCCCGCGTGCGCAGATCGTGGAGATTGGTAAGCTCGGGATGAAGCGCCGCCGCCTCCACGAAGGCGAGCCGCTTTTCTTCCGGCCATTCGCGGTCCATCAGATCGTCCACGGCTTCGCGCGCCGCAGTGAAGGCGCCCCACGCCAGCCAGGCGGCGATGGCGAGGCCGAACAGCGGATCGGCCATGCCGAAGCCCGCATATTGGTCGAGGACCAGCGCCGCGATCACCGCGAGGTTAAGCAGCAGATCGGATTTGTAATGCAGGTGATCAGTCTGGATCGCGAGGCTGCGCGTCCGGTTCATCACGTATTTCTGCCAGCCGAGCAGAGCGAAGGTGAGCACGATGGCGATGGCTGACACCGCGATGCCCTCTCCCGCAGCAGAAGTCTGCGTGCCGCCGGCCAGCTGGCTCAGCGCCCGCGCCGCGATACCGAAAGCCGAAACCGCGATCAGCATGACCTGAAAGATCGCCGCCAGCGCCTCTGCCTTTCCATGCCCGAACCGATGGTCCTGATCGGCGGGCATGGAGGCGATCCAGACACCCGTCAGCGTGGCGATGCTGGCAATCAGATCGAGCGCCGAATCGGCAAGGCTGCCGAGCATGGCGGTCGAACCGGTCCGCCAGCTCGCCCAGCTCTTCAGCGCGACGAGGATGAGCGCCACCGAGATCGAGGCGATCGCGGCAGAACGCGCCAGTTTCGCGCGATTGTCGGCCGTGGTTTCCGTCATGGATAGAGCAGCGTGTTGGACCACGCTTCTCCCGGCCCGCTACGCGTGAACTGCCGCCGGTCGTGGAGGCGGAATTCGCGGTCGCGCCAGAACTCCACCGTGTGCGGGGTCAGCAGGAACCCGGTCCAGTGCGCCGGCCGCGGGATATCGCCTTCGGGATAGCGGGCCTCCAGCGCGGCGACCCGGTCGAGATAGATCTGCCGGTCCGGCAGGGGGCGCGACTGGTCGCTGGCAGCCGAGCCGATCTGCGAGGCGTGCGGGCGCGAGTGGAAATAGTCGTCCGCCTGCTCCGCGGCGACTTCTTCCAGCGTGCCTTCGATCCGGATCTGGCGGCGCAGGCTCTTCCAGTGAAACAGCAGCGAGGCGTGCATATTGCTCAGGATTTCCTGGCCCTTGCGGCTTTCGGCATTGGTGTAGAAGACGAAACCGCCCCCCTCGCCCCAATGTGAGCCGTGCCCTTTCAGCAGCACCATGCGCACCGACGGACGGCCCTGCGCAGTGGCCGTTGCCAGAGCCATGGCATTGGCATCGTTGGGTTCGCTCGCCTTGGCTTCGCCGTACCAGATCTCGAACAGCGAGAAGGGATCGGCGACCGGAATGGCGCTTTCGGATTCGGGGGCATTGTTGCTCATAACGCAATCCTACAGGATGGAGCACATGGAGCATGGTCCAGAGCAAAAAAACGGACGGGGTATAATTCCCCCGAAAACGGCGGAACCACGGGGGCTTGCGGCACATTGATCGGGGACATGAGACATTCCCTAGCCCGAGCCGCCTGTGTAGGAAAGCCTCGCCGCGAACAGGCACGCTTGCGGTCGGCCACCGTCGCAACTAGCTAACACACCATGGCAGACCCCTACACCACCCTCGGCGTCACGCGTTCCGCGAACGAGAAGGACATCAAGAGCGCTTATCGCAAGCTGGCGAAAGAGCTCCATCCCGATCGCAACAAGGACAATCCCAAGGCATCAGAACGCTTTTCGGACGTGACCAAGGCGTATGACCTCCTGTCCGACAAGGACAAGCGCGCGCAGTTCGACCGCGGCGAAATCGACATGGAGGGCAATCCGACCAATCCCTTCGGCGGAATGGGCGGCGGTGGCGGCGGATTTCGCGGTGCCGGTGGCGGCCAGCGCGGGTTCCGGGCAGAGGATTTCCAGGGCTTCGGCACCGACCAGGGCGATCTCGGCGATATTTTTGAAGGGCTCTTCGGAGGCGGCGGCGCGCGCGGACGTGCGGGCGGCATGGGAGGCGATCCGTTCGGCGGCCGGCGGCAGCGCCCCCCGCAGAAAGGCGCCGACATCGCCTACACGCTGCGCGTGTCCTTTATCGACGCGGCGACGCTCAAGGACCAGCGGATCACGCTGGCCGACGGCAAGACAATCGATCTCAAGCTGCCCAAGGGCGTCGAGGACGGCACGCAGATGCGCCTCAAGGGCAAGGGCCAGCAGGGCCCCGGCGGCGCGGGCGACGGGCTGGTGACGATCAAGGTCGACAAGCACCGCGTCTACCAGCGGGACGGGTCCGACGTGCGCTTCGACCTGCCCATCACGCTCGACGAGGCGGTCAACGGCGGCAAGGTCCGGGTTCCCACTGTGGATGGTCCGGTGATGATGACGATCAGGCCTGGCACGAGCGGCGGTGCGGTGCTGCGCCTCAAGGGCAAGGGCTTCACCAAGAAGGATGGCAGCCGCGGCGATCAGCTGGTGACGCTCGAAATTCAGCTACCCGAGGATCTTGGAGAACTTGCCAAGCGGCTCGATGGGTGGAAGGACGAAAGCGACCCGCGCAGCAAACTCCAGGTGTAACCTGCCCCCAGCCGACCTACCCTCGACGAAGGAACGTGAGCGCCAGTCGCTTTCCCCCGAAGCCCGGCGGAAGGAGGCGTACCACCTCCGCGATCGAATCGAGGATCGCGTCGGTCCGGGCACCCGCGCGTGGGACGTCGCCAAGCGGACGCTGGTTGGCACTTATAACGACGGTTTCATTCACGCGGGCAATCTCGCCTATCTCGCCATGCTGGCGATTTTTCCGTTCTTTATCCTCGGCGCGGCTGTCTTCTCGGCCATCGGCGAGGAAAGCGAACGGGCCGCCACGATCAATGCGATTCTCTTCGCCCTCCCCCCGGTTGTCGGCAATGTGATCGAACCCGTCGCGCGCGATGTCATCCAGGCGCGCAGCGGGTGGCTGCTGTGGGCCGGTGCGCTGGTGGCGCTCTGGACGGTGGGCAGCCTGGTCGAGACGATCAGGGATATCCTGCGCCGCGCCTATGGCACGGAAGCCACGCATGCGTTCTGGAAATACCGCCTGCTGTCGGCAGGCGTGATCCTCGGCTCGGTTTTCCTGTTGATGATGAGCCTGATGGCGCAGTTCCTGATCGGAGCGGCGCAGGAAGTGATCCAGGCCTACTTTCCCCAGCTCGTCGATCGGATCCTCGATCTGCAATTGTCACGCATAGTCCCGGCGCTGGGCCTGTTCGGTTCGCTTTACCTGCTGTTCTATACGCTGACGCCATCGAAATACCGGCGGAACCGCTACCCCAAATGGCCCGGAGTGCTCCTGACCTCCATTTGGTGGATTGCAGTGACGACGCTGCTGCCCGCCGTATTGAAACAATTCTTTGCTTACGATCTCACCTATGGCGGCCTTGCAGGCGTAATGGTGGTGCTGTTCTTTTTCTGGCTTGTCGGACTTGGTGTGGTTATCGGCGCTGAATTGAATGCTGCGCTTGCTGAAACGCCGGAAGAAGAAATGAACCTGATCGGGCAGTCGGACAACCGCCGCCGGGCGCAGCTCAAACAGGAAATGATCGAAGAGCAGGAAGGAAAAGAGGAATGAGCGGTTTGATGGAGGGCAAACGTGGCCTCATCATGGGCCTCGCCAACGACAAGTCGCTGGCTTGGGGCATAGCCAAGCAATTGCGCGACCAGGGCGCCGAGATGGCGTTCTCCTATCAGGGCGAAGCGCTGAAGAAGCGCGTCGGTCCGCTTGCCGAACAGCTGGGCAGCGACTTCATCTTCGAATGCGACGTGTCGGACATGGACGCGCTCGACAGCGCCTTTGCCACGCTGAAGGAACGCTGGGACACCATCGACTTCGTCGTCCACGCCATCGGTTTTTCGGACAAGAGCGAGCTGCGCGGCAAATATGTCGATACCAGTCTCGACAACTTCCTGATGACGATGAACATTTCCGCCTACAGCCTGGTCGCGGTGGCCAAGCGCGCGCGCGAAATGATGCCGAATGGCGGCAGCATCCTGACGCTGACCTATTACGGTGCGGAAAAGGTCATCCCGCATTACAATGTGATGGGTGTCGCCAAGGCGGCGCTGGAAACTTCGGTCCAGTATCTCGCCAACGATCTCGGCCCCGAGGGCATTCGCGTCAACGCCATCAGCGCGGGACCGATCAAGACGCTGGCCGCCAGCGGGATCGGCGATTTCCGCTACATCCTGAAGTGGAACGAATACAATTCGCCGCTGCGCCGCAATGTCACGATCGAGGATGTGGGCGGCTCCGGCCTCTACTTCCTGTCGGACCTGTCATCGGGCGTGACGGGCGAAACGCATCATGTCGATGCCGGTTACCATGTGGTCGGCATGAAGCAGGAAGACGCCCCCGACATCGCGCTCGACAAGGGCTGACCGGCCATGCGCCTCCTCGTCACCGGCGCGGCCGGCTTTATCGGCGCCGCGGTAGCGGAGCGGCTGTGCGCCCGCGGTGACGAGGTTCTCGGGATCGACAGTCTCAACGACTATTACCAAGGCTCGCTGAAAGACGACCGGGTCGCCCGCGTTGAAGCCGCAGGCGGAGACAGATTCGCTTTCACGAAAGTCGACTTTTCGCGCTGGGAAGAGCTTTCCGCAGCGCTCGATGGCGAGGAATTCGACCGCATCGTGCATCTCGGCGCGCAGGCCGGCGTGCGGTACAGCATCGAAAATCCCCGCGCCTATGTCGAGGCGAATCTGATGGGCCACCTCAACCTGCTCGAGGTGGCACGCCATCGCGGGACGGCGCATATGGTCTATGCCAGTTCCTCTTCGGTCTATGGCGGCAATGACAAACTACCCTTCGCCGTAGAGGACCGGGCCGAGCATCCGGTCTCGCTCTATGCCGCGACGAAGAAGTCGGACGAGCTGATGAGCGAAACCTACGCCCATCTTTACCGCGTGCCGCTGACTGGGCTCCGGTTCTTCACCGTATACGGGCCGTGGGGCCGGCCGGACATGGCGCTGTGGCTGTTCACGGGCGCCATCCTGTCCGGGCGGCCGATCAAGGTCTTCAACCACGGCGAGATGTGGCGTGACTTCACTTTCGTCGACGATATCGTGAGCGGAGTGGTCGCTTGCCTGGACAGCGCGCCCGCCGATGACGGGGCGCAGAAGGCCGGCGGCAGCATGAAGCCGCACGCGCTATACAACATCGGCAATCACCGCAGCGAGAAGCTGACGCGGGTGATCGAGCTGATCGAACAGGCCTGCGGGACCAAGGCCGAAGTGGAACTGCTGCCGATGCAGGCGGGCGATGTCGAGAAAACCTATGCCGACATCGACGCGATCCAGCGCGATATCGGTTACCAGCCGACCACGGCGATCGAGCAGGGCATACCGCGCTTCGTGGAGTGGTACCGTGGGTATCACGGGGTTTGACTTTGATCCCCTCCAGCCGTTACGTTCTTTTTATGTTCTGACGGAAGAGGAGATCGCTATGCTGACCGGTGGATGCCAATGCGGTGAGATCCGCTACGAAGTAATAGGTGAAGCCGGCCATCATTCGCTGTGTCATTGCGCCGACTGCCGCGCTTCCTCCGGAGCTCCGGCTACCGCGTGGCTGGGCGTCCCCTCCGACATATTCCGCGTGACGAAGGGGAAGGCGACAGCCTTCAACTCCTCCGGTGCTTCGTGGAGGCATTTTTGCAGGACCTGCGGCACCGGCCTCTACTTCGTAAATGAACAGATGCTTCCCGGCATCGTCGACATCCAGTCTGCAACGCTGGACGACGCCCATCTCCATTCTCCAACAGTGCATATCCAGACTGCGGAGCGGCTCGGTTATATGCGTGAGCTCGCCAGCCTGCCCGAGTTCGAACGTTTTCCGGGGCCGTGAACTAGGTTTTTCAGCTGGCGTGCGCCAGCAGATCGCAGATGCGCTGGGCCGAGTTTCCGTCGCCGAAAGGATTATGAGCACGCGCCATGGCAGCATAGGCGGCCGGATCGTCGAGCAGACGCTCGGTCTCGCGCACGATGGTTTCGGCATCGGTGCCAACGAGGCGCGCAGTCCCGGCGGCCACGCCTTCGGGCCGTTCGGTCGTCTCCCGCATGACAAGCACCGGCTTGCCGAGCGCGGGCGCTTCCTCCTGCACCCCGCCGCTATCGGTCAGCATGATATGGCTGATGTCCAGCAGCTTGGCGAAATGCGGATAATCCAGCGGTTCGATCAGAGCGACATTATCGAGGCCTTCGAGTTCCGCGTTCATGACCGCGCGTACATTGGGATTGAGATGAACAGGGAAGATGAAGGCCACATCGCCGCGTGACGCCAGACGCCTGATCGCCTTTGCAATACCTTGCATCCCCTCACCGAAATTTTCGCGGCGGTGGCTGGTCACCCCGATGATCCGCTTGGCGGCAAACCGCTGCTCAAGATCCGAAAGCCCCGCTGCCAGTTCGGGTCGATCATCGATCTGCTGCGTCACCCATTTGAGCGCATCGATCACGGTGTTGCCGGTGACATGAACGCTTGCCGGAGCGATATTTTCTCGCAGCAGGGCATCGGCACTAGTCTGGGTGGGTGCGCAATGGAGTTTGGCGAAAGTCCCCACCGTGCGGCGATTTACCTCTTCCGGCCATGGCTGGTAAATGTCGCCGCTGCGCAGCCCTGCCTCGACATGACAGACAGCGATCTTGCGGTAGTAGGCGGCAAGAGCGCCCGCGAGGACAGTCGTCGTGTCGCCTTGCACCACCACCCAATCCGGCTTTTCCCGGTCAAGAACGCGGCCGATGCCGGTCAGCGCCCTGGCGGTCAGTTCGTCGAGCGACTGTCCATCCGTCATGAGATCCAAATCGTGGTGGGGTTCGATCCCGGCGATATCCAACACCTGATCGAGCATGCCGCGATGTTGCGCCGACACGCATACGCAGCTCTCGAACCGGTCATCCCGATCCAGCAGGTGGATCAGCGGAAAAAGTTTGATCGCTTCGGGACGTGTCCCGAAAATCGTAAGTATGCGGCGCCCGTCCATGGTGAAGCTCTGACAAACAAAGCTTCACCAGAAAAGCAAATTCAGCTTTCGGGGTCACCCGCAACAATTTTTGCATTGGGTTGCGGCAACTCGCTCTCATCGGGAGTCGGCGCATCGCGCTGCTCTTCGAGGCGCTGCATGTATTCGCGCTCGATCATCTCGACATCTTCTTGCGTGCGCTCGGCATCTTCATCGATAGTACTCAGACGATCCGCCCGCGCGGCGGCGATGACTTCGCCGAAGCGGACAGCGCTGGAATTTTCCTTGTCCGCATAAGCCTTGCGGATCATTTCCTGGGTACAGCCGGTCATGCCCCCGGCACCCACGGGCGAACAGGAGAGCGTTCCGAAAGAGCCCACCATTTCCAGCTGCTCCACACGCTCTGCCCAGCTCTGGGCCTGCGGACCATCGGTGAAACGCATGCTTTCCGGGATGCGAAAACGTTCGCTTTCCGCTTGGCGGGCACACACCACGATCGTTCCATCGTCACTGGTGGGGCAGGCATCATCGCCATAGACGATGACCATGTTGTAGCTTTCATCGCCGGTATCGACAGGCGTCTGAGCTTGTGCAGGGCCAGCGATGGCGGCAGCGCCGAAGGCGGCAAGGGCGAGCAGGGAACGGGTCATCGGATCCTCAATATTGCGTGAGCGGCATTAGGCAGCGCGCCGCGTGAACTGTCCATGAAGCGGGCGCTGTGAATGAAGCGAGTCAGGGGGCAGAAGCGTTCCCGCTATATCCGTTCGGAAATCTTGATCGCAGCCTTGCAGCCGAGCCGGATCAGGCCGGAAAGGACCGGATATCCCGGCGCGCGCTCCGCTCCGGCAGCCAGAGCGGCATCGCGGTGCTCGCGCTCGTCCTCGCGGAACTCTTCGATCATGCGGGCGAGTTCGGGATCTTCGTTCGTCGCCTCGAGCTGGTCGAGTTGCTGCGAATAGTGAAGGTCGATCTCGGTTTCGACGGCTGCGGTGCAGGCCATTGCCGCCTCGGGGCCGATCAACGCGGTGGCCGCACCAAGAGCGAAGCCTGCCTTGTCCCAGAAAGGTTGAAGCGCGGTGGGGCGGACGCGACGCCGCGCCATCAGCGCATCGAACTTGGCGCGATGCCCGGCTTCCTGCTCGGCCATACCAGCGATTTCCGCGGAATCCGGCGCGCGGTCACCCATGACGGCAAGCTGGCCCGCATAGATACGCGTCGCACCAAATTCCCCGGCCTGGTCGACACGGATCATGCGCGCGATATGCGGCGGAGTAACCTCGGTTATCGGCTGATCGGTCATGCGCGGCGATCCTTTCGGAGCTGGTTGAAGATGAAGAGGCTGGCCGCGGCAGAGATCAGGAAATTGAAACCTGCCAGGCTGATCCCGAAGAGCGTCCACGCCGGTTCGTCACAGCGCACGAGGGGCGAATTCATGATCGCATCCAGCGCGCTTTGACCGTCATCGGTCTGGGGTATCGCGGCACATGACGTGATGCCTTCCCACCAACCATATTCCACCCCGGCATGAAACAGGCCGATCAGGCCCGAAGTCAGAATACCGCCAGCCGCCAGTGCAACCCACAGGCGTTTGGGGGGCGTGAAAAACGAGAGCAGCGCCAGAGCAACTGCGGCAAAATGGGGCCAGCGCTGCCACCAGCACATCTCGCACGGATAAAGCCCGAACACATATTGCGATACATAGGCGCCCGCGAGAAGAAGCGCAGGCACGGCCAGCGCAGTCCGTTGAGCAAGGCGCAGATACGGGCTTTCGGTCATTTTCACCAGCTAGTGGCTAGCCTTACTTCCGGCGACTGGCAACGGAGTTGGGACTGGTCCTGCGCAGCGTCTCGACTGCATAATGCAGCTGGAAATCCTCGATTCCCTTTTGCTCGAGTTCTTCTGCGGTGAGCTGGAACCGCGGATCGGTTCGGGTATCGTTTTCCAGATCCTCGTCCTTGATACCCAATTCGTTGATCAGATGTCCGCGAAGATCGCTTTCCCGCATGGTGAATTTGCTGCGCTTGGCGAGATCCCGATCGGACAGCTGCGGGACGCGGATATCGGGCTTGATGCCGCCTTCCTGCACGGAATGGCCCGATGGGGTGTAATACCGTGCCGTCGTGAGCTTGAGCGCGGCATCGTTGCCCAGCGGCAGCAGCGACTGAACACTGCCCTTGCCAAAGCTCCGCTCGCCCATGACGACGGCGCGGCGGTGATCCTGCAGCGCCCCGGCGACGATTTCGCTGGCGGAGGCGGATCCGGCGTCGATCAGGACAACGATGGGAAGACCTTCGGCAATATCGCCCCGGAAGACCGTTTCGGCATCATAGCTGATCGATTCGCCACGAGCGCGCCCGCGCTGGGAGACGATCTGGCCGTCGGTCAGGAAGAGATCGGACAACGCCACGGCTTCATCGAGCGAACCGCCGGGATTGGACCGCAGATCGAGGACGAGGCCATTGAGCCGCCCGGTCGCTTGGCTTTGCAGATCCTTCCATGCGGCAAAGACGTCAGCACCGACATCGCGGGAGAATTCATTGACCATAATGTGGCCGATGTTCCCATCCTGCAATTCCCAGGTCACCGGCTCGAGTTCGATGACGCCGCGCGTGACGTCGACATCGAATGGTTCGTCCCGGCCCGGGCGATAGACGGTGAGGCGGATCGATGTGCCCGCCTTGCCGCGCATTCTTGCTACCGCTTCGTCGAGTTCCAGACCGTAAATGAGTTCGCCATCGATATGTGTGATGTAATCGCCGGCCTTGATTCCCGCCTTGTCAGCCGGACTGCCGCGGAAGGGCGAGATGATCTTTACCGCGCCGTCTTCACCGACAACCGACAGGCCAAGGCCCGAATAATTGCCGTCGATCATCGTTTCGAGCCGCTGAAGATCGGAACCGTCGAGATAGGCGGAATGCGGATCGAGTGCAGCGAGCATGCCGCTGATCGCGCCATTGATCAGCACGTCATCCTCGACCGGCTCTACGTAGCTCGCCTTGACCCGTTGATAAACCGCGAAAAGTTTGGAAAATTCCGGGCCAGCACTGCCTTCCACACGTGCCAGGCCCGCGGTGGTCGCAGGCACAAGTGCAACAGCGGTCACAAGGGCAGCCGAGCGGGCAAAAGCGGCGAATTTCATGAAATCTGGTCTCCGGGCATTGGCGCAAGTGTATCGCGCATGGTGCGTGAATGGAAGATGAGCCGAAAAGTGCCGGGCGCGCGACAGTTTTTCTGGCCGCGACGGAAAACCGGTGATCAGCGCGCGTATCGCTGCGGATCGACCGGCCTTCCTCTCCGGCGCAGTTCGAATGTGATTTCGGGGCGCGACGATGGTGCGAGGCCGAGAGGATATCCCGCCGATACTTCCTGGCCGGTCGCGACTCCAAGGCTGCCCAGCCCTGTCAGCACGCTGGTCCAGCCTTGGTTGTGATCGATGATGACGATATGGCCGTATCCGTCATAATCTCCGGCAAACGCCACTCGGCCATCGGCTGGGGCGACGACCTGGCCCTGAGGCCGCGATCCGATGGAGATGCCTACCTGCCTAGCCCCGCTTTCCGTGGTCTCGCCAAAGCGGGACATGACAGGCCCGACTACAGGCATGAGGTATGAGGAAGGGCTGCTTGCAGCACTCTTCGGCGGGTTTTCTGCGGCAGCCTTTGAATTCGCCCCGTCTCGATCGGTCGTCAGTTCAAGGCGCTGCACCAACGCATCCAGACTGCGCGATTCCTGCGCCAGTTCGAAGGCCCTTCTACGTTCGCGAGCGATTCCGCCTGCTGCTTGTTCTGCAACCACCCGGCCCTGTTCTGCTGCAGCGAGCAGATTCCGTCGCCGCACCGTCAACGCGCCTTGCGCCTTGCGGCGCTCCGCCAATATTTCGGCGCGGTCGGCGGCAAGCGAAGTCGTCCGATCGATATCCGCCCGCAAGCTGGCCGTCTGGCGCCGCACGTCGGGAAGCGTGCTTCCCAGAATGGCGCGCGTATGCACGACGTCCTGCAAACTTCCCGGCTGCAGTGCCGCAAGCACGAGGGGGCGCCGGCTGAAAGTCTCCAGAGCCGCGGTCAATTCCGCTGCGGGTTCGATTCGCGTGGCAAGATCGCGGGCGAGACGTTGCCTTTGCTGCTCAATCATGCCGAGTTCTGCTTCAGCTGCCGTTACCGCCGCTTCCGCCTGCTGGACGCGCGCCGCCAGCGCGGCAGCTTTTTTTCGGGCGGTCGCCGACGCCTCTTCGGCACGCGCCATCTCGGCCTCCAGTCGCTCTGCCCGAAGACGGGCGCTGCGTTGCTGAGTGCGTGCGCTGTCGAGCGCCCTTCGCGCCTCGACGGTTTGGCTTCGTCGCTCGACCGATTGTGCAGGTACTGGGGTAAACTCTTGAATCAGAAAAACAAACGCGGTGAGCGATCCGAGTATGACGAGCGGCCGGTTCATGACGTCACATCCCTCCCATCATCCGCTGCGGTGGTAAGGATGGCCAGCGATAATGGTCGTAGCGCGGTAAAGCTGCTCGGCCAGCATGGCCCTTGCCAGCAGGTGGGGCCAAGTGGCCTTGCCGAATGCCAGAAGCAAATCCGCCTCGTCGCGCGCGGCCTCGGAATGGCCATCTGCCGCACCGAGGATGAAGCGGCATTCGCGCATTCCCCCATCCCTCCAGCCTTCCAGAATTGCGGCGAGACTTTCGGACGAGAGATCCTTTCCTCGCTCGTCCAGCAAAACCGTTTTCAAAGGGGTTTGGGGATCGGGAATACGCCCGCCCGTTTCCGGTAGCTCGGTGAATTTGACCGGCCAAGTGAGGCGCTTCTCATAGCGCGCAACGAGATCCGCCTCGGGTGACCGGGCGATTTTTCCTCGTGCAATGATGTGAAGAAGCACGACTTAGCCCCTGATTTTCCGCAGCTCTCGCCCTTTTGTATGCGCCCGCGGCACGGCTGCGCCAAACGGTGCAGCCGGTCGATTAATCGGCAACGGCTGCTTACGCGGTTCCTGCGACTGGCGGAGCGTCCCCAAACGCCCACATGCGTTCGAGATTGTAGAAGCTGCGCACTTCCGGGCGGAACAGGTGTACGACGATATCGCCTGCGTCCAGCAAGACCCAGTCTGCAGCCGGAAGCCCTTCCAGCTTCACCGGCCCATATCCGTTCTGCTTCAGTTTTTCCGCGAGCTTCTGAGCAATGGAGGCCACCTGCCGAGTCGAACGACCCGAAGCAATCACCATGTAATCTGCGATCGAACTTTTGCCTCCGAGATCGATGGTCACCACATCCTGGGCCTGATCGTCATCGAGCTGCTTCAGGACGAAGTCGAGCATTTCCTGCTTGTCGGCATCAGTCATGCGAACGATTTTCGCACTTGTCGTTCCGGATGCAGCCGGATCTGTATGCGCCTGAGTCATAGGCGTTTATATCACTCCTGAATTGATAGGCCCCCGAGATAGGGAGCATCGGGGAAAGAGCAACGCGCATCATTGCGTGGCCGCTTCCCCTTCGGACGCGATCAGGCGGTGAGTCACCTGGTCTCGCGGAGACTTGCCGGCGTGGCGTGATGCCCAGTCGGGGTTGGCACGGCGTATTGCCGTGGCCGAACGCGGATCGGGATCGAAACGCAATGTCACCAGTGCCGGTGCGCTCCATTCGCCCCCGTGTCGAAAGCTGGCGAGCGGCACGCGAAAGTGCCGGAGCCAGGCCATCGCGGGGCTTGCGACAGCGGCAGCATCATAGCCCGGCCGCGCGACGACTGCAATCGGCATGAATTCCGCGATACCCCTCCAGTCACGCCAGCGGTGAAATTGCGCGAGATTGTCGGACCCCATCAGCCAGACAAATTCTCTTTTCGGGTAACGACGCGTGAGCGCACGAAGGGTATCGACGGTGAAACGCGTTTGAAACTGGCGCTCGATCGCAGTGACCCGGATCGGCGCCCTCTTCGCCTGCTCGACTGCGGAACGAAAGCGTGCGGAAAGCGGTGCCATTCCTTTCTTGGGCTTGAGCGGATTGCCCGGCGACACAAGCCACCAGATTTCGTCCAGCCCAAGCGCTTCAAGCGCGAAAAGCGAGATGCGTCGGTGCCCACCGTGGGCAGGATTGAAGCTGCCGCCAAGCAAGCCGATTTTCGAGTAGACCACTGTACTTACGAATCGGGTTTTTCGGATTGCAGCATCTCGCTGAGCTAGCATCTGCTCCGGCTGCTGTCAGGGCAATTACGCCAATGACGGGTCCACTACCCACACCGGACTGGCGCCTGCTCACTTGGCCCATCCCACAACGGCTCACCCCGCCGAACGCTCAACTCATGGATTCTATGGGAACCGGATTCGATTTCGTAAGGATTTGCGCGTAGCGAGTTTCCAGGGACTAATGACCAAGGGACGGGTCGTCTTGGATAACAAGCAATTACACCGCGGCTGGAAAAGCCGCATCGACGCATGGTTTCCGGATCGCGAGTTTTTCATGCGGTCGCAGGGGCAGGTGCGTTTCATCACCATATCTTCCGGCGTGCAAAAGGCCGCTGCGGCGACTGCCGCCTTGATCGTGCTGGTCTGGGCAGCATCGATGGCCGTGGCCGGATGGGCCCAATACAGCGCGAGCGCCGACCGGGACAGCCTCCTCAGCCGCGAAGCGCGTGTCGCAACTTCGGAAGAGCGTCTTGCCGCTTACGGCGACAATCTGGAAGCCGTTAGCAGTGATCTCGATCGCCGCATGGAATTCATCGAAGGCGTCGCGGAACTTCTGCCCGCTGACATGAAGATCGAAAACGTTAGCGATTCCTCAGGAGAGGCGGCAGCTACGGTCGAAAAGGTCAGCGCAGCATTTCCGCAGGCCACCGGGCTCGCCCGCATCGAAGCCCGCCAACTGGCGGTTGTCGAAGGCCTCACCCGCTATGCAGACTGGCGCGCGAAACGTGCAGCCGCTGCCCTCAAGAAACTCGAACTCAATCCCGACGCTGTGATCCGCCGTTCCGAACAGCAAGCGATGGGTGGTCCGCTCGAAGGGCTCGCCACCGATGCCGACGGCAAGATCGATCCGCGTTTCGAACGTCTGGGCCTTTCCATGGCACGGATGTCCGCGCTTGAGCAGGCGCTTGAAGGCGTTCCGCAGTTCGCTCCTGCCCGAAGGGACCTCATTTCCTCAGGCTTCGGCTATCGCCGCGACCCGTTCAACCGCCGGGCGGCTATGCACAAGGGCCTCGACTTCCGCGGCGCCGTGGGCACGCCGATCTATTCGGCAGCCAAGGGCCGTGTGAGCTTCGTCGGCTGGAAAGGTGGCTACGGCAAGACGATCGAGATCACCCACGGCAATGGCCTGATGACCCGCTATGCCCATATGTCGAAATTCAGCGCCAAGGTTGGCGATCAGGTCGAGGCTGGCAATACGATTGGCGCTATTGGCAGCACCGGGCGTTCGACCGGCCCGCACCTTCACTTCGAGGTCCGCATCAATGGCCGGGCCGTGAATCCCCGAACCTTCCTGGAGACAGCTCCTAATGTTCTCGAAGAAATCCGCCGAGCCCCAGAGCTCGACGACAATTCCCACTAATCCAGGACGCAGCGCTGCGATGGCTTCCAAGAATAATTCAACCTTTTCCGTCCTTGGTTCGGATCTCTCCATCAAGGGCGACATCAAGGCATCTGCCGATCTGCATATCGACGGGGACGTGGATGGTGATATCAGCTGCACCAGCCTCGTTCAGGGAGAAAGCAGCACGGTCACCGGCGCGGTCGAAGCAGAAACCGCACGACTCGCGGGTACGGTGGAAGGTTCGATTACCGCGCGTGAGCTCGTCATTTTGAAAACCGCAAAGATTACCGGCGACGTCTTTTACGACGCGCTTACGATCGAGCAGGGCGCGCAAGTCGAGGGCCGGTTTGCCCATCGCGATCCCAAGCGGAATGCAAAACAGTCTGCGCCCGAGGCCGAAGCTAAACCTGAGCTTCAGCTGGCAAACTGAAGGAAGTTTTACAGTTTAAGAAAAGGCCGCTCCTGCTTCACGCAGGGCGGCCTTTTGTTTTCCTGGAAGAGTTACGGGGCGGACGCAACAGCGTCGTCCGGTTCAGCCGAGCACTTCTGCCCTTAGCGCCTTGCGGTCTAGCTTTCCGATCATGGTCTTCGGCAAATCTTTGCGCAGCACGACCTGCTCTACACGTTCATGCTTGCCAATTCGGGAGTTGAGCCAGTCACGCAATTGATCGGCGGTCTCGGTCGCACCGGGATGCAGGACGACATAGGCATAGGGGCTTTCGCCCCGATAATCGTCCGGCTGGCCGATAACGAGGACTTCCTTGACCGCTACATGTTCAAGCAGGACATCCTCGACCTGGCTCGGGAAGACCTTGAAGCCTCCGACGGCGATCATGTCCTTGATCCGATCGACGATCTCCAGAAAGCCTTCATCGTCCATCACGGCGACATCTCCGGTGCGCAGCCACTTCTTGCCGCCTCTCATGACGAAAGTATCGTTTCCGGTATCCGGCTTGTTCCAATAACCGCGCATGATCTGCGGGCCGTGGACTGCCAGTTCGCCAGGTTCTCCCGGAGCAGCGAGTTTTTCCGGATTTTCCTTGTCGAGGAAGAGGACTTCGGTGCCCATGATGAGCTGCCCGATAGTGCCTTTTTTCCGAACTCCTTCATAGGGATTGGCAGACACCACACCGGAACTTTCGGTGAGACCATACCCTTCGACCACGCGTACTCCGGTGACTTCTTCAAATTTGGTATGGACTGGTGCGGGCATGGGCGCCCCGCCCGATATGCATACTCTCAGTGAGGAGATATCGGTCTTTCTAAGTTTGGGATGGTCGAGAAGTGCCTGAAACATGGTGGGCACACCGGGAAAACCAGTGGCTTTGTATTTCTCGATCGTCGCCAGCACCTGCCCGGCCTCAAACCGGGGCACCATGGCAATGGACGCGCCGGTCACCATGGCATGGTTGAGCAGGGCGGTGTTCGCAAAAACATGAAAGAACGGCAGCGCCCCCATGAATACTTCAGCGGTAGGATTTCCGAACGGATTGAGACCTGCCACCTGCTGGGCGTTGATCGCCAGCTGCGAATGGCCGAGCATAGCGCCTTTGGGGCGGCCTGTGGTTCCTCCGGTGTATTGAAGCAGCGCTATATCGTCCGCGGCGTCGATTTCAGGGAAATGCACGCCTTGGCTGCTTCCCAATACATCTTTCCAGCCCAGAATTTTACGCGAATAAGCGACCTTCGCGATCTTGCTGCGACCCAGGGTGCGTAGCGCGAGCCCCTTGTACCACGGCAGCATATCCGCGAGTGAACCGACGACGAGAGTCTCCAGCTGAGATTCCTCGAGCACGCTCGACGCGGTCGCGTATAGCTCCGGAACGTCGAGAGTAACCAACAGGCGCGTTCCGGAATCGGCGACCTGCCAGGCGAGTTCTTCTACCGTGTAAAGCGGCGAGAAATTCACCACGACGGCACCCGCCATCATCGCTCCATAATAGGCGGAAGCATAGATGGGCACATTCGGCAGGAAGAGACCGACCCGATCGCCGGGCCCTACCCCCTTCGCAATCAGCCCTGCGGCAAAGCTTCGGGCTTCTTCATAAATATCGCGATAAGAGAAAGTACGGCCGAGAAAATGCAGGAATGGCGCGTCCGGCGCTTTTGCAACGGTCTGCGCCAGGAAATCGGGCAAACTTTTCTCTTCGAATTTCGCGTCCCAAGGCGTGGGATGGTTATAAGTGTAGTTACTAACATCCATGTCAATAGCATGGCTGATCCATCCGCAAACGCAAGCAAAAAGGGCGTGAAAAGCAGCCGCCTTTCACGCCCTTTGCAATTGGGTGCGTTCGATCAGACTTCGGGCGCGCCCTCGCCCGCTTTCTCTGCCGCGCGCTTGGCTGTGAGCCATGCTTCCGCTTCGGCTTCCTGAGCCGCCTCGGCCGCCGCCTTTTCGTTGGCGTCACGCTCGGCGCGCAATTCCTCGATCAGCTTTTCGCGATCGCTGGTGCCGCTGGCAGCGACAGGTGCCTGTTCTTCGTCCGAAACGGGCAGATTCTTCGCTGCCTTCGCGACGACCGCATCCAGTTCACGCTGCGAACAAAGGCCGAGCGTTACGGGATCCTTGGGTTGGATGTTCTGGATGTTCCAGTGACTGCGCTCACGGATCGCACCGATGGTGTTGCGCGTCGTGCCGATCAGCTTCGAAATCTGAGCATCCGAAACTTCGGGGTGATTACGGATAAGCCACGCGATGCCGTCCGGCTTGTCCTGACGCTTGGATACAGGCGTGTAGCGCGGACCCTTGGTGCGGCTGACGGCGACAGGCGCGCGCTGCATCTTGAGGCGATAGTCGCTGTCCTTCTCGCCCTTGGCGATCTCGTCCTGCGTCAATTCCCCTGAATGCAGCGGGTCGCGGCCGGTATATTTGCTGCCGGCAAGGTCATCCGCCATGGCCTGCACTTCGAGGATGTGGAGGCCGCAGAATTCGGCGATCTGCTCGAAGGTGAGCCCGGTATTGTCGACCAGCCAGGTGGCAGTCGCATGGGGCATCAGCGGGGTGGGTTGGTCGGCCATGAAAGTGCCTTTTCTCGTATCGTAAAATAGAAGGGCCGCCCCTCTCGGAGCGGCCGTTGCCCTTACCATGTAGGTGAAATGGGCGGATTCGGCAAGCAAGTAGAACATACTGCCTTCTGGGGCGAACGATTCTGTCAGCCTGTCGCGGGCTCCGCGTCGAAAGCGGCCAGCCCGGCAAGGAACTGGTTGGTAGCCGCCGCCCAGCTGAATTTCGCTCCGTATTCGGCGCAAGCGTTGCGATCACAATAGAGCGCTGCATCTATCGCGCGGTCGAGATCTTCCGACAGGGCGCCGACTGCATCGATAACGATATCCTGAGGCCCTGCGACGGGAAAGGCAGCGACCGGTGTGCCGCATGCCAAAGATTCGATCATGACCAGTCCGAAGGTATCGGTTCTGCTGGGGAAAACGAATACGTCCGCCCCAGCATAGCAGCCAGCCAGCTCGCGCCCACTTTTGCGCCCGAGGAACACTGTTTCAGGATAGCGAGAGCGCAGGCTTTCAAGAGCGGGACCGTCACCGACGACCACTTTGCTGCCGGGATGGCCGGCGTCGAGAAAGGCTTCGATATTCTTCTCGACGGCGACGCGTCCCACATAAAGCTGGATTGGCCGAGGAAGGTCGGCGTATTCCGGCGGTGCGGGCGCAGCGGGATCGAAACAGGCCATATCCACACCGCGTGTCCAGTGATGCAGGCGGGTCAGCCCGTGAGTTCTCAGTTCCTCACGAATGCTCTCCGTGGCAACGAGAATACGGCGCGATGCGCCATGGAACCATTCGATGTAGCGCCAGAACCAACTCGCCGGGAGCCTGGTGCGTTTCGCAACGTAATCTGGAAACTGCGTGTGATAGGCAGTCGTGAAGGGAACTCCCGCCCGCTGACAATAGCGCCTTGCGGCTAGACCCAAAGGCCCCTCGGTCGCGATATGAATTGCGTCGGGTCCGAATTCGCGCAGCTTGGCGGAGATTGCACCCGGTCGCCCGAAGGCCAGACGGATTTCGGGGTAGGTCGGGCACGGGAGGGACATGAACTGGTCCGGCGACAGCACGAGGACTTCATGCCCATGCTCTCTAAGCAATTCGCAAGTGGTCGTCAGCGTACGGACCACCCCGTTCATCTGTGGTGCCCAGGCGTCAGTGACGAGCGCAATGCGCTTCAAACTTCGGGGGGCGGAAGAGATGAAGGTGCCGACGTCGGCTGGGATCACGCGGCTGCCCGCTCTCTTCCAGCATCCCGGACTTGTCGTGCGGCGACCTCGTCCGGCCAGTGCAGCAGCTCCATCGTGCCATCGAAATGCTCGACCAATGCGTTGCATCCTTCCACCCAATCCCCGTCATTGTAGTAGGAAACGGTTTTGCCCTCGTGGGAGAACTCGCGAATTTCAGCGGTATGGATGTGCCCGCACACCACCCCGTCGACACCACGCTCCCCTGCGGCGCGCGCCACCACCTCCTCGTATTTGGAGATGAATTCGACGGCGTTCTTCACCTTGTGCTTGGCGGCCTTGCTGATCGACCAATAAGGCAGGCCGAGCAGCTTGCGGACGCTGGCCACCCAGCCGTTGAGCTTCATCATCATGTGATAAAGAGCATCACCAACGAAGGCGAGCCAACGGTGAGCGAGCATAATGGTGTCGAATTCGTCGCCGTGAAGCACCAGCAGGCGCCTGCCGTCGACCGTATCGTGAAAGGCCGCGCGCGCTATCTCGACCCCGCCGAAATTCATGCCCGAGAACGGACGGATCATTTCGTCATGATTGCCGGGAATATAGACGATGCGGGTCCCGCGGCGGGCCCGCTTCAGAATGCGCCACACAATATCATTGTGTTCCGCCGGCCAATAAACCTTCTTCTTGAGCCGCCAGCCATCGATAATATCGCCTACGAGATACATCGTGTCGCTATCGGTATGGTCGAGAAAATCGATCAGCAGTTCCGCATTGCAGCCCTTTGTCCCGAGGTGCACGTCACTGATCCATATGGTGCGATATTTACGCCGCTCGCCGATGAGGCGTTCGGGTACCGACGGCTGGACGAGCGGGAAGCCCGCGACGTTGGGAAAGTCGGAAAGGTCTTTCGGCAGTTCGGTCATGGGTAATCCCCCGAAGCTCTCGGGAAATCCATGGCATGCTAATGTTACAGCAGAATCTCGGTTGCGTTACGGTTCCGAGGCCTTGCGACAGTTTGGTGTCAATCCTCCGCACGGACCTCGAGAACGATCTTCCCGATATGATCGCCCTCTTCCATCCGCGCATGTGCTGCAGCGGCATCGGTCAGAGCGAATGTCTGGTCCATGACTGGCGCGACGGTCCCGTCCTCGAACAACGACCAGACATTCTTGCGGATTTCATCACCGAGAAGCGCTTTGAATTCGTCCGACCGCGGGCGAAGCGTCGAACCGGTCATCGTCTGGCGCTTACTCATCAGTTTGGCCATATTGATCTCGGCCTTGGCTCCTCCGAGCGCAGCGATGGTAACGTGCCGCCCCTCTACCGCAAGACAATCCAGATTTCGCTGAACGTAATCGCCCGACACCATATCGAGGATGACGTCAGCACCCCGACCATTCGTGAATTCATTGACCTTTCTGACGAAATCTTCAGTCTTGTAATTCACGGCAAGGTCCGCGCCTAACTCCTTGGCAGCCCTACATTTCTCCTCGCTCCCCGCAGTTGTGACCACCCGTAGAGCGTAGGCTTTAGCCAACTGGATTGCCATAGTGCCGATGCCGCTCGTGCCGCCATGCACAAGCAGCGTCTCGCCATCCATAGCGAAGCCCCGCTCGAACACATTGTGCCAGACGGTGAAGAGCGTTTCCGGAATGGCAGCAGCCTGATCCATGTCCATATTCGCGGGCACAGAAAGGCAGTGCCGCTCGTGCGCGATGCAATATTCGGCATAGCCACCGCCATTGACCAGCGCACACACCCTGCGGTTCAGCATTTCCGGGGCGACCCCCTTACCGATCGCGACAACTTGGCCGGAAACTTCCAGCCCCGGGATAGGCGAGGCTCCGGGAGGCGGGGGATAGGACCCCTTGCGTTGGAACACGTCCGGCCTGTTTACCCCTGCATGGCTGACTTTGATCAGAACCTGATTTTCGCCAGCTACCGGTAACGCCAACTTCTCGCTGCGCAGAACTTCGGGTTCGCCTGGCTCGTCAAATCCCATGGCGGTCATCGTTTCAGGTAGTTCGGTCGCCAAGAATGCCCCTCCGTTGCCAAGAATATGGCGGTTGAACGGTGCATTACCCCGCAGGCGTGTTGACAGCAACCGGGCTCGGTACGAATGTGTCTCGCGATGGAAGAGGACGATCGTCCGCGCCTTAAGGGCGATTCCGCGAGCAAGCTCGCCGCAGAAGATCTCGCCCCCTATTCCCAGGACGAACTCGACGAACGGATTGCCTTGCTCGAGGCCGAGATAGCCCGCGTCAAATCGCACCGTCTCAAGGCCGCCGCACATCGCGATGCCGCCGAAGCATTGTTCGGACGCAAGGACTAGCCGCGGTGCAGGGTCTTCAAACCTGTCGCTTGCCCCCCATATTGCCTCATACAGCTTTGGCTAACTTTCGCCGCTTAAGCTGCCCTCATCTCGCACTGCCGCGAGCCCTTCGGAAAAGCAGAGACGCACATGCCCAGTTTTGCCGCCAACCTTGAAAAGACCCTCCACGCCGCGCTGACCGACGCGGGCGAGCGGCGTCATGAGTACGCCACGTTGGAGCATCTCCTGCTCGCGCTGATCGGGGACGAGGATGCAGCGCAGGTGATGGCCGCTTGCGGTGTGGATACCGACGAGCTGATGGCGGTCGTGAAGCAGTATCTCGAGCAGGAATATCAGTCGCTGAAAAGCGAGGATGGCGCCGATCCGCAGCCCACGGCTGGTTTCCAGCGGGTGATCCAGCGTGCCATCCTGCACGTCCAGTCCTCGGGCAAGGACACTGTCACCGGTGCCAATGTTCTCGTCGCCCTGTTCTCGGAACGCGATAGCTACGCCGTCTACTTCCTTCAGCAGCAGGATATGAGCCGGCTTGATGCGGTAAGTTACATCAGTCACGGGATCGGCAAAGGCGGCAAGCAAGCAGACAGCAAGCCGCCCCAGGGTGCCGAGGATACCCAAAGCGGAGAACCGGGCGTCGAGAACGGAAAGAGCGACAAGAAGGAAACCGCTCTCGACCAGTTCACCGTCAATCTCAACAAGAAGGCAGAAGACGGCAAGGTCGATCCGCTGATCGGCCGCGGGCCCGAAGTCGATCGCACCGTGCAGATCCTCTGCCGCCGTTCGAAAAACAATCCGCTGTATGTGGGCGATCCCGGAGTAGGCAAAACCGCGATTGCGGAAGGCCTGGCTCGCAAGATCGTCGAAGGCGATGTGCCCGAAGTGCTTGAAGAGGCAGTGATCTATTCGCTTGATATGGGCGCGCTGCTTGCCGGAACGCGCTATCGCGGCGATTTCGAGGAGCGGCTGAAGCAGGTTGTCAATGAACTCGAAGGCATGCCCGAGGCGATCTTGTTCATTGACGAGATTCATACAGTCATCGGTGCCGGCGCCACCAGCGGCGGGGCGATGGATGCCTCAAACCTTCTGAAGCCCGCTCTTTCGAGCGGGGCGATCCGTTGCATCGGATCGACTACCTACAAGGAGTTTCGGAACCACTTCGAGAAGGATCGGGCGCTGCTGCGCCGGTTCCAGAAAATCGACGTGAACGAACCGACGATCGAAGACACGGTGGCCATCTTGAAAGGTCTGCGCAGCGCTTTCGAGGATCATCACAAGGTCAAATACACCTCGGACGCAATCAAGACTGCGGTCGAACTTTCGGCGCGCTATATCAATGACCGCAAGTTGCCGGACAAGGCAATCGATGTGATTGACGAAGTGGGCGCGATGCAGATGCTGGTTCCCCCAAGCCGCCGCAAGAAGAAGATTACTTCGAAAGAGATCGAAGCCGTCATTGCCACCATGGCGCGTATACCGCCCAAATCAGTGTCGAGCGATGACAAGAAGGCGCTTCAGAATCTTGATCGCGATCTCAAGCATGTCGTCTTCGGGCAGGATGCCGCGGTCGACAAGCTGGCTACGGCAATGAAGCTGAGCCGTGCTGGGCTGCGAGACCCGGACAAGCCGATCGGCTCGTTCCTCTTCTCGGGCCCAACGGGCGTCGGCAAGACCGAAGTCGCGCGCCAGCTTGCCAGCATCATGGGCATCGAGCTCAAGCGGTTCGACATGTCGGAATATATGGAGCGCCACAGCGTATCGCGGCTGATCGGCGCACCTCCGGGCTATGTGGGATACGATCAGGGCGGACTGCTGACCGATGCGATCGACCAGAACCCGCATTGCGTTCTCCTGCTCGACGAGATCGAGAAGGCGCACCCGGACCTGTTCAACATTCTGTTGCAGGTGATGGATAACGGCCGCCTGACCGATCATCATGGCAAGACCGTGGACTTCCGCAATGTGGTGCTCATCATGACCACCAATGCCGGTGCGTCCGATATGGCAAAGCAGGGTATCGGCTTCGGTGACGTATCGCGCGAAGATGCCAGCGAGGAAGCGGTGAAACGCATGTTCACGCCTGAATTCCGCAACCGTCTCGATGCTATCGTACCCTTCAGCTATCTCGGCAAGAGCACGGTGGCGCGCGTGGTCGACAAGTTCATTCTCCAGCTTGAACTCCAGCTTGCTGAGCAGAATGTCGACATCCAGTTCGACAAGGAAAGCCGCGCCTGGCTGGCCGACAAGGGCTACGACAGGCTTTATGGCGCTCGTCCGATGGGCCGCCTGATTCAGGAAAAGATCAAGCAGCCCCTGGCTGAAGAACTGCTGTTCGGAAAGCTGGCCGATGGCGGCGAGGTCGCGGTTACAATGAAGGACGGAAAACCGTCCTTCGAACTCACCCCGGCGCCGCCAAAATCGAAACCGAAGAAGAAGGCAGCTGGCAACGAAAAGCCCGATGCCGATGCGAGCGAGAGCAGTGGATCCGGCGACGGCGAAAGCTGATTGCCATCCGAACTTCCAAGAGGGGTCGACGCCGGTCGGCCCCTTTTTTGCATCTCATACCGTTAGATTGGTGTTTTTCTTGCTGCTTTCTCCGATAATCCATAGGCTGGCCTGACCAATACGGTCCGGGGGGTTCATGTCGGTTCTGCAAGTTTCCAATCTCGTCAAAAGGTTCGACAACGTTCTGGCGGTGGACGATTTGTCCTTCTCCGTCTCGCAGGGAGAAATATTCGGTTTCCTCGGCGGCAATGGTGCCGGGAAAACAACCACGCTGCGCATGGTGCTGGACATCATTCGCCCCACTTCGGGCAGCATTACGGTCCTCGGAGGAGCCCCTGATCGGCGCCAGGCCAATGCCATCGGCTTCCTGCCCGAAGAGCGCGGGCTCTATTCGGGCATGAGCGCCATCGACACCATAATTTACTTTGGACGCCTCAAGGGCATGAGCCCTGGCGATGCCCGTCGGCGCGGCATGGCCCTGCTCGAACGTTTCGATCTCGCCGGGCGCGCCAAAAGCGATATCGGTGACATGTCCAAGGGGATGGCCCAGAAAGTTCAGCTCGCGACCGCTCTTGTGAACGACCCGCAATTACTGATGCTGGATGAACCCTTCTCCGGCCTAGATCCCGTCAACCAGGGTCTACTCGAAGCCGAAATTCTGAGCGCCTCGCAGCGTGGCGCAGCCGTAATATTTTCTACCCATGTCATGCAGCATGCCGAACGGCTGTGCGACCGGCTGTTGCTGCTGCGCAAGGGACGGAAGCGGTTTGAAGGAACGCTGGAAGAAGCACGCGGGCAACTGCCCGCCAGCCTTGTCGCTGTATCCAGCAGCGACTTGTCCGATATCGCCGGCGTTCATTCGGCCTCGGCAATCGGCGAGGCGAGCGACGGCTGGCAGGAATACCGCGTTCAGCTGGCGCCGGGCATCGCGCCCGAAAGCATACTCGAACATTGCTCCACTTCGGGCATAGCATTGCGGCGCTGGGACGAGCGCCGCGCAAGCCTGCACGACATTTTCGTCCACATGGTCGGCGAAGAGGGGTCCAACAATGATGAATAACGTGCTGCTCGTCGCCAAGCGCGAAATCCGTCAGATCCTGGCTATGAAGAGCTTCTGGCTGACCTTGCTGATCCTGCCCGTGGCGCTTGCTCTCGGCCCGATCTTTACCAGCACGCTCGACGATGACGAGCCAAGCCGCGTCGTAATGGTCGACCGGTCCGGCGGGGACGTGGCAGCCGCGATCAAAGCGCGGTTCATGGCTGATGACGACCGCGCCACGCTGCGTCGTCTGTCGCGCTATGTGCAACGCTACGATCTGGAAGAAGCCGACCCGCAGGCTGTGTGGACCCAGCATGACCGGTGGTATACCGACGCCGATATCGCGACGTTCAGAGCGAGCGGCGGGGTCGATAGTGCACTGGAAAAGATCGCCGCTGTTAAGCCAGACGGCGTGCCAGAGTTCGAGGATGACAATCCCCGCTACACCTTCATGCCCGCCACTTCGCAGCTGCAGGGTCTACAGGGGGAGGAATTCGGCCAGGCGGCTCAGGCTTTGTTCGACAGCGATGCCGACGATGCGCCTGAAATGGTCGTGCTGATCGGCGAGAATTATCCTGAAAATCCCGAAATCGGTCTTTTTTCCGCCAATCAGCCGAACCCGGTCTTCGTGTCTGGATTGCAGGAAACCCTGACCGGCGATCTCCGCACGCGCTTGCTCGCTTCGCGCGGGATCACCGGCGCAGAAGCTGCCGCTATTCAAAGCGCAGTCCCGGCGATCGCGGTCAGTACCCCGCCTCCGGGGGGAGGCGCGCGTGAAGCCTTGCTGGTGCGCTCCATCGTGCCGCTGGCGCTGGCCTATATTCTGATGATGAGCCTGATGCTGACCGGCAGCTGGATGCTGCAAGGATCGGTCGAGGAGCGCTCGAACAAGCTCCTCGAATCCCTTCTCGCCTGCATTCGCCCGGAAGAATTGATGTACGGAAAACTTCTAGGCGGTCTCGCGGTGGGCCTCTTGATGATCCTCGTCTGGGGCGGGTGCGCCGGGATTGCCGCTTACGCCACGCAAGGGGTTATTTCGGACCTGATCCGGCCGGCGCTGGAACCGGTCTCTTCGCCCGGCATCATCCTGGCAATCCTCTACTTCTTCATCGCCGGATACATCCTGATCTCGGCCATGTTTGTCGCCATCGGCGCGATGGTCGATTCGATGAGCGAAGCGCAGGGCTATCTCATGCCGGTGATCCTCGGCCTGCTGCTACCCATCACCTTCCTCATTCAGGCTATTCTTGCGGGCAAGGATAGCATGCTGATCGATCTGCTGACCTGGATCCCGCTGTGGACACCCTTCGCGGTCCTGGCGCGATTGGGCCTCGGCATCGAGACATGGGTGATGATTGCCGCAGGGGCATTATTGGCCGTGGCGATTCTGGTCGAGATGATTTTCATCGGTCGCCTCTTCCGCGCAAGCCTGCTCACAACTGGTCAGAAGCCGACATTGAAGCGTGTGCTTGAGCGCTTCCGCGCGCAGCCACAATAACCGGGTCGCAGGATCGCAGCGGGAACGCATGAGCGCGGTTCTCGCTTCATAGGGCGATGGCCGCGCCCTTTTCCTGGATAAAACCCGAACCGCACGGGATTTACATTCCTCCGGCCGATTGCTGGGTCGATCCCAGCCGCGCCGTCGACAACGCGCTGGTTACCCACGGCCATGCAGACCATGCACGCGGCGGGCATGGCCAGACCGTTGCCACCCCGGAAACGCTCGCCATCATGGAATTACGCTATCGCACCGGGGCGCAAGACGAGGCGGGCGAGATCCCGCACAAGGCCGTCCCGGTGCAATATGGCGAAACGATCCGGCTGAAAGGCGGCGTCGATGCGACCTACATCCCGGCAGGACATGTGCTTGGCAGCGCACAAATCCTGCTTGAACACGCAGGAGAGCGCGTGATCGTGACCGGCGACTACAAGCGGAGGGCCGACCCGACCTGCCCCCCGTTCGAAGTGACGCCCTGCGATATCTTCATCACCGAGGCGACCTTCGGCCTGCCCGTATTCGAACATCCACCGATCGCGGAGGAGATGTCCAAACTGCTCGACCGCCTGGCCGCCCATCCCGACCGCTGCGTGCTGGTCGGTGCCTATGCGCTTGGCAAGGCGCAGCGAGTCATCGCCGAATTACGCGCTGCAGGACACCGCCAGCCGATCTACCTTCATGGCGCAATGGAGAAGATGTGCCGTCTTTACGAGGAGCACGGCGTGGACCTCGGCGAGTTGCGTCTGGTGGCCGACGTGCAGAAAGACGACTTGCGCGGACATATCGTGATTTGTCCCCCTTCCGCACTGAACGACCGCTGGAGCCGGCGACTGCCTGAACCGATCACCGCCATGGCCAGTGGGTGGATGCGCGTGCGCCAGCGTGCCCGACAGCGTAACGTCGAATTACCCCTGGTCATATCCGACCATGCCGACTGGAACGAATTGACCCGAACGATCCGTGAGGTCGACGCGCAGGAGAACTGGATCACGCACGGCCGCGAAGATGCGCTCTTGCGTTGGTGCCAGCTCCACCAGCGCCGCGCGAAAGCGCTTGCCTTGGTAGGATATGAAGAGGAAGACGACTAAGGCGTGGAGGAGTTCGCCGCCCTTATCGATGCGCTCGTCTATACGCGCAGCCGCAACGAGAAACTGCGGCTCATCGCAGACTATTTGCGTGCAACGCCCGACCCGGATCGTGGCTGGGCGCTCGCTGCTCTATCCGATGGGCTCGATTTTCCAGCGGTCAAAAGCTCGACCATCCGCAACCTCCTCAAGGATCGGATCGATCCGGTTCTGTGGACGCTGAGCCGCGATTTCGTAGGCGACACTGCGGAGACCGCAAGCTTGCTGTGGCCCGCACCCGAAATTGCGCCCTCCCCTCCGCCGGTTAGTGAAACGGTCGAATTGCTGAATGCGATGAACCGCAAGTCGGTGCTTACTGAGCTGCCCAAGCTCCTGGATCGGCTGGATTCTTCAGGGCGCTACGCGCTGCTTAAACTGGCGACGGGCGGAATGAGGATCGGCGTGAGCTCGCGGCTCGCCAAAACCGCTTTCGCGCAGGCCTTCGCGGTGTCAGTCGACGATGTTGAGGAATATTGGCACGGCCTCACCCCTCCCTATGCCGATCTTTTCACCTGGGCCGCAGATGGCGGCGAGCCGCCCGATATAGAAAATCTGCCAACCTTCCGCCCATTCATGCTCGCCCACCCCTTGGATGAAACGGTCGTCGGCCTTGAGGATTACGCAGCAGAATGGAAATGGGACGGTATTCGCGTTCAGCTCGTGCGGGCGGGCGGGGAAAGTCGGCTCTTCTCGCGATCGGGTGACGATATCTCCGCGACATTCCCCGAATTTCTCGATGCCTTGACGATGAACGCCGTCCTTGACGGTGAATTGCTGGTACGGGGCAATACTCAGGGCGGTGAAGCGGGAGGTGCCGCCAGTTTCAACGCCCTTCAGCAAAGGCTGGGCCGAAAGACGGTTTCGAAGAAGATGATGCAGGAATATCCTGCCTTCATCCGGCTTTATGATGCTCTGCTGATCGAGGGAGAGGATTTGCGTCCTCTGCCCTGGACAGCACGGCGATCGCGGCTTGAAGCGCTGGCGTCGCGCCTTCCGGATAATCATTTCGACCTGAGCTCGGTCGTGGCGGCGGCTGATTTTGAGGACCTTTCGCGTATTCGGAAGGCCAGCCGTGAGGACGCCATCGAAGGCCTGATGCTCAAACGCAAGGACAGTCCCTATATCGCCGGCCGGCGTGTGGGATACTGGTACAAGTGGAAACGCGACCCGCTGCTTATCGATTGCGTCCTGATGTATGCGCAACGCGGGAGCGGAAAACGATCGAGTTTCTTTTCGGATTACACCTTCGGTTGCTGGGACGGCGACCCGGACAGAGGGGCGGACCTTCTACCTGTAGGGAAGGCATATTCCGGGTTCACCGACGAAGAACTCAAGAAGCTGGACAAGCATGTTCGCCAGAACACGATCAATCGTTTTGGTCCAGTGCGCGAGACAGACAAGAGCCTGGTATTCGAAGTGGCATTCGACAGCGTCCACGAGAGCAAACGACACAAATCGGGCCTCGCTATGCGCTTTCCGCGGATACACCGCATCCGTTGGGATAAACCGCCCCATGAGGCTGATCGGATCGAAACCCTGAAGAAACTGATCGCCGATTGATATCGGTATAGTTGAGAGCCAGTGGCCGGAAAGGGCATTAAACCTCTAACCGAAAAGTCTTTTCACGCGCGGTGTCGCCGCGCAGGAGGTGGCAGCGCGACTTTGCGATGCCAAACGCGCGTGCGAGCATTTCGCAGAGCGCGCGATTGGCGGCACCGTCCTGCGGCTTTGCCCGCGTCTTGATGATCAGCTGACCCTGTTCGATCTTCATGGCATCCTGCCGCGCTCCCGGCGTTGCCTTGATGCGGAGCCGACCGTCAGGATCGAGAAGCGCCAACAGATCCTCTCGATCGGGAAACTCAACTGCGGAGCGCTTCATCGACCGCCGCAGAATGTAATTTTGCGTTTTCCGCATAATGAGCCACGCCCATGCGCATACCCGCAATGGCGGAATCGCTGAGATCCTTCAGCTTCCTGGCTGGTCTTCCCGCCCACAGTTCGCGCTCGCCCATCGTCTTTCCTTCGGTCAGCATCGCGCCGGCTGCCAGCATCGCGTCGCTGGCGATGACTGCCTTGTTCATTGCGATTGCACCAAGTCCGACAAAGCCCCTGTTTTCAATGCGGCATCCATGGACCATGGCCATGTGACCGATCAGAACATCGTCCCCGATGATGAGCGGGCTGCCATCCGGATCGCCGGGACGCTCCGGATCGCAATGAAGGACACTGCCGTCCTGCACATTGGTCCGCTCTCCGATAACAATGCGGCTGACGTCTGCACGAAGGACGCAATTGTACCAGATGGAACTGTCCGCACCGATGGTGACGTCACCGATTATGGTGCAACCCGGGGCGATGAAAGCGCTTTTGTGAATTTCCGGCGACTTGCCGTTGATCGGTATAATGGTGACGCCGGGGCGGCTCTTCATGACTGGCTCTCCCACTACTCTTTGGTCAGACTGTAAAGGATGGTGCGGCGATCATCCGGAGGAAAGGCCGGATCATCGAAATCCAAATCCTCCCGGCGGATCATGCCGAGCTTTTCCATAAGCTTCCAGCTTGGCACATTCGGCTTGCTGGTCAGGGCTACGATTGCTGGAAGGTGCAGTCTTGCAAATGCCCAGTCGAGAATTGCGCGAACTGCCTCTTCGGCATAGCCGCGCCGCCATCGATCCTCGCGGATCACCCAGCCGATCTCGGAATCGCCCTTGTTTTTGGCCAATTCGTTGTCCACGAGTTTGAGGCCCGCATGGCCGACCAACTCTCCGCTTTCCTTCTCGATCAAAAAGAGGAAGCTGAAACCGTGGCGGGCCTGCATCTGCATGGTTTTCGCATGCTTGGCTTCGATCTCATGCAATTCTTTCGGCCCGCCCAGCCTTGCCATCATCTCCGCGCTGTTGAGCATACGATACTGCAGCTCTGCGTCCCCTTCTCCGATCGTGCGAAGGATAAGACGGTCGGTTTCGGCAATGATGTCAGGCATCGGGTCTCCGCCACTCCTCGCGGCTGATGGAATAGACGATGATCATGTCGTCTCCGAAATCCGAATTCGGGAAATCGAGATCCTCCCGCCACGTCATGCCCAGCCGCTTCATCAGCCCCCAACTGGCGTCATTAGGGGCAACTGTCAGAGCGATGACTTGCTCGGCTGCAAAACTCTCAAACGCGACCTCAAGGACGGCTGCCGCGGCTTCTTTGGCGTAGCCCCTGCCCCAAGCATCCTCTCGCAAGCGCCAGCCAACCTCCATTTCTCCAAGCGGCCCGCCGGCCTGGTTTGACCGTTTCAGGCCGCAAAAACCGAGTATCGCCCCATCCTCTTTGCGCTCGACCACCCAGAAAGTGTGCCCGTGATCACGCTGATAAGACAGCAGTCTTTCCTGTACCGCTGTGCGCTTGATGTCATCGCAGACGCCCCCCAGCCAGCGCATGACGGCAGGTGTGTTGGTGCCCCGCCAGAAGGGCTCCCAATCCTCATCCTGCCAATCGCGCAGCACGAGCCGTTCCGTCTCGCGGCGGAAGTCACCCATTCAGCAGGCGCGCGGCGAACGGGGCGTGATAGGTGAGGATCCCGGAGCATCCGGCGCGCTTGAAGGCAATAAGCTTTTCCATGAGCAGCGCCTCGCGGTCCGCAATCCCCGCTGCCGCACCGGCTTCGATCAGCGCATATTCTCCGCTTACCTGATAGGCAAAAACCGGTACTCCGAATGCCTCCTTCGCACGCCAGATCACATCGAGATAGGCGAGACCCGGCTTGACCATGACGCTATCGGCGCCCTCGGCAATATCCATGCCGATTTCGCGCAGCGCCTCATCTCCGTTGGCAGCGTCCATCTGGTAGCTTTTCTTGTCCCCTTTCAGGAGGCCGCCGGACCCAACCGCATCGCGAAATGGGCCATAGAATGCCGAGGCATATTTCGCCGCATAGGCCATGATCTGGACATTCGGCTTGCCATTCATCTCGAGCGCCATGCGGATTGCCTTCACGCGGCCGTCCATCATGTCTGACGGCGCAACAATATCCGCGCCCGCTTCTGCCTGCGTCATGGCTTGGTCTACGAGTACAGCGACGGTTTCGTCATTGAGTACGTAGCCTGCGTCATCCAGCAGACCATCCTGGCCGTGGCTGGTATAGGGATCGAGCGCCACATCGGTCAGAATGCCGATGTCATTGCCGCAAGCGTCGCGAATCGCGCGGATCGCACGACACATCAGATTGTCGGGGTTGAGCGCCTCATCCCCGCGTTCGCTGCGATTTTCCGCTGGCGTGTTGGGGAAAAGTGCCACGCAAGGAATGCCCAGCTCAACCGCCTCCCTCGCACGCTTGACGATTCCATCGACGGACCACCGGGACACCCCGGGCAAGCTTGCCACCGGTTCTTCGATATTTTTGCCGCCAGTCACGAAGAGCGGCCATATCAGGTCGGCTGGCGTCAATATGGTCTCGCGGACCATCGCCCTGCTCCAGCTGTGAGCTCGGGTTCGACGCAGGCGGGTTGCGGGATAGCTAGCGTTGATCATCGCCGGGGCATTGCCCCAAAGCGGCGGTCGGCGCAATCCGCGGGGGGCGCTCAACCGATCTTGCGCGGGCGGTCGAGCTTATCGATTTCACGGTCCGGCGTTTCGGCGGCCGATTCTTCTGCCGTCGGAGCAAGATCGGCCAGCGCTGCACCCTCTTCAACGTCTTGAAGGATGCCCAGGGCGCTTCGAAACCGTTCCAGTTCCGCACCCGAGAGCTGCTTGCGCGTGACGAAGCTTATCGAGGCGGGATTGATGGCGCGACCACCTTGATACATTTCATAATGCAGGTGGGGCCCGGTGGAGAGTCCTGTCGAGCCGACATAGCCGATCACTCGCCCGCGCCGCACCGATGCCCCGCGGTTTACGGCGATGCGGCTCATATGACAGTAACGCGTGTCGATTCCGTTCGCGTGACGGATCCGCACGGCATTGCCGCATCCACCCATCCGGCCCGCACCGATAATCCGGCCGTCTGTAACCGCCACGATGGGTGTGCCGTGACGCGCCTTGAAATCCACGCCGGAATGCATGCGCTTGTAGCCGAGGATCGGATGTCGGCGCATTCCGAAGCTGGACGTCATCCGGCCCGGCACCGGGGCAACCAGCCCCCCTTTCTCTTCGCCGACGCCCTTGGCATCGTAAAAATCTCCTTCCGATCCCCAGCGCATCAATTGCAGATCCCCGCGCGCTCCCCTTTCGAGCCCGGCGAACAACAATTGTCCGGCCTGCCGCTCTCCGGTCGCAGCGCGGCGGTGCGAGACGATCATGTCGAAAGTGTCCGAAGCCTGCACTTCGCGCTGGACGTCGACCTGGCTCCCCAATGCCTTGAGATAGGCCTGGACGGCACTGGTTGGCGCCCCGGCTGCCCGTGCGGATCGATAGAGACTATCGCCGACGACGCCGCGAATACGCAGCGGGGTCTCGTCCACCCGGATGGTGCGGCGCGTCAGATTGAGCGGACCGCCGGGCTGCATCCGATCTACTTGCAGTTCGAGATCGAACCGCGCCCGGAAGCTCAGCTTTTCCAGGGGGCGCTTCGCATCGGGCTGCGGCCGCCGGCCGAGGGTAATATCGATCTGTGTCCCCGGCTCAAGCTCGTCGAGAGGAACAGCCCTGCCGATTAGCGCAGCAACCGTATCGGCCTCGCTACCTCCCAGCCCGGCCCTGCGCAGCATCCGGTCCAGGCTATCGCCGCGGCCCAAGGTCGCCAGCATCTGCATTTGTGGTCGTTCGGGCGCTTCGGCCAGCGGACGCACCAATGCGGTCGGTCCCATCTTGCGGCCCGTGTCCGCGCCAAGGGCCAGCGGCATGATCACCTGGCTGCGATATTCGCTGCGGATCGCCGCATCGTCAGGAAGCGGAGAGGCTGCTTCCAGAGGCGCGAAGTCCGGCCAGAATGCGAAGGCAATGACGGACAGGCCAACAAATGTGCCAAGGCCCCGAAACCAACGCCGTGATCCGATATCCGCCCCAAGGTCAGGCGCAATATCCAGTCCCTCGATGTGCGAGTAGATTCTTTGCCGGACCGACAGTCTGGGTGAAGAGCCCCCCGTCGCCGTGTGGAAGGTTGTGCCCACCCCCCCCGAGTTTTCGTACCCTGCGAGCTGTTTATCCTTCGAAAGGTTCACCCTTGCCCCTCGTGCGACAGGCAGCATCCGCCAGGATGCGCCACCAGTGTGGTTTTGCGAATTGCGAGGCCATAGCGAATCAAGGTGAATTTCTTGCTAACTTTCGGCAGGCCGAGTCCTGCACGCGGCCAATAGAGTGCAAAAGTCCCCTGCCTGTTGCACAGGTAATCGGAGACTGCCACTTAGGCCGCGTGACTGACGCCTCCATCAAGGCGGTCCTCGGACCAACCAACACCGGCAAGACCCATCTCGCGATCGAGCGCATGTGCGCCCATTCCAGCGGCGCCATGGGATTTCCGCTGCGGTTGCTGGCGCGCGAGGTCTACGACCGCGTGGTGGCCATCAAGGGCGAAAAGCAGGTCGCTCTCATCACCGGCGAACAGCGCATCGAACCTCCCGATGCCCGCTATCTGTGCTGCACGGTCGAGGCCATGCCCCGTGCATCCAACGAACGAGCGTTCGTGGCCCTGGACGAGGCGCAGCTTTCGGCAGACCGCGAACGTGGGCACATTTTCACCGATAGGCTGCTGAACACTCGCGGGCGCGAGGAAACGATGCTGATGGGAGCGGCGACCCTTGCCCCCATGGTTCAGGCGCTGATTCCCCGCGCGGAGATTTCCGACCGGGCGCGCTTCTCGACCCTGACCCATATCGGGCCGCGCAAGCTGTCCCGGCTGCCGCCGCGCAGCGCGATCGTCGCGTTCAGCGCGGAACAGGTCTATTCCGTGGCCGAAATGCTGCGCCGGTTCAGGGGCGGCGCTGCCGTGGTCATGGGTGCCCTGTCCCCGGAGACCCGCAACAAACAGGTCGAATTGTTTCAGAATGGGGAAGTCGACTACATAGTAGCGACCGATGCGATCGGTATGGGCCTCAATCTAGACGTCAATCACGTCGCTTTTGCAGGCCTCACCAAGTTCGACGGCATTCGCATGCGGCGGCTTCATCCGGCGGAAATGGCACAGATTGCTGGCCGTGCGGGGCGTCACCAGCGGGACGGGACTTTCGGCACTATGGCGGGTGCCGGTGGAAAGATGGGGCCTGCCCCCGAATTCACCGATGAAGAAATCTACGCGATCGAAGAACATCGTTTCGCCCCGATAACGAAGCTCTTCTGGCGCGAACCGGAGCCGCGATTCGATTCGATCGGGACGCTGATTGCCGATCTGGAAACGCCGCCCGATCATGAGGCGCTGCGGCTCGCCCCTGAAGCGATCGACCTCGCGACGCTTAAGCGATTGGCCGATGAACCGATCTCGGCCTCTATCCGTGGTTCCGGTCAGGTTCGGCGCTTTTGGGAGGCCTGCTCGCTCCCCGATTTCCGCGCTCGGGGGCCGGATGTCCACGCGCGCTTTGTTGCGCGGCTCTGGCAGGACCTGGCACAAGGCTATATTGGTGCTGACTATGTCGCGGCACGCATCTCCGAACTCGACCATACCAGCGGTGATATCGATACGCTCCAGGGGCGGATCGCTGCGATCCGCAGCTGGGCATATATCTGTCAGCGGCCGGACTGGGTGCTGGCGCGCGATGAAATGGCAGCGCGGGCTCGCGGGGTCGAAGCAAAATTGTCGGACGCGCTTCATGCGCGCCTGACCGAACGATTCGTAAATCGAAGGACTACAATCTTGATGAAATCGCTGGGACAGGACGCCTCCATGCTCCCGATCACACTCGCCGAAGACGGCACACTGCTGGTTGAGGACGAAGCCCTCGGCAAGGTCGAAGGCTTTCGCTTCACGGTCGATCCGTCGGCGAACCATGCGGATCGCAAAATGCTGCTTTCGGCGGCCGAAAAGGGCCTCCCGCGTATTCTGGGCGAACGCGCACAGGCGCTGGCCAGCTCCGACCTCGGCGAACTCGAGCTTTCCCGCGGTGCAATCCATTGGAACGGGCAAATGATCGCGAAGCTTGAGCCACGCGAGGGGCAGCTCAAGCCGGCGCTCGATCCGGCCCGCGAGGTATCCGCCCTTCCTGACGCTCCGCGCAAGGCGTTGCTGGATGCGGTCGATGTATGGCTCGACAAGAAGCTCGAACCGCTGGAACCGCTGCGGCGAATGCACATCGCCTCCGCCAATCCGGATGCCGGTTCGCAAGCTCGCGCGCTATTGCTCAACCTGATCGCCGGACATGGCTTTGTTACGCGGGAAAAGGCCGGGATCGAACACCTGCCAAAGGATATGCGCCCCTTCCTCCGCAAGATTGGGGTGACGTTCGGCGCGCTCGACATATTCGCCCCGCCGCTTCTCAAGCCTGCTGCGAGGCAGTTGCTCAGTGCACTCGGGATCGATCGGCGACCGCTCCAGGAAGCCATGTTGCCGGTCATCCCCGATCAGAAAAAACTGCCCGCAGGCTATCGCCATGCGGGCAGTCAGGCGATTCGCCTCGATCTAGCAGAGAAAATCTTCCGCGCCGCGCACGAAGCGCGTGCCAAGGCCGACAAGCAGCGTCGCTTTCGTTTCGATCTCGCCTTACCGATTTCCATCGGACTGGAGGAGAAGAATGCGGAACGTCTGCTTGGCCAGGCCGGCTTTCGCGTACAGCGACCGAAGCCGCTCGAGGAAAACGTCTTCGGCCCACCCAGGCCCGCAAGCTGGGAATGGCGCCCGTCACGCCGCAAGCAGGTGCAGCGAGGTCCAGCGCGCAAGGAAGCACCCCGCGAAGGAAGCGCTTTCGCCGGGCTTGCCGAACTGATGAAGCAAGGCTGACGTTTGAGGATCGACCGCCTGCTCTGCATGCTGCGCTTTTCGCGCACGCGCAGCGCGGCGCAGAGGCTGGTCGAGCAGGGACATATTCGCCTCAATGGCGAACGCGTGGTTCGCGGCAGCCGCGATGTGGCCGTGGGCGATGTCCTCACTCTACCGCTCGGAAAGTCGGTGAGGCTGGTCGAAGTGCTTGCCCTCCCCGAACGGCGCGGCCCTCCGCGCGATGCGCAGGAATGTTATCGGGAACTTGACCCCGGCGCATGAATAGCCATAGCAGCGCTCACACACACCACTCACAGGGAAAACGCACCCCATGACCTATGTCGTCACCGACGCCTGCATCAAATGCAAATACACAGACTGCGTCGAGGTCTGCCCGGTCGACTGTTTCTATGAAGGCGAGAACATGCTCGTCATCAATCCGTCGGAATGCATCGATTGCGGCGTGTGCGAACCGGAATGCCCGGCAGAAGCCATCCTGCCCGACACCGAAGACAATCTGGAAAAATGGCTTGAGCTGAATACCAAGTTCAGCGCCGAATGGCCGAACATTACCGGCCAGAAAGATCCGCCTGCTGATGCCGACGAGCACAAGGGCGAAGAGGACAAGTTCGAGAAATACTTTTCGCCGGAACCTGGCGAAGGGGACTGAGGCCCGTCATCGGCGCGCTTTCAGACATCAAGGCAGCCTGGTCGGCGGGAAGCAGGGACAATATCTCGCTCATCGCCGCCGGGATCGCGCATTATGCCCTGCTTGCCCTCGTTCCCGCGCTCGGTGCGCTCGTTCTGGCGTATGGCGTGTTCGCCGATCCCCAGACCGTGGCGGAGCATATTCAATTGCTTTCAGCCAATCTGCCTGCTGCGGCGGCCGAAATTATCGGTGAACAGCTACGCAATGTAAGCGAAGGCGCGAGCGGGGCGAAGGGCCTTGGCTTGATCGCATCCTTGGCGGTGGCCATTTTCGGCGCTCGCAATGCTGCGCGCGCGTTGGTGACAGGGTTGAACATCGCGTTCCATGCAGGAGAGACGCGAGGGTTCATCGGCGGGAATCTCATTGCGCTGGCGGTCACGGCGGGGGGAATCGCCGGTCTCGTTATAACCGGAGCAATATCGGCAGCATTGGCCCTGATTGCCGGGCCACTCGGCACGCTGGCGAGTTTCTGTTTTCTGGCCGGGTCGGCCACAGTCGCGGCTGCTGTGCTCTACAGGTTCGCTCCAAACCAGCAGGCGACGCATTGGCGCGCCGCATTTTCCGGCGGGGTGATCTTCGCCTTGGGATGGATCGTGGCGACCGCCGGATTCGCGTTTTACGCGGCGAATTTCGGGAGTTACAACGCGACATATGGTTCGCTCGGCGCAGTGGTCGTGCTCATCACGTGGTTCTACGTAACCGCGTTGATGCTTCTGCTTGGTGGAGAGGTTGCCGCCCTCAAGTCCGGAGCGGACAAAGCCTAGGCAGGCAAAGCTGCACAGACTCGCAATATTCGGTTTGTTATGCTATATAATGCAACAACTGCACCGGTCTGGCCCGGGCAGAAGTAAGAATTGAAAGGGCCGCTCACCCGCAACGTCGTTGGAAGACCGCCGCCGCGAACCGAATGAAGGGGCGCGGTGTGCCGCTTTTATGGCGATGCTCCCCCTCCCCCGCGGCTCTGATGAAAGGATTGATGCATGGCGAGTAAGGCAGATGCCTTCGACGTTGGCGATTACGTTGTCTATCCCAAGCACGGTGTGGGCCGTGTCATCGAACTGCAGAGCGAGGAAATCGCGGGAATGCAGCTCGACCTTTATGTTCTCCGCTTCGAGAAGGAACGCATGACGCTGCGCGTTCCGGTCAATAAGGTCGAATCGATCGGGATGCGCAAGCTGTCCTCTGACAAGACGCTCAAGGAAGCGATGGACACGCTCAAGGGCAAGCCCAAGGTCAAGCGGACCATGTGGAGCCGCCGCGCCCAGGAATATGAAGCGAAGATCAATTCGGGCGAGATCGTCCTGATCGCTGAAGTGACGCGCGATCTTTTCCGTCCCGACGATCAGCCGGAGCAGAGCTATTCCGAACGTCAGATCTTCGAAGCTGCATCCAGCCGTCTGGCACGCGAACTTGCTGCCATGGAAAAGACCGACGAGCCGACCGCTCTCGAGAAGATCTTGGACGTGCTGCGCGAACATGCGCCGCAGTATTATAACAACGAGGAAGAGGAAGCCTGATATACAGGCACTTTTCTTGAATATCTGAAGGGGCCGCTTCGACAGGAGCGGCCCTTTTTCATGGCGCTTGAATCGCTTCACTATGTGTATTATAAAGATAATACGGTACGAATTCGTAAACGCAGGAGGAGCGGCCGATGTTGAAGAAATTGATCAAGAGTGCAGGTCCGGGCGCGGCGCTGGCCGCGGGGATGATGCTATCTGGCTGCAACGTCGACATGGTGGTCAGTGAAGGCAACGGTGTGCCCTTGGCCGAACTCGACCGGAGCGGCGATCCACCTTCGGAAATTGTCCTGGCCGGACCCGATACGGTGATCATCGAAAAGGGAAACGAATTCGAGATTGAACTTTCAGGCGATACGCGCGCCCGCGAAGCCCTGCGGTTTGACCTGGAGGACAACTCCCTTGCGATATCCCGCGCCAAGGATAGCGAAAAGAATATCGGCACGGCTTCAGTCCGCGTGACGGTCCCCAGCCTGCAGGCGATCGTGCTTGCCGGTTCCGGCTCGATGGAAGCGGAATCGATGGACGATGAGGCTGAGGTGACCATTGCCGGTTCGGGCACGGCGAAGGTCGATAGGCTCGCGGCAAACTCGCTTCAGCTGACCATTGCGGGCTCGGGTGACTTCGATGCCTCGGGCACGGCCACAGAAATGGAAATGACGATTGCAGGCTCGGGATCGGCCAATATGACCGGGCTCAGGGTGGACCGGGCCGAAGTCACGATCGCCGGGTCAGGGGATGCCGCCTTCGCCTCTGACGGCAATGTCGAGGCAAGCATCGTTGGCTCAGGCGATGTCACGGTAACCGGAAATGCGAGCTGCACGGCAAGCGCGATGGGTTCCGGCAAGCTTCGCTGCGGTGGACGGACTGCCGAAACCGAATAATTCGGACCCGCGCAGCTATTCATCGTAAAAATATCGAGATGGGTCTAGGGCGGTGTATCGAAAGGATTGAACGATGCACCGCGCTGCCCTGATTTTCCTCGCTTCTACCAGCTGTCTTCTCGCCGGATGCCTGGGCACCGTGGCCGATGTTGTCACCGCCCCCGTCAAGGTGGCGGGAAAGGCAGTCGATCTCGCAACCACCAGCCAGTCCGAAGCCGACGAAAAACGCGGGCGTGAGATCCGCCGGCGGGAAGAGCGCCTCGGCAAGCTGGAACGCGAATATGCCAAAGAGCTCGATGACTGCAATGACGGTGACCGCAGAGCCTGCGAAAAGGCGACGGCGACCTATGCGGAGATACAGCAGATCCTGCCTACGATCCCGGCAGAACCGGAACGTTAGGCTGGCGTCGCGGCCCGGCGGAGGCGATCGTTGATGGCTTGCCCCACCCCGATGTGAGGAATCGGAGCCACCGCAATCCGTGGCAGATCGGATTCAGCGGCGAGATGTAGGCAAGCATAGAGCCGCGCGGCCGCTTCTTCTAGATCGCCTTCAATCGAGAGTGAGCAGTCACCCTCAACCTCTCCAAATCCAATAAAAAACTCGTCCTCCACGACGCGGATGACGTCGAGCCGCATTGGCTTTCCGGGGGCGTAGTGGCTCGCGAGCTGTCCTGGCGCTTCGATCTTGTGCCCCATCGTCGGAACGGGACCGATCCCGTCGAAGCTGATCGGCCCCGGCCGCAATTGGTCAATTGTGCCGTCTGGTCGCACGGCGATTATTGTAGATTCTACCCCCGACTTGCAGGCCCCGCCATCGATCACGGCGTCGATGCGGCCATTGAGGGTAGCAAGGACATGAGTGGCAGACGTCGGACTGATAAAGCCGCTCCGGTTGGCAGAGGGTGCGGCCAACGGAAAACCGGACATTTCGATTAAGGCACGGATAACCGGATGTGCGGGCATCCTTATCGCGGTTGTATCGAGGCCCGCCGTCACTGCAGACGCCAGTTTCGCATTGTTCTTCGCAGGGAGAACGAGCGTCAGCGGCCCTGGCCAGTGCTCGGCTGCTATCCCTTCGGCGGTTGGCGAAAATTCCGCGAGCTGGCGGGCCATCTCAATGGACGAGACATGGACGATCAGGGGGTTGTAGCTGGGCCTTCCCTTGGCGGCATAGATACGCCCGACAGCACCATCATCATCCGCTCTCGCCGCTAGGCCATAAACCGTTTCGGTGGGCACAGCCACCAAGCCACCGGCGGCGAGAATTTCCGCAGCACGGGCGAGGCCACTTTCTCCCGTGCCAAGCGTTTCCGTAACGTATTTGCCGCTCATGCTCGCGCGCTATATCTGAAGCGCCTTAAAGCCAAGAGGATATCCCAGTGACCTATCGCCCAGCCACCAAGGACCAGTTGCTCGCAATTCGCGTTAACGCAGGCATAGAAGAGCTTGCGAAGACGGAAAAATTCGCAGCGGCCGAGCCCGATATGGTGGAGGCCATCGTGGAGGGTGTGGGCCAGTTCGCGGCTGGCGAGTTTGCTCCGCTCAACAGGGTCGGCGATCTGGAAGGCGCCAAACTGGAGAATGGCGTCGTCCGCCTGCCCGACGGATACGAAGAAGCCTACGCCCACTATGTGGAGCAAGGGTGGAATGCCATCTCCTCGCCGGAAGAGTTTGGTGGTCAGGGACTGCCCTTTACGCTGGCCTGCAATGTGCTCGAAAATCTCGGTACCGCAAATATGGCTTTCAATTTGCTACCGATGTTGAGTGTGGGCGCCATCGAAGCACTCGAACATCATGGCTCGCAGGAACTGCAACAGAAGTATTTGCCGGATTTGGTGAGCGGGAAATGGTCTGGCACAATGAATCTGACCGAGCCGCAAGCGGGCTCCGATGTCGGCGCGCTGCGCACGACGGCCCATTTGATCGAGGATGGTGAGCATGCTAGCAAATACCTGATCAAGGGCCAGAAGATCTACATCACCTGGGGTGAGCATGAGCTCGCGCAGAATATCATCCATCTGGTATTGGCCCGGCTTCCCGACGCGCCGGAAGGGAGCCGCGGAATATCGCTATTCATCGTACCAAAGTTTCACGTGAAACCGGATGGTTCGCTTGGGCCACGGAACGATGTCCGCTGTGTAAGTCTCGAACACAAGCTGGGCATCAACGCCTCGCCAACCTGCGTGATGAGTTATGGCGACAATGACGACTGTATCGGCGAGCTCGTAGGCGCGGAAAATCGCGGCCTGGCGGCCATGTTCACCATGATGAACAATGCCCGCATCAATGTTGGTAATCAGGGCGTTCAGATTGGCGAGCGCGCGCTCCAGCAGGCAACAGATTACGCGCAGGAGCGCGTGCAGTCGGCCCGCGCAGGATCGGCAGAGAAATCACCTGTTTCGATCATCGAGCATCCGGACGTGCGGCGGATGATCATCCGCATGAAGGCGCTTACAGAGGCATCGAGAGCGCTCCTCTACTACACAGCCGGTCAAGTTGATCGCGGCGTTCTGGGCGATCAGGATGCCAGATCGCGTGGGGAAGTGCTGACGCCGCTTGTCAAGGCATGGGGAACCGACATCGGTATCGAAGTCGCCAGCCTGGGCATCCAGGTCCATGGCGGCATGGGGTTCGTCGAGGAAACGGGTGCCGCCCAACACTGGCGCGATTCGCGGATTGCGCCGATCTATGAGGGCACGAATGGTATCCAGGCCGCCGATCTGGTCACACGCAAGCTGGCGCTAAATAATGGTGAGGCGCTGACGTCTCTTATCGAGGACATCGCGCGGGAAGCAGGCGATGAGAAAGCGCTCTTCGATCTTGCGGGCGATTGCGCCGCCATCGTCAAATGGATGCGCGAAGACGCCAGTCTCGACGACAAGCTGGCCGGTAGCGTGCCGTTCTGCACGATGCTTGCTGTGGCCACGGCGGGATGGCAGCTAATCCGCCAGCTCAAGGCTGTGGAAAGCGATGCCGATATCGCGCGAGCAAAGCGCGCGACAGTCAGGTTCTTCCTCGATCGGATTGTCCCGGAAGCATCAGGCCTCAAGGCATCGGCCACTGCCGGCGGAGATTCGCTCTACGACATCCCCACCGAGGCCTTGCTGCATTAATTCTCCGTGACGATCCGGGCGTAATCGTCCTCACCGAAGGTCGCGGTCTGCCCGCGCAGCTCACGCTGCGGCGGGAGCCGTCTTCCGGTCACTCGCTCGATGGCGGGCTGTGGTGATGCGCCCGGGGAACTTACGCGCCAGATGATGCCTGCCGTGTCGTCGCTGACCAGCAGGGAGCCATCCTTGGCCCAATCGACCCAGGTGGGGCGGCCCCGGGTTTCCCCGTTCGATTTGAGGAACCCGGTCAGGACCGGGATCGGCTTGCCGAGCGGATTGCCGCGCTCATCGAAGGCCACATAGACCACATCGTAGCCCGATGGGGGTTTGCGGTTCCACGAACCGTGGCGAGCAACGAACGCGCCGTTGGAGAATTTGTTGCCCATGGCAGCGCCTTCCGCGCTGAAGACAAATCCGAGGGCAGCGACATGCGGGCCCAGCGAATATTCGGGCCGGCGAACATAGTTGATATAGGCGGGCACGGGCGCTCTGACGCGGCGATCGTAATTGTCGCCCCAGTAGACCCAAGGCCAACCGTATTGGGCACCAACTGGAACGTTGGTCAGGTAATCAGGGACGAGGTCGGAGCCGAGCATGTCGCGCTCGTTCACGGTGGTCCAGAGCTCGCCCGACCAGGGGCTGAAGTCGAGACCGTTGGCATTGCGCAACCCGCCGGCGAACTGTCGCCGGCTGCCGGTCGCAAGGTCGACTTCCCAGATGAGCGCGCGCCCCTCTTCGGCCTCCATCCCCTTGTCACCGATGTTGGTATCGGAGCCCACGGCGACGTACAGCCGGTCACCATCCGGATGGAGCGCGAGATTGCGCATCCAGTGCCCTCCGCCGCCAGCAAGATCGATGACCTTGCGGGGCTTTGCCGTCACGCGGTCAGTCCCCAATTGATAAGGAAAAGCAAGAACTTCGTCGTGGTTTGCGACGTAAAGTGTGCCGTCATTAAAGGCGAGACCAGAAGGAGAATCGAGTCCGTCGAGGAGCGTCTTCACCGTCTCGGCATTACCGTCCCCATCCTGATCGCGGAGGAGCACTACCTCATTTGCGGAAGGCCCGTTAGCACCTGCCTTGCTCATCAATTTGTTGGTGATCCACGACAGGATGCCCTCCGATTCCTGATTCGGCGAGCGGGTCAGCGAGACGAGGACATCCCCATTGGGAAGCGTGTAGAGCGTACGCGGATGGTCGAGACCCTCGGCGAACCGGTCGACGACCAGCCCCTCTGCGGCGACAGGCTTTTCGCCCTCTGCCCAGCCCACCGGGTCAGCGATCTGTACGGTCGGGAAGGTTTCGGCATCGGGTTCGTCAAGGACCGGATCGTCCCCGGTAACTTCGTCCATCGAAAGGGAAGCGGTGTCTCCGCGCGTTACGAAGAAGAAGAAGATCGCGAGGATCGCTATCAGGACGACAAGGCCAATGCCCAGCTTCTTAAGAATGCTCATGGCTTGAGGATAGGCGAGGCCGCGCCTGGCGGCAACGGCTCTTGAACTGGCGCCGCGACAAGTTAAGTGCCCTTCCATGTTCGATTTCAAACCCGATGCCGATTGCCCCAAGGCAGAAACCTATCGCCAGCTGCAGCAGGCCGCCGCCGCGCTTACCGAGGGCGAGCCGGACCCGGTCGCCAACATGGCCAATGTCGCCGCCCTGCTGGGTGATTTTCTGCCCGATCTGAACTGGGCCGGGTTTTATCGTGTCGTTGATGGCGAACTGGTCCTCGGCCCATTTGTGGGCCGCCCGGCCTGCATCCGCATCCCCTTCGGCAAGGGTGTGTGCGGAACGGCAGCGGCGGACGGCGAAACACAGCTGGTCGAAGACGTCCACGCCTTCCCGGGGCACATCGCCTGCGATTCAGAGACGAATTCGGAACTCGTCGTCCCGGTGAAAAGAAATGGCACCGTGATCGCCGTGATCGATCTCGACAGCCCTTCCCTCGCGCGCTTCGACAATGAAGATCGCGAAGGAATAGAAGGGCTTGCCGAGATTATCTCGGGACGGATCTGAACTTATATATCGCCGCCCGTAAGGCGCTGGCAGATCAGGTCCAGCTGGTCGAGCGTACGATAGCTGATCGTCACCGTGCCATTGCCCGGGGCACCTTCCGGCTTGATCCGCACGGACAGGCCGAGGAATTCTTCGAGATGGCCCTGGACGGCGGCGATGTCCGGATCCTCGGCACCATTCCCGGTTGATCCGGGAGCCTTGGCCTGGCTTTCCCGTTTGGGCCGGTCGCCGCGAGCGAGCTTTTCGACTTCTCGGACCGAAAGATTGTCGTTCACCGCACGGTTGGCGATATCTGAAGCCTCTTCGTTCCCGATCAGCGGGCGTGCATGCCCCATCGAGAGGCGGCCATCGGCCAGCATGTCCAGAACATCTTCAGGAAGAGCCAGAAGACGTTGGAAATTGGCCACGTGGCTACGTGATTTGTCGACCAGCTTGGCGATTTCGGACTGGGTCATGCCCTCGTCATCCGCCAGCTTCTGATAGGCGCGGGCTTCTTCGAGAGGGTTTAGGTCTTCGCGCTGAAGATTCTCGATCAGGGCCAGTGCCATGATTTCGCGCTGGTCGAGATCCCGCACGATCGCGGGGATGGTGTGCAAGCGTGCACGCTGTGCGGCACGCCACCGGCGCTCGCCGGCCACAAGCTGGAACCGCCCCTGCCCCTTGGTCGTGACGATGATCGGCTGGATAACCCCGCGCTGCGCGATCGAAGCCGCAAGCTGATCGAGAGCCTCGTCGTCAAAACGCGTTCTCGGCTGACCCGGCAAGGGGCTGATGTCCGCTACCGGAATATCGGCGAGGCCCGTGGCATTGCTTGCAGCCTGATCGGCTGCGAGATCGTTACCGTCGTTACCGGTTCTTGAGGATAGCGGTTCTTCGCGCTGAATTTCACCCATCAGGGCGCCCAGCCCGCGGCCGAGTTTCTTCTTGCGGTCGACTGCGGCACTCATGCGGCTTTCCTTTTCTCGGGGAGACGTTCGATCAATTCTCTTGCAAGGCCGATGTAGGCTTTGCTTCCCGAACAATTGTGATCGTAAATAAGAGCGGGCATCCCATGGCTCGGGGCTTCCGAAAGCCTCACATTACGGGGAATGACATTCTCGAACACGAGTTTGCCAAGACAATCGCGGACGTCATCCGCCACTTGGTCGGTGAGCCGGTTGCGGCGATCGAACATCGTCAGCGCAATGCCCACAATGCCGAGGTCAGGATTAAAGCGCTGCTGCACGCGCTCGACCGTCTGCAAAAGCTGGCTAAGCCCCTCCAGCGCGAAGAATTCGCATTGAAGAGGCACGAGAAGAGTATTCGACGCACACAGCGCATTGAGCGTCAACAGGCCTAGCGACGGCGGACAATCGATAAAAACGACGTCATAACCGGCAAAGCCGGGCTCCCGGGCGGCGAGAGCCTTCTGAAGGCGATGCGTGCGATCTTCCACCGCAACGAGTTCCACCTCTGCCCCCGAGAGGTCTTGCGTAGCGGGCACTACATCCAGCGAGGGTATCTCGGACGGCTGCGCCGCTTGCGACAAAGTGGCATCGCCCATCAGCAAATCGTAACTCGTATATTCACGTGCAGAGTTTTCAATGCCCAACCCGGTCGATGCATTCCCCTGCGGATCGAGATCAATCAAAAGCGTCCGCCAGCCCGAAGCCGCCATTGCTGTCGCTATATTGATGGCACTGGTCGTTTTACCGACCCCGCCCTTCTGATTGGCAATTGCGATTGTGATCATTTTCCCGTCCCGATCTTGCCATGGCCGACAACGATTCCCGCGTCCGTGTCTGTCATAGATTGTTGCACGTGAAACATTGGTTTCAACTTGGGAGAAAGTTCTTCAACTTCTTGGGTCGCGGAACGCCCTTTCGGCAAGACCCACTTGGTGCCTCCTGTGGAGAAGCGTGCGGATAACCTGAGGAGTTTTGGCAGCGGCGCGAATGCGCGGGCCGAAATAACTCCTGCAGGAAAAGATTCGACAAGTTCTAGTCGCAACCCTTCCACACGGCAATTCTTCAACCCCAACGTCGATGCCATCGCCTCGAGCCACTCTACTCGCTTGCGGCGCGATTCGACGAGGACCACCTTCTGGTCGGGCCGGAGAATAGAAACAACCAGGCCTGGGAAGCCTGCGCCGCTGCCCAGATCCAACCACGAAGATGCGGTTTCACGTGGAACATGATCGAGCAGTTGCGCCGAATCCGCGAAATGCCGAACCCAGACCTCGTCCAGAGAAGATCTTGAAACAAGGTTCTGGCGGTCATTTTCCTCGGACAGTAAGGCGGCCAGTTTTTCAAGCTTGTTCAGAGCAATATCATCGAATGCCAGATTGGAAATGAACTCTCGCGCTTCACTCTCGGTCCTGATCATGCTGCACGCTCTTCCAACCGGCGCGCATAGACAAGAAGCGCTGCCAATGCAGCGGGGGTAATACCCGGCACCCGCCCTGCAGCAGCAAGCGTTTCCGGCGATGACGCCTTTAGGCGTTCGACCATTTCGTTGGAGAGACCAGGGACAGTTTCATAAGGGAAGTCATCTGGCAAAGAGACCAAGTCCCCGGCCTTCAAATCGCGCAATTCCGCTTCCTGCCGTGCAAGATAGGGAGCGTAGATGATGTCTTCCGCCATCTCGACGGTGAGCGGATCGGTAGGGTCGATACCGTCAACAAAACCTGCGAGTGTCTCGAGCGAGATCTGCCCGCCCCGGAGCCAATCGCGGACGGGAATCGTGCCGCGCTCACTCTTGACGGCCAATCCGCTTGCCCTGAGCGCTTCGGCATCCACCGCCACATCGAGGGCTTGATCCACTGTCTCGCGCCGCTGAAGACGTTGCTCGTACCAAGCTTTACGTGCCGCCCCCACCAACCCAGCGGCGATACCCTTGCTTGTGAGCCTGGTGTCTGCATTGGCGGCACGAAGGCGCAAGCGATATTCCGCGCGTGCCGTCAGCATGCGATAGGGTTCACTCACGCCATGCAGCGTGAGATCGTCCAGCATGACGGCAATATACGAATCCGAACGATCAAGATTGAGAGGTTCGACGCCGAGAACGTTGGCGGCGGCACTTGCTCCCGCCACCAGACCCTGTGCCGCCGCTTCTTCATAGCCGGTCGTGCCGTTGATCTGCCCCGCGCAATAGACCCCGGGGACAGCCCTGATCTGGAGCTGCTTGGTCAACGCTCGTGGATCGATATGGTCATATTCGACCGCGTAGCCGGGCACGACCATTTCGACTCGCTCCAGTCCGGCCATGCAGCGAAGCATGTTGTGCTGGACATCGGTAGGCAGCGATGTGCTGATACCGTTGGGATAAACGAGATGCGTCGAGAGCCCCTCTGGCTCCAAGAAAATCTGATGGCCGTCACGGTCGCCGAAGCGATGAATCTTGTCTTCTATCGAAGGGCAGTACCGCGGCCCGGCGGCACCGATGGCACCGGAAAAGAGCGGCGACCGATCCAGGTTCGCGCGGATGACGTCGTGCGACTTTTCATTCGTGCGGGTAATGGCGCAGAATATTTCAGGGTTCGGCCGGGCGCCAGTGAGCGACGACATGGTCCAGCCTTCACCATCGGAAGGTTGTTCTTCGAGCTCAGCCCAATTGATAGTCCGGCCGTCGAGACGGGGCGGTGTCCCCGTCTTGAGACGGGCCATGGGCAGATCGGCATCGCGCAATTGCTTCGCGAGAATGTGTGCTGCATCCTCCCCGATCCGTCCACCCTGAAGCCGCTCTTCCCCGCGGAACAGATTTCCGCCGAGGAAAGTCCCTGTGCAAAGGACGACCGCCCCACCCTCGATGTTCGAACCGTCCGCCAAATCCACCCCGGTAGCCACACCACCAGAGAGCCTGAGCGCGGCAACCTCGCCCTTGATCAGGGTGAGATTATCCTGCGCCGAAACGATCCTGTGAACTTCGGCACCGAATAGGTGCCGATCCGCTTGGACGCGCGGCCCCCACACGGCACTTCCCTTGGAGCGGTTGAGCATGCGATAATGAATGGCACCGGCATCTGCCGCCCGGGCCATGACACCGTCCAGCGCATCGACTTCGCGAACCAGATGACCTTTGCCCAATCCGCCGATCGCCGGATTGCAGCTCATCGCGCCAATTTTGGTCAGGTCAAAGCTTATCAGAGCGGTCCGCGCACCCAGGCGAGCGCTGGCGCAGGCAGCTTCGACTCCAGCATGGCCACCGCCGACAATGATGACATCGAAATTCAGCATGGTGCGCGATTAGCGGAAAAGCGGTGGGGTTACAAAGCGCAATCGGTGTTTCACGTGAAACAATGGCAGCTTTTATTTGCCGATACAGAACCGCCCGAAAAGCGAATCCAGCATGTCTTCTGTCGAATTGCGGCCGAGGATACGATCTAGTCCCAGGCGCGCTAGACGAAGATACTCACCGACAATCAATGCATCGGTGAGACCTTCGAGGCTGGCCAAAGCGTTATGCGCATCAGATAGCCCGGCGGTCTGCCTCGCATTGAGCGTTGCTGTACCGGGCTGCGGAAGAAGGTCACGCGCTCGATCAACGAGTGCACTAATCAGATTATCGATACCTGATCCGGTTACCGATGAAACTACAAAGTCCGGGGACTGCTTCGAACCACTTGCCTGGTCAGAGAAGGATTCGACCTCAAACCCCCCGGATGGTCCCTCCCCTTCAGCACCGAGCCACAGGACGATATCCGCCTCGCTCAGCTGCAGCCGTGCTCGTTCGATGCCGATCCGCTCGATCTCGCCCGCATCGCTGTCGCGCAGGCCTGCAGTGTCGATGAGAACGAAAGGAACGCCGTCGAGGGCGATGGGCCGCTCGATCACATCTCTCGTCGTTCCTGCCTCTGCCGAGACAATAGCCGCACCCTCCTGCAGGATAGCATTGAAGAGAGACGACTTGCCCGCATTGGGTGGTCCCGCCAAGACAACCCTGATCCCGTCCCGCAGCCGTTCCATCTTGGGTTGGCGAAGCTCACGCTCCCACTCCCCTAAAAGCTCGGAAAGTTTCACGTGAAACACTTCCGGGAGTTCGGACACATCGTCCTCGTCGGAGAAGTCCAGCTGTGCTTCAACGAGAGCGGAGAGGCCGAGAAGGCGATCACGCCATTCTTCGACCTTCCTCGTCAGACCACCACCAGCAATCTCCTGCGCCGCCCGGCGCTGTAGTTCGGTTTCTGCCGAGAGCAGGTCACCCAGTCCTTCAGCCTCCGCCAGGTCGAGCACACCATTGGCGAATGCGCGCCGGGTGAACTCGCCCGCTTGAGCTCGGCGTAGGCCAGCGAAGCTCGCCAACTCGTTCTCGACAGCCGCGACGACCGCCCTGCCCCCGTGGCAATGCAATTCTACGAGATCTTCGCCGGTGGCGGTCTTCGGACCCGCAAACCATAGCAGCAGGCACTGATCCAAGACTCGCCCTTCCCCGTCGCGCAAAGAGCGTAGTCCTGCATGCCGCTCTTCGGGAAGCAAGCCAGCGAGGCGCTCAGCAGCCTCGCAGGCCTGAGGCCCACTGATCCGGATGATGCCGATGGCGGCAGGCGGCGCTCCGCTGGAAAGCGCGAAGATCGTGTCGGTCATTGTCAAACGGTCCGCTTGAGCGGCGGCTTACTTGTCGGGCTTCTTGGGAGAGGACTTCGCCGCGTTCGCGCCCTCCATGAAACTCTGGAACAGCTTGAAGCCTGCCTGCCCCATGGGGGCCAACTGGCGGGCATATTCCTGCAGCTGCTCGGTGTTCGAGACGCCCTTCATCGCATTGGACATCATCTCGACATAGACATCGTTCGCCTTGCCCACATCGGGCAGTCCCATGAAGCTGCGGGCCTCTTCCGGCGTACAATCGATTTCCACATGGACCTTCATGGCATTTTCTCCGTTGAGCGTCATTGAGACCCCATCTGGGTTTGCCAACAAAACTCCACAAGGGCTAGACCCGTCACCAACCAGCGGAGATCGACGAATGACCGAAATGATTACCCTTGAAACCATCGACGGCGCAGACAGCTTCCCCGCCTATGTCGCGACCCCGTCGGATACGCCCAAGGCCGCCATCGTGGTCATTCAGGAAATTTTCGGCATCAATGCCGGCATCCGCCGCAAATGCGACAAGCTGGCCGAAGAAGGCTATCTGGCCATCGCACCCGACCTCTTCTGGCAGTTCGAGCCCGGCATCGAACTCGATCCCGATATCGAACCTGAAATGCAGAAGGCGCTCGATCTGTTCGGAAAGTTCGATCAGGATCAGGGCGTGCGCGATATCGAAGCGGCCATCAAATGGGCCCGCGCCGAGGGCTGCGGCAAAGTCGGCGCAGTGGGCTACTGCCTCGGTGGCCGCCTCGCCTACATGACCGCAGCACGCACCGACAGCGATGCCACCGTGGGCTATTATGCGGTCGGCGTGGACAATCTCCTGCGCGAAAAAGACGCCATCGCGAACCCACTGATGCTGCATATTCCCACCGAAGACGGCTTCGTCGATAAGGAAACGCAGCAGGCCATGCACGAAGGGCTCGACGACCATCCCAAGGTCACGCTGCACGATTACGCAGGCCTCGACCACGGATTTGCCACCGAATTCGGCAAACGGAGGGATGACGACGCAGCCGATCTGGCGGATTCGCGCACGGCCGAATTCTTCAAGGCACATCTGGTCGGCTAATCCGCCGCACCCTTACTGAGCTTCCAGGATCCTGCGCGCTGGCCCGGCCGCCGCAGAATCCGGAAGCATGAAAAATTCCCGGGAGAGAACAGGAATGTCCGCACAAAAAGGCCTCGAGCAATGGCATTTCACCATGCAGGCGGGCAATCAGGCGGAGGATCTGATGAAGCTCGTCCATGCGGACGCGGTCTTCCACTCCCCTGTCGTTCATACCCCGCAGAAGGGCCGCGATCTCGTCGTCAGATATCTCGCTGCGGCGGGACAGACGCTGGGCAACGACAGTTTCACCTATGTCCGCGAACTGGTCGATGGCGACAATGCCATGCTCGAATTCACCACCGAAATGGACGGCGTGCATGTCAACGGCATCGACCTCATCCAGTTCGACGGGGACGGGAAGATCGTGGATTTCAAGGTGATGATCCGGCCGCTCAAGGCCGTGAACAAGGTCTGGGATATGATGGCTGCCCAGCTGCAGGCAGACGCTAAAGCCTGATCGCTATCCGCGCTTCAGGAATGCCCTCGCCTGCTCGGCCAGGTCGAAATCATCCTGTTTGCCGGACAGCTGAGCTGACAACTCCTCGATCGCGGGCGGTCCGTCGAAACTGATCAGCGACTTCATCGACCAGTCCGCAAACAGGCGATCAGAGCCGCTTTCGCGTGCCAGTACGTTAAGACTGTGGTGGCGCGGATCCTCGGCGATGATGCCCATCAGATCCTCGATGACCATGGGCGGCCCCTCGAGATATTGCAGATAGCGATCACCGTCGTTCATCAGAAAGCCGGTCACCCGCCGCAGGGCATTGTTGCGCGCGGATTGCTCGATAATGTCGAAAGTGTCGCGCGCCAGAGATTGCCCGACGGCGACACTTTCATAAAGGACGCGTGAAAGACTCAATCAATCCGCCTGAGAACCCTACTGGTTCATGGTCGCGAAGAAGTCTTCGTTGGTCTTGGAATCCTTCATCTTGTCGAGCAGGAATTCCATCGCGTCGATCGTGCCCATCTGCATGAGAATGCGGCGCAGGACCCACATCTTCGACAGCTTGTCCTTCTCGACCAGCAGCTCTTCCTTGCGCGTGCCGGACTTGCCGACATCCAGGGCCGGGAAGATGCGCTTGTCGGCAACCTTGCGGTCGAGGACGATTTCGCTGTTACCCGTGCCCTTGAATTCTTCGAAGATGACCTCGTCCATGCGGCTGCCGGTATCGATCAGCGCGGTGGCGATGATCGAAAGCGAACCGCCTTCCTCGATGTTACGCGCGGCACCGAAGAACCGTTTCGGGCGCTGGAGCGCGTTGGCATCCACACCGCCGGTCAGCACCTTGCCCGAGCTGGGCACGACGGTGTTGTAGGCGCGGCCGAGGCGGGTGATGGAATCGAGCAGGATCACGACATCCTTCTTGTGCTCGACCAGGCGCTTGGCCTTCTCGATCACCATTTCGGCGACCTGCACGTGGCGGTTGGCCGGTTCATCGAAGGTCGAGGAGATGACTTCGCCGTTCACGCTGCGCTGCATGTCGGTGACTTCTTCCGGACGCTCGTCGACGAGCAGAACCAGAAGGAACACTTCCGGGTGGTTGTCGGTGATCGCCTTGGCGATGTTCTGCAGCAGCACGGTCTTACCGGTGCGCGGCGGCGCGACGATCAGGGCGCGCTGGCCCTTGCCCTGCGGCGAGATGATGTCGATCACGCGGGCGGACTTGTCCTTGACCGTCGGATCGAGCGTGTCGAGATTCAGCTTCTCTTCCGGATAGAGCGGCGTGAGATTATCGAAATTCGTGCGGGTCCGGACATTTTCCGGATTTTCGTAATTCACCGCGGTCAAGCCGGTCAGGGCGAAATAGCGTTCGCCTTCCTGCGGCGCGCGGATCTGGCCTTCGACCGTATCGCCGGTGCGCAGGCCCCATTTGCGGATCTGGTTGGGCGAGACATAGATATCGTCCGGGCCGGCGAGATAGTTCGCTTCGGGGCTGCGCAGGAAGCCGAAACCGTCCTGCAGCACCTCGATCGTGCCGATGCCCATGATTTCTTCGTTATATTCCTCATCGTCCGCGAGTTCGCGAAGGATGCAGAACATCAGGTCCTGGCGCCGCATGGTGCCGGCTGCCTCGACGCCCAGCTCTTCGGCCATGGCCACCAGATCGGCGGGCGCTTTTGCTTTCAAGTCTTTGAGATGCATAGATTTTCTCGAATTTCCGAATGGGTATGGCCGGCAGGTCGGTATGGGCTTGGAGAAAGCGGACCCGGCCTCGTCTGAACGCGAGGCCTCTAGCCGTCAGAGCGCTTCAAATAAATTCGCTTGCCCGCCCCGTCAATCGCCAATGCAAATCACGCGTCGCCGCAGGGGGCCGGATCAGAAGGGTTTGACGACCACCAGCACCACGATCAGCGCCAGCAATATGCCGGGCACTTCGCCGATCATGCGCAGCTGTTTTTCGGTCAGGGGACGTTCGCCCGCGGCCATCTTCTTGGACTGCACGACCAGATAGCCGTGGAAGCCGCTCAGAAGCAGCACAAGCAATAATTTGGCATGCAGCCACCCCTCACCCCATGCGGACAGCGTTTGTGCCAGCAGCAGGCCTAAAATCCACACCACGATGATGCTGGGAGTGAGGATGACCTTGCGCAGCAGGCCCATGCGCTTGCCCCACAGGTCCGATTCGGCCGAACCGGCCGCTGCGGGATGCAGATAAATCATCTGGCGCGGCAGCATGAACAGCCCCGCCAGCCAGAAAACCATGAAGATGATATGGCCGGCCTTGAGCCACAGATAGGTCATCGAAAGCACATCCTGCATGCCGGTGATGTAGCGTGTCGCATCGAGGATTTCATCCCTTCCAGCCGCGCACAGCCGCAATCAATCGCTCGACATGCGCAATCGGCGTGCGCCGGTCGATTCCATGACCAAGATTGAAGACATGCGGGCGGTCCTCGAAAGCCTTCAGGATGGTCGTCACCCGCTCTTCGAGCCGGTCGGATCCCGCCAGCAGCAGCAGCGGATCGAGATTGCCCTGCACCGGCATGCCTTCGGGCAGTTCGCGCGCCACCCAGTGGGGATCGAGCGTTTCGTCCACGCCCACCGCCTTTACGCCGGTTTCGCGTGCATAGGCCGGCAATTTCTCGCCCGCGCCTTTCGGAAAACCGATGATAGGCGTCGCCGGATGCCGCTCAGCCAGCGCCGCCACGATCCGGGCATTGGGGGCGATGACCCAGCGTTCGAATTCATCCGGCGCCAGGCTGCCCGCCCAGCTGTCGAACAGCTGCACGGCTTCCGCGCCCGCTTCGATCTGGCCGGAAAGATAGGTAATCGTCTGTTCGGCGATCGCATCAACGATCGCCTGCAGGGCGGCGGGATCGCGATAGGCCAGCGCGCGCGCCTCGTGCTGATCGCGGCTCCCCTCGCCGGCGACCATGTAGGTCGCCACGGTCCACGGGCTGCCCGCAAAGCCGAGCATGGTCACGCCTTCGGGCAGGCGCTGACGGCATAGGCGCACGGTCTGGTAGATCGGTTCGTAACGCGAGCTATCCGGTGTCAGATCGGCCAGCGCGGTATCGACCAGCCGGGGCGACAGCTTGGGCCCCTCGCCCGCCAGGAATTCGAGATGCTGGCCCAGCGCATGGGGCACGATCAGAATGTCGGAAAACAGGATCGCGCCGTCGAAACCGAAGCGGTCGATCGGCTGCAGGGTAATCTCGCAGGCCGCCTCGCTATCGTAAGCCATCGCTAGGAATCCGCCCTTTTCCGCGCGCAGTTCGCGATATTCGGGCAAATACCGGCCGGCCTGGCGCATGAGCCAGAGCGGGACAGTGCCGGTGGGAGAACCGTTGAGCGTATCGAGAAGGGGACCGGGCATTCAGGAGTCCAATAATACCTAGTTATTATAAGGATTGATGGAGTCTGTTGGCCCTGTGGATATCGGGCACAAGTGGCCCCTGCCCTATTTCTCCCGCCGTGGGAAGGGTCCGATCCGATCATCCGACTCGTGTCCGCGCTTGAGTCGAGTCAAATTTGTCCCCACTGTTCCCAGCCTGCGCAAAAGTCGCCGCTTGGTGTGCGGGAATCACCCCCTTGCCTGACTCGTAGTGGGGAGCGATTTCGTCCCCGAACTTGTCGGCAGAGCTGTCCCGTGGTTTATCCCACGCCTGTCCACAGGCCCCCAGCGAGGATCCCATCTCCGACCGTATCCATCTCCACCTGCTTTCCGACAGCACCGGCGAAACGCTGGAAATGCTGGCGAAAGCGGCGCTCGCGCAGTTCGACGATGCCAATGTGGTGCGCCACTTCTGGCCCATGGTCAGGAGCCGCCAGCATCTCGACCGGATCGTGCCCGAACTCAAGGCCAATCCCGGGCTCGTGCTGTTCACCCTGGTGAATGCCGATGCGCGCGCGCGGCTGGAAGAAGTGTGCGCCTCGTTCGGCCTGCCCGCCGTGCCGATTCTCGACCGGGTGACCGCCGCGCTGGAAAAGGCGCTGGGCCAGGAAGCGCACGGCCGTCCGGGCAAGCAGCACCAGATGGACAAGGCCTATTTCGAGCGGGTCGAGGCGATCCAGTTCACCATCGCCCATGACGACGGCATCTTGTGGGACGAATGGGAAGAGGCCGACATCCTTCTGGTCGGCGTGTCGCGCAGTTCCAAGACGCCGACGAGCATCTATCTCGCCAATCGCGGCTACAAGGTCGCCAATATCCCGCTGGTGGTGGAAAGCCCGCCGCCGCCCAAGCTGTTCGAGCTGAAAAACCCCATGGTAGTGGGTCTCACCACGGCGCCCGAACGGCTGGTCCAGATCCGGCGCAACCGGCTCCTGACCCTGAACGAACAGTCCGAGACGGCCTATGTCGACAATGAGAAGGTCAAGAGCGAGGTCGCCTTTGCGCGGCGCATGTTTGCCGATAACGGCTGGCCGGTCATCGATGTCACCCGCCGCTCGATCGAGGAAACCGCGGCGGCCATCATCCGCCTCTATGGCGAACGCAGCCAGCGCGAAGGTGGCGATTTCGAAGGAGTGAAGGCGATATGAGCGGTATTTCGGGCAGCGGGATCGTGCTCGCGTCGAACTCCGCCTCGCGCAAGGCAATGCTGGAGGCGGCGGGTGTGGCCTTCGAGGCGCGCCCAGCCGAGGTGGACGAGCGCGCGCTCGAGGCCGAAATGGAGGGGGCGGAGCCCGCCGAGGTGGCCCAGGCGCTGGCCGCGGCCAAGGCGGCAGCAGTGGCCGACAGCCGCCTCGTCCTCGGCAGCGACTCGCTGGTGGAGGTGGGCGGCCGCCGCTTCGACAAGCCCGCCAGCCGCGAAGAGGCAGCCGAGCACCTGCGCTTCTTCTCGGGCAAGGTGATGACTCTCCACAGCGCCGCCGCCCTCGCCCGCGACGGCCAGATCATCTGGGTCGGCTCCGACTTCGCCCGCCTCCGTATGAGAGAGCTTGGCGAAGATTTCATCGCCGCCTATCTCGATGCCGAATGGCCCGCCGTATCCTACTGCGTGGGCGTCTTCCGCATCGAGGGCCCGGGCGTCCATTTGTTCGACAGTATCATGGGCGATCAGTTCACCGTGCTCGGCATGCCGCTGCTGCAGGTGCTGGGTGCGCTGCGCGAGGAAGGCGTACTGGCTTCGTGACCAGCTATGCGGAAGTCATCGGCGATCCGATAGCGCAGTCGAAATCGCCCACGATCCACGGGTTCTGGATCGAGAAGCTTGGCCTCGAAGCTGCCTACCGCGCGCATCATGTGACGAGCGAGACCCTTGCCGCCTATCTGTCCGAACGGCGCGAAGATGCGGACTGGCGCGGCTGCAATGTCACCATGCCGCACAAGCAGGCTGTCGCGCCATTGGTCGACCGGATCGAACCGCTGGCGAAGCGTGTGGGCGCGATTAACACGGTGTATCGGGCCGCCGATGGTGCCCTCGTAGGCCGCAACACGGATGTCGCCGGCTTTCTGGAGCCACTCGCCGGGCAATTGCGCGAGCAACACTACTTCCGCATGGCCCGCGTGCTGGGTACGGGCGGTGCGGCTCGTGCGGTCATCTCCGGCCTTGCCGCAGAAGGCTTCACCTTGGTGGTCGCCGGGCGCGATCCAGACAAGGCGCGCGGCCTTCTGGATGAGCTGACCGAGGGTGAGCATCATACCGCCCCCCTTTCCCACTTCGCCGAGCCGACGGATTTCGCATTCGACGACCGTGAGGGGTGCTGCGACCTGCTCGTCAATGCCAGCCCGCTGGGCATGCGCGGCCAACCACCGCTCGCCTTCGACTGGAGCCATGCTCCGCCCGGTTCCATCGTCTATGATATCGTCACCGATCCGGTGGAAACCGAATTTCTCAAGCGGGCACGCGATGCCGGATTTGCGACCATCGACGGCCTGGCCATGCTGATCGGCCAGGCTGCCGCTGCCTTCCGCTATTTCTTCGGCGAAGATGCCCCGCGCGAGCATGACACAGAGCTGCGAGAGCTGCTGACGCGATGACCGGGCCGCTCATCATCGGGCTCACCGGCTCCATCGGTATGGGCAAATCGACCGTGGCAGCCATGTTCGAAGCCGCAGGCGTACCCGTTTTCGACGCCGATGCCGAAGTGCGCGCCATGCAGGGACCGGCGGGCGCGCTCGTCGCCGCGATCGAAGCGGAATTTCCGGGCAGCACGGACGAAACCGGCGTTCTTCGCGACAGGCTCGGCCAGGAAGTCTTCGGCGACACATCGGCCCTCGCCCGGCTGGAAGCCATCGTGCATCCTGCCGTTGCCCGTAAACGCGAGGCATTTCTGGCAGAGCATCTCGACGCGCCCCTGGTGGTCTTCGACATTCCCCTGCTATTCGAGAAGGGCGGCCACGCGAGCGTTGACCGCATCGTGGTGGTCTCGGCTTCTGCGGAAACCCAGCGTCAGCGCGTTCTCGCCCGGCCGGACATGACGCCGGAAAAATTCGCCCATATCCTGTCGCTCCAGACGCCGGATGCCGAAAAGCGCGAGCGGGCCGATCACGTCATCGATACGGGCCAGTCGCTCGGCGGGACGGAAGAGGATGTCATTGCGCTGATCGCCCAGTTGCGCGCGGATGCGGCCAATCGAGACCCCTTGTAATATCGGCCCGCGAGTCCGATAGGTTACCCAATGCGTGAGATTGTTTTCGACACCGAAACCACCGGCCTCGATCCCAAGACCGGGGACCGCATGGTGGAAATCGGCTGTGTCGAAATGGTCAATCTCGTCCCCACGGGAAACACCTTCCACGCTTACTACAATCCTGAACGAGACATGCCGGCAGGGGCCGAGGCGGTGCATGGCCTTTCTGCCGCATTCCTGTCCGACAAGCCGTTTTTCCGCGACACCTTTCAGGAGCTGCTCGATTTCATCGGCGATTCGCCGCTGATCGCCCATAATGCGGGCTTCGACTTCGGCTTTCTCAATGCGGAGCTTGCCCTGTGCCGATGCGAGCCCGTGTGTATGACCCGCATGGTGGATACGGTGCAGCTTGCGAAAAAGCGCCACCCGGGCGCCAAGCTCTCTCTCGATGCGCTGTGTAGCCGCTATGGCATCGACCGCAGTCACCGTGTCAAACATGGCGCCCTGCTGGATGCCGAATTGCTGGCGCAGGTCTACGTCGAACTGAAGGGTGGCCGCCAGATCGGCTTGGAGCTCGCCGCAGAACAGGCAAAGGCTGAACCGGCTGCCGAACTCATCGCGGTACGCAAGGCGCCGGAAGGCCCGCGACGGGACCCGCGGCCCCATGCACCCACGCCGGAAGAGCTGGCGCGGCATAGAGAATTCATGGCTGGGATCGAAAACCCTCTCTGGGGGTAAGTCCACGGCCCATGCAATCCGGCTGGACGGGGCCGGAAGTATCGGCGGGGCGCGATAAAAAGGAGAACGACGCTTATGGATATCCGTGTTTCGGGCCACCAAATCGACACTGGCGCAGCCTTGCAAACCCATGTCGAGGACCGATTGCAGGGCATCGTGGAGAAGTATTTCAACCGCGCGATCTCCAGTCATGTTACTTTCGGCAAGGCCGCAGGCGGGGCATTCTCGTCCGATATCGTGACCCATGTCATGCAGGGGCTCATCCTCAAGGGTCACGCCGAAGCTCATGATGTCCACCAGGCATTCGATACTGCAGCCGCCAAGATCGAGAAGCAGCTGCGCCGTTACAAACGCCGGATCAAGGATCGGCACGAGCAGGCTGATCACGCCATGCGTGAGCAGGAGGCAGCCTATACGATCTTCGCCGCTCCCGAACCGGAAAGCGAAGCTGAGATAGAGCACGACAGCCCGCCGATCATCGCGGAAACGAGCGCGATGATTCCCGAATGTTCGGTTGCCGATGCGGTCATGCTGCTCGATCTGCAGAACACCAATGCGCTCTTGTTCAAGAACGGTGCGACGGAACGGCACAACATGGTCTATCGCCGTTCGGATGGATCGATCGGCTGGGTCGAACCCCGCAGCTAAGGGAATCGACGAAGACAGATGGTTATGACGGGGGAGCCAAACAGTGGGGCCGAAGGGCACTGGCGCGCGCTCGAACGCCTGTATTCTTCGGCTCCGGTCAATTCCAAATTTGCCTCTTCCCTCGAAGTGACAGGTGAAGGAGCGGCGCGAATTACCTTCGATATTACCGAAGACGTGTTCCATGCGGCGGGGGCGGCGCATGGCACGGTCTACTTCAAGATGCTGGATGATGCCGCCTTCTATGCGGCCAATACGCTGGTGACCGATCGCTTTCTTTTGACCACCTCTTTCAACCTGCATTTCACCAAACCGGTGCGCGATGGCACGATCATCGCCGAGGGGCGCTGGGTCAGCGGTAGAAGACGTGTCTTCGTCGCCGAATCGCGCCTTATCGATGGGGAGGGGGACGAGATCGGACGCGGAACAGGGACGTTCATGAAGTCGCGAATCCCGCTGTCCGGCCTGCCGGGGTATGCGGAATGACCAGTGATGATCGCCTTCCGGCACATCTCGAAGTGTCCGGCCTGCTCAAGCTTACGCAGGCGCTGGGGGGCTTCGGCATGGTGCTGCAGAAGGGGGAGCGGGACGCCGGTACGTTGGTGATATTAACCACGAACAGTGGCAAAAATACCCGCATGTGGGAGCGTATGCCGCAGACGGACGGCAGCCGGTACTTCGTTCCGACTAAGGAGCAAGATCCTGAAAACCCTGGGGATTTTGAAGAATACGTTGACCGGCGCAAAGGCCAGGATCCGGATTGCTGGTTTATCGAACTGGATGGCCCGGATGTAGAACGCTTGATCGATCCTACCGCCCGTTAACTTGACATGGTTGCGGATGACACTATTTGGCCCGCCAGCTTCGATGCGCAGGCGGTCGGGCTGGCAATGGTGTCAGCAGACTAGCACGCAGACGGGGAGTAAGCGGCAGGCCAGTTAACGGATCCACCTTTTAGACGCACGTAACGCGCAAAGGATCCCAGCCTGCGACAGCTACTCACCGCCAAGATAAGCGGGATCATGCGTAAATATCTGTTTGGTATGGCGGCGGCTGCCGCAACTATGATTGCAACGTTTGCCGGTGCGGAAGAAACCGGCGCGCAGGCTGCTCAGGCAGTCGCAGAAGCCACTACGGAAGAAACCACCCTCACCACAGAGGTCGTTCCGGTCTTCGTTAGCGAAGAAGTGGTTCAGGAGCTTCCCGAGGAAGCTGTCCAAGAATCCACCGACGTCGATTTCCCCGAGGCGGATAGCCTCTACGAACTGGTTGCCGAAATGCCGGCGACTGAAAATCTGTCGGACGAAATGCGCTGCCTTGCAGGCGCCGTCTATTTCGAATCGCGCGGCGAACCGCTCGCAGGCCAGCTGGCCGTTGCCCAGGTCATCGTGAACCGCAGCGAATCCCACCAGTTCCCTTCCAGCTATTGCGGCGTCGTTTACCAGCGCTCGCAATTCAGCTTCGTTCGCGGCGGAGCCATGCCGCGGATCAAGACCGGCTCGACTGCCTGGAAACGCGCCAAGGCGATCGCCCGCATTGCCCATCAGGGCCTCTGGGACAGCGAAGCTCACGACGCTCTCTATTTCCACGCGAAATACGTAAAGCCGAGCTGGGCGCGCAAGAAGATCGCTCGCGCCACCATCGACACGCACATCTTCTATCGCTGATTGAGCGAAAAGCTGAACGGTGAGGCCGTCTTCATCTTCGAAGGCGGCCTCTTCAATCAGTCTTGGAGTTCGACCCAAACCGGTGTGTGGTCGCTCGATTTCTCGCGGTCGCGGTATTCCTTGTCGACACCGGCGGCAACCATCCGATCAGCCAGCTCCGGCGAGAGCAGGAGATGGTCGATCCTGAAGCCATGGTCGCGTTGCCAGGCACCTGCCTGATAGTCCCAGAACGTCCAGACCCCGCCGCGCGGGTTGTATGTGTCGATCGCATCGGTCCAGCCATCGGCCAGCATGCGCCGGTATGCGTCCCGGCTTTCCGGCTGCATCAAGGCATCACTGGCCATCGCCTTGGGTGACCACACGTCCTTGTCTTCGGGTATCACGTTGAAATCGCCCAGCACGACAGCCGGGATTTCTTCGTCCCAGAGCGTAGTCATGCGCGCGCGCAGCTTCTCCATCCAGGCAAGCTTGTAGTCGAACTTCGGTCCGGGGTGTGGATTCCCGTTGGGCAGATACAGATTGCAGATCCGTACGCCGCCAACGTCCGCCTCTAGATAGCGGGCCTGTTCGCCCTCACCCTCCTTGGGTCCGTCGATCCCCAAGCCTCGCTGAATTTCAACCGGAGCGGCATTTCGGGCGAGGATGGCGACGCCGTTGAAGCTCTTCTGACCATGCCAGATCGACTTGTAGCCGATCTTCTCGAACTCATCGGCGGGAAAGCCGTCGTCCATCGTCTTGATTTCCTGCAGGCAGGCGACGTCGGGCTGGGTTTCCTCCAGCCATTCTAAAAGGCGCGGCAATCGCGCCTTGATCCCGTTTATATTGAAAGTGGCAATACGCATGGCCGTGTCCATGCCCGAAGCGGCAGCGCGGGTCTAATTTAAATCCCGAAACTCGACCCGCATCCGCAGCCGGCGGCCGCATTGGGATTCTCGACACGGAAGGCTGCGCCGCCCAGCGATTCGACGAAATCCACCACGCTACCGGCGACGAGATCGAGACTGATCGGATCCACTACCAGGCGGACACCATCCGTGTCGCTCACCGAATCGTCATCCATCGCCCCGTCGGCCAGGTCGAATTTGTACTGAAAGCCCGAACATCCCCCACCTTCCACCGAGAGACGCAAAATCGCCGGCTTCGCCTGTTTGTCGGCGATCGTGGCAACGCGCTTGGCAGCGGCGGGTGTGAGAGTGAGCATTTCGGCCATGGGCAGGATGTAGTGAGCGTGCGCCCCGTACTCAAGCGGTCTGGATATACGCCCGCATTTCGGACGCCTCCCGCTGGATTTCGTTCAGCCTTCCCTGAACCAGATCGCCGATGGAGATGAAGCCGCACATCCTCTGTCCATCGAGAACCGGCAAATGGCGGATCCGGCGCTTGCTCATCAGTCCGAGCGCGTCGAGAATGTCGGTCTGCCGGTCGATCGTTATGGCCGGTGCGGTCATTACATCGCCAACCACGCGATCGAGGCAGGATTGCCCTTCATCGGCGAGCCGGTAAATCACATCGCGTTCGGAAAAAATTCCGGCGACCGTATCGCCGTCCATCACCGGCAGTGCTCCGATCCTTTTGGAAGCCAGTATGGCCACGGCATCGCGGACCGGCTGGTCGATGCCGACGGTGATGATGTCCGAATTGGGACGGTCCTCGATAAGCTTGCCGATATTCATGCCTGCTCCTCCTCGATGGATTCTCCGGAGGAGGATGCCATTTTTACCGGCAATTGGCGAATCGATCCAAAACCGGCGTTGAAAGCATGGGTCCATCGGGCCATGAGCGGTTACATGGCTGGAAAATCCCCTCTCGATGATCCTGAAGCGGCTGCTTTCGCATGGGCGCGCTTCCGGCGAATCATGCGTTTCCTTTTCCTCATGACGGCAGGAATCGTTGCGATTGCGATGGCCCTGCTATGGAAATTCGAGGACGTATCGATCCACTTCTACATCGCGACTGCGCTGGGGATCGCTTTCACCATGCTTTTGGCAGGTGCGCTGATGGGGCTGATGTTTCTCTCGTCGGGGACCGGGCATGACGAATCGGTCGACAACAGCCTGCCCGATAACAAGATCGATGAGGATTAATCGCTCGCGGCGGAGCGAAGGCGATATTCCTCGACCGGAACCCCGCCGATCAGGTGCCGCTGGATGATGGCCTCCAGCACCTCCTCGTTGCAGGAATGGTACCAGACGTTCTCCGGCCACACGACCGCTATCGGACCGTGGGCGCAGACCTGCAGACAGTCGGCCTTGGTGCGCTGGACTACCCCGCCCCGCCCGACGAGCTTGAGCTCCTTCAGGCGTTTCTTGAGGTAATTCCACGCCGCCTTCCCCTCCTCGCGCGAGCAGCATTTCTGCTTCTCGCTGATCGAGCAGAGGAAAATCTGGCGCTCGGCAGTTTCGCCGCCGATCTTTCCGAGCGCCTTCTGCGCCTTTTCGAGGCCCTTCTTACTCACCCGGCTTCAGCCACCGGTCGAGCCATGCGAACACGGTATTGTGCCATTGCAGCGAGTTCTTGGGATCGAGGACCCAGTGGTTCTCTTCCGGGAAGACCAGCAGCTGGCTGGGGATCTGGCGTTCCTGCAGCACGGTGAAGGCAGCAAGGCCCTGCGTGTAGGGCACGCGGAAGTCCTTTTCGCCGGTTACCACCAGCATGGGCGTTTTCCAGTTGTCGACGTGATTCACCGGATTCCAGCGCTCGTAGAGTTCCTTGTTGTCGGCATAGCTTCCGCCGAAATCCCACTTGGGGAACCACAGTTCCTCGGTGGTATAATAGAAGCTGCGCATGTCGAAGAGCCCGTCATGCTGCACGAGGCAATCGAACCGGTCGGGCCACCTGCCCGCAATCCAGTTCATCATATAGCCGCCGTAACTCGCCCCCATGGCGCAGGCGCGGCTGCCGTCGATCTGCGGATCCTGCTTGAGCGCTGCCGCAAGCCCCAGCTTCAGGTCTTCGAGCGGCTTGCCGCCCCAGTCGCGGTTGATGCTGTCGGTAAAGGCTTGGCCGTATCCGGTGGAGCCGTGGAAATCGACCGAGATGACCGCATATCCCTGGCTTGCCACGACGCGGGGATTCCAGCGGCTCGACCAGCCATCGTTGAACGAACCCTGCGGCCCGCCGTGGACGTAGAGAATGGCCGGCATGGAGCCTTCCTGACCCTCGAGCTTGGTAATCTGGCCCCAGACCGTATCGCCCCCGGCGCCGGTAAAGCTGAACCGTTCCACCACCACCGGCGCCATCTTGCCGATGGTTTCGGTGGCCACCTGCGTCAGCGGCTGGGCCTGGTCCCAATCCTGCGACAGGAAGAGCTCTGCCGGCGCGCCGATGGAATCCCTGGTGAAAAGAATATCTCCGCCATGCAGCGGCACGACATTGCCGATGTGGGCTTCATTGCCCGCCATCAGATCGAGCCGTTCGACATCGCCATTGCGCGGATCGATCCGGAAGGCGGGCGTATCGAGCACATCCTGAGCCGTCGCGACGATCCAGCGCGAATCGGGCGTCCAGGCGAGCGAGCCGAAGCTGCGGTCGAAATCCCCTGTCAGAGCGGTGGTCACGCCGCTCTTGAGATCGCGCAGCATCACGACCTGACGATCGGCTTCGTAACCGGGCCGGGCCATGGCGACATAGGCGAGGTACTGCCCGTCGGGTGACGGGGTCGGCAACATGTCGAGTGCTTCATTGGCGGCCGTCAGATTGGTCGGCGCAGTGCCGGACAGATCGCTCCACCAGATGTCGAAATTCACACTGTAGGGTTCCTCGGCATCCGCCTTCCGTGCAGCGAAATAGAGGCCCGATCCGTCGGGTGCCCAGGCCACGTCCTCTCCGCCACCGAAGGGCATGGACGGCGTATCGCCGATCGGACCACCGGCGCCCAGCGGCCCATCGACAGCAATTCCCTCACCGGACACCCGGCCGTTGCTCAGCGGGAAGGCGAAGACGCGGCTGTAAGTCCCCGGCGTTTCCCAGCTGTCCCAGTGACGATAGAAGCCGCCGTCGCCTTCGTAGAGCCGGCCATCCCCGGGACCCGGGGCGTAGGCTTTGGCGCTGTCATCACAGGCGATGTCGGTGCAGCTGCGGGCAATCTCGGTCCAGATCGCAATCCTGTCGCCGTCCTTGGCGACCGAATAGCCGTTCACGCCGCGGGCGATGTTCGTGACCTGCGTTTTCTGCGACACTGCGCCGTTATCGGCGATCCTGGCGCGCCATACCTGCGTGGTTTCGGTGTCGGCGCCGCTTGCCATGTAATAGAGCCAGCCATCGCCGCCAAAGCTCGCCCCGCTGCCTTTCAGATCGAGCGCGACCGGCGCGGCATTCATGTTGTCCAGCGAGCGCAGGTAAAGCTGGCCCTTGCGCGCAAAGCTTTCCGCATCGGTCGTGGTCACGGAATAAACCGCGATCGTCCCGTCAGGCGATACGGTGGGGCTGCCGAGGCGCGGCATGGTCACGAGATCGCTTGCCTGCATGGGCTCGGGCGCCGACTGTGCCACGAGCGGTGAGGCGAAAAGCGCAAAGGCGCTGGCGAGCGGGAATGCGACCCTGGAGCGAACTGTCATGGCTGCGCGATGTAGCGCGCCGCAAAGCGGATGGGTAGAGGCTTAGCGCTTCTTGCCCGCGATGCGGGAAATCTCCGCCTTGACCAGCTCTTCGACCATGGCTGGCAGATTGTCGTCCAGCCACTGGGACAGCATGGGGCGCAGCATGTCGCGGACCAGACCTTCGAGCGAGGTTTCCCCTTCGCGGACGATTTGCGGCGGCTTGCCCGGTTTCGAAAGCATCGTCAGCGCGGCGAAATTCTGCTGCATCGCACTGCGTGTCGCATCTGCAATCAGGCTCTCTTCGTAATCTTCCTCGCCCGGTTCCTCGCCATAGATCGCGTCGAGGTCGGCATTGTCCTGGATCAGCAGCTCTTCGCCCAGGCCCGAGCCAAGCTCGAGCACCTCTTCCGCTTCGTCGGCATCGGCGGGTTCCGCGCCGCCAGCGATCAGGCCGCGCCGCCGCTGGGGCGGCTGCCCCTTGGCTTCGGTATCGCGCGCGATCACCTTTTTGATCGAATCGAGAATTTCTTCGACGGAGGGTTCACGGTTGATTTTCATGATCCGGGTTCGGCCCCTTATGGCTGCATCGAGTCGTAATCGAGAGGCACGCTAAGGCCTATCGAGCGGCTGGGCAACTTCTGGAATTTCCGCAGTCGGGGCCGGTATATCGCGGGTAGAGGTGGTAACGACTTCCGGACCCGGTACGCTTTCCCAATCCCAGATCCGGCCGCTGACGCTGTCGTAATTGGTGACAGGGTCATAAAGCACGCCTTCTTCCGCCAGCCCGAGATCGCGCGCCTCTGCCCTACCCATGGCCGCCAGAAGCGAGAACCCGGCGACATAGGCGTTGCGGCGAGCAGTGACGAGCTCGACCCGAGTTTGCAGCAATTCCTGTTCGGCGTTCAGCACATCGAGAATCGTGCGATTGCCGATGGAATTTTCTGCCCGCACGCCTTCCAGGCTCAGCTCGGCGGCCGAAACGGCGGTTTGCGAACTTTCGATGATGGCAAGCGCTGCCTGCCAGCTGGAATAGGAAGAGCGCACCTGGGCGATCACATCGCGTTCCGCGGCGATCACTTGCTCTAATGCGGCACTGGCACGCGCGGTCGCCTGGCGCTGCAAGGCAGCCGGGCGGCCGCCCTGGAACAGCGGCACCCTTAGCGAAACGCCGGCTTGTGCGGCCGTGGTGGTCTGCGGGCTGGCGACGGTAGGCCCCAGCGGATTGTCCGGATCGAGCGGCGCATCGGCGACGCTGCCGAGGAAATTCTGGTAATCGTATCCGGCGAAGACCGAGACGCGCGGAAGCCTGCTCGAACCGGCGACATTGATGTCATAGCGCGATGCCTGTGCCCGTTCCTTGGCAGCGATCAGGTCCGGATTGTTCTCCAGCGCGACATCGACCGCTGTCTCCACATCGGTGGGCAGGCCGGCAAGTGGCGGCGGCGCCTGCAGGTTCACGGGCGCTTCGCCGACTAGCGAGATGTAATCTTCACGCGCGGCAATGAGGTTCGCTTGCGCGCTCCGCAGATCACCTTGCGCCAGCGCCAGGCGGGCCTGCGACTGGGCGACATCGGTGCGGGTGAGATCGCCGATTTCGAAGCGATCGCTCGTCGCCTGCGTGTTCACGGAAAGCACGTCGACCTGATTGAGCGAGAGCGAGACCAGCGCCTGACCGCGCAGAACATCCATGTAGGCTGCAACGACCTGCGTGAAGATGGCGCTTTCAGTGCCGCGCAAATCCGCCCGGCTGGCGTCCACGCGTTCCTTGGCCGCCCGGACCGAATTCTTGACCGCGCCGCCCGAATAGATCGGTACGCCGAGGTCGACACCGGCAACAAGGGCACGGTCAGGCGTGAAGAAGCTGGTCGAACTCTGCTTGAGAAATTCGGTGGCCGAGGCTGTCGCTTCGGCAGAGGGGAGACCGTCGGCACGCTCGATCTGCACCGTTTCGTCGGTTGCGCGCTGTCCGGCGCGTGCCGCCTCGAGCGTGGGATTGTTGAAATAGGCTTCGGTCAGGGCTTCCTGAAGCGTATCCGCCTGCGCCGAAGCTGCGCCCAGTGTCAGGGCGGCCAGGCTGGCGGTGATTGCAAGCTGCCGGATCGTCCCGCCCTTGCTCATGCTCAGAAGCTCCAGCTGGCTGGCTTGTCGAATTCGCCCATGCGCGGGATGCCCATTTCGGCGAGCGGCAGCAGGACGAGCGACTTGCCCGACTTGCGACCGGTCGCGAGCCGCGTGACGCCGCGCTCGACAAGGCCGGTTACGATCCGGCCATCAGCTTCGACGAGCTTGGCGAGGCTGGCGGGCGCATGTTCGATCGCGCCGTCGACGAGGACGAGCGAATATTTGCCCTTCTTCGCTTCCAATGCCTCTGCCGGACTGAGGGTCTTGACCGAGGAGACCAGCGGTTCGATCAGCGCCGCGAGATAGCCGCTGCCGCCTTCGATGATCAGCACCGAATCGCTCGCCACCGGGCGGGCTTCGGACAACATCGCCCCGTGAAACAGCGGTGCCGGCAGATAGCCACCGTCTGCCAGCCGGATCGCGCGGTCCATATAGGCCGTGCCTCTGGCGTTTTCGGGGACGAATTCTTCGCGGGGCACAGTGCCCATGCGTTCGAGCACGAAGGCTTCGTTGATGCCGCTGGTGCGCAGCTGGCTATCGAGCATCGCCTTGCGGGCGGCGGCGTAGTCGTGGCGGGCTGTGGTCGTGGTCATAATCATCCGGAGGCTGTATTACATCAATAACACGGCATTTCAAGCGCTGTCGCGTCCGGGCGTTGCCTTAGGCGCAAGGCCGCGTGCTTCCAAGCGCTTTGACCGATGGCTGCAAACGCGCCTATCGGGGAGCGCAAATCTGCAACATGGGAACGCGCCGCGATGAGCGACATGACGATTATTAAGGAAGAGGATCTGATCGAGAGCGTGAAGGACGCTCTCCAGTACATCTCCTATTACCACCCGATGGATTACATACGGGCGCTGGGCGAAGCCTACGAAGCCGAGCAGGGGCCGGCTGCCAAAGACGCGATCGCCCAGATCCTGACCAACAGCCGCATGTGCGCCGAAGGCCACCGCCCGATCTGCCAGGATACCGGTATCGTCAACGTCTTCGTCAAATGGGGCATGAACTGCCGCCTCGATACGCAGCGCAGCCTGCAGGAGGTCGTCGATGAAGGCGTGCGGCAGGCCTATAATCACCCAGACAACAAGCTGCGCGCCTCGATCCTTGCCGATCCTGCTTTCACGCGCCGCAACACCCGCGACAACACGCCCAGCGTCCTCTCGGTCGAGATGGTGCCCGGCGATACCATCGACGTGGATGTCGCGGCCAAGGGCGGCGGGAGCGAGAACAAGTCCAAGTTCAAGATGATGAACCCCAGCGACAATATCGTCGACTGGGTGGTCGAGCAGCTCCCCAGCATGGGTGCCGGCTGGTGTCCGCCGGGCATGCTCGGCATCGGCATCGGCGGCACCGCCGAACACTGCATGAAGCTGGCCAAGCTCAGCCTCATGGACCCGATCGATATGGGCCAGCTCAAACAGCGCGGCGCGCAGACCGATATCGAGCAGCTGCGGATCGACATTTTCGATGCGGTCAACGCCCAGGGAATCGGGGCCCAGGGCCTTGGCGGCCTTTCAACCGTGCTGGACGTGAAGATCCTCGATGCGCCCTGTCATGCAGCGGGCAAGCCGGTGGCGATGATTCCCAACTGCGCCGCCACGCGCCATGCGCATTTCTCGCTCGACGGGTCCGGTCCTGCCTATCTCGAGCCGCCCAAGCTGGACGACTATCCCGCCGTGACCTGGAAGCCCGATGCGGCGGCGAAGAAGGTCGATCTCGACAATCTCACGCCCGAGGAAGTCGCCAGCTGGGAGCATGGCGACCGCCTGCTTCTGTCGGGCAAGATGCTGACCGGGCGGGACGCGGCGCACAAGCGGATCCACGACATGCTCGAAAAGGGCGAGGAACTGCCGGTCGATTTCAAGGGCCGCGCGATCTATTACGTCGGCCCGGTCGACCCGGTGATGGGCGAAGTGGTCGGCCCCGCCGGTCCCACCACCGCCACCCGGATGGACAAGTTCACCGAGACGATGCTCGACCTCGGGCTCCTCGCCATGATCGGCAAGGCCGAGCGCGGGCACGATGCCGTCAAGGTGATCAGCCGCTTCAAGGTTGCCTATCTGATGGCGACCGGCGGTGCCGCCTATCTCGTGAGCCGTGCGATCAAGGGCGCCAGGGTCGTCGGCTTCGAGGACCTCGGCATGGAGGCGATCTATGAATTCGAGGTACAGGACATGCCCGTCACCGTTGCGGTCGATGCGCAGGGCAACAATGTGCACACGCTCGCACCGGCCCAATGGCGGGAGAAGATCGCGCGAGGCGAGGTCGAACCGGTCGGCTAGCCTCAGCGTTGTTCGACAAACCGCATGGGCAGTCCGACAGCCGGACTTCCCTGCGGTACGTCATATGGGCAAAGTTAGCGGGCTTTGACCACCGAACGTAACCCCATTCCCGAGACCGGAACCGTTTCGATCCGCACGGTCCTCGTGTCGATCGCCTGCGTGTGGTCGGCCTATTTCCTGCTGATCAGCGCCCGCGGCTGGCTGATCGGCCTCGACTTCGAACTTGATCTCGTATCGCGCCGGGTGGCGGTCACGATCGCCGCGATGGGCGTTACCTTCGTCCTCTGGCTTATCATTCGCCTCTTCGACAACCGCTCCCTCGCGATGCAGATCTGCGGCGCATTGGTCTTCGCCCTGCCTGCCGCCTTGCTGATTGCCCAGTCCCAACAGTGGCTCTTCTCTTCAATACAGGAACGGTACGAAGCCAAGATCGCGCAGGACCGAGGTATTTCCCTGCGGAGAGACGATAATGGCAATCTGATCATCGAAGGACCTGTTCCGACCGAACCGAAAATAGGTGAACCGCTGGGAACAGCCACGCCTGCGACCAATACCGCGCAGGTGGTCCTGCCCGATGGCCGCGAACAGGACCGGTGGCTGCAGCTGATCGAGATGGGCCTTGATCGTTATTTTCTGCTGCTCGCATGGGCTGCCCTCTATTTTGCGCTGCTTGCAGGCGCGCGGGTGCAGGCAGCCGAGAGGCGCGGCGAACGCTTCCGCAGCGCCGCGAAGGCTGCAGAATTGCGGTCCCTGCGGTATCAGGTCAATCCGCACTTCCTCTTCAACACGCTGAATTCTCTCTCTGCTCTGGTGATGACCGGCAAGGAAGACCGTGCCGAAGAGATGATCCAGTCGATTTCGCGGTTTTATCGTCATTCCCTGGCCGACGAATCGACAGGAGACGTAAGTCTGGAAGACGAGATCGATCTGCAGGAACATTATCTCGAAATCGAAGCTGTCCGGTTCCCTAAAAGGCTCAAGACGCGAGTAGATTTGCCCGATGAGCTGGCTCAAATGAAGGTTCCCGGCATGATCCTTCAGCCCCTGGTCGAAAACTCGGTCAAATACGGCGTATCTGCGAGCAACCGTCCGGTGACCATTTCGATTGTGGCGCGCGAAGAAGCTGGCCGGCTTGTTCTGCGGGTTGGCGACGATGGACCCGGCCTGCCATCCGGCCACACGGGAGGGTTCGGCATCGGCCTCGCGAATGTGCGGGACCGTTTGGAGGCGCGCTTCGGCAGAGAGGCGTCGATTCACTCCAGTCAGACGCCGGACGGGTATGAAACCGTGTTGAAGCTGCCAATGGTGAAGCATGGCTGAGGATATCCAGGAAAAACTGCGCACGCTTATCGTCGATGATGAACCGCTCGCAGTCGAACGCATGCAGATCATCTGTAAAAAGCTTGCCAACATCGAGGTTATCGGAACTGCGGGCGATGGAGCCGAAGCTCTGAAGATGATCGAGCAGCAGCGTCCTGAGCTGATCTTGCTCGACATGACCATGCCCGAAGTCGACGGGCTTTCGGTAGCCCGCACCTTGTCCAAACAGGACAATCGCCCGGCTGTCGTCTTTGTAACCGCTCACGATAATTATGCCGTCGAGGCCTTCGACCTCGACGCGGTCGACTATGTGCTCAAACCCGTCAAGCCGGAGAGGCTTGAGCGCGCGATCCAACGCGCATTTGATCGCCGCGGCGGGGGCGGTGGTCAGGAAAGCAAGTGGCTGGAGGAATTATGGATCCCTCACCGCAGCGAGCTTCTTCGAATTGATACAGCAGAGGTTTCGCGGATCGATGCGGAGCGGGACTATGTTCGACTTCATGTCGAAGACCGCAGCTATCTTCTGCTGCAGACCATTGCCGGCCTAGAGAAGCGGCTTGATCCTGCGAAATTTATTCGCATCCACCGCTCCACCATACTGCGCAAAGACCGGATCACTGGCCTGCGCCATGATGGTTTGGGCGTCTGGTCTGCGGAAATGGAAGATGGCGAAGCCCTGCGCATCGGCCGTACTTATTTGCCCAAGGTGAAAGCGATGGCTGGCCGGTGATGGCGAGCAAGTGGATTGGCAAACTGTCAACACAGTGCCTATCTAGTATGAATGGTCATCTTGATCGTGTTTCTTCTCGGCATAGGCAATTTCGCTGCTCAGAAGGCTGTGCTCGAGAGCGGTCATCCCATGCTCGACGCACTGCCCAGCTTCTATCGCACCGGCGGAGGACGCTTTTCGCTGTGGTTCGAATTCTTCATCCTGCTGGCCGCGATGTTGCTGGCCGGAAATGGCTGGACCGGCATGGCGTGGGCGTACGGCGTATACAGCCTGATCAATTTTGCCATTGCCTGGATAATACTCTCCGGCAAGATCTGAGCAGTGGGAACCGCCGCTGATATGGCGCGCTAATGCAGCATGGCGAGTGATAATCCTATCTGGCTGCTCACGAATTCGAAGTCAGGCAGTAACACCGATCAGGCTATCGAGATTCTCGAAAGCCACTGCCAAGCCAAAGGCTTCTTCATCGCGCGCAAGATAGGTTTCCCGGACGAGGATCTGCCAAGCGCTGCCGAACTTGACGCCGCCGACATCTCGCAACTCGCCATCTTTACGGGGGATGGCTCGCTGAACGCTGCCATAACCAAGCTTCAGGGTTGGCGTGGGTCCATCATGGTCCTCCCTGGCGGGACGATGAATCTCCTGAGCAAGCGCCTGCACGGGCCTAATGCCGATCTCGAAACGATTATCGAGCGGCATGCAAGCGGCGCGGCGCGTGCCGTCCGGCCATTGATGGCGCGCTGCGATAAGGGCGACGCTCTGGCTGGACTTCTTGCCGGTCCGGGTACTTCGTGGGCAAGCGTGCGTGAAGCAATGCGCGACTTCGACATTCCGGGGATGGCGGGCGGCACGAGTGAGGCGCTCTCGGAAACCACCGGAGGATCGATGGTGCGATGCTGCGATCCGCCCTTGGGAAAGAGCGGCGGTTATCCGCTTATCGAGTTCACACCCAGCCATCGCGGCATGCAGCTTGACGCTTTCCACGCCGAGGGCGCAGGTGAGTTGCTCGCTCAAAGCTGGGCACTGCTGCGCCGCAGCTTTCGCGAAGGTCCGCACACCAGGTTGGGGCTTGTCGACGAGATCGTGCTTGAAACCTGCGATGGCGCTCCGCTGGAAGTGCTGCTCGATGGCGAGCCTGCAACTCTGCCCCCCAAGGCCGAGTTCACGGTAGCGCGGTGCGAGGTCGATCTGCTAGCGACACACCATGGCTTCTGACTTCCGACGCATCTTTCACTTGTCCGATATTCACTTCGGGTTGGAGAACAACACCGCACTGGATTGGGTCAAGCAGCAGATCGAAGAACAGAAGCCGGACGCGGTGGCGATTACCGGAGATCTCACCATGCGCGCCCGGCACCGTGAATTCGAAGCAGCGACCCACTGGATAAATTCGCTATCTGCCCCCGTGACGGTCGAGGTCGGCAATCACGACATGCCGTATTTCAATCCGTTCGAGCGTTTCTTTGCCCCCTACAAGCGCTTCCGCGGTATGGAAGAGAAGGTGGAGAAGGAGCTGGACCTCGGCTCGCTGGCGATTGTTCCGCTCAAAACCGCGGTCCGTATGCAACCTCGCCTCAACTGGTCGAAAGGGTGGGTGTCATCGGCCGCCTTGGAGAAATGCCTCGCCGCCATCGATGCACTCCCCGAAGGCAAGCGAGCTCTCGTCACCGTCCATCATCCTTTACGGGAAGTAGGGACGCAGGGAACTGCGCTGACCCGCCATGGCGACAAGGCATTGCGCGAACTGGCCAAGCGGCCCGTACAGGCCGTGCTGTCGGGTCATGTGCACGACGCCTTCGATATCATGGAGGATACAGACAATGGTCCCGTGCGCATGATTGGCGCAGGGACCCTGTCCAAACGCACTCGTTCCACGCCGCCAAGCTTCAATGAAATCGAATGGGATGGCAACAAGCTCACGGTATGTGTCCGCAATCTCAGCGACGTGGAGACCCGTGACATGCAGATCGACGATGTGCCTGAAGATGCAATGCCGCCACGTGAACCAGGAGATCCGGTCGCTCCCGTCCGTCAGGTCCCGCGCGTCGATCCGCCGGTTCATTAACCAGAAGAACTTGCCATTTCTCAACTCTGTTGGGCGACAATCCAGCAAGAGTTCGAGGGAAAATCATGGAATTCTTCAAAGCCGTGCCGCTCGGCGCGCTTCTGTCATATGTCGTTTCGATTGTTGTGGGCACCCAAGGCTCGGATGGCGGCCCGCTCGCGATCTTTCGTGCCGAAATTTATCAATACGATGTCTGGTGGAGCTGGCCGATTTTCTTCGCTGCGACGGGACTGGCCTGGGGGCTGATGATCATCCAGCGATGACCCTAAGATAGGTCAACAAAAAAGGGCGGCTCTTCGGAGCCGCCCTTTTTCTATTTGTCCGGTTGCCCGGCTCTCGAGGTGAATTAACGCTTCGAGAATTGGAAGCTACGACGAGCCTTGGCACGGCCGTATTTCTTACGCTCAACCACGCGGCTGTCGCGGGTAAGGAAGCCGGCGGCCTTTACCGTCGAACGCAGAACCGGTTCGTACTTGGCGAGTGCCTGGCTGATGCCATGCTTTACCGCACCGGCCTGACCCGAAAGACCGCCGCCCTTGACGGTGGCGATCACGTCGTACTGACCCTGACGCTCGGTGATGGCGAAGGGCTGGTCGATCACGAGGCGCAGGGTCGGACGTGCGAAATACACTTCCTGATCTTTGCCGTTGACGGTGATCTTGCCGCTTCCGGGAACAAGCCAGACGCGTGCAGTTGCGTCCTTGCGGCGACCTGTCGCATAAGCGCGGCCCTGACCGTCCAGTTCCTGCTCGCGCAGGGGAACGTCGGCCATGGCAGCGATGTCCGCGCTGTCGCCCTGAGGTGCGTCGGCGGCAATGTCCTTCAGATCTGCGAGATCCGAGACGGTGTCGTTCTTGGTTTCGTCAGCCATTACGCAACAGCCTTGTTCTTGCGGTTCATCGAAGCGACGTCGAGCGTCTTGGGCTTCTGCCCGTCATGCGGATGCTCGGTGCCGTTGTAGAGGTGGAGAGCACGCATCTGCGCACGGCCCAGCGGACCACGCGGGATCATGCGCTGCACGGCCTTTTCGAGGACGCGCTCGGGGAAACGGCCGCCGAGCACCTTCGCAGGAGTCGTTTCCTTGATGCCGCCCGGGTGGCCGGTGTGCTTGTAATAGGTCTTGTCGTCCATCTTCTTGCCGGTGAACTTCACCTTGTCGGCATTGATGACGATAACATGGTCGCCGCAATCGACATGCGGGGTATAGCTCGGCTTGTGCTTGCCGCGCAGGTGATTGGCGATGATGACGGCGAGACGACCGACGACGAGATTTTCGGCGTCGATGATGTGCCAGTCCTTTTCGACCTCTGCCGGCTTGGCCGACTGGGTCAGTTTGGTGAGAGCCTTCATGGCTGATATGTCCGTTTGCTCGAGTTATCGTGCCTTGCATGGGGCACTAAACGATTGCGCGGCACCAAAAAGGGAACCGCTAAGCGCGCGCCAATTGACGGTCGAGGACCGATTCGTCAAGTATTTCTGCGGGTCTTGAGTGGGGTATAATAATACGCAGCCGCTTTTGGCGGGATGTCATTGCGAGGGTTGCGCAGTTTTCCTTCCGGTCGTCCAGCTGGGATGGCGGCTTGCTAAGCTGCCAGGCCGACACTCTGCCGACCAAGCGCATGGGCGCCCCACGCCACAGATGCTACCAGCAACGCCCCAACCAATTGGTGCAACACGGCCAGGTGAAAGTCGACGCCGCTCATCACGGTCGCGATGCCAAGCAGGATCTGGGTTCCGAAGGCCGCATGAATGGCTATCGATGCTTTTCGGGAAATGGGCTTCACCTTTCGCGCCATAAAGACAAGTGCGCCAACCGCGACCCATGCCCACCAGCGATGCATCCAATGAATGAGGAAGGGATCATGGGACATCGCCCAAAGGATTCCCTGTGACCGGTCGAATTCCGGGAAGAAGCGACCTTGCATCAAGGGCCAGCTATCGGATGCAAGACCGGCGTCCAAACCCGCCACCCAGGCGCCCAGCAAAAGCTGTATGAAGAGAATAAGACCAGTTGCGGTCGCGATCATCGTCAATTTCGCCGGCTGGGCGCTGCTCTTACCTAACCGCCGCAAGTCCAGCGCCGTCCAGATCAACCCGCCAAGCAGGATCAGGGCCGTACAGAGATGGATGGCCAAGCGGAAATGGCTGACGTCTGTACGGGTCTCAAGCCCGGAAGCGACCATCCACCAGCCGAAGCTGCCCTGAAGCGCCACGAGCGCCGCCAGCGCAAAAAGGCGCCAAAAATAACCCTGCGGTATCATGCGGCGAATGGCGAAGAACGCCAAGGGGACGACCAGTGCTAGCCCGATCAGCCGCCCGAGCTGGCGATGGATCCACTCCCACCAGTAAATCGACTTGAACGCAGCCAGATCCATGCCCGCCGGTCCATTGATCTGCGTGTATTCCGGGATACGCTGATACAGCTCGAACTCGGCTTGCCAGTCGGCCTGATTCAGTGGCGGCAAGGCACCGAGAAACGGCTTCCACTCTGTGATCGAAAGCCCGCTTTCGGTCAGCCGCGTGATACCGCCCACCGTGACGATGATGATGACCAGCAGGGCGACGCTGAAGAGCCAATTGGCCAGCAACAAAGGCCTGCTTCGTAGAGGGACGGTGTTCATGGTATGCCTGTTCGCTGCGCACGATGCGTTTCGCAAGTGCAAATGGAGCAAGCGACATAGCGACTGGGTCAAGCGACGAAAAGCCGCGCAATTGCTGACTGGACCTTGTAAGAAGAGACACTATCACATATCTAGCCTTGCATGTTGCAACGCGCTTTAAATCCGATTCGTCAACGGCTGGATCGTGTCGGCATCGGTCTTTCCGGTCTGTGCGCATTGCACTGCATTGCCAGTATCGCTCTCGTATCCGGTCTGGGTATCGGCGGAGAATTCCTGCTTTCTCCTGAAATCCATCGGGGGGGATTGCTGGTCGCCACCTTGATTGCTGGCGTTGCAATCGGATGGGGCGCCTTACGCCACCGGATGGCGATGCCCTTTGTTATCGCCATGACTGGATTGACCTTCATGGGCGCTGCCCTAGCCGTTCCGCATGGCTACAAGGAAGCGATACTGACCATTCTTGGCGTTGCCCTGGTATCATTGGGTCACATTCTGAATATGCGCCATTGCCATTCGGCCGCTTGCAAGGAGCGCTGCGGAGACTAAGTCGGAGCCATGATTGCCCTGACCGTAAATGGCGAAAGCCGCCGCACATCCGCCTCCACCATCGCTGAACTGGTTCGCGAACTCGAACTGGATCCAGCCAAAGTTGCCGTCGAACACAACGGAACGATCGCGCCGAGAAGCGAACTCCACGCCAAAAAGGTACAGGACGGAGACGCGCTTGAAATCGTTCACTTCGTGGGCGGCGGGCAAGACGATGACAGCTGGTCGGTAGCTGGTCATACCTTCAAGTCGCGCCTCATTGTCGGCACGGGCAAGTACAAGGATTTCGAACAAAACGCCGCTGCACTCGAGGCAAGCGGCGCGGAAATCGTCACGGTGGCCGTTCGCCGGGTCAATGTGAGCGATCCGAAGGCTCCAATGTTGACCGACTACATCGATCCGAAGAAAGTCACCTATCTTCCGAACACCGCTGGCTGCTTCAACGCCGAGGAGGCGATCCGCACGCTGCGGCTCGCGCGGGAGGCCGGCGGTTGGAATTTAGTAAAGCTCGAAGTTCTGGGAGAGGCGAAAACTCTCTATCCCGACATGCGCGAGACCTTGAAGGCGACCGAAGTCCTCGCAAATGAAGGCTTCCATCCCATGGTCTATTGCGTCGATGACCCTATCGCCGCGAAGCAGTTGGAAGATGCCGGCGCCGTCGCGGTAATGCCTCTGGGCGCCCCTATCGGCTCCGGACTGGGCATCCAGAACCAGGTAACGATCCGCCTGATCGTCGAAGGCGCCAAGGTGCCCGTACTCGTTGATGCAGGCGTAGGCACCGCGTCCGATGCAGCCGTGGCAATGGAACTTGGTTGTGACGGCGTGCTGATGAATACTGCCATCGCCGAAGCGAAGGATCCGCTCCGGATGGCCCGCGCGATGAAGCTGGCGGTAGCCGCTGGCCGTGATGCGTATCTGTCGGGCCGGATGGGACGCCGCAGATATGCGGACCCCAGCAGCCCGCTCGCTGGTCTCATCTGACTCCCACACAAAATTAACCATATTCGGCGAGACTCCGATTCGACGAAGGAGTCGAATCATGGCTGTTATCAATGCTGCATCGCTGACCATCGCCGAGATGCGCGAGTTTGCGGGCTTCACTGCTGCCGAGCAGCGTTACATTCGCCGTAGCCTGGATATCGGGCTTGGCCGAAATGACGCTTTTCGCGTTTGGGGCCGAAGCTCGGGGGAAACCGCCGCAATCCGAAGCCAGTATGTTGCCTATCAGGAACTCAAGACGCTGCGCGGCGCCATTCCGCACCAGTCCGGCTTCGACGGCATCGAGAGTTTTATCGGCAAGATCACCCGAGTAGCTGCCTTCGATCTTGCGCAGGAACGGCTCGATTGTTTTTCGGCGTTTCGCTTCCTGTACGAACGTCTACTCGGGGCCGAGGCGCGCCCGTGGTTGCCCAGCGCCTTCTGCGCTGCCGCAGCGCTCCCCCACATTCGCCCCGATCGGCGCAAAATGCTGTTGCAGTCATTGAGCGAAGCCGCGGCTACCGCACCGGGCTGGTCCGACCGGGCCCCAAGCTTCTATCCTGAATACATCGAAGAGGTGCCGGCCTAGCCTAGCTCCGATAAAGGCCCGCAAGTCGGTCGCCGTATCGCTCCTTGATTTTATGCCGGCGGATTTTCATCGAGGGCGTCATCTCTTCGTTCTCGATGCTGAAAGCTTCATCGGCAAAAGCAAATTGCCGCACCTTTTCGATCACTGACAGGTCCTTGTTGACCCGGTCCACCGCCTTGCGAACGGCGGCTCGAAATTCCGGATCATCCTGCAACGCTTTGAGGTCGAACTTCTTGCCTTGCTCGCCAGCCCACTCAAGGGCCCATTCGGCATCAGGCACTAGCAGGCCTACAATGTAGGGGCGCTTGTCTCCAGCAACCATGGCCTGCCCGATTTCCGGCTGGAGCGTGAGCATGCCTTCCAGCTTTTGAGGAGCGATATTATCGCCCTTGTCGTTGACGAGCATATCTTTCTTGCGATCGGTAATGACGATCCGGCCCTTCTCGTCGAGATGCCCGATATCGCCGGTGTGAAGCCATCCGTCCTTGATCGCGCGCGCGGTCTCGGCATCGTTCTGCCAGTAGCCGTGCATTACGAGCTCGCCGCGGCAGAGGATCTCTCCATCATCGGCAATCTTCACTTCGACTCCCCGCATGGCCGGTCCCACCGAATGCATTGCGATACCGGCCTTGGGGCGATTACATGCGACTACAGGACCGGCCTCGGTCTGCCCGTAGCCTTGCAGCATTGTCAGGCCCATCGATTCGAAGAATATCCCGACTTCCGGATTGAGCGGAGCCCCACCCGATACCATTGCCTTGATACGGCCGCCGAAGCGTTGACGGATCTTGGGTTTGAGCAGTTTTGAGACCAGGAAATCCTTGGCCCCATCGCCGAACTTCGCCCTTCCCTCGGCGCGTCGCTCGCCAACTTCGAGCGCCATGGTCATCAGCTTTTCGGCCATTCCGCCCTGCTTGGTGACCTGCTTCATGATGCGGGTACGCAGCACTTCGAAAAGTCGTGGCACCACTACCATGATCGTAGGCCGCGTCTCCTCAATATTGCTCGCCAGCTTTTCCAAGCCTTCGGAGTAAAAAATCTGTGCGCCCACACCGATCGGCAGATACTGGCCGCCGGTATGCTCATAGGCGTGGCTGGCGGGCAGGAAGGACAGGAAGCGCTCTTCATCGTCGATGCCGAAATCCTCCATCAGAATTTCGGCGGCACCCGCCACATTGCAGAGGATCGAGCCGTGATGCTGCATCACTCCCCGTGGCGCGCCGCCGGTGCCGCTGGTGTAGATGATGCACGCCGTATCACCGCGACCGACATTCGCCATGCGGTCCTCGACGGCCTTTCGCGCCGCTTCTGCATCTCCCTGAACCAGTCGGTCCCACTGGTGAAAGCTGAAACTACCCGATTGCTGGCGGTGCAGATTTTCGATCCCGATCACATGGTCGGCGATGCCTGTCACCTGCAACGCCCCGTGAAGAGGGCCGAGAAGTTTCTGCGAAGATACGATGACGGCCCGCGCTCCCGAATTATCGAGAATATGGACATGGTCCCGTTCGGTATTGGTCACGTAAGCGGGAACGGTGATGCACCCTGCCGCCATGATCGCAAGATCCGCAATGCACCATTCGGGCCGGTTTTCCGAAACGAGGCAGACCCGGTCGCCGGGCTTCAGGCCGAGCTCGCGGAGGCTTTCGGCCAATAGACATACCTGATCCGCAGCTTCTTTCCAGCTTATGGTCTGCCATTCCCCGTCGCATTTCGCGCCGAGAAAGCCGCGGTCGGGCCGCTCGGCAGCGCGTTTCAGGAATAGTTCGACGAGATTGTTTGCGGAGTCGATGTCCGACAGCACAGGCAGGCTCCTCACAGAATTATCTTTGTTGTGCGACCAACGACAGGCCGAGGCTTAAGCTCCCCACGCCGCTACGGCAAGGCATCAGGAGCCCTGTCAGGGCAAGTCCAGCTGGCCGTCCAGCCTCGGGTCACGGGCACTTTCCCAGCTGGCTCCCCGGCGAAGGATTGCACCGCCCTTGATGGGGGCGGCCCGGATCGTGATCTCGTCGTGTCCCAAAGCACGAAATTCATCCGCATGGTCCTGCAGCCAAGTTCCTTCTTCAAGAAGCACCTCGTCTCTGAATGCCATCAGAAACGGCAGTGCGAGTGCCTGACGGACACTCAGCTTGAAATCGATCGCTCCGATAATGGCGCGTGCCGTGGTCACGGGAATGGTGCTTCCCCCAGCCGCGCCTACAGCCATGAACGGCTGTCCGTCTGGATCGAAAACCACAGTCGGGGACATCGAACTGCGCGGGCGTTTGCCGCCTTCGACGCGATTGGCCACAAGGCGTCCGTCGACCTCGGGCATCCGACTGAAGTCGGTGAGCTCATTGTTGAGATAATAGCCGCCTGTCATCAACCCGGACCCGAAGGCGCCCTCTACGGTAGAGGTGTAGCTGACCATCGTGCCATTATTGTCGACAACCGCGATGTGGGACGTCCCATGCTCTTCCGGTTCATCTCCATCGGCCAGCGCTTGCGGCGCTCCGCGGGGCTTTCCTGGCTGCACGAGGCCAAGCGTGCTGTCGGCAGAGATCAGGGCGCTACGCTGGGCAAGATAGTCATGGTCGAGAAGCCCTTCGACCGGCACGCTTACGTAATCGCTGTCGGCGAGGTATAATTCCCGATCGGCATAGGCGAGCCGCTGCGATTCCAGAAAGAGGTGCCAGGTGAGAGGATTGTGCCGACCGAGCGCGGCCAAATCGAAGCGCTCGAGCTGGCCTAGGATCTGCTGCACGGCAACGCCGCCCGATGTCGGTGGTCCCATGGAACAGATCCGGTAAGCGCGGTATGAGGTGCAGACCGCATCGCGCTCTTTGGCCCGATAGGTTGCGACATCCTGTACGCTCATGGCGCCCGGCCGGGGAGTTTGCGCAGCGACGGTAGCCGCCAATGCGACTGCGTTTGGCCCGGTATAAAACGCTTCAGGCCCTTTTGTGGCAATCGCTTCCAGCGTGCGCGCAAGCTTTTCGTTCTGAACCCGCGTCCCGACTTTCAGCGGTTCTCCGGCAGCGTCAAAGAAAAGGTCGCGGCCCTCTTGGCTGTGGGCCGCCCGCGTTTTGGAACTGGTCAGCGATGTGTTCATGCGCGGATTGATGACCCAGCCTTCGCGCGCAAGGCGGATGGCAGGTTCAAACAGGGTCGCCCAGTCGAGTGAGCCATGTTCCGCATGCGCCTTTGCAGCCAGCGCAATGTTGCCGGGCACGCCAACGCTCAAACCGCTCAGGACCGAATCCATGAATGGCGGAACTTGGCCTTTGCCATCGAGAAACCAGTCCGGAGTAGCACCCGATGGCGCCGTTTCCCGCCCGTCGAACGTGGTTACACTTCCATCCGCTTCACCGCGCACCATGAGCCCGCCGCCGCCGATGCCCGAGCTTTGCGGCTCCACCACGCCGAGCGCCAACATCACTGCGATGGCGGCATCGGTCGCGCTCCCCCCCTTGGCCAACATCTCCTCGCCGGCCTCCTGCGCGCGCGGATCGGCGGCGCTTACCCAGCCATAATGCTGCGCATCGATGAGGACCGGAGGTCCGTAATCGGGAGTGGAAGTGGCGCAGGCCGCAAGGCCGAGCGTGGCGAGTGGTAGAGAAAAGAACCGAAGCATGCAGCGTGGTTATTCGCTTCCCACCGCCTCCGCAATCGAGGAAAAGCCGTCGCGCTGCATCAGGTCCGACAGACCGCGTGTGATGCGGCGCGGCAAGCCCGGCCCCTCGTAGACCATGGCGCTGTAGAGTTGCACGAGGCTCGCGCCTGCCCGTATCCGGCTCCAGGCATCCGCTGCCGATGCGATTCCGCCGACTCCGACGAGCGGCATGCTTCCGCCCGTGGCGGCTCGAAAATCGCGAATGCGTTGAAGTGCCAGGTCCTTGAGCGGCGCACCGGAAAGCCCCCCGGTCTCATCCGCATGGGAAGAGGCCAATGGCGGGCGACTGATTGTTGTGTTCGAAACGATCAGAGCCCCGAGTTTCTTGTCGGCAGCAATGCGCGCGATCGCATCGATATCCGCTGGCGCAAGATCGGGGGCCACCTTCAGGAAAACTGGCGGACCTTTTTCACCTCTCGCGGCAAATACTGCATCGAGTAAGCCGATCAATGCGCCTTCGTCCTGGAGCGCGCGGAGGCCCGGTGTATTCGGGCTGGAAATATTCACGGCGAGATAGGTCGCCAGCGGTGCCATGATGCGCGCCATTTCAGCGTAGTCCGCGATCCTGTCCGGACTGTCCTTGTTGGCGCCGATATTGATCCCGACCACGCCCGGTCTTTCTGCGCGTGCTGCCAGCCGTCTGGCGGCGCTTTCCGCCCCGCGATTGTTAAACCCCATGCGGTTGATGACGGCGCGATCCTCGACCAGCCGAAAAAGGCGCGGCTGCGGATTGCCCTGCTGCGGTCGGGGAGTAATCGAGCCGACTTCGACGGAGCCGAATCCAAGACCAAGCAATTGGTCAGGGACCTCACCATCCTTATCGAAGCCGGCTGCCATGCCGAGGGGATTGGGAAACTCTATTCCCGCGACTTCAATCGCGAGACCTTGCGGGTGGCGTCCGGGCGCCACCGGAAGGGTTTTCAGTGCCTTTACCGTCAGGCGATGCGCGCGTTCGGGATCGAGGGCGAAAAGTAAAGGACGGATGAGATCGAAGAGCATTACCGCCCTATGGCGGACAGCCCTTAAGGTGTCGATAAGACGAGCGCATTCACGACATGGGAATAGTATAATTCCGCCAACTTCATGAGGTGCGCAACTCAATGTCGTGTCTTTACAATATTGAGAGCGTAAATTGCGCTACCTCGAATCTTGCGACCCGAAGGGCTCGAAGCACACATGCAAAGAGCTCTCAACTTTTAAGGGCGGTCCTGACGGGCCGTCCTTTTTTTGGCTCATCGCGATTTCGGACGATCCGACTGGATACGTCCACTGTTTACTGTTGCGACCTGGCATGCTTGACACTCCGCTCGATAAAACGAGGGGATTACAAAAATGATGCATTCCGCCCGCTTCTGGCTTGCCGGCGTCTCAATTCTGAGCTTGCCAGCTTGCACAACAATGGAAAATTCCGCGCCCATCGCATCTGCCGAGGTAGTGCAGGCTTCCGATAGCGAAGCACTGGCGGATCTGTTCGACGAATATGATAAGGCGTCGCTTGCCCTCTCCCCGCTTTCCAAATCCTACCGCGGCATTCGCGATGAGGATTATGCGAGGTGGGGTGACCTGTCGAGCGCTGCCGATCGGCGGAGCGAGGCCTTGCTGCAGTCCACCGCTGCGAAAATGCGTCAGAACTTCGATCCGGATCGTCTGTCGCGTGAAGATGCGTTGAGCTTCCGTCTTTTCGATGCCATGGCGAAGCGCAGTGCAGCGCTGTATCCCTTCCGCGACTATGGCTATATTTTCGACCAGATGAATGGCGCTCAGAGCCAGTTGCCGGCTTTCCTGATCAATATCCACCGCGTGACCGACGAGACGGATGCCCAGGCCTATGTTAGCCGCATCGAAGGTCTGGGGCCCGCGATAGACACGCTGGTGGCGGAGTCTAAAGAACGGGCTGCCAACGGGATCATGCCGCCGGACTGGGTCTATCCCTATGTTATCTCGGACATCGAAAATCTTCTCGCTGCTGGCAATGATAATGCAATTCTCGAAGATTATCGGGATAAGGCCGCCACGATCGATGGGGATGCGGTAGCCGAAGGGGCAGCCGAACGAGCATGGGAGAATAGTGCGCGTCCCGCTTACGAGCGGCTATTAGCTGAAATGAAGCGCCAGCAGGCGATCGCCCCTGCTCAAGATGGCATCTGGCGCTTTCCGCAGGGGGCCGGTTACTACGCTGCACTGCTTCGCAATTACACTACCACCGATCTGACAGCCGATGAAATTCACCAGATCGGTTTGCGTGAAGTTGCGCGCATTCATGGCGAGATGCGCGACATCATGGCCGAGGTCGGCTTCGAGGGGTCGCTGCAGGAGTTCTTCGACTATACCCGCACCAACGATCGCTTCTTCTACGAAACACGCGAAGCCTATCTCGCCGACGCGGAGGACAAGCTGGAAGCGATGGAAGCGAAATTACCTGATTTTTTTGCCACGCTGCCTTCCGATCCGCTGGTCATAAAGCCGGTCGAGGCATTTCGCGAACAGAGCGCAGGCAAGGCTTTTTACCAGCGGCCTGCGCCCGATGGGTCACGCCCGGGCACCTATTACGTCAACCTGTATAATCTCAAGGACATGAGCAAAAACGAGCTCGAGGCTCTCGCTTATCATGAGGGGCTTCCGGGCCATCATCTCCAGCTCTCCATCCAGACCCAGCTGGGCGAGGTCCCGCCCTTCAGGCGTTTTGGCGGGGTAACCGCTTATAGCGAAGGCTGGGGCCTCTATTCCGAAGAGCTTGGCAAAGATATGGGTTTCTACACCGACCCGTATTCCGATTTCGGGCGCCTCGGGATGGAGCTGTGGCGCGCCTGTCGCTTGGTGGTGGATACAGGCATGCATCACAAGCGTTGGAGCCGGGAAGAAGCTATCAGATATCTCACGGAAAACACGCCGAACCCCGATGGTGACATTCGCAAGGCGATCGAGCGCTATCTTGTCTATCCCGGCCAGGCCACAGCCTACATGATCGGCAAGCTCAAGATCATGGAACTACGCGACCGAGCCCGACAGGAGCGGGGCGAGCAATTCGACATTCGCGCATTTCACGACGTGATCCTCACCAATGGACCCGTGCCCTTGTCGATCATGGAAGAAAACGTGGATCGCTGGATCGCCGATGAAAAGCGCGGTTCGTGATCCTGAGATGACCAAATCGGGGGAGATTGGCCAGGCATATGCCTTTGAATGGTTGGAGGCTGCCCCGGATCTCGCCCCTTATCTCAATTCTTTCTACATTCTGCGTGTTGGCGCCGAGAGGGTGGCGGACACCATGCCCGCTTACTCTGGTCAATTGATGATCACTCTTCGGGGTGAAGCCAGCATGACATTTGAAGCCGGAAGGACTATATCCGCCGGTGCTGCCGGCTTCATGTGCCCGCTTACCCGGGCGCATCAGTTCGAACTTTCACCCGGCACGATAATCGTAGGCGCCTCGCTCAACTTTCGGGGTTGGGCGTCGCTCACCCGGTTGGCTGTCGACGAAAATCAGGACTGTTACCTTCCGGTCGAGAGGGGTCTCCCATTACCGTTGGTTTGTCTTGCTGAAGAGCTGCCCGAGCGCTTTGCGCGCGAAGAAGTGACCGAGCGCGAGGCTCTGGAGGTTCTTGTGGAGGTCGTGCGCTCTGGAATTTCTCCCCTGCCGATGCGCCACAGCCAGGTAATCGACACGACGCTGGAGTGGATATCCTCTTCCCTCAAACCGGACATCGCGATCTTGCGGGAGCGGCTTTGTTATTCTGAAAGGCAGATGCAGCGCCTGGTGGCACGATTTTTCGGCCAACCGCCCGTGCGCCTTATCAGGCGCTATCGCGCAATCCGATCGGCAACCCTGCTTTCCATGCCCGATCTTTCGGCTGCCTTGGAACAGGAGGTGTTCGATGCGTTTTACGATCAAGCGCATATGATCAAGGAGATCCGCCATTTTACAGGCCGAACCCCAAAGCGCCTGCAACCCAGGGCGGCATCGATAATAACCGAAACCTTGGCTGAACCAGGGTATGGCTCGGTGGACCTGTTCGGCGGACATGAGCAGATCCGCCGGAAAAAATCTTAAGCCGCAGAGATGCTAACGACTCGCAACTGGCGGTTTTCCGTTGAAAATCGCGTGTTCCGCTCATAGCTGACTAATCGGAACGATATTGTCCGATTAAACCATGCGCCTTTCTAACCTAGCAGATTACGCTGTCGTCACGATGAGCCAGGCTGCCCGCCATTGCGGTGGGGCGCGGGTCAGTGCGTCGGATCTGGCGGCGGAAACCGGCCTTCCCGTACCGACGGTGCAAAAGCTTGTCAGCAAGCTGACAGCGGCAGGATTGCTCCGGTCCGTTCGCGGTGCCGGTGGTGGTTTGCAGCTGGCCCGGCCAGCGGCAGCGATAACGCTGGCCGATATCGTCGAAGCAGTCGAAGGACCGATCGCGCTGACTGCATGCGTCGACGGCGGTGATTGCACTGTCGAACATGACTGCCGGGTCAGGCCGCATTGGCCAATGGTGAACAAAGCGCTGCGGGGCGCACTGGCGAATATCTCGCTGGTGCAGCTTTCGCAGGAAAAGGAACTCGCGTGAACGAGCAAGTGGATATCCAGGATCGTGAAGCCAGGGAAGCTGCCGCCAAGGCTGCCGAATACGAGCATGGCTGGTCATCGGACATCGAAACCGAATTTGCCGAGAAGGGGCTGACCGAAGACACGGTACGCTTCATATCGGCGAAGAAGAACGAGCCCCAATGGATGCTCGATTGGCGTTTGAAGGCGTTTCGCCTGTGGCAGGATATGGAAGAGCCGGATTGGGCCAAGCTCGGCTATCCGGAAATCGACTACCAGAACGCCTATTATTATGCTGCGCCGAAGAAGAAGGCGGAGCTGGAATCGCTCGATGAACTCGATCCCGAGATCAAGCGCGTTTACGACAAGCTTGGCATTCCGCTCGGGGAGCAGGAGGTGCTGGCGGGCGTCAAAGGCGCACGAAAAGTGGCCGTCGACGCCGTATTTGACAGCGTCAGCGTGGCGACCAGCTTCCGCGAGGAGCTGAAGCGCGCAGGCGTCATCTTCCTGTCCATCAGCGAGGCGATCCGAGAATATCCCGAATTGGTGAAGAAATGGCTCGGCAAGGTCGTGCCGCAAAAGGACAATTTTTTCGCCACGCTGAACTGCGCTGTCTTTTCGGACGGCACCTTCGTTTACATTCCTGAAGGCGTGCGCTGCCCGATGGAACTGAGCACATATTTCCGCATCAATGCGGAAAACACGGGCCAGTTCGAACGCACGCTGATCGTTGCCGAAAAAGGCAGTTATGTCAGCTATCTCGAAGGCTGCACCGCGCCGATGCGCGATGAAAACCAGCTCCACGCTGCCGTGGTGGAACTGGTCGCGATGGAAGACGCCGAAATCAAGTATTCCACCGTCCAGAACTGGTATCCGGGGGACGAGAACGGCAAGGGCGGAATCTACAATTTCGTCACTAAACGCGCCCTGTGCCAGGGTGCGCGCAGCAAGGTCAGCTGGACGCAGGTCGAAACCGGTAGCGCGGTGACGTGGAAGTACCCCTCCTGCGTGCTCAACGGCGAAGACAGCGTGGGCGAATTTTATTCGGTTGCGGTTACAAATAACTACCAGCAGGCCGATACGGGAACCAAAATGATTCACAACGGCAAGGGCAGCCGCTCGACGATCATCTCAAAGGGTATCTCGGCGGGCAAATCCAACAACACCTATCGCGGCCTCGTCCGCGTGGCGGCCAATGCCGACGGCGTGCGCAACCGCACCGAGTGTGACAGCCTGCTGATCGGAGATGCATGCGGCGCGCATACCGTGCCCTATATCGAGGTCAAAAACCCCGGCGCTCAGATCGAGCATGAAGCCACAACCAGCAAGATCAGCGACGACCAGCTTTTCTATTCCATGCAGCGCGGCTTAGACGAGGAAGAGGCGATGGCACTGATCGTTAACGGATTTGCGAAAGATGTGTTAAAAGAGTTGCCGATGGAGTTTGCGGTAGAAGCCCAAAAACTTCTGGCTATTTCTCTTGAAGGGAGTGTTGGATGATGAACTTCACTATATTCAGAAAGTCGGCAACCGTTCTAGTGATGGCGTTAGGGGGTGCATTTGGTGGTGTTACTCCAGCTTTTGCATCTACTTCTAGTATAGAAGCTGCCAGTATCCCATTCGCGCTCGGTTATGGCGCGTGCATTTACTCTAATGCCAGCGAGGGAGCGGAAGTGAACTGCCAATCCGAGAGACAGGCTATTTTGGCGGAGGCAGATCTCGTGCTTTCTCGTTTTCATCCCGGAGAGAAAGTTTTCGCTTATCGTAGCCTTCAAGCTCTCTTTGATGACATGGACGAGCAGGCTTCGGATCTGCGGCGTGAAAATAAACCAGTGGGACCTGAAGTTATTACATTCATGAAATGTACGTCGGCCGCCATGCGAGGCAGTAACGACTTTCAGCGTGGCGTTGCGGTTGATGGGAGCGGGGCGTTCCAACAGTGCCGAGATATATATGACAGTTATCTCGCGCTCGAACGTGGAAGCAGTACAGTGCAACGCAATGTGAATTATATGCGTTACGTGAAGTCCATTTTGCCTTCTGGCCGAACTGGGATCTATTCCAATCAGCAAATCAATCACGACGGTCTTCTGATCGAACGCGGTCCCCGCGACTGAGAAAGATTCAATATTGTTTAAGTATCATTCAGGCGAAGCCGTGAGATCGCCCATCATTGGCTTCGCTATGAACCCTCTGCCAAAACTGTCGGGTCAGTCCGTCGTCGAAGCGCAGAAGATGCTGGCGGTAAAGCCTGAGACGAGTGTTTGATGACCGAACGAAAGACCCTCCAGCTTCGCGATCCTAGCGAAACTGCTGACACCGCGCCCACCATCAAGAAGAAGGGCCGTGGCTGGGAAATTTCCGAAAAACGGCTCGATGCGCTCCACGAACAGGCGCGCGAATTGCGGCGGTATTCGACCGACGCGCACAAGGCGCTCGCCGAGAAATTCGCCACTGCTAATATGGGGCGTTACGCCTTCAAGCGGCATGCCGTGGTTGGCAGCGCCATCGTGGACTTCAACTGCCACAACCTCGGCATGGCGATCATGATCGACGAGCCCGGCCAGGACGATGCGCTGGCAAAGCGTCGCGACAAGAGCCTTGAGGCGGTCGGCATCCGCGTCATGCGCATCGCTGCCAAAGACATTCTCGAGAACATGGACGCCGTCCTCGAACGTATCACCCTCGGCATGCGCAGCCGCATCGCCGACAAGCAGCAGGCCCGCCGCGAGCATCAGCGCAACAGTGCGCCGCGGCCCCGCTATTCCAGGAACGATAATGCTGAAAATTGAAAACCTTTCTGCCGAAATTGACGGCAAGCAGATCTTGAACGGGCTGACCCTCGAAGTCGCCAAGGGCGAAGTGCACGCGATCATGGGCCCTAATGGTGCAGGCAAGTCGACGCTCGCTTATGTGCTGGGCGGGCGGCCCGGCTATGAGGTGACCGGTGGCTCGGTCAGCTTCGATGGCAAGGATTTGCTAGACATGGAGCCGCATGAACGCGCCGCTGCTGGCCTTTTCCTCGGCTTCCAGTATCCGGTCGAAATCCCTGGCGTCTCCAACGTCCAGTTCCTGCGCGAGGCCTTGAATTCGCAGCGCAAGCAGCGCGGCGACGAGCCTCTAACCGGAGGTGAATTTCTCAAGCTCGCCAAGGAAAAGGCTGGCTTGCTCAAGCTCGACATGGACATGCTCAAGCGCAATGTGAACGTCGGCTTTTCGGGCGGCGAGAAGAAGCGCGCCGAGATGGTCCAGATGGGCATCCTCGACCCGAGCTTCGCAGTTCTGGACGAGACCGACAGCGGCTTGGATATCGACGCGCTGCGCGTGGTGGGCGAAGGCATCAACGCCATCATGCGTTCGCCCGACAAGGCTGCGCTGCTGATCACGCATTATCAGCGCCTGCTGGAAGTGGTGAAGCCCGACAGGGTTTCGATCCTGGCTCAGGGCCGGATCGTGAAGACCGGCGGGGCCGAACTGGCCGAGCAGCTGGAAAACGAAGGCTATGACGCCGTGATGGAGGCTGCATGATGCTCGCCGCACTGACATTGATCCTGGCCCAAGCCGCCGCACCTGCCGCCACCGCGCCGAGCGAGGATGCGATCGCCGAGCAGGTGGTCGAGATCAACCGGACGCTCGATAAATGGAAGGGCGGCGTCTACAAGAAAGATGACGGCAAGCTGACCTGCCGGGTGGAGCAAAGCTCGGGCGACCAGGCGGTCGATCTTTTGCGCTGCGGTGCCATGGTCGGCTGTTATACGCCGCGCGTTGCAGAACTCGATGCAATTGCGGGGGCCGACGCACCCGAAGCCGATCGCAGGAAACAGATGCAGGACATCATGGACGAGGTCCAGCCGTGCATCGAAGATGCCCACCAGCTCGGCGTCCGCCGCATCGCGACAGTGAGAGCGGCAAAGTGAGCGGGACGCTCGACCTTCCAACCCGCAAGCACGAAGCCTGGCGCTATTCGGCAGTCGACAAGCTGCGCGCTGGCGATCTTGGCAAATGGCGCCAGATCGATGTGGCATCAGGCGATAATGCGCGAGAGCTTCTGGTCATAAGTGACGAGAATGCCGGCGAAACCGAAGTCGTGCAGCTGCGGGTCAATATCGCTGACGATGCGCGGTTCGAACTGTTTGGCGTCATTGCTTCGGGCGAATTCTCTCGCGTCGAAGTCGAGGTGACCATGGGCCGAGGCGCGCATTTCGAAATGGGCGGTATCACGGTTGGCGGCCGCAACACGGTTCGTGAATTCGTGACCCGGGTGAACCATGCCGAGCCGGAGGCGACATCGAACCAGACCGTCCGCAGCGTTCACTGGGGTGCAGGCACGGGCAATTTCCTCGGCGCGATCGATGTTGCCCGGCACGCGCAGAAGACCGATGCTGCGCAGGACTTCAAGGGATTGCTGCTCGAAAAGGGCGCCAGCGTAAATGCGGTGCCCCAGCTGGAAATTTTCGCCGACGATGTGAAATGCGCCCACGGCGCCACTGTCGGCCAGCTCGATGAAACCGCGCGTTTCTATATGGCAGCGCGAGGCCTTTCACCGGATCTGGCGCGCCGGCTGCTGGTGCAGGCCTTCATCGGCGACGCGCTGGTCGGCCTCGATGATGAAGAAGCGCATGAGAAGCTGCTGGGCACGGCGCTCGACAAGCTGGACAAGCATTTGTGACGGAAACAGCCACTCTGACCCGCAAAGCAGACTTTCCCGGCCTCGTGACCGATTCCGGCGAGGTCTGGCATTATCTGGACACCGCCGCTTCGGCGCAGAAGCCGCAAGCTGTCGTTGCCGCCATGGCCAATGCGCTGGGCCGCGATTACGCGACAGTTCACCGGGGCGTGTACGGGCGCTCTGCCCAGATGACGCTGGGCTATGAGGCGGCGCGCAGGCGGGTTGCGCAGTTCATCGGCGCCCAGACGGAAGAAGAAATCGTGTTCGTCCGCGGCGCGACCGAAGCGATCAATCTGGTTGCCGCCACTTGGGGGATGACGCGGATCGGCGAAGGTGACCGCATCGTCCTGTCCCAGCTGGAACATCATTCGAATATCGTTCCTTGGCAAATGCTTGCGGAAAGAACCGGAGCCGAAATCGAGGTTTGCCCGCTGACGGCAGATGGCCGGATCGATCTTGGCGCGCTGGAAGCCATGCTGACGCCGCGCACCAAAATGGTGGCTCTGGCGCACGTCTCCAACGTTCTGGGTTCGGTTCTGGAGGCCCGCCAAGCGGCCGATCTGGCGCACTCGGTCGGCGCGAAGATCCTGCTCGACGGCTGCCAGGCCGCGCCGCGCATGGCGCTCGACATGGCGGCGCTGGACTGCGATTTCTACGCATTTTCGGGGCACAAGCTTTACGGGCCGACCGGTATCGGCGTGCTCTGGGCGCGCGAAGAACTGCTTGAAACAATGCCTCCCTATCAGGGCGGCGGCGCGATGATCGACAAGGTTGCTTTCGGCGGCACGACCTACGCCCCCCCGCCGCAGCGTTTCGAGGCCGGCACGCCGATGATTACGGAGGCGATCGCGCTCCATGCAGCGATCGATTACGTCGACGCGCTTGGCCCCGATCGCTTGTTCGAGCATGAGGCCGGCCTTGCCCGCCAGTTGCGGGACGAGTTGCGCAAGCTCAATGCGGTGACCCTGTTCGGCCCTGATGAAAGCGCCGGAATCGTATCTTTCGCGCTCGATGGGGTTCATCCGCACGATTTGGGCACCATATTGGACGAAGAAAATGTCGCGATCCGCGCGGGTCATCATTGTGCGCAGCCCTTGATGGAGCAGCTCGGCGTTCCCGCCACAGCCCGGGCCAGCTTCGGCCTCTATAGCGACGAGAGCGATATTGACGCGCTGCTGCGCGGAATTGAAAGGACCCGGAGGATCTTCGGATGAACAAGCCCATCGCATCTACAAAAAACGACGAACAGGATTTTATCGCAGCACCGTCGCCTGCCGACACCGTCGTCGGGAAACCTCCCCGCGCGCGCGTGTCCGATGCGGTGGATCCGGAGGAAACGGCAGTCGAAAAGCTGGGGCGCAAGCGAGATTATCTCGAAGGCTTTCTCCAGAAGAAGCCCGAGCCGGATAGCGCGACTGGCACCGGCGGCAAGCTCCAGCAGGACGTCATCTCGGCGTTGAAGGAGATTTACGATCCGGAAATCCCTGTAAATATTTACGATCTCGGCCTTATTTACGGCGTTGAGGTCGATGATGAATGCGATGTCACGGTTATAATGACGCTGACGACGCCCAATTGCCCGGTGGCGGAATCGATGCCGGGTGAAGTCGAATTGCGCGCGGCCAGCGTGCCCGGCGTCCGTGATGCCGAGGTCAATCTGGTCTGGGATCCGCCATGGTCACCGGAAAAGATGTCGGACGAAGCGCGTCTCGAACTGGGGATGCTGTGATGGTCGATACTGCAACCCGCCCTGCCCCGAAGGCTGCTGTCATCCTCACCGAACGTGCGGAAGCGCGCATCGCCGAACTGATGGCAAGGGCGCCCAATGATGCGGTCGGCGTCAAGCTGTCTACTCCGCGTCGCGGCTGCTCTGGCCTGGCCTACTCCGTCGATTATGTGACCGAGGAAGTCAAGTTCGACGAGAAGATCGAGACGCCCGGCGGTATTTTCTACATCGACGGGGCCAGCGTGCTCTATCTGGTGGGAAGCACGATGGACTGGGTTGAGGACGATTTCTCAGCCGGCTTCGTCTTCGAGAACCCGAACGCCAAGGGCGCGTGTGGCTGCGGCGAAAGCTTCATGGTCTGAGCGCCCGCTAACTGAAGGCGTGCTATCATCGTCGATCAGCGGTACCGACAGGCGCGCGAATGCTTGCCTGATCAGCCTTCCGCAAGGAAATCGAGCAGTGCCTGTTCGTACTGGTCAACCTTGCCATCCTGATCGATCTTCCGGTCGAGCCACGCCTGTTCCGCCTTGGTGATGACCTTACCTGTCGCGGCATCGGCCTCGCGATCAGCAAACACGCCGGAACTACCATCGCGGGCCTGCCGAAAGCCTTCGCTATCCGGTAGTGTGCCGAACATACGCATAAGGAAACCGCCTACGCTCGACGAGGTGTCATTCATGAACCGCTCCAGTTCGATGGCCTTTTCACGGTCGAGTTGCGCCGCCTCGGTGGCAAATCCCTCGATATAATTACCCACGCCCTGCACGAATAATTGCTTCCATTCTGGCGCATTGTCGGCGGTCAGCGTGACATCCTTGATCCGGAACAGCATTTCGGCCTCCGCCTGGCTGACACCTGCCGGACGATCGCTGGCGGGGGCGAAGATCGCCCGGCGCAGCAGCCGGGCCTCTGTGGCATTGACGTTCCCTGCCTCCAGATCGCCACCCTGGCGTGTCGGGCCGGTGCCTTCGACGACTGCTTTCTCCATCTGCCGGATGGCATAGTTCTTGAGCGCTTGCGGGACGTTCTTGGCGATTTCGAAAATCCGGACCAGTGTCTCCAGTTCGGCCATGGAGCCTAGCGCGCCATCGGCATCGATCTGCGCCATCAGCCAGGCGGCATTGGCATCATCGACATAGCCTTTGGGGGCAATCTGATTGACGACGAATTCGCCGATCGCCTCCACGAAGAAATCGGTCCAATCTGGACCGCGTTCGGTAAGCTGCCGATTGAGAGCGAAGATCGCTTCGGCCTCGTCCTTCGAAATCACGCCATCCGGCCAAGCGCTGCGGCGCAGCTCCAGCAGTTCGTCCGCGCTGACGCGGCCATCTTCGGCGACTCGCCGCGTCAAAATATCGAAAGATGAATTCATAAGTAATTCCGCCAAGATCGAAGAATAGCGGAATGACTAGGTCATAGCGGTTAAAGGCGCGTTATCGCCGCAATGCTCTGACACAAGCTGCGCGGTCGACATCTGCGCTATCGCTGGCCCGGCGTGCCTCGACATGGGTGGCGCTCGGCTGGCCGCCGGGCTGGAGCGGATAGAGATAGATATCGAGCACGCAGGCGCTGCCGCTGAATTGCAGCTTGAGAGCATCGCCCTCTTTCACTTCCAGCCGCGGCGCTCCGAACAGATTGGCCAGCGCGGTGGCATCACGGGCGATCACCCCTTCCAGACCCGGGGCGTTCATCACCGTCGGCGCGATAAACGCCCCGGTCGATGGGGCCGGGCGCACAGGCTGTTGCGGCGGCGGCCGCGTCGAAGTGACCGGCCGCTGTGCGCCGGGAATGGTTTTTGGCGTGCTCACGCAGGCGGACAGGCTTGCCGCCATGGCAAGCAGGGCGATCATATTACGCAACGGCGGCTCTCCCGCGATGGACAAGGTGGGTAGCGCTCGCCGCGCCGATGACCGGGGCAAGCAGGTTGACGCCGGGCACCAGCAGCATTCCCGCAACCGCCCCGCCAAGAAGGAAACGTCCCCCCTGGCCAAGCGGAGCGATATCCTGCTCCGATTGACGATGGCGCAACCAGACCATGTCACGCAGTTCCCGTCCGAGCAGGAATGCATTCACGGCCCAGAACAGCAGCGCCGTTCCCACGCCGCTGACCAGAAGCGCAATGGCAAAAGGCAGCGCGATGAGATTGACCAATAGTGCCCGCAAGGTCGATCGCAGGCCGTTGCGTAGTTCCTGCGTGAGCGGAAGCGATTTGGCGGCGCTGCCCTGGGCGGGATAATGTTTCGCCTCTACCGCCCGGACAACATCCTCGGCGAAGAATTGCAGCACGAACAAGGCGACGAAGCGGAAAAGGAGCCAGGCGCCTATCAGCGTGGCCAGCAGGGCCAGCAGAGTGCCTGCCCCGCTGCCATCGGCCAGCCCCGCCCATTCCAGCAGCGCTTCGAAGCCGAAGCTCAGCAGCCAGCCCAGCAGCAGGAAAATGGCGATGGTCACCAGCAGGCTCTTGCCGAGAACCCTGAGGATCGCCGGATCGCGCAACTGGCTGAAGGATAAGGCAAGGGCGCGTGGCAGCGATATCATATCGCGTGGGTGAATCGCCGCCGCGCCGGGTAATGTCAACGCCGCCCTTGGCGTCTGCACGACGAACCGCTAACCGCGCCCGACCAATTCTTAAATCCCGCGCGGAGAAAATATGACCGACCCCCGTTACGATGTCGTCGCGATTGGCAATGCCATCGTGGATGTGATGGCCCCCTGCCAGGACGAACTGATCGAGGAACTGGGCCTGGCCAAGGGCGGCATGACCCTGGTCGATACCGAACGTGCGCAGGAACTTTACAGCGCCATGGGCCGCGCCACCGAAATCTCGGGCGGATCGGCTGCCAACACTCTGGCCGGCATGGCCGCGCTGGGCGCGCAATGCGCTTTCGTCGGCCAGGTCGCCAAGGATCAGCTGGGCGATATCTTCGCTCACGATATCCGCGCCGTCGGCATCGATTTCGATACCGCGCCCCGCGATGCCGAACCGCCGACCGCGCGCTGCCTCATCTTCGTCACTCCCGATGGGGAACGGACGATGAATACCTTTCTTGGTGCCTCGCAATATCTTCCCCCGGCCGCGCTCGATGAAGAGCTTATCGCCAGTGCGGGCGTGCTCTATCTCGAAGGCTATCTGTGGGATCCGGAAGAACCGCGCAGCGCCATGCGCCGCGCCATCGATGTCGCGCGCAATGCGGGCCGCAAGGTGGCCTTCACGGCTTCGGAAAGCTTCGTGATCGACCGCCACGGCGATGATTTCCGCGCACTGATCGAAGAAGGCAAGATCGACCTCCTCTTCGTGAACGAGGGCGAACTTGCCACCCTGACAGGAGAAGCGGAATTCGAAGCCGGGTTGGTCGCGCTGAAGGACAAGGTGCCCACGCTGATCGCCACGCGCGGTGCACAGGGAGCGGTCGCCCTTGCCAATGGAGAGCGCGCCGAAGTGGCCGCCGAGCCGATTGAGCAGGTGGTGGACACGACCGGTGCGGGCGATCTTTTCGCTGCCGGCTTCCTCACCGGGCACACCCGCGGTGAAGATCTGGAAACCTGTCTGCGGATGGGCGCCATCTGCGCCGGCGAGATCATCAGCCACATCGGCGCGCGCAGCGAGAAGGACCTGAAGGCTCTCGTGGCGCAAAAGCTGGGCTGACCGACCCGCCCGGTCGGAAGACCAGGTCGATCTGCATGCGGGCCCCGGCCGTCTCGGCAAGGGCCCGCGGCAGGACCAGCGCTATTCGGCCGGCTGCGGCTGCAATTCCGCCGCCGCGAGCCGGACGCGCCGGGCCAGTTCCTCATCGGTCTGCATCGCCGAGCCGATCGCGTTGAAGGTTTCGGTATCGATGCCCGATTGCGCGATGATCTCGTTCGCCTGCTGCTGCTTGGTCGCGGCATCGCCGGTCAGCGCCTGCAGCTCCATCATCGCTCCGGCAAAGCTGCTGACCTCGGCATCGGTGAAGGCCTTCTCAGCCGCAGGCTCGCTCGATCCCGGGTCTGCCATTGTGGGATCGGCGGCCTCCTCCTGAGGCGTGACCGCATCCGCGCCATCCATCTGTTCGTCCACGGTCTGGGCGATCGCACCGCTGGCGAGCATCAGGGCCGATCCGGCGAGCATGGTAGGGAGGTATCTCATGGGTATTTCCTTCGATCATGTGTCCCCTGTGCCCCCGACATCGCCGCAAATCGGCGGAAGGCGAACCACTAGTGGACCAAATGTGTCAGAAAGAAGGCGAGATATAGGCACCTGACGCTGACGCAGGACGAGCGGAGCGGAGATCGTCCCTCCGCTCGCCCCTATCCGCTGATCCAGTACAGGACTGCTTCGAACCGCAGCCTTGTGCCGCGAAGGCGTTATCCGTGCCGCTCGCGGCGTACCTCGCGCTGGCCGATGTCGCGGCGGCAGAAGCCGTCGGGAAACTCCACCGCATCGACCGCCTCATAGGCCGCGGTTTGGGCCTGGGTCGCGGTGGCGCCTTTCGCGGTCACGTTCAGCACCCGCCCGCCATTGGCGACGAGGCGGCCGTCTTCGTGCTTCGTCCCGGCGTGGAAGATCTTGGCCCCGTTGTCCTCGGCGCTGCCGAGATCGATCGCGCCGCCCTTCTTCGGCGTGCCGGGATAGCCTTCCGCTGCCATCACCACGGTCAGCGCGAAATCCTCGCTCATACGCGGCGCCTCGATCTCGCTCAGCCGGCGTTCCGCACAGGCCAGCATCAGTTCGACGAGATCGCTCTCGAGCCGCATCATCAGCACCTGACATTCGGGATCGCCGAAACGGACATTGTATTCGATCAGCTGCGGGCCGTGCTTGGTCAGCATCAGCCCGGCATAAAGGACGCCCGAATAAGGCATACCTTCCTCGCGCATGGTGCGGACCGTCGGCTCGATGATCTCGCGCATCGCCTGCTTGCGCAGCGTGTCGGTCAACACCGGGGCGGGGGAATAGGCGCCCATGCCGCCGGTGTTGGGCCCTTCGTCCCCATCGCCCACGCGCTTGTGATCCTGCGCGCTGGCGAGCGGCACGATGGTTTCCCCGTCGGTCAGCGCGAAGAAGCTCGCTTCTTCGCCGGTCAGGAATTCCTCGATCACCACTTCGGAGCCGGCGCTGCCGAATCGCCCGTCGAACATTTCGGACAGCGCATGCTGCGCCTCTTCGCGCGTTTCTGCGATCACCACGCCCTTGCCCGCGGCGAGGCCATCGGCCTTGAGCACGAACGGCGCATCGAATTTCTTCAGCGCGCCCCAGGCGGCTTCCAGCGAGGTGCAGCGCTCGAACCGGGCGGTGGGGATCTTGGCGCGTTCGCACAGATCCTTGGTGAAGCCCTTGCTGCCTTCTAGCTGCGCCGCCGCCCTGGATGGCCCGAAGCTGAGCACGCCAGCTTCGGCCAGAGCATCGGCGAGGCCTTCGACCAGCGGTCCTTCGGGCCCGATCACCACCAGACCGATCGAATTTTCCTCGCAGAACTTGACCACGGCGGCATGGTCGCTGCTATCGAGCGCGACGCAGGTGGCGCATTCTTCCATGCCGGGGTTTCCGGGGCTCGCCCACAGCTTGTCGCATTGGGGCGATTGCGCCAGCTTCCATGCCAGAGCATGTTCACGCCCGCCGCTGCCGAGCAAAAGGATATTCATGGCCGCCGATTTCCCGATAAATTCCGAAGAGGAAGGCTTGGTAGCGAAGCGTCGCCCCGGCGACAACGCCGAGCCGCTGTCGGTAAGCGAAATCTCCAACATCCTGAAGCGGACGGTCGAGGATCGCTTCGGCTTCGTCCGGCTGCGGGGTGAATTGTCCGGCGTGAAGCGCGCCGCCTCGGGCCATCTCTATGCCGCGCTCAAGGACGAGAAGGCCGTCATCGATGCGGTGATGTGGCGCGGCAATACCCAGCGTCTGCCGTTCAATCCCGAAGACGGGCTGGAAGTCGTCGCTTCGGGCAAGCTGACGACCTATCCAGGGCGCAGCAAATACCAGATCGTGATCGAACGGATGGAACTGGCGGGCGAAGGCGCGCTGCTGGCGCTGCTGGAAAAGACCCGCGCGCGCCTGGCTGCCGAAGGGCTGTTCGATGAACAGCGCAAGCGCCCGCTGCCCTTCCTTCCGCGCACGATCGGCGTGGTCACATCGCCCACCGGCGCGGTGATTCGCGACATCCTCCACCGGCTGGCCGACCGTTTCCCGAGCCGGGTGGTGGTGTGGCCGGTGCTGGTGCAGGGCCAGGGCGCCGCCGCGCAGGTGGCGGGCGCGGTGCGCGGCTTCTCCGCCATGACCGAAGGCCATCCCGACCGGCCGGACCTCGTCATCGTGGCCCGCGGCGGCGGCTCGATCGAGGATCTGTGGAGCTTCAACGAGGAAGAGGTTGTCCGCGCGGTCGCCGAATGCGCGATCCCGACGATCTGCGCCGTCGGGCATGAAACCGACACTACGCTGGCCGATTACGCTGCCGACCGCCGGGCGCCCACGCCCACGGCGGCGGCCGAGATGGCAGTCCCGGTGCGGGCCGAACTGGCGGCGGGCTTGGCCGATTTCGGCGCGCGCAGCCGCCGCGCCATCATCCGGCCGGTGCAATTGGGCCGCGAACGGCTGGCCGCCCGGACCGAGCGACTGCCTTCACCCGAGGCCCTGCTTCAACCCCAGGCGCAGAAGCTCGACGATCTGGCAGAGCGTCTGAAGCGCGGCCTGCAGGACCGCACCGCGCAGGGGCGCGAACGGCTGGGCAATCTCCGCCTGTCGCCAGGCGTGCTGCAGGGGCGGCTGCGCGAGGCGCGCGGACGGCTCGATGCGGTGCGGCTGTCGCCGACCCTGATCACGAGGCCGATCGGCGAAGGGCGCGAACGGCTTGATGCGCTGTGGCGTCTTGCCCAGCAGCTGCACCCGGACCGGCCGCTGGCACGCGGCTATGTCCGCGTAACCGGTCCCGATGGCCGCACGCTCACCGGCAAAGCGGATGCGGCCAAATATCCGGCGCTCACGCTCAAATTCCGGGACGGCGACCTGGCGGTGTCCACCGGCGAGCCTGCCGACGGCTCGGGTTCTGCGCCTCCTTCCCGCCCTGCTCCAGCGCCAGCGCGGCGCAAACCGGCGAGTAAGGGAACGCCGCCCACGCAGGATGATTTGTTCGGCTAGACGCAGCCTGCTAGGATGATGCCATGCTGATGAACAAGAATTCCTCGTCCGGCGAGGCGAAATTGCAATATGGTCCCAACGGCTTTCGCGTGCTGCGTACCGGCAACCACGTATTCTGCGCGGCCAGCGGGGTGCCGATCCCGCTCGAAGAGCTGCGCTACTGGTCGGTCGACCATCAGGAAGCCTATGCAACGCCCCAGCTGGCGACGGAGCGGCTGAAGCCGTGAGATTGCACCGGGTCGCGCCGCTTCTCCTTCTTTCGACAGCCGGATGCGCGGTCTCCACGCCGCAGGCCGATATCATGACCTCCGGCGGGGCCGATCCTGTCCGCGTGCCAGCGCCCACGCCTGCCCCCGCTCCTGCGCCCGTCCCCGCCAAGCCTGCCGTCGCTGCGACAACGCCGCAGCGCGCGGGATTCACCTATCAGGGCGAGCTTGAACAGGGTGGCTGGCTACGCGGCCGGGCGCCCAGCGATGTCGTCGCGGCAACCTTGGGCGATACCGAGCTCAGCCTAGACGAGGATGGCTATTTCTTCGCCGCCTTCGACCGCGACGAAGGTGCAGCCATCCGCTTGAGCGCCATGCGCGCGGACGGGCAGGTCGTTGCCGAAAATCTGACGATCAAGCCGCGTGACTGGAACATCGAACGCGTCAATGTCGCGCGCCGGGCCGGCGGGGCATCGGAAAGCTTCATGCAGCGCCGCCGCCCCGAACTCGAGGCGATCTGGAATGCGCGGCAGGAAGAAACCGGGGCCGAAGGCTGGCGGCAGGATTTCGTCTGGCCGGCCACGGGCCGCATATCGGGTAGGTTCGGCTCGCAGCGCATCTATCGCGGCGAACCGGGCAGCTATCACTCGGGCCTCGATATCGCGGGCGGAGCGGGCACCACCTATGTCGCGCCTGCCGATGGTGTCGTGGTGCTGAGCGAGCCGGACTTCAGCCTGGAAGGCCAGCTGCTCATCATCGATCATGGCCAGGGCCTCAACAGCGCGTTCCTGCATTCTTCCGAGCTTTTCGTGCGCGAAGGGCAAAAGGTCACGCAGGGTCAGCCGTTGGGCCGAATCGGCTCGTCAGGCCGCGCCACCGGGCCGCATCTTCACTGGAGCTTGGTCTGGCGAAACAAGCGGCTCGATCCGCTGCTGTTCCTGCCGCCCATGCCTTGAGACAGGGCTGAAATCAGGAGCAGGAATATCCTGACCCCGGGTACGACAAAAGGCGCGCAGGGAAATCCCGGCGCGCCTTTTTGCCTATCGGTCTGAAACAGCGCCGCAGCGCCGCCCAGCTTACGAAGCTGCGGCGGCTTTCTTCAGCTCGCGCTTTACCTTCAGCGCATTGGCCGAAAGCTTTTCGTCGCTGGTCTTCATCAGCCAGTTGTCGAGGCCGCCATTGTGTTCGACCGAACGCAGGCCCTGCGTCGAAACGCGGAACTTGAAGCTGCGATCGAGCTTCTCGCTCAGCAGCGTGACGTTCTGCAGGTTGGGCAGGAAGACACGCTTGGTCTTGTTGTTGGCGTGGCTCACATTGTTGCCGACCTGGCGGCCCTTGCCGGTGAGTTCGCAAATACGCGACATGGATCAGTCTCTTCGTTCGAATGGGCGGGCGAGTTCCCTTGGCCGCGCTGTGCGGGTCAGGGCCTCATTAATCCCGGAAAGCGGCGCGCATAGCGGTGAGGGTCCGAATCGTCAAGCACGTTGCGCCTCCGGAGCCTGCGGGCTAGCGAGACGCTGGTATGACCAGCTGGACACTTCCGCAACCCATGCAGCGCGCGCTCGAGCTGGCTCAGGCCAGTGCGCAGGCGGGCGAAGTGCCAGTGGGCGCGGTCGTCACGCGGGGCGGGGAAGTAATCGCCGAGGCGCATAATACGCCCCGCAAAACCTGCGATCCCACCGCCCATGCCGAAATGCTGGCGATTCGCCGTGCGGCGCAGGCGCTGGGGCAGGAACGGCTGACCGAGTGCGAATTATGGGTCACGCTGGAGCCCTGCGCCATGTGTGCGGGGGCGATCATCCATGCGCGGCTGGCCCGGGTCTATTATGCGGCAAGCGATCCCAAGGGCGGCGCGGTGGAACATGGCGCGCGGGTGTTCGAGCAGGCACAGTGCCTGCACCGGCCCGAGGTTTATGCTGGGATCGGCGAGGCGAAGGCCGCCGCTCTCCTGCGGGAATTCTTCAGCGCGCGGCGCTGAGCGCCCATCCCGGCCCGGATAGAGCGATCCCGAAACGAAAAAGCGGCACCCGTCCGTAGACGGATGCCGCCAGATCATCAGCCGGCGTAAGGACGCCGACCGCTGCGATTAGTTGGCTGCGTCGACAGCGTCTTCAGCCTTGTCGCCAGCTTCGCCCATGGCGTCTGCTTCGGCGTCGAGAGCTTCTTCCTGAGCTTCGTTGCCCTGTGCTTCAGCAAGGTCGGCCTGCTCTTCGAGAGTGTCTTCAGCCGATTCGTACTGCTGCTCTACCAGGTCTTCCTGAGCTTCCTCTTCGCTTTCCGCACAGCCAGCGAGAGCTGCGAAAGCGAATGCCGAAGCGACGAGTGCTGCTTTGTTGAATTTCATTTGGTTTCCCCTTTTTCGCCACAATTGGCTTGGTGCGCCATGAACTACTTCCGGATAAAAGGTCAAATGTTGAAATGTTTAATTAGGAATTAGGGCGCGGCTTAGGGTCGGTCTCTAAAGCCCGCGCCAGATCTTTACCGGCTGGCCGTCCCCGGCCCCGAACCGCCGGGCATCGCAGGCGCGCGGCATGAAGCGCCGATCGTAGCAAAGGCGCAGTTCCTCCAGCCAGCCCTTGCCGTCCAGATGGACGCCTATCGCCTCGGGCATCCAGCCCGGATTGGCATCGGCCAGGCGCTTGCGGACGGTGGCCGCGGTCAGCCTCTCCTCGCGGCTGATGCGCACGAAATCCGGCCAGCGCAGGCCGTTAAAGAGAATGCGCGTCACCTTGAGATAGGTCGCCGGGTGCTGGGCCATGCAGGTGCCGTGCTTTTCCCACTGACGTGCGATCAGCGTGGCATCGGGGCTGATACAGAGATTGGCGCGTGCCTCGCGCGCAGTGAGGTCCGGTCCGCCGCACCATTGCGGCCAGCTGCGCCCGCTGTCGGGCCACAGACCGTGCACGGTAAAGCCGAATCGCCCCGCCCTGCCGGAACATTGGCGGGCGTGGCGGGGCTGGTCTTCGCGGAAGCGGCAGAATTCCGGCGCCCAGCTCAGCGCCAGCGTATAGCCGGTGACCGGCAGGCGGCGTAGGCGCTCGGGTTCGATCCGTGGCAGCTCCACCGCGCCGGGCAGGCTGCACTGGAAGGCCTGCGTCCGGCCCGCTTGCGGCAGGGCGGCGCAGGCCAGTGCCGCGATCAGGAGTGCGGCGCGCTCAGTCGCCACGCTTTTCGGCGAACCATGCCTTCGCATCGGGCTGGAACAGCATGTAGATCGCCGCGACGGACATGACTGTCGAGATGATGCCCCAGATCTGGTTCGCGGCGAAACCGGTCGTGGCGATGCCGACCACCAGCGAGAAGACTCCCCACACGGTGAACAGCAGGAGGATCCATTTCACGAATTCGATCCGCAGCACCGAGATCACGAACCACAGCGCCAGGCTGATGGCGGTTCCGATCACGAAACCCGTGATTACGGTCGTGGTGGCGAAATTGCCTTCCGGGGCCAGACCCTGCGCCGCGAATTCGGCATTCATCTGCGCTATCAGTCCGTCCCAGCCGACGATCAGGCCGACAAGTCCAACTAGGACCGAACCGATGTACAGATAATCGAATTTCTTGATGGAAGCGGGTTTAGTCACGCTTGCCCTCCCTGTTGTTCAGGGAGCGGGAGTGCAACGCTTTTACAGTGGAGTAAAGTCCAGACCGATATCGGCGGCCGGCGCGCTTTGCGTCAGGCGGCCGACCGAGACATAGTCGACCCCCGTCGCGGCCTTGGCGCGGATGGTGTCGAGATTGATGCCGCCGCTTGCTTCGGTGGGCACGCGGCCCGCCACCAGCGCCACCGCCTCGCGCAGGGTCGCCGGTTCCATATTGTCGAGCAGCAGGCGCGTGGCCCCTGCCTCCAGCGCGGGTTCGATCTGGTCGATCCGGTCCACTTCGCAGATGATGTCCTTCACCCCGGCTTCGACCGCGCGGCGCACCGCTTCGCCCACGCTGCCTGCGACCAGCACGTGGTTGTCCTTGATCATCGCCGCGTCCCACAGGCCCATGCGGTGATTGGCCCCGCCGCCCATGCGCACGGCGTATTTTTCGAGGTGGCGCAGGCCCGGAATGGTCTTGCGCGTGTCGAGCAGCGTGCAGTCGGGATTGGACATGGCGCGCACATATTCGGCGACCATCGTGGCGATGCCCGAGAGATGCTGCACCGTGTTGAGCGCGGCGCGTTCGGCGGTCAGCATGGCGCGGGCATTGCCTTCCAGCCGCATCAGATCGGTGCCGCCGGGCACTTCCGCCGCTTCTTCGACCAGTATCTCGATCGTCATGCCGGGATCGAGCGCGCGGAAGAACGCCTCCGCCACCGGCAGTCCGGCGACCCGGATCAGGTCGCGCGTGTCCATCACCCCGGCGAAGCGCGCATCGGCGGGGATCACGCTTTCGCTGGTGACATCGCGCCCGCCGCCGGGGAGGCCTTCGCCAAGGTCTTCGGCCAAGGTGTCGCGGACGAAGGTGTCGAGGTTAAAACCGGGAAGAATAAAGGCGCTCACGTCAAAAATCCTCAGTCACTGCGAGCGACCGAAGGTCGCGCGGCAATCCAGTGCCGTGTGGCCTGGATTGCTTCGTCGCTGCTCCTCGCAATGACGGTGGGCAGGGTCAATGCACGAAGCGCGCCACGACGTCGCGATAGCTGCGCGAAACCTTCACCTCGGCGCCGCTGTCGAGCACGAGGAAGCATTCGCCATTGGTATGCGGCTTCACCTGCCGCACCTGGTCGAGATTGACGATGGTGGAGCGGTGCACGCGCTGGAACGTGCGCGGGTCCAGCCGGCGCTCCAGATCCTTCATCGTTTCGCGCAGGATCAGCGAATTGTCGCCGGTGTAGATGCACATGTAATCGCCCGCCGCCTCGATATGCTCGATCGTGTCGACTTCGACGCGGAAAATCTGGCCGCGATCCTTCACATTGATGAGCTTTTCATAGCGGCCCGCGGTTTCCGTATCGCCGTCTTCCATGTCCTGCGCCGCTTCGGGGGCGACTTCGGACAGGACGCCGCGCAGGCGGTCGGCCTCGTCGCTGCTCTTCTTTTCGGCGAGGCGCTGGCGCACCCGCTCGATCGTGTCGGCCAGCTTGTCCTCGTCCACCGGCTTCATCAGGTAATTGACGGCATTGGCCTCGAACGCGCGGATCGCGTGTTCCTGAAAGGCGGTGACGAAGACGAACAGCGGCGGATCGATTTCCATCACGCCCTGCACCACCGAGAAGCCGTCGAAGCCGGGCATCTGGATGTCGAGGAAGACGAGGTCGGGCTTGAGCGTCTTGATCGCCCGGATTGCCTCACGCCCGTTCTGACAGGTTTCGATCACCTCGACGTCCTCGAAAGGCTCGAGGCGCAATTGCATACCCTGGATGGCCAGCTTTTCGTCGTCGACGAGGATCGTTCGAATAGTCATTTCGCGGTACTTACCTTCTGGGGAGTATTAGTCTGTCCAACGTCAGAAGCGCTGGCTTGTTTCTGAAGCTGTGTCGCCGATCCTGCGGCAGACGGCTCTTCCTTGTCGGCGAGTTCGTGCGGAATTTCGATCAGGACGGTAAAACCGCCCGCTTCGGGACTGCGGATTTCGAACCGGTGATCGTCGCCATAGGCCTGAGCCAGCCGGTCGCGGATATTGGCGAGCCCCACGCCGGTGGAATTGCGCCGCTTGTGCGTGGCCATCACGGCAGGCAAATCGTCGGCCACCCCGCCCACATCGACGCCGGGGCCGCTGTCGGACACGGTGATGCGCAGGCGCGGGCCCACGATCTGCGCCAGCAGCGAAATCTCCGCGCCTTCTTCCAGCGGGCTGACGCCGTATTTGATCGCATTCTCGATCAGGGGCTGCAGCAGCATGGAAGGGATCTGCGCCTTGGCGGCGGTGTCCTCGACCCGGAAATCGGTCTGCAACCGGTCTTCGAACCGCATCCGCTCGATATCGAGATAGAGCTTCAGCGTTTCCACCTCCTGCGCCACGGTTACCTTGCCGCCCGGCTGGGTGACCAGCGTATGCCGAAGGAAGCTGGACAGGCGGGTCAGCATCGCATTGGCCGGTTCGGTCTGTTTCAAGAGCACCAGCGTGCTGATCGAATTCAGCGTATTGAACAGGAAATGCGGATTGAGCTGATAGCGCAGCATGGCGAGCTGCGCGCTGGTAGCCTGCGCTTCCAGCCGTTCCAGCCGGTCGGCCTGTTCTTCCACTTTCAGGAAGTAATTGATCGCGAAATAGAGCGCGGACCATGCCCCCAGCAGCGCCAGCGGCCAGATGAACAGGCCGATGAAGAGCGAGACGAAATCGCCATCGAAACTGGCGCGCGTCAGGCTGGTGACCCAGGCGATGATGAAGGTGAAGATGCCCACGCCCGCGATCAGCACCAGCAGCATGGAAGTCCACACGATCAGCGGCTTGTCGGAGATCACGCGGTGATAGACCACCGACAGGATCAGGCTGATCGAAAAGCCGGTAATCCCCTCGATCGCCAGATTGATGATGAAGCTGACGTCCTGCCCGCTGACCAGGCTGGTGATCGCGCGCAGCAGGAAGGCCCCGCCCCATCCGGCGATCTGCAGCGTCCAGAAGGCGCGGTTCTTGTCGGAGAAGAAGGGGGTGGGTTCGAAGGGCAAGACGGCCATGGTCCGCCCGCCTTAGCCCAATTGCCTGCGCCTTTGCCAGCAGCTAGGCTTGCTGCCAGCTGGAGAGAGACGATGAACAAGCCCGAAAACCTTGCCCATGCGATGGCCGAACGCGCCCGCTTCCGCGAAATGAAGGAAGGGACGAAGGAAGACTGGGCGATCATCGGGGCGGAATACCGCGCTTTTGCCAGGGGCCTGCCCGACCGGGTGCTCGATCATCTCAGGCTGCTCGACGGCGATTTCGGCGGCTTTCCGATCTGCCGACTCGAACATTCGCTCCAGACGGCGACGCGCGCGCACCGCGACGGGCGGGACGAGCAATATGTGGTCATGGCGCTGCTGCACGACATCGGCGATACGCTGGGCAGCTACAACCATCCCGAAGTGGGCGCGGCGATCATCAAGCCTTTCGTGAGCGAGGAGATCCACTGGATCTGCCAGAACCACGGCGCGTTCCAGGGCTATTACTATTTCCACCATCTCGGCATGGACCGCGATGTGCGCGAGACCTTCCGTGACCACCCCCATTTCGAAGCCTGCGCGGAATTCTGCGAGAAATACGATCAGGCCGCTTTCGATCCCGATTACGAAAGCGAGGAACTGGCCTTTTTCGAACCCATGCTGCGCCGGGTCATGGCGCGACCGCTGGCCTCGGCCTATGCCAAGGCGGCGGAAGACCAGCCCGCGACTGGGGAATAGCGAATAGCGCTCAGCCCGCCTCGCCCGAGACGATGTCTTTCAGCTGGTCGTAACCCACCGCGCCTTCGAAACTGCGATCCCCGAACACCCAGCTGGGCGTGCCGGTGAAGCCCAGCTGCTGGGCAAATCCGGAATTCTGCGCCAGTTCGGCGCTGACCTCGTCGGAAGCGGCGAAAGTTCGTGCCTTTTCCATGTCCAGACCGGCGGTGCGGGCGGCGGCGGCGATGTTATCCGCAGTGGGCGAACCCAGCGCGAACAGCGCGTGGAAGAAGGCATCGTACTTGCCCTGATCCGCCGCGGCGAGGCCCATGCGCGCCGCTTCCTCGCTGCCGTCGAAGATCGGCCATTCACGGATGACCACGCGCAAATCGGGATCGGCGGCGATCAGGCGGTCGACATCGGCCACGCTCGCGCGGCAATAACCGCAGGCGTAATCGGTGAACTTTACCAGCGTCTTTGAACCATTGGGGTTACCCAGCACAGCGCCGTCGAAGGGCTCGGACACCGGACCCGCCACCGAGGCCAGCCGCTCGCGCGATTGCTTGGTCTGATAGGCTTCGGCCATTTCCGGCAGGATTTCGGGGTTGGCCACCAGATAGTCGTGCGTCTGCGCGTGGCCGAGGCCGCTGTAAGTGAACAGCGCCGCGCCGCCAAAGCCCGACAGCAGGCCGATCGCCACCATCAATATGTATTTCATCAGATCCCCGGGATGTCTTTATCGTCTGCGCTTGTCGCAGTTTGCGCGGTCCATCTCGCACATCTGTTCCATCAGTGCACGCGCTTCCATCGCGATGTCCTGCGCGCGCAGCCAGTCGGGCGAACCGTAGGGCAGCTGCGCCTCGGCCGCCTGCGCGCTACGCAGGGCCAGAGGGTACTGGCGGCGCATCACCTGCTGTTCGGCGCTGGCGAGGCGGGCGCGGGCCATGTCGCCGCGCGCGGCATAGACCACGCCCAGCTGGTACCACGCGAAGGGATTGTACCGGTCCCGCCCCACGGCGGCGCGCAGCACCTGCTCGGCCTCTTCGAAATTGGCCTTGTCCTCGGTCGCGATCAGCGCATGGCCGAGCGAGGAGGCGATCAGCGGTTCGGCGCGGGTCAGATCGACCGCCTTGCGCAGCGGCACGATCGCTTCTTCCGGGCGGCCCGATTCCAGCAGGACCTGGCCCTTAAGCTCGAGGAAATAGGGATCTTCGGGCGCTTTCGCGATCAGCGCATCGGTGGTTTCCAGCGCGCGTTCGACCAGCGCATCCTTGTGATAGGCATAGGCGCGGGCATAGAGCGCGGGGATGGAGGTGTCGCTTTCCGGATAGTCGCGCAGCGTCGCCTCCGGGTCGGCGACATAGCCTTCCAGCTTGGCCTTCACGCGCGCGAAATTGGTTTCCCATTTCGGGTTGAGCGGGGCGTCCCACGCCGGATCGCGCTCGTAGACCTCGCTCAGCTTGGCGATACGATCGCCCGACAGCGGGTGGGTGCGGTAGAAGCCCGATTCGTCCTTCTGGCTGATGCCGCGGCGGAATTCCTGGTTGAGCAGCTTGCCGAAGAAGGCGAGCGAGCCCTTGCCGGTGATGCCTGCCTTGGACAGATATTCCGCCCCCGCCGCATCGGCGCTGGCTTCCTGCGTGCGGCTGAAGGCCAGGAACTTGCCCATCGCCGCCTGCTGGCCCGCCGCGATGATGCCCATGGCCGCTTCGCCACCGCCCGCCAGCGCCGCGCCGATTCCGGCGAGGAGCGACAGGATCGAGATGTTCGCCGCCGTCTGGTAGCCTTCGCCGATGCGGATCACGTGCCCGCCGGTGACATGGCCCAGTTCGTGCGCGATCACGCCCTGCACTTCATTGGCGGTATCGGCGGCATCGATCAGCCCGCTGTGGATATAGACCGCCTGCCCGCCCGCCACGAAGGCGTTGATCGATGGATCGTTGATCAGGATGACATCGACATTGTTCGGCTCCAGCCCCGCCGCCTCGATCAGCGGTTTGGAGATATCGTCGAGAAAGGCCTCGGTCTCCGCATCGCGCAGGATCGACTGGGCAGCGGCGGGCTGCGCGGCAAAGATCGCAAGCGCAAGGATCGCGGCGATATGGGAGAAAAATCGCATCGCCCCCAGCCTAGGGGGTTTTTGGCTGAACCGGAACTGAAGTTGTTACCGCGCGGTCCATGAACTCCATCATGGTGTCGAACACCAGCCCGTCGCGCCGCCACGGGCTGGCCAGCATCAGCAGCGGATCGGCGTGGTTCTTGCCCGGCAGGTAAAGCGTTTCGACACTGTCGCCTGGCGCCCGCAAGGCTGCCGCCAGCGCCTGCGAATTGCGCGGCTTCACAGTGGTATCCGCCTCGCCGTGGACCAGCAGCACGGGCGGCAGCCCGGGGAGCACGTTGTTGACCGGCTGGCTCTCGGCGCCCGCGCCCACGCTCTGGAAGGCGGCGCGGGTGCTGTCGACATCGAAGGGGTAGAAATCATAGGGGCCCGACAGGCCCACGATCCCGCGTACCGCGCGCAGCGGCACGCCCGCCTGCTCCAGCCAGCGCGGATCGAGCGCGGCCTGCACGGCATTATAGGCGCCCGCCGAATGGCCCGCGATCACGATGCGCTGCGGATCGCCGCCATAGCGCGCAATGTTGCGGTGGACCCAGCCGATCGCCGCCGCCGTATCTTCGACCATGGCGGGATAGCGCCCGCCCTCGCCCAGCCGGTAACCGCCCAGCACCGCGACATAACCCTCGCGCGCGACATTGCGCGCCACGAAGCCATAGTCCGCCGGATCGCCGCTCGCCCATGAGCCGCCGTGGAAGAACACGAACACCGGCAGCGCGTCCCCGCCTGCCGCAGCCGCGCGGAACACGCGGACCTGCTGCTGGGGCGAGGGGCCGGTGCTGGCGATTTCCATCAATTCGACTGCTGCGGAAGGGCCCGCGATCCGGTCCACCGTGTCGAGCACGGCGGGGCCATTGCGCTGCACCGCGATCCACAGCCCCAGCCCGGCCAGCAGCACGAGCGCGAGGAGGATGGCGAAAGCCCACATCACCCGCCGCCTCATCCGGCCGCCTCTGCCGTGTCCCCCTTGCCTACCGACCCCTGGCCGACCGAATCGACGATGGTCTTCGCCTCGTCATCCTCGAGCAGGCCGATCGAGGCGAGGAAATCGTGCCCCTGCTCATAGCCCTCGCCCAGCCACAGCGGGATCCCGGCGGCCTCCAGCGAGGCCTTGGCCGCCAGTTCCTCCGCGCTCATCGCCTCGCCCACCTTGCGGATGAACACGGCGCGCACGCGGCCCGGCATGGCCTTGGCGATATCGGCGAAGGCGGTCAGGTCGCCTTGCGAATCGTCCCCGATCAGCGCGAATTTCAGTTCCGGATAGGTGCCGATGATGCCTTCGATCGCCGCGCGCTTGTGCGCCCCGTGGCTGGAGGACCCGAAGGTCGCCCGGTTGAGGCCCCAGTCGCGCAGCATGATCGGGCCGAGCGGCAGCCCGCGCCCTTTCATATAGGTCACGAGATAGGAAAACAGGTTCCACGGGCTGGAGGAGACATAGAAGAACGGCCGCCGCGAGGCGCGCTGGTGATCGCCCGCATGGCCGCCGTCCCCCGGCATCCCCTCGTTCCCGCCAAGCGCGTTGTAGAACATGTCCGCCCCGGGCACGAGAATGCGTTCTTCGGGCATCTGCATCAGCACGCGCCGCCAGTTGCGCATCACCGCGCGGAAATTGCCAGTAATGCCGGTCTCGATGATCGTATCGTCGATGTCCGAAATCATGGCGAGGCCGGTGCTGGTCCCTGGCGCCAGCACGTGGCCGTCGACGCATTGTTCGCCCGCATCGTTGCGCCAGTGCAACGTCACCGTTTCCCACTGCGGATGCTCTTCGTAAGGCCACTCGCCTTCCAGCGCGATGTCGAAATGCGCGAAGCCTTCCTTGTCGGTGGTTGCCTGGTGGCGGCGCGTTTGCCCGCCGGGTGACACCACTTCCAGTTCGACCGCGAAGCCGCCCGCTTCATGGCTGGCGAATTGCGACAGCATGGTGCGCATCGCCCGCCAGCGGCCGGTCTTGCCGAACTCGCTCACGCGCGAGCGCAGGGCGCGCACGGTGATGTGCAGGCGGTCGCGGTTGCGATAGCCGAAATAGGGCTGAATGCGGACGGGTGCGCTGGGAAAAAACGGCATGGGGCGAACCGCTAGCCTGCGGTCCGCCCCATACTCAAGCCATTCGTCCCGCGAATGCGCGGATTATGCCCGCGATCAGCGGCCCGCCAGCTTCATCGCGGCGGATTCGAGCAGGCCGGTGTCATGCGGCACTTCGCCGATCACCTCGGCCCCGCCATCGGGCGTGCGGCGCACCATGACCAGTGCGGTTTCCGGGCCGTCCTCGGCCAGATCGCCCACCGGCAATTGCGCGATCACGCGGCGCTGTTCGTGGCCGCTGCTTTCGGCGGCGATCACCGCCTTGATGCTGACATCGAAGGCGCGGCCCACGGCTTCGTAAAGCGCGCGGCGGCTGCGATCCGGCGTCGTGCGCGCGGCTTCGGTCAGTTCGTGAACGGCAGCCAGCAGGCCGTGCAGGCTTTCCGGCTCGGGATGGCCGGCACGCTCCTCGGCGACCAGATCGCCCTGCGCAACCGCTTCGGCGCCGTGGTCCTGCTCTGGCGCGGGCTGTTCGTCCACGATCAGCTCTTCGCCAAGCTCGAGCGGTTCGGCGGCCGCTTCGGGTTCCGCGACATAGGGTTCGAGCGAGAGCGGCTCGTCTTCGGCCTCATCGGAAGGCTGCTGGTAGGAAACCTCGTAACTGGCTTCGTAAGGCGCCGCATATCCGGCGTCTTCGCCATGCACGTCGTCGGCATGCCCATTGTCGCCATGCTCGGCCTCGGCATGCTCGTCTTCGGCGGGCGCATAATGCGTGGCAGGAGCCGTGTAGGTTTGCTCAAACCCGGTCTCCGGCTCGGCTTCTGCTTCGCTGACCGCGTCATAATGCGCTTCGCCGCCCTCGTGGCTCAGCGCTTCGGGTTCGTGGGCCGGGGCGTCTTCCGGCTCCGGCGCATAGCCATAGGCCGGGCCCTGATCGTAATCATAGCTCTCGCCGAACTCGCCCTCATCCTCGTCCTCGTCATAGGCTTCGGGGGTGAGCAGCGTGTCGACCGAAGGCGCCTTGGGGCGGAACAGCGGGCGTTCCTCGGCCTCTTCCTCGGCGCTGTCGTCCTCATCGTCCAGCGAACCCAGATCGATCGGCGATTTGCCGCGCACGCTGGAGCTTACCAGCGACATCAGGCGGCTGTTGAGATCGATATCGGCAAGCGGATTGACCACCCCGTCGACATCTTCCTCGGTCTCTTCCTCGTCGTCCCACTCGGGCAGGCCATATTCCTCGGCGATCGACATGGGGGACGGTGCAGGCTCTTCGGCCCCGTCGTCCGCCGCCGCGCCGCCGATCGGATTGCCCAAGGCGTCGACCGCGCGATTGCGCTTCGGCGTGAGCACGGGCTCTTCGGCCGCGTCCGCGTAACCCGCCTCATGGCCGGTGTCGTAGGAAACAGCTTCCTGACCGGCATCGTAAGCGGCGTAATCCTGCGGCTCCTGGGGCTCGGGCGCCCATTCGCCGGTGGCAGGCTGGTCATAGGCCGATTCGGCCCCCGTGTCGGCTTCGTAGCCCTGGCCTTCCTGGCCATAGGCATTCTGGCCGAAGCTGGGCGAGGGCAGCTCCACCGGCTCGTCCTGCTCGCCGTAAGCCTGATCTCCGTAGGAGGTCTCGCCATAGGCGGAGGCGCTCAGCGCACTGTTCATGGACAGCACGTTGTCCTGCGCGGGTTCTTCCTGCGGCGCGGCGTAACCGGGTTCGCTTGGCGCTTCGTAAGTCGCTTCCGGCGCGGATTCCCAAGCCGATTCTGCGGCCGTTTCCGGGGCGCTTTCCGCCTCGGGCCGAGTGCCGTCGTCATGGCTGGCTTCCTGGCCGGCATCCGGCGAAGAGGCCGGTTCGGGGTCGCTCAGCCCGTGGCCCGAGCGCAGGCGCGCAAGCCGCTTGGCAAATTCATCGCGGACGGTTTCGTGGCGGCGGTCGAAATGCACGATATTGGCCATGTCGGCTGGCTCCTGTGCGCTGTGGTCGGTGGAAGGTGCGCCCTGCTGGGCAAGAGCTGCGTCGATTTCATTCAGCAGCGCATCGGCGGTGGCGGCGTCGGCGATCTCTTTCCAGTTCACCACCGCATAGACGAAATCGATCGTGTCGTAGTCGCTCGAATAGGGCAGCAGCACGCCGCGATAGGCGACCCGGCGGCCGCGCGCATTGCGCGCTTCGGCTTCGAAATTGACCGGGCCCTGCGCCGAAACGACGCGCAGATAATTGTCCGCCACCTTGGCCAGCAGCGAATCGCCGGGAATGTCGTCGAGCGTTTCGACCAGATCCTGCGCGCGGCATTCGCCCTGCAGTTCGCTGCCCACGAACTGGATCGAGGGCGTCGTGCTGCCGGTCGAAAAATCGAGCAGCACCGAATAGGGGCCGAAATCGCCGAGGAATTCGGGTTCGAGATCCTCGATATGCGGCAGCGTGCCGTTGCCCAGCAGGCTGGCCCAGTGATTATAGGCGCGCACCTGCATGCGGCGTTCGTCCTGCCCGACCGGCGATGGCGGCGGGTTGGAATGCGCGCCGTCGTCGTAATTCTGGGAGCCGTGGCGCTGCTCGAATCCGTCATCGCCGCCATATGCGTCGAAATCTGAGCCTAACGTATCCATTCCAGCAAAAGCCCCCGGGCAGTGTGTTCGAGGCATGCTATGTGCCCCGCCCATGCTGAAAAAAGAGTTAAGGTTAATCGGGCCGGTAAGCATGAGCCTACCGCTGGCTGATGGGGTGGGCCCAGGCTGGGGACCTGAGCGCGGAGCCTGAGCGCGCTCGCCTGAATGTCGGGCCACTGGGGGCCACTTGGGGGGCCACTCGGGGCCTCGGGGGCGGGCCGAACTCGTCAGGCCCGCGGCTCGTCCTAGAGCATGTAGCGCATGCGGATCGTCATGCTGCGATCCTGCGTGCCGATACCGAATTCGGCATCGTGGAAGGCAGGCGGTCCCATGCGCACGGGGGCATCGCGCGAAAAACCGAAGCCTTCGCGCGGCATCATGCCCAGCGCGCGGTCGGCCTTGCCATTGGCGTTCTCGTCATGAAGCAGGGCGATGGCGTAATTGCCCGGCGGCACATCCTCGAAGGTGAGGGTGAGCCTGCCTTCATGGGCCTCGACCCGGCTCGATTTGGTGCCTGCGACTCCCCGGCATTTGGGGAAATTCTTCTCGCTCGCCGTCATGCAGGCCAGCACCACGCCATCGGCATTCCTGAGATTCGTGACGGTCACCACCACCTTGGCGGCCTTGCCGGTCGTGGCGGAATGGGGAAGGGGCGCGCCGCCGCCCAGCGCCAAGGCGGCGACGGGAAGGATGGCGATTCGTTTCGCGAGCCCGCTCAAATGCGCGTACTCAGCCCCTTGTCGGTTCCGCACAAACGATCCCAGAACCTGAAATAAAGCCCGTAATTGCATCGATATTCTTCGTGATGACGTTGGTGATGGCTAGCGGTTATCAGCCATCCTCCTAACGCGGAGTGAACCAGCCGTTTGGGAAACAGCTCCCAGCCCATGTGATTGGTGACGCCCATCACCGTCATCACCAGCAGCACCAGGCTCAGCATGGCGATATGGATCGGGATCACGAAGACCAGCAGCGGAATGACGATCGCGCCGGTCAGCGCTTCCCAGGGGTGGAAGCTCATCGCCGCCCAGGCGGTGGGCGGACGGCTGGCGTGGTGGACGGCGTGCATCGCGCGGAACAGCTTGGGGCGGTGCATCAGCCGGTGGGTCCAGTAGAACCAGCTGTCATGGAGGAAGAGATAGATCAGCGGGGCCAGCGGCAGATACCACAGCGGCAGCGCGTCCCATTTGGCATAGATGCGGGTCCAGCCGCGTTCCTGCCAGCCCCAGGCCACTATGCCCGCCGGAATGCCGTAAATCGCGGCCGAAACCAGCGACCAGCCGATCTCGCGGCGGATCTGCCGGCCCAGTTTCGCGTGATATCCCGGCAGCCTGCGCCCCGTGGCAAAGGCGAACAGGCCGCTGGTCGCCAGATAGCGCGCCGCGACGATCGCGGTCATGGACAGGGCGGAGATGAGAATGGCGGTCCACATGATGCTGGTCTTCCGCCCTAGTCTCTAAATCGCCCCAGGTTAAGAACTGCTTCTATTCACTCCCGCCCCAGGTCGCGCAGTGCGGATCCGTTGCAACAGTCATGCGGCGCATCGCGGCGCGGGCCAGCCGCTCGGTCTCGGTCTTGCGGCGCGCGGGCGCCAGCGGCTTGAGCGATGCGGGGCGCACGATCTCGCCGTCATAGCCATCGGCCACCACGATGCCGCAGCGGTCGGGCCGGAAAATGTCGCGGTCGAGAATCGTGCGGTCGATATCGGTCGACACGCCCCAGAAGAAACGGTCGCAATAGTCGAGATAGTCCTGCCATTTGCTGTCGCCCAGCAGATCGCCGCGCTGCACCTTGATCTCGATGATGATCACGCGGCCTTGGGCATCGACTCCCATGAGATCGGCCCGCCGGCCATTACGCAGCGGCATTTCGGGCAGCAGCCACACCCCGTAGCGGGCAAACAGGCGCTGGATTCCGCGGCGCACGCTCGCCGAATCGCTCCCGGCAGCGCCCGTTTCAAAACCGGCAGCATCGACAACGTCCCTATCGGCGTCAGCGGCCACCACGCCCCGACCATGGGGCGAGGTGCTCGCGGGGGCAACGGTATCGGCCGAAGCGGTATCCGGGGCGGCAGTATCGGCGGAGGCAGCAGTATCGGCGGAGGCAGCAGTACCGGCGGAGGCGGTATCGAAGGGGGCGTTATCGGCGGGCGCCATGGCCCCCCGCTTGCCGGGATTCGGAATGACGTGTGATTCGCTCATGCCTTCTTGCTGGAACAAAATGGGAACGCAGTCAACCGGCGGGTGTTCGGGCTGCGGCGCCCCGATCAAGTGGGTGTTCGGAGCGAAATCCGGAACGGTTTTTAGTGGCGGGAGCCGCCGCGCCTTGCTAAGCGCCCCGCCACGGCATGCACCCGTAGCTCAGCTGGATAGAGCGCTGCCCTCCGAAGGCAGAGGCCACAGGTTCGAATCCTGTCGGGTGCGCCAGCTTTTCCGCCAGTTTGCGATATTAGGGCTGCTTGACGCTCCGGTGTTTTTCCGGTGCTTGGGCGGAACATTGCTAGGGCTTCGGTCTCGTCACGAACACGTCGAGGTCAATCTAGCAATCGGACCCGAATCATAATTTGGACACTTCCAGCATCGGAAATCTAATCGCTGGTATCAAACGTTGAAGCTCTACCCGCGAAGCGTGTTCTCCGTAGGGCTCAAAATTTGCAGTGAGGTAAGCATGTTTTGTCCGAGTTCGGCTGACTGGGGTAATATTGCAGACTGGGTCTCAGGGCTCGGCGCTTTGGGTGCCGTCATCGTGGCGCTATGGATCGCAGGAAGCGAGCGACGCTCAGCCGCGCTACTCAGAGAGATCGAAGCGAATGAGGTCTATGAACAAAGAGCTCAAGTTATCGCTGAGGCGATCCGACTTGTGGCAGACATCGAAGCAAAAGCGAGGTCTTTTACTCAGCTTGCCGCGCTTGGTGGAGGGCATGGAGATTCGAAAAAGCATGAAATAATGGCTGAGATTGCAGGTATTCGTAGCCAGTTGCAGGCTCTTCAGCAGTTCCCGATCAAGGATCCACGAGTATTTTCTGAGATCGGCCGTATGGTCCATGATAGCAGGAGTGAGCACGGTGCGGCACTTCAAAGCACCTCGCATTTCGGGCTTACGATGCGTCAGCTCGCCGAGGACATGGCAACGCGGCGCGAAGCGATTTCCAACATTTGATTTATGTTGTGATACCGCCAATGAAGGTGCGGGCGTTGAACGATCACCAATCAGCCGATCCGAAACGGCCTCGACACGGCTGATCGGAAGATGAAGCCAAGCTCTTTTCAACCTGACGTCGAATGGCGGTCATCCGCCCTTGGCAGGCAGGCGAATGCCAATGGCGCCAGCGAGATGATCTCGCTAATGATCTGCTCAGTCACCTCCAACGCACGCGGCAAGTCGCCAGGGTCGTCGAACCCGTAGAGATCCGACGTACTAGGCCGGTGATGCCCGAGCATTATCATGGCTTCGACCCACTCGGCTTTGCTCATCCGGTTTCGAGCGAGTTGGGCCATCGAGCGGCGGATGAGCTTCAATCCGGACGACCGATTTCCCGGAAGCCCGAGTTCGCTCTGCATGGACTCCCACGCCTGACGCACCGACGATACGCGCACGTAGAAGCCTTCGTTCGCGTCGAGCAACGGCACCATCTGGCGAGCGATCGGCACGACGGGCCGATACTTTTTGGTCTGCACTCTCCCCTTCGGATTGAGGCTCAGCCTCCTTTCGTCGCGGTCCCATTGCTCGCGCGAAGGGTCAGTGGAGACGTCGTGGGCCGCATCCGGGCGGGCCCAGGTGGTGACGCTGATCCGAAGGAAGCGCAGCAGATCGCCACGACCGGCAACCCTTTTGCTGTAGGCTTTGTCACTTTCGCCCGGCCTGCGTTCTGGCTCGGTGCAATAGCGGAACATCGCCGCCAGAACAGGAATGGAGGCCCGATAGATTGGCGTCTTACTGACATCCTCCGGTTTGCGAGGTGAGAAGTTCGCTTTCGCTGCTATCATCTTCCGATATTCCGCGAAGTTGATCGCAGCCTTTAGCTGCCTGATACTCGCTGCAACCGTTCCGGGCGCTCTGTCGCGGTAAACGGGACGGCCTTTTGCATCTGTTCCCGACTCGACCTGAACCTCGATGTTCCATTCCCTGAATTCGTTGACCCACTCCTTGTCCACTTCGGTGCAGAGCACGCTGAGCTGATCAGTTGACTCGAGGAAGGTGAGAATATGACCAAGCCGCGGGCGGATCGCACTGATACTGGCCCGAGATTTCCGGGCTTCGAGATACGCGGTGATGGCTTCGGTCAGAAGATATGGCGCGGCATTCGGCAAGGGCTGACCGCAAGTCGCGCAGATCGCTCGACCCTTTTCGTTCTTCTCATAGAGAGCGTCTAGTTGCCGCTCGGCCTCTTCAAGGCTCTCTGTGCGCGTCGATATGCTTCTGACACGTCGGCGTTCCTCGTCATACCAGACGATTTGGATGTAAGGCGACCGGAGGGTGCCGTTGCGGCCCCGATCATAGACGAGCTTGTAGCCTCCTCTCTCGAGGAGGATTTTATTCGATTTTCGCATTCTAACCTCTGTTGTTTCGCGGCCGCGGTTTGGATGAGTTCACCAACGCCAATCTCGTTGAGTCGGTCGAGCGCGACGGAATCGAGTCGAATCCCTTTTCCTTTCTCGCTGTTCCTCGACCACTTCCGGGCGATCTCACCCAAAGACTGCTCCACGTTTCGCTCCCTTCCGCTCGCACGCCACACCGTTGCGATTGGGTTTTAGGATTGGCTCGACTCAGCTATGCAAACTCGGACCATGCCGAAGAGAGGCCCGCCCCGTTTTGCTCGTCGATCTCTGGACAGTTCTGTCGGTTTTCGCGTCCGTCAGCAGCGCGAAGCTGCGGGCCTCAGCCGAATTGAACTTGCGGCTGACGCAGGCATTGGCCCGCGCACCTTGGCAAGGATCGAGCGAGGCGACCAGCTACCCGCAGAGAAAACGCTCCGGCGCATAAGTCATGCTTTGCAGGTATCGATCGGCCTGCTGGCACCGCACTGGGCCGCTGATGATCTTGAGCGAATTCAGGCAGGAACTGAGCATCTGGGCGTTGGGCTTCGTCAAATCCGAAAGAGTCAGCAGATCAGCCTCGCCGAAGCTGCTGCATTCGCTGGTATTAGCGTGAGCACCCTCTCTAGATTCGAAAGGGGATTTATCGGGGAAGGGAGTCTGGCCAAACTTCGTCGAGCCGATGACCGATTAGTTGAGCGCCTGACCTTCGTCTCTGAGCCACTGGCGAAATTGCTCGGCTTTGAGACTGCAGCTGAACTAACTAAAGCATGTGAGTCGATTACGCTCGACTAATCTGACGTGTTATTGCGCGACCACGTACCGCCGTCGCTGGTTTGCCGGGCGTATGCATACCTTGCTGGTCAAACCCGAGGCCGGCTGGAAGTATGTGCGCTTCTAAGCCGGCGACTACAAAACTTACGTTGCCATGCGAGAATCGACTTACTCTCAAGGGACAGCCGATCATTTCACGTTGCTTGTAACCTCCTGTTTTGGAAGTAGAGGTCAGGAGCAGGAGGGACCTTAGTGCAAATCAATAATTGCGGATCCGGAATTCATCCTCGAGAGATTTCTGGGGTCTCGATGATCTCAGCGCTCCCGTCTGATTGGTACGCTTACACGAATCTGGACCTCGCTACCGCGGTGGGAGCCAGCCGCGAAATCGACGTGATCATGGTCGTCGAAGATCGCATTCTAGTCATCGATCTCAAAAACTGGCGGGGTCCGATCGAGAGCCGGGATGGTAACTGGTTCAATGCTGGCCGAGACCATGGCCCGTCCCCGGTGAGGAAGATCTCCGAGAATGCGCGGGAGGTCTTTATTCAATTGCAGGCGCATCTGAAGCGGCATTCTAAAGGCAGACCGATAATACCGAGGGTTCAAGGCCTCGTCGTTCTGACCGGGGCAACGGACTTGTCGGGCTTGGCTGAAACCGAAGCAAAGGCCGTGATGTCAATCTCTCAGTTTACATCCGTCCTGAAATCGAGGCAGAGGCGTATTGAGACCTTCGGCAAGGCACCACCGCACGGCCCGCTCACGACGAAAGAATGGAAAGACCAGCTTTCCAAATTCTTTAATGTCAGGAAGGGCGTTTTCGTACCAGGCCGAAGAAGCTTCGGTGAATTCTATGCCGAATCTCCGCAACCGGTCTTTCAGCATCCGGCTGGCATCTATTCCGAATTCAACGCCAGCGATGAGAGGAAGTCACCGCAACTTGGCGTGCTACGCTTGTGGGATTTCACCAAGGCAGATCCACGATTCCAGACCGCAGAGGGGCGGAGTGAAATCGCTGGCAGAGAACAGGAGGTGATCTCCTATCTTCAAGATAGGAGCGACCATTGTGATTCCGTTCTCGTAGAAACGAGGACTCGGGATCCTGATTTTGGCCCGGCATATTGGGAGGTATTCGAGCGTAGGCGCCGGCTTCATAGGCTCGTGGAATTCGCAAGCACTGAGCTTTCCGACCTTACTCGCGAGGAGCGCTTGGAGCTCGCGCGGCAGCTGCTGGCATCGTTGGACGCGCTTCACGTGGTTGAGGCCGCACACCTTGATATCGGGCAGCATAGCATTTGGGTTCAACGCCCTTCAACGGTTCGGCTCTCCCATTTGATGGCCGCAAGTTATCCGGACGTTAAAACTCTCGGTCGGGACCGCTACCAGTTTTTGTCTACTGGCCGGTTACCTGAAGACGTATTCGGAGAAGATGGGTCGGCTAAGCAGCGAGACGTCTATCTCACTGCGTGTGCAGTGCACCGTATCGTATTCGGTCGCGGTCCCGCCTTGGCGGATGGTTGCGCTGAATGGGACCCAGAAATTGATGGGGCTTCGGATTACCTCGATTTGCTCGATTGGTTTGAGAGGGCTCTGGCTTGGGATCCTGCACAGCGCTTCAAAGATGCTGGCGAAGCCCTGGTCGCATTCAACTCCGCCACGGCAAAAAGGCCTAGCGCAGCCGAGGTAATCCAAGGACTTGAGCGGCATCAAGAAGTCATTAAGTCGCAGATGCAGCTGTTTACAGCCTTTCCGCCCGTCGATAGCCCGCGCGAGACTCAAGAAAAGATATTCTGGCGTGCACGGCACGAAGATCGAGACGTTTTAGTTAAAGTCTGGAAGTCTGCGGCTTGGGGCGATCAAAAGCGGGAGGGGTCGCGGATTCTAGATTTCCTAGACAGACTTTCCGAAATGGCGATCTCTCGGCCGAAAGGCTGCGCAAAGATCATCGATGCATTCTGGCTCGGTGATGCGGTGGCGGTCATCCAGGAATGGGTCGATAGGGAGAACCTTGCGCAGTTGATCGCGAGGAATGCGCTTCCGGATCTGGAACTACGCTACGCTTTGCTCGCTGCGCTCGCTGATCGCGTCCAAGAACTTCACGAACAGCATCTCGCGCATGGCGACCTTAAACCGGAGCATGTGCTTGTCGACCCTGCCACTCCTGATGATCCGCTAATCGTCGATGTTGTCGATTTCGCTGCTGTTAGCGACGGCGAGCCGCAGAGTTCGAGATACTCTCCTGAGTTAGGGGATAGTTTCCAGCGCGACTGCTTCGCTATAACAGTTATAGCTGAGATGCTGCTCGAAGAAGCTGTCGATCCGCGGGCGCAAAACGTACGTTCTGCAGTTTCGACGATTAGGCAAGCAGAGCCTGCAAACGCCACTCTCCTGCCATTGATAGATGCGTTGGCTTTGGTTTTCTCGGAGGACGCTGCCGACACTAGTGAAACGCTGACCCTCTTGTCGCCCCATGCCACTCCCGGCCCGCTTCTTGCGGACGAAGGAAAATATTTTCTGAGACAATTCATAGACAGGCGTGCACTCGCTATTCGAGGAGCTACTGAAGAAATTGTCGTTTACGCCTCTGCAGCGGGACAGCCGAGCCACTTTGTTCGCCAACCGATTGATCAATCCCGCATCGCCCGAGTATCTCGTCACGAATTCGGGGAGCTCGAATGCAGCATGTTGATCGAGCAGGCCTCGGCAAGTGATCTGTCCGCTCTTGAACCGATATTCGCTCGAGATGACGTCAAGGAAGTCCTTCCGATAGGAAAACGGCCAAGCCAGGTCGGTGACGCAGAAACTCAAGATGTAGATGGAGAAGTTGGACTCGACGATGATGATGCTCCTTCGGAGTCCGCCAGAGACGATCTAGTCGAGGAGATTGCTGCTGAGCCTGACCCGAGCGGTGACGTTTCGGTCGCTAGGCTGTGGACATCGCTCGTCGATGCGGAGCGCGAATTGGTCACATATGGACGCGCAACGGATGACAGTGTTTTCGATCGACACCTTTCGAAGCACAGAGTGCAATTCGACCTCGCTAGCGGTTCGCTGGACTACAGCCGCCGCGACCGCGTCATGGTGGAGCGTATCAATCGCCACGACCAATGGCGCCCTATTGCTATCCTCGATTTAGCTAATTCCCGCCCTAACGCGCTAGCCCTCGAAAGCGACAGTCCTTTTCGCGGTTCAAGACCACTCGTGGAGGCGGGTGACCAACTACGTTTCCGGAGCCGAATGGAGGAAACGAGCTTTGATCGCAGACAGAGTGCCGTTGCTCGTGTGGTGGGACGAAACTCGCGGGTAAAGGAACTGATCGACGTTGTTGACCGCAGATCAGACTACTCCCCTATGATTTCGCCCGAAAGGATACCGCCAGAAGAATTGCAGGCGCTCTACGGGCTAAATCCTCTCCAGGCCCAAACGCTCTCTCAGGTTCTGGCTACTCGGCCTCTTTCGCTCGTTCAAGGACCTCCCGGCACCGGCAAAACGGTCTTTATCGCCGCACTCGTACACGCTGCGCTTTCGCGTGGGCTCGCACGCAACGTACTCCTTTCGAGCCAAGCTCATGAAGCCGTGAACAACGCTGCCGAGGCGGTCCTGAAACTTTTTGGCCGGGCGGGTGAAGTGCCGAGCATTCTCCGCGTCGGCGTCGAAGGTGTCGTCTCGGATCCTCTTCTACCCTTTCATGTAGATCGAGTGGAGCAGCTATACAAAGATCGGTTCAGGGCGGAAATGCGCGAACGTCTTGCTTCGGCGTGCTCTGGGCTTGGCATAGATGAGAATCTCGGTGCGAAATTATCGTTCATCGAGCTAGCAATAAGGCCTGTAGCCACCCGTCTGGCGGAAATAGAGGACCTCGAAGATCAGCCAGACAGGATACACGCGCTCAAGGAGACGATACGCAAGCAGGCCGAGTTTCTTGACTTGCCGGGTGATCTGAACATTCAGAGTCCTGCAGAGCAAATTATTGAAAGAATTGTCACAGGACTGCTGGCATCTGTACCACACGATGAGCGACCGAGCCCCGACCGCATAGCTCGTTTTCAGTCGGTCGCTTCGCTCGCGCGGGACTTCGTGGCAACAGTTTCGACTGAAAGGCGAAGTTTCGAAACATTTCTCGCGGGTACTCGTCAAATTGTAGCGGGAACATGTGTAGGACTTGGTAGATCTTCACTCGGTTTGACTTCTACCGCTTTCGACCTTGTGATTGTCGACGAAGCGGCAAGATGCACCGCAAGCGAACTAGCAGTGCCCCTTCAGGCGGGCAGTAATATCGTGTTGGTGGGTGACCAAAAACAACTCGAACCCATGCACCCTGAGGGCGTCATCAAGGATGTCGCGGACAAGCTCGGGATCAATAAGGCGGAGGTCTTACGTAGCGACTTTGAGCGAGTTTTCGAAGGCACGTACGGCAGAAGGGCCGGCCACACGCTCAAAACTCAGTATCGAATGCTCGAACCGATTGGGGAGATCGTCTCACAAGCCTTTTATAAGGGTGAGCTGACCCACGGACGCAAGACGCCCCTAATCGAACAGGCCGCATTACCAAGTGAGCTGACAGCGGTGGTCAACTGGATTGATACTGAACCCCTGGGGGATCAAGCAATCCAAAGCGGTCGAGACCGGAAGAAAAGTATTTCTAATCCGGTAGAAGCCGACGCGATCGTGGCGCTCCTCAGGCGGTGGAGTCAGGACGAAGGGTTCATCGCCTGGCTCGAAGATCGGTCCAACCAAGGGCCGGCTATCGGCATCATTTGTGCCTACTCGGCCCAACTCGACCTTGTGCGGCGCAAACTGTCACTGGCACCCATCCATTCGACGCTTCGGGACGCATTAAAAATTGGCACGCTTGATAGCTATCAGGGTAAGGAGAACCCGATCGTCATTTTGTCATTGGTGCGGAACAATCGAGAGGGACCGCAACAAGACGGAAGGGCCACAATCCGCCCTGGCTTTCTCGCCACGGCGAACCGGATAAATGTCGCGATCAGTCGTGCCATGGATCGCCTGGTAATTGTCGGAAGCCGGTCTAGATGGCAGGAAGGCAGCCCGATGGATAAGGTCTCGAAGGCTTTTCTGAAAGCGCTGGCTCAAGGCCAAGGGGAGTTAATCGACGCCAGCGATTTGATCAATGATCCCGAATTTCGTGTTTCGACAGAGGCTACGAGACCCGCCAAACGGGAGGTGGTCAATGAGCAATAAGCTAACCGGAAAGCTCGGAATTCAATCTCTCAGATCGGGCCTCGTAGACGACGGCGACGACGCTCCGCTTGTTTTGCTTTACATGGATCTAACACTTCCGTGCAGACGTTTTTTGGTCGAACATAAAGTTGCCGAACCAGGAAAAGTTTCAGTTACGGCCGAATTCCTGCTCCGTTTAGTGCGCGCCGTTGATGGATGCACCGAAGACATGGTGCAGTCCTTCTTCGGGTATTCTCGTAGAGAGATGGCGTTCGTTCTTAAGGAAGTGGAGGAGGCCGCTTACGTGTATAGGTCTGATGGGCGCCTGCACCTTACCACCACGGGCCGGTCGCTATTCCAACCCGGTGAAGAAGAGCCGATGATCTACGACGTGGAGCGCAAGACCGCGCGTGCAGGATTCGATCTAATCTCGATGGCGCCTGCAGAGTGGCAGCATCTGAGCTATTTCGAACGCCAACTTCCTGAACTCCCGTTGCTCGACCCGACACAGGCGAGTTCGGCCACAAAAAGAATTCCGTCCGCCTTCAAGCGCTTTTTCCGAGATTTTGGCCCACGCGAGCAGCCCGCGACGAATGCACGTAGAATGCTTTACTCTGTGGATTCGGTTGCGCCAGACGAACGATTTTCGACGCTTGTTCGGGTTAGGATGATCTCCACCGGGAGCAAACCCACATCAGCAGAGATCGATCTTTCAGAGTGGCGGAGCGAATACGAGCTCGACGACCGCGAGCCGGTCGTCCGCTCGGTTGGAGAGATGGTCGAACGCCTTCAGGTGACGCGGCGAGGCGACGATGATCAGGCTTACGAACTGCTTACCGCTCTTGCGCCGGAGTACCTCAAGGAATGGATGAAGCGCGATGGGTTGAGTGTCGAACGCTATTACAGACACGCGTTCATCACTAAAGGTGACATCCGTACAGATCGCCAAACGACCTCGCTCATCGGTAGCCTTTTCACACCGGAGAATGCCAGACGGCTTTTCGAGGCCACCAGCTATGGGCTGCGAAGAGTCCGCCGAACAGCGGACCATTTCTTTTGGGTTGTGCCGACGGTTCCCCTGTGGGGAAGCACGTCAATTCTTTCTGAGGTTGTGGACAATATGGTCGAGCGCCTCAGCAATGCAGATGATTCTAGGCTGCAGGATCGGCCGGTTGAGCCAGTTGGTCTTGCGGCCGGAAGACCGGACCCATGGGTCCGATCGGCTTTCGACAATGTTATGGAGTCTGGATCGCTAATCTTTCCCAACGGCTTTGAGATGTTCTTCGTCCCAGGCGTCGTTGTGGCAGCAGTCGTTCATGCACCGGTTGGCGCGCAGACAGGTCTTCCAGTGCCATTGGGCTTGGTCAGCTTCGATGAGCGCGTGGTGGGGCGCGCAGCGGAGCTTCTGAGCGGTCGCGCTAACGTCTGGGGTTTCGACAAAAGGCACGAAAGGTCTCTTCGACATTCCGAGGCCCTTCTTCCCCAAGAGGTGACCCCTTAACACCGGCAGGCTCGAAAAGGCTTGTCGCTTCGATGAGCTCTGGGTTGAGGGTGACCGAGCATATCGCTTGGCTTCGGGAGGATGGCGGCAGCTTGCGCTAAGACAATCTGATCCTATGCACCTCTGCATTATGCCGCTAAACCCAAATCCATCAGCTCACCCCAAGCTTTTGCAGCCCGTCGCTTGATCAAGCGGCGAGCGGTTGCGAGTTCGGCCTGATCCATGCCTGCAAAGCCGGCGAGCGCCATTCCACAAAGACCTTGGTCAATCCCGTCGACAACCATTTCGATTTCCGGCGAACCGTTGACGAGGCCGTCGAGAGCTCGCCTGTAGGTTTCTGCTCGCTCGACGATTTCGTAGGCTTCGTCTGGCGCTAATGGTGACACGAGCAGGTCGCACGCCTCGCGATAAAGCACCTCATCCCTCTCGCGTTTGGCGATGACCGCGCTCGCGAGCGAGCGCATGACAGCCATCAAAAAGTGTTCGATTTTCAGCCCAATGGGGCAACTGCGCGAGGTCAGCGCGCGCAGGATTGCCTCCTGCAGAAGGTCGTCCGCGTCGATACCGGCAGTGAAGGCACGGAACCGCGCGACGCGCATCAGCTTCGAGTTAGCCCTCGTGTCGATCGCTGCGATAGCTGCGCGAACCTGCGCCTTTGTGAGATACGAGCCTGCCGCGCTGCTCGATGATGTATGCGCACCACTGCCCAGATTCGGACAGACGCGCGCCGATTTAAGGATAATTTTGCCGTTGACGGCGGATGCCTTCTTCATGGTTTCCTCGCTGGGCGAGCGAGACCACGGGCGTGGACAGCAATGTCGAAAATGTCATTTCGCGACCTCGAGCGCCGTTCGAACGCGCACGGGTTGCGTGCGGGTTCACAGGGTTTGCGCGACTCGAATCAAGGTCTCCGGCTCGGGGTTCTGTCCCGGCACGCTGCATCGCGACACTGCTTTGCCATGGAATGATTTAAGAACTGGTTACCGTCGCCTTCCGGCATCGGCGGCGGTTGGTTTTTCTATGTGTCGGACCGGTGGGTGTCTGAATCTCACCGGTCCGGCGCATATAGGAGTGTGGCTTAAGCCGCGTGGTCGAACCCAGCGGCAATCACGTCGTGCAGCCTATCGGCATATGCTCGCAACTCTCCGGCGAGCATATGATCTGGTCGCCGTCGCAAGAAGCCCTCGACCAGCGCGATGATCGCGGGCTCGAGCCGCAGTCCTTCCGTGCCCTGCGCGACCAGCCAGCCGATTTTCGCGATGGCAAGCAAGAGGCAATCCAGTTCGACATGGTCTCGCAGGTTTTGCCATGCGGTGTCACTTGCTGGACGAGGAACGTTCGATTTCGCTGCGACGAGGTCAAACGGCACGTCCATTCTGAGCAACAGCTGGCTTAGGTGGGTCCAGGTTCGGCCTCCCCCCTTTAGCATCAAACCAAGGTCGAGGTGCGGGCGGGGCCCCTTCCGACCGGGTTGGTCAACGAGCTGCGGCGGGAGCCCCCGACCGTGAGCCATACTCGCCAGCAAGAGGATAGGGATGTCCGTCGCGAGCCCGCCGTATGTCAAAACGGGCTTGTCTTCGTGAGCCCTGAGGTAATCGAACACCTGGCGTATGACGCCTTCTTCGTCACCCCAGTCCCGTTCGCTCCAGCTACCGATTTCGCCGGTGCTGACCCGGCCCTCATCGTCGATGGTGAACTGGAACACCCCCGCTGCCATTACCCGCTTCACCGCGACCGCACGGCGCTGCGATGCAGGGTCCATGGCCCGGTGCAGCTCATGCAATTCCCGGTCCCAGAAGAAATCCGCGTCGAGTGCGATATACGTTTTTGCCATTGTGCTTTTTCCTTTCTCTAGCTGTTGGCATCATGACGCTTCGTCAGAAGGGGAGCGGGCGGGCCCGCTCGATTGCTCTCCAAGCTTCCCATGCGGTCGAGAGCGAGTTTCGCTCGTCCGGAGAGAACTGCGACCACACGAAAGCGGCCCAGAGGCATTGGGCCTCGTCTGGCGCCTTGCGCGACCGGGATAGGATGTTCGCGCCGGGTTCGGCGCGTTCGATCCGATACGCCGCGGCGATTTCCTCCAGCACTCTGTTGGCGCACTCGAGCGGCAGGATGTCGAGATCCGCGCGCTCGCGCTGCAGCAGTTGCAGGTCAGCCGGAGGAAGTGGGCCACCTGCAGCAAAGCTGTGCCGCAGATAATATTGCGCGGTGCGCGAGGCCCTCGCGATCACCGTCGCGTGTCTAGGGATGCGCGCGGCAATTCCGTCGAGGATCGAGGCGCGCGTGGCCGTCCGATCAAACGCAGCGTGATCGATGGTGAACCGGGCGCCGGCCTTTCGGCACCGGGTGACGGTGAAGAGCGCGGTCGAACGGATTGCCGAGCGTGCGGCGTGCTCGCTGGCATCGCGGATGATGACAAGCGAGCATAGGGTGTCTGGGTGCCGCCTGGAATTCGTGGTCATGGAAATGGTCCCTTGCTGGTGAACGAAAGAGGGCGGCGCTCCCGCTGGAAGCGCCGCCCTCTCGTGGTTGGTGAATGTAGACGCGGTCAGGCTGCGGCGGTGTCGACTGGGACTGCAGTGCCATCGGCATGGAAGGCGAAAGTGGTTTCTTCCCACGCACCGGATTCGAGCAGAGGACCGACCGCTTCGACCGCAGCTGCGATGCGGCTCTCGGCACGGATGCGCGCCTTCCGGCGCGTCGCAGCCTTCTCGACGGCGACCTCCCGCAGCACGCCCCGTTCGTCGATGTCGAACTGACGGCTGCGATCCATGGTCACGAGTACCAACGGCTTCTCGGCGCCGACGCAGGCCGGCTCGACCCGCACTAGGCCGATGCCGTCCAGCATTCGGAAGACCAGGAAATACCAGGCGGGGGAGGTGTCGCTCGGCGAGCTGTAAACCGCGAACACCGCATCTTGGCGATCTTCGGCGGCCTTGCAGGCTAACGCCTCCATAACAGGCAGGGTCGCGGCGCTCACGCAGCCGAACGTAATTGCCGAGGTGCCGGTGCCTGTTTCCGGCAATCCGAGCTCAAATTGGAGGGCGAGCGCGTTCGCCCGGTGGGCTCGGAGCCCACCGACTTGGGTATTGTTCATTATTCTGTTCCTTGTTTTCGGTGACGGCCATGCTGGCCGGAGCTTTTCCCTCACCCGGGAGGCTCGTAATCAGCGCCTCCACGACACCACTTCGACCTTCCGCTCTACCGGCTCCCAGGTCCAATCTGCTCGATACCGTTCGACCCAATCGACGGGGACGATGGTAGGATTGCGGCCCACCAGTTCGCGGTACCACGCGACCTCGGCGTCATAGTCCGCTTCGCGCACGAGCTTGTGATTCACGCCGCGGTCCGAATATCGATATCCACGGCGATGCACGTCTTTTCGCAGGCGATACGGCAGATCGCTCGCCTCGAGGCGCCAGGTTGGCGATCGCGCACCGGCAAGCGCATGTGCCATCACCGTACGTCTGTCGCGGCATTCGTGTGCGAGCAAATGGATCAGGCTTGCGACGTCGTCGGCCGCGCGATGCGCGGTCGGATTGAACATCCCAGCCTGCATCAGAAGATACCCCTGCGCGTGACCGTCGAAGCCCAAAGCGTGCCAATCGACATCCGCCATGGCGCAAATCCACGGCATCTCGCCGACCTCCGGGACGAGCATTTCGAGGTGCTGACGGTCGAATTTGGAGTGAAAGGCGAGGCATGCATCAGCTGTCTTGAGATGCTCGGCGATCTTCTGCGGCACGAGCCGTTTGCCCACGACCATGGTGTCGGTAATGCCAGTGATCTTTTCAATCTGTGGCTCAATCGGCCGTGAGGGCTGCTGTAGACCGCATTTCACGCGTTCCACCTCAAGGATATGCCCCTGCTGATCGACGACGATCATCGCGACGGCGATTTCGAGGATTTCGTGATACTGGGGATCAAGGCCATCGGTCTCGAGATCGATCACCGCGATCTTCATGAAGGGCGGTCCCGCATTGGTGGGTGGTCGCCATTCCTGCAGCGGTGTTATCCGGTGCAGGACGCGGGTCTGGCCGTCGTTGCCCCGCGCGGCCGGAGTGGTTGGGGTATTCATATGTCGTTCCTCGTTGTTGATGAACGAGGACAGCCGCAGGCATTTTTCCTTCACCCCGCTGTCCTCCCAGACAGCGTCGTTTCCCGGTTTTCATACGGCCGAGCATGCCGAACTTTTCCTAATGTGGTTGCGCGACGGCCACTGCGCAAAGTCGCATCAGAAACCTTGGCCAAAGCCGTTTGCGATTGCCGCCTGCAGGTTGTGCCTGCTTGGAGGCTTATTGGCTTTAGATGCCATGAGAGCGATTTCCCCGTTGAGCGCAATCGCCATAAATTCGCGTCGCCGACTTGCGGCATCATTGCGCGCCGCACCTTTGGTGGGCGTGAGAGGCTGTGCAGCGAATTGAAGGGCTTTGGCAACATTTGGCTCGACTGACCATTTTTTCAACAGGCGGTCGACGCCGCTTCCGCGCGACCCCGCCAGCGTCCACTCGCCATGGACACCTTCCAGTTCGGCCGATCTCGAGGTCGCAGCAGTAGCAAGCCATGCCAGTTCTACCTTCTGATCGAAATCGATGATCCCGAGTGCCCGTTGAAGCCGAGGATCAGCAATGTCGCGATCTGTGAGCGCATATTTCTCCCGGAAGGGCGCTGGCACATCGTAGCCCGATCCGAGCTTCTCGACTAAGAACGGTCCGTCCATCAGCGCTCTCAAGAACGCAAAGTGTCGCGAACTTTCCGTCGCAGGCCCACTCTCTTCGCGGCGGCTCGTCTCTTCACTATTACCGGAGCTTGTTTCTCCTCTCGATGGGGCGTTAGCAGATGAGGAAGCAGGGTTCGATTGCGCATCGTTCTGCACCAAGCGCCGCTTGGAATGATTCGCTTGTGCAACCGGACCAATAGTGACCTCCCTTTGTTTGGCCCCAGAAACTCTAGGCATTGCGGGGCCGCTTACGCCCTCAAGTTCGTCGTCTGTGGGAGCGACGGAACGGCTCTGCGTGTTCTTGCTGAAGCCGCGCTTTAAACCGTCGGCGGCCAGCTGCTTTTCATTGGGTGTATTGTCACGACTATTCCCTGATGGCGGACTACCCTTGCTCGCGACTCTTGGTGCGCCAGCTCCAATACGGATGTTGGCGGCCTCTCCCGGGATGATACTGGGCTTATTACTTGAGCTAGCGCTCTCGACCTCTTCAGGGTGGTCAGGAACCTTTCGCGTTTTCGTCGGATACTGGTCATGCTGAAAAACGCGGCCCGCGAGATCAGCAGGAGAGGCCACCGACTGGTCCGTTTTGATCATCTTAGCATCGGCAGTTTGGGTGCGGGTCGAGTTTTGCTGTTGCGCTTGCGCCGATAGGGTATTCGGATCATCGCTTGGCCCCTCGGCCAATTTACCCTCGATGTCGGCTGATACCGGGCTTTTCTTCCCGGAATTCCCGCTGGGCTCCGAATCTGCTTGTTGGGCGAGCCGCTCAAGCATGGTCGTCACCCGCTGCCGTTCAATAGCATTGGGATCCAGTGTTCTCGCATCATTTCTCGCCGCCTCTTTCGTTGCGGCAGTATCGGCAAGCGACGGATCGGCTGTGCGCGGGTGGGTATCGTCCCTCCCTTGGGTCGGTGCCTCTTGGATTGTTTCCGTTTCGTTGGCGGAAGCAATAGCCACAGGTGGCTGAACACGGGCGAGGGGGGACTGCGTCAGGGCCGCGTCAATTTCAGGAAGCCAGGAACCGTAGTCATCGAACAGGATCTCGGCGCACCGTAGGTGTTCCTGCGCATCCTCCATCAAGTCGTAGGTGCGCTTGAACTCTTTGCCGGAAAGCTTCTTCGGATGTTGAGGCAGGCGTTCGCTATCGGCGGTAATCCTGCGCGCGGCATGAAAATGAATATGACGAGCGCGCGATGTCAATCTTGCCTTGAGCATGGCTGCAGCGTCTCGCACGAAGCGCAGGGTCTGCGTAGGCGCATCCGTCGGATGCATCGCAAGAGGGTGCTGACGTAAGAGTTCGCCGACTTGATGATCCCACTGACGCTGCTCGTTATCGTTACCGTTGAGAGTGGGGTACCCCTGTTTCTCGCGCCAGTTCTGCCGGGGCCCAAGGTGGACGTCAGATTCCTTGTCGATGCCGATTTCGGATAGCTTGCCAGGGTGAAAGCGCGTCTCGCTACCAACAGCGCGTAGCTCCTCGTTCACAACACTTGCGTACTTCTCCTTGAGATCGAAGATCCACCCATCGTTACGCGTATCCTGGTGAACGTTGCGGTCGAAGGGGTAAGTGGTTTTCTTCTTTCCGGAGTCGGTCTTGTAGTGGAGCACGATATCCGGCTCCCACATACCCTCCCATTCTGATTGCGGATTGGCCGCAGCTTCCTCCCACAGCTCGATTTGCCGCTTTAGCTTCCCGTTTTTGGGATAAGGCTTCCCTCTGGCAGCATAGTCGGCTTTGCTTTTTTCGAAGGCATCCATAAGCGACTGTGGTACCGCCGGGGGCGATGCGCTAGAAAATCGCCGCATGGGTCGTGGGTGATAATCAAGGTGGTAGTGACCGTTCAGCGGATTGTTGTTTTCGTCGGCTTCGTGAAACACGCAAACGAAGGGTAGATCGCGCCTGCGGAATTCATTCGTGAATTTTTCCAAGACGCGTCGTTTGGCTGCGGCATCCAGTTCCTTGGGTATCTCGCCCACGATGCGGCGCTGAAGTTCAGGCGAACTCCCCGCATAGTATCTGATTTGATCGGCGCGGCTCCGGGGTTTCTGTCCCTTTGATGTTTGGGCGGCGCTGCGTTCATGCCACCCGCACCCCCGGAGCGCAGCCAACGTCGCTTCAATCTCGTCCTTCTCGACGTCGATCCACTCGCTGCCGCCCGCAAGAATTTGCTCGCGCACCTTGGATGGCAAAAAGTTGCGCTGCAGAACCGACTGCCAGAACGGGTCGTCGCGGACCGGCCGAACTTTGAGCCATGGCTTTTTCTCTGGACCGGCTGCCCTGATCGCCGTCTTGGCGACGATTTTCCATGCCGGTGCGAAATCTTGCACTGCGCCCAGATTGGAAAAAATCATCGGCCCGACCTCGTCGGCAGGGACCACATCCCGCGCCATATAGTCGGTACGGTCTTGTGCTTCCTTGGCGAGCAGGGCCTCTAACCCCGGCACTTTGTCCGCATCTTGCAAGTAATGGTCATGCTGAGCGACCGACGCGATGGCCTCCTTCGTCGAACCGCTGATTGTCTCGTGCGCAAAATGAAATGTGCGCTTACCGCTAGGTGCTTGATACGTCCGGGGGCGCGTAATCGGTGGCGCAAAGCGCTGGGCTGAAGCAGTCCCCGGTTCGGCACCCCAGAGCGTGCGGGCGGGCCCACGCCTATCGAGGCCGCCGACCCTTCCGGTAATGTCTATGTCTTTCGACATGCCGTCGCTGAAGAAGTTCTTCGTTGCCAGAATGCGTGCGTCGGTCTGGATTCGGATTTTCAGTTCGGCACGACCTGCCTTTCCTTGATAGCGATAAAGCTGACCCGCGGTCAGGTTGGGTCCGTGCATGAGCCTGACGCAATCGCTCTCCAGCGCCTTGAGGTGCTCAAGTGCTCGTCTAGCCAGCAAGCGTTTGGCTTCCATTTCCATAAATGGAAGTATGGCGAAGAACAGGGATCGATCACAATCGGCTAAACGCCCATTTTTGGTTGCGTATGCGGAAATGTATTCTTACACTTGCACATACGCAAATGAGAGCGGTTCGCAATTTACTATCGCTTAGGTTTCCCTTGATTTGCGCAAGCATACAGGTCTTAGGCGCCAGCCGGACCTTTATGCCCTATTACGCCTAAAAGAATTAGGGCCGCCAGCCCTTGCCAACCCTCGAACTGGGGTGAGGCGGTTGGTCTGCTAGGATTCCCGAAAATTATGCGAGAGCATCGGGTCTTTGGGCACGTATATTCCGACCGATGTATAGCAAGCAGGACACCCTTCGGACACGGGGGTGGTAGCGCCCTTATAGCAAGCAGGACACCCTCCGGTCAGGTGGCCGGTGTGGGCGGCAGCACCTTACAGCTGATCGAGCGGCAAGAGGTTAATTCGCTTGTGGGCGGGCTTCTGGCGTTGCGCGAACCGTCGCCGGGCGGCCGTCGAAGCAAGTGCGCCGACTAAGGCACCGGGTGCACCTTGTAGCGCGGCTTCGAGTGTCCGAGCGAAGTAGGCCAGCGCTTGGGTCAGCGGCGAGGGCAGCAAACCGCGTGCCACTACGCAAGACGGGATCAAATCAAGTTAAAAAATTGCTGGATCGCAAATCCATTGACTTTAGTCACCGATCATCTAGATCGGCGATCCATGAGAAAAAATCTTAGCCTTGATTCGATCTCGCGCGTCAGCAGTGGCGTCGCAGTCGATCGCTCTGGCGGGGGCGCGTTTGCAGTTATGGTAGGCGACGTCGGTACCAACGTGCTGATCCCTGCAGGGCTGGGTGAAGTGGGTTTTGCAGGTGAGGATGCGCGTCTGAAGGATTTCGACATCCTCATCTCTCTCCGCGGCAAGCGGAACGGCTCGTCGGTCTTCAAGGATGATAGGTTTGAGGGACGCCCCGTCCATGCCTCGCTCGATGTAGCCGTGATCAGGTTGCATCAGCCGGACCATATGGCTGCACTTGCGCTGTCGTTCTGGTTCAATCTCGAGAGCACCCAGCGCCTGCTGGCAGTGCATCGAGTTGGTAGTCACGCGTTCAGGCTCCCCCTGCCCGCGCTCCGGAAATTTCAAGTTCCGCAATTTACCCCGCAGTCGGCCGACCTGTTCGTCCGCGCCGGCGTTGCTGGGCGGCAGGTGTTGAAGCTTGAGCGTGAAATCTCCGCTCGCAGAGAAATCGTATTCGAAGAAATGATGACCCAAGCTGCCGCGCAATTTGCCGGCGGCCCAGGACGAGAGGATTAGTCGTGACCGCAATTAAGCAATCGGATGTCAACAAGGCTGCATGGGATGCATGCGATACGTTCCGGGGGACGATCGATCCTGCCGCATACAAGGACTATATCCTGGTCTTCTTGTTCTGGAAGTTCCTGAGCGACCTCTGGGCCGACGAAAGGAAGGCTGCCGAAGATCAGTATGACGGTGACAGCGAACGCGTGGAGCGGCGTCTTTCGCGGTTTCGGTTCCAGATCCCGGACGGTGCGAGCTTTCACGATCTGTATCCGAGCCGGAGCGCCGACAATATCGGCGAACAGGTCAATGTTGCGCTGGAGGCCATCGAGCAGGCCAACATCGCAAAGCTGGAAGGCGTGCTGAGCGAGACGGACTACAACAGCCGCAACAACCTTGGCGAGACGGCCGACCGCAATCGGCGCATCAAGGACTTGTTCGACAACTTCGCGCGTTCCGCACTCGATTTCTCGCCTTCCCGCTTTGGCGGTGAGGACAACGCCGAAGACGTTATCGGCGAAACCTACATCTATCTGATCTCCCGTTTCGCATCTGACGCGGGCAAAAAGGCCGGCGAGTTCTTCACGCCGCGCAAGGTTTCGGAATTGCTGGTGCGGCTGGCCGATCCGCAGCCCGGCAACAAGATCCTCGATCCAGCGTGCGGTTCGTCCACCTTGCTCGTCCGTGCGGCCGAGTATGTCGCTGGGGTCGAGGGCAAAGACCACGCAAGCGAAGCCGATGCCCAGGTCTTCGGACAGGAAGCCACCAACCAGACCCAGGCACTCGCCCGGATGAACATGTTTCTCCATGGCCTCGATAATGCGCGGATCGAATGGGGCGACACGCTCACCAACCCGAAGTTCGTCAACGGCGATGCACTGATGCGGTTCGACCGGGTCATCGCCAACCCGCCATTCTCGCTGAAGAAATGGGGGCATGAGGTCGCGGGTGATGATCGCTTTAACCGCTATCATCGCGGCGTCCCGCCGAAGTCCCGCGGGGACTATGCGTTCATTAGCCACATGGTCGAGAGCGCCAAGCCGCGCGAAGGACGCGTGGCAGTCATCGCACCGCACGGTGTGCTGTTCCGTGGCGGGGCCGAAGGAAAGATCAGGCAGGCGCTGATCGAGGAGAACCTTCTCGACGGCGTGGTCGGCCTGCCCGCCCAACTCTTCCCCTCGACCGGCATTCCGGTTTGCATCGTCATCTTCGACCGCTCGCGGGAGAAGGGCGGGGCGCGAGAGGATGCCGACGACGTCTTCTTCATCGATGCCAGCCGTGAATTCGTGCCGGGCAAGAAGCAAAACGAGCTGTCGAAGGATAACCTGAAAAAGATCGTCGATACGTGGCGCGCGCGTGAGGATGTCGAACGCTTCGCCAGCGTGGTCACGCGCGAGCAGATCGCCGAGAACGGCTACAACCTCAACATTCCGCGCTACGTCGATACCTTCGAGCCCGAGGAGGAAATCGACATCGCGGCGGTGCAGGCCGAGATCGAGGAGCTGGAGAAGGAACTGGCTGAGACGCGCCAGAAGATGAACGGCTACCTCAAGGAGCTGGGCGTTCTCTGATGGCTAATCGGAAATCCAATGGAGAGCTGATCCAGTATCAGACTGAGGACGGTGTAACCGTTATTCGGCTGCAGGCGCGAGACGGCAATGTATGGCTCAGCCAGGCTGAGATTGCGGACCTTTATCAGGTGACGCCACAGGCGGTGACCCAGCACATCCGGGCAATCTACGAGGACGAGGAATATGACGAGGAGGCAACTTGTAACGATTACTTACAAGTTCGAATCGAGGGCGGACGCGAGGTAAAGCGCTCGATTGCGCACTACAGCCTGCCCATCATCCTTGGCGTTGGCTTCCGCGTGCGGAGCCCGCGCGGCGCGCAGTTCCGGCGCTGGGCGGCGGATGCTCTGTCGGAATATCTGGTCAAGGGCTTCGTCATGGATGACGAGCGGTTGAAGGACCCCGAGGCCGACTACTTCGATGAGCTGCTCGCCCGCATCCGCGACATCCGTTCATCGGAGAAGGTATTCTACCGCAAGGTGCTAGATATCTACGCGCTCAGCGTGGATTACGACCCCAAGGCGGAAACCAGCCAGACCTTCTTTCAAACGGTGCAGAACAAGATGCACTGGGCGGCGCACGGCCATACCGCCGCCGAGGTGATCCACGCCCGTGCTGATGCACAGAAGGACCATATGGGCCTCACCAGCTGGGCGGGCGAGACGCGGGGCAACCTGCCGCGCAAGGACGATGCGCGCGTGGCGAAGAACTACCTCGAGGAAGACGAGATTCAGGCGCTCAACCGCATCGTCACCGCCTATCTCGAATTTGCCGAATTGCAGGCAGAGAACCGCAAGCCGATGTATATGAAGGACTGGATCGCCAAGCTCGACCAGTTCCTCTCCCTGTCCGACCGCGAGATCCTGACGAATGCCGGTCGCATCTCGGCGAAGCTCGCCAAGGAGAAGGCCGACGCTGAATACGACAAATGGCACACCCGCGCCATCGAAGCGCCGAGCGCTGTCGAACGACATTTCCTCGAAGCAACGCAAGCGGTGGAGCAGATCGGCGCGCAGCGGAAGAAGGGGAAAGCAAAGTGAGCGGCTTACCGATGGTCCCGTTGGGCAGCATAGCTAAAGTCTACGATGGCACTCATCAAACCCCCCAATACGTAAGCGAAGGGGTGCCCTTCTATAGCGTCGAACACCTCACTAGAAATGACTTTAGCGACACCAAATTCATCGCACGCGAAATATATGATGCAGAAATCCGCCGAGTAAAAATCGAGCGTGGGGACATCCTAATGACCCGCATAGGCAGTATTGGAGAGACGCGTCTTATAGACTGGGACGCTGAAGCTTCTTTCTATGTTAGCCTGGCACTCGTCAAACCCAAGCCCGATATATCTTCTCGTTACTTAGCGCACGCGATGCAGGGTGCGCATTTTCAGCGCGAACTTTATAAGCGAACTTTGCACGTAGCATTTCCGAAAAAGATAAACCTTGGCGAAATTTCAGAATGCACGATCCCGCTGCCTGAGATTGATGAACAAGAAAGAATCGCATCTGTTCTGGACGCTTGGGATAAGGCAATATCTGAGGCCAAAAGTAGCGCTGAGACACATTCAATCCGTTTGGAATGGCTGATTGACGCAGTGCTTTCCGGTAAGAGTCGCCTATCCAACTTCAATAAATCATGGTCGAGACTGCAGCTTTCGGACGTGCTGACGGAGCATAAGCTGCGCAGTAGCGGTAACGAGGACGTTTTTTCAGTAAGCGTGCACCGTGGCTTAGTGAACCAAATTGAGCACCTAGGCCGCTCTTTCGCCGCGCAATCCACGGACCATTATAACAGGGTCATGCCCGGGGACATTGTTTACACCAAAAGTCCCACGGGCCAATTCCCTCTTGGCGTCGTTAAACAAAGCACTTTGGACGAGGATGCAATTGTATCGCCGCTTTATGGGGTGTTTCGGCCAAAGAGCAAATCGTTGGGGTCGCTATTGGACGCACTCTTTTCGGTTCCCTCGTTCGCAGTAAGATACCTCACGCCGCTTGTGCAAAAAGGGGCTAAGAACACTATTGCTGTGACAAACAACCAATTTTTGGAAGGCCGCGTTATGCTGCCGTCAGATGCGGAAGAAATTGATGCGCTTGCCGATTTAATAAAGACCCAGCGAGAGATTATCACGCATAGCAAAAAGCTCGTCTCACTTCTCGAAGATCAGAAGCGTGGGATAACGCAGAAGTTCATAGGTGGCAAAGCGGGAGTATCAGACCGCCCTGGGTTTAGTAAAACAGAAGCATGACCTCCCCGCGCTTCTCCATCAGCGAAGAAGGCGGCGTGCAGCTGCCCGCCGTCATGACCCTAGCGCGGCTGGGTTGGCGCTATGTCAGCCGGGCCGAAGGAGAAGCGCAGCGCCGCGGTCGGCTGGAGCAAGTCATCCTCGAGGATGTGCTCGCTGAGCGCATGGTGGCGATCAATCGTATCCGCCAACGCGGCAAGACCCACACCGTGCCTGAAGAGTCAGCGCGCGAGCTGATCGAGAAGCTGAAGGAAGCGGCCAGCGATCGCGCCATCGGTCTGATGCCCGCCAACGAGCGGGTGACGAACCTGCTCAAGCTTGGCGAGAGCGTCGACGTGGAAGTCGATGGCGAGAAGCGCGGGCGGCAGCTCAAGTTCATCGACTGGGACACGCCTGAGAACAACCTCTTCCACATGACCGCCGAGTTTCCCGTCCGCCGCGAGCGGCGCGAGGATACGCGGCGACCCGATATCGTGCTGTTCGTCAACGGCATCCCGCTGGTGGTGATCGAGGTGAAGTGCTCCGCAATCGAAACCCAGCAGGGCATTAGCCAGCAACTGCGCAATCAGGCGCCCGACGAGATCCCGCGTCTCTTCACCGTCTCGCAAATGCTGATCGCCGCCAACGACAGCGATCCGCGCTACGCTACCAGCGGCACACCATCGAAGTTCTGGTCGCTCTGGCGCGAGGAAGAGATCGCCGACAACCAGGTCGAGCGGATCGTCAACGCCGGGCTCGACCCGGACGAAGCGTCGAAGATATGGATCGATTTCGACCGCCACCGCCGCACACATGATGGCCTTATGGATCCGGGCGCGGGCGGGCGGCTGCCGAACCAGCTCGACTGCCTTCTCATCAGCCTGTGCCGCCCCGACCGCCTGCTCGATATCGTCCGCGGCTACACGCTGTTCGACAATGGCGTGAAGAAGGTCGCCCGCTACCAGCAGTATTTCGGTGTGCGCCGTTCGCTCGAACGCGTCCGCCAGCACGATGATGATGGCCACCGCAAGGGCGGCGTTATCTGGCATACGCAGGGTTCGGGTAAATCGCTGACGATGGTGATGCTGGCCGGCGCCATCGAACGCGAGTTCGGAAAGGCGCGCTTCGTGCTGGTGACAGACCGTGTTGATCTCGATCGGCAGCTTACGCAGACTTTTCGTAATGCGGGCAAGCAACCGCAGCAGGCTACGCGGGGTAGCGACCTGATCCGCATGCTGAAGGACAAGCGTCCTGTCATCACGACGCTGATTCACAAGTTCAAGGCGGGGCTTGCATCTGCGGGTAGCTTCACCGATCCCGATACCGACATTTTTGTGCTCGTGGACGAAAGCCACCGGAGCCAGACGGTCAAGGATATCGACAGTCTGCACCGCCAGATGCGCAAGGTGCTGCCCGGCGCCGCCTATATCGGCTTCACCGGCACCCCGCTGCTGAAGCGCGAGAAGAGCACCTTCGACCGGTTCGGCGGGCTGATCCACGATTACAAGATCGACCAAGCCGTTGCGGACAAGGCGGTGGTGCCGCTGCTCTACGAAGGCCGCCACGTCGAGATGGAGGCGCAGCAGGCGAACCTCGACAAATGGTTCGAGCGCAAGACGCGCGATCTGACGGACGGTCAGAAGGCCGACCTGAAAAAGCGCATCGCCCGAGCGCAGGTTGTCCAAGGCGTGGAGCCGTGGCTGAATGAAGTCGCCCAGGACGTAAGCGAAGATTTCGAGCGGACGATGTTGGGCACGCCCTACAAGGCTCAGCTCGTCGCTCCCTTGAAGCGCGAGGCGGTGCTGCTGCACAAGATGCTCGAGGAGATCGGCATCGTCGAAAGCGCCGTTATCATCTCGAAGAGCGACGACCGTGAGGGTCACGATGACGTCGGCGACGATGACGACGATATCGTGCAGTCCTTCATCAAGAAGGTCGAGGCGAAGCAGCCCTTGGCCAAATACGAGGAAGACACGATCCGCGCCTTCAAGTATGGCGTGGGAGTGGATGTTTTGATCGTAGTCGACAAGCTGTTGACCGGCTTCGATGCGCCGCGCAACCAGACGCTCTACATTGCCAAGAACCTGCGGGATCATAAGCTGCTGCAGGCAATCGCACGGGTAAATCGACTGTTCTCCAGCGAGGAGAAGGACGAGGATGGCGACGCGCTCTATGACAAGGAGCACGGTCGTATCGTCGATTACGTCGGCATCCTCGAGGATCTCGACCAGGCACTGACGGCTTACAGCGCATTCGAAGGCTATGATGAAGGCGACGTTGCGCAGGCTCTGGTGTCGATCCGTGAGGAGGTCGACACCTTGCCGGACAAGCACGCAGCTTTGCTCGACCTCTTCAAGGGGGTGGGCAATCACTACGATCCGGAAGCCTATGCGCTTCACTTGCGCGACGAGCTTCGCCGGAAGCGCTTCTACGATCGGCTGTCCGATTTTGCTCGCACGCTCCAGACCGCCTTCGGCTCCGACCAGTTCGTGGAGAACACCGAGCCCCGGGTGATCGCGAATTACAAGCAGGACCTGAAGCGATTCGAGGCGTTACGCCGCGCGGTTCGCCTGCGTTATGGCGACGCCGAAGAGGACTACGATTATAAGCGCTATCAGGCGTCGATCCGTGCGCTGCTGGACAAGCATATCGATGCAACGGAGTTGGTGGCGATTGTGCCGCCGGTCGACATCTTCGACGAAGACAATTTCAAACGAACCGTCGAGGAGCAGACTGGCACGGCCGCCAGCGTTGCCGACGCGATAACATCTGCCACCCAGCGTTCGATCACCGAACGGATGGACGAAGACCCGGCGATGTATCGCCGTTTCGCCAAAATGGTGCAGGACATCATCGACGGGTTTCGCGAGGGTCGCCTGAGCGAGAAGGATTATCTGACCAAGGCGCACGAAATCCGAGACCAGGTAGTCGAAGGGTCGCGGGCGAAAACGGAGGAGACCCCGCCATCCCTTCGTGGAGATCCACTGGGCAGTGCCATCTACGGTCAAGCGCGTGATGCGGTTGAAGAGTTGGCGGACGAGCAGTCTACCGAGATTTCCGAAGAGATCGCTGTCGAATTTGCATCGATCATTGAGCGCCACAAACGGGTCGGTTGGACGACTGATCCGAATGCCGAAAACGCAATGCGGCAGGATATGGACGACTATCTGTTCGACCACATCAAGGGGACGCGAGGGCTTTATGGTTTGTCGGTAGAGACGATGGACAGCCTGATGGACGCCGCCATCGCTATCGCGAAACGGCAGGCGGCTCGCTAATTAATGGAAAAGCATGCAATCGAGATTGGTGGGGAACTGATACGTTTCCAGCTGCGTCGCTCGCAGCGGAAGACCATGGGAATCTCGGTTTCGCCCGATCAAGCGGTTGTGGTCAGCGCACCCGAGAACGCGGATTTCGCCGACATCGAAAGCCGCGTTCGAAAAAAAGCTGGCTGGATCCTGGATAAGCAGGCCGAGTTCGCGACTAGGAGTGTTGAGGCAACTCCGAGGCAGTTCAAGCCAGGTGAGACATTCCTTCACCTCGGCCAGCAATATCGGCTGCGGGTGGATCCAGACAGGGTGGGGGTGGTGCGCGAAGGGTCGCGCATAATCGTGGGTGCCATCCAACCGAACGAAGCCGACCGCATCCGCAATCGCTTGGTTAGATGGTATATGAAGGAGGCCCGACAGCACTTGCCTGCCGCGCTCGAAAGATGCCTGCCCGGTTTTCGCAAGGAGGTAGAGCGAAAGCCCAAACTTCTCATCAGGCCGATCAAGATGCGCTGGGGTTCGTATATCTCGGCCACCCATACGTTGATTCTCAACCGATCACTTGTGCAGGTCTCGCCACCGTTGATCGATTACGTCGTCGCTCACGAGCTCGCGCACGTTGGGTATTGCGATCATGGACCGGCCTTCACCGCTAACCTTACCGAGAAAATGCCCGACTGGAGGACGCGTAAGAGGGCTCTGGAGAAGCTAGGACCAGAGCTTTTTGATGCTCCCATTCTCCGGTGAAACTCCGGTGAAATTAGCCGATATTCACGTTGTATTCCCGCATTGTTCCGCGTATCGGAAAAGCAGAATCCCCAGTTTTCCGCCATTTCCGAAAATAGGCGCTGCCCTCCGAAGGCAGAGGCCACAGGTTCGAATCCTGTCGGGTGCGCCAGCTTTTCAATGACTTAGTCGCTTGGGCGAGGTTAGTACGTAAAGCTTCGAGCGGTAATTTAGCCTGCTTAAGCGAGTGTAAGCGTTAGAAACCGCCTCTCAACGCCGCGATGAGAGGCGACTACTTCAATTCAAGACCGATTCGTGTGGCAATCGCTAGAACATTCCCAAAATCCAAGCGAAGCTGAACAAAACGAGCGAAAACCCCCACATGATCATCAGCGAGTATTTGATATGCTCACCCAGGCTGATCCCCGACAGGCCGAGGGCAAGCCATAAGGACGCAGAGAACGGGCTGATGAAAGTGCCGACGATGTTGCCGATCATCAATGCGTAGACGATGCTTTGGTCCGGCACCCCGAGCGGTTGCATCACTTCGATGACAACTGGCAGCAGGCCGAAGTAATAGGCATCGGTGGAAAGCACGAGTTCCAGTGGCAGGCCGAAGAAGCCGATCAGAATATGCAGGTGGGGCAGCAGCCATTCGGGCATCACGGCCACCAAATTGTCGGCCATGGCGCGCAGCATGCCCGATCCCTCCAGCACGCCAAGGAACACTCCTGCAGCAAGGATCACCGAAGCCAGCATCATGGCTGGACCGGCATGCGCGCTGATCCGTTCGAGCTGGATTTTCACGTTCGGATAGTTGAGCGTGAGAGCCACGGAAAAACCCAACATGAAGATCAGCCCGGCAGGCAGGATACCGATAATGAGGGCAACCATGACGGCGAAGAAGAGGACCGCGTTCGGCACCATATTGCCGGGGCGCAGCAGCGTCTCGTCCAACACGGAACTTTCGGCCAGCGGTGAACGCAGGTCGCTGGAATCCGGCGCCGCTCCGCTGGCTGCTGCTGCGGCGACGCGGCGTCTTTCCCGCAGACCCAGGCCGACAGCCAGCAGTACCAAGGCGCCTGCGCCAAGTCCCTGGATCACGATCAGCGGACGCCAAAGCTCCGTAACGTCGAGACCCGTGACCGCCGAGGCCCTGCCGAGGGGGCCGGCCCACGGCAACATGTTGAAGATCCCAGCGCCGGTGACCAGCACCAGCAGCATGAGCAGCGGGCTCATATTCAGGCGTCTGTAAACCGGCAGCAGCGCCGGGATCGTCAGGAGGAATGTAGTGGCTCCCGCACCGTCGAGGTGCGCAAGCATACCTACCAGCGCGGTGCCGATCACCACCAGCACCACATTGCCCTTGGTCAGTCTTACGATCCCATCGATCATGGGCCGGAACAGCCCGGCATCCTGCAAAACGCCAAAGAACAGAATTGCGAAGATGAACATGATCGCGACGCCGGCGACCCGTTCGAGGCCGGATTCAAAGAAGCCGCTGATCTCCTCGGGCCCGAAACCAACCGCGAGTGAGGCCACTACTGGGACTGCGCACAGCGCCGCCACGGGCGTGACCTTGTTGAGTATGAGCAGCACCATCACGGTGATGATCGTTGCAAGTGCGGCTATGGTTAGCATGGCGGAGGTTCCTCTCGATTTTTTTCTTGTCGTTTGTGCAGGCGGCGAGCGCTTGGGCCGAGCATCGCCATCCGGTCAGCAGGTCAGAAGGTGACGCCGATGCGGGTTGCTATGGTTTCCCCGCTATCGGGGCCTGTGAAAGCACCCGATTGATTGTCGGTATTCCAGTGCACCCAGTTGAACTGGAGACGTGTGAAGTCGTTGAGATACCAGTTGGTGCCGATCGTCGCGGCCCAACCCTCGCCGCCCTTGACGAGGCTTGTGTAGTCGATGTTTTCGTAACGGGCTGTCACTTCGATCGCGCCCGGCCCGCCTTTGAAGACCGAATTCAAGACGTTCGGTTGACCAAAATTGCCCGTGCGTGAACTGTAGGGTGGCAATTCACCGGTCACGAACCATCCGCCTGCCAGGCTCCATGCTTCGCTCAGGAAATCGGACCGGCCTGCATCCAGCCTGGCGCGCCGCTCCCCAAATTCAGCCATTGCCCAGGCCGGGCCCGCAAAGGCACCCAATTCGGCGCCGAAGCCGGTGGTGCTGCGCCCGCCCGACAGGACACCGGTCGAAACGCGTAGCGCATCGTTGAAGCGGCCGCCGATGGCGGTGTTGCGCGCAAGGTTGGTGGCGCCCGGTGACAGGTATTCGTCGAAGCCCCATAGGCCAATATGCATGAGAGCGCGATTGGACTTGACCGGGTTCCAATGGACCCGCGTCATCACGATGCGGCTGTCGCCGGTGTTCTGGTTTCCGTCGAGCCGGTCCCCAGTAACCGCCAAGGAGACGTGTCCGTTGTCCCAGAACAGACGCGACATGGCCCCCATCCCGTAGGAACCGCGCTGCGGAATGATCGCTGTGGCGACCACCGACCGTTCCAAGAACGGTGTGGCATCTGACGACGTGCTGCCTTCGAAGCTCCGATCATTGAACACGTGGCCTGCTCGTATGTCGTACGCCATTTCGGAGCCGATCGAGTCGCGCCAGCCCAGGAATGCGCTTGCTACATCGATGTCGTTATCCGAAAAATCGGCTTCAAATTGATAGAAGAAGCGGCGTCCGATGCCGCCCTCCACACCCATTCTGAGGGCGCGCATTCCAGTCGCGGTATGATTGCGCGCGTCGTAGCGCGACCCGGAGGTTGAGCTGACATCAGCCAGGATGCGACCGCGCGGCTTGAAGGTGTAGGTGCCATTGGCGGAGCGAAACGTTGGCAGACCGTCGCCCCAGTCGGCGACCACTCCCGAGGCGCTGGTCTGCTCCGCGTCTGCTGCTGGGTCGATCTGCGCCATCTGCTGCGTTTCAGCATCGGCAGCCACACCGTCACGCTCGTGCTCCAGCCGGTCGAGCCGGACCCGCAGTTCCGCAATTTCGGCAGCCTGTTGGCGGACCAGTTCTTCGAGATCCGGCTCGACCGGCGATTGCGCCAGCACGGGCGACGCGGCTAGCATTGCGACCGCGGAACAGGTGAAACGGAGCGTGTTCATGATGGATTTGAGCCTTCGGCAAGAAGTGCGCGCCATTCGGCAAGAAAGCGCTGGCGCTTGATGGAATCGAGGTGGACGAGAAGCTGGGGCCCGATCCGGATTGGTCGCTGCTGCTCCCGCGACGGCATCCGATTGCTGATATCGCTTCGTACGGGCGACAGCCCTTGCTGAGCGAGCAGCATCTGGCCGCTGCGCGACAACAGGAAGTCGAGAAAAAGCTGCGCCGCTGCGGGATGTCGAGCGTCGCGAGCGATAAAGGCAACCCGAGACGCGGTAATCGTATAGTCGCTCGGAAAGATCACCTGGATCCGCTCGTCGCGTTTCGCGCGGGCCAAAGCGTAAGAGCCCAGTACGTTATAGGCGATGGCTGCTCGTCCTTCCGCCACCGCATCCAGCATCTCAGCACTGGTGGACGACAGCATGGGCCGGGTATCGGCAATGGCCTCGATCAGTGATCCTGTGTCGCGGGTGATGGCATAATCTTCCGTCAGGTAGAGGTAGCCCGCATCCGCTTTCGCGGGGTCGTAGGTCGTGACCTTGCCCGTGAGATCCTGGCGCCGATCGACCAGCAGCTGTTCGAACGCATCGTGCGTCTGCGGCACTTGCTCGGCAGGGACAAGCTGGCGATTGACGACGAAGACGATCGGCTCGGAAGTTAGTCCATAGCCCATGTCCTTCCAGACTGCGGTCGTGGGAAGCGCGGGCTTCTCGGGGCTACGATAGGCCTGCGCGTAACCGTCATTGATCAACTTTGTCTGCAGAGCCATTCCTGAAGACAGGACCAGATCGGCGCCGGGCTGACCAGTATCGCTCTCGCGAACCACCCGGTCGTAGACAGCGCGCGATTGCAAATCCTCGTAATCCACGGATATGCCGGGATAGGCCGCCTCAAAGCCGGAGATAGCAGGCTGCACCGCGGCCCTGTCGGTAGCGCCATAGACACGCACCATTCCCTCCTCGCGGGCCGACGCGATCAGCGTTTCATAGGATGGGGGATAGCCGGCCGGGCGTTGCGCATCCCGGCATCCTGATGCACCCACCACAAGCATCGCTATCGACAAAATCAGTAGTCGCATCGATCAGGTCCTCTCGCTTTCCGTCTCTGAGTTCGGATAAGCTTGCGACCGTGAGATATGTAAGCAACCTTTCATGCGCCTTTCACGGCTCCGCAGCATCATGCGAATCCTGATTGTCGAGGACGACGCGGCACTGGCTCGTGCCATCGTTCAGCTGTTGCGGGAGGCGGGGAACGCGGTCGATCATGTCTCAACCGGCGAGGATGCGCTGATGGTGGCTGCCGACGATGCCTATGCTCTCATCGTCCTCGATGTGGGCCTGCCCGACCTAGATGGCTTCGCAGTTCTCGAAACGATTCGGCGCAGTGGAAACCGAGTCCCGGTGCTGATGCTGACCGCCCGCGACGGGCTCGACGATCGCGTGCACGGGCTCGACCTCGGAGCGGACGACTACCTGCGCAAGCCTTTCGCACCTGCGGAACTGGAAGCACGCATCCGTGCGCTCGGCAGGCGGCGCGGCGGTAATCCGACGCCGGAACTGAAAGTCGGCATGCTGGTGATGGACCGGTCGCGCGGCGAAGCGCGGGTCGGCGCGCGCGCGCTCGACCTTCGCCGGCGCGAATGGGCAGTGCTTGATGCACTCGCCACCCGTGCGGGCCAGATTGTATCGCGCGTGACGCTGCAGTCGGAGGTGTTCGGCTATGACGAGCCCGTCGGTCCGAATGCCATCGAGGTAAACATCGCGCGGCTCCGTACCAAGCTCTCATCGGACGGGCCGGTCATTCGCACGATCCGAGGCGTGGGTTACATGCTCGATGGCGACTGAGAACGCGCAAGAGACCACGCTTGCGCTGCGGACGCGGCTCCTCGCCACGATGCTGGCACCACTGCTGGTCATCGCCGCGCTGTTGGGGCTTGCCGGCGCAACGCTGATTGCGGACGTGGTCCGGCGCGGGAATGATCGCGTACTCGGCGGCGCACTGGAGGCGGTTGCCGAAACGGTTGAGGTCGAGCGGGGGCAGGTAACGCTCGACCTTCCGGAGGCCGCCTTCGGGATGCTGGAAAATAGCGAGCGCGACAACATTTATTACCGCATCGCAGTCGGCGAAAAGGCGTTAACCGGATACGCCGACCTGTCCGCCCCCCTTATTGCCGACGTCCCCTTGGAAATGCCGCGCTTCCGTTATGAACGGTACAAGGATCAGGATATCCGCATTGCAGAAATGCGCCGTGAATTGCCCGGGATCGAAGCGCCGGTGATCGTGCAGCTTGCCGAAACACTCGACAGTCGGCGCGCTCTCCGGCGGAGGCTAATTGCGCTTTTGGTGCTGGGAGAGCTTATGCTGATCGGCGTGGCGATGGCGCTGATCCGACCGGCATTGGGCTGGAGCCTGCGGCCGCTGGCACAGTTGGGCAATGCCGTGGCTGCCCGCGATACGCGCGCGACGCCCGATCTCTCTCCTCTGCAGTCCGGTCCGTTGCCGGCCGAGTTGCGTCCATTGGCAGACGCCTTCGACAGGCTTCTGGCGCGGCTTGACAGTGCAACGTCGGGCATCCGGCGCTTCACTGCCGACGCCTCGCATCAGATGCGTACGCCGCTTGCCGTGCTTAAGGTACAGGTTGCGCTCGCCCGTCGTGGCAATCCCGACGCGCTTGGGGAAATCGCCACCGCAGCGGACCGGCTCGAACATCTCTTGACCCAGCTGCTGGCGCTAGCACGGGCAGAGGAAGAGGGTTTCACGCCAAGGCGCGAAATTGTCGATTTGGGCGAAGTCGCCGCTGCTGTCATCAACCGGCGGATCAATCAGGCGATTGGCGCTGGAATAGATGTTCATCTGGAGGCACCGTTGCAGGCCACGGTGAAGAGCCACCGCACGCTAATCTTCGAGATCCTCTCCAATCTGCTAGACAATGCGATCCGTTACAATCGTCGCGGCGGGACCGTGTTGATAACAGTGGCAAGTGACAATGTTTGCGGCTCCTCGATCGCGGTCGAGGATGATGGTCCGGGATTATCCGAAGCTGAAATGGCGCGGCTCGGCGAACGCTTCGCGAGGTTTTCGACCGCGCGAGGCAGCGAAGGCAGCGGCTTGGGCTTCGCCATCGTCCGCTCGGCCGCGGCTCGGCTCGGCGCCTCACTCCACCTCGTCGATGCAAAGCCCGGCTTGCGAGTAACGCTGACCTTTCGTGACGGAGCAAAAAGCGTTTAGTCCTGCCCGGCCGAAGAAACTAATTGGCCATAATCGTGTAGTGAGGCTGACCGCATGCCAACATCTTAGAGATGGTGCGCTGCCCGGTCATCAAGCTCGGCTGATCGAGCGTCAACCTGTCGCCGCGCGCGTGGTGCAACGACGCAGCGACCGCCAAAGCCGTGGAGTTCGATCTCTTGGAGCAGGTGAAGAAGCAGTTCGACGTGGCCGGCATCGAAATTCCATACGCGTATCAGAACGTATTGCTGAGCGAATCGGTCAGCATCGACTCACGGCAAAGCGAAGCTGGGTTCGCGGACAATTGAGCCGCTAACCGAGGCCTAAGCGCGGGAACTCAGGATCGCGTCGAGGAGCCGGGGTGCATCGCCGTGTTCTTCGAGTGACGGGTAGCGCTGGCCAGTAGGACAATCGATCTTCACCGTTTTCACCCGGTCGAGCCGTTTCACCACCAGGATCACGCTGCCGCCACTGTCGGCGCACGTATCGATCGCATCCTGCATCGCTGCATGCGAATAGGATGTCTCGCCGACGGACAGTATCTCCATGCCCTTGACGATCCCGGCCTTGAAGGCCGGCCCGTCCCACATCACGTCGATCACTTTCGCGTTCAGACCCATCTTAATTCCTAGCGAATAAGAGAAGTCGAAATAGGAATGGTGTGTCTGATCGTCGGCCTGCCAACCCGATGGGCTGTCGTGCCAGACCAAACGATAACCGCCGTTTTCGATCCCGGCATAGGGGGCGTGCGGGGCAATGCCATCGACGCGGGAAGCGAAGAAATCGGCCCAGTTGTACTCGAAGGTCTCTGCCAGCGCTTCAATAAGCTGATCCCGCCCATAAGGTTTCGGCTTCAATCGCTCATGTGGCTCCCAGGCGCCGTCAGGCGCGAAGAAGCTGCGCATCAGATCATCCAGCGAGCGTTCGCCTGCGGTCCCGCTGCGGATGATAGTGTCCGCTTCCAACCAGATCAGCAGACCTTCGGAATAATAGTCTTCGGACCGCTGCCAGCTCTGCCAGGGCTGCACCTCGCGCGCGGTGAATATCGGATCGTTGTCGGTATCGGCCAGCGGGCGCCAGTTGCGGCCCGGACGATTATCGTAGGTGGCGAAGATCAGCGCGAATGCCTCACGGGTCAGCTGCGGCGAAATCAAGCCGCAGCGTGCTGCCAGAACATGGCCGTAATACTGCGTCAGCCCTTCGTAGACCCACATCAGCTCGTTGGTCATGCGGCTGAAATCGCTCTGGAAATTACCTTGCGGCACGCGGTATTTGCCGACCCATGCATGGACGTATTCATGCGGAAGAAGGTCGCGCTCCGTGGTGGAGCTTTGCCACTTGCTGAAGTAGGTCGCGCGAACGCCTTCTTCGCTACAGTTTTCATGTTCCAGTCCCATCCGCCCGATCTGGTCGGAGCAGGCCATCAGGAAATGGTAGGTCTCGAAGGGCCGGTGGCCGAACAGTGCATCGGCTTCTGCGATCAGGCGTCTGTGGCATTCGAGTTCTTCGGAATTCTGCGGCAACTGGTCTTGGCGGTCGGCCGCGATCAGCAAGGTAACGCTGTCGTCAAGGTGTTCGCGGTGCGTATGGATGCCGGCCAGAACCGGGCAATCGATCAGCGTCCGCACATCGACCGGATCGAAGCGAACGAATCCATCCTCCGGCACAATGCGCTCTTCGTCTCCTATGCCCAAGGCGCAAGCCCAGTCCCACCCTTGCGGTAAGCGCAAAGCGGGCTCGATCATTATTTCGTCGATCGGTGAGTCGGCGGGGTAGAGCAGGCATTCCTCCCAGTGGAACCGCAAAATCTCGTCGCTGACCATGATCCGCCCCTGGTTGGACTGGGTTGGGGAGAGTGACTGGTGCGTTATTTCAAGGCGTCGCGCGCCTTCGGTAAGGTGGACGATGATACGAAAGGGATCGTCCGGATCGCGTTGCCAGCGGCATGGTACGCCGTCTGCCCGAAATTGCAGGCCGGCGAGCCTGTCGATCGCACCGCGCGGCGCATGATATGCTGGGAGCCACTTGGCCAGAGTGAGCGCGACCCGACCCTTTTGCTCGCATACCAGAAGGCCTTGTCTGCACCAGAAGATAGCGCGCGCGACATCTGTCGCGTCCACAGTGAGCTGTATGGGCGAGGCTCGCTCGGTGCTCGATTGGCCCACTGGTATCCTCCCTTTCGGTCAGCTTCTTCCGGCTTTGCAAAGCACGCTGCAGATATTCGAACTTGCGAATATATCGCTGTCGTTCCAGTAAACCACCGGACTACGAAAGCGGCAAGATCCGGGGCAAAAGCATGTGCGAACTTTTTGCGATGAGCGCTTCGGAGCCGCACACCGTGCGATACGAGCTCGACCTGTTTGCACAGGAGGGGGGAGAAAAGCATCGCAACCGCGATGGCTGGGGTATCCTGTTCGCCCAGGATCGTGACGCCTTTCTTTTCCGGGAACCCGATCCTGCCGCATCCAGCGAACTGGCGAAGATGGTGGTGCGCCAAGATCGGCCATGCAGGCATTTGATCGCGCATGTACGCCGCGCGTCCGCCGGAAAACCGGCCCTAGCCAACACCCATCCTTTCGACCGCGTGGTGCGCGGGCAAAGGATTGCGTTTGCGCATAACGGCGATTTGCCGAATATCCAAACCTGCGAAGATGCGCCCGCTCTGATCGGTCAGCGGATCGGCGATACGGACTCCGAGCTGGCCTTCCTGATGCTGTTGCACCGGCTGGCCGCGGCGAATGCAACTACCCCTTTGGATCGCCATGATGTCTTCGCCCGCTTCGCTTCGGAACTGCGCGAACTCGGCAGCGCGAACTTTCTATTCTTCGATGGCGAACTTCTCTTCGTCCATGCCGACCGGCGCAAGTTCGAGACCGAGGACGGGCTGACCGATCCGCGCGAGCCGGGACTGAATATCCGGTCTTTCGAAGGCAGGCATTCGGGACAGACTTGGACTACGCGGGGTGCCAAAATCGAGAACATCACCGCGCCGCTCCACCTCTTCGCGTCGGTGCCGCTGGACGAAAACGGGTGGGAGCCTCTGGCTCGCGGCTGTGTCCTAGTCTTAAAAGACGGCGCGATCCTGGCGCGTGCCCAAACCTGACGCGGCGCTGCCCGCGCCGCCGCATCAAAGGAAATTGCATGTCGAAGACTGTCGCCGAAATCGTTGTCGATGCGCTGGAAAAAGCCGGGGCGAAGCGGGTGTATGGAATCCCCGGCGACACGATCAATCATTTCACCAACGCTGTCGCCAAGAGTGATCTGCGCTGGGTCGGTGTGCGCCATGAAGAAGCGGGCGCCTTTGCGGCTGGCGGCGAATCCTACATGACCGGTGAATTGTCGGTTTGCGCCGGAACGTGCGGTCCGGGCTCGCTCCATTTCGTAAACGGCATTTATGAAAGTCACCGCAACGGTGCGCCCGTCTTGCTCATCGCATCGGATGTCGCGCGCACTGAAAAAGGCTTCGACTTCCCGCAGGAGGTGGAGCAGAAAAAGATCTACGAGCAGCATTCGCATTTTTGCGAATACATCTCGCACCCTTCGCAGGCGCGGCGCATCGTCACCAAGGCAGCGCAGGCCGCGCTGACGAAAAAGGGCGTGGCGGTGGTGATCGTCAATGGCGACATGTTTACCGAGAAGGACGACGATGCGATGGACTGGCAGGTCTATCGCCCGCAGCCGGTGTGCCGCCCGAATGACGCGGAAATGGCTGAGCTGGCCGCGATGGTCGATGCTGCCGGCAGGGTGTCCGTCTATGCGGGGATCGGGGCGCGTCATGCGCGCGAAGAGATCATGGCACTGTGCGGAAAGCTGAAGGCCCCGATGGTGCACACCACGCGCGCCAAGGAGTTTCTCGAACCGAACAACCCTTACAATGTCGGCGTCAACGGTATCCTCGGCAACAGGGCTGGTGTGAACGCGCTGGAGAATGCCGATCTGGTCATCAGCCTGGGCTGCGACTTCGCCTACACCCAGTATTATCCGGACGGAAAAAAGATCGTCCAGATCGACATCGATCCCACGCATCTCGGCAGACGTTCGGCCATTCACCTCGGTTTGGTCGGCGATGCCAAGTCGACTATGGCCGCGCTGCTGCCGCTGGTTGCGGCAAAATCGGGCGACGATCACCTCAAGGCACACAAGACGCAATGGCAGGAGGATCTCGAAGGATACCAGAAGCAGGCGGACGAAAGCGATGCCCGCCTTATCCATCCGCAATTTGTCGCCAACATGCTGGATGGCAAAGCGGCGGACGATGCAATCTTTGTATCCGATGCGGGCACGTCGATGGTCTGGATGCTCCGTCATATCGAAGCAAACGGAGACCGTCGTTTCCTCAACACCCTGCTCCACGGCACGATGGCAAGCGGGATGCCCCAGGCGATGGGCATCAAGCTCGCCTATCCCGAGAGACAGGTGATCGCCATGTGCGGCGACGGCAGTCTGACCATGCTGATGGGCGAATTGCTGACATTGGTTCAGGAGAAAATCCCGCTGAAGCTCGTCGTCTTTCACAACGACACCTTCGGCTTCGTGGAGATGGAACAGCGCGTCGAAGGGCTGGTCGATCATTACACGGGGCTCAACAATCCGGATTTTGCAAAGCTGGCTGAGGCATGCGGAATTTCAGGCTGGCATGTCGAAAACGCAGAAATGCTCGAGGCGGCGATGGACGCTTGGCTGCGGCATGACGGACCGGCGCTTCTGGATGTGAAGGTCAACCAGATGGAGTTGGTCATGCCCCCCAAGATCGAATCCTCACAGGTCGCCGGGACGGCACTGTTCGGCGTCAAGGCCGTTCTGGACGGCCGCGCGAAGGAGGTCATTGACTTGCTGCGCAATAATTTCTTGCGGTAATGAAGCGGCGCTCTCTCCTTACGCTTAGATAAAAGCGGCCTCGGTTGCGATATGCAGAAGGCCTTTTATGCGCACCTAAAAGGTTGCGGCGTTCGCTTTCCCTCTGGTCTAAAACTCAACCAAGGCTTTCGCGGACGACTTCTGCGTGGGCCTCGCGAACGAACTCAAAAATACGCCCGTAGTAATACCTGCCTCATGCCGGGATTGACCGACACGCAATTCTTCAAGTGCGCCGGAATAGAAAAAGCGAACGCCGGGCAGATGGAAAACAAGGCACACCCGCCCAAGGTCGGTTTGGATCAGGAGCGATGCATCTCCGTCCGCGGTTGAAGAACGAATACTGAGCCAACAGCTAGCCAGGATGATTGAGCGCGATTATTGAGGTGCAAGCTCTTGTTGAACTGGTGGCGAGATCCTGAGCGTGCTGCTTTCTAGATTTAGGTGATCTTAAAGTATCTCTTACGAGAGAAGGTGCCGCTGTTATCGACGCTAGCCTGAACCAGCGGCAGCTTTCGAGTGAAAATTGCGACCAACTGAATGACTGAAATGAGGGCGCATGCTGCGGTTATAAGGGTAGGGGAACTCGAGATTTCCAATGATCATAGTGCCCATCACTTTCATGTCGGGTGCGCCATGATCTCCCGTTCTAGACACAACCATCTGTTATTCCCGGGGTAATTTCGCAGGTGCCAGGCGAATTGTGATTTGCGTGCGATCCGTGGCATAGTCCGCCACTGGCTGGGAAACTGGGTAGGGAAGAGCCATGCGATCCGTTGTTCACTTTTCGCTATGCGCGCTCGCCATCCTCGGGCTGGCAATCCCCTCGGTCACCCTCGCCCAGCCCCGCTCCGGCGACCTGCGGCTGCGGACCGACGGCGAGCTGAAGTTCGGCACCTTCATGGTCTTCGGCAGCGGCGCGCGAAGTGTGAGCGCATCGGGCGCGGTGGTGGACCAATCGATCGTGGCTCTGGAAGGAACAAAGGCCCGGCCCGGCCAGTTTACAGTGGAGTATGAACGAAAAGGCGCGAACACGAGGGCTCTCACAGTGACGATCGAACTCGTCATCTCGGCGCCTGCCCAGATCCGCCAAGGCGGGGTCGATGCCCGACTGAGCCAGTTCGAAACGGACCTTCCTGGCTATTCCCGCATTTCCAACGGACAATCCGTTCGAGTCGAGTTGCCGAATTGCCGGTCCAAGACCTGTACCCGGAGTTTCAACATCGGTGCGCGCCTCGACGTGACGCGCAATTACGGGGGCGCGGATATTGCGATCCCGATCGATCTCGACGGGCGGGTGGTGTCAGTGGACTGGTCTTGAGGCCCGAGCGGCTGCTTCCTGACCTCCGCCCTCCCTTCTGGGCGCTCACATTATGCGCAATTCTGCTACCATATCAGGCGGTGGCCCGCGAAACGGGAATCTCCCAAGGCACTGCCACCGCCCAAGTTGTCGAGCCCATCCGCACGGTCCCGCTGGAGGATCTATCCTTCGGCGCGATCTCGGTCGCGCAAGGGCGGGCGGGAAAAGTCCGCGTTGATTCCGATGGGGCGACGGTCACGTATATTGACGGGGTTAAACCCCAATGCGGTGCCCGCGCCAATTGCTCTCCGCATCCAGGCAGTTTCTCGGTTTTCGGTGCTGCCCACCAAGCCTATGAAGTGTCCCTGCCATCTCAGATCACGGCCCATGGCCGCAGGACAGGCCGGGGGCTGGTCGTCGGAGATCTGGAAATGCGCAGTTCCAACAATCCTTCCTTGCGCCATGGTGGCCGACTTGATGGGGACGGAAGAGATACCTTTTTTGTCGGCGGTAGTCTGTCTGTGCCCGCAGGTATTGAAGCGGATGTCTTCACCGCAGAGCTGCCGGTTACCGTTTCCTACAATTGATTGCATTTAGGTTAACCTTAATAAAGGGTTTCGCCGACGCATTTCCGGCGAAGTCACTGGTTAATTTCATCTTTAGCAACGATAAGTAAGTTCTTAAGTTTACTGCGGGTAACATTGGTCCCGACGGGAATGGTCAAGTCAGATTCCTGTTTTCGGTAATTTCGGCGAACGCCGGAATCAAAATTTGAAGGGGACCAACCTTGAAAAAACTCGCAATTCTCGCTGCTGCCGCAGCGGTAGCATCTGGCCCTGCCATGGCTGCCCCTGGAGATACGGCAACCGCACAAGGTGCGGCTACTGCTGAAGTCGTCGCACCTATCACGCTTGCGCACCAGACCGGCGCCGCGCTCGATTTCGGTACGTTCACCACCGGCACCAACGGCGGCACAGTCACGGTGGATCTGACCGGTGCGGGCGTAGCCACCGCCGACGTCACCCTGATTGGCGGTTCGGTAGAAGCTGCCGACCTTTTCGACGTGACCGGCGATGTGAACCGCAGCTTCGCTATCAGCACCACGCCAGGTTCGGTTTCGAACGGCACCGACACGATGAACTTCACGACTTCGGCTCCTGCTTCGGCTTCGCTGAACGGATCGGGCGCAGCATCTTTCGCAGTTGGCGGCGTGCTGACTGTGGCAGGCGGTGAGTCCTCCGGTTCCTACACCGGCACTTACGACGTTACCATCAGCTATAACTGATTCGACTACGTAGGGTGCGGGGGTGACGCATGATTCCCCGCACCCGGCCTCTTTTTCGGGAGGGTAGGCCTATGCTGAAACGTTCCATTTCCCTGCGCCTGGCCATGCTGGCCGGTCTATCCTTGTCGTCACCGGTTCTTGCAGAGCCTGGTACGAGCGCGCAGGAGACCGGAGCTGCGGCAGCGAATGTGGCGGAACCGATAACTATTCAGCGATTGGCAGACCTGCGTTTCGGGCGGTTCGCATCGCCCTCTACTCCCAGTACTATCCAGATTACTCCCGCCGGGGCGTTTACTCCGTCGGGCGATGTTACGTCGTCGACCCAGATGGCGCAGCCGGCAAATGGCCGTGGCCCAGCCCAGTTCAGGGTGCGCCAGGCCGGTAATCGCGGCGGCACAGTCAGGATTCCAGAGACGATTACCCTGAGGAGCGGAGGCAACTCCATGGACGTGACCAGTGTCCAGGGCACCTTGACCGTCATCTCCGGCTTCGGTCGCTTCCGCGTCTACCGCTTGGATCTCGGCGGAACCTTGCAGGTAAAAGCGAATCAGGCGCCTGGCTCCTATGTCGGCGACTTCGATGTGACCGTCGTCTACAACTAGTCTGGCCCTCCCGACTTACCGAATGTTAACCGTCGAACCGTATCAAGCTCTCTGAAAAAGAGGGCTTTTGGTCGGCTATCCCATGAAGAAAATTTACCATGTTGCTGCGCGTGCAATCGGCTCGGCTTTCGGGCTTGCCTGTTGCGCATTGTCCAGCCCAGCCCTTCCCCAGAGCCTCGCGCTTGAAGCCGCACATGTCGAGGCCGAAGAAGAAGCCGCTCTGCCGCAAGTGGAAGCCGGGCAAGTTCCCGAGGGTTCGGTCGGCGGAATGGGCGATATCAATCTTTATCCTCGCCGGATCGTCATGGATCAGCGCCAGCGAATTTCTTCCGTTGGCATCTACAACAAGACCCCGTTCGACGGCGATTACGAGATCTCGATCAGCGACATGGTGATGACCGAGACCGGGGCGGTCATCCCGGTCGATAATCTGCCTGCCGGGGTGGACGCCGGCGATCTCAAGGCCGCCAGCGGCATGCTGCGCTGGTCTCCCCGCCGGGTCATGCTCCCCGGAAGCGAGGCGCAGACCGTGCGGATCATGGCGCGCCCTCCCGCAGACCTGCCCGACGGAGAGTATCGCGCACATTTCATGGTGGTTTCGGTGCCCAAGGATATCGATGAGGGTTATTCCATCGAGGATGCCGTCGGCGATTCCGCAGGTGCCGGCGAAAGCGTAGGCGTAACCATCCGTCCCCGCTTTGGAATTTCCATCCCCGTCATCATTCGCGTTGGAGAGACCACGCTTGATGTAGCCTTGCGGGATCTGTCCCTCGCCGAGGATGCGCAAGGCGAGGCCATCACTCTCACTATTGCCCGTAGCGGCACAAGGTCGGCCTATGGCGATCTTACGATCACCGCCGCTGGCATTGACGAGCCCGTGGCTATCGCCAAGGGGATCGGCGTCTATCCGGAAATCGACAGCCGGACCGTCCGCCTTGCCCTGAACCCAGAGTTCGACCGCGATCGGCTGGCCCCAGGCACGGTCCTGACGGCTACTTTCGTCGATGACGATTACGCCCCGGGCCGGACCTTGGCGAGACAGGAATTCAGCGTCCCGTGAGGGTGCTCGGCGCGTTCGGTGTATTGACCTGGCTTGCCGGGGCACCATCGCTCGCGAACGTGCCTACAAAAGAAGATCTTTCCTCGAACGACGCCATCCTGGCCGAAGCTCGCAAGCCCACTCCGGTATCGGCCACGCCAGCATCCGCTGGGGTTTCGGCGCTGCCTCCCGGGGTGAAGATGGCGGCATCCAATGCCCAATCGCAGCAACCCTTCGATCTGACGCCCGGTCGTCAGATTTTCCCGGTCGACAAGGGGGATCTGCCCCTCTTCACCGTGGACGACGAACTTATCCTGCAATTGCGGATAAAGGGTTTCGATTCGTCCGATACACTCATCGCCTATGGATCGCGCGAGGCTTTGTATCTTCCCCTTGGCGAACTCACGCGCATTCTGGACCTCGCCATCCGGATCAGCGACGACGGCCATTATGCGAGCGGATGGTTCCTGGCGGAAGACCGCAAGCTCACGGTGGATTTGCGCCAGCGCCGGATCGTGACGCCAGATGGAATGCGGCCGCTCAAGCCGGATGACGCGATGGCCTTCGAAGGGGAGATGTATCTGCGGAGCGAAATCTTTCCCGAGATCCTTCCTGTCGCGCTCGAACCCAACCTTCGAAGCCAAGCCATTCTCCTGACTACGCAGGAACCCTTTCCTTTTGAGGAACGGCTGCTCCGCGAAACCGAACGCGCCAAATTGGGAACGCGGCGCACCTCGGGCGAAGCAGAACCTTGGACGAGGCAGGAAACGCCCTGGCTGCCTATTTCGGTCCCGATGGGCGATGTGGAACTAAGGCCGGTTTCTGATTCCGCGAAAGGTGCGCGCATCGAAGGCGATCTGCGCCTGTCGGGCGATGTCGCCTATCTAACCGCCCAGACCTATTTCTCCGCGACCAGTCAGGACGGACTGGTTGCCTCGCTCGTCCAGGCCGGCCGCCGCGATGTCGATGGCGATCTGCTGGGCCCCCTCGCTGCAACCGAATTCCAGTTCGGCGACGTTGCTACCACGTCGATGCCCGTAGGCTTGCGGGGCCGCTCGGGCAGGGGCGGGTTCGTTACCAACCGGCCGTTCGAGAGCGTGTCGGTCTTCGAACAGATCGATTTGCGCGGTATCTTGCCCAGCGGTTACGAGGTCGAACTTTACCGCAATGACATCCTCGTGGGCTCTGTCGCCAAGGCCAGCAATGGCCAGTATGAATTCCTGGAAATTTCGCTCGATTACGGCCTTAATGTCTTCCGCTTCGTCTTTTACGGGCCACAAGGGCAACGCCGCGAAGAGGTCAAGCGTGTCAGCGTGGGAGATGGCCGGCTCTCGAAAGGAAAGCTCGAATATGATGTCGGTGCCATTCAGCGCGGCGTGAACCTGCTTGGAGTGAACGGCCCCGAGTTCAATCCGAGCGAAGGCTATGGCGGCTGGCAGGCCGCGGGGCGCGTCTCATACGGATTGAGCGAGAACATCACTGCGCTGGCGAGCGTGGCGATGATCGATCAGGATGAGGATGGCGGCCTGGTCGGGACAGCCGGGGTCCGCACCGGCTTTGGTGGCTTGGCGCTTCGTGCGGATGCGGCCTTGGCCAGCGGCGGCCGCTTCGCCATGGGAATTGGCACCGGGGGCCGTTTGCTGGGAGGCGCGTTCGCTCTGTCCCATTTCGAATATGGCGGCGGCTTCGTCGATGAATTGCGCAGCAACAACCGCGATCCGCTGAGCCGGGCCACGGAACTGGATATCAACACTACGCTGAAGGTCGGCGGAGGGGTGAATGCCATCCCCGTGGCCGCGCGGCTGCGCAATATTGCATATTTCGACGGGCGGTCGGACATGCGTGCGCTGGTGCGCGGATCGGCCCGCATGGCCGGCTTGGTCCTGTCCAACAACTTCGAATATCAGCGCGCCACCAATCGGGATGGCCCCGGCTTTACCCAGCTCGGCGGCAATTTCGATCTGGCCACCTTCCGGCGCTCGCGCACGCAGGCGCGCGCCTCTGTCGGCTACAGGATTATGCCCGAAGTCGAGCTTGCCAATGTATCGGGCGAGATCGACCGCCAGCTCGACGATCACACGGTGGTGAACGCCCGCGCTTCCTACGCCTTCAATGGCGGGGGCCTGGGTCTGGGAGCATCGGCCATTCGCGAATTCGAGCGGTTTTCGCTCGCCTTCGACGGCAATTATGCATTCGAGCTCAAGAATTACTCGGCCGCGATCAGGATGGGATTCAGCTTCGGCCGCGATCCGTTGACGCGTGAGTTCTTCCTTGCGCGTCCCGGACAGGCCTCGTCCGGCGGCGTCAGCCTTCGTGCCTTTCAGGACATGGACGGCGACGGCATCTTCGGCGAGGGGGATGCCGTGCTCGAGAATGTGGATTTTACCGTCCACAACAACGTCGGAACGACAAGGGCGGATGGAACGGCGCGCCTTACCCATCTGGGCCATGGCAACCGCGCGACCGTGCAGGTGGATCCGACCACGCTGCCCGATATTCTCATGGTTCCGGTAGAGCGAGGCGTGGAATTCGTTCCGCGTGCAGGCCGTTTCCACGTCATGGACTTTCCCATCGTCGCACAGAGCGAGATAGAGGGAACGGTATCGTTCAAAGGTGCAAAGCAAGGGCGCGGCGTTTCCGGTCTTCGTCTGCAGTTGGTCGATACGGACGGCAAGATCCGCGGGACAGCGCGATCCGAGCGGGGTGGCTACTTCTTCTTCGAACAGGTGCTGCCGGGGTCGTACCAACTGGCGGTCGACCCTGAGCAGGCTGGCAAGCTCGGCATTTGCATCTCCGATGCCGAACGGGTGGAGGTGGGCGCCGAAGGGGCGATCCAGTCGCTCGATATCGAAGTGCGCGAATGCAAGCAGGCAACCTGACTGCATATTCTGAAAGGGGCGTGTGCTATTGCGAATGATTAGCATTGACCCACAGGATTGGCATCTGTAGCGGGCGCGCATGTCTCGCCGAGCGATCCGAATCTGGTACCTGATCCACAAGTGGAGCAGCCTGATTCCGACCGTTTTCCTGCTGATGCTTTGCCTCACCGGTCTGCCGCTCATTTTCCATGACGAAATCGACGCGGCCATGGCTGGAGACGCGGAAGCAGCCCTGAGTGGTCCTCCCTCGGCCGAAGCCGGTCTGCCGCTCGATGTCATGCTCGAAAAGGCTCTCGCGGGTGATCCTGGGTCAGTGCCGCTGTTCATGGCATTCAGTCAGGACAGCCCCTTGCTGACCGTGACAACCGGCCCCCGCGCGGATGCGCCTGCCGATCAGATGGAGCTCTTCTTCTTCGACAGGACGACTGGCGCGTCGCTAGGCCCAGCACCGGTCAATCCGGTAATGGACTTCATCCTCCAGCTGCATACGGACATGTTTCTTGGCCTCCCAGGCATGCTGGTTCTGGGTGTGATGGGATTGCTGTTCGTCGTCGCGCTGGTCTCGGGTACCGTTCTTTACGCCCCTTTCATGCGCAAGATCGCATTCGGCACCATTCGCAGGAATAAAAGCGACCGGTTGCGGCAGCTCGATCAGCACAATTTCGTCGGTATCGTGGCGCTGGCGTGGATGCTCGTCATCGGGCTGACGGGTGCCATCAATGCCTTTGCCGACCCACTGACCGACAGTTGGCGCGACGGCGAGGTTGCGCGGATGGCTGCGTCATACGCGGGTACGCCTTCGCTGGCTCCGCGAGATTATGGATCTCTGGACGCGGCGATGGCTGCCGCTAACCGGGCTCTCCCGGGCCGCAGCCCCCAGTTCATCGGTTTTCCCGGCGGCGACTGGTCGTCCGGCCACCATTATGCGATCTTCTTCCAGGGTGACCGCGCCCTGACTGAGCATCTGCTGACCCCGGCGCTTGTCGACGCGGCCACGGCACAAGTTACCGACGCCCGTGATATGCCAGCGCTCAATCAGGCGCTGATGATGTCCAAGCCGCTGCATTTTGGGGACTATGGCGGGCTGCCGCTCAAGCTGATCTGGGCCTTGCTGACCCTGGCCACGATCTGGGTTCTATGGACCGGAATCCTCCTTTGGTTTCGGCGCACCCCGGGCAACATCGAACGCCGGGTGGAGGAAATCTATTCCGGCAGCACTCCGGGGCAGGCCGCATGAAAAGCGCGCCGCGTAAACCCTCGGCAATTTTCGCAATTCCGCTGCTGATCGGCATGGCGCTGATTGCGGGCCTTATCCTTGGCCTGACTGGCGAAGGCGCGCGAGATGCGCTGGCATGGGCCCTCGCTGGCCTTGCTCCGATGACCCTCTTTTTCGGCCTTTTGCGCCGGTCTCCGAAACGATCCCCAAACTGCTCATGAAAGACCTCCACATGAATCGTTCGACGTGCATTTCCACGATTGCCCTTGCCTTGTCGCTCCCTGCCGTTGCCCATGCGCAGGAGGATCAGGACACCATCGTGGTCACGGCTCAGCGCGCCAACCAATCGGAAGTCACCAATGGTGGGAGCGCGGGGGTTCTTGGAGACAAGGCGGCAGAAGACCTGCCCTTCACCATCCGCACCTATAACGAGAGCCTGATCCTCAACCAGCAGCCGCTTACGCTGGGCGAAGTGCTCGAAAACGACGCCACCATCCGCACGACCTACGGCTTCGGCAATGCAGCAGAGCAGTTCGTCGTTCGCGGGTTCACGCTGTTCGGCGACGACGTGGGCGTGAACGGCCTTTACGGCGTCGGCCCGCGCCAATTGGTCGCTCCCCAGCTCTATGGCAGCGTGCAGGTTCTCAACGGAGCCAGCGCATTCCTCAACGGGGCGGCGCCTGGCGGAACGGGGCTCGGCGGTAACGTCAACCTTCAGCTCAAGCGGGCAGGATCCCGAGATTTCGTCCGCGTTACTGGATCGGCGCAAGAGAACGCCCGCTTCGGCGGCGCGGTCGACGTTTCGCGGCGCTTCGGCGAGAACCGCGAATGGGGTGTCCGCCTTAACGGCGCGTACAGCGACGGCGAAACATCGATCGACCGCGAAGGCAGGCGCACTGCCGTCGTCGGCGCGGCGATCGATTACTCTTCGGGACCGTTCAAGGCAGCGCTCGACCTTGCCTTTCAGGAAGTCCGCGTGGACGGCCTGCGCCCCAAGGTGACCATCGCAGCGGGCGCAATTCCGGCGGTTCCCGAAGCGGACGCCAATTACGCGCAGGACTTCACTTACAGTGAACTGCGCGATGTCTTCGGCACCATCGATCTCGAATATGCCGTTGCAGATAATGCCACTATTTACGCGAAGGCGGGCGCGCGCGATGGATCGGAAGAGGGGATATATGGCGGGATCACAGTCGATGACGCGGTGACGGGGGCGGCGACAGGATCGGCCCTGTTCGTCCCTGCCACCACCAATAACGAAGCGGTGGAAGCGGGTCTGCGTGTGAAGCTCGGCCAGGCAATCACGCATGAGTTCAATTTCGGCGGCAACGCCAACTGGCAGGTCTTCCGCACGGCCTATGATTTCCTTCCGGGCTACGGCACCAACCTTTACGACACCCCGCAGGTCGCGCGACCTGACTCCACCGGCTTCATCGGCGGCGATCTCGACAATCCCAATCCTACCGCGCGGACCACGCTGTTCAGCGCCTTTGCGTCGGATACGGTGGGTCTGTGGAATGACCGCATTCTGGTGACAGGCGGGCTGCGCCTCCAGAACATCCGCCAGCGCAACATCAACTATGATGGCACTCCCGCAGATTTCTACGATCGTGACGCCGTAACTCCGGTGGCCGGACTCGTCGTCAAGCCTGCCGAACAGCTGTCCCTTTACGCAAACAGGATCGAGGCGCTTCAGGCAGGGCCCATCGTCCCATTTGACACAGCCAATCCCCTGCCAAACGCGGGCCAGGCACTCGCGCCGCGCAAGTCGGTTCAGTATGAAGTGGGCGGAAAACTGGGTCTGGGCGGCATGTTCCTCACGCTTGGCGCCTATCGTATAGAACGGCCGGGCGAGGGGCTGCTGGAAGACGGCACCTACGGTTACCGCGGGGAGCAGCGCAACGAAGGCTTGGAATTCACCGCCAGCGGCGAAGTGGCGGCGGGCCTGCGTCTGATCGGCGGTGCCGCATTGAGCGACGCGGAATATGATGATGGCACGAAGGTAACCGGTGTTCCCGAATACACTGCCAATGCAGATGTCGAATGGGACCCTGCGTTTCTTCGAGGCGCCACATTGACGGCGCGGGTTATCCACACCGGCCCCCAGTGGGTCGATGCGGCGAACACTCTGGAACTCGAGACCTGGACCCGTTTCGATCTTGGCGCCCGTTACGTATTTGCTGCCGGCGAGACGCCGGTCACTGTCCGGCTCTCGGTCGATAACGTCGCCAACGAACGCTATTGGGCCAGTGCCTTCGATGCTTTCTCCTCGGCCTTGCTGCAGGGGACGCCGCGCACTTTCAAGGCCAGCATTTCAGCCGACTTCTGATCCTGCAACCGAGAGGCAGTGAAAAGTCTTCCCTGCCTCTCGGCCGCAAGCGAAGGGCAGCTTTCCAGCCAAAGCTGGAAATCGCTGGCCAAAAGGTTACATAGTCATGACAAAGTGTGACTCATTCGGGAAACTACTAGGTTCGCCGATCTCTATCGGGCATTGGCGCCAAGACTATGGAACGTACGATCTACCAGTTCGAGGACTTTGCCCGCAGCGCAGGTAACAGCGCACGCGCGCCGCTGCGGTTGCAGCCGGCGAGCCGTAGCGGCCAGGCCGTGCGCGTGGGTGTGATCCTCAATCGCCGCAGCCATCAGAATCTCGCGGAAACGCGCGAATGCGAAGGGCGCAGCAACGTGACGGTCGCGTGCCCCGATACGCGTCACGATATCGTCCACGAACTGGCCCGCTTTGCGGAGCGCGGCATCGATCTGCTGGTCATCAGCGGCGGAGATGGGACAGTTCGCGATGTCCTGACCATGGGGCAAAGCGTTTTCGGCAACAACTGGCCCAAGATCGCGGTTCTGCCGAAGGGCAAGACCAATGCCCTCAATGTGGATTTGGGTTCGCCTGAGGACTGGACCCTATCGCAGGCCATTGCCGCCTACACCAACGGGCGTACGGTCAGGCGCAGGCCGCTTGCGGTCCAGCCGATCGACAGCAAGGACCCTCCAGTGCTCGGCTTCATCATGGGAGCGGGCGCCTTTTCTTTGGGTGTCGACGCCGGTCAGGACGCTCACAAGATCGGCTTCTTCAATTCGCTTGCGGTTGGAATGACCAGCGCCTGGGGCGTCTTGCAGGCCTTGTTCGGGAGCGACGGCAACCAATGGCGGCGAGGCACGCGCCTCAAGCTCGCCTACCTGCCATCCGGTCGTGAGATCGAGCGATCGGATTTCGGCGATGCACTTCGGCGGCACCTCATGCTCGCATCGACACTCCAGACGATGCCGCTCGATATCAAGCTGTTCGGGAAAGGTCAGAACGGCATTCGCCTGGCCGTGCTCGATCATCCGCGGCGCCGCGTGCTTTTTTCGGTTCCGGCAATTCTCGCTGGCTGGCATCCCCGCTGGCTGAAGACGCAGGGCCTGCACCATGTCGCGGCCGAGGGTTTCACCATGACGCTCGATACCCCCTTCGTCCTGGACGGGGAGCATTTCGCTCCGGGTAGCTACCGGATCGAACAGGGGCCCGAACTGACCTTCGTCGCCGAGTGACGCAGAGCCTGCGCACGCGGGTGGGCGAGACGCTATCCCTGCCGCTTCGGCCCGAAGTGCAGGCCTATGCCCAGCGCCTCGGGAAAGAGGCTGGCGCGCTGGCGGTGCTTTTCTACGGCTCCAATCTGCGTACCGGCTCGCTCGAAGGCGTGCTGGATTTTTACGTCCTGCTCCCCGGCCCCCAGCGCGAGCGTGTCTGGCCGCGCGTCAGCTACCGTGAATGGTCGTCGGAAGGAGAAACGCTCCGCGCGAAGATCGCCACGATGAGCCTGGCGAAATTCTCCGAAGCCGCCGCTGGGCAAAGCAGGGATACTACGATCTGGACCCGCTTCGTCCAACCGAGCGCGCTGGCCTGGTCGCGCGATGGCGATGCTGCCGAAAAAGTTACCGAGGCGATCATGCAGGCGGCCTGCACTGCGAGCCGCTTTGCAGCTGTGCTCGGTCCCGAGGCGGGAAAGGCGGAAGATTTCTGGCGCGCGCTGTTCCAGGCAACCTATCGCGCGGAATTTCGGGTCGAAAAACCGGGGCGCGAAGATTCGATCCTGACGGTGAACGCGTCACATTTCGACGGGCTTCTGCCACTGGCCTGGGAGGCAGCTGGGGTCCCGTTCGGCCGGACCAACGGCCTACTCGAGCCGGACCTTCCTGCACAGACAGAAGCCGACCTGCGCGCCCGGTGGAAGCGGCGCGAACGATTTGGGAAGCCGCTTAATATTCTGCGTCTCGCCAAGGCAACCACCACTTTCGAAGGGGCCGCGCGCTATGGCGCATGGAAGCTGGAGCGTCACACCGGCATCGCGCTCGAGGTTACCCCCTTTCGCGAACGGCACCCCCTGCTCGCCATGCCGGGAGCAGCATGGGAGCTGTGGCGAGCGCGCCGCGCTCAGCGGTAACGCATGGTGATCGAGATGTTCGCGACGCCGCTGCCGACATCGAAGCCGACATTCTTGTAGCTCGGCTTGCCGAGGTTGAAGATGTTGATGCTCGGATTGTTAGACATGGCGCCGCCGTCGCTGAAAATGTCTGTTTCGCCATTCCCGTTGACGTCGTGGCGCACTGCGATGCCGTAATGGCCGGGCTTTGGCAGCGGCATGCAGAAGCGCATCGTTCCGGCCTTCGCGGGCGCTTCCATGCGATAGATCCACCGCCCGGACTCCAGCCAGTCCTGCTTCGTGGCGCGATAGGACTGGATGCGGATGGTGCCTTTCGATTCCTTGACGCCATTGATGGACACCATCACTGCAGGCCCCTTGCCGGGGGCGCATTTTGCCGCATCGTGAGTGATCTTTTGGCGGTACTGCGCCTGCGCGGGAGCCGCGAAAGAGAGGCCCGTCAGCGCAAGCGCCGCGGCCCCGGTGAAGAGGGATAAGGTTCTTGTCATGGCTATTAGCCCCGTAATCGTTCTGGCGGGCTTACCCGCCGGATATGGAACGCGATATATCATCTGGCTCTGAATTACGGCTGAATTTGCCGTTCAATTCCCGTTCCGGCGAGCGCCGCAAGCCTTGCACGGCCCGTGGATAATCCTGCGGACAAACTTGTGGACCCGTGGTGCGCAACTGTAATCTCTCTATACGACGGCTCACCCTTACCCGCCATTGGATTGACGCGCATGACCGCCCCCCTGATCTCCCCTTCGATCCTCTCGGCCGATTTTTCCCGGCTGGGTGAAGAGGTGCGCGCGGTGGATCAGGCCGGGGCGGACTGGATCCATATCGATGTGATGGACGGGCATTACGTGCCCAACATCACCATCGGCCCCGCAGTGGTGAAGGCGCTTCGCCCGCACACGCAGAAGCCGTTCGACGTTCATCTGATGATCGCGCCGGTCGATCCCTATCTCGAAGCCTTCGCGGACGCCGGTGCAGACCTCATCACCGTCCATCCGGAAGCGGGCCCGCATATCCATCGCACGCTGCAGGCAATCAAGGCGCTCGGCAAGAAGGCGGGCGTGGTGCTCAATCCTGGCACGCCGGCCAAGATGCTCGATTATCTGATCGAGGAAGTCGATCTCGTCCTCGTGATGAGCGTCAATCCCGGTTTTGGCGGCCAGAGCTTCATCCATTCGCAGCTGCGCAAGATCGAAGCGATCCGCAAGATGATCGAGAAAACCGGCAAGGATATCCGCTTGCAGGTCGATGGCGGCGTTGACGCCAAAACCGCGCCGCTGTGTGTCGATGCCGGGGCCGATGTGCTGGTCGCGGGCTCCGCGACCTTCCGCGGCGGTCCTGATCACTATGCTGCCAACATCGCCGCGCTGAAGGGGCTCGAATGAGCGATGGCCATTCCGACCTGTTGGGCGCCGCCAAGGCAGATATGCCCGGCGGCACGCAGGCGGCCCTGCCGCTGTTCGACGATCCCGAACCGCTGGTCGAGGGCAAATCCGAGCCCTCCCGCTCGGTCGAGCGAAAGGCCGAGCCACAAGCGGAAACGCCAGCGCCAATCACTGATCGGTCGCAGCCGGAGCGCCCCGCCAAGCGGGCTACGCCGCCGCCTGCTGCGCTTGCCTCACGGCCGCAGGTCGAGGTCGACCCCGAACCGCTGGAACCCTTGCGTGCGCTGGTCCCTGCCGATTTCGCGCTGCCCAGTTCCAGCCCGCTCGATGCGGCCATTCGCTGGGCCTATAAGTTCGGCGTGCCTGGCTCCGTCCTCGCGGCGCCGCTGCGCAAACCGGCGCGCAAACGCTTTCTGGCGATGGTGGAGACCCCGCTGCCGGGCGATCGGTCCGCCGGTGTTGCCCTTCGTGCGGGCCATTTTCAGGTGGGCGGGCTGAAGGCGCCGATCGGCAAGCTCGACTTCGCCTCGCCCTCCAAGCTTACGCCGCCTTTCGCGCGGGCCGTCCACGGTTTCACCTGGATGCGCGATCTGTCGTCCTCTGCGCCGCGCGGCCAGTGCGCCGATACCTCGGGCCGCATCTTTCGCGCCTGGATCAAGCGGAATCCCGCCCCCGGCAAGGGCGCAGCGTGGGACGTCGAACTGGCCGGATTGCGCCTGCTCAACTGGCTGGTGCATACGCCGGTGCTGCTCTCGGGCGAAGGGGAAAGCCTCAAGGATCCCCTTCTGGACGCGATCGAAACCACGGCACGCTGGCTCGACCGTAATGTGACGAAAAGCGAAGACCACCTTGCACAGGTCACTGGCTGGACCGCAATCGTGGCGGCCGGACTGCTCATGCCCGATGGCCGTCCGCGCCGCCTGCATGGGGAAGCGGGCCTGCTGAAAGCGCTCGGCGAGCTGGTTGGCGACGATGGCGGAGTGGTGTCGCGCAGTCCTTCGGCGCAGATGCAGGCGATCGCGCTGCTCATCGATCTGCGCGCCTGCTATGCCGCCGTGAAGTGCGATCCGCCCGCTGCGATTGAGGCCTTGCTCAGCCTGCTGGTCCCCGCGCTGCTATCCCTGCGGATGGGCGACAAGGGGCTGGGCAGCTGGCAGGGCAGCGCGGCCACCGACGAAGCCGCAGTCGATGCCCTGGTAACCGCCAGCAGGGTACGCGCCCGCCCGATGCTGGAATCGCGCCAGTGGGGCTATCAGCGCATCAAGGCGCGCGATGGGGTCCTCGTGATGGACGCCGCGCCGCCGCCCAAGCCGCGCCACGCGCGCCAGGGCAGCGCCTCGACGCTGGCGTTCGAGTTTTCGCACAGGAACCAGCGCATCATCGTCAATTGCGGCGGGTCGGAGCTGGCCGGTGCGCTTGTCCCCGCGCGGATCGAGCAGGGCCTGCGGGGCAGTTCGGCGCATTCCACGCTGGTGCTCGACGATGCCAATTCGACCGCCGTTCTTCTCAACGGACAGATCGGCAAGGGGGTCGAGGAAGTCGATTTCGACCGCCAGATCGTCCAGCAGGGCGGCCGCCGGGCGACCAGGCTGGAAGCGGCGCATAATGGCTATGTGGCGCGCTACGGCCTGCAGCACCGCCGGATTCTGCTCTTGTCTGACGACGGCGGCGAACTGCGCGGTGAGGACGTCCTCGAACCGTCGGGCAAGAAGGGGCAGCGCGGTAAGGTCGGCTTTGCGATCCGCTTCCATCTCGGCCGCGGGATCGAGGCGCGGCTGACCGATGACGGCATGGGCGCCCATCTTGCTTTGCCCGATGCAAGTTACTGGCAATTCCGCCTCGCAGGCGTTAGCGGCGAGGCGCACTGCATACTGGAGGACAGCCTGTGGGTCGATGGCCATGGCCGTCCGCACGGTGTGCAGCAAATCGTGGTCGAAGGCATGGCCGCGCGCGGCGGGGAACGGTTTCCCTGGCTGCTCAAGAAAATGGGATGATCTTTACGTGAGCGATGTGAGCATCAAGCGGGCGCTTCTCTCGGTTTCCGACAAGAGCGGACTGGCGGACCTGGGCAAGGCACTGGCGGCCAGGGGCGTGGAACTGGTTTCCACCGGCGGTACTGCTAAGACGCTGCGCGATGCGGGCCTCAATGTGAAAGATGTCTCTGATCTCACAGGCTTGCCCGAAATGATGGATGGCCGCGTGAAGACGCTGCACCCGATGGTGCATGGCGGCCTTCTGGCGGTGCGCGACAATCCCGATCACGCCGCTGCGATGGAGCAGCACGGCATCGGCGCCATCGATCTGGTGGTGGTCAATCTCTATCCTTTCGAGGAAACCGTGGCCAAGGGCGCGGGCCGGGATGAGGTGATCGAGAACATCGACATCGGCGGGCCTTCCATGGTGCGCAGCGCGGCGAAGAACCACGACTATGTGACTATCGTCACCGATCCTGCCGATTACGAAGCCTTGCTGGGCGAGCTGGAAGCGAATGGCGCGACATCGCGCGATTTCCGCAAGCGCATGGCGGCCAAGGCTTTTGCCGCCACTGCCGCCTATGACGCCGCGATCAGCCAGTGGTTCGCCTATGCCGACCAGGGCGAGACTTTCCCGCAGAAACGCGCGTTGGCATCCACGCTCGTATCCACCCTGCGCTATGGCGAAAATCCGCATCAGCAGGCCGCGCTCTACGTTCCGCAGCGCGTCGCTTCGCCGGGGCTTCCGCAGGCCGAGCAGGTGCAGGGTAAGGAACTGAGTTACAACAATTATAACGACGCCAACGCCGCACTTGAACTGGTAGCCGAATTCGCGGGCGGACAGCCTGCGGTGGTCGTCGTCAAGCACGCCAATCCCTGCGGCGTGGCGCAGGCTGACAGCCTTCTCGACGCCTGGAAAGCCGCGCTGGAATGCGACAGTGTCAGCGCCTTTGGCGGCATCGTGGCGACCAATGTGCCGCTCGACGGCCCGACGGCAGAGGCGATCTGCGAGATCTTCACCGAAGTGGTCGTCGCCCCCGGGGCCGACGATGCCGCGCGGGCTGCTTTCGCGAAGAAGAAAAACCTCCGCTTGCTGCTGACCGACGGCCTGCCCGACCCGCGCCGGCCCGGCTTCTCCCAGGTCGTCATCACCGGCGGCTTGCTGGTGCAGACGCGGGATAATGGGGCAATTTCCGAGGAAGATCTGAAGGTTGTCACCAAGCGTCAGCCGACCGAGCAGGAGCTGAAAGACTGCCTCTTCGCCTGGACCGTGGCGCGGCATGTGAAATCCAACGCCATCGTCTATGCCAAGGACGGCGCGACGGCGGGCATTGGCGCAGGCCAGATGAACCGCCGCGATTCCAGCCGGATTGCCGCGATGAAGGCCGCAGAAGCCGCAGAAACCTACGGCTGGGGCCAGTCCCGCACCGTGGGCAGCGCGGTGGCATCGGATGCATTCTTCCCCTTCGCCGACGGTCTTCTGGCCGCCGCCGAGGCGGGGGCGACGGCGATCATCCAGCCCGGCGGTTCGATCCGCGACGAGGAAGTGATTGCCGCTGCCGACGAGAAAAACCTCGCCATGGTCTTCACCGGGATGCGCCACTTCCGCCACTAGAAGTGTTCCGGATCAGGCTCCGAACACCGTCTTGATCGGGCGCGCCTGGCCCGAACACCGGCGGTGATCGCCTGAACCGTTCACAACCATCGTATTCAGCACGTTGCAATCGGACGGCGTGTACCCACGTGTGATAAAGACACGAAAGATAAGACATGAATCTCTTCACCCCCGACCTCTATCGCAATTTCGGCATCGGCTTTCTCGCCGGAGCGGCCATCATCGCATTTTCGAACAGCGGCGAGATCGTCTCGGCGGTCGCCGCGATCATCTGATGCGGCGCATTCCCCTTCTCCTGACCTCGCTGGCGCTGGCTCTGACCGGAGCCTGCCAGCAGCCCGCGCTCGCGGCGGAGAGTGTGGTGAAAACCCCGCCTGCCGAAACCCGCGCCAGCGAAAGCGGCGGGCTGAAGACCGCGATCTTTGCCGGCGGCTGTTTCTGGGGCGTCGAGGCTGTGTTCAGCCATACCAAGGGCGTGACCAGCGCCATTGCCGGCTATCACGGCGGGACCGAGCGTTCGGCGAAATATTCGCTCGTCTCGAGCGGCGTCACCGACCATGCCGAGGCGGTCAAGGTGACCTACGATCCCGATGTCATCCGCTATGACCAGCTGCTGCGCATCTATTTCTCGGTCATCACCGATCCCACGCAGCTGAACCGCCAGGGCCCCGATACCGGCGCGCATTACCGCAGCGCCATCGTGCCCATGTCGGCCGAACAGAACAAGGTGGCCAAGGCCTATATCGCCCAGCTGAAACAGGCCGGCGTGTGGGACAAGCCGATCGTCACGAAGATCGAGCGGGCGCAGGGTTTCTACCCGGCGGAAACCTATCACCAGGACTTTGCCGCCAAGAATCCTCGCCACGGCTATATCGTGCGCTGGGATGCGCCCAAGGTGGCGGCGCTGAAGCGGCTTTACCCCAGCGCCTATCGCGCGGAGTTCAAGCGCGACTGACTTGCGCCGCGGCCCTGCGCGTCCTACTTTTGACGCCATGGCAGGACATGCACACGCACATGAGGAACATTCGGGCGACGATCTGATTGACGCGGCCCGCATCACGCTGACCGATTCCGGCGAACAGTGGACGGGCATGCGCCAATCCGTGTTCGAGGAACTGGCGCGGCATGAAAAGCCCGCCAGCGCCTATGACATTGCCGACAATCTTTCGGCATCGCGCGGCAAGCGCGTGGCGCCCAACAGCGTTTACCGCATCCTCGACCTGTTCGTGCGCACCAATCTGGCCAACCGGATCGAGAGCGCGAATGCCTATCTCGTCAACACCCATCCCGGTTGCCGCCACGATTGCATCTTCCTGATCTGCGACGATTGCGGAAAGGCGACCCATATCGACGACGAACGCGTGACGGGCGCGCTGCGCGTTGCGGGCAAGGATGCCGGCTTCACCGATGTCCGCCCGGTCGTGGAACTGCGCGGGCTGTGTGATGACTGCGCCGCCTGACGGCGGTCGCGGGGTGACGACTGCGCCGCCTGACGGCGCTAACTAGGTGGCGATTACGCTGCCCGAAAGCCGACCCGGGTAACGGCAGTATTCGTGACGTCAGCGCCCAACCGTGTAAATTCATCGACAAGCCGTTCATCGACAGTTCGATAAACCAAGTGTAGAGCATTCGTATGAGTGACCGCCCATATACCCCCCTGCTCGACACAGTCGACACGCCCGACGACCTTCGCAAACTCGACAAGAGCCAGCTTCGCCAGCTGGCGGATGAACTGCGCGAAGAGATGATCGATGCCGTCGGGCAGACCGGCGGGCATCTGGGTTCGGGCCTCGGCGTGGTCGAGCTGACCACGGCGATCCACTATGTGTTCGACACCCCGACCGACAAGCTGGTGTGGGACGTGGGGCATCAATGCTATCCGCACAAGATCCTGACCGGCCGCCGCGACCGCATCCGCACGCTGCGTCAGGGCGGTGGCCTCAGCGGCTTCACCAAGCGCGCCGAAAGCGAATACGATCCTTTCGGCGCCGCGCATTCCTCCACCTCGATCAGCGCCGCACTGGGCTTTGCCATGGCGAACAAGATGCAAGCGCGGCCCGGCCGCGGCATCGCGGTGATCGGCGATGGCGCGATGAGCGCGGGCATGGCCTATGAGGCGATGAACAATGCCGAACAGGCGGGCAACCGGCTGGTGGTGATCCTCAACGATAACGATATGTCCATCGCGCCCCCGGTGGGCGGGCTGTCGGCCTATCTCGCGCGCATGGTGTCTTCCAGCGAATATCTGGGCCTGCGCACCATGGCATCCAAGCTGGCGCGCCGCATGGGCCGCCGCGTGTGGGGCGGGCTGGAAAAGGCCGAAGAATATGCCCGCGGCATGGTGACCGGCGGGACCATGTTCGAAGAACTGGGCTTCTATTACGTCGGCCCGATCGACGGGCACAATCTCGACCATCTGATCCCGGTGCTGGAAAATGTGCGCGACAGCGAACAGGGCCCGGTGCTGATCCATGTCGTAACGAAAAAGGGCAAGGGCTATGCCCCGGCCGAAAACAGTGCCGATAAATATCACGGCGTCGCCAAGTTCGATGTCGTCACCGGCAAGCAGAAGAAATCCACCGGCGGCCCGCCCGCCTATCAGAACGTGTTCGGCGAAACGCTGGCCAAGCTGGCTGAAAGCGATCCGCGTATCTGCGCCATCACCGCCGCCATGCCCAGCGGCACGGGCGTCGACAAATTCGCCCAAGCACACCCTGACAAGGCGTTCGACGTCGGCATTGCCGAACAGCACGGCGTGACCTTTGCCGCGGGCCTTGCCGCCGAAGGCATGCGCCCCTTCGCGGCGATCTATTCCACCTTCCTCCAGCGCGCCTATGACCAGGTGGTGCACGATGTGGCGATCCAGAACCTGCCCGTGCGCTTCGCCATCGACCGCGCCGGTCTGGTGGGGGCCGACGGCTGCACCCATGCGGGCAGCTTCGACGTCACCTATCTCGCCACCCTGCCCAACATGGTGGTGATGGCCGCCGCCGACGAGGCTGAGCTGGCGCACATGACCTATACGGCCGCCGAATATGACGATGGCCCCATCGCCTTCCGCTATCCGCGCGGCGGCGGCACGGGCGTGGAAATTCCCGAACAGCTGGAAAAGCTGGAAATCGGCAAGGGCCGCGTGGTCCGCGAAGGCAGCAAGGTGGCGATCCTGTCGCTCGGCACGCGGCTGGAAGAGGCCAAGAAGGCCGCCGACCAGCTGGAGGCCAAGGGCCTGTCCACCACCGTGGCCGACATGCGCTTCGCCAAACCGCTCGACACCGATCTGATCGAGAAACTGATGCGCAGCCACGAAGTGGTGGTGACGATCGAGGAAGGCGCCATCGGCGGCCTCGGCGCGCATGTGCTGACCTATGCCAGCGACGAAGGCCTGACCGATAACGGCCTCAAGGTGCGCACCATGCGCCTGCCCGACACCTTCCAGGATCAGGACGATCCGATGAAGCAGTATGACGAGGCAGGGCTGAATGCGCCGCATATCGTGGACACGGTGCTGAACGCGCTGCGCCACAACAGCGCGGGCGTGGAAGAGGCGCGGGCTTGAAGACCTGCCGGCGGCTCGCCTTATCGGCCGCCGCTGCAATCTGCCTGGCTGCACCGTCCTTTGCGCAGGACGAAGGTGACGCGGGGTCTGTCCTCATGAATGCATGGGCGGACCCGGCAGTCTGTAATCTTGAAAACGCGACGCCGGTATCATTCACGCAGCTGGCATCCGGCGATGGCACCGCGCTGGGTGCATGTGTGGTGGTCGACGGTTTCCAGATGGATCGCGCCCTTTTTGCCGGTCTTCGCGACGCCCGATCCAGGCGAGCCGCAACCGCCGAAAAACTGCGTGGAAACCGCGTCGGCCTGTATGCCGATTGGACCAAGGTCGGAAACCCGCCAAGCGAGCCGGAACGGATTAAAGTGGTCGGGGAGGTTGGCCGGTGCGAGACGCAATGGCCCGGAGCGCTCATGGTGATGGGCTATTGCCACTATACTGGCGGATCGATCCTGCTCGTCTCGGAAATCTATCGAGCCGGTTCTTTCTGATATTATCATCCCGGACCTGATCCGGGGTACAGCTTCGTACAATGACTGCTAACGACCCAAATGCGGATGTTGACTTCATCGTGGATGTTGGGGAGTCTTCGATGATGGGAAGTATAGACACCATATTTGCCGCACAGCTCGTGCTGAGGAAGTGCGCGGCATGATTGGCCTTGCGACCTCTACTGCTGCATTGCTGGTCATGCAGGCCGGACCCGTTGCTCGACCGGTTTTGCCATGGGACGGAGAGGTGCAGGCATTCGGGTGCACAATCGTAGGTGATGAACGCAGCACTGAGGAATACGTGCTTACCCTCACGGACGCGCAAGCCTTGCTGGTGGGCCAGTCTCCGGGCCAGGCTGTTCGAATGGACATGTTCGTTCCCTTCGAAAGTCTTGCGCCTGTGGTGCGGGGCAAAGCGGCCATTCGGCGGCTACAGTTCAGCGCCGGGGAACAAACCGTCTTCGTGCGGCAACTGTATCAGGGTGGCCAACTTCAGAGCACATTCTTGAGCCTGGGCGCAAATGCCCGGGAAGGCCGGGATTTGCCGTTTGAGACGTTTGCCGGTTTTTGCTCACCTACCCAACCACGCGTTCCCAGTGTGACGAGGGAGGAGTGAGGGCCTCATCTCGGCCTTGACCGCCGTAATCACCTTGCTAGTGTAATAATACAATAATACGCTAGAGAGGATCGCCCCATCAATCGTTTCCTACTTGCCCTTGGCACGTTAGCCGTTTCTGCCTGCGCCACCGTGCCCGAGGCGAATGCCCCGCAGCCGGTCGCCGGGATCCCGGCGCTTTCGGGCATTGAACGTGACATGGCCGAGCATCGTCTCACCGGCCTTAGCGTGGCGGTGTTCGACGAGTATGGTTCCATCCGCACGCAGACCTACGGCCTGACGTCGAGTAACGGCGCGCCTGTGCGAGAGACCACGGCCTTCTCCACTGCTTCGATCTCCAAGCCGGTTACCGCGATGCTGTGCCTGATCCTGGCGGCGGAGGGGCGGATCGATCTCGACGCGCCGATCGCGCAGTCGCTTACTCGCTGGCAGCTGCCGCACAGCGATGTGCCGGGTGCTGGCGAGGTAAGCTGGCGCCAACTGCTGTCGCACACGGCGGGAACCTCGCAGCACGGATTCGCCGATTTCTACCATGGCGACCGCATCCCCAGTCTGATCGACAGCGTGGAAGGGCGGCTGCCGCGCTATGACAAACCGATCGAATTCCTGTTCGCTCCCGGCTCGGACTGGAAATACAGCGGCGGCGGCTATGTCATCGTGCAGATGGCGCTCGAAGATCTGACAGGCGTGCCCTTGCACAGGCTCGCGCAGGAGCGGATTTTCGGTCCGCTTGCCATGCAGCACACGACCATGATCCAACCCGGAGAACCCGGCTTTCCGCAGGATGTGGCGCTGGTTCACGATAGTGAGGGCAGGCAGATCCGCGACGGGCTTCCGATCACCCCGCAAGTCTCGGCTTCGGGCATGTGGTCCACCCCGCACGATCTTGCGCTCTTCGCCATCGCCATACAGCGCGCCTTGCGCGGCGAGACCGCAGGACCGGTCACTCCGGCGATCGCGCGGTCCATGACCGATGTGTTTTCGCTTCAGCATGTAGGGGGAATGGGCATGCCCTTCTTCCGCGGCTTCGGCCTGGGCAATACCGACTGGTTCCGGCACGATGGGTCCAACACCGGCGTCAATTCCGACCTCTTCGCCGCGATGGAGGGGGGATACGGTTTCGTGCTGATGGGCAATGGCGACGATGACAACACCGGCCCGGTCTTCGCGGAGGCCCGCCGGACGATCATCGATACGATGGGCTGGGCGCGCCGCAAGCCCATCGAGGACGTGGAAGACAATCCCGGGCGGCGGGCGGCGATCATCGGCAGCTACAAGGGGCTGCTCTACAATCTCGGTCTCGATTACCGGATCGAAGAGCGGGGATCGCAACTGGTCGTGGCTTCCGAATTCTTCACGCAGTTCCTCGGCCGCGACTACAGCCGAATGCATCATCTCGGCGGAGATGTTTACCGGATCGAGGATTATCCCAACCTGCTTCAGTTCGAATTCGACCCGTCTGGATCGGTGAGCGCGGTCACCCTGTCGCGCCCGGATAGCCGCGTCGCGCCTTTCCGGCGGGAGATCGCCGCCTTTCGCTAAGGCCTTTCGCGGCGGCCAAGCCGATGGCACAAGCGGCCGCGAAAGGACCCACCGCCCATGACCCTGCTCACCGCCGAAACCGCCGACCACGTCACCACGCTCACGCTCAACCGGCCCGACAGCATGAACCCGCTCGGCGCGGCGGGGGACGGGGACGCGTTTGCGGCGGCCTGCGATGCGATCAATGCCGATATGGACGTGCGCTGCGTGATCCTGACCGGGGCGGGGCGGGCCTTCAGCGCGGGCGGCGACATCAAGGCGATGAAGGAGAAGACGGGCACCTTCGGCGGCAGCGCGCCCGAGATCGCCGATGGCTATCGCGGTAACATCCACAAGATCCTGCGCGCGCTCTACGGCCTGCGCGTGCCGCTGATCGCGGCGGTGAACGGGCCGGCGATCGGGCTGGGATGCGACTTGGCGTGTCTCGCCGACATGCGGATCGCCAGCGAGAAGGCGCGGTTCGGCGTCACTTTCCTCAAGCTCGGCCTGATCCCGGGCGATGGCGGCACCTGGATCCTGCCGCGCATCATCGGCGAGGCGCGGGCGGCGGAGCTGTTCTATACCGGCGATGTGATCGATGCCGCTACCGCGCTCGACTGGGGCTTGGTCAGCCGCGTGGTGGGGCATGAGGCGCTGCTGGAGCAGGCGGGGGCGCTGGCCGCCAAGGTCGCCGCGATGCCGCCGCATGCGCTGCGGCAGGCCAAGAACCTGATGCGGCAGGGGCGCTCGACCAGCTATGACTGCGCGTTGGAAATGGCCGCCAATGCGCAGGCGCTGATGCATGCGACCAGCGACCACATGGAGGGCGTCGACGCGTTGATCGAGAAGCGGGAGGCGCGATTTACCGGCGACTAGCGCCGGGAGTTTTGTGCTGTCCTGTCGCTGCGCCGCTTAAGGATGTTTTCGTGTCCTATCGCTTCGCTGCTTGAGGACGAGTCTGCGTCCTACCGCTTCGCTACATGAGGACGGTTAGACCCAGCGCCAGATGCCCGCATCCCATCCATTGGCGTGGATGTGGCCATAGGTCGCCGCCAGCCAGATTGCCGCGCCGCCCAGCCATGCGGCGGCGCCCGCGTGCTTCAGCCCGCCAAGGCGCGGCCAGTAGCTGGTCTGCGCTTCCCAGCCCGCCCAGGCCTCGCCCATCAGTGCCTCTTTCTTACGGTCCTGCATATGCGCCCCGAGCAGCGCGAGCAGGGCGATCGCCCCGGCCAGAACCAATTGCCGCGGCGTCGGGCTCAGCATCACATGCACGGTAGCCCATAGCGCAAAGGACCACATCATCGGGTGGCGGGTGACATGGAAGACGCCGTGCACGCCCGCCGCCGCATGTTTCGCCGCGCGCGGATCGGGCAGGGCTGGATTGCGGACGAAGGACCCGGCCAGCAGGACCGAGGCGAGCAGCATGATCACGCTCGCCGCGATCCACAGCGCATCGCCCTTGCCGTCCCACAGCGCCGGGCCGCCCGGGCCAACCGCGCGGAAGGCCTGCACCATCCAGACGAAGGTGGCGAGCGCGACCAGCGAATAGATCAGGCGGAAGAGGTTTTCCCCCACCAGGCTGACCAGCGGGCGGCGCAGCGGGTGCGACAGCGCGAAATGCGTGCCGACGAACGCCATGCTGGCAGCCGCGAGCGCGATGATCGAGGACGGCATGTTTCCCTCCTGATTGGCCGGGCCCAGTCAATCGCAGCGCGGCGGCAAAGGCAAGCGCTTACTCGATATCGATCAGCTTCACCGTGAACAGCAGCGTCGCGCCGCCGGGGATGGGGCCCTTGCCGGTGGGACCATAGGCGAGGTCGGCCGGGGCAGCGATTTCGATCGTGTCGCCCACGCCCATTTGCGGGATCGCCATCTGCCACGCCTTGACCAGCCTGCCGAGCGGGAAGGTCGCCGGTTCGCCGCGATCGAAGCTGGAATCGAAGGTTTCCCCGTCGATGAAGGTGCCCGCGTAATGCACGGTCACCGTGTCGGCCACGGTCGGCTTGCGGGTGTTGCCCGTGTAATCGACGAAGCGCCAGCGCAGGCCGCCGTCCATCGAATTCCAGCCGTCTTCCGCCTTCAGGCCGCTGAGAAAGGCCTGCTGCGCATTCATCCACGCAATGTCCGAGGATTTGTCGGCACTCTGTATCTGGGCTGCGGCGGAGGTAATCGCCACGGCCGCACAGGCGGCGCCGAGCGCCAGCAACATGGTTCGCATTTCGGGGTTCTTCCTTACCAATCGTAGGCCTTGGGCATATCGCTCGTATCGAGATCGCGATAGCGGTCGCGCAGGCGGCTCTGGTGGCTTTCGAGGGGTTGTTCGACCCCGTCGATGTAGACGCTGACCGGCGTCGATCCGAGTTCGAGCGGATCACCGTCCCACACGACCAGATCACCCACCGCGCCCGGCGTCAGCACACCTGCCCTGGACCCCATGCCCACGATGTCCGCCGGAACGGAGCTGATCGCGGCAAAGGCCTGGCCCCAGCTCAGCCCGTCGGCACCCGGAATGCGGGTGAGAGCGACGAGGTTGCCCGCATATTGGTTGAGATTGCGCGGGTTCTCCATCGCGGCGGCGTTGATCGCCACCTTGACCCCGGCTTTCACCATGCGGCCGATGTTCGACTGCGTGCTGGCGAGTTCTTCGAAACTGGCGGGCAGATCGTCGAGCCCGTCGGCGATTACCGGAATACCGGCAGCGGCGATTTCGGGGGCGACCAGCCAGCCCTCGCTGGCGCCGACCAGCACCAGATCAAGGCGCGGGAATTCGCGCTTGAGCGCGATCACGCTGCGAATGTCCGAAGCGCGTTCGACCATGACGAACAGTTTCTGTTCGCCGCGAACCACCGGCACCAGGGCCGCGGCATCGAAACGGGTCAGCAGCACGTCGGTCCCGCGTTCGCGGTTCTCACCGGAGAGGCGCGGATCGAGCGGGAGATCGTCACCCGTGCGAACGTCGCGCTGGCTTGATTCCATGCCGGGGATGCGTGCATCCTCGCCGAACTGGCCCGCTTCGCGCAAGGCGTTCCGGAACAGCGCATGGGCAGAGGCGCGGCTGCCGCCGGCCACCCGTGCGCCTGCTTCGCCGAGAGCGACGGACTGGAATGCGCGCGGCTGGACCACGGCATCGCCATCCGATCCCAGATCGATGATCGCGCCCTGGCCCTGGAAGATCGAACCGGTCGAGGACATCAGGCTAGCCGCGCGGGTAATTCCCGCGGCACGGTGCACGGCAATGTGCTGCGAGGCCGGATTGACGGCCGGGGCCACATCGAGAGCGGCGCTGAAGGGCGAACCGCCAGCGTTCGTATCGTTCGACTGGCTTACGGCGCCCACATCCCACAGGCCAAGCGATGTGACCGTGGCGAAGAGGCCGGGCGTTACCCACGAACCCTGCGGCGCCTCTACCGCGGCGACCGAAGTCTGCGGCATGCCCGCAGCGGGGCCCGCATAGACGACCCTACCATTCCGCAGGACCACCGCACCGTTTTCGATCGGGGCCGAACCGTCCCCGGTGGCCACGGTGACGCCGGTCATGGCGACATCCTGTGCCAGCGCGGGCGTTGCGGCGAGGGCCAGCGTGCTGGCGGCAAATGCGAACAGCGCCTTCATTTCACGTCTCCTTCACCCGGCTGGCCAAGCTCGAAATCGCTGACCGGCCGCCGTTTGCGGTCCATCGCGTCGAACATCAGCGCACCGTCGACCCAGACCTTTTCGGGCCGCGAGTAGACCGACAGCGGATCGCCGTTCCACAGCACCACATCGGCCATCTTGCCCGGCTCCAGGCTACCAGTCATGCCATCGATGCCCATCGCCCTGGCGGCGTTGAGCGTGAACCAGCCGATCACTTCGGCATCGGGAATGTCGATGCCCGCGCGCCGCCCGGCGGCCTGCGCCTTGGCGGCTTCCTGGTTGAGCCGCTGGATGCCGTTGGCATCGTCGGAATGGATGATGACGCAGGCATCGGCCTGGCGCAGGAAGGCGGCGTTTTCGAGAATGCCGTCATAGGCTTCCATCTTGAAGCCGTACCAATCGGCCCAGATCGCGCTGCACACGCCGTTTTCGCGCAGCAGATCGCCGATCTTGTACGCTTCCACGGCATGGTGGAAGGCGGTGACCTTATAGCCCATCTCCTTGGCCATATCCATGACCAGCGCCATTTCGTCGGCGCGGTAGCAATGGTTGTGGACGAGGATGTCGCCCGCCAGCACGCCCTTCAGCGTTTCCTTGCCCAGATCGCGTTTCTTGCCGTCATAGGCTTTCGCATCCAGCCACATCTGGCGGTTCACGGCGAAATTGCCCATGCGGGTGGAAGGCATCCGGCCCTTGCCGCCATAGACGCGCTTAGGATTTTCGCCGCAGGCCATCTTCATGCCGTAAGGCGCGCCGGGAAACTTCATGCCCTGCACTGTGCGCGCGGGCACGTTCTTGAGCGTGACCGAGCGGCCGCCGGTGAGATTGGCCGATCCGGGCAGGATCTGCAGGCTGGTGACGCCGCCATTGGCCAGCGCACGGGTGAAGCCGGGATCCTGCGGCCAGACCGAATGTTCGGCCCAGACTTCGGGCGTCATCGGGCTGGTGGCTTCATTGCCGTCCGAATGGGCGTCGACGCTGGGGGTCGGGTAATCGCCCAGATGGGAATGGATGTCGATCACGCCGGGGGTGACGAACTTGCCGCTGCCATCGATCCGGTCATAGCCTTCGGTGGACAGCGAGGCATCGCCGGCAGCGACGATCTTGCCGTCGCGCAGCAGCACGGTGCCATTGTCGATCCGGCCGCCCTTGCCATCATAGACGGTGGCGCCGACCAGTGCGGTCGGGCGGCCGGGATAGGGCCGGTAGGTCGAGGCAAAGGGTGTGCGGTCGTCGGCACCCTTGGGCGCGGACCAGTCCTTGTCCGAAGCCGAGGCCGTGCGGCTGTCGGCATTCGCGGTGGCGCAGGCAGTAAGGCTCGCAGCGAGGGCGAGCAGGGCAAGTTTCTTCATGAAGTCCCCCAAAAAGAACGGGTCGGAACATCGCTGTCCCGACCCGTCTGGTCAATTGCCTTTGTCGATAAGAGTTGGCCGCTTAGCGGTTCTCTTCGTGCTTGCCGGGCATCTGCGGATTGGTCGCAGGGTGCATACCGGCTTCCTGCGCCTCGAGACCGGCACCTGCCTGGCCTTCGAGATCGTCACCGACCGTATCGTCGACGATGGTGTCGAGATGCATCAGCTTCTTGATCAGCGGGCTGATGACCATGACGAACACGCCGACGCCGACTGCGAACCAGCCCACCGTCGAATAGACGCCGAGGACGACCTGCTTGCCCGCTTCTTCGCCGACACCTTCGGCGCCGGTGGCCGAAGCGATCAGACCGGCAGCAAAGTTACCGGCGGCCGAAGCGAAGAACCACGTACCCATGATCAGCGAGGCCATATGGGCCGGGCTGAGGCGGTTCATGGCCGACAGGCCGACCGGCGAGAGGCAAAGCTCACCGGTGGTGTGCAGCAGGTAGATCAGGAAGATGAAGATGACCGGCGTCGGCACGTTCACGCCCACGCTTTCCGCACCCCAGACCAGCACCAGGAAGCCGAGGCCGACCTGGATGACGGCCATGCCGAACTTCAGCGGGGTGCTGGGTTCCTTGCCCTTGCGGGCGAGGCCTTGCCACACCATCGCGAAGAGCGGCGCGAGCAGCACGATGTAGATCGCGTTGATCGACTGGAACATGGAGGCGTTCACACCCTGCGTATCGACGTGACGGTCGGTGAACAGGTTGAGGCTGGAGCCGGCCTGTTCGAACAGCGCCCAGAAGACGATCGAGGTCAGGATGAGGAACATGGCGGCGAAGATGCGGTCACGCTCTTCACTCGGCAGCTTGGTGACTGCGGTGAACAGCACGTAGAGCACCAGGCCGCCGCCGAAGATGCCGAGCACCACGCCGACGAGTTCCTGGTACTGGATGGCGGCCCAGCACAGCGCGACCATGGCAAGGCCGGCACCGTAGATGCCCCATTCCTTGCCGCCCTTGATCCGTGCCGGATCCTTGGGTTCGCCCTTGCCGAGAAGCAGGGGCTTGCCGAGAACGAAGAAGACGAGGCCGAGCAGCATGCCGAAACCGGCGAGGCCGAAGCCGTACTGCCAGCCATAGGTCTGGCCGAGATAGCCGCAGATGATCGACGCGGTCGCCGCGCCGACGTTAATGCCCATGTAGAAGATGGTATAGGCCGGGTCGCGGCGGACGTCAGTGCGCGAATAGAGCTGGCCGACGATCACCGAGATATTGGCCTTGAGGAAGCCCGAGCCCACGATGATGAGAGCGAGCGCCAGCCAGAAGACGTTGATGATCGGATCGGCCTGGCCGCCATTGCCTTCGAAGGCCATGAAGAAGTGGCCGAAGGTGAGCAGGACTGCGCCGAAGACCACTGCCTTGCGCTGACCGATGAACTGGTCGGCCAGATAGCCGCCCACCACCGGGGTGATGTAGACCAGCGCGGTATAGGCACCGTAGATGACGGAGGCTTCGCTATCGGTGAAGAGCCAGTGCTGGACCAGATAGAAGATCAGCAGGGCGCGCATGCCGTAATAGGAGAAACGCTCCCACATTTCGGCCATGAACAGCAGGAACAGCCCCTTGGGGTGTCCGATGACTTCGGGTTGCGGGCGAGTGACGAGCACCACCCCTCCGATAAGAAAAGATGCCAGTGCGATTACGGCAACTCTGAATGCCCACATTTCGAACGCAGAGCCGAATGTGAAGAACATGCCTTCGACCATATGAATCGGTGTCCCTCTAAGTATTCCGATAGCCGCCCCTCCCTGGGCGCGGCCCTCCCTTGAAGCGGGGCACCCTAGCGGTTTGCGCGGCCATGTGAAGCATTAGTTACAGTCGCGACCAATCTGGAACGGCGCGGCAGGCAATGCCGCGGGAACCTTGCGCGCGGCGCTGTATTATGGCACTGATGCACTATTGTGTCGCCCGGGAATTAACCATGAAGAACCAGTCCAAGCCCGTCTATCTCAAGCTGCGCGATCTCATCGCGGCGGCTATTATCGACGGGCAGTATAAAGAGGGCGAGATGCTGCCTTCGGTCCGCGCGCTCGCGGCCGAGCAGGGGGCCAATCCGCTCACCGTCGCCAAGGCCTATCAGCAATTCCAGAACGACGGGCTGGTCGAGGTGCAGCGCGGCGTCGGCATGTATGTGGTCAAGGGTGCGGCGCAGATCCTGCGGGACCGCGACCGGGAGATTTTCCTGAAAGAGGAATGGCCCGAAATCCGCGCACGGATGGCCCGCCTCGGCCTCGCACCGGAGAAACTGCTCGCCGAAACGTGATCCTCCATCCACGAAATGCGACCTATTGTCTTGTGGAAACCACCTAATTCTGCCACTGGCAGGTGAAAGGGCTCGCAAAAATCGGTGCCCGTTACGGGTCGCATTTGTAACTGATGACGCTGCCATACCGGCGGTCTGGAAAGAGTGACCATGATTCGTTCAGAACTCCTCGCTGCTATCTCGAAGGACAATCCCGAACTGCGCGCCGAAGAGGTGGAGCAGGTGGTGGACATCTTTTTCGATGAAATCAGCCAGCGCCTGTCGGAAGGCGGCCGGGTGGAGTTGCGCGGTTTCGGTGCCTTTTCCACGCGCGAACGCGAAGCGCGGCAGGGCCGCAACCCGCGCACCGGGGATCTGGTGGACGTACCTGCCAAGCGGGTGCCCTATTTCAAGCCGGGCAAGGAAATCCGCGAGCGTCTCAATAACGAGCAATGATCCGCACCGGCACGATCCGGATTGCGACTTCCACCACTTGGCTCTAGGACGCCTCGCGCAATCAGCGGGTGTGGCGGAATGGTAGACGCCGGGGACTTAAAATCCCCTGAGCTTTGCTCGTGCGGGTTCGAGTCCCGCCACCCGTACCAGACCGTGATGGGTGCCGGGCGACTGCTCCAGCGCCAGCGCTGCGGGATTAAAGCGGCCGGTTAACCATAACCTAACCATTATTCTCCACTCCCCACCCAGTTGATCAGGCCTGGGGACACTCGTGGAAAAACCGAACCAATCCATCAAAGTCGATGTCGCCATTATCGGCGCAGGCCCCGCCGGGCTGACCGCCGGCTATCTGCTGACCCGCCAGGGCAAGTCGGTCGCCATCATCGAGCAGGACGAAACCTATGTCGGCGGCATCAGCCGCACGGTCGAACACGAAGGCTATCGCTTCGACATCGGTGGCCACCGGTTCTTCTCCAAATCGCAACAGGTGGTCGATTTGTGGAACGAGATCCTCGGCGAAGACGATTTTATCCAGCGCCCGCGCATGAGCCGCATCTATTACGAGGGCAAGTTCTACAGCTATCCGCTGCGCGCCTTCGAAGCCCTGTGGAACCTCGGCATCCTGCGGTCGACCATCTGCATGGCGAGCTATCTGCAGTACAAACTTTTCCCCAAGAAGGAGGTGAAGAGCTTCGAGGACTGGACCGTGAACCAGTTCGGCCACAAGCTCTATTCGATCTTCTTCAAGACCTACACCGAGAAGGTGTGGGGCATGCCCTGCGACGAAATGAGCGCCGACTGGGCGGCCCAGCGCATCAAGGGCCTCTCGCTCTGGGGCGCGGTGACCGACGGATTGAAGCGCAGCCTGGGTCTCAACAAGAAACCGAACGACGGGCAGGCGGTGAAGACGCTGCTCGAAACCTTCCGTTATCCGCGGCTGGGTCCGGGCATGATGTGGGAAGCCGCGCGCGACAAGATTCTCTCCACCGGCAAGGGCCAGATCGTCATGGGCCACGGGCTCAAGCAGCTGGCCAGCGACGGCAAGGGCGGCTGGCGCATGAGCGCAGCCGGGAAGGATGGCGAAATCGTCATCGAGGCGGCGCATGCCATCAGCAGCGCCCCCATGCGCGAGCTGTCCAAGCGCCTGCATCCGCTGCCGCAGTCGACCCTGCAGGCCAGTGAGCTGAAATATCGCGACTTCCTGACCGTCGCCCTGATGGTGGAAGGCGAAGACCTCTTCCCCGACAACTGGATCTACATCCACGACAGCAAGGTGAAGGTCGGCCGCGTGCAGAACTTCCGCAGCTGGTCGCCCGAAATGATCCCGGACGCGGACATGGCCTGCGTGGGCCTCGAATATTTCTGCTTCGAAGGCGACGGCCTGTGGTCGAAGAGCGACGATGATCTGGTCGCCCTCGCGACCGACGAGATGGAAATCCTCGGCCTGGTCGATCGCAAGAAGGTCAAGTCGGGCGCCGTCGTGCGTCAGGAAAAGGCCTATCCGGTCTATGACGAGGATTATGCCGCCAATGTCGATGCCATGCGCCGCGAACTGGAGGACAAGCACCCGACGCTGCACCTCGTCGGCCGCAACGGCATGCATCGCTACAACAATCAGGACCACGCCATGATGACCGCCATGCTGACGGTCGAGAACATCCTGGCAGGCGAGCGGGTCTACGACACGTGGTGCGTCAACGAGGATGCCGAATATCACGAGGCGGGAGACGAGGGGCATGCGGCCTCGCTGCCCAGCCGCCGCCTGACCGAAGATCAATCGGCAGCTCTCGCCTCGGTGCGTGAGGTTCCCGAGCGCGTTTCCGGCGCCCGCGACGCAGCCTGAGATGTCGGACGTCGCGCTTCCGGCTGGTCTGATCAGTCAGACCGCTTCTGCATCCAAGGTCCTGTCGATCAACAGTACCCAGTGGCGCAGGTTCGGCAATTGGGCGCTGATCTGGCTGGTTCTCGCGAACGTGGCTTTCGTGGGCATGTGGGCAGTCGGAGCGCCGCCACGCGTCATCGACATCCTCGCTATCGGTGCGGTCGGGCTTCTTGTCCGACCTCTGCCCGTATGGGTGCGCGGTTTGGCCTTTCTTGCAGCGATGACCTATTCCGTCCTCGCTTTTATTGCAGGGCTGTTCAACCTTGCCCTCTCGTCGCTCCTTCATTCTCTGCGTTTCCTGGCGGAGATCAGGCCGATAAATTCGACCGAATATATCGTCGGAGGCGTGCTGCTCTTCGGGATCACCCTTTTGGCTCTGTGGCTTCAGCGACGGAACCAGAACTTCACCGATATCCGGCTGGTCGCCCTCGCGATTGTCGCCACCGCCGCGCTGGCGGCGTGCGATGCATTGATGGCGCAAGGAATGCGCGGCCATTACCAGCGCGCCGCCGTGGAAGGCACGCCCTTCATGTCGGGCAGCGAGCTTTCCGGCCTGGTCCCGGCGGATGGCAAGCCGAAGCGCCATCTGATGCTGGTCATGGTGGAATCGCTGGGCGAGCCCGTCGGGAACGCGGACATGGAGCGCCTTCTCTTCGCGCGTTACAATGATCCGGCCGTCACCGACCGGTTCGTGATCAGCAAGGGCGACACCGTCTATTACAACTCCACAACCGCAGGCGAGATGCGTGAATTGTGCGGACGGTGGGGCGATTATTACGAGGTGCTCGACAGGGTCGACGCTGCCTGCCTGCCCGCCAGACTTGCCGCTGCGGGCTATGGGACGCGGGCGTATCACAGCTTTACCGGCGGGTTTTTCGAACGTTCCTCATGGTATCGGAACATCGGGTTCCAGCATGAGGAATTCGGGCCGCAATTGCTGACGCGCGGGGCGCGGGAATGCGGCGGAGTTTTCCCGGGCGCCTGCGACCGCGATGTCCCGGCCTTGCTGGCCCAAGACCTGAAAGCGGCGGAAAAGCCCCAGTTCGTCTATTGGCTGACGGTGAATTCGCATCTGCCGGTGCCGCCAGGGATGAATCTGGATGTCGACGATTGCAGCCGGATTTCCGCCAAGCTTGCCGCCGAATATCCCATGATCTGCCGCCAGTTCGCGCTGTGGGACCAGCTTGATCAGGCGCTGATCAGGGAATTAACCGCTCCGGACTTCCCCCCGACCGACATCTTGATCGTGGGCGATCACATGCCTCCTTATTTCGATCGTCACCATCGCAGCCAGTTCGCGCCCGACCGCGTTCCATGGATGCTGTTGAAGTGGAAGGAGCAGCCGGCAGCGGATACGGCCGTCGCCGCCGGGGCAGGGAAAGCAAAAGAAGGCTCAATTGGCTGAGCTGCGAAACTCCAGGGCTGTGGCCCTTGCCCGGCGCTGGGACCTGATCAGGCTAGTGACCTATGGGTTCGCCAGCGTGGCGGCGCTGGCGGTAGATGTCGGCGTGTTCCTGCTGCTGCTCATGGCGCCCGTTTCGGCAGCAGGGGCAACAGCGGTCGGCTATTGCGCAGGCATCGTCACCCACTGGCTGTTATCGAGCAGGGTTGTCTTTGCCGATAGCGTGGTGGCGGCCGGGCCGCTGCGGCGCCGTCAGAAAATGCTCTTCGGAATTTCCGCGCTGGTCGGCCTGCTGCTGACGACAGTGATCGTCGCGAGTGCGGACCGGGCCGGGATCGACCCGCGGATCGGCAAGGTCTTCGCCATTGCGGCGAGTTTCGCGCTCACATGGCTCTTGCGCAGCAAGATCGTTTTTCGCCCGCTTTCCTGACATGACCGACAAAAGACCAGCCGACAAAGGTGCTTTTCCGGCGCTACCGCTCCTGCTCGCATGGGCGGTGATCTGCGCGATCCTGCTCGCGACGGGCGCGCAGGCGATGCTGACGCGCAGCTTTTTCGATCCCGACGATGCCATGCGGCTGGTGCAGGTCCGCGACCTGATCGGCGGGCAGGGCTGGTTCGATCTCACCCAGTACCGACTTGATCCCCCAACGGGCACGCCGATGCACTGGTCGCGGCTGGTGGATCTGCCGATCATGCTGGTGATTGCGGGCCTCACGCCGCTGATGGGGCAGGCAGCGGCCGAAACCGCTGCATTCGTGATCGTCCCTTTCGCCACCCTTGGCATTGCGCTGGCAGCCATCGGGCGGCTGGCCTGGAGCCTGCTCGGCACGCGCCCCGCCATTTTTGCCGTGGCAGTCTGCGGCCTCATCACGCCGCTGCTCTTCCAGTTCCTGCCAATGCGCATCGACCACCATGGCTGGCAGGTGGTGAGCGTGGCGATCGCCCTGTTCGCTATCGGCTGGCCGAAGGGCAAATGGGCCGCCCGCCTGGCGGGTGCCGCGATGGCATTCGGCCTGTCGGTCTCGCTGGAAATACTGCCGATGGCGGCAGCTTTTGCCGGCGTGCTTTTCCTGCGCTGGGCGCGGGGGCCCGAGCAGCGTTACTGGCTGATCGGCTATATGCAGGCCTACGCCGCTACGCTGGTGATCCTCTATATCGCCACGCGCGGTCTTGCGACGACGCCCTATTGCGATGCGGTCTCGCCAGCGCACCTCGCCTTCTTCGCCGTGGCCACGGTGGGCACCATGCTGATCGGACAAGCGCACCGGCAGGGATGGATTGCCCTTGTGGCCCTGTTCGCAGTGGTGGGCGCCGCCGCGGCTGCCAGCTACGCGATCATCTCGCCCGATTGTCTCGCGACACCTTTTGCCCGCCTCGATCCCATGGTCGACCGCTACTGGTACCGGCTGATCCTGGAGGGGCAGCCGCTGTGGAAACAGGCTGCGTCGCTTGCCGTCCCGGCGATCATCCAGCTGGCGGCCGCGCTCGGGGCGACTGTCGCGCTGTGGCGCGGTGCGAAAGGCCCGGAGAGAGGCTGGTGGTTCGATCACCTGCTGATCCTGCTGGCGGCAATCGCCCTGTCGGTGATGGTCACCCGCTCGCTCGCCTTTGCGGCGATTATCGCGGCGATCCCGCTGGGCTGGCTGGTTTCGCGCCTGCTCGACACCATCCGCGAGGAGGGAGCGACAGGCAAACGGATCGGAGCGCTGGCGATGCTTGTCCTGCTACTCGCGCCGTCGAGCCTGTTCAGCGCCGCAGAGCAGCTCGCGCCGGCCGCTGCGGACGAACGGAGCAAGGCTGCCGCGATCAATGCGGAAGACAAGTGCGACATTTATGGTTCGGCGGACCGGATCGCAGGCCTGCCGCGCGGTACGATCTTCGCGCCGATGGATATCGGGCCGGCCTTGCTACTCAACACCGGCCACGGTGTTGTGGCGACCAGCCATCACCGCGCGGCAGATGCCATGGGCGATGTGATCCGCGGCTTTCTGGCTGGTCCACCTCAGGCGCGCACTTATGTGACCAAACACGGGGCCAATTATGTCGTGTTATGCGCGGGCGTTGCCGAAAGTCGGCTCTATGCCCGCGCGGCCCCCGACGGTCTGGCGGCCCGCCTGCTCGGCGGCGAGGTGCCCGCATGGCTTGCACCGGTGGACCACGATGGTCCGGCGGAACTACGCGTCTACCGCGTCCTTCCTCAGGTTGGGCCTCAGACCGGGCGTCAGGCCGGGACGAAGTCCATCGCCACGCCATTGATGCAGTGACGCTTGCCGGTGGGTTTCGGCCCGTCGTTGAAGATATGGCCCAGGTGCCCGCCGCAATCGGCGCAATGCACTTCGGTGCGCGGATAGCCGATCTTGTAATCGGTGGCGGTGCCCACGGCTCCCTTGTCGATCGGGGCCCAGAAGCTGGGCCAGCCGGTGCCCGATTCGAACTTGGTCTTCGACGAATACAGCCGGTTGCCGCAGCCGGCGCAGACATAGGTACCTCTGCGCTTTTCCTTGTTGAGCGGCGAGGAATAGGGCCGTTCGGTCGATTCCTTGCGCAATACGCTGAATTCCGCGCTGGTCAGCTTCTTGCGCCACTGCGCCTCGCTCATCGAAACGGGATAGCTTTTCGCCTCTGCCCGGCCCGATCCACAGGCACTGAGGGCAACGAAACTGGCGGTGGCACCGATCCAGCCGAGTAGGCCGCGGCGCGTCTGGGTGTGTTCAGGCTTCATGGTCATATTAGCCTTATATCATAGAGTGGCTGAACCGGGGCTTTCCGGGGCTCAGAACTCCGACAGCTCTACCTCGAGCTTGCGAAACCCGTGCACGAAATTGGCGCGTACGCGCTCGATCTCGCCCTTCACATGCACCCGCAGCCGCCGCTTGTGCATTTCTTCCAGCAGCACCCGCAGCTGCAATTCCGCCAGCCGCGCACCGACGCAGCGATGGATGCCATAGCCGAATGCGATGTGCCGGCGCGCATTCTCCCGCTCGATATCGAGCTTGTCGGGATTATCGAATACCTGCTCGTCGCGATTGGCGGACAGATACCACAGCACGACCTTGTCGCCCTGTTTGATCTGCTGCCCGAAGACCTCGGTATCTTCGGTGCAGGTCCGCCGCATGTGCGCCAGCGGCGTCTGCATGCGCAGGATTTCCTGTACCGCATTGGGGATGAGGTCGGGCTGCCGTTCGAACAATTCGCGCTGGTCCGGATTCTTGTCGAGCTGGTAGATAATCCCGCTCATCGAATTGCGGGTCGTGTCGTTGCCGCCTACGATCAGCAGCACCAGATTGCCCATGAATTCTTCGGGCCGCATCTGACTCATCGCCTCCGAATGGATCATCATCGAGATGAGATCGTCGCCCGGCTCTTTATCCTGCGCGCGTTCCATCCACAGCGACTGGAAATAGGCCGCCATTTCGTGGAGGAAGCCCCAGCGCATTTCGTCCAAGCCGCGGACGGTGGCGAGTTCGGTATCGCCTGCCCAGTCGGACCACAGCGTCAGTAGGCGGCGATCCTCCCACGGGAAGCCGAACAGGATCGCCAGCATGCCCGTGGTCAGTTCGATCGAGACCTTGTCGACCCAGTCGAACACCTCGCCGCGGGGCAGCGAATCGAGCAGTTCGCCGGTGCGGGCGCGGATATCCCCTTCCATTTCGGCCATGCCGCTGGGGGTGAACTTGGGCGCCACGGTACGGCGCTGGCCGGTATGTTCGGGCCGGTCCATGGCGATGAACATGGGCAGTTCGCGCCGCTCGCCGCCGCTCTGGGCGATTTCCTCCTCGCTCAGGCGGTTGAGAATGGTGATGCCGCCATATTCCCAGCTCGACGAAAACAGGTCGGGCAGTGCCTCGATATGCTGGATCGCCTTGTGCTGGACGACCGCCCAATAGGGGCCGAACGGGCTTTCGGGGATGTAGTGAAGCGGACCTGCCTCGCGCATTTCGCGGAAGATCGGCTGCCAGGTGTTGTCAGCGTAAATATCGCTGCGGGACACATCCCATTTGTGCGGATGGTGCAGCCGCTGCTCGGGGTGCTCGTCGAAATGCTGCTTCAGCGCGGCATAGGCCGTAGGCGATGTGCGGCATTCGGGGCGGCTGGCGGCGGCGGTGGCCATGGCTCTCTCCTCGTGGCGACAGCGAGGCGCTGCCGCTATCCTCTCTCGCCCGGCATCCTGCCCTAACTTACACAGCTGTCAATAGTGCGTTGCAAAAGCGAACCCATGTCTTGCGTGCAAGCGGGTGGGAGAGAGGCGGCGCGCGCTATCGCCGCACGAGGCCGCGGCGCTTTGCCCGTTTGCCACCTGCCTTGCCCGATTTCATGACCTTGCGGCGGAAGAGTGTCGCCCCGGTTTTCACGAAGATCGCCACCCACAGGATCTGCCATGCCAGCGCCAGCACATGGGTCCACAGCACGGGAGACTGCGCCGCGCGGGCGACCATCGCATAGGGCGAGGATACCGGGAACAGCACGGCGAAGATCTCCGGACCCGAGCCGGGATCGCTCATCGAATAGGTGGCGAGGAAAAACACCGCCAGCTGGAGAATGGTGGCCGGCATCGACAGCGTCTGCACGTCGCGCACGGTAGGCGCCATCGATCCGATAGTCAGGAAGACCGAGCCGATGAGAAGATACGCCATCGCGAAATAGATAACGAACAGCGCGGTGAAGAGCGGCCAGCCCACGGCCGGTTCGGGCAGCGGCCCGAAGGCCGATTTGCCCAGCGCGAAGATCACTGCGCCGATGCTGCCCCACACGGCGATGCCCACGAAACTGACCGCCAGCATGGCGAACAGTTTGCCGTAGAAAACGGCGTCCATCGGAATGGCGGCGGCCAGGATCTCGATGATCTTGTTCGCCTTTTCCTCCACCAAATTGGACAGGACCATCCCTGCCAGCAGCATGGTCAGAAGGAACAGCAGCGTGATCGCGCCGGTGGCCGTGGCAGTCTGCGAACTGCGGGTATTGGCGACGCTGGAGCGTGTCGGCTTCAGCGCCACTTCGGGCATGGCTGCCGCGCCGCCGCTGCCTGCCTGAGCGCTGAGCAATGCGACTTCGCCGCGCCAGCTTTCGATCCGTTCGGGCGTGCCCGTGAGTTCGGGCCGCTCCAGCGTGCCGGTGAGCACGGCGCCGAAATTGCGCGAGCCATCGCCCAGCAGCGCCGCAGGCGCGTTACCACCCGTTGCGGGCACGCGCTCGATCCCGGGCAGGCTGATCGAATCCTTCAATCGCTCATGCGCGGCGACGAAAGCGGAGCTTCCGGCATCGTCCAGCATGACCGCCAGTTTGGGCGGCGCGGCGCTTTCCACTGCCTTGGCGCCCAGCGCACCGGCGGCAAAGCTGATCGCGGCGAAGAAGACCGGGCCAAGCAGGAAGAACAGGAAAGCCTTGGAGAACAGAATCGCGCCGAAATCGCGGCGCGCGATGACAAGGGCGGCACGCCACAGCGGCAGGCGGCTGGCATCGGCGCTCATGCGGGTTCTCCTGCTGCGGGGTCTTGCATGGCGCGGGCGGCGGCCTCGCCCGCGATTTCCACGAAGGCATCGTGCAGGCCGGCGCGCTCGATCGAAAGCGACAATATGCCCGCCTCGCCGTCGATCAGCCGCCGCAAGAGCGCCTCGATCCCTCCGTCAGGCATGGGGAAATACCAGAAATGTCCGCCGCCCTGCTTGGCATCGTGGCGGGCGTCGGCAGGCAGGGCCGTCCGCCAGTCGCCATCAGCCCGGTGCGTTTCCAGCCGGACCTGCGCGGGAATGCGGTCGCGCGCGGCGTCCACCGACCCGGCATAGGGCACGCGCCCGCCGGCGATGATCGCCACATCGTTGCACAGCCGTTCGGCATGGTGGATCACATGGGTCGAGAAGATTACCGTCGTGCCGCTGTCGGCAAGTTCGCGGATCATCACCTCCAGCTTGCCCTGGTTGATTGCGTCGAGCCCGCTGAAAGGTTCGTCGAACACCACCAGCCGGGGGCGATGCACCAGCGTGCCCAGTAGCTGGACGGTCTGCGCCATGCCCTTCGACAATTGCCGGATCTGCCGGTCGATCGCATGGGACAGGCCGTGCCCTTCCATCAGCTCGCGTCCGCGCCTGCGCCCTTCGTCCAGCGACAGGCCGCGCAAGGCGCCCATGAAAGCGATCGCTTCATCGCATTTCATCGCGGGGTAAAGTCCGCGTTCCTCAGGCAGATAGCCGATCCATTTCGCGATCTCGTGCGGCCGGTCATGGCCGAAGACACGGCGCACGCCCTCATCGGGGTCGATGATGCCCAGAAGCATGCGCAGCGTGGTCGTCTTGCCCGCGCCATTCGGGCCGAGGATGCCGTAGATCGCGCCTTCGGGGACGGATATATCGACCCCGTCGACCGCCAGCGTATCGTCGAAACGCTTGACCAGCCCGCGCGCTTCTATCGCAAGGGCACTGTTGTATTGATCGTCGTTTCGCGACATCGCGTCCATCGAACTCCCCAATGTGGAGTGTGACCTACCCTCGCCGGGTGAACGGGAGCAACAGCAAGTTTGGTTAAGACCGCGTCACTGGAAGAATTGCAGCATGCGCTGAGGCAGGAGGCGCGCGCGCTGGGTTTTGCCGCCTGCGGTTTCACCTCGGCGGTGGAGGATCCGCTGCGCACGGCACGGTTCGAGGAATGGCTGGCCGAGGGCCGCCACGGTTCGATGGAATGGATGGAAAGCCGCAAGGTCCAGCGCGCCTCGCCGCAGGGGCTGTGGCCCGAGGCGAAAAGCGTCATCGCGCTGGGCATGAGCTATGCCCCCGATGTCGATCCGCTCGCGCTGGCGGGTGATGAGGAGAAGGCCCGCATATCCGTCTATGCCCAGGGGCGCGATTATCACGATGTGGTGAAGAAGGCGCTGAAGGCGCTCGCCCGCTGGCTGATCGCGCGAGAACCGGACAGCGAACTGAAGGTCTTCGTCGATACTGCGCCGGTGATGGAGAAACCGCTGGGGCAGGCCGCGGGGTTGGGCTGGCAGGGCAAGCATACCAATCTGGTGAGCCGCGCGCATGGCAGCTGGCTGTTTCTCGGGGCGATCTATTCGACCATCGAATTCGCGCCCGATCCGCCGCATCGCGACCTGTGCGGAAGCTGCCGCGACTGCGAGGACGCCTGCCCCACCAATGCCTTTCCGCAGCCCTATCATCTCGACGCGCGGCGCTGCATTTCCTATCTCACGATCGAGCACAAGGGCCCCATCCCGGAGGAGTTCCGCGCCAGCCTCGGCAACCGCATCTATGGCTGCGACGATTGCCTTGCCGTGTGCCCTTGGAACAAGTTCGCCGACACCGCGCATCGCCATATCAAGCTGGCCCCGCGAGAGGAGCTTGCCGCGCCGCAGCTCGCGCGCTTCCTCGAGTTCGACGATGCCGGGTTCCGGCAGTTCTTTTCAGGCTCGCCGATCAAGCGAGTCGGGCGCGACCGGTTCGTGCGCAACTGCCTGTATGCGGCCGGTAACAGCGGCAATGCAGCGCTGAAACCGCAGGTGGCGAGGCTGAAAGCCGATCCCGATCCCGCAGTCGCCGATGCAGCCGCATGGGCCGCTGGGCGGCTCAGCCCATCTCCTTGAGCGCGATTTCGGTATCCGCCAGCAGGTCCGGATCGATCTCTGCACCATTGGCGACCAGTTTGCGCCCCTGCGCGTAATCCCGGGTATTGTTCACGCAATCGAGCGCGATCACCCGGCCTTCCCTGAGATAGATCAGGCTGAACTTGCGATCCGACGGCGTGCCGCGCAGGACGGCCTGATCATAGCCGTTCGAAATGCCCACCGTCTGCAGGCGCAGGTCATACTGGTTCGACCAGAACCACGGCACGGCATCATAGCTTTCCCGTTCGCCCATGATGCTTTTTGCAGCGACGCTGGCCATGTCGTTGGCGTTCTGGACCGACTCGAGGCGGATCACCGCATTGTCGGCATAGGGATTGGGATGTGCGGCGCAGTCGCCGATGGCGTAGATATCGTCGAGCGAGGTGCGGCCGTATGTGTCGACATCGACCCCGTTGCTGCCTGCCGCGCCCGCCGCGATCAGCGGTCCGACCGATGGCACGATGCCGATCCCGACGATCACGATCTCGCATGCGATCGTCTCCCCTGTCGAAAGGGTGACGCCGGTGACCTTCTCGCCGTCTCCTTCGATCCGGTCGACTCCGGTCTCGAGGCGGACTTCCACGCCCTGTGCGCGGTGTTCGGCCAGATAGAAGTCGGAAATTTCCGGTCCGGCAACGCGGGCCAGCAGGCGGTCCTGCATTTCCACCACCATGACCTCGCAGCCCAGCTTGCGCAGAACCGCAGCGCCTTCCAGCCCGATATAGCCGCCGCCCACCACAACGGCGCGTCTGGCACCCGCGGCGAGTTCGCTCTTGAGCGTATCGGTATCGCGCCGGTTGCGGATGGTATGGATGCCCGCGAGGTCCGCGCCCGGACAATCGAGCCGCCGCGCATCGCCGCCGCCGGCCCAGATCAGCTTGCGGTAGGACAGGCTGCTGTCGTCCGACAGGGTCAGCACATGCCGCATCCAGTCGACCTCGTTGACATTGCAGCCAAGGCGCAGGGTCACGTTCCGGTCGGCCCAGAATTGCTCGGGCCGGATCAGGATTTTCTCGAAGGGCTTTTCGCCGGCGAGATATTCCTTCGACAGCGGCGGGCGTTCGTACGGCGGGTTGCGGTCGCGGCTGATCATGAGGATGGGCTCCTCGTGACCAGCCTGCCGCAGCGCTATAGCAGCCTGCGCGCCGCTATGGCCCGACCCCACGATGACGACATCATAGTGCTCCATGCGCGGGAGGGCTGGCCTCAATTGCCGGTCGGGTCAAGCCTTGCGGGCCGTTTCACCGAGCCAGCAGGTTGCGTGCCATGCTTGCCACCTGGGCCAGCATCGCCGGGGCGACAGGGGTCTGCGCCTGCGCCCGGTCCACCATGGTGCGGAACTGGCGGATCGCGGTTTCATGGTCTTCCGCCCAAGTCTCGACGACGCCCGGCATATCGGTCTTGGCATCCTTTCTGCGCGCAAGGCGGCGCAGGAGTTCGAGCCGCATCTGCTGGAAGTCCCGGGCAAGGCCCGATGTCAGCAGCCGTTCCCAGACATCCGAAGGGTTCATCTTCGCCGCCGTGCTCTGTGCCCAGTCGATCCCGAGCATCGCCCCGAGATCGGAGAAGCCCTGCGTGACCATCTTAGGGCCGATGTCCGTATCGGCGGCGAGCTTCGCCAGGCCGACCGACCCGTCGAGGTCGAAGGTATTGGTCACCTTGACGGCAAGGTCGTCAGGGGCGCCGGCGGTGGTGAAGACTTCACGCAATTTCAGCGACTGGGTCTTCAGTTCGGCACCAAGCAATTGCTCGGAAGATTCGACGAGGACCTTCACCCCTTCGCCAAGTTCGGCGACCATGGCTGCCGGCTGGACGCGCCCGCCAGCCGTGCGCAGCACATCGGACATGAGATTGCCGGTGGCTGCGGCCAGACGGTCGAACAGGACCAGACGCCCGCTTTCCTCCATCTCGGCAAGATCGATTTCCGCCCAGAGAGTGCTGAGGTCGAACAGATGCGCGACGGCGACGAAGGCTGCCGCCACTTCGGACAGTTCGACGCCTTCTTCTTCGGCGAGCTCGAACGGATGTACCATGCCCATCCGGTTGACGATCGCATTGGCGAGCTTGGTTGCGATAATTTCGCGGCGCAGCCGGTGATTTTCGATCTGGGTCCGGAACTTCTTGCGCATCGGTTCCGGGAAGCTGCGCATCAGCAGGCCTTCCAGGATCGGATCGTCGGGCAGGTCGCTCGCCTCGATCGCGTCCTGCAGCACCAGCTTGGTGGAGGATAGCAGCACGGCCAGTTCGGGCCGGGTCAGGCCGATACCGTCGGTAGCGCGGCGCTGCAGCGTCTGGTTATCGGCCAGCCCTTCGGTCCGGCGATCGAGATTCCCGCTGGCTTCCAGCGTCTCGATCAGGTGCAGCTGCGACGCCATGGCCCGTTCGCCGCCGATTTCGGCGATGGAAATGGCAAGCGCCTGCAGGCGGTTGTCTTCCAGCACCAGCGCGGAGACCTCGTCGGTCATCTCTTCGAGCAATTCAACCCGCTTGGGCTCAGTCAGCTTCCCCGCGCGCTTGGCCGCCGCGAGGGAGATCTTGATGTTGACCTCGTTATCCGAGCAATCGACCCCGGCGGAGTTATCGATGAAGTCGGTGTTGCAGCGGCCGCCATTCTGCGAATATTCGATGCGCCCGGCCTGCGTGACGCCAAGATTGGCGCCTTCGCCGATAACCTTCGCGCGCACTTCCTTGCCGTCGACCCGCAAAGGATCGTTGGCCGGATCGCCGACCTGCACGTTATTCTCGGCGCTCGACTTGATGTAGGTGCCGATACCTCCGAACCAGATCAAATCGACCGGAGCCTTCAGAATGCCGGAAATCAGCACATCGGGTTCGATTTCCGCGACATCGAGGTCGAGGACCTTCTGCATCGACTTCGACAGCTTGATGGTTTTCGCATCGCGCGAATAGATACCGCCGCCGCGCGAGATGAGATCCGCATCGTAATCCTCCCAGCTCGACCGCGGGAGGTCGAACATCCGCGACCGCTCTTTCCAGCTTGCCGCAGGATCGGGATCGGGATCGAGGAAGATGTGCCGGTGATCGAACGCCGCGACGAGCTTGATTGCCTTGGACAGCAGCATGCCGTTGCCGAATACGTCGCCCGACATGTCGCCGCAGCCCACGACCTGGATCGGGTCGGTCTGGACGTCGATACCCTTCTCGAGGAAGTGGCGCTGGACACTGACCCACGCGCCCTTGGCGGTAATGCCCATGGCCTTGTGGTCATAGCCCTTCGAGCCGCCCGATGCGAAGGCATCGTCGAGCCAGAAATCCTTAGATTCCGCGATCGCATTGGCCACGTCGGAAAAGCGTGCGGTGCCCTTGTCGGCGGCGACCACGAAATAGGGGTCCTCGCCATCGGTGATGACTACACCGTCGGGATGCACCACCTTGTCGTCGACGATGTTGTCGGTGATCGACAGCAGCGTACGGATGAAGACTTCGTAGCTGGCCTGGCCTTCTGCCGCCCAGCCATCGCGGTCAATCGCTGGATCGGGCAATTGCTTGGGATAGAAGCCGCCTTTCGCCCCGGTCGGGACGATCACGGCGTTCTTCACCCGCTGAGCTTTCATCAGGCCAAGAATCTCGGTGCGGAAATCGTCGCGCCGGTCCGACCAGCGCAGGCCGCCGCGGGCGACAGGGCCGGCCCGCAAATGGATGCCTTCGACCCTGCGCGAATAGACGAAGATTTCGCGCCAGGGAATCGGCTTGGGCAGGTTGGGCACCAGCGAACTGTCGATCTTGAACGCCAGCGCCTCGTTCGCCGCCGGGGCGAAGGAATTGGTGCGCAGGATCGCGTCGATCAATGCGTTGTAGAGTCGCAGCAGGCGGTCGTCATTGATCGCCTTGACCTTGGACAGGCCGCGCTTGATCACATTGCGCGCATCGTCGACCGCGCCTTCCCGGTCGCCCTTGAAGGCGGGATCATGGCGGGCGGTGAACAAATCGATCAGCGCGCGGGTGATGTCGGCATTCTTGGCCAGCGCATCGACCACCGTGTAGATGGTGAAGCCCATGCCCGTCTGGCGCAGGTACCGATAAAAGGCGCGCAGCCAGTCCGCATGGGCGGCATCCAGCCCGGCTTCGGTGACCAGGCGGTTGAAGACATCGTTTTCGGCATGGCCATTGAGGACGGCAGCTATTGCCTCTTCGATCGTCTCCGAACGCTCGAACAACTCGCCCGCATCCACGCCCGGCGCCAGTTCGAGCGCGAAATCGTGGATGGTGCCCAGCTTTCCTTCATTCAGAACAGTGGGCATTTCGGCCTGTACGTGGAAACCGAAGTTTTCCAGCACGGGCACGGCGTCCGATAGCGGCAGGCTGCCTTCGGACTGGTACAGCTTGAGGTGCAGGTTAGACGGGCCATCCCGCTCTGAAAGATACAGCCGGGCGCCGCGCTGCGGCGCGTTGTTGGCGTCTTCTTCCGCGTCGTCTGCGTGGATGCCCAGACCGCGCAAGCGCGCAATGTCTTCTGCGGCCTCGCGCGGGCCGAAGCGCGCGCGGAAGGCGGTGGGGAAATGTTCGGCGAACCGGATCGCCAGCGCAGCTGCGCGTCCGCTTTCGACCATCGTGCCAAGTTCGTTCTCGACCGCTTCGCTCCAGCCGCGCAGGAGGGTCTGCAACTGCTGTTCAAGCAGCGCTTCGTCGGGCGATTTGGCGCCATCACGAATGTCGAGCACGAAGCGCAGCATGGCGAGATTGCCACCTTCGACTTCAAGGCTCCAGTCGAGCAGACGTGCCGCAGCGTTGTCTTCCAGCAGCGACTTGATCTGCAACCGGACCTGCGTCGCCAGCATGTCGCGCGGCAACCACACGAATGCGAACAGGTGACGGGCCAGGGGCGCTTCGACCAGCGAGAGGCGCGGACGCGGACGATCGACCAGCGCCATCATGGTGGTGGCGACGCGTTCGCAATCCTCTTCGCTGAAACCGATCAGGAGATCGTGCGGCAGCGTGGTCATCGCATGGACCAGCGCCTTGCCCGCATGGCCGCCCTCGTCGAAATTCAGGCGGTCGCGGATGCGGTCGACCCGTTCGCGCAGGATGGGGACAGCGCGTGGCGGGGCGGCCAGGGCAGCACTGGTCCAGACGCCGGCATGGACCGACAGGGCAGTGACCTTCTTGCCTTCCCGGCGCGGCACGATGAACAGGTCGAGCGGCACATGGCGGTGCACGCGTGAAATGTGGTTGGCCTTGATGATCAGCGGCGTGCGCTGATTGCCGCCCTTTTCGAACCAGGCGAACGCGCGTTCGAAGCTGCTGTCCACAAGCAATTCGGGCTCGCCTGCGCGGCAGATGCCCAGCGGGTCCTGCTGGCTCCCGTCGCGCAGCCGCACGACGTGGCCGAGCTGCGTCAGCATGCCCGACTCAAGCCATTCCAGAAGCGCGCTGCCCTCATCGTCGTCGATGGAGGCGGCATCGGCTTTCATCTGTTCCTGAAGCTTGGCCCAATCCTGTACCGCGGCGCGCACATCGGCCAGCGTCGTCTGCAGCTCTTCTTCGAGAGCGCGCCGCTGCTTGGCATCGACACGCGCGGTCTCGAGATAAATCATCGATTCCCAATAGGCGTCGTCAGGCTCGCCCTCATGGATCTGGCTGAGCGTGCCATCCTTGGCCCGGGCCACCGGGACGACCGGATGGACGAGACGGTCGATCGCGATGCCCAGCGCCGAGATCGCGTTGGCGGTCGAATCCACCAGAAACGGCATGTCGTCATTGACGATGGCAATGCGCGTATAGCGATGCCCTTCGGTTACCGACTCGATCCGCATCGCAACCTCGCCGAACTTGCGTTGCTGCGCCGTCGCAGCGACATATTCGGCTGCGTCCTTCATTCCCTCCGGGCTGAACGGCGTATCGCCGGGCAGCATGGAATCGCGCATGTGCTGGACAAGTGCGTCAATCTGGTTGGCAGGAACGGTAGCGGGCTTCGAATCGGTTTTGGAACCCATGGGGCCTCTCAAATATGACGCGAAAACTTGCCGCGCCTTGAAACATCCGAGTCTTCACCCGGTATCGATCAGACGCCGCGATTAGGCCCGTTGCCCAGCAAGGGCAAGGCACTGAACATGCATTTTCGCAAACCTATGCATGAACCACGGACGTAGCGTCAGCGCGGACAATCAGGCCAGCGCATCCAGCGCCAGCTTCAGGCTGTCGATGCGCGCTTGCGGGTCGAAGGTCGGGCCTGCAAAGATGATCTCATCGGCCTGGGTGCGTTCGGCGAACCGGTTGACGGCCTCTGCACATTGCTGAGGCGTCCCGATCGCGCTCGCCTGTCCGATATGGTCGAGCATCGCGGCCGCTGGGGGCGGCAGATGCGCGCGATAGCCTTCCACCGGCGGCTTGAGCTTCGAAGGACGTCCGGTGCGCAATGCGACGAAAGCCTGCATCTGCGAAGTTCCCAGCGTGTGCGCTTCATCCTCGGTTGCGGCGCAGAACAGGTTCATCGCGGCCATCACATGCGGCTTCTCGCAGGTTTCGCTCGGCTGGAAATCCCGGCGGTAGATGGCCAGCGCGCTGTCGAGATGGTCGGGCGCGAAGTGGCTGGCAAAGGCATAGGGCATGCCCAGACGTGCGGCGAGCTGCGCCCCGAACAGGCTCGATCCCAGCATCCAGAATTCGGGCCTTGCGCCAAGACCAGGCGTGGGATGGACCGCAGTATCGCCGGCCATTAAATCCTGCAATTCGACGACGTCCTGCGGGAAGGTTTCCGCCGCCCGGTGAAGGTCTTTGCGCAGCGCCCGCTGCAATTCCGGTCCGGCCCCCGGGGCGCGGCCCAGGCCGAGGTCGATACGGCCCGGGAAGAGTGCGTCGAGCGTCCCGAATTGCTCGGCGATCTGAAACGGCGTGTGATTGGGCAGCATGATCCCGCCCGAACCGATGCGGATACTGTCGGTCGCATTGCCGATATGAGCCAGCACTACCGAAGTCGCGCCGCCCGCAACACCTTCCATCGCGTGATGTTCCGCCACCCAATACCGTTTGCAGCCCGTCTCCTCGGCCCCTTGCGCCAAAGCGACGGCGGCCTCGAAGCTTTCGGTAAGGGTGCTGCCTTCGCGGACAGGGACGAGATCGAGGACGGAATATGCGGTCATTCTGGAGATGGTTTCCTTAGCTGGTCGAGATAGCCTTGCGCCCGCTGAGCCTCGGGGCTGTCCGGCGCGACTTCGAGGACCGAAGAAAAGCTCGCGATTGCATCGGCTTCGCGCCCCGACATGGCGGCGATTACTCCGGCTTCAAGTCCGACCTGAGGGTTGCGCGGATCCAGCAGCGCGGCGCGCTCGATCTGCGACTGGGCCTCGCCTAAACGCTGTAGCCGGCGCGAAAGGGTCGCTGAAAGCAGCCAGGCTTCGGCATTTCGTTCGTCGGCTTCGCGCGCCTCGGCGAGAGCGGCGGCGGCATCTTCCTGGCGGTCTGCGCGCACGAGAATGCGGGCAAGATCTACGCGAAGGCTGGCTGCCAAAGGTCCTTCTTCTGCGGCCAGCGCCATGCCTCCTGCGCGGTCGAGCAGCGGGAGGGCAGCTTCGATCTCTCCTTCGGCAACGGCTGCGTTACCCGCCATTGCGGCAAGCCGCGCCGAATAGGCCAGATTGTCTGCGGGGGCTTCCGCGCTGGCCAGTTCGAAGGCCTGCCGCGCCTCGTTCATGCGGCCAAGCTTGACCATGGCGAGGCCGAGGCAATGGGCGCTCTGCGCAAGGCCGAGATCGCTGTCTGCCGTCTCCCGCCAGCGCTGGGCCGTGTCGAGCGCGCGCTGCGGATCGCTGTTCGTCTGCTGCAGGCACTTGGTAAGCGCGCTTGCCTCGCTGTTCGTTTCAGCCCTCTCTCTCGGCGGCCGGTCCCGCAATTCTTCAGGCACGCCGGGCATCCCGCCCGCAGCGGGATTGAGCCCGACCTGCATAAGCATCAGGGCGAGGGGGGTAAGGAGATTGGTCACGTGGTTTCCAGCTGCTGCAAAAGGCCTTCGACTGTTCGCAGCAGCAGGGCGATATCCTGCGGCCGCGAAAGCCGGTGGTCGCCATCCTTGATCAGGGTAAGTTGAACAGCATCCGAACGCAGCGCCTCGGCCAACCGCTGGCTGATCTGCCAGGGCACATCGGCATCGCGCTGGCCATGCAGCAGGCGTGTGGGCGCCGCGATCTCAATCGTTTCGTCCAGAAGGCGCAGCGCCTGGCCATCGGCGAAGAAGCGCGGATATGTCGGCGTTGGCTCGGGGCCATAGGGATTTTCTTCCCGCACCACCGCGCCCGATGCCAGCTGTTCTTTCTGTTCGGCGGAATAACCCCAGTCGGTGAAGTCCGGCGCGGCAGCGATGCCGATCATGCCGGCCAGCCGTTCGCCGAGCTTAAGTGCGGCCAGCAGCATGAGCCAGCCGCCCATCGAAGACCCGACCAGTACCACCTGGCCAGCGATGTTGGCGTCGATCAGGGCCAGCACCTCGTCCCGCCATGTCGACAGGGTTCCATCGGCAAAATCGCCGTCGCTGCGCCCGCAGCCCGAATAGTCGAGCAGGAGGCAAGCCCGGCCGTGCCCACGCGCCCAGTCGAACAGGGCGGTAGCCTTGCTGCCGTCCATGTCGGACATGTAGCCCGGCAGGAAGACCAGCGCGGGGCCCTCGCCCTCGCTAAGCCGGAAGGCGATCCGGCGTCCATCTGCCATGGAGTGGAATTGTACGTCGCTCATCGACAGGACATGTCGTGGCGAAGGGTTGGGGATGCAACCCTGCAGGGGAAACGCTCAGAAGAAGAGATCGAAGCTCTCTACATCCGGATCCTGTTGGCACATGTCTTTCAGTGCCTGAAACTCCGCGGCGGTTAGAACCGGCTCGAACGTCTTCCCGCGCGCTGCGGCGCGATAGGCCTTGGCGCGTTCGGCCGGCCCGGGATGGCTGGACACCCAGCCGGTCAGCCCTTCGTCATCCCCGCCCAGGCGTTCGAAGAAGCGGGCCGCACCCAGCGGCGAAATCCGGCTCTCGGCCATGCGCTCGCGCGAATATTCATCCGCTTCGCGTTCGGCGTCGCGCGAATATCCCATCGCCGCCAGGCCAAACATCGTGTCGCCCACCGTTGTATTCGCGCCGGACAGAAGGATGGTCAGCCCGAACTGCCGCAGGAGAGCGGTCATGACGTGCCGTTCGCGGACATGACCGACTTCGTGGCCCAGCACGCCGGCCAGCTCTTCGGGGCTTTCGGCATCCTGCACCAGCCCATCGAACAGCAGGACCTGTCCGCCCGGCAACGCAACCGCATTGACCATGCCGATATTGGCGACACCGGCCCGCACTTTCTCCTGTTCCGGATCGACCTTGGCCAAGAGCTTGGTCAGCGCTCGGTCACCATCGCGCGTATGGCACAGGCGGTTGCCGAAATCTCCGACCATCGCATCGCCAAGATTACGCTCCCAGCTTTGCGGGATTCGCGGGCCGAGCCATTCGGGCGCTGTCATGAAAAGCGCGACAGCGGCCACGCTGACTGCGGCGAAGATGGCAGTTGCCTTGCCGAGGCCAAGCTTGTCCACCCAGGCACCATAGGTCTGCCGTTCGGGCAGTTTCGAAGCAAGGCCGGGCGGCAGATCGGCAGGCAGTATGAGGCGGAAATCGGGTTCGCTTGCCCGGCGATAGACGGTTTCGCCAAGGCGCTCTTCACCGAACTCCAGATCGGCGAAAGGCACTTCCAGGCTGCCGCTCGCTCCGCGTAGCCGAAGCAGACCGCCGCCATCCCAGATTGCCTCGCCCTCATGCTTGATGGCGGTATGACCGTCATACCACTGGGCAAAGCTCTGGAATGCCGGTTCGCTCATGTCAGATCGCCCCCATGTCGAAGGCGTCGAGCAGTCCTTCGCCATGCTTCGCGGTCCTGGTGGTGGATTGCGTCAGTTCATCAAGCAGGATGTTTCCGTCTGCCTGCATGTGCACGATGAAGAACTTCCAGTGGCGATAGGAAAGGAAGATGAAGCCGATGCCAAGGGTCAGAACCACCAAGACGAAGTCGCCGAGATACAGCTTGATCCAGTCCGCAGTCGACGCTTCGAAACCGAATCTGAGGTCTTTCCAGCGCGCCGATCCCACAACTTCGCGGAAATATTTGGCATAGAATGCCGCCGCGATCAGACCGAGGGCGAAAAACCATACGAAGAGCGCGATGGCGATGCCGAGGCCCACGCCGACACCCGTGCCAGCTTCTCCGCCCAGCCCGAAACCGATGCCGCCGCCCGTGACGGCTGCGATCGCCATGGCGACAAACAGGAGGATCGGCGCGAGATAGAAGAGGAGATAGCGTCCGAAGATGTCGCCCGACTGGGCATCGGCATCGAAATGATAGGGGCCGAAGCTCATCTTGTTCCAGCGCTCGTTCCACAGGCTGGTCATGGACCATGGCACGAGCAGACCCATCGGGAGCTGACCCACGATGGTTTTCCAGAGATAGGACCAGCCGAACTTGAAGCCTTGATCATTGCTACCCCCTCTGATGCCGCGCCAGCGGGTCCGTGACATGCGATACCGCAAGGCACGAAACTGGGCGACGCCGGTGAGATAAAGAATGAAAAAGAACGATCCGGCAGTGAGCAACACTGCCCAAAGTGCCTGGCCCCGCGCTACCAGCGCTTCCGACACCATACCGATAAGCGAGAAAGGCAGGAAGAAGAGCAGCATGACGAGGACGAAGCCGATGAAAAGCTCCATTCCCTTGCCGGTCCATTCGAGCCGTTCGTCCACGAACCTAGTATGGGCCCACAGATATTTGCGTTCGCGGGTCGTGGCCCAGAAGCGGTAAATGCCCAGCGTGACGATGGTGAGCAAAAGATTGGGCAGAGCGATTTTCGCGAAATCCTGCCAATTGCCGTCGAAGCCGAACGCACTGTCGGCGTCGTTATTCTCGTAATGCATAAATAAAGGCGACCCCCGTAGCCGAATGCCTGTTGTATTCCCGTCCGGAACCGACATTCCAAGGAGGCATCGTTCAAGTCAAGCGAGGTCGATACAAATCGTGTTCAGTCACGCAAAAAGATCTCCTCGATAGCCAGTTCGAAAAGGTCGGCGATCCTGAATGCGAGCGGCAGGGAAGGATCGTAGCGGCCTTTCTCGATCGCGTTCACGCTCTGGCGGCTGACTTCCAGCTGGTCGGCGAGGTCCTGCTGGCTCCAGTTGCGTTCGGCGCGCAGGACCTTGAGGCGATTATTCATTCACCGCTCCTGTTCTGCCACGCCTGGCCGATACCCATACCGAAAGCCCATATCGGGACAGACCACCAACCCGGAACATGCGGTACAAGTTCGAAGGTCTCGAGAAACCCCCAGAAGCTGCCGATGGCGAGTACAAAGCCAAGCCCAATGAGCGAGGCAATAATTGCCCGGTAGCGAAGATATTCGTCGTTTTCCTCTTTAAGATAGCGAGCCATTACAAAGATCATCCAGAAAATCGGGATGATCGGTAGCATCGCGAGCAACCATGTGAATCCAGTCGAAGGATCAAGATTACGCCAGACCGAAAGAGCAATACCCAGCCCAAGCAGATAGGCGAGCGAACTGGCCATGATTCCTTTCGTGTACCGGACTGCCGCCTGGTTGGATCGGCTGGCTGTTTTGCTCGCTTCAAGAGAAGCGCGAAAGCAGAGCACCATCAGAACCAGCGGAATGATAGCGAGAATATAAATCGTGGATCTGTCGATCGTGCCAGAGAACTTTAGCCCGAGAATGGCAGCCGCAGTGCCGACCGATAGGCCGCCCCACATACTAGCACGGCGGGACCTCGTTTCAGCGTCCGCACTCATGCCTTGCTCCGCCCCAGAATGTTGCAGCAACGGTCGCGGCCCAACCATGCCCCAGGGAACATTGCGAGAAGGGCAAGGGGCGCAAACTGCGCTACCTTTTCCGGGACAACATCGAAGATGGCGAGAAGCCCCACACCTATCATGGCGGCCGCGAGAAGCAGGCTTTTGTAAATCTGTTTCATGGCAAGATTCCTTTTCTTTGTGTAAAGGGTGTTTGTCATATCGGAATTTGAATGTCAAGCACCCTTTCCATTAAGTAAAGCTCACCCTGGTGTTTTGAAAAATCGCCTGTCACGAAGTTGCCACGCGCTTCGGTCATCCGGCGCGCAAAGGAGATAGCCATGTCGCTCACCGCACCGCCTGAATCAGCCTGCCTGCCCGCACTCGATCGTCGCACCTTGCTCAAAAGCGGTGTGCTCGGAGCTGGCCTCGCAGCGACGCCTGCCATCGCGCAGACCGGGCGCTCCTCGCAGGGCTTCACCCACGGAGTGGCCAGCGGCGAACCCGGTCGTGATCGCGTGTTGCTCTGGACCCGGTTCGCGGCCGCGCAGGATACGCCTCTTACCTGGCAGGTGCTGGAAGCCGATTCCAACCGCCGGGTCATGGCCGAGGGCGAGGTGCGCGCGTCCCCGGACAACGATTACTGCTGCAAGGCCTGGGCCACCGGTCTGGAGCCGGGCCGCTGGTATTATTTCCGCTTCGTGGCGCCGGACGGGACAATGTCCGATCTGGGCCGGACCCGCACTTTGCCAGCAGGTCGCGCAGCCAGCTGGAAGATGGCCGTGTTCTCCTGCTCCAACATCGGCTTCGGCTGGTTCAATGCCTATGCCCACGCCGCGGAGGCAGGCGATTTCGACTGCGCCTTGCACCTCGGCGATTATTTCTACGAATATCCGGCCGGTAATTATCCTTCCGCCGAACAGACGGCTACCGGGCGTAATGTGCTCCCGCAGAGCGAAACGGTGTCACTGGCCGATTATCGCAACCGTTTCGCGATCTATCGCAGTGATCGCGACCTGCAGCGCCTGCACCAGCTTTATCCGATGATCGCCGGCTGGGACGATCACGAAAGCACCAACGATAGCTGGGAAGGCGGCGCGCAGAACCACCAGCCGGAAACCGAAGGGTCATGGTCGGTGCGCAAGGCCGCCTCGATGCGAGCATACCGTGAGTGGATGCCGGTTTCGGACGAGCCATGGGCCGAATACCAGGTGGGCGATCTGGCCACCCTCTACCGCCTGGAAACCCGCCTGACCGCCCGCGCGGAGCAATTCGATTACACCAGCATCCTCAAAGGCAGCGGCTCACCCGAAGAAACCGTGGCCCGTCTGGAGGCGTTCCGCGACGGTACCTATCTCGACCCGGCACGAGAAGTGCTCGGCACAAGGCAGCAAGCCTGGCTGGCCGAGGGGCTGAAACGTTCGCGCCGCGAAGGCACGATCTGGCAGGTGCTGGTCCAGCAGGTCCTGATGGGCAAGGTCAGCAGTGCAACATCGCTCAATGACCGGCTTTCCGTCGGCGTGCCCGATTACGTGCTAGAGAGAATTCGCAACAGCGCCTTTGCCAGCGAAGCGGGATTACCGCTCAACATGGATGCATGGGACGGGTATCCGGCGGCGCGGGCAAGGGTATTCGAAGCTGCGCTCGATGCCGATGCCAATCTAATCAGCCTGGCGGGAGATACGCATAATGCCTGGGCGTTCGACCTGGGTCACGGTGGCCAGAAGGTCGGGGTCGAATTCGGCGGCCATTCGGTCACCTCTCCCGGCTTTGAGGGCTATCTCCCGCAGATTGCCCCCGAAGATATCGCCAGGGCTATGGTGGAGCGCAATTCCGAGCTCCAATTCATGGACAGTTCGCAGCGCGGCTACATGGCCGTCGAACTGACCCCTGGTAGTGCGAGCAGCGAATATCGTTTCCTTTCCAGCGTGAAGCAAAAAGGTGCCGGCATGGTCGGGACCAAGCGCATTTCGACCCTTGCCGGCGCGCGCCGCCTCGACATGGCTTGAGGAATCACGCGGCCTCGCTTATCTGCAGGGTCATGATGCAGGCGCGCAGCACCTTCACAACTACCACCACCCCGGCGCTCCGGGGGCGGCTGCTCGCTGCTTAGCGAAGCACCGCCACCCGGTTTCGGGTGGCTGGCGTTTCCTCCCGAAATCGCGAAATTCTCCTGAAACGCCGCTTCAAGCGCGTGGCTTCCTGTGCCATGGGCCTCCTCAAGTCGAGGCCGGACCAGGAAACCCTCGCAACCAGACGGATGAGACGATGACGGAACTTCTTAAGATCAGCCTGCCCGATGGATCGGTGCGCGAAATGGAACCCGGCAGCACGCCCGCCGACGTTGCCGCCGCGATCGGACCGGGCCTCGCCAAAGCCGCCATCGCCGCGCGTGTGGACGGCGAACTGCGCGACATCAACCGGCCCTTCGACGGCGATGCGGAACTCGCGCTGGTCACCACCCGCGACGAAGAGGACGCTCTCGAACTCGCCCGCCACGATTATGCCCATGTGCTGGCCGAAGCGGTGCAGTCGCTCTTTCCCGGCACGCAGATCACCTTTGGCCCCGCGACGGACGACGGCTTTTATTACGATGTGAAAGCGCCTGCCACGCGCGAGCCTTTCTCCATGGACGATCTGCCCGCGATCGAGGAGGAGATGCGCCGGATCATCAAGGCCGACAAGCCGCTGACCCGCGAAGTCTGGTCGCGCCAGCAGCTGATCGAAAAGTGGGAATCCGAAGGCGAGGTCTTCAAGGCCGAATGGGCAAAGGAACTGCCCGAAGGCGAGGAACTGACCGTCTATCGCAGCGGTGAAGACTGGCTGGACATGTGCCGCGGTCCGCATCTGGCAAGCACGGGCAAGCTCGACCCGCAGGCTTTCAAGCTGATGCGCGTTGCCGGGGCATACTGGCGCGGGGACCAGAAGAACGCGCAGCTCACACGCATCTACGGCACGGGCTGGCTCAACAAGAAGCAGCTGAATGCGCACCTTACGCGGCTGGAAGAAGCCGCGAAGCGCGACCATCGCAAGCTTGGCCGCGAGATGGATCTCTTCCACCTTCAGGAAGAAGCGCATGGCAGCGTCTTCTGGCACCCCAACGGCTATCGCATCTGGCGCGAGCTGGAAGCCTATATGCGCCGCAAGATGGACGGCGCCGGCTATCAGGAAATCAAAACGCCGCAGTTGATGGACGTGCGCCAGTGGGAGCAGTCCGGCCATTGGGGTAAATATGCCGAGAACATGTTCGCCGTGCCCGACATCGTCCCCGAAGTCGACGGATTGGGTGACGATAACGATGGTCAGGGGGCATCGCCCAAGGTCGCCGACGATGCGGACTGGATGGCGATCAAGCCCATGAACTGCCCGGCCCACGTGCTGGTCTTCAAGCAGGGTATCACCTCTTATCGCGACCTGCCGATCCGGCTGGGTGAAATGGGCTGCTGTCACCGCAACGAACCGCACGGCGCGCTCCACGGGCTGATGCGCGTTCGCCAGTTCACGCAGGACGATGCGCATATCTTCTGCACGGAAAAGCAGGTGGTCGAAGAGGTTCGTGCCTTCTGCCGGCTGGCCGATGCCGTCTACAAGGATTTCGGCTTCACCTATGAGGTCAAGCTGGCGCTGCGCCCCGAGAAGCGGTTTGGAAGCGAGGCCGACTGGGACAAGGCCGAGCAGGAATTGCGCGATGCCGTCGCCGAGGCGGGCATGGCGAACGAGGACTACGGCTGGGAAGAATTACCCGGCGAAGGTGCCTTCTACGCCCCCAAGCTCGAATGGCATCTGACCGACGCCATCGGCCGCACCTGGCAGGTCGGCACGATTCAGGGCGACCGCGTCCTGCCCGACCGCCTCGATGCAAGCTATATCGGCGAAGATGGCGAGAAACACCGCCCGGTCATGCTGCACCGCGCAATCTTCGGATCGTACGAGCGCTTTATCGGCATCCTCATCGAGCACTTCGCCGGTCGTCTGCCTGTCTGGCTCGCTCCGACGCAGGCGGTGGTCGCGACGATCGTGTCCGACGCGGACGATTACGCGAGGGAAGCGGTTGCCAAGCTCGAAGCGGCTGGCATTCGCGTGGAAAGCGATCTCCGTAATGAAAAGATCAACTACAAGGTGCGCGAACATTCCGTCGCCAAGGTTCCGCACCTGCTGGTGGTCGGCAATCGCGAGGCCGAAGAAGGTACTGTCGCGGTTCGTACGCTCGGCCAGCAGCACCAGAAGGTGATGACTCTGGATGAGGCGATTGCCATGCTGAAGACAGAGGCGACGCCGCCGGATTTGCGCGAAGGCTAGGCCAACATGGATCTTCTGGCGGGCTACGGCCCAGCGGCGATCGCCGCCGCGCTGCTCGCAGCTTTCGGTTCCGCTTTCGTGCGGGGGCTGACGGGGTTTGGCATGGCGATCCTGCTCGTGCCGATCCTGGCGCTGGCCTTGTCGCCCGTGCATGCGGTGTTGCTTACCAACTTTCTGTCCGTTTTTATCGGGCTCACCGAGATCAGACGTTTGCTGCGCGGGGCAGAGAAATCTGCCTGGGCCATCATCGCATTGGTGGCGGCCACCACGCCGCTGGGCCTCTACGCGCTGGGTCTCACCACTCCGGCGGTGGCGCGTGTGGTCATCGCCTTCATCGCTCTGTCGGCATTCGGGGCGGTACTGCTTCCGCGCCGCAAAACCGCTGGCCATCATCCCGCCACTACCGGCGCGGTCGGGGTGATGAGCGGGCTGATGACGGGTTATGCCGGCATGCCGGGCCCCCCTGTCGTGCCCTATTACGTGGGGCGCGACATCCCGCGCGAAACGGCCAAGGCCTCGATGATGCTGATTTTTACCTGCGCATCGGCAACCGGCCTTGCGAGCGGGGCAGCGCTGGGCGTGCTCGAAGGATCGCTTGCCCTGCTCGCCCTGTTGCTATTCCCGGCCATACTGATCGGCAATTGGCTGGGAGACCGTGCATCCGGCAAAATTGAAGACCGCACCTGGCGCGTCTGTGTGGGGCTGGTCCTGGGCGGCGCTGCGGCAGCTGCGCTGTGGAAGGCCTTTGCTTAAAAGGGCAGTACCGGTCCCGCGAGGATAAGCGCGAGACCGCAGCCGCTCACCAAGGCAGTGCGCACCACTTCACCCAGCGGGAGCGCCGGGACGGTGGAGCGTGCGAGAGCGATAGCTTTTGCCATCCGCCTATTCTCCGCTCAAATTCCTTACGAAAAGTTAACTTTGCGTCGCGCGGGGCATTTGCTGGCTTGCACAATGGAAGCCGCCGCCGCCTGCAAGCACGGCATCGCCGCGCACGCCGACGGTGGCGCGGTCGGGGAAGAGTTCGGCAATGGCCGCCACGCCACCATCGTCATGCGGGCTGCCAAAGGTCGGGACGACGACGAGGTGGCTGGTTATCGCGAAATTGGCGTAGCTTGCCGGCTCGATCCGGTCGCCGCTGGTGACGAGGCCGGGGGAGGGGATTTCCTTGACGGTGATCCCGGCAGCCTCGGCCCGCGCTTTGGCATCGGCATAGATGGCAGCGTTGGGGTCGTCTTTCCCGGCAGCGCGCGGCAGGGCCAGCGTGTTGGGACCGACGAACCGCGCAAGGTTGTCGACATGCCCGTCGGTGTGGTCGTTGATGAGCCCGTCGCCGAGCCACAACACGCGGGTGAAGCCGAGGTCGCGCTTGAGGCGATATTCGAGATCTTCGCGGGTCAAATCTGGATTGCGGTTAGGATTGAGGAGGCATTGCTCAGTGGTGGCGACAAGACCGGTGCCATCGCCGTCGATCGCCCCGCCTTCGAGAATCCAGTCGGCGACTTCCAGTGGCAGACCTGAGTCTTCCGCCAGCTCGGCCCCGATAGTCTGGTCGCCTTCCATCAGATATTTCCCGCCCCAGCCGTTGAAGCCGAAGCGCCGCGCCGCGCGATTGCCAGCGCCATCGGTTAGGACCAGCGGCCCGGTATCGCGCAGCCACACATCGCCAAACTCGCGCCGTTCCAGCTTCACTGCGCCGCTGACGAGATCGCGCGCGCGCTGTTCGTTATTCGCATCGCGGACCAGCAGGCGTACTTCCTGTCCGCTTTCGGCCACGGCATTGGCGAAGGCCGCGATCTGCTCCTGCGCGGGCCCAAGCACTTCGGGCCATTCCTCCGCATCGTGCGGGAAGCCGATCCACAGCCAGTCCTGCGGTGCCCATTCGGGGGGCATGGTCCATTTGGGCGTTTCGCTCATGGCGCGCGGTTAGGCTGGGGCGGCCCCTTGGCGCAACAAAAAAGGGGACACCGCAGTGCCCCCTTTTCCCGTTAGCGTAACGTTCTGATCAGGCTTCGGCGCTCTCGCCTTCGCCCTTCGCCTTGTCATTGGCCGGAAGGGCTTTGGGCTCTTCCTTGGTGTCCGCAACATCGTCGTGGACATCGAACCCGCCGGTCTGTTCGGCCGGACCCTTGACGAGATTGTTAAGGCTCGAGCCGTCGAGGCCCAGTTCCTTCATCAGCCCGTCGAGCACCGGGGCCTGCGCACGGTAGGCAAGCGCTGCGCTGACCGCATCGGTGGCAAGGTTGCCCGAGCCTCCGCCCGATCCGCCTGCACTCGCGGCTGCGCCTTTTCCGCCGCCATTCGTAAGCCCGTCGACCTGGACGATCTTGATGCTTTCGATGGCTTCCATCGGCTTGGCGCTTTCGCGTACCAAGTCCGGCAGGACCTTGAGCAGGGCCAGCTTGGTCTGCAGGCTGATCTGGTCCGAGGACAGGATATTGGCCGCCTCGTTGATCGCCTTCTGACCCGCAGCCTCGACTTCGAAGCGGACGCGCGCAGCTTCTGCCCGCAGCTTCTCGGCCTCCGCCTCGCCCTGCGCTTCCAGCCTTGCGGCTTCGGCGCGGTTCGATGCGGCGTCCTTTTCGGCTTCGGCATCGACGCGGATCTTGATCGCGTCACGCTCGGCCTGCTTCGACGCCTCGATCAGCTCGATGCGCTTCTGACGCTCGGCGATCTCGGTTTCGCGGGCCGTGCCGACCTGCTCCTCCGCGGAGACCGCCTTGGCGCGCGCCTCGTCGGCATCTGCCTTGGCCTGGCTTTCCTCGCGGCTCTTGTTCTGGACCGCGATCTGCTGCTCCTGCCGGGCGATTTCGAGCGCCCGCTGCTGATCGATCCGTGCCTCTTCGACGAGCCGGTCGGCTTCGATCTGCTGCGCATCAACCTGCTTCTTCGCTTCGATCCGCGCTGCATCGGCCTCGCGGGTCCGCTCGGCCTGCTCGCGGGCGATTTCCGACGACTGGGCCGCGCGGCGCACCTCGACTTCGCGTTCCTGCTCGAGCCGCGCATATTCCTGGTCACGTTTGATCTGGAAGCTCTTCTGGTCGGCTTCGAGATTCTTCGTTTCCATCTGCACGCGCGTGTCCTGCTCGATATCGTTGCGCAGTTTCTTGCGCGCTTCGATCTGCTCGGTCAGCTTGGTCAGACCTTCGGCGTCGAAGGCGTTGTTTGCGTTGAAATGCTCGATGCTGGTCTGGTCGAGACCGGTCAGCGAGACCGATTCCAGTTCCAGACCGTTCATCGCGAGATCGTTGGACGACACCTGCTGCACCTTCTGCACGAAATCGGCACGCTGTTCGTGCAACTCGTTCATCGTCATGCCGGCAGCCACGCTGCGCAGCGCGTCGACGAACTTGCCTTCGACGAGGTCCTTCAGCATTTCCGGCTGCATGGTGCGCTGGCCCAAGGTCTGCGCGGCCATGGCGATGGCTTCGCTGTCGGGCTTCACGCGAACGTAGAATTCCGCCTTCACGTCGATCCGCAGGCGGTCGAGCGTGATCAGCGCCTCGCCGTCGCGGCGGACGACCGAAAGCACCAGCGTGTTCATGTTGACCGGCATGGTTTCGTGGAAGACCGGCAGCACCAGAGCGCCCCCGTTCATCACGACCTTTTCGCCGCCCACGCCGGTTCGCACGAAGGCGATTTCCTTCGAGGCGCGGCGATACATCTTCAGCAGGAAAGTGATGATGATAACGGCAAGGATCACTCCTCCGCCGATCATCACCAGCGATGTTCCGATTAGACTTTCCATTCTTACCCCCTATTGTTCGATTTGTGTTGGCGACAGGCGGCGCTCGGCGAGCGCGGTCGCATAGAATTGGCCACCCTCGCGGCGGACGAGCAGAACCTCGTCGCCAGCGTGGATTTCCGATAATGCCTCATGCGGTTCGACCATCACGTGATGCGTCTGGCCATGCACGTCCTTCACTTTTGCGCGTGCGGGAGATCCTGCCCGGGCAATACCGTCGGTGATGGTGGCACGGCGGCCGATGAGGCTTTCGGTGCTGACCGCAGTGGTGTGATCCTTCGGCAGGATACGGCCCAGCGGACGGGCGAACACACCGGTGACCGGAAGCGCGGCGACGCCCGCTATCACGGCGGCAAGCCAATCGTAGAGCGGGCTACCGGTAAGGCTTGTCGCCAGTTCCTGCACCGAAAGGCCGATGCCTGCGAACAGGAACAGGAACAGCGCGAGCCAGATCGTGAGCGGGACCCGTCCGATGCCGAGCAGCGTCAGCAGCCCATCGAGCATTCCCGCATCCGGCAACCCGTCGCCATCGGCATCCAGATCGAAGTCGGCATCGCCGAAATCGGCGATCCCGATCAACTGTACCACTGCGAGGATCAGCATGATGACCAGAGCGGCCGCAAACGGCATGTTGTGCGGCTCGAGCAAAGTCATAAAACCCCCCTTTCTTGGCGCAGGAAGACATGGTCTCCGACTGCTGCCGAAAACCTATCGTCCTACTGTTGTATCCATGTGAATCACTTACCAGAACGACAGCTTCAACCGTAGAAATATGCGACGAACCGAGTTCGATTCTTCCCGCAATATCGCGGGTTTGCGAAGGGTTGGTTAAATGACGCCCGTCTTTTGGCAGGCGCTCTCAGCCTGGACCTTCATCATGATCGATGGCGGTAAATTGCCTTGCCTTCGTGGCAGCTGTCAGGCCTGAGAGGCCACCTGTTCTGCCTTGCGTTCATATTCGTCACGCAGCTCGCGCTTGTAGAGCTTGCCATTCGCCTCGCGTGGCAGCTCCGGCCGGAAATCGAACAGTTTCGGCATTTTTATTCTGGACAGGCCGGTGGCCAGAAACTCGCGCAGTTCCGCCTCGAGGGCGCCGCCTGCATCGTCCATGTCTTTCGGTTGGACGATGGCGACGACCTTCTCTCCGAATTCGGCACAGGGCGCGCCGATCACGGCCGCGTCCATCACTTTGTCATGCGTCACCAGCAGGTTCTCGATTTCCTGCGGGTAGATATTCACTCCGCCCGAAATGATCATGTGGCTCTTGCGGTCGGTGAGGTAGAGATAGCCGTCGGCATCGATGTGGCCGATATCGCCGAGCGTCATCCAGCCTTCCGGATGCATCGCTTCGGCGGTCTTCTCGGAATCATTGTGATAGCTGGGAATGGTCGCATTCTCGAAGAACAGCAAGCCGTCCTCGCCCGCCGGTAATTCCTCGCCATCTGGGCCGCAGACATGCAGCGTGCCGTAGATGGCTTTGCCCACGCTGCCGGGATGGGTCAGCCATTCCTCCGCCTTGATCAGCGTCATCCCGATGCCCTCGCTGCCGGCGTAATATTCGTTGATGATCGGGCCCCACCATTCGATCATGGCCTGCTTGATGGGCACCGGGCAGGGCGCTGCGGCATGGAGGGCGCGCTGGTGGCTGGAAAGATCGTGGCCTTCGCGCTCATGCGGTTCCAGCTTGAGCATGCGGACGAAATGGGTCGGGACCCACTGGCTGTCGGTAACCCGGTATTTCTCGATCGCTTCCAGTGCGTGGACCGGATCGAATTTTTCCATCACCACGACAGTCCCGCCGAGCCTTTGCGCGGTGGTGCACCAGCCAAGGGGGGCAGCATGATAGAGCGGTGCGGGTGAAAGATAGACCATGCTACCGTCCGCTGGCATGCCTGCGCCCATGACCGCCAGACCGACCAGCGGATTCACTGCTTCGATATCGTCGGTTGGCGGGGCCGCAGGGCGCACGCCCTTCGGCGCACCTGTCGTCCCGCTGGAATAGAGCATGTATTGCCCCGGCGCCTGATCGGGTATCGGCCGGGCAGGCTGCGCCGCCAGCCTGGCCTCATAATCTTCCTCGCCTTCCCCGCCCACGATCAGCAGGTCGACTCCGGCGCATTGTTCGCGGATGCCCGCAATCACGGGATCGAATTTTCGCGTGGTGACCAGCAGGCCGACTTTGGCATCCTTCATGATGTAGCAGATTTCCGGTGCGGTCAGCCGTGTCGAGATCGGCACCAGCATGGTGCCTGCGCGCTGCGCGCCCCAGACGAGCGGCAGGTAGTGGATGGTATTTTCCATCAGGACGCCGAAGTGATCGCCGCGCTTAATGCCGTTCGCACGGAGGAGCTGGGCGAAGCGATTGGCATAGGCGTCCATCTCGCCGTACGTCATCGTCTCCCCGCTCCCCGCCATTATCAGCGCGGGATGATCGGGGCGGGTTTTCGCATGCTGGATCGGGTGCATCGGCGGTCCTCTCTCGTGCCGGCGGTCCTCATTGGCGGGACTCGTCCGGTTGCATTGAGAAACCTACCTTGAGAATCGGCAGGGGCAAGAGAAAAGGGCAAAGCAAAAGGGCGGCCAGGTCATCCCTGCCGCCCTTTTCGATCTGCGCAATACTTTGTGCCGTTCGACTTATTCTTCGTCGTTACCGCCCTGGCCGCCTTCGGTCATTGCAAGCGCGAAGGCCTGCTGTGCCTGCGATTCGACCATATAGGGAACCGGGTTGACGGCCTGCCCGTCGATGCGGACTTCATAATGAAGGTGCGGGCCGGTCGAACGGCCGGTCGAACCGACATATCCGATCACATCGCCCTTGCGCACTCTAGTGCCCTCGGCAACGGCGATGCGCGACATGTGGGCATAACGCGTCTGAATGCGGGCACCATGTTCGATCGCGACATAGTTGCCGTAGCTGGAAAACGGTGCGGCCTTGGAGACATAACCGTCCGCCGTTGCATAGATCGGCGTGCCGGTGGTGGCTGCAAGGTCGACGCCCTTGTGACCCATGCGGCGCTTCAGAACCGGGTGGGTACGATCGCCATAATCGCTGGTCATGCGTGCATCATGCAGCGGCATGCGCGACGGGACCGAAACCATCGGCTGGGCCGACATCGTCTGACTGGGATTTTCCCAGCGAGCGAAAAGCTCGGTAAACTCGGCGTCACCTTCGTCGGAAGTGGGCGATGCCACCTTCGATACGTCGATCGCGCCAGTAGCAACCGCGGTGTTCGTGTCAGCCTGCGCAGGGGCAGCGGCGATCGTAAGACCTGCGGCAGCCACGGCGAAAGCAAGCGTTGTGCGCTTGGTATTCATGCTAAACCCGTCCATCCAGCGCGGGTTGACCCCGCGCCCCTTGTCCTGGATCGGAAAGGGCGTCCCGGCCGCTTTCCGATCTTTTTTCAGTCCCGCCGGAACCCCCCGGCATCTCGTGAGTTTGGTTTTTGCTGGAAAAGGTTAATCAGACAATACCTTCGTAGAAGTCCCGCGATAAACCGGCTGCCGAACGCGCTGAGTCGTTGAATGGTGGCTTCAGACCCCCCGAAAAGTGGATTTTGACCAAATTTCGCCATGATTCCGGCGGGTTTTCATCGCGCGTGGCGCAGATGCTTCGGAAATGCTTGGCGCCGAAAGCGACATGGCGGATTTCGTCGTCAAGGATTCGCTGAAGAATTTTCGCCCCGTTTTCATCACCTTGCGTACGGACCCGCTCAAGAGTGGCGGGAGTAACGTCCAGCCCCCGGGCCTCGAGCACCATGGGAACGATGGCGAGCCGGGCCGCGACATCGTGGGCGGTGTCTTTCGCCGCACTCCACAATCCATCGTGAGCAGGCAACGCTCCGTAGGTGGACCCCAGCGAATCGAGTTTTCGCTCGAGCAGCGCGAAATGCATCGCCTCGTCGGCCGCGACCGAGAGAAAGTCCGCAACGAAGTCCTCACCCATCGATTCGCCGAAACGCCCGGCCATGTCCAGCGCGAGGTCAATGGCGACGAATTCGATATGCGCCAGTGAATGCCACAGGGCCAGGCGGCCCTTTTCGGACCCACCCTTGCCCCGGCGGGGCATGTCGCGCGGCAGGCGCAGGTCGAGGTCGGACGGCCATTCGGGCCGATCGGGCATTGGACAATCGAAACGAATGGCCAGCTTTCCGGCGCGCCAGTCACGCGCCAGCTTGCGCGTGGCGAAGACTTTCGCCGACTTGTCGCCCGTCAGCAGAACCTCGCGGATGGCGCGGGAGACAGAGGTCATGCGCCTTGTGCGGCGGCCAGCACCTCTGCTGCGTGATCCTTGACCCGTACCTTGGGCCAAATGCGCAGGATCTTGCCTTCTGCATCGAGGAAGTAGGTCGAGCGGATCATACCCATATAGGTGCGTCCGTAATTCTTCTTCTCACCCCAGATGCCGAGTTCGTCGGACAGACCCGCTTCCTCTGCATCGGTGGCGAGGTCGACCGTAAGATCGTGCTTGGCGATGAAGTTCTGGTGCTTGCGCGCCGAATCCTTGCTCACGCCCAGCAATTGGGTTCCCGCCTTCTCGAATTCGGATTTGAGCGCGCTGAAATCCTTCGCCTCGGTCGTGCAACCGGGCGTATTGTCCTTGGGGTAGAAAAAGATGACGGTTTTCTTCCCAAGCAGATCGGCCTTGGTGACCGTGCCGCCGTCAGGCGTTTCCATCGTGAACTCGGGAAAGGCATCGCCTTCGGCATATGTCGTCATTGATCAAGCTCCAGTCGTTCGTCGAATAGGTCGTGCCAAACCTGCGCGACCACGCGCCGCTGGTCGGCAAGATGCGCCAGCAGGCCCTCGAAATCGCCGGTTTCGCATAGCCGGGCGAGAATTGCCTGCTGGGAGTCTGCCGGAATATCGAGATCGGGGGCGAGCAGCCGGGTACCGACCAGCAAGCGTGTCATCAAGACGTGTGCCGGGACTAGCTTCGCCAGATCGGGAATCTGCGCCAGGGCCTCGTCAACCGCCGGCATCAGTCCCACCCGGTCGCGCAGCTGCACGAAATGCACGAGGAACTCGGTATCCACCAGGCCGCCGCGCAGCAGCTTGGCATCAAGCGGTCCCTTGGCCGGCTTATGCGCCCCCATTTCGCCGCGCATCTTGAGCAGGTCGTTCTTGAGCGCCGCCGGATCGCGCTGCGCGCCAAGCACCTCGGCGAGAATAGCATCGATCTTCCGGACCGCTGCCTCGCTTCCGGTCAGCGGGCGGGCACGGGTCAGCGCCATGTGCTCCCACGTCCAGGCATCTTCCATCTGGTAACGCGCGAAACTGTCCAGATTGACCGCCAGCGGCCCCTGCGCCCCCTGCGGCCTCAGCCGCGTATCGACCTCGTAAAGAGCGCCTTCGGCCGTAGGTACGGACAGGGCCGCACTCACGCGCTGGGCCAGGCGGTTGAAATAGAGCGTTGCCCCCAGCGGCCGGTCGCCATCGCTTTCGCCATCGTGGCTGCCGGTGAACAGATAGACGATGTCGAGGTCCGACGCATAGGTAAGCGCGCCGCCGCCCAGCCGGCCGAGGCCGAGGACGACGAGTTCGCTGCCCTCGATGCGGCCATGCTTGCGAGCGAATTCTTCCTCCGCCGCCTCCTGCGCGCTCGCGATGGCGGCTTCCGCCACGCGCGAGAGGGCGGCGGCGACATCGAGCGGGTCATGCGCCGCCTCGATCAGCTGGACGCCCAGGGCGAAGCGCTTCTCTCCGGTCACGATCCGGATCCGATCGAGCCGGTCTTCATAGGTATCGCCGCGCTCGGACTGGACCATCTCTTCGATCAGGTCGCCGCGGCTGCCGGGCAGGTCGAGCGCGCTGCGATCGATCAGCGCATCGACCAGTTCGGGCCGCCGCGCGATCGCATCGGCCAGCGGCGGGGCCAGCGTCAGGCAATCCGCCAGCAATTGCATCAGCCCCGGCCGCGCTTCCAGCAGGCGGAACAGGTTGATCGCGCTGCTCATGCGCTGCAGCACGCTTTCCCAGCGCGCCACCGCCCGCTCCGGCTCGGGCGACGCGGCGAGCGAGGCCAGCAATCTGGGCCGGATCGCTTCGAATGCCGACAGCGCGGCCGTGCTGCGCAAGGGAGCATACCGCCCGTCGGTCCAGTCGGTCACGCGCTCGGTCAGTTCCGGAGCGAGCACCGCCTGCGATTGTTCTGCCACGACATGCGGCGTATCGACCGGGACGGAGACTTCATCCTCGGCCAGCAGGGCATCGTAGCGCTGGGCTACCGGCGCGGTGAGGCTGGCGATATGCTCCAGCCATGCCGCCCCGTCCGCATAGCCATCCAGCTGGGCGACATTATCCAGCGCCTCGCCGGCGGGAAGCGTATGGGTCTGCTGGTCGGCCACCATCTGCAGCCGGTGTTCGATGCGCCGCAATCCGTCATAGCTTTCGCCCAGAGCCCGCGCATCGTCGGCGCCGATCCGGCCCGTGGCCGCAAGCGCATCGAGAGCGGCGCGCGTATGCCTGCGCCGCAGCGACGGATCGCGTCCCCCATGCACCAGCTGATGGGTCTGGGCGAAGAATTCGATCTCGCGAATCCCGCCGCGCCCAAGCTTGACGTTGTAATCCGGCGCCGGTTCGCGCGGGCCGGACTGCTTGTCGCGAATGCGGTGCGTGAGGCGGCGCACCTCGTCGATCGCCCCGAAGTCGAGGCTGCGGCGCCAGACGAAGGGGCGGATATGGTCAAGAAAGGCTTCGCCCGCCGCGATATCGCCGGCGCAGGCTCGCGCCCGGATGAAGGCGGCCCGCTCCCACGCCAGGGCGCTGCTTTCATAATGCGTGATCGCGGCATCGAGCGGGATGGCCAGTGGGCTGACCTCCGATGCGGGCCTCAACCGCAAGTCCACGCGGAAGACATAGCCTTCGGCGGTCACCTCGGACAACAGGCGCACCACTTCGCGGGCATAGCGCTGCGCCGCTTCGCCCGGCTCGTCACGCTCGCGCCGCGGCAGGGTCTGCGGATCGTAGAGCAGGATCGGATCGATATCGGACGAATAGTTAAGCTCGCCCGCCCCATGCTTGCCCAGCGCGAGGCCGATCATGCCCTGCGGCTGCGCATCCGGCACACGCTTGAGGATCGCCGTGTCGATCGCGCGGTGCAGGGCGCGGTCTGCAAAGAGCGATAGCTCGCGCATGACCTTGTCCAACGCAAATGCCCCGGCAAGGTCGCCGACCGCCAGCACCAGCCCCAGCGCGCGCTTTTCCCGCCGCAGCGCAACGCCGACATCCTCGATACCCTCGCCCGCGTCCTTCGCCAGATGGAGCGCGTCATCAGCCTTGCCTGCAGCCAGCAGGGCGGCCAGCTCTTCATGTTTCTCGAGCCCGCGCGCGAGGAAAGGCGCGTGATCGCGCGCGCGCTTCAGCGCATCGGTCCATCGTGCAGCCATCGCCGTGGCTCTGCCCAAGCCTGCCGCATCGCGCAAGGCAGCAACTTGCGCCCGGGCGTCGCCCGGTGCAGAAGCTGCCGCAACGCAGACACGCAAACGAGAGGTTGCCCCAAGGATGATCCGCAAGTCCATCGCCGCAGCGACGGCGCTTATGCTCGCCGCCTGCAATGCCGCCATCGACGATGAACCGGGTTCGGCGCCCGGTCTCGATATCCCGGAAATCGCGAGTGGCGAAATTTCGGAAGAGACGATGAAAACCGTGACCGAGAGGCTTTCGTCGGACGAATTCGAAGGCCGCATGCCGGGTACCGCGGGCGAACGAAAAACGGTCGCCTATCTGATCGAACAGTTCAGGAAGGCGGGGCTCGAACCGGGCAACAACGGCAGTTGGACTCAGAAAGTCCCGCTGGTGGAGATTACCGGCAAGGATTTCGCCCCGCTCACGATTTCGGGCGCGAACGGCGAGCCGATGGAGCTGGCCTATGGCGATGACTGGGTCGGTGTCTCCTACAAGGGAGATGTCCAGACCAGCCTCGAAGACAGCGAACTCGTCTTCGTGGGCTACGGCATCGATGCGCCCGAGAAAGAGTGGAACGATTACGAAGGCGTGGACATGACCGGCAAGACCGCGGTCATCCTCGTCAACGATCCCGACTTCGGTGCGACCAGCCTCGACGGGCCCTTCGGCGGGAAGGCCATGACCTATTACGGCCGCTGGACGTACAAATATGAAGAGGCCGCCCGTCAGGGCGCAGCTGGCGCGATCATCATTCACGATACCGAACCGGCATCCTATGGCTGGAATGTCGTCGAAAGCAGTTGGTCTGGCCCGCAGGCCTATGCGCAGCGCGGAGAGAATGCCCCGCCGCTTACCACGATGAACGGCTGGGTGCAGAACCAGGTCGGCAAGGACATCATCAAGGCGGCGGGCAAGGATTTCGACAAGCTTGCGGCGGCGGCCAAGAAGAAGGGCTTCAAGCCCGTGCCGCTGGGCCTCACCGCTTCGACCAGCTTCCGCAATGACATCCGCACCTTCGAATCGCAGAACGTGATCGGCATCCTGCCGGGCACGGAACGGCCGGACGAATATGTGATGCATACCGCGCATTGGGATCATCTGGGCCGCTGCACGCCTGCCGACGATGGTGACGACATCTGCAATGGCGCGGTCGACAATGCCACTGGCACCGCCGCGCTTGTCGCGCTGGCCGAAGCACAGGCCAAGGCCGGGCCGACCGCGCGCAGCCTGGTGTTCCTGGCCGTGACGGCGGAGGAATCGGGCCTGTTGGGGGCGGATTATTACGCTGCCAATCCGGTCTTCCCGCTCGCCCAGACGGTCGGCGGGATCAATATGGATGCCTTTCTGATTGCCGGACCAAGCAAGGACGTGACTGTTGTGGGGCCGGGCAAGTCCCAGCTCGACCAGTTCCTCGAAGCGGCGCTCAAGGCCGATGGCCGTGTCGCAACGCCCAATCCCAATCCTGAAGCAGGCTCCTATTACCGCTCCGATCACTTCGCTTTCGCCACGCGCGGCGTGCCGATGCTTTATGTCGATGGCGGCGAGGACCTGATCGAAGGCGGCACGGAGGCGGGCAGCAAGATCGCGCAGGATTATCGCGACAATCGCTATCACGGGCCGAAAGACGAATACGATCCCAATTGGGACTGGTCGGGCGTGATGGCCGACCTGCAGCTATTCTACCGGCTCGGCCGGATGATGGGCATGAGCACAAGCTGGCCCAATTGGACCGAGGGTGACGAGTTCAAGGCGACGCGCGACGAGGCTTGCGCGGCGCAGGGTGCGGCCTGCGGCGGCGCCTGATCTGATCGGGACCAATAGGAAAAGGGCCGGCTCGCATTCGCGGACCGGCCCTTTTCGGTGGTGTCAGTAATGCCCCTTATTGGGCGAGGAGCCGTTCTGCGATGGCGCGCACTTCGGCGCCCATGTCTTCACGCTCCAGAGCGAGCGCGAGCGTAGCTTCCACGAAGCCCGTCTTGTTGCCGCAGTCGTAACGGTTGCCGGCGAAGGTCACGGCGTGGAATGGCTGCGTGCCGATCATTTTCGCCATGGCGTCGGTCAGCTGGATTTCGCCGCCCGCGCCCTTTTCCTGATCTTCCAATACGCGCATCACTTCCGGCTGGAGGATGTAGCGGCCCGAAATGATCTTGTTCGACGGCGCCTGTGCCACGGGCGGTTTCTCGACCAGGCCGGTGACTTCGGTCAGTGTGTCGCTGACCTCCTTGCCCGGTGCGATCACGCCATAGCTCGACACTTCCTCTTCGGGGATTTCCAGCACCGAGATGAGGTTTCCCCCCACTTCCTCATAGGCATCGACCATCTGCTTCATGCAGCCGGGCGCGCCGATCATCAGCTCGTCGGGCAGGAAGATCGCGAAGGGTTCGTCGCCCACGATGGACCGGGCGCACCAGATGGCGTGGCCCAGCCCCAGCGGGACCTGCTGCCGGACGGACATGATGTCCCCGGGCGTGGCGCGGGTCGGGTCGAGGACACCCATGTCCTTGCCGCGCTGGTCCATCGTCGCCTCCAGCTCGAAGGCGAGGTCGAAATAATCCTCGATGGCGGTCTTGCCGCGACCAGTGACGAAGATGATCTGTTCGATCCCAGCTTCGCGCGCCTCGTCGACCGCATACTGGATCAATGGCCGGTCGACGATCGGCAGCAATTCCTTCGGAACGGCCTTGGTAGCAGGCAGGAAACGAGTGCCGAGCCCCGCGACGGGGAAGACGGCTTTCTTGATCGGTTTGCGCTGGCTCATGTGGTGATGGCGTACGCCCTGGGCTGGAACAGGTCAATTACGTGGCGGTTCGTAACATCATGAAGGGGCGGGATGACACATGGATGACGCTTGTCAGCAGCCCCGAGACATTTAAAGGCAGGGCATGGACAAACTCATCGTACGCGGCGGCAATCGCCTATCGGGCACAATTCCCATCTCCGGCGCCAAGAATGCGGCGCTCACGCTTATCCCCTGCGCGCTGCTGACCGAAGAAGCGGTGACGCTGCGCAACCTGCCGCGGCTCGCCGATATCGACGGCTTCCAGCACCTCATGACGCAGTTCGGCGTCAGCCACACGATTCCGGGCAAGCGGCCCGAAGACTTCGGCCGCAACGTGACGCTGGAGGCGATGCGAATCACCAGTTCGGTCGCGCCTTACGATCTTGTGCGCAAGATGCGCGCCTCAATCCTTGTGCTTGGCCCGCTGCTGGCTCGGACGGGCGAAGCGACCGTATCGCTGCCCGGCGGCTGTGCCATCGGCAACCGCCCGATCGACCTCCACCTCAAGGCGCTGGAGGCGTTCGGCGCCAATATAGAGCTGGCGCAAGGCTATGTGAAGGCCAGCGCTCCTGACGGCGGGCTGCCCGGCGGCGAATTCGACTTCCCCGTGGTCTCGGTCGGTGCGACCGAGAATGCGCTGATGGCGGCGGTGCTGTGCAAGGGCACCAGCGTGCTGCGCAATGCCGCGCGCGAGCCGGAAATCGTGGATCTGTGCAATCTGTTGACCGCCATGGGCGCCGAGATCGAAGGCGTCGGCACGTCGGAAATCACCATTCACGGCGTTAAGGCCCTCCACGGGGCGACCTATCGCGTCATGCCCGACCGGATCGAGGCGGGCTCCTATGCCTGTGCGGCGGCGATCACCGGCGGCGAAGTGCTGCTGAGCGGCGCGGATGCCGGGGACATGGGTTCGACATTGCATGCGCTGCGCAATATCGGCGTCGAGATCGAAACGGTGAAGGAAGGCGTGAAGGTCGCGGCCAATGGCCCGCTCAAGGCCTATAACCTCACCACCGCGCCCTTCCCAGGTCTAGCCACCGATATGCAGGCGCAGCTGATGAGCCTCTTGTGCAAGGCCGAAGGCACCAGCGTGCTGAAGGAAACGATCTTCGAGAACCGCTTCATGCATGTGCCCGAACTGGTGCGCATGGGGGCCGATATCGACACGACGGGCCGTACCGCCATCGTCAAGGGGCCGGTCGAGCTGACCGGCGCCGAAGTGATGGCGACCGATTTGCGCGCGTCGATGAGCCTGGTGATCGCGGGCCTTGCCGCCAAGGGCGAGACGACGGTGCGCCGCCTGTACCATCTCGACCGGGGTTACGAGCGGCTGGAAGAGAAACTTCAGCTGGTCGGCGCTGATATCGAACGGGTGGGCGACGACTGAGCAGATTCTGCGGACCTTTCGGCGGCCGCAACAGTTGGTTTGGTAACATCTATCCGAAAGGGAAGCAGACATGATTATCAAGCTCGCAGCACTCGGCGCACTCGGCTATGCCGGATATCGCTATTACGAGAAGAACAAGGTCGACCAGAACGGCGTGGCCTTCGCTGGCGGCGAACCCGAAGGCAGTTTCCGCAACGCCGGATCGGATGCCACGGCATCGCATGACCGCATGAGCACGACCGACGAAGCGCTCGACGAAACCTATCCGGCGAGCGACGCGACTGCGAAATACTAAGTTGCTAGATCATAATTCAGGATGACAATTCCTGATCTGAAGGGACGGCGGAAGCGATTTCGCCGTCCTTTTCATATCCGGGTACCAGCTCGGAGGTCACCAGCCACACGCGGATCGCGCCCGCCAGTCCCGGCGGGGTCTCGCTCCTGATACGTTCGGCATCGATCCGGGCGACCAGCGTGTTCACGGCAATCCTGCGGCGGGCGGCGGCTTTCTGCAACAGGTCCCAGAACACCGGTTCGAGACTGATCGAGGTGCGATGGCCTTCGATACGCACGGAGTATTTGGCCGGGGGGTGGTAGGGCGTTGTCATTCGGGCGCTTTTGTAAGAGAGACTGTCAGACGGGACAATCCATCCTTTCGGTACAGGGCAGAGAGACGGTTCGGCGGGCAAGGTGAAAGAAACGCAGCATCAGGATGGCGACACGCCGCCATCGCTCGAAGGCGCTGCGCCTTTGCGGCCCCGCAGTTTTTCCGCCGAGGAACTGGCGGAACTCGAACGGCGAGAGCGCCTCGGGGGCTGGCTGATCCTCTTTTTCGCCGGCGCCGCGCTCGCCACGGGCGCGCTCGCCTTTTATCTCTTTGCCGACGACGTCGAGCAGAACGATGAATTCGTGCGTGCGGACCGGCCCGCGCAGACGGTGCAGCCCGCTGCCGAGGAGGAGGAGCCATTTCTGTGGGGCGGAATCCTCCCCGAACCCGAAGAAGAGGCCGAACCGGAGCCCGAGGAACCGCCCGCCCCGCCCATCGGAAAGGCTGCCCAAGCCCCAACCAGCGCGCGCGATGGCGAAACGCCCGTGCAGACCTTCAACTTCCCCGGACCGCCCGAGCCCGGTGAAACACCCCGTTTCAGCGGTCCGCGCCCCGGCTCGGTCGACCGCGAAACTTCCCGCGCCCTGCGCAGCGGCGAGGCCGAGCTGTGGCGCGAGGATGGCCAGCGCGGTTATGTGTTGGTCAGCGATGCGGTGGTGTACGGCGACAGGGAATGCCGCCAGGTCAGCTACACGCTGTTCGCCGATGGCGGACAGCGCACCTCACCCTCCAGCCAGTGGTGCCGCACCCGCGGCAGCGCGCGGTGGCGGCCGGACCCGCGCGGCGCCGAATAGCGAGCGCCTACGAATTTTTTGGGGTGGCTAGGCCAGATGGCGGGGCATAGGCAGGAAGGAATGACGCCGGCCTCTTCCAAACCCCGCCACGGCCTTGAGGAACTGACCGAAAAGGAGAAGGAAACCCTTCGCCTGATGGCCCGTGGCCACGATGCGAAATCGATGGCGAGAGAGCTTTCGCGCTCGGTCCACACGATCAATGAAAGGCTGCGTGTTGCCCGCCGCAAGCTCGACGTGACCAGCAGCCGCGAGGCGGCCCGCCTGCTGTTCGAGAGCGAGGCCGATTCCTACAAAAACCCTGTATACGAAAGTTTGCGGGATGCCGAAGCACGGCAAACAACCGAGTTACCTCCCACTACCAAACCGGCCCGCAACCGGGCCATCGTGATCGGAGGTATTCTCATGTCCTTACTCGCTGCCGCGCTATTTCTGGCTACCCCCCTCATTTTCCAGGAAGCGGGTTCTCCCGCATCCGAAACCACCGCGCGCGATGCTGCCGTCGAAGCGGCTGCCCGCAATTGGCTGGAGCTTGGCGATGCTGGCAACTGGCAGGCCAGCTTCGCTGCGGCCGGAGAAAGCTTCCGCACGGCGAATACGGTCGAAGGCTGGACCGACGCTTCGGAAGATGTGCGCGTCCCGCTTGGGGCGGTGATTTCGCGCAACCTTGCCACGGTGCGCTTCCTCAACGCGCCGCCTAGCGGTTTCATGGAGGTCACTTTTCACACGCGCTTTGCCAACAAGGCCGATGCTGTCGAGACCGTGACGCTGGTGAAAGAAGAGGGCCAGTGGAAAGCGGTCGGTATCCTGATCGACTGACCGGCGCTCGTCCTTACGACTGCCTTCCCTCCATCGCTGACCACAGCCGCTCGGCAAGCTGGTCGAGCGGCACCCAGTGTTTGCCGCCGCGCAAATTGATAACCGTGACGTTGTTGCCGCCAGCCTGTTCGAGCAGGGCCGCCGCCGATGGGGCCACGACATCGTCCTCGCTGCCGTGCAGCAGCAGCACGGGTTCCTCCACGCGGCGGATCGCAGCGCGGTTGTCATAGCGGTCCTTGACGAAGGCCCGCGCCAGTTTCGGGACCATCGATCTGAGATCGGTAAAGGCGCCCATCGTCGCAACCGCTTCGACCTCGTGCCGCGCGGCCATTTCCAGCGCCACGGCCCCGCCGAGCGAAAATCCGAAAAGATAGAGCCGCTTGTCTGGATGCAATTCGCGCGCCTTGGCCATCCACGCCTCGGCATCGCGCATCAACCCTTCCTCGCTCGGCTTGCCGGGATTGTCGCCGAAGCCGCGATAGGAAGCGACGAGAACCCCGCGCCCGCCGATGCGCAGGGGCTCGGCGCGGGCTGCCATGACGAGATGATTGTAGGAATTGCCGTGGAAGACGATGACCAGCTGGTCCACGGGCGCGACCGGCGGCCAATAGGCGCCTTCGAGCACCAACCCGTCTTGCGTCCGGGCCGAAATCGTCTCCGGCGGGTCACCGCGAAAGGATACTTCGGTATCCGCCAGGGCGACGGGTTCGTAAATCCGGTCCGCAACCGGATTGGCCAGAACCGGGGCGGCAGCGAGGCAGCAAAAGAAGGCGCCGCAAGAAACGAGGGCTCCTGATGCTGCGATCCGTGCCATTGCCTTCACTCGCTACTCCCGCTCGCCGCATCCGGTTGCGACCGAAGCCGCACCGCCAATACAGCCATTAATACATATGCTGGCCGCCATTGATGCTCATCGTCGATCCGGTGACGAATTCACCATGCTCGGAGACGAGGAAGCTCACCCCGCGGGCGATCTCGCTCGCCTTGCCGAGGCGGCCGACTGGGATCTTGGCGACGATCTTTTCCAGCACCGGTTCGGGCACGGCAGCGACCATGTCGGTGTCGATGTAACCCGGCGCGATGGCGTTGACGGTGATGCCGAAACGCGCGCCTTCCTGCGCCAGCGCCTTGGTGAAGCCGTGGATCCCGCTCTTGGCGGCGGCATAATTGACCTGGCCATACTGGCCCGCCTGCCCGTTGATCGATCCGATATTCACGATCCGGCCCCAGCCGCGTTCCTTCATTCCGGCAAAGGTCGCCTTGGCCATGTTGAAGCAGCCGCCCAGATTGGTGCGCATGACCGCATCCCAATCGTCATAGCTCATTTTAAGCAGCGTGCCGTCACGCGTGATCCCGGCGTTGTTGACCACGATCTCGATCGGGCCGTGTTCGTCCTCGACCTTTTTGCAGGCGGACTGCACCGCCTCGAAATCGCCGACGTCGAACTTGACCGTGGGGATGCCGGTCTCGTCGGTGAATTTCTTCGCCGCTTCGTCATTTCCGGCATAATTGGCAATCACAATGCATTCGCGCTCGTCGCGCAAGCGTTCGCAGATGGCGCGGCCGATTCCGCGCGTACCACCCGTCACAATCGCAATACGTCCCATCCAATCCTCTCCTCGCAATTTTTCGCGCTGTTTGGAGTAGCCTTACGCAAGATTACGACAGCGTAAAGACAATGCGCACGCCGAGGGGCGAGGATTCAATCGTATTCTTGCTGGAAAAGCCGCGCGGAGCGGAAGATCAGAAGCGGATCTGCGTTCCGACATAGACCGCCTGATCATCCTCGATCCCGTCGGTCAGCGGGTTGAGGCGGTCGCGTTCCTGCGACAGGCGGACACCGGCCGTCACATCGAGATTGCGGCTCAGGCTGTATGCGCCGCCCAGATCGACACGCTGCGAACCGGCACCTTCGACCGTCAGCGGAGCCGTACCGGCATTGTCCCGGTTCTGGAGCGAGATGCGCGATTTGAAGCGGCTCGGTTTGCCGTCATCATCCGAATCGTCGAAGCTGCGCAGGTCGGGCATGGCGAAATCCTTCACCTTGTCACCGATACTCGCGGCCGCAACGCTGCGGGTCGGCTGGGCGAAGCTCTGATAGCCGCGGGCGATGCCAAGATTGTAACGCGCGGCGACCATCGACAGTCCGCTGTCGGGGCCTGCGCTCTTGGCCAGGGTTTCTGCCGGGCTGCGGCCGGACAGCGTGCGGGCGGTTGCCGCGTCCACGCGAACCGCGAAGTTCACCGTCCGCTCACGCGCCGGGGCTGGCTTGTTGGCGGGGGTGAAGCGCAGGGCATCCTTGCCCACCAGCTTGGCCACCTTCTGCGCCAGTTCGGGATCGACACCGGCGGGCGTGAAGGACAGGAATTCCGTGGCTGCGGGCTGAACCGAATCGCTCTGTACCGAGGAAACGGCCATGCCGGCGCCGGGAATGGCGAGAGCCAGACCGGCAACAGCAAGCAGCGCCGGCGCGAACCGACCCTTACCTGTGCTGTTTCTGGACTTGCCCATCGAACGCCTCTCTGCCCCTATCGCGGTGTTCATGCCGTTATACCACGGTATCCGCTTAATGGTTCCCGAACATCGCACCACATGTTTTCATGTAAGCGACTCCGGTATTTCAGAAGATTAGGTCTTCGATCCGAATAATTCCAGCTTTTCCACAAGCATCGCCCTTTTGGCGCAAATAGTGTTGCCCTGCGCACACAGGGTGCCGCTTGCGAGGGCCGCGATTAAGGACGCATTCACGCGTCCGGTAGTGTCTGTGCGCGTGGCCCGGCGGGGCAAAGGCAGTGCTTGCCCCTGTCTGCCCAGCCATTATAGAGCCGCAACGACATATTCCGATCCAAGGACCGTTCATGACCGCATACCGTAATCTCCGCCGTCCCGCCGCCATCGCCCTTGTCGGCGTGGCCAGCATCGGCCTTGCGGCATGCAGCAGCGGCAATCGCCCGCAGGCCGATCTGGCCGCGGCGCAGGTATCGACCATCGGCGTGAACTCCTATCTTTGGCGCGCCAGCCTCGAAGCGGTCAGCTTCGCGCCGCTGCTGCAGGCCGACAGTGCCGGCGGCGTGATCGTGACCGACTGGTATGCCAATCCCGGCAATCCGGGCGAACGGGTGAAGATGACCGTTTCCATCCTCGATACCGACCTGCGCGCCGATGCGCTGCGCGTCGCCGCTAGCCGCCAAGTCAATCAGGGCGGCACCTGGGTCGATGCGCCGGTACAGGCCGCCACCGTGCAGAAGCTGGAAGACATCATCCTGACCAAGGCGCGCGAACTGCGCCGTCAGACGATCTCCAACTAATTCGGCCGATAACGGCCTGCAAACCGGCAATCTCTGCGCTTCCGGTGCTCACGACCTTTAAGGTCGCTGCGCTCCGGTTCACGCGCTTACCAATTTTGACCAAGGTCATCTAAGATTCCGCGCCGTTCTAGGCCGAATTGGTTTTGAACGCCTTCCATTCGCGCCTGAAATCCTTACAGGCGTGCGCATGAGTGACACCCGTTTCAATCCGGCCGCGGCCGATGCGCGCTGGCAATCCGCATGGGACGAGGCGCAGACCTTCCGCGCCGATAGCGATTCGCCCAAACCCAAGAGCTACGTGCTTGAGATGTTCCCCTATCCCAGCGGGCGCATTCATATCGGTCATGTGCGCAATTACACGATGGGCGACGTGCTGGCGCGCTTCAAGAAGGCGACCGGGCACGAGGTCCTGCACCCGATGGGCTGGGACGCCTTCGGCATGCCCGCGGAAAACGCGGCGATGGAAAAGGGCGTGCATCCCGGCGGCTGGACGCGCGACAATATCGAACACATGAAGGCGCAGCTGAAGCGCCTCGGCTTCGCGCTCGACTGGTCACGCGAACTGGCGACCTGCGAGCCCGACTATTACGGCCACGAACAGGCGCTCTTCATCGATCTCTACGGAGCGGGGCTCGTCTACCGCAAGGAGAGCGAGGTCAATTGGGACCCGGTCGACATGACAGTGCTCGCCAACGAACAGGTCATCGACGGCAAGGGCTGGCGCTCGGGCGCCGAGGTCGAGAAGCGCAAGCTCAACCAGTGGTTCCTCAAGATCACCGACTTTGCCGAGGAACTGCTCGAGGGACTGGGCAGCCTGGAAAACTGGCCCGACAAGGTCCGGCTGATGCAGGAAAACTGGATCGGCAAGTCCAAGGGGCTGGAATTCAGCTTCGACCTGTCGAACGGCGACAAGCTGCCGGTCTACACCACGCGGCCCGACACGATCTTCGGCGCGAGCTTCGTCGCCGTCGCTGCCGATCATCCGGTGGCGCAGGGGCTGGACAGCGATGAAGCGCGCGAGTTCATCACGCTGTGCAAGAAGGGCGGCACCACCGCGGCAGAGCTGGAAACGGCGGAGAAGCTCGGCTTCGACACCGGCATCACGGCCAAGCACCCGTTCACGGGCGCGGACCTGCCGGTCTATATCGCGAATTTCGTGCTGATGGATTACGGCACCGGCGCGATCATGGCCGTGCCGGGGCACGACAGCCGCGACTTCGAATTCGCCACCAAATACGGCCTGCCGATCCCGCGCGTGGTCGCGCCGAGTGTCGAGCAGGCGGACAAGCCCTTCGACGGCGAGGCCGAGGCCGGAGAGGGCGTGATCGTCAATTCCGACTTCCTCGACGGGATGGAGATCGAGGACGCCAAGCGCGAGATCATCGCCCGCATCGAACAGCAGGGCCGGGGGACAGGCAAGACCGTCTGGCGCCTGCGCGACTGGGGCGTGTCGCGCCAGCGGTACTGGGGCACGCCGATCCCCTTCATCCACTGCGAAAAATGCGGCGTGGTCCCGGCGCCCAAGGACAGCCTGCCGATCACGCTGCCCGAGGATGTCGACTTCCAGACGCCGGGCAACCCGCTGCTGCGCCACGCCACGTGGAAGCATGTCGACTGCCCGAAATGCGGCGGCAAGGCGGAGCGCGAGACCGACACGCTCGATACCTTCGTCGATTCCAGCTGGTATTTCCTGCGCTTCGCCAGCCAGCCTGCCGATAAGCCCTTCGACCAGGAAGAGGTCGCCAAGTGGCTGCCGGTCGAACAGTATATCGGCGGGATCGAACATGCGATCCTGCACCTGCTCTACGCCCGTTTCTGGACCCGCGCGCTGGCGCATATGGGCCAGATCGAGGTGAAGGAGCCCTTCGCCTCGCTCTTCACGCAAGGCATGGTCACGCATGAGACCTACAGCCGCAAGGACGGCAGCAAGACGCTCTATTACGCGCCCGACGAGATCAGCCGCGAGGCCGAGCGTGCGCTGCTGAAGGCCGATGGCGGCGAGGTCGAGATCGGCCGCGTCATCAAGATGTCGAAGTCGAAGAAGAACGTCGTCGATCCCGACACCATCATCGACACATACGGCGCCGACGCGGTGCGCTGGTTCATGCTGTCCGACAGCCCGCCCGAGCGCGACCTGCCGTGGTCCGAAGCCGGGATCGAGGGCTGCAGCCGCTTCGTGCACCGCTTGTGGCGCCTCTTCTCGGCCCATGAGCCGCAGGCGCAGGGCGAGGACAAACCGCTCGACCGCAAGACCCACCAGACCGTGGCCGCAGTGGCCGAGGATATCGAGGCGCTGGGCTTCAACAAGGCCGTCGCCCGGATTTACGAGCTGACCGGCGCGGTCGAGAAGGCGCAAGCCTCCGCCAGCCGCTCCGCCGCGATCCGCAGCCTGGTGCAACTGGTCGCCCCGATGATGCCGCATCTCGCCGAAGAAGCCTGGGCGGGCATGGGCATGGACGGCCTGGTGGCCGATGCCGCCTGGCCCGAGGTCGATCCCGCGCTGCTGGTCGAAGACGAAGTGACCATCGCGGTCCAGCACAAGGGCAAGCTGCGCGACACGCTCACCGCGCCCAAGGGCACGCCTAAGGAAGATCTCGAAGCCATGGCGCTGGCATCGGAAAAGGTGCAGCGCTCGATCGACGGGGCAGAAGTGCGCAAGGTCATTGTGGTGCCCGACAGATTGGTGAATATCGTCACCTGATGCGCCAGTCTTTCGCCCTCTCGCTCGCCCTGCCGCTCGCATTCGCGATCGGCGGCTGCTCGCTCCAGCCCATGTATGCCGGCGGCGGCAGCGGCGCGGTCGCGCAAGGTCTGGCCGCGGTCGATGTCCCCCCGATCGAGGGCAAGGCCGGCTGGCTGGTGCGCAGCGCGCTCAACGATCAGCTGGGCGCGGCGGGTACGGGCGAGTTCCGTTACCGGCTCGAAGTGCGGCTGGACGACAGCCTCGAAGGCCTCGCCGTGGTGGCCGACGATACCGTCAGCCGCGAACGCCGCACCCTGCGCGCGCGCTATCAGCTGGTCGATTCGGCGACCGGGGCGATCCTGCTCGATGCGACCGAGGGCGTGGATGCCGGGATCGACGTGGTTTCCAGCGAATTTGCCGTGATCGCGGCGGAAAACACCGCGCTCGAAAATCTCGCCGTCGAAATCTCCGACCGGATCGTGACCCGCGTGGCCGTGGCGCTTCGTGAAAGGGCGCAGGGCGAACGGTGAAACTGACCGGCAAGGATTTCGCTGCCAAGGCGCGCGATGTGGCCGCCAGCTGCGGCGTCTTCTTCTTCTGCGGGCAGGACGAGGCCGGTGCCAGCCAGGCCGCCAACGACATGGCCGCCATGCTGCCCGATCCGGGCGAGCGGGTGGAAATCCCCGGCGCCGAACTGCGCGCCGATCCGGCCAGGCTGGGAGACGAGGCCCGTTCCAGCTCGCTGTTCGGGGATACGCGCCACATCTGGTGCCGGGTGGCGGGCGACGAGGCGCATGAGGCGATCAAGATCCTGCTGGAAACGGGCGACATGGGGGCTGGCGAGGCCTGCCCGGTGATCGTCGTCGCCACTTCGGCCACCGACAAATCGCGCACCGCCAAGCTGCTGGAAAAGCGCAAGGATGCGGTGGTGGCCATGTTCTATCCGCCCGATCTGCGCTCGGTCACGCAAAGCGTGCGCGCCATGGGCGATGCGGCGGGCGTGCGGCTGGATGGCGCCGTGGCCGAACGCATCGCGCGCGCGGCCAATCTCGACGTGCGGCTGGCGCAGAGCGAGGTGACCAAGCTCGCCACCTATCTCGATGGCAGCCCGCAATCGCCGCGCCCGGCGGAAATGGAGCATCTCGACGCCGTGGGCGCGGCGAGCGAGGAGGACGGGTTCGCCGGGCTCGTCAACGCCGTGCTGGCGGGGCAGGGGCCCAAGGTGGCGCAGGAAATCGCGCGGATGAAGCAGATCGGGCTGAACCCGGTCGGCACGCTGCTGGCGATCGAACGGCGCGCGGCGCAGCTGGCGCGGATTTCCGCCGCGCTGGGCAATCGCCGCTATCAGGATCTCGACAAGGGTGAGAAAGCGCGGCTGGGCATCTTTTGGAAGGAGGAACGCGACATTGCCGAACAGGTCCAGCGCTGGCGCGGGCCCAAGCTAGACCGGCTGACCCTGCGGCTCACCGAATTGCACCGCGAATTGCTGACCAACAGCCAGGCGTCGGAATTGCTGCTGGCACAGGGGCTGACGGGCATCGCCCGCGTGGCGGGGGCCGGCCGCCGCTAGAGCCCGGCGTTAGAACTGGCCGCTAAACCCGCGCTCAGTTTTCGGGGACGGAGAACGATCCGGTTACGCGCCCGCCCGAAGACGAACTGTTGCCGGTCACGCCCGACGATCCGCTCGCGCGGCCATCCACGCTCGACACGCCGCTGGCCAGGTCGATCACCAGCCGCCCGCCGTTCAGCGTATCGCCGCCGCGGTTCAGGCGGACATTGCCCGCCATGGTGATGATACGGCGGTTGAAATCATAGACCGCCGTATCGCCGCGCGCGCGTTCGTTGCCGCGCGTCACATTCACGCCGCCGGTGGCCATGATCCGCTGGATCTTCAGGCTGCCCGCATCGGAATAGTTCACGATGGTGCGCGCCGCGTTGAGATTGAGGCCGCCCTGCGTGATCTCGACATTGCCCGACAATACCACGCGGTTCTGCCGGTCCTGCAATTCGATCCGGTCGGCGGCATAGGATACCGGCGCGTTGGAATTGTGCCCGGCGATCGCCTGGGCGGACAGCTGGATGCCGCCCATTGCGGCCGCGGTCAGGGCAAAGCCCGCCAGCGCGCTTTTCGCCATGGTGGGGAACTGGCTCTTGATCATGGCATCCTCAGCTTTCCGGGCTCCATGCGCAGCCGCGCATTGCCGGTCAGGGTAACAGTGCGTTGGTCGAGATCGGCATCGAGCCGGTCGGCGCGGAACGTGCCTGCCGGAACCGCGCCTTCGACGCCGCCCGATCCCTCTAATGTCTTGTCTTTCAGGTCGAGCGATACGCCGCTCGCGCTCATGCGATAACCGTCGGCGGCGGCCATCGTCATGGTGCCGTTCACATCGACCACGTCTTCGCGGATATCGTATTGCCCGCCGGGCGCCTCCACCCGCGCGGGGCCTTCGCTCATCAGCAGGCGGGCGACCAGCTCGTCGAGGCGGACGATCCCCTCCACGCTCGATTTCTGGACCGCTTCGCCCGCCGTCAGCGAGAAGGGGCGGCCCTGGGCATCCTGTCCGCGATACAGCGCATTGTCGACGCGCAGCCGTTCCTGGATCACCGCCACTTCATTGCGGTCGAGCAGGAAACTGATCTCGCCGCGCGGGCTCAAGGGGGTGATGATCATCAGCGCGGCAACAATCCCCACGCCCATCGGCAGGAACCGCGCAAGGAAGCGCACCAGCCGGTCATGGCTGCCGCCGGGCGCAGCGAAATGCTGGCGGCGCGAGCGTAATTGCTGCGCCTCCTGCGTTTCGATCCTGCGCTTGCCGATGGCCATGATGGGGTTGGTGCTCCGCTAAGCCTTACGCGTGGCTGAAGATGTCGTGATCGGCCCAGCCGAGGATATCGAGATGGGCGCGCGTGGGAAGGAAATCGAAACAGGACTGTGCCAGTTCCATCCGGCCTTCGCGTTCGAGCCGGCGATTGAGCTCTTCGCGCATCCGGTGGAGGAAGCGCACGTCGGACGCGGCATAGTCGCGCTGCGCCTGGTTGAGTTCCGGCCCGCCCCAGTCGGACGATTGCTGCGCCTTGGAGATATTCTCGCCCAGCAGTTCCTCGACCAGATTCTTCAGGCCGTGGCGGTCGGTATAGGTGCGGACCAGCTTGCTGGCGATCTTGGTGCAATAGCAGGGCGCCGCCGTGACGCCGAGGTAATATTCGATCGCGGCGAGGTCGAAGCGGGCGAAATGGAACAGCTTGAGCCGGTCCGGATCGGCCAGCACGGCCTGCAGATTGGGCGCGTCATAATCGCTGTCCGGCGCAAAGCGGACGAGATGCTCGTCGCCATTGCCGTCGCTGATCTGGACGACGCACAGCCGGTCGCGCGTGGTGACGAGGCCCATGGTCTCGGTATCGACGGCAACGGGGCCATCGGCGAGCACGCCTTCGGGAAGGTCTTCTTCGTGGAAATGAACTGCCATGGGGCGGCTTTAGGGTTCGCAGAGGGAACTGGCAACGGACCTTCGTCACTTCGCTCGCTGCTTGGGCTTGGGCTTGGGCTCGGGCTGGGGCTTGGGCGCCATAGCCCGGATGCCTGGACCCGGGTGATCGGGGATTGGTGGACCGGGGCGACTGGTCCTGCCGCGCCGGGACGGGCAAACAGCCTGTCATGACCGATCCCGTTCCCGATAGCTGGAAGCCCGCCCTCGATCCCGTTCTGGCCGCGCCCGAAGCGCGCGCGCTGGGCGGCTGGCTGAGAGAGGAGGAGGCGGCCGGCAAGGTGGTCTATCCCCCGCGCGGATCGCGGCTGAAGGCGCTGGACCTGACCCCGCTGGACGCGGTGAAGGTCGTGATCCTGGGGCAGGACCCCTATCACGGGCCGGGGCAGGCGATGGGCCTGTCCTTCTCCGTGCCGCAAGGCGTGAAGCTGCCGCCGAGCCTGCGCAATATCTACAAGGAACTGGCCGCCGATCTGGATGCCGCGCCGCCGCGGGACGGCGATCTGACGCCGTGGGCGCGGCAGGGGGTGCTGCTGCTCAACAACACGCTGACCGTTGAGCAGGGGCAGGCGGGCAGCCATGCGGGGCGCGGCTGGGACGCGATCACGGATGCCTGCGTGGCGGCAGTGGCGGCGCGCGATGTGCCCAGCGTCTTCATCCTGTGGGGCAGCCATGCGCAGGCCAAGGCGAAACGGGTCGCGGGGCTGCAGGCGGCGCGCAGCGGGGCGGGACCGCATCTGGTGATCGAAAGCCCGCATCCCAGCCCGCTGTCGGCGCATCGCGGTTTCTTCGGCTCGAAACCCTTCAGCCGGGCGAATGAATTTCTCGAAAAGCACGGGCGGGGGCCCGTGGACTGGGCCGCCCGCTGATCGAAAATGGGCGCGGTCTGAGCGAAATTTGTGGTGGCCCGATGGAAACTATCGGCCGCATAAAATTGTGACCGCTACCATTAAGCGATTGCATTTTCGGCCCGGATGGTGTGGTTTTGTGCAATGCAGCATCAATCTTCCTTCGAATTCGTCCAGGCGGTGCTGGGCGAAGCCATGCGCGAACGCACCATGATCAGCGCGACCTACAACTCCAGCACGCTGAAGCTGGCGCCGCACCAGATCGTGCTGCGCAACAACGCTTTCTATCTGGGCGCGGTCAATCCGAACAAGAGCCGCCGGGTCGATGAAGATCCCGCGCTCGGCTATTTCAAGATCGATGGCCTGTCGGATATCGCGCTGACCCGCGAAGGCTTCGATCCGATCCCGGCGGAAAATTGCGCCCCAGTGCGCGAAGGCGATCAGGTCATCGTCGCCATTCACTGAGGCTTCGGCTGCTGGCCTGCCGATTGCGCGCCTGTCCGGCCCGCTAACCCGGCGCGTCGGCGTCTTTCCTCCCCCGTTCGGCCTCGGACCCGGCCGATTCGGCGTCCCGGCACGGGTGTCCGGCGCTGCGGCCTCCGATCAAGTGGGTGTTCGGAGCCTTTTCCGGAACACTTGAGGGGCGGCCAGCACCCCCTCGATCTGCCTTCGACCTGCCCTCAGCGGGGCAGTTCGCTCACGCCCATCAGCGCCTCGTCCACCGCCCGCGCGCACTGCCGACCCTCGCGAATCGCCCAGACGACAAGGCTTTGCCCGCGCCGCATATCGCCGCAGGCATAGACGTTCGGCTCGCTCGTGGCATAGCGATTGGTGTCGGCTTTCACATTGCCGCGCTCGCACAATTCCACGCCCGCCCGGTCCAGCAAACCCCGGCGTTTCGGCCCGGTAAAGCCCATCGCCAGCAGGATGAGATCGGCTTTCAGCGTGAATTCGCTGCCCGCAACCTCTTGCATTTTCCCGTCTTTCCACTCGACCCGCACGCATTCGAGCCCGGAGACCTGGCCCCCGTCCTCGACCACGCGCTTGGTCAGCACCGCCCAGTCGCGGTCCACCCCTTCCTCGTGGCTGGAAGAGGTCCGCAGCTTCAGCGGCCAGTCGGGCCAGGTCAGCGCCTTGTCTTCCTTTTCCGGCGGCTTGGGCATGATCTCCAGCTGCGTCACCGAAGCCGCGCCCTGCCGGTTGCTGGTGCCCACGCAGTCGCTGCCGGTGTCGCCCCCGCCGATGACGATCACATGCTTGTCCGTCGCCGTCAGGCTGCCACGCGGCGCCGCGCGCACCTCGTCATCGCCCGCATTGCGCTTGTTCTGCTGGGTCAGGAATTCCATCGCCAGCCGCACGCCCGACAGCTCCGAGCCCGGAATATCGAGCTTGCGCGCCTCTTCCGCGCCGCCTGCCAGCACGACCGCGTCGAAATTCTCCTTCAGCGCCTCGAAGCTGACTTCGACGCCCACTTCGCTGGAGGTGCGGAACTGCACGCCCTCGGCTTCCATCTGCACCGCGCGGCGGTTGATGAGGTGCTTTTCCATCTTGAAGTCGGGGATGCCGTAGCGCAGCAAACCGCCGATCCGGTCGCTCTTTTCGAAGACGGTCACGGCATGGCCCGCGCGCGCCAATTGCTGTGCGGCGGCAAGGCCCGCGGGGCCGCTGCCGATTACCGCGACCGACTTTCCGCTCTGCTTTTCAGGTACTTGCGGCTTGACCCAGCCTTCCTTGAAGCCGCGGTCGATGATGGCGCATTCGATGCTTTTGATGGTCACCGGCGCATCGACGATGTTCAGCGTACAGGCCGCCTCGCATGGGGCGGGGCAGACGCGGCCCGTGAACTCGGGGAAGTTATTGGTCGAATGCAGGACCTCGAGCGCGCTCTTCCAGTCGTCCTCATAGACCAAGTGGTTCCAGTCCGGGATGATGTTGTTCACCGGACAGCCGTTGTGGCAGTAGGGAATGCCGCAATTCATGCAGCGCGCGGCCTGTTTCTGCAGCGCGCCGCGCTCGTGCGGAATCACGAATTCCTTGTAGCTTTTCAGCCGTTCCGCAGGATCGGCATAAGTGCGATCCTCGCGCTCATATTCGAGAAAGCCGGTTTCCTTGCCCATTACTCTGCAGCCTCCATCGCCGCGTCTTCGCGTTCTTCCTCGAGTGCCTTCAGCGCCTTGGCGTAATCGCGCGGCATCACCTTGCGGAAGTTTTTCAGTTCGTTGGCCCAGTCGTCGAGCAATGCCTTCGCCCGGGCCGAGCCGGTGTGGAGGTGGTGGCGTTCGACCAGCACCTTCAGCCGCTCGGCATCGTGATAGAGCGGATCGCCCATGCCGGGATTATCGACGCTGACCGCGCGTTGCTGAGGCGTGCCCCAGCTCCTTTCCGCGCCTTCCCCGTCGCCGGGTGCGACATCGAGAATATCGACCTGCGCGTGGTTCACGAGGCGGTCGAACGCGCCATCGGGATCGTAGACATAGGCGATCCCGCCGCTCATCCCCGCGGCCACATTGCGTCCGGTCTTGCCCAGCACGCAGACCACGCCGCCGGTCATGTATTCGAGCGCATGGTCGCCCGTGCCCTCGACCACCGCGACCGCGCCCGAATTGCGCACGGCGAAGCGTTCGCCCGCCACGCCGGCGAAATAGGCTTCGCCCGCGATGGCGCCGTAAAGCACGGTATTGCCCACGATGATGTTGTTGGTCGGTTCGCGGGCGACGTCCTTCGGCGGCTTGACCACGATACGGCCGCCAGAAAGGCCCTTGCCGACATAGTCATTGGCATCGCCGGTGAGGCTCATCGTGACGCCGTGCGCCAGCCATGCGCCGAAGCTCTGCCCCGCAACGCCGGTCAGGTCGATGCGGATGGTATCCTGCGGCAAGCCCTGATGGCCGTATTCTTCCGCGATCCGGCCCGACAGCATGGCGCCGACGGTGCGGTTCACATTGCGGATCGAGCGGTTGATCTGGACGGCCTGACCGCTCTCGATCGCAGGTTTGCAGGCTTCGATAAGCTCCACGTCCATCGCGGCTGCAAGGCCATGGTCCTGCGTTTCCGTATGGCGCGGGAGCTGGCCTTCCTTGAGCGGCACGGCATGCAGGATGCGGCCGAGGTCGACGCCATGCGCCTTCCAGTGGCGGCGCACCCGGCGCATATCGAGCTTGTCCACCCGGCCGACCATCTCCTCCACCGTGCGGAAGCCCATCTCCGCCATGATCTGGCGCAGTTCTTCGGCGACGAAGAAGAAGTAATTGATCACGTGTTCGGGCGTGCCGGTAAAGCGCTTGCGCAGCACCGGGTCCTGCGTGGCCACGCCAACCGGACAGGTGTTGAGATGGCACTTGCGCATCATGATGCAGCCCGCCGCGATCAGCGGTGCGGTGGCAAAGCCGAACTCGTCCGCACCCAGCAGCGCGCCGATGGCGACATCGCGGCCGGTGCGCAGGCCGCCGTCGACCTGCACCGCGATGCGGCTGCGAAGATCGTTGAGGAGCAGCGTCTGCTGCGTTTCGGCAAGGCCGATTTCCCACGGGCTTCCGGCATGCGTCAGGCTGGTCAGCGGGCTTGCACCCGTACCGCCTTCATAGCCCGAAATGGTGAGATGGTCGGCCTTGGACTTCGAAACGCCCGCAGCCACCGTGCCTACGCCCACTTCGCTCACCAGCTTGACCGAAATGCGCGCCGAAGGCTGCACGTTCTTCAGATCGTGGATCAGCTGTGCCAGATCCTCGATCGAATAGATATCGTGATGCGGGGGCGGCGAGATCAGGCCCACGCCCGGGGTCGAATGGCGCACCTTGCCGATGCGCTTGTCGACCTTGTGGCCGGGCAGCTGGCCGCCTTCGCCGGGCTTTGCACCCTGCGCCATCTTGATCTGGATATCGTCCGAATTGACGAGATATTCCGCCGTGACGCCAAAGCGGCCTGATGCCACCTGCTTGATCCGGCTGCGCATGGAATCGCCATTGTCCAGCGGTTGGAAACGCTCGGGCTCCTCGCCGCCTTCGCCGGTGTTCGAACGCCCGCCCATGCGGTTCATCGCGATGGCGAGCGTCGAATGCGCCTCGTGGCTGATCGAGCCGAAGCTCATCGCGCCGGTGCTGAAGCGCTTGACGATCTCGGCAGCCGGTTCGACCTCGTCCAGATCGAGCGGACGTGCGGCCTTCTGCAGTTCCATCAGCCCGCGGATCGTCAGCAGCCGTTCGGACTGCTCGTTGATGCTGCGTGCGTATTCCGCGTAATTCTCGGGGTTCGACCCGCGCACGGCGTGCTGCAGATTGGCGATGTTCTGCGGCGTCCAGGCGTGATCCTCGCCGCGGATACGGTACTGATAGATGCCGCCCACATCGAGCATACCCTTGTAGAGAGGACTGTCGCCAAAGGCCTGCGCATGGCGGCGCACGGTTTCCTCGGCCACTTCCTTCAGGCCCACGCCCTCGATGGTGGTGGCGGTGCCGGCGAAATAGGCATCGACGAATTCGCTCGACAGGCCGACCGCATCGAAGATCTGCGCGCCGCAATAGGACTGGTAGGTCGAAATGCCCATCTTGGACATGACCTTCAGAATGCCCTTGCCGATGGCCTTGACGAAGTTCTTCTGCACGTCCTCGGGGTCGAGATGCGGCAGCTTGCGGGCGCGCAAATCTTCCAGCGTTTCGATCGCAAGATAGGGGTTGATGCCTTCCGCGCCATAGCCCGCCAGCGCGCAGAAATGGTGCACTTCGCGCGCTTCGCCGGTCTCGATGACGAGGCCGGTCTGCATCCGCAGGCCCTGCCGCACCAGCTGGTGGTGGACCGCCGCCGTCGCCAGCAGGGCAGGCATGGCAATACGCCCCGGCCCCTGACCGCGGTCCGACAGGATCAGGATATTCGCGTCGCCCAGCACCGCCTCGGTCGCGGCCCAGCACATTTCCTTCAGCGCCATGGCGAGCCCGTCAGCGCCCGTGCTGGCATCCCAGGTGATATCGATGGTTGCCGTGCGGAAAGCGCCGTCCAGCGCCACTTCGACCGAACGGATCTTGGCCAGATCGATATTGGTGAGGATCGGCTGCGAAACCTCGAGGCGCTTGTGCGTACCGCCGTCGCGGCCCAGCAGGTTCGGGCGCGGGCCGATCATCGAGAGCAGGCTCATCACCAGCTCTTCGCGGATGGGGTCGATCGGCGGGTTGGTCACCTGCGCGAAGTTTTGCTTGAAATAGTCGTAGAGCAGGCGGCTCTTTTCGCTCAGCACCGCAATGGGCGTGTCGGTGCCCATAGAGCCGATGGGGTCTTCGCCATTGGCGGCCATGGGTTCGAGGAAGCGGCTGATGTCTTCCTGCGTGTAACCGAAGGCCTGCTGGCGGTTGAGCAGCGGAATGGTGCTCTCGGCAATCTCGGACAGGTCGGGCTCGATATGGTCGAGATCGGCAAGCTTGTACTGCGCCTTCTCCAGCCACGCCTCATAAGGCTCGGCGGCGGCGAGATCGGCCTTCAGTTCCTCGTCCTCGACGATGCGGCCTTCTTCGAGGTCGATCAGCAGCATCTTGCCTGGCTGGAGGCGCCACTTGCGGGTGATGTCTTCCTCGGCAAACGGCAGCACGCCGCTTTCCGAGGCGAGAACCACGAGATCGTCCTTGGTCGTGCACCAGCGCGCGGGGCGCAGGCCGTTGCGGTCGAGGCAGGCGCCGATTTGCTTACCGTCGGTGAAGCACACGGCAGCGGGGCCATCCCATGGCTCCATCAGCGCGGCGTGGTATTCGTAAAAGGCACGGCGCGCCGGATCCATCTGCTCGTTCTTGGCCCAGGCTTCGGGCATGAGCATCATCATGGAATGCGCGAGGCTGTAACCGCCGGTCAGCAGCAGTTCGAGCGCATTGTCGAGACAGGCGGTGTCCGACTGGCCATGCGGGATCAGCGGCCACATCTTGTCGAGGTCGGCGCCCAGAAGCTCGCTTTCCATCGTGCGGCGGCGCGCTTCCATCCAGTTCACATTGCCGCGGACCGTGTTGATTTCGCCGTTATGCGCCATGAAGCGATAGGGGTGCGCAAGCCGCCAGCTGGGGAAGGTGTTGGTGCTGAAACGCTGGTGGACGAGGCCCAATGCGGACACGCAATCGGGATCGCGCAGATCGTCGTAGAACGTGCCGACCTGATTGGCGAGCAGCAGGCCCTTGTAGACCACGGTTCGGCTGTTGAAGCTCGGGATGTAGGCCTGGCTGAGGCCCGGGATGTCATGCTTGGCTTCCAGCGCGGCGAGCGGGTTCAGCGTCTGCTTGCGGATGACGACCAGCTTGCGCTCGAAGGCCTCGCGGCTGGCACAGTTCATCCCGCGCGCAATCACGCACTGGCGAATGACCGGCATGGAGGCGATTACCGCTTCGCCCAGCCCGTCGAGCGTAGTGGGCACATCGCGCCAACCGACCACGCGCTGGCCTTCCTTCTCGGCAAAACGTTCCAGCTGGCTCTCGACGAACCGGCGCGCTTCGTCTTCCTGCGGCAGGAAGCACATGGCGAGCGCATAGTCGCCTTCTTCCGGCAGGTCGTGGCCCTGCGCTTCGGCCCATTTGCGGATCAGCGGATCGGGCGTCTGGATCAGGATGCCCGCGCCATCGCCCAGCAGCGGATCGGCGCCCACCGCGCCGCGATGGTCGAGATTGGCGAGGATGGTCAGCGCCTGTTCGATAATCGCGTGGCTCTTCTCGCCCTTGATATGCGCGACCATGCCGACGCCGCAGGCATCGTGTTCATTGCGCGGATCGTAAAGCCCCTGTGACCGGGGGCCGTTACCGGGTGTATGATGAGCCGGAACCTGCATTCGCCGAAGCGTCCTCCTCCAAGCCCGTTCCCCATCAGGCCCAACGCCGGGCAGCGGAAACGGATTTTGTGCAGCGCCGCATGCGCGGCCGCAAAATGTCGCGAAAAGGCTTTTTGACGGCAATTAACCGGATTTGCAATGGTGGCCCGGCGAAGCAAAATTTCGCACAGCCCAAGATTTCCCGATTTTTGCCGCGTTGCAGCGGGACGAATTCGTATCCGCTTTCAGTCCGGTTCAGTCGTGCCGGTTGGAAAGGCCCATGCGATCGAGCATCTTGCTGACGGCGGAATGGGCTGCGCTCGGCGTGCGTTCCCGGCTGGGCGGTTCGGCCGTATCGCCGGTGCCAGCGTCAGGTACCTGATCCGGCTTGGAGAGCCTTCGATCCGCCTCGCGTTGCAGAAAAGCGACCATGGGATCGTCTTCCGCGCTTTGCGCATCGGAAGCCATGCGCTGAAGCGCTTCATTCTGGATAGGCGCGTTTGGCAGCGGCACCGGCTGCAAGGCAGGCTGGCGCGCGGCGCGCTCGCTCCTCTCCACGGTCTGGCGCCGCGTATCGAGCGCGCCTTCAAGCCGTGCGAGCAGGGAGTCGAGGCTCATGTCGCCGAGCGGTTCGGCCTCCTGCGCTTCTTCGGGCTCTGTATATTCCTCATGCTCGGCGGCTTCGAAAGGGGCCGCTTCTTCTTCCGGCAGCACCTCGAATTCATGGAATTGCTCGGTATCCGCCGGCCACTCTTCGGCCTCGGCCGCGAATTCGGGCACGTTTTCAAAAGTGTCCAGCTCTTCTTCCGGGTCGCTCTGGAATACCGGTGCATCGAAAGAGGGCTCTTCGTCCGGCTCGATCACCGCCTCGACCAGCTCGAAATCCTCTTCCTCGGGCTCAGCTTGCTCGGGCTCAGCCGGTGCGCCTTCTGTTTCCGCCTGAAATTCCTCGGGTGCGTCGATCGAGGGGGGGATGCCTTCCTCGCCGATATCCTCGCGTGCGGACAGGACGCGGCGGCGGCGCGGTTCCATCGGTTCTTCTTCCGGGCTGCCCAAACGCGCATTGTCGACCGGGTCCGCATCGGAAGTCAGGGCTTGCTGTCTCGCCGGCCTTGCCAAGCGAGCGGCCAGGGCCCAGCCCAGCATTCCGCCGAACAGTGCCAGCGCGGCGCACAATATCGCCGTGCCTGCAGCGCCGATGGGGGCCGCGAACAGCGGCAGCATGCGATCGAGGCCGAGCAAGGATGCAAGCGAATCGTGCACTCGCGGCGGCATGAACCACAACCCGGCGCCCAGCAGCAGCGCGAACCACACGGCAACTGCCGGCCTGAACCATGCCCTGTCGGTGATACCGCTATCTTCCAAATCGTCGCCCATTCGGTTCCAGTCCGCCTGATAGATGCGAAGTTGCCCCGTCAGCTAGGGCTGCTTGGTTAATTTACGGATAATGATGCCCTGAACCCGCAGCTCGTGCAATTGGCGAAACACTTTGCCCCGCTATGCCGTAACGGCAGATTTCGGGCGGTTGCGCACCCTCTTTCCATAGGCCATGTGTCTGCCCGCACGCGCGAAGAGTCGCGCGAATTTGACGTATATTCGAGGAGAGCGAAATATGAGCCCCCAGGACATAGCAGCCAAGGTCGGCGAACAGGTCGGCACCAGCGAATGGGTCGAGATGAGCCAAGAGCGCATCAACCAGTTCGCCGAAGCCACCGGCGACCACCAGTTCATCCATGTGAACGAGGAAGCGGCCAAGATGACGCCCTTCGGCGGCACCATCGCCCACGGCTTCCTGACCCTGTCGATGATCCCCTACCTCACCGCGAACAGCGACGTGCCGCGGGTCGAGGGCATCAAGATGGCCGTCAACTACGGCGGCAACAAGACGCGGTTCATCAACCCGGTGAAGTCCGGCAAGCGCATCCGCGGTCACTGGAAGATGCTGGAAATGACCGAGAAGCGCCCCGGTCAGTGGCAGCAGACCATGGAAATCACCATCGAGATCGAAGGCGAGGAAAAGCCCGCGCTGATCTGCGAATGGATGACCATGTATTTCGTCTGATTTTCTCTCCTCCCCGGAAGAAACAGACCATTCAGCTAATTCGAGGAAATTCCCATGCGTGACGCAGTCATCGTTTCCACCGCCCGTACTGGTATGGGCAAGGCCTATAAGGGCGCTTTCAATTCCACTCCGGGCGCAACGCTCGGCTCCTATTCCCTGAAGCCCGCGATCGAGCGTGCCGGCATCGATGCCGGCGAAATCGACGACGTGCTGTGGGGCGCCGCGCTCCAGCAGGGCGCGCAGGCAGGCAACCTCGCCCGCCAGGTCGCGCTGCGGGCCGGTTGCCCGATCGGCGTGTCCGGCATGACCATCGACCGCCAGTGTTCTTCGGGCCTGATGAGCATTGCCACGGCCGCCAAGCAGATCATCACCGACCGCATGCAGATCGTCGCTGCCGGTGGGCAGGAAAGCATTTCGCTGGTGCAGACCAAGGAAATGCGCGTGATGCCCGACCCTGAACTGATGGGCATGCACGGCGCGATCTACATGCCGATGCTGCAGACTGCAGAAACGGTCGCCCAGCGTTACGGCATCAGCCGCGAAGCGCAGGACGAATATGCTCTCCAGAGCCAGCAGCGCACCGCCGCCGCGCAGGAAGCGGGCATTTTCGACGACGAAATCGTTTCGGTCAGCACCAAGCACAAGGTGCAGAACAAGGAAACGGGCGACATCACCGACGAAGACGTGACCATCGCCAAGGACGAAGGCAATCGCCCCTCGACCACGCTCGAAGGCCTGTCCTCGCTCCAGCCCGTCATGGGCCCGGGCACCACGATCACGGCGGGTAACGCCAGCCAGCTGTCCGATGGTTCGGCAGCGGTCGTCGTCATGGAAGCCAAGGAAGCCGAAAAGCGCGGCCTCAATCCGCTCGGCCGTTACATCGGCATGGCGGTTGCCGGTACCGAGCCTGACGAAATGGGCATCGGCCCGATCTTCGCCATTCCCAAGCTGCTCGAACGCTTCGACATGAAGATGGAAGACATCGACCTGTGGGAACTGAACGAAGCCTTCGCCGTGCAGGTACTCTATTGCCGCGACAAGCTGGGCATCGACAATGACAAGCTCAACGTCAACGGCGGCTCGATCTCGGTCGGCCACCCTTACGGCATGACCGGCGCGCGCTGCGTCGGCCACATCCTGCGCGAAGGCCAGCGCCGCAAGGCGAAATACGGCGTCGTCACCATGTGCGTCGGCGGCGGCATGGGCGCAGCGGGCCTGTTCGAAATCTTCTGATCGCAGCCGATCACGAACCAAGCAAAAAGGGGCGGTGCCAGCGATGGCGCCGCCCTTTTCATGTCATGCCTCGGTTGGTTGGCGGAACCCTTCGCGCGGACGGATGCTTTAAAGCGCAACCATACCCGCATTTCCGCCCCCGCACGTCCGAGGTCTCATGACATATTCCGATCCCATTCCCTTTTCCGCCGAACTCGAAAATATCGAGCCGGAGAAGGAAGCCGACACCATTCTCGATCTCGACGACAAATTCGACGAGATCCTGGAGACGACCTATGAAAACTCGGGCCACGCCATCCGCAGTGTCCATGCCAAGTCGCATGGTATCGCCAAGGGTACGCTGACGATCGAGGATGGTCTTCGCCCCGAACTGGCGCAGGGCCTGTTCGCTCATGCAGGGCAGCACGATGCCTATATCCGCATGTCCACCAATGCGGGCGATATCCTGCATGACAATATCCACCTGCCGCGCGGCTTCGCGCTCAAAGTGTGCGATGTGAAAGGTGCCCGGCTGCCCGATGCCGCTGGCGACACGCAGGATTTCATCTTCGTCAACGCCCCCGCTTTCGCCGCCCCCAATGCGCAGGCCTTCGCCAAGAATCTCGGCCTGCTCGCCAAGACGACGGACCGGGTCGAATGGCTCAAGAAGATCGCTGCCGACATGTTCAAGCTGGGCAATGACGTGCGCCAGAAGGTCGGGCTCGATCCCGCCCCGGCGCTCGCTTCGATGGGGGGCTTGCCGCAAAGCGAACCGCTGGCGCTCGACTATTTCTCGGCCACCCCGTTTCGCTATGGCCGCTATGTCGCCAAATTCCAGCTGCGCCCGGCGGCGGAGTGGATGAAGGCTCTGGCCGGCGAGACGGTGGAGATCGGCGATGATCGCGACGGGCTGCGCCACCATGTCCGCGAACAGTTCATGCGCAATGACGCCGAATGGGATTTCTGCGTCCAGCTGCTGCGCGATGTGGACCGGCAGCCGGTCGAGGATTCCTCGGTCGAATGGCCGCAGGATGTCTCGCCCTTCGAAAAGGTCGCCACTCTGCGCATCCCGAAACAGGATAGCTGGGATGAACAATTGGTGCGCAAGGTCAATGAAACCATGCGGTTCAGCGTGTGGACCGGGGTGATGGATCACCTGCCGATGGGCAACACCAACCGCGCCCGGCAGGAAACCTATCGCCATTCGGCCCGCTTTCGCTCAGAAAAGAACGGGTGCCCGATGCACGAGCCGAGCTGATCCGGCCCGAAATGGGCTGGGCCGGTGCTGGTTGAGCGGCATCATCGCGCACTGACAGGAGGATGGATATGGGCGTGATGGAAATCATCGGGATAGCCGGCAGCGTCAGCCTGCTGGCGGGCTGGCGGCTCTATCTCAGCATCTTTGCCACCGGCCTTGCCATGCGGCTTGGCGCGCTGCCGCTGCCCGAACATCTGCAGAGCCTCGATGCGCTGGCCAACCCCTGGGTGATGGGCATTGCCGCCATTGCCGCGCTGGCCGAATTCTTCGCCGACAAGGTGATGTGGCTCGACAGCGCGTGGGACGCGGTACACACTTTCGTGCGGCCGGTGGGCGGCGCGCTGCTGGCGCTGGCGATCGTCGACCCGTCCGATCCGGCCACGCAGGTGGTGGCCTTCCTGCTCGGCGGCGGCGCGGCGCTGACGGCCCATGCGGGCAAGGCGGGGGCGCGGGGCGTGGTCAATGCCAGCCACGAACCGGTGAGCAATGTGGCGGTGTCTACCGTTGAGGACGTGGCGACCGCGGGCCTGCTCTATGCCGCTTATGAATACCCCTATGTCGCGGGCGGTATCGCGGTTGTCCTCCTGGCCGTCATCGTCTGGATGATCTGGCTGGCGCGCAAGATCGTGCGCAGCCTGTTTCGCCGCAAACCCATGGACCCGCCTGTCAGCGGCTGAGCTGGAACACCGCGAATTCGGCGCGCAAATTCACCCCGGCGCGGACGGGCGACCCATTGGCGAAGAACCATTCGCGTTCGACATGCGCGCCTTTCTGGCGCGCGAGCTCGCGAAAATCGCTGACCGTGACGTGGTGGATATTGGGCGTTTCGTACCAGCTGACCGGGATCGCGCGGGTCACCGGCATGCGCCCGTGCAGCATCAGCGCCGACCGGGTGCGCCAATGGGCGAAATTGGGAAAGCTGACGAAGGCCTGGCGGCCCACGCGCAGCAATTGATCGAGCATCAGGTCGGGGCGCAGCGCGGTCTGCAGCGTCTGGCTGAGCACGGCATAATCGAACCCCTTGTCGGGATAATCAGCGAGGTCGCGGTTGGCATCGCCCTGGACCACCGACAGCCCCTGCGCCACGCAGCGTTCGACACAGGTGCCGTCGATTTCCATCCCGCGCGCGTCCACCTGCTTGGTATCGCGCAAATTGGCGAGAAGGGCCCCGTCGCCGCAGCCGATGTCGAGCACGCGGCTGCCCGCACCGATCGCCCCGGCGATGGCTTCGAGATCAGGCCGCAGGCTCATTGGTATACGTCCGGGAAATGGCGCTGCATCATGATCGAAGGGTCTGGCACGTCGGTCCAGCCCATGCCGCGATATAGGCTGTGCGCATCTTTCGTCGCCAGCAGCCACCGGCGCAGGCCCTGAAGATCGGGATGATCCTGCAGCCGGGCGACCATGGCCTGAGCCAGTCCCTTGCCGCGATGCGCATCGAGAACATAGACATCCGCCAGATATGCGAACGTCGCCCGGTCGGTGACCACCCGGGCGAAACCGACCTGCGCATCATCATGCCAGACCGCTACGCACAGGCTGTTGTCCAGCGCGCGGCGCACCGTCTCCAGCGGTATGCCGAGCGACCAATAGCTCTGCGAAAGGAAGGCGTGTGCCGCCACGGCATCGATCCGATCGAAACTGATGTCGTATCGGTTCCTGCTCTCGCTCATTCGATGAAGCCTTTCACCACGCGGTCGAGCGCGGGGACATCCAGCAGGAAGCTGTCGTGCCCATGCGGCGCCGACAGTTCGACGAAGCTGACCGCGGCGCCTGCGGCGTTGAGCGCGCGCACGACATGGCGGCTTTCCGCCGTGGGGTAGAGCCAGTCGCTGTCGAAGCTGACGAGGCAGAAACGTGCAGCCGTACCCGCGAAAGCATTGGCCAGCTTGCCGCCATTTTCTTCGGCGAGATCGAAATAATCCATCGCGCGGGTGATATAGAGATAGCTGTTGGCGTCGAAACGCTGGGTGAAGCCATTGCCCTGATAGCGCAGATAGCTTTCGACCTGGAAATCCGCATCGAAGCCGAAGCTCTTGGCCCCTCTCGTGCCATCCGGCCGGTCCTGGAGATTGCGGCCGAATTTCGCGGTCAGCGCCTCTTCCGATAGATAGGTGATATGCGCCGCCATGCGCGCCACGGCCAGCCCGTTGTCGGGCGCCTCGCCGCCGTAATAATCGCCCTTGTTCCACCGCGGATCGGCCATGATCGCCTGGCGTCCCAGCTCGTGGAAGGCGATGTTCTGGGCCGAATGGCGGCTGGTTGATGCAATCACCAGAACCCGGGCCGCGCGCTCGGGCCAGTTGGCGGCCAGGCTCAGCGCCTGCATCCCGCCCATCGATCCGCCGACGACCGTGTGCAGCTTTTCGATGCCCAGCGCATCGAGCAGGCCCACGAGCGCGCGGACCATGTCGCGGATGGTGATGACCGGAAAGCGCATGGCATAGGGCGTACCGTCCCCGGCAAGGCTGGCCGGTCCGGTGGAGCCCATGCAGCTGCCGATCACATTCGCGCAGATCACGTGATAGCGGTCCGTATCGATCGGCTTGCCGGGGCCGACCATGCGTTCCCACCAGCCCGGCTTGCCGGTGACGGGATGCGGGCTTGCGACATGCTGGTCGCCGGTCAGCGCGTGGCACAGGAGGATGGCGTTGGACCGGTCCTCGTTCAGCGTGCCGTAGGTCTGGTATGCCAGCTGCGCGCGCGCCAGCTCGCCCCCGCCATCGAGCGGCAGCGGGTTCGGCAATTCGATGGTTTTCGACGTCCCGGCCATGGGCGATGCTCTAACGCTGCGCGGCGCGCTTGTCGAAGGGCTGTTTTGCTTTATTGGCCTTCAACCGAGATGGCAGACAAACCGCAGATGAAACTCTGGATCGAAAAGATCCACGCCTATGTCCCCGGCAAGAGCAAGGGGGCCGACGGACGCGAGCTGATCAAGCTTTCGGCCAATGAGAACCCGCTTGGCTGCAGCGAGGCGGCGCTGGCGGCGCTGGCCGAACCGGCAGGGCCCGCGCGCTATCCCGATCCCGATTCCACCGCGCTGCGCGCCAAGATAGGCCAGGTGCACGGAATCGATCCGGCGCGGATCGTGTGCGGCACCGGCTCGGACGAATTGCTCAATCTGGCGGCACAGGCCTTTGCCGGGCCGGGGGATGAGGTGCTCTATGCGCGCTATTCCTTTGTGGTCTACGAAATCGCCGCGCGCCGCTGCGGGGCGACGCCGGTGGAGGCGCCAGATGTCGATTACGCCACCGATGTGGACGCGCTGCTGGAAGCGGTGACCGATCGCACGCGCGTTGTGTTCCTAGCCAATCCCAACAATCCGACCGGCACCTATCTGCCGCGAGCCGAGATCGAGCGGCTGCATGCCGGCCTGCCCGGCGATGTGCTGCTGGTGGTCGACCAGGCTTACGGCGAATACCTCGCGCAGGGCGAAGACGATGGGGCCATGGCGCTGGCCGCGGCGCATGACAACCTTCTGGTTACACGAACCTTTTCAAAGATTTACGGTCTGGCGGGCGAGCGGATCGGCTGGGCCACCGGGGCTCCGCATCTCGTCGATGCGCTCAACCGCATCCGCGGGCCGTTCAACGTTACCGCCTCGGGCCAGAAAGCCGCCATCGCCGGGCTGGACGATCAGGCCTTCGTCGCCCGCTCGCGGGAAGAGAACCGGCGCGAGCTGACGCGCTTCGCCGAAGCGATCGCGGGCATGGGCAATCACGGGCTGCGAGGCGTGCCAAGCAAGGCCAACTTCCTGCTCGTCCTCTTCGAAGGCCGGCTGACTGCCGAAGCCGCGCTCGCCGCGCTGGCCGAAGGCGGCTACGCCGTGCGCCACCTGCCCGGCCAAGGCCTCCCCCAAGCCCTGCGCATCACCATCGGCACCGCCCGCCATATGGATGAGATTGCTGAACTTCTGCGCCGCGCTGCCGAAGCCGCCTAGTCGTTCAGCGCGTTGATCGCGTCGAGCACGCGGGCCTCGATCTCCGCACGCGGCAGGCCCGGCGAGATCGGCTCGCCGAAGCGATAGGTGATCCTGCCCGGCCGTTTGAGACCGTGCTGATAGACTGGACCGCTATCCACCGCGACCGGGACCACTGGCAGACCAAGCATCTTGTAGAGGCCCGCAAAGCCTGCCTGCAGCGGTCGCCGCTCGCCATGCGGGACTCTGGTGCCCTCAGGGAAAATGACCAGCGGGCGTCCGTCGGCAGCCATCCGCTTCGCGCTGCGGATCATGCCCATCAGCATCTTGGCGCCCTGATCTCGGGCAACAGGGATGAGCCCGTATGCGAGCGCTGCGCGGCCCCAGCCCGGGATGGAGAAAAGTTCCTGCTTGGCAAAGACCGAGGGGCTGTCCAGCAGATTGGGTGCATCGATCGCTTCGAAGAAGCTTTCGTGCTTGATCGCATAAAGGGCGGGCTCGTCCAGCGGCGCGCCTTCGATGACCACATCGGCCCCGATCACGTGCTTGAGCAACCAGCGCTGCCACTGCCCCCAGTTACGCACCCGCCGACGAAAGGCATCGAGCGAGAAAGGCGCGCTCGCAAGCGAGGCCGCGGTTATGCAGATGGAGCCCAGATAGAAGAGCGGATAGAATATCAGGTTACGTACCAGGAGCATCCGGCATGTCCGATGTCGCTTCGGTGTTGTCCTGTCCGCCCGAGACGCTTGCAAAATCGTCGGGCAGGCCCTGGGAGATGACCGATGCGATCAGCTTGTTGTATTCAAGGAAAAGCGTGCCAAGCGTGGGGTGCGAGGTGACTGCATCCTTCACCACGCTGATGCTGTCGGGCAATGTTTCGGTGACCTCCGAAAAGGCGCGCGCCATGTGCCAGTCAGTGGTCACCAGGCGCGCGGAGGAGAATTGCTTCTCCTTCATCCACTGAGTTACCTCGCCTGCATTGCTGCGCGTGTCCACCGCCAGAAAGCCTAGCGTCACGCAGCAATCCATGGTGCGGCGCGGGACTTCGAACTGCGCGGCGAATTCTTCGGGTTTCACCTCTGGATCCACGCCGGAAACGAACATCTCTTCTGCCAGTCCCTGATCGACGACCTCCAGCCCCCGGGCGATCCGGCCCGGGCCTCCGGTCAACACGATGACGGCGTCCGTTTCGACCTTGGAAGCGGGCTGCGGAAGCGTGACCGCGAAGGCGAGGAAGCCAAACGCATAAACCAGAAAAACGGTGGCAAACAGACGCAGGATCACAGCGATTTCCGCAGGGATGAAAGCAAGGTCATGCGCGCCGTGTAGACTGCAATCGCGACGGCGAAAAGCGGCACGAGGGCAATCAGCACCCAATCAATCGCCATCAGTTGCCCGCCAGCCACCATTCCCGATTGCAGGGCCGCAAACTGGCGCGCCAGCAGCGATGTCGCTCCGATCCCGACGATAAAGCCGAGAAGTCCCCCGATCACGGAGTCGAGCAGAACCGAACGCTGGAAAATACGCGCGATCTGGTCGTCATTGCCGCCCAGCAGATGGACTATCTCAATGGTGTCCCGATTACCGCCCAATGCATTGCGCGCGGCAAGCCAGACTGCGGCAGCACCGACAATCCCGAGTGTGACGATGAGCGTCAGCGCCATCCATTTGAGCGCGGAGAGAGCGGAGAGAACAGGGGCGAGCCAATGGGCCTGGGCATCAATCCGCGCGCGCGGCGCCACCTGCTGCAGCGCTTGTTCGATTGCGGCATAGGTCCGCTCGTTTCCTGTCCCGCGCAATTTCACATCGATGAGGCCGGGGAAAGGGACGATCTCGCTCTCGCTTGCCGTGCCCAGCCAAGGCTCAAGAGTGGCGGCGACCTCTTCCTCGGGCACCACTCTGAACCCGGCAATCGCCGGAAGCTGGGCAAGAACGTCGGTCGCCGCGGCAACCTGCCTTGATCTGACTTCGGAATCCGGTTCAATAATCTGGACCGTGGCGCTACCGGCCACTTCGCCGCGTGCTGCGGAGACCATGTTGGACAGCGCCAGCGCTCCGCTGGACGCCACCACGGTGAGCGCAACCATGACTGCAATGACCCAAGGCAGCGGCCCTCCAAGCCGGGCCTTGGGCAGCAAGCCCGAAGCTTTGCGGCCTCGGAACGGAGCAAGCCCGCGGTCGACGGCGTCACCTATGGCAGGAGGGCGTTTCATGGCCTCGCACCGTTTTGTTCGCGGCGCGGTGGGTAACGCAGGGCACCGGTCGGGTCGGACAACATGCCTTTCGACAGCCGCATGATCATGCTGTCGGGCACCTTCTGCAGCAATTGAATGTCGTGAGTGGCGACCACCACCGTCGTGCCGAGCCGGTTCAGCGCTGTGAACAACCGCAACAGCTTCACTGCCATTTCCGGATCGACGTTACCGGTCGGTTCGTCGGCGATAAGGATTTCGGGCCGCCCGATGACCGCGCGGGCGATGGCGACGCGTTGTTGCTCGCCGCCCGAAAGCGTGGCGGGGCGAGCTTCGGCACGATGCGCCAGCCCGACCCACTCCAGCATGTCGGCCACCGGCTCGCGAAGGTCCGCCTCGCGGACGCCGGAAACGCGCAGCGGCAGAGCCACGTTGTCGAAAGCGGACAGGTGATCGACGAGGCGGAAATCCTGGAAGACCACACCCATCCGGCGGCGAAACGCTGGCAGCTTGTCGCGCGGCAAAGTGATCACGTCGCGGCCGAACATCCGGATGCCCCCGCGCGAAGGGCGCTGGGCCAGATAGAGCAGCTTGAGAAGCGAAGTTTTGCCCGCGCCGCTGGCGCCGGTGAGAAAATAGAAGCGGCTCGAAAAGAGCGTGAAGGAGATATTGGACAGCACTTCGCGTTCGGTGCCGTAACGCAAACCGACATTGTCGAATTGGACGATCGCCTCTTCGCGCATGCTCATCGCGCCAAATTCCGGGAGGTTTCAAGGAAAACTGATGCCGCCATGGTTCGGGGCGAGCCTATAACGGGCCTTCGCTGGGGAAAAAAGCCATTCAGGGCTTTCGCGCACAGTTCCGCCGCTTGTGGTGATTCGCGGGTCACGATAGAGCTTCTTTCCACGATGATTATTGCCTGTCCGGCCTGCAATACCCGCTACGTCGTGCCCGACAATGCCATTGGCATGGATGGCCGAACGGTTCGCTGTGCCAAATGCAAGCATTCGTGGTTCCAGGAAGGCGCGGAAGAAGAAGGCGCTGTCCAGCCTGCAGCCTCATCCAGGGAGCCGGTGCAGCCCGAACCCGCCCAGGATGCCGGCGCAGCATCGGTTGTCGGAACCGGTCCGGATAAGGAAACGTCGAGGCAGGAAAACCGCAACAGGTCTTCGTTCGGAAGCGAAGAGGATCAAGGAGCAGGCGCCAATCCCGAGCCGGTTTCGCTAGCAGCCAGTGCGCCTGACACAGAGCAGCCGGAGCCTTCGTCGCCCCCGCCGCCGCAGCGGCGTCGACCAGTCGAGCGCGCGCAGGAGAGCGAGGGCGAGACTGGCGCGAAGCAGGAGATGCGGCAGCCCGATTTCGATGAGCGCCCGCCTCCCTCATTCGGCGAGGGTCGACATGAAGAGAGGGGCCCGAATTTCGACGCTCCATCCGAAGACCAGGTCCATGAAGACGATCTGATTTCTCGGTTCGACCATTCGCCGCCGTTCGGCCCGGGCCGCAATCGCCTAAGAATGTGGACATGGGCGGCGGCGATCTTTGCGTTGCTGGCGGCAGGCGCAATTTTCGCCATGTCGCGTTACGGAACGCCCGAATGGTGGCCAGTGGAACAGCCGCTTTTCGGCGAGGCACAGCCCGACCTCTCGCTATCTTTCCCGTCAGACGCTCAGCGCTGGCGCGAACTGGAAAACAAGACGTGGATGTTTACCGCACGCATCGAAGTGACGAACAATGCGCGCGAAGCGCGGCGTCTGCCGCCGGTGCTGATCGTTATGCTCAACGAGCGTGAGGACCAGATTTACAGCTGGGTCGTCCAGCCACCGCAGCCCACCCTTGCTCCCGGTGAAACGGTAACCATCGACGAGGCGCGGACCGACGTTCCGCGCGGTGCCGTCTATGCCGATGTCGGCTGGGCTCCTCTCTAGACAAATCTTTCGAAATAGGTGCTTGCCGCCCAGTCGGACCGCTGCTAGGGGCGCGCTCCTACCGGCGGAAGCAGGTGGTCTCACCCATGTGAGATTCGCTTCCGATACAGACTGTGTGCGGTCGTGGCGGAACTGGTAGACGCGCAACGTTGAGGTCGTTGTGGCCGAAAGGCCGTGGAAGTTCGAGTCTTCTCGACCGCACCAACAGTTTCAATACTGTCCCAAAATCTTACGGTACCTAAGACGATCTGCGAAATCGGTGGAATTGCGCCTGCCGATAGTAAATCCTTTGCCTTAGCAAAATACGTCTAAGTATTAAGGGTCGCTAATAAATGGGTCTGGGGGTAAATACTCTACAGTGGGCTGCGCTTGTCGTGGCAACACTCATCGCATTGTCTTCCATCGATGATCTTTTTGTCGATGCCGTATTCTGGGCGATTGTCCTGAAGCGCAAAATACTGCGATTGCGCAGACCTGGCCCCGCGTCCGCAGAATCGATTGTCGAAAAGATCGAAGCCCCGCTGGCGATCATGTTGCCGGCTTGGAAAGAATTCGATGTGATTGAGAGCATGATCCAGAATGCGGCAAGTGCATTGGCATACCGTAACTACTTTATCTTTGTCGGCACCTACGCCAACGACGCTGAAACCATCGAGGCCGTCGAGAGGGTCGCTCAGCGGTATAAGCAGGTTCGTCATGTAAAGCTTCCTCATGACGGTCCGACCTGCAAGGCAGACTGCCTCAACTTCATCATTGCAGACATTATCGCGTTCGAAAAAAGCCGGGAAATAGAGTTCGCGGGTGCGGTGCTGCATGACAGTGAAGATGTATTGCACCCGCTGGAGCTGCACCTCTTCAATTATCTGCTGCCTTACAAAGACATGATCCAGCTGCCGGTCGTCAGCCTAGAGCAGCGTTACTCCGATTTCGTCGCTGGCACTTATATGGACGAGTTCGCCGAATGGCATGCCAAGGATCTGCTGGTCCGGCAGAGGTTAGCCAAGGTGGTGCCGTCGGCAGGTGTCGGCACTTGCTTTTCCCGCCGAGCGATCGGCGCGCTTCTTGAAGCCGGCCAACCCTTCAATACCGATACGCTGACGGAAGATTACGATATCGGAAACCGGCTCGCGGAGCGGGGGATGAAATCTGTAATCGAATTCTATCCGGTGGAATTCAGGACGCGTCGCGGGGCTTTCTTCGGTTTCGGCCCGGATCGGATGGTAACATTCAGCATGCCTCTGTGCGTTCGTGAGCATTTCCCCAACACATTCAGGACGAGTTACCGGCAGAAGGCCCGCTGGATCCTTGGAATTACCATTCAAGGCTGGTTGCAGCTGGGATGGAACCGCTCGCTCACATCGAATTACTTTCTGTTCCGCGATCGCAAGGCGCTCTTCACTCCTACCCTGACGATGACCGCTTATCTGCTAGTGCTGGCCTATCTGGGCGTCAGCCTTCACGCCTTTCTAGCAGGAAATCCGCCGGTTACGCTTTTCTCGGGGCATTGGCTCGAAACCGCTTTGTTGTGGTTCAATCTTGCTGCTCTGGGAGCGAGGATGGGACAACGCATCTTCTTCGTCGAGCGGATTTATGGCTGGGGGCACGCTGTTATGTCCATGCCTCGTGTATTCGTGCTCAGCTTCATTAATTTCGCTGCCTCGATGCGCGCGATCCGCATTTTTATCGTCAGCAGGTTGCGAGGAAATTCGATTGCCTGGGATAAGACCATGCATCGCTTTCCATCCGACGAATGGCTCGGCGAGGACCGGCGCAGGATTGGTGAAATCCTTCTTTCGTGGGAAGCGGTCACTCCGCCTGCGTTGGAAAAGGCTCTGCGCGCTCAGAAACTCAAGGGCGGTATGATCGGCGACTTGCTGATCCTCGATGGCGCCATAGACGAGGAAATGCTCGCCGATGCGCTCGCCACCCAGAGCCAGTTGCCACGCGCCGAATTGAACCTGGAGATGGTCGAAGAGAATCTTCATCTCTTCAATGAGGAAATCATGGCAAGATACAGTGTCCTGCCATTCGGGGTTGCGAAGGACGGGCATGTCATGCTCGCAGTGATCAGGCCCCTTCCATCAGTTGAAAAGGACTGGCTGCGGTCTCGCCTGAGTCGACCTTTTCGCCAATATATCGTCAGGGAAAGCGTATTGCGCGCCATAATGTCTAATTTGGTCGAGCAACCGAACTGGGCTGCCCCCATTCCGCCGGTGCCAAAGGTTCACGAATGGCTGGTCGACCAAAAGCTCCTGTCCAAACGTAAGCTACGCTCTGCCCTCCAGGACTACGATATTGCGAGCGACGGTACCATTGCGCAGTACTTGGTCGCAAAAGGCGTAATTACCCAACATTTGCTGAACGATGCGATGGCCGCGCGCGCAGAATTGATCGAGAAGCACCGCAAAGAAATTCAGAAGGATCTTGTCCGTGCGTAGCCTCTATATATTCGCCGCTTTAGCATGCGTTCTGTCTGCACCGGTACATGGTCAGGATGGCGGACCGTTCGCCGACTTTGACGCTGGGAGATTTGAGGAAGCTGCGAGCGGAGCAGAAGAGGCTTTGGCTGCCGACAGTAAAAATCCTGTCCTATGGGCCCTCTTGGCCGAAGCCAGAGCGAAGCTCAGTGCGCATTCGGCAGCGGCTCAAGCTTTCGCCCTCGCTGCGCAGCATGAGGTCAAGGTCGACGCGCGAAGCTATTATCTGCGCGCGCAAGCGCTTCAACTGGTTTATGCCGGGCAGCACGCCGAAGCGCGCCGTGTCATTCGCACGGCCATGGCAGAAACGGCACTTACTTCAGTCGACACGCTCGACTGGGCGATGGTCGCAATCGCAGCCAAGGACGATGCGGCGGCGCAAGAGCTTCTCGGCGATGAGACCCTTTACCAAGGCTTCACGCGCCAGACTGCACTCGACGCTGGATACAGCGCCAAGCGGGAGGGGCTGGATAAGCGGGCGGTTCGTTTCTTTGAAAAGGGTCTCTTTCTCGACGAGACCGAGACTGACCGTCTGTCAGACGAAGATCGTGAGAGCATTCGCCGTGAGATTCGCGAGCTGACCCGCGACTGGTCGATCATCGGCCAGATCAGCTACAGCACATCGGGGAGGCCTGCCACGCTCGGCGTGTTGCCAGACGAGGATCAGCGCTCACTCCAGGTCGGCGCCGAAGTATCGCGCCGTATCGGCGGATGGCGCAACGGGCGACCGTTCAGCGTGTTTGGCCGCACTTACCATTCCGAATTTCTCGATGACGACGCTTTTGCAAATGATGCGACACAGGGCTGGCTCGGTGTACGCTACAAACCGTTTTCCAGTCTCAATCTGAATGTCGAAGGAAGCCGCCTCATTGGTTTGGACAAGGAGGGCATCGACGACTGGTCTGTGCGTGCTGCTATATCCGGCGGGGAAGGGATCGAACCGGAATTCCCCAGAAACAACTGGAGCTATTCCCAGTTCTACGGAGACATCTCATACCTGTTCGACAATGATGTGACTTACGGCATTGCAGAAGGCCGTTATGGCCGCGCGTTTGCCATCGACAACTGGTCGACAACTTTGACTCCATATGCATTCGTCCGCGCCGGCCTGGATACCGGACGGGTCGAGGAAGGTTCACTGGGCGCCGGCGGCGGGATAGCCCTGCGACACTGGTTCGACGAAACCGCAACTACTGCGTGGCGCGGCTTTATCGAGTTCGACATCCAGGCACGCGAACGCATCGCCGGCGACGAGAGCGCAGGCGGCGTGATCGCCAGCATTACGATCGGGCGTTGACCTCTCTTATCCGTGCGCCCCGAACAGGTTTGCAATGGCGGTCGAGATACGCAGGCTGAGAGCATGCGCATCTTCGATAGGGTCGATGAAATCCCGGCGGATCGCATCGTAACCTTCGCCGCCCTCACGCGGATACTGGGCGTCTTCCTCCATGGCAAAATCGCCCGTTTCCGGGTAACTCGCGGGGAAGGCCCGGCGCATCTGCGCCAGCGCCTCGTCAATCCGGAGGGTAAATACCATCTCCAGAACATCCCTGCGGCTGATGTCATTGGCCCGGCTGAAGGCAGGGACGGATACGGCCTTGAGGAACATGTGCTGAAGCAAGGCTAGCCGGAGCGATTGAAGAACGCCGATGGTGCGGCGGACCTGTTCGCGCTCTGGATGGGGCTCCTCGTCCGGTACCAAGTCGAACAGGCGGTGGAGTTTCAGTCCGTCGACCCTCAGGCGTGAGGCGAGGCGGCGGAAAACGCCGTTACGATCATCCTGAATGAGATATTCTGCCAAGCTTTCGCAGGCATTCGCGAGGTGGTCTTCGGTGCCGCGATAGGGGCGACTCGCCCAATAGGCCGAATTGAACAGCTCACCATAAGCTGCCACCGTCTTGATGCTGGCCAAGGCATTCGATGCCCGGACCAGACGCATGATCTGGCGGCCGCGCGGCGATTCCCGCAGCAATTCGGCGATATCATCGTAATTTCCTTCGGCCGCACTGCCGATCCCTGCGATGATATTCACCGGGTAGCCGAGCTGCTGCAGAATCGCATTGTGCGGGATTGCCCGGATCTGGCGAAGACTCATTTCGCGGTCGGCCGAAAGATCCGACTGGCGCCGCGATACACGGCTCCCGGTCGAATCGAGCAGTCCGAGTCCGAAAGCGGTTACTGCCCGGCTATATGTCCGGCTGGCGAGATGATCCTGCTGATGATCTTTCACCGCCCGATAGAAATCGAGGGACAGGTCGGTTCGCCGGTAGAAAGGATCGGTCGGAGCTTCCGGGTCAGTATCTGCCGGTGCCAGCTCGGCAATCGTCGAAAGTGTCGCCCGTGCCAGTTCCGGCGTCGAGAAGAACAGGTAGCCGTCACCGCCCTGAAAACTCGCTTCGGGTTCGAGGCGAATACCTGCCCGAGCGAAGCGTCGGCGTGCCCACGGGCTCATTGGCCATTCGAGCCGGTCCTTGAAGCTTGCGGGATGGGCGCCGCGGCCCATGCCTTCGCCATGTGTATTGAAGACGAGCGCAGCGACATCGGTCATGTCATTGGCCGCCATCGCATCCGATAAACGGCCCTGAAGACGCTCGATGGCCAAGCTGGCGGGAATCTGGCCGACGAAGCGGCCAGCATCGGAGAACCCGGTCTGGATCGCTACGCGGCCGCGCTTGCGGGCGTAATCCTGGAAGGCCTCTTCGGCGAGCAGGGCATCGAGGAATCTGCCGCCATGTTCCAACGCAGTTTCGGTTTCGAAAAGCGGCGACACGTCGACCTTGTCTTCTATCCCGAAGAGCTTCGCGAAATAGAGCGCGGCAAGAACTGTCGCGGGCTGTTCGCATTCAGCGACAAGCATGCGGATCGGCGCGTCGGCATCGATATGCTTGAGCATTTGCGCCATGGCCAGAAACTGGCGCACGGCGGTACTGCTCTCGACAGCAAGCGAGGCAAAATTGGCCGAAAGCGGTTCGGCATTTTTGAGCAGGTCGCGCAAGGCACCGATGGCTCCCTGACTTCCGAGGTCGAGATCGGCCCCCCCATCGATACGCGACCGAATGGCGTTATGAAGTTGCTTCGCGTTCACTCTGAAATGAATGAGACCCATGCCCAGCCCGTCCGCCCGCATCGCGGCGGCGAGTCCTTTGAGAGCGATCGCCCTTTCCTGCTCGGCAGACAATGCTTCTTCTTCCAGCGCCTCGATGACCGGGCGGAGACTTAAGAGCTTGTCGTCGCCATCCGCGGTGAGCCGGTTGGCCGCAGCCGAGAGATCGGCGCGGTCGGACAGATCCCCCGCAAATTCGTCTGCACTGGCCTCGGTGCGTTTCTGCGCCTTGCGCAGCCTATCTACCAGGGAGTGGGAAGCATCGATCTGTGCCAACTGATCGGCATAACGTTCCAGTCGCTGCGCTTTTTCGGCGAGGCGGAAGGAAATCGAAGTATACCACTTGATGTCGGTGCGCCCGTCCATGTCGTAGCCCACCCAGCTTGCAAACCGGAAGGGCAGCGGCTCGAGTGAGCGCCACTGGTCGGGCCATTCGCTTGCCGCACATTCGAACAGGCTGGTGTTGATCGCATCCCGGGCGTCCTGAGCGTTGGCCATCGCTGCCATCGCCCGCGAATGTTCGTAACGCAGGGTAATCTCCGGGCGACCAGCTTCGACTGGCGCCACCGCATCGCCGCCGCTGGCCGCTTCGGCGACGACATCGGTCTGGGCCGGCGTAAGCAGGAAGGTCGGATGAGCGGTAAAGACCACATGCAGCTGCGGATGCGACCATCGTTCGCGGAACGCTTCGAAATCGCTCGCCCCGGTACAGAAGCCGGCCATGCGCTTCGCGGTACTTTTGGGCGTTACGAGGTCGCACATCCGGTCGGCGCGCGCTTCGAGCGAGCGCGTTTCAAGTTCTGCGATAAGCGTTGCAAAGTCATCGAGAGAGAGCTCACCCGCCTCCAGTTCGCGGGAGAGGTCGTGTGCGAGCTGGAACACGGGATTGAAAAGCGGGGTATCCTGAGTTCGCTGGTGCAAATCGCGCAGACGATGCGTGAGAGTTGCGAAAGTGAGCGGTTGCAGGCCTGGCACAGATGTTCCCCCGGGTTATGACGATGCGACGGTTCCTATACGATGAATGCGCGTAAAAGTGCCGCGCGTGTCAAACAGGCCGGCGGTGAAGAGGAATGAATAGGTTTGCAGACCTGGCAACTTTAGTTGTCGACCCGGCTTCCCCAAGCCCCTCCCCCTTGTTAACCCAAAATGCAAACCTGCCGGTGACGCCTCGAAGCCATGGGCGCGGCGGTTAATAAGGAACTGATTATGAGTGAATGGACCATCGGGATCATCGGCGGCTCGGGCCTGTATGCGATGCAGGCGCTCGAGGACCGTCAATGGATCGAGGTTTCTTCGCCGTGGGGCAAGCCGTCCGACAAGATCCTGTGCGGCACCATCGGCAACGTGCGGGTCCGCTTCCTACCGCGCCATGGGCGCGGCCATCCCATCATCCCGGGAAAAGTCGATTCCCGCGCCAATATCGATGCCCTCAAACGCGCCGGCTGCACCGATATTCTGGCGATCAGCGCGGTTGGTTCCCTGTCGGAAGATCTGCCGCCAGGCCGCTTCGTCTGTGTCGATCAGTTCATCGATCACACTAAGGGCCGTCCGTCGACCTTCTTCGATAATGGTTTCGTGGCGCATGTTTCCATGGGTGATCCTGTCTGCGAACGGCTTTCCAAATACGCGGTGAAGGCGGTCGAGAAGGCCGGGGGCGAAGTGACGATGGGAGCAACCTATCTTGCGATGGAGGGTCCGCAATTCTCAACCCGCGCCGAGAGCCGACTTTATCGCCACTGGGGCGCCGAAGTCATCGGCATGACCGGAATGCCCGAGGCCAAGCTCGCGCGTGAGGCCGAGCTGCCTTACGCCATGCTGGCGATGGTGACCGACTGGGACAGCTGGCGCGAGGAAGAGGCGGCGGTCGACGTGGGTGTCATCATCGAACAGATGGGCAAGAATGCCGAACTTGCCGTCGCCACGGTCGAGGAGTTGTGCCTGAGTTTGCCCAAACGGCGTCCGCCTTCCCCGATCGATCGGGCGCTCGATTCTGCGATCATCACGGCACCGGAGAAACAGGATCGTGGCCTGTTAGCCAAGCTCGATGCGATCGCCGGCCGGGTGCTGAACGAGCGGTGAGCGATCCTTTCGATCTTCTGATCATCGGCGGGGGCATCAATGGAGCGGGCATCGCCCGCGATGCGGCAGGCCGTGGAATGAAGGTCGCGCTGGTGGAGAAGGACGATCTGGCTTCCCATACTTCGTCTGCCAGCACCAAGCTGGTGCATGGCGGTTTGCGTTATCTCGAACAGTTCGAATTTCGCCTAGTGGCGGAGTCTTTGCGCGAGCGGGAGGTTTTGCTGCGCAATGCCCCGCACATCATCTGGCCGCTGCGCTTCGTTCTACCGCACGAGGCGAGCATGCGCCCGAAGTGGATGTTGCGGATCGGCATGGGCCTTTATGATTGGCTCGGCGGGCGCAAGAAGCTTCCGGGCTCCCGGCAGGTCGATCTCGGCGTCAGTCCGCACCGATCGATCCTGCGAGACGGTTATGAGACCGGATTCGAATATTCGGATTGCTGGGTAGAAGACAGCCGACTGGTCGTGCTGACGGCAATGGATGCTGCGGCCCGAGGGGCAAGCATTCACACGCGCACCGAATGTGTCGGCTTCGTGCGGCAGACCGATCAATGGCTGGTCACCCTGCGCGACGAAAGTGGCGAACGGCAAGTGGCGGCACGGACGGTCGTCAATGCAGCCGGTCCGTGGGTCGATCAGGTGGCGAAAACCGCGCTGGGCCGAGGTACTCCTGCGCATCTACGCTTGGTGAAAGGCAGTCACATCATCGTGCCGCGCGCCTATCCGGGCGATCACGCCTATATCTTCCAGCAGGATGACGCGCGGATCGTCTTCGCCATTCCCTACGAGCGCGATTACACTCTCATTGGCACGACCGATCTGCTCTACGAAGGCGATCTCGACCATGTTCATATCAGTCGCGAAGAGCGCGACTATCTTCGCAAGGCCGCGACGAAGTATTTCCGAAGCGGCGTTACGGAAGAAGACATCGTCCATACCTATGCCGGGGTGCGCCCGCTTTACGAAGATAAGGCGGCCAGCAATTCAACTGTGACGCGCGATTATGTGTTCGAGCTTGAAACAGAGGGCGGCGCGCCGATCCTGTCCGTCTACGGCGGCAAGATCACAACGTACCGCAAGCTTGCCGAGCACGCTCTCGCCAAGCTCGCACCGCATGCCAATGCTTCCCGCAAGCGCTGGACAGCAGATGCGCCTCTTCCAGGTGGTGACATGGCGGATAGCGATTTCGCCCGATTTCTCTGGGCAGCGAGCGAGCGGTATGAATGGGTCCCGCCTGAAATGCTGCTGCGCCTCGCACGCGCATACGGCACCAGGCTTGATGCGCTGATCGGCAAGGCCGGGTCACTGGCCGATCTCGGCCAGCACTTCGGCGGCGATCTGTATGAAGTGGAGGTCGAATACCTCATCGCCAACGAATTCGCTCTCGGCGCCGAAGACGTGTTGTGGCGGCGCAGCAAGCTGGGTCTCCACCTTCCGGCTGAAGCAGTGCAGGCCCTGCAGCAGTGGTTCGCTGAGCGTGAGTTACGCTAGGGCCGGAATTCACAGAGCTTGAAAGCGGCCTGCATGAGGTCCAAGTGGCCATCATCCGTAAACCCTGTTTCCCCCGGAGTCGTATGGCTTTGAATGATCCTGTCCGTCTTTCCCCGATCTCTCGCCAGGCCGTGCGCGAAGCCTATCGCGAGGAAGAAAACGCCTGCGTCGCCCGACGGATGGAACAGGCCTCTTCATCCGCAGCGAAACATGCGGAGGCGGCGGATCTTGCCGGTCGGCTGATCGAAGGCGCACGAAGCCGCAAGGCGAGCGGGATCGACGCTTTCCTGCACCAGTACGGACTGGCCACCGAAGAGGGCGTGGCGCTCATGTGCCTCGCCGAAGCTCTTCTTCGCGTACCAGACGCGGCGACGGCCGATGCGCTGATCCGGGACAAAATCGGCGACATCGACTGGTCCGAGCATGTGGGTGAAAGCTCGTCGACCTTCGTCAATGCTGCGACATTCTCGCTGATGCTTACGGGCGAAGTGCTCGAACGGCCTGAGGAAGCCCAGAGGGGCATGGGGTCGACGCTCAAGCGCACGATCAATCGCCTCGGCGAGCCGGTCATTCGGAAGGCGACGCTGCAAGCCATGCGGATTCTGGGCGGTCAGTTCGTCTATGGGCGCACTATCGAAGAGGCGATGAAGCGCGCTTCGCCGGAACGCGCTCGCGGTCTTACGCATAGCATCGACATGCTGGGCGAAGCCGCGATGACCTATGAGGACGCCGATCGATACGCCGCGGCGTATGAACGCGCCATCGACCGCCTGGCTCGCGAAGGAACTGGCAAGGTATCGACCAGCCCCGGAATTTCGGTCAAGCTTTCGGCGCTGCATCCGCGATATTCCTTCCTCCATGCCGACCTTGCTGTCGGCGATCTGCTGCCGATCGTCCGCCACCTGATGACCAAGGCGCGGGATGCGAACATCCACTTCACCATCGACGCCGAGGAAGCCGACCGGCTCGAATTGTCTATGGACATCATCGAGGCGCTGGCACGTGACGACAGCCTTTTCACGCGCCCCGACGGTAGCCAGTGGGAAGGTTTCGGCCTCGCCATTCAGGCCTATCAGAAGCGCGGCGTGCCCATGTGTGAATGGGCTGCGCGTCTGGCCCGCAAATATGACCGCAGGTTCTTCGTGCGGCTGGTGAAGGGTGCTTACTGGGACACCGAAATCAAGCTCAGCCAGGTTGGCGGGTTCGACGATTTCCCAGTGTTCACTCGGAAGCTCGGCACCGATGTCAGCTATCTGGCCTGCGCGGAGAAGCTGCTGGCCTGTGACGATGTCATCTATCCCGCTTTTGCCACCCACAATGCCTATACGATTGGTGCGATCAAGGCGATCGCGGGCGGCAAGGACTTCGAATTCCAGCGCCTCCACGGCATGGGAGAAGATGTCTACGGGACGCTTGCCCAGATCGAAGGCAATGCGCGCACCAATGTGCGGATTTACGCACCAACCGGCACGCACAAGGACCTGTTGGCCTATCTCGTGCGCCGCCTCCTGGAGAACGGCGCGAATTCGAGCTTCGTCAACCGCATGGCCGATGCCGATGTGCCGGTAGAGGAGCTGACGACATGCCCCATCGCCGACATGAAGGCGCTCGAGCCTTATCGCAATCCGGCGATCCCGCTTCCCGCAGACATTTTCCCGAACCGCCGCAATTCGGCCGGTATCGACCTCAGCGATCCGCTGGTACGCGAACCGCTGCTTGAACGGCTGGAGAAGCTGGATGCAAAACAGTGGCGCGCCGAACCGACTTTCATGTCGGGGGCCGACGGCGAGGTTGCGCCGATCAACAAGCCACACGATCTGTCCGCGCAGGTGGGGACCCGCCGTGATGCACTGGATTTCGAAGTAGAGGAAGCGATCACGCGGGCACAGGCGATCCAGCCGGGCTGGAATGCGCTCGGCGGCGAAAAGCGTGCCGTGTTGCTCGAAGCGGCTGCCGACCTGTTTGAAGAGCATACGGACGAGTTTCTCTCGCTCTGCCAGCGCGAAGCCGGCAAGACCCTGCAGGACGCCGTGCTCGAACTGCGCGAAGCCGTCGATTTCCTGCGCTACTACGCCACCGAGGCGCGCCGGTTGTTCGATCAGCCGATTCCGCTGCCCGGACCGACGGGCGAAGAAAACCGGCTTACTCTCAACGGTCGGGGCGTGTTCGCCTGCATCTCGCCGTGGAACTTCCCGCTCGCGATCTTCATCGGAACGCCTGCCGCTGCAATGGCAGCGGGCAACACGGTCGTGGCCAAGCCTGCTGAACAGACCCCGCTCATCGCGGCGCTGGCAGTCGAATTGTGCCATCAGGCCGGCATTCCCGAAGAGGTCTTTCAGCTGTTGCCGGGCGCAGGCGACGTGGGTGAATTCATCACTTCCGATCCGCGTATTGCGGGCGTGTCGTTCACCGGTTCGACCCAGACGGCGCAGGCCATCAACCGCAGCCTGGCCGCGCGCGACGGGCCGATCGCCACGTTGATCGCCGAAACCGGCGGCCAGAATGCCATGATCGTCGATTCGACCGCGCTGCCCGAACAGGTTACGCGTGACGTAGTGGCCAGCGCCTTCCAGAGCGCGGGCCAGCGGTGTTCGGCCCTGCGAGTCCTGCATATTCAGGAAGACGTTTACGACGAGATGCTGGAGATGATCCGCGGCGCCTTCAAAGCGCTGACGATCGGCAATCCTGAAAATCTCGCCACTGACGTCGGCCCCGTCATCGATCCGGATGCCAAAGCTGCGCTCGAGAGGCACATCGCCCGCCGTCAGACCGGTGGATCGCAGGTTTGGCGCCGCCGCCTGCACCGCGGTGCATCGGCCGGTTGCTATGTTGCGCCGACCATCATCGAGGTCAGTTCCATTCTCGACCTGAAACGCGAGAATTTCGGCCCGATCCTGCATGTCGTGAAGTACAAGGCATCTGAGATCGGCCGGGTGATGGATGACATCAACGCCACGGGCTACGGCCTGACCCTGGGACTGCATAGCCGCAACGACGACATGCGCGCTTTCATCGAATCGCGCGCCAAGGTCGGCAATTTCTACGTCAATCGCAACCAGATCGGTGCGGTCGTGGAGAGCCAGCCTTTCGGCGGGGAAGGGCTCTCGGGAACTGGTCCCAAGGCCGGCGGACCGCACTATGTTCAGCGCTTTGCGACCGAACGCGTAGTCTGCATCGATACCACGGCAGCGGGCGGCAACGCCACGCTGCTGGCAAGTGGCTGAGGCCAGTCATTGCGAATTCATGGCGCGCCGGTGTAAAAGGCTCGCCATGGTTCGCATCTTCAGACATCTTGCCGTTCTCATCGCCTTCGCCTGGGCTTCCATGGCGGCGGCCTCGGTCGACATCACTTTCCATTCCTTCAACGGATCGATCTTCGCGGGTCGCTATCCGCACACCTTCGTGTCCATGGAGGGCACGTTGAATGATGGAACGCCGGTGAAAGAGAATTTCGGTTTCTCGGCAAAGCGCGCTGGCCCGGCTGTCCTGGCCGGTCCGGTCGAACACATCGTAATGACCGAGAAGGAGAAATGGCTGACTAAGACTAATCGCCATTTCACTCTCAGCATGACCGACGCCGAATACCGCGAGGTGCGCAAAATGGTCGAGGACTGGCGCAATGCGTCGGGCAAATATTACGACCTCGACAGCCGGAACTGCATTCACTTCGTCGGCGAGATCGGACGCATCATGGGGTTAAGGATAGAATACCCCAAAAAACTGCTGCGTCAGCCCAAGAGCTGGCTGAACCATATCTCGACCCTCAACCCGCAGCTTGGGGCGGCGCAAGTCGACTGACTGGTTGCGGGCCTTTCCGCCTGCCTATGAAAAGGGCGACCCGGACGCCGTGAGGCGCCCGGGTCTGGAGTCCGACAAACCCGTTGGGGTTGGGGCAGGGAGATCGAATTCGCCGGACCCGTTCGTGAAGCTTCTTACAAAGCGAAGTTGACTACGGTGCGCAGGGCATACCCGACCTTGTCGTTGCGCTGCTCTGCCGACAGTTCGCCGGTCACCGTGTAATAATTATCGCCGCCCTGACCGCGCAGGCGCGCAAACCATCCACTTTCCCGTTCGTCCGGAACCAAGGTGAACGCCTCGCCTTCACCGAAGTGTGCGGTCGTCGCACCCAGCGCGCCGTCGAGGATTTCGCGCCAACCGCCCTCGGCTTCGAGGCGGAACCAATTGTCGTCTCCGCTGCTCATGCCCAGAAGGTCGAAGCCGACCGCGGTGGCGAGGTTAAGGCCGAGCTCGTCGCTGGTGCGATCCTCGATCACGAGGTCGAGCGCCTTCCCGCCGCCGCTTTCCTCATATCCGTCTTCGCTCAGCCGCACGTAGTCGACGGTGACCGATGGCCGGATGAAGAAATACTGCCAGCCGCCTTCCATCGAGCCGCCTGCGATGAAGGAGGTCGTGTTGCCCGACCAGTCGCGTTCGATCCGGCGTTCGATCTTCTCTTCGCCATTCATGCCGACGAAGTAACGCGATCCCTCGAAGTCGCTGAAGCCATAGGAGCCGCGCGCGAAAGCCGAGAATGCGCCCCAATGACCGCGCCAGAACAGCGCGGCTTCATACGTGTTCGAGATGATCGAGTTCTCGACGCCGGTTTCATGCTCGTTCCACAGCCAGTTGGCGGTGGCACCGATCTTGCCCAGTCCGGTGACCAGTTCGAGACCGCCGGAAAAGCCAAGTCCGTCGAGATCATAGGTGGCGGATTCGTCTCTGCCCTTGCTCGAATCCCATCCGGCTGCATCGAGGATGACCCTTAGCCTGCCTTCCTGCTCCATCGGGCCTTGCGGCGCGGCGAGGGAGCGCGCGAATGTGCGCATGCCCAGGCTAATGCCATCGAAGGCTCCGCCTGCATGATCGGGCAGCGTCTGAGCGACCGTGGCAGCGAACAGCTTCGCATCGGTGATCCCTAAGAAAACGCCGGCAACATCATCGTCGGCGGACAGGGCCTTGTAGAGCGCGTCATAAGTACCGGCCTCGGCCCGGTTCAGGCCCAGATCCTTTGTATCCTTGCGGGAAATCGCGACATTTATTTCGCCTGCCGATTGATTGACTGCCAGTGCCGCCTTGAAGATGAAGGGCACCAGCGTGCTGTCGGTGTCGAGATCGCCTGCGCCGGTAAGGCTGCCAGCGCGGATGACGGTGTAGGTGCCTTCCGCATTGTCGATGTCGGTGAGCCTAAGCTTCAGCTTGGCACCATCGGCGAAGCTGGCATTTCCGCCCACGGTCAGCGCGCTGCCGGCACCTGCATCCTTGCTCAGCGTAGCGACGATGGTGCCGGTTGCGCCAACGTCGAGCGAGGCGATCGACGTCGGCGATGCAAGGTCGAGCGTGCCTCCGTTGACCGCCACGGCGACGTTTTGGCCCTGCAGCAGCTTGCCGCTGAAGACGGCCTTGTCCGTCAGCGTCAGCGATCCCGCTGCACCGCCGAAATCGGCCTGGCCAGAGAAGGTGGAGGTGTTGGAGAGAGCGAGCGCGCCGACCTGGGCGACGTTCCCCGCATATTGGCCATCGCCGGACATGGTCAGGCGATTGGTCCCGGCCCCGAAGGACACGTTGCCGGTTACCTTGCCATCCGCAATCTTCAGCACGTCGTCGCCGCTACCAAAGCGGATGTCGCCCTCGATCAGAGGGGCTTCGACGCCCGAGCCAACCGCCGTCTGCGAGACGGTGGCGCCCGAAGTGACACTGGTCAAATCGATCGCGATCTTGCGTCCGGACGCGGCTTCGGGGCCGCTCGCCACGATCTTTCCGCTGTTCTCGACCGAAGTGAGCGTACCGCTGCGATCGACGATGGCGATGGCGGTGCCATCCTTGCCGCCCGCAGTCGCCCGGATGGTGCCGCTGTTGCGCAGGACGGGCAGGGCCGCGCCGCTGTCGATCGCGACTGCGGTTGACACTGCGCCGGTCGCCTTGCCGCCCGCTGCCGTGATGGTTCCCGCATTGCGCAGTTCGCCGGTCGACGCGCCTGCGCCAAAGCGCAGGGCAGTCGCATCTGCATCTTTCGAAGTCGCGGCAATGCTGCCTGAGACGCCCATGCCATTGGCGATCGATACCGCACCGCCGCGGCCCCCGATGACCATGCCGTTACCGTCTATTCCGGCGTAGACACCCTGGCCTGCGATAGCGCCATCGACGATGAGGCCGAAGCCCGTGCCGGTTGCTGCCACCCGTCCGATCGCAATATCGCGGTCGGCGGCGCCGATCACGACGGCAGGAGCCGCGCCATAGGATACGACCTTGGCGTTTCCTTCCTTGGCGTCCTCGATCCCGTCCTTGTCTTCATCGGGATTGTCCTTGTCGGCATCCTTGGGCGCGACGGCGAAGATGATGCCCTTGGCCACATCGCCTTCCACCACGACGGCGCTGCCGCCCTGGAGAAGGTCGTCCGCATCCAGTTTCGAGGCGTCTCCAGGTGCGGTGGTATAACGGTAGCCGGTGCTTCCGATGTCTCCCTGAACCACCAGCGCGCCGTCGATGTCGCCCGCAAACTTGGCGGCCGTCGCACCCTGACCGATCGCGGTGACGGTGCCGGCCAGTCGCACATCGCCCGTGACGTCATGCAGGCTTACGCCCATAGTTTCGTTGCCGAGCACGCTGGTCTTGCCGTCATGCACGAACTTGCCGTCCAGCGTTCCCGCGACTGAAATGCCGGCGGACTGGTTGCCTTCCACTGCAATGGTGCCTGTGTGGCGGATGTCCCCGGTCAGATTGCCGCGGACCCGGATACCGGCGCGGTCGGTCCCGACCGCGAAGGGGCCATCAAGATCGCCGTCCTTGTCGCTGTCGGTCGGGGTGTAGGTTTCATCAATCGTGATGCTGCCGGAATTGACGATGCTGCCCTGCCGGTCGCCCGTGACTTCGATGCCGCTCGCCCCGTCGGCATTGCTGACGACAAGCTTGCCTTCATTGGTGGCGCTATGGTCGGAATCCACGATGATCGCCGAACCGGCAGTCAGCTCGACCGATCCGTCCTTTGTGACCTTTACCGCGTCTCCTGCGCCGTTCTTCAGCTGCGAGGTGCGGATCGGCTGCGTGCGTTTCGCGTCGACGACTGTCTGGGCGGCAAGCGGGGTAGCCAGGGCAGCAAGCGCGCTGCCGGCCAGAAGGGTACGATACATGAAGTCCTCCGTCTGTGTCAGAGAGGGGGACGGAGACCTCGGCGGATTGCCTTGGCCCGGCGCGACATTTTTTGATCGCACAGAGTCAGAAAGAAAAATCGACGCCCAGGCGGATCGAGCGCGGGCGCAGCGGCGTCACTTGTTCGCGCATGACGGCAAAGGGCGTTCCCAGCGCGAAGCGATTGCCTACGGTGTCTGCGAGATTGGTAATGGCGAGCGTTGCGCCGACCCGCGGATTGCCGAGGCGCACTGTGGCACCGCTGTCGAGATAGTCGCCTTGCAGATCGCCGAGTTCGGGCCCCATGCCGAGCCGGGATTTGCCGATATAGCTTGCCCACAGCCGCGCATCGAGATCGAGATCCCGGCTGACCGGATACGAATATTCGATCCCGGCTCTGCCCGAAAACCGCGCGATGTTCGGAACGTGGCTTACACGCGAAGCGGCCAGCAGCCGCGGCTCATCGATATGGCTTTCGTTGACTGTCAGGCCGCCGCTCAGCCGCAGGCCCGGCGCTAGGCGCGCGCCGCCCGTGGCACTGACGCTCCAGACCCGGCCATCCCCGATATTGGCGGTGCTGGGCAGGCCGAAATCATCGATGAAATCCGCCTGGATGTCCTCCCATCGCGTATAGGACAGGTTCACGGCGAGATCGAACGGGTCTCGTCCCGGCCGGCCGTTGCGGATGCCAAATTCGATCGCGCGGGCGTGGTCCTGTTCGAACCGCCGGACAAATTCCTTTTCGATGGCAAGACCGCCGGGCCGAAAGCCTTCCTGATAGCGCGCATAGAGGCTTGTGGAGGGGCCTGGATGGGCGACCAGAGAGACGGACGGAAGGAAGGCCGATTGCGTCCGGCTCTCGGTAACTTCCGCCCGCGCAATCATCAGCGCGAGGGGCACGTCTTCAGCACCGCCGCCGAGCCGCACCGTGGTATAGCGCGCGCCCGCCGAGGCGATGAGGCCCTTGCGAAGCCGCACGGACACTTCGCCATAGGCAGTCGCTTCGGTCACGGTATTCACGACACCCGGCGTCGCGGAGCGCAGGATCTGCTGCTGGAGGGAGCGGCTCAGCTGAGTCTCGTTATCGATCAAGCTGACCCCGGCCAGCCATCCGAGCGTCTGCGTGTCGTCGAGCGGTCGCCACAGCCGGGTTTCGTGCGCCAGCATGTTGGTGTGATTGCGCTGCGTGAAAATCCGCTCGTTCTGTTCGACCGTGGTCGCATCGTAGCGCTCCTCCAGGTCCTGGCTGACGATGCCGGTCGTGGACCGCAGATGGACCGTGCCCATTCGCCCGGCGACAACGAGCTGGCCGTGCCGGTAATCAGCGGCGGACCCTTCCTGTACGCGGGCCATGCTTTCGTAAGGCGGCCCGTTCCTGGCGGTATACTGGCTGTCGTCGGCCCGGGTCGATTGCGCCAACCCAATGACATCTACGGTCCAGTCGGGCGCAAGTTGCAGCCGCGCCATGGCTCGCCCCGAAAGGATTTCGGTGCGGTTGACGTTGTCACGGCCGAGCATCGGCTTGTCGATATAGCCGCCCTCGCTTGCCGCATCGGCGACCACCCTGATGGCGGCCCGATCGGTAAGGAGCGGGATATTCACCATGACGCCGGCATCGGCGCTGCCGGTGCCGCCCTGGGTCAGCCCGCCGCCGAGCGTACCGCGCAGCGATGCGTAATCGAGGTCGGGGGAGTTGGGCACCATCCGGATGATGCCGCCGAGCGAGCCGGCCCCGTAGAGCGTGCCTTGCGGCCCTTCGAGCACTTCGACACGCTCGAGATCGGATAGCCGAAGATCGGGGTCGGGCGCGTTATAGCTCAGCCGCATATCCCCTAGGTACTGCCCCACGGTCGCCTGCGTCGGCCCTGTGAAACTGGAATCGGCGATGCCGCGAATGAACAGCTTGTTGCGACCGCTGCCGAGATAGGTGGATGCCACCGTCGCGATGCGCTGGGTGATCCGTTCGGTCCCGCCGACCCCGCCCAGTTCCAGCTCTTCGCCCGTCAGGATAGATGCCTGCGCGGGGAGATCCTGCAGCTTGGTATCCCGCTTGCTGGCGATGACGACGATTTCTGGCATGGGCGCCGGTGGGGGAAGCGGCACCGCAGGCTGTGTCTGGGCCGTTTGCCTCGACTGCTTTTTCGGCGGCGATCTGCGGGAGAGTTGGCGCGGAGCCGGTTCGATCCGCCAGGCGCCGCCGCGCAAGGGCACTGCCCTCGCATTCACGCTGCGTGCGAGACGGTGCACTGCCTCGCGCGGACTCATGCGGCCGCTTATGCGCGGCGCGCGGCGCCTGGATACGGCGCTGTCGGCGATCACGATGCTCGTGCCGGTCTGGCGGGCGATGGCGATGGCCGATTCCGCGACCGGTCCCGCCGGCGCATCAATGGCCATATCCTCTGCGGCAGCTGGCGATGCCAGCGCGCAAATCACGGCAAGCGTGCAGGCAGGCCCGGTCCGCATCGTCACTCGGCGTGGAGGACCCAGCCGGTCTCTTCACGCTCGACCCGGATGCCCAGCAATTCGCCGAGCATTGCCGGATCCGATTTCAAGGGATCGAGCAGGACGCTGCCTGAAACCGGACGCTCGCGGCTGCCGGGCGATACCCGGTAATCCACCCCGGTCTCGGCCGCGATTTCGGCCGCGACGTCTGCCAGAGATGCATCGCGGAACGTCAGGCGGCCGTCCTGCCATTCGCCCACCTGGTCGGTGGAAAGCTGATCGAGGCGGTATGAGCCGTCTGCGCTGGCGATGGTCAGCAACTGGCCGGGATTGACCATCCGGTTCTGCTGTTCGGGATTATAGATCACCGCGCCTTCGGAAACGCCCACCCGGATCTGGGCCGACCGGATCGCTACGTCGAACACCGTGCCTGCATCGACCAGGGTGGAAGAACCGACATCCAGATGAAACGGCGCGCGTTCGTCATGTTCGATGCGGAACAAGGCACGGCCCTGATCGAGGCGCGCATAGCGCGTCTGATCACTTTCCAGCGTCAGCGCGCTGTCACCGCCGAGCAGGATCGAACTGCCATCGCCAAGCTGCACCAGCTGCGTTTCGCCTGGAGCCGTGCGGTACATCTCTTCGCCCGCGCCCGGCTGCCACAACCACAGCGCACACAGCAGGGCGACACAGGCGGCCAGCGCCGCGCCATACCAGCGGTAATTCCGGCGCGGGGTGTCGGACACTTCGGGGGGAGCGCCGTCATTGGCCGGGGCCAGGCGCAGCGCCTCGGCGCTCGTTTCGGCGGCCATCACCGCGTGATCATAGGCGGCGTTATGCGCCGGCGATTGCTCCAGCCACAGCGTGAAGTCCTCCCATGCTGCGAAGTCGGGCTCGGCCGTCCGCATCGCCCAGTCAGCCGCCTCGGCCATTATTCGTGAATCATGCGCCATGCAAAATCGCTCCTGTCCCTAGGACGGAGTCCTCGCGATCATTCCTCATCGAACCGCTCCTTGAGCTGGGCGAGGACGAGGTAAACCTTGCGCAAATCGCTTTCCACCGTGCTGACGCTGATACGCATGTCGCGCGCGATCTCGCGCTGCGGTTGGCCGGCGATCCGGCTGCGCTGGAAGATTTCCCGCGCGCGCTCCGGCAGGTCCGCCAGTGCGGCATCGACCTGCAGCGCCATCTGCCGCCCGATAACCAGTCTCTCCGCCGATGGCGCTTCGGAGACGCCGCCTTCCGGATCGCCCGTCGCCTCCGACCAGGCTGCCTCGCGCAATTGCGCCTGCCGTGCGGAGCGGAAGCGGTCGATCATCACGGTGTTGGCGATGCGATAGAGGTAGGACATGGGTGATGCCACCGGCCCTGGCGCGCTGCGCTCGAGCTTCAGCCAGACCTCATGCAGCACATCCTCGGCATCGCCGCGGGCCCCGCGCGCTTCGAGAAAGCGCAGCAATGCCTGACGGTTGGCAAGAAATACCGCCTGTAGTCCTTCGTCCGGTTCATGCATTACTGCCGGCGTTTCTTCCTGAGTATCCAAGCAAGCGACTGCGCAGAGCTGAATGTGAAGCAATTCAAATAAACGCGGCAATTAGTCTTTCAACCGACAAAGGACAATCGGCAGCCTTCCTTTTTACAATAAGAAACGGGCCGCCTGAACATATCAGACGGCCCGTTTCGTCGTGGTATTATACGCTGGCTGGCATCCCGATCGAGATGCAAAACTGTACCGAGCGGGGCTTAGAACTGGGCGCGAACACCCAGGCTGATTCGGCTTCCGGAAAATTCGTAAGTCGTCGGGAAGGACGGATCGATGGTGTAACCGGTCGTCGGCTCGTCGGTAAAGTTGATAGCCTGAAGCTCGACACGCAAGCTCGGGGTCATCTGATAGCTCGCCGAGAAGTCGAACTGGCCATAGGCGTCGCGGTAGACGGGGTACATGTTGCGCTCGATGCGCTCGACATAGGCGCCCTTGCGATTGTAGCTCACCCGGACTTGGAATGGACCTTGGTCGTAAAAGCCGGTGATGTTGTAGACGCTGTCCGCCAGCCCGACCGGTGATGTCGGGACATCGATATCCGATTCCCCGGTCAGCGAGCTGTCGAGGAAAGTGACGTTGGCGTTCACCCCGAACCCTTCGAAAGTGCGGCTGAACATGCCAAAGGGGAGGACCGCCACCAGTTCCACGCCGCTGACGTCGTATGACCCTTCCGCATTTACGGGTTGATAGACATCGAAATCGTAAACGCCGTCGATCGTGCCGTTGGCGTTATATTTGGTCACATCGCGCACGACGCCGGTCAGTTCGTTCTGAACCACGCCTTCGATATTCTTCCAGAAATAGGACGCCGCCAGCAGCCCGCCGGAGCCGAAATAATATTCTGCGCCTGCTTCCCATTGATCCGCATAAGTCGGCTTCAGGCCCGGGTTGCCATCCGTGAAGCGGAAATCGTTGAAGCTGGCGGTCCGCTTGTAGGCCAGATCGGTGAGAGCCGGGCGGATCAGCGTCTGCGATGCGGCACCGCGCAGGATCAGGCCGTCGGTCACCTCGATCGTGGCGTTGATGGCCGGCAGCAGTTTGTCATAGTCGCCATCGCTCGAAACCGGCTCGTCCGTGTAGCCGGTGGTGCCATCGGAATTCTGAATCTGGAAGAAACCCGACGACCGGATATCGGTCTTGATATACCGCGCGCCAGCGTTGAGAAGCACTGGCATCGAGCCGAGATCGAAATCGAAATTGACCATGCCATAGGCGGCCCAGGTCTTTTCCTTCACCCGGTAGAATTGCCCGTCGTCAAAGGGCGAGAGGAAGCCGTCCGGCCGGAAGAAATCGCGAGCATAGTCATTGGAGATCTGCTGCCACGTCAGGTCGCGGGCCTGATAGTCCTTGCCGCCGACAATATCGATGACATCCATCAGATCGCTGTCGGCAAGCGTGCGTTCGTTGACATACGAGCTATCCCCCGGCGTGGGGCCCTGTATCTTCTCCTCGCCGTAATTCCGCTCTTTGGTCTTGTCGGTATAGCGCGCACCGATGTGGACCGAACTCAGGCCCAGCAGGCTGCCGCGATCGAAGCTGCGGCCAATGTCGATCTGCGCGGCATATTTGTCGTCCGAGATCTCCTCATAGGTCGTCTCATAGGCCTCGAACAAATAGGACGAGGGCGAATTGTACATATCGAAGGATGCCGGGTCGTCGCTCGGGATCGTTTCGCCTCCGGTCTCCGTGTAGCGCGTGCGGGAGGGCGCATAGGCGACATGCTTGAGATTGGCATAATCGCTCGACTTATCGGCGCCCGAATAACCGCCGAGCATGTCGATGGTCCAGTTTCCGGGCGCCCAGTTCAGTTCGCCTCCGAACTGACGATAATTGGTTTCGTTCACGCGTTCCTTGCTCAGGAATTCGTGCTGCGTCGCGGTGTAAGATACATCGCGCAGGACTACGATGCCATAATCGGCGAGCGTCGTATCGTCGTAATCGTGAATGACGTCGAGCGTCGACCGGCTCGATGCGGAATAGGCTGCGGCGTCATATTCATCTTCAGTGGAATCGTATGAGCCGAGAAAGGCGTCAAACGTCACGCTCAGCTCGTCGCTGGGCTTGTATTGAAGCGAACCCGAGAAGCCGAGGCGTTCCTGATCGTTGAGGTAGATGCGGTCACCGACCTTGTCGAGGAACACAATGCGGCTCGTCTGGTCGTCGTCCGCCGGGTCGAGAATGATGCCGGCGTCGCGTTCCAGAACCGCAATTGCCTGATCCGTTTGCGCGTTTCCGCGATCGGTCCAGCGCGAAATCGGCCGAAAGTTGATGCCGGAATTTGAATCGGTACGATTGGTCCGCTTGCCGTAAGCTGCCGACAGCAGAACACCGAAGGGCCCCCATGTCTGGCTGACCAGCAGCGAGGCCTGCGGATCGATTTCCTCCGAAATGGAATTGTAGGCGCCTTCGACGGAGCCAACTATGCGCGAGCCGGAAAAATCGAAGGGGCGGGCAGTGCGGATATCGACGATCCCGGCGATTCCGCCCTCCTCCTGCGCTGCCGTGGGCGATTTGTAGACCGTGACGGTCTGCACCAGTTCGGATGCGAAGATGTCGAATTCGACATCGCGCCCGCCCGAACCCGAAGCGGTTGCAAGATCGTTGATCTGCACATGAGTAAATTCGGTCGGAAGGCCGCGAACGTTCACCCGGGTTCCCAGGCCCTTGTCACGTTCGATCGTCACGCCGGGTACGCGCTGTAGCGCTTCCGACAGATTCTGCTCGGGAAAGTCGGCGATGTCGGTGGCGACGATGGAGTCGGAAAAGCCGATGGTGTCGCGCTTGATGTCGATCGCGCGTTCGAGCGACTCCCGGTACCCGCTGACGACGATAACGTCGCCTTCGCCGGCGTCATCCGAAGTTGTCTGATCGGCTCCTTCCTCAGCCGTCTGGGCTGCGGCGGGTATGGCCAGAAAGGCCGCTGCTGCCGCACTGGCGAGGAGAATGGACTTGCGCGCCGTGACGCTGGAATTTCTTGTCATGTAGATGATCCCTTCATGGTGAGACGGACAGCGCCTTGCGCAGCCCGCGTCCCCTCCCGAATGTGCGTTTGTCCCGCTCGCCCTGCGTGGGTGCGGCGGTGATCTGTTTTTAGGATTTGGTGCAGTTTTCCGGCGCATCAGCCGCAGCGCGTGCAGCACGAAGCTCCTTGCGGGCGACCTCAAGATCCTGCCGGAATTCCTCGGAGTTCATTTCAGCCGCGAAGATCACCGCTCCGGCCAGCGTGCCGGCTTCGGCGGCGCTCTGACTGTGCGATCCGCAAATCCAGCGGCTTTCCCCGAATTCCCGCCCCCGGGCGAGCAATTGGGTGACGCGATCCGGAGCCAGCGCGGCCAGAATCATGGCGACGTGCTGGCCGTGCGCGGCATGACCGGAAGGATAATCGCCATTCCCGGCCAGATGCTCGGTGCGCGGCTCGCAGATCGGCAGATCGTTATCGAGCCAGGGCCGCGCCGTCTGGTAATGCTTTTTGGCATCGCCAACCACTCGCCGGTCGTTGCCCGCCCGGTCGAGCAGGCGGCTCAGCGCCGGTACGTCGTCCTCTTCCAGCGTGGCGCCCAAGGCGCAGGAAAAATGATCGAGCATACCGCCGGTGACGTCGCGCGTGGCGAGGTCCCAGCGCGGGCTGTCCTTCATCTCGCGGCTTTCACGATAGATTGCCCGGTCTGACTGCGCGCGCGGCGATCCCGGTTCCGGGGGCGGCGGCAAGATCTCCACGAGATTCGGGCGATCCTCAGGTTCGAGATAGCCGCTGCTTCCGCTCTGCGAATCTGCCGGCATCGCAGCGCCCGCAGCAAGCAGGACTGCCAGTGTCAGTCTTTTCATCATGTCCCTCCGACGATCCCAGTCAGTCGGGCGGCCTATGATGTGGGCCGGTTACCCCAGCGTGACGGAGAATGGTCGGTTCGGTGACAATGAGACGATATTGGGACAGCTGGGGGCGAGGCCTTCGGAAACATGCCGATTTCACTCAGGCTTTTCACGCAATCTCACGATAGAAGCAGGCCTTATCAGAGCATATCTAAAATTATCCGTTCAACGCTATCGGGGGTCGCATACCCAACAAAGCGAGCGGAAGCGCTCAGCTGGCGTCAGGGACACCTATCTCTTTGACCAGTTGGACGCAGTATGATCCGCCAATGTGTAGGACTCATCACAAGTCCTTCACAAGGTATTCGGCACTCGCCGGGCAGAGCGTCGTGAACTCCCGTGAACGGGCAATGGTATCGGGAGCTTCATCTCGGCTGGCAGGCTGGTAGCCGTGTTTGCGAAAGAACTTTGCGGCCGTTGTGGTCAAAAGATGCAGCCGTCTGGCGTTGTCTTCGCGGACCCGGTTTTCCAGAACGGCGAGGGCTCTGCTGCCTATTCCTGCGGCACGGTGATCTGGCGGGATGACAAATGATCTCAGCAGACGGTCGCTCCCGGTTCCCTCGACACCGATAAAGCCGAGCTGGCGATCTGCGCGGCGGATACTGTAAAACTGGCGGCCCGGTTCCGAAAGGTCGTCATGAGGTAAGCCGCTGGCAGCGAGCGCCGCGGCAAGGTCTCGCATTTCGCTGGTATCGCCAATGGGGCGGAGCGAAACCTCGTCCACCGCTCAGCCTTTTTTCAGCGCCGACAGGGCTTCGGCGAGCGGCCCGCTGGGGGCGCGTTCCTCGTCGCTTTCGATGCCAGCTTCGGCGCGCCGTTCCTCTGCGCCCGGGCCTTCGCGATAAGGGTCGATGGCAAGGCCGAGTTCCTGTGCGATCGCTTCGCCGAGATCGAAGGTCTCGCCTTCATATTCGATCTCGTCCAGATCTTCCTCGGTCAGTTCGAATTCCTCGTCCTCCTCGTAATCCGCCATGGTTCCGGCAGGCACGAAACGGAGCGCGAAGCTTTCGGAAATGTCGTAGGTAATATCCTCGCGCGTGACCGCGCAGGGCTGCTCGATCCGGGCCGACAGGGTGCCATTGGCGAGGACTGCCTCGTCCTTCTCGCCAAATTCGACCGTCGCGGTGAGCTGGTGGATGGCGGTAACCGAAAACCGGCGGGCAAGCGCGCTGCGTTCGGTGTCGCTCGCCTCCACGCTCATCTCTCCGGCGGGAAGGGCGCGCGGCTTCACCAGCCGGACCAGTTCGTTGTCCTGCCCGCTCATGCCGCAATCTCCCCGGCGCGCAGCTGGTCGGCGCTCGTCCGTCCCAGCCGTTTGTGCAGGCGGATCATCCGTTCGGCCAGCGCGTAGCTTTCATCTTCCTGTGCCATGGTCACATTGCGCCTGAGAGCATCGGCCAGAGCGGCGCGATCTTCGTTACCCAGCGCCGTGCGATAGCTGCCGAGGCGGCCGCCCATGCTGCTCATCAGATTGCCGATCTTCTTGCCCACGGTGGGATCGCCGATCCCGGCTTCGCGCAGCTGGCCTTCCATATCCTCCACGAAAAGCTCGGTTACCAGCGCGGTGTGCGGGGCAAGCTCCTTGTCCGCCTCCATCCGCAGGAGCACCAGGCTGAGGACCAGCGTGACCATGTCGAAGCGGCCTTCCAGCGTGTCGGCCACGCCGCACATGCGATACCAGTCGGGTTCGCGCGCCTGTTCCACGATCGTGTGCCACAGCGGGCGCCACTCTTCGCGCGGGTCGGGCTGCGTGCCGAAAAGGCGGGTGAGGAAGGACATGGATCGGGTCTCGTTTTGCGAAATCGTTCAGCGGCAATTCAAACCGCCGCGGGCAGGCCCATCCCCTGTTGCACGCAAAGCCAAGTTGCATGGACGCGCGCGGCGGTTTAGGGCCTCGCTCGCGCATATAGGGCGCGCAGGCCAGCAGGCCAAGCGCCTCGGAAACGGAGTAAAGCAGTTCCCATGAGGATCACGAAAATCCTTGCCACGTCCGCACTGGTTGCAGCCGGCCTCTCCCTTGGGGCCTGCTCGTCGATCCGGGAGAACCGCGGTTATGTCATCGATTCGGTGCTGCTGAATTCGGTCCAGCCGGGAATCGACAACCAGCGCAGCGTCGAAATGACGCTGGGCCGCCCGACCTTCACCAGCCAGTTCGGCGATCCGACCTGGTATTACGTGTCGTCCACCACGGGCCGCAAACCCTTCGTGCGCCCGCGGGTCGAGGCCCATCAGGTGCTGGCCGTGAAGTTCGGCCCTGATGGCGATGTCCTCTCGGCTGATCGCACGGGTATCGACGAAGTGGTCTATCTCACGCCCGATGGTGCCGAAACGCCCACGCTTGGCCGCGAGCGGGGCTTCCTCGAAGATCTGTTCGGCAATATCGGTACGGTCGGCCAGCCGGGCCTCGGCGGCACCGGTCCGGGCGGTCCGGGACGCTGACGTCAGGCTTTACCGCATCGCCTTGACCCCTCTGCCGCGCACCCCATATCGCGCGGCATGAGTGATCAGGACAATCGCCACGGCCTCGTCCAGTGGCACGGAACAACCATCATCGGCGTCCGCAAGGGCAATCGTATCGTCGTCGCCGGCGACGGGCAGGTGTCCATGGGCAATACCGTGATGAAGCCCAATGCCCGCAAGGTCCGCCGGATCGGCGAAGGCGGCAAGGTCGTCGCCGGATTTGCCGGCGCCACGGCCGATGCCTTTACCCTGTTCGAACGGCTCGAGAAGAAGCTCGAGCAGTATAACGGGCAGTTACTGCGGGCTGCGGTGGAACTGACCAAGGACTGGCGCACCGACAAATATCTGCGCAATCTGGAAGCGCTGATGATCGTGGCGGACAAGGACAACCTTCTTGTCCTCACCGGCAATGGCGATGTGCTGGAACCCGAAGCGGGCATTACGGCCATCGGCTCGGGCGGAAACTACGCGCTCGCGGCCGCCAAGGCCATCGCCGAATATGAAGACGATCCCGAAGTGATCGCCCGCAAGGCCATGCAGGTCGCCGCGGACATCTGCGTCTTCACCAACGGCAATGTCACAGTCGAAGAGGTCTGAGGAATCTCAGGCCAATCCTGCACTGCCGTCCCTCCTATGCGTGAAATTGGATAAGATAGCTTGATCGAAAATCTCACCCCCAAAGCGATCGTCGCAGCTCTCGATGAACACATCATCGGCCAGAAGGAAGCCAAGCGCGCCGTCGCGGTCGCCCTGCGCAATAGGTGGCGCCGTCAGCGGCTTGACCGTAATTTGCGCGACGAGGTGACGCCGAAGAACATCCTCATGATCGGACCCACCGGTTGCGGCAAGACGGAGATTAGCCGCCGTCTCGCCAAGCTGGCCGAAGCCCCGTTCGTGAAGGTGGAGGCGACCAAGTTCACCGAGGTGGGATATGTCGGACGCGATGTGGAACAGATCGCCCGGGACCTGGCCGAAGAAGCCATCCGCCTGGAAAAGGACCGCCGCCGCGAAGCGGTTCGTGAAACCGCCAGCCAGGCTGCGATGGAACGGCTGCTCAACGCGCTCGTCGGCGAGAATGCCAGCGAGGCCACGAGAGAGGCCTTCCGCCAGCGGATTGTCGAAAATGCGATGAACGACACCGAGGTCGAGATCGAGGTTAAGGACCAACCGCAATCCAACATGGAGATCCCTGGCATGCCCGGCAATGTCGGCATGATCGACCTGTCAGACATGCTCGGCAAGGCGATGGGCAAGTCCAACCTCAAGCGGCGCAAGTTGAAGGTCCCCGATGCGTGGGATCGTCTGGTCGAAGAAGAGGCTGAAAAACGCATGGACCAGGACGACGTGAACCGCGTGGCGCTGGAAAATGCCGAGACCAACGGCATCGTTTTCCTCGACGAAATCGACAAGATCGCGGTGAGCGACGTCCGCGGCGGATCGGTCAGCCGTGAAGGCGTCCAGCGCGATCTTCTACCGCTCATCGAAGGCACGACAGTTGCCACCAAATACGGTCCGATGAAGACCGACCATGTACTCTTCATCGCCAGTGGAGCGTTCCACGTATCGAAACCATCGGACATGCTGCCTGAATTGCAGGGCCGCTTGCCAATCCGGGTTGAACTGCGCGCGCTGACAGAGGAAGACTTCGTCCGCATCCTCACCGAGACGCGCGCGAACCTCGTACAGCAGTATAAGGCGCTGATCGGGACGGAAGACGTCATGCTCGAAATCACCGATGATGCGATTGCCGAGGTCGCAAAGATTGCCGCCCGCGTGAACGAGAGCGTCGAAAACATCGGCGCGCGCCGTCTCCAGACTGTTATGGAGCGCTTGCTGGAAGACATCAGCTTCGAAGCCGAGGAGCACAGGGGCGAAACGATAACCATAAACGCGGACTATGTTCGTGAACGCCTCGACGATCTTTCTGGCGACACGGACCTTTCCAAGTATATTCTCTGACGAACGTCGCCTTGACCGGATGATTCTTCTCTCCGGCCAAGGTGTTCGTGGGTTGGAGGGTAAATAGTGAGAAAGTTCATGGTGGCTGCATTGTTCGCAGCCATGATTTCATCGCAGGTCAGTGCACAGGATAGCGCGCCAGAAAAATATGCGAACTGGACGGAACGGGACTGGTCCGAAGCTGCACGTACAGATGTTCTCGCCGCCTATCGCGAGTTCGTAGAAAACCATCCGGGCGTTTATGACCTTGCCAATCCCGGTTTTCTCAAGCAGCTCGGCGAAGCAAGGTCCGCCGGACTGGCCGCTGCGAAAAAGGCAGAAGATCAGTCTGGCTATGCTTTGGCCTTGGCCAGTTTCAGCTCGATCCTGTCGGATGGCCATGCGCAGGCTCAAGCCTTCTCTCCACCCGTCCCCTCGGACGCGCCGCGATATTGGCCGGGTTTTGTCGCCCTTTGGCGCGGTGACCGTCTCATCGCCAGCACGCCAGATCGGAATGAGATGTTGAATGGCAGCGAGATCACTGAATGCGATGGCATGCTGATCAAGGAATTCCTGACGGACCGGCTATTAGTCCGTAATTTTCGTCCGAATGAAGCCGGCCAATGGTGGGTTCGCCCCTCACAGCTATTCTATTCGATCGGCGAGCTCTCGAGCAGCCATCCTCGCAAATGCACGTTTTCGTTAGCGGATGGCGAGAAAATGACACAGGCCCTGGATTGGTCCGCCGCTACCAAAGAACAGCGCGATTTCTACGGAGAGAGCGTTTTCCCTGCTGCAGAACCGACTATCCTCAGTGAGCCTCGCGACGGGATTTTCGTGATCGGATTAGGAGATTTCGATCCCGGCGATGACCTGCGTACGCAATACGCAGCGCTCTATTCAGCGGTTGAGAGGAGGAGAGAAGAACTCCTGAGGGCGAGAGCTGTCGTAATGGATATGCGTGGAAACAACGGCGGGTCGTCGGAATGGTCGCGCAGGCTGGCTTCGATACTATGGGGTGAAAGCGCCCTTCAGTCTCGTTCTCATCAGAGCGAGGCTATCGACTGGCGTACGAGTCCTGATACGATCGAGTATCTGGAAGAAGCGGAAACTGAATTTCGAGAAAATGGCGAGCTCGAAATCGCCGACTGGTTGTCGGCGACCACCGAAAGCATGACCGCAGCACATAACGCAGGCAAGCCGCTGTGGCGCGAAACCCAGGAGCAGGCGCCCGTCGAAACAGGTGGCGAAGCGCCGACACCGACCGATTTCACGGTACCGGTTTATGTGATCAATTGGGGACTGTGCGCCAGTGCATGCCTCGATGCGAACGATGTCTTCACGCGGTTCGCTAACACGAAGCTTATCGGCGCACCCACTTCCGCGGATTCAACCTACATGGAAGTGCGCACTGTTCCGCTTCCGGCAGGTCCTGGACAGCTTGTGATACCGAACAAAGTCTATGTCGGACGTCCGCGCGCGTGGGGAGAATTTTACGAGCCCGACATCATGATGGACCAAGTGGACTGGTCGACCGATGCTTTTCTGGACAGGATCGAGACCGATTTGGTGGCCGGATGAACGTGGGATCACGCTCGTTTCAATGACCTCCTGGTTAAAACCCAAGTTGGACGGGCAAACTTGGCGGTTTGTCCTGCTGGATTCCGCCAATGCTGCTGATCTCTTAGGCGCGGCAATCGGAACATTCCGGGAAGACGAAGGGGTGACAGCAATCGTCCCCGTCGATGTGGCTGATAAGCTGGGAATTGGCGGCCCGGATTTCGGCAGGATATCCCTTATGGTTCACTCCGATCTCGAGGAGGTCGGCCTCACCGCCAAAGTGGCGACCGAACTCGCCGAAGCGGGCATCGCGTGCAACATGGTCGCAGCTTTTTATCACGATCATGCTTTTATTCCCGCAGCGCGTGCCCACGAGGCCCTGGATCTGCTGGAAAGACTTGAGGTGCCACCCGATCAGGGATGAGGTGCCAGTCCGATTTCGACACCTGTCTTGTCGGTCAGAGCAAACTTGTCGACAAGGTCGCTGCTTGCCCTGTTCAAGCCACGAACTTGAACGCTGCGGCCGTTGCGGCGCATCCGTTCCACTACCTTGTCGAGTGCTCCGACAGCCGAAATATCCCAGAAGTGAGCCTTACGCACGTCTATTATCACATGGTCGGCGGGATCGGGCTGAGTACTTTCAGGGCCGAACGCGGCCTCGAAACGTTCGACGCTGGCGTAGAAGATCTGGCCCTTGGCGCGATAGACAGCGGTATTGCCATCCCGTTCGCGAACGACTTCGAACATCGTCATAACCTTGTGGGTGAAGAACACTCCGGAGAGCAGGACGCCCGCAAGGACGCCAAGCGCCAGATTATGCGTTGCCACGACCACGACGACCGTCGTCAGCATGACTACGCTGGACTGCCAGGGATGCTTGGAGAGATTGGGTATCGAATTCCAGGAGAAGGTCCCGATGGACACCATGATCATGATCCCCACCAGAGCGGGCATGGGAACCTGGCCCACCAAATTGCCCAAAACAGCCAAGAGGACGAGCAGGGCCAGGCCAGCAGTGAAGGTCGAAAGGCGCCCGCGACCACCGCTGGTCACGTTGATGACCGACTGGCCGATCATTGCGCATCCGCCCATCCCGCCGAAGAATGCCGCAACGACGTTTGCCACCCCTTGGCCGGCACTTTCCCTCCGCTTGTTGGAACCGGTATGGGTCATGTCGTCGACGATCTGTGCAGTCAGCAAGGATTCCAAGAGGCCGACGGCCGCCATCGTGGCCGAGTAAGGGGCGATGATCGCCAGTGTTTCCCAGGTTAGCGGTACGTCCGGAAGCACGAAATAAGGCAGGCCCTCTGGCAATTCCCCCATGTCAGCCACAGTGTAGACCGGTGCGTTGATCCAGATGCTGAGTGCCGTCAGAACGATGATGGCCACCAGCGGACTGGGGACCGCCGTCGTCACTTTGGGGAAAAGATAGATGATCGCCAGAGCGGCGGCGACCATTGCGTAGGTTTCCCATCCGACATTGGTCAATTGCGGCAGTTGGGCGGTGAAAATGAGAATGGCCAGAGCGTTTACGAACCCGGTAATTACCGAGCGCGAAACGAATTGCATGAGAAGATCGAGGCGCAACAGGGCAGCGATGCCTTGAAACACACCCATGAGAATGGTCGCAGCGAAGAGATATTCCACGCCGTGATCGCGCACGAGAGGGACCACGACTACGGCCACGGCGGCTGTCGCCGCACTGATCATGCCGGGTCTTCCGCCTGTGAATGCAATGACCATCGCGATCGCGACCGAGGCATAAAGGCCGACACGCGGGTCCACCCCTGCAATGATCGAGAAACCGATCGCTTCGGGTATCAAAGCAAGCGCCACGACGATCCCGGCAAGAACGTCCGCACGGATGTTGGAAAACCAGTCGCGTTTGATCGCGCCGAGATCAGGCATGTTGTCTATCCAGCATTGGAGGAAAGGCGCGGTTGCGCCGAAAAACTGCTTGCCCCTTTAGCAATTGTGCAATGCAGCACAACCCTGGTGCCCGATAGCATCGCCGCGATTAAGCAAGCGCGCCTTCGTCCTCGCTTTGCTCTGCCTGCTGGCGAGCCCACATCTCGGCATAAAGTTCGCCCTTGCGGAGCAGTTCAACATGGGTGCCGATTTCGGCGAGGCGCCCATGGTCCAGCACCAGGATACGGTCCGCATCTGCGATGGTCGAAAGACGGTGCGCGATTGCAAGCGTGGTTCGGTGCTCGCTGACACGCTTCAGCGTACGAAGAATGTCCTGTTCGGTCCGGCTGTCCAAGGCGCTGGTGGCTTCGTCGAGAAGCAGGATGGGTGGATCCTTGACTAGAGTTCGGGCGATCGCAACGCGCTGTTTTTCACCGCCGGACAGTTTGAGACCGCGTTCCCCCACTTCTGTCTCGAAACCGTCCGGTAATCGTTCAATGAACGGCAAGATCGCGGCGGCATCGGCTGCTGCCACTATGTCGTTGTGATCCGCGCCTTCTCGGCCATAGGCAATGTTGTAGCCAACCGTGTCGTTGAACAGCACGCTGTCCTGCGGGACTATGCCGATATGCGAGCGCAGGCTCTGCTGAGTGACGCCCGCGATATCCTGCCCGTCGATCAGAATGCGGCCGCGTTGGGGGTCGTAAAAGCGGAAGAGCAGGCGGGCGATGGTGCTCTTGCCTGCTCCGGAAGGTCCGACAATGGCAACATTGCTGCCCGCTGGTACCTCGAATGTGAGGCCGTGGAGGATGGTCCTGTCCGGTTCGTACCCGAAGTGCACGTGATCGAAGGTGATCGTCGGGCGCTTGACGACGAGGGCGGGCGCGCCGGGCCTGTCCGCCACTTCGACCGGGGTATCGATGAGGTTGAACATGGCGGCCATGTCGATGATCCCCTGCCGGATCGTGCGATAGACCCAGCCCAGCATATCGAGCGGGCGAAAGAGTTGGGTGAGGTAGGTGTTCACGAACACCAGATCGCCGGTCGTGAGCTGTCCCTTGCTCCAGCCCCATACAGTGTAGGCCATGGCTCCGCCCATCAGCAGATTCATGATCAGCGCCTGCACCATATTGAGCATGCCGAGCGAGTTTTCGCTCTTGATGGCGGCCTCGGCATAAGAGCGCGCCGCGCGGCCATAGCGGTCCCGTTCCCGCTTCTCGGCGCCGAAATATTTTACCGTTTCATAATTAAGCAGGCTGTCCACCGCTCGCGACAGAGCCTGACCGTCGAGATCATTCATCTGCTTGCGCAGCTTCGTCCGCCACTCTGTGATCCAGCGAGTGACGGCAATGTAGGTGATGACGGTCATCCCCGTTGCCGCCACAAGTTCCCATCCGAAATTCAGATAGAAGATAACCGCGACAGCCGCGAGCTCAATCACGGTTGGAGCGATATTGAACAGCAGAAAATATAGCATCGAATCGATGCTTTTCGTGCCGCGCTCGATCGTTTTAGTGACTTCCCCCGTGCGACGGGAAAGATGGAACCTCAGCGAAAGGTTGTGAAGCCTCGCAAAGGTATCTTCCGCCAGATGGCGGGTAGCCTCCTGGCCAACTCGTTCGAAAACGATATTGCGTGTATTATCGAAGACCACACTGGCGAGCCTCCCGGCTGCGTAAGCCACAACGAACGCGATCGCCACCATCGCCGCCTCGTTCGCGGGTGTGGTCATCGCATCGACTGCCTTCTTGTATGCGTAGGGAAGTGCAAGGGTGGTGGCCTTCGCTAGGAGCACCAGCCCCATGGCAATCGCGATACGCCTCCTCAGGTCGGGATGCTCTTTCGGCCAGAGATAGGGAAGAAAGCGTTTCAGCGTCTTCCAGCTATCGGCGTCCTGACGCTGGTCGGAGGTGATCGTATCGGGCGGCATGCGCCGTTATTTGGGATACTGGACTGCCCGGGGCAAGGCCAGGAAGCGGAGTGGCTTGGATGGAAGACGTAGGCCGAGTGGTCCGTGTCGCTTAGATTTGTTGGGCAATCGAAAGTCCACAAAACATCGCGGACATCACCGGATGCAATTGGGAGAAGGAGGCATAAACTTGGTCGAGCCTCGATATTCCAGTTTCTGCACTGGCTGTAGCCAAGCCATCAGGCAGTCCGCGAAACCTGCGCAAGGAACCAATCGCCGATACTAATGTCGGCCTGATCGAAAGATGGATTGTGGAGCCCTTGAAAATTTGGCGCCGGTCACCATTTGGGAAGGGCAGAAATGTAGCGGAAACGGTCGGTTCCAAAAAAGTTCAAAAAACTTTTAAAAACCCATTGACCGAATCTTGGGTGGGGCCTAGATGGCCCTCACCGACGCGGCGCTGACGGTTTCTACCGGACGC
>NZ_JAIGNP010000004.1:2500-5747 GCF_019711535.1 Qipengyuania aestuarii
GTTGATGGTGTGGATTCTCAAGCGTGAGGTAAGAGCATTTGGTGGATGCCTTGGCATGTGCAGGCGATGAAGGACGTGGCACGCTGCGATAAGCGTCGGGGAGATGTGAGCAATCTTTGATCCGGCGATTTCCGAATGGGGAAACCCACCCTCACCATTTCCTTTCGATTGTTTTCGGACGATCGGAAAGAGGTGGATAGGGTATCACCAGACTGAATACATAGGTTTGGTGAAGCGAACCCGGGGAACTGAAACATCTCAGTACCTGGAGGAAAAGACATCAACAGAGATTCCCGTAGTAGTGGCGAGCGAACCGGGACCAGGCCAATGCTTCTTCGTTAATTAGCAAAACACTTTGGAAAGAGTGGCCATAGTGGGTGACAGCCCCGTATGCGAAAGTGAGCGAAGAAGATTCGAGTAGGGCGGGACACGTGAAATCCTGTCTGAACATGGGGGGACCACCCTCCAAGCCTAAATACTCGCACATGACCGATAGCGAACACAGTACCGTGAGGGAAAGGTGAAAAGCACCCCGATTAGGGGAGTGAAACAGTACCTGAAACCGGATGCTTACAAGCAGTTGGAGCCCCATAGGGGGTGACAGCGTACCTCTTGCATAATGGGTCAGTGACTTAATCTACCATGCAAGCTTAAGCCGTTAGGTGTAGGCGCAGCGAAAGCGAGTCTGAATAGGGCGACTGAGTATGATGGATTAGACCCGAACCCCGGCGATCTAGGCATGGCCAGGTTGAAGGTGCGGTAACACGCACTGGAGGACCGAACCGGTGAATGTTGAAAAATTCTCGGATGAGCTGTGTTTAGGGGTGAAAGGCCAATCAAGCCGGGAAATAGCTGGTTCTCCGCGAAATCTATTGAGGTAGAGCGTCGGATGTATGCCGATGGGGGTAGAGCACTGGATGGGCTAGGGCTGCGCGAGCGGTACCAAACCTAACCAAACTCCGAATACCATCGAGTCTTATCCGGCAGACAGACGGCGGGTGCTAAGGTCCGTCGTCAAAAGGGAAACAGCCCTAACCTACAGCTAAGGTCCCCAAGTCATATCTAAGTGGGAAAGCATGTGGGAATCCCAAAACAACCAGGAGGTTGGCTTAGAAGCAGCCATCCTTTAAAGAAAGCGTAACAGCTCACTGGTCTAAACAAGGGTTCCTGCGGCGAAGATGTAACGGGGCTAAAGATATGCACCGAAGCTTAGGGTTCAGAATTTATTCTGAGCGGTAGCGGAGCGTTCCGTAAGCGAGCGAAGGAGAAGGGTAACCGACTCTGGACGTATCGGAAGTGCGAATGCTGACATGAGTAGCGACAAACAGGGTGAGATGCCCTGTCGCCGAAAGACCAAGGGTTCCTGCGCAACGCTAATCGGCGCAGGGTTAGCCGGCCCCTAAGACGAGCCCGAAGGGGGTAGTCGATGGGAACCACGTAAATATTCGTGGGCCTGAAGATGTGTGACGGATGGCGGAAGTTGTTCTCTCTTATTGGATTGAGAGGGCAGCCAAGTTGTTCCAGGAAATAGCCTCTTCACTATAGACCGTACCCGAAACCGACACAGGTGGTCAGGTAGAGTATACCAAGGCGCTTGAGAGAAGTATCCTGAAGGAACTCGGCAAATTGCCTCCGTACCTTCGGAAGAAGGAGGCCCTGGATCGACGCAAGTCTTTTCAGGGGGCACAGGCCAGGGGGTAGCGACTGTTTAGCAAAAACACAGCACTCTGCTAAGTCGGCTTCAAGACGACGTATAGGGTGTGACGCCTGCCCGGTGCTGGAAGGTTAAGAGGAGGAGTGCAAGCTCCGAATTGAAGCCCCAGTAAACGGCGGCCGTAACTATAACGGTCCTAAGGTAGCGAAATTCCTTGTCGGGTAAGTTCCGACCTGCACGAATGGCGTAACGACTTCCCCACTGTCTCCAGGATATGCTCAGCGAAATTGAATTCTCCGTGAAGATGCGGAGTACCCGCGGTTAGACGGAAAGACCCCGTGCACCTTTACTGCAGCTTCAGAGTGGCATTAGGAAAGAGTTGTGTAGCATAGGTGGGAGGCTTTGAAGCGAGAGCGCCAGTTCTCGTGGAGCCATAGGTGAAATACCACCCTGCTGTTTTCTGATGTCTAACCAGCTACCGTTATCCGGTAGTGGGACCCTCTGTGGCGGGTAGTTTGACTGGGGCGGTCGCCTCCTAAAGAGTAACGGAGGCGCGCGATGGTAGGCTCAGGACGGTTGGAAACCGTCTGCAAGAGTGCAATGGCATAAGCCTGCCTGACTGCGAGACTGACGAGTCGAGCAGAGACGAAAGTCGGTCATAGTGATCCGGTGGTCCCTTGTGGAAGGGCCATCGCTCAACGGATAAAAGGTACGCCGGGGATAACAGGCTGATGATTCCCAAGAGCTCATATCGACGGAATCGTTTGGCACCTCGATGTCGGCTCATCACATCCTGGGGCTGGAGCAGGTCCCAAGGGTTTGGCTGTTCGCCAATTAAAGTGGTACGTGAGCTGGGTTCAGAACGTCGCGAGACAGTTTGGTCCCTATCTGCCGTGGGCGTCGATACTTGAAAGGAGTTGCCCCTAGTACGAGAGGACCGGGGTGAACGTACCTCTGGTGTACCTGTCATCCTGCCAAGGGTGCCGCAGGGTAGCTATGTACGGACGGGATAACCGCTGAAAGCATCTAAGCGGGAAGCCTCCCTTAAGATAAGGTATCTTCGAACCGTCGTAGACCACGACGTTGATAGGCCGGGTGTGGAAGCGCAGTAATGCGTGTAGCTAACCGGTCCTAATAGTTCTTTTCGCGCTTGTAGGATCCATACCATCAACGACAGCCCTGTGGCCTAGTTGAAGGTGGAGGAAACTCTGGCCGGATAAACGCCCAGTATCGCATCGATTTAAACCCATGTCCGCCAGCTCTATTGCTTGGTGACCTTAGCGTCCGTGACCCACCCGATCCCATCTCGAACTCGGCCGTGAAACCGGACAGCGCCGATGGTACTAGTGCTCAAGCACTGGAAGAGTAGGTCGTCGCCAGGCATTAAAGCCGGCGGGCATCGGGACATAAACCCATTCACAGTTTCAAAAACGCCGCTGCCGGGGCATCCCCGAGCGGCGGCTTTTTCGTCTCTGGACCAAACGTCCAAAGACAACGGTACCGCGGGGTGGAGCAGTCCGGTAGCTCGTCAGGCTCATAACCTGAAGGTCGTTGGTTCAAATCCAACCCCCGCAACCAAACATTACACCAAAA